>CAVZWI010000001.1:0-1746884 GCA_963778955.1 uncultured Chloroflexia bacterium
GGGGTCGCGCCAGCTTGGCCCACCTGCGGTTCCGGCCACGATTCGTGCTCGAGAACCTGGGTCCGGAGGTTCGGGCGCGGCCTCGCGCGCCGGAAGGTCGGTGACAACACGAGAGCGGCCGACCCGGCGACAGGTCGAGGTCCTGCGGGCGTACATCCGGGCGGCTCCGTCGCGGCCGCGGCGTACGAGCTCGGCATCAGCGAGACGACAGTGCGGCAGCATCTGTCGGGGCTGTATCGGCGGACGGGATGTGTGAACGCGGCGCAGGCGGCGTACTCGCTGGGGGCTGGGGAATGGGACGGGGGGTCGCCAGGCGCAGACAGAACAGCAGCCACGTCGGGTGCGGACGCCGACCTGCAGTGAGATGACGCGGCGCGGTTCACCCCGGGCTGCCGTGACGGGCTCAGCTCAGGTCCCGCGGTGCTGCATCCTCCTCCGCTGGAGCCAGGCTTCGGGTCGGTTGCCCCACGGCGGGCGCAAGAAAGCCAGCCGCCCGGTGCGACGGGCGACTGGCAGGTCAGGGTGAGCTACGAGGCTACGGGGTCGGGCTCGCTCCGGGACCTGCCAGGGTCATCACCGGCGTCCCCATCGGTTCGCCCAGGGATACGGGTCCCGGTCACCGTGCCCGGACCCATCTGGCCGGTGTCGCTGCCGTCCGAGCCGAAGTAACTCGAGGGTGTAGTCCGCGGACAGGCTCTGGCCGTCCGGCGCGACCTCGAACGTGGCCCGGACCGTGGAGTGACCGACCGCGCCGGTGTCATCAGCCCGTACTGGACGATGGTGACCATCCCGCTGCTCGCTCCGGTCGGCTCCAGGGTGCCGATACCGACCCCCCCGGTGCCGTCGTACTGGATGTACGTGCCATCGGCGTGGAAACTGATTTCCTGGGGAGGCGTGGTCGGGTCGTCCGCGACCATCGGGCAGGCAGGACGCCACGACCGGACTGTCCGCCGTGGTCGAGCTGGCGTCTAGGGCCGGGTGGCCGAGGCCAAGCCGCCCATCGCTAGTAGGGTGATGACAAGGATCGATGCGGTGGCCGTTAGACGGCGCATGGGATGCCCTCCTCAAAGAGGGATGACCCCGGAGGGCGAGTAGACGACGCCTGCCGGTCCGCTTATGGGGCGCTGACCGTGCGCTCCATTCGCGTACCTGTCAAGTGATGCTTATTCGACACATGACAGCCGCGGCGGCCGACCCGGCGGCATCTCGAGGTCCTGCGGGCCTACATCAGAGCCGGATAACAACGGCCGCCGCCTACGAGCTCGGCATCCGCGAGACGACGGTCCGCCAGCACCTGTCGGGGCTGTACCGGCGGACGGGGTGTGTGAATGCGGCGCAGGCGGCGTATTGGCTGGGGACGCGACGGATGGATGCCGAGGCCAGGTTCGGCGGTCCTCACGCACGGCCTTGAGCCACGGTGAGCAATCGCTGGAGCACTGTCGACGTCGTCTATTGCAGGAATTCGAACAGGGACCCTGCCAAGAAGATCGGCAGCGCGACCGCCCAGATCCAGCCGACGTCGCGAACCGCCTCGCCCGGAATGCGCAGCGTCAGGCGCGGACGAACCGATGGATCATTCCGACGGCGCCAGGCGACGAGGCCGAGGTACATTCCTGCTCCCCCGGTCAGGATGTAGGGGACCAGCTGCAAGGTCACTGTACGAGGTAGTAGAACGCGGTGCTTGGCTGACGAGTCGGCTGACATGGTGCCCGTCGACGGACACGATCCCGCCGACCCAGCCACGATACGCGGCGAATCGGAACCGGCCCCAAGATCGACAGCCGGTCACCGAGTCAGAAGGGCAGACTACATTCGCCCTGAAGTCGAGAGCGCGGCCCTCACACGGTCGCTCTGGTCGTATGCGCCATTGACCTCGCTGTCCTGGGCAGCGCGGACGATGCGATCGCGCTCGCTCAACGCAAAGCTGTTTCCGGATGTCGCGAGGACTCCCCCAACCACGAGCGGACAGATCATACAACGGCGATGATGGCGATCGGAACCCGGGCCCGGGCCAAGGCCTAAGTGACGCGTTGGATGAGCCCCCGCAGGGCATCTCCTGCCCCCGTGCGAGGCGCCCGGCGGGCGTGATCGCGTGTGTCACTTGCGTCACCCGTGGCGCTGCTTGACCTCGGGGTGCTACGCGCGACCGCCCATCGCGACGAGAGCCCCGACAAGGACCGCAATGGCGATCGTGAGGCCCGCCACCATGAGCGCGTTGCGGCTCACCGCGGCCTCCACATCCGGTATCCCACGCTCACGATCCCGCCAGCCACGACGAGTGCGAGGAGATCCAGGACGCCTGTCGCTCCGCAAAGGAGCGGTAGGCGACGATGAGGAGCAACCCATACGACATGACGACGTAGGCGAGCCGGTCGCCGCCCTGCTCGACGGCGGCTTCGCGCTCGTCACGGACGAACAAGCTACGCATTGGTTTCCCCTTCCAGCCAGAACAGTTGTTCCACGGGCTCCCCCAAGGTGTGTGCCAAGCGGAGAGCCAAGACCGTCGATGGGCAGTACTGGCCGGTTTCGATCGAGCTGATCGTCTGGCGGCTGACACCGACGGAAAATGCGAGCTCTCCTTGCGACAGGTCGCGCTCGGCCGGGCAACCCGGAGACGGTTCAGAAGACGGACATCGACCGTCGTCGGCATGGCTGCGATCGTGCCCAGTCGCGACACACGATGTCAAGTACCCTTGGCAAGATGCCAAGTTTAGCAGGCGTGCTCGCAACGACAGCCAGCCCGGCTGTACTGGGGCTGAGAAGGACGGATCCGGCGGCACCGCGGCTTTCGCCAACCGCTTCCGGCGACTCGGTCGGTCGCGCCAGATCCACCCAGATCCAGGTGTCGAGCGCCACGTCGATCCGGGCTCGCGCGGACGCGAAGGGCACCGTCAGGCGGCAGTCGGCGAACCCTCGAGCTGGACGATGAACCTGTCGCCCCGGCGGCCCGCGTCACTGGGGTCCGAGACTCGCCGGTCCAGTAGGCCGACGTGCCGACGAACCACATCGAGCCGACTGCCGTGCGCTCGCCGTCACGCTCGAAGTAGCACACATAGCGCTGCCCACCGGACGGGGGTGCAAGTGCGCCCGAGACGACGACGAGGTCACCGCTGCCGGGTGCCAGCGCCACGGCTCCACCAGGGGCACCCGCGGGCGTCTGCAGCGAAGCTACGACGTGCTCGGGCTGCCCCAGCACGTCGGCGGCGTAGGCGAGGGCCTTCGTAAGCTCAGCGCTGGCATCGTCGTGGACCGGCGCCAATCCGAGCGGTCCACCGAGTAGTGCGCCAGTGACGAAGAGCACGACCACCGCGGCGGCGAGCAAGGATCGTCTGATCGTGAAGCCCGTCGGGGTTGTCGACACCGTTCCTACGGCCTGGGATGCGTCGGAGGTCTCGACGCCGGGCACCGCCACGGACACAGGACGGTCGCGCTTGCTAGCCGTGTCGCCGAGCGCGGTCAGGCGAGGAGTCTGGCGACCGATCCCAGTGGCTGCCGGTGCGTCGGCCTGAACCGGGGCTACCGTCGACGGCATCCCCGCAGCAGGCCCACGAAGCACGCCGGACGTGACGACCGTATCGAGGATGCGTCCGCGCGCCTCGGCAGGGGCACGGAGGTCATCGGGGGTCGCTTCGGCGAGCGCCAGGTCCACGAGCCGCCATGCTCGCAGCTCCGCGCGGCATTCCGAGCAGGCCTCGAGATGGCGACGCAGCTCGATGCCCGCCGGCGATCGGTCGGCCTCGATGCGGCTCAGCTTGTCGGGACCGACGACCGCCGCTGCGATGCGCTCGACAGCTTCAAGGTGTTCCATCGTGCGCTCCCCTCCAAGCTGCCGGCGGAGGCTCGCCCGACGACCCGCCAGGCCCTTCCGTGGTCGGACCCTCGTCCCGTGCCACGAGCTCGAGGGTCGACGTCGTCGCCTCCGGGTCGTCGAGCACGGCCTGAGGCGGCACCACCTCTGGCCCGAACTCCATCGTGAGTGCGGCGCGCAGCCGGAAGAGAGCGCGGCGCGTCCGCGTCTTGACGGTCCCGAGCGGCCAGCCTAGGTGCGTCGCGATCTCCGTCTGCGTGAGCTCCTCGTAGTAGGCCAATCGCAACACCTCGCGCTCGACCTCCGGCAGGCTCGCGAGCGCGGCCGCGATCTCCGCTCGGCGCTCAGCCTGGTCAACGGCCCGTTGCGGATCGTCGGAAGCTCGGCCCGTGCCCGAGGCGAGCGGCGTGCCCGCCGCGAGCGCACGATCCGGTCCTTCGCGGTCGGCGTCGTCGCTCGACCATACGAGGCCCAGCGGGATCGCGGAGCGGCGCAACAGAGCACGGTGGCGATCGATGGCGCGGTTACGTGCGATCCTCGACAGCCACGCGATCAGCGACCCCACCGTTGGATCGTAGAGCTCGGCGCGGTTCCATAGAGTGAGATAGGTGTCCTGCAAGACCTCTTCCGCTAGCTGACGATCCCCGAGTCGCCGGAACGCCACCCGAAAGACGGCGTCCGCGTGGCGGTCGTAGAGCTGGGCGAGGGCTGTCGCATCGCCAGCAGCAAGGCGCGCCACGAGTACGACATCCGACTCGCTGTCAGACATCGTCACGGATGGTTACGCTGGCTCGGGCGATCCGGTTTCGCCCGCTGACGTCCGAGCCCAGCGCCTGATATGGCGAGGTCCGCCGCTGACTCTCTCGGCCGACGGGACCCAGGCACTCGACCAGACCCAACGTCGGCCCACTGCTGACGCCGGGCGCGATCGATTCCCCGTGGCGGTGCCGATTCCATAGCCTGTGCGCGCGAGTGTAGCCCGGCGACCAGGAGCCGTTGGGGCGGCATGCCGGCGCACCCACGGCGACCGGGCGGGTGGAATGGGTCGACCATAGCCCCGATGCCCGTGGTGCGCCATCGAATCGCCCACGCGGGCAGCATGGCCGAACGCGTCGGCTCAGACGACGTCCGCGGCTACGGACAAGCGGGACTTCCAGCCTGACCCAGCCGGAGTCTGATCGTTCGCGCGCGTCGGGTCGATCTCTCGGTCGTGGCAAGGCCCGAGTCCGACCGTCGGCCCGTAGCAAGGGCGACCGAGACCCATGACGCGCGATCATGACGGCCACGAGTCGGTGCGTAGCGACCGCGCGGACGGCTAGGCAGGGCAGCAGGATCCTCGTGCACGGGTTTCGACCACGGCGTCGATATGCGGGCCGTGCGCTCCTCGACGCCGCGGCCTGGTCGGCGGGCGCGGCGGGGTCGCACCGAAAGACGTGGGCACCTCGTGGCGCCCACGCCTTGGAGCAGCCTGGGGACGCGTCAGGACGTGGGCAGCGAGCCGTCCACCGTCGCCGCGAACCAGACCCCTCCGACACCCTGGCCGTTGACGTCGCCGGCGGCCTGGTCACCGCCGAAGTAGTAGAGCGGCCGGCCGTCGTAGGTCAGCTGCTGTGAGCCATCCGCCTGGGTGGCGAGGGCGATCACGCCGGTCACGCCGTCGCCCGCCAGGAACACGTCACGTCCGCCGTTGAGCACGGGCGGCCACTTGGTGAGACAGTCACCGGTACAGGCGCTCACGCCGGGCGTGGTGTCCTTGGCGAAGAAGTACATCGTCATGCCGTCCTCGCCGGTGAGGACCGTGCCGGCGGCGGTCGACGCCGCGTCGATCGTGTAGACCGGGGCCGCTGGCATCGAGCCGTCAGCGGCCGCCACGAACCAGACCTCCCCGACGTCCTGGCCCGTCACGTCACCGGCCTTGGTGTCCTGCGCGAAGTAGTAGAGGGGGCGGCCGTCATAGGTCACCTGTGTCGACCCATCGGCACGGGTGAACGACGCGACGACACCGGTGGCGCCGTCTCCCGCGGCCACGGCCTCGCCGTCCTTCAGCAGGAGCGGAGGCCAGAACTCCGCGCACTTGCCCTCGCAGACGCTGGCCCCGGGGCCCGTGTCCTTGGCGAAGTAGTAGAGCGTCATGCCGCCGTCGCCGGTCAGATACGTGCCCAGATCACCGGTCGCGGCGACCAGCGTATGGGCGGTCCCGCTCGCAGATGCAGCAGACACCACGCTGACCGGGGCCGCGGCGATGGCCATCAGCGCGAGGAGGCCGCTGGCGATGGCCACGCCGGTGGCCCGCCAGCGACGGATGGGGGAATGGGAGCGCGTCATGAGGGCATCACCTCCAGAGACCGTCGTGGATGCACGCAGGTCGCGGATTTAACAGGTGGCCGGTGATACGTCGGACCGGCACGTTCGGTTTTGCCGATGTGCCGTTCGCCATCGCCGACCCCGTCGAGGCCGGACACTGCCGATCGTTGCCGGTGGTCGGTGTGACGCCTTGACGCCTGACCTTGCCGCAGCTTCGGACCGACCGAGCGCAACCCCGCTGAAAACCGGAGGTCTCCCCGCCGAACGTACCCCTCTGTACGCGCTGCGCCCCCGACGTAGCGGGACGACCAGGAGGAATGACGTGAAGACCAGGTTCTGGACCGGCGCTGCCATGGCGCTCGCCGTCACACTGATGCTCGCCGGGACCGTCGCGGCCAAGCAGGGGAGCGACGATGGTGCCGTCGAGGTCGAAGCGGAGGGCCACACACCGGCGGCCTCCATGGCCACGATGTCGATGAGCCCCACGCCCAGCAGTGCTCCGGCCGACACCGCCGCGGTGACCATCCAGGGCTTCGCCTTCGGGCCCGCGTCGATCAACGTCGCGGTCGGCTCGAGCGTCAGTTGGACCAACCAGGACGGCACGGCCCACACCGTGACCGCGGATGACGGTTCCTTCGACAGCGGCAGCCTGGCCCAGGGCGCCACGTTCAGCCAGACGTTCGACACACCCGGCACGTATACCTATCACTGCGCCATCCACCCCTCCATGACCGGCACCATCACGGTCGTGGCGGCGCCGACGCCCAGCAGTGCTCCGGCCGACACCGCCGCGGTGACCATCCAGGGCTTCGCCTTCGGGCCCGCGTCGATCAACGTCGCGGTCGGCTCGAGCGTCAGTTGGACCAACCAGGACGGCACGGCCCACACCGTGACCGCGGATGACGGTTCCTTCGACAGCGGCAGCCTGGCCCAGGGCGCCACGTTCAGCCAGACGTTCGACACACCCGGCACGTATACCTATCACTGCGCCATCCACTCCTCCATGACCGGCACCATCACGGTCGAGTAGGCCTGCGCTTGCGACGCCCGACCAGCACGGGCCCATCACCCACATGAGGACGCCGAAGATCTTGGGTGGCGGACCTACACGTGCCCCCTGGGACCGCCCGTTGGCTGACAAGGCCGTCCTCTACAGCAGCTCGAGGCCCTCCGCTACCAGCAGCGCGCCGAAGCCAACGAACATGGCCGCTGCGAAGAGCTTGATGGCCCGTTCCGGCAGGCGGGTGCCCAAGAACGCCCCGATGCCGATGGCGAGCGCGTCCGCGGTCACCATCCCAAGGGTCGAACCGAGCCACGTCCCGATGGGCTCTTCGGTCGTGGCCAGAGTGATGGTGGCGAGCATCGTCTTGTCGCCCAGCTCCGCGAGGAAGAAGGCCGTGCCGATGGTCAGCAGGGCCATGCCCCCCGAGCGTTTCGCCCGGTCCCGCTCCGTGTCACCCAGTTCGTCGCCCCGGAGGGTCCAGGCGGCGAAGGCGAAGAAGGCGATACCCGCGGCGACCTGGATCACGGACGTCGGCAGAGCCATCGCCAATGTGGCCCCGAGGGCGACGGACCCCGCATGCACGAGCAGGGTCGCGAGAGTCACGGCCACGAGCACGGTCAGCGCCCGGTAGCGCGAGGCGAAGGCGAGGGCCATGAGTTGGCTCTTGTCGCCGAGCTCGGCGATGAAGATGACGCCGAAGGAGAGGAGGAACGCGTCCATCGGGACTCCGGTGGTGGGTCCGGGTCCGAGGACAGCGCCTTCGACCCGACACCCGAAGATGGGTTGTCGGCGGTCGAAGGTCTCGACCATCCGCCATCGCGGACCCGGCGACCGGGCGCTCATCACGCCAGCATGTCGATCGACCGGAGTGGGCCTACTCGACTGGCTCGCTCCCGCGTCTGCGCCTGTCGGGGCTGCGAGCGCCACACCGGCGCCTGCGGCTGGCCCACGACGAACGAGCGGCGCTGCGACCGCTGCGGCCGCCCGGGCTTCGCCAACCGCTTCCGGCGGACGCCCGACCACCCGGTGCGGCGGACGTCGGCCTGGCGACGGCTGGCGAAGCGGACGGTCGAGGCCCATGTCGCGCGTCCACGGCTGGCGCTGCCCGGGTTGGCATCGCGAGCCGCATCCGGTCAACGACCCGGCGAGCTCGCGGCCGACCATCCGGTGCCGCTCGTCCTCGGTGGCGAGCCGCTGCCTGCGCACCCTGGCGTCCTCTGCGCGAGCTGCAACGCTCGGAAGGGCTTGAGCCAGCGGCGGCGGTGACCGGCGGCGGGCCCCCGGCAGCTCCTAGGGAGCAGGCCCCTGCCGGGCAGACCAGTTCAGACGCGTCCGCGGGCCGACACGCGGGGACATGGGCAGGTCGAGACGTGTTCTTCTGGGTCTTCGACGACGTGGCACGCGCCAGGCCACGGCGTCGCGGTTCCTGCGCGGCCTCTACCGCGCTGGCGTGGCCTTGGGCTCGACGATGCCGAGCGCGTTGGCATCGGGGTCGATGACCCACGCCGCCCAGGAGTGCCCCATGTCGGCGATGCCGTCGGCGTCGGTCACTGGATCAGGGGCGTCGTAGGCCTCGATGCGGACACCGCGAGCGCGTAGATCGGCCAGTTCGGCATGGATGTCAGGGACGCGCCAGGCGAGCTGGGTCTGCGTGTCCGACGTGCCGGTCGTGCTGAGCGTCACCACGAGCTGCGAGCCGACGCCGCAGCGAAAGACGATGCGGTCGGGATCTCGCCGCAGATTCTCGAGTCCGAGTGCGTCCTGGTAGAAGGCCCGGCTCCGCTCGAGGTCCTTCGACAGCAGGATGGGGAAGACGAGGTGGTCGCCGAGCACGGGATGCTCCTTTCCGCGGTCCGGCTGCGTGGTGATCCACGCAGGTCCATGCACCACTCTCCCCACGCGGCGTCTCGCTGTCAACGGATGGTCCGTGGGCTCCCGCCCCCGGAGGTGTCCCGCGCTCCGGGATGGCATCGCGATGCACACCCGGTCCGGCCCGGCGAGCTCGCTGCCGACCATCCGGTGCCGCTCGTCCTCGGTGGCGAGCCACTGCCGGCACGGCCGGGCGTGCTCTGCGCGGGCTGCAACGCGCGCAAGGGGCTGAGTCAGCGGCGGCGCTGAGGTGGGCGTCGAGTCCGATGCTGGACAGCCCGTCCGTGGCGTCACCCGAGCGACGCCGGAGGTCATGGAGGGAGCCGGCGGATTTGCACTGCCGCCGTACACTGGCCCACATGACGACGAGCCTCCCCCCTCGTGTCGAATACTTGGTCATCGGCGCCGGCCAGGCTGGGCTGGCGATGAGCTGGCATCTCCAGCGCGCCGGACGGGAGCACGCGGTGCTGGAGCGCCGCTCGACCCTCGGTGGCGGCTGGCAGGACCGCTGGGACGGGTTCCGACTGGTCACGCCCAACTGGACCGCCTCGTTCCCCGACGCGCCCTACGACGGTGACGAGCCCGACGGCTACATGCCCCGCGACGAGCTCGTCGCGCGCGTGGCTGGGTATGCCGACACGATCGGCGCCCCGGTCGTGCTCGAGGCGGGCGTCGAGCGGATGAGCCCGAACGGCGACGGATGGCTGGTCGATACCGCCCAGGGGCGAGTCAGCGCGGACAACGTCATCGTGGCCGCGGGCGGCTTCGGTGTGCCCCGCATCCCGCCGGTGGCGAACGAGCTACCTGGTCACGTCCTCCAGCTGCACGCGCACCACTACCGGCGAGAGACCGATCTGCCGCCGGGTGCCGTGCTCGTGGTGGGCTCAGGGCAGACGGGCGTGCAACTGACCGAGGAGCTGATGGCAGCCGGGCGCGAGGTCTATCTGTGTGTCGGCAGTGCCGGCCGGATCCCACGCCGCTACCGCGGACGCGACATCTTCCACTGGCTCGCGCACATCGTGGAGGACGGACCGTCATTCGGGACCGTCTTGCCGACCGCTCCGCAGCTGCCCGATCCACGGATGCGCTTCGCAGCCAATCCCCAGCTCTCCGGGCATGGCGGCGGTCATGAGCCGGATCTGCGCGCGATGGCTCGGGACGGGGCCGTGCTGCTCGGTCGGCTCAAGGGCGTGGACGGCAGCCGCTGCTACCTGGGTGACGACCTGATGCACGACCTAGACGCTGCGGACCGCTTCTTCGACGAACGCTTCCGGGAGCTCATCGACGACTACATCGAGGCTGCAGGGGTGGAGGCTCCACTGCCGGAGCCGCGCCCGCAGACCGATCACGAGCCCGCGCCGCACGACACGGTGGACCTTGATGCGGCCGGCATCTCCGCCGTCCTGTGGACGTGCGGCTACCGCCCGGACTACGCCTGGATCGATGCCCCGGTCACCGACGAGCTGGGCCTGCCCGTCCAGGATCGGGGCGTCGCCGAGGTCCCCGGCCTCTTCTTCATCGGCAGCCTGTGGCAGTACGACCTCGCGTCGGCGACGCTCGTCGGCGTGCGACGTGACGCGAGCATGCTGGCAGAGCGCATGGGCCTGGGGCCGCACTAGGCAGTTCGGACCCATCTGTCCCTCCCGCCTACGCGGCTCGAGGTCGAGCACGTAGTGCCGACCGACGGCGGCGCACGCATCGCAGTCGCGGTCGCCGACACGGTGAGCCGGGTGCTGACCCCGGCGTCGAGCGGGGCGCTGACCCGGGGTACCCACAGGGCGCTGACATGGGCGCCCGCGGACCACGCCGCACGTTACGCGCGCGGCCGAGTTTTCCGGTTTTCCGCCGTTTCGGCGAAACTCGGTCACGTGAGCCGGAGGGACACAGCCGAGGAACGATGGGCCATCGTCGTGGCCAACGGGATGCGTCCCGCCGATATCGAAGCCTGGTGGGCGGCGCTCACTGGCCCGGATCACTGCCGGCACTGTGGCGTCGAGTTGCCACCGATGCCCGGTCCTGGCCGCCCGCGTGCCTGGTGCGACGAGCATCATCCCCGACGGCCAGCAGCACCAGGTCGGGTCTGCCCGGGCTGCGGCGACTCGCTCGACGGCCGGCGCCGGCAGGCCATCGTCTGCGGCGAGCGTTGTGCCTCGCGCCTCAGGCGTCGGCGGGAGCCAAGCGGTCCGGACCTGACGACTGGACGGTAGGCCCACCCTTACCAGCGGGCGGGCCTACCTTGGGGGCGATGCTGCGCGCCGGTCCATCCGGTGGTCATCCGCGTGGCCACGGACCACGCTACGGAAACGGCCGCTCCGTGTCCGGAGCCGTACGGACCCCCGACGGCCGCTAACCTCCGGGTGCTCCCGCGCGCAACTGCCGTGCCGCCCACGTTCGCCCACGGGCGCGTCAGGGCGCCCACGTGGCGCCATCGATCCCCATCTCGATCGCCGTACCAGCCCGCGAAACGGGGCCCGCGTCATGTCGTGCCCCGGCTCCCGACGGCTAGTGTCCCGATTCGCGATTTGGCTCGCGGCTTGCGCACGGCCTTGGCCAGGATGGCATCAGCGGTCTTGACCCAGACGAAGGGACTGGCACCCGCGTTCCAGCTGCGGGTGAAGGCCTCGATCATGGCGATGAGCTCCTTGACACTGCCGAAGCTGCCGCGCCGGATGGCCTGGGAGGTGAGGATGCCGAACCAGGTCTCGACCTGGTTCATCCAGGACGCCGAGGTGGGGGTGAAGTGGAAGGTGATGCGCGGGTGCTTGCCGAGCCACGCCAGGACCTCGGGCGTCTTGTGCGTCGAGACGTTGTCGAGCACGATGTGCAGCTCCTGCTCCGGGTAGGCCCGGGCCACGCGCTTGAGGAAGGCCAGGAAGTCGGCCCCGGTGTGACGATCGCGGGTGTCGGAGGTGACCCGGCCCGTGCCCACCTCGAGCGCGGCGAACAGGCAGGTCGTGCCATGGCGCTTGTAGTCATGGGTATGGCGCTCCACCTGTCCCGGGCGCATCGGCAGCATGGGCTGGGTGCGGTCGAGCGCCTGGATCTGGGTCTTCTCGTCGACGCTGAGCACGATGGCCCCGTCGGGTGGGTCGAGATACAGGCCCACGACATCGCGGACTCTTGGCCTCGAGCGCCGGGTCGGTGCTGAACTTGAAGGTCTCGGTCCGGTGCGGCTTCAGGCCCAGCTCGGACCACAGGCGGTGCACCGTGGAAGGGCTCATGCCACTGGCCGCCGCCATGCTGCGCACGCTCCAGTGGGTCGTGCCCTCGGGCGGTGGGCCCAGCGTGAGGGCCAGAAGCCGGTCGCGGTCCCCACGGCCGTACGTCGGCGGGTGGCCCGGACGGGGTCGGTCGGCGAGCCCCGCGAGGCCCGCCTCCGCATACCGGCGGCGCCAGAGCTTCACGGTCATGAAGGCCACGCCCAGCTCGCGCGCGACGTGTTCCATCGCGATGCCCTCGGAAGAGCGCAGCACGATGTGGGCGCGGGTCACGAGCCGTTGCTCGCTCGTGGGTGCCCGGATGACGGCCTCGAGGACGGCCCTGTCGACCTCGGGGACGGACAGTGGTGGGGCAGGTGCTTGAGCCATGCCCCGATCGTAGCCGATCCCGACACCATGTTGCTAGCCATTAGCGGCACGAGACACTAGACCAGTCTGATCGCTCAGTGCTGGTCGGGACCCATTAGGCCTTCGGGGGGACCTCGGATGCAGCGGACCAGATCGCCCACGCCTCCGCCAGTTCGCGCGAGCAGTCGTAGCGGCCGATGGGGCCGGAACGGGTGGCCTCGAGGTGTTCGAGCAGCCCCGAGACGGCCGTGTGCTGGACGGGCGAGCAGTAGGCCCAGCGCTCGTTGCGCGGGCCATCCCAGCGCAGCTCGAAGAGGATGATGTAGCCGTACCAGTCCCAGCCCTCGGGCTCGGGCTCGAGGGCGAGCCTGGCGAGGGCCGGCAACCAGTAGGCGAACGCCTCGGGCGTACACATCGTGATGGGGTTCCAAGCTTGGCTGCCCACGTCCTCGATGGCCAGCGTCTCGGGCGTCCGCCGTTGGAGCAGCTCGTCATGCTCCCAGCACTCGTCGCAGTGCAGGTGGTGGGTGAAGTGCGCCGGCCGGGTGACCGACCCGAAGGCTCGTGCCATGGCGTCGAGGATGGGTCCATCGAACGTGCTGTCGCTCATCGGCTCCGCAGTGTATCGCTGCGCCGGGATCGACCGCCACGATGTCGGCGCCTCTCGGGCCGAGCACGGCGGACGACTCGCGCTCCTAGCGGTGACGGTCTTCCCGCCATCGCCAGCTGACCCCCTCGGGCCGACCGGGCGGCGAGCACGGCGGGTGTACCCTCGTCCTCAGGACCAGTTCCTTGTGGGAGGGAGCCCCATGACCCGGCTCGTGGGCATCCGCTACATCGCCGCCGGCCTCGCCCTCCTGACCGCCGTGGCCGCCATCATCGGCGCGCTCGCCCCGACGACCGGGGAGCCGTGACCAGGGCAGCGTGGCCACAGTGGCGGTCCTTGCCTCTCCGATGACACCCCGGTGGGACCGAGCTGTGCGCACCGGCGACATCACCGCCATGGACGGGGTCCTGTCGGCCGGTGGAGACATCGATGCGCGGGACCGCTACGGGCAGACCGCCTTGATGGTCGCGGCGGCGCGCGGAGATGCGGCCGTGGTCGCCTGGCTCGTCGAGCATGGGGCCGGACTCGATCACACCGCGAAGTACGGCCTGAGCGCCCTGATGCTCGCGGTCATCCGCGGACACCACGACGTGGTGCGGGTGCTCGTGGCGGCCGGGGCCGACTCGACGCTGCGTGGCCGTGGCGCTCCCGGCTTCGCGGACAAGACCGCCTATGACCTGGCCATCGACCGTGGCGATGACGCGATCGTCGCGCTCCTGCGGGGGACCGTGGTGGCGCCCACGGTCGATCGTCCGAAGCCGGCCTGAGGCAGTCACATCGGGGGTTGACATGTGAGTGTTAACTCACCTATCGTCCCCGTCCATGGATGCGGTGTTCAAGGCCATCGACGATCCGAGCAGGCGGCTGCTGATGGACCGCCTGCTCGAGGATGACGGGCAGACGCTCGGTGAGCTGTCGGCCCACCTGCCGGGCATGACCCGGTTCGGTGTCATGAACCATCTGCGCGTACTCGAGGAGGCGGGGCTCGTCCGCACGTACAAGGTGGGCCGAAGCAAGTACCACTACCTGAACCCACTGCCGATCCGGGACATCCACCGGCGGTGGATCTCCAAGTTCGCGGAAACCGCAATCGACCGCATGGCCGCCGTCAAGGCCAGAGCAGAGGAGACGACATGACAGAGCCGGTGCACGTGTACGAGACTTACATCAACGCCGAGACCGACGCCGTGTGGAGGGCGATCGTGGACGGGGACACGACCGTGCGCTACTTCTACGGCACGAGGGTCGCGTCGACCTGGGAACCAGGCGCCGAGGTCGTCTACACCTACCCCGACGGGAGTCGGGCCGCCGAGGGCACGGTCCTGTCGGTCGAGCCGGGCGTGCGACTGGAGATGACCTTCCTGCCGCTGTGGGACCCTGAACTCACCGCTGAAGGCGCCGCACGCGAAGTGTGGCTCCTCGAGGACGTGGGTAGCGCGACGAAGCTGACCGTCGAGACATATGACGTCATCGAAGGCGGCAAGGTCCACGTCGACTTCGCCTCGGGGTGGCCCTTCATCATCTCCGGCCTCAAGACGTTCGTGGAGAGCGGGCAGTCGCTGACGATGTCCGGAGCGGACGGCCGTTGATCCGGCGACTGGAGACGCGCCGTGCTCATGACCGCAAATGCTGGCTCTGAATGAACGGGACCGGGTTCGACTTCCGCCTGCGCACGCCCGACGGGCCCCTGGGCCGAGCCGTCGCCTCGGTCTGGTACGCGCACGGCAGGGTGCCCTACCGACGCGAGCGCATCGCGCCCACCGGATCGACCGTCGCCGTCATCGTGCTGGGCGACCCCATCGTCGAGACCGCCGATGACCCGGGGGCCGTGCCCCTGCGCGCGCAGCACGGGTTCCTCATCGGGCCGCACGACCGACCGGTGACCAACGAGCCAACCGGCAAGACGGTCGCGCTGGGGATCGTGACGACCCCCGTGGGCTGCCAGGCGGCCCTGGCCCTCGAACCGTCCGCCCTGGCGGGCCGAGTGCTGGAGCTCATGGGGGCCTGGGCGCCGGCCGCCGACCTCCGGGAGCGGCTGCTCGTCGCTTTGGACCCCGAAGCCATGCTAGACCTGGTGGTGGCGAGCCTGGCCGACGGACTGGACCTCAACGTGACGGGCCTGGACCGCTGCCAGCGCGCCGTCGCCATGATGCACGAGGATCCCGCGACGCCGATCGCGGATATCGCCACTGCCCTCAGTGTCTCGCACGGGCACCTCGATCGCGAGTTCCAGCGGATCGTGGGCCTCACGCCGCGCCGCCTGGCCCGACTGCTGCGGGTGGAGCGGTTGCTCGAGGCCATCGACATCGAGGGGGACGTGTCGTGGGCGGACCTCGCCGTGCAGCTGGGCTGGGCCGACCAATCCCACATGATCCGGGACGTCAAACGCCATACCGGGTCCGCACCGTCCGCATATCTCGCCGCTCGGCGGGCGTTCGCGACGGGGATCGCGACGGAGGAGTCGGCCCGGTTCATCCCCGAGCCAATGTGAAGTCCGTCCAAGACGCCGCCATCTGGCGCTGGGACCATGCGGACTACCCAGAGCCACCGTCCTCCGGAGACCGCTCACCATGTCCGATCCAGCTCGAGACCCAACTGCGCAACATCGAGGCCGCCACGGGCATGACCGTCGCCGCCTTCGCGGCCGCCGTATCCGAGCGGGGGATCGAGGGTCACGCGAAGATCATCGCGTTCCTCAAGGCGGAATATGGGCTGAGCCACGGCAACGCCAACCTGATCGCGTATAAGGTCCGAGAGCTCGCGGCCGGCGGGCCTGCCTCATCGGATGCCCTCCTCGACGCGCAGTACGCGGGGGCCAAGGCGGCGCTGCGTCTGGTCTACGAACAGTTGGCTGGCATCGCCATCGGCTTCGGGTCGGACGTGGAGATCGTCGTCCAGAAGACCGGCGTAGCATTCCGGCGCCGCAAGAACTTCGCCGTCGTCCAAGCCGCGTCCGCCAAGCGCGTACAGCTGGGGCTCAACCTCGCCACCGCGCCCGATGACCCACGGGTGGTGGCGACGCCGGGGGCGATGTGCGCGTTCCGCGTGGACCTGGCCGACACCGAGAGCGTCGACGCGGATGTGGCGCGATGGCTACGCGAGGGGTACGAGTCGGCGGGCTGAAGCGCCCGCCGAGCGGCAGCGCCGCGAGAAGGCCACCGAGGATGCCGAGGGCACCTCTGGCGCAGACCGTCGCGTCTATTCCACGGGATGGCGGCGGGCCCTGACTCACCTGGGGCGGATAAACGGCGAACGACGACGCTATGCGGCGTCAGCCTTCTTACTGTCGCCGGCCGCAGTCGCCGCCGCCTCAGCCACATTCCGCGCCTCCCGCAGGCCCTTCACGTAGGCCCGCCAGTGCTCGGTGCACATCGTGCCGAAGCCGTCCTTGCGGCTGGGCTGCTTGGGGAACTCGTTGACGGGTGCCTCGTGCGGCTCGATGCCGAAGCGAGCGCTGCCCGTGCAGCGGCGCAGCTCGGTGGTGGTCTTCGTCGTCGTCATCGTGGATCTCCTTCCCATGGTTCGTTGAGGTAGCCGACGATGTCGGGGACCTCGGCTGGTGCGTGCTTGCCCTCGGCGAACATCCGGTCGGACACGGCCCGCAGGTCGCGCACGGTCTGGGCCATGTCACCGACGTCGCCCCAGCGGAGCCCCTCGGGCCACTGGCCGTCGGCCAGGCGGTCATGGATGCGCCCGGCGATCTCGATGGCCTCGAGCAGTAGCCAGTCGAACTCCGGGCTCGCGGACGAGGCGGTCACTGGAGGTCCGCGTCGATCTCGTCGAGCCAGCCCTCGAGGGACTGACCGCCGCCCTCGTCGTAGCCGGTGCCGACGCGGTAGGCGTCGATGCGGGCCGTGCTCATCCCGGCGGAGCGCATGGCCCGCTGGACGTTGGTCCAGGCGATGCTTCTATGTCTGTCAAGTCGCCTGCAGCGGGTCCTCCAAGAGCCGGAAGATGCGCCTCGCGAGGTGCCGCTTCAGACAGCGCTTGATTCTCGTGGCGTCTTGCCCTCCTCGGTCCGTCGCCGGGCGTAGGCGCGCGTCTCGGCGTCGTGGGGCTCATGTCGCTCAGGCCGGTGTGATGTTCCGGTTGACCCGGAAGAGGTTCTCGGGGTCGTACTTCGTCTTCACGTCCTGCAGCCGCCGGTAGTTCTCGCCGTAGGCCTCTCGGAGCCGCTGGTCGTCGTCGTCGGCGAGCTGGAAGTTGACGTAGTTGCCGCCAGTGGAGTAGGACCGGATCGCCTCCCAGGAATCCCGCACCCATGCGATGTGCGGCTGCGCCGGGGCGTCCGGTGGCCACGTCCCCGTGTCAGCGTTCAAGTAATTCCCCACCTGGACGCGTCGGCGTTCAAGTAACTCCCTGGCCCGCCGTTCACGGTATTCCCTGGTCGAGCGGCTCCGAGTCGGATCGGACGAAGATCACGCGCGTCCCCTCAGACGCAGCGAGGTCACGATGGCAAGGAGAACGTTCGACATGATCGATGTCGTGGAGGTGCTCGAGCACTGGCACGCCGGCCGGCCCAAGCTGGTCATCGCGCAGAGCCTCGGGCTGGACGTCAAGACGGTGCGCAAGTACGTGGCCCCGGCCGAGTCGGCCGGCATCGTGCCCGGCGGGCCAGCCCTCGGACGGGCGGAGTGAGCGGAGCTGGTCCGCGACTGGTTCCCGGAGCTGGTCGATGCCCGGGCGCGCAGCCTGACCTATCCGCGCATCGCGCCCCACCGCGAGCTAGTCGCCGCGATGCTCGAGACCAACACGGTGACCACCGTCCATCAGCGACTGCGTGACGAGCACGGCCTGACGGTCAGCCTCACGAGATTCCGCCGCTACTGCTGGGCGGAGTTCCCCGACGAGGTCACCCGCGAGCGGGTGCGCGTGCCCCGCCCGCCGACCGAGCCCGGCGACGAGGCGCAAGTCGACTATGGCTACCTGGGCCGCTGGCTCGATCCGCAGGCCGGGCGCATGCGGCGGGTGTGGGCCTTCGTCATGGTCCTCGCCTGGTCGCGATACATGTTCGTGCGCCCGGTGCTGCGGCTCGACGCGCTCGCCTGGAGCGCCGCGCACGTGGCCGCCTTCACCTTCTTCGACGGCGTGCCCCGTCGGACCGTCATCGAATATGTGGCCGGGAACATATTCGATGCGGATACCCGCTCGGGCACCCCGCCGAGCCGTTCGAAGGTGACCGCGAAGCCTTCGAGGAACGCGAGCTGGTCCTCGACGAGGAAGGGCAGGTGCACGGCCTTGCCCGAGTGGGACAGGCGCAGGTGGAAGATGTGCACCAGCGTGGGCCTGCCCGCGAGGATGACGGTGGCCGCGCCGAAGTCCACTTCGGCCTCCTCACCGGGGCCGTGGAGGGCCACGATCGTGACCTCGCCGACACCGCTGACGAGGTCACGGCGGACCTCGCTGACATAGGCGCGCACGGTCGACTCCCCGACCAGGGCGCCATGCTCGTCGAGCAGGCGTTGCCAGACCCGGCGGGCGGTGTGACGCTGCTTGCGTGGTGCCTCGAGGTCAGCCCGCAGCCAGCCCTCGATGGTGGGCTTCCAGGGGCCCAGGGCGGGGGCGGCCCGGGGAGAGGACCGGCGGGTCGGTGGTCGCGCCGAGGCCAGGGCCTGGCGCACCGTGCGCCGGTGGACCTCGTGGTGACGGGCGAGGGTGCGGATGGACCACCCTTCCTTCCGATGGTCATGACGTATACGCTCGAACAGCTCCACCTTCGACAACTCCTTCTCCCTCATCTTCGGAACCTTTGACAGTCCCGAGACTAGGGGTGCTGGTGGGTCGGGGGTGGGGCCAGATCAGATCAGCGTTTCGCCTCCAAGTGGGGCCAGTTCAGGTTGGCATACCCATTCATCCGCGATGGCGCGGTCACCGGCCACGTACAGGCAGACCCGGCGCATGTCGTCGTGATGGGCCGCGATGATGCGACGGAAGGCGAACTCGTCGCCGGCAGCAGCGGACGCGATCAGGTCACCGGCGTCGTGTTGGGCCAACCGCGTCACTGCCTCCATACCTCAAAGATGCGTGGGGTCGGCCTACTGTCTCAGGCCGATGCAACTTTGCTCACGACTCGCGACGTTCACCGGCCGTGTGCCACTCGAGGGGCCGGACCGACGCGGCGTCAGCCTCCTCACTCCCGCTCACGACCGAGCCATGGTCAGCGGCAGTGGCCTTCCGCGCCTCCCGCAGGCCCTTCACGTAGGCCCGCCAGTGCTCGGTGCACATCGTGCCCAGGCCGTCCTTTCGGGACGGCTGCTTCGGGAACTCGGTAACCGGAGCCTCGTGGGGCTCGATGCCGAAGCGGGCGCTGCCCGTGCAGCGGCGGAACTCGGTCGTGGTGGTCGTCTTTCTGGTGGTCATGGTGGTCACTCCTTCCTAGCGTTCGGGTGTGCATGCCTTGCATGAGGGCATGGACCGCG
This sequence comes from uncultured Chloroflexia bacterium, assembly GCA_963778955.1. Taxonomy (GTDB): domain Bacteria; phylum Chloroflexota; class Limnocylindria; order Limnocylindrales; family CSP1-4; genus JAFMJV01. The sequence goes on from CAVZWI010000001.1 coordinate 19,577, forward strand.
CATGACATCAAGGCGTCGGGGTGCGATGACACCGACATGAGCCCTTGTGTTCGGAAGCGTTCGGAATGCCGCGAAGTCGGCGCCACAGTCTTTCTGTTCGGCTTCCCGTACGGCGCACCTGGAACGAGGCCGCCACGTACCCGGGCCTGTTCCTCCTCGTGGTCGGTGCCACCGGCGAGGGCAAGGGCCTCTCGCTGCGCGTCACGCGCCGCTGGCTCGAGGCGCTCGAGCGCTTCGACCCGGCCATGGTCGTGAGCGACTTCACGAGCGGCGAGGGGCTCATCCAGAAGCTCGTCGAGCTCGAGCCCGACGCGGTCGTGGGCGACACCCGCGCGCTCGCCTGGAGCGAGGAGTTCGCGGCCGTCCTGCGGGCCAAGGGCCGCGACGGCAGCACGCTCGGCCAGATCCTCCGCCGCGCCTACGACGGCGACCTGCTCGAGCGCAACACGGTCAAGGTCAGCGGGCGCGTCGAGCGCCCAGCGCTCTCGATGGTCTGCCACGTCACGCCCGAGGAGCTGCGGGCCGAGGCCACCACCCTCGACGCGGCCTCGGGCTTCCTCAACCGCTTCCTCCTCCTGCCGCTGCGCGCGGCCGAGGTGCAGCGCCCCGCGGCGGCATCCGAGGAGCTGTACACGCGACTCGCGCAGCGGCTCTCCGAGGCGCTCGCGATGGCCCGCTCCCATCGTGCCCCGGTGCTCACCGAACCCGCCGCGCGCGACCTGCTCGAGCGGCTCGACGCCTGGCGCCAGACCTCGCGTCGGCGGCCCGGCCTCATCGGGCGCATGCTCGAGCGGGTGGCCCAGAACGTCGGCCGCCTCGCGCTCGCCTACGCGCTCTCGCGGCTCGAGCCGGGCGTGCTCACCCCGGAGGTCGAGGCTGCCGACGTCACCGCCGCGCTCGCGCTCGGGCGAGCTCTCCGAGCGCACCGTGCTCGCGCTCTGGGGCGGCACCGCACCCGACGCCGAGAGCGCTCGCGTGCTCGCGCGCGTGCGCGCCGCGGGTGACGCGGGCATCTCGCCGCGCGACCTGTTGAAGGCGCTCTACTCGAACACGAACCGCTGGCGTGGCCGCGAGCTGGTCGCGCGCATGCTCGAGTCGGGCCTGCTGCGCAAGGTGCCCTCGGGTCGCGGCTGGCGCCTCCTCGCGGGCGCGCAGGCGGGCGAGGCCACGCTGTGGGAGTCCATCTTCGGGTCCGAAGGTTCCCCCAACGTGCACGGCGCGGTCCCCCATGTCCCCCATGCCGAGGTCGCTGTCCCCCATGGTGTCCCCCATGTCCCCCATCGCGAGCCCGGACCCGGCAGCGCCGTGGGCGGGGCGCCGCGATGATCGACCTCCGGGCCGGCCGGCGCCCGGCTCGCGACCGAGGTCGCGCTCGTCGTCCTCGAGCCGCTCGGCGCCTACCCCTGGCTCCGCGAGCACGGCTGGACCGCGGACGGTCCGAGCTGGCGCTCCGGCACGCATCCCCGGCTACCACGTCGTCGCCTTCACCACCGTCGCGCGTCGCCGCGACGGCGGTCCCTATGCCCGTCGTGTCTGGTTCGTGAAGGCCGGCGACCGCGCCGCCTACGGCGACCACGACTGGCCGCTGGAGGCGGTCGACCCGGTGAGCATCGCGCCACGCCGGGCCTCGCGCCCGATGGGCCTCCCGCCGTGGCGGCGGAGCGCGTGGACGCAGGACCAGAGGCGGAGAGGACATGACGATGCCATCCGTCGACGGTCAGGCCGAGCTCGTGGTCGTCGGCGAGGTCGCGTATCTCCTGCCGGCCATCCGGCCCGACATGCCACCTCGGCTGCGCCGGCTGCTCGAGCTCCGCCGCGCCGCCACGATCGCCGGGCCGCTGCCCACGCTGCTCGGCGAGCGCGACCGGGGGTGCCCCGCTGGCACCACGGCTCGGCGAGCTCGTCATGGAGCACGAGCGTTGGTGTCCGGTCGCCGACGACACCGTGGGGCCCCTGCTCGCCCGCTACTGGCAGGCCCACGCACGACGGCCAGCGTGCCGATACGCGGCGGAGCGACCCGCCAGTGAGCCATGCCCCGAAGGCACGCCGAGACCCGAAGCTCATCGCCACCGAGCCGGCCGACCGCTGCGACACCGCGCCACCACCGGCCATGAACCCGGTCGTCCTCGCGCTCGTGGCCGCACTCCGGGACGTCGAACGTCGGCGGGGTCGAGGTACAGTCCCCTGCCCCTCGGACAGGAGGACCGCCGCATGAAGCGAACGCTGCCCCGCGAGCTCGACGACCTCTCCGGCATGCGGGCGGCACGCTGGTTCCGCGAGTCCACGGCCGGCCAGTGGGACAACTTCGGTCCCGACGCCCAGCGCGAGCAGCAGGACCGGGCCATCGAACGCTATGGCCTCGTCGATGCCGGCCTCGAGTGGTCGGTGGCCTCCTCGGGCTGGACCTCGGCCTGGCGCACCGCCACCTGGGAGACGATGATCTCCACGGCCCAGGGTGGCGCCTTCGACGTCCTCGTCGTGGGCTACGTCTCCCGCTTCCTGCGGAACCTCAAGCAGACGCTCATCGCGGTCGAGGACCATCTCCATACCGCCGGGGTCGTCGTCCTCTTCGCCGATGAGCGGCTGCTTGAGCTCGGACCCAGGGTCCTGGGACCAGTTCATCCGCGAGGCCCACGAGGCCGAGGCCTACAGCCGGAAGCTGTCGCAAGCGCGTGAGCGAGGGCTACGCCGCCAAGCGGAGACGGCTCGGGGTCCCCGGCGGCAACAAGATGCCCTACGGCCTCATCCGGGAGGGCAAGCCCTCGGTCCTGCGGGTCGACGAGGAGCAGGCCGCGGTCGTCATCCGGGCGTACCAGCTCGCAGCGTCGGGCTCGACCGACTGGGAGGTGGCGGCGCAGACCGGCCTCGCCAAGACCCACGTGTCCGAGGTCCTCACCAACCCCATCTACGCCGGCAGGCTGCGCACCGGCGAGCCCGCCGCCATCGCGCCCATCGTCGACCCCTCGCTGTGGTCGACCGTGCAGACGCGGCGGGAGCGACGGCGGACCCGGACACCGGGCCGCATCGTCAAGGGCCGGTACGCCCTGCGCCTCTGCTGCGCCGGCTGCGGCAAGTACCTCTTCGGCGACGTCGGGCGGTATCGGCATCCGCCGCCGACCTGCGAGGGCTTCCTGGCGGCCAAGCCGGTCGTCCGCTGTCGGCGTGCCCGCAACCGCGAGGGCATCGACACCCGCATCAAGGGCCACAGCTATCCGCAGGAGTGGTACGAGGACGCGGTGGGCGAGCTGCTCGGCAAGGTCGGCGAGCTCGACGACCAGGCCATGACCGAGGTCGTCCGGCTCTACGGCGAGGGTCTCGCGAAGCCCGACGAGCTGACGCTGGCCCGCATCGAGCGGGAGCGGGAGGAGGCCTCACAGCGCCTCGCGAAGACCCGAGATGTCGCCGCCTGGCAGGCGACGATGGCGAGGCTCGATGCGGAGCAGCAGGTGGCCCGACAGCCACGCCAGCAGCAGCGCATGGCACCCGACGAGGTCGTGGCCTACCTGCGCTCGCTACCCACGCTCTGGAACGACGCAGGACCCGAAGGACGCCAGGCACTGGCCTCGGCGCTGTTCACCAAGCTCGAAGTGGAGGGCTATACGAAGATGCGATATGAACTCACACCCGATGCCGTTACCCTCGGTCTCGGCGCAGCCCTACCGGCGCAGACGGAGACCGGTGGTCACACAGGTGGGTTTGGTCGGGGCGAGAGGATTTGGCCCCGCGGAACCTACCTCATCGCGCTCGGCCTATGACCCGCTCCCCGTCATCCGGGTGTCGTCCTACCGGCTGGCGTCGTTGGGCGCGACGACGCGGACATCCACCCCGGTGTCCGGCCAGCCAGCGTCGGTGGTGAGTACGCTGTCGGCTCCGAGGACCTCCGCGGTCGCCAGCACGAGGGCGTCAGGCAAGCGGAGTGATCGGCCATGGCGCGCCCGCAATGCTGCAGCCACGCGGGCGATGTCACGGGTGGCGGGCTCCACGACCGCCGGCAGCGCATCGATGAAGGCGTCGACGGTGGTGGTCGCGTCGGCGATCGCGGCGCTGCGGACCGACCATGGCTTCGGCGTAGGCCGAAGCGGGCAGCGCCAGGCGTTCGCCTCGTTCGAGCGCATGATGCAGTGCCTCCCGGGCGACCTGATGGTGCGCGTCATCAGCATCGAGGACGGCGATGATGATGCCCGCGTCGAGGACGGTCAGGCCCATTGAACCTCCGACCTCAGCGTCCCGAACGCTGCGCGCTGCCAAACTGCGCCACGCCCCGACTGAAGGGACCGCTACGACACAAAGAGGTCGCGCGGCCTCGGATTATAGGCCAGCTTGCGCGAGCCTTCTCAAGGCTGCTTCGGTCGCTCCCAGCGCGGCGGCGGGCCGATCACTGGATGAGACCATCACTGGTGTCCCGCGACGTCTCCACTCGGTGCTGGCGAGACCACCATCGGTGCACGAGCCTGCTTGACCGGGTCCGCGGCATCGATGGCGTAGTCCCAGACATTGGTGCCACCGAAGACCGGCTCGGTCGTCGAGTTCGTCACGCGTCCAGGTGCGGCAGACTGGGCCGCTGCTCACGGTTGAGCGTCGAGCGAGCCGCCCGAACCCGTTCAGGCCAACATCAGCGTCGCCGCAGCCGGCGTACCGCTCAAGGTACGCGCGCACCAGGGCGTTGACAGAGACGCCGTCCTCGAGTGCGCGCATGCGCGCCCGCTCCAGCAGGCCGTGGTCGATGTTGATCGTCAGTCTGGCCATGGCGTGTCACCCGTGTGAGACGGCTCTCCTGTTGCACAGGAAGAACGAAACGCCCCCGGTCACCTGCCGACCGGCCACTCCTCCACAGCGACCTGCGGCATCGGGAAGTCCTTGGGGTTGCCGGTCGCTAGGCGTCCACCGATGGCGAGCGCAGCCGACGCGACAAGGCAATCGGCCTGGGACAACGTTCGGCCCCGCGAAGCGAACTCGCGTCGCCAACGCCCTGCTCGGATGCCCTCGTCGCGCCCAAGCGGTGCGATGTTCATGCCGTCAAGAAGTCGCTGGGCGGCGTGGCCTTCGGCAGAGCCCTTGATGCCCCGCTCGACCTCCTCGACGTTGACAGCACAGACAAAGGGCTGGTCGCCTGCCTTTCTCAGCGCCCGGAGCCGTCCCACAGCGCCATCCCGGCCTCGAAGCACGTCGATCAACACCGTGGTGTCGAGCAGGACGGCCGCCATCAGCTCCGCTGCCTGGGGTCGGCGTGTCGTTGCGCATGCACCCATCCGGCGGGATCGTGGTCCCACGCATGTCCGTGGTCCGACACTTCCCCGATGGCCGACTCGATCAGTTCCCAACGCTGCTCGTCGTCAAGCGCGCGCCTCACCGCCGCCGCGATGAAACTGCTGCGGCGTCTTGCTCCCACGCGAGCATCGAGACGCCGAACCTCATCCTCGTCGAGGGTAATGTGCACACGCATGGCCACACGTTAGCACACTGGCGCGTTGCGACCTGTTGGCCTGAGCTGCCCAGAGATCGGGCCGCGACAGGTGTGGGCCCTCGGCGCCATTCGTCGGCCGCTGCTGAGCCTTGAGGTTGCGTGACGCGCACATAGGTCACGAGTCCGTGACGATGTCGGTCAAGGGATCGCGTGGGGCTCCCGATCCAGCTCTGCTACGGCATGGTATGCAACCCGATTGCCTGGGAGTCAACGGGGCGACATGCAAGGACTCTTTGAGGTCAGTTACATGCGTGCCGAGCAACCGGGAGCCGGAATCCCGCCGTCGTTGGCCGACTACCGCGCTGATCGGAACCTGGGGTTGGTCTCCGCGGCCGGAAAACGCGGTACCACCAGCGCCACGACCAGTGAGGCCCCCACGAACAGCCACATCGCGGTGCTGATGGCAGTCGCGTCGGAGGTGATCCCGATGATGGTGGGTCCGGCCATGAACGTCAGCGTGAGCGAGGTGAACACCGCTGACAATGAAGGCCCGTGCGGCGGGATGCGACCGGCTGCGCCGAAGATCTGCGGCACCACGTTGGCGATGCCGACTCCGGCAACGACCAGCCCCACCAGCGCCACGATGGCCGTCCCCAGGAGGAGGAAGGCAGCGATGGCCGCCGCCGTCAGCAACATCCCGACCTGGATGAGTCGCACCGATCCGATGCGGTCCTTGACCCAGTCGCCCACGACTCGTCCGAGGAACAGCCCCAGCGACAATGCGGCGAAGGCATAGGCCGCGACTTCCGCTGGCGCGCTGACGCCCTCGCTGAGATAGACACCGCCCCAGTCCGCAAGACCACCCTCCACGAAGGCGACCAGCACGATGAGCACCGCCAGCGGCAGGATGGCCCGTGTCGGCAGATGCAGCCCACCACGTCCCTCCTCGCGCACCGAGCCATGGCCCAGGAAGCGGCTGGCGCCGACCGCCACCAGCCACAGCAGCAGGGCGGCCATGATGACCTCGACCAGCGGCTCCAGCCCGACGCGCAGCGCAAGTGCCACACTGACGGCCCCGATGACGCCACCGAGTGACCAGCCGGCGTGCAACCCGGACATGATGGAGATGCCGCCACGCGTCTCGAGCGCCACACCATGGGCATTCATGACCACGTCCACGGTCGTGTTGAAGTAACCGAAAACGACCATGACCAGGGCCAGCACGAGGGCACTCGGGGCGAGCACGGGCAGGATGGCCAGCCAGGGGTAGAACAGCAACATGACCCCCAGCAGCCGCTGGCTCGAGAAGTGCATCAGCAGCTGGCCGGTGACCTGCTGCGCTACCAGCGCGCCCGCGTTGAGCATCAGGATGACCATGCCGATCTCGGTGGCCGATGCCTCCAGCGACGTCTTGATGCCGGGGATCAGGGCAGCCCAGGTGCCCACCACCACGCCATTGATGACGAAGACGAGGAACGTGGCCATCCGCGGTGTCATCGGCGCGCTCGGTCTGCTCAGGATCTCTGGGGTGGGTTCAGGCGTGGAGGGCGCTACGGCGGCGCCGGGTCACCTGACGACCTTGAATCACTTGCCGGCCTTGAAGGGGTAGATGACCCAATCGTCGGTCTCGACGATGTAGAGGTCGGGCACGATGTCCACGCGCGACCTTCCCGGCTTGTAGTGCAACACCGCCGTTACCGGCTCCCCGCCGGCCGCCCGGATCCGCGCCGAGACGGCGGCGATGGTGGTGCCGCTGTCCCAGACCTCGTCGATGATCAGCACGCGCTTGCCGCGCAGCTGCTCGTCGGCCGGGAATTGCAGGAACTCGGCCTCACCCCGGAAGCCCGATTCATCGTCGTAGACCACCACCGCCGCCAACAGCATGTCACGCCAGCCCATGCGATAGCCGAGCATGCCGGCCGGCACGAGGCCGCCGCGTGAGATGGCCAGGACGACATCCGGGGCGGCGAGCGCAGAGAGGCGTCGCGCCAGCTCGGCGACGAGTCGGTCGAGATCCTCCCAGGTGACGTTGACTTTGACGGGTTCGGGCATACCCGCAGCCTACACGGCGACCGCCTTGCGCGAGCAGCGGCCGGTCGGTCGGTCAGCCACGTGACTCGCTGATCTCGAGCAGGTGGCCATCGGGATCACGAAAGAAGCCGCGCACTTCCCACTCCGATGCCAAGGGCGGCGTCAGGAACACGGCACCGCGGGCGCGCAGGACTTCGTACGCCGCAGCGCAGTCGGGCACGCGGATGGTCATGGCATGGCTGACACGAGCGGGTTCGTCGATGGTCGCGAACGTCACGTCAGGCTTGTCCTCGGTAGGGCCGCCGCCGGTCACCAGCAGCAGCCACGCCCCATTGAAGCTGAGGACGGCCGAAGAGCCACCGTACTCGCGCACCAGCTGTGCGCCCAGGACGTCCCGATAGAACGCCACCGACCGCTCGAGCTGGGACGCCACGAGTATGTGCGTGAGCTGCATCTCGTCGCTCGGGAACCGGTCGCTCATGGTCGTATCCTCCAGCCGTCTCGCGCTCCCCTACGCCGCCTGTTCTACCATGACCGGCAACGCTGGGCGATCCGGCTCGGCTGAGGCTGCTGCATAGTGCGGCGCTGTGACACCGCATCCCGGCCCCAGGAGGACCGCACCATGGCATTCGGCCCCATCCAGATCTTCACCTTCGGCTTTCCCTCCACGGAGGGCCTTGAGGGCCGCATCGCCGAGGAGCTCATCAGGCTCAGCGACGCCGGCATCATCCGGGTCATAGACGCGCTCGCGGTCATCGCCGACGGCGATGAGGTCGACATCATGCGTGTCTCGGATCTCGATGACGAGCAGCGCGAGGAGCTGGGCATGCAGGTGGGCGCACTGATGGGCCTCGGTGCGGCCGGCCTCGAAGGCTTCATCGCGGGTGCCGAGGCAGGCGCGGAGATCGCCGAAGAGGGCGGCTTCGGCCTCGTCGAGGCCATCGGTGAGGACTTCATCGAGGAGCTGCCTGACGGCGCCGCCGCACTCCTGCTCATCATCGAGCACGCCTGGGCGGTGCCACTGCGTGATGCCGTGGTGGATGCGGGTGGCATCCTGATGGGCAACCAGTGGCTGGGCGCGCAGGACCTGGTGGCCATGGGTGCCGCCCTGGGTCTCGTCGCGGAACTGGAGGCCGAGAGCGACCAGTAGCGCACGCGTGCGTCAGTACACTGCAGGCGGGAGGTGAGCATGACGTTGACATGGGACGGACGAGAATGCTGGGCGCTGGTACTCGGGGCCAGCAGCGGCTTCGGAGCCGCCACAGCCAGGGCATGGGCCCGAGCCGGCTTCGGCATCGTCGGTGTGCACCTCGATCTGCGGGGCACCATCGCCTCCGCCAACGCGGTGCGTGATGAGATCGAGTCGATCGGTGTCCCGGTCGTCTTCCACAATGTCAACGCCGCCGACGACAGCAAGCGCGAGCGCGTCATCACCGCCGTCAAGGAGCTCTTCGAGGAGCGCCGGGCCGCCGGGGCACAGCCGATGGTCGGCGCGATGCTCCACTCGCTGGCCTTCGGCGCGACCCTCGACTACATCACCGACGACGAGGGCCGCAAGGAGCTCTCGCGCAAGCAGTTGGAGATGACCGCGGACGTCATGGCGCATTCGCTGATCTACTGGACGCGTGACCTCTATCACGCCGGCCTATTGCAGCGGGGAAGCCGCATCTTTGCCATGTCCAGCGAAGGTGCCATCCTGGCCGTGCCCACGTACGGCGCTGTGAGTGCTGCCAAGGCCGCACTGGAGGCACATGTGCGGCAGCTCGCGCTGGAGTTGGCGCCCGCCGGCATCACCGTCAACGCCATCCGTGCCGGCGTTACCGACACACCCGCCTTGCGCCGCATCCCCGGCTGGCCGCAGCTGGTGGAGGCCGCGCTGTCGCGCAATCCTGGTGGCCGGCTGACCACTCCGGAAGACGTCGCTGATGCCCTGACCGTGCTGGCCACACCCCAGACGCGCTGGATGACCGGCAATACCATCGGTGTCGATGGGGGCGAGGTCATGGGCACCAGGGAGTCGGTCGAGATCGATTAGTGGCGTCTGACCAGGATCCGACCGGGCAACACGGAAAGGTCGAGCGAGCCAATCCGGCCGTCGAGGCCGAACCGGGTGGCATCGGCTCGTCGAACGCGCCCGACGCACTGTCCCGCGAGATCAAGCTGCTGGGCTCATTGCTCGGCCAGGTCATCGCCGAGCAAGCGGGCGAGGAGGTGCTCACACTCGTCGAACGAGTCCGCAAGCTCACCATCGACATCCGCAAGAACCCCAGCCCCACGCGCCAGATGGGCCTGCGGGCCATCCTCGAGGAGCTCTCCATCGAGCAGGTCGAGGCGCTCATCAAGGCCTTCAGCCTGTACTTCCATCTGACCAACCTGGCCGAGGAGAAGCACCGGGTTCGCCGCGTCCGAAAGCGCGCCCGGACCACGCCCGGCGGACAGGAAGGCTCGCTGGAGGCGGCCGTCCGCAAGTTACTTGCCGAGGATGAGCCGGCGCAGGTCAAGGCCTCGGTCGACCGACTGTCGATCGGCCTGGTGCTCACAGCCCACCCCACCGAGGCACGCCGGCGCACGGTGCTGGTGGCGCTGCGCAGGACGTTCACGCTCATCGACCGGCTCGATGACCCGCGCCTGACGCCCAACGAGGATTCCGAGATCCGTCGCCGACTGCGCGAGGAGATCTCATTGCTGTGGCGTACGTCGGTGTTGCGCACCGAACGCCCCTCTCCGCTCGACGAGGTCCGGACGGCGCTGCTGTTCTTCGATGAGACGCTGTTCCAGGTCACGCCCTACCTCTATCGAACACTCGACCGAGTCCTGGACCTGGTGCCGAGGATCGCTCATGGCGAAGGCGGCGAGGGTTCCGAGCGCCAGGCTGGGGGCCAGACTGCCGGCCCCGCCACCGATAGCGGCCACACCGGCACGCGCGCGCCGGCCGTGCATGCCTACCTACGCTGGGAGTCCTGGGTGGGTGCCGACCGCGACGGACACCCCCGCGTCACCGCCGACACCACCCGAGAGGCGGTCACCATCGGAGCCGACCACGTCTTGCGCGGCCTGGAGCATGTCGCCACCCGGATGATGCACACGGTCACGCTGACGCACATCGACGATGATGTCTCGCCGCGCCTCCGCGCCCGACTGGAGCTTGATCGCGAGGAGCTCGGCAACGCCTACCAGGAGCTGCTGCGGCATTTCCCCGACGAGCCCTATCGGCAGCGCTTCGGCTGTATCGCTGAGCGATTGCGCCAGACGCGGCATCGCCTGGTGGCCGGACGCGGCCTCGGCAGTGGCTACCGATCGCCGGCTGATCTGCTCGACGAGTTGGCTGAGCTGCAAGTGGCCCTGGTCGAGGACGGCATGGCGCGTGTCGCGTACGGCGAGGTGCAGGCCATGCGCTGGCAAGTGGAGACGTTCGGGTTCCACGCCCTCTCGCTGGAGGTGCGCCAGCACAGCGAGGTCCACGCCGCCACGCTGGCCGCCATCTCCGACGGCCTGGTGTTGGGCGAGCGGCCCGTCACCAACGGCGTCACCGCGGCCGAGGTGCTGGAGACCTACCGCGCCATCGACGACATCCAGCGCCGCTTCGGCCCTGGGGCCTGCCAGCGCTACGTCATCAGCTTCACGCGTCAGGCACAGGACGTCTACAACGTCCTGGAGCTGGCCGACTATGCGGGCCTGGCACGGGATGCCATCGATGTGGTGCCGCTGCTGGAGACGGCCGATGCGCTCGAGCATGCGGACCGCCTCTTCGACGAGATCATGGGCGAACCGCGCTATCGCGAGCATGTGCGTGCCCGAGGCGACCACCAGGAAGTGATGCTGGGCTATTCCGACTCGACCAAGGAATCAGGCGCCATGGCGGCGGCCTGGCTGCTCCATGGCGCCGAGACCAAGCTGGCTGCGGCCGCTCGGCGTCACGGCATCAGGCTGACCCTGTTCCACGGCCGGGGCGGTGCCATCGGGCGCGGTGGCGGGCCGATGAGCCGGGCCATCCTGTCGAGTGCGCCCCACTCGCTCGACGGTACGCTCAAGATCACCGAGCAAGGCGAGGTGGTCGCCGATCGCTACGCCAACTTCGACATCGCCATGCGGCACCTCGCCCAGCTCACCAACGCGGTGCTGGTGGCCTCGTCGCCGGCGCACGAGCAGCAGGCACGAGACGCGCAGGTGCGGGGCAAGGTCATCCTCGAAGAGCTGGCCGAGCGGTCGGCCCACGTGTATCGCTCGCTGGTCTGGGAGGACCCGGCCTTCGAGACGTTCTTCACCTCCGCCACGCCCATCATCGAGCTGTCCGGGCTGGCACTGGGCTCCCGGCCGGCAGCCCGCGGTGGCGGCGCCGTCTCGCTGGACAGTCTTCGTGCCATCCCCTGGGTCTTCTCGTGGTCGCAGGCTCGGCTGTTCCTGCCGGCCTGGTACGGGCTGGGTACCGCCATCGAGGAGTTCGAGCAGGAGCACCACCCCGGAGGCACCGACGCGTTGCAGGGCCTGTATCGCAATTCGCCCTTCTTCACGGGTGTCATCGACGTCATGGAGATGGCCCTGGCCAAGGCCGACCTGGTGGTGGCGCAGCGCTATGCCAGCCTGGCACCGGCACCCGACTCGGAGCGCATCTGGGAACTCATCCGCGCCGAGTACGAGCGGACCGTGGCCGCCGTCCTGCGCATCACCGGGCGCCAGAACCTGCTGGATGCGGCACCCTCGTTGCAGCGCTCCATCTCGCTGCGCAACCCCTATGTCGATTCGCTGTCCGAGATCCAGGTGATGCTGCTGGGCCGACTGCGGGCGCTGCCGGAGGGCAGTACCGAGCACGCGCATCTGCGCCGCCTGGTGCAGCTGGCGGTCAGCGGCGTGGCGGCCGGCCTCCAGAACACGGGCTAACCGGGGGTCGCGGTCGGCGGCAGCAGGCTGGGCGGCAGGTCGGCGAATCCGCCGTCGACCACGGGTCGCGCATCAAACCCGGCGGCATCGAGCAGACTGGCGGCGATGGTGGCACGGACGCCGGTGCGGCACGCCACCAGCCAGGTGGTCGATGGGTCGAGAGCAGCGATCGCCCGCGGCAGGTCGGCGACGAAGACGCGGTGGCTTCCCGGCACGGCACCCTCAACCCACTCGTACGGCTGGCGCACATCGAGGATGCGCGTCCCGCCGCTGCCCTCTCCGGCGGCCTGGGCGACCAGTTCCACGGTGCCGGCGGTGGCATACCCGCTTGTCGCGCCGGCTGCGGCAGCCCAGGCCATGATGCCTTCGTCGAGGTAGCCCAGCACCTGATCGAAGCCGATGAGCAGCAGCTCGGCGGCCACGTCGATGGCCTGCCCAGGGTGGTCCACGACGAGGCAGATGGGTGCATCGAACGGCAGCAGCCAGCCTACGTAAGCGGCCAGCGAGTCGCCCAGCTCTACGTTGAGTGCGCCGCTGATGTGGCTCGCCGCGAACGCGCGGCGCTCGCGCACGTCCACGATCTGGACGCCGGACTCGCACGCCTCGGCAAATTCCCGAACGCTCAGTGGCGGGGGCGTCGGCGTCGCTCCCAGCAAGCGTGGCCCACGCCGGTTGAGCGGTGCCATGCGACGGTAGTAGGACGGATAGCGGGTGCGGCCGGCCGCGAGCTCTCGCGCGAACTCGGCCGCGTCAGAGGTCGCGAAGGCCCGGTTCCAGGTGCGCAGCGCACCGATCGTGGACGACGGCGGACCGTCACCGTCGCCGGCGACACAGAATGAACCGGCACCGTGCGTCGGATAGACATGAACCTCGTCGGGCAGTTCCGCCAGTCGCCGCATGCTGCGGAACTGGGCCTGGGTCAGCTCATGGGTGTGGGCTGGGCCCAGCAGGTCGGTCCGGCCCACCCCCGCGAGCAGGAGTGACCCGCCCGAGAAGATCGCCGTGGGGTGGCCGGCACCGTCCTGCAGCTCCCAGCTGAGGTGTTCGGGCGTGTGCCCTGGGGTCGCTCGCGCCACCAGCCCACCATGGCCCAAGGCCAGGCTGAAGCCATCTTCGACCCCATCGTGGGAGAAGCGATAGCGACCACGTGCGGGTGCCACGATCCTGGAGCCGTGCAGACGACGGAGCTCCCTTGCGCCCGAGAGATAGTCGTTGTGGACGTGCGTCTCCAGGGCGTGGCTGATGCGCCAGCCGTGCTCCTCTGCCACGTGGGCTACGCGCCAGGCATCGCGCGGCACATCCACCGCCACGGCTTCCCCCTCGTAGCCGACCAGGTAGGCGGTGTTGCCAAGTCCCGGAGTCAGGATGGGGACGACGGTGACTCGGGCCGCGGTAGTCGCGCTCACCGCGGAAGCCTACTCCCCGCTGGGCGTCTGGCGGAGCCTGTCGCGGCTTAGCCGCCGGGCAGATGCACGTCGTCGGCCACGCGCAGGATGACCTTGCCTTCGTTCTTGTGGTCGATGAGCCGCTGGTAGGCCGCCCCGGCGTTGCTCAAAGGCTGGATCGAATCGATATTGGCGGCGATGCGGCCCTCTCCGGCCATGCGCAGCACTTCACGGAAGGCTGACTGGGTCGAGCCCCAGCAACCGTGGACCGTGACGCGGTGCCGGTAGAGCCACTGGTTGTCCAGCTCCACGACGGGCCCGGCATGGGCGCCGACCACGGCGACACGAGCGCCCTTGCGCAAGGTCCGCAAGGCTTCCTGCCAGATGCGAGGATGGGATGCCGTCTCGACGTAGACACCGACGCCATCGGCCATGCGTGAGCGCACCTCAGCCGCGAAGTCCGGCATCGTCGAGCAGTCGATGGCCAACTCGGGCGTGACGGCGCGAGGCAACGCGCGTAGCCATTGGACGCCGTGTTCACTGCCTACCAGCGCGATGACGCGGGCCCCGCGCATGCGAGCCAGTTGCACGGTCGCGCTGCCCACCGTGCCTGAGGCACCACTGACGAGTACGGTCTCGCCGGCCTCGGCGGCCACCGTTCGTAGAAGCGTCAGTGCGATGGCGTTGGACAAGGCCACGGCACTGGCTTCGGCGAACCCGATGCCCTCGGGGATGGAGGCCACGTTCGACGCCGGCACCGCCACGTATTCGGCCATCCCACCGGGACGATCGATGCCGATGGTGCTGATCTGACCGCAGGTGTCGTCACGTCCGCTCCGGCAGGCTGCACAGGAGCCACAATTGATCGATGGCTTGACTACCACTCGATCGCCCACGGCAAGATCGAAGACGTCCGCACCGACCTCCGCCACGACGCCGGCCGGATCGAGGCCGAGGATGATAGGTCGGTCGGTCTCCTCCGACCGCGTCACCCCCTCGATGATCTCGAGGTCGCGGCGGTTCACACCCACGGTCGCGACACGCACCAGCACCTCGTCCGGGCCAGGCGACGGCGTCTCGAGCGAGATCATCTCGAAGCGACCCACACCATCAGGTCGGGTCAGCACGTTGGCGAGCATCTGCGGCTGAATGGCTGGTCGCATCGGGACTCGTACTGTAGCAACGAGCGCCGATCTGCCACCGCAAGGGCTTACTTCACCACGGAACATCACTTACCGGTCGACGGGGCCAAGATGACCCGCCAGGTGGGTGAAGGGACGGAGCGACTCACCGCAACGGACCCCGGCTCGGTCGATCGACCCACGGGGCGGGTGAACGGACGAGCCGGACCATGACGGGACCGATTGCTCCGACGCTTCACCCTTGGGGTGGGTCAACAGCCCGAATGGGACCGATTGCTCCGACGCTTCACCCTTGGGGTGGGCCAACAGCCCGAATGGGACCGGCAGCTCCGACGCTTCACCCATGGGGTGGGTCAACAGCCCGAATGATGATCTGGCGCGGGCGAGCGCCTCGGCAATCAATTCACGCTTACCAGACTGGCTATCATATGCGCAACGCAAGCAATCGAAAGCATCCGCAAGGCGCTCATGACACGACACCCGCGAATGCCACAGACGCAGACGACCTCCCAGGGAGAGCATATGAGCGACCAGGCAGCGACGCGGCCACGACTGGCCTTCAACACCCACCTGCACGTGCCGCCGAACTTCTCGGCCTTCACGACCGTGGAGGATGCGGTCGAGACGTCCGCACGGGAGGGCGTCAAGGTCATCGGCACCTCGAACTTCCACGACTTCGGCGTCTACGACCGCTTCGAGGCCGCCGCCCGGCAACACGGGCTGGCACCCCTCTTCGGGCTGGAATTCATCTCCCTGCTCGAAGACGAGCAGCGCAACGGCGTCAAGATCGACGATCCCGCCAACCCCGGCCGTGCCTACATCTGCGGCAAGGGCATCCCTGCCCCCGCCGACCTGAGCGCGGCCAGCAAGGCGTTCATGGCGACCGCCAAGGCCTCTAACGAATCGCGCACTAGCGAGATGGTCGAGCTCATCGGCGGCCTGTTCGCGGCCGCCGGCCTTCCGCTCGACGTGACGTATCAGTCCATCGTGGATGTCATCGCCGAGCGTGCCCAGGTGCCGGCCGAGTGGGTCGTACTGCAGGAGCGCCACGTGGCCCTCGGCTTCCAGGTCGCCCTGTTCGAGGCCCTGCCACCAGACGGCCGAGCCGCCATCCTGGCGAAGGTCTACGGCACAGCTCCCAAGGCCGACCAGGACGACGCCGTCGCTACCCAGGGCGAGCTTCGTTCGCGCCTGATGAAGGCCGGCTGTGCGGGTTTCGTGGAGGAGACGCCGGTCCCCTTCACCGACGCGCTCGCGTTCATCCGCGGCCTCGGCGCCATCACCGTCTACCCGACGCTGGCCGACGGCGTCATCCCCATGTGTGGCTACGAGGATCCGGTCGAGGACCTCATCGAGCGCATGGGTGGTCACGACATCTACGGTGCAGAACTGATCCCGGTGCGCAACACGCCGCAGATGGTGGAGAGATACGTCAAGACCTGGCGCGACGCCGGCATCTTCGTCATGGTCGGCACCGAGCACAACACCCAGGAGCGCATCCCGGTCGCGCCGACCTGCCTGCATGGCGTGCCGCTCAGCGACGAGGTCGCGGCCATCACCTGGGAAGGCACCTGCATCGTGGCCGCCCACCAGCACCTGAAGCAACAGGGTCAGGCCGGTTACGTCGATGTGACCGGGGCGCTCAACCCAACCTTCCCCGATGCCGAGACCCGCATCCGCTATTTCGCCGAGATGGGCGAGGAACTCCTCTTCGAAGCCACAGGGACGACCCGATGACCGATCTGCGCCAACTCCGACTCCTCGCCATCGACGACCCACTGATACGCGATGCCGTCGAGATGTCCCATCGCTTCGGCCGCGACCCCGAGTACACCCGCGGCGGTGGTGGCAACTCGTCGATCAAGGAAGGTGGCATCGTCTATATCAAGCCCAGTGGCGTGTCGCTGGCGGAGATCGAGGCCGGCGACCTGGTGCCCCTCGCGACCGGCCCACTGCTCGACCTGCTGCTCAACGGTGGTGCCGAAGCTGACGAGGCGCGCATCCCCGGCGCGCCAGACCCGGTCATGCGCGCAGCAGCCAAGGTGCGCATGGCCGAGGCCAAGGGTCGGCGGCCGTCGGTGGAGCTGATGTTCCACTCGTTGCTGCCGGAGCGCTACGTCCTCCACACGCACGCCATCGTGCCCAACGCCGTCACCTGCAACCAGGACGGGGAGGCCATCATGCGCGACCTCTTCGGCGACGATGCCCTCTGGGTCCCCTACACCGACCCAGGTCTGCCGCTCGCTCGCAAGATCGCACGAGTTGCGTCAGGCGCACCAGGCACGCACGGGCACGGACGCTCCCAGGATCACCTTCATGGGCGACCACGGCATCATCGTCTCGGCCGACACGACCAGCCAGATCGCTACGCTCAACGAACACGTCGTGGGCACCGTCCGCGCCGCCATCGAGAAGAGCGGCATCAGCGTGGGCGGTTCGGGCCGTGCGGCCGCGCGCATCGCCGCCGATGAGGCCCATGCCAACGCCATGGTCAAGGCCATCGGCCCATCGCTGCGCGCGCTGCTGTCGGCGCCGGGCGGTCCCCTGAAGGTGGTGACCTACGATCGGGCGCCCGGCGCGGCCGACTACCTCGAGTCACCCGATGGCATCGACGCCGTCAAGGGCGGCCCCATGACGCCGGACCAGATCGTCTACTCGGGCAGCTTCCCGCTGCTCTTCGACCCAGCCGCCGATGTCACCATCGACGACATCCCGGCCCAGTTGCGATCGGCACTCGACGCCAACATCGCCGAGCATGGCGTGGCGCCCATCGTCACCGTCGTGCCGGGTCTTGGCATCTTCGCCGCCGGCGACACCTGGAAGGAGGTCGACACCGCTCGCCACATCTACCTTGATTGCCTGCGCGTCTACGAATCGGCCAATTCGCTGGGGCGCGTACGGGCGCTGAGCGACGATGAGCGAGGCTTCATCGAGCACTGGGAGGTGGAGGCATACCGGCGTGGCGCCGCCGCTTTCGGCCGTTCGCCCGGGCGTTTCGCTGGCAAGGTGGCGCTCATCACCGGTGCCGCGCAGGGCTTCGGTCTGGGCATCGCCCAGGGTCTGGCGCGGGAAGGTGGCCACGTCATCCTGGCCGACGTGCAGGCCGGGCAGGCTGCGGTCGAGGCAGCTGCCATCGAGACGGAGCTGGGGGTCGGGCGCGCCTGGTCGGTGGCAATGGATGTCACCGACCAGCGTTCGGTCGATGACGCGGTCGCGGCGGTCGTGGAGCAATTCGGTGGCATCGACCTCTTCGTCTCGAATGCCGGCGTCCTGCGCGCAGGCTCGGTGACCGAGCAGTCGGTCGCGGATTTCGACCTCGTGACGCAGGTCAACTACCGTGGCTACTTCCTTGGGGTTCGAGCCATGGCCCCAGTGCTCGCTGCCCAGCACACCGCTCGTCCCGACTACCTCGCCGACATCGTGGAGGTCAACTCCAAGTCGGGCCTCGTCGGCTCCAAGCGCAACTTCGCCTACGCCGGCTCCAAGTTCGGCGGAGTCGGCCTGACCCAGTCGTTCGCCCTCGAGCTCATCGAGGACGGCATCAAGGTCAATGCCGTCTGTCCAGGCAACTACTACGAGGGCCCACTCTGGTCCGACCCCGAACGTGGGCTCTTCGTGCAGTATCTGCGCGAGGGCAAGGTGCCCGGTGCGACGTCCATCCAAGACGTGCGGGCCGCTTACGAGGCCAAGGTCCCCATGGGCCGCGGCTGCACTCCCGCTGACGTGGTGGAGGCCATCCTCTACCTCGTCTCCCAGCAGTACGAGACCGGCCAGGCTGTGCCGGTGACTGGAGGCCAGGTGATGCTGTCATGAACGAGATCCCCAAGACCCAGATCCCCAAGACCCAGGTCGCACTCCAGATCATCGCCGCGGACGAGACCGCGCTCAACACCGCCAAGCCGGTCCCCGAGCCCGGTCCGACGCAGATCCTGTGCCGCATCGAGGCCACCGGCATCTGCTTCAGTGACACCAAGTTGCTGCATGCCTTCACCTCCCACCCGCGCAAGGGTGAGGTGCGGACGTTCCTCTCCGCCAAGGAACTGGCAGGTATCCCCAGCTACGTCCCCGGCGACGCCCCCACCGTGCCGGGTCACGAGGCCTGCGCGCGGGTGGTGTCGGTCGGCTCGGAGGTCAAGCGCCACAAGGTCGGCGATCGTGCCCTGGTGCAGACCGACTACCGGCACATGCTCACGGCCTCCTCCAACGCCTCATTCGGCTACAACTTCGAGGGCGCCCTCCAGCAGTACGTGCTCATGGACGAGCGCGTCATCATCGATCCCGAGAGCGGCGAGCGCTTCCTGATCCCGGTGAGCGAGGAGCCCAGCGCCTCGGCGGTGGGACTCCTGGAGCCGTGGGCTTGCGTCGAACGTGCCTATGCCACGCAGGAGCGCGGGACGCTCAGAGTCGGTGGGCAGCTGCTGGTGGTGACCGATCCTGGTCGCGCCATCGACGGTGTCGACGCGCTCATCAGCGCCGCGGCCCCGGCCCGTCTGACCGCCGTCACCGATGACGAGATGCAGCGCGTGACGCTGGACACCATCGCTGCCGCCGCCGGTGTGGAGGTCACACACGTGGCGGGCCTTGCGGCACTCGAACGCGGGACGTTCGACGACATCGTCTACTTCGGCTCCAACGCGGTCCGCGTCGAGGAGCTCCAGCCCCTCCTCGGCCTCGGCGGTGTCATCGACGTCGTACTCGGCGGGGACCTGCTGGGTCGGCCGATCAACGTCGATGTCGGCCGTGTCCACTACGACCTCACACGCTGGGCCGGCACCACGGGAAACTCGGCCGCCGAGGGCTACGCCTGGATCCCGAGTAGCGGCGAGCTGCGGCCCGACGAGCAGGTCGGCATCATCGGCGCGGCCGGACCGATGGGCTTCATGCACGTCATCCGTGCCTTGACCGCCGGGGTCGAGGGCGTCTCGGTGACCGCGGTCGACATCGACGAGGCGCGCCTGGCGCATCTCGCCAGCGTTGCCGCACCGCTCGCCGAGGAGCGCGGGCTCCACTTCGAGTCGCTTGACAGTGCCGAGTCGCAGCCTGCCGGCGGCTTCACCCGGATCGGCTGCATGGTGCCGGTCCCGGCCATCGCCGCGGGGACGGTGGAGCTGGCCGGCGACGGCGCCATCATCGACTTCTTCGCCGGCTTCGCCATCGGCACCACCGCTCCGCTCGACCTCGACGAGATGCTGCGCAAGCACGTCTACATCCTGGGCACCAGCGGTTCCATGATCAGCGACATGAAGGCCGTGCTGGGGCGCCTGGAAGATGGCACGCTGGACACCAACATCAGCGTCTACGCGGTCTCCGGCATGCAGGGCGCGGCCGATGCGCTCGAAGCCGTCCGTGCCAGGACGTCGGGCGGCAAGATCGTCATCTACCCGCAGCTGACGGGACTGGGAATGATCACGCTGGCGGAGATGCAGGAGCGCTTCCCGACCGTGGCCGCGGCACTCGACGAGGGTCGCTGGACGCGTGCCGCAGAGGAGGCACTCATCGCCGCAGCGACGGCCGCGGTGGCATGAGTTCGACGACCGCGACCGTGGCCCCGACAGGCGGCCCCGCCGTCGCCCCGACAGGCGTCGCCTTCGCCGGTGAACGCCAGCGGGAGATCGCGCACATCGTCGAGGCGCAGGGGCGTGTCCGTGTCACCGAGCTGGCCGATCGCTTCGGTGTGTCGGCGGTGACCATCCGCAAGGACCTCGAAGTGCTCGCCGAAGCCGACCTGGTCATCCGCACCCACGGTGGTGCCATCGCCGCTCGCATGGGCCGGGGTGACATCGCCTTCGACGTGCGCGACCGACTGCAGCGGGAGGAGAAGGCCGCCATCGGAGCGCTCGCTGCCGCACACGTCAGCAACGGCGAGTCGATCATCCTTGACGCCAGCACCACCGGCCTGTACCTGGCGCGTGAACTCAAGAAGCACGACGCCTGGCATGGCCTCACCGTGGTCACCAACAGCATCCATGTCGCCACCGAGCTGGCCGGACGCGCCGACATCACGGTGCTGCTGATGGGCGGACGGGTCCGCAGCTCGCTCTCGGTGGTGGGAGAGTTGGGCGATGCCGTGCTCGACCGCATCAACGTCCAGAAGGCGTTCCTGGGCTCGGCCGGCTTCTCGCTCGAAGAGGGCCTCACCGAGGCACGTGAGGAGGAAGCACAGATCAAGCGCGCGATGGTGGCCGCGGCCCGCGAGGTCTACGCCATCATCGACCACAGCAAGTGGGGGCGAGTCGCCTCGGCCACGTTCTGCGAGGTCGTGGGGTTGACCGGCGTCTTCACCGATGCGGCCGCTCCGGTCGCCATGGTGGACTCGCTCCGGGGGATGGGCATCGAGGTGACACAGCATGGCTGAACGGGGACTTCGGTACGTAGCGCTGGACTTCGGCGCTGAGAGTGGTCGCACCATCGTGGGCCGCTTCGATGGCGACCAGCTCAGCATCGAGCCGGTGCATCGCTATGCCAACACGCCGGTGCGCATGGGCGGAACGCTCTACTGGGACTTCGCCCGGCAGTTCCACGACATCCTCACCGGCATGGGCAGAGCCTCGGCCGACGGCCCGGTCCATTCGGTATCGGTCGATACCTGGGGCGTGGACTACGGGTACCTGGACTCGCGTGGGCGCCTCATCGGCAACCCCGTCCACTACCGCGACACGCGCCACGAGAAGATGCTCAAGGCGGCCTTCGAGATCGTCCCGCGCGACGAGATCTACATGGCCACGGGCATCCAGTTCATGTCCATCAACACGCTCTACCAGATGCTCAGCGAGGTGCAGTCGAAGGATCCCATCCTGGAGGCGGCGGACACGCTGCTGATGATGCCGGACATCTTCAACCACTTCCTCTGCGGGGCCAACGTGGCTGAGTACACCGAGGCCACCACCGGCCAGACGGTCGACCCCTGGACGCGCGACTGGGCTCGCCCGCTCTTCGACCGACTGGGCATCCCGACGCATTTCCTGCCGGAGATGGTGGAGCCCGGCACGGTCATCGGCGTGCTGCTCAACGAGGTCGTCGAGGCCACCGGTTGTAAGGGAGCCCGAGTCGTGGCCGGCGCGTCACATGACACACCCTCGGCCGTGGCGGCCATCCCGCTGGCCAGCTCGTCGACGGCCTTCATCTCATCGGGCACCTGGTCGCTGGTCGGCCTGGAGGTCCACGAGCCGGTGGTGACCGCGGCCTCGCTGGCGGCCAACCTCACCAACGAGGGCGGCTACGCCGGCACCATCACCTTGCTGAAGAACGTGATGGGCCTGTGGCTCGTGCAGCAGTGTCGCAAGGCGCTGTGGCCGGGCGAGGGGGCGCCGTCCTACCAGGAGAATCTGCGACCTGGCAGCGACCGGCCCGCAGTGGACGGCCTTCGTCGACCCCGATGACCCGCGCTTCCTGTGGCCCGGTGACATGCCCACGCGCATCCGTGAATACTGCGAGGAGACGGGCCAGCCGGTGCCCTTCGAGACGGCCACGTTGTGGCGGGTCATCTTCGAATCGCTGGCGCTCAAGTACGCCTGGGTCGTCGACCAGCTGGGCGTCGTGACCGGTCGGGAGATCGACCAGATCCACATCGTGGGTGGCGGCTCGCAGAACGAGCTGCTCTGCCAGCTGACGGCCGACGCCAGCAAGCGTGAGGTCGTAGCCGGGCCGGTGGAGGCGACGGCCATCGGCAACATCGCCATCCAGGCCATCACCGCCGGCGAACTCGACGACCTGGGACAGGCGCGCGAGCTCATCGCCCGGTCGTTCCCGATGCGGACGTACCATCCCAAGGGGTTCTTCTGGCGTGAGGCGCAGGAGCGCTTCGCGCAGCTCATGCACAAGGACGACTAGACACACGTCAGGGGTCCCGATCCACGGGACCCGGAGGGGAAAGGAGCCATCCATGAACAAGTTCGGAGTCCATGCGCTCGTATGGTCTGGCAGCTGGGGTGCCAAGGAGTGCGAGTACGCCATCTCCAGTTCCAAGGAGGCCGGCTACGACCTCATCGAGCTGCCGGCCTTCTCGCCGGCGGAGATGGACATCGGCGCCATCGGGAAGTCGCTCGAGGCGCACGAACTGGAGGTCACCTGTTCGCTCGGCCTCGGGTTCGACAATGACATCAACTCGGAAGACCCCGATTCGGTGGCTCGTGGCGAGCAGACGCTCGACGACGCGCTGACCATGGTCCGGGACATCGGCGGCAAGTACCTGGGCGGCGTCATCTTCAGCGCCCTTGGTCCCTACACGACGGTGTCGACACCCAGGTGCCGCGAGAACTCGCAGGCGGTCATCGGCCGACTGGCCGACAAGGCCAAGGCCTCCGGCATCACCGTCGGCCTGGAGTTCGTCAACCGCTACGAATCGAACCTGCTCAACACCTCCGCCCAGACGGCTGCCTACATCCGCGAGATGGGCTCGGACAACCTCGTGGTCCACCTCGACTCGTACCACATGAACATCGAGGAGAACAACTTCCGCGATCCGGTCTTCGACGCCGGCGACCTGCTGGGCTACGTGCACATCGGCGAGAACCACCGCGGCTACCTTGGCCAGGGGCACGTCAACTTCCCCGAGCTGTTCCGCGCGTTGGTCGACGCTGAATACGACGGCGTCATCACCTTCGAGTCGTTCAGCTCCAAGGTCGTCGACGACAACCTCACCACCATCCTGCGCATCTGGCGCGACATGTGGGACAACAGCATGGACCTGGCGGTGCAGGCGCGCCGCTACATGGGCGAGGAGATGGCGGTGGCTGCTGCCGCTGCCACGGCCGGCAAGGGCTGATCTCGGGGTCGTTGGCTGGCGCGGTCGCACCGGCGATCGCACGGGCACCCATGCCCGCACCGGCACCCGCACCAGCGACCCACCCGAACTTGCCGCTTTCCCACATAGAGCGAACGGGCTCGCCCCGAACGTCGGTCCGGGGGTCGGAAAGCGGCCATGGTCCGAGGACTCCTCCCCTCGGCGCGGCCCCTGCCTTGCTCGGCAGGCTTGAGATCGTGCTGCCGCAGGGTCGGATCGCGCTCCGCGACGTCCATCGCCCCTGCTACCCGCCCGCGATGCGCTCAGGCGTTCGCTCTATGTGGGATTCGGGACAGTTGAGCGACCCAGGCCGCCGCAGTGGTGCCCGTGGCCTATGCCGCCGCTGCCTGCCGCCACCGGCCGCCGCCCCACCGCGCCTACGCTCGCCCCACCGCGCCTACGCTCGCCCCACCGCGCCTACGCTCGCCACGCGCGCGCTCGCCAAGCAGCCCCGCCGCACACGAAGAAGCGGCGGGGCGCCTCAGAGGGCACCCCGCCGTCGTTGATCCAGCCGGACTTCCGCGGGGAGCGTCCCCGCGATACTGACTAGAAGTGGAAGTCGCCGATGTTCTCAGCGTTGAAGATGAACGGCGCGCCGAGCAGCACTTCGCTGCCGTTGACGACCTGGAGCTCGCCGAGCTTGCCAGCCATGACGCTGGTGTCGCCGGGGGCGAACTCGCCGTCCACGATCGCGCGGGTCACGTACACCGCGGCGTAGCCGAGGTCAACGGGGTTCCAGAGCACGACCGACTTGACACAGCCATCCTCGACATAGGGTCGCATCGCATCCGGGGTCGCAAGACCCACCACGGAGACGGTGCCGCACAGGCCGGCCTGGGTCACGGCGTCGGCAGCTGCCGGGGTCGCGACTGAGGTCATGCCGAAGATGCCGTTGATGTCCTCACCGTACTTGTTGAGGAGCGTCTGGGCCTGGCTGAAGGAGAGAGGCGTGTCTTCCTGGGCTTCGAGGGTCTCGAGCCAGGTCAGGTTCGGGTAGCACTGCGCCGCGTAGGCTGACATCTCGGCGATCCAGCGCGCCTGGTTGGGCGTGGTGAAGGTCGAGGTGACGATGCCGAAGGAGGCATCCTCGCCCTGCTCGGCAACGAGGCTATCGATCATGGCCTTGGCGATGCCGTTGAACTCGGCCTGGTTGATGAACCACTCGCGAGCCTCGGGCACGGAGTTGGCGTCATAGCCGACCACATGGATACCGGCCGCGAGGGCCTTCTCCAGCACCGGGGCGATGGCGACCGGGTCGTTGGCGGCGAACAGGATGCCATCGACGCCCTGGGTGATGTAGTTGTCGATGAAGGTGATCTGCTCGTCGATGTTGGCTGCCGTGGGGCCGTCGTTGATGACGGTCACGTTGCCGAGCTCGGCCGCAGCTTCCTGCGTGCCCTGGGCGGTGGCATTGAAGTAGCCGATGCCGATGAGCTTGGGGATGTCGACGAGGGTGATGTCCTGGCCCGCCTTGTCAGGCGGGTTGACGGGCTGTCCGCCATCATATTCACCGGCCGGAGCCATGGGTGGTGCTTCGCCACCCGGGCAGGCCAGTGGGTTGGTCGGCAGATCATCGGCGCCGTCCCAGACATTCTGGGCGGAGACTGCGCCGACCGACCCAAGTGTCAGTGCCAGCGTGGTCAGAAGAACGATTGGCTTTCGCATGTTGCGGTTTCTCTCCTCCAAAGTGATCGAACTGGGGAACGGTCAGCGGTCCCTTGAGGACCGTCGCGCGTCGGTCGCTGTCCGCGTCACCTCCTCTCCTGTGAGCATGGTAGCTCTAGCCTTGTCCGGGGAGTAGTCGTTTGATCCGCTCGGGCGGGTTCGAGATGAACGTATTGAGAAGCACCGCGCCGATGAGCACGAGGCCGACCACGATGGTGGTCGAGTCACCCTTGGCGCCCGAAAGCGCCAGGCCGTTCTTCATCAGTTGGATGAGGATGAGACCCAACACCGTGCCGACGATGGTGCCACTGCCGCCGAAGATGCTGGTGCCGCCGACGACGACGGCCGTGATGGCGGTCAGTTCGAAGCCGTTGCCCATGTCAGACCGCGTGGTGCTGACACGGGACACGAAGACCCAGCCAGCCAAGCCGGACATGAAGCCTGACAGCGTGTAGATGAGGAACTTGTTGCGCATCACGGGCATGCCGCTGAAGCGGGCGCCGGTCTCGTTGTTGCCGATGGCGTAGAGGGATCTGCCGAAGGGCGTCCAGGCGAGAACTGCGCCGACGGCGATGATGCCGATCACGACCAGGAAGAGCTGGTTGGGGAACACCGTCGCCGTGCCGAAGAAGTCGAAGTCCTTCTGACCCAGGATGTAGAACCACTCCGGGTAGCCGCGCACCGAGCGAGCCTGGGCGATGCCTTCAGCAAGACCTCGGAACAGGGCCAGTGTGGCCAGAGTGGTGATCAGTGGCGGCAGCCCGATACGCGTGATGAAGAAGGCGTTGAAGGCACCGCACGCGGTCGCGACGATCAGCGCCACGACGATGGCCAACTCCAGGGGCAGGCCCCAGTTGTGCCAGGCCACGCCGAGCATGATGGCGGTGAGGCCCACGATGGAGCCGACGGAGAGGTCGATGCCGCCGGTGATGATGATGAGCGTCATGGGCAGCGCGATGAGGGCGATCTCCGCCGCCAGCCGACCCTGGTTGAGCAGGTTCTCCGGGGTGAGGAACACGTCCGACTGGAAAGACATCAGGAGGACGCCGCCGATGAGGATGAAGAAGAGGATCGTCTCCTGGCGCAGCAGGATGCCCTGGACGCGCGCGGTGAACTCGGAGCCGGAGCTGGCGGGGTTGGCAGTGCTCATCCCAGCCTCCCTGAGATCCTGTCCTGGCGCCGACGACGGACCACGTCGGCGAGCACCGTGACGAGGATGAGCACGCCCAGGATGGCCTTCAGCCAGAAGGGCGAGATGTCGACGAAGACCAGGGCGGCGCCGATGGTTCGGATGAGGATGGTCGCCAGCGTGGAGCCGA
This sequence comes from uncultured Chloroflexia bacterium, assembly GCA_963778955.1. GTDB lineage: Bacteria > Chloroflexota > Limnocylindria > Limnocylindrales > CSP1-4 > JAFMJV01. The sequence goes on from CAVZWI010000001.1 coordinate 46,183, forward strand.
TCACGGTGCCGATGCCACCGAGGATGGACACGCCGCCGACCACCGCGGCCGTGATGATCTGCAGCTCCAGACCGGGCGTGACGACAGTCTGGATAGTGTTGTACTGCGTCGCGAACAGGACCGCGGCGATGCCGTAGAACATGCCCGCCACGATGAACGTGACCATCAGCTGGCGGCGCGTGTCGATGCCGGAGAGTCGGGCTGCTTCAGCGTTCCCGCCGATGGCGAACTGGGAGCGACCCGTGCGGCTCCAGCGCATCCACGCGAAGGCCACCAGGGTCAGCAGCGCCATGATCCAGACCGGCACGGGTAGTCCAAGCACGCTCTGCTGCGCGAGGCTGTAGCCAGCCGGCAGTCCACTGATGGTGTTGCCACCGGCGACCAGGATGAGTCCACCCTTGAGGATGCTGAACGTGCCCAGCGTGACCACGATGGCGGGGATCTTCAGGTAGGCCACGAAGAAGCCGTTGATGCCGCTGATGGCCATGCCCCCGAGCAGGGGCACCAGCCATGACGCCAGGAGCACGATGGGACCGGGCAGTCCTGCATTGCCCAACTCGATCGCGAGCGTGCCCGACAGTGCCACGAGCACGCCGATCGCGGCTCCGCAGCTGATGTCGATGTTGCCGGTGATGATGATCATGGAGATGCCGATCGCCGCCACGGCGATGTAGGCGTTGGCATTGAAGACGTCGGTGAGGTTGCGCTCGGACACGAAGCGAGGGTTGTAGAGTCCGACGCCGATGATCAGCAGCAACAGCAGCAGCGCCAGGATGCCTTCCTGGAATCCGAAGAGACGCCTGGCGTTGGCCAGGTAGCGGTTGCCCTGGACGCCTGTCACGGCCGTCACATCGCACCACCCTGCGCCGTTGCACTGGCCGCCGCGGCGGCGCCGCCGTCCTGGTCGCTCATCATCGCGGCGCCGACATTCTGCTGCGTGGCATCGGCGCGGCTGAACTCAGCCACCATGCGGCTGTTGCGCATCACCAGGATGCGGTCGCTCATGCCCAACACCTCGGGCAACTCGCTGGAGATCATCAGGATGCCCAGACCCTGCTGCGCCAGTTCGCTGAGCAGACGGTGGATCTCCGCCTTGGCACCCACGTCCACGCCGCGCGTGGGCTCGTCGACGATGAGCATCCGGGGCTTGCTGGCCAGCCACTTGCCCACCACGACCTTCTGCTGGTTGCCGCCCGACAGCTTGTTGACGACCTGCTCCCCGCTGGTGGCGATGATGTTGAGCTGCTCGATGAGCGCCTCGCCGGATCTGCGCTCGTTGCGCTTGATCACGAAGCCGAAGCGGGTGAACGAGCCGAGGACCGCCATCGAGAGGTTCTCGCGGATCTTCATCTCACGGACCAGGCCCTGCGTCCCGCGATCCTCGGGCACGTAGGCGATGCCGAGCTTCATGGCCTGCGTGGGCGACTTGATCCTGACCGGCTTGCCTTCAACGAGGATCTCGCCGGCATCCGGCTGCAGGATGCCGAAGACGACCTGCGCCGTCTCGCTGCGGCCCGAGCCGACCAGTCCGGCCATGCCCACGATCTCGCCGCTGCGGACGGTGAAGCTGACGTCCTCGGTCTGCGGATGCCGCTTGAGGTTGCGCACCTCCAGCACAGGTTCGCCGACCTCGCTGGGCAACTTGGGAAAGAGGTCGGTGATGGTCCGGCCGACCATCATGCGGATGAGATCGTCCTCGTCGGTCTCGGAAACGGGCTTCGAGTCGACGAACCTGCCGTCGCGCAGCACGGTGACCTTGTCAGCCAGCTGGAAGACCTCGATGAGGCGGTGGCTGATGTAGATGACCGCCACGCCGCGTTCCTTGAGCAGCCGCACGATCTCGAAGAGCTTGGCCACGTCCGACTCGGTCAGGGCTGCGGTGGGCTCGTCCATGATCAGCACCTTGGCGTCGAGCGAGAGTGCCTTGGCGATCTCGACGCGCTGTCGATTGCCCACGTTGAGCGCACCCACCTTGCGCTGCACGTCCATGTCATGGATGTTCAACGACTCCAGGATCTCGCGAGCGCGCCGGTTCATCTCGCCCCAGTCGATGACCTCAGCAGGTCCGGCCTTGCGCATCGGCGAGTGGCCCATGAAGATGTTCTCGGCCACCGTGAGCTCCGGGTAGAGGCTCAACTCCTGGTACATGGTGGCGATGCCGTGCGCCTGTGCCTCATGCGGGCTGCGGAACCTGACCAGCTCGCCGTCCATATGGATGGTGCCGCTGTCCGCGGGATGGACGCCGGAGATGACCTTGATCAGCGTCGACTTGCCGGCGCCGTTCTCACCCACCAGGGCGTGGACCTGTCCAGCGTCCGTGCTGAAGTGGACGTCCTCGAGCGCTTTCACGCCCGGGAACGACTTGGAGATGTTGGCTAGCTCGAGCAGCGCTGTCATGCGTCCCCGGTCGTACTCCTTGTCAGTGGCACGTCGGAGCCCGGCCGGGCGTTTGCGAGGGCGGCGACTGACGCTCTTCTTGGCTCGTAACCATAGCGAATCCTGGACCCGACGTGCATTCGAATGCACGTCGACTGGCCCGAGTATCTCCCCACCAAGCTGCGAACCTGGCGCAACATGTGAGATGACAGGATGGATGGACAGCCTCGATACTGCCGACCGTCGAGCTGCCGTTGGCTGGAAGGAGCCGAGGAATGAATTCTCACGAACGTGTGTTGCGAGCCCTGAGGCGGGATGGTCTACCTGATCGAGTGCCCCTGCAGTTCGACCTGTCGCGTCCGCTGCTGGAGGCTTTCAGCCAGAAGCTGGACATCCCTATCGGCTGGCAGACCAACTACTACGAGGATTCTCAAGTACCGCACCTCGGGCAATGAGATTCCGTGTCGCGCTCGGCAGTGACTGCGTGCTTGTCGGAGGCGGCGTCCCCACCGGCTATGAGCCCGAGCAGACCGACGATGGCTGCATCGTCAACGAGTTCGGCATGAAGATGAAGATGGGCATTGCATGGTACGACGTGGTAGAGGGGCCACTGGAGCATGCCAGCAGCGTCCAGAAGGTTCGGGCACTGCCCTTTCCGGACCCCGCCGACGAGGCTCGCTTCGAGGACGCCAAGCGGTACATCGAGAAGTACAAGGACGAATACTTCGTCATCGGTGATGTCGAGTTGACGATGTTCGAGATGGGTTGGCACATGACCGGGCTGCAAAAGTTCATGATCGACATGGCCATGGGCGAGCCCTACATCGAAACGCTCCTCGATCGCACCATGGCCTTCAGCGTCGCCGTCGGCAAGCGGCTCGTGGAGTTGGGAGTCGATGGCATCTGGACCGGCGACGATTTCGGGGCCCAGAACGGCATGATGGTTTCGCCCGACATGTGGCGCAAGGTCTTCAAGCCGCGCATGGCCGAGGTCTTCCAGGAGTTCCGTTCGGTCAACCCGGAGGTCGTGGTGATGTATCACTGTGACGGAGCCATCGCGCCCATCCTCGATGATCTCATCGAGATCGGGCTCGACGTATTCAACCCGGTACAGCCCAACGTGCCGGGCCATGAGCCCGACAAGCTCAAGTCCAGCTTCGGTGATCGCCTCTCGTTCTGGGGTGCCATCGACCAGCAGCACCTGCTGCCCAACGGCACACCCGAGGAGATCGACGCGGATGTCAAGGCCAAGATCGAGGCGCTAGGCCGTGGCGGCGGCTACATGGTCGCGCCGGCCCACATCCTCCAGGGCGATACGCCGCTCGAGAACGTCGAGGCCATGATCGCAGCCGTGCAGCGTCACGGCGTCTACACTTGAGCCGCCTCAGGTTTGCGAATGAACCTCGATGATGGCGCGGCGCCCTCTTGAGCTTTGTCCGTTCGGGTGGCGGGCGTCAGTCCCAGACCTCGGTCGACCGGGCGATCACGAGCGAGACGGTCTCGAGTTCGACGGTCAGGGCCGTGATCCGCTTGGCGTTCTCGAACCAGTCCCGGCAGCGCGACATCTTCGTCGCGCTGAGCGGGCGCCAGCTCATCGGGTGGCGCCACGTAGCCCAGCGGGGTGGCGTCGCGACCTGGCTGGGCGAAACGGCGTTCACGGTGTGGGTGGTCACGCGATGAAGCCTCCGTCGACTGCCAGCAGTGCGCCGGTGACCCACTTGGCTTCATCGGACATGAAGTAGACCACGGCCTGCCCGATATCATCGACAGCGCCGAGGCATCCCAGTGGGGTGACATCAGTGATAGCTTGGGTCGCACCTGCGGCAGCCAGGACCTCACGGTTGATGTCTGTCTCGATCGTGCCGGGCAGGATGGCGTTCACCGTGATGCCGTGCTTGCCGAGTGCTACGGCCGCGGCCTTCGTGAACATGTTAGCCGCGGCTTTCGACGCGCAATACGGCACCTGTCCTGGGTTGGTCGCCTTCACCCCGGAGATCGAGGTCACGTTGCAGATCCGGCCCCGGCGACCTGCTTGGATCATCGCCCCGGCGACAGCCTGCGTCATGAGGAACGGACCTCTCGCGTTGACGGCCATCATGGAATCCCACTGCTCGTCGGTGACCTCCATGAAATCGATGAAGTGGCCGATTCCGGCATTGTTGACGAGGCCGTCGACCGCTCCGAAGGCCGCGATGGTCTCGCGCACGATCCGTTGGACATCAGCCCTGACCGAGACGTCGCCGGTCACTGCGATGGCCGATCCACCCACCGCCCGGATGCTCGCGACGGTGCCTTCCAGCGCGTCAGTAGCAGTCCTGCCATGGACCACGACCCTGGCACCCGCCTCGGCGCAGCGGACGGCACAACCTTGACCGATCCCGCGCGAGCTACCGGTCACGATGACTGTCTTGCCTTCGAGTCGTCCCGTCATCCGTACCCCTCCTGGCATCCGATTCCTTTCGGACCCCGGACGCGCCTTGCCGTCGCGTCAACGCATCAAGAGTCCACCGTTGACATCCAGTGTCGCACCGGTGATGAACGATGCTTCGTCACTGGCGAGGAAGCACGCCGCATAGGCGATATCTTCGGGCTCGCCGAGCCGGCGAAGAGGAATCCTCGCCAGCAGAGCAGCCCGGTCCTTGTCCGGCAGCTCGTCGCTCATCGGGGTCCTCGTGGTAGCCGGCGCGATGGCGTTCACATTGATGTCGAACGAGGCCGCTTCGAGCGCGAGCCTCCTGGTCAGGGCAAGCAGACCACCCTTCGAAGCGGAGTAATCCGCACCGACGGCGATCCCGCCAGATTCCCCAGCCAAGGACGCGATGTTGATGATCTTGCCGTAGCGCCGTGCACGCATGAGCGGCAGCACGTTCTTGCAGCAGATGAAGGCTCCCGTCAGGTTGACCGACAGCGTGCGCATCCAAGCGTCGACCTTGAGTTCCTCGGTCGGCGATGTACCCAGGATGCCGGCGTTGTTCACGAGGATGTCCAGGGACCCGAAGGTCTCGACGATGTCCTCGCACATCGAACGGACGCCCGGCTCCGAGGTGACGTCGGCCGCGAAGTAGGCGGCACTTTGGCCGCGCCTAACCATCTCACGGACCGTACGCTCACCTGTCGAGGGAACGACATCGTTGACCGCAACATCCGCACCTCGTTCCGCGAAGACCCTCGCGATGGTCGCGCCGATCCCCTGCCCGGCCCCAGTGACCAGGACTGTCTTGCCGGCAAATCCCATGTCCGATGACCTCAGGTCGCTCAATCCGGGACTTCGGCTGACGAGTGGCCGCGCAGTCCCTCGAGGACGGCGCGCTCGATGGCTGCGGCATCCACCCCGTACTTCCTCAGCAGCTCGAGATATGGCCCCGACTCGGCGAACGTGTCCCGCAAGCCGATCCGCCTCATGGGCACCGGGCAGTTCTCGGCCAGCACCTCGGCCACGGCACTGCCCAGCCCACCGTTGATCTGGTGGTCTTCCGCACTCACCACGAACGGTGTCCCGGCGCAGTGCGCGATCACGCATCTCTCATCGAGCGGCTTGATGGTGTGCATGTCGATGACCGTCACATCGAGACCCCTCGCCGCGAGGGCGTTCGCTGCTTCCAAAGCCTGGGTGACCATGTCGCCGTTGGCGATGATCGTGGCATCGGCCCCGGTCCTGAGCACGATGGCCCTGCCAAACGCGAAGTCAAGATCGTCGTCGTAGATGACCGGGATGCCGTCGCGCGTCAGGCGCAGATACAGCGGCCCATCAAGTTCGGCGGCAGCGAAGACGGCTTTGTACGCCATCGTCGCGTCGGAAGGCATGCACACCGTCATGTTCGGGATCGTGCGCATGATGCCGAGGTCCTCAGTGGCTTGATGCGTCGGTCCGTCGCTACCGGCGGTGAGTCCACCATGACTTGGACAGATCTTGACGTTGGCCCTGGGGTAGGCCACGAAGGTTCGGATCTGCTCGCAGGCCCGCATGCTGGCGAACACGGCGTAGGTGGAAACGAAGGGGATCTTGCCGCAGCTCGACAGTCCGGCCGCCACAGCCATCTCGTTCTGTTCGGCGATGCCGACGTTGAAATAGCGCTCCGGATACGCCTGCCCGAACAGGTCGCTGTGCGTGGACTTGCCGATGTCCGCTTCGAGCACGACGACGCGCTCGTCGCGGGCCCCCAGGTCACGTAGGGCGTCTCCATAGGCGACTCGTGTCGGAACGAACTCGCCAAGACGGTACCTACCCATTCCCCCTCACTCCCTGGGCATCATGGTGATCGCCATCGCCATTAATCGCCATCGCCATCAGTGGTCTAACGCCCCGAGTTCGGCCATCGCCTGCCTGAACTGCTCGTCGTTCGGGACCTTCCCGTGCCAGCCGACTTCGTCTTCCATGTATGAAATGCCCTTGCCCTTCACGGTGTTGGCGATCACGACTGAGGGCTTGCCCTTCACGCGGCGAGCCTCGGAGAAACTCCCTCGGATCGCGCCGATGTCGTGCCCGTCGCACACGATGACGTGCCAATCGAACGACGTGAACTTGGCCGCAAGGTCACCCATCGGCATGACCTCGTCGTTGTGGCCATCGAGCTGCAACCGATTGTAGTCAACAATGGCACAGAGGTTGTCTGCCTCCCACTTGGCGGCCGCCATCATCGCCTCCCAGACCAGGCCCTCTTGCAACTCGCCGCAGCCAAGCACGACATAGGTCCGGAAGTCGCGTTGGTCCAGTCGAGCAGCCAGGGCCATACCCAAGCCGATCGAGAGGCCATGGCCGAGCGATCCGGTGGTGTAGTCCACGCCCGGCGTCTTGTTCATGTCCGGATGGCCCTGCAGGATCCCGTTGATCTGTCGCAGCGTCTTGAGCTGGTCGATGCCGAAGTAGCCCTTCATCGCCAGTGATGCATAGAGCACGGGGCAGGCATGGCCCTTCGACAGCAGGAACCGATCTCGGTCTGCCCACTTCGGGTTCGCTGGGTCGATGTTCAACTCGTCCCAGTACAGCACGGTGAGCAGATCAGCCGAAGACAGCGCCGAACCGGGATGCCCGGACTTGGCTGTGTAGATCATCTGCAGGATGTTCCGACGCAAGTCCGTGGCGGTCTGCCTCAGCTCGTCGTCGCAAACGCTCGTCATCCCTGCACTGGGCGTCGCAGCAACGCCTCCTCACCGCTCGCGGGACTCATTGCATCGCGTCTCCGTCGACCGAACCGTTGCTTTGACACGATCGCGACCCTGCACTCCGGCGCAGCTCCCACGGCGCGAGCGAAACTCGTCCGTACCTTGAGTCCCGACCCTCGTGGCGGGCACCACACGCCAATCAGTCCGGCGGATGACGCCGGTCATGACAAGGCCGTCGAGGGCCAGCGCGGACAATCGAATCAGTATAGCCTCTCGCACCCGGCAACAGGTCGGCCGTGTCGATGCTCAGTGAATGTGTCAGGGCTGATCGCTCAGTGACTCCGTCAGTCTCCTCCGATGGGAGACATGATCAGCTTGAGCAGCGACGGGGCCGCATCCTGGCCCACCTCGTCGGGGCCCTGAGTCAGAGAAACCCCCGGGCCTGGCCAGCAGGACCGGGGGTTCGTCGACCGTCGGCGTCAGCCGGCGGCAGCCTCGACGTTGTCTGGCGTGTAGACCGTGAAGGGGCCCATCAGGACGCGGAGCGCACCTGCGACATCCGGCCGGGTGGGATCGGCGGTGATCTCGAAGACGGTGTTGCCGCTGACGGGGCGACCGACTTCGAAGGTCTCGCCCGCAACGCCCTGGAGGGCATCGGTGGCGAGCATGTAGGAGACGTAGTAGGTCAGGTAGCCGAGATCGACGAATGACCATAGCGCGAACTCGGGCGCGCAGCCGTTCATGGTGAAGTCAACCATCTCAGCCGGGAGGCCCAGCCCGGAGACCTTGACCTGGTCGCAGAGGCCCTCGTCCTGCATGGCCTTGGCAGCAGCCGCGATACCCACGGTCGTGGGGGCCATGATGACCTTCAGGTCCGGGTACTTGTCGACCAGCGCGATGGCCGCGCTGTAACTGTCTTCTGACTTGTCGTTGCCGTAGACGGTCTCGACGTTGTCGATGCCTGCATATGCCGGATCGTTGGCGAGGACGTCTTCGTAGGCCGCGATCCAGGCGTTCTGATTGGCCGCGTCGGGCGAGGCCGACAGGATGGCGACCTGGCCGCCTGCGTCACCGACGAGCGAGAGCGCCATGTCTGCCATGACCTTGCCGGTCTCGTCGAAGTCGACCTGGGCCACGAAGACACTCTCACCCTCAGCCGACGGGATGGGTGAGTCCCAGGTCACGACCTTGGTGCCGGCAGCCTGCGCCGCGGCTGCAACCGGCGCGATCTGGTCACCTGCGTTGTTCGAGAGCATGACCACATTGACACCCTGCGTGGGGGCGTTGGTCAAGATTCGATCTGGCCGGCCACGCTGTTGTCCGCCGTGGGACCGGTGAACGTCAGGGGCGTCGGATTCTGCAGCTCAGCCGCGGCCTCCTCGGCGCCCTGGTTGGCCTGGTCGAACACGAGGATGCCCAGGAACTTGGGCAGCAGCATCATGTTGACAGCCTGGCCGGGCTCCGCCTTGACCGGATCCTGCGCCAGCACCGGACCCGAGACGGCCGATACGGTGAGCGCGGCTGCTGCCGCTACGGCGAGCATGGTCCTTCGCATGAGCGAATTCCTCCTCCACTCGATGGTGTCCTCCGGGCCTGTACCCGGATGAAGGCGACCATCGTACGGCGCCGATGGTGGGCGCGCCAGCCCCTTGTGCAATCGTTGCCAATCGGCCCTGCGGCGGCCGACGGCTAGATCTCCCCGCCCTTGCTCCTGACCGCCGCCGCCTGTGCCAGTGAGCGGCGCCGCGACCATTCCTGGTAACGCTCGATGAGGTTCGGCACCAGCACCGACAGGATGAGCAGCAGGCCCACCACGCCGGTCTGCGTGTGACCGGCGACGTTCGACAGCCCAAGCCCGTTGCGGATGTTGAGCACGAGCATCGTCGAGAGGAAGACACCCAGCATGGTGCCCGATCCGCCGAAGATACTGACGCCGCCCAGCAGCACGATGGTGATGATGTCCAGCTCCCAGCCCACGGCCGTGCTGCCGCGGACCGCCCCTAGGTGGGACGTCAGCAGGATGCCCGCCAGCGCGGCCGTGACGGCGCTGATGACCATGATCACCATCTTGTGGCGCCGCACCCCGACACCCGAATAGAGCGCCACGTCCTTGCTGGCGCCGATGACGTAGGTGCGCCGCCCGAAGCCGGAGGCGCCCAGCACGACCGCCGCGAGGATGAGCAGGGCGAGGTAGACGAACAGCACGAAGGGCACGCGATCGAGGACCGGAACGCTATCGAACACGCCGAACACCTTGGTCAGCGGCTGTTGGCCCAGGTCCCCGAACCAGCTGGGGAAGGCCGTCGCGCCGTTCCCGATGGAGCGGTCCTCGATAAGCATGTAGGCCAGGCCCCGGACGCCGATGAGGCCGGCCAGGGTGACGACCAGTGAGGGCAGCCCGACGATGGCGACCCAGAAGCCGTTGAAGAGGCCGACGGCCAGGCCCGCCAGCAGGGCCAGGAGGATGGCGACCTCGATGGGCAGGCCGGCCTCCCAGGCCACGGCGACCACGACGGCCGCCAGTCCCATCACCGAGGCCACCGAGAGGTCGATCTCGCCGTTGATGATGACGAACGTCATGGATAGCACGACGATGGCCTTCTCGATGCCGATCCACCACAGGTTGACCTGGTTCTGGATGCCCTGTTCCCCGAAGAGGTAGTTGGGGGCAAGCGCCGTGTTGAGCGCGACGACGACGAGGAGGATGAGCAGGAGCAGACCCTCCCACGAGCGCATGCGCGCGGCCACACGCTCCCCGAGACCCGGAGGGCTCAGGCTGGGTGTGCTATCCATCGCCGCCTCCCGCGGCCGCAGCGGGTGGCGCCGCTCGCGCCTCATCCCGCCGACGAGCCCGCAGCCACAGCTTCTGCAGCCGGTCGGACACCAGGACGTCGCTGGCCACCGCCAGCAGGATGAGCAGGCCCAGCATGAAGTCACGCTGGAAGTCGCTGATGCCGATCCAGCGGTTGAGCGACTGGTCCAGCACGGAGATGAGCGTGGCACCCAGGAGCACGCCTATAGCCGAGCCGCTGCCGCCGAAGATGTTGGCGCCGCCGACGACCACCGCCGCGATGACGGCCAGCTCCAGGCCGCGGGCCGAGTCGACGGTGATGGTGCCGAACTTGGCCATCTGCATGAGGCCGCCCAGGCCGGCCAAGGCACCACAGCCGAGGTAGGCCAGGAAGACATCCCGCTGCACCGGCAGGCCCGCCACGCGCGCGGCGTCAGGGTTGGAGCCGATGGCGTAAAGCCGCCGTCCATAGGGCAGGTAGGTGATGAGCAGTTGAGCCACCAGCACGACCACCAGCGCGACGAAGAAGATCAGCCGCAGGTCGAAGCCCTCGACGCTGACGAGCGTCGTGCCGGGGAAGTTGACGATCCACCCGGGCAGCCCCCGCGTGGTGATGGTCTGGGCCTCGGCGATGGTGATGAGGAAGGAGCGGTAGATGGCCAGCGTGGCCAGCGTGGTGATGATGGCCGGCACGCGACCGTAGGCCACGATGACGCCGTTGATAGCGCCCATGACCACGCCCATGCCCATGGCGATGGCCAGCAGCAGCAGCGGGTTGAGGTCGGGCGCCTGGGTGGCGATCCAGCCGGTCGACCAGGCCACCAGGGCCACCTGCGACCCCACCGAGAGGTCCAGGTTGCGTGTCAGCACGACCAGCAGCTGCCCGACGGCGACCACGGCGATGATGGGAAAGTCCGTCGTGATCCGGTTGAAAGTCCGTCCGGTGAGGTAGTTGTCGATCTGGCTGGAGAAGAACAGGACCAGGATGATGATGATGATGAGCGTGATGAGCTCGCGGACCTGGCTGGGGCGAAGGCGCCGGAGCATCGAGTCGATCATGCCAGCGGCCTCGGCGCGACCGACAGCGTCTCGGCCTGTCCCATCGCCTGCGCCAGGATCGCCTCCTGCGTCGTCGCCGTGGCGTCGACGATGCCCATCTGGCGACCTTCACGCATGATGAGGATGCGGTCGCTCATGGGCAGCAGCTCAGGCAGATCGGAGCTGATGAGGATGATGGCGATGCCTTCCTTGACCAGCTCGTCGATGAGGTGGTGGACCTCCACCTTGGCACCCACGTCGATGCCGCGGGTGGGCTCATCGAGCACCAGGATGCGCGGCTTGGTGTCCAGCCACTTGGACAACACCACCTTCTGCTGGTTGCCGCCCGAGAGCGACGACGCCGGGGTCTCCACGCTGGGGGCACGGATGGACAGGCGCTCCTGGAAATCCATCGCCGTGGCTCGCTCCAGGGCGCGCCGGATGAGGCCGAAGCGGTTGAGGTAACGGTCGAGCGACGGCAGGGTGATGTTGGCGGTGATGGACTGGTTGAAGATCAGGCCCAGCCCGCGCCGGTCCTCGGTGGCGTAGGCGATGCCGTGCGCGAGCGCATCGTGTGAATCCTTGATGTGGATTCTCTTCCCGTCGAGGGAGATGCGACCGCTGTCGGCGGGATGGATGCCGAAGAGAGCCAGCCCCACGTCCGTCCGGCGAGCGCCCACCAGGCCGGCGAAACCCAGGACCTCACCCATGCGCAGCTCGAAGCTGATGCCCCTGAAGGCGCCCTCCACCCCGAGGTCCTCGACCTGCAGGATGACCTCGCCGGGCGTCGATTCGACGCGCTTGTAGAACTCCACCACCTCACGCCCGACCATCTGCCGGATGGCGTCATTGACGGTCAGGTCCGCCCGAGGAGTGGTCGAGATCCAGGCCCCGTCGCGCATGATGGTGATGCGGTCGGCCTGTTCGAACACCTCCTCCAGTCGATGGGAGATGAAGAGGATGGCCACACCTTCCGAGCGCAGCAGCCGGATGATGCCGAACAGCTGCGCCACCTCGTGTGCCGACAGCGAGGCCGTGGGCTCGTCCATGATGAGCACGCGCACCTTGAGCGACAGGGCCTTGGCGATCTCGACGGTCTGCTGCTGGGCCAGCGTGAGCGCCGACGCCGGCGCCTGTACATCGAGGTGGACGCCGAGGCGACCCAGCACCTCCTCTGCCTCCCGGCGCATGGCGCGGCGGTTGACCACCCGGCCCCGGTCCCGGTGGCCGATGAAGATGTTCTCGGCCACGGTCAGGTCGGGAAAGACCATGGGCTCCTGGTAGATGGCCGCGACGGCGTATGTCTGGGCGTCGAAGGCGCTGCCGATGTGGACGGGCTTGCCTTCGATGCAGATCTCGCCGAGGTCCGGCTGGACGACACCGGTCATGGTCTTGATGAGCGTCGACTTGCCGGCCCCGTTCTCGCCGAGCAGCGCGTGGATCTCGCCTGGGACGAGGTCAAGCGAGACGCCATCGAGCGCCTGGATCTCACCGAAACGCTTGGAGATCCCGCGCATCTCCATGACCGGTGTGCGCTGGCCGGCGGCCGGAGCCTTGACCCCCGGCGATGCGGCCGACGCCACACCGTCCGCCAGCGTGGGCGGCTGCTGGTTCGTCGCCGCGACAGGCTCAGTCATCGTCGCAGGATAACGGAGCGCCGGGTGCTCGGAGAGGCGGTCGTCCGGCTCCTCCTGAGGGGCCGAATGGGGGCATCGCCACGGAGATGATCCGTCACCATCAGGGAGTAGCTACGATGGTCTGACGGCAGCTGATCCGAGGAGAGGCCAGTGGCACACATCCCGTTCATCGACACGCATGTCCATTTCTACGACCTGCAGCACCCCCGGCTGGAATACGGCTGGCTGCAGCCGGGCGTGAAGCACCACATCCTAGAGGCGGTCGAGCCCATCCAGGCCCAGCGCTATTGGGCCGACGACTGGATCGCCGAGTCGCGCTTCTCCAACGTCGTCAAGTCGATCCACGTGGAGTGTGCGGTCGGGACCCCCGATCCGGTGGAGGAGACACGCTGGCTGCAGGCATTTGCCGACCGCCTCGGTCACCCCCACGGCATCATCGCCGAGGTGCACCTCGCGGCGCCGGACGCCGAGGCCGCCATCGAGCAGCACCTGGGGTTCGCCAACATGCGTGGCGTGCGCGACTTCGGCGAGGGCGACTACGAGTTGGACCCGGCCTGGCGGCGCGGGTTCGCGCTTCTGGCGAGGCACGACCTGGTGGCCTGCATCGACTCGCGACCGGAGCGCTACGCATACGTCAAGGACCTGGCCATGGCCTTTCCCGACATCCGCCTCTCGCTGGACCACGCCGGGCTGCCGCTTCGCCGTGACGAGGAGTACCTGGCGCTGTGGCGGCGGGAGCTGGCCAGCCTCGCCCAGGCACCCAACGTCATCATCAAGATCTCAGCCCTGGGCATGGGCGATCCGCACTGGACGCTCGAGTCCCTGCGGCCCGTGGTGCTCTACTGCATCGAGACCTTCGGCGTGGAGCGCACGATCTTCGGCAGCAACTGGCCCGTGGACCGGCTGTTCTCCTCATACCCCGATGTCATCGACGCCTACGCCGCCATCATCAGCCAGTTCTCACCGGCTGAGCAGACAGCCATGTTCAGCGCCAACGCCGAGCGTTTCTTCCGCATCTAGAGGAGCACCATGGAGCGCTGCCTGCACTACTTTCGACTCTTCCCCGGCACAGAGGCCCGCTTCGACCGGCTGCACGCCCAGATCCCGCCGGAGGTGGCAGAGGCGATGCACGCTTCCGGGCTGCACGACGTGACCGCCTTTCGACGCGGCACCGAGGCCTGGCGCTACGCCAAGGCCGAGCCCGACCGCGAGACCGCCTACCAGCGCTACCTGGAGGCAGCCATCAGCCAGTCACGGCGGCATGAGCTGCGCGATGTCCTGGCCGAGCTCCAGGCCCCCGGCGGCGGACTCATCTGGTACGACGAGATCTTCCACACCGACGCCCCGGCGCCGCCTGGACCACACGAGCGCGCCATGTTCAGCCTGGTCATCGACCCCGATCGTGCGGCCGACTACGACCGTCTCCACGCCGAGCCCTGGCCGGAGATGCTCGAGGCCATCGCCGACGCCGGCTACCGCGACTACAGCGGCTTCCGCCGCGGCGCCCATGTCGTCTACGTCGGTGACTACTACCCCGATTTCGACACGGTCATCGAGCGCATCAACGCCACCGACGTGGCAGCGCGCTGGGGCCAGGCGCTCGACGGTGTCATCACCACCTTCACCGACATCGACGGCCGCAACTTCAGGGCGGAGCCGATCTACCACCAGGACTGACGCTGACCGCAGCGTCAGTCCCAGCGCTCAGGTCGGGACCGGGGCGTCCTCCCGCAAGAGGCCTTCGGACTTGAGCTCAGCCCAGAGATCGCCGGGGATGGGGTAGCGGAAGGTGGCCACGTTGCGCTCCAGCTGGGCCGCCGAGGCTGCCCCGGGGATGACCGCCGAGACGACCGGGTGGCCCATCACGAACTGCAGCGCCGCGGCCGCGATGGGCACGTCATGGCGGGCACAGACCGCTTCGATGCGGCGGACGTTGGCCATCGTCGGCTCGTCCGCGGGCCGGTAGTCCGAGCGCGCACCCGCGATGGCGCCGGTGGCGAGGATGCCCGACTGGAACGGCGCCCCGATCACGACGCTGATACCGAGCTTCTCGCAGATGCCGAATTCCTCGTCCAGCATCTCCTGGCGCAGCAGCGTGTAGGGCATCGCCACCAGCCAAAAATCGGGCTGACAGAAGGCAAGGAAGCGCGTCATCATGCCCAGCTCGTTGATGCCCGCCCCGATGGCCTTGAGGAGACCGTTCCGGCGCAGCTCGTCGAGGGCCCGCCAGCCGCTCGACGCCAGCTGGTCGAGATAGCGCTGGACCATGTCCTCGGTCTGGTGGGTCCAGAAGTCCAGGTCGTGGATGACGCCGATGTCGTACCAGGCCATGCCCAGGCGTAGCTGGCTCTGCTCGTAGCTGCGCATGATGCCGTCGTAGGTGTAGTCGTGATAGTGCAGGAAGGGGGCCGGTGCGACCCACGGCGACAGGTCGGGCTCGGTGCCGGGCAGGGCGGCGTCGAAGCAGCGGCCGACCTTGGAGGAGAGGATGTACTCGTCCCGCGGGCGGTAGCGCAGGCCGGCGCCGGTCCGCAACTCCGACAGGCCGCGGCCGTACCAGGGTGACGTGTCGAAGTAGCGGATGCCCGCGTCCCACGCCGCCCCGATGGTATCGAGCGCGTCCTGCTCAGAGACCTCCCGGTAGATGGAGCCGTACGAGGCCCCGCCCAGCCCCAGCTGCGTGACTTCCACGCCACTCCGGCCGAGGGGCCGTTTGATGGTCGGATCCATGGCTGCCCCCTAGTACATCAGGAAGCCACCGGAGACGTTGAGCGTCGCCCCGGTGATGTAGCGAGCGTGGTCCGAAGCCAGGAACACGACCGGCCCCGCCAGCTCCTCGGGCTGCGCCACGTAACCCAGCGGCGTGGCTGCCTTCATCAATTCGTAGAGCGCCGGGTCGAGGTCGGTCAGCAGCATCGGCGTCTCGACCTGACCGGGCGAGACGACGTTGACGGTGATGCGGTGCGGTCCGTAGGTCCGCGCCAGGCCGCGGCACATGGAGGTGACCCCGCCCTTGGTGGCGGCGTAGACGACGGAGCCGCCGAAGCCGCCCGTCCACCAGCCCTGCGAGCTGAAGAGGATGATGCGGCCGCCACGGCCCGCCTCGACCATGGCGTCGGCCGCCGCGCGGCCGAGGAAGAAAGCGGCCTTGAGGTTGACGTCATGCTGGAAGTCCCAGTCATCCTCGGTGACCTCGTCCACGCTGCCGCGACGCCGCAGCACGGCCGCCAGGTTGGCCAGCACGTAGAGGTCGCCAAGCTCGTGCCGGGCGCGCTCGACGAGCGCGGCGTGGCCCGCCACATCCCGCAGGTCGGCGCCGGCAGCGACGTGGCCGCTGCCCTCCAGGCCGGCCACCACGTCGTCGACCGCGGCCTGCTCGAGATCGACCGCCAGCACCCGGGCGCCGGTCGCAGCGAAGGCCTCCGCCACCGCCTTGCCGATGCCGCCAGCAGCCCCGGTCACCATGACGCCCCTGCCTTCGAGGCCGGCGCCGATACTCCAGGTCATGGCGTCCCCTCCTAGCCCCGCGCTCCCACCGAGCCCGGATCGTCCAGCACTCGCTCCGATCGATAGCGCTCGACGACCTCGTCGATGACCTCGATGCCGAGGCCCGGGCCGGTGGGCGGCTGGAACCAGCCGCCCACATGGTCGAGCGGCGCCGCCACGAGATCGTGCTGCATCGGGTTGCGCAGTGGCTTGACCTCGATGAGCCTCGCGCTGGGGGTGGCGAAGCTGACGGCCAGGCTGGCGGCCGTCACGATGGCCGACGACCAGGCGTGCGCGTTCGACTGGCGCCGGTGGTGCTCGACCCGGTCGGTCACCAGACGGAAGCCGGTGATGCCCTGGGCGCGACCCGGGTCCACACCCACGACGTCGACGGTGCCCGTGGCCAGCACTCGTTCGTAGCCGGCGAGGTCCCACTCCTTCTCGCCGTAGGCGAGAAGGGTCGTGGTCCGGGCACGCAGGTCCGCGTAGCCGTGCGGGTCCCACGCTCCCAGCGGTTCCTCGATCCAATGCAAGCCCCACTCCTCGAAGGCCCCGATGCGGCGGCTGGCTGTCATCACGTCCCATCTCGTCTTCCAGCCGCAGTCGATCATGATCAGCTGGTCCGGGCCGAGGCCCTCGCGCATGCGGCGCATGTACTCGACGTCGCGGTCGTGCTCGTAGCCGAGGTACGCGTCGCCGCGCTTGCCGAACCCGACCTTGACGCCGTGCAGGCCCGGCGCCACCCACTCCTGCGCCTCCTCGACCATGCGGCCGATGTCGGCGAAATGCGCATGACAGGAGGCGACGGCCGGCAGTCTCTCGTGCATCGACCCGCCCAGCAACTGCACGACGGGGACACCCAGCAGCTTGCCCTTGACGTCCCAGAGCGCGATATCGATGGCAGCGATGGCGAAGGAGGCCAGGCCGCCGCCGTAGCCGTACCACCAGGCCCGGTCGTGGAGGCTGTGCCAGATAGCGACGTTGTCGAGTGGGTCACGGCCGACCACGAGCTCAGCCATGCCCTCGACGAGCGCCCGGGTGGCGAAGGTGGCTTCCGGCCACATCGTGATCGACTCGCCCCAGCCGACGACGCCGTCCTGCGTGGTGATCCTGACGAGGCAGAGGTGACGCAATGCATCGAAGTCGTTGGGCTCGGGGTAGGAGACCGGGATGGCCTCGACCGTTGCGATCCTATCCATGCCTGCAGACAGCCTCCTCATGGTGAAGGGACCCACGACGCTCGGCCTTGCCGGCGTCCGCCACCGGACTACCATACGGCCTCGGTGACGCAGATGATGCGATCATCCGGCCACCAGTCAGGGAGGTGTCGTCAGTGGACAAGCCACGCGTGGGCGTGATCGGCGCCGGCTCCTGGGCCGTCAGCTCGCATCTGCCCAACCTGGCCCGTCGGCGTGACGCGGGCGAGGTCGAACTGGCTATCGTCAACCGCCGCGACCCCGAGGTGTTGGACCGTATCAAGGAAACCTTCGGCTTCCGAGAGTCCACGACCGACTGGCATGAGGTCATCGCCGCGGAGCCCGACATCGTTGTCATCGCCAGCCCGCCGGGGCTCCATCACGCACAGGCCAGGGCCGCGCTCGAAGCAGGGGCCCAAGTGATGTGCGAGAAACCCTTCACCATCGACCCCGCGGAGGCGTGGGACCTCGACGCCACCGTCAGGCGGACCGGACGTAACCTCTTCATCGCCTACGGCTGGAACTACCGACCGATGGTCATCGAGGCGCATCGGCTGATGCATGACGAAGGCGGCATCGGCAAGATCGAGCACCTCGCACTACACATGGATTCGGCCACGCGCGAGCTGCTTTCCGAGACGGGCTCCTATCACGACGCCGACCCGGACCTGCGCCCGCATCCCGACACCTGGGCCGACCCCCAGACCTCCGGCGGCGGCTACGCCCAGGCCCAGCTGACTCACGTGCTGGGGATATCGCTGTGGCTGACGGGGCTGCGCGGCACCGGCGCGTTCGCGCTGATGAACCGGCCCGGACGAGCGCGGGTAGAGCTCCACGACGCGGTCGCGCTCCGCTTCGACAACGGCGCCATCGGCACCCTGGGCGGCGCCTCGTCACATGTGGGTGCGGCCGGCAACCGTCACGGCGTGGAGGTTCGCATCGTGGGTGACCGCGGCATGCTGCGGCTCGACCTGCGGGCCAATGTCCTGTGGCGCTATCGCGGCCAGGATGACGACATCAACGTGCCCCTCCCCGACGACGCGGGGCGGTACGACTGCATCGGACCCATCGACGCGGTCGTCGACGCCGCGCTGGGCCGGGCGACGCGCAACAACTCCCCGGCGGAGTTGGGTGCGCGGACCGTGGAGATCCTCGACGCTGCCTACCGCTCCGCCAGCAGTGGCTTGCTGGAGACCATCGCGACCGGGCCAGCGGCGGGCGACAAAGGGCCGGCGGCGGGCGACGCCGGGGCAGATTGACGCTAGCGCCGGGCGAGTGCGACGATACGATCTCGCAGACACCAGCCGATACCAGACACCAGCCGATACGGGGTCGGGCGCGCGTGAGAGCGCGCAAGGATCGCGCAGCAGTCAGGGAGAGCATGACCTCGGCCGACACCAGCCCTCACGACGCCCAAGCGGTCTCGCGCCTGGACCGGCGCGCCCTGCGCATCGAGCGCCTGGAGACCATCGCCCTGCGCGCCCCCCTTGCGCGACGCTTCGAGGGCAGCGCCTACTCGATGGTGAACCGGGCCACCATCATCACTCGGCTCTTCACCGCCGACGGGGTCGTGGCCGAGGTCTACAACGGCGACACCGATATCGAGCAACCCATCATCCTCGACATCATCCACGACGAGCTGGCACCGCGAGTGCTGGGACGCAGCGCCACCGACCCCGAGGGCGCCTGGGCGGCCATGGAACCGTCGACCAACGACATCCTGCGCGACCGGGGCCTGGCGCTGCAGGCCATGGCCTGTGTCGACAGCGCCATCTGGGATGCGCTGGCGCGGGCGCTGGGCGTGCCCCTGCACCGTCTCTGGGGCTCGGTCACCGACTCGCTGCCGATGAGTGTCATCGGTGGCTACTACCACCTCGATGCCGGCCAGACCCACGAGGTCGTCGCCGACTACGCCACCCGCTTCGCCGGCATGAAATTCAAGGTCGGAGGACGTGCTCCGGGCGAGGATGCCCAGCGGGTGCGGCTGGCGCGAGATGCTGCCGGCCCAGAGTTCGTCATCATGGTCGATGCCAACCAGGGCTACGAGCGCTCGGAGGCCGTCGAATTCGGGCGGCGCGTGGCCGATCTCGACATCCGCTGGTTCGAGGAGCCGTGCCGCTGGACCAACGACCGTCGCTGGATGCGTGACGTGCGCTACCAGACCGGGCTGCCCGTGACCGCCGGCCAGAGTGAGGTGACGCTGGCCGGTCTGCGCGACCTGGTCGTGGATGGCGCCATAGATGTCAGCAACTTCGACGCCTCGTGGGCCGGCGGGCCCACCGTCTGGCGTCGTGCCGCCGGGCTCTGCAGCGCGTTCGGCGTGCAGATGGGGCACCACGAGGAGCCGCAGATCTCGTCCCACCTGCTGGCTTCGGTGCCCGGCCATACGTTCGTGGAGTGCTTCGACGAGGAGCGCGACCCCTTCTTCTGGCAACTGTCCGACCTCTCCTCGTTCCTGAGGGGCGGCCGGCTGAAGCTGCCTGAACGCCCAGGCTTCGGCATCGTCCTCGACACCGACTTCGTCGAACGCTGGACGGTCGCCCGGCGCGCCAGCAGCGCCTGAGCGACGGTCGTGGCGGCTCGTCGCCTGGCCTAGGCGCTGGCCGCGCCTCCTGGCACCAGGCGCCATGAGGCGCGGCGGATGGCGGCGATCGCGAGTGTCCCGACCAGGGTCAGTGCCACTGCTCCCATGAGCATGGCGGCCCGGACACCCAGGAGGTCCGCCATGAGGCCGGCAAGGATGGCGCCGAAGAGGCTGGAGCCCTGGAACGTCATGACCCAGATGCCCATGACTCGACCGCGGAGGGCATCGGGCGTGGCTGAGTGCACCGACACGAGGGCGTTCTGGGCCAGGATGATCTGCGTCGCACCCAGCAGGAAAGCCAGCACGAAGATGAGCTCCGGCGATTGCACCAGGCCGATGCCGGCCACCGTCACCGCCATGCCCATGACCCCCACCGTCAGCCACGACCGGCGATCGCCATGGGCGAAGGTCGTGACCAGCAGCGCCGCCGTCAGCGCACCTGCACCCGACGCTCCCAGGAAGGCGCCGAAGCCGTCGGCACCCATACCCAGTTCGTCCTGTGCATAGATCGGCGCGAGGGTGGTGAAGGTGGCCATGCCGAACATGGCGGCCGCCCAGATCAGCACCAGCGACAGGCGCACCACCGGTTCATGCAGCACGAACGACGTCCCCGCACGGAGGTCCGACATGACCGAATGGGAGCGGTCGGCGCGCTGGCGTCCTGGCTCCCGGTAGCGGTCCATCCATAGGAACGACACGGACACCACCAGCGAAGCGACAGCGGCGAAGGCGAACGGGCTGGCCGATCCGATGGTCGCGATCATGACACCCGCCACCACCGGTCCCAGCATGCGGGTGGAGTTCCAGGCAGTGGCATGCAGCGAAGCGGCACTGGCGATGTCACGCATCGGCACCATCTCGGTCATGAACGACTGGCGCACCGGCACTTCCACGGCGATGAGCAGGCCGAAGCCGAACGACGCGGCGGCCAGGATGGGCAGCGTCTGGTTCTCCGTCACCACGAGCAGGCAGATGGCCGCCGACAAGGCCGATGCCACCAGCTGCGCTGACACGAGCACCTTTCGACGCTCGACGCGGTCAGCGAGCACGCCGCCCAGGGGGCCGACGAAGAAGGTGGGCAGGAACAGGAACCCCGTGACGATGCCGACCTGGGCCGGGGTGGCACCCAGTTCGACCGCCAGCCACGGGATCGCCACCAGCGGCATCCACATGGCGAGGCCACGGAAGATCATGCCCACGAAGTAGATGCGGAAGCCCGGGTGATGCAAGGCGCGGAAGCCATACAGCCGGCCACGGCTGGCGCGATCGGTCGGTCGAGGCTCGCCCGGCGGCGTCTCCCCTGTTCCGGTCGCGTCCGTCGTCACCGGTTGGAGGGGAGTTTCGGGCGTCGTGGTCATCGAGTCGTCCTACTCTACGACGCTTCCGAGGGAACGTCCTCCGGCCGGTCGAGGCTATCCGGACCGGCGCCGCCTCAGGCGGATCCGACCTCCACGGTGGCCTTGATGGCATCGTCGCCACCGGCCAGGTGGCGGCTGACGGCGTCCGCATCAAGGCCGGTGATGCGGTGCGTGATGAGCTCAGCCAGCCAACCGCGGATGCCCGGCGTCGCCTCTGCCCGGCCGATGGTGGCGACCGCCTGTGCATAGTCCTCCCAGGAAGCGGCGGCGCTGCCGACGATGGCACGGTTGTAGAGCACCACTGCCTGGTTGAGACGAGCCACATCCACCGGCAACCGAGCGCTGCCGGGGGTGACGCTGAAGAGCGCCAACACTCCATTCGGGGCCAACGCCCGCACCGCCGGCTCCAGGAGCATCGGCGCGCCCGAACCTTCGAAGATGAGGTCGAACGCACCATCACGTGCGACCAGTCCGGCCAGGTCGCTGTCGGCAGCGCTGACATAGCGACCACCGATCTGCTCCACCAGGTCGCTGTTTCGATAGGGCGGCCGATGTCGGGCGAAGGTCGTGACCTCCAGACCACGCAGGCGCAGGGTCAGTGTCGCGAGCAGGCCGATGGTGCCGGCGCCGGTGACGAGCGCCCGTCGTGGCTGCCAGAGACCGAGCCGCGCCTGCACCGCGTCCGCCTGGCGCAGCGACTTGGTGATGCAGCTGAGCGGCTCGGTGAGGATGGCCACGTCGACCAGGTCCTCCGGAACGGGCACCAGGTACTCGGCTGCGACCACCGCCTCTTCGGCCATGAAGCCATGGGCGCGACTGATGCCGGTCTCGATGAAGACCTCGTCGCTGGAAAGATCAGGACGGCCGATGCGGTCGTAGGCGCTGGAACCGGGGCGGCGGATGGTCATGACCACGAGCTGCCCGGGGGCCGGCTCGCTGACACTGGTGCCGACTTCGACGATCCGCCCCAGCGATTCATGGCCCAAGACCAGGTAGTCATCGCCATCGGGTGGTCGACCGTATCCGCCGGCCGCAAGATCGGCATCGGTTCCACAGAGCCCGGCGCGGATGATGCGCACTCGCACACCGCGACCATCGGGTACGTCGCCCAGCGATGGACTCGGGACGTCACGGAGTCGGACCGAACCGGGCGTGCCTGGGCGGATGATGATGGCCTTCACATCGGCCAGCGTAGACCCTCCGGCAGGACTGGTTCGAGGACGCGTTCGGTGACCTCCCATGATCTCGCCGTCGACCCTGGGCGCGCCCAGCGGTCGAACCATCGCTGCAGAACGGGCGCGCCGGCCATGATCCAACGCGGACCATAGAGCTGCCCGTTGCTCACCGCAGGGTCGGTGGCGGCGCGGAGCAGTGACAGCGCGCCGACCGAGGCGGGCATCCCGAAACGGGCAGCAAGGAACGCGAAGAGGCGACCCGGACGTCCGGCGCCACCGCTGCGGACGGAGGCCGGCATCAGGTCGGTGTTGGCAAGCCCAGGATTGGCCAGGAGGCTCCGAGTGCCCGAGCCGCTCGCACCGAGTCGCCGAGCCAGCTCTGCGCCGAAGCGGAAGTTGGCCAGCTTCGAATCGCCGTACGCCCGCCAGGACTCGTAAGTGGCGCCGTTCACGAGGCGATCGTGACGCAGCATGCGCCCCATCACGAGAGCACCACTGGTAACGGTCACCACGCGCGCGGCGTCGGCTGCCTCGAGCGCCGGCAGCAGCTCGGCCGTGAAGACGACGTGCCCCAGGTGGTTCGTGCCGACCTGGTATTCGAAGCCGTCGGCCGTGCGACGCTCCGGCGTGGCCATGACGCCGGCGTTGTTGATGAGCACATCGACCCGTTCATGCTCCGAGCGGATGGACGCAGCGCAGGCACGCACCGAGTCCAACGAAGCCAAGTCGAGTGGGTACAGCTCCAACTGGGCGCGGGGCACCTCCGAGTCGATCGATGACATCGCCGCCTGGCCCTTGGCCACATCGCGGACCGCCATCACGACCGTCGCGCCGCGGCGGGCCAACTGCCTTGAGGCAGCCAGGCCGAGACCGCTGTTGGCACCGGTGATGACCACGACTCGGCCACCTTGATCCGGCATGTCGCTCCACGTCCAGCCCATTCAGATCCCCTGGGTGTCTTGCGCAGAATCGAGAACGGACGGTGGACCGCCCACCGCCCGTTCTCGTGAGCTCCCAGGGCGCCTCACAGCTCCGGGAGTGCGCTCGCCGTTGGGATGCGTGACCGCGCTCTAGTACGCTTCGAGGTAGCGCTCCAGTTCCCAGTTCGTGACTTGCTGGTTGTACTCGGCCCACTCCTCGCGCTTGGCCTCGAGGTAGTGCGTGTAGACGTGGTCGCCAAGCGCCGCCGCGATGACCTCGTCCTTCTCCAGCTCTCCGATGGCCTCACCGAGGGAGCCCGGCATCTCGGAGATGCCCTTCTCCTTGACGCGGTCGGCGGACATCTCGTAGAGGCTCTCCTCGACCGGCTCGGGAAGCTTCAGGTCGTTCTCGATACCGTCGAGGCCGGCGGCCAGCATGGCGGCGAAGGCTAGGTAGGTGTTGGCCGTGGGATCTGGGCAACGAACCTCCACGCGGGTGGCCTCGATGGATCGACCCGGCGAGACCTTGGGCACGCGGATCAACGCCGAGCGATTGGTTCGACCCCAGGTCAGGTAGGTCGGCGCTTCGTAGCCGGGGACCAGGCGCTTGTAGCTGTTGACGATCGGGGCCAGCAAGGCGCTCATGCCACGCGCGTGCGCCAGCACGCCGGCCATGTAGGCCTGTGCCAGCTTGGAGAGCCCGTACTTGCTGCGCGGTTCGGCGAAGGCGTTCTTCTGTTCCTCGATCGACCACAGGCTCTGGTGCGTGTGCATGCCCGAGCCGTTGATGCCGGCGATGGGCTTGGGCATGAAGGTGGCGTAGAGGCCGTGCATCTGAGCGATGGCCTTCAGGGTGAACTTGAAGGTGACCGCATTGTCGGCCGTGGTGAGTCCGTCGCTGTACTGGAAGTCGATCTCGTGCTGGCCGTAGGCGACCTCGTGGTGGGCAGCCTCGACACGGATGCCGAATGCCTCGAGGGCGTTGACCATGTCTCTACGGACGGACTGCGCGAGGTCGGTGGAGAAGTCGAAGTAGCCACCGGTGTCGTGCGGCAACGGCGCGATGCCGCCCTCGGCATCCTTGCGGAAGAGGAAGAATTCCAGCTCCGGGCCGGCGTTCCAGATGTAGCCCATCTCCTCGGCCCGCGCCAGCTGCTTCTTGAGCACGCCGCGGGGATCGCCCACGAAGGGATTGCCGTCGGGCGTCATGACGTCGCAGATGACGCGAGCGGTGCCGCGCGAGCCCATCGGGCCGACGCTGAACTCGCCGCCCTGCCAGGGGATCTCGGCGAAGGTGCTCATGTCCGGGGCGAGCCACTGGTCGGACTCGGCGATGCGGGTGAAGCCCTCGATCGACGAACCGTCGAACCAGGTGCCGTGTTCCAGCGATTCCTCCAGCCGATACAGCGGGATGGTGATGCCCTTGACGACGCCGAGCAGGTCGGTGAACTGCAACTCGACGAAGCGGATGTCGCGTTCCTTGGCTGCCTGGATCTTGTCGAGGGGATCGTTCGACGCTACTTCGATGACCAACGGTGTCTCCTATTCCTGCCGTGCGCTAGGCCCGGGTTCTTCGGAAGGTGGGCGCAAAGGTGAGGCAGCACGGCCGATTTGCAGCATAGAAGCCAGCGCGTCTCCATAGGTTGCTCCACGGTTACGCATCGGGCGCGGTCCCCGGACGAATTGCGCATGAGGCCCCGAATCGGTCGCAAGGAGGGTGCCACCGGGGAGGCCTGGACGACCCCGGTGGCAGCCCGTGGGAGGGAGTGGATGCGGCCTAGCCGACCATGGCAGCGCCGTCGGGACAGATGTCGTTCTCGCCCAGCACGGGCTCGGCGTTGGGCGCGATGGAGAGGTTGATCTCACTGCCGCACACGTGGTTGCCTTCGATGATGGGCCTGCCGCCCCCGATGACGATGCCACGACTGGCGACGCCGTCGACGCTGTTGTCGCGGATGGTGGGCGTCCCGGTCGAGACGGTGGCGATGCCCATCTCACCGTCGCTGATGGTGTTGCCCATCACCTCCGAGTCGGAGTCCATGAGGTTGATGGCGTTGGCATTGCTCACGAATCTGTTGTCGCGGACGACGGCGTCGGCGTGCGAGATGGTGACGGCGTTCTGGTTCCCGTAGAACCGATTGCCGGCGATCGTCGCCTGCGCGTCGTTGTTGACGTAGACAGACGTGGCGTGCCCGGCATCGAACGTGTTGTCCTCGATGGTGGCGCTGGCGACGGCACCGAGGGTGCCCCGGACGTCGACGCCGCCGGAGTGGAACTTGTTGTTTCGGATCGTGGCGGTCGAGCCGTCAGTGACCGAGAGCGCCTGGTTCTCACAGGCCCAGATGGAGTTGCCTACGAGGTCGATCGTGGAGCCGCCCTGGACGGCCACAGCCGGGAACTGCAGGAGGCTGTCCTTGATGCTGGCGCTGGAGTCGCCGTCGATGCGCACGGTGTGCCAGACCTCGCTCGCGGTGATGGAAGCGTCTGCGCCATCGAGGATGAAGAGTCCGCCAGCGAGCTGCTCCTGCGCCCCCCGCTCCGCGCAATCGGGGGAGGGCCCAAGGTAGCTGCGGTGACTCAGCACCACGGCCTCGAGCGCGGGCGCGCCGCCCCGAACCAGCATGGCGATGCCGTCGTCCAGGCCCATGACGTTCAGATTGGCAAGGGTGGCGCTGCTGTCGAGCACCTGGATGCCGACGGCAGGGTATGGCGGGGTCTCCGGACCGTGGAGCAGGATGCTGAGTGGCGGCATTGCCTCGGCCGCTGCTGGTGCATCCTCGGGCACGTAGATGGCGACATCACGGGGTCGATCTCCGGTGCCGCGAAGTGTGATGTCCTTGTCGACGATCAAGGCTTCGTCGTATCGACCGGGTGCGACGAGGACGGTGTCACCGTCCTGCGCCGCCGCCACGGCCTCACTGATGCTGGTGTAGTCGGCGCCGCCGTCGACCGCCACGGTCAACTGGGCGCCGACCATCGCCGGCAGAGGTTTCAGCTCGGCCGTCCCCGAGGGTAGGGCGAGCGTCGCCATGAGGGCAAGGATGGCCACGGACATGGACACAGCGGTCGCGCTGAACATGATTCGATACCTCCGGTCGTGGGATGGGTCCTTGCGGTCGTGGAGAGCAGCGACACCGGTGGCGCCACCTCCACGGCCGAACCACCACTGCAGCCACCGGTGATGCTGCTGAGGGGTCTGGTCAAGACGCGCCAGGGCTTGCTGCAGGCTG
This sequence comes from uncultured Chloroflexia bacterium, assembly GCA_963778955.1. Lineage (GTDB taxonomy): Bacteria > Chloroflexota > Limnocylindria > Limnocylindrales > CSP1-4 > JAFMJV01. The sequence continues at coordinate 73,077 of CAVZWI010000001.1, forward strand.
CCGTGTGGCGGTTCGGCCACGCGGTCCTCCAACCAGTTGGCGACGATGCGATCGAATTCGGTGTTGGTGTTCATCGCACCTTCTCCCCGACGGTCTCGGGATCAGGTGTCCGGGCGTCTGCCTCAAGGGCGGCGCGAAGCGATGACATGGCGCGGTGGAGTCGTGAGTGCGCGGTGCCTTCGGGGATCTCCAGCGCGTCGGCGACCTCGTGGAGCGGCAGGCCCAGGTAGTGGTGCAACACCACTACCGCGCGCTGGTCCAGCGGCAGCCGGCGGAACCCGCGCTCAAGCTGGTCGCGGTAGAGCACGCCGGTGATGTCGGTACGGGCCCCTGGGTCCTCATCGTGGTCGCAGTCGAGGCCGGGCCGCCAGTGCTTGCACTTGCGCGCTTCGGCGTAGCAGGCATGGACAACGATGCGGTAGGACCAGGCTTCGAAGCGTGTCGCCTCGCGCAGCTGCGGGAGCCTGCGCCAGATATCGACGACTGCCTGCTGCGTGGCGTCCTCGGCTCGGTCCAGGTCGCCGAGGATGTTCTGGGCCACGCGGTGGAGTCGGCCATAGGTATTGGTCGCGAGTGCCGTGAAGGCCTCTCGATCTCCCCCTTGCGCACGAACCACGAGCTGTGTGTCCATCCCCCGTCTCTCCGGTCGCCTCCGATCGGCGCCAGGTGCTGGCGCCTCATACACGGAAGAGTCGGCTCAGGTATGCAGCTTGTCCGTTTCTCCTTCGATTCTCCCACCCGTGGCTACCCCGACCGCCGCCACGAGCTTGGCGAACTCACCATCGGCATCCACGTAGCGGTCGGCGACGAAGGCCAATTCCACCCGCCCGTCGGTGATCCGAGCCCATGCCCGCCGGCGAGGGAAGTAGAAGGTGAGCACCAGGCCGGCGATGAGCAGACCGAAAGCGAGCCAGACGATGGGCTGGCCGGGGTCGCGCTTGATGACCATACCGGTCCAGCTGCCGACGCCTTCCCAGCTGATGGCCTGGCCGGCGGTGACCTCGGGATCGGTCGTCACGCCCGAGGGGATGGTGACGAGGAAGAGGGTCTCGTTCGCGCCCGTCACGGGGTCTGCCGGCCCGACCCCCTGCATCACCAGTTGGGCACTGCCATCGACGCCCCGGCCCAGCACGGCGACCAGGCCCACGTCCGCACCGGGAATGGTCATGAAGCCCTGCGGCTGACCCAGTAGCTCGTCGTCCAGGAGCAGCGGCCCTCGCCACACCAGCGCACCGCCCTGATCGTGGATGGCCATGTCGACGGCGGGACCGAACGTGTTCTGGTGGAAGACGTAGCCGTCGAACTCGAGCGGGTCGTTGACGCGGATGGTCTTGCGAGCCACCTCCGCGCCGTCGCGATAGACCGAGAGGTCGGTGCTGAAGTCGGCGAACGAGCCGTCCTCGCGACGTGGCGCCAGGAAGGCGTTGTTCTTGACCAGCAGGTTGCCTGGCGTACCCACGGCCCGCACCGGCGCAGTGCCACCCTCACCCACGAACACGACCGTCTCGAAGCCGGCTGCCACCGTCACCGCACCGGCCGTGAAGAAGAGCACCAGGCCGGCGTGTGTCAGCAGCGTGGCCAGCTTCTGGAACTGGTTGCGGTCGCCGTAGACGTAGTGGGCGCCGCCTGACTCCAAGAGTTGCTGGCGGCGGAAGTGACGGCGCCGGAAGGCGCCGCGGACCGCATCCAGCGCGTCTGCGGTACCGGCGATGGCAGCACGGTGGTCGCGCCCACGATCGAAGAAGGCCGCCGGCTGCTCCACTCGCGCCCCACCCACGCTGCGCCACAGCCGCGGGGTGCGGTCGAGCGTGCAGCAGATGATGCTGATGACCAGAACGGTCACCAGCAGCAGGAACCAGGGCGTGGCAAAGACGTTGAAGAAGCCCAGCCGATCGAAGACGTCGGCCAACAACGCACCCGTCGGCAGTCCCTCCCAGGCCGCGCGGACCGTCGCCAGCTCGACCGCATAGCGAGCCGGGTCGTCGGCCCTGGTGACGGGGAATTGCCGCACCAGCATGCCGATGATCCCGGAGATCGCCAGCAGGGCGATGAGCACGACCGCGAAGCGGACATCGGTCAAGAGGCGCCAGGCAGCCGCCCCCGTCCGAGCCAGCGGCATCGTCGTCAGGCGCCCCGGCCGGCCCCCGTGGCGGCAGCCAGGGCGGCATCCACGTCGGCGGTCAGGTCGGCGGCATCCTCAAGGCCCGCAGAGATGCGCACCAGTCCGGGCGGGATGCCCGCGGCCAGCAGCTGTGCCTCGTCCAGCTGCCGATGGGTCGCGGTGGGCGGATGCACGGCATAGGTCACGACGCTGCCCAGGGTGGCCGTGACCGGCGGGATGGTGAGCCCGTCGATGAAGGCCGCGGCCATCTCACGCGACGCCAGCTCCAGTGCCAGCATGCCGCCGCCGCTGTACAGCTCGCGCGCGGCGATGTCCGCCTGCGGATGGCTGGGCAAGCCCGGATAGGCCACCCGACATACAGCCGTGGCCGACTCAAGATGTGTGGCCAGCGCAAGCGCCGTCTGACTGTGGCGATCCATGCGCACGTGGAGCGTCTGCATCCCCCGCAACACGAGGAAGGCAGAGAAGGGCGCCACGATGCCACCGGTGTCGATGGCCACATCACGGATAGCACGGATACGCTCCGCCGAACCCGCCACCACACCGGCGATGACGTCCGAATGGCCGCTTAGCCATTTGGTGGCCGATTCGAGCACGATGTCCACGCCCGACTCCAGCGGGCGGCAGAGGTAGGGTGAGGCGAAGGTGTTATCCACCACCACCACGGCACCATGTCGGTGGCCCAGCTCGGCGAGGCGCGCGAGGTCGGCCACCACGATGGTCGGGTTGGAGATCGTCTCCGCGTAGAGCAGGCGGACCGGCGCCGCCGCCAATGCGTCTTCGACGGCATCAAGATCCACCGGATCGACGAACACGACCTCCACGCCGAGGCGGGCGAGCACACGTTCCATCAACGCACGAGTGCTGCCGTAGACAGCCCTGGTGCAGACGATGCGGTCGCCAGCGCGGAGCAGCGAGACCAGCGCGGCGTGGATCGCGCCCATGCCGGAGCCGAAGGCGAAACCGGCTTCCGCGCCGTGCATCTCGGCGAAGGCGACCGCCATGGCGTCGGAGGTGGGGTTCTCGATGCGTGCGTAGGTGTAGCCGGGCTTCTCGAACCCGATCAACTCGGCATAGTCGCCCACGTCACGCGCGTGGAACGTGGCGGACTGGTAGATGGGCACCGCCGCGGGACCCTGCTCGACCCGTGGCGCTCGAGTGGCGGCCTTGATGGCGCGGGTGCCGAAGCCGCGCTGCAGCTGGTCATGGGGCATGCGCTGACTCTACACGTCGGGGCCGCCCGGCCCGTCCATCAGCACCGCCCGGCCAGCGCGTCAGCGCCGGGGAAGCGGTGGCTGGTCGTCGGGCTCGATGGGAATCGCGATCCAGGGCCGACCGCCCCGGCCGCGGATCTCTTCGGAACGACTGGAGGCTCGACCGGACCCACCGCTTCCGCCGGTCCCACCGCTGCTGCTCGTTCTCAGGTCGGCCGTTCGATCGACCCCGGCGAGGGGAGGGTTCGTGAGCGTGGTCTCGGTCCGGGTCAACCAGAGCTGCTCTGCATCACCCCGCACATCGGCCACATCATCGGTGCCGGGCATGACGGGAAGGTCGGGCGCATCCACAGCCGTGCGCGAGCGCGTGGGTGGCTCGGGTGGCTCATCGGTCGGTCGTCCGGCGGGACGGGGTCGTGTCTCACTCGACGGCGAAACCTCGGTCGACCAGGGGGCGGGACCGGCTTGCTCGGGCTCCACCGGGATGGTCGAGCGGTCCGAACGGCGGCGAACAGGGGGTGGCACCTCGCCGCTCGGCGCTGGCTCGCCCCAGGGTGCCGGGTCTCCGCCCGTGCGCACGTCCCGGGCCGGATCTAGCTGTACCAACTCGTGGCTGTCGGCGTCGATGTCGGTGGCGACTCGCTCGGTGCGCGTCTGGTAGCCGACGATGCGGTTCTTGCCGCGCCGCTTGGCCTCGTACATGGCGACATCCGCGGCCGCGACCAGCTGCTCGATGGTGCTGCCGTCGTCGGGATAGGCGACCAAGCCGACCGAGATCGAGGACCGCACGTTGCGACTGGCCGCGTGCAGCGTCATCACTTCGATATCGCGGCGCAGCTTCTCCGCCACCACATAGCCGCCGGCGAGGTCCGTCTCGGGCAGCAGCACCACGAACTCGTCGCCGCCGTAGCGAGCCGCGGCGTCGGTGAAGCGGATGGTGCGGCGGATGGTATCGGCGACGGCCTTCAACAGTCGGTCTCCCCACTGGTGGCCAAAGGTGTCGTTGACCGGCTTCAGGTCGTCGAGGTCGAGCATCAGCAGGGTGAAGCCCCGGCCCATGCGGTCGGAGCGGCGGAATCTCCTGCTCCATGGTGGTGAAGAAGAAGGAGCGGTTATAGAGGCGGGTCAGGGCATCGAAGCGCGAGGCACGCAGGGCCTCGTCACGAGCATGGCGTTGGGCACGGGCGGCGGCCGTGGCGACGTTCGCAAGCAGGATGAGCGAGACCGCGTTGATGCCGATCCAGGCGAAGGCCTCCGCCTCCAGGGGACCGGCGAGGATGGCGTCGACCAGCCCGACGGCGGCGATGGTGACCGCACCCACGAGTGCGACCGCGATGGGCGCCCGGCCTTCGGTCGAGAGCGCCGTACCCGCGACCACAAGGTAGAAACCTACCAGGAAGGGGCTGCCTGCCCCACCGGTCAGCGCCATCAGCAGGCCCAGGTAGACGATGGCGCCGATGCTTTCGAGCGATCGGCGGCGGCGGCCGAGCACAGCTGGGGGCACCAGGTCCATGAACAGGACCAGCAGCAGCATGCCCACCGCGAGCAAGGTGAAGATGGCCGGCTCGTTGGCAGGCCAGGCCTGGGTGAGGGCCACCACCACGGCCACCGACGCGAGGAACAGGAAGGCCACCACGCGGGCGACCTGGCGGGTGCTGGTGGGCGTGATGAAGGTGTTGATGCCACGGGGTCCGCCGGCGACAGATACCAGGTCCTGGTCGTCTGCTGTCATGGGGTCGGCCTCGGCGTCGTGTCCGTCGGCGTGCGCCGGGTCCGCCGATCGCTTGCGAGGCGCGGCCCGCGTCGCGAACGCCGTCGCGTAGGCTACCGTCACAGCCACAGCCGAGATGACGATGAGCCCGACGACGAGCAGGATGATCTGGACTGCGGACACGCGCTACCCCAATGCCGGTGATCGTGGGTGCGTCCATGGTGAGGCAGGCCGGGTCACCACAAGTACTCCCTTCACGCTGGGCGAATGGTACTGCCCCCGCGTGCCCCAACACCCTGTGCCGTGCTGCTAGTGTGGACAACTGGCAACGTCACGCCGAAGAGGGAACGATGAGCGAAGAAGCGCGATCCCAGCTGGCCTGCCCGGTTTGTGGGCAGCACACCCTCGCACTCGACCGGCCGCCGGAGATCGACGTCATGGGCGTCCAAGCCTATAGCGACATGCTGGGCATGGGCGACTTCCAGAATGAAGGGGCGACAGGCATCGTCTGCTTGAGTTGCGACACGCACTGGCGCGACAAGGATGCCTTCGATCGTGGGGAAATCGATCCCGGTCAGCCCTTCGAGGATGACGATCCCGGGTTGGACGGACCGGATGACGGCGCCGATGCCGGGAGGGACGACGGCGACTGATCCCGTCGCTCCTGCCGACTGACGTGCGTCAGAGTCCGCGCTGACCGAAGTAGAACATCAGGGCCAGGCTGATCAGCACGGCGGCGCCGAACATCAGCGCCAGGATCCAGCTGACCGCCAGCCCGAAGGCCAGCGCCGCGAGCGAGAAGATGACCAGCTCGACCACCAGGCGCACTGGGTCGGCCAAACGCCGTGAGGCCTTGGGTGCCACGAGCATCCCCCACGCCACCATCACACCGAGTGGGGCGCCCAGTCCGAAGAGCAGCTGGATCGGCAGTGAGTCGGACATCGACATGCCCCACAGGAACAGCGCCAGCAGCACCAGCATCTCGAGGCTGAAGCGGAAGGCCAGGTTGAGGCTCCGCATCGACCCTTCGTTCACGTGCCCTCCCCTGCGGCTTCGGTGACGGAAGCTGCATGGCGGGTCTCGGCCTCCAGCTTCAGCAGTCGCACAAGGGAATCAAGCTCACCCCGGAGTCGCTCGTCGAGCCGTCGACGGAACAGGCGCGCGCCTAAGCCACGCATGGAGGCGACCGCGAGCACGTGGCTGCCGGCGGGCCCTGCCTGCAAGCGCCATGACTGGCGCCGACGCATCGTCAGCAGCCGGCACTCCCAGGCGAGCGCATGCGGCGCATCGACCTGCGTGGCCCGGCAGGCGATCGACCCGAACGGCGTAACGTATCGGAAGCGTGCACCGACCTCAAGCTCGGCCGTGACGATGGCCTCGCGTACGCCGGGGTTCCACGTCGGCCAGGAAGCGATGTCGGCGATGACCGTCCAGACCTCGCGTTCGCTGGCGGCGATGTCGATCTCCGCGTGCGCGCTCACCGGTGCTGAGGTGCGCGTCTGCTCCACCTCGCGATGCTACCGCGCCGAACTCCGCCCGGTCGGGCCAAGAATGGTGGTCGGGGTGGCGGGGATCGAACCCGCGACCTCATGCTCCCAAAGCATGTGCGCTACCGCTGCGCTACACCCCGACGAGACTCGTGAGTGGATAGGGTACACAGCGCGCGCTCGATAGCGAGACAGAGGGGCCTACAGCGCTCGAATCGCACGATGACGCGACGCACGGGCCGTTCTCCTCTGGCGCGACCGGGCGAGTCGTGGTGGACTGACCGAGGGCGAGTGGATGCTGCAACCACCGGACCGACGCAGGCGCGACCGCACCTTCGCAGCAGATCTGCCGAAACCCTGTTGCAGATCGGCCACCCGGCGCATCTATATGACATGAATGGTCAGGTGATGGGAAGTCGGACGGTCGCCTCCACGATCGCACTCGCGGGGGCCGGCGACGAGGCGGCATTCGGCCGACTGGTCGCGACCTACCATGCCGACATGACCCGGGTCGCCTTCGTGACATGCGGTGACCGGGAGCTGGCCGAGGACGCCGTCCAGTCGGCCTGGCTCGTGGCCTGGCGCAAGCTGCACGCGCTGCGCGACCCCGATCGCATCCGCCCCTGGCTGCTCTCGGTGACCGCGAACGAGGCCCGCCAGCTCCTGCGCCGTCGCCATGGGCCGGTCGTCGAGATCAAGGTAGACGTTCCCGGCGACGCCCGCAGCGACCCCTCGACCAGGGTCGAACGCCTCGACCTCCGCCGGGCGCTGGCACACCTCTCGCCCGAAGACCGGGCGCTCCTGGCCATGCACTACGTCATCGATCTCAGTTCGGACGAGCTCGCCACGGCGGTCGGCACCTCGCCGTCCGCCGCTCGCATGCGTCTCTGCCGGGCCATCGACCGCCTCAGGAAGGAGTTGCGCGATGACTGAGCGCGAACCGTCCGAGCTCGCACTCGCCGAGGCCTTCCGTGCCTACGCTGAGGAGGCGTCCACGCAGGTGCGCCCGGCCAAGCTCGCCCGGCACTTCGCCACCATCTATCCCCACGGTCGGACCAGGCTCGTTCCGTGGCGCCTGGGCACGACCGTGCGCCTGGGCGGAACCGTTCGCCTGGCCTGGGTCCTGCTCCTGCTCGCGGGTCTGCTCATCGCGATGGTGGGCGGGATGCTCATCGTCGGCGCGCAGCCGGTGGTGCCAGCGTTCAGCTGTCCGCCCGGGTCGCACCCCGACAAGCCGGGTCCGGTCGACCAGGCGCGGCCGCCGGAGCTGTCGACGATGGCGTTCGACCGCCGGGCAGGCCAGATCGTCGCCGTCGCGAACAACGGCGCTCCCGAGACCTGGACGTTCGACGTGTGCACGAACACCTGGACGCAGATGCATCCGGACCGAGAACCGCCGGCCCTGATCGGTCGCCTCGTCTACGACGTCGACTCCGACCTGACGATCGGGGTCCACTACGAGGACTGGCGAGACCCCTACCTGATCGGGAATGTGTGGGCCTACGACCTCGAGGCCAACACCTGGACCGAGCACGGGGTCGCTCCCACGGATGCACTGGGGTTCTACGACCCGGTGTCCGGCCTGATCGTCGCCCAGACCTTCGAGTCCACGGAGTTGTGGGACTACGACGTCGAGACCGACACGTGGACCCCGATCCTCCACGCGAACGGGCCAGAAGGCTATTGGGAAATCGCCTTCGACACGTCGGTGGACCGGATCGTCTGCTACGGAGCGGAGACGTGGCTCCTCGACCTCCGTACAGGCACGTGGTCGAGGTCAGAGGTCGAAACCCCGGTCCTCATCACTGGATACTGGACGGTCCCTGCCATCGCCTACGACGAGGCGGCGGAGCAGACGGTGTTCTTCGGCAATGCCCGGTGGGCCGCCTACGACGCGTCCGGCGATCACTGGGAGGTCTTGCCGCGCCCGACGATGCGTCATTCCCTGGCCCGATGGTGTACGACCCTGTGAATGAGCGGCTCGTCGGCTTGCGGTTGGGCGGTCCCGTGGTCGAGGGCGATGTCGTCGCCTTCGACACGCGGACCCGCGAGTGGACCGTCCTGCTCGAACCGAGCGCAGGGCAGCCCCTGCCGAGCCCTGGGTGAACCCCTTGGCTGACCCATGAGAGCACCTCAAAGGAGGACGGCGATGGACACGCGCAACAAGGAGCACCGGCTAGGGACCATCCCGGCGCTGGTCGGCGGCCTCAGCCTGACGCTGGTCGGCGCGGCATCATGGTTGTCGCCGACGATGGCTGCGGACGCCGCGACACCCGCGCCACCACACGTCGTCGTCACCAGCGATGTTCCTTACGAATCAGCCAACCCAGTGTTGACGCCAGGCGTGCTCGACGTCTATGCGCCAGCGGAGGCCGGCGCGTGGCCGGTGGTCGTGATGCTCCACGGCGGTCCTCCGCTCAGCAAGGCGAACCTGATCGGCAGCGCCCATGAGGTTGCGGGCCTCGGCTTCGTCGTCTTCGCGGCGACCTGGGGCGCCGGCGGCATCTTCCCGCCTTCATACGACGAGCTCTTGGCGGCCCAGTCCCAGGCCGCTTGTGCGGTCGCGTTCGCTCGGACGCATGCAGCGGAGTACGGTGGCGACCCCGCGACGACGGTCGTCTTCGGCCACTCGGCAGGGGCCAACATGGCGGCTTTGGTCGCGTTCGGGAGCGCTCACCCGTCGGCGGGCTGCCTCGGGGACGCCCTGGTCGGTCCGATCGACGCCCTGGTCACGTATGAGGGCGACTGGGTGGCCATGGCTCGCGACGTCCCCTGGGACAGCCAGATCACTTCCGACCCCAGCGATCCTGGACGGCTACACACCGTGGAGGTTCCTTCCCGAGCACCCGGACCTGAGGGTCGTGATGCTCGTCTCGGAGCATCCGGGAGCGTCCTTCGAGCGCGAGGTGGGTGACCCCTGGGCCGCCGACTCCTGGCTCGCCGTGCGCGACCCGTCGGGCGACCTGCGCCGGCAGCTCGAGGCCGACGGAGCCTTCGCCGACGGCATCCTCGACTTCACCGAGGTGCAGCAGCTCCTCTACTCGGTCCTCGAGGCCAATGGCAACCCCGTCTCGCTCGACGCCATGCCGAACTCCACCCATACCTCGCTGGGCGACGCTGGCTGGGAGGTCTTCCTGGCGGCCTTCGAGAAGGCGGCCGCACCGGACTGAGAAAGTGCGACCCCGCACGATCGGCAACAAGCGGCAGGCTGCACTACTCCTGCAGCATAGGCGTCGGCGGTTTCGTGCTCGCGAACCACACAATAATCGAGGCCTTCACCGCTCGGCCTGTCGTGCTCAGGACCCCGGAGCCTTCACCGCAAACCGGTCACAGGCTCCCAAAGCATGTGCACTACCTCTGCGCTACACCCCGACGAGAATCGTGTGTGGATAGGGTACACAGCGCGCGTCGATAGCGATACCAGAGGGCCTACAGCGCTCGAACCGCACGATATCCTCAGGGCGTTCGAGGTCGTGCACCGTGACGGGGCTCACCGTCGCGGATGCAGGTTTCCCGTGGCGACGAGCGGACTCAGGCGTGCAGGAACTCGGGTTCGACGTGAACTGGTTCACCCCGACTCACCCGGAAGTCGCAGCGTTGGCCGCCTTGGGCGATGGTCTGGGTGCGGTCGAGCCGCAGGCCCATCGCGGCGAACTGGGGATAGTCGATCCAGCAGAGATACGGGGCGTATTCGGAGGCACCTTCGTGGTCGAGGTACTTGACGGCCCCGCACTCGATACAGTCCAGCCCCATCCCGGAGTCGCTGCCGTCGACTTCGACGACCTCGTACAACCAATCCCCGGGATAGCGGCGTTCTTGGCTCGTGGCAGCGATGCGTCTCCACATGTCGATGCCCATCTGGTTAAGGAAACCTCGGCCCTGCAGACACATCAGCCAGCGCGTCGGGACGCCCTCGTAGAAGCCGACTTCCCCGAGGTGGATGAGGCGCGCCGCTTCCTCGACCGAGGCACCGCGCGCCCGGAGCGTCCGGTACATCGCCAGCTTGGCGGCGATCTTGACGAGGGTGATAGTGAAGGCGTTCCTGCCGCCACCGATGTAGGGGATGTCCGGCAGGAGGACCTCGAAGCGCCTGAGCGCGTCCCTGGCGATCGCCTGCCCCGCCGCCTGGCCGTAGGCCTCGGCGAGGGGCTTGCGGAAGGGCCGGAAGTAGAACCTCACCAAGCGCATGAGCCGACCCTTGTGTCTGACGTACCAGAACTCGGGGCCCATGCGCCGGACCTGCTCGACCTTGGCCGGCGAGGGAGCCGCTTCTCGACGGAGCTCGGACGGCAGCTCCTGTCCGCTGACCCAGGCCTCGACCGTGCGGATGTGCAGGTCGGGATCGGCTCTCTGCCAGCAGTGTCCGAGGCCGGGAACATACCTGGCCTCGCCCCGAGGCAGGACCTCGGCCAGGGCGGCGTTCATCGATCGGACCACGCTCTCCTTCTCGCCGGCGATGAGCAGGGCGGGGCTCGGCGCATCGAGGGCTGCAAACTCCCCGAAGCACTCCCCGACGACGCGCCCGAACTCCAGGCGTGATGCGACCCGCAAGTCCTCCGGGTCGTGCGTGTCGCGGAAGAACGCCATGAGCGGGCGCGTGTGGATGAATGGCGCCATGGCGAGCATGCACAGACGCATGATCGCGCGGCCGATGGGCGGCGTGCCAAACGGGGGTGAGCCGTCGATGACAGCCCGCTCGACGCGGTCGGGGTGGCGATCGAGCAGAGCGTGGACTTGCAGCCCGCCCGAGGAGATACCCACGACGCTGGCGCGCTTCGTCGGGACGCGCTCTTCGATGAGGCGTGCCAGCAGGTCCGCCACGCGCTCCTTGGTCGCGGACCCGAGATGGTTGCTGCGCCCGAACCCGGGCAGATCTGGCGCCAGGCAATGGAAGCCAGAGAGCCTGTCCATGTGCTGACGCCACTCGCGGCTGCTCTGGCCGGCTCCATGGATGAAGACGATGGCCGGCGAGCCCGGGGTCCCGGACTCCTCGACATACATGCCACCAGGAGATCGCCGCTCACTCATCTCGTCACCTCCTGCAAGGACGCGAACATGGGGTTCACCGCTTCGGGCGAGCAAGGTGGCCGATACCGACTTCGCGCGCGGCGCCCACCGCGGCCGCGACACCGTCGGTCCAGGGCTCACCGTGGCCGGGCAGCAGCCACTGCGCCTCGAGCCCTTCGATGCTCGCGAGCGAGGCCAGTGCTTCATCGGGATCGGCAGCGAAGGGGCAGATCTGCGGACCACGTCGGTCGGTGATGACCGCGTCCGTGGCCAGCGCGTCGCCCACGAAGAGGGCGTCGTGCCCTGGCGCGTGGAAGGTGACACTGCCATACGTGTGTCCGGGTGTATGGATGACGCGCAGCGCGCCCGGTACGTCGAGCGTCGTACCCGGGTCGAAGGTACCGACCTCCGTCAGCGCCGTGGTGCGCATCCCACCGCGGCGCGCGAGCCACAGCATGTAGTGCAACAGGGACCGAAGCCTGCGCTCGCCCATGCCGGCGCTGGGTTGCCGACCTCGCCCCGCGCCAGGGCCCGGTCGAGCTCGTGGATGCTGACCGGCACGCCGCGTTCAGCACGCAGTCGCTCGGCGAACCCGATGTGGTCGTCGTGGCCGTGCGTCAGGACGAGCGCGCGGACGTCCTCGATCGTGCGGCCCATGGCCGCGAGCTCAGCTGTCAGATCGCCGTAGTAGGCGGGCACGCCCGCATCGACGATGGTGACCTCACCGGCCTCCTCGAGGAGGTAGCAGCTGACGATCGCCTCGCCGAGCCGGTGCAGGGACGGTGCTATGCGCATCGGATCGTCCTCATCCGACGCTCTCAGCCGCCAGCGCCGCCGCCTCGGGAGTCGTCTCGACCGCTGCTGCCGCCGGCTTCACGCCCCGGGCCAGCAGCGCCTTCGAGAACACCGGCATCACCGAGACGGTGACATCGTCGAAGCCGGCCTCCTCCACCAGCCGCTGTGCGGCGTCGTCGGTCCACTGCCACTGACCGAAGCCGTCGACCACGGCCTCGGTCGACCCCTTCGGGGCGTACCCCGCCTCACCCATCGTGATCGCTAGCCGACCCCCGGGTCGCAGGACCCGGTGCATCTCCCGCAGCGCTGCCAAGGGGTCGGGGAAGAACTTCATGGCGTTGACCGACGTGGCGACGCTGAAGCGCCCGTCCTCCCAGGGCAGGTGCTCGGCATCGCCCCGGACGATCTCCGCGGTGCCCGCTGCGATGCGCTCGGCCAGCCGGCGGCGGGCTCGCTCGAGCTGCAGCTCCGAGGCGTCGAGGCCAGCGACGTACCGCACGTGCCCCGCGTGGTCGACGAACAGGGTCGCCGAGCCACAGCCGACGTCGAGCAGCTCATCGTCGGGCTGGAGGTCCAACTCAGTAGCGATCGCGCTGTGAAATGGCCGGCTGCTCCTCGGCATCAGCCTGACGCCGAGCCGCCCAGGTAAGCCGTGCGGCACCCCGAAGAATGACATCCACCAACTTCGGCGCAGACCCATAGCACGTCCCCCCTGCCGGCGGGCCGGGTTCGCCAGTGGCTCGACGCGGTCCTTGAGCGGCCATGGTCGACAGGCCGCGCGTCATCGCCTCCCGCTACTGATGATTATCCCGTGGCCGCCAAGCCAGGAATCAGAATTCAGGCTGCTCGCTCAGACAGCCAGGCCATCAGCATCTGGAGTCTGCCGCTGATCAACGCTCGCGAACCGCACAATAATCGAGGCCTTCGCCGCTCCGGCTGTCGCGCTCAGGACCCCGGAGCCTGCGCCGCTCGAGCCTGAAAGGCTCCCAAAGCATGTGCGCTACCTCTGCGCTACACCCCGACGAGAATCGTGTGTGGATAGGGTACACAGCGCGCGGCTCGGGCGGTAGCGAAAGGTCTACGGCGCTTCTAGCGCTCGGCCCCGGTGCTACTGGAGCGCGCCCAGTCGTCATCGAAGACTACGTCCATCCTGGTGGCTTGTGGATGCTGCGGCCGGAGGGGAGACGAAGCGGTGACGGCAACTGCGCCGCCAAGAGCAACGCCGGGTCGAGCGGTGTCCACGAGGAACCCGCGTGCGACATCTGATAAGGCGCCTTCGGTCCAGTTGGTGTCGATGTCGGGCCACGCGGACTGATGACATGGACGGGGCCAAAGCGACGGTTCGCCTCCCTGACCGGAGTCTCAAGATCAGAGTCATCCGAGATGACCACGGCCGACTCGTAGAGATCGTCCAACCCGTCCAGGAGCAGGTACGTCGCAAGGTTGACGTCCGAGCCCTTCTCCTCGGTCTTGAGGACTCGAGCGGTGCGCCGCTTGTCCGGTCCCGGCTCCGCAAGGGCCATCGCAACAGGGTGGGTCCGGAACTGACCGAAGTGGACCGTGACCAGTGGCAAGGTGCCGAGAGCGGCGAGGTAGAGCTTCTGCTTGCCGGGAGCTGTGGCGTCGCGATCGCCTTTCACGCGCGCGGTGAAGTACCTGATGGCATCGATGGTGTCGTCTGGTCGGAGCAGGCGTGACAGCACGGCGAGGTCCAGCCACCGTGACGCTGGCCGTGCCTTCAGAGCCCCGTAGTACAAGTTGAACCCATCTACGTAGACCCGGACCTTCACATGTTGGCCCTCGTCGCCGTGAAAAAGAAAGAGCCCGACGGGCGAAACCGCCGGGGCTGTAGTAGCAGTATACCGTGGGTAGACCGGCGGTCAAGAGGGACCCGATCCACGCTCACGAACCGTACAATAATCGAGGCCTTCGCCGCTCGACCTACCACGCTCAGACCCGCGGAGCCTTCGCCGCTCGAGCCTGAAAGGCTCCCAAAGCATGTGCGCTACCTCTGCGCTACACCCCGATGAGATCCGTGCGTGGATAGGGTACACAGCGGGCCCCGAAAACGACAGCGGAGGGCCTACAGCGCTCGAACCGCACGATGATCGGCCTGGCCGTTGGCGTCGCCTCTGCGGATCGCGTGTCCGGCCGCTCCGCCTACCGGGGTGCTATCTGCTGCGGAGCCAGCGCTCCAGGTCGGCTCGGTCCACCACGCCGAGCACCAGGATCACGCGGTCGCTGTCGATGACGTCGTACATGACGCGGTAGTGGCCGACGCGCAGTCGGTGGAAGGTGTCCTCGGTCCCATGGATGGTCTTGACCGACTTGCCGGACACAGGGGCGGGGCGGGCGGCGTCATGCGCGAGTCGCTCCAGAGCCTTCCGGACGCGAGGTCGGTCAGCGTCAGCGAGCTTCTTGAACTGCCGCTCCGCCGAACGTGAGAGCCGGACCTCGTAGGCGCTCAGTCGAGATCCTCCAGCCGGACCGTGCGCCCCTTGGCATAGTCGTCGCGGGCAAGTCGACGCTGGCGGACATACTCATCGGCGTTGGCCAGCACGAGATCCTCGGCTTCGTCCATCGGCAGCAGGACCGCGGCGGGCCGGCCACGCTTGGTGACCACGTAGGCGGAGCCGCGTTCCACGTCGTCGATGACCGACGAGGCAGTCGCCTTGAGCTCCTTGATGCCGATTCTCCGCCATGCCTCACCTCACCATGTGGTAGTCACTGAGGTGGTCACCTTAGCATGGGCGTGGGTGCGTGGCGCGCCGAAAGACGGAGTAATCCTCAACCAGACCATCCGTATCCAGCTCCGGGCGGCGGCAAGGCCGGGGTCCCCATTTTCAAGGGTGACGCGACCGACTTCGCGAAGCTGGTGGGTTTCCTCGACTTGGAAGTCAAGGGCTTCTGCATGCCCACCACCCGGTCGGCCTCGACCACGGCGTCGGCATCGGCAGCGATGCCCGTCTCGACGTTGAGAGTGCTGTTGTTCAGCCGCAGCGTGAGCGCCTCGCCATCGTCGGCAAGGATGCCCACGACCAGGCGGGTGTCACCCGCAGACGCGGACGCGGCATCGAGTCGGTAGCGCCAAGGCGCCACGATCTCGGCGGCTGAGGCATCGGTACCGCTCCAGGTCTTGAGTGCGCCCCTGAGCACGACGTCGGGGTCGAACGCCCCCTCGAGCTCGTAGGCGCCGGTCAGGATCGTCGAACTAGACCCGCTGGTCGATCCCAGTTGCGTAACGCCGCTGGTGGCCAATCAGGTGGCCCGCGAGATGATCACCGGCGTGGCCATGCGCCGCAATGGCCTGGCCGACCCGCACTACCTCGCGCCAGAGACCCGTGACCACGGTCAGGGCTGAGATCCAGGAACACGCTCACGAACCGCACAATAATCGACGCCTTCACCGTTCAGCCCACCGTGCGTGGGACCGCGGAGCCTGCGCCGCAAACCCCTCGTAGGCTCCCAAAGCGTGTGCGCTACCTCTGCGCTACACCCCGATGGAATCCGTGCGTGGATAGGGTACACAGCGCGCGGCTGAGGCGGTAGCGGAGGGCCTACAGCGCTCGCATCACAACCGGCACGCTCGATGGACTCCCGAGGCGCGACCCGTCGCAGATGCCAATCTGCCACGGACCAATGCTCCAAGTCCGCCGCCGGTGCTGCTGGCTGCTCAACAACCCAGGGCGTAGCCGACCGCCAAACACACGCGCTCCATCGTCGCTTCGCTGACCGAGCCGACGTACCTCGTCAGCGACGTCCTGGTGAGTGTGTGCAGTCCATCGCAGTTGACGACCGAGGATCGGTCGAGGCCGGCCTCCTCGTAGTCGAACTCGACTTCCGCGGCGATGCCGCGGATGGACGTGCTCACCTCCGCCACGGTCACCAAGGCACGCACGTCGATGACCTCCGTCCTGGTCAAGATCAGCACGGGCCGTCGCTTGCGTCCGACCGCCGCGAACCAAATCTCGCCCCGTATCACTCCTCGCTCCAGGCTTCGACATCAGACCAGAACGGATCGGGTCGCTCGGGACGTTTGCGGTAGGCCTCCCGATCTGCTCGCGCCATCGCCGTTCGCACCGCCGCCTCAACGCCGTCACGTGCAGCCGCGGAGACATTGACCCCGAGGTGGCGCGCACGCTGGGCCAGTGCTCGGTCGATGGTGAACGTGCTTCTTGTCGATGCCATCGCGATATGCTAGCACCCATTGGCAGCATGGAACGCCATAAGCATGGCCTCCCGTGGCAAGGAGCATAGGCCCCCAACCCCGGACCGGTGCATGGGTGAAACGGCTGATCAAGGCCTGACCGAGGCAGCGTGCCCGTTCGGCCGAGGTCGGGTCGATGGTGAACGTGCACGCACTGATGCATCGCGACACGCTAGCGCTTGCCAGCAGCGACTGGTGCGCTACCGGAACGGGTTCTCGACGCCGATCCCGTCGTAGTCGGTGGTGTCGTCAAGGTCTTCGGAAAGCACCACCGAACAGCCCAGCGCGCGTCCAGCTTCAAGGATGGCCGCGTCCCAGTATGAGATGCCGAAGCGGAACCGTAGGGCCAGCGCTGCTCGCACCACCTCGATCGTCGTCAGCTGCACCGGGAACCGACACCACGCCTCCACCAGGCCGGCGGCCTGCTCGTGCGTGATCGCGTCCGGACGACTCGCTCGGGTGGCCTGGACGACGAACTCCTGAAGGACCTGGACCGACAGGCCGATGTCCCCGGCCTCGAGGATCCCATTCGCCCGGGTGGCCTTGACACGTTCGGCAGGGTCGCGCGAGATCGCGTACAGCAGGACGTTCGTGTCAACGAACCGCACGGTCGTGGACCTCATCCCGTGCCAGGCGGTCCGCCGCGCGGAAGCCGGCTATCTCGACCTGGATACGACGCTGCTGCGCTTCCAGCCGGGCGAACTCGGCATCAGCACCCGAGATTGAGCGCAAGTAGGCGGCGACCATGCCACTGACCGACCGACCCTCCTCGGCAGCGCGGATGCGGGCGGCACGATAGACATCATCAGGGACCGCCACCGTGATGTTCTTCACCTTGCCACATTATCACAGCTTCACAGTTATCATGAACCACAGCCTCACGGTCCGACGTTCCCTACCCCGAAAGACCGGTCGCACGCGCGATGGCCACCAGCATCATGGCGGCCAGCAGGCCGAGCAGCAGGTTCCGACGCCACGCCACCACTGCGACGCACACCACGACCGCCAGCGCCTCGACGCCGAAATGGAACTGGGCCTCGCCATCGGGTGTGACGAGCACGAGCGCGTTGACCGCTGCCAGTGACGCCAGGATGGCTGGTCCGACCAGTCGCAGATAGGCATGGACGGCATCGGGCAGCCGGTCGACGCCGGGCAACAACAGCGGCACGGCGCGGGACGGGTACGTGACGGCGCCCATCAGCACCGCCAACGCCACCAACTCGATGCTCACGGTCCGGGCTCCGCGGTCGGCTCATGCAGAGGGTCCGGGTCCGAAAGCCGTTCCTGCTCGCGCGGGTCCCTGAAGAGCATCGCCACTAGCGGTCCCGCCAAGCCGCCCACGATCACCCCGACCGCGGGCTGCACGCTGAGCGCGACGACCAGGCCGATCGACGCTCCCGACACAGCTGCCACGAGCGCGCGCCGCTCGGTCACGAGGGCTACGGCGAGACCAGCCATGGCCGCCGGGAACACGATGTCCAGGCCGACAGCGCGAGGGTCGGGCAGCAGTTCTCCACCGACATACCCGACCGCGGTCGCACTCACCCACGGCGTGAAGGTCAACACCACCGCGAGGGCGTAACTCGTCGGGTCGAGCCGCCCCAGCGAGCGGATGCCCGGCATCGACAGCGCGAACGACTCGTCGGTCAGGAAGTGGGCGGCGATGGCACGTTTCCGTCGCGAGACAGCGGTGACCCAGGGCGCGAGCGAGGCCGCATACAGGAGGTGGCGGGCGTTGAGCAGCGCTGTCAGGACGAGGATGCCCAGCCATGGCACGCCCGCCGCGACGAGGCCGACAGCGGCGAACTGGGCGGCGCCAGCGTAGGCGAAGAGACTCATCGCCAGCGCCTCGATCAGCGAGAAGGAGGCCTCTCGGGCCGCAAGGCCAAAGACCGTGCCGAACGCGAACACCGACAGGACGATCGCCAGGCCATCGATCAGGATGCGCCGTCGTACCGACCGCACGTCCTGCGCCCCATCCATCCAGCCCGCCCCTCCCCCCTCAAAGCCCCGACGCAGGGACGCGTCAGACCACGCGGTCACGATACAGGCAAGGCGCTCGATCCAAGCCATCGCTGCACGAATGATCCGTATGGGTCGAATGGATTCGCTGTCGGACTTCCTGCTCAGGGACATCACTCGCCTGGCCGAACGTCCGCCCGTGGCCGATGTGATCACTCGCGCCGGATCTCGCTCGGGCGGCGCGGATCTGGGCCGCATCGTGGAGGCCGTACGCTCGGGTCGTGATCGCGCGTGATCGTGGTCGATACGTCGGTCGTCATGGCCATCCTGGTGGGCCAACCCCCAGTGCGACGACTCGTCGACCGCGTCACGAACGACGGTGACCTGCATGCTCCGCACCTGATCGATGTGGAGTTCCAGCGCGCCTTGCGTCGTCTCGTGGTCGCCAGAGCGATCACGGACGATCGCGCCGCGGACGCACGGATGGACTTCGCGGATCTGACGATCGTGCGCTACCCACATGTCTCTCTCGCGGACCGCATGTGGGAGCTTCGTCACAACGTGACGGCCTACGACGCGGCATTCCTGGCACTCGCAGAGGCGCTCGATGCACCGCTGGTCAGCTGCGATGCCCGACTCGCGCGCCCGCCCGGGCACACCGTTCCGGTGGAGGTGTTCCTGCCAGAGTGATGAGAGACCGGTAGCCGCTGACCCTCGTCATCGATACGACACCGGACCCGAGCAGACTCGGGAGGCGTTCGGGCGGATGGTCACGCCGCGAGCATCGGACGGAGTCACAGAGGGGGTTCGAAGTCATGAAGCACCGACTGTTTGCGGTCCTGATGCTGCTCGCGCTGGGGATGATGGCGGCGAGCGGCGGTGCCGCGGTGAGCGCATCGGACGAATCGAGCGCATCGGACCCATCGGACGGATCGGTCCCTGACGATGCCCTCACAGCAACCTTCGCCGGGGGCTGCTTCTGGTGCATGGAGTCGGCCTTCCAGGAGTTGGACGGCGTGTACGCCGTGATCTCGGGCTATACCGGGGGCACCACCGATGACCCGACATATGAGCAGGTGTCCACGGGAACGACCGGTCATGCGGAAGCGATCGAGGTCATGTACGACCCGGAACGGATCAGCTACGACGATCTCCTGGGCGTCTTCTGGCGACGCATCGACCCCACCGACGCCGGTGGGCAGTTCGCCGACCGGGGTTCACAATACCGAACCGCGATCTTCTACCACGACGATGAGCAGCGAGCGCTAGCCGAGGCCTCGCGCGACGCCCTCGCCGAGAGCGGCCCATTCGACGCCCCTATCTTGACCGAGATCGTCGCGGCCGGACCCTTCTATCCGGCCGAGGAATACCACCAGGACTTCTACCTGAAGGACCCGCGCTTCGAGTCGTACCGCCTGCACTCGGGACGTCTCCCATTCCTGGAACGCGTCTGGGGCGATCAGCTGGACGGACCCCGGGCCGATGAGGACCTGCGAGCGAGTCTCACGCCCCTCCAGTATCGGGTGACCCAGGAGAACGGGACGGAACCGGCGTTCGACAACGCCTACTGGGACAACGAGGCGGCCGGCATCTACGTCGACGTGGTCGGGGGAGCGCCCTTGTTCAGCTCGACGGACAAGTTCGAGAGCGGCACGGGCTGGCCGAGCTTCACCCGCCCCATCGAACCGGACGCGGTCGTCGAGAAGGAGGACCTCACGCTGTCCGTGCCACGGACCGAGGTACGCAGCGTCGCCGCTGACAGCCACCTTGGGCATGTCTTCACCGATGGTCCTGCTCCCACGGGCCAGCGCTTCTGCATCAACAGCGCCGCACTGCGCTTCATCACCAAGGAAGACCTTGAGCAAGAGGGCTACGGGCAGTACCTCCCCCTGTTCGAGTAAGCGCGCATCGCCGATCGCTCGGCGAGTCGGGAACCTCTACGCCGAGACGTGCTCCTGCCAGGTGTGTCGTGGCGCGTAACCGAGCACCCGACGGGCGTGATCGATGGCGAGCAACGTCTCCCGTCCCTGGATCTCGCGCGTCAGCGGCACGTCGGGGAAGACCTCGGCCATGAGCTCGGCGCTCGAGCGCGTCATCACATTGTCCTCGGCCGCGATGATGCACACCTCGGCCCCGTCGATGGGCGCCTCGAGTCCGAGCCGCACGGCCTGTGCCACATCGCGCACGTCGACGTAGCTCCACAGGTTCCACTTCCGCACCGTTGCATCCGTCCAGTACCCCGGAAAGGCCGCGTAGTCGGCCGGCTCCATGATGTTCGAGATGCGTAAGCTCACGAAGGGGATCCCGGTCCGGCGGTGGACCTGTCTCGCCATCTCCTCGCCGAGGAGCTTGGCCAGCGCGTACGAGGATTCAGGCCTCGGTTCGATGGTCTCGTCGATCGGCGCGAACTGTGGCGCGATGTCGAAGGGCAAGCCCAGGACCGTCTCGCTCGACGCCGACACGACGCGCGAGACATCATGCACGGCCGCGGCGGAGAAGACGTTGTAGGTCGCGAGGATGTTGTTGCGAAAGGTCTCGCCTTCCGGTCGCAGGCCCGGGGCAGGTACGGCGGCAAGATGGACGACCGCGTCCGCGCCTGCGATCACGTCATGGCATTGGCCAAGGTCGGTGAGATCGGCCGACAGCGTCGAGCCGTGGGGGCCGCCGTCCCGGACCAGGTCGACATTCAGGACCTCATGGCCATGCTCGCGTAAGTCACGCACCACCCACCGACCTGCCTTGCCGGTCCCTCCGGTCACCACGATACGCATCGCGTCCCTCCGCTCCCTTCGATCGGCCGTGGCCCCCCTGTTGGGCCTGCCACTCGTGCCGATATGCCTATGATGCCCCTGCGGACGCGGGCGGTACCATGGGTCGCCGAGCGGGGCGGGAGGAGATACATGATCAAGAGCGACATCGACCCAGCAGTGGGCCTCCGAAGCCATCTCATCGAAGCCGACGACCCAGCGTGGCTCGCCTTCCTGGAGGAGACGGTCCACGACTTCTACCATCGACCGGAGTACGTCAAGCTCGAAGGACAGCACGAGTCCGCGCAGCCCTGTGCCCTGCTGGTCGAGGACGGACGACGAGCGATGCTGTTGCCCCTACTCATCCGCCCGGTATCCGATGTCGGGGTCGACGCGACCTCCCCCTACGGCTACTCTGGTCCCCTGCTGCGGGGGACACAGGACCCGGGGTTCCTCGGCGAGGCCCTCCGGGCCGGTACGCAGGTGCTCCGGGACATCGGCGTCATCTCGCTGTTCGTGCGCCTGCATCCGCTGCTATCCCAGGCTCCGACGTGTGAGATGGGGACGCTCGTGCGTCACTGCGATACGGTGGCGGTCGACCTCCAACAGTCATCCGATGCGATCGCGGAGGGAATGCGGCGCAATCACCGTGTGCAGATCCGACAGGCGCAAGAGATGGGCTATGTGGCCCGATGGGACGCCTCTGACGCCGCCTACGACACCTTCAAGGGCCTCTATCGGGAGACGATGAGTCGCCTGGCCGCGACATCGTTCTATTGCCTGGATGACCAGTACTTCGACGCATTCAGGGCATCTCTTGGCGAGCGACTGCAGCTGGCTGTCATCGAGATGGATGGCGAGGTCTACTCGGCGGGCATGTTCATCGAAACCTGCGGCATCGTCGAGGCCCATTTGACTGGAAGTCGGGCAGATAGCGGTAGCGCGTGCCCCAAGGCCGCCAAGCTGATGTTCGGTTTCGCCATCGAGGAGTCCAGGGCCAATGGCCAGCACTGGCTGCACCTCGGTGGCGGCAGGGACGCGCAGGAGGACGGGCTGTTCCACTTCAAGGCGGGCTTCTCGTCCCTGCGATTCCCGTTCTACACGCTCCGTATCGTCATCGACGCGGCGAGGTACGCGCGCCTCCTGGCCGACCACGACGCCGACCTCGATCCCGCTGACCTGACAGGCTTCTTCCCCGCCTACCGACGTTTCGCTGAGGCCCATACCCACGGCTGGTAGCGGCACCACGCACGGCGAGCGCCAACGGAGCAGGCAGCAGATGTCCGGGACTTGCCGCTTCAGTGGCTCGTCCAGGAGGCGTAGGCCACGACGAGCGCGCCCAGCGCCGTCACGATGAGGGCTCCGTGCTCGAAGAGAGGGCTCGTGACCGCTTCCACCGGGAGCAGCGGGACGATGAGCAGGTCGATCCAGACTGAGGCAGGGAAGCCCAGCATGTCGCACGTCGCACCATCGGTCGCACGGGCGGCCTCAGTTGCCGAAGACGCCTCAGGGGCAGTCGCGCGTGTACGTGTTGAGGTTCTTGACGTGGTCGAGCGTGGCCATGTGGAGCCTGCCGATGCGTTGGCTCCGCTCGCGCATGGTCTCGGCCGGCAACGGTCGCCACTCGTCGAGGCCACGCAGGAGCCTCTTGGCGACGACTCGATCCCTGGCATAGGCGTCCTTGAAGCACCTCGCGGGCGGGTGCTTCCGCATGAACGCCAGGTGCCGTTCGATGGCGTTCCTGGACTTGCGGATGATGGCAGCCCCACTCGTCCGAAGGGCTTGGCAACGCTCGTCAGTCACGCCGGCGCAGTCCATGTTCTTGAGCCGGGAGATGGGTCGATACAGCGTGAGGACGTAGGTCCCGTAGGCCGAGTCGTAGTAGTCGCGCAGCGTCCGGGCCGCGGCCTTCGTCCAGTCGGATCGTGGCTTTGACCGACCGTTCGACTTCTTGCCCGTGTCCGGCTTCTGCTTGCTTCCCGTGGCCGGCTGGGCCGTCGGCTGCGGGGTGGGTGACGGGATCGGTGTCGCCGTAGGGGTGGGTGCGGGTGTCGCCAGGGCTCGCACCAGCGAGGCACACACCGCGTACAGGTCAAGACCTCCCAAGGGGTCTTCACAGCGAGTGAGCAGGAACTCGAGCGGGTCGGTGTCGCCAAGGACCTGCGGATAGAGCGCTGCTGCCGCACTGAACTCCTCGACACTCGCGCAGCGGCGGATGGCGTCGTCCAGGAACGACGATGCGCCCAGCGGTAGAGGACTGGCAAGCGCATCAGGCTCGATGACGATGGCTGAGGGATCAGGGCTCGCGAACGCACGTTGGGCAGCCAACGAGAAGGAGATCTCGCAGAGTGGATAGACGGGCCGCGGGGTCGGTGCCACGGCAGCCTGACCGCTGACGATCGAAGCCGCGAGCACCAAGGCGATGAGTGTGATCGTGATGCGCATGTGAACCTTCGCTACTCGGGCCACGGTAGCATCCTCATGCTGGCCCCCGTGTACGACCCAGTAGTCCGGCCGTCATCAGTGTTTGTCCCATGCCAAGGAGACCCGAGATCTCGACCCGCAGCCGCTTCCAGGACGAGACGGTCGATGGCCGCCGGGCGACTCAGCTCCTGGTCACCCTATCCCTGGGCCTGATGCTGACCCTCGCACTTGGATCGGTGGTCCAGGCGTCGTCGGTCATCACCCACGGCTCACGCGCGCGGCCCTGGGTGGCGCTCACCTTCGATGATGGCTGGAGCCTCGACCGCTGCACCTCCATCATCCAGACGCTCCGGGCCAAGCACGCGCCCGCCACGTTCTTCATCAACGGCACCTACATGCGGCGCGACCCCAAGCACTGGCGCTCGCTGTTGCAGGGCTTCCCGGTCGCCAACCACACGCTCAGCCACCCTTGGCTGACCCGACTCAGCGAAGCCCATGTCCGCTCGCAGATCGCTGCCAACGAGCGCGTCATCGAGGGCATCCTGGGGCGGCCCATGCTGCACCTGCTGCGGCCTCCCTACGGTGCCTACGACAGCCGGGTCGTCCGCGTCGCAGACGACCTTGGCTACCGCATTATCCTGTGGGACGTCGATAGCGGGGACACCTCGTCCGGAACCAGCGTCGGCAGCGTGATCCGCTACGGCCGAGCCGGCGGCAGGGGCGCCATCGTCCTGCTGCACTGCGGACCGTCGGTGACCCCGCCGGCCGTCGCCTCGATCATCGCCAGCTATCGCACTCGGGGCTACAAACTGGTCGACCTCGGGACGATGCTGCATGTCGGTCCGCCGACGAGGCCGGAGCGGCCGGCCAGGGCCTGCCGCGTACGCGACACGCGCACCGGGCGGACCAGGGGCAGCCTTCAGAAGGCCGCGGCGGCGGCCTCGTCCGGCGACACGCTCACGCTGCAGGGCATCTGCCGCGGGGTCACCACGCTGGGCAAGGACCTGACCGTCAAGGGCATCAGCACCAAGACATCGGGCCCGCCGACCCTGGCCGGCATGGGCCATGGCACCGTCGTGACGGTACGTGCGGACGCCACGGTCAAGCTCAAGTCCCTGGCCATCCGGGGTGGGGCCGCCAGTCAGGGCGGTGGCATCCTCAACCGAGGCACCCTGGAGTTGCGAGACGTGAGCGTGCAGAGCAATCACGCCACTTCCGGTGGCGGCATCCTCAACATCGGCCAGCTCGCGCTGAACGGGTCCAGCTCGGTTCGCAACAACACGGCCACAGTGTCAGGCGGTGGCATCCTCAACACGGGCACCGTCGCCGGCGCGGTGTGTGGTGGCAATGTCTACGGAAACACGCCCGACGACTGCGCCCAAGTCGAGTAGCGTCGGCGGGCTGATCGAAGCCAGCCCCGGCGGTCAGCCCAGGTCCACGACCTCGTCGGGGAGCAGCGGACGGATAGCCAGGCTCACCAAGTCGCCAGAAGGTGTCTCCAGCGCGATGAAGCCTTGTCCGCCGTTGGGTACCGGGGTGACCTCCGCCACCTGGTCAGGGGTGAGTGTGGCCTGATCGCTGAGGTCGTCTCCGAAGAGGTCCATGGGGCTCTCCGGCCACGGCCACGGCAGCGGGGTGCCGGGGTCCTCGATCCAGGGTTCGTTCAAGGAGGCGCGATAGAACGGCACTTCGAAGGCCTGCGACGTCTCGACCTTCGTCCCGAAATCGGCCAGAAGTCCAGCGAGTGCTTCGAAGCGTGCGCGAGCCGTAGGGTTGGGCGCCTGATCATCGAAGCCCAGAGCCTCCACGACCACCGACTTGTCCACGCCGTCGGCATCGATGCTGAAGACCGTGTTGGGTGTGTCGACGATGAAGGGGTTCGCATAGCGCGCCTTCGCATCACGCAGCCCACCCGCATCGAGCGCATATGCCAGGACTTCGTCGACCTGCTCCACGCTGAGGCGGGAGCAATCGAAGGGAGGGAGCGGATCGGTCAAGTCGGACGACTGGCCTGCCGGCCGGAAGATGGCCACGTTGTTGCCGTACAGCGTGAACGTGGGACTCTCGATGAAGGCGATCTCGGTGGGCACGAAGCCTCCACCGACGGACATCCGCAGCACGATCGCGGTCGGTTCGACCGGATGGTCGATGGTCCCGAGGGCGCCCGGCTCGGAGGTCCAGCAGCTGGAGCCGTCCTCGGCGGCTGCGACCGGACCGGATGCAGCGAGAGCGGCAATGGCCAGCAAGCTGGTCGCCGTCACGACACGGGCGGCGATGGACAGGGGGCGGTAGGGGGATGGTGTGTTCGTCATGCGAGTGAAGACGACTGCTCGACCCCATCGGTTCCCGCCTTTCGGCACTACGACTGAGGTCACGCACGGGTAGTGTCGGACGCACCATCGAGTAGGAGAGAGTGGACGCATGGAGTTGACCCGACGCGAACGCGTGTTGCGGGCCTTGACCTATCAGCCTGTCGACCGGCTGCCGACCCAGTTCAACTACACGGCATCCATGGGCGAACGCATGGCCGAACATTTCGGTATCGAAGTGGCCGACCTTCCTGCCCGGCTTGATAACCACCTGCGGCGCCTGGACATGACGTACGAGCCGCGCTTCAGTGACGATGGCAAGGCGCGTTTCGACTGGTGGGGCGCCGGCCACGACACGCAGGAAGAGGGCTACTACATCCGTGTGGCGCCGCTTGCCGAGGACCGAGACCTGGACGCCTTCGACTGGCCCGACCCGCACACGGCTGGCCTGCTGGACGACGCGGTGCGCATCCGTGCGGAGGTCGGCGATGACGCCTTCCTCGTTCCCAACCTGGGCTGGGCGCTCTTCGAGCGAGCCTGGTCGCTGCGCGGCTTCGAGAACACTTTGCTGGAGCTGGCGCTCGATCCCGACTACATCGGCGAGCTGATGGACCGCATCGTGGACATCCGCCTGGTGCTCATCGAGCGCTATCTCGAACTGGGCGTGGATGGCGGCTACTTCGGTGATGACTATGGCGCGCAGGTCTCCCTGCTCTTCTCCCCGGCCACCTGGCGCAGCCTCATCAAGCCACGACTGGCGCGGCTCTT
The DNA here is from genome assembly GCA_963778955.1 of uncultured Chloroflexia bacterium. Classification (GTDB taxonomy): domain Bacteria; phylum Chloroflexota; class Limnocylindria; order Limnocylindrales; family CSP1-4; genus JAFMJV01. The sequence continues at coordinate 99,830 of CAVZWI010000001.1, forward strand.
CACCCCCTTCGTGGAGCGCGGCCTGCCGGTGCTGATGCACTCCGATGGTGACATCGGACAGATCGTGCCGGACCTCGTGGAGATCGGGCTCACGGCGCTCAACCCGGTCCAGCCGGAGGTCATCGACCACGCCTGGCTGCATGCTGAGTTCGACGGCAGGCTCGGCTTCTATGGCGGGGTCTCCACGCAGACCGTGCTGCCCCACGGCACACCGGCCGAGGTCCGGGCAGCGGCTCGGACGTGTGCCGCCACCCTGGCACCGCACGGTACCGGCCTGATGCTGGCACCGTCGCACCGGCTCATGACCGACGTGCCCATGGCCAACGTGGAGGCATTGCTCGACACCATGGCAGCACTGGCCTGATCGATGGCTGTCTCGCCGCGCAGGCAGGCGCTGGAGCTCGAGTTCTCGAAGATGTACGGGGCGCCCCCGACCGACTGGTTCCGGGCGCCCGGCCGGGTGGACCTGATGGGCAGCCATACCGACTACAACGAGGGGTACGTGGCCACCATGACGGTCGACCGCGACTCCTGGCTGGCCGTCCGGCCGAGGACTGACCGCCAGGTGCGCATCGCGTCGCTCAACTTGCCAGGCACGGCCGATCTCAGCCTTGATGCCGTCGAGCACGACCCCGATGTGCCGTGGACCGACTACGTGCGAGGATCCGCCGCGATGCTGGCGCGTGAGGGCATCGACCTGGTCGGTTTCGATGGCTTGCTCCACAGCACCGTGCCCTTCGGCAGTGGCCTGTCGTCGTCGGCCGCCATCGAGATCGCCACGCTGCTGGCGTTCTACGCGCTCAGCGGCAGTCACCATGACCCGGTCGAGCTGGCGCTGCTCGGCCAGCGCGTGGAGAACGAGTTCGTGGGTGTGAGTTGCGGCATCCTCGACCAGTACACCTCCGTGCTGGGAACGGCCGGACATGCGCTGCTGCTCGACTGCCGCGCGCTCACCAGCGAACCTGTCGCGATCGCGTCGGACCTGGCGGTCGTCATCTGCGACACGCGCGCGCCTCGGCAGCTCACCGATGGCGTCTACGACGAGCGGCGGGCGCAGTGTGAAGCAGGCGCTGCGTATCTTCGGCGATACGATCACCGCATCAGGGCCTTGCGCGATGTGAGCCTGGAGTTGCTCGAGTCGCACGAGTCGGAACTGCCGCCCGTGGTGGCCAGGCGCAGCCGCTTCATCGTGGAGGAGAACCAACGCGTGCTGGATCTGGCGGGGGCCCTGCCGTCCGGCCACCGCGACACACTGGGAGCGCTGTTCGATGCCTCGTTCGAGGGCGCCATGCACCTCTTCGAGATCGGCGCCCCCTCCATGGTGGCCATGCATGGCGCCATGGATGAGGCGCCTGGTCTCATCGCACGTCGCCAGGCCGGGGCCGGTTTCGGCGGCTGCCTGGTGGCGCTCGTCGAGCGTGATGCCATGGAGTCGTTCAGCGCCTACGTCGAGCGTGCGTACGCTGATGCCACGGGCATCGAGCCCTCGGTCTTCAGCGTCGAAGCCGCCCCGGGTGCGGGCCCGGTCGAGGTGGACTGAAGACGCGGGCATCCTACGGGAAGAGCGGGTCCTGCCAGGCGGGGCGGTCGGGCACGTCTCCCGTGCGCAGCATCTCCCACCACTGCTCGTCGGTCAGCCGGTCGCTCGTGGGCCAGTGGAACTCGTAGAACGAATAGACGCCGCCGGTGGCCACATGGAACGTGCCGGCATCGTCGGGAACGAGCACGAAGATGCGGTCGATGCGCCCGGTGCCGACCTCCAGCACCTCATCGGTCTGCTTGATGAGGTCTACCCCACGCCCGATGTCGGCGATGATCGCGGCGTCATCGTCTCGGATGGGCCGGTTGCTGTCCAGCCGGTCGCCGGTTCGCCACCAGAAGCCCTCAAGCTCGCCGCCGATGGAGCGCAGCCACTCGTTGTCGGTCGCGAAGAAGGCCTGGTTCATCCGGCCTCTGCCCTGCTCGATGGGTGCGCCGGCCAGCTCGTCCGCGGCCAGTCGCTCCAGGCGGTCGACGAAGGCGATGTAGTCGTCGAGCAGCTGACTGGTGTCCTCGGGCATCAGTTCGTGTGTGGCCAGGCCATCGCGGGTCAGCGTGGCCATGGCCGAAAGACGCCCGAAGGCCACCGGGTCGGGCTCGACCCAGTTGCGCACCTTGGGCAGCTCCGGCACGATGTCACCCATCTCGCCCACGAACTGCTTGGTGTAGAGGATGGTGTCGTGGCGCAGCTCGGCATGGGAGCCAAAGCCGGTCTGATGGTCCTTGGCAGCCCAGGCCGCGGTGCGCATGAAATCGGGGAACGCCTCGCCGTGCGGCAGCCACATCGGCTCGAGCGCCGCCAGCCAGGCATCGTAGACCGTGGCACCCCAGTCCTCGTCGGGTCGAGCGGCCACGACCGCTTGCATAGCAGCCATCTGCGCGGGATATCGCGCGTAGTTCGTCTCGCCGGCCGCGTCCTGGATGCCCAGGGCGAAGTCGGAGCCGAAGGCCGCGGCCAGGTCGAGCACGGACGGCAGCACGCGCAGGTCGGGTGGATCGCTCACCTGCGGCGCGATGAGCTGGTCGAGGATCCACGAATCGAGCACGAAACGCGTGCCCATCAGCCGCACCGACGGTCGCTCGGCGTCGATGAGGACGGGCCGCGTCGCCTTCAGCTGGCCGGCGACGGCATCGAGTGTCTGCTCGTCGGTCGAGGTCAGTGGGTCGGCCATGCCGCCGGGGGCGATCGCCTCCACGGCATCAGCCAGCTCGAAGGGGGTGTAGTCGTCAGCGACCCCGACCAGGAAGGCTGTGGGCTCGAAGATGGTGTGCCACAGATCCTCCAGCTCGAGGTCGCCGACGAGGGTGCGCGAGGCCAGCAGGGCCAGGCGCAGGTTGTCGGCGTCGGTCACGACCGTGGCATCGGTCTGGACCGAGCCGGGCAGTCGGAAGGCGTGCTGGCCCAGCACGGACATGGCCACGAAATAGCGCGTCAGCGCCTTGGTCCGGGTGTAGTGGCCACGGGGAGCGAAGAGCGAGTAGTCAGTCTCGGTGCCCAGGATGGGCGAGCTGGCCGACTGCTCGTGCTCGTCGATGAGGTCCTTCTCGGCTTGGGCCCGGGCGCTGAGCTTGACGTCCGCGCCCAGCTCCGCAGACGCCACGCTGATGAGGTCCACGATGCGCGCCGCGTCGTCTTGCAGGGCCGTGCCGGCGAGTGCCTTGCGCTGTGTCTTGGCGTTCTTGCGCATGCCGTCGAGCAGCTTGACGAGGGCAGGTGTCAGCCTCTGGGTCTCGACGTCGCGGAGGGTCTTGTCGAAGACCTCGTGCCAGGCATTGTAGGCGGCATCGGTGGTGACGAAGACCGGTGTCCCGCTGTAGTACTGCTCGTCGTAGGCGTGATGGAAGAGGCGGAACTGCTCGGGCACGATGACAAATCCCTGCTCTGCCAGCTTGGCCCGTGCCTCCGGCGTCAGGAGCTTGTCGACCTGGTCGGTCATGCTGACGTCGGCGAGCGAGGTCGGCGTTGCTGGGCCGGCGTAGGGCGGGCCATCGTCGAGCAGCGGAACGAGCTCGTAGCTGCCGAAGTCGACGCCCGTCGAGGGCGAGACCGGTTCGGCCGGGCTCGTCTGGGCGACGACCGGCGCGGCGGCGGCCAGGGCCAGCAGGCCCGACAGCACGATGGCGATGCGACTCACGCTTCGCTCCTTTCGATGATGGCCGGCTCGGTGAGACCGTCGCCATCGATATCGACACAGATGGGGGTGCCGGGCCCCGGAAGTGGTTCGGTAGGAAGGAGGCCGAAGACGACCCAACGCCAGGCGCCGGTCTCGACGGTGCCGGGCTTGCGCATCCGGCCGTAGGCCACCGCCAGTGCGCCGTCGCAGGCGGCCAACTCCACCACCGGGGCGACGAGCGTGCCGGCGACCCAGATCGAAATCCAAGTCGGCGGGTCGGTAGAGGCCCACATGGGCACTATCGCCCTGGGCGTCCACCCAGACGCGGCGAGGGCGGGTGATGTTGATGGTCGTTCGCCTGAAGGGGCGGCGGAACGAGAGCACGAGGTCGGTCTCGCCGTCACCGTCGACGTCGCCCATGCCAAACGCGGTGAGGCGGTCTGGGGTCCGTTTGGTTGCGGCCGGGGCGACCTGCTCGCGGACCAGCCCGAGCGTGGCGGGACCGGGCTGAGGCGGCTCGACCGTGAGATCGGCCAACGGCCGCAACGGCGACCACCAGCGCTCGTCGAGAAGCACCGCGTCGCCGCGAGGGAGTCGCACTTCACCGTCGAGGTCGAGCGCTCGATAGCCGAGAAGGCCACCTGCGCCGCTCAGGACCTCGACCTGGCCGTGGCTTCCGGGCAGGGACAGCGACACTCGTTCGTGCGTGCCGTCGGCGGCACTCGCCGGGGGTGCGCCCGCCAACAGCGCAGATGACAGGAGCATCGGCAACAGAGCCGAGCAGACACGCGTCAACGCCATGGCAGCGGTCACACTAGGAGTGGTGCCGCCCGGTGGCAAGGGCCATCTGGCCCCGGCGCGGCGAGGGCCCCTGAAGGGACTCGGCACGGCTGGTTCAGTCGATGCTGACAGGCCCCGGGACGGTCAGGCCCAGGTGCTCGATGAGCGCATCGAGTTCGACCAGGGTCGTCGCGTCGAGCGGCGGATAGGGCCGTCGTGGCGTGGCGTGGTCCATGGCACCACGCTTCTGGTAGATGAGCTTGCGCAAGGGAAGATTGAGCCCAGCCTGGTTCTCGTAGCGGATGAGCGGCAGGTAGCGGTAGAAGGTGTCGCGTGCCTCGTCGATGGCGCCCGCTCGGAAGTCACGATAGATCGAGACCAGGATCTCAGGGAAGCCGAAGCCGGTCATCATGCCGACCGCGCCGCGCTGCAACTCTTCGAGCATGAAGTTGCCACCGAGGCCGCCGAAGACGCCGATGTCGGGGTTGGCGGCCAGGATGGCCGTGACCTTCTGCGCCGTGGGATCGTCCTCCAACTTCAGGAAACGGCAAGTCGGCACGTCGGCAGCCAGACGGGCCACGAAGTCGGGGCTCATGAAGACACCCGAGCCGGCCGGGAAGTCCTGCACCACGATGGGGATGTCGACGGCATCTGCGAGGCTCTCGTAGTGGCGTCGCACGGCCGCCTCATTGGGGCGGGCCAGACGGGGCGGTGCCACCAGCAGCCCGGCCGCACCTCGCGCCTGCGCCTCGCGGGCGAAGCCGACACCCGGATCGGTGGCCACTGCGGTGGCACCGACGATGACCGGCACGCGGCCGGCTGCGGTGGCGATGCTGAGCTCGATGACCGTGGCCCGCTCAGCCTCGTTGAGCTTGCCGGCCTCACCCAGGAAACCCAGGATGGTGAGCCCATCGACGCCGGTGCCGATGACGAACTCGACGAGCCGCGCGAGGCTGGCCTCGTCGATGGCGCCCGACTCGTCGAAGGGCGTGGGAACGATGTTGTAGATGCCGTGCATGCAGATCCCCCTGGGTCGTGTGGCAGTGCTGGGTCGTGTGGCTATGGAAGGGCGCGGACCATGCCGCCGTCGACCGGCACGATGGCGCCGCTGACGTATGAAGCCGCAGGTGAGAGCAGGAAGGCCGCCACACGTCCGATCTCGTCGGTGCTGCCGTAGCGGCCCAGCGGGATCCTGGCCTCCATCTGGCGGCGCACCTCGTCGATGCTGAGACCGCTGGACTGGGCACGGCTGGCATCGATCTGGCGTACGCGCTCGGTGGTGAAGCGGCCCGGCGCCACGCCATTGATGCGGATCGGTGCGATCTCCGCGGTCAGGCTCTTGAGGAGCCCGACCAGACCGGGCCGCAGCGTGTTGCTGGTGGTCAGGCCGGGCACCGGCTCGCGCACCGACGAAGAGAGGTTGACGACGATGGCCGGATCGGCACCCTCGCGGAGGTGCGGCAGCGCGGCGCGGATGAGTCGGATGGTCGACAGCAGCGTGCCATCGACGGCCCGTAGCCACTCGTCTTCACCGAGCTGCTCAAAGGTTCCCTGGGGCGGTCCGCCGGAGTTGACCACCAGCAGGTCCAGGCCGCCGAGCTGATCGACCGCCTCCGTGACGGCACCGGATGGGCCGTCGGGTGTGGACAGGTCGGCCACCACCCAGGCGGCACCGATGGATCCGGCGTGCGCCTCCAGGCGATCCGCGCTGCGACCGGCCAGCACGACCCGCGCGCCGTCGGCCGCCAGAGCGGTCGCGATACCGGCCCCGATGCCGGAACTGCCACCACCCACCAGTGCGCGCTTGCCACTCAACCCAAGGTCCACCATCGTCTCCTCTGCACTCGGTTCCGGCCAAGTTTCAGGATAGCGGCGCATGCCCTTCCCGGGCGCGGCAGGGTTGGCGCTTTGGCCTATGCTCACCACGATGGAAGTGACCGGGCGCACGTACACGGCTCGGCTCCAGCGTGCCGTGGGCTGGTTCGGTGTCGCCTTCTTCGCAGCCCTCGCGCTGGTAGCGACTGCCTACCTCCTCTTCGACACTTGGCGGGTCGCGACGCACATCTCGTCGCTGGCATCGGTCCGGGTAGCCCTGGTCTCGGCCGTGGTCATCCTGGTCGCGGCCGTGCTGGTGGCGGTGATGACGTGGTTCGCGGGCCGATCTCCCAGGGGCGCCACGGTCGTGACGGTGGTCGCTCTGCTGACCCTCGTCCTCGTCCGCGTGGTCATCGCCGTCGCCTACGACGGCGTCCTGTCAGGCGAGCCCGGCATCTACACGCGTTTGGCCGCGAACATGGCGGCGGGCGACTGTTGCCTCTGGGATACGGCCATCGATCGCCCGCCCGGCTACGTCTTGATCCTCGCAGCCGCCTTCGCCGTCGGCGGGCAGACCCCCGCGGTGGCGGAAGGCCTGAACATCGCGATGGCGCTGGCGACCGGCCTGTTCGTGCTGGCGCTCGCTCGCCGTCTCTACGGCCCACGAGTCGGCGCGGTCGCCGTGCTGCTGTATGCCATCTGGCCGGCTGGAGCACTGATGATCACCGCCGCCCTCCCCCACACGTCCTACGAGCTGGCGATCGCCGCAGGTGCCTGGGCGGTGGTCGCTGGCCCCAGGGGCTGGAAGGGCAGTGCGCTCGCCGGCGGCATCCTGGGGCTCTCGCAATACCTGCGGCCCACCACGATGCTGTTGTTGCCGATATTCCTGGCTGCTCGTACTCTGGGTCGGTGGTCGGTGGCAGGGCTTCATCACGAGCACGCTGGTGCCCATGTCGCCTGGCATTCCTGCTGGTCCTGTTGCCCATCGTGGCCTGGAACGTCTCCACGCGTGGCGCCGTCGACATCAGCACCTCCGCGTACGGCGGCACGACCTTATACCACGGCACCAACGTCGACAGCGGCGGCGCCTGGAGCCGACAAGCTGCTGACGAGCTGGCCGCAGCCGGTGGCGATGACGCCTGGGCGCGCAGCGCGGCGGGCATGCGCATGGCCATCGATCGCGCGCTGGAGGATCCGTTGGCCATCACCACGCTGGCCATCCGAAAGCAGACCAGGTTGTGGGGCCGCGAGGCTTACGGGGTACGCTACGGATCCGCCGGGAGCTCGCCAGCCGACCCTACCTGCCCAATTCCGTGCTGCCGTCGCTGGCCAGCGGCACCTTCTATGCGGGCCTCCTGGCGCTCACCGCCCTGGGCCTGTGGCTCCGACGCCGGCGCACGGATGGCCTTTCCGTGTTGATCATCGGGATGGCCGTGACGCTATCGCTGTTACACGGACTGGTCGAGGTGCGTGACCGCTATCACTCCTATCTCATTCCCTTGCTGATGCCCATCGCCGCCGTGGCGGTCGTGGCGCTGTTCGATCGCCTCAAACGCAGACGGACCGCTACAGCAGGCCCAACTGGCGCAGTGGAACCGGATCGCTGATGGCACCCACGAAGTCGTCGTGTGCGCTGCCATCGATGAAGCCCATCACCTGCCACTCCCCGTCCTTGTCGCGGACGAGACGCGCGGAGTAGAGGTCCGGCAACGGGATGCGCTGCGCGCCCGCGATGCCCCAAGGTCCAAGCAGAGACTCGCCTTTGGCGAGAAGCGAGCCCGAGCCCTCGGACGGGAGACGCGTGCGGCGGGCGGCACTGAGGCGATCGGCCGCCACCGAAAACAGCAGCACGGGAACGCCGTCGATGATCTCGGCCTGCGGCACTTCGAGGTGCCCGAACTCCCCTGGCTCGGTGAGCGGCGGTCGGACCTCCCAGTGGACCAGGTCGGCCGACCAAGCATGGCCTATGACGCCTCGCGCATCAGTCGGGCCCGAGGTAGCGCGAGCCGTGATGAGCGCATGGAAGCCGTGGCCATCCGGATCGGCCAGCAACCATGGGTCGCGCCAGGCGTCGGATCCGACCAGCTCGTACCAGCGCGCGTCAAGCGCCAGGACCGGGTTGCCCGGGTGCTTGGCCCACGTGACCAAGTCGGTCGACGTCGCCAGGCCGATGCGCTGGGTCACCCCATCGTGGGCCGCGGTGGTACCGGTGTACAGCATCCACCAGGTTCGGCCGTGCTCGACGACCGAGCCGGTCCAGGTGGACAGGTCGTCCCAAGCGCCGGGTGCTCCGGGCGCCAAGGCATCGTCGAGGACCTGCCAGTCACACAGGTCCGACGAGACCGCGTGCCCGACGGTGGCGTTGACATGGCGCGCCGATTGGTCACCCAACGAGCGCGGTGCCTGCAGGTAGAAGACATGGAACTCGGAGCCGGTGTCCGCGATCCAGAAGTCCCACACCCACTTGTTGGGCAGTCGCAGCACCACTCAGCCCTTCAGTCCGCTGGTCGCGACGCCGCGCACGAACTGGCGCTGGAAGATGATGAACACGATGAGCAACGGGATGACCATCATCGCGGCATAGGCCATGATGTCGCCCCAATCGCGCGGCGGCAAGCCCTGGAACTCAGCGATGCCCATAGGCAAGGGTCGAGCCTCGACGCTGCGCGTGATCATGACCGGCCACAGGTACTGACCCCAGGATGCCAGGAACATGAGGATTCCAGCCGCGGCATAGGCCGGCTTGGCCAGGGGCGCCGCGATGCGGAAGAACAGCGTCGCGGCGCCAGCGCCATCGATCCGCGCCGCCTCTTCCAGCTCCCTGGGGATTCCAAGGAAGAACGAGTAGAAGAGGAAGATGTAGAGCGGCTGGGCCAGGAACGGGAGGATCTGGGCATGCAGCGTGTTAGTCCACCCGAGTTCGGCCATGATCAGCAGCAGCGGCACGGCCAGCGTCTCGAAGGGCACGATGATGAGTGCCACGACGAGCACCAGCAGGACACCTTTGCCCCTGAAGCGCACGCGGGCAAGGGCGTAGCCGAAGAGGCTGTTGACGAGGAGCCCACCAAAGACGATGCCCGCGGAGATGATCACCGAGTTGCGGAACGAGAGCCAGAAGTTGCCGCGCTCGGCCGCCTGCTGGTAGTTCTCAAGTCCCACGAACGGTGCCGGGCTGAACGCCTTGAGGCTGCCGCTGTCGGCGATGACCGATGTGTCCGCCTTGAACGAACCCGCGATCATGAAGACGATGGGGAAGAGGAAGAAGATGGCCAGCAGTATCAGCACACCGTAGGAGATGATGTAGCGCCTGAGGTGCTGACGACGTATGGCGGCGTTGGCCTCCTTGAGCGTCGTGGCCTGACCGGCGGGACTCTTGACGGCGGCACTCACTTGATTCTCCCCTTCCTGCTTGACGAGGCGCCGCTGGACGATGGTCACAGTGAGCACGATTACCAGGAAGATGACCGAAAGCGCGGAACCGCGGCCCACCGCCTGCTGGTTGAGGCCGGTATCGACGATGTCGACCATCAGCGTTCTGGTGGCATCGAGCGGTCCGCCCGGACGGTCGGGCATGATCCAGACCTGGTCGAACAGGCGGAACGCCAGGATGGTGGTGATGGTGAGCACGAACAGGAGCGGGTTGCGGATACCGGGAAGCGTCACGTGACGGAATTGCTGCCAGTTGTTGGCGCCGTCCAGCCGTGCCGCCTCATAGAGCGACTCCGGCACGTCTTGCAGTGCCGCGAGGAGGATGACCATCTGGAAGCCGACGCTGGCCCAGATGGACACCAGGATGATGGCCGCGAGCGCGTAGGTCGGGTCACCCAGCCAATCCGGTGAGAAGTTGCCGAAGGTGATGATCTCGAAGAATGAGTTGACTAAGCCCTTGGGGTTCAGCAGCACGATCCAGATGACCGCCGTGGCGGCCATGACGACCGTGATGGGCATGAAGAAGATGGTGCGGAACACGACCACGCCCCGCAGCTTCTGGTTCACCAGGATGGCCAGGAGCAGAGCGAAGAAGGTCTGCAGTGGGACGACCACGACGCTGAACGCGATGTTGTTGCCCAGCGCCGTCCAGAAGCGCGGGTCCTGGAACACCCTGGCGTAGTTGTCGAAGCCGATCCACTGGGTCTCGCGTCCCGGCGGAGACAGGAGCCGCTCGTTGGTGAATGAGAAGTAGAAGGCCAGGATGAATGGCAGGACGATGAAGACTGCGATCAGGATGACGGCCGGCGCCGAGAACAGCCATCCGGTGATGGTGTCCGCGCCGAAGCGTGGCTTCCCGTTCGGAGGGCCCATGCTCCGGGCTCGAGCGGCTCCACTTGAGACTACGCCCATGTCTCCCTTACCCCTCTCTTGGTGGGACATCGGGGGCGGTGCGTCAGTGCGCACCGCCCCCGAGAACGGTATCGGCTACTAGTAGCCGACGTCCTCGATCTCCTGGTCGATCTGGGCGACGATGTTGTCCAGCGTCGACTGGACATCGGCGCCGGCAACGATATCCGCGAAGGCCTCGGAGAAGCGGTCACGGATGAACAGGTAGGCCGCGGTCGCAGGACGCGCGACCGAGCCGTTCTTGATGGCCTGCGGGTCGGACATGGCGTTGGTCAGGTAGTCGATGTACATGGCCCGCATCTGACCCGGCTGGAAGCCCGGGAAGTCGGTCAGGTCTGGAGTCGGGGGCACGGCGCCGTAGCCGTTCACGAAGCGCAGCACCGACTCGGGGCTGGTCGCGTAGTCGATCCACGCCCACGCAGCGTCGAGATCGACCTCGTCACCGCTGTTGGGAACGCCGTCGGGTCCACTCGACACGGCCCAGTTCCAGGAACCCATGGCACCCTTGCTGCCCGTGCCGAAGTCCGGCAGCGGCAGCAGGATGAGGTCGTCACCGAGGTTCTCATCGTAGAGTGTGAACATCCAGTGGCCCACCCATGACAAGGGCGTCTCGTCTCCGGTGTTGGGCGCACCGTCGGGACCGACGGTGAAGTTGTTGTCGTCCTCGGCGATGAGGTCAACCAGGCCATCCTTGACCCAGGTCTGGAACTGCGTCAGGACACCAACGGACTCAGGCCCGTTGAGCACACCATCGGAGCTCTTCATGGTGGAGCGGTCGATGAGGTCGCCGCCGGCGGACTGGATCATGGGCGCGAAGCCGTAGGCTCGCCACTCCCCAGCGCCGTATGCCCACTTGATGTCGAGCGGACCATTGTCGCCGTAGCCGGCCGCCTGCAGGTCACGTAGCACTTGGTCGAACTCCTCGGTCGTCCAGGCATCGTCGATGCCCGTGGGGATGCGAGCCCCGACGGCCTCGAGCATGGATTTGTGTGCCCAGATGCCCATGCCGGATTCGAAGCTGCCCAAGGAATACAGCTCGTCGTTGTAGGTCCCCTGCGCGATGATCGAGTTCAGGAAGTAGCCAAGCTTCTCCGCATCGGCACAGCTGGTGATGGGGCGAAGCAGCCCGTTGAACGCGAACGGGTACAGCGTGGGGCCGTCCATGTCAACGAGGTCCGGCATCTCGCCTGCCGCCGCGGCGCTGGTGACGGCCGTCTCATAGGCCGTCTCACCGATTGGGATGATGTTGACGGTGATGCCCAGCTCGGCGCCGGGGCCGGCGTTGAAGGCCTCGACTGTCGCCATCTCCGCACCAGGGTTGGAGCCCGTGTGCATGGTCATGTCGAGAGTCAATGGACCCTCGATGACCCCGTCGCAGACGTTGGGGTCGCCCTGCGCTACCGCCGGAGCGACGGTGAGGACTGAGCCCACCAGCACACCGCTGGCGAGTAGCGCCACACGGAGGCTGGTCTTGGAATGGATCATGTTCTTCCTCCTTGCCCCGTGCTTTCCAGTCGTGACCACCGCGGGGCGGTAGCGATCACGACGTCCCCCGCGGAACGCGGGGCGGTGCGACCAATTCGCGGACCACCAGCGGACACTCCATCCGCTGTTGCCGTGGCCCATCGATCTCACCGCTAAGGACTCGCAACAGGTGCTCGACCGCCCAGCGACCCATGGCCTCATGGGGCAACTGCATGGTGGTGAGCGGTGGATCGAGCCAGGGCGCGATCTGGTCCTGGTTGTCGAATCCGATGACCGAGATGTCGTCTGGTACCGAGAGACCGGCCCGGCGGATGGCGCGGTAGGCGCCCATGGCCATGCGGTCGGTGTAGCACTGGATGGCAGTGGGCGGCTCGTCGAGATCCAGCAGGCGGTCGGCGGCGAGGGTGCCGCCGAACGGATCGTTCCTATCCACCGCGACGAGGTCGGGATCGAAGGCGATGCCGTGCTCCTCGAGGGCCCGCCGGTAGCCGGCGAAGCGCTCAGCGTCGGCAGGGTAGACGTTCATCTCGCGCAGATAGCCGATGCGCCGATGGCCGTGTTCGATGAGGTGGCCAGTGGCGGCGTAGCCGCCGAGCTCCTCGTCGGGCACGACCCACAAATCGCCGGGGTCGGTGGAGCGTGAGTCAAGAACGACGGAGTGGACTTCCTTCAAGCCCGCCGGCGGTTCCACGACCTGGTGCCACATGGTGGCGTAGATGATCGCGTCCACCTGGCGGTCCAGCATCGACTCGATGGCGCGAGCCTCGACGTCGGGGTCGCGCTCGGTGTTGACGATCATCAGCGTCTTACCGGCCGCGGCTGCTATCTGGTCGGCACCACGGATCATGGCGCCGGCGAAGGCCGTGGAGGCGATGACGTCGGAGATGAGGCCGATCGAGTCGCTGGTCCGTGCGCGAAGGTTGCGCGCGACGGTGTTGGTGCGATAGCCGAGCTCGCGGCTGGCCTCGAAGACCCTCTCCTGGGTGACCCCGGGGATGGACGAACCAGCCTTGCCGCTCAGGACCAGCGAGACAGTCGTCGTCGAGACCCCTGCGGCAGCCGCGACATCGGACATGCGAGCGCGACGCCTGCCTACCGCGGCGCGGTCCGGAGTGGATCCAGCCACCCGGTCGCTGCCCTGCGGGATCTTGTGATCCTGGGTCAACGCCCTCTCTCCTCCCTGCCGACTGAGCGCTTCGCTGGTCCTCCCTGACCGGCACTGGACGGCGCTCAATCGATTCAGTAAATCGATACTGCTCCTCTCGGAGGGGGCTTGTCAAGGAATCGCTCAACTCCTTGTCGGGGGACTCGGCCAGCGCCCCGGCCAACGGAACGGAGACTTTGTCACCCACGGGCGGTCCCTCGGCGACTCCGACCCACGGGCCTGCGTATCAAGGAGCGCATGATGGCGGCACGCCGGACGGACGCACTCCGAGGACGCATCGACGACAGTGGCTATGCCCCGGCGGTCAGGTGACCGTGACTCGGTCCCGACCCATCTGTTTGGAGGCGTACAGAGCGTTGTCCGCTGCCGCGACCAGATCGGTCGCCGAAGCCGCATCGCGCGAGGGATAGGTGACCGCGCCGATGCTGGCGGTCACGGTCACGCGGCGGTCACCGTCCATCACCTGAGTGGCCGCGATGGCACGGCGGATCCGTTCCGCGATGTCCAGGACGTCGGCATCAGCAGCACCGGGAACGACGACCATGAACTCCTCTCCCCCGTAGCGCATGAGGATGTCACCCTCACGGCAGATGCGGCGGATGGAGGCGGCGGCGGCGCGCAGGATGCGATCGCCCACCAAGTGTCCGTAGGTGTCGTTGACGCCCTTGAAGTGGTCAAGGTCGATCATCAGGATGCCGAGCGGGCTCGAGATCCGCAGGGCTCGGCCGAACTCCTCCTGCAGCCGGACCAGGCCGAAGCGCCGGTTGTAGGCGTCGGTCAGCGGATCGAGTGCGGCCAGCCGCTCCAGGCGGTGATGCGAAAGAGCGTTGCTGAGGGCCAACCCAAGGTCGGCCTGGAAGTGCCCGATGAGCAACTCCGTGGAGAGCGAGAACTGGTCGACCGAGGCGAGGACGAGGGCCCCCAAAGGAACGTCCTTGAAGCTCAACGGCACAACGACCACCTCTCGCGCGGTCTGCTCCATGAGCACGCTGTCGATGATCACTTGCTCGAGGGCGACATCGAGCCGGCGCATCTGTCGGGACCGCATCGCCGCCGTCACCTGGGCGTTGGCGGCGACCCGGATTCGGATCACTGATCCCGACCGTAGCCAGCGGCTTCAGGCCCTGCTCGTCTTCGACCAACAAGAGCCCGGCCGTGGCACCAGTGTCCTTGAGGATGGACGCCAGGGATTTGCGGGCCAGCGAGTCCAGGTCAAGGTGGCTGGCCACCACCTGGGTGAAGCCGCGGGTGGCACTCTCGATGGCGTGCGAACGGGCGAGGGTCCCGATCAGCGCATTGAACGCGACGGCACTCCTGCCGATGTCATCTTCGGAATCGACCGGAAGCGCACAATCGAGCGGATTGCAGGCGCTCCAGTCACCGGACTTGGTGGCGGCCACCAACTGCCGCTGCACGCGCGACATGTGCGTGGTCAGTCGCTTGAGCCGCATCCCGACCACACCGTGTGCGAGCGCGAAGTTCGCCGCACCCACCAGCAGGCCGGCCAACAGGGTGGCTGCGAAGAACGACGGGCTGATGACGTCGCCCCTGGGCAGGCCCAGCACCACGCAGAACGGGGGAAATAGCAGGCCGATGAACAGGCCGAATCCGACCATCCAGATGGCCAGGTCGGTGAAGACCCGGTTCGTGAGGCGAGGCATGGTCCAGACTCCAGACGAGGCGGCTGACGACCGCCTAGGTGGGACGGTCGCGAACGACTCTGCACCTCACCCAGTCCGGGCAAACATCACCTAAAGGTCGCCGTACCCGCGCCCCGATAGGCTACACACGACCCCGACACACCAGCTGGTGCGAACCGCCCCGACACCGGGAATGGAACCCGCAGCAGTCCTGGCGCCGGGCCTCCGCACAGGCGCGTCGGGCGCGGGGGGAAGCGACCTGGGGCCGGGCGCAGCGCCTGAGCATGACGGCCGGAGGCAGCGGCCCCCTATTCCAACCCCATCTCGGCGCGAGTGGGGGGATCGGCGCCGGCACGGGTGCAGTTGATGGCCGCGGCACGGGCAGCGAAGTGCGCGGCGTCCTCCACGAGATGGACGTCGGCCAGCTCGCGGCGACCGAAGCCGTGCTCTAGCCAGATGGCCAGGAAGGCGCCGCCGAAGGTGTCGCCGGCGCCGACCGTGTCGACGACCGTCACCCTGGGTACCGGCACGCTGAACTCTCCCCCCGCGCAGAACCCGCGCGCCGCCTTCGCACCCTGCGTCACCAGCACAGCACCCACGCCGTCGGCGAGCAGCATCCGGGCCGTGGCCTCGGGCGACTCGGCGAGGGCGAGATAGGCGAAGTCTTCATCACTGCCCTTCACGATGTCCGCTCGGGCCAGCACGTGTCGCATGCGGGAGACGTAGCGCGCGAAGTCGGGCGTGGCAGTGGGCCGGCAGTTGGGGTCGACCATCACCAGCGTCTCCGCGGGCACGTCAGCTGTGATCGAGGCGAGTGAGTCGGCGATGGGCTCCAAGGCCAAGCCGAGCGTGCCCACGTGCAACGCGTCGGGCGCGGGGATCAGGCTGCGTCGGGCATCGGCCAGTTCCAGGCCGGGAACCGTGGTGCGCTCGATGTACCAGTGGTAATGGGCCACGCCGGCGGCGTCGATCTCTGCCAGCACCAGCGTGGTCGGGTCGGTGGTGTCGACCACCAGGTCGGTCCCCACGCCATCGGCCCCGAGCTTGGCGCGCAGCATCCGCCCGAACCAGTCGTCACTGAGCCGACCCAGGAACTGCACGTCGCCACCGAGGCGCGCCACCGTGCGCGCCGCGTTGTACTGGCCACCACCGGCGGCCGGCGTGACCGTGCCATCGTGGTCGATGAGGAGATCGATGAGCGCCTCGCCGGCGATCACGACCCTGGGCCGCACCGCAGTCATCTACCAACCCTCCCCTTTGAGGTACTCGGCCATGGCCCGCGCGGCTTGCCCTCGATGCGAGAGCGCATGCTTCTCGTGGGCACTCATCTGGCCGACTGTACGCGCCCCGGGCGCCTCCGACACCGGCTCGAAGATGGGGTCGTAGCCGAATCCGCCCGTGCCACGTGGGGCCGTCGCGATGCGGCCCTCGAAGGCCCCGACTCGGAACACCGGCTCGCCGTCAGCGGTGGGATCGACGAAGGCCAGCACGCACTGATAGCGCGCGCCGCGTCGCTCGGTCGGCAGCCCGTCGAGCTCGCCGAGGAGCTTCTGGTTGTTCTCCTCATCGGTCGGGTCATCGCCGGCATAGCGGCGGGTGAAGACACCCGGTCGGCCGTCGAGCGCATCCACCTCCAGCCCGGAGTCGTCGGCCAGCGTGGGCAGACCGGAACGCTCGGCGTAGTAGCGAGCCTTGATCTCGGCATTGCCCTGAAAGGTGGCCGCGTCCTCGACCGGCTCGCCCTCGATCCCGACCTCGTCGGGCGTGACCAGCACGACGTCGGGCAGGTCAAGCAGGTCCCGTAGCTCAGCCACCTTGTGACGAGCGCGGGTAGCCAGCAGCAGGCGACGGCTCATCCGTCCGATGTGGTCGGCTGGGCCGACTTCGCCGCCTCACCCTTGAGCACCGCCTCCTGGATGCCGAAGAGCGTCTTCAGGCCGCCGTCGGCGAGGCTCAGCAAGGCGTCCATCTGGGCGCGGTCGAAGGGCTTGCCCTCGGCGGTGCCCTGCAGCTCCACGTAGGTGCCGGCATCGGTACCGATGACGTTGAAGTCGACCTCGGCGCTGGAGTCCTCGCGGTATTCGAGGTCCAGCAGCGGTGCATCCTCCACGATGCCCACGCTGATGGCCGCGATCTTGCCGCTGATGGCCCGCTCCAGGTTGACCTTGCGCAGCGCCAGCACCAGCGCGATGTAGCCACCGGTGATGGACGCGCAACGAGTGCCGCCGTCAGCCTGCAGCACGTCGCAGTCGACCACCACGGTCTTCTCGCCCATGGCGGCGGTGTCGACCACGCCCCGCAGCGAGCGACCGACCAGGCGCTGGATCTCATAGGTGCGGCCACCCAGCTTGCCGCGCACCGATTCGCGCTGCATCCGCTCTGACGTGGCGCCAGGCAGCATGGCGTACTCGGCCGTGACCCAACCGGTGCCCTTGCCACGCAGGTGCGGCGGCACGCGGTCCTCGACCGTCGCCGAGCAGAGCACGTGCGTGTCACCCTGCTTGTAGATCAGCGACGCGGCGGTCCACTTCTGCACGTCCATCTCGATGGACACCGGGCGCATCTGTCCCGGTGTCCGTCCATCGACGCGGTAGCGCCGGCCTCCAGCGATGCTCACAGACCCTCCTTCTCGATCGTCTCTTCTCGTTTGGCCAGCTGCCACAAGTCATCGAGCGCATCGAGCCCGAGCGCCTTGAGCTCCAGTCCCCCCTCCCCCGCCAGCCGCTCCACACGCGCGAAGCGCGAGGCGAACTTCTGACTGGCAGACCGTAGCGCGGCTTCGGGATCGATGCCCAGCTTGCGCCCCATGTTCACGAGTACGAACAACAGGTCGCCGTACTCCTCGTGGCGCTCGTCGTCGGTCGTCGCGGCGAGGAGCTCGGACGCCTCCTCGGCCACCTTGTCGATGACGCCTTCGAGGTCTGGCCAGTCGTAGCCCAGGCTGGCGGCGCGGCCCTGCATCTCGTCGGCATAGGCCAGGGCCGGAAGTGACCTGGACAGGCCCTTGAAGGCCTCGGGCATGGCACGATCGCGCACCTTCGAGCCGCCGTTGGCGGTGCGTTCGGCAGCCCGCTCGGCGGCCTTGAGCTGCTCCCAGTTGCGCGTGACCTCGTCAGGCGTGTCCGCCTGGACATCGCCGAAGACGTGCGGGTGGCGGCTGATGATCTTGGCCGTGATGCCGCGCTGCACATCGGAGAGGTCGAAGACGCCCGCCTCCGCCGCGTATTGCGAATGCAGCACGATCTGCAGGAGCAGGTCCCCCAGCTCCTCGGCCAGGTCCGGCGTGGCGCCCGCGTCGAGCGTGTCGTAGACCTCGTAGGTCTCTTCGAGCAGGAACGGCTTCAGGCTCTGATGGTCCTGCTCGCGATCCCAGGGGCAGCCATCGGGCTGTCGCAGTCGGTGCGCCAGCCAGGCCAGGCCGAAGGCGCCGGCGGGATTGGCGGCAGGATCCAGCGCTCCCAGCACGTGCGGCCCCGCGGCCAGGCCGTCTGCATGGACCTCCCCCACCGTGGTGTCGCCGTCAACTCCCAGCACCGGGTGGTCGGCCGGATAGAAGCGGCGCAGCAGCGCCACCGGATCGGCGCCGTGACCGTGACGTCCGGGCAGCACTCCGAAGGCGTCGCCTGGGTCCGGGTTGCCACCGATCGGTGGCAGCAGCAGCAGCGCCATGCCGGCATCGAATGGTCGTGCCACGAGGCGGTCGAGGGCCACGACCTGCAGGCCTTCGGCTGGATCGATGGCGCCGCGTTCGAGCAGCGCCGCGATGGCGGGATCGCTCAAGACCGATGGGACGGGGGGCAGGGCTGACATGGGGTGGTCAGGACGCCGCCTATGCCGGCGACAAGATCCCCGCGTCTCAAGGTAGCCGAGCACCAGCTGGGCGTTGGCGTCGGGTGTGGTGTCGGTGGTCTGCAGCGTGAGCTCCGGCTCGAGAGGCGGCTCATAGGGGTCGGAGACGCCGGTGAATTCCTTGACCTCACCGGCGCGAGCCTTGGCGTACCAGCCCTTGACGTCACGCTGTTCGACCACGTCGAGCGGCGTGTCCACGAAGACCTCGATGAAGTCGTCGCCGACCATGGTGCGAACCTCGGCACGCGTCTCGCGGTAGGGGCTGACCAGCGCCGCGACCACCAGGCCACCGTGACGCACCACCTCGCCGGCCACATAGCCGACGCGCCGGACGTTGGTGTCACGGTCCTCTCGCGAGAAACCCAGGCCCTGCGTCAGGTGCGTCCGCACGACATCGCCGTCGAGGACGGTCACGGTGCGGCCACGCGCCTCCAGCAGTGGCACCAGGGCATCCGCCGTGGTCGACTTGCCCGAGCCCGACAGTCCAGTGAACCAGACGCAGGCTCCGCGCGGCGTGCGCAACGACTCGCTACGCATACACCGAAGCGTCGACGCTGATGTCGCCCTGGTCCTCGGCATCGGTCTTGAGTGGGTCGTACCAGTCGGCAAAGGCGGCGGCTTCGACTTCCGCGGCAGCGACCGCATCGAGAGGCCGCGTGGCCTTGTCCTGCAACTGGTAGATGTGGTAGCCGTCGCCCCCGTCGATGGGTTCGCTGGTATCGCCGGGGTCGAGGACCGCCAGCGACAACGTGGTGACGTCGTCAAGCTGGTCCAGCCGCTGCCACCCGAGCTGACCGCCGTCGGCAGCCTCGGCGCCGTCGGAGTATTCGGTCGCGACGGCGGCGAAGTCCGCACCGTCAGCAGCCAGCGCCGCCTGCACGGCCGCGAGGCGGTCCGCCAGCGGTGCGCGGAACTCGTCGAACATGATGACGTGCCAACCGAAGTCGGAGCGGACCGGGCCCAGGATGTCACCGCGCTGCGGATCCTGGGCATCGAAGATGGCCGCCGAGAACTCGGGGACCATGGATTCCTGCGTGAAGTAGCCCAGGTCGCCGCCGCGCGCACCGCTGACCGTGTCGTCGCTGTCGAGTCGGGCTCGGTCGGCGAAGGCCTTCATGCGGGCATCCACGTCGTCGATCGCCCGTGCCACTCGGGCGACCGCCTCAGCCTTCTGTTGAGCGACCTCCCAGGCGGGGTCGTCAGCGGGCAGGTCGGCCACGGCGGTGGGATTGCCGCTGGCGTCTAGCGGCGTCTCAGGCTGGTACAGGATATGGCTGGCTCGGACATCACCTTGGTCGTTGGCAGGGTCGACGAAGGGATCGGCCTGGATGAAGATCTCGGCCAGCTTGACCTGCTCGTAGTCGGCCGACACGGCCTCGCTGGTGATCGCATCCTCGAGCTTGGCCGCGGTGGCCTCCAGCTTCACGTTGCTGCGGTGGATCGACTCACCGACATCCTGGTTGACCGCTTCGACGAAACCTCCGTCGGGGACGGCCGGCACGATGGTGGTGACCTTGCCGATGAGTTGCTCGCCGGTGGCGGCCTCGAACACGTCTGTCACGCCGCCTTCGTCGAGGGCGAAGATGGCGTTCTCCCAGGCGGTGTCGCTGATGTCGCCGCGGGTGATGTAGCCGGTGTCGTAGTTGGCCGGACCGTAGGTGTCGGCCAGCGCCTGCGGATCGCCGCCGGCCCGCAGGTCCGCCAAGGCTGCCGCGGCCCGCTCGCGCGCATCGATGATGCTGGCGTCGGTGGCAGCCTGGCCCGCTGCCTGCTCGGGCGTGATGACGATGATGGCTTCGACCTGGCGTGCTTCGGGCAGACCTCCATCGGCGGCGACGGCCGCGTCCAGCTCGTCAGCGCTGAGCTCGATGCCCTGCTCCTTCGCCAGCTGTCCCTTGAAGGTGAGATCGACCAGCTCGTCCATAACGGCACCAGCGGTCTGGGGTCGGTCGTTGCTGATGGCGGTCAGGCGGCGGTTGGCGAGGGCGGCATCGATGCTGCCATCGGCCAGGGCGGCTCGCACTTGGGTCTCGGCACGGGTGGCGCGGAACTCCTCCAGCTTCTGGCGGTCCTGCCACTCGCCTCGACCGATCTGGGTGCCGTTGACGCTGGCCAGCGGCTTGAGGTTCGTCTCCCAGAAGCCGTACGCCAGGCCAGCCACGGCGATGACGATCACGATCACGATGAGCCCGTAGAAGGCCCACGTCACGTTGCGCGTGTGCCGGGCTTCCTCGTCGATGAGACGGCCCCTCTTGTCGGTCGAAAGGCGTGTCGAGATGCGGTCCCTGAGGGACTCACTGGGCGGTCGTGTCGGCGAGGTCATGCGAGGACGGTTCTCCGGCTGTCGAAGGTGTCGCGGGTAGGCGTCAGAGAAGCGGCGCCGATGGGGGCATCCCGTCGCTGCTGGGCGCCGCCGCAGTCTAGCGCGTCGGGCGCGAACCTCGCGTGCTCGCGGTCAGGCAAGAGAGCCGGAGCGAGTCGCAGCGCGGGGGAACTCAGGCGTCGCTGGACTGCTCCAGGCGCCAGGCGTATTGCTGTCGGTAGTAGTCGTGCCACGCGCCGCTCTTGATGGGTTCCCACCAGTCGCGATGCGCGGCATACCATCCGACGGTCCGGGCGATGCCGTCCTCGAAGCTGGTTCGTGGCTCCCAGCCGAGCACACGCAAGCGTGTTCCATCGAGCGCGTAGCGGCGGTCGTGGCCGGGCCTGTCGGGCACCGTCCGCACCAATGACCAGGGCTTGTCCAGCAACGCCAGGACCGCCTCGGTGACGGCACGGTTGGGCCGCTCCACGCCGTCACCGGGGATGTTGTAGGCAGCGCCCGCCTCACCCTGGTCGAGCGCCACGCCGATGCCGTCGGCGTGGTCGGCCACGAACAGCCAGTCGCGACGCTGCATGCCATCGCCATACATCGGTAGCGGTTCGTCGTCGAGCGCGTTGGTGACGAAGAGCGGGATGAGCTTCTCGGGATACTGGTTGGGCCCGTAGGTGTTGGCGCCGCGCGTGATGACGGTGTCGAGGCCGTGTGTCTCATGGTAGGCCGCCACTAGATGCTCGCCGGCCGCTTTGGCGGCGCTGTACGGGCTGGTCGGGCGGATAGGGTCCGATTCCACCGAGCGACCCTCCGGCACCGGTCCGTAGACCTCGTCTGTCGAGACCTGAAGGAGTCGGAAGGCGCCGCCACGGCGCTCCGACTGGGCCCGCGCCGCCTCCAGCAGCGAGTACACGCCCATCACGCCGGTGTGCAGGAAGGCGGTCGGCTCGAGGATGGAACGGTCCACGTGCGACTCGGCCGCGAAGTTGACGATGGCATCGCACTCGGCGGCCAATTCGCGCATCACGGGCTCGTCGGCGATGTCCGCTTGCACGAAGCGGTAGCGGTCGCGGGTGGCGGGGTCATCGGCCAGGTTGGCCAGGTTGGCCGGGTTGCCGGCATAGGTCAGCTTGTCCACCACGACCAGCTGGTCGCCGCTCGCAGCCAGGCGCCGCCGCACGAAGCAGGAGCCGATGAAGCCGGCGCCACCGGTGACCAGGATCCTCATGTGTGTCCTCCATCGCGGTAGGCCGGGAAGGCCGGACTGCCGACTGTTCCGGCCGCACTGCTGAGCGCATCGTAGGCGAGGCGATCGATGACGCGGCCACAGCGAAACGCAGGCAACGTGAGATCGAGTCCAACCGGCCATGAACCGGGCAGCGTCCTGGCCGGCCTCGATAGCCACGCCGGCCTCGATAGCCACGCCGGCAGCAGTCCCCAGGTCCAGCCGAGACAGACCGCGGCCGACCATGTCCTCGACCATCGTCGCGTACAGCACGTAGAGCGCACCAAGCTCGTCGCCCCGCGGGCTGCTGGCCACCGCGTGGACGTGTGCGTCGTCGCCGGCGAGGTAGACGATGGCGATGGCCACCGGACCGTCATCGGCAGAGGCCGTGAAGCCCACGCAGCCGGGAACCGCCAGCTGACGTCCCAGGGCCGCACGTGAGAGGTCGATGGGTTCGGCGGTCGAGAGCACCCCGCCGGAAGCGGGGGACAGACGTCTCCAGGTGTCGAGCAAGACGACGGGCGACTCGATGGTCTCCACCTCGACCAGCTCCGAGGCCCGACGCACCGCGCGTCGGTGCTCGCGCGACGGCCAGAAGGTCGGCAGATCGACCACGAAGTGCCGCGCGTGGACACGCACCATGTCGGGAAAGGCCGCCCGCAACATGGGCTCATCGACCGGCGCGAGCGGGTCGCTGAGGGCACTCAAGGTGACGACGTCGGCCAGTGCCGCGGTCTCGGTGAGATCATCGACCAACGCTCGCGGGTCACGGCAGATCAGCAGGGGGTGGCCCACCGAGGCATCAGCGCGATCACTCCCCGGGATGGCTCTCGTCAACAGCCAGGCGCCACTGCGCCGCAGATGCCGGACCGCGCCCGCCTCGGCATAGGCTTCCGCGAAGCTCGGGTGAAGATAGCCGTAGCGGCCGGCCGCCTCGAAGAGATCCGCCACCGAGAGGATGTCGTCCACTACGGCCCAGAGGTGGGGTCCACGGGATCGGTGGCAGCGACAGCGTCGACCAGCGCGGGCACTTCCGCGGACGCCACGTCGCGGGCCAGGAGTCGCAGCAGCGCTGCCAACAGGCGCTCGGCCGGATCGTCGCTGCGTCGCTCTCGCAGGGTGGCCGCCCGGACCCAGAGCATGGGCCTGCTCTGCAGCCGCCGCAGCAGCAAGCGCGCGCCGAGCAGGCCCATGCACACGACGCGGCGCCGCACCGGCTGGCCGCGAGACGGATCGAGCTGACCCCTGACGCCGAGGAAGACCAGCTGTGGCTGTCGATGCTGCGCCCGAGGCGTTGCTGGAACGGGCCGTGCCACGACCAGGCCGTGCTTGGCCAGCCCCAGCAGCAGACCCTCATTGCTGGGGCCGACGGCGTCGCCGGCCGGCAGGATGGCGACCTCACCCGCAGCGTCCTGGGCACCTTCGTAGCCATGCTCACGCAAGTAGCCCGCCAGGTGCAGCGCCGCGAAGCGCTGGGCCTCGCTGGACATCTCGCGTCGCCAACGACCGACGCTATCGCTGTTGATCGGACCCGCCACGCCCGCCTTCCACCATTCGTGCGCGGCCGCCACCGTGCCGGCCGTCTGGCGTGAGTCGAGCATGGCCGGCTCGTAGGCCTCACCGATGAAGCCGCAGACGCGGCGCAGCTCTGCTTCGGGCGCGGTGACGAGGTCTTCGTAGCGCAGCGTCATGGCCCGCGGGTCCGCGGCGATACGATCGACGCGAGGCACGATCGTCCTGGTCGATGCGCACGAGGTTCCCCACTACCGAGTCCTTGGCGAAGGGCACTCGTGACAGCGACAACGCCACATCACGTGGGTCACGCACGATGCGCACGATGAAGGCATCGGGCCAGTGGCGACGCAGGGCCTCGGTCATGAGCAGGTGGCGCGGCGTCTTCTCGATCCAGCGCGCCTTGTCGGCGGCACGCGCGTGCAGCACCGTGAGCGACTCCAGCATGGCCGCCAGCGACGGTGGTCGCAGGGCCAGGAACGCCTCGATCTCCGGGAGTGTCAGCTCGAAGAGCTCGTTGACGGGGTGGCCCTGGTTGCTCAACGAGGCGATGAACTCGACGGCCGGTCGCGGCCACGTGGCAGACTCGAGGAGGCGCCGGCGGGTGCCGGCATCAAGGTGACGGTAGCGGGCGAAGAAGCGCGATTCGGGCCCGCAGTCCAGGCGCGAGTGTGCCGAGAGCATGGCCGAAAGGAGCGTCGTGCCCGAGCGGGCCACGCCCACGACGAAGATCGGCGCTTCGGTCATCGCGAGGTCACCACCGATGCCACGGCTTCGGGCTCGACCGTGCGCGCGAACAGCCGCAACTGTGCCGCGATGGCGATCTCACAGGGATCGGTCGGCCGACGCTCACGACGCGACCGGCGACGCACCCACAGGACCGGGCGACCCCGCAGACGCCGGAACAGGAGCGGGCTCGCCAGACGAGCGACCTCGAGGGCACGTTCGGCTCTGCCGCCGTTGCGCAGCGGGTCGAGCTGGCCGCGGACGCCGCAGAACACCACGTCCTGGTGCGACATGATCTCGCGCGCCCGGCGTGGAGAGGGCCGGACGGTGACCATATCCCGCTCTGCGAGATGTAACAACAGTGCCTCGCTGCGTTCGGTGACGGCCCCGCCGATGGGTACCAGCGCGACCCGGCGCTGTGGTTTGCGGCCGTCCTCATAACCGTGCTCGGCGATGAAGCGGGCCAGGTGCAGGGCCGCGAAGCGCTGGATGTCCGGTCGCATCTGGGTTCGCCAGCGCCCGACCCTCGATGTGTCGAGACCGCCGCGGACCGAGGCCTTCCACCATTCGTGCTGCGCGGTGACCTGGCCGGCCGAAGCCTGGCCATCGAGCATAGCCACCTCGAACTCCTCACCCAAGAACCGGCAAAGTCGCCGCAGCTCCTGTTCGGGCCGGCTCACGAGGTCCTCGTAGCGCAAGGTCATGGAGCCCTCGTCCCGCTTGAAGAAGTGGCGCGACACCCGATCGTCGTAATCGATGCGAACCAGGTTGCCGACCAGCGAGTCTTCGCCGAAGGGAACGCCCAGGAGGGAGACAGCCACGTCTCGCGGGTCACGGACGATGCGCACCACTGCTGCCTCGGGCCACAGCTTGCGGATGGCGTCGAGCGAGAGCAGGTGCCGCGGGGTCTTCTCGACCCAGCGCGCCTTGCCGGCGCGACGGGCATGCGGCACCACCAGCGACTCCAGCATGGCGCTGACCGATGGTCGCCGTGCCGCCAGCCAGGTGGCGACCTCCTCTCGTGTCAGGCCGAAGGTCTCCAGGGAGTCGGCTCCCCGTTCGTGGAGCCGGTCCAGGAACTCGGTGGCCGGCCCTGGCCAGGAACCTTCGTCGAGCAGTCGGGCCGACTCGGTCGGCGGCAGGGATCGCAGTCGGTCCAGGAGCCGGGTCTCCGGGCCACAGTCGAGACGCGAGTGGGCAGCGAGCATCGCCGACAGCAATGTCGTGCCAGAGCGTGGCAGCCCCACCACGAAGATGGGGCCGTGGCCCTCAGTCATCGGCGCCGACGACCCGCGGCAGGTCCTCCGCCTCCATCGAGACCGCCAGCACCTGGAGCAGGCGGGCGATGACGCGCTCACCACCGTCGCGCGGGTGGCGCCGGATGAGCGAGAGACGTCGCACCCAGATGACCGGCCGGCCCTGCCAGCGACGCGTGAGCAGCAACAGGGCGAGTCGGGCGATGTCCACGACGCGGCGGCACGCGGGACGGTCGCGGTCCGGGTCGAGCTGACCCACGACGCCGAAGAAGACCAGCGGCTCTTGCAGGTGCAGCTGCTCGATGGTGGTCGGGATGGGACGGCGGATGGCCACGTCGGCGGCGGCCAGTCGCAGCAAGACCTCGTCGTAGCGCGCGTTGAGCGCGTCTCCAGCCGGCACGACCGCCAGCTTGCGTGCCGCCGGCGCCGCCTCGCCGTAGCCGTGCTCCTCCAGCATCGGCCCCAGGTTGAGGGCCGCGTAGTGCTGCACCGCCGGTGGCATCTCGTGGGTCCAACGACCCGAGCGGGAGCCATCGAGCGGCCCGGTGGCATCACCCTTCCACCACTCGTGTGACGCCGCCACACCGGTGGCGCCACTGCGATCGTCGACCATGCCCGGCTGGTACTCCACGGCCACGAAGTCACAGATGCGACGCAGCTCGCGCTCCGGTGTGGCGACCAGGTCCTCGTAGCGCACCGTCAGCGCCCGCGGCGATGCGCGGTAGAAGTCGGCCGCCGCCTCGTTCATCCGTGCCAGCACGGACAGGTTGGTCAGCAGCGAGGGTGTCCCGAAGGGCACCTTGGTCAGTGAGACCGCGGCATCGCGCGGGTCACGCACGATGCGCACGATGCGGGCGTGGGGCCAGGTGTCGGTGATGAGCTCGGGCACTTCGAGGTGACGCGGCGTCTTCTCAACCCAGCGGGTCTTGCCCGCCCGATGAGCGCGCTGCGCGGTGAGCGATTCAAGCATCACCGCCAACGACGGCGGGCGCGACGCCAGCCAGTCCCGCACGTCCTGCGCGGTCAGCCCGTACATCGGATAGACCGGCTGTTTGCCCAGTGAGAGGCTGGTGACATAGGCGCAGGCACGCCGGGGCCAGTCGGCCGGTTCGAGGATGCGCCCGCGCTCCCGGCGCGAGAGGCGTGCCCAACGCGACAGGAAGTGCGTCTCTGGGCCGCAATCGAAGACGGGATGAGCCGCCAGCATGGCCGAGAGCAACGTCGTCCCCGAGCGCGGGCCACCGACCACGAATACCGGCGCTGTCGTGGGGCTGCTCACGTGGCCGACTCTATCAGGCGGGGCGCCGAGTAAGTGCGGCATGCGGCCGCGGGGGCGAGATCGCGTGATTCTGCTACCGTCTAGCCCGTTCATGGGAGTCGTCAACGAGGCACCTGCTGCATTCCGCAGCAGCAACGATCGGCCAGGTCCGATCGCCCTCATCCGTAACGCGATAACCGACGTGTGGTCACGCCGTCGGTTGATTCGCCACATGGTGCACGCCGACGTCAAGAAGCGCGGCGTCAACACCGTGCTGGGCAACGTCTGGTGGGTGCTCGACCCGCTCATCACCATGCTCATCTACGTGCTCGTGATGACGGTCATCTTCCAGCGCTCCACGCCTGACTTCCCGCTCTTCCTGTTGAGCGCCATGGTGCCCTTCAAGTGGTTCACCGCGACCGTCGGCGCTTCGAACGGCGCTGTGGTGGGCAAGGAAAGCCTCATCAAGCAGGTGCTCTTCCCCAGGATCATCCTGCCGATCACGCTCTCGATCTCACAGATCGTGGGCTTCCTGTTCGGCATGCTGGTGCTCATGTTCGTCTGGTTCTTCGCCTACAACGCGCACGTGACGTGGCAGGTGGTGTGGGTGCCGCTGATCGCGATGGTGCAGTTCGTGTACACCCTCGGCTTCACCTTCATGATCTCGGCCATCACGGTCTTCTATCGCGACGTCGGCATCGTCATCGGCCACTTCATGCGCCTGCTGTTCTGGATCTCACCCATCCTGTGGTCCTTCATGGAGGTCAGGGGTCGTGGCGAGAGCCTGCAGGCGGCCATGGGGGGGGTGGACCGCTTCCTGGGATTGCCCAATAACACGTTGTTCACGGTGATCTCGCTCAACCCCACGTCGCTCTTGATGGAGTCCTATCGCAAGGTCCTCTACGGTCGGCTGTATCTGGACAAGGCCACCGACAAGCTCGACTGGAAGCCGGCCGTCCACCCGGACTTCGCCATGTTGGCGGTCATCCTCGTGGTCGGCGTCATCATCACCATCATCGGCACGCTCATCTTCAAGCGGCTCGAGCCCGCCTTTGCCAAGGTCCTGTGATGAGCCAGCAACAGAGCGTGCCTGAGTCGAGCCCACCGCCAAAGCGCGGCAACTCGCGCTTCGAAGACCACCTGGACCGGGACGCCATCGCCGAGATCGAAGCGGATGAGAACGAGGCCCCGGAACCCGGGGAGTTCGGTCTTCACGTGGCGGCACCGCTGGGCGACATGGCCATCCGGGCCGTGGACCTGGGCGTGCGCTATAACCTCAACTTCACCAGAAAGACCAAGCTGCACACGACCTTCGCCAACCTGCTCGATCGGCGAAAGCGGAGCCGCGGCTACTTCTGGGCCCTGCGTCACATCGACCTGGAGGTCAAGCGCGGAGAGGCCGTCGGCATCATCGGCCCCAACGGCTCGGGCAAGTCGACCATCCTCCTGGCGATGGCCGGCATCCTGCAGCCGTCGGAAGGCGTGGTGGAGGTGAACGGCCATGTCTCCACCTTGCTCAGCCTGCAAGCTGGCTTCGACGCCGAGCTGACGGGCCGCGAGAACATCGCCCTGGCCGGGGCGCTGATGGGCATCGACCACCGCATGATGGCGGAGATCACACCCGGCATCATCAGGTTCGCCAGCATCGGCGCCTTCATCAATGCGCCCATGAAGACCTATTCCTCGGGCATGCGTGCGCGGGTCGGGTTCGCCATCGCCACCGCTGTCGATCCAGATATCCTGCTGCTCGACGAGGTCCTGGGCACCGGCGACAACGCCTTCAAGCAGAAGTCGAAGAAGCGCATCGCGGAGGTGCTGCACTCGGCCAAGGCCGTGGTCATGGTCACCCACGACCTGAGCTGGATCCGGGCCTTCTGCACGCGCGCGATCCTGCTCGACAAAGGCCAGATCGTGGCCGACGGCTCGCCCGGGAGATCACCCAACTGCACGAGGAAGGCGAGAACAAGCGCAAGAAGAACAAGCGCAAGGCGAAGCAGCTGGTGAAGCACGGCAAGCTGGAGATCGGGGAGCTCAAGGCGGCCATCAAGGACGGCAAGCTCGACCAGGTCGTCACCGCGAACCAGGATGAGCTTGAGGAGCTGGAGGCGGCCAGGGCTGCACGCAGGGCCAAGCGCCGCGCGGCGCAGGCTTCCGGGGCCGACGGTGCGGCGGCCGACGACGGGGCGACCGACGGCACGACCGAAACCCTGGAGACCGACGGCGCGTCGCCACCTTCAGGGACCGAGCCTGCCCCGCGCGAAGAGACTGCCCCTGTAGCAACGGCGGCGGGGCCGGCTGAACGACGGGAGAGCTGAGGTCCCTCTGGGTCCCGCGTCGCCAGGGGTGCTACGGGGTCGCGATCAGCCACTCCGCGATGTCGCCTGGGCTGGGGATGCGGCCCGCGCTCTTGACCTCGCCGTCGATGACCAGGCCGGGCGTCGTCATGACACCGCGGGAGGCGATCTCCGCGTAGTCGGTGACCTTGCTGACCTCGGCCTCCACACCGGCCATGGCCACGGCCTCGCGCGCGTTCTTCTCCAGCTTCTGGCAGTTGGCACAGCCTGAGCCGAGGACTTCGATCTTCAGCATGGGAGTTCTCCTTTCGATGCCGGTGGCATCACATTCCGAGGGCGTTGAACAGGAAGCCGACCATGAGGATGCCCACGACGACGACCGCGAGGAAGATGAGCAGCAGCGGGATGCGCGCCACGCGCCGCAGGATGACGAACTCGGGCAAGCTGATGGCGACGGTCGCCATCATGAAGGCCAGCACCGTGCCCAGCGGCAGACCCTTGTCCAGGAGCGTCTCGACGATGGGGATGACGCCTGCCGCGCCCGCATAGAGTGGTGCCGCGAGGACGACCACGATGGGCACCGCGAAGGGGTTGTCGGCGCCGCCGATCGAGACGATGGTGTCGGTCGGCACGAAGCCGTGGATGAAGGCCCCCACGCCGATGCCGATGACCACCCAGGGCCAGACCCTGCGCACCAGCTCGCGGGTCGAACCCCAGGCCTCGCGCAGGCGTTCCTCGGTGGTCGGCTTGGCCACGACGATCGCAGCTGAGCCACCGGCGTCGCGCGCCTGCAGCACCCAGGGTTCGATCCAGCGCTCGAGCGGGAAACGGCCCAGGATGAGCCCGCCGATGATGGCCACCGACAGGCCCGCGACGAGATAGAGCACTGCGACCTGCGGGCCGAACAAGCCGAACAGCAGGACCAACGCGACCTCGTTGACGAGGGGTGAGCTGATGAGGAAGGCCAGGGTCACCCCGATGGGGATGCCCGCCTGCAGGAAGCCGATGAAGAGCGGCACCGCCGAGCAGGAACAGAAGGGTGTGACCACGCCGAAGGCGGCGGCGCTGACGCTGCCGATGACGACACCGCGGCCGGCCAGGGCGGCGCGCACCTTCTCGGGTGGCACGTACGAGCGCAGGTAGCTGACGATGGTGACGATGCCGAGCAGGAGGAGCAGGACCTTGGGAACGTCGTAGCAGAAGAAGGCCACCGCCTCGCCGAGCGAGCTGCCCGGCTCGAGACCCAGCAGGTCGAAGGCGATCCAACCGCTGAGGGGCCAGGCGGCGAACCAGGCCACCAGCCAGGCGACGACGGCAAGCGCGGCGGCGGGCCAGAAGGGCAGGTCGGAGCGACGGAGGGTGAGCGTGTTCACTAGAGGATCCCGTCGAGCGCCTCGGCCGCTCGCGCGATGGCATCCTCATCACGCTCGTAGTAGATCCAGCGGGCATCGCCGCGGTGTCGGGTCGTGCGCACCAGCCCGGCGGCACGCAGCTTGGCAAGGTGGTTGCTGACGTTGTTCTCACGAGCATCGAAGGTGGCCGCGAACTCGCAGACGCAGTGTGGTCCGTCGCGGAGCAGGGCCAGGATGCCGGCGCGAGTGGAGTCCGCCAGCAACGCGGCGATGGCCGCGGCGTCGGTGACGTCGGGTGCGGGCAAGTCGAGCCGAGGGCAGGGCGCCGACTGAGCGGCCCCCGCGGGTGCCATGGTGATCGGGGTCTCAGTGGGCATGGGTCGGCTCCAGACTGGTGGCTGAGCGGTCGTGCGGCCGGTCGGGGAAGAGGCTCGGCCGCAGCTTCATCGCAGACCAGACGAGCGCAAGCATGATGGGCACCTCGATGAGCGGGCCCACCACCGTGGCGAGCGCGACCGTCGGGCTGAAGGCGGTGATGGCGATGGCGATGGCGATCTCGAAGTCGCGCCCGGTCGCGTTGAAGGCCACCGCCACGCCATCGCCATAGGGGAAGCGCAGGCGTGAGCCGATGAGCAGCGCGACGAAGAACATGACCGCGAAGAAGATGGTCATGGGGATGGCCATCTCGAGCACGATGCCCGGCTGCTCCAGGATGAGGTCGCCCTTCAAGGCGAACATCACGATGAGCGTGAAGAGCAAGCCCAGGATCGAGAGGCCGTTGAGGTAGGGCTTGAGCGCATCCATGGCCGCCTCGCCTCGTCCCTTCACCACGATCTGGCGGGTGAGCACGCCGGCCAGCAACGGCAGCCCGAGATAGAGCAGCACACTCTGGAAGACGACCAGGACGTCGAACGAGACATCACCGATGAGGATCTGGGAGTAGACCGGGATGAGGGCCATCTGGATGACCGAGTTCAGAGCCACGAAGACGAGCGCCATGGCGGTGTTGCCCCGGGCAAGGTAGGTGAAGACGATGACCATCGCGATGCAGGGTGCGAGGCCGTAGAGGATGAGGCCGGTCCGCAGTTCCGGGTCCGAGACGAAGACGGTCGCCAGCAGGAACATGAAGAACGGGGCGACGAGGTAGTTGAGGACCAGGACCACACCGAGCTGGCGGGGTGACCGGAAGGCATCGCCGACCTCGGTGAGGCGGACGTTCGTCATCGCCGGGTACATCATCGCGAACAGGCCGAGCGGCACGCCCAGGGAGATGAGCGCCGGCACGCTCGCCTCGAACGAGCCGTCGGCCATGGCCTTCAGCGCGTCGATGGGCGGTGTCAACTCGAAGTCGGAGATGCTCAGCAGGCTGCCGATGGCGATCCCGATGGCCATGCTCATGCCCACGAACACCGGCAGCAGCCGGAAGTCCTCGAGTTTCAGTAGCAGTGTCTTCATGTGGCGTCGTCGCTCCTTTGTATCTCATCTCCGAGTGTGTCAGTCTCCGCTGATATGGCGCAGTGTCAACCGTCACGGAACTCGAGGTCCGTTCGGCCCACGGGCATACCATCCGGGTGCCACCCCGAGGTCTGCCGCTGTTCACCCCAGCAGATCGAGCGCCATCTTCGCGGCGATGGCCCACAGCAGGATCCCGATGAATCGCTTGAGCTGGGCGCTCGTTAGCCTGGTCTGCATCACGCGCGAACCGGCGAGCGAGCCGGCGACGGCGAGCACCGCCATGGTGACGACGAACACCGGATCGAGGTCGCCCACGGCGGCATGGCCGAGGAAGCCGGCGGTCGAGGCGAAGACGACCACGAACGCCGTGGTGCCGGCGGCGACCTTGGCCGGCAGCCCGATCCAGGTCAGTCCCGGCAGCACGATGTTGCCGCCGCCTACGCCGAGCAGGCCACCGAAGAACCCGGCCGCACCGCCCACCGAGGCGCCGACGGCGAACCCGGTGGCGCCGTCCTGGTTGCGCCTGCCGGCCGGGGGTCGATAGAAGAGCATCATCGCTCCGGCGAAGACGAGGAAGGCCACGAACAACGCCAGCAGGATCGAGCGCTCGAAGTGGCTGCTGAGCGCAGCGCCGACCGGCGCGAGCAGGACCGCGGTGATGAGCACCGGGACGCCCGCCCTCCGATCGACCAAGCCGGCACGCGCATAAGCGATCGCCGCGGCCGCGAGGCTGACCGCGTTGAGCAGCAGGGCCGTCGACGCGGCCTCGGGCAGCGGCACGCCCAAGTAGTAGAAGAGTGGCACGAACAGGAAGGCCGCTCCGAGCCCGGCCATGGCCATGACACCCGAGCCGAGGAAGACGGCCGAGCCCGCGATGACGTAGAGGACCATCCGTCAGGGCGTCAGCGTGGGTAGCCTGAGCAAGCGATGCAGACCGCGGTGCCCTCGACGGTCCGTAAGTAGGGTTCCGCCACGAGCTCCTCGCAGCGCGGGCAGACCGTGAAGCGGACGACCTCCTCGGGCTCGCTCCAGGCGCGTGCCTCGACCGGACCGACGGTCATGATCTCCTCCGCCGGCGCATCCCAGATGAGGTGGACGACCTCCATCTGCTCCTCATCGGGGATCTCGGTCGGAGGCACACCGGCGGCCCGCTTCTGCATGAAGGCGCTGGCCTTGATGCGTGGCTGCAGGGTGGGCCGGTAGGCCACGCGCACAGCTCGCCCGCCGGCCTTGTCCACGAGGGTCACCGCGAACTTGCCCTCGCCGCTCTTCTCGATGTTGCCCTTGCCGAAGGTGCAGCCGGTGGTGACTTGCACTCCGTCGCCGAAGCACATGGCGCCGTGATGGTCGCCGATCTCCACGACCGCATGAAGCTCCTTGGCCCCGGCCCTGCGGACGTCGAGGGCGGACAGGGCTGCGAGGCCCAGCCGCACACCGGCCGCGCTGGCCCAGCAGCGGTGACCGTGGAAGGCCAGCGTCTGGTCGAGGATCTGGTTTTCGTCCATGGATGAAGTCTCCTTTTCGGATCGGCAAAGCGGATGTCGCGGTTGCCCACGCGTCATGCGGTCAGATACGATCGGTATCGAACCGTCAGCCAGACGTGCCAGGTCCCGTCGTGCACGGCCCGAACAACGAACAGGCAGAGGCGCTGTGCCGTGACCTAGGCAGTCGTATCTCATCCGAGAGTGTCTCAACATCGGCTGATATGTCGGAGAGCCAACGGTCACCGAAACGGGGTCCCAGCGGCATGTCCACACGGAACCGTCGTCTTGACAGTGATGACTCGGCCCTGGTCGCTGCCGCTCTCAAGCCACGCCATCCGGCGCCTGGCGCTGTCGAGTCACTCGCCGCGATAGAGCTTGGCGGTCGCGACCGCGATCGGCCCCCAGTCGATGGTGTCGGCCCAGGCGCGCGCTCGCAGCCCCATGCTCGCCAGGTCGGAGGCGGCCGCGTCACGCAGCGCATCCCGGAGACCATCGGGCGCATCGGGGTCGTACAGGAATGAGGCGTCGGCCGCGAGGGTCTCGGGCAGGCAGCCCATGGCCGGGGCGATCACCGGCCGGCCGTGGCTCATGGCCAGGATGGCGCTGCCGGATGTCAGGATGTCGCGGAACGGTAGGACTGCGGCATCGGCAGCACGGAGGATGCCTGACAGCTCCTCCTCCGGGATCCGCTCCAGCCGCAGCACGATGCGCGGGTCGGCGGCCGCTCGCTCTTTCAGTTCTCGTCCCAACTTCTTGGGTAGGGGCTTGCCGCAGACCAGCAAGCGGTCATCTGGCCCGAGGGACGTGACACCGACGAAGGCGTCAAGCAACTCGCCCACGTTCTTGTAGCCGCGGATGGAGCCGACGAAAGCGAAGACGCGGCCGCTGGCCGGGAGTCCCAGTGCCGCCCGTGCCGCAGACGCATCAGCATCGACGTCGTATTGGCGGACGTAGTTGCCATGAGGCAGCACATGCATGCGTGCGCGAGCGGCGACACTGGGCTGGTACAGCTCGGTGAGCGCCTGGCGTGCCATCTGGCAGTGCAGGATGACCGCGTCGGCCGCCTCGATCATGGCCCGGTGCGCCTTGGCGTCACGCGGATCGTGGCCGGCTTCGTGGCCCTTGAGGTTGTGCACGGTCCAGACGATGCGGACGCCAAAAGCCTTGAGCAGTCGCAGCTGCCATCCGAACCAGCGCACGTTTCGGGCGCTGGGCGTGCCCTTGCTGCCGCCGAGGAACTCGTGGATCCAGTGGACATGCACCACCTGCGGCCGACCCTGCGCCCACCAGGCACCAAGGATGGCTGTCCGCTCCGGCCAATCATGGACAGCGACGGCATCCACGCCGGCCTCCGAGAGCGCCGACGCGAGCAGCCGCTGGTAGGGGTTCCAGGCGTGAGAAGGCAAGAGCATCGCGCGCAGTGGCGCCGGGCCCGACGACGCCCGACGGGGGCGGCTCACAGCCTCACCAGCACATCGGCGATGCGCTCCCCAGCGTGGCCGTCCCAACCCGGAGGCCCACTCCCAGGACGCTTCTGGGCGCCGACCAGCACGCCATCGAGGGCCTTGCCCAGTGTCCCCGGTGTCACCAGCCGGTTGGTGCCGGCGGTGAGCGTGATGGGGCGCTCCGTATTGGGACGAAGCGTCAGACAAGGCACGTCCAGCATGGTCGTCTCCTCCTGGATGCCGCCCGAGTCGGTGATGACGACCGCGGCACCACGCACCAGCGAGATGAAGTCGACGTAGCCGAGCGGGTCCACCACCGTCAGGCCGGGCACGTCCTGGAGCCCGGCGGCCGCCAGGGTCGCTCGGCCACGCGGATGCAGCGGCAGCACCAGGGGCAGGCGAGCCGTCACGTCGCGCAGAGCAGCGACGAGGCCCGCAGCCGCGTCCGGTGTGTCCACGTTGGCGGGCCGGTGCAGCGTGGCCACGCCGTACGGGCGCTCCAGGCCCAGTCGCGCCAGCACCGGCACGGGGTCGAAGCGCTCGAGGTGCCCCAGGAGGGTGTCGATCATGGGATTGCCCACGAAGACCACCCGCTCACCAGAGATGCCCTCAGCCGCCAGGTTCTCCGCGCCTTCGGGTGCGGTCACGAACAGGGGGTCACTCAGGAGGTCGGTGACACGCCGGTTGACCTCCTCGGGCATGCTGGGATCGAACGAGCGCAGGCCGGCCTCCACGTGCGCCACCGGGATCTGGAGCTTGGCGCAGACGAGTGCCGCGGCGAGCGTGGAGTTGACATCGCCATAGACGACCACGCGGTCCGGCCGCTCCTCGTCGAACGCCCCTTCGAGCGCCATCAACAGGGCCGCGGTCTGCGCCGCGTGGGAGCCCGAGCCCACGCCCAAGTTGTGGTCGGGCTGCGGCAAGCCCAGTTCCTCGAAGAACACCTGGGACATGGCGCGGTCATAGTGCTGGCCGGTGTGGATCAGCTGCTGCTGCGCACCGAGGGCAGCGAGGGCGGCGATGACGGGCGCGGCCTTGATGAAGTTGGGCCGTGCGCCGACGATGTGGATGAGTCCGGGCATGCCCGCAAGCATGCCATCCCCGCGAGGCGAGCGCGCCCGATGCTAGAGTCGGCGGGCTGTGACAGAAACCAAGACTGACACCGACACCAACCTCGACACGGTCGGCATCATCGGGCTGGGCTACGTCGGCTTGCCCCTCGCGGTCGCCTTCGCGGAGGCCGGCCTGCATGTCCGCTCGACGTCGCAACGCTCAAGGCGGCCGATTGCGTCGTCATCGCCACGGCGCACAGCGCCATCGACCTGGCGAGCGTGGTCGACCACGCCGACCTGGTGGTGGACCTGCGCAACGCGGTACGCAGCCGTCTCTCGGGTGGCACGTCGGGCCATGTGCCACCCAACGTCGATGTCCTCTGACGGCCACTCGTGAGGTGCGGCCAGCCGTGACGGTCCGGCACTCGTGAGCGCGCCACCGCGGAAGGTCTGGATCGACCTGACCAACTCGCCGCACGTGCTCTTCTTCCGTCCCATCCTGCGACGCCTCGACGCGGCCGGCGTGGAGACGGTCGTGACCGCACGCGATTTCGCCCAGACGCTGGGCCTGCTGGAGCGCTACGGCATCGCCCACACCGTCGTCGGCCGCCACGGCGGTGCCTCGGTCGCCGGCAAGGGCCTGGGCCTGGTGAGACGCTCCGGGGCGCTGGTGCGCTTCGGTCGCGGGCGCGGCATCACCCAGGCTGTCAGCCACGGCTCCAACGACCTCGCGGTCGCTGCGCGCCTGCTGCGGATCCACAGCACGGTGATCCACGACTACGAGGGTGCGGCCGGCATGCATCGCATCAACTTCCGACTGGCCACCAAGGTCATGACGCCCGATGTCATCCCCTACTCCGCGCTGTCGGGATACGGGCTCTCGAAGGCGCGACACCGGCCCTACCGCGGACTCAAGGAGCAGGTGGCACTGGCCGACTTCCTGCCCGACGAGGGCGTCTACGAAGAGTTGGGGCTCGACCGCGAGCGGCCCATCGTGGTGATGCGTCCACCGGCCACCATGAGCCTGTACCACCGCGGCATCGAGAACACCGTCTTCGATGAGGTGCTGACACGACTGCTCGACAGCGACGCACAGGTGGTGCTGCTGCCCCGGACCGCAGAACAGGCCGAGTCATTCGCCGAGGTGGTCGGCGTGATCATCCCCGAGCGACCCGTGGACGGTCCCTCGCTGGTGTGGGTGGCCGACGCG
Source organism: uncultured Chloroflexia bacterium (assembly GCA_963778955.1). Lineage (GTDB taxonomy): Bacteria > Chloroflexota > Limnocylindria > Limnocylindrales > CSP1-4 > JAFMJV01. The sequence continues at coordinate 137,138 of CAVZWI010000001.1, forward strand.
GTGGTGAGCGCCGGCGGCACCATGAACCGCGAGGCAGCGGTGCTGGGTGTGCCCGCCTGGACCACCTTCGCCGGAAGCCTCGGCGCGGTGGATCGGGAGTTGGTCGAGCAGGGACGCCTGACGGTGCTGGAGCGCGCCGAGGACGTCGTCATCGTTCGACGCCAGCGCCGCACCCCGGACTTCGAAGCCATCGCTGATGAGGTCACCGAGGAGATCCTGCGCACGTAGACGCGGTCGACTGCGCCCTACCGCTTGCGGATCGACTGCTTGACATGCGGCGTGATGCGCACCGCCAGACGGCTGCTGTCACCGGTCCGGCACAGACCCTTGGCGTTGATCTCACATTCGACCACGATGCCGACCACGCACTGGGCGCGTCCGCATGGCGACTCCGAGCCGAACGAGCGCCACACGGGTCCGCCGCTCATGCCCTGCGCCACGAAGGCGTTCACACTCAGCAGTCCCGGCTCGCTGGCGACCACCGGCAGGACCGCTCCCCTGGTCCGCCACAGGTTGAGCGCATTCATGCCACTGAAGCGTGGGTCGGAAGGATAGCCACCGACCTGGAGCTTGCGGCCCGTATCGAGCTGGCCGTCGTACGACTCGGTGGCCCAGAGGCGCATGATGGCGCCGCGTGGATACGAGCAGCCTCGCTTGGTGGTGAGGACGGCGTAGTCGTGCGCCCGGCTACCGAACTCGCGATCGGCCGAGTTGCGCTTGACGAACTTCGAGTGGACCCAGACCTTGGCCACGTTGCAGGCTCCGTAGGTCGCTCCACCGGCGGCCCCGCTGTAGGCGCGATAGATGCGCACGTTGCCAGGCAAGCCACCCCGGAGCTTGTACTTGCCGGCCGCCGCATCGCGGACCAGGCAGTGCGCTGCGGTGACCACCTTGCGCGGCCCCACGATGAAGCCGGTGCACGCGACATGATCGGCGATGGTCACCAGCGCCATCCCACGATAGGGGCGGTCGGCGAGTCGTGTACGGTCGACGATGTTGCCGTCGACCCCCGCTGCACTGACGGCGCTGGACAGGCTGCCGACCAATAGCAGGGTGCTGATCAGCAGCGTCAGTGGGCGGGTGGCGAAACGCATCAGACTGCACCCCTTTCACGTGGCGAGGCTCCGTCGCGGACGGATAGGCCGGCAGGGTCGGTGGCGGCTTGGCTCGGTGGCTGGGTGGCTGGCTCGCGGCCGGGCTGCGCAGCCGTCTCGCGGGCCAGCTTGCGGTAGAGCGCCAGCAGCCCCACGGCCGTGTGGGCCCAGGTGTACTTGCCCAGCGCCACCTCGCGACAGTGAGCGCGCAGGGCGCGCCGCTCCGCGAGCGGTGCGGACAGAAGCCCGGCGCAGGCCGCGGCGATGGCCGTCGGATCATCGATATCGACACAGACGCCGATGCCCTCGTCCGAGCTGAGCCGGCACTGCTCATTGCCCTCGGCAACGACCACCGGGACGCCGGCCATGATGGCTTCGAAGAGCTTGTTGGGGAGGTTCATCTTGTGGTTCAGCGTGCGCGGTGGTTGGCCCACGAAACAGACGTCAGCGCTGGCGGTCCAGGGCATCAGATCGTCGGGTCGCACAGCTGGCAGCAGGTAGACCCGGCCGGGATGCGCGGCGACGGCATCGGCGATGAAGGTCTCCAGCCGCCCGTAGCCCATGAACACGACCGCGGCCCCGAGTTCCATCAGGCGCGGCTGCGTGGCCGCGGCGACCAGCTCCTCCACGCCGCGGTCGACCGAGAAGCCACCCTGGTAGAGCACGATGGGGCGTTCCGGTTCGATGCCGGTGGTCTCGCGGATGCGATCGGAGTCGACGACCCCCGGCTGCTCCGGCCGCCAGGCCGGCGGGCAATTCCACAACACCGTCGGCCGGGGCACGCCCCAACGGCGTACCACCAGGTCAGCCACCGGGTCGCTCACCGCCAGAAAAGCCGAGCCATCGCGAGCCCAATCCCGCTCCCGCCGGCGCACCAACTCACGCACGACCCAGGGCATGCGCGCCAGACGGGCGGCCTCGGTGTGGTAGTCGGCGATGTCATAGACGAAACGGCCCCCCAGCCGACGGGCAGCCTCGCGCACCACGGGCAGCACGATCAGGGACTGGGCATGGAAGACGTCCGTCTCCGGTGCCGCCTCTACGACGGCGTCGGCCCACGGCCCGGCGCGCCGCGAGTTGGCCAGGATCTCCAGGCTGCGACGCAACGGGTGGAGCAGTCGGTCGAGACCAGCCGGCGCATCCGCCGGCAGCACCTGCGCATCGGGATCCAGGCGGATGAGCCGGCAGATGCCGCGACGCAGGCGCCGCGGCAGGGGCCGCAGGGCATTGCTGATGCGACGGTCGATGTCCAACCGGCTGAGCTGCACGCCGGGCGCCAACTCCTCCTCCGGCGGCAGGCCAGGGGCCGACCAGCCCAGGATCCGCAGGCGGTGGCCATCAGCTGCCAACGACGTCGCCGAACGCAGGAATCGCGAATCGAACTCGAAGGGGTTGGCGGCGACGATGGTGATGTCCAGGCTACCCGGCTCGGGCACTGCGGCACTCACGGTGAGGCGGCTCCATGGGTCGGCCCCTCCACGACGGTCTGGGGGCGCTACCGTCCCAGCCTAACGCGGACCGCGCATCTGAGCAGACGCGCCGTCGTCATCGTCGGCGTCCCGCGCCATCGATGCGGTCGGACCCCTACCGCGCAGTTCGTCCCAGCGCAGTCGCAGCACCACCAGCAGCGCCTCCACGATGATCGACTTGGACATCTTGCTGGTGCCCACCTCACGATCCTTGAAGACGATGGGCACCTCGGTCACTCGGGCACCCGCGCGCGTCGCCAGGTAGGTGGTCTCGATCTGGAACACATAGCCACCCGAGTGCAGACGATCCCACTCGACCGCCCGCAGCGCGGCACTGCGCCAGGCCTTGAAACCGCCGGTCAGGTCGTTGGTCGCCAGGCGCAACACGATCCTGGCGAAGAGCGAGCCGCCCCGCGAGACGACGCGCCGCATGAGGCCCCAGTCACGCACGCCGCCGCCGCGGGTGTAGCGCGAGCCGATGACGAGGTCGGATCCGTCCTCGATGGCGGCCATCAACGCGGGCAGGTAGTCGGGTGAATGCGACCAGTCGGCATCCATCTGGATCACGCACCGTGCGCCGGCGTCGAGGGCGACGCCGAAGCCGTCGACGTAGGCCTTGCCCAGGCCCTCCTTGCCGGCCCGATGCCTGACCACGATGCGTGGTTCGGCGGTGGCCAGTCGATCGGCCAGGTCGCCGGTTCCGTCGGGCGAAGCATCATCGACCACCAGCAGCGTGGCGCCGGGCAGGGCCTGTAGGATGGCCTCGGAGATACCAGCCAGGTTCTCGGCTTCGTCGTAGGTGGGCAACACCACCCAGGTGCCGGCATAGCGATCGATGCGGATGTGCTCGGTCATCAGGGTTCAGTCTGCGCGCCGGCTCAGCGCAGCTTGAAGATGTAGACCCTCGACTGCGAGCCGCCGGCGATGTCGGTGCCGACGACGCGGACCCGCATGTTGCCCGGCTTGCCCTTGGCCTTGGTCTTGAGCACCACCCTGAACTGGTTCTCACCGCTCTTGGTGATCTTCCACTTGGGGACGGTGTACATGGGGATGCGGCGCTGGTTGGCGGTGACGACCGGCTTGCCCTGGAGCGGCTCTGCCGAGGTCAGGGTGAAGATGACCTTGTCGCCGCGCCGGACCGACCACTTCTGCGTCGCCAGCGCGAAGGGCATCATGCGAACCTGGATGTCGTGAGCGTACGTACCCGCCGGCCGGCTCACGCGCATGCGAGCGACATAGCGACCGTCCGGCAGGACGGCGCCCTCATCGTCGGTGCCATCCCACAGGAAGCGCGCGTCTCCCACCGGGAAGGCGGCCTCATCGGGGCCGTGTCTGACGACGGTGCCGCCGGGCTTGCGGATGGTCCAGCTGACGTTCGCATCCCGGGTGAGGCGCGCCTTCAGGGCGGTCGTCTGCGCCAGCTCATCGCCATCGGCGGAGTAGAACATGGTGGGGTTGGCCCTGGGGTTCTTCATCGAGTTGAGGACCAGCACCCTGGTCTCGGCAGGCTCGCCGCGGTTCCCGGCGCGATCGGTCGGGGTGAGGACGATCTTGAACGAACCCTCGCCCACCAGCTTGCCGTCATCACGGCGACCATCCCACTCGAGGGAGCCCCGGCCCTTGAGCGCCCAGGTCGTGGTCTGACGCACGACCTTGCCATCCCGCTTCACCTGCATCTCGATGAAGGCGTTCTCCGACAGCCGATGCGAGATGGCGACGCTGTCGCTGATGCCGTCACCGTTGGGCGTGAAGATGGGGTCACCCGAGTCCGCCGTGGCCAGCGTCACCGGGGACTGGCTGGCACTGACCTCACTGATGACCGGCGGGTCCAGGTCCGGCGGTGCGGCGGTCGCATCGCGCCACTCGGTGGTGGTGAAATCGAGGTCGCCGGTGATGCCACGCAGGTAGCCGTAGGCAGGGTCAGGATCGATGTGGATGGTGGCACCGGGGACGCGCTCAGAAGTGAAGTAGCCCGGATCGTCGCCGATCCAGCCGTTGAGCGGATTGACGCCGCTGCGATAGCGGGTCATGAAGACCGCGTCCATGGTGGCGTCGTCCTCGTACAGTGCGTCGACCACGTCTGCGCCGGGTTGCCAGCCCAGGGCCCAGACGACACGGGCCCCGATCGAGAGGAAACCATTGGCGAAGTTGTCGACACGCTGCACGGCGACAGCACGGGTCGGGATGGGCATGCCCGAAGAGGCATTGCCCGAGGCGTACGAGAGGTGCGAGAGGATGACCACCGCGTTGGGCGCCAGCTCGATGTTGGCGCGCAGCCAGTTGGCGCCCTTGTAGACGACGTTGTAGGTGGTGCGCTTGGCAGGATCGGAGGGGTTGAGCCCGAGGCCGTTCTTGGTGTCCTCCTGGAAGGGGCCGAAGGCGCTGGGCCAGCCGTTGCCGTGGCCGACGTAGACGAACAGGTCAGCGCCGTTGGCCGCCGCCTTGACGCGAGCCTTGGTGGCGTTGGGGTAGAGGATGCGCGTGACAGCCATGCCCTGGGCCTCGGCCGCATCAGCGATGGCCCTGGCGTAGTCCCGGTAGCGGTACGTCAGGCTGTGGACCGGGCCGGACACGATGACGGCCCGCTTTGGCCCGGGCACCTCGTCCGCGGCACTCACCTTGCTGACCAGGTTCAGGGCCGAGCTCGTCAGGATGAGCGCCACGATGGCAGCGACGATGGCCAGCACGCGGAGGATGTCGCGCCGGCGGGCGGTGGCAGTCGACGGGGTCGCGTGTGCAGTGGTGCGGTGATGTACGGGCATGTAGCGCCTAGCCTCCGCGTTCGGATGGCGATGGGCCATGCCGAGATGGTCACGACCCCTGCACCCGGATGGTCCCAAGCGCAGTCGAGCGAGGCCTTCGGGTCGTGTGGCGATCATTCGGTAGCCGCCGTCTGGGCTGCCGCCTGTTCGGCGTCGGTGACGCGCTTGGGCGGCGCGAACTCACCTTGTTGCAGCACCAGCACGTATTCGAGGTGATCCAAGTCGGCATCAGGCTGGATGAGCGCAGTCTTGACCACGTCACCAGGCTCCTCGATGACATCGAGCACACGGCCGATGGGGATGCCCTTGGGGTAGACCGAGCGGAAGCGCTTCCCCAGCCGGGCGCCAAGGGTCACGATGCGGTCATTGATGGAAACCTTGTCGGTCCGCGGGATCTCCTCCATCGCCAGTGGCGCCGAGAGGCGCCCGACCACGTTGCCGGTGGCCTCGGTGCGATTGTCGCGGCCGGCCACCAGCGAGGTGGTGTCGGTGATGAGCGTGACCTCCGCCCAACCATCTCCGGCCCCGGTGACGCGGCCGGCCAGCGCCCCACCTTCGGAGATCACCGGCGCGCCGTCCAGGACGCCCGACTCGGTGCCCCGGTCGATGGTGATGATGCGCTCGAACTGCGACGCATAGCGGCTGCTGACAGCAGCGGCGATGGTGTCGAACTGGAGGTCCGACTTGGTCTTCAGCAGCTTGCTCAGGCGCTCGTTCTCGGCATTCACGGCGTCGAGCGTCGCGAGCTGGTCCTGGAGCATGTCGACGGTCGTGCGCAGATCCTGGTTCTCGCGCCGCAGCATATCCACTTCGCCGAAAGCCCCCAGCACCGAGGTCAGCGAGCGCGTGCCGTTGGAGAGCGAGTCCTGCACGGGCGCGATGGCGAACTTGACACCGCGGCGGAGCTCGTCCACGGGGGCACTGCCGCTGACCACCAGCATCGCCAGGCACAGCCCCACGAGGACGATGAACTCGATGAGGCGGCGGCGTGCGTGGCGGTCGCGCAACATGGCCGGCCTAGCGGGGCGGCCTCGAGTACGTCTCGGCCACCAGGGCACGCTCCATGATCGGGTCATCGATGGACTCGAGCACGATGCCGGTGCCGCGTGCCACACAGGTCAGCGGATCGTCGGCGATGTGGACCGGCATCTGCGTGGCCTCCGCGATGCGTCGGTCCAGTCCCTGCAGCAGCGCTCCGCCGCCGGCCAGCACGATGCCCTGGTCGACGATGTCTGCGACCAGCTCCGGTGGAGTCTCCTCGATGGTGTCCTTGATGGTGCTCACGATCTGCGCCAGCGAGGCGTCGAGGGCCTCGCGCATCTGTTCGGCGGTGATCTCGACGAAACGAGGCAGGCCCGTCAGCAGGTCGCGACCGCGCATGCTCACGTGCTGCTTGTCATGCGCGCCGGGGTAGGCGCAGCCGATGGCGATCTTGATGTCCTCGGCGGTGCGCTCGCCGACCAGCAGGTTGTATTCGCGGCGGGCGTAGGCGATGACGTCCTCGTCCAGCTCATCGCCACCGACGCGGACGCTGCGGCTGACGACGATGCCGCCGAGCGAGATGACCGCCACCTCGGTAGTGCCGCCGCCGATGTCGACGATGAGGTTGCCGCTGGGCTCGCCGACCGGCAGGCCGGCCCCGATGGCGGCAGCCATGGGCTCCTCGATGAGACGGGCCCAGCGAGCGCCGGCGTTGAGGGCGGCGTCACGGACGGCGCGCCGCTCCACCTCGGTCACCCCGCTGGGGATGCCCAGGAGCATGCGCGGGCGCGGCACCAGGCCGACGCGATCGTGCACCTTCTGCACGAAGTACTTGATCATCTGCTCGGTGACGTCGAAGTCGCTGATGACACCGTCACGCAGGGGCCTGATGGCGGTGATCGAGGCGGGCGTCCGACCGAGCATGCGCTTGGCCTCCGCGCCGATCTGCAGGACCTTGCGGGTCTTGGTATCGACCGCGACGATGCTGGGTTCGCTGATGACGATGCCGCGGCCACGCACATGCACGAGCGTATTGGCGGTTCCCAGGTCCATCCCGATATCGCGGGAGAAGGCACCAAAGAAGGCGTCGATCATACGAGCCGGGCGGCGACCTCCAACGGTGGCCGGAAGCGACCACGAACACACTGGCACCGACGGCAAGCCCACACCCGCACGGCCGGGGGCGGCGTACCAGTCCGGAGCGGGCCACGGCGACCCGAGTGGGAGCCCTCCTCGACTCCCGGCCCAGTGTCCGAGAGTATACGCGGGCCTCCGCGGATGCTGATGGACGGATGGCTCCCGGTAGGGGGGCCTCACGGCCCGTCAGCTGCGCTCGAAGGCCACTCCCCGGTCGCGCAGGCTTACCCACGACCCATGGCCGATGACCAGGTGGTCAAGCACGGCGATATCGAGCAGGCGCCCCGCAGCCACGGCCTCAGCGGTCATGTGCAGGTCGTCCGGACTGGGCGTGGGGTCACCGGACGGGTGGTTGTGGACCAGGATGAGGCGGGCCGCATGGAGCCGGACGGCATCGCGGAAGAGCTCGCCGATGCGGACCAGCGCGGCTGAGACGTTGCCCCGGTAGATGGTGGGCATGGCCAGCACGCCGTTGCGCGCGTCCAGCAGCACCACCCGCAGCTCCTCCCGCTGCAGGTGGCCCAGATCCGCGGTCAGGCGCTCGGCCAGGTCGCGCGGGCCACGGATGGTCCAGCGGCCGGCAGGCCAGTCGATGACGGCACGGCGACCGAGCTCGAAGGCAGCCGTCAGCTGGGCCGCCCGTGCCGGACCCACGCCGGGAACCCGCTCCAGCTCGCGCGGCGTAGCCATCGCCAGTCCCGAGAGGCCGTCGCAACGTACCAGCGCCTCTTCAGCCATGCTGGCGGCCGAGGATCGGCGTGAGCCGGAGGTCCAAAGCAGACCGATGAGCTCGGCCGATGAGAGACCCTGGGCGCCGCTCGACACCAGTCGTTCACGGGGGCGCTCGGCCACCGGCAGATCCCGCACCGATCGGCGGGCTGGTCCCTGGGACGTGCTGGTCATGCCGCTCCTCCGTAGGCGAGTTCGTAGTCCGTCGTACGCCAGTGGCTCGGCTGGTCGGCCGGTCGGCGAGCTGCTGTCTGGTCGCCCGCTCGTTGGCCAGCCGATGATGTGCTGGCGCCCCCGGGTCCGAACGACGGAGCCCGCCGATTCCCCCGCCGTCCGGTCCCGAAGGCACTGCGCAGCCTAGGGACGGGCCCTTCACGCGGGCTTGGCCGGCGCTTGCCGACTGCTTGCGATCGCGGTGGATGGGGCCGCGACGGGCGCAGCGCCGACGAGTTCTACGAAGCCATGCCAGTGGCGAGGTAGGTGAGGAACAGCAGCAGCGAGTTGTAGGTGACGTGGGCGGCGATGGCGGCAGCCATGCCGTAGCGCAGGAAGAGCAGACCCAGCACCAAGCCCAGCGGCAGGATCACGGCCGTCTGCAACACGGCCTGCGACAGTCCTTCGGTGAAGCTGTCCGTCCTGATGTTCACGATATGGATGAGCGCGAAGAACAAGGCGCTACGAACCAACGCTGGGCGCTCCCCCAGGTCGCGCCACCAGGCGGACAGCACGAATCCGCGGAAGAAGAGCTCCTCGCCGACCGGGATGATGAGTGCGGCGCTCAACGCCACCATGAGCGCCGAGGCCGACGAATCGGTCGCTGGCAGCACATCCGGCGCCTGCACCCCGAGCAGCCTGCCCAGCATGCCCCCCAGGAAGAGCAGCGCGAAGGTCACCGGCAGCAGGACCGCCACGGCGATACCGATGGCACGCATGATGCCGCCGTCCGACGACGGCCAGATCGGCCAACCCATCTGCTGCCAGGTCAACGAATCGGTGCGGACGACCAACAGCCACACCACGACGGCATAGGCGATCGCCTGCAGTGAGCCGATGACGAGGAAGCCGAACGCGCTCTCTGCGTCGATGAGACCGCTCACTGAGAGGAGGAACCCCAGCATGGCCATGGCGAAGAAGTAGCTGCCGAAGACGAGCAGTGGCGCCGGGCCGCGGTAGGCCTCGACGTCTCGTTCGCGCCGCTCCAGGACCTGGTAGCCGCAAGCCGTGGCGAAACCCAGCGTCAACAGGATGGTGCCGATCGAGAGCAGCACGATGGCGGCATCGGCAGCGCTGGCCATGGCCCCGATGAAGAACAGGCCAAGACCGACCGCGGAGATGACCCAGGCGGCCAGGTACAGGCCAGGGGCACGCCGTCCTTCCAGGCTGAAGATGCCTGCATCGCCGGCATCTTCTGCATCGGGCGCATCGGTCACCTCGAACGCAGGCGATGGCGCGGGTGGTGGTTCGCGTCGCGGGCCTGGCGTGGGCGCGATCTCGTCGGTTCCGGGCACGTGGCCGTCAGGTCCGGGCGCTCGACCGTCAGCCGCGGGGCCGGTCAAGGGGTCGCGGTCGCGCTAGATCCCGGTCGTGGGCTTGGCTTGACCGGGAGCCGACGCAGGCGCGGAAGATGCTCCCGAACTGCGTGGCGCCGGCGCCGGCGCACCTGCCGGTTGGCTGGACGACTGTGGATTCGGCGGTGGCTGGTTGGCCTTTGAACTCTCCACAGTGCCCATGGAGGATGGCGGCAAGGGGCGGGCCGGCGTCGGCGGCGGCGGAGCAGGCATGCGCATCGGCGGCTGCTGCTGCGGCTGCTGCGCTGGGGGTTGTTGGGGTCGCGGCGCCGGGCGAGCAGAAGGCATGTAGGCCGTCGTACCGGCCACCTCAGCCCGCTCGAAGTCCTTGCCGCACCAAGCGCACAGCGTCCAGTCGAGCTCGATCAGGTGTTCGCAGTTGGGGCACACGCGACGCAGGCGATTGCGACAGCTGGGGCAGATGATCCAGTCCTCGTGGACCGGTCGCGAGCAGTTGGCGCACTGCGCGTGGGATGCGACCTCAGCCAGCATGGCCTCTTCGGCGAGGGCCCGCTCATTGACCTCGGCGATGGTCTCCTTGGGCCGCACGATGCGATAGATCAGCAGACCGAAGAGGAAGAAGACCGGCGTGAAGATGATGATCGAGAGCGCCGCGATGTACGGGGTGATGGCGCTCGATGAGCGCAAACGCATGTCGCGGTACGCCCAATACGCGCTGGCGAGCCAGATGAGCACGATGTACGCCACGATGACGTAGATGACGGCCTGGAAGACATCGCTCGCGAGGATGTCGGTGATCTGCTTGTCGAGATCCTGCAGGCCAAGTGATTCGAGCATGCGTGGAAGGCCTCAGCACTTCGGGAAGACGGACGGCATCCCTCGCCGTCCACGGCGGGCCGAGTGTAGCAGCGAACCCGAGTGTCTAGCCGTGGAGCCCTGGGGCGCCGGCCACATCGACCGCTCGGCGGAAGGCCCGCATCACCTCAGCCACCAGCTCGTTGTCGCGCATGGTCGACCTGCGTACGGGGTCCCAGCGGACGGCCGTGAGGACCATCAGCGGCCGGCGCCAGGGCTCGCTGTCGTCCTCGGCTTCGCCCATGCGCATGCGGATGAGCTGACGACCATCCTCCTGGGCCAGCAGGCCCATGAGCGCGTTGGCGAGCGTCGGCCCGATGACTTGGAGCGGCGGCGCCGGCGGTGGACCGCCCGCCGGTGCCACGGTGCGCGCCTCGATGACGCCCAGCTCGTCCTCGACCCACAGCGTGAAGACCCACCAGTCGTCCTCCATCACCGACGGCTTGGTCATGCCCAGGCGGACGCGCGGTCCGAGCGCTCCACCAGGTCCGCGCAGTCGAAGCGGTTCGGCGCGTGCGAACGAGGGACCCGGCGATGGCGTGCGCCCGGCGCTCATCGGGTGCGTCGGTCCGCTCGGTCGGCCTCGTCGATGCGATGGCCCGTGGCGATCATTCCCACTCGATCGTGGCCGGCGGCTTGCTGCTGATGTCGTAGACCACGCGATTGACGCCGGGCACCTCATTGACGATGCGCGAACTGATCTTGCCCAGTACGTGATAGGGCAGCTTGGCCCAGTCGGCCGTCATGCCGTCTTCACTGGTGACCGCCCGGATGGCGACGACGTTGGCGTAGGTCCGGCCGTCGCCCATGACGCCTACGCTGCGGACCGGGGTGAGGATGGCGAACGACTGCCACACGTTGCGGTATAGGCCGGCCGCCTTGATCTCGTCGATGACGATCCAGTCGGCCTCCCGCAGGGTGTCCAGCCGCTCGCGCGTGACCTCGCCGATGATGCGGATGGCCAAACCCGGACCGGGGAACGGCTGGCGCATGACCATCTGTTCGGGAAGCTCGAGGGCCAGGCCGACCTTGCGAACCTCATCCTTGAAGAGATAGCGCAGTGGCTCGATGAGCTGGAACCGCAGGTCGGACGGCAGACCGCCCACGTTGTGGTGGGTCTTGATCTTCTGCGCTGCCTTGGTCTCCGGAGCGGTCGACTCGATGACATCAGGATAGAGCGTGCCCTGGGTCAGGAAGTCGATACGGCCGAGCTTGGCTGCCTCTTCCTCGAATACACGGATGAACTCGTCGCCGATGATGCGGCGCTTCTCTTCGGGATCCTCGACGCTTGCCAGCCGGGCCAGGAAACGCTCCCGCGCATCGACCATCACCAGCTTCATGCCCAGATTGGCCTCGAACGTGTCGCGCAGCAGCTCCGACTCGCGCTTGCGCATGAGACCGTGATCGACGTAGATGCAGGTCAGGCGGTCACCCACCGCGCGGTGGACCAGGGCCGCTGCGACCGAGGAGTCGACGCCGCCCGACAGCGCGCAGATGACCTTGCCATCCGAGCCGGTCGCGGCGGCATGGGCATCGACACGCTCGCGGATGCGCTCCACGGTGGACTCGATGAAGTTGGCGCTGGTCCAGTTCGATTCGGCCCCGGCGATACCGTGCACGAAATTGGCCAGCACGTCCTTGCCGCGCGGCGTGTGCACGACCTCGGGATGGAACTGGATGCCGTAGAGCCTGCGAACAGGGTCGGCCAAGCCGGCGTAGGGGGTGGAATCGGTCTGCGCGGTGGCCTCGAAGCCGCTGGGCAGCCGGGTGATCGAATCGCCGTGGCTCATCCACACGGGTTGCTCCGAGCCCAGGCCCGTGAGCAGCGCATCGGCGGCGTCGGTGATGGCGATGGACGCGGGGCCGTACTCGCGATGGTCGCTGGGCAGCACGTCGCCACCCAGCTCCAGCGCCATCAGTTGTGCGCCGTAGCAGATGCCCAGCACTGGGATGCGACCCGACCATATGGCAGGATCGGGCCGAGGCGCGCCCTCGTCGTAGACGGACATGGGGCCGCCACTGAGGATCACGCCCTTGACCTCGCGACGTTCGAGTTCTGCCAGCGGCGTGTCGAACGGGAGCAGCTCCGCGTACACGTCAAGCTCGCGCACACGGCGGGCGATGAGCTGGGCGAACTGGCTGCCGAAGTCGAGCACCACGACGCTGTCGGGCGGCTCCGGCGGACGGCTGATGGTGGGACGATCGTCCTCCGGCGGGCGCTGCGGGGCGGGGGCGTCGAGGGCGACCTCCAGGTAGGCCTCCACCTCGGCGTCATCAGACGTGAGGACGCGGTGACCCGCGTTGGCTTCCTCGCCGTGGACGGTCTTGCCGCGCTCCTTCCTGGGCGCTGCCGTGGTCTCGCCGGGCGCGTCTGTCATGCACTCCTCGTCTCTTGGCCTGGGTCCTGTCACTGACGTCCTGTCGCTGAGCCGAGTCTATCGGAGCCTTGAGGCCGCCGGACGTGGGCGAGGCGGGGCTGGTGTCGGCCTCGTGCGGATTCGGCCGTGTCGGCCGTGTCGGCCGTGTCGGCCCAACGGCCGTGTCGGCCTCGTGCGGATTCGGCCGTGTCGGCCGTGTCGGCCCAACGGCCGTGTCGGCCCAACTTGCACGAATCCCACATAGAGCGAACGCAACCACCCGATCGGAGGCAGTCGGCGAGGCGGTCGAGCTGATGGCACCCGGTGAGCATGCCGGATCATGCCCTCGGGGGCATGGAAGCGGCCACCTCTGAGCGGCGCATCAACAGCGATGGCTGCATTGCGGGCGTGGCGCGCTGGGCCACGAGACGCGGCGGCCCAGCGCGCCGATCTTGTTCGCTCTATGTGGGATTCCGGACAGATGGACGAGCATCTCGGGGCGCAGCGAACTAGGTCCCAGCCGATGGCGGCCCGCCGGACCCCTGCGCGGCCGCCCGTGCCGCTGCCTCCGCGTAGCCGCGAACTCTCGGCTTGACCCCCGCGAGCGCTGCGTCGAGCCCGACGAGTGCCTTCTGCCTACCCGCCGCGAACGGATCCAGCAACATCAGCGTTCGCACCGACCCGGAAGGCGGCGGCTGACCATGGAGCCACGCAAGCAGCGCGTTGGGAGGGTCAGGGCACAGTGCCCGGAAGGTCGCGCTTCGGAGCCGGATGGCGTGGAGCACCTCAGCCGACCACAGGGCGATGATCGCGTGGCACTGCGACCTGAACGGAGGATCTCCATCTGTCGCGCCAGGACCGGGGCCAGGTACTGGCACTTGGCGTTGAAACTGCCCGCAGCCTCCTGGATATCAGGGAAGAGGGTGCGGTTCTCGATGTGAAGCAAAGCCCGTGCGGAAGCCGACCATGCCAAGACGTCTGCTCGGCCGGCGAACTGGTAGTGCTGGTAGGGATGGTCGATGGCCACTCGATAGTCGTGCGGCGAGAGCCGACGCGCCTCGAACTCGCCCATCGCCGCATGCACCAGGTCGACGTCCCGGCGCCCGTGAGTGCGCCGCCGATCACCGATCACGAGATCCAACGACAGGCCGAGGGCGGTCGTCGTTCGTGCGTAGACATCGAGCGAGACCCGCCGGCCCGCCTCGACGGCATCGACCGAGGCGGGCGAGAGGCGAGCACGGCGGGCCAACTCGCGCGTCGTCATCGCGCGGCGACGGCGCTCTTCGCGGACCGCCGAGCCGATGCTGGTGGCCAACCGGTTGGCGAGTGCTGTGGCTGCGGGCGTGGGCGGCGCGGTCGCGCGTCTAGGGGACATCGTCCGCGTATCGAAGCAGAGGCCACTTATCTGCGACTTGTGCCACTTGGCCGCGAGTGGTTTCAGCCGCGGTCGCGCCGCCAGATCTCGACCAGGCGGTCAAGGGGGAGCCGGTGGGCGACGTGGCCGCTCTGGCCGCTCATCGTCTGGGCCGCTATGAGGGCATTCACGATGGCCTCCTCGGTGGACTCGATGGCCGCCCAGAAGAGCGGACTGATCCAGGTGTCATCAAGCACGCGCACTTCCCGAGTGAAGGGTCGGCCGGCCGTCTCGTCGGCTGCCACCAGACCGCGGTTGCCGGTGGCGAAGGCGATGAACAGGTCGCCGCTGGAATGCTCCCCTGCCCCGCCGGTCCGGGCCACGCCAAGGCCGGCGCGTTGGGCCAGTCGCTCACACTGGTGCGGCAGCAGCGGCGCATCGGTGGCAAGCACGACGATGATCGATCCCGAATCGGGGCCGGCGGAGCTGGCGGCGTCCTGGCGGTCGGAGTCGGCCGAGCCCGGGGCCACGTCATCGCGGTCGGAGGGCACTTCGTCGAAGCCGATCTCACGCCCGACCTGGACCCCGTCGATGGCCAGGCGTTCGCGGCGTCCGTAGTTGGCTTGCACCAGCGCCCCCACCGTGAAGCCGCCCTCAGCGTCAGGCAGGCGACGCGAAGCGGTGCCGATGCCACCCTTGAAGCGGTGGCAGATCATGCCGGTCCCGCCGCCCACGTTGCCCTCGGCCACCGCTCCCCCGTCGGCCGAGGCAAGCGCCGCATCCAGGTGCTCCGCGCGAACGTGCTGGCCGTCGATGTCATTGAGCCAGCCGTCCCACGTCTCGCCGACCACCGGCAGTGACCAGGCCGAGTCGGCATGCGTCGCGCTCCGAGTCGCGGCAGCCACGATGGCGTCACGCACCACCCCCACCGAATGCGTGTTGGTGATGCCGATAGGCCCGGCCAGCAACCCCGCCTCGCGGATCCACTCCAGGCCGGTGAGTTCGCCGTTGCCGTTGAGCCGGTGCGCACCCGCATAGACGGACTCGGCGAAGGGATCACCCTCGGTGGGTACCACCACGGTGAGACCGGTGCGGACCGGCCCCCGCCCGACCACGCGCGGACCAGCCGCGCCCGAGATGAGCGTGGTGTGCCCGACGCGGACGCCGGCCACATCGGTGATGGCGTTGAGTGGCCCGGGTGTCATCAGCCCGATGGTGATACCGAGATCACGAGCGCGTGTCGTCATCGACGCTGGCGCACCGCTATCGCAGGCGAGTGGTGAAGATGTTTCGTGGTGTGCCGTCGAGCTGGCCCGACTGGACCGCGATGGTGAGACTCTTGCCGTTGGCGGCCACGTTCGGCGCCATGCGCAGCAGCGACTGCCGCTTCGCGACGGTCCTGGGGCGATTCCACGAGCGTCCGTCGTCCGGACTGAACCGCGACACGACCATGGTGCTGATAAGGCGCCGGTTCTTGATGCGTTCGTCGATGTAGGTCATGAACGCCTTCTTGTTCGGCAGCAAGGTGATGTCGGCTGCGCTCAGGCTGTGCCCCTTGGCGGGCTTGAGCAAACGGTCGCGCCAGGCCTTCCCGTTGCGGCCGGAACGCGCCACGATGACCCCGCCAGTGGGTGATTGAACCGTGGCCACCACGGTCTTGCCGCGCGAGTCGAGCTCCGGCCAACCGTAGTTGAGACGCTTGGTGATGGTGCGTCGGGATCCCCAGGACTTGCCCCGGTCGAGCGAGCTTCGGACCTTGATGCCCTTCGCCAGGCACTGCCGTGTGGGGGCATGTGACCAGGCCACGTGGACGGCACGATCGTTGATGGCCAGACCCACCAGCCCGTCGGTCAGACGCTTCTGGCAGTCGATCGACAGGCTCGTCTGACCCAGCGTGCGTGCCGCCTGGAACGTGCGTCCATCGTCGCGGCTGGTCCGGATCTTGATCTTGCCGTTGGCACGATTGGTCCAGGCGACCGCGACCACATCGTCCCCAACCGCGACGGCCGGCACACCGACGCCGTGGCTCCTGGAGGTCGAGAAGATCTCGCGCTTGCCGGC
This sequence comes from uncultured Chloroflexia bacterium, assembly GCA_963778955.1. Lineage (GTDB taxonomy): Bacteria > Chloroflexota > Limnocylindria > Limnocylindrales > CSP1-4 > JAFMJV01. The sequence continues at coordinate 153,466 of CAVZWI010000001.1, forward strand.
GAACGAACTGCCACCGTCACGGCTGACCCGCACGAACAGGGCGTTGCCGGCCGGTCCGTTCACGCGCCACGCGACAGCGACCATGTTGTCCTTGGCGGCGATGGCCAGGTTGGGGATGACGTTGCGGCGCTGCAGGGATGCCGAGAACAACGTGCGCTCCTTCGTCCACGAGGCGCCGTCGTTCGTCGAACGCTGATAGACGACTCGGTCGTCGATGGCGCTGGGACCGATGCGTGGGTGGACCAGGTGCAGCTTGCCGCGATCAGCCGCCAGTTGATGCAGCGAATCGAGGCGCGAGCCACCGTTGGCGCTGACTCGGCTCAAGGGAGTCCAGTCGGCGCCGAGCACGAGGGTCGGGAGCAGGAACAGGGCAAGCACGGCGGCAGCGAAACCAGTGAGTGGCGCACGACTGCCGACCCCGCGGTCCAAGGTCGTCACGGCCACATTGTCGCCGGTGCGCCCGAGCACCGGGAATGGCCACAGGGTACGTGCGTACGCATGTGACTTTCAGCGGTCGTGCAGACGATGACGATGTCGAAGAAGACGCCCAGCTCGGCTTCCTATGCTGCCACCTCGCGCACCCCGTTGGCGAAGCCCATGCCGCCGAGCGGATGGTCGGAAGCCCCGGCCGGGATCGCGTACGGCACCCCGCCGGCCGGCTCCACTGACTCCAGCGCAACGCGATGCCGGAGTTGCAGTCCTCGCGCTTGGCCCAGATCCCGACCTCGCCACCGAGCGCCTCGGAGAGACGCGGCAGCCGATGGATGGGAGACAGGCCGAAGAGCAGGGGCAGGCGGGGATAGTCGTCGAGGTTCATCGTTCTCCCCGTTCTGGTGAACGGCCGGCCGTTCAGCGTGATCGGCTCAGCGGCGCTGTTGCCAGGACTTGCCCTCGACAGCGACCGAGGGGGCGTAGACGATCTCGACCTGCTGCATGGCGCGGATGTCCGGCGCGCCCAAGGCCGCCATCGACTGACGCAGCGCACCCACCAGGTTCTCCGTGCCATCGGTAACGCGCGAGGGGCCGAAGAGGATGCGCTCCATCGGCCCGACGGTGCCCACTTGGATGCGAGTGCCGCGCGGCAGCGTGGGCGACGGGGCGGCCATACCCCAGTTTGTGCCGTGGCCGGGTGCCTCTTCCGCCCGCGCCAGGGGTGAGCCGAGCATCAGCGCATCGGCGCCGGCAGCGATGGCCTTGGCCATCTCGCCACCACGTCGCATACCGCCATCGCCGATGACCGGCACGTAGCGGCCGGTCCGCACCAGGTGCTCCTCGCGCGCCGCGGCGACGTCCGCGATGGCCGACACCTGCGGCACACCGATACCCAGGACCTCCCGCGTGGTGCACGCCGCACCCGGACCCACACCCACGAAGATGGCCGCGATGCCCTGCTCCATCAGCGCCGCGGCGGCCTCGTACGAGGTCGTGTTGCCGACCGCCACGGGGATGCCCATGAGGCGTGTGAACTCAGCCAGCTCCAGCGGTTCATAGCCACTGGCGAGGTGCTGTGGCGAGGAGACCTGTGACTGCACCAGGAAGACGTCTGCGCCGAGCTCGGCGCAGATCGGCCCCCACTGGCGTGCCGCGGCCGGCGTGGCGGAGATGACCGCGGGTGAACCGGCCGCGTGCAGCTCGCGGATGCGTTGCGCGACGAGCTCCTGTGAGATCGGCGGTTCGTACGCGGCCGAGAGGACCTCCTGGACCTCATCCGCAGCCGCCGTGGCGATGTGGCGAAGCACGGTCGCGGGGTCCTCGTAGCGCGCCTGCACACCCTCGAGGTTCATCACGGCAAGACCGCCCAGCCCGGCCAGGATGCCGGCGCAGCGGACATCGACGACCGCGTCCATCGAAGCCGCCAGCACCGGGATGCCCAGTGGCAGGCCGGCGAACTCGACCGAGAGGTCGACATCGTCGGGCTCGACCGTGCGTGTGCCGGGCGCCAGCGAGACGTCGTCGAACCCGTAGGCGTGGCGGAGGTTCGCGACCTTGGAGGCTCGGCGGCCCGGAGCGGAGGTGATAGCGGGGGCGGTCTCGTTGACCTGGTCCTGTGTACTGCCGCCCCTGATGGTCACGATCGATGGACTCCTCCTGCACGGCACCCGCGGTGGCGGCAGTATACCGAGGTGACCACCTTCCAGAACGAGCCCGCCCAGGTGACGCTGGCCGATGTCCAGGCTGCGGCCGATGTCCTGACCGGCGTGGCCCTGCGTACGCCGCTGCTGGCCTTCGGGCCTATCGACGACGACATCGGTGCGCCGCGTGTCTGGCTCAAGCCCGAGAACCTGCAGCCCATCGGCGCCTTCAAGATCCGCGGTGCCTATAACGCCCTCGCCTCGCTGTCGGCCGAAGAGCGGGCGCGCGGCGTGGTCACCCACTCCAGCGGCAACCATGCCCAGGGCATCGCCCGGGCCGCCCGCATGCTGGGGATGCACGCGGTCATCGTGATGCCCAGCGATGCCCCAGCCATCAAGGTCGCCGGCGTCCTCGCCGACGGTGCCGAGATCGACTTCGTCGGGTCGGACAACGAAGAGCGCATCCGACGCGCCGATGCGCTGGCGGCCGAACGAGACCTGGTGCTCATCCCCTCCTTCGATGACGCTCGCATCGTGGCCGGCCAGGGCACCATCGGGTTGGAGATCGTGGAGCAGCTTGCCGAGATGGGGCGGGCCAACGAACCGCTGACGGTGCTGGTGCCCATCGGTGGTGGTGGCCTTTCGTCGGGCGTCTGCGTGGCCGTCAAGGGTCTGCGGCCGGACGCCACGGTCATCGGTGTGGAGCCGGAACTGGCTGCCGATGCTGCCGAGTCCATCCGTGAGGACCGCATCGTGCGCTGGGCACCGGAACTCACCGGCCGCACCATCGCCGACGGCGTCCGAACCAGCGCGCTCGGCCGCATCCCCTTCTCCCACCTGCGGCGGCTCATCGACGACGTGGTCACCGTCAGCGAGGACGACATCAGACGCGCCATGGCGGAGGCCGCCACTCGAGCGCGCATCGTAGCCGAGCCATCCGGCGCGGTCTCGATCGCGGCGTGGCTGCGCTACGGCGACGAGCTACCTAACGCCGACGCCGCCGACACCGTCATGATCGTCAGCGGCGGCAACGTGGATCCGGGGGTGTATCAGTCACTGCTGGCCGAGGCCGCCACGCTCGGCTGACTCTGGCCTGCCAGGATCCAAAAGCGGTGCGCGGACGCGCCACCGGGACGGTGGTGGACTTCGACGACCGGGGGCGAAGTGGACGCTGCGACTATCATCGCCAGCATGTCCGAGCGACCCGTGCCCTTCAGCCTTCTTGACGCCGCCAGAGTGGTGGCTCGCGGAGGCACCTTCGAAAGCAAGCTGGCCGCTCTGTCAGCCCAGGCCCAGACCGTCACCGACGCGGATGCCGTCGGCATCCTGCTGCGGGACCCGGATGCTGATGTGCTGCTCTCACTCGACGGAGAGTTGGCGCTGCCGATCAGTGCTGCCGGCTCACACATCACCGAGGCCGTGTCCGACCGTCAAACGGTACTGGCCGAGGGCGTGCCCAAGGCGCTCGCGGCGATCCTGCCCGGCGCACGCTCGTGCCTCTTGACGCCGCTACTCATCGAGGACGAGGACGGGACCTTCGTCGAGGGTCTGCTGGCGGTGGGATGGACCGCGCCGAAGACACCCATCGAGGACGCGCCGGACGCCATCCTCGCCATCGCCGACCTGGCCGCGGTCACCGTCCGCCAGGCGCGGTTGCGCAACTCAGCCTGGGAGTCCTCCGATCACGCCGACCGCCTCTCCCACACCGATCGGCTCACCGGTCTCGCCAATCGCGTCACCTTCGAGCGCATGCTGGAGTTGGAGATCGCCCGTGCCACGCGCCAGGGATCACCGCTGGCGGTGGCCGTGCTCGACGTGGACGGCCTGACGGATATCGGAGAGCGCAAGGGCGCGCGAGTGGCCGATGAGGTGCTGCGCCACGTAGCCAGCGCCATCGCCGACCGTGTCCGCCTGCTGGACACCGTGGCTCGCTTCGGCGAGGACGAGTTCGTGGTAATCGCACCCGGTGATGCCGGCGGACTGGTGGCGCTGCGACTGCGCGACGCCATCGCCGACCTGCCACCCATCGGTGACACAGCGATCTCCGTCAGCGCTGCCGTCGTGCACCATCCTGCCGACGGCGCCACCGGCGCGGAGTTGGTGGCGGCATCGGAGGCCGCCCTGGCCGAGGCCAAGGCGAACGGCCCCGGGACGATCTTGGCGTGCATGAGGCGCACGCGTAGGTCAGCTGGCCGTTGCCCAAGTCGGCTGGCCGCTGCCCAGCGCAGGTGGACGTGCGGCCCAGTCAGATAGCGAACGACGGGCGGTCATCCTGATTGGGGATATTCGAAGGGACTCTTGGGGCTCGGGAGCATCGGGTCCGCCTGGGTCAAGCCATGCGGCCCTTGACCCTCTGACCGGGTCGCCGGCCCAGGCGCGTGCCCACCACACCGCGACGGTCCTGCCCGACGGTCGCGTCCTCGTGGTCGGGGGCGATGATGGCGACGACGGCTTCTTCGCCTCAGCGGAATTCCGGGAGCCCGCCGACCGATAAGAGAGGGCCACATCGGGTCTGGTCGAGTATTCGAAGTCGCATCGAGCGGCTGGCCGCCGCTTGGTCGCGCCGTCGTAACGGATGCACCGATATACCGGTCGCTGGCAGCGAGAGACCTGCTACCTACGGGCCGGTCCGCTCCAGGAGGTCGTCCACGGTGCGACCGACCTCTGCCGCCACCGCATCCACCCCGAGGCTGCCATCGAGCAACATCCAGCGCTCGGGGTCGGCCGCGGCCATCTCGTGGTAGCCCGCGCGCACCCGCTCGTGGAAGGCCAGGTCGTGTCGAGCCGCATCCTCGAACCGCGTCAGCTCGTCGGCATGTCCCTGGTCCCGCCGGGCCAGGCCCACCTCCACCGGCACGTCCAGTACCAGCACCAGGTCCGGCTGCAGGCCGCGCGTCGATAGCTCGGCGATGACGCTGAGCATCCCGCGGTCCACGCCGCTGCCGTAGCCCTGGTAGGCCATGCTGGAGGTGGCGTAGCGGTCAAGCACCACGGTCTCGCCGCGGGCCAGGGCCGGCAGGATGACGTCCGCCACCAGCTGGGAGCGGGCGGCGTTGAACAGCAGCGCGTCGGCCACGGGTCCGCGTGGCACATCCGCGGGATCCAGCAGGATGTGACGGATCTGCTCGCCCAGCGGCGTGCCACCAGGTTCGCGCGTCTCGGTCACCGTCATGCCGAGGGCCCGCAGGTGCTCGGCCAACAAGCGTGCTTGTACCGACTTGCCGGCACCATCGGGACCTTCGAGGACGATGAACAGGCCGGATCCCGGCCTCGCGCGCCCCCTCTAGCGCCATGCCCGAACCTTCTCCGGGTAGAGCCGGACCCGCCGGAACGGCTCGCGACCGCGAGAACGCGAGACGACGTTGGCAGCCTCAGCCGCCCGGTGCTGGAGCTTGCGCAGATACGCATTCTGAGGAGAGAGCTCCACCGGCCGCGACTCGGTGCGCACCAGGCCGATGGCGTCCTCCAGCTCACGCATGGCCACGTCCTGGGGGTCACTGTCGAGCGCGTACAGGCTGGTCAGGATCGTCTGCATCTGCTCGATCGTGTTCGACTTGAGCACGTAGATGGGGATGCCACGGGCCTCTGCCTCGCGGATCAACGGCGACTTCTGCTTGTAGCTGCTGCGCAGGGTGATGACCACGTCGGCCTCGTCAGGCTCACGCACCACCACCACCGGCAGCTGCAGATCCCTGACGGCTTGCTCCAGGCGCTTGCGGCTGATGGCGTAGCCAAGCACATTGAGCGGCTGCAGCTGGACGATGGCTCCATCGCGGTCGGACAGCCGGATGAGCGATCTCTCCTCCTCGCGCGTGCCTGCAGGGACCTCAGCATCGACGTCTACGGAGGGGTCGGTCTCCGGGGCGGTCTCGTCCGCCAGATCCTGCGCCTCCATCTCATCGGCCATCAGCTCGGTCATGGCACGATCGGCCGAAGCTCGCCACTCAGCCTGGCGTTCCAGTTCGCGGGCATCGCGGGCGCGCTGGTCTGGCTCCTGCGAGCCACGTTCCATGGGGCCCCGATCAGCGATGGCTCCGGCGCGGAAGACGGAAGCGGGAACCGGAGCGGCACCGGCGCCGGTGCGGCCACGAGATGCATCGCCCGGCCAGCCCTCCGTGCCACGGCGACCACGGCCTCGGCCGCGAGGCGCGGCCCCGGACCGCCCCAAGGCGTCAAGATCGGTGGCACCTCGGCCAGGAAGCCCCGGACCACCAGCGAAGCCACCAAGACCGCTGCCGACGAGGCCACCAAAGCGCTCACCCGGCATGCGCTCGCGAGGTCCGGGACGTGGTCGCGCCTGTGAACGGTGCACGCCGCCCTCGTCACGCCAGCGCATCTCCGGCGCCAACGCGTCACCGCGCAGCATGGCATCGATGGTCTCGGCGACGTCGGCGTGCACCGCCACGCGGTCACGGTCCTGGATCTCCACCACCACATCGAAGGTGGGCGGCGCCTTGCGCTCCAGCACGGACTTCTGGGTGCGGCGCCGGCGCGCCTCGTCGTCACCCAGGGTGACCGTCTGGATGCCGCCGATGAGGTCTGACAGCGTGGGGTTCAGCATCAGGTTGTCAAGGTTGTTGCCGTGCGCGGTACCGATGAGCTGCACACCACGTTCGGCGATGGTGCGGGCCGCCAGCGCCTCCAGCTCCGTGCCGATCTCATCGATGACGATGACCTCCGGCATGTGGTTCTCGACCGCCTCGATCATGACCGCGTGCTGCAGATCGGGCGTCTTGACCTGCATGCGGCGGGCGCGGCCGATGCCGGGGTGCGGGATATCTCCGTCGCCGGCGATCTCATTGCTGGTATCGACGATGACGACGCGCTTGTCGAGGTCGTCAGCCAGCACACGCGCCGCTTCGCGCAGCATGGTGGTCTTGCCGATGCCGGGGCGGCCCATGATGAGGATCGACTGACCCGATTCGACCAGGTCGTCGACGATCTCGATGGTGCCGAAGACGGCGCGGCCGACACGACACGTCAGACCCACGATCTTGCCGTTGCGGTTGCGGATGGCGCTGATGCGGTGCAGCGTCCGCTCGATGCCGGCGCGATTGTCCTCACCGAAGGAGCCCACGTGCTCGACCACGTACTGGATGTCGTCGGGCCCGATCTCGCGCTCCAGCAGGACCTCCTCGCCGCCACCGCCGAAGCGCGCCTCAGGCTTGCGACCCAGGTCCATGACTACCTCGATGATCGAACTCACCTGCTTGAGCGACCGCATGCGCTCGCCGATCTCCGGCGGGAGCGCGTCGAGTAGCGCGTCGAGGTCGTCGGTGACCACGGGATGGATGTGGCCCCGGGGTTCGGACTGGGCGGCCGGCGGGATCCTCGTGCTCAGGGACCCCTCCACGGACATGGGTTCCTCGGCGGACATGTGTTCCTCCGATGGCGGCGTAGTCATCAGACGGCCGGCACCAGCGACGGTTCAGCGACCCGCACCAGCGCCTCCTTGACCAGCAGGGAGACCGTGGCGATGGCCTGCATGCCGTGGTCCTCGAGTCGACGGTCGATCGGTGATTTCATAGGTCCGCACGCAGGCCATGACCCCGTGCTGGTGGGCGGGACTGGCGGAGCGGCCGACGGCTCCGCTGCGCTTGCCGATGACACCCAGTCCGTAGCGGATGAGGGTCGCGGTATCGTGCTCCGGCAGCGCCATCAGCCGCATGTAGTGCGGTTGCTGCTCCTTGGCCACGCCCAGCTGCAGCATCGCGGCCAGGCCCCGGCCGTCGCTCGACTCCTGGACATAGGCCTCCATGTCGGCAAAGCGAAGTAGCGGCGTGAGTGAGGTGCGTGGCACCGACGACCGACTTGGCAGGTGCTCCCAGTCGGGCAGGCGGTAACTCTCCAGGCGCGCCACCGGGGCCGGGGTGACGCGTTTGTACAGCGCCGCCAGATCGACCGAATCGAGCGGCGTGGCCGGTCGGATGTGCTGGCTGCTCGCGTCGAGGCTGCGCAAGCTGGGGAAACGTCGGCGTGGTTCACGGAAGAGGATGGTCTCCTCGCCGTAGCGGGCGAAACCAGCCTGCATGAAGAGTTCCACGTTGCCGCCTCGGTCTGCGCAGGCGACATGGAAGCGGACGGCCCCGCGGCGCGAGCCGTCACGCAGGAGGTGCTGGACCATCCGGTATCGGATGTCTCCGGCCGCGCCCTGGTCCACCGCGTCGAGCTCGACGATGGTCCACTCGTCACGATTGGCGTCACGTTCGACGCGCGCCAGGCCCGCCAAGCGACCATCCTCCTCGTAGACGTACATCTGGTCGTTGGGCCGGAACGCACCCAGCGGCATGCGGAAAAGGCTGAAGACCGAGACGTGGCTGGCCGTCACCGGCAGCCCCAGCGAACGCATGGAGCGCACTGGCTGGTCGGGAGGCGCAGCGCCACCGTCCCGGCCCATCTCGATGCTGGGGTGAGCCAGGCGCGACAACTCCCCGACCGCAGCCAGGTCTGTCAGCCGGGCCGCCCTGACGTGGCCCGAGCGAGGCAGCGCCGGCATCAATGGCCATCCGTCGTGCTATGTGCGAGGGTCATCTGACCGCCTCTGGTAGCCCCCTGCTCGCGGGGTATGCGGCAGCCATGGCGGTCAGGAGCCGATGGAACCGCGTCTCACCGGCCAACTCGGGATGGAAGGCGGTGGCGATGATGTTGCGCTGGCGCACGGCCACCACGCTACCGTCTTCGAGCCGCGCCAGCACGTCCACCTCGTCGCCCACCCGCTCGACGACGGGGGCCCGGATGAAGATGGCGTGGACCGGTGCGTCACCCAGGTCGGGCACTGCCAGGTCCGCCTCGAACGAGTCAAGCTGCCGTCCGAAGGCGTTGCGCTTGACCGAGATGTCGAGCAGCGGGAATACGGGCTCGTCGCCATCGACGATGTCTTGCGCCAGGACGATCATGCCGGCGCAGGTACCCAGCAGCGGCAGACCATCTCGGGCCACGTCCAGGATGGGCGCGCGCAAGCCCCAGCGGTCGATGAGCTTACGCATGGTGGTGGACTCGCCGCCGGGCAGGATCAGGCCGGCCAAGCCTTCGAGATGCTCCGGCAGACGCACGGGGACGGCCTCCACGCCGAGGCCACGAAGTAGTACTTCATGTTCGGCGAAGGCGCCCTGGACCCTGAGGACACCGATCCTCACGATGGGCCTCCGTGCAAACCCTGATGTCATGGGCCTACCAGCCGCGGGCCGCGAGACGCTCCTCCTGCGGGACCGAAGCGGCATGGATGCCGCGCATCGGCTCGCCCAGGCCGCGAGAGACCTCGGCGATGATCCTGGGATCGTCGAAATGAGTGGTGGCCTGCACGATGGCGTTGGCCGTGGTGGCGGGGTCCTCGGACTTGAAGATACCCGAGCCCACGAACACGCCCTCCGCACCCAGCTGCATCGCCAGTGCCGCATCCGACGGCGTGGCGATGCCACCGGCCACGAAGTTCACCACCGGCAAGCGCCCTGCGGCAGCCACGTCCCTCACCAGATCGTACGGCGCTCCTAGTTCCTTGGCAGCAGCGAAGAGCTCATCCTCGCGCAGGCTGGCAAGCCGCCGGATGCCGGCACTGACGGCCCGGATATGACGGACGGCCTCGACGATGTCGCCGGTGCCGGCCTCACCCTTGGTACGCATCATGGCGGCACCCTCGCTGATGCGGCGCAGCGCCTCGCCCAGGTCGCGAGCCCCACACACGAACGGCACCTTGAACTGATGCTTGTCGATGTGGTTGTCCTCGTCGGCCGGCGTCAGCACTTCCGACTCATCGATGTAGTCGACGCCCAGTGCTTCGAGCACCTGCGCTTCCACGAAGTGGCCTATGCGCGCCTTGGCCATCACCGGGATGGTGACGGCGTCCATGATGCCGCTCACCAGGGCGGGATCGCTCATGCGGGCGACGCCGCCGGTGGCGCGGATGTCAGCCGGCACGCGCTCCAGCGCCATGACCGCGACGGCACCGGCTTCCTCGGCGATGCGCGCCTGATCTGGGGTGACGACGTCCATGATGACGCCGCCCTTGAGCATCTGGGCCAGGCCTTTCTTGGTCGCCCAGGTGGACGTATCGACGTTCACGACATGCCTCGATCGAAGTTGGGTTCTGGTGGCGCTTGCCAGTGGCTCGGCGGCGGGGTCGTCGCCCGCACGGAGCCGGTTGGTTGCCACGACGGTGAGGTCGATTATCGCACGCGCTCCTGATGACCCCGCAGTGGGGACTCGATAGCCCACGACTCGGCGCAAGCTTGGCGCGGCGCGGGCTTGATGGCGGATGGTCCATTGGAGGGGGGTGTGGTACTGATGGCCCCGGTGCTGGGGGGCACCACAGTAGGGAGGGCCACCACGCACGGACCTGTTAGCGTGCCCGATATGCCGGAACGCCAACGGACCAAACGTCCCCCCATCGACCTTGCCGTGGAGCTCGAACGAGCCGTCGAGCACAACGAGTTCGGACTCGAGTACCAGCCCATCATCGACCTGGTCTCAGGGTCGATCGCTGCGGTCGAAGCGCTGCTGCGCTGGCGACATCCACTGATGGGCACCATCGCTCCGGCCGACTATCTGCCGCTGGCCGAGGAGACCGGGCTCATCGTGCCCATCGGTGAACGCGTGCTGGATGCCGCGACTCGCCAGCTGCGCACGTGGCACCTGGGCTTCGCGCGGATGCAATCGCTGCGGATGAACATCAACATCTCCCCGCGTCAGCTCAGCCACCCCGACCTGCTGGGCCAGATCCAGACCGTGTTGCAGCGATCGGACCTGGATCCGGCATCGCTGACGCTGGAGCTGGGTACCGGCTGTGCGGGCTACCCCGACGAGATCGCCGCGTTGGCCGACGTCGGCGTGGGGCTGGCGCTCGAGGACTTCGGTCAGGGCTCAGCACTCGACGACGTGCGCAGCATGCCCCTGACGATCGTGAAGCTCCACCCGAGCTTCGCCAACCTGGTGACCAGCAGCGACGACGACGTGGCCTTCGCCGAGAGCGTCCTCGCGCTGTGCCGCGCACGCGGCCTGGCCACCATCGGCAAGGGCGTGGAGACGCGCGAGCAGGCTCGGCGTCTCGCCGTCGTCGGCTGTGACATGGCGCAGGGCTACCTGTACTCCAAGCCGCTGGGCTCGGAAGGCATCGGCACGCTCCTGGCGCGCGGTCGCGTCACCTCCCCCGCGACCGCCCGCTAGACCCCGCATCGTCCGCCAGCGCCCGGCATCGTCCGCCAGCGCCCCGCGCGTCGTACAGCCCACATGACGAACGGCCGGGAGGTCGAAGCCTCTCCGGCCGTCTGTGCTCCGGGGCGCAGGTCCCGGAAGGCGGGCGCTGCCGCCTGATCGGTCGCCACCGCGACCGATGGTGAATCTCAGAAGATGCCCATGGCGCCCATGGCGGCGCCGTAGAGCCCGATCGCGGCGACCAGGCCGACCAGCACGAAGGCGCGCCCTCGGGACACGCTGGTGGCGTCGTTGAAGGCCGCCTGATGCAGCGAGATGTCGTACTCGGTGCCGCGATACCGCTCGGTCAGCGACAACTGACGTTCATCGTCGGGCGCCTGGACCGACAGCGCGACAGCGGTCGGGTCCCAGCGGCATGCGGGGCAGATGCCGGTGTTCTGATCGAGCTCGGTCTCGCACTCTGGGCAGTAGGCGTTCATGATCCGTCCTGTTCCTCACAGATGTCTTGGTGGCTTTGGTGGCTCTGGTGGCTGACTGCGCTCGGATCGATGACATGCCGAACCCTATCGGCCCCGACGGTCCTGTCTCCATCACCCGGTCGTCCCACGCTTCGGGCAGAGGCGTGTCGTCAGGTGTGGTCATGTGGGCACGCTGGGGACCACGCCCGATGGAGCATTGGTACTGCCTGCGGGGTGTCTGCGGTAGGGCATGGCCGAGGGTGCGTTAGGATGCGCGTGCAGCGTGTGGAACACGCCGGTCCGAGGTGCACGGTGGATAGCGTCGTCCTTCTGTTGAACGCCGACTACGAGCCGCTCAACGTCTGCGACATCCGCAGGGCGTTCCGGCTCGTCTTCGGCGCGAAGGCGGAGGTGATCGAGTACGACCACACCGAGGTGCGCACTCCGACCAGGGTCCTGCGGGCGCCCTCGGTGATCAAGCTGCAGTACCGCGTCAAACGTCCGCGACCGCGCGTGCGACTGTCTCGACGTGAGGTCTTCGCCCGCGATGGCCACGTCTGCGTGTACTGCGGTGAGCGATCGCCCAAGCTGACGCTCGACCATGTCGTGCCCCGCCACCGTGGCGGCGGCCACAGCTGGGACAACCTCGTGGCGGCCTGCAGCTCCTGCAATCACCGCAAGGGAGGCCGTCTGCCGGAGGAAGCCGGGATGCGCCTTCGCCAGCCGCCTCGTGAGCCCCGCTGCGACATCTACTCGTTGTACTCGTCCTATCTGAGCGACCCCCGCAACGAAGCCTGGCGGGACTACCTCACCCTCAACCGCTGAGCGGCGGGCCGGGAGAGCCGGTGGCGTCGTACGACACGGGCGAGGGGCCGCCGTTCCCGGTCGATGCCGCGGCGATGTCAGTGCTGGCCAAACTGTGGCAAGAGGGTCACGCGGCCTATCTCGTGGGCGGTGGTGTGCGAGATGCCTTGCTGGGCCTCCGCGTCAGCGACTGGGACGTAGCGACTGATGCGCGGCCGGAGCGAATCCTGCGCGTCTTCCCCGGCAGCAGTTATCAGAACCGCTTTGGCACCGTCCTGGCGCGCGAGATCGAGATCACGACCTTCCGTCGCGATCACCGCTATGCCGACCATCGCCGACCCGACAGCGTCACCTTCAGCAGTGACATCTTCGAGGACCTGGCCCGCCGCGACCTCACCATCAATGCCATCGCCTGGGGCCGACGCGGTGCAGGGTCGGCAGCCCGCTTGATCGATCCGGCCGACGGTCAGGGCGACCTGGATGCCCGGTTGGTCCGTGCCGTGGGCGATCCGGAGCGGCGCTTCGACGAAGATGCCCTGCGACTGTTGCGAGCGGTGCGCATCGCGGCACGCCTGGACTTCACCATCGAACCGGTCACCAAGCGCGCGATGCTCGACCACGCCGCTGACATCGAGTGGGTCTCGGAGGAGCGAGTCGGCAGCGAGATCTGCCGCATGCTGGCCGCGAGAGAACCCTCGCGGGCGGTCCGCCTGATGGCCGAGACCGGCATCCTGGCCACCACACTACCCGAGCTCCAGGCCTTGCCGGCAGCGACGCAGGACCGGACCCTCGCCACGCTTGACGCGGCGGCCGAGGCGGATCCGGGCAACAAGCGACTGGCGCTGGCGGCGCTCATCGGCGATATCGGTCCCGATACCGCCCGCACGATGCTGGCGCGCCTGCGGGTGGCCGGACGCGAGGCCGACGCGATCGCGTCGCTCATCGCCACTGCACCGACCGTGTACGAGACGGACTGGACCGACGCGGACGTGCGCCGCTACATGGGCCGGCTGCCTGCCGATCTGCTCGATGACCTCCTGCTACTGCGGACGGCCCGGGTGGCCGACGACCAGTCTGCAGCGCGGGAGGCGCAGCTGGGCGACCGCATCGCCGGCCAGCGCGCTGCCGGATCTCCGCTGACGCTGGCCGACCTCGCCATCGACGGTCGCGACCTGCGCGAGACCCTGGGCGTTCCCGAAGGTCCGCGCATCGGCACGATCCTGGAGCGACTCCTCGCCGACGTCATCGAGGAGCCGGCCCTCAACGGGCGCGTGACCCTGCTGACGCGGGCCAGCCTCGTCCTCGATGACCTGATGCAGGCCGGCCGTGGCGAAGCCGACAGCGGTGTCGCGCGCGATGCCGCGCATCCACCCATCAGGTAGTCTCGACAGCATGATCGAGCAGATCCTCGAGGCCGACCGGAACCTGCAGGTCGACCAGGTCGCCAAGGCCAGGGACATCTACGGGCGGGTCGTGGAGTTGGATCCCGGCAACGCCATCGCTGTCGTCGGCCTGGCGCGGTGCGCATCGGCGGAGGGCGATGACCGGCAGGCCTATCGGCTCGCCTCACGCGCGCTCCAGATCGATCCCGAGAATGACATGGCACGCCGCATGGAAGCCCGCCTTTCGGAGGTGCTTGCCACTCGAGGTGAACCGGTCGAGCGGCCGGCCGTGGTCGCCACGCCGAGCTCCCACCAGATGCGAGCCGCCATGACCGACATCGTCACCCCCACCAAGGAGTCTCCGTTGCGCAAGTCCCTCTTCGACCGACTGCTGGGTCGCTGATGCGCGTCCTCGTCACCGGTGGCGCCGGCTACATCGGCGCGGTCACCGTGGAGCAGCTCATCCTGGCCGGGCATGAGGTCGTGGTCCTGGACACGCTCGTGACCGGACATCGTGAATTTGTCGCGCCCGGCGCCGAGATGGCGGTGCACTCGGTGTCGGACAAGGCGGCCGTGGTGGCCCTGCTCAAGCACCACCACATCGATGCCGTCCTGCACTGCGCCGCCCGGTCGCTGGTGGGCCAGTCCATGCAGGATCCGGGCCTCTACTTCAGCGAGAACGTGGTCGGGGGCATCGCCCTGCTGGACGCCCTTCGTGAGTCGGGTGTCGACCGCATCGTCTTCAGCTGCACCGCAGCGGTCTACGGCGAGCCCGAGCGTGTGCCCATCCGCGAATCCGCGCCGACGCGTCCGGTGAACCCCTACGGCGCCTCCAAGCTGGCCTTCGAGAGTGCCATGGGCTGGTATTCCGCCTACGGCCTGCGCTCCGTATCGTTGCGCTACTTCAACGTGGCCGGAGCCAGCGAGCATTACGGCGAGCGGCATCATCCGGAGACGCACCTCATCCCCAACATCCTGGGCGCCGCACGGGGCGGTCCTGAGCTGACGGTCTTCGGGGCTGACTATCCCACCGCTGACGGCACGGCCATCCGCGACTACATCCACGTGCTCGACCTGGCCGAGGCACATATCGCGGCCCTGGAGCTCACCGGCCAGATGGAGGCGGGCCAGGAGATCTGCAATCTCGGCTCCGGCAGCGGCTTCAGCGTCAAGCAGGTGCTCGACGCCGCCAGCGCCATCGTCGGCGCCGAGATACCGCACCACTACGGGCCACGCCGCGCGGGTCGATCCGCCCGCGCTCATCGCATCCTACGACCGGGCGGCCGAACTGTTGGGCTGGGGACCGCAACGTGGCTCACTACGCGAGATGATCGGCTCGGCGTGGCGCCTGCTGGAGACCGGCCGGGCCGGCTAGCGCGTCATGGCCGACCGCGAGCCCGGAGCCGTCCCCGACGACCCCCTCGACTGGGCGCCCATGCGCGCCTACCGCGGGCGTCGCGTGTTCGACATCCGCGACCCACTGCTGGAGCCGCTGTGGAGCGGCACGCGTGCCCTGGCACACCTGAGCACCGAGCCGGAGGCCGAGCCCCAGGTGACGGTGACGCTGATCGAGGAGATGGGCGCGGACGTGACGCCCGGTCTGCCGCTGCTGGCAGCAGCCCTGGGCGATGCCTTCATGGCCCTCGATGCCGTCGTGGATGGCGTCATCAGCCGGCAGGTGATGCTCGATGGGGTCGGCGCCGCGGCCATCCCCGAGGTCCACGGCCGTCCGACCCAGATGTTCGTGCGCAGCGGCATCGACTTCGACGTGACGGCGCGCAACGTCATCGACCAGCTCGGGGCGGACGCGGAGATGATCGATGGCTTCGTGGCCGTGGATCTGATGAGGCTGGACGGCGCCGACCTGCTGGACGTGCCGCTGCTGGAGCGCAAGCGGCTGCTGGAGAGCATCATCACGCCGGGTCCGCTGGTGCGTCTCTCGAGCCACGTTCGACCACCCATCGAGAGCTGGGTCGCCACCTGGAAGGCGATGGGCTTTCGCGGCGGCATCCTCAAGGCCGCCAACAGCCGCTACCACCCCAACGACGACACCACCGAGTGGCGCATCGTGGACCGGATCAGCCAGCGCCGCTGAGTGAGGGCGGGCAGCATCGGCCGTCGCCGGCCCGACTGGGGAACCGGCTCTTCCCTATTGGGCTAGTCTCACCGCATGCCTGAATCGAGCCCTCCCCGAAGCGCTGGCCGCAGAGGTCGAGCGACTTGGCCCCGCCGACATCATGGTCGGCATCCCCAGCTTCAAGAATGCCGCGACCATCGGCCATGTCACGCGCGCCGCGCAGGCCGGCCTGGTGCAGTACTTCCCCGACAGCAAGCCCGTCCTGGTCAATGCCGACGCCGGTTCGCCCGACGGCACCGGACGGGTCGTGGTCGAGACCCAGCCGCCCGACTACGTGGAGCGGATCCTGCTGGTACGACCACGCAACCGGCTGCAGCGACTCTCTTTGACCTACCCGGAGGTCGACGGTGTGGGCGGCAAGGGTGCGGCCTTGCGTACCATCTTCCAGATCGCCGAGGCACTCAAGGTGGAAGCGCTGGTGGTGGTCGACTCCGACCTGCGCTCCATCGTGCCCGAATGGATCGAGCTGCTGGCGGGGCCCATCCTGAAGGGTGGCTTCGACTACGTGACGCCGCTCTACCAGCGCTACAAGTACGACGGCACCATCACCAACACCGTCACCTATCCCTTCACGCGCGCCTTGTACGGACTCCGCATCCGCCAGCCCATCGGCGGCGACTTCGGCGTCAGCGGCGACCTCGTCACGCACTACCTTGACCAGGCCGACTGGACGCCGGACATCTCCAAATTCGGCGTCGACATCTGGATGACGACCAAGGCCATCACCGGCGGCTTCGCGGTCAGCCAGACACGCCTGGGCGCCAAGATCCACGATCCCAAGGACCCCGGCGCCGACCTGGGCCCGATGTTCAGCCAGGTCGTCTCGACCATGCTGCGCCTGACCGTGCAGCATGCCCAGAGCTGGCTCGAGGTGCGCGGCTCCCACGCCGTGCCGACCTACGGCTTCGAGCGCTACGCCGATCCGCCACCGCTGGAGGTCGATGTGACCCGCCTGCTGGGCGCCTTCGCCAGGGGACGTGTGACGGTCGGCGAGGCGTGGCAGACGCTGGTGTCACCGTCGCGCATGGAGGCCTTGGACCTGCTGGCCACCGAGGCCGCGGAGGTGCTGGATGAGATCACCCGTGCCGACACGCCCACCTCCGCGGACGATGCCGAGTTCCACTTCAGCGACGACCTCTGGGCCCGCATCATCTACGACCTTGCGCTGGCGGCGCGTGGCGACAGCATGGACATGGATCACATGATCGCGGCGCTGGTACCCATCTACTTCGCGCGTGTCGCCAGTCTCGTCATCGAGGCCCGCGACATGACCACGCAGCAGGCCGAATTGCTGGTCGAGCGTCAGGCGCGAGCGTACGAGCAGGCCAAACCGGGCTTCGTGGAGCGCTGGCGGGCCGGTGAGGGCCTGAGCCCGCGCAAGGCCAAACGGCCAGCCAAGTCGCCCAGGTCGGCCAGCAAGGGGAAGAAGGCATGACCACCGACTCCGGGCTCCCCAAGTCCATCGTCATCCCGCTGGCCAACCCGCGCACCGCGTCGGACCTGGTGCGCATCGGCGCCGCACTGCTGCAGGAGGGCGGTGCCATCACGGCGCTCTCGGTGGTCGAGGTGCCTGAGGGCGTGCCGCTCTCGCAGGGCGCCACGCGTGCGCGCCAGGCTCGCCGGTTGTTGCAGCGGGTGCTGGAGTTCACGCCCGAAGGCATCGAGCTGCGCACGGTCGTTCGCATCGGCCGCCGTGCCGACGAAGGCGTGGTCGAGGTGGCGGCCGAGGAAGAGGCCGATCTCATCCTCTTCGGCTGGGGCGGACCGGACCGTCGCCACCACAGCGTCGCCGAGCGGGTCGCCGACCAGGAGGAGTTCCATCCGGTCTTCAGCCCCACCATCGACGAGGTCATCCGCGAACGTCCCTGTGACATCGCGGTGGTGAAACAGCGCGGCGTGGGCGACGTGCAGCGCATCGTGGTCCCCATCCGCGGTGGCCCACATGCGGAGCTGGCACTGCGTTATGCGTCCGCGCTGAGCGAAGCCTTCGGGGCCGAATTGGACGTGCCCACCGTCATCGCCCCGGGCCTGGACCCCGCGCTCCGCGAGCGCTACCAGCGCAACCTGGGGCTCTTCGTCCAGCGCCACCACGGCGATGCGGCGGTGGCACGCGTGGTCGAGGGCGAGGATGTCACCCAGGCCATCCTGGCTGAGGCCAACAGCGCACAGCTGGTGATCATGGGTGCCACCGCATCCGCGCTCGACAGCCCCGGCGCGCCGCTCTTCGGCCAGCTCGTCGAGCACGTGGCACAGGAGGCCGAGCCCACCGTCATCGTGGTCAAGACCCGCGACGTGCCCACGCGCGCCACCTTCGTCGAGCGCGCCCTCGAGAACGAATCGCTGGAGGCGGCCGAGCAGGCCGCATCGGCGGTGCGCTCGCTGCCGGCCAGGGTCGATCGCTGGTTCGGCGAGTCGTCACGCGAGTACCGCGAGTTCTCCGACCTCAAACGGCTGGTGGAGCTCAAGGAGAAGCGGGGCCTGACCATCTCGGCCGTGCTGCCCACGCTCAACGAAGCCGAGACCATCGGGCCTATCGTGCGCGCGGCCCGCCGCGAGCTGATGAAGGTGGTGCCGCTCGTCGATGAGCTGCTCGTCATCGACTCCGATTCGAGCGATGACACCCGCCGCATCGCCGAGGAGGAAGGCGCCCGCGTCGTCGTCCACCAACAGGTGCTGCCCAGGTATGGCGCGCACGAGGGCAAGGGCGAGGCGCTCTGGAAGAGCCTCTACGAGACCAGCGGTGACCTGGTGGCCTGGTGTGACACCGACGTGCGTGATTGGGACCCACGCTTCCTCTACGGCACGTTGGGCCCGCTGCTGACCGAGCCTCGGCTGGGCTATGTCAAGGCCTACTACCAGCGGCCCATCGTGGAGGCTGGTGTGCTTACCGAGGGCGGCGGCGGCCGGGTCACCGAGCTCGTCGCGCGACCACTGATCAACCTCTTCTTCCCCGAGCTGTCGGGCTACATCCAGCCCCTCTCGGGCGAGTACGCCGGCCGACGCGAGATCCTCGAGGACATCCCCTTCTTTGCTGGCTACGCGGTCGAGATCGGGCACCTCATCGACCTGGCCGACAAGATCGGCATCGACGGCCTGGGGCAGGTCGACCTGGAGATCCGCCACCACCGCAACCAGGACCTGGAGGGCCTCTCCAGGATGGCCTTCGTCATCATGCAGGCGGTGATGAAGCGGCTCGAGACACGCGGCAAGACCCGGCTCATGGGTGAGCTGGGGACGTCGATGAAGCTGCCCCGCTCGGCCGGGCACCAGCTGTCGCTGGACGTGCTCGACCTGGCCGACATCGAACGGCCGCCGATGAACCAGATCCCCGAGTACCGACGCAAGCGCGGTCTGCCCGAAGACCCAGGTGGCTGAGCGCTCGTTGCGCGTCCTGGTGGCGCCCGACTCCTTCAAGGGCACGTTCTCGTCGGTGGTCGTGGCCGACGCCCTCGCCTCGGGTTGGTCGGAGGTGCGGCCGGATGACGAGGTCTTTCTGACGCCGATGGCCGACGGCGGCGAGGGCACGCTCGATGCGGTCGAGGCCAGCGGCGGCTGGGACCGCCATCGGGTCGCGGCCAAGGACCCGCTGATGCGCACGCTGACGGCCTCCTTCCTGCGCGACGGCGATCGTGCCGTGGTGGAGATGGCTTCGGCATCGGGGCTCTCCTGTGTGCCCGATGAGGAGCGCGACGCCATGGCGGCGACGACCTTCGGCACCGGCCAGATCCTGGCTGCCGCCATCGGCCTGGGCTGCCGTGACATCGTCATCGGCCTGGGCGGGTCGGCCACCACCGATGGCGGTGCCGGGCTGCTCGAAGCGCTGGGTGCCCGCTTCCGCGATGCCGGCGGTGGCGACCTCGGTCCGGGCGGCGGTGCCCTGGGCAAGCTGGCCAGCGTCGATCTCACGGAGCTGTCGGAGGTGCTCGGCGAAGTGCATTTGACGGTGGCGTCCGATGTCACCAACCCCCTGCTGGGCGAGCGTGGCGCGGCCGCCACCTACGGCCCACAGAAGGGCGCCACGCCCGAGCAGGTCGCGGAGCTGGACCGCAACCTGCGCCGCTACGCGGACCTGCTCGAGGGCAGCGTGGGCCGGCCGTTGCGCTACGAATCCGGGACCGGTGCGGCCGGTGGCACCACCTTCGGCCTGCTAGCCATCGCCGATCGTTTCGCCGCCTTCGAGGTGCGCCCCGGGGTCGACGTGGTCATGGAGCTGACCGGTTTCGACGAGGCCGTCGCGTCAGCCGACCTGGTGTTGACCGGCGAAGGCATGGTCGATGGACAGACCGCCTACGGCAAGACCGCCATGGGCGTGGCCGAGCGGGCGCGTGCCGCCGGTGTCCGGGCGGTCTGCTTCGGCGGCGGTGTCATGCCCGACGGCGCCGAGTTCATGCACGCCAGGGGTGTGGTCACCATGCCCATCACGGAACGACCGATGAGCCTGGCCGAGGTCAGGTCGGCCGGCACGGCACCGATCGAGCGGGCTGCTCAGCGGGTGGCGGCGTTGGTCGATCTGGCGGGAGAGCTGGCGCGATGAGCGCGGGTACGGGTCGCAAGCCGACCGAACGGCGCAAGCCCGCCGAGCGGCGCAAGCCGGCAAAGCGGCGCAAACCGGCAAAGCGGCGCAAGGTCGACGCCATCAAGCCCTGGGCCAAGCGGCTGAGGCAGACCCGCCCGCAACTCGTGGAATACGTGCTCCAGGGCGTGCAATCGCTCTACGGCGTGCCGGAATGGAAGCGCGTGCTGGATCCGACCTCGGAGCTGGTGCTCACCATCCTGACCCAGAACTCGGCTGACATCAATGCCGAGAAGGCCTTCGATGCGCTGCGCCGAACCTATCCTTCGGACGCGGCCTTCGTCGAAGCGGGAAGCACCCTGGACTATCGGCCCGGCTGGGGCGGCAGCGGCTGGTCCCGGCTGCCACCGCCTGACTGGATGCGTGTGGAGTCGGCGCCCATCGAGGAGCTCACCGATGTCATCCGCCCGGCGGGCCTGGCCAATCAGAAGGCGCCGCGCATCCAGGCCTCGCTGGCGCGGGTGCGCGAGGCTCGCGGCGACCACTCGTTGGAGTTCCTCGGCGAGATGGAGCCGGCCGCGGCGCGCGACTGGCTCACGGGCATCGACGGCATCGGTGTCAAGACCGCCTCCGTGGTGCTGATGATGTCGTTCGGCATGCCGCTCATGCCGGTCGACCGCCACGTGGACCGCGTGTCCAAGCGCATCGGCTTGATACCGGCCAAGGTGTCGGCCGAAGATGCCCACGATCGCTACCTGGCGCTACTGGAGCCGGAGCAGTGCTATCCGCTGCACGTCGGGCTCATCACGCACGGTCGCCGGACCTGTCATGCGCGGCTGCCCGCTTGCGATGCCTGCCCTATCGCACCCCGCTGCCGTTTCGTCGACCGGCACGCGCCGTAGGTCGCGGCGGTTGCACGCTGGGGGCCCGTGTGTCGGCCCGGTCCGGTGCGGTGCCTCGTGAGGCATCGGCTGGGGCACCTGAGGGTCGGCCCGATCCGGTGCAGTTCTTCGCCATTTGTCGGCTGGGGCACCGTAAGGCGAGGATCGTCGTCCGGCCGGCCCCACTGGCCGGTTCGCGATCCACGAGTGTGGGGAGATTTCTGAGCGTGGTAGGGCATAGTTCGGGCTGCGAGCCCAGCGACCATCGGATCCTGGCGGTCACATTCCGCCACGAACGGACGCAACACCGACGATCGACGAAGAACACGCGAAGTCAGCGACATGGCTTGCGAAGCGCTGCCGATGTCAGACGCTGCCTCGATGGCCCGCGAGTCGTCACGCTGATCCGCACTGTCTCTTGTCCGAGTGACAGTCTGAGGCGGAGGGCTCTTCGTGACTGAGATGCCAGCCGGACCGCGCACACCTCCGCGTTGGTCCATGCGTGCCTTCTGGATCGGCCACCGGGCGGTGCTGCGCCTGACGCGCGGGCACGTCGGCCTGCGGCGAGCCAGACCCGATCGCTGGGGCATGCTCCGACTCCAGACGCTGGGCCGGCAGAGTGGCCAGGTCCGCAGCGCCATCCTGGGCTATCTCGAGGATGGCGAGGACCTGCTGCTGCTCGCCACCAACGGCATGGACGAGCGACCACCCGCCTGGTGGCTCAACCTGCAGACCACGCCCGACGCCATCGTCGACCTGCCCGATGGCCAGCGCGACGTGCGGGCGCGAGAGGCGGTCGGCGGGGAGCGGGAACGCTTCTGGGCGAGGTGGCTCGACCAGGGCGGCGGGCTGGAGCAAGACGCCGCGACGCTCGAACGTGAGATCCCGGTGATCGTCCTGGAGCCGCGCCCGCGGACGTGACGGATCCTCCGCTGGGATGTCTACCGTGGTGATATCTACCGCAGGATGGCGACGACGGCGCTGACCACCAGCACCGCGATCACGGCGATGGCAAGTCCGACCGAGCGGCGGTCACCCACGCTCGAATACTCCCACGCCGTCACGACCAGCCCGAGGAGCGGTGTCACCACCACCACGTAGACGCCCAGCGTCGCCCACGCCCACGGCGTGAACGCCAGCAGCCCATCGAAGACCGCGGTGATGTCGGTCATGCTGCCGCGTCCCGGCTCCGAGCCGGCGATCTCGAACGCCACGGCCACCACGAAACAGGCTGCGGCCAGAAGCGCTCCGCCGCTCAGAGCAGCACTGGTGTAGCGACGCGGCGCGTGTCCTGCCGGATGTCCGGTCGGATGTCCGGTCATGTGCCCAGGAACTCCGCGAACATGCTCACGGCGAACACCGCAGCCACGACCACGAAGGCCATCCGCAACACGTTCTGCGACAGCTGCATCGACAGGCGGGCACCCAGGCGGGCACCGACGATGACGCCCAGCGCTACCGGTGCCGCCAGCAGCGGATCCACCCGGCCTGAGACGGTGTAGACCGTGGCGCTGGCGGCCGCCGTGGCTGCCAACATGTAGGTGCTGGTGGTGGTCGCGACGCGGATGGGCACGTGCATGAGCACGTTCAGGGTGGGTACGTTGATGACACCACCGCCAACGCCCAGCAAGCCACTGATGTTGCCGGACACGAAGGAGACCACGGTCCCGGGCACGATTCGCCGCGCCTGGTATTCGATCTCCTCGCCGCTGGTGGGCTCGACGTACGATGAGGCGAAGCCCGAACGATCGGCGTCGCCATCGACGGGAGGGTGGACGACCGGGTGGCGGACCTGCCACAGCATGCGCAAGGCCACGCCCGACAGGAGCAGCGCGAACAGCAGCGACAGGGTGCGACCATCCAGCCGTCCCGCGGTCAAGCCGCCGGCCAGGCCACCAAGCGCTGCGGCCACCAGCAACAACAACCCCAGGCGGCGATCGGCGATGCCGCTGTGGATGTACCGGGGGCTGGCAGACAGGGACGTGGCGATGACACCGATGAGGCTGGCAGCGATGGCCGTCTTGAGGTCATAGCCAAGACCCACGCTGAGGACAGGCACGATGACGAGGCCCCCGCCGATCCCGACCAGGGAGCCGAAGCCACCCGCAGCGACGGACACGAGGAAAGCGAGGAGCGCTGCGCTCACGCTCGATCGCTCGCGGTCGCCTCGCTCGTTCCGACTGGTTGCACGCCATTCAGGATAGCCGGGCTACCATCAGGCCATGACGATGTTCGCTGATCTCGAGCCCCGCGCACCGGACGCCATCCTGGGACTGATGGAGCGCTTCCGCGCTGACGACCGACCCGACAAGGTTTCGCTTGCCTCGGGCGTGTATGTCGATGAGACTGGCACGACCCCGGTGCTCGACACCGTTCGCGAGGCCGAGGCACGCATCCTGGCAGCTCAGACGACCAAGGTCTACAAGCCCATCGGTGGCGATCCTGCCTACATCGGGCCGGTGCGTGACCTGGTCTTTGGCGCCGACCATGCGGCCGTGATGGGCGGCCGAGTCGAGACCATCCACACGCCCGGTGGCACCGGCGCCCTGCGCGTGGCGGGCGACCTGGTGGCCGCCATCGCACCCGGCGCCGCGGTGTGGCTCTCCACGCCGACCTGGCCCAACCATCCGCAGGTCTTCGAGGCCGCCGGCCTGCCCATCCGCAGCTACCCGTATCTCGGCGCGGACGGCGAGTTGGACGTCGAGACCATGCTCAGCGTGCTGCACGCCGTCCCCGCCGGAGACGTGGTGGTGCTGCACGGCTGCTGCCACAATCCCACCGGCATCGATCCGCAGCCTGCGCAGTGGGCGCGCATCGCCGATACGCTCGCTGAGGCCGGCGCCTTGCCGCTGCTGGACTTCGCCTACCAGGGCTTCGCCGATGGCCTGGCCGAGGATGCGCGCGGCCTGATGACGCTGCTGGCACGCGAGCGCACGATGCTGGTGGCGAGCAGCTTCAGCAAGAACTTTGCGCTCTACGACGAGCGTGTGGGTGCCTTGAGCATCGTCGGGGCAGATGCGGCCGAGACCGCCACCTTGCTCTCGCACGCCAAGTCCGCGGTGCGAGCCAACTACTCCAACCCACCCGCCCACGGTGGAGAGATCGTGGCCACGGTGCTGGCCGATGAGGAGTTGCGCGCCCGCTGGATCGACGAGGTCGGCATGATGCGCGACCGCATCAACGGCAATCGGGCCAGGTTCGTGGCGGGGCTCGGGGCGGCCGCTGCGCCGGGCGACCATGAGGCGCTGCTGCGCCAGCGGGGCATGTTCTCACTGCTGCCGCTGGGGGAGGAGCGGGTGGCCAGGCTACGCGACGAGTTCGCTGTCTACGTGGTGGGCAAGGGCCGGGTCAACGTGGCCGGCATCACCGAGGCCAACCTGGAGCCGGTCTGCCGTGCCATCGCAGCGGTGACTGCCTGAGGACCAACGGTGGCCGCTGGTACTGGTGCCGCGATGCCTACAGGCCAAAGGTACGGGGTGGTCTGATGCGGTTGATGGAGGTACCCTCCAGACCCTGATGGGTCGATAGTACGGGCATGAACGTTGCCATCTCTCCCACCCCCGGTACGTCCGTCAGGTACCCGCCGAAGCCAGGCACCCGCCCGGCGCCGGCGCCCCAAGCGAGGCCTGCGAAACGAAGCATGATCGCGACATTCGCTAGTATCAGCAACCGAATGCGACTCAGTTTCTTCTCCCGAGACTCCGGCCAGGAGCCCGCGCCGTCGAGCGCGACCCCATCCATCTCGGATGCGGTGAGGCCGCCTACCGGCAAGACCTTCCCGGCCGATGAAGTCGTCTGGGGCATCGTCATCCGCAACGGCTTCGATGAGCTGGACGATCCCTGGTATCACCGCGGGACCACACAACACGCCTACCTCGAAGGCAATGACAACGTCGCTATCTGCGGCTTCCGGCCCCCACAGTCGGGTCCGCGAACGCGACGCCGTTCGCGCCTGGGTCTGCCCAGCGCGGGCGAGCACCCCATGTGCGGCATCTGTGCACGCATGGTGGTGGCACCGCGGCCGCGCGTGCCGGTGCCGGTCCAGGGTAGCCGCCCGCCGGTCCCCGTCCCCGTCGCTCGACCAGCACCCAGACCGCTCCAGCCGGCCCCGGTCGCCCAACCGGTCCCTATCGCCCATGCGGGCCCCGGGCCGCAGATGGCTCCCATGCCGGTCCCGCCCAACGTGGCCGCGCCTACCTCGCCCTGGGTCCGCCAACGTTCCGGCGTCGAACCCCAGCCGCCCGGCCCTATGGCCGTCGAGCTCGGGACGCACCACGAGACCGGCCTTAGCGATCGCGGAGTCCGAACGGAGCGCAGCGAAGACTGATACGCCGGCACCGCCGGCCGAGCATGGGAGAGGCCGCCCGACATCGAGGAGGTGTCGGGCGGTTGCTCGTTCTTGTCGCTACTCCGTCGGCTTGACGATGATCTTCAGGCCGTTGCGCGCGACCAGGTCGTCGAAGGCCTTGGCGGCCTCGCTCAGCGGGTAGGTGGCCGTGATCATGCCGTCGAGCGGCACGGTGCCGTGGTCCACCATCTCGATGGCGCGCAGCATGTGCGTCGCCTTCATGCGCCGCGACCAGGCCAGCGTGAGGCCCTTGCCGCGCGCCAGCTTGGCAGGGAACGAATGGCTGTTGGTGGGTGGGATGCCGACCACGACCACGCGGCCGCCCAGCTTGGCGGTGATGAGGGCCGACACGAGCGCGGCATCCTCGCCGGCGGCCTCGAAGCCCACGTCCACCTTGGGCACCGCGTCGATACCCTCCGGCTGGCCCTCGACCGTGGTCAGATAGGCTTCGTCGGCACCGGATGCCAGTGCCGCCTCCACGCGATGTGACTTGGCGTCGGTGGCGATGATGCGGCCCGCACCCATGGCCTTAAGGGCACGGATGATGAGCAGGCCGATGGGGCCGGCCCCGAAGACGCCGGCACTCATGCCGGGCTTGAAGTGACCCAGGTCGATGGCGTGAAGCCCGACACCGAGTGGCTCGAGCAGTGCGATGTCGTCGCCCTTGATGGTGTCAGGCGCCGGCAGCAGCAGGCGCTGCGGCCAGTTCATCAGCGAGCGCAGGCCCCCGTGGATGGGCGCGTGGCCGCAGAACTTGACGTCCAGGCAGAGGTTGGCGTTGCCGGCGCGACAGACGTCGCAATGGCCACAGGGGTTGGCCGGCTCCACGATGACGCGCTCACCCTCGCGGGGGCCGCCCATGATCACGCCGCCCATCTCGTGGCCCAGCACCAACGGCTCGACGACGACCGATTTGCCGATGCCGCCGTCCTCGTACCAATGGAGGTCGGAGCCACAGAGGCCGACGGCGGTGATGCGGACCAGCTCTTCGCCGGGGGCGACGAGCGGCTCTGGTTCCTGGTGGATACGAACGTCTTTGGCGCCGTGTAGGCGAAGCACTTCCATGCCGCCAACGATAGCGCGCCGGGCGGTCCTCGCCTCGGGCGGTTCGGCACTTCGACAGCGGCGCATCGGCACCGTGCAGAGCAGCTCGATAGCCCTCGGTCGAAGGCAGCAGAAACAACTCGGTGGTGCGTTCGGTCAACTGTCGACTTGGTCCGGTCGCGTATGCTTCAGAGGTGGCCGATGGTGCGTGCCGTGCGCGCTTTCGGACCACATCTTCGAGGAGCATCTATCGCCTGATGGCCGCTGAGCATGTGCACGTGCCCGCGCACGCTTCGGACTGGGTGACGCCGACTGCCGCACCGCCCGAATGGGCCTCGGTCAGCGTGTCCGCGAAAGCGCGCACGCCCGTCGACGAGGGCCTCATCAAGGTCGTCTCCGGGATGACGCCGGGCAAGGCGCTCGACCTCGGTTGTGGTGAAGGCCAGAACAGCATCTGGCTGGCGCAGCGGGGCTGGATCGTGAACGCCGTGGACATCTCGTCGAGCGCCATCGCCGAGGCTCGCGAGATGGCGGCGGCGGCCGGGGTCGATCGCACCGTCGTGTTCAAGGTCGCCGACATCGGCGAATGGGGGCCGCTGTCTCGCTACGACCTCGTCTTTTGCACCTTCGCCCTGCCGGCGCGCGGCATGGGACGTAGTCGCATGCTGGAGACCGCCGCCAGAGCCGTGGCATCGGGCGGCACCATCCTGCTGAGTGACTTCGACACCTCGTTGCGCCGCGAGGGCTGGATGGCGGAGAAGTACCTGGTATCGCTCGAGGAGCTGGAGCGCCACCTGGATGGCTTCCGTATCGATCGCTCCAGCGTGTCGGTCGCACGGCATCGCCACGGCTACGAGGAGCGGCTGCTGCCGGTCGCCAGCGTCGTCGCCACCCGCCGCACGGACCTGCGAACCTTCTAGCCCCGCGCCTATGCTCTGGCGGTGACGCTGACCGACCATCCCATCCTGGCGCAGTTGCGCGAGGCGCTGCCAGGGATGCGCGTGCTGAGCCAGCCTGCAGATGTAGAGCCGTTCCGCCGCGACGAGACCGAGTTCGTGCCCGACGGAGCGCCGATCGCCGTGGCCTTCCCCACCAGCACGGACGAGGTGGCCACGATCGTGCGGCATTGCGCGCACCACCGGGTAGCGGTCGTGGCCCGGGGTGGCGGTAGCGGGCTCACCGGTGGTGCCAACGCGGTCGAGGGTTGCATCGTATTGGTCACCACAGCCATGGACCGCATCGTCGAGATCGACGCCGACAACCTGCTCGTGGTCACCCAGCCGGGTGTCCTCACGGCCGACCTGGAGAAGGCGGTCGAAGCGCAGGGCCTCTTCTATCCGCCCGACCCCGCCTCGCATGAGATCAGCTGCATCGGCGGCAACATCGCCGAGAACGCCGGCGGCTTTCGCTGCGTCAAGTACGGCGTCACGCGCGACTGGGTGATGGGCCTAGAGGTCGTCCTCGCTGACGGCGACGTCATCCGAACCGGCGGCCGCAATGTCAAGGACGTCATGGGCTACGACCTGACGCGCCTCTTCGTGGGCTCCGAGGGCACGCTGGGCATCATCACCGAGGCCACACTTCGGCTGCGTCCCATGCCGTCGCCAAAGACGACCTTGCTGGCCTTCTTCCCCACTGTCCGGCACGCCGGGGACGCCGTCTCCCGCATCACCCGTGCCGGGCTCGTGCCGGCCACGCTCGAACTGCTCGACCGCCACGTCATCGCCGCCGTGGAGGCTGCGCTGGCGCTGGGCCTCGACACCGACGCCGGGGCGATGCTGATGATCGAATCGGATGCCGGCGGCGCGCTGGCTGAGGCCGAGCTGGACGTCGCCTCGTCGGCATGCCAGTCAGCCGGCTCCACCACCCAGACCCGCGCCGCCGACACCGCCGAGGCTGACGCGCTGCGCCAGGCTCGCCGTCGTGCCCACTGGTCGATGGAGCAGGTGGGCCTGGCACGCTCCGAGGACATCAGCGTGCCGCGCAGCCGTATCGCCGACCTGATGGAGGCCATCGCCCGCGTGTCGGCGCGGCATGACATGGAGATCGGCGTACTCGGCCATGCCGGTGACGGCAACTTCCACCCCACCTACGTCACCGGCCACGATGCTCCCCGCGTCGAAGAGCGCACCGATGCCGTCCGGGCCGACCTCTATGCCGAGGTCCTGGCACTCGGCGGTAGCATCGCCGGTGAGCACGGCACGGGTCTGTCCAAGCGCGACTTCCTCGAGCTACAGGTCGGGGCCCGCAGTCTTGCCGCCATGCGCGCCATCAAGTCGGCGCTCGATCCCGACGGCATCCTGAACCCCGGCAAGATCTTCCCGACTGACGGTTCCAAGCGGACTTCCGAAGAATCGTCCGCCTACGGCGTAAGGCTCCAGAGCTCGCGACCGTGCTCGCCATCGCTGGCGCTGAAGAGGAGTACCCCGCCGAGCTTCACCAGCTCCCGCGGGAACGACGAGCCCGACGGATCGATGTCCGCAGCCTCGACCGTTCCCGCGGTGGTCCCATCGCTCATCCAGAGCTCGTGGTCGAGCAGCCTCCAGTCCGTGCCATCGTCCTCGCCCGGACCGGCGGCGAACCAGAGCCGGCCGTCCAGCCCAACGCACCTCAGCGTGACCGCGGAGGTGAACCAGTCGGCCGTGCCGCCCTTGACGAGTTCCGTTCCGGCAGCGGTCGCGTCACTGACCCAGAGCTCGTCGCGAGAGGGCAGTGACCGCGAGGAACGTGTCATCCACAATCGGCCGAGGTGCTTCTGCATGCCGGGCAACGGACGGACGCGAGGCACGACCGCGCCGGTGCCCGACTTGGTGCCGCCGCTCCCGAAGAGCCGGAGCCGGATGCTGTCGGTCCAGCCGTTGAAATAGATGTCGTCACCAAGCACGGCGAACTCCCCGGTGGCGAAGATGCCGCTCACGGGCCTGGTGCCGGCTCGGCTGCCGTCGGACCACCACAGACGAGGCGGCTCCAGGCAGCCGTCGCCACCACCGCACCAGTCCGGCCCATGGTGCGCGCCGCCGACGAAGAAGATGCGCCCGCGGAACGGCGTCAAACCGCTGCTGTTCAGCCACCGGGGAGAGATGCGCTTGGTGCCGGTGCTCGTGGCATCGGTCACCCAGAGTGCGCCACCAGCGTTGAAATACAAGCGTGATCGCATGACGGCCGACCCGACCAGGTCGATGTCCGGGATGGCACGCACCAGCTGCGTGGACTTGCCCGTTCCGTCCGTGCGCCACAGGTCCTCGTAGCGGCGACTGAAGTAGGCCCGGCTGCCGAGCGCGGCGATCTGGAGATCGCCGGAGCCCTTGCTGCCCGGCGCCAGGTCCCGCACCAGGCGGGTGCCCTTGCGCGTGCCGTCGCTGATCCACAGTTCGCGGCCGTGGCTGCCATCGTCGGCACTGAAGTACAGCCGATCCCGACACGCGTCAGGGAGCGCGGCGCAGAGCCACCAGAGCCGGGGCGGATGTCGCGGACCAGGCGGGTGCCAACGGGAGTGCCGTCAGTGGCCCACAGCTCTCGGCCGTTGGTGCCATCGGTGGCGCTGAAGAACACCGTCTTGCCGACGACGGTGAGCGACTCCGGCCCGGATCCCGACCAAGGATGGATGTCAGCGACGAGCGTGGCAGACGGAGCTGCGGCCACGCCGACTGGAGGGATGAGCAGGACCGCGGCGATGACGATCACGACGGCCCAGGTGACGACGGCGCGCATGGCCAATGTCTCCCGATGGGTCCCGCGTTGACCCGGGATAGGGCTGCCATCGCGCAGGACCCAGCAGTCTGACGTTACGCCCACCACCTTCGGCATCAAGGTGCCGAAGGTCACCTCGATGGACAGATGGTTCAGTCGCCCTCGGAGCCGTCGAGTCGAGCGAGGATCTGGAGTGAAAGGCGAGCGGCCTCGACCGGGTCCGAGCCGAGCACCTGGCGGTAGTAGTCCCACGATTCGAACTCCACGGTCAGGTAGCCCTCGTAGCCGATGTCGTCGAGCGCTGCGAAGAAGTCCGCCCAGGGTACGACCCCCTCCCCCAGCAGCGGGAAGACGAACGTGTCGCCGAACATGCCCGGTCGGCCGACCGCGTCCTTGAGGTGGACGTGGCGGATGCGGGAGCCGAGTTGGCGGATGACCCAGGGGATGTCATTGCCGACGAGCACGCCGTGCGATGGGTCGAGATTGATACCGAGCGCCGGTGAGTCGTAGTGGCGCAGCAGCTCCAGCGTGGTGTAGTAGTCGTGGACGAGGTGGCCGAAGACGCCTTCGACGGCCAACTGCACGCCGGCGTCCTGCGCCACCGGCACGAGTCGGTCGAAGGCGTGCACGCACCATGCCCCACGCCGCTCCCTCGCGGAGGTCCCTGCCGAGCCCAGGTGCCAGATGGGTCCCACGGGGCCGGGCCGGTGAAGAGATTGACCGGCGCGACGATCGACTGCCCGCTCATGTCCAGCTCGGCCACGGCTCGGATCGCGGCGATGGCGAGGTCGATGCGCTGGTCGCGCACAGCGTCGTCGGGATGCACGAAGTCGAGCTGCACGATCCATTCACTCACCGCCAACCCGGCAGCCTGCGTGTCGGCCAGCAGCGCGCGGCGATCGGCATCGGTCCGATGGTCGGGGTCGATGCGGGCGAACGGCCAGGAGACCGCAGCATAGCCCAGGCCGGCGAGCGAATCGGCCACCTCCGCGGCAGGTCGATCGACGAAGTCGAGTGCCGCGAGGAACCCATGTAAGCGCCCGTTTCGCGGGCTCACGCGTGGTCGGCCAGGACGATCCGTTGACCCCGCTCGGCCGATACATACGCGGCACGGATGATGCGCAGTGCCAAGCGGGCGTCGTGTGGCGTGACCAGGAAGGGCCGGTCGTGTGCGATGGCATCGAGCGCATGGGCCAAGCCTCGCCTTACTGACCAGGGCCACCACTCGGGGTCGTGTTCCACGTGCTGGGGGACCAGTTCGTGATCGTCCCAGACCGCCATCGGGTCGCTGTCTTCGAGGCGCACGTGGATGGCGCCCGTCTCACCCCAGATGGAGCGCGTCTCGCTCCAGGGCTGACCGCCCGACGCGTACCCGACCAGCAGCGAGACCAGGAGGTGCGGGTACTCGAGGATGAGCGCTGCGGTGTCGTCGGCCTTGTCCGGCGACTCGATGACGAGACGAGCGAGGTGACACTGGAGCGCTGTCGGCACGCCGAACCAGTGGAGCGCGAGATCGACGAGGTGCGTGCCGCTGTCGGCGAGAGCACCTCCGCCGGCGCGATCCCAGGTGCCCTTCCAGTGACCCGGCAGGCCCATGCGTGGGCGCTCGTCGCCCGCGACGGTCAGGGTCGCCAGCGAGATGCGGTCGATGAAGCCGTCGTCCAGCAGATCGCTGGTGCGCTGGTGGCAGGGCAGGAAGCGCTGATTGAGGGCGACGTAGAAGCGCCGGCCGGCATCCTCCGCGGCGGCGATCATCTCATCGGCTTCGGCGAGCGTGTTGGCGATGGGCTTATCGAGGATGACGTGCTTGCCGGCCGCCAGGGCTTCGAGCACGACCGGGTGGTGGAGGTCGTGCGGGAGGCAGATGTCGATGACATCGATGCCGGGGTCATCGAGCAGGGCGCGGTAGTCGGCCACGGCGCGCGCGATGTCGTAGTCGCGGCTGATGCGCTCGAGCTGGTGAGGGTCGCTGTCGGCGACCGAGACGCGGTCGACATCATGGTGGGACAGCATCTCCTCGACATGGACGGTCCCGGCGACCCCGCCGCCGATGACCCCGACATACAGTCCCATCCTGGCCCTCCTGCGCCTCCGAGCGTTCGCCACCAGCGTACGCCTCCGGTGCTGCCATGTGAGCGCCGGGATGCCGTGCTCAGGGGAGAGCGCTGGCGACGCTGGATGCTCGCGCACGAGCCACCTACGATCGTGTCGTTGTGGCCGTTCGGTTCCGGGGCAGACGCGTACTCCTCGACCCGTCATCCTGACCCGCTAGAATGACGCCCGAGGCCGACATAGCTCAGTGGTAGAGCACTTCACAAGGTCTGTGAAGTGAACGAGAAACTTCACAGGAGGAACGGGTTCCAGGATGAAACTCCACGCTCAGGAAGGGCGACAAGTCGCCACTCGGGACGATCGGGACCTCAACGAGGCAGAGCTTGTTCGTAAACAGCAGGTCCTCGGTTCAAATCCGAGTGTCGGCTCCACTTCCCAAGCGCTAAGGGCGAGAACGCGGGCACCCTCGTGCTCGATGGCTCCAGTTCCATCCGCGGCAACACCGCGGGCACCGGTGGCGGTCTGGTCAACCTCGGGTCCGCCACCCTCGTCATGCACGACTCCAGCTCCATCCAAGGCAACACCGCGACATATAGAGGTGGTGGTGGGGTCTGGAACCACGCCGGCATCCTCGACGGTGTCGTCTGCGACGGAACGGACGCCAACGTCTACGACAACACGCCCGACAACTGCGGTAGCGAGTCCTAGGGCGGAGGTCGCTGGTCTGTGGTCGGGCGTTCGCGCCGCGCGCGTCGCGGGTCACGGGTCGAGTACGAGGCAACCCGCAGGCAGCCAGCATGGGTGGGCGGACACGATGCGTGCCACCCTCGCAGTCGTGATGGATGCTCATGGTCGCTGGAGTGCGGGGCGCGCCGTGGTCGATGACGCCCGACGTGCTGGTTGAGATCAGACGCGTTGACCCGGGCTACCCACATGGCGGCGAGCGGCGAGCTGAGCATGGGAGGGCCGTCCCGCTGACCCACGGAGGTGAAAGGGCATGCTCGGCGACGTGCCGGCCGGCATCGGCAAGCAGCTTTCGCAGTAGCCTCGCGAGCCGCTATGGTGGAGCCCGTGCTTCTGGAACGGGACGCAGAACTGGATGTCCTGGAAGGGCTCGTCGCCGGCCTCGATCCGAGCGGCGGCAAGGTCGTGCTCATCCGCGGCGAGGCCGGCATCGGCAAGAGTGCCCTCGTCGCCCGCTTCGCCGAGCTTCGATCCCGCGAGGCGCACGTTCTCATCGGTGCCTGTGACGACCTGTTCATCCCGCAGCCGCTGGGGCCGTTCTGGGACATCGCTCGCGCGGAAGCGCGGCTGAGAGGACCACTCGAGATCGGTGATCGCCCACATTTGCTCGAGGCCGTGCTGAGCCTCCTGTCACATCCCACGCGTCCAACCATCCTGGTCATCGAGGACACACACTGGGCCGACGAGGCCACGCTCGACGCCATCCGATACATCGGCCGGACGATCGCCCGGACCAACGGCATCCTGCTCCTCACGTACCGCGACGGTGACGTCGACGACGATCACCCACTGCGCGGGGTGATCGGTGACATCCCGGCCGGGGATGTCGTCCGCATCCAGCTCCACGGTCTCTCGATGGACGCGGTGACGTCGATGGTGGCTGACTCGGGCCTGGATCCGGCCGCGGTCCTGGCTGCCACGCGTGGCAATCCCTTCCTGGTGACCGAGATGGCCTCTGGGCCAAGCGACGGTGTCGCTTCCTCACTGGAGGAATCGGTGATGGCGAGGGTGCACAAGCTCTCGGTCGGGGCGCGACAGACGCTCGATGCCCTCGCCGTCATCCCGGAGGCCATACCGCAGCGCGACGCGTTGTCGCTGGCCGGGGTGGATGAGAGCCGCTTGCGCGAGTGCGAGCAGCGTGGGCTGCTGGAGTCACGTGCCGGGATGGTGGCGTTCCGCCACGAGCTCATCCGCCAGACGATCGAGTCGGCGATGACCGCCGGCGAGCAGGTGGCCCGGCACCGTGCGGTGCTCGATCAACTCTCAGACGAGACCCACTCGAGCCTGCTCATCCACTGCGCCGTCGAGGTCGATGACATCGACCGTCTCCTCGAGCTCGCGCCACGGTCCGCTCGCTATGCTGCGGCCACTGGTAGTCACATCCAGGCAGTCGAGGACTTCAGAGAGGTAGGACCGTACCTCGACCGCTTCGGCCCGGAGGCCCTGGGGCCGTTGCTCGACGACTGGGCACGCGAGGAGGACCTCGTGGACGACGCTGCCGAGGCCATCCGCCTCAATGCGCTGGCCCGAGATCGACTACCGAGCGCTGGGAGACCGCAGCTCGGAGTCGCGCGCCCTCACCAAGGCGGCGCAGTACTACGAGAACCACGGGCAACGCGACCAGGCAGTGGAACTCGCCCGTGAAGCCCTTGATGTGCTCGGCGCAGACCCTGATGGCTCGGACCTGGCCCGAGCCCTCGAGGCCAACGTGTATCTGCAGATGATGGCCGGCAAGGTCTCTGCGGTAACCGAGCTGGTCCAGCGGACGATCGATGCCGGTGGAACGAACCTCGACGAAAAGGTACCTCATCCGGATCCTTTGCCACCGTGGGACCATGGCCAATGTCACCAGCTACCCTGAGGGACGAGCCAGTCTCGACGAGGCTAGAGCGCGCGCGGAGGCTGCCGGGGAATGGTTCGAGGAGTGTCGCGCGTCGGTCAATCACGCCTGGGCAGCCGCGGAGTTCCGGGATTTCCCAGTCGCGTCCGACTACGCGCAGCGCGCCATCGCTTCAGCCGCACGACACGCACTCTTGGGTATCGAGGCCTACGCCAAGGCGATACATGCGAGGGTCCTGGACTTCGAAGGCAGGTGGGACGACGCCACCGACCTGGCGCGAGATCTATCCGAGGCTGGCGCAATGGCCCAGATGGTCGTCCTCCCCATCCTCGGGGTGATCGAGGCAAGAAGAGGCCGAACGTCCGCCCCGACGGTGTTGGCACAGGCCTGGCAGATGGCCTCTGCCACCCATGAATTCCAGCGGCTGGCCCCAGCGGCCTCGGCGAGCGCCGAACACGCCTGGATCTTGGGGAGTGGCGGTATCACCGTCGCTGAGCTCACGGGCGTGATGAACGCCGGCCTTGACCAGGGTTTCGAGTGGTCGCCTGGGTCGATCGCCTTCTGGCTCTGGGAACTCGGGGAGTTGTCAGTGCCCCCTGAGGGCATCGCTGAACCATATCGGCTGACGATCGAGGGCCGGACCGACGAAGCAGCGGCCATCTGGGAAGCACGGGGGCTCCCCTACGAGCGTGCGCTGGCGCTCATGCACGGTAGTCTGGCCGATCAGCTAGAGGCGCTCGAGGCATTCGAGACGCTCGGCGCGTCCGCGGTGGCGGCCAGGTTCAGGAAGAGGTTGCGGGAGCAGGGCGTAGCCGTTCCGCGCGGCAAGGGTCGCGAGACGAGGCGACACATCGCCGGGCTGACCGCACGACAGGCAGAGGTCCTGCGACTCCTGGATGAGGGTCTCTCCAACACCGAGATCGCCGACCGGCTCTTCGTCTCGCTTCGCACGGTCGAGAGCCATGTCTCCGCGGTGCTCGACAAGCTGGATGTCTCCACTCGGGAGGAAGCCGTGTCCCGGGCGCGCACCGAGGGGCTCCTGGGGGCTGCCAGCTAGACCACGACGCCGTTTCGATCGGTCCTCGAGCAAGGCCCCCCGCAAATCTCGGTGGTCGAACGTCGATACATCGGTGGCCCTCCCCGATGACCGACGGGGACCGCCTGCGTATGTTCGATGCCTCCCCCGTCGATGGACCAGGAGGGGCATCTATCGCAGACCGTGGGCGCTCACGGCGTCGAGGCGCTGTTCCGTCACCGGCGCTGCGGAAGCCCGCCTCGTCGCCATCGACCCCGCAGCAGTCCCGATGGACAGAACAGGAGAGAGCGATGAAGCGAGCCTCAGCAGCAGCCATGACCGCTTTGGCAGTCCTGATGACGGCAGTGCCAGCCGCGGCCGACGTAGACACGGGCATCGGGTTCCCGGTGCCCCAGCCGGGAACCGATACCGATCGTGTGCGGAATGGCCTGGAGGAAGTCCGTGCCGCCACAAGCCAGTTCCGCGAAATCGCCGATGCCATCGATGCCGGGTTCGTGCCTTTCGCCCTTGATGGCGGCGACACCCCGACCTGTTTCGACAGCGACAGCGGAGGCATGGGTGTGCACTACGTCAGGAACGTCGATGACATCACGGACCCGCTGGATCCCGAGGCCCTGGTCTATGAGCTGGCAGAAGACGGCCAGACCAGTCTGGTAGCGGTGGAATATGTGGTTCCGCAGGAGTTCGTCGAGGACGAGACCGGCAACGTCGTGGCACTGCCCGAGCTCCACGGTCAGCCGTTCCACAAGCACGCCTCGCTGCCGCTGTACATCCTCCATGCCTGGATCTGGCAGGAGAACCCCGAGGGCATGTTCGCGGACTTCAATCCCGCGGTGCTTGCCTGCCCGAGCCTGGACGTAGCAGCAGGGATCGCCGGCCGGTCGCAGTAGTCTGACGCAGAGATGGATGGAGCCGCTCTCTCCGGGCGGCTCCATCGTCGTGTGGCACACAAGGTGTCAAACAGGCTGTGTGAGAAGACCTTGACCGGGGTGCCGCGAGAACGGCCAGAACCTCGTCACCTCGGCGATGTGCAACGCTTTTCATGGCAGGGCCACGAGCCGGGCAAGACCACCTCAGCGGCCCGCGGTCGGTCGTTGCATCGTGACCGCACCCGCGAGGCACTACTATGGACGCTTGGGATTCCGAGGAGATGCCAGCGCGCCTCGAGCGCGAGCGCCCGGCCTGCACCGCCCCGATCCGAGACGAGTGCAGGCGCAGGGCCCCCGCAGCCATGAACGCGCGCTGGACCCGAGCCGCTGAAGGGTCGGCGTCGCGCAGGCGAGCCTGCCTCACGAGGGGCCACGGATGAGCGACGACCAAATCCACAGCTCCGCTCAGCGGGACCGCCGCTCGCTCGCCCTCGTCTTCGGTATCGGCGTGGTCGTCCTGCTCGTGGAGTTGGTCGGCGGATTGGCGGCCGACAGCCTGGCACTCCTGGCCGACGCCGGCCATGTGTTCACGGACGTGGCGGGAATCGCCCTCGCCCTCGGAGCCATCTGGCTGGCGGGACGACCAGCCTCCCATGCGCGCACCTTCGGCTGGTACCGGGCCGAGATCCTGGCCGCCGCCATCAACGCCGTCATCCTGCTGGCGATCGCGGCCTTCATCCTGTGGCAGGCATGGCAACGCTGGAATGAGCCGCCCGAGGTCGCCGGCGGTCTCATGCTCGCGGTGGCGGTCGTGGGCGGTGTGGCCAATCTCATCGCCATGCTGCTCCTGCGTGGCCCACAGGGCCGCAGCCTCAACATGCGGGGCGCCTACCTTGAGGTCCTCGGCGACCTGCTGGGCTCCGTGGCGGTCGTGGTGGCCGCGATCGTCATCACCCTCACCGGATTCACGCAGGCTGACGCCATCGCCTCGGCGGTCATCGGGCTGATCGATCCTGCCGCGCACCTGGGGGCTCCTGCGCGACGCGGTCGATGTCCTGCTGGAAGCCACCCCCAAGGACGTGGATGTCGAAGAGGTGCGTCGCCACATCCTCGAGGCACCTGGCGTGGAGGACGTTCATGACCTCCACGCCTGGACGATCACCAGCGGCATGAACATCGTCTCCGCGCACGTCGTGCTGGGCCCTGATGGCGACCCCGGTGGCCTGCTCGACCATCTCAGCGATTGCCTATCGGGGGACTTCGACATCGACCACTCCACCTTCCAGTTGGAGACCCCCGAACACGTGCTCTGGGAGGGTCGAGCCGACCGCATACGGCTATGACCAGCCTGGGGGGCACATCACGGTCACATGGCCGTCATGGAGCCTCGGGTGCGGGACCGAAGACCATCGATCTCCGATGCCCCGGTGTTGCCGCCGCTCGAATGGTCGACGTCGAAGCGCAGGACCTGGGCGGTGATCGCGAGCAGAACCTCCTCCGAGGCGGGGAAAGGACCATGGGTCGTCGCGTCGGCCGTGACCGTGAACGTCTGCGTGATGGCACTTCCGTCGCTCATCGAACGCGTCCCGAAGACGACCGAACCGATGTCCACCGGACGGCCCAGATCGATCGTGATGTAGGCCTCGTCGCCATCCCCCAGGGATGACCACTCGGTGGTGGGGTCTCCGTCGAATGCGTTGGAGGCCGCGAAGGCTGCCGAGAACTCCGAGCTCACCTCGACGATCCGCGCGCCGAGGGCGAGGTCGACCGGGGTGTCGCCGGATGGCAGGGGTGTCGTGAAGGAGAGCAGCTCGCTGCGGTAGAGACGACCGTCGATGCCACTGCCCTGGAGCCGGAAGAGATACGTGGCGGCCGGCTCGAGCCCACCAGGACACGTGGTGGTGCGGTGCGCGGCACCGCCCATTGGTGGTGGCCAGTCGGCCGAACGTCTCGTCCGGCCCGAAGACGACAGCGCAGGCGGCATCGATGATGGTGGTCACGTTGATGGTCACCACGGTCCCGGATGGGTCCAGATCGACGGCCAATGGGGACGCCAGGATGGCATCGAGATCTTCGGACCGCGTCCATGTCCTCGACTGCCCCTGGGCCAACGGCGACGACCCAATCGGTCAAAACGGTAGACTGGTCGCTGGCGACGGCATGCTCTCGTCGGCCCTGCAACCGCCTCTCACGACGTTCGATGCCGATCCAAGGCCGTGGAAGGAGCATGAGATGCTCGAGTTGATCGCGACGGTCGACGAAGGATGAGCGTCACGTCAGCGACGCCGCGAGTCAGAGATGAGCCCCCGTCCGCTGACCGGGACATCGTCATCCGGACCCAGGGTCTGGTCAAGCACTATGGGTCATTCGAGGCGGTGCGCGGCATCGATCTCGAGGTCAGCCGCGGCGAGGTGTTCGGCTTCGTCGGTCCCAACGGTGCCGGCAAGAGCACGACGATCCGCTGCCTGCTCGACCTGCTTCGACCGACCGCGGGAACGGTCGAGGTGCTTGGCCGCGACCCGCGGCGCGACGGCGTTGCGGTGCGAGCCCGGATCGGCTACGTTCCCGGCGAGCTCCGGCTGCCCGAGCGTGTGACCGCGCGGCAGCTCGTGGTATCGATCGCACGACTCCGTGGTGGCCTTGACCCGGTGCGCATGGCGAGCATCGCAGAGCGCCTCGAGATCGACCTGGACCGCCCCACGCGCGACCTCTCGAGCGGCAACCGTCGCAAGGTGGCATTGCTGATCGCCTTCGCTCCGCGACCCGATCTGCTGATCCTCGACGAGCCCACCAGCGGCCTCGATCCGCTCATGCAGCATGAGTTCCTGTC
This sequence comes from uncultured Chloroflexia bacterium, assembly GCA_963778955.1. Taxonomy (GTDB): domain Bacteria; phylum Chloroflexota; class Limnocylindria; order Limnocylindrales; family CSP1-4; genus JAFMJV01. Next base: position 193,313 of record CAVZWI010000001.1, read on the forward strand.
CATGGTGCGCGAGGCACGAGACGATGGAGCCGGCGTGTTCCTGTCCTCGCACGATCTCGGCGAGATCCAGCGCGCGGCTGATCGCGTCTCCGTCCTGCGGGCCGGCTTGGTCGTGGCCGAAGGCACGGTCGACCAGTTGCGGGGGCGCGCTCGTCAGCAGATCGAGGTCTGGTTCGCGGACGAGGTTCCCGAGGACGAATTGCGTGCGGTCGTCGAGCTGGTCGACCCCACCATCGAGGGCCTTCGGTTCGCAGCGACCATCTCGGGTCCCGTCGATCCGGTGCTGGCAGTCCTGGCGCGACACCGCGTGGCCAGTCTGGTCGTCCGTGAGCCTGACCTGGACGAGGCCTTCCTGGACCTGTACGCGGAGGCATCGTGAGCCGCTTCAGTATCGAGCTGATCACCGGTCCGCTTCGCCAGATGCGTCGCTCGAGCATCGGCTGGGGCATCGGACTCAGTGCTCTCGTCGTTGTGACGGTCGCATTCTGGCCCGCCTTCAAGGGATCATCCGGGATCTCAGCAGCCATCGACCAGTTGCCGTCGGGGATCGTCGACGCGTTCGGCCTGGCCGGTTTCGGGACGCCGGCCGGCTTCCTGCGCGGCAATCTCTATGACTTCGTCGTGCCTCTGCTACTGGTCATCGCGGCCGTCGCGGTCGCCAACGGGTTGACATCGTCCGAGGAAGACTCCGGGCGGATGGAGATATACCTGAGTCAGCCGGTGTCACGCCGCTCGCTCTTCACGGGTCGGGCGATGGCATTGTCGATCTGGCTGGTGGCGATGACCGTGCTGATCATGGTCGTCCAGTTCGTCAGCGACATCGCCGTCGGTCTTGACATCGACCCGGCCCGGGTCGTCGCGACCGTCACCCTGTGCGGATTGCTGGCGTTCCTGTATGGGTCGCTAGCCTTGGCCATCGCCGGCTTCTACCCTCGACCATCGGCCGTCCTCTCGGTGGCCGTCGCGGCCGCCGTGGCGGGATACCTCATCTCCGCCCTGCTGCCCCTGAGTGATGTGCTCGAACCATTGAGCGCCATCTCGCCCTGGAAGTGGGCCTTCGGCGGCGATCCGCTCGTCAACGCCACCGAACCGTGGCGCTACGTCCTCCTCGCCGTACCGGCCGTCGCGTTGGCCGTGGTCGGTATCGCGGCGTTCATGCGTCGCGACATCCGAGCCGCCTGACGCGGGGACGGCCACCGCGTTGGATCAAGCTCGCGCCAGACTGGGCAGCTTTCCGTGGGACAGCGAATCGACGCTCACCGCGGCCAACAAGACCAGACCGGTGACGATCAGCTGGTACTGGATGGGAAGCCCCAGCAGGTACAGGCCGTTGTAGATGGTGCCGATCACCAGCCCGCCGAGGAGCCCGTGGATGATCCGGCCATGGCCACCGAACAGGCTGGTGCCTCCGATGACGGCCGCGGCGACCGCGTAGAGGACGAGCTGGCCACCATTGATGTTCGTTGTCATCCCGCCCAGCCACGAGGTGTAGATGATGCCGGCCATCCCGGCGGTCATGCCACATAGGACGAACGCGATGGTGCGGACCCGGGGCACGTTGATGCCGGCCCGCCGAGCCGCCTCCTTGTTGCCGCCGGTCGCGTACATGTGGCGTCCATACTGCATCCGCTCGAGGAGCACGGTCCAGATCACCACGATGAGCAGGACGATGGGGATGACGTAGGGAACACCGATGACCGGCAGGAACCTCCCGCGATCGATGTTGCAGATCGCCACGACGACGATCCCGGCGACCGCCACCATGGCGATCTTCGCGAACGTGAGGGCGGGCGGTGGAGCGACCAGCCCGCTACGTCGCCGGCTCCGGTCACGCCGGACCGTGATGAGCCCGAAGAGGATGACGACCACCGCGAGGCCGATCCATGAGACCAGCGGGTCGATGTAGCCATACACGATGTTGTAGAGGGCTTGCTCATTGGCCCCGTTGCCAGTGATGCTCACGCCGCCGGCCGTCCCAAGGATGACGATCATGACGCCGAACAAGATGAGATAGCCGGCCAGGGTGACGACGAACGCGGGCATCCCGAGTCGGGTGATGATGGTTCCCTGCACACCACCGATCGCGGCACCGACGAGCAACCCGGCGGCGATGGCGATCCACCACGCCAGGTTCGGGCTCGGCTGGACCAGCTGAGCCGCGACGATGCCACCGATCGCGGCCGTGTAGCCGATGGACAGGTCGATCTCGCCCAGCAAGAGGACGAAGGCCTCACCGATCCCGAGCACGATGAACACGGCGCTCTGATCGAACAGGTTCACCAGGTTGGCCGGCGTGAGGAAGACATGGTTCGGGCTGATGACGGTGAAGACCACCACGGCGGTGACGAGTGCCACGAGCACCGGCAGAACGCCGGCATCCCCGCCTCGGACCCTCGTCGTCCACGCCCGGAAGTACTGGGCCACGGTCTGGGAGGCGACCGGTGGCGTGACGCTGTCGACAGCGGCGGTCGGGTCGCCGCTGGGCTGCTGATCGCCGGCCGCGGGACCGGGGCCGCTCATTCGTCCGCGCTCGCCCTCAGACATCGATCCGCTCCTCGTGTGTGTCAGCGCCGGACCCATCCACTTCGCGGTCCGATGCACCGGTCGTCATGTAGTCCACGACGCTCTGTCGATCGAAGGCGGAGATCCGATCCTGGGCGACCATCTGGCCGAGGTGGAGCACGGCGATCCGGTCGGCCACCTCGAACACGTCGTTGAGGTTGTGGGAGATGACCATGACGGCCAGGCCATGATCCTTGAGCTGCCTGACCAGGTCGAGGACCATCCGCGTCTGGGCCACACCGAGGGCGGCGGTAGGCTCATCGAGCATGACCAGCTTGGAGTTCCACATGACCGCCTTCGCGACCGCAACCGCCTGGCGCTGGCCGCCCGATAGCGTGGCGACGGTCTGCCGGATCGACCGCACCGTGGTCACGCGGAGGCCGGCCAGCGTCTTGGCAGCGGCCCGTTCCATGCCGTCCTCGTCGAGCAGAGCGTGGGAGAGTCGCTCGCGGCCAAGGAACATGTTCTGGACGATATCGAGGTTGTCTGCCAGGGCGAGGTCCTGATAGACGGTCTCGATCCCGAGTGTCGAGGCGTCGTTCGGGGTACGGATCCGGACGGGCCGACCCTGCCACAGCATCTCACCGTGATCGGGTAGGTAGATGCCGGCGATGCACTTGGTCAGCACCGACTTGCCGGCGCCGTTGTCCCCGCAAAGGGCGGTCACCTGCGCACTGGGAAGATCGAGGTCCACGCGATCGAGCGCCTGGACGGCCCCGAAGGACTTGCTGATCCCCCGTAGCCGCAGCAGGGGCTCGACGCCATCCGGCGACTCACTGGTGGCCGTAGTGACGGCCGTTGTGGCGGTCGAGGAACCGTCGCTGGGTGTGTACTGCGCCGTCATCGCATCCATCTGCGTCTCCCTCAAGACAGTCGTTGTCTTCGCTTCCATCCTGCGAAGCGAACATGTCGGGCCCTGGACCGGGCCGCCGCGGCCGACGGAGTCGCACCTGCTTCAGACCGGTGCGACTCCGTGCGGTCTGTTTCCACCGGCTCAGCTACCGCTTTGGGCGTTGGCCGAGCCGTGCTGGTCTACTTGATCCCGGCGGCCTTGCAGACCTTTTCCGTGACGGCACTGCACAGGTCTGACTTGGAGATGAACTTGTCCTTGATGACCGTCTCAGCCATGTTCTTCTCGGTGACCCAGGTAGGAGTCAGGAGCGTGGCCGGCTGTGTCATCGTCGAGTCTGTTGGATCCGTGGTCGTCCCGTTGACGAGCTCAGCGGGCGGAACCTGTCCTGCGCGCAGGTAGCTCGCCAGGGCGACCGCAGCCTGTGCCTCGATGTAGATCGGCTTGTAGACCGAGCCGCACTGCCACCCCTGGAGGACGTACTCCATGCCCTGGATGGTCGCGTCCTGACCCGTGGTGGGGACCTTCTTGGCTGGCACGCCCGCGGCCTTGAGGACGCTGATGACGGCGCTGGCCAGGCCATCGTTGGCCTCGACTGTGGCGTTGATGTTCGGATTGGCCGTGTAGGCCTGCTGGAAGATGGTGCCGCCTTGGGCATTGTCCCAACCTGGGGCGATCTGCTCACCCACCAGGGTCATGCCGTTGTTGGTGGCGCCGGGCGTGACCTGGGCCACCTGCTGGCCCCAGATCGCATCGTTGTAGCCCTTGGCGAAATCGATCGCGTTGGGGTCGGTGTCCTGCCCGCCGTCGAGCACGAACACCTGCGGGTCGGTGACGCCCCAGTCGGCCACGCATTGGACGAATCCCTTGCCGATCAGTTCGCCGACCTGGACGTTGTCAAAGCTCACGTAGTAGGTGTCGGTGCCTTGGAACGTAGCCCGGTCGTAGCTGATCATGGGGATTCCGGCGGCCGCGGCCGCGGCCTGGACGGCATTCCCGGTGTTGCTGTCGAGTGGGTCGACGACCAGGACCTTGGCGCCGGCGGCGATATCCGCTTGGGCCAGTGCCAGTTGCGAGGTCGCGGTACCCGCAGCGTTATCGATCTTGAAGTCGGACTCGCTGTAGCCGGCAGCTTTGAAGGCCTTCTTGAGATACGGCAGGTCATAGCTCGTGTAGCGGGCCGATGTGGTCGTGTCAGGAAGGATCACGCCTACCAGACCGCTGCCGGCCGAGACCACTGGCTTAAGCTGCTTCATGGCATCGAACGAGGCATCGAACGAGGACACGCTGAGCGAGGCGCCGGCGGCAGCTGATGGAGCCACCGAGGGCGCCGGCGACGCACTCGGGGACGCCGCCGCGGCGGCGGCGCCGCTGCTCGCGGCGGCCACCAACGCGAACACCACTGGACCCGTGACCGCAATGGTTCTCGATCTCATCGATCACACTCCTTCTTGGGATACCGCCGCCCATGTGCGGGGCACCCTGCTGTGTTGGCCGGACGAGCATGCGTCCGTCACACGGCCACGACATCGGTGCCAGCGCCCGATCCCCATGCCCGCTAGCGGCACAACGCGATCTCCCGCTGGCTGGAATGCGGACAGGGGCCCGCAGGTGGCATCCTCGAGCCATGCGCGTCCTGATCGTCGATGACAGTCCCGGTTTCCTCGACGCCGCCAGTCAGCTACTCCGACTGGAGGGTGTGGCGGTCGTCGGTGTCGCTTCGAGCGGGGAGGAAGCGCTCCACCTGGCCAGCGAACTCCGTCCGGACGTCACGCTCATCGACATCGACCTCGGCGGCGATGACGGCATCGCCGTGGCACGCCGCCTAGCCGGGTCGGAGGGTCATCCCGCCGGAGACATCGTCCTCATCTCCACCCATGCCGAGGACGAGTTCGCGGAGCTCATCGAGGCCAGCCCTGCGATCGGGTTCATCCCCAAGCTGGCCCTCACCGCGGAGGCCATCGAGCGACTCGCTGGTCGGAAACCTCCCGAGGGGCGGTCTGACGGCCTATCGGTTGGGGATGTCAGCCTCCAGTAGCGTCCCCTCGCCCGGTACGCTGGTGATCTCAAGGTGTCCTCCGAGTGACTCCACGCGGTCGCGGAGTCCGGTGAGACCCGAACCGAGCGTCGGGTCTGCTCCGCCGATGCCATCGTCTCGAACCGCCACGTGCAGCGACCCATCCCGGTCCTCGAGTGTGACGTGCATCTCCCGGGCCGAGGCGTGCTTGGCGGCGTTGGTCATCGCCTCGGCGACGACATAGTAGCCGGCCGCCTGGACGGGCTCGATCAACGGCACTTCCGTCCGGATGGCGAGCTGGACGGGGAGCGGAGAGCGCCGGGCCAGCGTGCGAATAGCGGCAGGCAGGCCACCGCGCGCCAGGGCGGCTGGGTAGATCCGCGCGAGATCTCGCGCAGCTCGTCGATCACCCTGGTGACATCCCCAGCGAGCTGCTCGATCTGGGCTCGGAGCTCCGTCTGCTCAGGTGGGACGACCGCTGCGAGCGTACGGAGTCGGAGCCCCAGACTGACGAGGAGCTGCTGGGCCCCATCATGAAGATTGCGCTCGATCCGCCGCCTTGCATCGTCGGATGCCGCGACGATACGCAGGCGTGAGGCGGTGACCTCCGCACGCGCGTTCGCATTGGCGATCGCTGTCCCGACCAGCTCCGTGAACGCCGTCATCCACTCGTCGGCGTCATGCGCGAGCGGTTCCGTGCGTCGCGCGGCCTCCAGCACGCCCCACCGCTCACCCGCGACGATGACCGGGCAGGCGATCGAGGACGTCATGCCCATCGCGTTTGATGGCCCTGCCGCGGGCCCGGTGAGCCTCGCGAGATCGTCGATGCGTGTCGTCACCATCGATTGCCATGCTCGGTCCGCGATGCTGTCGCCAAGAGGTGTCAACGCGGCCACGTCTACCGGACCGTGACCTTGTTCCCACGCGGCGATCGAGACGAAGCGTCCGTCCATCTCGTGCCGCCACAGGAAGGCCAGTTCGCTCGGCAGATGCTGCGCGAGCTCGCGAGCGACAGCTGCGAGGACCTCATCCGGCGCCCCGCCTTGGGCGACCAACGTGGCCACGCGCCGCAGTGCGGACTGCTGGTCGACGAGCCGGTGCTGCACCGCCTGGCTGTCCTCAAGCGATGCCGCGAGGCTGTTGAACGACCGCTCGAGCGTCCCGATCTCGGCCGTGCCCGTACCTGGCATGCGAACGGAAAGGTCGCCGGCAGCGAGACGGCCGGCCATGCGGGCAGCCTTGGTGATGGGTCGAACCATCATCCGGCCGAGATAGACGACGAATAGGGCGATCAGACCCACCGAGGCAGCGAAACCGACCGTGGCTGCTGCTGTCGCGCTGCGTGCGAGGCCACCCGCGGCCTCCTGACGAGAGATGTACGTCTCGCGCTCCGCCTCTGTGAACCCTTCGAGAAGCGATCGGAGCTCATCGATGCGCTGCTTCCCTGTCTCTGTCATCGTCACGCTCGCGGCGCTCGGGTCATTGCTCCGGACTGCTGCGATGAGCGGCAGGCCGTACTGCTCGATGTACGCGCTGCCGGCCCCGATGATCGCCTGGACACGCGCGGCCTGGGTGGGATCGTCGATGGAATCGGCGAGGGAGGACACCCTGCTCGGAAATGCTTGCCGTCCGGCATCCCACGGCTCGAGAAAGCGCTCGTCGTGCGTGATGACGAAGCCACGCAGGCCGGTCTCCATGTCGATCGCGAGTCGCTGCGCCTGGTCGGCTGATCGGAGGCGCTCCAGTGAGACCGTGACTTGATCGTCAGCCAGGTGCAGCTCTCTGACGGCAATGTTGAGGCTCAAGAAGCTGCCGCCGATCAGCAGCACGAGGATGGCGCCGGCCACGGTCATCCGCCCGGTCAGTCCGCTCAGCCGTGCGTCCATCGACCACCTCACACTCGTGCCATGCCGAAGCGCCGACCCGGACCCAGCCGGAGCTGCCCTCGGCGATCCCGGCAGGGCGGTCGGAGATCAGGGCGTGTGGCGCCGGATCATCGCCCCCTCTTGTCCGATCACTCGAGCAGGCTATCAACTTCTCGTCGCCTCCATCGCCCGAGCGCGCCCTCGCGAGCGACTGCACTAGGAACGCATCCGCCTGGGAGTCCGCGCGGTCTTGGGGATCGATGCGGCCGGCCGTCGCCTCGAGCGACCGAGACGGGGCTGGGTGTCACGCCACTCAGTCGCGGAGCGCAACGACCAGTGTGCTGATCGAGGCATCGCCACCAGGTTGCTGAATGCTCCGCGTACCCGTCGGTTCGCTTCTGCTCGCCTATGTTCACGACCGGGCCGATCTGGCTCAGCCGGATCATCGCCCGCAGCGGCATCGGCGCTGTCCGGGAGCGATCTTCGGCTTCGTAGCCTACTGGGCCAGCCGCAGCGAGCGCGACTTCGCGGCGACCAGTAGCCTCGCGATGATCTTGCCCACGACCTCGGCCCCTCGAGCCAGCACTCCTCACAACGCCGCAGTCAACTGCGATGGCCGCGCAGCTGCCCCAGCGACGATGGGGCCGAGACCCGTCGGATGGGCTTGGCGTTAGCGGCGGTCGAGGAACGTGACGACGGCGAGCACGCGGCGGTGGTCCTCGGCCGTCTCGGACACCCCGAGCTTCATCAGGATGCTTCGGACGTGCTTCTCGATCGTGCCCTCGGTCACCCAGAGCTGATGGGCGATGCCGGCGTTCGACCGACCTTCGGCCATGAGCGCGAGGACCTCGCGCTCACGGGGTGACAGCGCGTCGAGCGGATCGTGCACACGCCTCGCTGCGACCAGCTCCTGCACAAGGCTCGGGTCAACGACCGCCGCCCCCTTGAGGACCCGGTCCAAGGTATCGATGAAGTCGTCGACGTCAGTGATCCGGCTCTTCAAGAGGTAGCCGGTCCGCTGGCCGCTCGCCAGCAGTTCGGCGGCCTGCTCCAACTCGACATGCGCGGACAGGACGACGATGGCTGTCTCAGGGAGCTCCTCGCGGATCTGCTTGGCGGCGTCGAGCCCTTCGGTCGAGTGACTGGGCGGCATCCTGATGTCGACGATGACGAGGTCCGGGTGATGCTGGCGTGCATTCTCGAGCAGACTGGCGCCGTCACCAGCCTGGCCCACGACCTGTATGCCCGATCGCTCGAGGAGGCTGGCCAGGCCCTCGCGGAGCAGGACGTCGTCGTCGGCGATCACGGCTCGTGCGGGCGACTCAGCACGTCGGTCCGCATCGGCGCCCAGCGGCTCTGTCATGCTCACTCCTGACGACTCCAGGATAGTTAGGGGCCTCATCCTACGCGCTCTTACCCGGACCGCCCCTCGGGAGGTTTCCGACCAGCGAGTCGCTCGATGGCCTCCGCGGTGAGGGCCGGCTTGGGGATGAACCCGATCGCAGGGCTGGCCTCGATGAGCTCCGCGAACTCGTCCTCGGCATGGGTGGAGATGAGGACGATGTCTCCGGCGGGATGACCCTCCGACCCGGCTAGGCGGCGTGCCACGGCGATGCCGTCATCGCCGCCGAGGTCGATGTCGATGAGCGTGACGTCCGGACGGAGTTCGCTGGCCAGGTGGAGCGCTTCCTCCCCGCTCGAAGCGACACCGACGACCGCCACACCCTCCAGTCGGAGTAGCTGACTGGCGGCGTCGAGGAAACCGGGACTGTCATCGACGATCAGGACGCGCATGGCTCGAGGATGCCACCTGCGGGCCCCTGTCCGCATTCCAGCCAGCGGGAGATCGCGTTGTGCCGCTAGCGGGCATGGGGATCGGGCGCTGGCACCGATGTCGTGGCCGTGTGACGGACGCATGCTCGTCGGGCCAACACAGCAGGGTGCCCCAGGGTATCCAGTCCGCCAGGAGAGGTCGGTGCCGATGCATGCAACCACGGAGCGAGGCGCGCGATCGGGTGCTATGGCCCGGACGACTGTCGTGCGACGATCGGGTGTGCGCGACAGGTCCGAGGCCCCTCAACCTCACTTTCGTCGCCCATTCGCGCGGCCGGCCTCGGTCACCCGACCCGCGGACAGTGCACCAGTCCCCAGCTCTCGACAGTTGGATCGCCCACAAGGAGCGTCGTGATCGCGCGCACGGCCTTCGTCGCCACCTCCCTACCCCAACGTTGCGGGATCGCCACGTTCACGCACGACCTGGCGTTGTCGACAGGCAATGGCGAGATCGTCGCACTGCATCCGCCCGGCCCGGCCCATCCGTATCCGCGCAGCGTCCACCATCGGATCAGACGAGACGAGCGCGAGGACTACGGGCGCGTCGCGCGATCGCTGGATCGGTGCAGCGATGTAGTCTCGGTCCAACACGAATACGGGATCTGGGGCGGACAGGACGGCGCGTACGTCCTCGACTTCGTCCGCGCTCTTCGACTGCCGTCCGTCGCCACGCTCCACACTGTGCTACGGAATCCAACGGCGAGACAGCGGGCGATACTCTTGGAGTTGATCGCCCTCGTGGATGCCACCGTGGTGATGTCTTCATCGGCCGCAGCGCTGTTGGCGAGTGCCTACGGCGTGGACGCTGCGCGGGTCAAGATCATCCCGCACGGCGTGCCCGACTTGCCGCTCGTCGCTGCCGACTCGGTGAAGCCGGCGCTCGGTCTCGAGGGGCGCAAGGTCATCCTGAGCTTCGGCCTGCTGGGTCCCGGTAAGGGCTACGCCCACGCCATCGAAGCGATGCCCGAGGTTGTGGCGGCGCACCCGTCGGCGCTGTACGTGATGGTGGGTGCCACCCACCCGGACGTCCTTATCCACGAGGGTGAGGCCTACCGCGAGGGGTTAGTCGCCCAGGTTCGGCGGCTGGAGATGGAGGATCACGCTCGGTTCGTCGACAGCTTCGTCGGACCCGCCGAGCTGGCGCGCTGGCTCGAGGCGGCGGACGTCGTCGTCACGCCCTATCCGCAGCTCGACCAGATCGTCTCCGGGACACTGTCCTACGCGATGGGCGCCGGCCGTGCCATCATCTCGACGCCCTATACCTATGCAAGGGAGCTGCTGGCCGACGGTCGAGGCATGCTCGTGCCCCCGGGGTCGGCATCGGATCTCGCGGCAGCGCTTACCAACGTGCTCGGAGACGACAGCCTCCGGGCCGCCCTGGGCCGTCGCGCCTATGCGTACGGTCGCGGGATGGTCTGGTCCGCTGTCGGTGCTGAGTACCGTCGTCTGCTCGAGCGGGTGACAAGGGCTGCTCGGCCGGGTCCGCTCTTGGCGTTGGCACCAGTGAGTGGCGAGGACGCCAACGTTCCGGCGGCCCAGCCGGCGCTGCACCATCGAGCCGAGTGTAGCCGCGCAGCGCGACGCGGCGAGTCCAGCGCTGCGATGGAAGAGACGACAGCATGACGGCAGAGCCGCATCCCCTCGCGCAGACGCCGCTCTACCCCCTGCGCTTCGAGCCGATCTACGAGTATCGCCTCTGGGGCGGACGCCGGTTGTCCAAGCTGCTGAGCGCACCGCTCCCGGGCGACGATCCGATCGGCGAAGCGTGGCTCTTGAGCGACCGAACCGATCATCCGAGCCGGGTGGCCAATGGACCGCTCCAAGGGCGGACCTTCCGTGCGTTGCTCGAGCAGTCACCGGAGCTCATGCTCGGAGCGTTCGCCGCGCGCTTCAGTCGCTTCCCGCTGCTGCTCAAGTTCCTCGACGTGCGCGAGATGCTCTCGCTCCAGGTGCATCCCGCGGACGACCGTTTGGACCTGCTGCCGGCCGGCGAGACCGGGAAGACCGAGGCGTGGGTGGTGCTCGAAGCGGGGTCGCGCAGCCGCATCCATGCAGGACTGAAGCCGGGTACCACAGAGGACGACCTCCGGCGGGCGGTCGCGAACGGCATGGCGGCGGACCTTGTCGAATCATTCGTTCCTAGACCCGGCGAGGCCGTTCTCCTGCCGGCCGGGTCGGTTCACGCTCTCGGCGGCGACATGGTGGTGTTCGAGGTGCAGGAGAACAGCGACGTCACCTTTCGCCTGTTCGACTGGGGTCGTCTCGACCCGAAGACAGGTCGGGCTCGGGCGCTCCAGGTCGATCGCGCGCTCAGCTGCATCGACTTTGAACAAGGTGCCCTTGCCCCGGTGTCGCCGGTGGTGGAGGAGAGGACGCCCGTCGAGCGCGAGCGACTCTTGGACTGCGACCACTTCCGCCTGTGGCGCGTGCGCGGCTCGGCGCTCTTTCCGATCGGTGTAGCGGACGTGCCTCGGGTCCTGGTCTGCGTCGAGGGCACGGGGCACCTCGAGCACGGCGGGGAGAGCTACTCCGTGCGCAGGGGAGACGTCTGGCTCCTGCCGGCAGTGGTCGGGGTCTGTGCGTTTCGGCCAAGCGGCATAGTGGGCTTGCTGGAAGTCGCGGTGCCGGAATGAAGCAGCTGATCATCTTCGACCTCGACGGCACGCTCGCCGAGAGCAAGTCGGCACTGGATGCCGAGATGTCGGGCCTGCTGTATCACCTGCTCGGCTTCGTCAAGGTTGCGGTGATCTCCGGCGGCGATTGGGAGCAGTTTCAGACCCAACTCCTGTCCCATCTTCCGAACGACCAACGTCTCGCGAACCTGTCGTTGCTGCCCACGTGCGGAACGAAGTTCTATCGCTATGCGGGCGACTGGACCAAGGTCTACTCGGAGGACTTCAGCGCCGACGAGCGAGCCCGGATCATCGCGGCGCTGGAGACGGCGACCGCCGAGGGCGGCTTCAAGGTGCGGAGACTCTGGGGAGACCAGATCGAAGATCGGGGGAGCCAGATCACCTTCTCGGCCCTCGGCCAGCATGCGCCCCTGGACGAAAAGGAGGTGTGGGATCCCGACATCGCCAAGCGCAGGAAGATCAAGGCGATCCTCGACCCTCTCCTGCCCGGGTTCTCGGTCAACATCGGCGGGGCGACGTCCATCGATGTGACCAAGCCCGGCATCGACAAGGCATACGGGATCAGGAAGCTGCGAGACCGCCTCGGCATCCCGCTGAAGCACATGATCTTCATCGGCGACGCCTTGTTCGTGGGAGGGAACGACTACCCCGCCGAGGAAGCGGGCGTCACCTCGATCCCCGTGCGCACGCCGGACGAGACCAAACGGGTGACCGAAGGCCTCATCGCCTGTCTGGATCCGGCAGAAGGATTCGTGATCTCGTGAACAGCGCGGCGTCCGGCTTCACCTTGCAGCGCTTGGGGACGCTGATGGAGCCCCAGCCCGGGGATTCCAACGAGATCGAGGGCGTGCTCAATCCGGCAGCCGCTCGCGGCCCTGACGGCGACCTGTACCTGTTCCCACGGCTCGTCGCCCGGGGCAACTACTCGCGCATCGGCATCGCACGTGTCCACTTCGATGACGCCGGCGATCCGGCTGGTGTCGAGCGGCTGGGCATCGCACTGGAACCGGAAGCCGACTACGAGCTCCGATCCGACGGTAGCGGTGGCTGCGAGGATCCTCGCATCACGTTCGTCGAGCCGCTCGATCGCTACGTGATGAGCTACACGGCATTCTCACCCCGTGGCCCGCGGATCGCGCTCGCGGTGTCTGAGGACCTCTTCGCTTGGCAGCGTCTCGGCCTGGCGTCCTTCGGTCCGTACGACCGGATCGAGTTCGACGATGTCGACGACAAGGATGCGAGTCTCTTCCCGGTCGCCATCCCCGATCCATCCGGTCATCCGGAGCTGGCCATCCTTCATCGACCGCTGTTCCCCGGCACTCTCCCCGAGGAGACTGTCCGCCACCCACCATCCCGCCACGTGGATCTCCATCGCGAGAGCATCTGGATCTCCTACTGCCACATGAGTGGGGAGGCCGGACGGCCTGTCGGCTTCGGCCGGTTCACCTCGCATCACAGGCTGGCGGCACCGGTGGCGCCGTGGGAGCGGCTCAAGATCGGCGGCGGGACACCTCCCATCCTGACCAGGCATGGCTGGCTGATCGTGTACCACGGGGTGTCCGACGAGCGCGAGCGGGGAAGCAGCCGTCTGTGCTACTCGGCCGGCGTGATGGTGCTCTCGAGGGAGCACCCGCAGAGGATCCTCCATCGATCGGCCGAGGCGGTGTTGACGCCGACGTTGCCAGGGGAACGGCATGGGACCGTCGCCAACGTCGTGTTCCCCACCGGGATCGACCGACGCGATGACCTCGGTACCCCGGATCGTTTCGACGTCTATTACGGCATGGCCGACGACCGCATCGGCGTCGCCCGCCTGGACCTGCCGGAGCTTCTGCCTCCCGCAGGAGTGGCCGACCCGCCGGGGGCGACGGTGTAACGACAGGAAGTGAGGGGAGGCAGCACATGACATCGAGCCCGCGAAAACCCCAGATGAAACCCTCTACCCATCCGGAAGCGAAGGGCGATACCGAAGCCAAGGACGACCTGAAATCGCTGCCCATGACGGACGTGCTTGGGAAGCTGGGGTCGTCAGCGGACGGCCTGACCGCGGCCGAGGCGCAAAGAAGGCTGACCCAGTACGGGCCCAACGAGATCGAGGAGAAGGCAGCTAATCCGCTGCTTCAGTTCCTCACCTACTTCTGGGGCCCCATCCCGTGGATGATCGAGATCGCCGCCGTGCTCTCTGCGGTTGCCCAGCACTGGCCGGACTTCTTCATCATCCTGGCCCTGCTCCTCGCCAACGCGGGGGTCGGATTCTGGGAGGAACACCAGGCGGGCAACGCCATCGCCGCGCTCAAGGCCAAGCTGGCGATCGGGGCCAAGGTCAAGCGCGACGGCAAGTGGGTAACCGGGCCGGCCCGTGAACTGGTGCCCGGCGACGTGATCCGCGTGCGCCTGGGCGACATCGTTCCGGCCGACGCGCGCCTGCTCGAGGGGGACTCGATCGAGGTCGATGAGTCCGCCCTGACGGGCGAGTCGCTGCCCGCCACGCGAAAGCCGGGCGAGGCCGTGTTCTCGGGGTCGATCGTGCGGCGGGGCGAGATCGACGCGATGGTCTATGCCACCGGCGCGAACACGTACTTCGGCAAGACGGCGCAACTCGTCCAGGAAGCGCAGACCGTCAGCCACTTCCAGCGCGCGGTGCTCAAGATCGGGGACTACCTGATCGTCCTGGCGGTGTCACTGGTGGCGGTGATCATCGCCGCCTCGATCGTCCGCGGCGACCCCATCCTGACCACGTTGCAGTTCGCCCTGGTCCTGACGGTGGCGGCGATCCCCGTCGCGATGCCGACGGTGCTGTCGGTGACGATGGCGGTCGGGGCACGCCTGCTGGCCAAGCGGGAGGCGATCGTGACCCGCCTGGCGGCCATCGAGGAGCTGGCGGGCGTGGACGTGCTGTGCTCGGACAAGACCGGCACCCTGACCCAGAACAAGCTCACGCTCGGCGATCCGTTCAGCGTCGAGGGCGTCGAGGCCAACGAGCTCATCCGCTGCGCCGCGCTGGCTTCGCGTGCGGAGGACAAGGACACCATCGACTTCGCAGTACTGGGTGGCCTGAAGGACGACCAGGCCCTGGAGGGCGACGAGGTCGTCCACTTCCAGCCGTTCGACCCGGTGCACAAGCGCACCGAGGCCACTGTCAAGGGCGCGGACGGCAAGGAGTTCCGGGTGACCAAGGGCGCGCCGCAGGTGATCCTCGAGATGTCCGCGAATGCCGAGAAGGTGAAGGCGGCCGTCGACGAGGCGGTCAACGACTTCGCGGCGCGAGGGTTCCGCTCCTTGGGCGTCGCCCGCGCAGACGGCAAAGGAAAGTGGCGGTTCCTCGGCGTGCTGCCCCTGTTCGACCCGCCGCGGGACGATGCCAAGGCGACGATCGCGACCGCCGGGCAGATGGGGGTGATAGTCAAGATGGTGACGGGCGATGCACTGGCCATCGCCCAGGAGACGGCCAAGAAGCTGGGCATGGGGACGAACATCCTCGATGCCGGCGGCTTCGGCGACACGAATCACGAGACGGGGCAGCTGGCGGCGTCCATCGAGAGCGCGGATGGATTCGCCCAGGTGTTCCCCGAGCACAAGTTCCACATCGTGGACGTCCTGCAGCAGCAGGGCCACATCGTGGGCATGACGGGCGACGGGGTGAACGATGCTCCCGCGCTCAAGAAGGCCGACTGCGGGATCGCCGTGTCGGACGCTACCGATGCGGCCCGCGCGGCGGCGTCGATCGTCCTGCTGACGCCGGGCCTCTCTGTGATCATCGACGCGATCAAGGAGAGCCGCCGCATCTTCGAGCGCATGAACAGCTACGCGATGTATCGCATCGCCGAGACGCTGCGCGTGCTCCTGTTCATGACGCTCTCGATCCTGGTCTTCAACTTCTATCCCGTTACCGCGGTGATGATCGTGATGCTGGCGCTGCTCAATGACGGCGCCATCCTCTCCATCGCCTATGACAACGTGCGTTACGGGGATAAGCCTGAGGCCTGGGACATGCGGCTGGTCCTGGGGATCGCCACGGTGCTCGGCGTCATCGGGCCCGTCGCCGCATTTGGCCTCTTCTACTATGGCGACCAGGTCTTGCATCTCGGCCACCCGCAGCTCCAGACGCTGATGTACCTGATGCTGTCGGTGGCCGGGCACCTGACCATCTTCCTCACACGGACTCGCGGCCGATTCTGGTCGACGCCACACCCCTCGCGGGTGCTGGTGGTGGCCGTGTTCGGCACACAAGCCGTGGCGACGCTGATCGCGGTCTTTGGGGTGTTCATGACGCCCCTGGGTTGGGGTCTGGCACTGCTCGTGTGGGGCTACGCGCTAGCGTGGTTCCTCGTGAATGACCAGTTGAAGCTGCTGGCATATCGGATCCTGGATTCCAACGGCGCGCCGTTGCTCGGTACGAAGTCCCGGGACCGTGGGCCAGCGGAACACCGCACGGGCCTGTGAGCTCTACGAGCGGCGAGTCTGCGGCCAGGGCGGGAGACTCGAGACTGGCAGGAGGCGGAGCGCAAGAACCAGCAGGAGGAGACCGCGGCCAAGCCCGCATCTGACCCCAGCGAAGACGATCCATGTCCTGATCAGGAGGCGGTACCGAACGACATGACCGAAGGAGACAGAATGCCGATCCGATCCGATGACTTCCGCGTCCACCCCGGACTCACGGTCGACCTTGAAACGTGGCCCACAAAAGTAGAACCCGCCTACGCGTCGAAGAAGCGGTATCGGAAGCTCCTGCGGTCCCACGTCGAGGCGCTCAGTTCGCTGCAGCACCTGCACTACGCGTCCAACCGCTACGCGCTCTTGCTGATCTTCCAGGGTATGGACGCCGCCGGCAAGGACGGCGCCATCCGGCATGTCATGTCGGGCGTGAACCCGCAGGGCTGCGAGGTCTCGAGCTTCAAGCAGCCCACCCCTGACGAGCTCGAGCACGACTTCCTCTGGCGCACTGAGCGTCGGCTGCCCGAACGGGGGCGGATTCGGCATATTCAATCGTTCCTACTATGAGGACGTGCTGGTCGTTCGCGTACACCCGGAGCTGCTCGAAGGTCAACGGCTTCCCGCCGGGTTGATCGACCCGAAGACCATCTGGCAGGACCGTTATCGGTCCATCTTGGACCTCGAGGCACACCTCCACCGGAACGGCACCCGCATCATCAAGGTGTTCCTGCACCTCTCGAAGGACGAGCAGCGCCAGCGTTTCCTGGCACGCATCGATGAGCCCGACAAGAACTGGAAGTTCAGCCTGGCGGACGCCCGCGAGCGGAAGTACTGGAAGCAGTACAGCGAGGCGTACGAGGAGTGCCTGAGCGCGACCAATACGCGTCACGCACCCTGGTACGTGGTCCCGGCCGATGACAAGAAGAACGCGCGGCTCATCGTCTCCCAGATCGTCCTTGACGCGTTCAGTGAGCTCAACATGGCGTATCCCAAGGTCACCCCGCGCCGACGGAAGGAACTAGAGGCCATCGGCAAGGCGCTCTGATCCGTTCACCGTCGGAGGCTCGCGAGTCGACGCCCTCCTTGCGTGGGTCGAACCCGAAGACATCGACGCGGCCTGCGGTCGGTCGCACACCCTCACCGTCGTCCAGTTGCACGCTGCGGTCGGCGAGCACCAGCGCGGCCAGGGACATCAGCGGCGTCTCACCCGCCTCCTGTCACCAGCACGGCGGTACCTTCCAGGGTTCCGCTTGACAGGAGGCTGATGGCACTCCCAGCGTCATCGAGGGGGAAGGTCTGGGTGGATGTCCGCAGGGGGATGTCCGCGGCCAGTTCGAGGAACTCCCGGGCGTCCGCCCGGGTGAAGTTGGCGACGCTGCGGATGGCCCGCTCGGGCCACAGGATGTCGTAGGAGAATGCCGGGATCCGGTCGAGGTGGATGGCGTTGATCGCCAATGTCGCGCCGGGGGCGAGGCTTCGAAGGGCCGTCACCACCACGTCGCCACTCGGCGCGAACGTCACCGCCGCATCCAGCGCCGGCGCAGATTCATCGTACGAGCCGACGCTCGCCGCGCCCATGGCCGCAGCCTGCTCCTGGCCGTGGCGCGAGCGTGTGCGGACGTGGATCTCGCAACCCCGATAGTCAGCCACCTGGAACGCCAGTAGCGCCGAGGCACCGAAGCCGTAGAGCCCCAGACGACCCCCGGGCTGGATGCCGCTGACCTTGAGGGAGCGATAGCCGATGACACCGCCACACAGCAAGGGTGCCGCGGCCAAGTCGCTGAAGCGTTCGGGCAGGCGCAAGGCGAAGTCCGCGCGGACCACGAGCCGGGTGGCGTAGCCGCCATCGCGATCCCAGCCGGTGAAGCGGGCCTCCAGACAGAGGTTCTCGCGTCCGCTCGTGCAGAACCGGCAACGCCCGCAGGTCGAAGCCAGCCACGCCACCCCCGCCCGGTCGCCCTCAGCCCAGTCGTTGACGTCAGGGCCGACGGCCAAGACTCGACCCACGGCCTGGTGGCCAGGGATGATGGGCATGCGACGTGCGGCGAGATCGCCCTCGATCGATCTGGAGGTCGGTGCGGCACACCGCGCACGCTGCGACATCGAGCAGGAGTTCGCCGCGCCCCGGCACGGGGTCAGGCAACTCGAGGCTCTGCAGGGGGAACGTCTCGGCCGGAGCCGGGTCCGAGAGTCGGAGAGCGCGCATCTGATCCTCCAGTTCCGGTCGCCGACGGCCGGACTCAGCGGGCATCTCTGTCAAGCGTGGACCATGGTCGCATACCCGCGGCGCTGGTTGGGGCGCAACGGCGCGGGGGTGATCTCAACGCCAGAGCCGCTTCCAGAAAACTACCGGGCTGGACGACTGATAGACCCAGCCCACGAGCGGAGCGACAGCCAGGATCGTCAGCGCGGCGGACGGACGGATGCGCCCGGTCGTGGCGCCGAGAAGTGCCACCGGACCTGCCAGCGCCATCGCCTTTACGACGCCGGTCCGTCCCGGCAACCGGTCGTGCGCGAGAGGTAGCATCCAACTCGCGACCAGGGCGAACCGCAAGGCTGGTCGGCGCAACGAGGGCGCGACGAAGCGAAGGGGTAGCAGGAAGAGGAGAAGCTGGACAAGGGTGAGGGCGCCGACCCGGACCCGTTCGGGCAGCCCATACCCGCGCCGCAGGCTGTGCATCGCGGGGCTCAGGCCGGCGGCCATGAACTCCGGCAGATCGCGCGCCTCGATCGGCCCGACGATGACCTCCCAGCCGGTCAAGGCTGTGAGGCGTGACCGGATCCGACCACCGAGCCGAGGGATCGATCGATCCGCCGCGGTTCGACGAGTCCGTCCAGCCCATGGAGCTCGACCAGAGCGGCCGCCTTCTCAGCGTCGAACAAGCCGGCGTCACTCGCGCACCACACGTTCCAACCGTGGCTGTCCTCGACTGCGAGGTATGCGTCGCGGCCGGCGAGCGCGGATTGGACTGCCTCGACCGACGCGAGGTAGTTGCCCGTGAGCAAGACCGGCCCTGCTGCTCCCGGGTCACCGATCCGATAGACGCCGGGTCGCACGGCGATGGGCAGGGCGAACCACGCCGCAGCCCGCAACAGACATCGGCGTGGACCGCTCGGCAGGACCTCGTCCAGGTTCCGGATCGTCCGCTGCAGCGGCGGGAGGCTCGGTGGTCGAACCGCCACGAAGACGACCAGGCTGCCCGATGCACCGGGCCGCTCGGATGCCACCTGTAGGCCCGCTTGCGCAAAGAGGTCACGCCAAGGGTGGCGGCGCGGAGGGGCGACCTGCTGGAGGGCGACGAAGGAAACCACACTCAGAAGGGAGCGTGTCATCCCTGTCAGCGATCGCCGGAGAAGACCTGCCGCTGGGACCTCGTCGGCGATGATGAGACGGCCGCCGGGACGGAGTGACTCGGCCATCCGGCGCAGTGCGAGGCTGGCCTCTTCCGCGGAGAGTTCCCCAAGCACGTACGTCGCGACCGCGACATCGAACCGCTCACCATAGAGGGGTGGGAAGACGATGTCGCCTTGCCGCCAATCGACCGTCACCCTGGCTTTCGCTGCCTTCTTGCGGGCGAGCGAGAGCATCGTCGATGAGCGGTCGACGGCGACGACGTCAGCACCGGAGCGTGCCGCCGCGACGGCTAACGTCCCGGTCCCGCACCCGAAGTCGAGCACTCGCTGGCCCGGCCCGATCTCCGACAGGACCATGTCACGCACGCGGTCGGCACGACCCCAGGTGATCAGCCCGACCCAGCGATCGTAGAAGCGGATGAGATGCTCGCCCCGATCGGCGAGTACCATCGCGGCCAAGGACATCAGCTGCGCCTCATGGCGTCGATCGCAAGTCGCATGCTGCTAGTTCGCTTGCCTGGTGCTCATCTTCGGTTCGGGCACGCCTGGCCCGTCGGCCTCGTCCGCTGACTGGGTGTGGCTCACGCCGAGTCGCCCCAGTTCCAAGCCCGGATCTCCGGCAGAACCTCGCCGTGCTCATCGATGTACTTGACGTGCTCGACGAGCTTGTCCTGTTCTGGACCCGGATGTCGAAGCTCGACCGGTTCCACCTGGACAGGCACGCCGCTCTATTCCGCCCTCCAGGATCCGTCGCAGCGAGTTACCGAACTCGAACAGCGCGATCTTGATGCTCGAAGAGCCGCCGTCGATGGTCAGGATGCGGGAGCTGGCTTCACTCATCGTCGATGGCGTCGTCAGTCTGCAGACCCAGCGCAGCCAGCTGCGTGCGGGTGGATGCGGGGTCCGTGTGGAGGATGCTGCGTATCCCCAGGCCTTCCGCGACCTCGACGAACATCGGCGTGTTCTCGATGTAGATCACCTTCTGGGCAGGCAGTTGGGCGATGTCCAGCGCGAGCCGGAAGATGTCGGCGTCGGGCTTGCGGATGTGGACGAAGCATGAGGAAACGAACACATCCATCAACCCCGCCAGCTTGAAGGTACGGATCCGATGCTCATTCAGCTCGCGTCCTTCGTTGCTGACCGCGACGATCTTCAGTCCGTGGCGGACCTTGACTCGTGCCATCAACTCGATCATCTCCGGGTACGAGTTCGACTGCGCGAACATGAAACGCCGAAACTGTTCCCGCGTGAACGGGCGTTCGCTGCAGAAGACCACCCGATCGAGATACTCGTGCAGGGTGAGCTTTCCCTCCTCGAGTGTGTCGACGTTCAGGTGATGTCGCTCCTCCATCTCGGCCAGGTCCAGCTGGAAGTGCGTCGCCGCCCGGAGGCGGGCGTGGTGATCCCACCCGTTGGTGAGCCAGGACGCCGCCGATGTCCAAGAGCAAGCCGCTGATCGCGCTCGTTTCCTTCATCGCCCGTCCCCCGCGCGCCTGGCCCCTCGATGCCAGCGCCCCCTGTGCCGCGCCCGCAGAAAGCGCGCTCTCGTTGCCTCGCGTGAACATCGGGTGTTACCGCATCCCCAAGGCATACTCCCACCAGCAGGGATTCGTCAAGGTCCGCCTTGTGCCGGTCCGCTTGGAGCCGAGTCCCGATGCGACGCCGACCCCGGCGACAAGCTTCTCGCTTGTCTCCTCGTGTTCCTTGGTACGGACGTGCTGACGATCACACCGGTGGCCCCTTCCATGTGCGCCGTTCGCGCACGTCACTGCCGCTGACCATTCCCTACCACTCGGGGGACACCGCCTGCGCGAGATCATCGTCCTCATGGGCCGGTCGACGGCGCTGTCGCCTCGACGTGGCCAGCCCTGACAGGCATCAGGTCAGGGGTCAGTGCGGGCATCGCCACTAGCAGCATCACGGGAAGGACCCGGGATCACTCCGACCACAGCCTTCGGCTGGTCGCTGGTCGCGGCCCGCCGCTGTCAACGGAACAGGAACAGGCTGGCAAGCAGTAGCGCGAGCACGGCCGTGGTGATCGCCACATAGAGCGGGTCACGTTGTCGCAGGAACCCGACGACCGACACCGCGACCCTCAGCACTGGGGTCGCGAATCAGGACCAGCAATCCGAGCTGGGCGATGGCGATGGGCCGAAGCTGCACAAGGCCCTCGCTCATAGACTGGAAGGTCGTGGGATCGATCGTCGTTGGCGCCGAGCCGCGCAGTGAGCCGTACCAGCCAACGAGTAGGGAACCGAGGAACCCCACAGCGATCAGTGTCGCGCTGATCGCGACCCCAGCTCTTAGCAGGCGACTGATGGCCAGCTCGAAGCCTTCATCGTTCATACCGGGAAGCCCAACCCCCGAAGCAGCGTCTCGACCGCGATGATCACCAGGACGGGGATGAAGATGATGCGCACAGCGCGGCTGGATAGGCGTCCCATCAGGCGAGCTCCCAGCAGTGCTCCCGCGAGCACGCCGAGGGCGGTGGGGGCGGTCAGACGCGCGTCGATGTCGCCCCGTGATAGGTAGATGCCGGCAGACGCGGCGGCGGTGACGCCGATCATGAAGTTGCTGGTCGCCGAGCTTACCTTCATCGGCAGGCGCATCGCGCCGTCCATGGCAACGACCTTGAGCGCCCCCGAGCCGATGCCGAGGAGTCCCGAGACGATGCCGGCGACCCACATCAGGACGAACCCGAGCGGGATACGTCTGGCTGCATATGGGACGTCCCGGGCAAGCCGGACGCTGAAGTACTCACCATTCAGCCGCAGCCGGCCCGCCGGCCCGACGGCCTCGGCGCCCGGAGGATCGTTCAGGCGTCCCAGTTGCATCGCCGCAGAGCCGAGCAGCACCAGGCCCAGGAGGATCAACAGGGCGTTCTCGGCCAGCAAGCCCGCGGCGAGCGCTCCCAGGATGGCACCGGTGGTGGTGGCCAACTCCAGGAACATCCCGATCCGCAGGTTGGCGAGTCCCTCGCGGACGTACGCGGCGGCTGCACCCGAGCTGGTGGCGATGACCGCGACGATGCTCGCTCCCGCCGCTAGATGGATGTCCACCCCGTAGAACAGCGTCAGAACGGGTACGAGGATCAGTCCGCCCCCTACGCCACCGAGAGCACCCAGGGTCCCGGCCAGGAGGCTGACGATGAACAGCCCGGTGTCATCGACCGGGCTCAGCGCGGTCATCGGCAGGACTCATGACGCCGCGGAGGACGGTCGGCCTCGGGGGTGTATGCCCCCTTGGCCGGTGACCAAAAGCAGCGGCGAGGGTATCGACGCCAGACGGTGCGGGTGGGTCAGGTAGAACAAGAACCCCAGCCAGTGGCTCCAGGGCCGGCTCGTCGAGTGACTCACGGGAATTGTCCCTCGCGTGCAGCCGAGGCGATCGATCCACGACTCGACCCGCACGAGTCGACCATTCATGTTGCCTCGCGGTGACGGTTCCAGGATGAGGATACCCTCGCCAGCCGCCGCGTGGGCGTCGACTGTCATTGGCTTCGACACCAGGAGCAAGTCGGTTCAAGGCTCATGAGAGGTCCCGGCTCAGTCAGTTTCAGTTGCGCTTTCCAGAGTTGCCGTACCGACGATAGTAGGGCCGCCAGATGACCCGGTACAGGCGCAGCCAGCGGGGCAGGCTCCGCAGGCCAGGGATGAACGGCAGGAAGAAGACGAGCAGGAGCATCGTCATCGCGAAGACGATGACGATGAGGTCGCTGTAGTCGAAGCTCGCCCGAATCGGCCCCGGCACCCGGTACCACATCGTGAACCACCACAGCCAAGGCTGCCCTGGCCAGTCGCCGATCTGGTTCATGACCCCCCACTGGTCTCCCAGCAGGTTGTAGTGCTCCGCTACATTCGCCGCGTACGTGCCGTCGGCGATGTAGAGGAGGATCTCGTATAGTCCGTCGTGTACTGGCGGTCCGGTCCGTTGACCGACTGCGCGTCAAGGGCACCTGACCGGGCGCCGGTCAGCATGGCCGAGAGCATGGCCGGGATGGGGCCGGCGTCGGCGCTCTGAGCCCTGGCCGGCGACGAGGTCGGTGACGCGTGGGGCGTGGCCGATGACTCGGGGTTCGGGGTGAGGGTGACGGTGGTGCCGTCGATGGAGATGTCCGAGCCCAGAGCCACATCACCCCACGCGGCATGCTGATCGGCGGTCGCGGCCGTCCACCGCTCGACAGCCTGCTGCAAGCCCGCTTCGAACGGAGCCCAGGCGGTCAGCGGTGCGATGACGAAGTCTTCCGACGAGTCGACCGGGGTCGTGACCCCGAGCCAGGTCTGCGGGCTGAACGGTCCGATGGACTGCGCATTCTCGGTGTCGCCCGTGTAGGGCGGGCCGTACGTAGCGCTCCCGGAGGTCCTGGTCAGCTCGGCCAGGGTCGTGCTGACGAAGTCGTCCGGGGCCGCCTTCGCCCAGCTCTGGAACGAGATCGCCTCGACCTTCGGTGAGCCGAACATGGCCGAAAGGCCAACGGTCAGCAGCGCGACCGCGGTGAGGGCGATCAGGCCCTCCTTGATGAGGTCGTAGCGAACGCGGGGACCCCGCCAGCCGCGCCGTGCGCGCTGGTCGTCCTTGCGGTAGCTCAAGTGACTCCCTCTCCCTCGGTGAGGTGCTCCTCCAAGGCGTCATAGGGCGGAACCACGCCGCGTCTGCGAACCCACAGGATGTGGATCCCAACGATGCCGATGGCGGCCAGGGGGAGCAGCGCGACATGCAGCGTGAGCATCTGGCCGACATTGAGGAGGTTGGAAAGGAATCCCAGCCCGGTCGCGTTGACGGCGTCCTTGCCCTGGGTGGTGACCCACTGGGCCTCGAAGTCCTGGAGAGACGCGTAGCCGGTGAGCGCCGTGACGACGCTGACGAAGAATGCCGTCACACCCAGCATCCAGATGAACGCCCGCCGGCCGCGGAAGGCCCCCATGAGAAAGACCGCGATGAAGTGGGCGAACATGAAGAGGAAGAAGAGCTCGACCGCCCAGTAGTGGAGCGAATCGAAGAATGCCCCGACGCTCGTTCCGGTCCACCACTCCGGCCCGAAGAGCGCCAACGGGATGCCGGTGACGACGAGCATCACCAGCGAGGTGAGCGTGCAGATCCCGGCAACGTAGAACCAGCTCCTGACGTAGGTCGGCTCCGTGTCGGGGAGGAGGCGCCGCGGGGGCCAGCCGCGCAGGAACCATCGCCGGCCACGCCCGTCGAGCGTGTTGCGAAGAGTCGGCGGCAACTTCTGTGGATCGTCCTCCAGGAGGATGGGCTGGTTGCCCCAGCCGACAGGCTCAGATTCAGCCATGGCCCTGCTCTTGTGCCTCCTCGTATCCGGTGTAGTCCACCTCACGGACCGGGAACGGGATGACCGCCGCGAGGATGAGGAGAGCAACCAGGACGAGGAACCAAACGATGTTCGAGACCTGGAGGGTGAACCAATCGCCGTTCGTGATCACGGCTCCCCGTCCGCAGAGGTCGATCAGGCCCGTCGTGTCACACGGGGGAATCGGTATTGCCATCCGCTACCTCCTCATGTCGCGCCGGGCATCCTCTCTTCAAGGGGTGCGGGGCACCCTTCTGTGTTGGCCGGACGAGCATGCGTCCAACTGCCCGCCGTGACATCCACGCCAGCGCCGATCGTGATCCCCCGTTAGCTGCAGAACGTGATCTCCGGCTGGCTGGAATGCGGGGACGGACGCACCGATGGCATCCCTGCCTCAGACTGAGGTGCATCAGCGCCAGCTTGGCCCAGACACGCCGCACCAGCGGAGCCCGAACGCCACCTCAGGGTCAGTCGCCCTGGTGAGTTCGTCGGCTTCGACCGCTTCCACGTAGGCCGGTTGTCGGGCATATCGAGCCGGGTCTGGCAGTGCACCGCCATCGACTTGGCCATAAAGCTGATCTTTGGCCGAGTGGCACACCAGTCCGCTGAACCCCAGGCATTCAGGCGTCGCGACATCCGAGCCGCCTGAGGGACGTTTGAGGCATAGGGGCCGACCGGCGCCACGACCTGGTCACACTGACCCTCGGTCGAGGTCGTGCCGCCCGTGCCGCCCTCCGCGATGTTGAGATAGCCGTCGGACCCGAAGTCCAGCCCGCGCGGGTCGTCGATCCCAGTCGCGAACACCGAGGCGTTGGCCGACATCGCTGGCTGAGCCGCGGCGGGCGACGGCGATCGGTCCTGGGCGATCGTGCCAATCATCGTGAAGGTCGACCCTCGGCGCCTCCACCGGTTGTCAGCATGGTCCGCCTGATCATAGGACGCGCGCCAGCCGGGCTCGACCGGACTTCGAGCAACGATGTACGGTTCGGAGATGCGGGGTGCGTGACTTGGCGGTACGAGGCGACGCGGTGATCTCTGACAAGAGCGCCTCGGCCTGCAAGATCGCCGCAACGACGAGTCTTGGGACGTCTCGGCGACCAGCCGGCGGTCGATCGGGCGGTAGGGCACATGGGTCTCGACGTGCAGCGTAAGTGGCTGATCCTTTCGAGCGTGTCGCTCGGTTCGCTCATGGCGACGCTCGACGGCAGCATCATCAACGTCGCGCTACCGGTCATCCAGAACGACTTCCTGGTCGACCTGACGACCGTCGAATGGGTCGTGGTGGCCTACCTGCTCGTCATCGGCAGCCTGCTGCTGCCCGTCGGGCGTCTCGGCGAGGTCCTCACCTTCAAACGGGTCTATCTCGTCGGCTTCACCATCTTCACGCTGGCCAGCCTCGCCTGTGGCGCCGCACCCAGCCTGACCGCGTTGGTCGTCTTCCGCATCGTGCAGGCCATCGGCGCGGCGATGATCATGGCCATGGGGCCGGCCATCGTCGCCCGGACGTTCCCGCCGGCTGAACGCGGGCGAGCGCTGGGCCTCAACGGCGTGAGCGTGGCCGTGGGACTCAGCCTGGGGCCGGTGCTGGGTGGGCTGCTGACCGAGTTCGCGACGTGGCGGGCCATCTTCATGATCAACGTGCCCATCGGTGTGGTGGCCATCGCCTGGGCGGCACGCATCCTTCCGGTCGAGTCACGGGGCAAGGGGCAGACGTTCGACCTTCGTGGCGCTACCTTGTCCGGCCTGGCGTTGTTCGCTCTCCTGCTCGCCCTCAGCCAAGGTCAGGAGTGGGGCTGGAGCAGCCCCGCCACGATCGGCCTGGTGATCGCCTTCTTCGTCCTGGGGGCCGCATTCCTGGTCGCGGAGCGGACGTCACTCCAGCCACTCATCGATCTCGCGCTCTTCCGCATCCGACCCTTCAGCGCGGGCCTCGCCAGCGTCGTGGTGGCCTTCTCCGGGCTGTTCACGGCAACGTTCCTGCTGCCGTTCCTGCTGGAGCAGGGATCAGGCTTCTCGCCACTCGAGACAGGGCTGCTCTTGACGCCCGTACCCATCTCCATGGCCATCGTGGCTCCCTTCAGCGGAGCCGCCTCCGACCGGTGGGGGCCGCGCATCCTGGCCAGCCTCGGCATGGTCGTCATGGTGCTGGCGCTGCTCAGCCTGACCCAACTGCCAGCGAACTTCACATTGCCGGACCTGATCTGGCGACTCGTCCTGCTGGGTGTGGGCCAAGGTCTGTTCATGAGCCCCAACAGCAGCGCCGTCCTTGGCTCGGTGCCACGAGGGCGTATCGGCACCGCATCAGGGACCCTGGCGCAGATGCGGGTCGTCGGGCAGTCGCTCGGGATCGCCCTCAGTGCTGCCATCGTGACCACCCGGCTGGACATGCACCTCACCTCGGGTGCTGGCGGATCGACGGCGGCTCAACAGCAGGCCGCGCTCGTGCAGGCCATCCACGACGCCTTCCTGGTCGCGGCGATCGTCTGCAGCATCGGCATCGTCACCAGCCTGATCAGGGGACACAACCGATCCGGTGAAGGAGAGCCAGTCCCTGCGCAGCTTAATCGGTGGCGCTGACCTGGTGTCTTCCGAACTCGTGATCGTCGAGGTACCGCGCACGGTTCGCCGAGCGGCGGCTCATCACCCAGGCCTTCCCGTCGACCTGTTGATGTCTCGCGCTGCGCAAGCCCTCGACAGCATGGCCCTGGTACCGCTCGATCGCGGCTGCTGCTGGCCGCTGCTGCCTTGGCCGAGCCGATGCTGCGCGCGCTCGACGCCATCCATGTCGCGGCCGCGGTCGGCCTTGGGCCGATAGCGGAAGTGACAAGGGCTCCAGCCCAGCCGTCGTGGCGGACTGAAGCCCTGAGTGCAGAGGCGATGTGGTGCGTCGGGAGGTCGGCGCACGCCCGTCGCACCGAACCCGCGGCGGCTACTCGGCGGTCGCCTCGGACGCGACCGCGTCTGACTCGACGACCAGCCAGCTGAACGGCGTGGATCGATTCACTGGAGCTGACAGCCGGATCGTGAACGTGTCCTTGTTGGGGTTCGTGGTGACCCAGTACGCGCGGTCGCGCAGGTTCGTCGATGGCGTGACCATCACGATGGTCCCTGGTCCGACGTCCCAGCCCGGCTCGACGATCACGAGACGACCATTCCTGGGCACGCTGGCGAAGCCACTGGCACTCTCGAGCGGCGGACCAGTCTCACCTTGCGGGCCGCTCTCACCCTGCGGCCCCTGAGGCCCGGCCGGGCCGGTCTCGCCTTGCGGACCCGCCTCGCCTTGCGGACCCGCCTCGCCTTGCGGGCCAGCTTCGCCCTGGGGGCCTACGGGACCGAGCTCGCCGGTGGCGCCGTCAGCACCGGCCGGACCGACCTCACCCTGTGCTCCGGGTTCACCCTGGGGGCCCTGCGGGCCGACCAGGCCCGGCTCGCCCGGCTGGCCCTGTGGACCAGTGTCACCCTGTGGACCAGTTTCACCCTGTGGACCGGCTGGTCCTGGCTCGCCCATCGCGCCGTCGGCACCGGCTGGGCCGACCTCACCCTGTGCTCCGGGTTCGCCTTGTGGACCGATCGGTCCGGCCGGACCCTCGGCGCCGTCGGCACCCGCTGGGCCGGTCTCGCCTTGCGGGCCGGCTGGTCCTGCGGGACCCTCGGCGTTCCAGCTGACGAGCGTGTCGCCAGCCGCGCAATGGTCCGCGGGCACCTCGCCGACACCGACATCGATCAGCACCGCGTCGGGCGTGATGCAGCCGTAGTAGCTGTCGGCCGATTGCGCGGCCACGCCGGCTGGGACGAAGCTCGCCGCCAGCATCGCGACCACCGCGACCACGACTGGGCGAAATGCGGCCCCCCGTTTCGTCCTGAGCGACTTCTGCATGATCGATCCCTCCTCAACTGACGATAGTCACGCCGTGATGCTACTGGGTCGCGACCCGTAGGCGTGAGCCGGTCCGGCAGCTATAGTGCGCGGGTAGGAGGGAGCGCCGCGCGCGGGTCGACGGTCCCCGCAGCGTCAGCGCCTCGGCGAAGACCGCTGAAAGGGTGTGACATGCGACTCAAGTCAAGAGGATTGGCGGCAGCGACCGCGGCGCTCCTGTTGGTTTCGTTACCGGTGTACGCCCAGGAGTCGACGAGCACCGTCTTGTTCGCTGGCAACGGCTTCACTTTCGACGAGTCGCTTGGTGCCAGCGTGAACATCACGCAGGTGCCCGGCGGCCCCACGGGCGAGGACGGCCCAGCCGCCCTCGGTCCGGGCCACCAGGCATTCACGTTGTACGGCCCGCGACAGGAAGGGGCACGGGTGCCACGAGCGCTCAGCTCACCCGGCGTCGTGCGCTTCTACCGCACCGCGGATCTGGCGGGCCACGGCTGGCAGGCACAACAACTGACAGAACTGCAGTCCCTGCTCGATGAGCGCCCCGATCTGGCTCCATACACGGCACCTGGTGAGGGCGGCGCATCTCTACCGCTGCCGTTCGTGCTCGATGGCTCAGCGGCACAGGCCATCGATGCCAGGGCGCAGTACATCGACACATCGAGTCTTGCCGGCATCGCCTACCTCACCGTGTTCCGCCAAGACCTGTTCCCGTTCGCGGCCGGCGACTTCTGGTACTCCTTCCAGGGGCTAAGTGCCGATGGCGAGTGGTATGTCGCGGCCGACTTCAAGATCGAGGCTGACATGTTCCCGGCCAAGGTCAGCGGGAAGGATGCGAAGCAGGTCGGGACCGCCAAGAAGTGGATGGCCTACCAGGAACAGAGCGTCCAGACGCTGGAGGCGGCGACGGCCGATGCGTTCACGCCGCCACTCTCATCGATCGACGACCTCATCATGTCGATCGTGACCGCCTGAGTCAGGCGGCACGCTCGATCCCGTCGATGATGAGGTCGAGCCCGAACTCGAAGGAGTCGCCGAAGTCGTAGCCGGGCCGGAGGACGTGCTCGGTCGTGAACTCGGCCAGGACCGGGTAGTCGGCCAAGCCCTCGCGAACCATGTCCGCGGCCATCTCCACGATCTCTCCCCTGCCGCCACCGGGCAGGTTGGCTTCCTGGAGCGCGAAACCGTAGAGGAAGCTGTCGATGATGGCGTAGGCGTGCGCAGTCAACTGTCGCGAGAGGCCGCCCCGCCGCAGGCAACCCAGCACGGCATCGTGGTGGCGCAGCGTCGCGGGACCCGGGTCGCGTCGCGATTCCATCAGCGGCGGCGCCCACGGATGGCGACGCAGGACCTGCCGGGCCGAGTGGCACCGTTCACGGATCGCGTTCTGCCAGTCCATGTCGTGGGGCGGGAGGACGATCTGACCGAACACGACATCGACCATCCCGTCGATCGATCTTCTCCTTCGACACGATGTAGTGGTAGATGGTCATCGGCTTGACGTCGAGCGCCGCCGCCAAGCGCCGGATGGTGAAGTCCTCGATGCCGATCTCGTCGGCGAGTGCGACCGCCCCGATGAGGACGCGGTCGTGAGAGAGGGCCGGTCGGTGCATCTCAGTCGTCATCGTCACGTTCTTCACGATCTCGGTCGTCATCGTCTGTGTCCTATCGTCGATCTCACAGGTTGACATTTTCGTACTAAGTACGTTAGGGTTCGTCAGGTCAGGTCGTACTAAGTACGATAGCATCGAACGAAGGAGCCCACAGCATGCAGGCAACGACTCATCAGGACCCCGCCAAGACGGCGACCGCCATGGCAGGAGAGCGCACCGGGACCATGCGGGCCATCGTCCAGCGAGCGTACGGATCGACCGAGACACTTCAGCTTGACGAGATCGCGCGTCCGGCCGTCGGGGCCGAGCAAGTGCTGGTGGAGGTCCGGGCGGCCGGTGTCGATCGCGGCACGTGGCACTTGATGACGGGAAAGCCCTATCTCGTCCGGCTCTTGGGCTTCGGTCTCACGCGGCCCAGGAACCCAGTCCCCGGTGCGGATGTCGCCGGCAGGGTGGTGGCCGTCGGGTCGGACGTGGAGCGGTTCAAGGTCGGCGACGAGGTCTTCGGTATCGCCAACGGTTCCCATGCTGAGTTCGCCGTCGCCGATGCGGACAAGCTCGCGCAGAAGCCGGCGTCCCTTCCCTGGGAGGAGGCAGCCGTGGCGTCGGTCTCGGGCATCACCGCGCTCCAGGCTCTGACTGAGATCGGCAAGGTCGAGGCCGGCCAGCATGTCCTCGTGATCGGCGCGTCGGGAGGTGTCGGCAGCTATGCGGTCCAGATCGCGAAGGCGCTCGGTGCCCGCGTCACCGGTGTCGCCAGCGGCGCCAAGGCTGACCTTGTTCGTTCGCTCGGCGCCGATGCGGTCATCGACTATGCCCAAGGCGACTACCTCGACGGCTCGACCCGATTTGACCTGATCATCGACATCGGTGGCCGGAACTCGCTGCGGCGCCTGCGGCGCGCCCTCAGGCAGCACGGCACGCTCGTCATCGTCGGCGGCGAAGGCGGCGATCGCCTGACCGGTGGGCTCGGCCGGCAACTGGGAGCCACGCTCCTGTCGCCGTTCGTCTCGCAGCGGATGACGATGTTCATCAGCAAGGAGCACTACCGCTACATCGAAGAGCTGGCGGGCTTCATCGAGCGGGGCGAGGTGACGCCGTCCGTGGGTCAGCGCTACCCCCTCGAGCAGGTGCCGCAGGCCATCGCAGACCTCGCCGCCGGAGAGGCCCAGGGCAAGTCGGCGATCGTCGTGCGCTGAGCGCGGAGGCGCCGCTGAGGCTGCTGACCGAGGCCGGCGTCGCATGTGTGCTACATTCGTCGCATGACTGAGGTAGCGTCCCGCCAGCTGCGCAACGCCACCCGCGCCCTGCTGGATCGTGTCGCCGCCGGTGAGGACATCACCATCACCGTGGGCGGCAGGCCGGTCGCGCGGCTCGTGCCACCGGAGCCGCGGCAGCGCTGGATGTCCCGGGAGGCGTTCGCAAGCCAGGTCCTCGGCCACCAGGCGGATGCCGGGTTGGCGTCTGACCTCGCAGAGCTGGCGCCGGGTACCACCGACGACCTGCCCCTGTGATCGAGCGCGGGCTGGCCGACACGTCGGTGTTCATCGCCCGGGAATCCGGTCGGGCCATCGACCTTGAGGCATTGCCCCAGCGGCTGGCCGTGTCAGTCGTGACCATCGGGGAGCTCCGGGCCGGCGTGCTGGCCGCCACCGACACCGCGACCCGTGAGCGCCGCCTTGACACGCTCACCGCTGCCGTGGCACTGGATCCGATCGGAATCGACGTCTCGGTCGCGAACGCCTGGGCCAGCTTGCGGCTGGCACTACGTGACCAGGGCCTGCGGATGCCCATCAACGATTCCTGGATCGCGGCTACGGCGATGGCGCTGGGCGTTCCCATCGTGACCCAGGATCACGACTTCCCGACGCTCGGCGAGCTGACGGTCATCCACGTCTGACTGGATAGATGCGTGGCGGGGCTCCGCTGGATCAGGCTCGCAGCGCCACCGGTTCCACGTGGTTCGTCTGATATGCTCGCTCATCCTCCCCTGCCGCGCGAGCTTCATGGCCAACGAAGACCTGCGACGACTGATCGCACCGCACGCGAACGACATCGGTGGCCCGGTCACCGCGCTCCGTACCCTCCAGCAGCATCGAGGCTGGATCGAGGACGAGGCGGTAGACACGGTCGCCGACGTGTTCAACCTGAGCCGGGCCGAGGTGCGCGGCCTGGTCGGCTTCTATGCGGACTTCCGGACCGCGCCACCGCCGGCCCACAGCCTGCGCGTCTGCCAGGCGGAGGCCTGCCAGGCAGCCGGCGCGCGCGAGCTGACTCGAGCCATCGGCGAACGACTGGGCATCGCGCTCGGTGAGACCACTCCGGACCAGCGCATCGGGCTCGAGAGCGTCTACTGCCTGGGCTTGTGCGCACGCGCGCCCGCGATGATGGTGGACGGAACGCTGGTGGTGGACGGCGATACCGCCGCCGAACGCATAGTGGATGGCCTCTTGGCGTGACCGACCGCGTGTTCGTCCCGTCCGAAATCGGTCGCCAACGCACTGGGTGCTGACCAGGTCGCCGCTGCCTTGTCGGCAAGCGGAGGCGAGGTACGGCGCAATGGCTCGCGTGGTCTCCTCTGGGCCGAGCCGATGGTCGAGATGGAGCGCGATGGCCGCCGCATCGCCTTCGGAGCGGTCGGCCCCGACGGTCTGGACCAGTTGGATGCGCACGAGCTGGGTGCCGTGGATGATCTCCTGGCCGGGCAGACGCGGGTGATCTTCGGCAGTTGCGGCACCTACGAGCCCACGGACCTGGACGGCTATCGTACGCACGGCGGGTTCGGCACGCCCGACCTCACCCCGCAGCAGATCATCGATGAGGTCACCGTCGCCGGCCTACGCGGCTACGGCGGCGCGGGCTTCCCGGCCGGCATCAAATGGCAGGCCGCCGCCGACCAGCCAGCCGACCAGAGGTACATCGTGGCCAACGCCGATGAGGGCGACTCAGGCACGTTCTCAGACCGGCTCATCATGGAGGGCGACCCCTACCTGCTCATCGAGGGTATGCAGCTCGCCGGCCGTGCCATCGGTGCCACGCGCGGCGTCATCTACCTGCGCTCGGAGTACCCCCTGGCGGCGGCGGTCCTGGGCGAAGCCCTCGCGAACGCGCGTGCCGGCGGCATCCTCGGCGCCGACTTCGATGTCGACCTCTTCATCGGTGCCGGCGCCTATATCTGCGGCGAGGCGACGTCTCTGCTGGAGAGCCTGGAGGGCAAGCGTGGCGAGGTCCGCTCCAAGCCGCCGCCCATGGCGGTCAAGGGCCTGTACGGCAAACCGACCGTGGTGAACAACGTCATCACGCTCTGCGCGGTGCCCTGGATCGTACGTCACGGCGGGGCTGCCTACGCGAAGCTCGGCGTGGGCCGCTCGACAGGCACGATGCCCTTCCAGCTGGGCGGCAACGTCAAGCGCGGTGGCCTCTATGAGCTGGAGTTCGGGGTCACGCTCGGCGACCTGGTCGAGAAGTGGGGCGGCGGGACCCGCAGCGGCCGACCGGTTCGTGCTGTACAGGTCGGGGGACCGCTGGGTGCCTACCTGACGCCCGACCATTTCGACGTGCCCATGACATACGAGGCACTGCGGGAGATGGGTGCCGACATCGGCCACGGTGGCGTGGTGGTCTTCGACGACAGCGTCGACATGGCAGAGCAGGCCCGCTACGCCTTCGAGTTCTGCGCCGAGGAATCGTGCGGCAAGTGCACGCCCTGCCGCATCGGCTCGGTTCGCGGTGAGGAACTGCTGCGCGAGATCATCGCCGATGGCCCCCGCGCCGACCGGCTCACGGTGCTCGACGACCTGTGTGCGGTGATGGAGGGATCGAGCCTGTGCGCGCTGGGCAGCATGACACCCAAGCCGGTCCGCAGCGCCCTGCGGCACTTCCCCGAGGACTTCGGGCTACTGGCGGAGGGCCGCTGACATGCGATTGATCGAGACCGACTACGGCACGCCCCCGAGCGCGGTCGTTGGTACCGTCGCCCTGGAGATCGACGGCGTCCCCATCACTACCACGGCGGACACGTCGATCCTGCGCGCTGCGGCCGAGGTGGGCATCTCCATCCCCAAGCTCTGCGCCACCGACAGCCTGCGCTCCTTCGGCTCCTG
Source organism: uncultured Chloroflexia bacterium (assembly GCA_963778955.1). Lineage (GTDB taxonomy): Bacteria > Chloroflexota > Limnocylindria > Limnocylindrales > CSP1-4 > JAFMJV01. The sequence goes on from CAVZWI010000001.1 coordinate 227,762, forward strand.
TCGCATGTGCATGGTGGAGGTCGAGGGCCGGCCCGGGTTCAAGGCTGCCTGCACCGAGCCCGTCAGAGACGGTATGCGCGTGCGCACCCAGTCCGACGCCATCGCCAAGCTGCGTCGCGGGGTGATGGAGCTCTACATCTCCGACCATCCGCTCGACTGCCTGACCTGCTCGGCCAACGGCGACTGCGAACTGCAGGACGTGGCCGGTGCCGTGGGCCTGCGCGAAGTGCGCTACCAGGCGCCCGCCACGCACCTGGACCTGCCGACCGACGCCTCCAATCCCTACTTCGACTTCGATCCCAGCAAGTGCATCCTCTGCTCGCGCTGCGTGCGTGCCTGCGACGAGGTGCAGGGCACCTTCGCCCTGACCGTGCTGGGACGCGGCTTCGATTCGGCGATCGCCACCAGCGCGGCGGACTTCATGTCCTCTGACTGCGTCTCCTGCGGCGCCTGCGTGGCGGCCTGCCCGACCGCGACCCTGATGGAGAAGACCGTGATCGAGCACGGCGTGCCCGATCGGACGGTGCTGACCACCTGCGCCTACTGCGGGGTCGGCTGCTCCTTGAAGGCCGAGCTGAAGGGCGACCAAGTCGTGCGCATGGTGCCTTACAAGGACGGTAAGGCCAACCACGGCCACGCCTGCGTGAAGGGCCGCTTCGCCTGGGGCTACGCCAACCACAAGGACCGCATCACCGCGCCCATGATCCGCGAGACGACCGACCAGCCCTGGCGCGAGGTCTCATGGGAGGAGGCCATCGGCTTCGCCGCGGCAAGGCTCAAGGCCATCCAGGCCGAGCACGGTCGGTTTGCCGTCGGCGGCATCACCTCATCGCGCTGCACCAACGAGGAGGTGTGGCTGGTGATGAAACTGGTGCGCGCCGCCTTCGGCAACAACAATGTCGACACCTGCGCGCGCGTCTGCCATTCGCCCACCGGCTACGGACTGAAGCAGACGTACGGGACCTCCGCCGGCACGCAGCACTTCGACTCCGTCGCTGGTGCCGACGTGATCATGGTCATCGGCGCCAACCCCACCGAGGCGCACCCGGTCTTCGCGTCACAGATGAAGCGCCGCCTGCGCGAGGGCGCACGGCTGATCGTCGTCGATCCGCGCCGCATCGAGCTGGTGCGCTCACCGCACGTCGAAGCGGACGTGCACCTGCCACTGCGGCCAGGCACCAACGTGGTGCTGATGAATGCCTTCGCCCACGTCATCGTGAGCGAGGGACTGATGGACGACGACTTCGTGGAGGAACGCTGCGACCTGTCGTCGTTCCGCGAGTGGCTCGAGTTCGCGGCGCGCCCAGAGCACGCCCCGGAGACGGTGGCCGCTGAGATCGGCGTGCCCGCCGCGGATATCCGGACGGCGGCGCGACTCTACGCCACCGGTGGCAACGCCGCCATCTACTACGGGCTGGGCGTGACCGAACACAGCCAGGGCTCGACGATGGTGATGGCGATGGCCAACCTCGCCATGGCCACCGGCAACATCGGCCGCTTCGGCGTCGGCGTCAATCCGCTGCGCGGCCAGAACAACGTGCAGGGCTCGTGTGACATGGGCTCGTTCCCCCACGAGCTACCCGGCTACCGGCCGGTCACCGACCCGGCGGTCCGGGCGGCATTCGATGAGCACTGGGGTGTGCGCGTCCATGACGAAGCCGGCTTCCGCATCCCCAACATGCTCGACGCCGCGGTCGCGGGAACCTTCAAGGGCATCTACATCCAGGGCGAGGACATCGCCCAGATCCGACCCCAACACGCAGCACGTGGAAGCGGCACTCGAGTCGATGGACTGCGTCATCGTCCAGGACCTGTTCCTCAACGAGACCGCCAAGTTCGCCCACGTGTTCCTGCCTGGCACCTCGTTCCTGGAGAAGGACGGCACCTTCATCAACGCCGAGCGGCGCATCAACCGCGTGCGCCCGGTTTCGAAGCCGCTCACCGGCAAGGCCGAATGGGAGGTCACCCAGGACCTGGCGGTCGCGCTGGGCTATCCGATGCAGTACGAGTCCGCTTCGCAGATCCTCGATGAGATCGCTGCACTCACGCCATCGTTCGCCGGCGTCTCATTCGATTTCCTCGACGAGCACGGCAGCGTGCAGTGGCCGTGCAACGAATCAGCCCCGGGCGGCACGCCGATCATGCACGTCGATGAGTTCGTGCGCGGCAAGGGCCTCTTCGTGCTGACCGACTACCAACCGACCGAGGAGCGCGCCAACCGCAAGTTCCCGTTGTTGCTCACCACCGGGCGCATCCTCAGCCAGTACAACGTGGGTGCCCAGACGCGCCGGACGGAGAACATCCGCTGGCTCGAGCAGGACATGCTGGAGATCCATCCGGCCGATGCCGAGCTCCGCGGCATCCACAGCGGCGACCTGGTCGCCGTCCAGAGCCGCAAGGGTGAGATCACGCTGCCGGCCACTATCAGCGAGCGAGTCGCGCCGGGCGTCGTCTACACCACCTTCCATCATCCTGACACCGGCACCAACGTGGTGACCACCGAGCTCTCCGACTGGGCCACCGACTGCCCCGAGTACAAGGTCACCGCGGTCGAGGTGCGACCGGCCAACCATCGTTCCGCGTGGCAGGAGGGTTTCGCCGTGCGCGCCCACGCCCAGGCCCGCCTGTTGCCGGTCGTCGAGTGAGATGAACCTGGCGCGACCCGCGGTCGATGCGCCGGTGGGGGTCGCCGCGGTCGACGTGACCGTCGTTACCGAGGGCGTCGTGACACGAAGAAGCGACGTGGTCACGGTCGAGGAACCGCTGGAGATCCGCCTGGTTTCCGGCCCCGCGGGCGAGCGCAACGAGCAGGCGCTGGCTGTGACCATGCGGACTCCCGGCGACGACGGGGCACTCGCGCTCGGGTTCCTTCACGGAGAAGGCATCGTGCGCACCATGGCGGATGTCGTCGCCATCGATCCGGGTGTCGGTGAGGATGGCGACAGCGACGGCACGGTCCGCATCGAGCTGGCACCCTCGGTGGACTTCGACGCGAACCGTCTCACTCGCAATGTCTACACGACGTCAAGCTGCGGGGTCTGCGGCAAGGCCTCGCTCGATGCGGTGCGCGTCCAGGTCCCGGACTACGCTGGTCGCGACTCGTTCGCCATCGACCAGGCGCTCCTTGGGGCACTTCCAGACCGACTCCGCCGGGAGCAGCACGAGTTCGACCGCACCGGTGGCCTGCATGCCTCGGCCGCCTTCGACACGAGCGGACGCATCGTCGCCGTGGCCGAAGACGTGGGACGCCACAACGCGCTTGACAAGCTGATCGGCCGCTTCCTCCTCGACGGACGATTGCCGATGACCGAGCTTGGCCTCATCTTCAGCGGCCGCGCCAGCTTCGAGCTCATCCAGAAGGCAGCCATGGCCGGCTGCCCGTTCGTAGCGGCCATCGGGCCGCCGTCAAGCCTCGCGGTCGAGTTGGCCGCCGAGCAACGCATGACCCTAGTGGGGTTCCTGCGCCGCCAGCGTTTCAACCTCTACGCGCTGCCTCACCGGGTGCTGGTCGGAGCCTGAAGAGCAGTCCGCACCCACGGGGGCCCTGGGTGTCCGGGCTATGCCCCCGGGGGTCGGTAGTCGACGTCCGGACCAACCCGACCGACGGCGTCGTCGAGTTCCTCGGCAGAGAGCAGTTGCGTCATGGTCACGCGCGCCGCGGTGCTGGCGTTGACGGCGAGGCAGCCCACGGCGGCAGCTTCGTCGTCCGGCAGATCGGCCACGATGAAGAAGTCCTCTCCACCGAATGCCCAGTACTGTGACTCGATCGACCCGCCCAGGCTCTTCATCAGCGCCTTGAGTGCAGCCGCCCTACCCATGCCACCTTCCCTCAGCACACCCGCTGCTCCGGCCGCGGTGTAAGAGCCCTGGAACAGGTACTTCGGCATCCTTGGACCTCCAGTCATGTGACCGGCCGGCGATCCGGCGCGGGCCGGATCTGGCGGGCATCATCAGTATGCGCTGTGCGGCCGTGGTCCGGGTTGTCACTGTCGGGTGCGCTGCGACACATGGCCGGCGATCGCGGTCCCGGTCGGTCGACAGCGGCCCCGGACGGTACGCTCCCCGGGGTCATGGATCAAAGGAGGCCGTGACAGTGATCGACAGCAAGGTGGGTGAAGGAGGCCAGTGGCGAAGACGAGCGTGGTGATATGGCTGCAGCGACCAGGTGCTGTTTCCATGACCCCCACGCACAGGCGAGAGCGGAACGGTGTCTCCACCACACATGGTCGCCCTGACGCGCGGGCATGGCGGCACACCTGATGGACGCCTGGATCGCCGGAGGCGTCTTCCTCATCGCCTATGCCGTCATCGCGACCGAACGGCTCAACCGCACACTGGTAGCGCTGCTGGCGGGCCTGTCCCTGGTGGCGGTCGGTGTCATCGACCAGGAAGAGGCCTTCGCGGCTGTCGACTGGAACGTCATCTTCCTGCTGGCCGGGATGATGGTGATCGCCGGTGCTCTCCGACAGACCGGCTTCTTCCGCTGGCTGGGCGTTCACTCCGTGCGCGTCTCAAAGGGTCATCCACTGCGTCTGCTCATCGCCCTGTCCCTGACCACGGGACTCCTCTCGGCGTTCCTGGACAACGTGACCACGGTGGTGCTGATGACGCCGGTCGTCCTCTCGATCGCGCGGTCGCTAGGCATCTCGCCGGCGCCGTACCTCATCAGCATGATCCTGGCTTCGAACATCGGGGGTACGGCGACGCTCATCGGTGACCCGCCGAACATCCTCATCGGTTCCGCCGCCGGACTCGACTTCATGGACTTCCTGACCAACCTCGCGCCGGTGATCGTGGTCATCTTCGGTGCCTTCCTGGTGGCGATGGTGATCATCTTCCGGGGGACCCTGCAGGTCCCCAGTGAGCGCCGCGAGGCGGCATTGGAGGCGTTGGAGGACGCCATGATCACGGACCGTCCGCTGCTGGTCCGGACCCTCATCATCCTGGCCATCACCCTGGTGGGCTTCCTGGCGCATGGGGTCCTGGGCGTGGAGGTGGCGACGGTCGCGCTCCTTGGAGCCACGGCCCTGCTGCTCATCAGCGGCATCGACCCCGACGACGCCCTGCGCGACGTCGAGTGGGTGACGCTCTTCTTCTTCGTCGGCTTGTTCATCCTCGTCGAGGCCGTGGTCCAGACGGGCATCGTCAGCGGGATCGCGGACAGCATCGTCGAAGCCACCGGCGGGCAGCCTGTCGCGACGACGATGGCCCTGCTGTGGTTCTCTGCCATCGCGTCGGCCCTCATCGACAACATCCCCTTCACGGCCACGGCCATCCCCGTGGTACAGCACCTCATCGACGCCGGCCTGCCGGCTGATGGCCTGTGGTGGTCGTTGGCGCTGGGAGCCTGCCTCGGCGGCAACCTCACCATCGTGGGAGCATCGGCCAACGTCGTGGTGGCGAACCTCGCCGAACGGGGCGGGCATCCCATCCGCTTCGGCCAGTTCATCCGCTACGGGGCGGTCATCACCCTGGGGTCGCTCGCCATCTCCTCGGGCTACCTGTGGCTGCGCTACCTCGGCTGAGCAGAAGCCGGCTCGGTGGTGCATCCAGTCACCGACTTGTGGAACTCGACCGGGAAGATGATGGTCTGGTACTACTGCCGGTCGGTACTCTTGTCCTATGAGCGAGGCTGACTGGTGGCTCTGCGGCCACTGCCAGAGCCTGAACAACCTATCGGCACGGAAGTGCTATTCATGTCGCAGGCGCAAGCCCAAGCAAACGGTGCGCGCCAGCGAGTACCTGGGCTACGTGCCGTTCATCGACGCGAATGGCAAGGTCGCGATGGCGGACATCCCGCCTCCGATCGTGTCGCGGCGACTCGATGCTGCCTCTGTGCACCTGCCGCCGTTGCGAGATCCGATCCTTCGCGACACGTTGGAGGTCGCGCCACGCCCTCCGGAGGGGGCACGCATCACCTACCGATCATCGCCCACTCCACCACCTCCGCCGCAGGCGGAACTCCTGCCGCCACTGCCGCCACTGCCGCCGCTGCCGTCGGGGCCGCCACTACCCACGGTGCCGGCGGTGCCGGCGGGGCCGGGTCCGCTGGTGGCTCCAGGACCGCTGATCGCCATGGGACCCGGGCCGATGCCGGTGCTCGGGGCTCAGCCTGTGGTGGCCGTACCGGTCTCCATCCCGATCCCCGGTCAGACCGAGCGATGGGCCCACTGGAGCGACCTGCTCGATGTTCCCAAACCCACGGCCGATCGCCTTCGGACGACCTATGCGCTGGACCGTGAACACGAGGCGGCAGCGGACGCCCACACCGCAAGCAACGGCAAGGGCAATGGCAATGGCAACGGAACCCTCGGCCAGCGGATGAAGGTCGCGCGTGAGAACGACCCCGATGTCGCGAGCGGGTCGGTTCCATGGCCCGAGAACGACCGACCGAGTCCCCGGCCCTCGCTCTCCCGGGCGACCGATGGCAGCCCCTGGGACCCGCCGACCTGACGACCTGACGACCTGTCCAGCCCCTCACACCGCTGCTGCCGCGTAGACTCGCGGCTGTGTGGTGCGGCCGCGAGCAGGATCTCTATGCCCCGCTGAAGGCGTACTTCGAGGCGCAGGGCTACGAGGTGAAGTCAGAGGTTCGAGGCTGCGACCTCGTCGCCCAGCGGGGCGAGGAGTCGCCGCTGATCGTAGAGCTCAAGACGGGCTTCACGCTGCCGCTGGTGCTGCAGGGCATCGACCGGCTGGCCATCTCGGAGCACGTCTACCTGGCCGTCGCCGTGGCGGCACGACCGGCGCGCGGCTCCCTCTGGCGGCGCCGCCGCGGCGGCATCCTGAAGCTCTGTCGTCGCCTGGGCCTGGGGCTGCTCGCGGTGCATGAGCCGAGCCGGGGCAGACCGCCACTAGTGGAGCCCCTGCTGGACCCGTTGCCTTACCGGCCGCGTGCGGACCGCAAGCGCCAGGAACTGCTGCTCAAGGAGTTCGCCCATCGCGTCGGGGACCACAACGTCGGAGGCATGACGAGGCGACCCATCGTCACCGCCTACCGCCAGGTCGCCCTGGCCTGCGCCGTCCACCTTCGCGCGCACGGCCACAGCCGAGCAGCCGAGGTCGCTCGGGCCAGCGGTGTCGAGGGCGCCGGCAGCGATCCTGCGAGACGATGTCTACGGCTGGTTCGAGCGAGTCGAGCGCGGAGTGTACCGACTCTCAGCCGAGGGTGACGCAGCGATGATCACCTACGCGGATGTCATCGTCGACCTGGCGATGGCCGACCTGGCGATCGCCCAGGCAGACCCAGCATCGATGCCCGGCGGTCCGAAAGACACTTGACGACGCTGCGGGCGCACAGGATTCTTGCTGCGCTATACCCTTATGCGTGTCGACACGAGCCGTGTGTCGTCGACATCGGAGGATTTGCTACGACCGAGATGGAGTCGGCGCAAGATCGTCCACTTGAGCGTCGCAACCAGCGATTGCTGCTTGTTGGGATCGGGTGCTACACGTTGCTCGTCGCTGCCCTGTCACTGCAGGGCGGGATCACCCTCACACCCGATGTCGCGGTGGTCGCGCTCGCCCTCGCCGGCGTACTGCTGCTGAGCAGCCGGCTCCACATGGGCAGCTGGTTGCCCATCGTGGCGTTGCTGCTGGCGTACGAGCTCATGCGAGGCTTGGCGGATGACGCCGGCTTTCCGCTGCACATGGCCGACCTTGTTGCTGCCGAGCGGTTGCTGGCGCTGGGCAACCTCCCCACGCAGGTGCTGCAGTCGACATTGCACTCGGGCAGCGGCATCGACCCTACGGCCGTCGTGGCCACATCGGTATACATGGTCCACTTCCTCATCCCCGTCCTGACCGGAGCACTGCTGTGGATCTGGCGCCGCGACGCCTTCCACGACTACATCGCGGCGCTCATCCTGCTCAGCCTGGCCGCCTTCGTGACCTACATGCTGTTCCCGGCCGCGCCACCCTGGTACGCCGCTGAACACGGTCTCGTGAATGGTGCCGATGGTTTGCCCGCCATCACCTACCTGAAGCCGGAGGTCTTCGACTCGGTCGCCGCCTCAGCCGGCGTCGACGGCGGCTTCGTCTATTCCTCGGTGTTCTACGGCCTCGGCCCCAACGACGTGGCCGCCTGGCCGTCACTCCACGTGGCCTACCCCTTGCTGATGTTCCTGTTCCTCCGGCGGGCCTTCGGCCGCATCGGCTGGCTGGCCTTCGGCTACACGCTGCTGCTGGCGTTCTCGGTCGTCTACACGGGCGACCACTGGGTGCTGGACACCATCGGCGGCGCCGCCTATGCCTACATCGCCTACTACGCCATCGTGCACACGCCACAGCCGGTGCGCGAGTGGTTCGATCGTCTCTTCACGGTGCCGGGGCGACGAGGTCCGCTGGTCCGCGAAGCGTCCTGACTACCGGTCGCCCGGCTGCGTCTCCAGGAGCTCCGACAGGCCGCCCATGGGGATGCTGACCCAGTCGGGCCGCGAGCCCAGCTCATAGCGAAGCTCGTAGGCGGCCTTGGACAGGAGCAACGCATCCAGCAGGACGCTCCAGGCACGGTCGTCGCTGGGCAGGAAGGCAGCGCCATCGGTGACGTCGCGGTAGCCGCCGATACAGGCCGCCGCCACCCAGTGGTACCAGAATGTGGCCCAGCGCTCGATGCCGGAGTCCGACTCCATGACGTCGCCGTTCGACAGGTGCTCCAGGCGCGACCAGTGCGCCGCATAGTGGAAGGACCGGACCATACCCGCCAGGTCGGTCAACGCCGAGCGCTTGAGCCGGCGCTCGCTCAGCGGTCGTGCCGGCTCACCTTCGAAATCGATGAACATCACGTCGTCACCGGTATCGAGCACCTGGCCCAGGTGCAGGTCTCCGTGGATGCGGATGCGCTGGCCGCCGATCTTGTGCTCCAGGAGCCGACGTGCGCTGGCGTCGACGTCGGCCGGCGAGCGCAGCAGCGACTCGCTGGCCGCCCGGTCTCGCTCGGAGAGCAGCTTCTGACGCGACCGCAGCAGTGTCAGCGACTCACGCAGCCCACTGCGGATGGACTGGTAGAGCGCGCGCACATGGAACGGCGCCATCGGCTCGGGAGCGAAGTCCGCATCGGAGGCATCGGCAGCCGCCAGGGTGAGATGCATCTGGCCGATACGCTCACCCAACAGACGCGCCGTCTGGAGGTAGGGGCCGATCAGCCGGTGCGCCACATCGGGCACAGGCGTCCGAGAGAGATCCAGCAGCGATGCCTGGCCTGACTCCGACGAGGTCGGGAACTCGGGTTCGGCAGCGGAATCCTCGAGGAACGACTCGACGGCCGCGCGCGTGGCCGCCCACAGGTCGCCCTCGTTGGGCACGAAGGCCTGGATCATGGCCAGCGTGCCCACAGGCCCTGATTTGCCGCCAGGCCCTGATTTGCCGCCCAAGCTGATCGAACCCAGGACCGGCGGCACATGTTCGAAGCCGTTGTCGACCAGGTAGCGGCCGACCTCCAGGTCGGGATTGGGACCGTCCTCGACGGCTCGATAGAGCTTCATCATCAGCTTCTCGGCGAAGACGGCCGAGCTGTTGGACTGCTCGATGCGCATCGGTGTCGCCGGCAGATCCTGCGGTCGTGTACCGGCCCACGTCCGCAGGCCACCGAAGGCACGACCGAGCAGATCGTCGCCCGACTCGCCGCGGACGCGCCGCCGGCCGGCGGCGATACCCATGAGCGCCTCGAGCACCTGCGGTACGACCGCGCCATCGACCAGGGTGCTGGTCACATCCCCATCCACCAGCCTCGCGATGGCAGCGAAGGGGGTGCTGGCGAGGATGTCGTCCAGGTCGCCGGCCCGATCGCTCAGCAGGGGCAGGGCATAGGTCTCCGGCTCGCCATCGACGTATTCCACCCGGAGGAAGGCCAGGACGGCGGTGGTCGACGCGGTACGGAGCGGCGCGAAGCCGGACAACGTGGCGCCACGGACCTTGCGCGCCTTGCCGCGATACCAACGGCGGTCGCGCATCCAGTCGAGCAGCACGGTCGCGACGCGGGCTGGTTGTGTCCGCAGCAACCGGACCAGGTCGCCCTGCCAGCGCAGCGCGGGCAGATCCTGCTCGCCTGCCGCGAAGGCCTCGGTCATCGTGTCCGCGGCCAGCCGGAACCACAGGAACGAGTGGGGGCCCAGGCTGACCAGGTAGGGTGTCGCGCCGATGCGGGGGAACTCCACCGCGCCGAAGAGCTCCACCGGCACGCGACCCTCGAAGCGACCGAGGGCCAGCTCGGTCCACTGCGCGTAGCGAGACAGGTTGGCGACCACCAGCAGGGTCTCACCCTCGTGCTCGCGGATGAAGGCGAGGATGCGGCGGTTGTCGGGATGCAGGAACTCGAGGCTGCCGCGGCCGAAGGCGGGATGCTTCTTGCGCAGCGCGATGAGCCGTTTCATCCACCACAGCAGCGACTGCGGGTTGGCCTGCGCGGTCTCGACGTTGACGGCCTCGTAGTGGTACTCGGGATCGGTCACCACCGGCAGGTAGAGCCGCTGCCGGTTGGCGGAGCTGAAGCCGGCGTTGCGATCGGATGACCACTGCATCGGGGTGCGCACGCCGTCGCGGTCCCCGACGTAGACGTTGTCGCCCATGCCGATCTCGTCGCCGTAGTAGATGACCGGCGTGCCGGGCAGGCTCATGAGCAGGCCGTTCAGCAGCTCGATGCGGCGGCGGTTGTTGCCCAGCAGCGGCGCCAGGCGGCGGCGGATGCCGAGGTTGATGCGCGCCTGCGGGTCGGCGGCATAGACGCGGTACATGTAGTCGCGCTCCTCGTCGGTGACCATCTCGAGCGTGAGCTCGTCGTGGTTGCGCAGGAAGAGCGCCCACTGGCCCGCGGCCGGCAGGGCCGGCGTCTGCTCGAGGATGTCGAGGATCGGGTAGCGGTCCTCCATGCGCAGGGCCATGAACATGCGCGGCATGAGCGGGAAGTGGAAGGCCATGTGGCACTCGTCGCCGTCACCGGCACCGAAGTAGGCGACCGCGTCCTCGGGCCACTGGTTGGCCTCCGCGAGCAGCATGCGGTCGGCGTAGCGGGCATCGACGTGGGCCCGCAGGGCCTTCAGGAAGCCGTGCGTCTCGGGCAGGTTCTCGCCGTTGGTGCCGTCGCGCTCGTAGAGGTAGGGGATGGCATCGAGGCGCAGGCCGTCGACGCCGGCCTCGAGCCAGAAGTCGGTGGCCCGCAGCAGCGCCTCGCGCACCCGTGGCGCGTCGAGGTTGAGGTCCGGCTGGTGGGCGTAGAAGCGGTGCCAGTAGTAGGCGCCCGCGACCGGGTCCCAGCTCCAGTTGGAGGGCTCGAAGTCCTTGAAGATGATGCGCGCGTCGGGGTAGCGGTCGGGGCTGTCGCTCCACACGTACCAGTCGCGCTCGGGGCTGCCCGCGGGCGCCTTGCGGGCGCGCCGGAACCAGGGATGCTGGTCGCTGGTGTGGTTGAGCACGAGCTCGGTGATGACGCGCAGCTCGCGCCGGTGCGCCTCGCGGATGAAGGTGCGCACGTCGCGCAGCGTGCCGTAGTCGGGATGGACGCCGGTGTAGTCGGCGATGTCGTAGCCGTCGTCGCGTCCGGGGCTGGGGTAGAAGGGCATCACCCAGAGGGCGCTGACGCCGAGGTCGGCGAGGTAGTCGAGGCGGCCGGTCAGGCCGCGGAAGTCGCCGATGCCGTCAGCGCCGCTGTCGGCGAAGGCGCGCACGTGGACCTGGTAGATGACCGCGTCCTTGTACCACGAGGGATCGGCTGGGAAGCCGGTGCCGTGGCGTGGCGTGGGTGCACTCATCGGGCCATGCCGTCCTGTCCACCGCGCGGTCGCAGGTGGATCATCCGCGCCACGTCCTGACTCGGATCAAGCTCGAACTCGAAGGCCGCCCCATCGATCGACGCGACCTCATCGCGCAGCAGATCGACCGCCTCGGCACCTTCGGGATCGAGACCGTACTCGGCGAGCGGCAGCGATACGCGACCACCGCGGACGCCGACCGGGTCCAGGTTCACGACGGTGACGACGATGTCGGAGCCATCGGCGGTGTGCCTCGAATAGGCCAGCACGTGATCGTCGTCGGTGGGCAGGAACCAGAGCCGCTCGTGTGATTGCAGCGCAGGGTGCTCGCGCCGGATGCGGTTGACCCGGGAGATGAGCGGCGCGATCGATTCGCTGCCCTCCAGGTCCCAGTGCCGCAGCTGGTACTTCTCCGAATCGAGGTATTCCTCGCTGCCGGGCTCACGCGGGACGCCCTGCAGCAGCTCGAAGGGTGGCCCGTAGATGCCGTACGACGGCGCCAGCGTGGCGGCCAGCATGAAGCGCACCTCGAACGCCGCCCGGCTCCCCTGCTGCAGGAAGGCGTGCAGGATGTCCGGGGTGTTGGTGAAGAAGTTGGGCCGGAAGAAATCGCTGACAGGTGGCCGGCTCGATCTCCTCGAGATACTGTCGCAACTCGTCCTTTCCGTTGCGCCAGGTGAAGTAGGTGTAGGACTGGCTGAAGCCGATCTTCGCCAGGCGGTACATGACCTTGGGCCGGGTGAACGCCTCAGCCAGGAACAGCACGTCCGGGTCACTCGCCTTGACCTGGGTGATGAGCCACTGCCAGAACACGAAGGGCTTGGTGTGCGGGTTGTCCACCCGGAAGATGCGCACGCCATGGTCCATCCAGAAGCGCGTCACCGTCAGCAGCTCCTGCCAGAGCTCCTGCCAGGCGTCGGTCTCGAAGTCGAAGGGATAGGCGTCCTGGTACTTCTTGGGCGGGTTCTCGGCGTACTGGATGGTGCCGTCGGGTCGCGACTTGAACCATTCGCGGTGGGCGTCAAGGTAGGGGTGATCGGCGCTGGTCTGGAAAGCCAGGTCGAGCGAGATGGCGATGTCATGCTCGGCCGCCGCCGCTACCAGCGCGTCGAAGTCGGCCATCGTCCCCAGCTCCGGATGGACCGCCATGTGACCGCCTTCCACGGCACCGATGGCCCAGGGCACGCCGGGATCGTCGGGACTCGCGTCGAGCGTGTTGTTGGGGCCCTTGCGGAAGGATCGGCCGATGGGGTGGATGGGCGGCAGGTAGAGCACGTCGAAGCCCATGTCAGCCACGTAGGGCAGGCGCTCGATGACGTCGCGGAAGGTGCCGTGCCGGCCGGCCTCTCGCGAGGCCGATCGCGGGAACAATTCGTACCAGGCGCCGAAACGCGCCACCGGTGGGTCGACTGCGACCGCCATCGCCGGCTCCCAGACCGTCTCGAAGCGGCGGTCGGGATGCGCCTGCATGAGTCGCAGGAGATCATCCTCCATGGCGGCATGGATGCGCGCCGGTGTGGGCTCGCCGTCGATGGCGTCGGCAGCCGCCACGAGCCGCGCCCGATCATCCCCGAGCGCACGTTCGGCGGCATCGTTCACGAGCGCGGCGCCGATGGCCATGTCGACCGCCGTGGTGGTGCCGGCGTCGACCCGCCGACCGAGATCGTGTCGCCAGGTCCCGAAGTGGTCGATCCAGGCAGCGACGGTGTATTCATGGCGACCGAGGCGCGTCAGCGGAAGCTCAGCCGACCAGCGGTCATCGTCCGGCGCGGCCATGGGCAGCTCGGACCACGCGTGGGCACCCGGCGGCCGATGGCGCAGGTACACGTCGATGTGGTCGTGACCGTCGGTGAAGGCATCCGCCTGCACCACGAGGACGTCTCCCAGCACGCGCTTGACATCGAAGCGTCCGCCATCGACAGCGGGCAGCACGCGGTCGATGACCACGCGTCGTCGTCCCTCGGAAGGCATGCCTTCCCGGGTTCCTGCCCGTCCAGCCATCAGCGTCGATCCTCCCGCGGTGCTGTGTGAGGGGGCATGGTACCGAGCCTCAGGCATCGGCGGACTCCACGGCGCCCAGGAGCACCGCGGCCGACATGGCAGGCAACCAGAGCCGGCCGCCCTCGGAGCGGACACCAGGCTGGGAGGCGGCCGCCAAGTCCACCCCCGCAGGCAGCTCGATGGAACGGCCATCAGCGGCGAGGTTGGCGGCGACCGTGCGGTCACCGCTCGTCACCACCAGCCAACGTGCCTCGGCGTCGGCACGCAGCTGCGGTCGCGCCTCTCCCTCGAGCCCGCGTGTGGCGCGGCGCACGGCGATGAGCTCACGGTGCCAGTCCAGCAGGGCCGCATGCGGTGCGCGCCGTGGCTCGCGCCAGTCGAGTCGCGATGCCTCGAACGTCTCGGGCGCCATGGGATCCGGCATATCCTCCGGGCGCCAGCCGAAGGCGGCGAACTCAGAGCGGCGGCCGCGACGCACGGCTTCGGCAAGCGCATCGTCTCCGAAGTCGGCAAAGAACTGGAAGGGCGTCCCAGCACCCCACTCCTCACCCTGGAACAGCAGCGGCACGAACGGCCCGCACAGCACCAGGGCGGCGGCCACGCGCAGTGCCGCATCATCGACCAGTTGCGACAGGCGCTCGCCACGGGCCCGATTGCCGACCTGGTCGTGGTTCTGGGCGAAGCCAACGAAGCGCCAGAACGGCAGCCCATCGGCAGGACGCCCGTGATGCCGGTCCCGGCTGGCGGCATAGCGCCCGTCGTACACCCAGACCCGGCGCAACACCTCGACCAGGTCCGCGAATCCGGTGAAGTCAGCGTAGTAGCCACCAGTCTCACCGGTGAGCGTGGTGTGCAGTGCATGGTGGAAGTCGTCGCTCCACTGGGCATCGATGCCGTAGCCACCAAGCTCCCGCGAACGCACGATGCGCGGGTCGTTGAGGTCGCTTTCGGCGATGAGCACCAACTCGCGGCCAAGGCTGCTGCCGAGCGCTTGGGCTTCCACGGCCATCTCCTCCAGCAGATGCGTGGCGGTCAGGTCCACGAAGGCGTGCACAGCGTCGATGCGCAAGCCATCGACGTGATAGTCGCGCAGCCACATCAGGGCGTTGTCGATGATGAAGCGCCGCACCTCGTCGGCGCCGGCGTCACCCAGGTTGACGGCGTCACCCCAGGGCGTTCTGAAGCGATCGGTGACGTAGGGTCCGAACTGCGACAGGTAGCAGCCCTCCGGGCCGAGGTGGTTGTAGACCACGTCGAGCAGCACCGTCAGACCGCGGTCGTGGCAGGCGTCCACCAGCCGCTTCAGCCCGTCGGGCCCGCCGTAGGGTTCGTGCGGCGCGAAGAAGCCGGCCACGTCATAGCCCCAGCCGCGACGGCCGGGGAAGGCGTGGACGGGCATCAGCTCCAGGTGCGTGACCCCCAGGTCCAGGAGATGGTCGAGCCGTTCGATGGCGCCGTCGAAGGTGCCACCCGGGCTGAACGTGCCGACGTGTGCCTCGTAGACGACGCCGTCGCGGAGCGGTGTGGGTCTGAAGGCGGCGTCGTGCCACTCGAACGCCGCGTGATCGATGCGCTGGCCCGGCCCATGCACGCCGTGGGGCAGCCGCTCGCTCCGCGGGTCCGGGATGGCCATCCCACCGTCGAGCGAGATGGCGTAGTCGGCGCCTGGCTCAAGACCGTCACCCAACTCGGGACCGTCGCCGGCGGTCTCCCAGTAGCCGCCCTCAGCGGCGCGCAGAGGCCGGCGCTGCCCGGCCATGACGAGCTCGACCTGTGTGGCGCGGGGCGCCCAGACGCGCAGGCTCATTCGTCCACCTTCACCAGCAGTGCCACTGGAAACCGCCGCAACACCCGATCCAGCGGCAGCGTCCCATCCACCGGCGACGTCCGCGCAGCGCTGCGCACGACGTGACGCTCGCCCGTCAAGTGGTCCCGCCATCTGCCAGCGGGGATCTCGACCCGCGTGTCCGCCCAGCGCGATGCCGGCGGCAGGAGGCGAGCGCCAAGGCGGCCGCGCGTGAGCTTGTGCACGTGTCGGGGCACGATGGTGACGGCAGCCTCAGCGCGGGCGAAGGCGACCACGTGGTCGGCAGCATGGCCCGTGACCAGGAGGGGCCGGTAGGCCGCCTCGGGGCCATAGAGATCGCGCCGTTCGCGGCGCAGATGCAGTGCCTGTCGCGTGAGCCACAACTTGGGCAGGCCCGCATCCGCGGCGGTCAGGATGGCGGCCGGGCCCGGCCCACGCAGCGGGTCGACCTCCAGCGCCGCCTCGAGGTCGGCCAGCAGGCGGTCTCGCTGCTCGAAGTCGACCCGTTGGCGATTGTCAGGGTCGACCAGCGAAAGATCCCACAGCTCGCAGCCCTGATAGATGTCCGGTACGCCCGGCGCGGTGAGCTTGAGCAGCGTCTGTGACAGGGCATTCACTCGCCCGGCACGCAAGATCGGCGGCAGGACGTGCTCCACGTCGGCGACGAAGCTGGCATCCGCGAGGATGTCCCGAACGAAGCCCTCCAGCGATGCCTCGTAGGCCGCGTATGGCTCTGTCCAGGCGGTGCGCAACTTGGCCTCGCGAGCGGCCTTCAGCAGGTAGGCGGCCAGGCGGTCGGTGTCGATGGGCCAGGTGCCCACGATGGTCTGGGCGGCCAGGTAGCCGATGACCGGATCGAAGCTGGTCCCGCGCCAGCGACGACGGAAGCGGCGCATCCAGCGCTCGGCGATGCGGCGCCAGCGCTCGGGCATCTCGGACAAGACCGCGAGTCGGGCACGCACGTCCTCGGAGCGCTTGGTGTCGTGCGTCGACGTCGTCAGCATGGTGGCCGGCCAAGTCGCGGCACGGGCGGCATTGGCGGCGTGATACCCCTCTACGTCCAGGCCGAAGCGACCGGGCTCGCAGCCGACATCGTTGAGCGCCACCAGGCGGACGTAGCGGTAGAAGGCGGTGTCTTCGATGCCCTTGGCCATGACCGCGCCAGACAGCTGCTGGAAGCGGCCCGCCAGATGGCCCTCCGCGTCACCGTTTACGCCCAGGGTCAGGATCCGGCCGAGGAAGCCGAGCAGCTCAGGATCGATGTCCGGTCGGGCCTCCTGTGCCGCGGCGATAGCGGTATCGATGATGCGACGGTCCTGCTCGCTGATGACGCCCTCGTCGGGTCGGGCGTAGGTGCGGTATACAGGCATGGAGACGACCACGGCGCGCAAGGCCTCGTGGAGCTCGTGGCGCGTGTAATCCCGGAAGCGACGCTGGTTCTCGCAGATGGCCACGAAGACCGCGGTCAGCCGGTTGAGCTCCGAGCCCAGGGTCTCGCGGACCACGAGGTCACGAGTCTCGCGGGTGATGACGTCGAAGCTGCGCGGCTCGCGGGTGAGACGGGCATGCAACTCGCTGAAGGCCGCCTCCGCGGCCGGATCGACCAGCAGGCTCACGGTGTCGCTGAGGAAGTCGTAGCCGGTGGTGCCATCGACGGGCCAGTCCCGCGGCAACGACTCACCGGGCATGAGGATCTTCTCTACCACCAGCCAGCCGCGACGCAGTGAAGCCCGAAGCCGTTGCGTGTAGGTGGTGGGGTCCAGCAGCCCATCGGGATGATCGACGCGGATGCCGTCGAGCACGCCATCGTCGATCCAGCGTCGGAGGCGCGCGTGCGAGTCCTTGAAGACGAGCTTGTCCTCGACACGCAGGCCGATGAGCGTGGTGATGTCGAAGAAGCGTCGATAGCCCAGGTCCCGACCTGCGGCACGCCAGTAGGCGATGCGGTAGTTCTGGATGGACAGCAAGGCATCAAGGGCATCGGGATCGGCGCTGGTGCCGGCCAGTTCGGCGTCGACCGCATCGCGCACCTGCGGCTGCTCGTCGAGCAGGCGCTCCAGCAACCCCTGCAGGACCTCCTTGTCGCGGTGGCGCCGGAGCAGGCTCTCGCGGTCGGTGACGGTGGAGCGCGGGAGTGCCCGAAAGGCTGCTGCCAGGAAGGCCAGGTCGCGCGAACGGGTTCGGGCGGCAGCCGGCTCCAGCAGCCGGTACAGCGAGCGTGGCGAGAGCGGCAGCAGGTGCTCGTGATAGCGCAGGCTCACGGCGGCGCCATGACGCTCCAGGACCAGGTCGCCGGCTTCGACGACTCGACCGTAGTGGTCGCCGAGGATGGGCAGCAGGACCACGTTGCGGTCACGGGCCTCGGGTGGGTCCCACTCGACATCGAAATAGCGTGCGTAGCGGCTCGACTGGCCGTTCTCCAGCACGTCCCACCACCAGGGGTTCTCCGGGCCTGAGATGGCCAGGTGGTTGGGCACGATGTCGAGCACCTGGCCCAGCCCCAGGCGCCCCAGGGTGCTCGAGAGCCGCCGATGACCTACGCTGCCGCCCAGCTCCTCGTTGACGCGTCGAGGGTCCACCACGTCGTAGCCATGCTGACTGCCGGGTGCCGCTTGCAGGTAGGGGGACGCGTACAGGTGGCTGACACCGAGTCGCGAGAGGTAGGCAGCGACATCCGCGGCCGCCCGGAAGCCGAACTCCGCCCGCAGCTGCAGCCGATAAGTGGCGCTGGGCACGACCCGACCGGGACGGCGATGGCGCGGCCGACTCGCCGTCGCCACTTCGCCGGCCGCGGTCTCGCGCGGCTCAGTCATCGTCACGCTGCAGGACCTTGATGGAGTGGGCCGGCACGGGCACCCGCCAGCCGGCATGGTAGAGACGACCACGCGCCGGGAAGGGTGGATCGGCCGCCGTGGCCAGGACCGTCCGCCAGCGTCTGCCCAGTCGCTCGCCTGGCAGTCGGAAACGCCGATCGCGCGCTCCGGCGTTGATGGTGAGGTAATAGGAGTGGTCGCCCAGCGGTCGGCCGTCCGTGTCTGTCAGACCCTCCGGCGAAAGGAAGATGCCCAGCAGGCTGACGGTTGCGGCCTCCCAGTCGTGGTCGGTCATCTCCGTACCGTTGGGCGCGAACCACTCGATGTCGGCGACGCCGGGGCCGTGCAGCGGGCGGTCCTGGAACCAGCGACGACGACGGAAGACCGGGCGTTCCAGACGGAACCGGATCAGCCGCCGAGTGAAGTCCAGGAGCGGCTCGTCGGGGTGCTCCCAGTCGTACCAGCTGATCTCGTTGTCCTGGCAGTAACCGTTGTTGTTACCGCCCTGCGTGCGACCCATCTCGTCACCGCCCAGCAACATCGGGACACCCTGGGATAGCAGCAACGTGGCCAGGATGTTGCGCTGCTGCCTCGAGCGCAATCCGTTGATGGCGGGATCGTCGGTGGGGCCCTCCGCGCCACAGTTCCAGGAGCGGTTGTGCGACTCGCCATCCTGGTTGTCCTCACCGTTGGCCTCGTTGCGCTTCTCGTGGTAGCTGACGAGGTCGGCCAGCGTGAAGCCATCGTGGGCGGTGACGAGGTTGATGCTCGCGTGCGGCAACCGCCCGGACCGCGCATAGAGGTCGGAGCTGCCGGTGAAGCGGTAGCCGAAGTCGGAAAGCGAGCTGGCCTCGCCACGCCAGAGGTCTCGCACGGTATCGCGGTAGCGCCCGTTCCATTCGGACCAGTGAACAGGGAAGTTGCCTACCTGGTAGCCACTCTCCCCCACGTCCCAGGGCTCGGCGATGAGCTTCACGCCGCGGACCACGGGATCCTGGTGGATGACGTCGAAGAAGGCGGACAGGCGATCGACGTCGTGGAGTTGGCGGGCGAGCGCGGAAGCAAGGTCGAAGCGAAAGCCATCGACGTGCATCTCCTCCACCCAGTAGCGCAAGCTGTCCATGATGAGTTGCAGCACGTATGGATCGCGGGCGTCGAGCGTGTTGCCGGTGCCCGTGTAGTCCATGTAGTAGCGCGGGTCGTCGTCCACCAGCCGGTAGTAGGCGTGGTTATCGAGGCCACGCATCGCCAAGGTGGGCCCCTCGTGGTTGCCCTCGGCGGTGTGGTTGTAGACGACGTCCAGGATGACCTCGATGCCAGCGGCGTGGAGCGCCTTGACCATGTGCTTGAACTCGCTGACCTGCTGGCCATGCGACCCGGCGCTCGAGTACTCGCCGTGCGGCGCCAGGAAGCCGATGGAGTTGTAGCCCCAGTAGTTGCGCAGGCCTCGCTCCATCAGGTGGCCGTCATGCACGAACTGGTGCACCGGCAGGAGCTCGAGAGCGGTGATCCCGAGTCGGACCAGGTGCTCGATGGCCGCCGGGTGGGCCAGACCGGCGTAGGTGCCGCGCAGCTCCGGCGGGACCGCGGGGTGCCGCATGGTCAACCCCTTGACATGCACCTCGTAGATGACGCTCTCGTGCTCCGGCCGGTGCGGGCGCACATCACCGCTCCAGTCGAAGGCACCGTCGATGACGATGGAGCGCGGGACGAATGGCGCACTGTCATCCTGGTTGGGCGCCTCCGGGTCCGAGAGCTCATGGCCGAACACCGGCGGCTGCCAGTCCACGCCGCCATCGATGGCCAGGGCATAAGGGTCCAGTAGCAGCTTGGCGGGATTGCAGCGAAGGCCGGCGCCCGGATTCCAGGGGCCGTGGACGCGGAAGCCGTATCGCTGGCCGGGCCGGATCCCCGGCAGGTAGCCGTGCCAGGTGTTGCCGGTCATCTCGGGCAGGTCCAGGCGAGTCTCGCGACCCGCCTCGTCGAAGAGGCACAACTCGACCCGCTCCGCGACCCCCGAGAACACCGCGAAGTTCGTGCCTGCCTCGTCCACGATGGCACCCAGCCGGTCGGGGACGCCCGGCCGAACCGTGCCCTGGAGGGCTGTGGCGTCAGTCATCCTTCCTCATGAGTCTTCCGTGCCGGCGGACGCACCGCCGGCCGGCACCGGTCACGCAGCGGACGAGGATGGTTTGTTGTCTCGCTTGGCGCGGTTGGCCCGGCGCTTCTTGTTCGCCGCTTGACGCTTGCGACGGGACCTGAGCACGAACACGATGAGCCCGACTGTCAGCAGGGCCAGCCCGGCAGCGGCGACCGCGACCAGGATCGCCCGTTCTTCCTCGGGTGACCGGTCGTCCAGGGCATGCTCCAGATCCGAGCGCGCTTCCCCTTGCAGATGCTCGACCTGTTCCTGGATCTGCCCGGATCGCTCCTCGCACGTCGTGCTCGATCCCTGCCACGGCCTCCTCCACGGCAGGTCCTCTCTCGGCGATCACATCCTGGGCACGGCCCACGATGCTGCTGGCTGCCCGCTGGGCACGTTCGGCGCCGCTTGGTTCGATCATCGGACTCCCTCGTCTTCGAGCTATCTCGTACTCGGTGCTGGAAGCCAAGCATATCGAGGAGGGGTGAAGAGTGCGCCGGCGACACCCGTGCGGGCATCACAGCCGTATCGCATCCGGCCCGTGTCGACGCGTACTAATCACGCTGGCGTTACGGGTCTGCAAGGAGATGGCGGCCGGAGTGCGGTCCGCTTGTGTGCATCGATGACAGACACTCTCGGTCACATCTCATGCCATGCATCGCCCGATGCGCAGGAGGACCAGATGGCCAGTACGACCGATACGAACAGGACCATCAGTGCGGACGAGGACGGAGGCAGAGACAGCGTCCAGCACGTGCTCGGCACGCTTGGCGATGTCTCGACCGAGGCCGAGGCGCAGGTGGGGCGCGCGGTCGGGCACGTGGGATCGGGCGTCGAGCGGGCCAACGCAACATTGCGCCGCAGTTCCGATCAGACGCTGGGCATCATGGGGGCCTTCTCGGTGGGCATGGCGGTCGGTCTGCTGCTCGCGGGGGCTAATCGGCTGCTGACCATCGTGGCACTCGTCCCGGCAGCGATGGTGGCCGGCGTGGCCCTGGAGCGGATCGATGGCGCTGCCAGGAGCGAACGCCGCACGGCCGCCTGACGCGGCCTGACCCCGCCCCGACGAGACCGTGGTTGCGGGCCCCATGTATCGTGGGTCGCACCGTAAGGGGGGCCTCGGAGGAGATGCACGTGCTCAGACCCACGATCCACTCGCGCCCCGCCCTCGCCTTGGCCGCTGCCCTGAGTCTGTCCATGGTGACGACGGTCACGGCGCAGTCGGACACCGCTGACGAGGGGACTGCCGACCCGGTGGCCGCTCCAGCGCTCGAGGGCCTAGCCTGGTACCAGGCGGTCGATGTCACGGGCTCGGAGATCGAGACCACGCGCGATGCCGACGAGGTCGCCCAGTGGGTCAAGCTGGTCGATGGCGCCGGCGCCACGTTGTCCGACCTGGAATACAGCTACTCCCAGGCGTTCGACCCTGCGACGCTGCCGAACCTGGGCCAGATGGCAACGGTGCGCGTGGCCGGAGCGGAAACCGATGCCCTGCGTGGGGCGGTGGTGCAGGACATCGTCGATCAGGTCGTCGGCTGGGGCAGTGATGCGCCCGTGCCGGAGGCGACCGTGATCGGCGACAAGGACGTCGTCACGGTCAGCCTGCCCGATGAGATCGGCCTGGCGGACGCCATCGTCTACGCCAGCGGTGACACCGCCTGGGTCCTGATGCTCGATGGCGATCTGGCCGCACAAGCTCTCGCCCAGCTCCCCTGAAGAAACTGCGGCTCGGACTGACCGGCGTCGGTATCGCCATCGTCATGCCCTTCGCCTCCGCGTGGCAGCCGGACGCTGTCGTGCGTGCGGCCGTCCTGCCTGATGCATCTCGCTGGACGGTATGCGCCGGCTCGGACGAACCGGTCGGCTGGGACCAAGAGGTCGAGTGCGCCACCCTGCAGGTGCCCCTCGACCATGCCGACCCAGGTTCGGGGACGATCGGGCTGCCGGTTCGAAGGATCCGAGCCCGCGATCGGGCCGAGCGCATCGGGGTGCTCGTGACCATCGACGGAGGACCCGGCCAACGTGGCACGCTCAGTGTCCGGCCGGGCGCCCACACCGAGGCTATCGAGGACCGCTTCGACATCGTCAGCTGGGATCCTCGTGGCACGTCCGGTGAGACCGCCATCGACTGCATCCCCGAGTGGGACCCGTTCGTCGGCCTGGACCGCACGCCAGACACCGCCGCTGAACGCGAAGCGCTCGATGCGGCGACCGTTGGGCTGGCCTCGCGCTGTCAAGAGCGGCACGCAGACGTGCTGCCATACGTGGGGACGCTCGCGACCGCACTCGACCTCGAGTCGTTGCGCCAGATGCTCGATGAGCCGCAGATCAGCATCCTGGGCAGCTCATACGGATCGGAGGTCGCAGTGACGTATGCCACGCTGTTTCCGGACCACGTCCGAGCCGTCGTCCTCGACGGTTACAGCGACCCCAACCGCTCGCCTGCTGAACGGGAGGTCGAGCAGGCAGCCGCGTTCGAACATGCTCTGCAGGACCTGCTCGCCCAGTGCGGGGACGACCCGCTGTGCCCCTTCGGGCAAGGCGGCGAGCCGGGGCCGGCACTCGACCGGCTGTTGACAGACTTGGACCGCGAACCGATGGCTGCTGGCGACGGGACGTGGTTGACGCAGTCCGATGCCTATGAAGCCATCGTCGGCTCCCTCACTCTCGACCACTCGGCACGCCGCCAGCTGCTCGAAGCCCTGGCAGCGGCAGAACATGGGGTCGGTGGGCCACTGCAGTCGATCGCGACGGCGGTACGACAGGCCTATGAAGCCAGTGGGCTCAACCAAGGCGCCTTCATGGCGATCTACTGCGCCGAATTCCGGAGCTTGGTGGCGGCGTCTGTCCGACGCGGAGGTCGGCGACCTGGCAGATCGCGTGCGCGAGGTCGCGCCACGGTTGGGACGCTGGCTGTGGTCACCGCCCGGCGATCCCGACCTGCCGCCGATCGGACTGTGCGCGATGCAGGCTGAGCCGCCTGCGCCTCCCGACGTGCCCATCGACGCGGCCGGTGCCGGGCCCATCCTGGTGCTGGCGTCCAGCGGTGACCCGACCACGCCCCTCAGTGCCGCCCGTCACTCGCTCCAGGACCTGCAGGATGCCGAGCTGGTCACCCTCGAGGCGGACCAGCACCTCGCCTACCACTATGCCTTGAGCGACCCAGGGCGGGCGGCCTACCGCTGCCTCCTCGACGCCGTGGAGACCTACATGATCGACCTCGAAAGGCCGCCTACCGAGAAGGAGTGCGCTGATGACCAGGGAACGTGACAAGGCACTGCGGCATCGGGCGATCGTCGTCCTGGCGCTGATGGTGTTGATGGCTGTGGCTGCGATGCCGGCGACCGCGACGGCGCCGGCGCCGGTCATCCCAGTAGGCGCGATCCCCAGCGGAGGGGAGCCGCCGCCGGTCGAACCCGCGCCGGCCGAACCCCCGCCGGAGGACGCCGTCGACTGCCTCATCGGATCGTCCGGAACTGTCGGCACGCTGGCGGCCTACCCCGCGCCGGTCGTCCCGGCGGACTTGATCGAGCCCGAGTCGCCCTGTCGGACCGAGATCTCGCTGTCGCTGGCGGTCGAGTCGCCGGATGGGCGACGGCCGGAGGGCGCCGATGCCACGAGCGCCGGGATGTCGGTACCTCGACCGGCCCTCGAGGCCGGCTTCGACACCACGCTTCCGGCAAGCTCGCGAACCATCTCGCTCAGTGATCCCGGCGCCGACTGGGAGGTCACCGACGTGGGCTGCACCTGTGGCGGCAGTACCGCATCAGCCCAGCTGGCGAGTTATCCCGGGCCGGTCATCCCGGTGCCCAGCTTCGACTCGGGCGCGCGACCCGGCAGTGCTGCCTGCGGCGCGGTGGGCGGTTCGGGTGCATCCGTCGCGTCGATGGCGTCGACCATGTTGGGCGGCCCCGGCGTCAGCGACCTGGCGACCTATCCCGGACCGGTCATCCCGGTGCCGGGGCCAGCCGAGCCACCGACGCCTCCGGAGCCGCCACCGGCACCGGTCAACGTGGCCTGGGATGCGAACGGTACGGTCTTCATCCACGACATCGATCGACTCGGTGGCGCGATCACCTGTGCCTGGACGGTGGAGCTCGTCTACGGCGACCTCATCCTCAAGACGAAGACGGAGCCACGCGGCAGCGAAGCGCGCTTCAGCTACGTGGTGACACCGGCCAGCTCGGAGCACGGAGCGACCCCGACCACGATGTACGGCTCGCCGTCGGGTGCCAGGAGCAAGCTGTGGAGTGGTGCCTGGTCCGCGGAGATGCAGATCCTGGATCCGCGCTGGGAGCTGAAACGCTCAAGCTGCGATGAGACCGACGGCAGCACGTCCAGCAGCGCCACCGGGACGAGCGCGCAGATCGGGCTCGACCCCGGCGACAAGGTCACCTGTACATTCGAGATGAAGATCCTGGCGCCCAAACCCGGCCAGTGGCGGGCCAGGAACGGCAAGGGCTTGGTCTCCTGCGGTGTGCAGAGCATCAAGCTTCCAGCGGTGACGGACTTTGGCAGCCTCAAGGTTCGCCAGGACGGCGACCTGCTCATCGCACGTGGGCTCTCACCGGGAGCCGGCCAAGCCTGGAGACTGCACCGCGACCAGGCCGACCCGCGGCTCTACACCGGCCGGGTGACGCTGAACCTCGGCGGTGCTCGCGGCACATTCGATACGTCGCTTCGGATGAGCGACGAGAAGCACATGACAGGCGCCTTCAGTGGCAAGGTCAAGGTCCGCGGTGAGACCTGCGCGTTCAGCCGTCCCCTGAAGCTGGACTACGCGGGAGGCTGAACCCGGCCATTCTGGAGCGCCGCAGACGCTCCAGGTCCTCCGGCCGATCCACGTCCGGCATCTCAGCGTCGATGGGCACGTCCAGCACCAGCTCGGGGTGGAGGGCGATGAGCGGCGCCAACCCATGGTCGCCACGCAACTCCTGCACCATCGGCCAGGCCGAGCTTCGTATGAGCACCGGGTTGCGTGGTCCGGGGTCGGCGGTGTAGCGGGGCACGATAAGCAGTCGCTCAGCGGCAGCCGCCCCACCGGCGGCCTGCGCCAAGGCGTCGAGCGTGGCTGGTCGGAGCCGGGGCTGATCGCCTAGCACCACGAACGTGCCGTCGAGTGGCGCGGGCGAACTGGCGAGCGCTTCGATGCCGACCGCAAGCGAAGATGAGATCCCCTGCCCTGGCGCCTTGTTGCGGACCCTGACCTCATCCGACCAAGTGATGGTCTCCTCGATGCGCGCGGCACCGTCGCCCAGGACGACGATGGTCATCTCGGGACCATACGTACGCACCGCCTGCAGCACGTGCCCCAGGACGGTCCCATCATCGAGCGGCGCCGTCAGCTTCTCACCGGGGATGCTGGAGAAGCGCGACCCCGCGCCTGCTGCAAGCACCACCACGCCCAGGTGCAGCGGCGTCACGTCCAGAGTCGGCATCGTCATCCTCTGTGTCCTCGGGAGGCCCTGCGAACCTCCCGGCGATCATATCGCCCGATCCGGTGGCGGCGCAGGGCGATGGGACCTGCAGCTTCCGACGCAGGCCCCATCGTGGATCGTGAGCTTCGTCCGAGGTGCGACCGCTAGGCGGCCGGGCTCGGTGACGGCGCATCGACATTCACGTCGACCGCACCCTGGTCGCCCACTTCGACCGTCACGGTGACGGTCCCGTCGCTGGCCGAGGCGTCAGGCGACATGGACTCGGTGGGCAGCATGGACTCGCTGGGCGACATCTGGTCGCCGGCCATGGCGGGCGAGTCGACGCTGGCGTCCTTCTGGGTGATCATGCTGTAGACGGCCGTGTTGCCATCACCGGTCTCCTTGAGCAGGGCGACGCCGACGTAGCCACTGGCGTTGAGCTCGTCTAGGCGGATCGACCATCGTGCCGTTGTCGAAGTCGATGCCACCTATATCGCCACAGGCGATATAGGTGCTCATGTCGGCATCACTCTGGTGGATGTTGATGGCATGCGGCGAGGCCGTGAGGTCGGCCAGCGTGGCCGCGACCACCGTCATGTTCAGGGCGACCTTCTGGTCGCTGATCCCGCCGAGCGGGTCGCCGCCGGCCGGCTCACCATTGACCATCAGGTCAGTCGAGATCTCACCCAGCGGGAAGACGATGTCGCCGAGCTGGTCGCAGGTACCAGCATGGATATGCAACGGATGCGCCTGGCTGTCACCAGCCATCATGCTGTCTGAGGGCGCCGGGGAGGCGTCCTGGGCAAGCACGATGCCACTGCCCGCGAGCAGCGCCATGGCCGTGAGACCGGCTGTACCGGTCAATGTCCTTTGAAGTCGTAGCAGGTGCATATCTGTGGTCTCCTCGGTGATGGCTGCATTCAAGGGGCACTTCGCGAAGTCGTCTCGGAACTATCGCCGGGCACGCGCTATGGCCGCATCACGACCGAAGGCTCGCCGCTTGCAGTGACGTGACAGGCGTTGGCCGAACGGCGGGGCACCACCATGTCCAGGGCACAAGGTCCGCGTCCATGTGGCCCATCCGACGCTATGAGGCTTCGGGTGCGAGCGTCGCAGCCTGTGGTTCCGGCGTCACCACGACGGGAGCGTCGGTAGCATCGCCTCCGACAGGCGTGGCCACGTCGCCACCGTTGTCGCCACAGGCAGCGAGCACCAGGAGGGCCGTCACGGCCAGAGCCACGATCCGGGGAGTTCGCATGTTCATCAGTCCTTTCACCGTTGCGGGTCGACCGGGCGAGGCTGGTCGTCGCCGATCCGCAACGACTCTCCCCGAGACGCGGTTTCGACTGCTGCTTCGGCGGGCCGTGAAACGTGACGATCGCGTTGCACCTGCACGGCCGGTCACCTGAATGTCGGCAGGACGCTCGCCTCGGCACACATCGCCTCCACCGCGCCGGGCTCGACCGGCGCCAGCGCCGACAGGTTCTCGTAGCCATCCGCGGTGATGAGCAGGTCATCCTCGATGCGCACGCCGATGCCGAGGAACTCCGTCGGCACCTCGAAGACGGTGGTCCCCGCCTCCGCTTCGCGTCGAGCGACCTCCGCCTTCGCCGCGGCAGCCCCCAGCTCGAGAACCAGGCGCAACCGCTCGTCGGCGTCGTAACCGGCGTGCGAGAGCGTCAACCCAGCCTTGTCGCGGGAGAAGTACAGCCCGGGCTCGACCGTGAACGCCATCCCCGGCTCCAGCGGCCGGCTGGCCCCGTCGCGCCGAGTGGCACCGGCATCATGCACGTCGATGCCCAGCCAATGCCCGGTGCCGTGGAAGTAGAACTGGCGATACCAGCCCTTCTCGATGACCTCAGCGACCGATCCCGGCAGCAGGCCCAACTCGACCAGTCCGGCAGACAGGACCTCCACCGCCGTCGTGTGCATCTCACTGAAGGGCAGTCCCGGCCGGCAGCGGTCGATGACGGCCCGTTGCGCGCTCAGCACCAGTTCGTAGACGGCACGCTGCGGCCCACTGAAGACGCCGTTGACCGGGAAGGTGCGCGTGATGTCGGCCGTCAGATGGCGGTATTCGGCCGCCGCATCGATGAGCAGCAGGTCGCCATCGTGGAGCGACTGGTCATTCTCGACGTAGTGGAGGATGACCGCGTTATCCCCGCCGGCCACGATGGACCCGTAGCCCACGCGCTCCGCATCCAGCTGCGCGAAGACGTACTCGAGTACCGCCTGGACCTGCCGCTCGGTGCGCCCGGGTGCGGTGAAACGCATAGCCTCGTTGTGGGCCAGCGCGCTGATCCGGCAGGCCTCGCGCAGCGCCTCGATCTCAGACGTGGACTTGATCAGGCGCAGCTCGTCGACGATCGAGCTGATGTCGATGAGCCGGTCCGGCACGCGGTCACCGGAGCGTTCGGCATACCCGCGCGCGGCACGCAGGGCACCCAACACCTCGCTATCGATGGGTCCGCCGAGCACGTAGCCGACCGACCCGCGGCCGATGAGCCGGCGCCTGAGCCAGTCCCCCAACTCGTCGACCCGATGGGCGGCGTCGGCCCCGAAACGCTCGACCGCACCGTCCACGCCTGCGCGCAGTCCGTTCCAGGCCTCCTGCTCAGGGTCGCGCGGCCGGACGAACAGCGTGTACGGTTCCGGTCCAACGGGATCCAGCACGGCCACGGCATCGGGCTCGGTGAAGCCGGTGAGGAAGTGGAAGTCGGAATCCTGGCGGAAGGGGTGTGTGACGTCGTCGTTGCGGACCTGTTCGCGAGCGGCGGGGATGATGGCGATGGTCTCGTCGAGGCGGGCCAGAAGGTCGGCGCGGCGCCCCCCGAATCGGTCGTGATCCATCAGCGGACGAGCAGATCGGCCACGGCGACCAAACCGAGATCGGTGGCGACATCGCGGGTAGGCCAGGCGCCGGCCAACGTGAGGACGCGTCCGCCATCGGTCGTCGACAGCGTCGTCTCCTCCTTCTTGGCCCCGGGCAGCGTGATGAACCAGTTGAAGAGGCCATGCTCGGGGATGGTGTCCGCGGGTCGCGTGACGTGGGCGATATCGCAGTGGATGAAGCCGGTCTGGCCGCCCTGCCAGTGGTCGTGCCAGGCATCCCGATAGCCGTGCCGCGCATAGCGCTCGCGCTGTCCGGCCAGCATCTCCGCATAGCTCACGCCCGGGCGCGTCATGGCCACGCTCCAGGCTTCCACCGCGCTCACGACACCGAAGCGATCGATCAACTCGTCGCTCGGGCGGACCAAGGCTGGCCAGCCGCGTGAGGATGGCGTGCTGCCCCCAGCGGTTCACGGTGGGATGGAAGAAGGCCAGCGATCGCAGACGCGCACCGTGCGGTAGCGGATGGCGATAGCGGGTGATGCGGTCGTCGAAGCCGACCATCATCTCGTCCACCGTCAAGCCCTCGCGCAGATAGGTCGCGGTCAACGATGCCGCCACCTCGTTCTCACTGACACCGGGCTCCAGGGCGTCGGCAGCCGCGCGCAGGCCGGCCTCCAGGCGCGCGCTGATCCACTCGGCACGACGCAGCTCCAGCGACGTCAGCGGATACTGCGCGCGGCGCAGATGATCGTCAGCCGGCTCGGTGCCGGGCAGGTCGCAGTCAGACAGGATGCGCCCCTCCCCGGCCAGGCGGAGGGCGGCCGACTCGGGCGTGCCTTCGTCCCAGCGTACCGCCACCACGTCCACGCCGTCGGGCAGCTCCTCCTCGGCGAAGCGGCGCGCGTCCATGGCCCAGGTGACGACGGTGCGAGCACCGCGTCGGACCACGACGTAGCCCCATGCGCGCTCGCTGGAGACCTTGATGCCCAGCTCGGCACCGCACAGCGACCAGGCCGCGTGCCCGGCCTGCCCAAGGATCAGGGCATCGGCAGCGGCGTCATCGAGGAGGGAGTCGAGTTGCTGGAGGCGCGCAGCGTGGTCGGCTGCGGTCGCCTCCAGGAGTCGGGCATCAGGCGTGACTCGCCGCAACTGTACCCAGTCGTGATGGTGGTCAGTGACGCCAGATGCTCAAGGGGGCGTGGCGAGCACCTCATCTCGCAGTCCACCGTCGCGCCGACCCTCAGTGGCTGAAGTGGGTGCGTTCCACCGACTTGAGAGGCGGGTCGGCCAGCAGGTCGTCTGCGGCCTTCTTCAGGTCGGCCAGCAGTGCTTCGCCAAGGTCACGGGTGAAGCCCTCGCGCACGACGATCCGCAGCACGACCACGTCGGTGGCGTCGTCCGGCATCGTGTAAGCAGGCACCTGCCAGCCGTTGTAGCGGAGGTGGTGGGACACGTCGTAGGCGGTGTAGGGCAGGTCATCGGCCACCGTGAACGAAAGCACCGGGATGGCGCTGCCATCACTGATGATGGTGAATGGGCCCATCTCAGCGATGGCCTTGGACAGTGTCATGGCGATGGTCTGCAGTGACGTCATCACCTTGGTGTAGCCGGAGCGGCCGAGCCGGATGAAGTTGTAGTACTGACCCACCACCTGGTTGCCGGGCCGGCTGAAATTGAGCGTGAAGGTGGGCATGTCACCGCCCAGATAGTTGACGTGGAAGACCAGCTCCTCCGGCAGGTCATCGGCACCGCGCCAGACGACGAAGCCGATGCCGGGGTAGACCAGGCCGTACTTGTGACCCGAGACGTTGATCGACACCACGTTGGGCAAGCGGAAGTCCCATTCCAGGTCGGGGTGGATGAAGGGCGCCACGAAGCCACCCGAAGCGGCATCGATATGGAGCGGCACCTGTCGGCCACTGGCCTCGTTGTCAGCCACCAGCGCGTCGTGGATCTCCTTGATGGGCTCGAACTCGCCGGTGTAGGTGGTGCCCAGGATGGCGACCACGCCGATGGTGTTCTCATCGATACGCGAGAGCACCTCGTCGGGCGTGATGACGTAGCGACCACGCTCCACCGGCACGTAGCGGGGCTCCACGTCCCAGTAGCGGCAGAACTTCTCCCATACCACCTGCACATTAGAGCCAAGGATCAGGTTGGGGCGCGAGCCGTCCTGGCCCGCAGCTTCGCGGTGCTGGCGCCATTTCCATTTCATGGCCAGGCCGGCGAGCATCACCGCCTCCGAGGAGCCGATGGTGGAGACACCGACGGCATCACCATCGGCTGGCGCGTGGAAGAGGTCGGCCACGATATTGACGCAGCGCTTTTCGATCTCGGCGGTGGCCGGGTACTCGTCCTTGTCGATCATGTTCTTGTCAAAGGACGCCGCCATCAGAGCGTCGGCCTGTGGCTCCATCCAGGTGGTCACGAAAGTGGCCAGGTTGAGCCGGGCGTTGCCGTCGAGCATGAGCTCGTCGCTGATGAGACGCTCGACATCGTCCGGCATCGACGCTTCATCGGGCAGGCGGTACTTGGGGATGGCACCAAGCGTGATGCGGCTGGTGTAGGCGGGCGCGACTATCTCGCTCTCGACTTCGCGCGTGCTGAGCTTCTTGACGACCATCGTGCTTCTCTCCGTGGCTTTCTTGTGTTCGTACCCTGATGTGATCCAGCGACTACTCGACGTACCGGCGACCGCGAGCTTCCATCATGCAACAGACGCGTTGCGGGCGATCAGCTCCGCGACCGCGGGAGCCTGGTCCTCCTGCAGGAAGTGCTTGGCCGGAACGACATCGATCGACGTCAGGCGTGTGGCGGCGAGGGCCATGAAGCCGTACTTGCGAAGGGTCAGCATCGGGTCGAGGCCGCCCCAGACGAGCTTGACCGGGTAGCCCACGCGACGCGAGTCGATGACGGACTCGATGCGGCTGCGGTCATGACCCTCATGCACGTGGCGCATGATCTCCAGGTAGGTGGCACCCTTGTTCTGGCCCAAAGCAAGGTCGCGATAGGCCAGCACTTCCGGCATCGGCAGCGCCAGCTGGTCGGCGACGCCGACTCGGTACATCATCTGGCGCCATACCGTGGCAGATGCCATGGGGCCACCCACGCCCCTGACAAGGCGAGCCAGGACCTCGCCGGGATACGGCCGGGCGGGCAATCGCACCATCGTGTCGAGGATGGTCAGCGACGCGATGCGATCGGGCGACTGCGCCACGACCTCGAAGCCCACAGGACCGCCAGCATCATGCAGCACGAGATGGCAGCGATCGACCCCAAGCGTCTCGATCGCGGCCCCTACCCACGTGGCCAGTCCCCGGATGCTGTAGTCGAACTCCGTGGGCCGCTCTGCCAATCCCAGCCCGGGCCAATCGAAGCTGAGCGCGCGGAAGCCCCGCGACGCCAGCTCCGGGATGACCTTGCGGTACAGGAACGACGACGCCGGGAGGCCATGTATGAGCACGACCGGCTCGCCGTCCCCACTTGAGAGCAGGAAGCTCTGGACCCCGGCTGCCGTGAAGAAGCTCCCGGCCTCGCGATGGGCTGCGACGACCTCCTTGGCCGCTGTCTCGTCGTTCAAGTGCGGATGCTCCTGCTACTCGGTGTGCGCCACTGGCTCGAAGATGGCCGGGGTCCCTAGGGCTGGACTTGCTCGGGCGCGGTGTCGTACGTCGCGGACCAGACGGCACCGGTGGAGCTGAGCTGACTCCGACAGTGCCTGCAGGCACTGTCCTGAGAGGAATGACTCGATCGAGCAGTTCTGCCCCTGGGGTGCCGTGAGGCCCATGCCGTTGAACTGCGTGACCTGGGCGGAGGGCGGATCGTGCGGCAGCGGCAGGGTCGGGTCCGTCGACTGCGGGCAGGGTGCACCGGCTGTGACGGAGTTGGGACTCAGCGAGTCCGGCCACGTATCGTTGGGCCCCTTCTCACGGACGACCAGCAGGTTGGGCGCCTTGTTGTTCTGGACCCCGCTGCGAAGGATGTTCCAGCCGTTCGCCTTGACCACCGCGTCGATCTTCTCGACCTGTTGGCTGGTGGCCGACTGCGGGTAGAGCACGATCGTGGCGCTGCCGTCGGCGTTGAGCTCGATCTGGCGGTTGCCGATTCTGCGTGTTCTTGACGGTGCCCAGCGCATCGAGCTGCTTGGTTGCGCCGTAGACAACGACGCTGTAGAAGCGCAGGTCGTACTGGTCAGAGTCGTTGACCGTGGAGGCCGTCGCGCCCCGGTAGTCGGGGAACGTCGGCACCTGGGGGATGTGCACCATCGAGACCACGTCGTTGGGCAGGTTGGCCATGACGTAGCCACCACAGGCGTCGGGCGGATCACTCGTGGGCGGTGCTGCTGCGACATCAGCGTACGGAGAGTTGGCCGCGACGTTCCGGTAGAACTGGACTTGCTCCGGGACAGGCGCGGGTGCGAACTCCCCGCCGAGGAAGCCAGCCACCGAACCGGTCTGCAGCTTGAAGCGCGGGACGTTGGCCAGGTCGTCACTGGTCGGACGAGGCGCCTTGACGAAGGTGAGGACCGGCTTGCCCGTGACCGGGTCGTACGCGATGCGCTTGGGCACCTGGCTCTGGGAGGCGCAGTCGTCGACAGGCGTGTCGGTGATCTCGCCGGTATCGGGGTCCGTCAGGAACGCGGCGATGGTGTGGACGGGCGAGTCGGTGGGCCCGCCATAGCCGAAACGATCCCAATCGCCGAGGTCGTCGTTGGAAAGCGACCAGTAGCTGCGAAAGACGAAGGACGTACCCTTGGTGCTGCCGATCTCGGGCAGGACGGCCACGTTCTCACCCGCCTCCTGCATGGCGGTGATGACGCTATCGGGTGTGTCATTCGGCATGACCGTGATCTTGTAGTTGCGCTCTGGAGCCAGGATGGGTTGGCCCGACACGAAGGGGTTGGTGGAGCCGGGCTCCGGGATGATGTCCTGGTCGGACAGCTTGAACAGCGGCTGCCCCTTGGTGTTGTACAGGTACCAGGACATCCAGTAGGAATAGGGGAACTCACCGCTGATCACATAGGCCCAGTCAGCGGTGTCATCGTTCAGCTTCTGGCCGGCGAGAGTGTAGCCGGCCGAGAAGCTTGGCTGCACGGGGTAGAAGTCGGCGGAGGATGCGTCCAGCACCTGCGGGCACAGGTTGCCCGCAGGGACCGAGCCGCCACTGTCGGTGGATGCGGCCGGCGGCGACGGGTCGGCTGCCGTGGCGGGCACTGCCGACAGGGCGAGCAGCAGCACCGCCGAAGCGGTGAGGGCGAACGATCGGTGGCCTGCTGGCCGAATCCTGCGCATGGTGTCTGTTTCCCTTCGATGCGACGCCGAGGCCCGGCACGTACTGCACGTGGTACTTGGCATTGAGACATGCGTGTCAGGGCGCGGCATCATCCCATCCGCATGAGAACAGGCTGACGTCGACGCGCCGCTCAGGCGCCGCGGGCAGCCTCGGGGCTCGCGGTGGGCGCAGGCTCCACTTCGCCCCTGCGCTGGCCCATGACGCCAAGGACGGTTCGCCACGTCGATGCCACGACGAGCGCAGGTCGCCGCACGACACCGATGGCCGGAACGACGATGAACATGCCCGGGATGCCCGCCACCGCGGACCCGGCCGGGATGGCCACCAGCACGATGGCCGGATGGATGTGCACGGTCTTGCCGTACACGATCGGGCTCACGATATTGCCGGTCACGATGTTGAACACCAGCGTCCAGATGGCCATGATCACGATGTCCGTCTGTGAGCCCACGGCGATGGTGATGAGGAAGGCGATACCGGTCGAGAGGAAGCCGCCGATATAGGGGATGAAGCCCAGGAAGAAGGAGAGCACGAAGACGGGCAGGGCCAGCGGCAGACCCAGCACGACCATGATCACGAACTGGCTGGCCGCACCCACGAACGAGATGGCCGCGGTCCCGATCATGTAGCCACCGAGCACCTCGAATGCGCGGCTGGCGGCGGCGTTGACCTCGTCGAGCGTACCCGGTCGCAAGCGCGAGATGGCACGGCCCCACAGCTCGCCACCGTCGCGCAGGAAGTAGAACGTGAGCAAGGTGCTCAGCAGGACGATGACGGCGGCCCCGGCGAGTGATTCACCGACCTGGGTGAGCGTCTTCACCATGCCGGCAAGACCACCCGCGGCGGCGGCGGCCGGGATCTGGGCATGACCGCCCAGCGCGTCGTTGGCGGCACGCACGCCGGCATTGACACCGTCGGAGAGCTCCCCGACCTGTTCGACGAGCGAGACGACGGTCAGGGCGAGGATGGCGCCGATGGCGAGGAATCCGCCACCGACGGTGATGGCGGCGGCGCGAGATCGTGCATGGCCGCGCCGCATCAGCGACTGTACGAGCGGGTCGAGGGTCGCTGTGAGCACGAGCCCCAGGACGACGGGGATCAGGACCAGCGGGATGGCGGTGAAGACGACGACGGCAAGCGCGATGAGCGCGATGGCCACGAGCAGCCGCCAGCTGGATTGCGCCATGCGGTCAAGCCACGCCGGCACCAACCCGGGCAGGTCCGGTGGCGGGTCCGGATCGACGACGGCCACCACTGCGCCTGCGACCGCCAGGACCACGGCGGTCACGGGCACGGCCACGAAGAGACCGATGACGCCGGCCAGCTGGAACCCCGCGGGGAGAGCGATGAGCACGATGGCCGGGTGGATGTTGACGGTGCGGCCGTAGATCATGGGCCGCACACCGTAGCCAAGCACCAGGTTGCGCAGCCCGATGAGCGCCAGCATCACGAGCGTCGGCCCGGTGCCCAGGGCGGCCAGTGTCACGAGCAGCACGACGAGGGTGGCGATGATGCCGCCGAAGTAGGGGATGTACCCGCCCAGGAAGACGAGCATGGCCAGCGGGACGGCCAGCGGTACCCCCAACACCCACATGAACAGCAGGTCGCTGAGGGCCACCAGCGCGGCCAGGACGGTGGTGCCTCGCAGGTAGCCACCGACCCGGGCCAGGGCATCGTCGCCGGCCCCGGTGATGCGTTCCCGCTTCTGTTCACTGGCCTCCTGGAACAGCCACAGCCATGCCTTGTCGCCATCACGCAGGAAGAAGAAGATCAGGAACGTCGCCAGGATCCCGATCGTGGCGAGCTCACCGGCAGCCGCCACGAGCCCACCGCCATCGTGGCCAACGGCGTCGCGGACGATGCCGATCAGATCATGCGCGATGGTGCTGACGAATGCGGGGACCTGCAGGTCCGCCAGGCTGGTCTGAAGCTGGCTGAGACCCGCGTCGATACGGGTCAGGAGCTCAGCCAGATACGGCAGGAACGCGGCCACCAGGAGGAGCAGGACGCCGCCGATGCTGACCACCGCGGCGGCCCAGACGATGGCCGCTGAAGCCGTCCTCGATCGGCCGCCGTCGCGCAGCCGCAGGACCAGGGGCGCGAAGACCGCCGAGACGATGATGGCGACCAGGATGGAGGCCGTGACCGTCCACAGGGTGGCGGTGATGGCGCCAAGCACCAACAGGAAGCCGGCGACGGCCAGGATGCGCCAGCCGAGCGCGGCCAGGTTGACCAGCCAATCAGGGACGAGCTGGGGAGCAGTGACCGAATGGGCGGTGGAAGCAGCGACCTGGCCGGCCCCTGAAACCTCCGGACCGAGCGGCGGGCGGGCGTGGCTGCCCACCTCGTCGCTCGCTGATCGTTCCGTCGGACCGGCCATGGCTCCTCCGCTGGGGGCTAACGTGGGGTCCGGGTGACTAGAAGCGGCGGCGCCCCGGGGTGACGGCAGCGCCTACCACGGCCGCCTTGGCGACGGGGGAGGGACCGGGCTTGACGGCAGCGCCCACGACCGCCGCCTTGGCGACGGGGGAGGGACCGGGCTTGACGGCAGCGGTCACGACCGCGGCCTTGGCGACACGAGATGGTCTGAGCGGCATATCAAGCTCCTTACGCTTCGGCCGCCGCGTCGGCTTCGACGGCGGCGATGATGGCCTGGATGGGGATGCGGCCGTCAGCGATCAGCTGGCCGCCGGCGCGACGGACCGATGACGCGAACGGTGCCGCCCACAGATTCTCATAGATAAGGACACCGGCCACGCTGCCGGGAGCCATGGCCTCAGCGAGGGTCGCGACGTCGTCCGCAGCGAGCGTTTCGACGAGCTGTTCTTCGATGTGCTCAAGCTCGCCGAGCTCAGCAAGATCGGAGACCTCATCGGCCTCGAAGGAGCCGTCCTCGTCCTTGACGATGATGACCAGGTCCATGATACGGATGGTTCCCGCATCGTGAAGCTTGACCAGCTCGGTCACGCTCTCACCGGTGAAATTCTGGTGACCGGCGGGGAATTCGACGATCAGGTAGTCGACGGGCCCCAACTCGTCGATCGATCTCTCGGTCATGCTCTTTCCTTTCGATGTGGCCGATTTGCCCGCCACTGGCAGGCACGATTGACGCACGACACGAACGGCATCGCATCATCCGGACTGGATGACACGGACAGTATGGCCGACCTGGCCGGTCGAATCGCGGAGCATCGGCTATCCGAAGCGGTCCAGACACGCTCAGCCGTCCGGCATGCTGGCGCGGTGGAGCGCCTCGGAACCTGGGCCGGATCGAGCCGGCGGCGCCGGCTCCGACCGCCTGTGCATTGTGCTGCGCGTGGAGCTTGAGCTCGTCCGCCTGGATCATCGGCTTCAAGTCGAAGACGACGTTCTTGACGGTGCCGGTGAACGCGTATGGGGCCCTGTCCTCGTAGGCGAGATCGACGACGCCGCCGTTGTCACGACCGATGTCCATACCGGCATAGGTGGTGAAGATCAGCGAGACCGTCTTCTCCAGGCGACCTTCGCCGATCTGCTTGTCGTTCGCCCAAAGCGTCACCCGGCCACCCGCGGCGTGCTCTGTCGAATCCGCTTCGAACAGCATCTTGACGGTGACCGCTCCGGTGGGGATGGGCTCGGTCGAGGTCTGCTTGTAGGTCTCGATGCCGAGGTACTGGTAGGTGTGGTTGAGCAGGCCCTTCTCGTCGACCCACAGGGCGAAGCCCCCGATGAAGTCGGCGAAGGCCACGAGGACACCCTCGGCGCCATCGGCCGGCACATCGACGTTCGCCTCGATGGCGTACGAGCGCCCGTAGATACGGGGGATCATCGAGGTCTGGATGTTCTGGACATCGCCGGCGTAGTTGAACCGGGTGATGGTCGGCAGCGGTGGCAGATCGCCCATCCACACCGAGAAGGGCGCCAGCAGCGGCAGCACGTGATTCCGCTCGGCCTCTTCCCAGAACAGGTCCTGCAGCTCCTTGAGCTTCTCGGGGTTCTCGGCGGCCAGATTCCTGGCCTGAGAGAAGTCGTCGGGCAGGTAGTAGAGCTCCCAGACGTCATCGTCTGTGCTGTACTTGCCAGGGGCGAAGCGGGCCAGGGTCTCCGGCGTGAAGTCCCAGGGAGCCTTGTCCAGCTTGGTGCAGGCCCACCAGCCGTCCTTGTACATCGCCCGGCTGCCGAGCATCTCGAAGTACTGAACGCTGTGCCGCTCCTCGGCCTTCGGCTCATCGAAGGTGTAGAGGAAGCTGGTGCCGTCCATGGGCTCCTGCTCGATGCCGTCGACCATGCTGGGCGCCGGGATGCCGACCGCCTCGAGGATCGTGGGAACGATGTCGATGCAGTGGGTGAACTGCTCGCGCAGGTCACCGCCAGCCGGGATATGCCCCGGCCAGGCCACGACCATCGGGTCGCGGGTGCCCCCCAGGTGGCTGGCCATCTGCTTGCCCCACTGGAACGGCGTGTTGTTGGCGTGGGCCCAGGCAGCCGCGAAGTGCGGCGCCGTGTGGAAGCCGCCGAGGGCCTCGATGCCACCGAACTTCTCGATGATCTTCAGCTGCTGGTCGGCGTCGAGGATGGCGCCATTGAAGAAGGTCGTCTCGTTGAACGAGCCCGTCAGGGTGCCTTCCATGCTGGAGCCGTTGTCACCCCAGATGTAGATGATGAGCGTGTTCTCCAGGTCGCCCATCTCCTCGATGGCGTCGAGCAGGCGGCCGATGTTCCAGTCGGCGTTCTCAGAATAGCCCGCGAAGACCTCCATCTGGCGCGCATAGAGCTTCTTCTGGGCATCGGTGAGTGAGTCCCAGGCCGGGAAGAGCTCGGGCCGCTCACTCAACTCGGTGTCCTGCGGGACCACGCCGAGCTGCTTCTGGCGCTCCAGCGTAGCCTCACGGTACGCGTCCCAGCCCTCGTCGAACTTGCCCGCGTACCTGTCCGCCCACTGCTTGGCGACATGGTGGGGCGCGTGACTGCAGCCGGTGGAGTAGTACATCATCCAGGGCTTCTCGGAGTCCTGCGCCCGGACCGCGTGCAGCCACTCGACGGACTTGTCGGTGATGTCGTCGGGGAAGTAGTACTCGTGGCCGTCCTTGCCCTGGGGCACCCCGATGGTGGTGTTGTCCACGGTGATGATGGGGTCGTACTGCCCGGCTGCACCGGTGAGGAAGCCCCACCAATGGTCGAAGCCCCAGGACTGGGGCCAGTGGTCGAAGGGGCCGGCCGCGCCCATCTGGCTCCCCGGGGTCAGGTGCCACTTGCCGAAGCCACCGGTGACGTAGCCGTTCTCCCGCAGGATCCGGGGCAGGGCCGTGCAGCTCCGAGGTCGTTCACCGGTGTAGCCGGGATACGGAGCGGGCAGCTCAGCGATGGTGCCCATGCCCACGCGATGGTGATTGCGACCGGTGAGCAGCGCGGCCCGCGTGGGCGAGCAGACGGCGGTCACGTGGAAGCGGTTGTAGGTCAGGCCCATCTGCTGGACGCGGGTCAGGGTCGGGGTGGAGATGCCACCACCGAAGGTGTCCGGGCCACCGAAACCGGCGTCGTCGATGAGCACGACCAGCACGTTGGGTGCGCCTTCGGGGGCCTTGGGGCTGGGCATGATGGTCCAGTCGCCGACGGACTGGTCCAGCGTGCGGCCCATGGTGCCGCCGAACTTGCGGTCGGGGATGGGCAGCACGGTCCGGTCGGGCTTGAACTTGCCCATCGCCTCCATGAGGGAGTCCTTGAGCGCCGCGGTGCCCTTCTTGTCGGTCTGGACGACGGACTTCAGGAGTGAGCCCGAGAGTGACTGCTCGACAGCCAGGCGCTGCCCCTCGTCGAACTCGGCGATGATGGCTGCCGAGCCGGACGGCAGCGCCTCTCCGATCTTGTCGTGGAACCCCGCTGCCAGCTTGTGGTCGGCGAACTTGCCGACGATGGCGCCGCCGGCTGCGCCGACGACGGTCGCAGCCAGCAGTGGTGGCGCCGCGAGGCCGACCAGGAAGCCCACGCTGCCGCCCCACTTGGCACCAGTGCGACCGAGATGGTCGCCGGTCTGCTGGACGACGACGTTGCCGTCCGTGTCATGGGTGATGAGGATGGCGGCCTCGATGGCGACGGAATTCGCCTGTACCTTCTCGATGAGCGCATCGAAGTCGGTGGTCGCGGTGGCCACGTCTTGGTAGCCGGCGACGAGAACGTCAGTGAGTTCCTGAGCCATCGGATCGAACCTCCAAGATCGCCGGTCCGGGCGAAGATCCGCTACCGGCGGGTATCGGTGGCGATCGGTCTTCCGCCACCAGGGTCGTCAGTCTCGCGCGGCAACCAGCGCCGTGTGCGCTTCGGCCTCCTCGGCCGTCATCAGGCCGATGGCAACCAGGTCGACGGGATCGATGAAGCCTTCGTCGATCCTGAAGCCACCCGCGCGGCCAAGCGCGTCCCGCAGTGGCACCGCCCAATGGTGCTCGATGAGCAGCAGGGCCGCGGCCGAATCGCGCGGGATGCTGGCCACGACGTCCCAGGCATCCTCTTCGGTGAAGACCCCGGCGTCCGTGCTGGCCGCATACTCGGCTCCAAGCTCGGCTCCGCTCTCTGCGCCCTCCTCGCCGGCGTACCCGAGCCCGATCAGCGCACCGATCTTGGAACCGAGCTCGATCGACTCGTCCTCGCTGAGGTTGCCCAGGCGCATGCTGGCGACATCGCCGTCGGCACTCTTGACGACCGTGAGGCTGTCGATGAGACGGATCGTATCCGACTCGCGGAGTCGTTCGATCTCGTCGAGGACCTCGCCCTGGAAGTCCGGGTGGTCAAAGCCGATCACGAGCAGCTGGATGGGTCCGATGGCCATGATGTGTGTCCTCCTTGGGTTGGCGATGGGGATCTTGACCGGCTGGCAGCCGGGCAGCGGGGGGCCGCCTACGGTGCGGCAGACTCAACGGCCGTCTGGGCGTCCGCCGCGACCGATTCGACTGCCTCGGCAGCAGCGGAGGCCGCCTCCTGGGCCTCGACGAGGCCGCACTGTGCGGTACCGGCCTGGACTCCGGCCTTCTGGCGAGACCATAGGTCGCACGCAGCGCAGCGCCATCATCCGTTCTGGATGATTTCACGGCCGCGAGTTGAGGAACGCCTGAGCCGCCGGTACAGTCCACCTGTGCCCGATACCTCCTTCTTGCAGCCGCTACTGGAGGCGGCAGTGACGCCGCTCATCGCGTTCACGCTGTGGACGGCCGGCCTGGGCATGGGCATGTCCATCCAGGCGGCGGACATCATCGAGTCCCTGGGCCGGCGCCGACTCGTGGCCGGCACGATCGTGCTGGACATCGCCCTGGTGCCGTTCGCCATGTGGGCGATGATCCAGCTGCTGCAGATCGAGGATGGCCTCGCCACTGGCCTGCTCCTCGTCGCGTTCGCCTCGGCTGGGCCACTGGGGATCAAGCTGGCAGCCGTGGCGGGCGCCGATACGGCATACGCCATCGGCATCGTGGTGGCCCTCGAGCTCGCCAACATCGTGATCGTGCCCGCGTGGGTATCGTTGCTGGGTGTCGCGACCGGCAGCGAGGTCGTCATCGAGATCATCGTGGCGCTGGTCGTGTTCGTGCTGTTGCCGATCGGCGTCGGGCAGGCGATCGGTCGCATCAGACGGGGTGGGTCAGAGAGGTTCGTCTCCCTGGCGGTGCGGGCCTCCAGCGTCGGTCTTGCGCTCACCATCGCGACCATCGTCGCGCGCGACATCCAGGTCGTCTCGACGGCCATCGCGAGCGCGGCCGGGCTGGCCGCTGCAGCCGTCGTCGGCTTCGCCCTGGTGGCAGGCTGGTTCATCGGCGGGCCGGAGCGGCCGACCAAGCTCGCCACGAGCCTGGTCACCGGCACGCGTGCGAACGCGGTCGCGTTGGCTGTCGCCTCCACCGCCTTCGCGGCCGACCCGCAGGTCCTCACGGGGGCCCTGACAGCCGGGCTGGTCTCGATCACCCTGCCCGGCCTGCTGGCCGTGGTGGTCCGCCGATGGCGGGGGTCGCCGGTGCCGGCGGCTCAGCGACCCGGGAAGCGCCGCGGGGCGGACCCGGCCAGCCCCAGCCGCTGAGGATCTTCCTTAGCCGTTGAGGATCTTCTGCTTCTGCGTCGCGAACTCCTCGTCGGTGAGGGCACCCGATTCGTGCAGGGTCGCAAGCTTCTGGATCTCGGCGATCTTGGCATCCATCGGGTCGGCGGCCGACGGCGGCGCCTGGGGGGCCGCGGCTTGCGCCTGCGCCAGCCCGGCTTCGTATGCGGCCTGTTGGTCCGCCGCCGACTGCGCCTGGTACTGCTGCTCCATCTGCTGTTCGTGATGGCGCGCGACCGCAGCGCCGGCAACCATGCCACGTCGGCGCATGCGCCGTCCTCGTCCCAACATGGGTCTTCTCCTTGCGATACATCGGATGGCGGATCATCCATGGCCGTCGGCCCGTCTGTTCGGATCGGGCAGTGCTGACGGCTACTCGCCCCACCATAGGGCGGCACACTCGGAGGGCCTCATCCGGAATGGATGAACCGCCAGGCACAACGTACCGGCAGGGCTGACGAGCTCGGGCCGCGGCACGAGGCAGGAGCCCTGACCGCGGGCATGGCCGAACCCGCGGAGCCGGGCTCGCGCAGCCGAGCGCGTCGCCTCAGGGGCCGGCGGAGCTACCGATTCCTGTTGCCGCGGGGCGATCCCGGTAGCGGCTGCCTCGGGATACCCTCGAAGGCCCCATCGAGGTCGTATCCGACCGAGGCAGCGACCAACGGCGCCGCCGTAACGACCCGCGCCGTGCCCACCGCGGGGGCGACCGCCAGCAGCACATCGACGACGTCCTCGGCCGTGGCACCCGCCCCGAAGGCGGCCGCCACGGCGGCGTCGATGGCCGCAGATCCCGCGTCGATAGCGATGAGTGCCCCAAGGATGACCAGCCGGCGTGTGCGATCGTCGAGGATGTGCGCCTTGTCATCCACGTCACCTGCTCGCCGGACACCGACGTACTCCCCCATCATCGCGGCCACCAAGGCCTCGTCATTCAACGCGAGACGCCGGAGCGTTTCCTCGTAGCCTGGAGGCTGCTGGTGTTGCGTCGATCGAGTCATCGTCGGGAGACACACTCCACGAAGCGCCGTGTCACCCGGGAGGGAACACTGACCGTCCCATTGGACCGCCCAGGACAGGCTCACGCATCATCCCGACGGGGTGAAACCCCGACTGTCCTGGCCGTCGAGGTGGTCACCCAGCTCGCCGCGTCCAGCACGCTCGGAACAGCCGCGGGGTCCAAAAGGCCGAAGCGCACGGCCGCGACCACCGCTTCCGAGCGCGAGGAGGCGCCCAGCTTGCGGTAGATGGCGAGAGCTTGTGTCTTCACCGTGTTGGGCGAAAGGAACAGCCGCTCACCGATCTCCCGGAATGAAAGATGGGTCGCCAGCCAGGGCACCAGGCGAAGCTCGGCGTCCGTCAGGGCAGACGCACCTGACGCCGACTCTAAGTGAGTCGATACCTGCTCCTTCAGCCGTCGCGTTTCGTCCTCCAGCGCGCCCATCCCGGGCCGACGCCGCAGGATGTCGCTGGCCTCGCGCAAGAGCAGGCGCGCGGCGGTCGCATCGGCCAAGGCAAGGTGCGCCTGGGCCAGGTCCAGGCGAGCGATGAGCGCGGGCCCCGGAATGGCCCACGTCAGCAGTGGCCGCACCGTCTGGGCATGGGCAAGGTAGGAACGAGCCAGGGCGAGATCGGCGTCGGCAGTGATGGCCAGGCGCGCCAGGAGTGCGTCGAACATCGCCTGCATGCCCTGGCCGCCGATACCGTTACGGGCGCGCAACCGTGCCGCCTGTTCAAGGTGCTGCCTGGCGCCCCCCAGGTCACCCGCGTCGAGCAGTCCTCTCGCCAGCAGGGCGTAGGCGATCGAGCGCGAGTTGGCATCGGGGCCCTGGGGCCGGTATGGATCGACGACCTCGAGCAAGGCGGCCTCGCTCTCGGCGGGCCGGCCGTTCATCATCTGGCACAGCCCCAGCGTGGTCAGCGCAGCGCCCCGCCAGGGGCTCCCGCTCCCGATCAGCTCACAGGCACGGAGGGCATCCGTCAGTGCGGCGGATGCGCCCGACCGACAGGCGACCGCCGACGCGAGGGCACTCCACCCGGTGCTCTCCTTGCGACCGCCGGCAGCCGCGTCGTGGAGGGATCGCGCCCAGCGTTCGGCACGCTCTCCTTCCCCGCCGAACGCCAGGACGAAATGCCCGGACATGGCCAGGAGTGGATCGCGGCGAACCAGGTCGGACTCCTCCGCCCAGTCCAGCCAACGTCGCACCGTGGGCGTGCGGCCGGCGTTGAAGGTGGGCTGCACGAACATGCGGATGAGCCGCGACGTGATGTCGTCGTTGCCTGACTCCATGGCGTAGCTGACCGCCTCCACGGGATCGTCATGCAGGGCATACCACTCAGCGGTGCGGCCGCGCAATGTCGCCAGCAGGTCTGGGTCCGTGCGGTTCAGCTCAGCCGAGAGTGCTTCGCGGAACATGTCGTGGTAGCGGTAGTGATCGCCCTGCACACGCGTCACGAAGGCGTTGGAGTCGCAGAGCCGGCCGAGCAGGATGGCTGAGCCGCTCCGCTCAAGCACAGCGTCACAGAGGGGTGCGGAGAGCTCCCGCAGGACGGAGGTCCGGAGCAGGAAGTCGACCTCGTCGGTCGACATGCGCGAGAGGACCTCCGAGTGGATGTACTGACCGAGCAGATCGCGCCCGCGCGACGGCTGGCGACTGGGCGCCCGAGCGGGATCACCCATGGCGCTGAGAAGCAGCCCGCTGACCCAACCCTCGCAGGCCTGGTTGAGCTGAGCGCCTTGCCCCGCAG
This sequence comes from uncultured Chloroflexia bacterium, assembly GCA_963778955.1. Lineage (GTDB taxonomy): Bacteria > Chloroflexota > Limnocylindria > Limnocylindrales > CSP1-4 > JAFMJV01. The sequence continues at coordinate 272,609 of CAVZWI010000001.1, forward strand.
CCATCTCGATGCCAGAGGTGCGCAGCAGCTCCCGGGCCTCGTCATCTGAGAGCCTGAGCTGGTCGACACCGATCTCCACGATGCGTCGTTCCAGGTGGAGCCTGGGCCCGGCCAGCCCCGTCGCCGCGCGACCGGCGATGACGAGCTGCGACCCCGCGGGCACCTGCAGCGCCAGCGAGTTGACCACATCCAGGCACTCGGGTTCGCTGATCTCGTGGATGTCATCGATGACCTGGATGAACGGCGACCTCTTCGTCAGCTCAGCGGAGATGCGTGGCATGAGCCGCGACCAGATCGAGGCCGTGGGCATCTCAAGCGCTTCCTCGATGGCGCGAGCCGATGGCCAGGCTTCCAGGATGGCGAGGGCGATACTGGTGGCCAGAGTCATCGGATCGTTGTCGCGTCGATCGAGCGACAGCCACACGACCGGCAGGTCGGCGGACCCGACCCAGCTGTGAAGTAGCGTCGACTTGCCGTATCCGGCTGGTGCGATGACGGTGACGACCCCAGCCTCCAGCGGATCGGGCCTGAGGCCGAGCAGGCGCTCCCTGGCCACGAGTCGTCGTCGGACCGTGGGCGGCTGCAACTTGGTGACAGCCGAGGGCGATACGATCGTGGTCAACGCGAGCCGAGCAATTTGACACCCTCGAGATGAGTGGACGCCAATGGGGACCGTAGCACGCATACTATGGCCGATGATTGCGGTTTCATCCCTTTCGGATGTCGCGTGATCGACGCACGAAACCGAGAGTATCGATAGCGATCTCGCAACAGCATTGGATGGAACGTCGGACATGAGGCAGCGCCCTGACCCCGGTCTTCAGCTCCCATGAACAGCCTGAACAAGCTCGTCGCACTCTATCGAACGCAGATCGGGCTGCTGTGGCACTGGCGCCTGGGCCGTGGTGCGCTCGTCAAGCGAGCACTCATCTCCCTGGTCGCGGCCCTCATCGCCTTCTGGCTCACGGCCTGGCTCGTGCCGGGCCTCCTGGAGATCACCGAGCTCGGCGGCGGTCTGCTTGCGATCCTGTTCATCAGTGCCCTCAACCTGCTGGTGCGCCCGGCCCTGCTGGTGCTGGTGGCCGGACGCTTCGTGCTGCTGGTGATCGCGACACTGCTCTTCCAGGCGCTCGTCATCTGGTTGCTCACGCCGCTCGTCCCGGGCGTCACGGTGGAGGGCGGCATCCTCGGCGCCCTGCTGGTGTCGTTCATCCTTGGCTTCTTCACCGGCGCCGCCGGTATCCTCTTCGGCCTGGGTGAGGACGACTCCTACTACGGCGCGCTCGTGCGCACGCTGGCCACGCGCCGGGACGACGTCATCCACAGCGACGAACCCGGACTCATCATCATCCAGGTCGACGGGCTGTCGCACGATGTCCTGTCGCATTCGCTGCGCGCGGGACGCGTGCCCTACCTCAGCCGCCTGGTCCGCTCGGGAAGCCACAAGCTCGCCCACTGGACGGCGCTGCTGCCGTCGACGACACCGGCCAGCCAGGCCGGCATCCTGCATGGCAACAACGACGGCATCCCCAACTTCCGCTGGTACGAGAAGGAGACCGGGCAGCTGCTGGTGGCCAACCATCCCGAGGACGCGACCGTCATCGAGTCTCGCATCTCGAATGGCGAGGGCCTGCTGAGCCCGGGCGGCGCCAGCATCAGCAACATCTTCACCGGGGACGGCGACCGCGCCTTCCTGGTGATGTCCACCATCAAGGTCAAGGAGCGCGGCCTGGGCCAGTCCAACGCGTTCGCGCACTACTTCGCGAGCCCCTACAACTACCTCACCATGCTGGCGCAATACCTTGCCGAGGTGGTCAAGGAGAACATCCAGTCGCGGCGCCAGACCCGTGCCGGCATCGAACCACGGATGCATCGAGGCTTCCCCTACCCCTGGGTGCGTGGCGCGACCAATGTGGCCCTGCGTGCGCTGGGCACGTCACTGATCATCGAAGAGATGATGCGCGGCACGCCCGTCGTCTACATGGACTACACCGACTACGACGAGATCGCGCACCACAGCGGACCCGAGCGCGCCGAGTCGCTCGACGCGCTCGACGGCGTGGACCGCGAGCTGGCGACGCTGGCCAAGGCGGCCGGGGACGCGCCGCGACCCTATCGCTTCGTCTACCTCGCTGACCATGGCCAGAGCCTGGGGGCCACATTCCTGCAGCGTTACGGCGTGACCTTGCAGGACGTGGTGCGTTCGCTCATGGGCGGAACGGCTTCGGTGGCTGCCGCGACCGCGCAGATCGAGGACTGGGGCCCGCTCAACACGTTCCTCAGCGAAGTCGGCCAGACAGACAGCGTGGCCGGCTCGGTCACCCGCACCGCGACGCGCCACCGCAGCAAGGACGGCCAGGTCGACCTCGGGCCCGACCAAGGGTTCGTGGTCGAGGGCACGAGCGCTGACACCAAGGCAGGGTCCGGCGAGGACGAGCCCGCGGACCTCATCGTGGTCGCCGGCGGCAACCTCGCGCTGGTGTACTTCACCGCCATCGACGGGCGCGCCGACTTGCAGCAGATCGAGGCGGCCTATCCCGACCTCGTGGACGCGCTCGCCAACCATCCGGGTATCGGCGTGCTCATCGTGCGCTCGGACGCCCACGGGCTGCTGGCTGTCGGCGGCGGCGGCATCCACTACCTCGACGAGGACCGCGTCGAAGGCGTCGACCCGCTCGCCGTCTATGGCGAGCATGCGTCCGCAGCCGTGCGGCGGCTCGACGAGATCGAGCATGTCGGCGACCTCGCGGTCATCAGCACCTATGACCCCGAGACCGGCGATATCGCCGCCTTCGAGGAGCTCATCGGCGCCCACGGCGGGCTCGGTGGACCGCAGACCAAGCCGTTCCTGTTGCATCCGGCCGACTGGGAGCTGGACCTCGCGCCGCTCCTTGGTGCACCGATGGTCTACAAGCAGCTCCGGCACTGGATGGAGGACGAGCTGGGTATGACCTTCGGGCCTCAGCCCGGACGAGACGACGCGACAACCTGAGCCCTTCCACACCGTGGGAACTCAAGAACCCTCAGGTTGACGTTTCAGCTTCTTCTACCGGCGCGGGGTCGCTTGCCGGGGCCAGGAACAGGTTGGCGAGAAAGCCGGTGAGGGTGCCGAAGACGCCGACCCCGACGATGATGATCATCGAGCCGATGACTCGTCCGGCGTTGGTGACTGGATACTGGTCGCCGTAGCCGACGGTCGACATGGTGACGATCATGTACCACAGCGAGTCAGCGGCCGTGGTGATGTTCGCCGCCGGACTGCTGCGCTCCACGGCAAGGATGGCCAGGCTGCCGAACTCCATCACCAGGATGGCGATGAGGAAGACCAGCAGCAATCCGCCCGTGGCCCGGTTTCTGAAGAACGCTGTCACCGCAGCCCCCAGCCCACCCATGCGGCCGACCACGCGGACGACACGGAAGATGCGCAGGATGCGGGCGATCCGGAGCGCCGGGATGATGCTGATGGCGTCGAGCCAACCACGCCCCTTGGTGAAGTAGGCGCGGTTGTCGTCAGCCACGTTGAGGCGTCGGAGCAGGTCGACCGCGAAGATGACGACGAGGATCAGGTCCATGATGGTGATGATCTGATCCAGGTCGGGATTGCGGATGAGGAGCGCCAGGACCAGGTTGACGATGGAGAGGATGGCGACCGCCAGCACGAAGATCTCCCAGGGCATGGAGAGCAGGACCTGGCCGTCTTCGGACTGCGTGCCCCAGTGGTCGCGATCAGGGGTCTGTTGGGATGTCATCAGTGTCTCCTCGGGGTGTTCGTGTTGCGACGTTGATACCACTATCTGCAAGCCGCATGGGTCCCGGGCCGTCGCGGCGGCTACCCTGAAGAAGTCACATCGAGAGCGCATGCGAGGGACCTGGTGAAACTGGCTGAGGCGTTGCTCACCGCACTACGGGACGCCGGAGCGCGTGAGATCTTCGGCATCCCCGGCGACTTCGCGTTGCCCCTCTTCGAGGTCATCGAGCGTACGCGTATCCTGCCGCTCTACACGCTCAGCCACGAACCGGCCGTGGGCTTCGCGGCCGATGCGGCCACGCGCTTCCATGGCGGCATCGGGGTGGCCGCCATCACCTACGGCGCCGGCGCCTTCAACCTCGTCAACGCCATCGCGGGCGCCTATGCCGAGCGCACGCCGCTGGTGGTGCTGTCCGGTGCACCCTCTCGAGCCGAGCGCTCCAGCGGCCTGCTGGTCCATCACCAGGCGCGCACGCTCGACTCGCAGCTGAACGTCTATCGGGAGATCACCTGCGACCAGGCGGTGCTGGACGACCCAGCGACCGCCACGGACGCTATCGCCCGCGTCCTGCGCAGCTGCCGAGAGCGCTCGCAGCCGGTGTACCTGGAGATCCCGCGCGACATGGTGGCGGTCGAGGTCGGCGCCGTGCCGGATCTGCCCCCGAGCCCGGTCGATGCCGATGCTGTGGAGGCGGCCGCGGTGGAGGTGATGGAGCGCCTGTCGGCAGCACGCTCACCGGTCCTGATGGTCGATGCCGAGATCCGGCGTTACGGTATCGAGACAGAGGTCGCCGATCTGGCAGACCGCCTGGGCATCCCCGTGGTCACCACCTTCATGGGTCGGGGACTGCTGGCCGGATCGGCCAATCCGCCCCTGGGGACCTATATCGGCGCGGCCGGCCAGGCGGAGATCACCCGACTCGTCGAATCGTCCGATGCGCTGCTGCTCCTCGGCGTCATCCTGTCAGACACCAACTTCGCGGTGTCCATGCGCCAGATCGACCTGCGCCAGACCATCATCGCCGCGGAGCGGCAGGTGCGCCTGGGCTTCCACGTCTACGCCGACCTCCCGCTGGCAGCACTGGTCAGGGCCATGGCCGCGATGGCTCGGCCACTGGGTACCCGACCCGACCTGCCGGCCCCGCCCGAACCGCCCTACGACCTGGCCGCCGACGAAGCGCCCCTGACCCCGACCGATATCGCGACGGCCGTCAACGACATGATGCGGAGCCACGGCCCCATGCCGATGGCCTCGGACATGGGCGACTGCCTCTTCACCGCCATGGATATCGCACAGCACGCACTGGCAGCGCCGGGCTACTACGCCGGCATGGGCTTCGGCGTGCCCGGCGGGCTCGGCATCCAGGCGGCCACCGGCGAGCGCCCGCTGATCCTCGTCGGCGATGGCGCCTTCCAGATGACCGGCTGGGAGCTGGGCAACTGCCGCCGCTATGGCTGGAACCCCATCGTCATCGTCTTCAACAACGCCTCCTGGGAGATGCTGCGCGCGTTCCAGCCGGACGCCGGCTATAACGACCTCGACGACTGGCCCTTCCACGACCTCGCCGGACCGCTGGGTGGCCTGGGCATCCGCGTCTGGACCCGCCGCGAGCTGGCTGAGGCGCTGGAGCTGGCGGTCGCCACTCGTGACCGCTTCGTGCTCATCGACGTGGTCATGGAGCGGGGCCGGATGTCGGACACGCTAAGCCGCTTCGTCGAGGGCTTCAAGCGCCGCCGAGCCGCGACCGAGGGCGGGGCCGGATAGGGCCCACCCGGAGGCACACCGGGACCTGATCGTGCGCGTCTAGGGTTGGAGCGGCTACTTCTGCGAGTTCTCGCCCGAGTACCAGGACCACGCCATCGCTCGCCGCACTCAAGTCGTGCAGCCGACCGATTCGGGATCCGGCGTCCAGCTGGCACGAATCCCAGATAGAGCGAACACGAACGGTCCATCTGGGCCGTTGCCGCCCGTGGCCCGACCGCCTACGCCTGCCACGCAGCCGTCGCCGCCGTCGAGTGGGGACTCCCATGCCCGCGGGGGCATGATCCGGCACCCTCTCCGAGGCCGACCGGGCTGATCCCCACCAGAAGCCCCGCCTACCGCGCGAATCTGTTCGCTCTATCTGGGTAACCGGCCAGATAGTGGACGAACGACGCTGGGATCATGAGCCCGGACTCGCTCAGCCGCCGGCTCCTGCAGCAGGCGGAGGCCCGGTGGAGTCGCGCACCACGAGCTCCGCCTGAAAGACCGGGTGCAGGTCCATCACAGGCTGGGCGGCTCGGTCGAGCAGGCCGATGGCGATGTCCATGGCGGCGGTGACCATGGCCCGCACGGGCATGCGCATGGTCGTCAGCGGCGGCATGATGACATGGGCACCCGGGATATCGTCGATGCCGGTCACCGAGACATCCGCCGGCACCCGGAGCCCACGCTGAAGCGCAGCGTGCACCAGACCGATGGCCTGGACATCGGTCGCACCGACGATGGCCGTGGGTGGATCGTCCAGGCTCATCAGGTGATGCAGCGCCTCGATGCCGCCTTCGTATTCGTTCACGGTGTCCGGCATGTACTCGGGTCGGACTCGCCAGCCGCGCTGCCTGAGGAACGCCTCGTAGGCCTCTTCGCGTTCCACGATGTCACCCAGCAGCTTCCTGCCGACGAAGGCGATGCGCTCGTGGCCGAGCGATGAAAGGTGCCCCATCACTGTCGTGATGGCGGCGCGATTGTCCACGTTGACGGTGGGGATGACGGTCGAACGCGAACCGTGCCAGAGCGCCACGACCGGCTCACGCGTGCTCTCGAGTCCCTCGATGAGCGCGGGCTGATCGCTCAGGTCGCCGAGCAGCAGGATGGCGTCGCAGTGGCGTGATTCCAGGATGGCCCACAGTTCGACCGCTTCGCCCGCACTCCCCTGGGCGTGGCCCAGCACGACGTTGTAGCTGTGCCGGCGAGCTTCGGATGTGACAGCCTCGATGATGGCGGGGAAGCTGGGGTCGGTGATGTCACGGATGACGGCGCCGAGCAGCATGGTGCGCGCACCCATGAGGCCGCGCGCCAACGGGTTGGGTCGATAGCCGAGGCGCTTGGCCGTCTCCAATACCCGTTCGCGGGTAGCCGCCGCGATGGGGATGGCGGTGGGAGCGTCACTCAAGACGCGTGAGACGGTCGATTGCGAGACCTGGGTGGCCTCAGCGATATCGCGCATCGTGGGCACACCCGAGGCGACGCTCGCGGACACCGCGGGCGGGCTGCCCTCGGGACCCATCTGAACTCGCCGACCAGCTCGTGCCATCGATACCCTCGTTCCTCCGACTCCCCATCCTAGCGGCCCGGTCTCATATCCTGCTTGACGTCCTTACATGCGCTTGCATACAATCGCTTGCAGTCATGGGGACTTGGGCCTGCTCAGGCCCAGGAGAGGGGGTTCGGGATGGCGTTCGATGGGCTGCGGATCTGGTTCCTGACAGGCAGCATCCACTACTACGACGATGCGACCCGGCAGAAGGTCGCCGAGCAATCCACGCTCATCGTGCGTGGGCTCCAGGCAACTGCTCGAGATCCCCGTCGAACTCGTCCAGCTGCCGACACTGCTGGACCCCGACGCCATCCGCCGGGCCTGCCTCGAGGCCTCCGCCGACGATGCCTGTATCGGGGTCATCGGCTGGATGCACACGTTCAGCCCGGCCAAGATGTGGATCGCCGGGCTGCAGGCGCTCTCGAAGCCCTTCCTGCACCTCCACACCCAGTACGGTGCCGACCTGCCCTACGGCGACATCGACATGGACTTCATGAACCTCAACCAGTCGGCCCACGGGGACCGCGAGTTCGCCTACCTCATGACGCGGCTGCGCCTGCCCCGCAAGATCATCGCCGGCCACTGGGCCGACCCGGTGGTGCAGCGGCGCATCGGCGCCTGGAGCCGTGCCTGTGCCGGCGCCCACGAGGCCCGCCACCTGCGCGTCATCCGCTTCGGCGACAACATGCGCGAGGTGGCCGACACCGACGGTGACAAGGTCGAGGTGCAGGCGAGGCTGGGGACCTCGGTCAACACCTACCCGGTCAACGAGCTGGTGGCGGTGGTGGAGCAGGTGGGCGATGCCGAGGTCGAGCGGCTCTGTGCCGAGTACGACGACGCCTACACCGTCGTGCCGCAGCTGCGACCCGGTGGCGAGCGTCGTGGCTCGCTGCGTGATGCCGCCCGCATCGAGCTGGGCCTGCGGGCCTTCCTGGCCGACCACGGCGCCATGGCCTTCGTCGACACCTTCGAGGACCTCGGCGGCCTCCGGCAGCTGCCCGGCATCGGCGCCCAGCGCCTGATGGCCGACGGCTACGGCTTCGGGGCCGAGGGTGACTGGAAGTCCTCGCTGCTGGTGCGCATCGTGAAGGCCATGAGCGAGGGCCTGCCCGGTGGTGTCAGCTTCATGGAGGACTACACCTACGACCTCGGGGCCGCCAGTCCGGCCATCCTCGGCGCGCACATGCTGGAGGTCTGTCCGAGCATCGCCGCCGAGACCCCCAGTTGCGAGATCCACCCGCTCTTCGTGGGTGGCCGCGAGGACCCGGTGCGACTCGTCTTCTCTGGCGCTGCCGGGCCGGGCGTCGTGGTCGGGCTCGTCGACCTGGGCACGCACCTGCGACTGGTGGCGAACGCGATCGACGCGGTGGCACCACCCGCCGAGTTGCCGGCGCTGCCGGTGGCCCGGGCGCTGTGGGAGCCGCGACCCGACTTCACCACATCAGCCGAGGCCTGGCTGCTCGCGGGTGGCCCCCACCACACCGCCTACTCCCAGGCCGTCGACCTCGAGGTCATCGAGGACCTCGCCCGCATGCTCGACGTGGAGCTGCTGGCCATCGATGCCGACACCACCACCCGGGCCTTCGCCAAGGAGGTGCGCTGGAGCGCCGCCTACCGGCACCTGGCCGGGGCGGTATAGGGGGGACGTTCGACAAGCTTGCAGATGACAGCTTGCAGGTAGAGGAGGTGACCCACAGGACCACGACGAACGAGATCACGAGGTGGAAACGGATGGCTACATCCGAGCAACCACGGTGAAGACAGAAGCGTGGCCGAAAGGCTACGAGGATGGAGGATCGACTCATGCGACGACTTGGTGTCAGTTCGGCTGTCATGGCGGCAGCAGCACTGGTGGTAGCGATGGTGCCCGCGGGCGCGGTCGCACAGGACGGCCCGGTCATCGGGCTTTCCGTCAAGACCATCACCAATGACCCCTTCCAGGCTGCCTGGGTCCAGGCGGCGACGGACACGGTCGAGGGACTCGGGGGCACGGTCCAGCTCCTGGTGGCCGGCGGGCAGACTGCGGTCGCCAGCCAGTCGAGCCAGCTCGAAGACCTCGTCACCCAGCAGGTCGACGGCATCATCGTGAGCCCACTCGATGGAATCCGCGGTCCTGCCCGCACTGCAGAAGGCCAAGGATGCCGGTGTCCCGGTCATCCTGGTCGACCAGCCCATCGCGGCCGGCAACGAGGCGCTCTACGAGACCCTCATCGCGACCGACAACGTGAATGCTGGGCGCGAGCTGGCCACCTACCTCGTCACGGCGATGCCCGACCCTGAGCTCAAGGTCGCCATCATCGAGGGCGCACCCGGCTCGGTGGCCGGCGATGACCGTCTTGCCGGCTTCATCGAGGGCCTGGCCTCGGGCGGCATCACGCCGGTCGCCTCCGCCACCGGCGGGTGGGACAACGCCGTGGCCCTGGCCGCGATGGAGAACATCATCACCGCCAACCCCGACCTCCAGGCCGTCCTCTCCGCCAGCGACGTCATGGTCGACGGCATCCTGCAGGCACTCGCCGGTGCCGGCAAGACCGACGTGGCGGTCCTCGCCATCGACGGTTCCACGGTCGGCATCCAGGGCGTCCTTGACGGCAAGCTCCTGGCTGACAACACCCAGGACCCCATGGCGATGGGCTCCATGGCGGCCGAGTTCGCCGTGGGCATCGCCAACGGTGAGATCGAGCCCGGCTCGCTCGACAAGTACATCGACTCGGGCACCACGACGGTGACGATCGACAACGCCGAAGAGGCCATGGCGAAGGCCTTCTAGCGGCCTCTTCCACGTCCAACTCGCTGGCGCACCACCCAGGTCGGTGGTGCGCCAGCCGTCACCGGAGGCCCTGGCGATGTCCAGCCACCAAAAGGACCGCCTTTTACGCGCGATCGCCGGCGTCGTGCTGATCGTCGTCACGCTGCTGCTGGTAGGCCAGCTGGTGCCCTACTTCGCGACACTCTCCAATCTGGAGAACGTCATGTCGCAGGCGGCCATCCTGTCGGTCGTCGCGTTCGGCATGACCCTCGTCATCGTCACCGGCGGCATCGACCTCTCGGTCGGCGGGGTGATGTCTCTTGTCGGCGTCACCGAGGTCTCCCTGGTGAGTGCCGGCGTCGCCTGGCCGCTCGCGGTCGTCGCCGGTCTTGGGGTGGGCGTGCTCCTGGGCTCGGTCAATGCGGTGATCGTCTCGCGACTCAAGCTGCCACCGTTCATCGCCACCTTCGGGACACTGGGGATCGCGGCCGGCCTGGCCCTCTACGTGGCCGATCTGGTGGGACGCCCCATCCTGCCGCCGGATTTCGTGTCCCTCGGCAATGACACCATCCTCGGGGTGCCATACCTGGTCATCCTGGCCATCGTCGCCCTGCTCGTGCTGGAGGTCGTCTGGCGAGTGACCAGCTGGGGTGTGCACCTGCGCGCGACAGGAGACAACCTGGCCGTAGCGCGCCTCTCCGGCGTGCCCGTCGTGCGGGTGCTGTCGAGTGCCTACGTGGTATCCGGCCTCCTGGCCGCGACGGCCGGCACCATGCTGGCCGCTCGACTGGGAACCGCCAGCCCGTTGCAGGGCGAGCCGTTCACGTTGTCGGCGGTGGCCGCCTGCGTCATCGGCGGCGTCGACCTCTTCGGCGGCCGCGGGCACCTCTGGGCGGCCGGCGCCGGCGCCATCTTCCTCGTCTCGATCCGCAACATCCTGAACCTGCAAGGCGTGCAGCCCTTCATGCAGGACTTCGTCACCGGCATGCTCATCATCCTGGCGGTCCTGGTGACCGTTCAGGGTCCAGCGCTACGTGACCTGCTGGGCAGCGCGGTCCTGCGCGTCAGGGGCCAGCGCGCCGTATGAACCCCCAGGACGTGCCCACGCCGGCGACATCTCGCAGCCGGCTCGGCGTGATCTGGGAGCAGGTCAGCCGAAACCCGACGCTGGGCCTCGTGGCCCTGTTGCTTGTCATGTGGATCCTGGCGGCGCTGTTCGTACCGCATTTCGGAACGCCTGAGAACATCCGCAACGTCCTGCGCCAGGCCAGCGACCTGTCGGTCGCGGCCATCGGCATCCTCTTCGTGCTCCTGATCGGGGGCATCGACCTCTCGGTAGGCGCCGTGTACGGCCTGGTGTCGGTGGTCCTGGTGACGGTCATGATCGAGACCGGCAGCTTCCCGTTGTCGCTGGCGGTCGCCCTCGGGACCGGCGTCCTCTTCGGTCTCGTCAATGGGGTCCTGGTGCAATGGGTCCGGATCCCGGCCTTCATCACGACGTTGGGCAGCTTCTACATCGCCTACGCCATCGCACAGATGATCTCGGCGGGCAGCATGCTCTCGATGCCGGCCGACGACCTGTTCGTGGGTCTCCAGACCGGAGACCTCTTCGGCATCCCCTACCTGGTGGTCCTGGCAGCGCTGGTCGCCACGATCGCCTGGACCGTGCTCAACCACACGAGTTTCGGGCGGTCGGTCGTCGCGGTCGGCTACAACCGCGTGACGGCCGGGCTCTCGGGTATCCGCGTCCCGACCATCGTCGTCAGCTGCTTCGCCATCGGCAGTGGCATGGCCGCCCTGGCCGCGGTGATGCTGACGTCCCGTGTCCAGATCGGCGTACCCACCCTGGGTGGCTTCAACACGACCTTCGAGACGATCACCGCCGCGGTGGTCGGCGGCACCAGCCTCTTCGGCGGCCGCGGCACCGTGGTCGGGGTCATCATCGGCGCCATCATCATCCGGACCATCGGCAACTCCATCGTCCTGCTCAACATCACACCACTCCTCTACCAGGCGGTGATGGGCCTGCTCATCGTCACCTCGCTCGTCATCGACGCAGCACGCAGTCGATACCTGGGGGAGCGGACATGACGCCGGTCGCCGGTGAGGACGCCGCCGCCATCCTGTTGGACGCCCAGCACGTCCAGAAGTACGCCTACGACGACGAGGGCCGGCCCATCCGGGGCACGGATGTGCTGCTGCTCGCCGATGCCTGCCTGGAGCTTCGAGCCGGTGAGGTCCACGCGCTCGTCGGCGAGAACGGCGCCGGCAAGTCGACGCTCATCAAGGTCATCGGCGGCGCCCTGCCCTACGAGGGTGGCAGCCTGGTGGTGATGGGGCAACTTCGCGGTGAGACCACCATCTCGCGGGTGCGCAGGGAGGGCATCGCGGTCATCTGGCAGGAGCTCAGCCTGGCCCCGCATCTGACGGTCGTGGAGAACATGTACCTGGGTCGGGAGCTGCGTCGGGGCCGCCGGCTGGACAAGCGCGAGATGCGACGGCAGGCGACCGACGCCATCGCCACGTTGGGGGTCAGCATCGACCCGGACAGCCCGGTCGAACGACTCTCCACCTCGCAGCAGCAGCTGGTCGAGATCGCACGGGCGCTCAACGAGCACTCCAGGATCCTCATCCTCGACGAGCCTACGGCCAGCCTCAGCCGGTTCGAGACGGAGCGGCTCTTCGAACTCCTGCGACGCCTGCGATCGGAAGGGCTGGGCATCATCTTCGTCACTCACCGACTGGACGAGGTCTTCACCATCTCCGACCGGGTCTCGGTCCTCAAGGACGGTCGCTCCACGGGGACCCTCCGAACCAGCGAGACCAGCAAGGACCAGATCGTGGAGCGGATGGTCGGCCGCCACCTCGACTCGGTCTACCAGCGTCGGCGGACGACCCCGGGTGAGGTCGCGCTGGAGACCCGCGATCTGTGGCCCATGGGCGCTCCGGCACCCGTCTCGATCACGGTCCGTCGAGGCGAGATCGTGGGCATCGCCGGGCTCGTCGGCGCCGGCAGGACGGAGTTGGCACGCGTCATCGTGGGGGCGGACCCGGCCGCCTCGGGCTCGGTGCTCCTCAACGGTCAGGACGTGACAGCGTGGCCGATGCGCCGTCGGCTGGACGCCGGCTTCGCCTTCGTTCCCGAGGATCGCAAGGACCAGGGCGTCATCCTGTCGCTGCCGATCATGAACAACCTAGCCATCACGGAGTGGCCGCGACTGGGCCCAGGGCCGCTCGTCATGCCCCATCGCGAGCGTGGTTTGGCGACCTCGCTCGTGGAGGAGCTCAGCATCGTCGCCCGGAGCGTGCGCCAGCCAGCCTTCACCTTGAGCGGCGGCAATCAGCAGCGCGTCGCCATCGGCAAGTGGTTGGCCCGCGACCGGCTTGTCTATGTCCTCGACGAACCGACGCGCGGCGTGGACGTCTCGGCACGCTACGCGCTCTACGAGCTGATGGAGGCCATCGCCGACCGTGGCGGCGCGGTCCTCATGATCTCCTCAGACCTGCCCGAGATCATCAGCATGAGCGATCGGATCTACGTGATGCGCGTGGGGGCGATCTCAGCGGAGGTGGCGCGCGAGGATGCCACGGAGCAGGCGCTCCTGACCTCGATGCTGCCCGACGCGAACGTGGGCGACGCCGACGATCCTGCCGGGGCCGGTGGTTCTGCCGGGGCCGGCGCTTGAGCGGGCCACACTCCCCCGGTTCGACCCGATGAGCCGGGGCGTCGTCTTCGACATCCGCGAGTTCACGGTGCATGACGGGCCGGGCATGCGCACCACCGTCTTCATGAAAGGCTGCCCGCTGGCTTGCACCTGGTGCCACAACCCGGAAGGCCTGTCCATCGAGCCGCAAGTCATGCGCTCCGCGGGGGGCGAGCGGATGGTGGGCCGCGAGTACGAGGCGGTCGAGCTGGCGGGGGTCCTGGTGGGGCAGGCGGACATCCTCGTCTCCGGCGGTGGTGGCGTGACCTTCTCCGGTGGTGAGCCGCTGTTGCAGGCTGACTTCGTGGCCGAAGTCATCGACCTCTTGGGCGGCATGCACGTGGTGCTCGATACGTCGGGCTACGCTCCGGCCGCTGTGTTCTCGCAGGTGGCGGGCCGAGCCGACCTGCTTTACTTCGACATCAAGTTCATCGACCCCGATGCGCACAGGCAGTGGACAGGCCAGGACAATCGACCGATCCTGGCGAACCTGGACTTGTTGGCCCGATTGGCGAAGCCCTTCGTGGCACGGGTGCCGCTGGTCCCCGGTGTCACCGATACGACCGAGAACCTGACCGCCATCGCCAAGCGCCTGGCACCACGGCCGACGCTCCGGTACGTCGAGCTGCTGCCATACAATCGAGCCGCTGGTGGCAAGTACGAAGCGTGCGGCATGACGTTCCTGCCTGGCTTCGACGAGGCCCAGGAACCGAACGCCGATACGGGGCCGTTCGAGCAGATGGGGATCGAGGTGCGAGTCGCATGAACCAGAAGCTGACGAGACTTCGAGCCCGCACGCGCGAGGGCCACTTCCGGCAGTACCGCCAGACGGTGGTGCCCGACCTCATCGCCGAGTGCGAGCGCGACGACTTGGCGTGGCCGGCACGGATGGCGCGCCTGACGCGTCGCATGTGCGAGGCCGAGCAGGTCGTCATCGAGCCCGACGAGCGCATCGTCTTCACCCGCACCCTGCCGAGCGTGCCGCCGGTGTATGCGCCGGCCGACCTGGCTGCCATGACCGAGGGCCGAACCCTGCACGAGGGCGGCATCGTGAACAACGTCTGTGCCGATTGGGGCATGTCGCTCGGGGCCGGCCTGCTGGGCCGGCGCGAGGTGGCGCTCCAGACACGTGCCCGGCTGGCAGCTGCCGACGATACGGATGGCGTCGAGTTCATCGATGCGTCCCTCGAGGCCATCGATGCCGTGCTGGCGCTGGCCGACCGCTACGCGACAGAAGCGCGCCAACACGGCATGGACGATGTGGCCGACCGGCTCGAGCGAGTCCCCGGCGGGGCTCCGACGTCCTTCCATGATGCCCTCCAGTCGATGCGATTCATGCACGCGGTGGTGTGGCTCTCCGGTCATCACCATGTCGGCCTGGGCCGACTGGACCAGTACCTGTGGCCGTACCTGGCCGCGGATCTTGACAGCGGCCGGCTCGACGAGGCCGGTGCGGAAGACCTGTTGGCCGAGTTCTTCATCGCGCTCAATCGCGACTCCGACCTCTACCCTGGCATCCAGCAAGGTGACAACGGCCAGTCGCTGACCCTCGGCGGGGTGACGCCCAGCGGTGAGTCCGCGGTCAACCCGCTCACCACCATGGCCCTGCGGGCGGCCCGCGACGTCGGCCTCATCGACCCCAAGATCAACCTGCGCATCACGGCCGAGACGGACCAGGGCTTGCTGGAGCTGGCGACCGAACTGACTCGCAAGGGATTGGGTTTCCCGCAATACGCGAATGACGACGTGGTGATCCCGGCGCTGGCCGCCCACGGCTATGAGATCGCCGACGCACGTGACTACACCGTCGCGGCTTGCTGGGAGTTCATCATCCCCGGACGTGGCATGGATGTGGGCAACATCGGCGCCGTCTCCTTCCCCGCTGCAGCGGATGCCGCCATCCGTGAGGTCCTGGCCGGCGGTGGGTCTTTCGGGGCCATCCTCGATGGCACCGCGGTCCAGGTCGCGGCACAGGTCCGAGCCCGAACCGAGCCCTACGAGCGACTGCTGTGGGCGCCCGCCCCGTACTACTCGGCACTGATGACCGATGCCCTGGAGAACGGGGTCGACCACGGTCAGGGCGCCAAGTACCGCAACCTCGGCATCCACGGAGCGGCGGCGGCGAGTGCGGCCGATGCCCTCGCGGCGGTGAAGCGTCACGTCTTCGATGCCGCCGATGTGGATGCCTCCGAGTTGGTGGCCGCGCTGGACGCGGACTACGTCGGCTATGAAGACCTGCGGCGCACGATGGCCGAGGAGAGCCCACGCGTCGGGCTGGCCGAGCCGGAAGCTGACCAACTCCTGGGGCAGCTGTACGACTGGCTGGCCGATGCCTGCGATGCCGAGACGGAGCGTTCGGGGCTGCTGGTGCGGCCTGGGACCGGCACTGCCATGTATTACCTGTGGCTGGCTCGCGGGCGCGAAGACGGCCCGATGGCTGAACCGGTGGTCGGCGCCACCGCCGACGGGCGCCGCCGCGGAGATCCCTTCGGTGCCAACCTGGCTCCGACGCCAGGGACACGACTGCGCGGCCCCATCAGCGTCCTGCAGTCCTACTCGAAGATCGACTACGGCCGCGTCTGCAACGGCGGGCCCATCACGCTGGAGCTGTCCGACTCGGTCTTCCGCAGTAGCGGCTCGATCAGCAAGGTGGCGCAGCTGGTGCGCACGTTCGCGAGGGTCGGTGGTCAGCAATTGCAGCTCAACGCGCTCAATGCATCCACGCTGCTCGACGCCAAGGCCCACCCGGAGGCGCACCGAGACCTCATCGTGCGTGTTTGGGGTTGGAGCGGCTACTTCTGCGAGCTCTCGCCCGAGTACCAGGACCACGTCATCGCCCGCCACCTCTACGCCGAGGTATAGAGGCAGACACCCAGGCCATCGGGCCGACCGGTCCGGGACCCCGCAGCCAGCCAGCGGTCCGGAATCCCAGATAGAGCGAACAGGAACGGTCCAATTGGTCCGTCGCCGCCCCTGGCCTGGCCACATACGCCCGCAACGCAGCCATCGCCGCCCCCAGGTGGGCTGCAGCCATGCCCCCGAGGGCATGATTTGGCATGCTCACCGAGGCCGACCGGGCTCGATCGCCACCCGAAGCCCTGCGAATCGGGCGGCTGCGTTCGCTCTATGTGGGATTCCGCCAAGTCGGGGCCGGAAACGGGCCGGGAGGGGCCGAGGCCGCGGACAGCCCATCGGCCGACCCCGGCGGGCAGGGGGGTCGCTGCCGCCCTACTCGGTGGGAGCGGGCTGCCCGTCACCAGGTAGCTGACCGAGCTGCTCGTCGATCCCGTCGAGGCGGTCCATGACCTCCTTCAGCCCGTCCTCCACATCACTCACGCGAGAACGCAGGTTCGTCGCATCGACACTGCCGAGCTGTGTCGTCAACTCATCGAGCTGGGTCTGGAGCTGCGCCACCGAATCATCGAGCTCGGCGATGTCGCGAGGCCCAAAGCGCTCAGACAGCGTCACTGTCGGGGCAGCCATGTCGCCCCCGTCGTCGGTCCAGGCCAGCGCGGTGTCGCCGCAGCGCTGAACCACGGGGAAAGCGATCGTGGCCCCGGGGTCGTCCGGGAAACGCGCCCGGAGGCCGAACTCCTGGAACGTGCCGTCAGGGAGCGAACCGCCGCTCCAGCGCACCACGGTCTGCTCACCACCATCGCCCTCGGACGCCGTGCTCTCGACAGTCACGTCCCAGCCGGGCACCGATTCCGGCAGTGGGCTCTGGACCGAGTCCGGGATGGTCACTTCGAGCGCATCGGTGGGCGCGCCGTCGCAACCCTCCTGCACCTGGAAGTTGATGACCAAGACACTGTCGGGCGTCACTGCTCCGCCTTCGGGGATGTTCACGGCGGCGGCCGGAGCGGCGACCAGGCCGGCCAGTCCTGCCAGCACTGCGGCTCGCGTCATGCCGTTGCTCAGGGGATGCATCATCTCGATGGTCTCCTTCTTCTTGGTGTTCTAGACGAGGGAGCAGTCTGGCCAACGCGGCGTAACGGCCGGTCGGGCGCCCCGGGGCCTCACCTTGCAGCACCCTTGCGGAGTCGGCCCTGGCGAGCCGGCTGTAATGCCAGCGCAGGTGACTGGGGCGCAGATGTATCGCGCCACGAAGCAGATTTGGCTCACCGATCCCCGCAGAAAGGAGCGAACCGATCATGACCACCGATACGAGCGCCCGCAGCCGGTCAGCGAGCGAATCCGGCAGCCCCAGCGACGAGTCGACCCGCAAGCAACTCGGATTGGCACGCGCCCAGGGAGAGGCCTTCGGCAACGCCGTCGAGATGATGACCCAGGAGGAGGCGCACGGCGAGCAGTTGGAGCGGGGCGACTACCTGGTCGGCTACGCCGTGGAAGAGGCTGAGGGCATGTACCACTTCCGCGACGGGGGGCTCGACTGGCAGAACCCCGAAGACGAGAACGCCCACATCGAGGTCGTCGTGCGCGACGCCCACGACGGTCAATTCCTCCCCGGCTTGACCGTCGGCGTCACGGTCTTCGATGAGGACGGCACGGAGGTCGGCAGCCACGAGCAGCCCTTCCTGTGGCACCCCTGGTTACACCACTACGGGCGAAACTGGAAGCTCCCCGGCGACGGTACCTACAAGCTGGCGGTCCACGTCGAACCACCGCAGTACATGCGGCACGACAAGGTCAACGGCAAGCGCTTCGCCGAGGCTGTCGATGTGGAGTTCGAGGACGTCGAGATCGAGACCGGGCAGAAGAAGAGCTGAGGCTTGTGCGTCAAGGACGACCGGAACGTTCCCGGGCCGACGAGCCGGCTACCGCGCCACCCGGTAGCGGTGGAGGACGACCCTCGAGCCGACGGTGCGGGTCTCGACGAGGTCGAGGTCCACGCGGCGCTCGCGCTGAGGAAAGAACGGGGTGCCGCCGCCGACCAGCACCGGATGGACCATGGTCTGGTACTCGTCGATCAGATCCGACGCGGCCGCCTCGGCGGCCAGCGTCGCACCGCCGATGGCGATGTCGCCATCCCCTGGCTCGGCTCGCAGCCGCGCGATCTCCTCCGCCAGGCCGCCGCAGAGCAAGCGGGCATTGCCCTGCACGGCGGACAGCGTGGTGGAGAAGACCACCTTGGGAAGCGGCTTCCAGAGCGCAGCCCACTCGCGCTCCGGATCGTCGAGCGACCGATCCTGATCGGCCGTCTCCCAGTACAGCATCGTCTCGTATAGCCGCCGCCCCAACAGGTGGACGCCGATGGTCCGGATCTCGTCGATCCAGAAATCGGAAGACATCCTCGTCGGGCACCGTCCAGTCGAAGCCGCCGTCCGGTCCGACGATGTAGCCATCAAGTGAGACACCCATCGAATAGGTCACGCTGCGCATCGGAACTCCTGCTCGGGAACGGTTCGACAGTATGACCGGATGGCCAGATCCTCCGAGATCCCCTATGGATGATGGCCGGCCAGGTCGTGCTCATCCTCGCGTTCATCTGGTGCATCCGGCACCAGGTCGCCACTCCCCTTCCCTGGGGCACGTTGCTCGCCATGGTCGGGCCTTGCGTCCTCCCGACCCTTGGGGTCGGACATCGGTCCCTCGACCTGTCCCCGAGCCACCTGATATGGATCATCCTTCATGACAGAGTCCCTTCATCGTAAACACGTGCCCTTGGATGACGCGCCGTCTCAGCGCGGCCGGACACGAACCTCAACCTGGTGCGGGTCCGTCGTGGACCAGCGCACGCCGACCACCTCGTAGTCAGCGTCCTCGTGCTCGATGACGTCGCCCGTCCGCGGCATCGCCTCCGGCCAGGGCCACTTGCCAAACGAGTCGGCAGGATCGAGCCTCCAAGGTGAACTCCACGATCATCGGCGAGACTTCCAGGACTTCCTTCACGATCACCTCCTGTTCACGATGGCGCCAGACATCCTGGCGAGGACTGGGCTACCGAGCGCACATCGGCGGTTCGTAGTGGTTCCACGTTGTCGTCGGCGCAGGACCGAGCCGACTCGAGGACTGGCTGCCCGGACGATACGAGGATCACGGTAACGGGCGCCTCGCGCCCTGTGCCGGTCGCATGTCGGATGCGTATCGGTCTCGCTGGGAACGGCGCCCGCCGCGGCCGCCAGCTGGTGTCATGTCTAGGGAGCTGGACGGTCCGGATCCGGATCGAACGCCGTCAGCGCCCGCCGGATGGCAGGCAGCCGCGACGGTTCGACGTCCTGCGCCAGCGCCTCCAGGACCGACCGCAGGCGAGCACGCACCTGCGGCAGCGATGCGCTGGCATCGTGGATCTCGTCGATCGCAGCGTGGACGAACGCGTCCCAGTCAGGTGCCGGGATGACGATGGCGACACGGCCGTCGGCGCGGACGAGGCGCGGGGAGCAGATATCGCGGGTGAGCAGATGTCGCAGCAGGTCGTGGAGTTGGTCGATGACCTGGTTGGCGGTAGTTGGGTCGTTGAGGCTGGGAGAGAGCGCCCGCAGGGCCACGTCCACCAACTGGCGGAAGCCGAACGCGGGATCCTGGCTCATCGTTCGCTCGGGACCGACCCGGATGGCGTCCCCCAGGCCCTCGCCGGCGATGGTGTCCGAGACATCGGCCGCCCCGTGGGATCGCACGATGGGAGCGTCGCGGACCAGGTACTCCCCCAAGCCATGGGTCAGCTCCAAGGTCAGCCCGCTGCCGGCGTACTCGAGCAACCGTTGCTCATCGATGGCCTGGATGTAGCCGGAGTCCTGGGCCCAGCGGATGGTCGGCGCGTCAGGGTCAGCGTCGACGCCATCGCCCAGCACCGGAGGCCGTTCGCCATCGGTCGTGAGCTCGTCGTAGTTGCGATCGATGGCCTCTCGTGTCTCGGCGGCGATGGAGCGGATGACGCTGGTGGGGCGGATGGCATGCGCCATGTGGTCGATATAGGCCACGAAGGCGAACACAGCAGCCAGCACCAGGACCACCGTCACGACCACCCCGAGCTGGGGCACGAAGTCCGACGTCACCGTGGCCAGCGTGAGCAGGGCGAAGACGAAGGTGGCCACGAACAGGCCAAGCACCGATTGGTTGAAGCGGTCGCGAAGGAAGGTGCGCATCACCCGTGGTGAGAGCTGCGAGCTGGCCAGCTGCAGCACCAGCATCGTCACGCTGAAGACCAGGCCGGTGAAGCTGATCATGGCCGACGACACCGCAGAAAGCAGCGATCGGGCACTCCCAGCGTCGATCTCGACAGGCAGGCGAAGCGAACCCGTCCCTTGCTCGATCCCGACGACGATCAGCGCGCCGAGGGCGGCGGCGGCGGCGGACAGGGCCGGCACCACCCAGATCTGGAGCCTGAGGATCTCGGTCAGAACGGAGAACGAGGCGCGCATGCCCTCAGTATGCCGTGCCCCATCGACACCGAATGTGGGCCGGGCGCTACTCGTCGGGTAGCGACATGAACGAGCCGTCCGGCAGGTAGCCATCGCGGGTGCGCTGCCGATTCGCGCCGCGCCCGGCCGGGCTTCACACGCGGCCCGACGGCCACGACGTAGGCGACGCGACTGCCGATCGCGACACCGGTGTCGGCGCGCGGCCAGGTCCGGAGCACGTGCCCTTCGGGGACCTTGTCCGAACGACGGGTGCCGCGGCGCTCGGCCGCCAGGCCCATGGCACGAAGCATCGTCGTTGCTTCCGATTCGTCGCGGCCGCGCAGGTCGGGGACCATGACATGGGGCCGCCCGCCGATCTCGATGGCGATGACACCGCCGGCAACGACTTCCACCCCCGGCTGCGGCTCCTGGCTCAACACCTGACCCCACAGATCCTCACGAGCCGGCTGTTCCTGGACCTCGATGTGCAGGCCGGCAAGACGGGCCACTCGCCGCGCGTCTGAGGTGGACATACCCACCAGGTCGGGCGCCGAGACCGGCCCCTGCGGTTCTGGCGTCGTGGCCGGCACCGACGGGTCCGCCTTGGAGGCCCCCGCCGGAGTCGCAAATGCGTCGCTCGGTGGAACACCGGCATCGTCCACGAGACCTGCGGGGTCGCCTGGCTGATAGACGGACAGGGGCGAAAGCCCGCCATCGACGGTGGGAGGGTTGCGCCGCATGAGCCTGCGTCCTCGGTGAGTCGTGACAGCGCCCCCGTTCGGCCCGACTTGGCCCCGACTCATGAGCGCCGCGAAGGCGATTCTTGCGCTTGGGACGCGGCCACTGTCAATTCGGCGTAGATGAAGAATCCGTAATCACTCCGATATCGTTCGTTATCTTTCTGTAGGAGGTCACGAGGAGTACATTTCGGTGCGAGATCGGGGTGCGCATTCCGGCCGCCGTGGGCCCTGAGCGCTACCACGCCGGTGAGGGCTCGGCCGATGGCGACGGATCGTGCGGATGTGGCCGTTACGTACGGCCCGCCCGACCCGAATACTGCGGACATGACGGTGACAGAGTGGGTCGCTGAGTCTGTCCCTTCCAGGGTCGTCCGCGGACCCCACGCGGACGACCCACCGTTCTGCCTCCGTCGGGCCGTCGCAGACGGATGCGAAGAGCGCCACTGGCCACAGCGTTTCGGAACGATCCGGTACACCTGATGTCGTAGGTCTGGATTCTGATGGCCGCACATCGGCTCGCGCGCCGGCACCGACTGCGCCTGTCGGTCTCGGTCTGGGAGACCAAGATCGGACCGTGGGGCATGGTCCTGTCGCAGCAGCCTGGGGGCGGCAGACCACGGTCTGGAGCGTGCATCCATGTGGTCGTCGCCGCTCGACCCCATCTCGCCATCCCCGATGTCGGAGGGCTCGAAGCGGGCAAGGCCATGCGAGCGCTGCGGCGTTTCGGCCTGCTGCCGACTCGCGTCGAGGGTCGAGCCTCGCGTACGGTTCCCGCTGGTCACGTCATCGCGACACAGCCACGCGCCGGCACGCTTGTCGTGGACGGCGAACGCGTGACGGTGACGATCTCTCGCGCGCGGTCCTCGCGCTCGCCGCTCGCGCGGTGACCCGGAGGAGCCGGTGAGCTCCCGCGAGGAGCCGTCGCAGACCCAGCCGGACCCCAGGTGGGAGGTCCAACCGGAGCCTCCCGATGACGAGCCCGAGCCCGAACGGCGCAACCTCTTGCGCATCGTGCTCGCAGCGGTGTTGGTGGCCCTTGCCACGTGCCTATTCCTGGCGCTCGCCACGCGATCGGTGTAGAAGCGACCTTGGTCCCGGCGGGAGCAGGCTGAACGAGCCTGTCCCAGCGTGCACCAGGTATGAAAGTGTCATCCGAGCGCGCCGAGCAGGCCCCAGGATGACTCGATCTCGCAGCTGCGCTCTGCACACGATGGGAGCATGGATGTTGGTTCCGCTGGTATGAACTCGGAGACGGAAGTCGGCCAACGCGTTCCCGCGAGCACCCCACCCCGGTCACGGCTTGGCGCCCGCCTGCTGCTCGGCATCGCCGTGGCCGTCGTGGCGGGCGTCGTCGCGGCGTGGCTGACACCGCGCGGACCAGTCACGACCACGGACACCGCAGGCTGGACGGTGGGGGCCGTGCTGGTAGGCCTGGCCTGCGGCCTCATCCTGGGCTCCCGCTGGGCTGTGCTCGTCGCACCGATCGCCTTCGGTGTGGCCTTCGAGATCGCTCGCCTGGGCACCGATGGGCCCACCGTCGATACCGTCCACCTTGGTTCGACCTACGGCCTCATCGCCTTCGTCGTCGGGCGCGGCCTCAGCTTCATCCTGCTGGTGCCGGCGATGATGCTCGGCGGCGTCATCGGCGTGGAGATCGCCGCCCGCACGGGCCGGCCGCGAGCTCGCAGGCTGCATATCGCTGGCTGGCTGGGAGTGGCGGTGCTGGTGCTGGCGGTGGTCGGACTGCAGGCGGCCTTCCTGCGACCTGCCACGATCGCGCCCATCCTGGGCTCCGACGGCGAGCCGTTGCCGGGCGCGGTGGCGGAGCTCACGAGCGTCGAGCTGGGCGGCCACGAGCAGGCCCTCATCGATCCGGGGCCGCAGCGACCAGAACCCGGTGCTCCTTCACCTCGCGGGTGGTCCCGGCGGCACGGACATCGGTGCCATGCGCGCCGATACCTCGCTCGAGGACGACTTCGTGGTCGTCACCTGGGATCAGCGCGGCACGGGCAAGTCCTACGGCGCCATCGATCCGGTCGAGACCCTCACACCGCAGCAGATGGTCGACGACACCATCGAGCTCAGCGAGTACCTTCGCGACCGCTTCGACGAGGACGCCATCTACCTGCACGGCCAGTCATGGGGCTCACTCCTTGGCGTGCTGGCAGTCCAGCAGCGACCGGACCTGTATCACGCCTGGATCGGCAGCGGCCAGATGGTCAGCCCGGTCGAAACGGACACGATGTTCTGGGAGGACACCATCGCATGGGCCGAGTCGATCGGCGACGATGCACTGGCAGCCAGCCTGCGTGAGAGCGGCCCGCCGCCCTACCAGGACATCCTGGCCTACGAGCCTGCGCTGTCACATGAGCACGACTGGAACCCCTACCCGGAATTCGACGGCGACAAGGAGATGCCCTTCAACCTCTTCGTGCCCGAGAACACGCTGATGGACCAGTTCAACGGACTGCGCGCCTTCCTCGACACCTTCTCCGTGCTCTATCCGCAGTTGCAGGACATCGACTTCCGACGGGACGCGCCCACTCTGGATGTGCCGGTGTACCTGATCGTGGGGGCGCACGAGGCCCGCGGCCGGGCGGTCCTGACCGAGGAATGGTTCAAGGTGCTCGACGCGCCGGCCAAGGAACTCATCGCCTTTCCCCACTCCGGCCACCGTCCGACCTTCGAGGAGCCGGGCCGTTTTGCCGAGTTGATGGGGCGCGTGCGCGACGAGACGTATCGCGAGGCCTGACGGGGACGAACGATACGACCGTCTACGATGGCCCTCGCGTGACCTGCAGCGGGAGAGCCCCATGACCGTCGAGACCGAACGCCAGTCATCGCAGACCGACCGCCAGTCGCTGGAGCGCATCCGTGAGTTGGCAGCGGCCGACGACCGCGAGGGCTTGGACGCGGTCATCAGCGCGCTCGAACCGAGCGAGGCCATCCGGGCCATCCTGCGCCTGGAGGCTGAGGACCAGGAGGCGGTGCTCACGACCCTGTCGCCGCCGGAAGCCGCGGACCTCATCGAGGACGCGCCCGACGAGCAGGCAGCCGACCTGATCGAACAGCTGACCCCGACCGACGCTGCCGCCATCGTGACCGCGATGCAGAGCGACGAGCAGGCCGACCTGATCGCCGACCTGGGCCGCTCGGAGGCCGCGGCGATCCTGGGGCAGATGAGGCCCGAGGTCGCGAGCGAGGTCCGCGCACTCGCCGACTACCCCGACGATGTCGCCGGCGGCTTGATGATCACCGAGTTCCTGCAGGTCGGCGAGAACACCACGGTGGGCGAGACGCTCGATGCGTTGGTGGAAAACGCCGAGGACAGCGACGACCATTTCAGCCGCTACGTCTACGTCCTTTCACCGCTGGGGCGGTTGGTGGGGGTGGCAGCGGCCAGCGTGCTGGCGGCCGCTCCACGGACCCAACGCGTGGCTGACACGATGGTGCCACCGCTGTTCACCACCCCGTCCACGGGCCTAGATGCCCTGCGTGACTTCTTCGAGGCACATCCGATCGCCGCCGTGCCGGTCGTCGATCCCCGCGGTCGCCTGCTGGGCGTGACCCGCCGCACCGCCGTGCTCGATGCCATCACCGACCGCACCGAGCGCGAGATGCTGCGCATGCGCGGCATCGTCGGCGGTGACGAGGTGCGCTCGCTCCCGCTCGCCACCCGCACCAAGCGCCGCCTCTCCTGGCTGAGCATCAACATCGGGCTCAACGTCATCGCCGCCAGCGTCATCGCTCTCTTCATCGACACGCTCGACGAGGTCATCGCGCTGGCCGTCTTCCTGCCCATCATCAGCGACATGTCCGGCGCCAGCGGCAACCAGGCGGTCGCTGTCAGCATGCGCGAACTCTCGCTCGGCCTGGTGCGGCCCTACGAGGTCGGGCGGGTCTGGCTCAAGGAGATCTCGGTCGGGCTCATCAACGGCACCGCCCTGGGCATCCTCATCGCCGTGGTGGCCACGCTCTGGGACGGCAACGCCTGGCTGGGGTTGGTGGTCGGCATGACGCTCGCGGTCAACACCCTCATCGCGGTGTCGATCGGCGGCACGGTACCCCTGCTGCTGAAGCGCTTCGGGATCGATCCGGCAGTGGCCTCGGGGCCCATCCTGACCACCATCACCGACATCTGCGGCTTCTTCATCGCGCTGAGCCTGGCCAGCCTGTTGCTGGCACAGCTGACGTAGCCGAAGCGCTACGCTCGGAGGCGACATGACACCATCCCGCACCAGGCCCCCGCTCATCACCGTCGGCTGGCGCGAGTGGGTGGCGCTGCCGGATTGGAGCGTGCCCTGGTTGAAGGCCAAGATCGACACCGGCGCACGGACGTCAGCCCTGCATGCGTTCGACATCGAGACCACCGAGCACGACGGGCAGCGCTGGGCTCGCTTCGCCATCCATCCCTGGCAGGACACGGCCCAGGACCAGGTCATCATCGAGGCGCCGCTGGTCGACCATCGCACGGTGCGAAGCTCTTCGGGATCGGAGGGCGAGCGGCCGGTGGTTCGCACCACCATCGAGCTGGCTGGGCGAACCGTGCCGCTGGAGGTCACCCTGACCAGGCGAGACGAGATGGGCTTTCGCATGCTCGTCGGCCGACAGGCGTTGCGGCGGAGGTACGTGGTCGATCCGGCACGCTCCTACCTGGGCGGCCGACCGTCACACGAGATCCGCAAGCGCAATCGGGGACGAGCATGACGCCGGCGCGACGATGATGATGCCGGAGCGACGAGCATGACACCCGTGCGGCGAGCGGACTTCGAGTTCGCGGGGCTGGCCGTCCCGGCCGGACGCGCGGCGACTGCCGAGCTGCCCGTGCCTCGCCTGGTCACCGGCACGGACGTGTCGCTACCAGTGCGTATCATCCACGGTCGCAGCGATGGCCCCACGGTGTGGATCAGCGCGGCCATCCACGGCGATGAGATCGCCGGGGTGGAGGTCATCCGCCGGGTCATCGGCCGCCTGGACCCACGTCGGCTGGCTGGCACCGTGATGGCCGTGCCCATCGTGAACGTGCACGGCTTCCTCATCGGCGATCGCTATCTGCCCGACCGGCGTGATCTGAATCGATCCTTTCCCGGCTCCACCAGCGGCTCGCTGGCCGGCCACATCGCCAACGCCTTCATGGAGCAGATCGTGCGACGCAGCGACATCGGCATCGACCTGCATACTGGCTCCGACCACCGCACCAACCTGCCCCAGATACGCGGCAACCTCGAGGACTCGCGTACACGCGAGCTGGCGCTCGCCTTCGGCGCTCCGCTGATCCTGCACTCAGGCCTCCGCGACGGCTCCCTGCGTGCAGCGGCCACCGACGCCGGTGTCACCGTGCTGCTCTTCGAGGGCGGTGAGGCGTGGCGCTTCGATGAGGAGGCGATCGCCGCCGGCACCAACGGCACGCTGCGAGTGCTGGCCCACCTGGGCATGATCGACGCCGACGGCGTGGCGGCCACGACGACTCCTGTCGAAAGCCGGCGTAGCAGCTGGATCCGGGCGCGCCGCAGCGGTATCGTCTCGATGCTGGTGTCACTGGGGCAACCGGTGCGCAAGGGCCAGCACGTGGCGGTCATCCACGATTCGCTGGGTCGGCGCCTCAGCCGCGCCGGGGCGCCATTCGCGGGTATGGTCATCGGCATGACCCAGCATCCACTCGTCCACCAGGGTGACGCCCTTGTGCACCTCGCGGAGACGGAGACAGCATGAAGGTCGCCATCCTCTCCCGTGCGCCCGGTGCCTACAGCACCCAGCGCCTCAAGGCGGCCGCCCTCGACCGCGGCCACCGCTGCCGCGTGCTCGACACGATGCGCTTCGCCATCGACCTGTCCACTGGCGACCCGGACCTGCAGTACCGTGGCAAGCCCTTGTCCGACTACGACGCGGTCATCCCCCGCATCGGCGCGTCGATCACCTACTTCGGCTCGGCCGTGGTGCGGCAGTTCGAGCAGATGGACGTCTACACGCCTAACACGGCCAACGGCATCACCAACTCGCGCGACAAGCTGCGCGCCATCCAGTTCCTCTCACGCCATGACATCGGCATGCCCGCCACCGCCTTCGTGCACGACCGTATCGATGTGCGCCCGGCCATCGAGCGAGTCGGTGGCGCACCGGTGGTCATCAAGTTGCTGGAAGGTACCCAGGGCATCGGCGTCATCCTGGCACCCAGCATGCGGGTCGCCGAAGCGATCGTGGAGACGCTGCACAGCACCCGCCAGAACGTGCTCATCCAGGAGTTCATCTCCGAGTCCAAGGGCCGGGACATCCGCGCGCTGGTGGTGGGCGACCGCGTCGTCGCCGCCATGCGCCGCACCGCCCAGGGTGACGAGTTCCGTTCCAACGTGCACCGCGGGGGCACCGCTGAGAAGGTCGCCATCAGCCCCGAGTACGAGCGCACCGCCGTGCGCGCGGCGCAGATCATGGGCCTGCGCGTGGCCGGTGTGGACATGCTCGAAGGCAAGGACGGTCCACTGGTGATGGAGGTCAACTCCTCGCCCGGGCTGGAAGGCATCGAGACCGCGACCGAGCTGGACGTGGCGGGCGCCATCGTCGACTACATCGACAACCAGGTCGCGTTCCCCGAGTTGGACGTGCGCCAGCGGCTGTCGGTCAGCACCGGCTATGGCGTGGCCGAGTTGCTGGTGCGCGAGGACGGCGACTTCGTGGGCAGGACCATCGCCAATTCGGGTCTGCGGGACCGCGATATCGCGGTGCTGACGCTGCATCGAGGTGCAGAGGTCATCCCCAACCCGCGCGAGTCCCGCGTGCTGGAGTCCAACGACCGGCTGCTCTGCTTCGGCAAGCTCGAATCGATGCGCGACATGATCCCCACGCGCCGCAAGCGGCGAGCACGTGTGCGCAAACTGCCCGACGACCCGCTGGCGGGTGGCGAGCCGCCGTCGAGCGCCGCCTCGGCCTGACGATACGTATGCTCGCTCACGTATCGGCGGGCCGGGTACCCTGAGGCGATGAACAGCCACGACCTCGCAACCGCCGGCCGACCGACCTTTGGCATCTGTGTCCCCAACTTCCGTGCCGGCACTGGCCCGGAGGCCATCCTCGCCGCCGCCGGAACGGCCGAGCAGCTGGGTTGGTCGGCAGCCTGGACGACCGATCACCTGCTCGTCGACGACGCCCAGCGTGGTGCCGACTATCGACACATCTACGAGGCGATCAGCGTCCTCGCCTGGCTGGCCGGCCAGACCCAGCGCATCTCGCTGGGCAGCAGCGTGCTGGTCGTGCCCATGCGCAGCGCCGTGGCGCTGGCCAAGGAGCTGGCGACCATCGATGCGCTCAGCCACGGACGGCTCATCGCCGGAGTGGGCATAGGCTGGAACCGCACCGAGTTCGAGAACGTCGGCGTCGGCGAGCGGTTCGCGGTGCGCGGGGCGTATCTGGAGGAGACCGTGGCCCTGTGGCGCTATCTGTGGGGCGGCGGCAGCGGGCCATACCGGGGACGTTTCGACAGCTTCGGCAAGAGCTACTTCTCTCCCTTGCCCCCGCAGGGCGCGGAGCTGCCGGTCTGGATCGGCGCCACTGCCGAGCCGGCCCTGCGCCGCGTCGGACGGATCGCCCAGGGCTACCAGGCGACCCAGACCGATCCCGCGACGATGCGTGAGCGGGCGCGCATCATCGCCGCCGCCGCCTCCGAGGCCAGTCGCGCCACGCCCACCCTCTCGGTCCGCTGCAGCGTCATCTTCGACAAGGTCGTCGATGGGCCGGTGCTGTCCGGCTCGACCGATCGGATCCGTTCCCAGGTGCGCGCCTACCATGAAGCTGGAGTCGAACACCTGGCGCTCGACTTCAGGGAGGTCGAACCGACGGCCGTAGCGCGCGCCATCAAGCGGTTCGACGATGAGATCGTGGCGAGCCTGTAGGTCTTCTCATGGGCCGCGACGGCCACAGTGGATCCATGCGAATGACGACGCACCCTACACTGGACTAAGAGTGCGGCCGATGAGGAGCCCGTGCGCAGGAGGCATGGATGCGATACGGACGGTTCGATGACGAACGGCGCGAGTACGTCATCACGCGACCGGATACGCCGCTGCCCTGGATCAACTACCTGGGGACCGAGGACTACCTGGGCCTCATCTCCAACACCGCCGGCGGTTACTCGTTCTATCGCGATGCCCGCCTGCGCCGCCTGACGCGCTACCGCTACAACAACGCGCCCCTCGATGTCGGCGGCCGCTACCTGTACCTGCGTGACGACCTCACCGGCGACTACTGGAGTCCCAGCTGGCAGCCGGTCGGCGGGTTCGTCGAGGACTACGAGTGCCGCCACGGGCTGGGCTACACGGTCATCGGCTCGCGCAGCAACGGCATCCGCACCGAGACGACGTACTTCGTGCCGCTGGGCGAGACGCTGGAGGTTTGGCGCACCCGCATCACCAACGAACGCGATACACCCGCGCGGTTGTCGCTCTTCAGCGCGGTCGAATGGAACCTCTGGGACGCCCTGGACGATGCCACCAACTTCCAGCGCAACTACTCGGTCGGCGAGGTGGAGGTCGAAGACGACGTCATCTACCACAAGTCCGAGTACCGCGAACGCCGCGACCACTTCGCCTGGTTCGCATGTTCGGAGCCGTTGGCCGGGTTCGACACCCAGCGCGATGCCTTCCTGGGACCCTACCGCGGCTGGGACCGACCGACCGTCGTGGAACAGGGCACGGCGACGGACTCGATGGCCCATGGCTGGCAGCCCATCGGCTGCCATCACGTGCGCCTGGAGCTGGCACCAGATGAGACGTACGAGGTCATCTTCGCCATGGGCTACGCGGAGAACCCCGCCGACGCCAAGTTCGACCCACCCGGTTCGCAGACGATCGCCAAGCGCGGCGTGCGGCCGACCATCGAGCGCTACCTCCGCGCCGATCAGGTCGAACAGGCACTGGCGGCCCTGAGCGATCATTGGGATGAGTTGCTGGGCGCACTGCACGTGGCCACGCCCAACGAGCACCTCGACCGCATGGTCAACACCTGGAACGCCTACCAGTGCATGGTCACGTTCAACCTCTCGCGCTCGGCATCGATGTTCGAGTCGGGCATCGGCCGGGGCATGGGCTTCCGCGATTCCAACCAGGACCTGCTCGGGCTTCGTGCACATGGTTCCTGCGCGCGCCCGGCAGCGCATCCTCGACATCAGCGCCACGCAGCTGCCGAGCGGCGGCGCCTATCACCAGTACCAGCCGCTGACCAAACGCGGCAACGACGCGGTCGGCTCCGGCTTCAACGACGACCCGGCCTGGCTGGTGCTGGCTGTGGCGGCCTACATCCGCGAGACCGGCGACTGGTCCATCCTCGACGAGCCGGTCCCCTACGACAACGTCGCGGGCTCGGAGACGCCGCTGTACGAGCACCTGCTTCGGGCGGTCGAGTACACGCTGGAGCGGCTCGGACCACACGGGCTGCCGCTCATCGGCCGCGCCGACTGGAACGACTGCCTCAACCTCAACTGCTTCAGCCAGACCCCTGGCGAGTCGTTCCAGACCACGGAGAACAAGGCAGGCGGCGTGGCCGAATCGGTCTTCATCGGCGCCCTCTTCACGCTGGCAGCACAGGAGATGGGGGCCCTGGCACGACGACGAGGCGACGACGCCGTGGCCGATCGTTGTGGGTCGGCCGCGTCGGAGATGGTAGCGGCCATGGATGCGCACGGCTGGGATGGTGCCTGGTTCCGTCGTGCCTACGACCACTTCGGCCATCCCGTCGGCTCGGCGCAGAACGAGGAGGGGCAGATCTTCATCGAGCCCCAGGGCATGGCCGTCATGGCCGGCATCGGCGTCGGGGATGGTCGGGCGGAGACCGCCCTCGCCTCAGTGCGCGAGCGGCTGGCTACCGACCACGGCATCGTGCTGCTGCAGCCGGCCTTCAGCCACTACTACCCCGAGTACGGCGAGATCAGCTCGTATCCCCCCGGCTACAAGGAGAACGCCGGGGTCTTCTGCCACACCAACCCCTGGCTGATGATCGCTGAAGCTCGACTCGGCAACGGCGACGGCGCGTTCGACTACTACCTGCGC
Organism: uncultured Chloroflexia bacterium; assembly: GCA_963778955.1. Classification (GTDB taxonomy): domain Bacteria; phylum Chloroflexota; class Limnocylindria; order Limnocylindrales; family CSP1-4; genus JAFMJV01. The sequence continues at coordinate 304,178 of CAVZWI010000001.1, forward strand.
ATCAATCCATCGGCCCGTGAAGACATCAGCGAGATCCACCGCTGCGAGCCATACGTGTACGCCCAGATGATCGCCGGACGGGACGCACCCACCCATGGCGAAGCCAAGAACTCCTGGCTCAGCGGCACGGCGGCCTGGAACTTCGTCGCCGCCACGCAGTGGATCCTGGGGATCCGCCCCGAGCACGATGGCCTGCGCGTCGATCCGTGCATCCCGGCCGATTGGGCAGGGTTCAGCACCACGCGACGCTTCCGGGGCACGACGTACCGCATCCGGGTCAGCAAGCCGGTGGGGACGATCGGACGCGTGCGTCGATTGGTCGTCGACGGTCGGGCCATCGATGGCAACATCGTCCCACTGCCGGTCCGGCGGGGTGGCACTATCGAGGTCGAAGCGATGGTCGAGAACATCGCCATGGGAGGATCGTGATGACGCAGGGCCAGGGCTGGGGACCGCCACCGGGTAGCCAGTCTCCGGGGGGTCAGGCACCGGGTGGTCAGGCACCCGGGACCCCGCCGCCTCTGGGTTCACCGCCACCGCACTGGGCACCGCCACCGCCGCCCGGTCCACCCTCCAAGTACTGCTATGCCTGCGGTTCGGCCATCGACAGCCGCTCCGTCGACTGTCCGCGCTGTGGCGTGCGCCAACCTGACGCCTACGGTGGCTCCGGCAAGAACCGGGCGGGGGCGGCGTTGCTGGCCATCATCGTCGGTGGCCTCGGTATCCACCGCTTCTACCTCGGTGACATCGCCTGGGGCGTGGTCTACCTGTTGTTCTCGTGGACCGGCATCCCCAGCATCATCGCCTGGTTCGAGGCGTTGTACTTCCTGACGCGCTCCGATGCGCAATGGGCGGCGGTGCACGGCGGTCCGGTGCGACCCGCGGACGGCTTGGGCATCGGCTGTGCCTGGTTCTTGCTCCTTTGGCCGCTGATCTTCCTTGTCGGAGCGATCGTGATGCTCGGAGGGCTCTTGCTGTTCGCTCCCGTCTCATCGATCGTCTCGGGCGCCTGATCGGGTCGCATCGCTCTGGGTCGACTGCACGCGACCCGTTCCAACATCGCCTCGCCCGTCGAGATCCTCGGGGCGGTCAACATCGAAGAGGGTGCGAGCTTCCGGGTCCAGCCTGCTCCACTCGCTCTCCGGCACCAGCTCAAAGTCGAGCCCGTCAAGCAGCGCCCGAAGGCTCCGCTGGCCGGCCACGACCAGGTCCCGACCCTGATCAAGGACGGTTCGCCGCCGCAACGCCACCGGCAGGGGATGAGGCACGCCTTCCCGCATCAGACAGGCTCCGTCGCGTTCGTCGGGAAATGACAGCAGTCGCTGAAGGACTCGCGGCCGGAGTTCCGGCATGTCGCCACCGACGACCAGCAGACGTTCGTTGGCTGCTTGTGCGGCTGCACCCACCAGCGCGACCAAGGGGCCTTCGAACGCCTGCTCATCGAGGACCTCGGTCACGCGAGCCAGGAGATCGAGCGGGATCGCGACCGGGAGACCGGCAGGTGACCCGACCACCAGGATCTCCTCGCAGACCGGCGACACCGCTCCCAAGGCCAAGTGCAGGAGTGGCACGCCGTTCCGAAGGGACGCGAGCTTCTGACTACCGAAGCGGCTGGAGCGCCCACCGGCCAGCACGATCGCCGAGGCCGACACGACGGATCGGCCGCGGGTCGAGCCGACCTCGTCAGTGGGCATCGAACTCACGCGGGGCCAACCAGGACGCCGCTATCGTGGATAGCCGGGATGGTTGCGTGCGACACCTCGCGAGGATAGGGCCCAGGCCCCTACCATGGCGACCAGGCCGTGCCAGACTGGACGGCAAGAGGAGGCCAACGTGGATCTTCGAGCAGTGCTATCGGACCATGTCCGAACTCGCATCCGAGCACGGCCTGGAGCCGCTCGAACCACTTTCGGATGACGAGGTGGCGGCCGTCCTCGACCTCGCCCGAGTGGTCGCTCACGGTGTCGAGCGCAAGGCCGCGCCGCTGGTCAGCTACTCGCTGGGCCAGGTGCTCGGCAGCGCCGACGCCGACGTGCGCATGGCGCTGCTCACAGGCGCCATCTCCCGTATCGCGAAGGCCGGAGACTCGTCGGCCGGGACGTGACCTCAGAGGGGCGCCGGGCGTGGCGGTTGGGGGCCAGTGAGCCGGCTCGACAGACCTAGTCGCGGATCACCGGCTCCACCGGGTACGGTGCCAGCAGCTGGCCGCCCTCGGGTGTGACACGGTAGACATCCTCGAAACGAGCACCGCCGAAGCCGGGGATGGCCAGCACCGGATGGCCGATGGTGAACGTCATTCCCTCACGCAGCGGCACGTTCTTGTGTGGCGGGATGATGGTCGGGGCCGGCGTCTCCTCGAACCGCAGCCCCAGGCCGTGGCCGATGCCGTAGACGTGGAACTTGCCCAAACCGTGACGTTCACAGACCGCGTGGGCGACCGAGTCGAGCTTTGCCGGCGTTGCGCCCGGGACCAGCACGCGTCGCACAGCTTCCACCACGTCGAGGTAGGCGTCGATGAGCCCCTGCTGTCGGTCGTCCGGCTGGCCGACGACGAAGGTGCGGGCGAGGTTGGCGCAGTACCCCTCCACCTGCGGCGTCAGGTCGATGATGGCCATCTCCCCGGCCGCCAGCGGCCGGGGACTCTGGCGGCCGTGGAGCATGCAACTCTCGATGCCAAAGTTGACCCAGGGTGGGGTGCTCGTCGATTCGGCCCCGGCGCACATCATGGTGTAGAGAGCCTCGGTCACGACCTCGTGGGCCGTGGCGCCCGGCCGAAGCAGCTCGCGAGCACGATCCATGCCCAAGCCCGCGATCCGCTGCGCCTCCGTCATGAGCCCGATCTCACCGGAGTCCTTGATCATCCGCAACGGATCCATGACCGCGTCGGACGTCACCAGCTCCATCCCCGGATTCACCTTGCGGAACATGTCGACGAGAAAGGCCGGTGTATCGAACCACTGCTGCATGCCCACCTTGGGGCGTTCTCCGTCAGGCGTATCGGTGGCGGCCGCGATCTGGTTCAGACGGGAGACGACGTCATTGATCTGGCCGCCGACCGTGGTGAAGATCTGGACCCGGCCTTCTTCGATGCCGGCCCGCAACTCCGGCTCCTCGCCGGCGAAGGCCACGATCTCGGCCGGCCCTGAGGCGGGGATGAGCGCCCGCGGCTGGGAGCGGTCTTCGCCGAACAGGTAGCGGAAGTCGTCGTGGTTCATGACTACGATGGCGATGAGCCCTTGCTCGCGCATCCCTTCCTGGACGCGGGCGATGCGGTCGTAGCGGATATCCATGGAGTCCTCCGGGTGGCGAGTCTGTATGGCCTCCCAGTATCACCCGGTGATGACCTCACTCTTGGCACCGTCGTCATCGTCTGGGGTCCGATCCCATGGAGCGACAAGGCCCTCCGCGCCCGTCTCCTGGACCGTATCCCTCGCTGTCCGAGTGCGCGCCTGTCGGGCAGCGATGTTGCGCGCGACGAACAGGACGATGGCGCTGCCGATGAACAACACCAAACCGGCGATGATGGCTGACTTGAGGCGCTCCTCGTCCCGGGCCGCCTGCACCGGTTCATTACAGGACCGGTCGTTGCGCCCCATCCGGCGCATCGCCTCGCGCACCGCATCGCGCATTGCCGGCTCGATGGCCGCGGGCTCGACCTCCACTGAGTCGATGGCTTGCTGGGCCTGGCTGAGGGCTCGCTCGGCTTTCCTGAGGGCTCGCTCGGCCGTGCTCGTCATGCTTCGTCCTCCGCCGGCCCCGCTGGGTCGGTCACCCGCGGCTGGTCCTCACGGCCAGGAACCCCTTCTTCGACGGCGACCTCAGGCGTCCTCTCAGCCAGGTCGACCTGGCGAGCCTTTGCCGTCTCGAGCTCGGACAGGTCTGCGCTTGCGCGTTCGACCTGGCCCGTCGGCTTCGTCGATGGCCTCTGCTTGTCCATGCTGCACCTCCATGCGAGGCGGCCATGCGATTGCGGCGACCGGCCTCGGCTGCGGGCTATCGACGCTAGGAGGAGACCCAATTCGAACGCGCTGGCCACAGCCGCCGGGACGTGTCAGTTCCGTGTCGGGCTGCGGTCCGACGGGCCGCTCCCAAGGGCACCGCAAGGCAAACGCAATCCCACGGACGAGGGTGGCCGCGCCGCCGCAGCGCCAACCGTGCTGGAGTTGACGCATGCCACATCATGCGACGCGCGATTTGGGTGCCAGGGGTCGCATCGTCATCCGCGAGGGGCTCACGCGACAGTCGGGCGGATCGTTCGTGCACGACCTGCGATCCGCGATGAGGCACCTCGAGGTCGACCCGCTCAACTGGTCCATGCAGCGCTCCGGGTACCACCACTAGAGGCTGGGCCATGTCCTTCTGGGAGCTGGACGTCGCGGCAGTCATGCGCACCGTGGTGCTCGGCGTCCTGGCCTACTTCGCGCTCGTCGCGATGCTGCGCGTATCGGGCAAGCGGACCCTCTCGCAGCTCAACGCGTTCGACCTCGTGGTGACCGTGGCGTTGGGCTCCACCCTTGCGACCGTCCTGCTCTCGGAGGAGGTTGGGTTGCTGCAGGGCATGGCGGCATTCCTGGTGCTGATCGTGCTGCAGTTCGTCATCACCTGGACCTCGCTTCGGTCGAAGACGGTCGCACGGCTGGCGAAATCGGAGCCTACCGTCCTGGTGTATCGCGGCGAGCTGCTGGGTCAGGCGTTGCGACGCGAACGGCTGCTGCCGGCTGAGATCCGCGCGGCGCTTCGCGAGCATCGACTGGCCAGGATCGAGGAGGCCGATCTCGTCGTGCTGGAGACAGACGGGACGATCTCCGTGGTGCCACGGCTCGAAGCCGGCGCCGATCCACCGCCGGTGCTCGACCCGCTACTCGAGCAGACCGACCGCCAGTGAGCCGCCGGCTCACGTGCTTCGACCGCCGAGGCTGCGATGAAGCCGCCGGACACGGCGTCAGGCGGTGTCGTTCGGGGACAACGCCTCGAACCCTACGGCATGCCAGCGCTCGAGCAGCTCACGCCCCTGCTCCACGGCCTCGAGCACGGGTTGAACCTCGTCTGCCGGGAGATCTCTGGGCCAGATCGTGGAGAGCACGGCCTCATCGCCGCCATGGCCTTCCCCGCCTTGGCCACCCCCGCCGCGCAGCACGTCCAGACCGGCGGCCACGCCCATGGCGTAGCGTGGAGTCGGCACGCCTACAACGATTCCGAGTCGGATGAGCCCGACCAATCGGTCGTCCCAGCCCAGCTTGCGGCGCGGGTCGCGGGCAGCACGCTCGATGGTATCGGCCAGGTTTGGGTTGACCATGCGTCGGAGCAGATCGTCGGCAAAGGCCTCGTAGCCGGCCTTGGTGAAGAGCTCGTCCGCCCCCACCCAGCGACGACGGAGTGTCGCCCCGGACTCCTCGATGAAGGCTGCCCGCAGGAAGCCCATGGCACCGGGCACATCGGCCAGATCGGCGAACAGCGACAGGCCCGACAGCTGGCCCAGGAAGGCACCCAGGGCATGTGTGGCGTTGTGACCCAGCAGCTTGGCGTCCTCGAACGGCGCCAGGTCGTCGACCTCCCGCAGCACGGGCATCCCGGGGTGGAGCACAGCAGCAGGGTCCACCCGGGAGACGAGGATGCGGTCGAACTCCTCCACCAGGAAGGCCGACCGCAGCGCCGAGGTGATGGTGGCCAGCCCGAGGGATGCGATCTCCGCCCGGTCGGTGATGACCCCGCTCATCTTGCCGATGACGGTGTCGACGTAGCGAGCACGACCCTGGATGCTCCTCTGCTCGCCCGCGGGCATCGCGTCCAACACCGCATCCTCGAGCAGCGCCGCCGCACTGCGGTGGTTCTCGGCGCAGTAGACGATCAGCGGCTGCGCAGCGGTGCGCCGCCGCAGGCCTTCAGCGAGCAGCCGATGCGGACTGTTGGCAGCATCGGAGCGATAGAAGGCGACGCTGGGGAGCGCCGAGGCCAGCTCGTCCGCGGCGGCGATGGTCTCCACGATGCGCGCACGCTCGGCAGCCACGGTCGAATCTGCGACCTCGATGGGTCCAAGTTCGGCGACATCGACCCGGTCGGATCGAGCGATGTTGACGCGCACTCGCCCCTCATCTGCGCGAATGCCGGCCACCAGGTCGGCGCGTACGTCCACCACCAGCGGCGGGGCATAGTCGCCCGTGCGCTGTGCCTCGTACACGAAGAGGCCGGACTGGATGGCGCCGAAGCCCAGCCCGACCAGCCTGCGGTGCCCGCCGAAGGCCACTCCCCTAGCCTGCCGCGAGGTAGCGCTGTTCGTCGGCCGCGTCCCAGCGGGTCACATCGCTGACGGCGCCCGCGTGCCGGTGCGGGTAAACGATGGCCTTGCCCTGCACGCGGCCGTCGCGCGCCATCTGCAGCAGCTCTGGCGCATGCGCCAGATCGCCGACGTGGCCGATATGTGCCGCCGCGTCGATCTCGCCGGCGGCCATCAGCCGCAGCGTCTCGATGATGTCCCAGGGGCCGCCGCCGGACGAGCCGGTGATGTTGATCTCCTGGTAGTGCACGAAACGCTCGTCGATGCCGATGGTCTCCTTGCCCGGCGGCAGCCCGGCGAAGAGATCGAGCACGCCGTAGCGCGCGACCAGGTGCTGGACCGATTCCATCAGCGGCCCGTCGGCGGCGGTGACGATGACGTCATCGGCGCCGCGCCCCCCGCTCACGCGCCCGACGGTCGCGGCCAGGTCGCCGGCCCCCGCGACGACCGTGACTAACTCGACGCCGGCCGCGGCGGCCCGTTCCCCGAACGTGTCGTGGAGCCACTGGAGTCGTTCCGCGCGCCGAGCCGTGACGACGAGGACCCGTGGCCGCGCCGCGATGGCGAGATCCACGTGGATGCGGCCCATGGGCCCGGCACCGATGACGACCGTGACGCCGTCGCGCACAAGACCGGTCGTGGCGCTGCGGGCCTCCGTCCGGTCGGGCTGGGAGAGGTGCATGTGGTGCGCGTGGGAGCTGATGATGCAGCTGATGGGCTCGGCGATGGCGGCGTGGCCGGCCGGCAGCGAGTCATCGGGGAGCGGCAGCAGGCAGCCTGCCGCCAGCACCTCCTCGCCGATGAGGATGTACTCGGCCAGCAGGCCCGGGAGCGAGTAGCCGACGGCGATCTTGGCCACGCCACGGCCGCCATCGGCGTAGCGCTCGAGGTGGTCGATGGGCGCGATGTCCACGGCCGGCTGCACCGAGCAGCGCCGCCCCACCGACCATCGGTCACGAAGGCCATCTCCGACCTGCACCAGTGTGACCACGCCCTCGTCGCCCACGATGGCCGGATGCTTGGCGGGAACCCAGCCGTGCATCAGCGGATGCTCGGCACCCTGGTCGATGAGCTTGTTGACCGAGGTGCAGATGCCGGCCGCATCGACGCGCGCCAGCAGCTGCTGACGCCCCGGGCGCGGCACGGGCACACAACGCACCGCCAGTTGGTCGGTCCCGCAGCCGGAGAGCACGGTCGCGCGCATCTCCGTCGGTACGATCCCGACCTCACCCGGCAGGATGCTGCTCATCGGGGCGGCTCCAACCCAGCCAGGCGCCAGGCATCGGCCGGATCATCGGGCCCGGAGAAGGTGTCGATGGTGGTCGTGCACAGGGCGCCCATGGCCGCGCCCAGTCGCGCCGCCTCCTCCGCCCCCAGGCCGTGGATGAGGCCGGTGAGCACGCCGCCGGTGAACGAATTGCCGGCCCCAGTCGTGTCGATGGTGTCCACCGTGAAGGCCGGGATGTGACCCACGAAGTCGTCGTGGTTCACCCAGGCACCGCGCGGGCCATCGGTGACGATGGCGAAGTGCACCCCCAGGTCGCGCAAGGCAGCCGCCGCATCGGCCGGGTCGGCGATCCCGGTGATGCCCACCACCTCGGCCAGGCTAGGCACGAAGAGGTCGGTGTAGGCCAGGGCCGGCAGCACTCGCTGCCACTGCCCGGTGGAGTCGTGCACCACATCGAGGCTGGTGTGCATCCCGCGCGCCTTGGTGCGCTCGAACAAGCCGGCCAGCGGCGCGCCATCAGGGTCGTCCAGGCCGGGCAGGACCAATGCCCCGCCGACGTGGAGGTAGTCACTGACGAGGCGCGATTCGATGGACTCAGCGGTGATCGACGCGTCGGCGCCGAGGTTGTGCAGCATCGTGCGCTCGCCATCCTGGTCCACCGCCACCAGCGAGGTGGACGTCGGGAAGGGCGACGCCACGAACTCGACGTGCAGATGCGGCGCCGGCACGGTCTGCCGGAAGGAGCGGCCGAAGATGTCATCACCGACGGGGATGATGAGTCGGGTCTCGATGCCCATGCCGGCCAGGACGCGACCGGTGCGCAGAGCCGGACCACCCTCGGCAGTCGAGAAGGTATCGACCAGGCCCAGCACGCCGATGGGCAGCGGCCCGGCGGACTTGGCCAGGATGTCGAAGACGGCACTGCCGGCGCAGGTGATCTGGATGTCGCTCATGACCCGATGATAGGTCTGGCCCTACAGCCGATGTGAGATGGGCGCGACCGCCGGATAGACCTCACGATAGAGCTCGAAGAGCCGGGAATAGGCTGCGTGCCGCGCCGGATCGGGTTGGTAGATGTCGGTCAACTCCAGGAAGCGCTCGGCACCCTCGGCCGCGGACGGCCAGAGCCCGGCGCCCGTGCCCGCCAGCAATGCCGCGCCGAAGGCCGCGGCCTCCGTGATGCGCGGCGTGATGACTGGGATGCCGGTGATGTCCGCCTTGAGTCGCAGCCAGAGCGGAGAGCGTGCACCCCCGCCGATGGCGCGCAAGACATCGATGGCCACACCGCCGTCACGGAGCAGGTCCAGGTTGAGCCGCAACTCGTAGGTGAGCCCCTCCAGGATGGCCTTGGCGATGTCGCCCCGAGTGGTCGAGAACGTCAACCCCAGGATGGCGCCCCGCGACGCCGTGTCGAAGGTCGGCGTCCCGGCACCGGCGAAGTGGGGCAGGACCAGCAGACCGGTCGGTTCCGACGAGGCATCGGCGAGGATGACGTCGTATGCGTCCGCTCCGGAGGCAGACGCCCGAGACAGCTGCGGCTCGCAGAAGCCGTCGCGGAACCAGCGCAGCGCCAGGCCGCCGCTGTGATTGAGCGTCATGGCCAGGAACGACCCGGGCACGGTCGCACGGTAGACCGAGACGTTGCCCTCGTAGAGCGGCTCGGAGACGACCGGTGCGCCGAGCGCGACCTCCACCACCTCGGCGGTGCCGGTCGAGACCGAGGCCAAACCCGGGCGGGTAAGGCCGACGCCCAGCGCTCCACAAGCCTGGTCGTGACCACCGCTGACGACGCCGGGTGCCGAAGCCAGACCCAGTCGGTCGGCCAGGTCGGCCCGCATACGGCCTACCAGCGTGCCGGATGGCGCGACCTCCGCGAGCCGGTCGGGTGAAAGGTCCAGCGCGTCGAGGTATCTCCGGCGCCCAGCCGCCGGCCTCCAGGTCGTAGAGCTGGGTCCGCGAAGCCAGGCACTCACTGATGACGGCGCGGCCGGTCATGCGCGCGATGAGGAAGTCCTCGACCAGCAGGAACCTGTGTGCCGCTGCCCAGACGTCGGGCTCGTGCTCCCTGAGCCAAAGCAGCTTGGGCAGCGTGTTGACGGTGTGGATGGGCATACCGGTGCGCTCGAACAACCGGCGCGCGCCGAAGCGGTCGCGCAGCCACGCGTTCTGCGCTTCGGTCCGGGTGTCCATGCCCAGGATGGTCGGCCGCAGCGGTCGCCCCTCGCCATCCACGGGCGTCACCGCCTCGCCGTGGACCGACAGCCCGATGGCGGCGACCTCACGCACCCCGGCCACGGCGATGGCCTCCGCCATCGACTCCATGGCCAACGCCCACACCTGCTCGATGTCCTGCTCCGCCCACGTCGGCCGCGGGAAGTCCACGGCGTACTCACGAGACGCACTCGCGACCAGCACCCCGTCCTCGTCGAAGAGGACAGCCTTGCAGCCGGTGGTGCCGACGTCGAGCCCGATGAGGTTGGCCACCGATCTAGGCGTAGCGCAAGGCGGCCTGGTACATGGCCTCGATGCGCTCGGGTGTGATGTCCGGTTGCAGGTTGTGGGCCGCACAGAACACGTAGCCACCACCGGCGCCCAGGGTGTCGATGCTGTACTTGACCTCGCGGTCGATCTCCTCTGGCGTGGCTGTGGGCAGCACCTGCTGCACGTCGATACCGCCACCCCAGAAGGCCAACTCGGAGCCGAACTCCCGCTTCATGACCGCGATGTCCATCTTGGCGGCACTGCGCTGGATGGGGTTGAGCGCATCGACGCCACATTCGATGAGATCGCCGATGATATCGAAGACCGAGCCGCAGGAGTGCATGAAGACCACCGCGTCGGTCCTGGAGTGGATGAAGTCGTAGAGCTGCCTCAGATACGGCTTGACGTCCTCGCGGAACATCTCCGGCTTGATCCAGGTCCCGCGCTGCGTGCCCAGGTCATCGCCCTGCGCGACCACCTGCACATAGGGCTCCACGTGCTGCAGGAAGAGATCCCACAATGCGATGTCGGTCTGGGTGATCTTGTCGAGGATGGCGTGGGCCATGTCGCGGTTCCAGTAGAGGTCCATGCAGAACTGCTCGTAGCCGCGCATGAAGCAGGCGCCCTCGAAGGGACCCAGGCACATGATGTCAGCCACGACCGCGTAGTCGGTCTCCTCGAACAAGCGACGCGCCTCCTCGCGGATGCCGGCCACGCGACCAGGGTCGTAGGGATCGGGCCACTGCACAGAGTCGAGATCGCTGGCCCGTTCCAGGTCGGCGAAGGGCCGCTTGACCACGTCGTAGTAGAACGACGCCTTCTCCCAGGTCAGGTCGTACTCGTCGACGAAACGGTCGCCGGGCAGCTCCCGGGTCTCGAACTCCCAGGGGCCCTTGAGGTAGACGGCGCGGGTGTCGACGTCGTAGCGATGCAACAGGTCTTCGCGCGGATACACCGTGTCCATCTGGCGATGGGAGATGCGCGGCTCGTCATCGGGCGGCAGGCCCAGGTGGACGAGGAGGTTCTGGTAGGCGATACGGGTGGCCGTGGTGACGATGGTCGAACCCAGGTCGATCGGCACACGGTCGGTCTCCTGGTGGTTCAGCGCAGCCACGACGCGCTCCCTGTGGTTCATCTCACTCCCCTCTCTGGCTCCGATCCTCGACCCGCCTGCACCCGACCCGACCCGCCTGCACCGCCGCTACGACGGGGCGGGCGCCGGTTTGGGCCTGGGAGGGTCGGCATCGCCCTTCTCGACGCGGATGTTGCGCCGCTCCAGGCGACCCAGGATGCGCATGCGTTGGGCGTCGATGAAGACGGCGAAGAAGATCACGGCGGCCGCGATCATGTCCTGCAGGTAGAGGTCGATCTGCAGATAGACCAGGCCGGTCGCGATCATCTGCACCAGCAGCACGCCGATGACGGTGCCGGGGAAGACAGCCCCGACACCGCCGAAGAGGCTGGTGCCGCCGAGCACGGCCGCGGCGATGGCGCGGAACTCGACGCCCTCACCGATGCCCGCCGAGACACTGCCTTGCTGGCTGATGGCGATGACGCCGGCCAGCGAGGCACAGAAGCCGCTGATGACGTAAACCGATCCGGTCAGGCGGACGACGTTGAGGCCGGCCTTCTTGGCGGCGTCAAGATCGTTGCCCATGGCGTAGATCTGCCGGCCCATGGCGGTGTAGCGCAGGAACACCACGGCCACCGCCACGACGATGGCGAAGACCACCACCGGGAGCGGTACACCGAAGACGTCGGTAGCCGCATAGGCCATCTCCGGCGGCAGGATGAACTGCCGCAATTCGGTCACCAGCAAGCCCACCCCTCGGCCCATGGTGAGCGTGGCCAGCGTGGCCACGAATGGGACCAGCCCCACCTTGGCGATGAGGAAGGCGTTGAGGAAGCCCCACGCGGTGCCCGCCGCGATGCCGGCCAGGATGGCCACGATGTAGTTGACATCCTGCTGCAGCAACATGCCCACGACCGCCGCGGTGATGTACATCGTGGCCCCCACCGAGAGGTCGATACCGCCGGTCAGGAGGACCGCGGTCATGCCCACCGCGAGCAGGCCCACGAAGGCTGAGGACTCCACGATGTTGGAGAAGTTGTCGATCGAGAAGAAGCGCTCATCGAGCACGCTGAAGAGCACGAACACGAGCACGAACAGGATCAGCGGCATGTTCCGCAGCAGGGTCATGGTCAGTCGGTTGCTGGTCATGTCGCGTGCTCCCGAAAGGCCGTGCGGATGATGGACTCCTGGTCGAATCCCGCTCGGTCGAAGGCGCCGAGCACCTCACCCTGGCCCATGACGATGATGCGATCGCACATGCCGGTGAGCTCCTCGATCTCCGAGGAGATGAAGAGGACCGCGGTGCCCCTCGCAGCGATCTGGTCGATGATCTCGTAGATCTCGTACTTGGCGCCCACGTCCACGCCGCGGGTGGGCTCGTCGATGATGAGGATCGACGGCTCGGTCATGAGCCACTTACCCAGCACGACCTTCTGCTGGTTGCCGCCGGACAGGCCCTTGACCTCGTTCTTGAACGCGTCGTTGACCTTGATGCTCAGGATGTCCACGGTTTCCTTCACAGCGGTCGCCAGGCCGCTGTTCTTGACCCGCTTGACGACACGCGAGGTGTAGTCGGGCAGCGCCGCGATAGCTAGGTTGTCGGCGACGGTGGCCTCCATCATCAAGCCTTCCTCGCGACGGTTCTCGGTCACGAAGGCCATGCCGCCCCTGATGTTGCTGGTCGGCGACAGCTTCTCGGCGACGACCCCGTCGATGAGCACCTCACCCTCATCGAAGTCCTCGAGGCCGAAGATGATCTGGGCCAGTTCCGAACGACCCGAGCCCATCAGGCCGAACACGCCCAGGATCTCGCCCCTATGGAGCTGCAGGTCGATGTGGTGGCTGATGCCGGCCTTGGAGAGGTTGCGCACCTCGAGCATGAGGTCCTTGGTCGGAGCCGCCGTCCGATCAGGGTAGAGACTCTCGATGTCGCGACCGACCATCGAGCTGATCATGCGGTCGATGGTGAACTCGTCGCGCGAGCCCTGGGCTACCAGAGCCCCGTCACGAAGCACGGCGATGGCGTCCGACAGGCGCATCACGTCACCGAGGATGTGGCTGATGTAGAGGATGGTCTTGCCGTCCTCGTGGAGCCGCCCGATGAGGTCGAAGAGGCGGTCGGTCTCACGCGCGGTGAGCGATGTCGTGGGCTCGTCGAAGATGATGATGCTCGCGTCCACCGACAGCGCCTTGGCGACTTCCACGAGCTGCCGCTCGCCGGGAGCCAAGCGCTCGACGCGCATGTCGGGCGAGACATGTAGGTCGACCATGGCCAGGTACTCTCGAGCGCGGTCGTTGAGCTCACGCCGGTTCAACAACGGAGCGCGGCCCAGGGTCGGGAAATCACTGATGAAGAAGTTCTCGGCGATGCTCAGGTTGGTGAAGAGGTTCAGCTCCTGGTGGATGAAGGCGATGCCGGCCTCATCCGCGTGTTTCGGGTCACCCGGCTCGAAGGCTTTCCCGTTGAGCAGCATTTGGCCTGCCGTGGCCGGCACCACGCCGCCGAGGATGTTCATGAGCGTGGACTTTCCGGCACCGTTCTCGCCGACCAGGCCCACGGTCGTGCCGCGTTCCACGTCAAGGTCGATGCCCTTGAGCACCGGCACACCGAAGAAGGACTTGTCGATGCCCTGGAACTGCAGGATCAGGTCACTCATGGTCGTACCTCAGACCTGCTGCAGCGCCAGGCGGCGGCGGACGACATCGAGCAGAGCGGCGAAGAGGATGACCGAACCCTTGACGATGGCGATGTAGAAGTAGGGCACGTTGAGCAATGAGAGCGCATTGCCCAGCAGGACCAGGAAGATGACGCCAAAGACCGTCCAGATGATCTTGCCGCGGCCACCGGCCAGGCTGGTGCCGCCGATGACCACCGCCGCGATGATGTCGAGCAGGAGCGGCTCGCCCAGCGTGGGGCGGCCCTGCTGGACCCGCGACGTATAGATGATCGACGCGGCCGCGGCACAGACGCTGCTGAAGATGTAGGTAGCGACGATGACCTTCTTCACAGGCACGCCAGAGACCACGGCGGCACGGGGATTGTTGCCGATGCCGTATAGCCAGCGCCCGAAGATGCTGCGACCCAGGATGAGGTGGGCCACGACGGCCACGCCGATGGCGATGACCATGGCGATGGAGAAGATGCCGAAGTCGTCGCCGATGAGGGCGAAAGCGTCAGGCAGATCGATGATGTTCTCGCTCTTGACCACGTAGATGGCCAAGGCAGCCACGAACATCGAGGTCACCAGGGTGACCATGAAGGGCGGGATGCGCGCGAATGCGACGGCCACGCCGTTGAAGGCACCGATGACAAGGCCGACGGCCAGCATGGCGACGATGGCCACCGGGATACCCAGGACCGAGTCATGGAGGATGGCACCGTCCTGGAACAGGAAGATGTCCCACAAGGGGCTCTTGCGGAAGACGATGGGATTGGCCGACTGGGCGATGAACGCCGCTCCGACCACGCTGGCGAGCGAGACGACTGCGCCCTGGCTGAGGTCGATGCCGGCGATGATGAGCACGAACGTCTGCCCGATGGCGATCACCAGCAGCGGCCACATGTTCGAGAGCAGGTTGGTGATGTTGTACGGCGTCGCCACCGTGGGCGACACGAGATAGAGCCCTGCGAACATGGCGATGCACAGGTACAGGATCAGATACTCGGACATCAGGATGCGCTTGCCGAAGCTGAGCACGCGATCGGTCGCCGAAGGCTGCACGAGGGCCGTCATCTGGCTCGCTGCCTATGTTGTGTCGGGTGCGGCAGGGTCATCACTTCTCGCCTGGATGGGGTAGATGCGCGGGCCCCGACGTGCGAGGCCCGCGTTACCTGGGGGCGGATCAGCTCCGCCCCCGTTCAGGTACTGCCTATGGGTTGTAGGACGGGTCGGCCAGCAGGATGCAGCCCCACATGTCCATCTCACGCTCAGCAAGGTTGCCGGCGGTGAGAGCGAACCCGGGGTCGTCGATCCACTGGTCGGGGTGGGTGTCGCCTTTGGCGACGGCGGCGAGCAGCGCATCCAGCATCGCCTGAGCCTCGTAGTAGAGGTTCTGGACGCCGGTGGCGTCGACGTAACCGTCCTTGATCTGCCGGCAGGCGTTGACGTCGCCGTCAAGACCGGCCATCAGCACGTGATTGGGATCATCACGGGTGACCCACTTGCCGAGCGGCTCAAGGACGCCCTTGATGGTCGGGAAGAGGAAGTCGGAGGACGTGAACAGGAAGTCCACGTCGGGGTTGGCGGCCATGGCCGCCTGCAGGTTGGCCTGCCCGGTCGCGGCGTCCCAGTTGGTGGGGACCTCGATGGGATCGGTCAACCAGAGGTCGGGGTTGGCGTTGATGACGTCGTAGAAGCCCTCATAGCGGCCGATGGCGTTGGGATCGCCCAGGTCGCCGACCATGATGAGCGGAGTCACCTTCTTGCCGGCCGCGATGGCCTGGTCGGCGATGTACTGGACGGCGTCACGCGCGATGGTGCGGTTGTCGGCCTGCACCACGATGGCGGCGCCATCCTCGCTCTGCGGCGGGCGGTTGAAGATGCCGATGGGGATGTTGGCGTTGTTGGCTTCTTCGATCAGCGTCAGGGCGATGGAGCCGTCCTTGGGGATGACGAAGATGGCGTCGACGCCCTGTGCGATGCAGTCGCGTTCCAACTGCAGCTGCCCATTGGCATCGGGGCTATAGCGCTCGAGGACGTTGTCGCCCTGCGCGGCCAGCGTCTCGGTCATGGCCTTGTGGCCGGCCAGCCAGAACTCGGTCTCGAGATCTTCGTGGATGAAGCAGATGTTCAGGCCTCCGGCCGCGGCCATGGACTCGGCCGGAGCGGCACTTTCGTCCTGTGCCAGGGCCGGGGTCGCGGACAGCGCCAACGCGCCGACCATGGTGAGCCCGATGACTCCCTTGAGATTCCGCATGAGTTTGGTCTCCTCCAAGATCTGTTCCCTTGATGGATTTCTGAGGTTCCCTATCGGTCTGCTAGCACCTCCTATGTTGGTCAGGCATGTCGGAAGACCTCCCAGTCGAGGTAGTTCTCGAGCGCTTCGGCCACGGCGTCCGCGGTGTGCGCGGGACTCATGGCGCAGTGGTGCTCGAAGCCGACCTTGCAGATGAGCTTCAGGAGCGGCTGGAAGTTGGGGATCTCGACCACTGCACTGGAGCCGAAGGTGTCCAGCGGGTCGTCGAGGAACTGCCCCTCAGCCACGTAGGCCTTGCACCTGCCGTTGACGTCGTCAGTGCTGATGCGGGCGATGGTCAGCGGCGCCGCCGGCGCGCGGCCAGTGATGGCACCGTAGACGTTGTCATTGCCCAGCGTAGTGCCAAGCACGTCGGCGATGCGCATCTCGGCCTCTCCCTCGGGGTAGAAGTTCAGGGGCCAGTTGCCGCAATGGAAGAGCACGCACTTGTCAGGGTGGTCGCCGTAGTTGTTGTTGAGGTCGACGATGGCCGCCGGCTGCTCGGCGGCCAGCTGCAGCGCGTACATCGAGGCCAAGCCGGTGATGTCGGTCTCACAGGCGCTGGGCATGAGCTTGTTGCTCATGATGCTCATGAGCGTGCAGACGTTGACCCCGTAGTTCTCCTGGAGTGAGCTCCAGCACTGCATGGCGGTGGCATCAAGGTCGTTGGCGGCCATCCAGTCGTCGACCACGACGCCCAGCTTGGCCATCTTCACCAGCTTCTCCGGCGGCACCGTCGGATGCGGCATGTGAGCCCGGATCTCGTCGAGCTTGGCCTTGGTCTTGGCGTCGTCATCGCCCAAGCGGTTGGCGTTGCCGAAGACCTCGCTGAAGTCGATGACGCTGACCGCGATGCCGGAGGCTTCGAGCAGCTTCTCGCTGTAGCGCACGGTCTTGAAGGCATCGGGTCGCGTGCCGATGGCGCCAAGTCGGGCATGCTTCATGCCGTTGGCGACCTTGCACACGCGCACGAACTTGTCGAGGTCCGCACGGAAGGCATCCGATTGCACCGGGACCGTGTGACGCTCGGTCAGCGAGTAGCTGAACCCGTATTGACGGAGGTCGCTACAGACGGAGATCTTGCCGCAGAACGAGTCGCGACGACGGTCGAGAGTGAAGGCGGTGACGTCATCCGGGTAGGCCTGGATGAGGATGGGCACATCCAGGCCGGAGAGCCGCATCGTGTCCGCGACGCCCTTCTCGTCGCCGAAGTTGGGCAGAACCACCAGCACACCCTCGATGCGCTTGCGGTTCTCATCGAACAGCTGAGCACACAACTGTGCCTCACGCCAGGTCTCCACACCGCCGAGCTTGGTGGCGCCAGCGTCGAGGATGACGGGCTCGATGTCCATCTCCTCGAACAGCGCCAGCACGTCCGCACGTGCTTCGGTCACCAGTGCGTCGGGGAAGAAATCGCGGTTCCCGACGATGACTCCCAATGTGGCTCGTGCCATGTCCTCTCCTCCTTGGATCGCTCTTGGTCCGGCTTAGTCGGTGGCTAGCTGGTCGACAGCCTCGAGCAGCTCGGCAGCAGCGATCGCGCCCTGCGACCACTGGTCCTGCAGCTGTCGCAGCCGGTAGACGGTGGATGGCTTGATCTCGACGTCCTGAGTGGTGATGGGGGCGTCGATCGCTACGGGTCGGACGACCCTGGCGCCGTTGGCAAGGCCGATGGGCAGGAGTCCCTCGGTAGCAGCGGTCTGGAACGTATCGATGAGGCTGTAGTAAGCCGTGCCGCCGATGGCGTCGAGCGTGTCGCCGGCTGTGAGGTCGCGCTTGGCGACCGCAAAGACCTCCGAGGTCAGCCGATCGAGCGGCACCATGTTGGAGACCTTGCGGATGGCCAGCATGGCGCAGGTCAGCGGCACCTCGATGCTGCACAGGTGGAAGGGCCGGAAGAGGGTGTAGTAGGGCCCGTCGCCCATGTCGCGCAGCACCATCGCTTCGCGCAGCCGCGGATGGTCCGTGCGGACGATGACGAAGACGCCCGGGGCCACCGCGCCGATGCCGTAGTCGACCACGCCCAGCTGGCTGAGCACGCCACCATCCTCGATGAGCCTGAAGGCGTCGGTCAGATGGTCGCGATCGGTGTCGGGACCGTGCATGCCGCGGACGTCCGGCACCAGACCGGTGGCGTTGGAGGTGGCGGCCATCTCGATCATCGTCTTGGAGCCGTCCACGAACTCGACCAGCATGTTGGGCGAGAGGCCGCGGCGGGCCGCTTCCTTCTGCACCGCCGGGTCGGCCGGGGTGGAGTGGCGGTCGAGCGGGTTGTTCTTGCCCTTGCCGGCAGCCACGATGGTGAAGCCCATCGACACCGCGAGGTCGTAGAGCTCCTTGCAGGCGGCTGGCTCGTCACCGGCGGCGAGCGCGTAGAGCACACCCTTCTGCTGTGCGTACCAGTGCAGGATGGGGCCCACGGTGATGTCGGTCTCGACGTTCATCATGGCTAGGTCCTGGCCGTTGCGAGCGCTGCGAAGCGCGGCCCGAGCGCCGATCTCAGGCACGCCTGTGGATTCCAGCATGACGTCGACCGAATGCATGTCGGTGACGATGCGATAGTCGGCCGCGGCCACTCGCTTGCCAGCCGCCACGGCAGCGTCGGCCTCGGCGGCTGACACCGCCACGACGACCTCGTCCTCGATGAGGCCGATGCGGTAGGCATCGCGAGCGCGTTCGAGGTCCAGGTCGGCGGTGACGACCACGCGCACGCCCTGCATCTCGTGCGTGGTGGCGACGACGTCGGTGCCCATCTGCCCGGCGCCGATGAGGCCGATGCGCACGGCCTGCCCAGAGGCTTCCCGCTGCTGCAACTCGGTATTCAGTCCGATCATGCCGGGTCCGTGCCTTCCTGGCCGATCTCGACCATGACCTTGAGCGCCTCGCCTGCGGCGACGGTCCGAAAGACCTCGTCGGCCTGGTCGAGGGCGTAGCGGTGGGTGATGATCGCGTCGGGGTCGACCTGGCCGCGTTCCAGCAGCTGCAGCGCGCGCGCGTGGAAGTCGGGGTGATAGCTGAACGAGCCGATGACGCGGATCTCGTCGTAGTGGATGCGGTTGGCGTCCAGGTTCGTCATGGGGGCCGCCTTGGGCAGGCCGCCGAAGAGCACCACGTTCCCGCGCTTGCGCACCGCGTCGACCGCCTGCTGGTGGGTAGCAGCCACGGGGTTGGCGCAGATGGCGCTGTCGGCACCCAGGCCGTCGGTGAAGGCTTTGACCACGGCGACGACATCCTGGCTCATGGGGTCCAGCACCAGCTCTGGCGCGAACGGTTCGGCCAGCGTGCGCCGCAGCTCGTTGGGCTCGGACAGGATGACGCGGGCGCCGCGCAGGTGGGCGATGAGCGTATGTAGGCAGCCGATGGGACCGGCGCCCATGACAAGGACCGTGTCACCGAGCGTGGTGCCGATGTCCTCGTGACAGGCCTGCACCGAGCTGAGCGGCTCAGCCAGGGCGCCCTGCGCGAACGTGAGCGACGATGGCATCTTGTGGATGGTGCCGCCGGCCAACGCGTGGGCCGGCAAGACGCAGTACTCGGCCAGCCCGCCATCGAAGCCGGGCGTGATGCCGATCATCGTCATGTCGTCGCAGAGGTTGTAGAGGCCCACGCTGCAGTACCAACACTTGAGGCAGTGGACGTCCGGCGCGACCGCCAGGTGCTCGCCGACCTGGTACCCGCTGACGTCGGAGCCGACCTCGACGATCTCGCCGGCGAACTCGTGGCCGGGCACGGTGATGGCACCGGCAGCCGGACCCTCGCGCCAACGCCGCAGGTCGGAGCCGCAGACCCCACAGGCCCTGACGGCGAGGAGGACGCCGTCGTTGGGGCACTGCGGGACGGGAACATCGACCAGTTCGATGGTCTCGGGGGCGGTGAGGTGAGCGGCTTTCACTGGCTGTCGATCTCTCTGATCTTGTGACCGACCGCACCACCGGGGTGGGTCTCCCCGAAGGCCTCGACCGAGTAGCCGCGAAGCTCGAGGAGCGCCACACAGAGGGCATCGGTGAAGGCCGAGTTGAAGAGCGAGCTGCCCGTGGCCACCATGCCGAAGGGGTCGACCCCGTCCGGCGCGGTCACCTGCAGGACCAGGTCGGCCAGCCGGCCCAGACTAGAGTCAGGCTTCTCGGTGATGGCGACGACGGCCGCGCCGCGCTTGCGGGCGACCCCGGCCAGGAACACGACCTCAGTCGTCTCGCCACCCTTGGACAGGCCGACCCAGACGTCGTTGGCGGTCACCGCACCGGCAGCGCCATGCTGGCTGTCGCCGGGGTGGAGGAAGAGCGCGGGAGTGCCCACGCACGAGAGCAGATGGGCGAACCGCAGTGCCACCGCGTGGGAGGTACCGGAACCTGACACGAGGACGTGGCCGCGGCAGTCCAGCAGCATGCGAACGGCCTGGGCGAAGGTGTCCGGCAGGTCGTCGGCCAGCGTCGCGGCGGCAGCGCTCTCACGGCGGACGGTCTCGGCGCCGAGCGCGCGGATCTTGCTGGTCAGCCATCGTTCGCTGCTCAGCCATCGTTCGACTCCAAGAGCGTCTCCGCGGTCACCGAGTCGGTGACAAGCACGTTGATGAGACGGCCACGCAGGGCGGCACGGATGGCGGCTTGCTTGTCCGGGCCGCCCGACACGCCTACGATCTTGGGCACCTGCTTGATCTGCTCCAGCGTCATGCCGATGATGCGGTCGTTGATCTCGGACTCGATGCATTCGCCGTCGACGTCGTAGTAGCGCAGGGCGATGTCGCCGACCGCTCCCTTGCGCAGCAGCGCATCCAACTCGGCGCGCGTGATGATGGAGCCGTCGCGCATGGTCACCGAGCCCAGCGTCGGTGCGCCGATGCCGACGAACGCGATGTCCAGATCATCGAACGCCTCCACGGCGCGCTGGACGTGGACGTCGGAGAGCAGCACCTCGCGGGTCCGTTGATCGGGCACGATTCCCGGTACCGGCAGCAGCGTCAGGCGGCAGCCCAGCGAACGCGAGACGCTCCGGCACAGTTCGGTGGCATGGACTTCCGAGTCTGGCTGACCCAGGCCACCGATGACCTGCACGACCTGGGCGTTGGGGTAGCGCTGCGGGGTCAGCGCTGCCGCCATGTGGCGCAGCGTGTCACCCCAGCACATGCCGATGGTGCTGCGAGGGGACATGGCGCGCAGCAGGTAGCCCGCGGCGGCGCTGCCGACAGCGCGGCTGACCTGCGCCTGCGAGTCCCCCGGCTGCGCTTCGACCACGAGCGCCTCCTGGAGCCCGTAGCGCTCCTCAAGCCCGCTCTCGAGGTCGAGGAAGAGGTCCTCCGGCGCCACCACGTTGATCTGCACCACACCCGTCTCGCGCGCCTGCGCCATGAGCCGGGAGACCTTCGAACGAGACAGCCCCAGGCGCGCCGTGATGGCGTCCTGGTTCAGGCCGTCCTCGTAGTAGAACCTGCTGACTTTGACCAGCAAGCGAAGCTCCTCGTTCGATGGGTGGCTGGCTACCGCCATGAAAGAATTCCCACTCCTGAGAATTATTTCAGGCACCGTAGCATGGTCGATGGGCGTGCGTCAACCGGATCCGCATTCGAATGCACGAGACGGCTGCACAGCTGGTCCGCCTATCGGGCGGCTCTACCCACCCTGCGGGTGATCCGACGGTCGCTCGCCGTCCATCCAGACCTCGCGGGCGACTCCTACCCGCCTGGCGGGTGAATCAGCGTCGATCCGACGCAAACCGCAGGCTCGCTCCGTCGGTTCACCCGCCCCGTGGGTCAAGTGACCGGTATCTGGCTATCCCAGATGACCTGCTCCGTCGGTTCACCCGCCCCGTGGGTCAAGTGACCGGATCTGGCTATCCCAGATGACCTGCTCCGTCGGTTCACCCGCCCCGTGGGTAGAGCACGCGTGGCGGGCGTGGCGGGCATGACGATGACTGCGGATCTAGTCCTCGGGCGGGTAGATCTTCTCCGGGGGGTTGCGACGCGCCGGCCGGCAGATGAGCTCGTAGGTGACGCCGTACTCCCGCTCCGTGTCCAGGTAGGCGTAGTGGCCGTCACCGTCGGGACCGAAGCCGGAGCCGTCCATGATCATCTTGAAACCGGCAGCTTCAGCCTGGGCCAGGGCCACCTCCATGTCATCGACCAGCACGCCGAGATGCTGCACGCCGAAGCCATGCGTCGCCACGAAGTCGGCATAGACCGTCGGCCCCTCGACCATCTCGATGAGCTCGACGCGCATCGGCCCGAAGTACGACAGCGCCACGCGCATCTTGTACTCGCAAGGCTGCCCGTAGTAGGACATCTTCTTCACGAGCGGCCTGCCGTACGTGTAGAAGTGCCACGGTCCGATCCCGAACATGTCGTGGTACATCTCCACGGTGCGGTCCAGATCCTCGACCACGAAGGCGATCTGCGCGATGCCGTTGTCCAGGAACGGCAGCCGCGGGTGGTGTTGCTGGCTCATCTCGACCCCCTACCCGTAGAGCGCGTCCTGCAGCCGGCGCAGCCGAGCCACGAACGTCGTCTCATCGACCGCCACATCGTCCTCGGTGATGGTCGCACCCGCCTTGATGGCCCGCGTGGCCACTGCCCCTGCACCGATGCCGATGGGCACCGCCCGCATCGCCCGCGCCTCCGCGTAGGTCATGACCAGCCCGTACCAGTCGGGTCCACCGATGCCCTCGAGCACGGCGCCAGCCTCGATGTCGCGCTTGGCCGTGCAGACCACCTCGGCGTGCATCTCCTCCGCGGTCACGGTGACCTCCCCCAGCAGCACTGCCTCCGCGACCGATTGCGGCGTCTCCAGGTCGCAGAGATGGTAGGGCCGCAGGTGCAGGTAGTAGGGCCCCTCGGCATGGGTGATGAACTTCATCTCCTTGCGGATGCGGGCATCGTAGGACCGCACGATGGCGAACACACCGGGCGCGATGGCTCCGGTCGAGTAGTCCACGCAGCCGGCGCGCGACAGGACGCCGCCGTCAGCCTGCGGGATGAAGGTGCTGACCAGCTGGTCGACCTCCACCTTCGGTCCGTGCATTCCAGGCACATCCGGCAGCAGGCCCGTGGCATTGGAGACCGCCGCCATCTCCACCATCGTCTTGGTGCCGTCCTTGAAGGCCGAGAGCATCTTGGGGTTCATGCCCTTCGTCGCAGCCTCTGCCACGCAGGCCTCAGGCGTGGCGGCGAGATCGATGACGTTGTTCTTGCCCTTGCCCAGGGCCACCACTTCGAAGCCCATCAGGACGGCCTGCTCGTGGAGCATCTTGAGCACGCCGGGCTCATCGCCCGACGCAACCGTGTACACCGAACCCATCGTTCGAGCCAGACGGTCCAGGTAGACGCCGATGGTGATGTCCGTCTCGACATTCATCATCACGACCGGCTTGCGGTTCATGATGGAGTCGTGGGCCACGCGCGCGCCCACGTCGGGCACGCCGGTGACCTCGACGATGCACTCCAGCCCTTCAAGCTGCGGCAGCGCCAGCGCATCGGGCGTGACCACCGCGGCACCGGCGCGGATGCCATCCTCCGCCGCGCCGAGGTCCTCGGCCACCAGCACATCGGCCGCCGAGCGGCCCATCTCGCCGTAGGTGCTGACACCGCGTGACACGTCCAGGTCGGCGATGGCCGCCACCCGCATGCCCTCGATGTTGTTGATGGCATGGGCCAGCCCGGACCCCATCTGTCCGCAGCCGACGATGCCGATGCGGATGGGGTCATCGGCGGCGACGCGCTGCCTGAGCTTGCTGACCAGCTCCATGTATGGCTCCTGTCTGTCGCGCTAGTGCGACCGGATACGGGCGAGCTCGACGAAGTCTCCCCGGAGGTCCTGGTAGACCTGCTTGAAGAGCGCGAACCGTTCCATGTAATCGGCATGGGCTGCAGGGTCAGGCTCCATGGGATCGATGGTGGTGGCCCAACCCCTGGCCACGGAAAAGTCCTTGAAGATGCCGGTCGCGACGCCGGCCAGGATGGCATCGCCGTAGGGTGCGCCGGTGCGGCGTTCCAGCAGCACGGTACCCACCTCGAAGACGTCGGTGATGATGCGCCGCCACAGGGTCGACTTGGCACCACCCTCGTTGAGCACCAGCGGATAGTTGACACGCAAGCCTGCCGCGCTGAGCGTCTCGAACGAGTGATAGAGCGCGAAGGCGACGCCCTCCATGGCCGCACGCACGACGTGCCCCTTGGTGTGGTTGAGTGACAGGCCGAAGAGCACACCGCGAGCGTTGACGTCCCAGATCGGCGTGCGCTCGCCCATCAGGTAGGGCAGGAACAAGAGGCTGTCCGCGCCCCGTGGAACGGCTGCTGCTTGCTCATTGAGGACGTCGTACGCGTCAGGCCCACCTGATCTCTCGCGTTGGACCTCCAGGGCTGAGAACTGGTCGCGCAGGTACCGCAGCGTGCCGCCGCCAGTGGTCGTCGTCGGCACCGTGATGTACGTCGTCTCCGAATCCACGGTGTAGGGGAAGTTGATCGAGGCAGCGCCCGACTCACTGAAGAGGAAGTCGCGCGAGCGATGGATGATGCCGAAGTTGCCGGCCGTACCCAGGTTCATCTGGATGTCACCCGGCTCGATGGCCCCGCCCTGCAGCCAGCCGGCATTACAGTCCACCTGGCCGCCCGCGACCGGGGTCCCCGCTGCCAGCCCGCAGTCGGCCGCTGCCGCAGGGGTGACCTCGCCGATGATGTCCTCACAGCGGCACAGGTCCGGCATCAACGCCGGATCACGCCCATGGCCTCGAGTAGATCGGTATCGAAGCGCCGCTCGAGGATGTCGTAGACGCCGTAGAACGGCCCGGCCGAATAGTGCGCGGTCGATGCCCCGGTGAGCTTGAAGTTGATGAAGCCGTCGATGGTCAGCACCTTGGCGATGGTGCGGTAGCGCTCGGGATGGTTGTCGCGCTCCCACAGCACGTTCATCAGCACGGGATGGTCTTCGAGCCGATTGGCGGTGATCTTGAAGATGCGCTCCGCGCCGATGTGCTCGCTGACCCAGGCCACCTCGGCGGTGGCGCGGCGATCCATCAGGTTGTAGGCGCGCGGGAGCGGCTCACCGTCGCGGTCCACAAGGACGACCGAGGGGAGCGCGGAGGAGGCGGCCACGCCCCTGATCTCGGCCGGGTCCACACCGGTCTCGGCGAGGACCTTGCGGGTCATGCGGCAGAAGGCGTCCCAATAGCGGGGCGCGTCATGCTCCGACCATCCCGGATGGTCGGTGTAGATGGGGTATTCCTCATAGGCATAGCCGACCTGCTCACCGTCTGCGTCGATGAGCGCGACCTTCGCTCCACCGGTGCCGTAGTCGGCGCCCAGGAGGTATTCAGCCAAGATCCGATTCCGTCGCCATGCTGAAATCCTCTCGCTTCTGAGAATATTCTCAACTCAACGTAGCAGGCCGCGGCCCCGGAGTCAATGTGCACGAGCCGGACCAAGACGACGCCGATGGAGCGGGACGAGCCTCAGGCGATCTCCACCGGAGGCGCGGTGGAGGCCTCGGCCAACACCTCGGCGGGAAGGAGTTCGCGGTCGGCCGACCGATCCCACACCGCGTCGGACCAGCGAGAGGCCACGAACGCCACGCTGCAGACGAGCACGCCGGCCACGGCGAAGGGCGTGACCGAGCCATCGTAAGCCGCGTCGATCAGCGCGCCGATGATGGCACCACCGAGCGTGCTGATGGCTCCGATGATCGCCGCCGCGGTACCCGCGACGTGACCCATCGGCATCATCGCTGCCGAGTTCAGGTTGGGCATCACGAACGAGTGTGCCGTCAGGATCGGCAGCACCCCGAGCAGGTAGAGCCAGAACGGCGGGTGGCCACCGGTGGCGATCGCGATGGCCGCGAACAGCGTCGTGGCGGCCAGGTATCCGGTCAATGCGATGCGCACCATGCCGCGCAAGCCGAAGCGGTCGATCAGCCGCGGATTGAAGAGCATCGCCGTACCCAGCATCAGCGATGCCCCGCCGAAGACGACCGGAAACCAGGGGCCCAGGCCAAAGACGTCGTCGATGATGAGCTCGGTCGAGGCGAGATACGAGGCAAAGAACCCAAAGACCGCCATCTGTGCGATGGTGAAACCCATTGCGAAGCGGCTGCCGAGCACGACGCGCGCGGCGGTCAGCAAGCGGGAGAGGGAGAGCGGCAGGCGGCGCTCCGCCGGCAGCGTCTCCGGCAGGCGCCTGGCCCACAGACCGGCGCCGACGGCGGCGACGACGAAGAATGCGAAGATCCAGCGCCAGTTCCCTATGGCCAGCACGGCCGTACCCAGCGATGGCGCGATCATCGGCACCAACAGGAAGACGGCCATGATGTAGGAGAGCACCTTGGCCATCTGGTCGCCGCGGTAGCGGTCGCGGATCGTCCCCTGGGTCACGACGCGGATGGCGGCCGCGCCAAGACCTCCCACGAAACGCATCAGCAACAGGATCGACAGCGATGGCGAGAGGGCAGCGCCCAGCGCTGCCAGCGAGTAGATGGCGAGACCCATCCAGAGGATGCGTTTGCGCCCCAGCGCGTCGGACAGCGGACCCCAGAACAGCTGGCCCGAGCCGAAGCCGATGAGGAACACGGTGATGACCGGCGCGATGGCGGTCGAATTGGGCTCCAGCCCAAAGCTCGAGCGCATCTCGCCGAAGGCCGGCAGCATCATGTCGATGGCCAGGGCGGTCAGCGCCATGAGCATGGAGATGAGCACGATGAACTCGCGCTTGCCCATCTCGCCGACTCGTTGGCGGGCCGCAGGCTCGTGGTTAGATGTGGTCATCGGCCGTGACTCATGGTCGGCTCCTCAGCCCAGGTCAAGCGGTATACCGACCGAGCGACGCGCGGCGCGCGCCACCCGCAGGAAGTTGGCAACGTGGGCGACCGGCCGAGATGTGGCTTCCGGCGTCGTCATAGATGGTGGGGATGGGCACCCAGTCGATGGTCAGGCCGGCACGGACCGCGTCGGTGATCATCTCCACCTCGAACTCGAAACCAACCTCGCGGCTTTCGAGCAGGTGCCCCAGCAACGGCTGGGCGATGAGCCGGTAGCCCGATTGGTTGTCCGCGATGCGGCGGCCGACAGCCCAGCTGAAGACCCGCGTGCCGAGCACATTGGCCACTCGGCGGGAGAGCGGCATGCGGCTGAAATCACGGCGCCCGATGACCAGCGGCGCCCCGCTGGCGTGCCAACGCGCCAGGAAGTCGGGAACGCAGGCCGGGTCGTGCTGGCCGTCCGCGTCGAGCGTCAGCACCGCCGCGACGCCGTCGTCGAGGGCACGGCGGAAGCCGTATCGGAGTGCCGCACCCTTGCCCTGGTTGGGCCTCTGTCGCAGCACCTTGGCCCCAGCCGCCGCGGCTACCACAGCCGTGTCATCGGTGGAGCCGTCATCGACCACCAGCACCGGCAGGTGCTCCGCGGTCGCGCGCACGACCACATCGAGCGTCGCCGCCGCCTGGTAGGCAGGGATGACCGCGATGACGTCAGTGGCTCGGGAACCCATACGCCCATCGTAGGCTGGATGGGCGCGCAGGCTCGTCGCTGGGTGGGCCGACCGAGCGGCCGATGGTCTCCAAAGCGCTCAGTCGATCATGATGGCGTCGGGTGCGGGAACGCCGGTCGGCGTGGTCGCCCGCGAGGCCGGCAGCCGCCGGTTGAGGGCGAACTCGCGCATGGCCGTGGCACCCGAGAGGTTGTAGACATCCTTGAAGCCGTGCTGTGCGAGGATGCGCGTGCCCAGGTAGGAGCGCATCCCGGAGCGACAGGCCACGATCGTCGGCTTCGCGGATCAAGCTCACCAATCCGGTCACGCAACTGGTCAAGCGGGATGTTGACGACGTCGTCGCAGTCGGCCAGCGGCAGCGCCACGACCTCGAACGGCTCGCGCACATCCACCGTCTGGTACGGGCACAGGTCGACATCGGGCTGCACAACGCGGGCAAGCCCGGCGAGGTGGTTCTCCGCGGCGAATGCGGCCATGTGCAGCGGATCCTTGGCCGAGCCGAAGGGTGGCGCATAGGCCAGGTCCAGCTCGGCCAGGTCGTGCACGTCGCCGCCGAAGTGCGTCAGGGTGGCGATGATGTCCAGGCGCTTGTCGACGCCGTCACCGCCACAGGCCTGCACGCCGAGGACCTTGCCGCTGCCCTCCTCGAAGACGAGCTTCAGGGCCATGGCCTGGGCGCCAGGGTAGTAACCGGCATGGTGGTTGGCGATGACGTGGACGGCGTTGGCGTCGAAGCCGGCGTCGCGCGCAGCGCGCAACGAAAGGCCGGTGATGCCGGCGGTCGTGCCGAAGACGCGCACGATGGACGTGCCCCAGACCGACGGCGCCGGACGGGACGAGCCCGTGGCCGCGTGTTCACCGGCCAGTCGACCGCTGCGGTTGGCGGGTCCGGCGAGCGGCACCCGCATCTTGGCGCCGGTCGGACCGAAGGTGTATTCGGCCGCATCACCGACCGCATAGATGTCCGGGTCGTTGGTGCGCATGAACTCATCGGTGGCGATGCCACGACCGGCACCCAGCACCAGGCCGGCGTCCTCGGCCAGCTTGACGTTGGGGCGGACGCCGACGCCGAGCAGGATCAGATCGGCAGGCAGGCGCGTGCCATCGGCCAGCACCGCGGCGATGGCCCGCCCATCGCGCTCCTCGATCGAGGCGATGCCGTTGCCAAGCTCAAGACGCACGCCGTTGTACTCCAGTTGGCGGTGTAGCGGCTCGACCATCTCACGGTCCAGGAAGGGCATCACCTGCGGCTGCATCTCGACCAGGGCCACCTCAAGGCCCTTGCGCCGGAACTGCTCGACCGTCTCAAGGCCCACGTAACCGCCGCCGATGACGACCACCTGACGGGCCTCGGGCATGGCCGCGGCGATGTGGTCGCAGTCCTCCAGATTGCGCAGCGTGAAGACGCCTTCCGAGTCGACGCCCGGGATCGGCGGCACCAGTGAATCGGCACCCGGAGCCAGGATCAGCTTGTCGTAGGCCTCGCTGTAAGTACGGCCGGCGTCAAGGTCCGAGACGGTGATGGTCTTGGCTTCACGATCGATGGACACGACCTCATTGCGCGTGCGTACCTCGATGTGGAAACGGCGCTTGAACAACTCGGGCTTGGCGACCAGCAGCTTGTCGCGGTCGCTGATCTCACCACCCAGGTAGTAGGGCAGGCCGCAGTTGGCGAACGAGACATAGGAGTCCCGCTCGAAGATGATGATGCGTGCGTCCTCGTTCATACGGCGGGCGCGGGCAGCAGCAGAGGCGCCACCAGCCACACCACCGACGATGAGGATGGTCGGGGCAGAGTCGGTCACGGTCGGTCTCCGGTTCGGAGGGATGATGAGTTGTTGCCGTTGATACTGAGTCTCAGCATGCGGGATGGCATCGGCCGCGTGTCCCCGAATCGGTGAGCCATGCGGACCCTTGCTTCGGACGGACGTTGAGGACACGGTGCCGTGTCGGCGTGCAACCATGACCGCGAGACGGTATGGCCCACAGGTCGCCGGCTGAAGCTCGTCGGTCGCAAAGCGTCAAAGAGGGAACGCGTGTGAGACGGTACGTGAGCGAGGTGTCGGTCCTGGGTCCATGGTCGTTGGCCACCAGCCGCTCGTTCTGGGAGGGCTTCGCCCCGGCCGCGCTTTCGGCTCAACGGGATGATCAGCAACTGTCGACCGTCTTCAGGGTAGAGGCCGATTGGTCCCGTGCTGAGACGACCGTGAGCCAGCATGCTGGCACTGCCGAGGTCATCGTCCGTGGCGACGGCGACCTGGAAGCCGCCGCCATACAGGTCTGCCGCTTCCTCGCACTCGACGTGGATGGGCGCAACTGGCCCGGCGTCGCCGACCGCGATCGTGTCATGGCCGATGCGCAGGCGCGCCTGCCGGGCCTGCGCCCTTGCGGCTTCCACTCCCCGTATGAGGCGGCGGCCTGGGCAGTGCTGTCCCAGCGCCTGCGTATCGTCCAGGCAGCGCGGCTGCGTGACGACCTCGTCCATCGCCACAGCCGGGACGGCGCTTTTCCCGACCCGGAGATGCTGCGAGCGCGCGAGCTCGACCTGCCGGGCCGCAAGAGCGAGTACCTGCACGCAGTCGCGGAGGCAGCCCTGGAGGGGCGACTCGATGGCACGGCCCTGCGTTCGGTCGACCCTGACCAGGCGATCCGCAACGTTCGGGAGATCAACGGTCTAGGCCCGTTCGCCGCCGAGCTCGTCGTCATCAGGGGCGCCAATGCCCCGGATGTCGTGCCCCACCACGAGCGCCGGCTTGAAGCAGAAGTGATCGAGCGCTACGGACCCGATGCGGTACTCGACGAGGTAGCCAAGGGCTGGCGGCCGTACCGCACGTGGGCCTGCGTGCATTTGCGAACGATGCGCGAACTACGTACCCACGAGATCACCCGACGATCGTCAGCCGCCATGTGAGCCGTCTCCCCGGGCTGCGCGACTACGTCGCGTTCAGGCATCATTCGCAAATGGGCAGCAGGTCGGTAGTCATTCAGGCCGTTCCTCGAGGGGTCCTCTGATGGACGTCGGCGCCGTCATCTTCGTCTATGGCCTGCTGGCCCTCGTGGGCATCGTGGCCCTGTTCTGGCTGGGCCTGATGTTCGTGGCCTCGCACCTGTCCGAGCCGGTCGACCAGAGCTTCAGCCGACTCCGTCGGCGGCTCAGCCCATTGGCCATCACTGGCGCCTGGGCCGCAGCCACGTTGGCGATGGCCGGCAGCCTGTACTTCAGTGAGATCGCGCACTACACACCGTGCACCCTGTGCTGGTACCAACGCATCGCGATGTACCCATTGGTGCTGATCCTCGCCATCGCCGCGATCCGCCGGGACATCGGCATCCGGCGCTACGCCATCCCGTTGGCGGCGGTGGGCGCAGTCGATCTCCAGCTATCACTACTTGCTGGAGTGGTTCCCGCAGATCGATACCGGCGCCTGCACCGTGGGCATCCCCTGCACGCAGGTCTGGTTCCGCGAGTTCGGATTCGTCAGCCTGCCGCTGCTGGCACTCGTTGCGTTCGGGCTTGTCATCGCGCTACTGCTCATCCCGCCGCGCAAGCCCGCTCCCGATGAGCTTGCTCCCGATGAGCTCGCCGCTGATGACGAGACGCCAGCGAGCTGACTACCTCGCCGCGGCCTCCACGACCGCTGTGGCGATGGCGATGTCCTGCACGGCCACACCGGTCGAGTCGAAGAGCGTGATCTGCTCGGTCGACGTCCGCCCGTTCGCCTCCCCTGCCAGCAGCGCTCCGAGCTCGATGACCTTGTCTTCGTCGATGGCGTTGGCGGCCAGGGCCCGTGCGATCTCGCCACGCGTACGGCACTGCTCCAGGCTATCGGCCACGACGATGTCGGCGCGCGCCAGCACGTCGGCAGCCAGCTCCTGCTTCCCGATCGTGTCCGAACCGATGGCGTTGATGTGTGTACCAGGGCGGATGTCGGCCGCATGCAACAGCGGCTCGGTCGAGGGCGTGGTCGTCACGATGAGATCGGCCGACCGTGCCACCGCCGCCGGGGTCCGCACCACCTCCACCAGGAAACCGGCAGAGGCCATGTCCGTGCGGTAGCGCTCCAAACGAATGGGGTCGCGGCCCCATACGACCACGGACCGCGTCTTGAACAGCGGCCCAAGATGCTGCACCTGCAACCGAGCCTGGGTCCCCGTGCCAAGCACGCCGATGCGTTCGACGTCCGGCCGAGCCAGGACCCTGGCGCCGATCGCCCCGGCCACAGCCGTTCGCACATCGGTCAGCCAGCCTTCATCGAGAAGC
This sequence comes from uncultured Chloroflexia bacterium, assembly GCA_963778955.1. Classification (GTDB taxonomy): domain Bacteria; phylum Chloroflexota; class Limnocylindria; order Limnocylindrales; family CSP1-4; genus JAFMJV01. The sequence continues at coordinate 335,911 of CAVZWI010000001.1, forward strand.
AGGGCCTCCGGCTCTCCGGTGTCCACCCGGAACACCAGCATCAGGCCGTTGCTCGAGGGCAGCCCGCGCGTGGCGTTGCCGTAGAAGCCCGAGGCGATCTTGATGACGTAGTAGCGGTCGCCGCCGATGGCGCCATACTTGATGTGGACCTCCCCATCGTCCAGCACCAACTCCCCCACCGGCGGCACGATGGCGCGCCCGGCCGAGTAGTCCCGGAACGCCTTCTCGATCAGCGGCAGCAGGTCAAGGCCGGCCAGCGACTCCTCGATCTCTGCCCGCTCGATGATCCTCACCTCCAGCCCTCCCTCATGCGTCGAAGATCTCGCCGCAGCTTCGCCACGCCGACGTTGCCGCCACAAAGGACGACAGCCGTGGTGCCCTCGACCGCCGATGCACCGGCGCGGGCCCCCGCATCGGTGCGAGCCGCCGCGTAGGCCATGGCGGCCGAGCCCTCGACCAGTTGGTGCTCGATCTCGATGATGTCTAGGAGGGCCTGCTGGATGTCGTCCTCCTCGACGGTCACGAAGTCATCGAGCACGCGCCCCAGGATGTCGAAGGTGACGGCATCGGCTTCCACGCCTCCTGCGGTGCCATCGCTCAGCGTGGGCTCGGAGGGCATGTCCAGGATGTGACCGGCGCGTAGCGAGTGGTACATGACGGCCGATGCGGCAGGTGAGCAGCCGATGACACGCGTGGACGGCGAGACCGCCTTGATGATCCCGGCCACGCCCGACGCCAGCCCGCCACCACCGACCGCGACGTACACCCTGGCCAGATCCCCCGCCTGCTCGAGCAGCTCCAGCCCCAGCGTGCCCTGTCCCCCGATGACCTGCGGGTCGTTGTAGGGCGAGATGTAGGTCATGCCACGTTCTTGCGCCAGTGCCCGAGCGCCGGTCTCACTCTCGACGCTGTCGACGCCGTGGACCTGGATGCGGCCACCCAGCCGCTCGATGGCAGCCAGCTTGCTGGCATTGGCGTCCTCAGGCACCACCACCAGTGCAGAGGCCCCCACGATGCGAGCGGCGTGCGCCACGGCCGCCCCGTGGTTTCCTGTCGAGGCGGTGACGATGCCACGCTCCCGCTCCTGCGCCGAGAGCGAGAGCACCTTGCTCAGGGCCCCGCGCGCCTTGAACGAACCAGTGTGCTGGAGGTTCTCGCACTTGAGCACGACCGGTGAACCGGCCTCGACCGTCAGTCCGACGGCAGGCACGACCGGTGTCGTGAGGACGTAGGGTCGGATGCGGGCCTCGGCAGCCCGGACCTCGGCCGCGACATCGATCACTGGCGCAGTTCGAGCACCGATCGGTGGATGCGCTCCAGGCCGTCGAGCAGCTGGGCCCCGGGCACCGCGAACGACAGGCGGATGTGCCGTTCCAGGCCGAAGTGGTCGCCGGGCACGATGAGCACGCTGCGCTCGTCGCGCAACTGCTCCATCCAGTCGGTCGAAGCGATGGGCAGGTCGTACTTCAGGAAGGTGATGGCCGCAGCATCGGGCGGCGTGCCGGTGAAGACGCCGTCCTGCTCGCTGAGCCACTCGGCCAGCATGCCGTAGCCGCCCTTGAGCAGCATACGGGTCCGTGCCAGGATCTGCGGACGCACCTTGGGCGAGAGTGCCGTAGCCGTGAGGTGGTTGGACAGCATGGTGGTGGCGATGGTCGTGTACTCGTGGCGGCGCCACATATCCGTCACCGCCTGTGCCGGCCCCACCGTCCAGCCCACGCGCAGCCCCGGCAGCCCGTAGGCCTTGCTCATCGAGCCCTGCGCGAGCACCTTGTCGTAGCGGCCGAAGAACGACGGTGTCTCATCTCGCTCACGCTCGGCTCCGCGATAGACCTCGTCGGCCAGCAGCCAGGCGCCTGAGCGCCCGGCCGCCGCCACCACCGCGTCCATCTCCGCCTCGCTCATGATGCGGCCGGTGGGGTTGTTGGGGTTGACCACGCAGATCATCTTCGTATCCGCGCTCACCGCCGCATCGAGAGCAGCCGTATCCAGGGCCCAGTCGCGGTCCACGTCGAGGTAGACCTCCTTGACGCGACAGCCCCGATTCCTTGCCACACCCCAGACTTGCATGTAGTTGGGCAGCACGATGACGACCTCGTCGCCGGGATCGGTGAACGTGTTGATGGCGATGTAGTTAGCCTCCGCCGCACCGACCGTGACCAGCACGTCGTTCGGGGTGGCACCGGGGTACATGGCCGCGATGGCCTCCCGCAGCTCGACCGTGCCGTTGGCCTGCGGGTAGAACAGACCCACGTCCGCGAGGTCGCCGGCCTCACGCCCGTCCATGGCCAGCAGTTCGCCCAGCGTCATGGGATGCACGCCACTCTCGGACAGGTTGATGTCCACCACGTTCTCCCACTCGGACATCATCTGTTCCATCACGAATGGCCGGAAGGGCATGGCAGGACTCCTGTAACGGGTGGTCGGCGTGCTCAGTCTAGGGCCCGCGCCGGATGCGGCGTGGTGATGACCCTGACCGTCAAGAGGCCCACCACCACTGCTCCGGTCAGGAAGATCGGTTGCGGTGTCAGTGGCGTCAGCAGCACTAGCATGATCGCCACCGGTGTGAGCGCCAGGCGCACGCGCGACATCGGCCGCGGCAGGTCGTGAAGCACCCACACACCGGCCAGGTAGATCGCGACCGGGATGGCCACCGCGGCGCCCGCGAGCGTCATGTCGACGTGGGCGTGGTCCGTGAGGACGTCGACGCCCGCGGCGATCCCGGCTCCCACCGCGGCCGCCGCGATCCAGATGAAGTAGTGACCGTAGCCCCACTCGAAAGCGCGTCCCCGGGACGTGAGCAGATCGTTGCTGGAGTGCTCGAAGTACAGCCACCACATGGCGAACACCAGCAGCAGCGCACCCAAGGCCAGGAAGAGAAGCTCAAGATCGGAGAAGGCGTCCTCGGTGATCGAGCCGAATGCCGTGGCTCCCGCCAACACCGATTCACCCAGCACGATGATGGTGAGCAGCCCATAGCGTTCGGCGATGTGGTCGGCATGCCAGCGCGTCGGCAGGTCGTGCGTGGCGATGATCGGAACTGCCAACTCCCCCGCGACCAGAACCAGGAACGCCACGGGGAACAGGTCTGTGGGGACGAAGAGGAAGGCGATGACCCAGAACACCTGCATGATCGCGATGCCCGTCGCCCAGCGGATGTTCTGTCGACGGTGCAGAGGATCGTTGCGGGCAGCGCGCAACCACTGCCCCACTTGCGAGATGCGCATGACGATGTATCCGAGCAGGACCAGCGACCAGTCGCCAGCATCGAAGGCGCGGCTGATCCCCGCCGCCATGATGATGGCGCCAGCCATCTGCACGAAGACCGCGATGCGATAGGGCACGTCGTCGGTGTCGTATCCCGCCGCGAACCAGGTGAAGCTCATCCACGCCCACCAGATAGCGAAGAAGGTGAGGATGTAGCCGAGGATGCCATCGACGATATGGTCGTCCGCGAGCGCGTGGTGCAGCGATGACGCTGCTGCTGCGATGGCGACCACGATGACCAGGTCGAAGAACAGTTCCAGTGGCGTGGATGCTCGGTTCTCCTCATCAGGCTCCCGGCCGCGCATCGGGACCAGCCAGCGCTTGACCTCGCTCATGGCGGGGAACGGTATCAGGCCGGTCAGTCCAGCGGGTCGGCGCGATCGGTACGCCGACGGTCAACCTGCGACCGATCCTGCGTCACCACTCTCCGGGTGCCGCTCGGTGCCGTTGCAGCCGGTGTTGCCGATCACATGTGGCTTGCGCGTCTCGGGGCCGGGCACCGGATAGCAGGCATCGAGCCGCCATCTACCACCGATGCCGCGACCGAATGCTGACAGGATCGCTGGCCCGTCGGCGGACAGGGTCGCTGGCCGCCGTCACGCGCGGACCCGAGACGGGTGAAGTTATCGAAACCTTCGCCCGGTCCAGGCCTGACATGTCGGTATGGTCGGGGCATGCAACCGAGATGGGCGGGCCATACCCCTGATGGCAGGCTGAGGCAGACGCGGCCCAGGCGGGTCCGCGTCACCACGGTCATCCTGGTTTCGCTCCTGGGCTTCGCGGTCGTGGTCGCCGGACTGCTCGTCGGACTCGCGCTGGTCGGCCGGAACCCGCTGGATCTCCTGGCACGCGACACAGACCCGGGGCAGCCGCGGGCCATCGGGAGCCGCCAGATGGCGGAGTTGGCTGCCGAGACCAGCCCTACCACGCTGGTCCGGGGTCCCGAGGATGGCGCCTTCTTCATCGACGACCGCACCGGCTCCGTATGGCGTGTCAATCTCAAGGCAGGCAAGGCCGTCGAGATCATCACACCGGGCGATCGCCCGGCTGGCTCGGACGACGCCATCGGCACGCCAGTCCAGCTCACTGCGGCCGGTCCCGATGTGGTCGTGGTCGATGACGCCGGTAGAGCCTGGCGCTGGCAACCCTCGAACCGCAAGGGTGCCGGCAAGTTGGCGCGATTGCGCCTGCAGGGCGAGCCGACGCTTCCCCAGGGCCACGGCCCGGTGGCGGCATTCGGGTCGGAAGTGGGCCAGTACCGTCTCTACGTCGCCGACCGCAGCGGCGACCAGATCTTGCGCTACCAGCAGACATTCGACGGCAGCTCGTTCCAGCCGCCCAGCCCCTACCTGGAACGATCGGAGACGGTGACCGGGGATGTGAAGCAGCTCTACCTCGACTTCGACCTGTATACGCTGGCGGACGGGGAGCCACAGCGCTACAGCTATGGCCGGCGCGACTGGATGTGGATGCCCGATGACGTGGGGGGCACCGACTACCGACTGCTCGGCGGGAGTGGGACCAGCAGCAACGCTGGGCGGCTCTACCTGTATGACGCTGCCGGCCCACAGATCATCGGCATGGCCAAGGCGGACGGCAGCATCCTGGGCCGCTGGACCCCGGACGTGGGGAGCAGTGCGCTGGACGATGTTCGCGGCATGTACGTCGTCGAAGGCGGTGTGAGCAAGAAGGGCAAGCGCAAAGCGGACACGTTGGTCTGGATCACGCCGGATGCCATCCACCGCGCCAAGCTGGGGTTGCCCGTCGATGGTTGACGGGCTCGCGGTCATCGAGCGCGAAGGGCGTCGCATCATCGCCTTGGGACGATCCGCCCCCGAGCGACGGGTACCGCAGTATCCGACCTGGACGCTGCGTGACCTCGTGGTGCACGTGGCCGGTGTCCACGGGCGCACGGCGGAGGTCTGTCGGATGCTGCCAAAGGAGCGGATCGCGACGCCGGCTCTTCCCGAGGACAGGGATGCCTTCGACTGGGCGACCGAGCAGCTCGACCGGATGCTCGCTGGGCTTCGCACGGCCGATGTGGAGGCCGCAGTCTGGACCTTCGTTCCCAGCAAGCGGCTGGCGTTCTGGGGACCCCGGATGGTCATCGAGACGGGCGTCCATCGCTGGGACGCGCAGGCCGCGATCGAAGATCCCGAACCGCTCTTGCCGGTCGTCGCGGCCGATGGGCTCGACGAGTTCAGCGCGCTCTACCTGCCACAGCTGGGCCGGGTCCCGACCATCGAGCTGACCGCGACCGACCTGGGACGAACGTGGCGCTTCGGCGAGGGCGAGCCGGCAGCGCGCATCGAGGGGTCGGCCTCCGGCCTGTTCCTGCGGCTGATGTCACGCCCCGGCACGCCCCTGCCGGCCGAGTGGGAACGGGCCGTCGACGCGCTGGGCTCACCGGCGGACCGCGAGTCACGGCGCGCGCGTCAGGCGCGGTAGCGATCCAGCCCGCGGGTGGTGACGAGGCGCTCGTCATGGGTGATGCCGGCGGCAGCGTAGCCGGGTAGCGAATCGACCCAGGTGAGCCCATCGCGTCCCATCGCGAATGCGGCCGTGGCGTAGGCGTCGGCTCGCGCCAGGGCAGGCCCGACCACGCTGACCGTGAGCAACTCGTCGACGGCCCGGCCGGTCCGCGCATCGACGATATGGTGGCCGCGCTCGGTGGTGCCGGACGTAGCCACTGCGAGATCGTCGCTCTGCAACACCAGGGCCACGGCCGTTCCCGTGTGTGGGTGCGCGATACCGATGCGCCAGGGCACGCCCGGCTCCTGCCCGCCACGGACGACCACGTCGCCCCCGGCGCTGACGAAGAAGCGTTCGACCCCTGCGGCGGTGAGGATGTCAGCGGCTCGGTCGACCGCCCAGCCCTTCACCACTCCAGTGGGGTCGGGCAGGCCATCGGGCCGATGGCCGCGGATGTCGAACGCCCCGCCACTGAGCACCTCGATGGCATCGGCGATCTGCAGCACGTGGGCCAGGTCGTCGGAGAGGTCCGACGCGGCGATCTCGCCGCGCATCATGCGGCTGACCTCGCTGTCCGACTTGAATGGGCTGAAGCGGTCATCGACCTCGTGGAGCCAGGCGAACGCAGCATCGACCGGGGGTGAGCAAGCACGCCCGTCGGGCACGAAGAGGCTGATCACGGTGCCCATGGCACGCTCCACGCGTCGCCTGTCAGGGTCGCGCGTCGCGAGCCGATCCTCACCGACCAGCTGGGCCTCCATCTACATGCCCAACTGGTCGAGCGCTGACTGCAGCGATGCCGCATAGGCTCGGCTGGTATAGGTGGCGCCGGAGATGACGCTGACCCCGGAACTGTCGGCCGCGATGGCCTCCTCGCGCAGCACCGGGCCAGCATAGCCACTGATCTGCGAAGAGTGGCGATCGCCATCGGGCAAGGACAGCGTCTGCACGTCGACGATGTCTCGGCCATCAACGGTGACGGCGACCTGGACCGTGCCCCAGCGGATGGCGATGGGGTCACCCGTGACCGTCACCGGAGTGGCCGTCACCGGCTCGCTCGTCGCCGTCACCGCCGGCGAAACCTCGACCACCGCGTCCGCACTGCTCGTCGGGGTCGCCGCGCCGACCATCATTCCATCGGTCGCCGCGGCCCCCTCGTCGTCGGCCACCACGACCGTGTCGAGCGACGGCGCACCGCGAAAGGAGAAGAGCAATGCCAGGGCCCCGACGGTGCCGGCAAGGGCCATGCTGCCGCGGACGGGGAGGCGGGAAGGTTCGCGTGTTCCAGTGTTCATCGTTAGTACCCAAATCGTTCTGCATGGATCTGCCGGGACGGGACGCCCAGGCGTCGAAGGCTCTGCAGCGTGCACTCGGTGAAGGAGCGCGAGCCGCAGATGAAGACGTCCGCGTCGACGAGGTCGGGGACCAGGCGAGCCAAGGACGCGGGCGATAGAGGGTCGAGTGGCATCTGGGCCGAACCGCGATGGCCGGCAAGGATTTGCACGTCGGCGCCGCTGCGGGAGGCGATGTCTGCCAGTTCGCGACCGAAGATGACCTCCGATGGCTCACCTTCACGGTAGAGCAGCGTGCAGCGAACCGGATGGGCCACCAACTCCTCCAGGATGGCGCGGAGCGGCGTCACTCCGACACCGCCCGCGAGCATGACGACGCGCGGACGAGTGACCAGTGCCGAGGTGAACGCCCCGTAGGGGCCCTCGATGAAGACCGGTGTTCCTATGCGCATCGTGAGCATGCGCCGGGAGTCGTCGCCGAGGCCCTTGATGGTGAACCGGAGGTACGACCCATTCGGTGCCGCAGAGATGGAGAAGGGATGTGGGCGCCACCAGCCTCCGCCGCGCAGGAAGCGGATGTTGAAGAACTGGCCTGCCCGCACCGGAAGGCGCTCGACGTCCCGGCCGACCAGATAGATCGACACCACATCGTGTGACTCCGGCACGACCGCGGCCACTCGGAGCCGGTGCCGCGCGGAGAGCCGCATCGGTGCCAGTAGGCGATACCACAGGAGCAGGCCGAAGGTGACGACGTAGAGGCCGATCCAGTACGCCAGGGCCACCGGGTCAGCGATGAGATCGCTGCCCATGCTGATCTGATGCGCGAAGGCCAGCGCGATGCCGAGGTAGGCGTACAGGTGCAACCCATACCAGGTCTCGTACGCGAGCCGGCGACGCGCGGCCACGATCGACGTCAGCGCCACCACCACCAGCAGCACCAGCCCGACGGTAGCGATGAGGACGTCCCAGATCTCGTTGAGCGCCACGAACTCCGCGACGACGCCGGTGCCGGTGACCAACGCCGGACCGATGGTGCTGAAGATGGCGTGGGCCACGATCAAGCTGATCATGGTGCGGCCCAACCATCGATGCCAGGCCATGAGCCGGTCGCTGCCGACCACGTGGTCGATCCAGGGCACCCGCGCCATCAGCACGATCTGCACGAGCGCCAGGTAGGTGCCCACCAGCGCGGTGAGTTGGCCGAGGCCGATGGCAAGGCCCGACGGAGAACCGACTTGGCCGAGACCGCCATGGCGGACCCACATACCGACGACGAGGAGTCCGAGGACGACGAGCGCGAGGACGATGTCGCCCGATCGGAATGACCACGATCTCGGCATCGTGCCGCGCCGGGTCGCAGGCGGTCGCGCAACCTGCGTCAGGGTCGTCACGATCGGGCGGAAAGCAGTGCGTCCATCGATACCGAGTCTCAGGCTCCGAGATCAGCCTCCCGGCCCGTCCGCGTAAAGGCGGTGTAATCGCCTGGCCGTCGTGCCTACGCTTATGTCACGTACCCGACGGGCACATCCACCCACGAGGCAACCCCCGATGAGTCATCAGCCAGCGCCGTTCACCCATCCATACATCCCCAACTCGGAGCCGCGACAGCGCAAAGCGATGCTCGACGAACTCGGCGCCGCCGCGATCGACGACCTGTACGCTGCCATCCCGGCGCACCTGCGCCTCACGCGGCCCCTGGACATGCCTGCTCCCCTCTCGTCCGAGATGGAGCTGCGGCGCCACGTCGGTGGCCGCATCGACCGCAACACGTCCACCCGGCAGCTGGTCAGCTTCCTCGGCGCCGGCTGCTATGACCACCAGGTGCCGGCCGTGTGCGACGAGGTCAATGGCCGCGCCGAGTTCCTGACCGCATATGCCGGCGACCCCTACGAGGACCACGGGCGCTTCCAGACGCTCTTCGAGTTCGCCTCGATGATGGGCGAGCTGCTGGAGATGGACGTCGTCAGCGTCCCCACCAACGACGGCCACCAGGCAGCCGCGACGGCCCTGCGCATGGCGGCTCGGGTGACCGGGCGAGGTCGCCTGCTCGATCAACGACTCCATCGGTCGCGACAAGCTCAGCCGGATCACCGACTACTGCGCGCCTGGCCTGGAGATCGTCCCACTGCCCTCCGATCGAAGCGGCGGGGTGGACATCGATGCGCTCAGGCACCTGCTGGACGACTCGGTCGCGGCGGTGCACCTCGATCAACCGTCGTTCTTCGGCGTGGTGGAGACCCGTGGTGCCGAGATCGTTCGCCTGGCTCACGAGACCGGGGCACTCGCGGTGGTCTCGGTCGACCCCTCCACCCTCGGGGTGCTCGCGCCACCGGCGAGCTGGGGTGCGGACATCGTGGCCGGTGACATCCAGCCGCTGGGGATCCACCAGCAGTTCGGCGGCGGGCACGGGGGTTTCATCGCCTCGGCCGATGACCCGCGGCTGGTGATGGAGTACCCCACGCGCCTGTTCGGCCTGGCCCGGACGTCGGTGCCGGGCGAGTACGGCTTCGGTGACGTGGCCTATGAGCGCACCTCGTTCGCGGTGCGCGAGGAGGGCAAGGAGTGGGTCGGCACCGCCGCCGGCCTGTGGGGCATCACCGCCGGCGTCTATCTCGCCCTGATGGGCCCACAGGGCATGACCGAGCTGGGCGAAGCGATGATGGCTCGAACGCGCTACGCGATGGAGCGCATGGCCCAATTGCCGGGCGTACGGATCCCCTTCGCCGACAGCCATCACGTGAAGGAGTTCGTGGTGGACTTCGACACCACCGGACGGACCGTGGCTGCCATCGACGCAGGTCTGCTGGAGCGCGGGTACCTGGGTGGGGCCGACCTGTCGGGAACGTTCCCCGACCTCGGACAGAGCGCCCTGTACGCGGTCACCGAAGTGCGCAGCCAGGCAGAGATCGATGGGCTCGTCGAGGCCCTCGGGGAGGTGCTCTCATGACGACGGACCGTACCGACGCCATCGGCCCCAAGCCCAGCCCACGCCGCTTCCACCAGGCGCGCTGGGATGAGCCCATCATCTTCGCGCACTCGGTGCCGGGGGCCAGGGGCGTGCTCATCCCGACGGTCGAGGACGGCATCCGAGAGATGGTCGGTAGCCCGGCTGACGACCTTCCTGCCGGAGTGCGACGGACGACTCCGCCCGCCTTGCCGGAGATGGCGCAGGTCAACGTCCTGCGTCACTACACGCGGCTCAGCCAGGAGACGCTGGGCGTGGACGTCAACATCGACGTCGGCCAGGGCACCTGCACCATGAAGTACTCGCCCAAGATCAACGAGAGCTTCGCCCGCGACCCGCGCATCGCCGACCTGCATCCGCTGCAGGACGGATCGACGGTGCAGGGCGCGCTCGAGATCATGTGGCACCTGGAGCGACTGCTGTGCGAGGTCAGCGGCATGGACCGCGTGACCCTGCAGCCGCCGTCCGGCTCGGCCGCCATCTGGACGAACGTCAGCATGATCCGCGCCTATCACGCAGCCCGCGGTGAGGGAGAGCAGCGGAACGAGGTCATCACCACCGCCTTCTCCCACCCCTCCAACGCCGCCTGCGCCCGCACCGCCGGTTACACCATCATCACCTTGCAGCCCGACCCGATCAGTGGCCGGCCCACGCTGGAGGCACTGAAGACGGCGGTCTCGGAGCGGACGGCGGCACTGCTCATCACCAATCCCGAGGACACCGGCATCTATAACGACCAGATCGACGAGTTCGTGCGTGTCGTCCACGCGGTCGGCGGCCTGGCCTGTTACGACCAGGCCAATGCCAACGGTATCCTCGGCGTCACGCGCGCCCGCGAGGCCGGCTTCGACCTGTGCCACTTCAACCTGCACAAGACGTTCTCCACCCCGCATGGCTGTGGCGGCCCCGGCGCGGGCGCCTGTGGCGTGACCGAGGCCCTGACCCCGTTCCTGCCATCGCCGACCGTGGAGCGTGGCGGCGGGCGTTTCTGGCTGGACCACGACCGTCCGCGCTCGATCGGCAAGGTGCAGCCGTGGTACGGATCGGCGCCCAACCATGTCCGCGCCTACGCCTGGATCATGAGCCTGGGGGCGGTCGGCCTGCGGCAGGTCGCCGAGACCGCCGTCCTCAACAACAACTACCTGATGCAGCGGGTGCTCGCGATCCGCGGTGTCTCGGCACCCTATGCCCAGGGCCGACGTCGCATCGAGCAGGTCCGCTACAGCTGGCAGCAGCTGGCCGATGACACTGATGTCCACATCGATCACCTCAGCGCCCGACTGAACGACCACGGCGCCCACTTCTGGTCCAGCCATCATCCCTTCGTGGTGCCCGAGCCGATGACTCTGGAGCCGACCGAGGCCTACTCACGGGCTGACCTCGACGAACACGCGGCCATGCTGGACGCGGTGGCTGAGGAGGCGTACGCCGACCCCGATACCGTCCGTTCCGCTCCGCATCGTTCGACCATCCACCGGATCGATCACGCCTGGCTGGACGACCCTGAGCGGTGGGCAGTGACCTGGCGCGCTTACCTGCGCAAGCACGGTGGGCCGATGGACGCATCCCCGGATGACCCGATGGACGCATCGACGGACGGACCGACGGGCTGATGCCGGACCGGCCGACCCATGGCGTTCCACGGCTGGGGCTGCTCGTGAACCCCATCGCCGGCCTGGGCGGACGCGTAGGCTTGAAGGGCACCGATGGGGCCGGCATGGCGGAACGCGCGCGGCAGCTGGGCGCCGTACCCCGAGCGACGGCCCGTGCGGCCACCGCGCTGCGGCGGCTGGCCCAGACGTGGCCGACAGGACAGGCGCCTCCGATGCTCATCTGCGGTGTCGGGAGGATGGGGGCCACGGCAGCTGTGGGTGCCGGCTGGCCGCACCAGGCCCTGGGTGAACTTCGCGCCAAGACCACGGCCGATGACACACGATGGCTGGCGGCCGGACTGGCAGAGACGGTGGACCTGCTGCTATTCGCCGGCGGCGACGGCACGGCCCGCGACATCTGCGAGACCGTCGGTGACCAGCTGCCGGTCCTCGGCATCCCTGCCGGGGTGAAGATCCAATCGGCCGTGTTCGCCACCAGCCCCGGTGCCGCGGGCGAGGTGGCGTCCCACTACCTCGCCACGAGCGCACGCCGCACGCTGGAACGCGAGGTCCTGGACCTTGACGAGGAGGCCTATCGAGCCGGCGACGTGCGGCCGCGGCTCCACGGATCCATGCGCGTCCCACAGGGCCGGCGCTTGCAGGCGCGCAAGAGCGCTGCTCCGGCTGGTGAGGCGTCGGCCCTGGCCTCGATCGCGGCCGAGATCGAGTCGCTGCTGCAGCCCGACCGGCGCTACATCCTGGGTCCCGGCACCACCACGCGCGCGCTGGCACGGCGGCTGGGGCTCGCCAAGACGCTGGTCGGGGTCGACGCCTTCCTCGTCGCGGCCGATGGGCCGCGACTGCTGGCCCGCGACGCGGCAGAGGCTGACCTGCGGACCATCGTGCGCGACGGTCCCACCGCCATCATCGTCACGCCCATCGGCGGCCAGGGCTTCCTCTTCGGTCGCGGCAACCAACCCATCTCGCCCGAGGTCATCCGCGCGGTCGGCCGTGAGGGCATCCTCGTGCTGGCCACGCCGGGCAAGCTGGCCGAGCTGGCCGGACGGCCGCTCCTGGTCGACACCGGCGATGAGACGCTGGATCAGCGATTGGCGGGGCATCTCCGCGTCATCAGCGGGCGTGGCGAGCGTGCCATCGTCCGGGTCGAACCGGCATGAGAGCCGGCATGAGAGTCGCCATGAGAGGAGAGACATGAGGATCGAAGACAAGCGCGCGCTCGTGACCGGCGCCGCGTCGGGCATGGGCAGGGCGATCGCGGAGCTGCTGGCGACCGAGGGTGCTGCCGTCGTGCTGGCTGACATCGACGCCGAGGCAGTCGAGCGGGTCGTGACCGGCATCGTCGCCTCGGGAGGCCGCGCGCTCGCCATCGGCTGTGATGTCGCCAGCAGCCCCGATGTGCAGCGCGCGGTGGACACGGCCGTGGCAGGCTTCGGGGGCCTGGACATCGTGGTCAACTGCGCCGGCATCATCCGCCGCGCCAGCGTCGTCGACACCACGCAAGGCGAGTGGATCGCGTCATGGCCGTCAACGTCGGCTCGGTCTTCCTGGCCGGCAAGCACGCCATCCCGGCCATGGCCGCCGGCGGTGGTGGCTCCATCGTCAACATCAGCTCCGGCTGGGGCCTGAAGGGTGGTCCCGACGCCGCCAGCTACTGCGCTTCCAAGGCTGCCGTGGTCAACCTCACCCGCGCCATGGCCATCGACCACGGGCCGCAGGGCATCCGCGTCAACTGCATCTGCCCAGGGGACACCGACACGCCCATGCTGCGTTCAGAAGCCCAGCAGCTGGGTCTCGATGAAGCGACGTTCCTCCGGGACTCCGCCGATCGCCCCCTGAGGCGCCTGGGCACCCCGCTGGACATCGCCGCAGCCGTCCTGTACCTGGTCTCCGATGATTCGGCCTGGGTGACCGGTTCGAATCCTCGTCGTCGACGGCGGCGGGCTGGCATGACCGTACGCGATACTTGGCGCCATGGCCTCACGTCCCCTCCGGTCCCCTGATCCCATCGCCCGAGGCAACACGTCCGACATCGTCGCCTGGACCAGGGAGACCGTGGTCAAGGTCCTGCGCCCTGGAGATCCCGCGGCACTGGGCTGCCATCGAGGCCGACATCACCCGCAGGGTGCATGCCGCAGGCCTCCCGGTGCCCTACACCGACGGCGTGATCGAGGTCGCTGGCCGCCCCGGTGTCATCCTGGAGCGGGTCGACGGCCCGACCATGTGGCAACGCATGAAGGAGAAGCCACAGGACGTACCCGGGTTGATGGACACCCTGGTGGCGCTTCAGGCTGAGCTCCAGGCCACGGTGGTGCGAGGGCTGCCGGACCTGGTGCGGCGGCACGGAAGCAAGATCGACGAGGCGGTCCAGGTCTCAGCCGCGGAACGACAGGAGGCGCAGCTGCTGCTGGCGGCGATGCCCCGAGGCTCCGCCCTCTGCCATGGCGACTTTCACCCCGCCAACATCATCGTGGCCGAGCGCGGGATGGTCATCCTCGACTGGTTCGACGCGGCGACCGGCAACGCCGCCGCCGATCGTGTCCGGAGCTCGCTCCTGATGCGCGCCCCGCTCGACCGAGCGGCCATGCCCGTGCATCTCGGCGGCGCCACCATCGATTCGCTCGACCGCATGCACGCCGGCTACCTGGTAGCCCTCGCTCGCCGCGAGCTCATCGATGTGGACGAGTTCGCCCAGTGGGAAGCCGTCGTGGCGGTCGCGCGGATGTCAGAGCCGGTCCCGAGTGCCGACCTCTTGAGTCTCTGGAGCCGTTGGCGAGCGGCGGGACCGGCGGGCACCGCGACGATGATCGAACGTTGCCTGCAGAGCGATGCCTGAAGGCGAGGACCTGTCGCGCTAGGCCACCAGCCCGTGCAGCGCCGCGTGGATGGCGGCTCCCGACACCACCATGAGCCGGCCATTGGTCGGGGTCGGCCACGCGAAGTGAGCCCCAGCCTCAGCCGCGATCAGTGCGCCCGCGGCATAGTCCCAGTACTGCATGTTGCGCTGATAGAAGCCGTCCAGGCGACCGCAGGCGACCCAGCACAGGTTCAGCGCCGCCGAGCCGAAGCAGCGGATGTCACGGGCGGCCGGCAGCACCCGCTGCAAGTACGCCGCCTCCGCGACCCTCCCGGCCGGTGTGTAGTCGAAGCCGGTCGCGATGAGTGACTCTGCGAGAGTCGACGGCATCAGAGACCCTGATGAGGGCTTCACCACGACGGGCACCGCCGTCACGGCGGGCACTGAAGACGTCCCCCTGGCAGATATCCACGACCGCGCCGGCGACCACCTGGTCACCAAGCGTGGCAGCCACCGAGACGCTCATGACCGGCAGGTCATAGGTCAGGTTCACGGTGCCATCGATGGGGTCGATGACCCACCCCACATCAGACGAGCCACTGGCCGCGCCGTCCTCTTCACCCAGGATGCTGGCGTCGGGTGTGCGCCCCAGGAGCACGGCCCTGACCGCACGTTCGCTGGCCAGATCGAGCGACGTCACCGGGTCCGTCGCGGTGGACTTGGTCCGGATGGTTCCCAGGTCCCCGGCCGCGGTGCGGACCACGCGGGCACCCTCGAGTGCGGCCTCGATGGCGATAGCCTCCAGCTCGGTCGCGCGGTCAGCGTCCTCGCCCATGTCAGGTCCGGACGACGATCGGACCCTGCTCCTGAAGGAGGGCCGCCGTGGCGTCGTCCATTCCCGTGTCGGTGTAGATGATGTCCACCTCATCGATGCCGGCGAAGCGGAACAGCTGCTCGTTGCCCACCTTGGAGTGGTCGAACATCATCACCACGCGTCTGGCAGCGGCCATCATCGCTCGCTTGATGGCCACCTCTTCGCGGTAGGGGGTGGTGAAACCCCGTTCGGGCGACATGCCATCGCAGCCGATGAAGGCGACATCGACGGTGATATCCCTGAGCGTCTCGACGCTGGACTCATCGACGAAGGCCAGTGTCCGGCGGCGCAGGGCACCCCCGATGACGATCACGTTGGGTCGCTCGGTGATGGAGAGGGAGCGGATGATGGGTACATGGTTGGTGATGACCGTCAGATCGCGATCTCGATCGAGGGCATCAGCCAGGTGCAGCGCTGTACTGCCCGAGTCGATGATGAGCGATCCACTCAGGGGCACTTCCACCAGCGCCGCGGTGGCGATCCGCCGCTTCTCATCCACCTGGTGCCCCTCGCGCACCTCGAGTCGCGGCACGAGCATCGATCCACGCCAGGGGACCGCACCGCCGTGGACACGCCGGACGAGACGTTCGCGCTGCAACTCGGTCAGGTCACGACGGATGGTCTCGCCGGTCACGTCGAAGGCATCGGCCAGCTCAGCGACATCCACGCGCCCGCGCTCCAGCACGCGCTTCATGATCTGCGCCCGTCGCTCGCCCTGGAAGAGCGGGCCAGCCCTCGTCGGGATAGCCTCCGGTCCGGATACCGAGTGCGCCATCAACTCTCCCTGCTCAGCCACCTCTCAAGGGTACGGGACGTTCCCTCCTGGCGAACCGAAACCAGGGCTTCCACGAACGCCGCCACGAACCTCGGGTCCGCAGGAAGCCGCGAGCCGAAGACATCCACGAAACCAAGGAAGGCCGCCGGCTCGACCAGCGATGCCCGAGCGAACTCGATCGCCTCGTCCAGCCGCGGATCGGCGGACAGCGTGATCTCGCGGCCCTGGTCGTCCTTGCCCAGCAGGTACTGGCACCAGCCGGCCAGCGCAAGTGCCGAGAGACTGATCGGCCCGCCCTTGTCCAGCTGCGATTCGATGGTCGGCACCAGGAACTTGGGGAACTTGGACGTCCCGTCGAGACAGACGCGGGCCACCTGGTCACGGACTTCGGGATTGGCGAACCGCTCGGCCACCACCCGCTTGTAGTCCTCGACATCGATACCCGGAACCGGGGGCAGCGAGGGGGTCACCTCGTCGTCGTGGAACCGCCGCAGGAACTGCGCCAGCAGCGGGTCGGCCAGGATCTCGTGGATGTAGACATGGCCGATGAGCGCGGCCATGTAGCTCGTGGTCGAGTGGCCCGCATTCAGGATGCGCAGCTTGAGGATCTCGTACGGCCTGACGTCATGGGTGACCAAGACGCCGGCGTCCTCGTAGGGTGGCCGGCCCTGCGCGAACTGGTCCTCGATGACCCACTGGATGAAGGGTTCCGCGACGACGGGCCAGCGGTCGACCAGCCCGTACTCGCTCGTGAGGAACTCGCGGTCAGCGTCGGACGTCTGGGGCGTGATGCGATCGACCATGCTGTTGGGGAACGAGACGTTCTGTGCGACCCAGTCCTCCAGCCCAGGCTCGACCATGGTGCAGACGCCGAGTGTGGCCGTCTTCGCGGTGTCGCCGTTGCCCATGACGTTGTCACAGCTCTGCACGGTCAGGCCGCCGATCCCGGCGTCGCGGCGGCGCCGGAAGGCGAGCGCCAGGGCCTCGAAGGTGGGCGGCAGCGCACCAGGCGGTGGCGCCAGGAACCCGCCGCTGGCCTCATCCACGGGATAGCCACCCTCGGTGATGGTCAGCGAAACGATGCGAGTCTCGGGCTGCGCCAAGCGCGCGACCAGGGCGGCTCGATGCTGGGCGCAGCCAGGACATAGTCCGTGATGGAGCCGATGACGCGCACGGTGGTGGCGTGGCTATCGCGCGTGACCAGCGTGTAGAGGTAGTCCTGCGGCTCGAGCGCAGCTGCCATTGCGGCGTCGCCGGTCAGCACGCCGGCTCCGGTGATGGACCAATCGGCCACTCCGGTACCGCAGAGGTCGTCAAGATACACCGCCTGGTGGGCGCGATGGAAACCACCGACACCGATATGCACGATCCCGCCACCGAGCGCGCGGCGATCGTATTCAGGTATCGAGACACGTGGATCGAGCCGGCGGAGGTTCTCCGCGGAGAGCTCCAAACGACGCCGGCGGCCGTCTTCAGCAGTCATGTGTAAACCCTACTCCAACATGAACACAGATGCCAGGTGGGACCTATATGTGGCTTTGGCCGCGACAGGGCTTGATTTCCCACATGACACCAATTAGGATGCCACCAAGCGCCTCTGGCGCCGGGAGTTCGATCCAACCGCAACGGAGGGCTGCCTCGAGACTTGACCCCCACGGGCGTCATGCGTCCATCGAACCAAGCAGAAGTTGCCGCCGTTCGAGCCACGAACCGTCTTGGCCGTGACTCCGACGACGTCAAACATGGAGGAGGAACTCGAATGACCCATATGTCGCTGCGGCGGCGCGGACTTTCGCTGATCGCTCTCGCGCTCAGCGCGGCACTGGTGGTGCCGGCAGTCGTGACCGCGCAGAACGAGATCGTGCCCGACGAGAGCATCTCGGGTGACATCACGGTCGGCATGGTCGGCAACCCCCAGATGACGGAGCTGCAGAACCTGCTGCCGGACTTCTACGCCCGCTATCCCAACATCAAGGTCAACCTGCTCATCCTCCCGGAGAATGAGATCCGGGCCAAGGTCACCACCGACGTGTCGACCGGTGCCGGGACGTTCGATCTGGTCACCGTCGGCATGTACGAGGTCCCGCTGTGGGCCAAGGCCGGCTGGATCGACGAGGTCGGCTCGACGCTGGATGCCAATCCTGAGTACGACAGCGCCGACTTCTTCCAGTCGATCCGCGACGGCCTCAGCTACGACGGCCAGCTCTATGCGGCGCCGTTCTACGGTGAGAGCTCCGCGCTCTTCTACCGCACCGACCTCTTCGAGGCGGCCGGGCTGACGATGCCCGAGCACCCCACGTGGGATGAGGTCGCCTCGTTCGCGCAGGCGCTCAACGATCCCGCTAACGAGCAGTACGGCATCTGCCTGCGTGGTCTGCCCGGTTGGGGCGAGATGGGTGCCCCGTTGGGAACGGTCATCAACACGTTCGGCGGCCGCTGGTACGACGCGGACTGGAACGCCCAGATCACCTCGCCCGAGACGAGTGATGCCATCAAGTTCTACATCGATCTGGTGAAGAACTCTGGTGAGCCAGGTGCCGTCTCCTCCGGCTTCACCGAGTGCGAGACGCTGTGGGTCCAGGGCAAGGTCGCCATGTGGTACGACGCCACGTCGCCCGCAGACTTCATCTTTGACCCCGCCAACAACCCCTACGCCGATAACATCGCGGTCGCGTTCGCTCCGACCGAGGTGAAGGACAACAGCGGCTGGCTGTGGGCCTGGGCGTTCGCGCTCGAGTCGGTCTCACAGAACAAGGACGCTGCCTACAAGTTCATGGAGTGGGCCACGAGCAAGGACTATCCGCAGCTCGTGCACGACGCCAGCGGCTCGTGGGGTGGCATCCCATCCGGCTCGCGCAAGTCGCTCTATGACAACCCGGGCTACGCCGAGTTCGGTGCCAAGTTCAACCCCGTCGTCCTGGAGTCGCTCAACACCGTCGACCCGCTGCATGCCACCGTCTACGACGACACGCCGTACACGGGCATCCAGTTCGTGCAGATCCCCGAGTTCCAGGATCTTGGTACCCGCTGTACGCAGGAGTTCGCAGGCGCCATCGCTGACCAGCAGACGGCCGACGAAGCCATCGCGAAGTGCCAGCAGTACGCAGAGGACGTGGCTGTGACCGGAGGCTACAAGTAGCCTTCGCGGATCGTCTCGTCTGATGAGCGTGGCGGCTGCCGGCTTGGATCGGCAGCCGCCACCCCATTTCCAACTGCTCGCGCGGTCTGACCACTAGGGAGGCGCAACGGATGCAGGCCCAGACATCGTCCGTGGACGTCCGCGCGCCGGGCGTCTCTCTGGGCAGTCTCATCATGATCGCGGGCGGGCTGCTCATCGCTATCGGGAGCATGTTCCCGTGGGTCGACCTCCTGGGTGACCTGGCGGACGTCCCCGTCGAGGCTAACAAGACAGCCATCCTGATCGCGGGCGTGGTGACGTTCTGCGCCGGCATCGTCTTCTCGATCCAGCGGCCTCGGTTCCAGCTCCTCTCGGTCGTGGCTGGTGGAGCGTCGCTGGCCGCACTCATCCTCCTCATCGAGATCCTGTTCGACCTCCAGGCCCGCTTCGACAAGCCCATCGATCTTACGGCGGTCCTGGCATGGCCGTTCTGGTTCGCACTCATGGGTGGCTTCGCCGGCGTGGCTGGCGCGTTCGTGGGGTACCGCGAGAAGCCACCCAGGATGGTGCCGGCTGACGAGATCGTCGAAGGTTCGGCAGTCAAGCGGTCGAGACACTGGCTGGGCAAGAACTACCTCGTCGCCCCGGCCATCATCTACGCCATCCTCGTGACGCAGATCCCGTTCTGGGTCACGATCTGGATCAGCCTCCAGAAGTGGAACCTGCTGCGTCCCGAGAACAGCCGTTTCAACGGGGTCCAGAACTACCTGGATCTGTTCCGGACGAACGAATTCGTCAGTGCGCTCTACAACACCGTCTTTCTGACCTTCTTCGCGGTCACTATCTCGCTGCTGGTGGGTCTCTTCCTGGCCGAGCTGGTGAATCACCGCTTCCCCGGACGAGGCATCGTCCGGACCCTGCTCATCACACCCTTCCTAGTCATGCCGGTGGTCGGCGCGCTGGGCTGGAAGAACATGATGTTCAACCCGGTCTTCGGCGTGGTCGACTGGGCCATCACGTCGCTCGGCGGCCCGCGCATCGACTGGTTCGCCGAGTATCCGATGGAAGCCATCATCGTCATCGTGGTCTGGCGCTGGGCGCCGTTCATGATGCTGATCTTGCTCGCCGGGATGCAAGCGCTGAGCGACGAAGTGCGCGAGGCCGGACGCGTCGATGGTGCATCGCAGTGGCAGGAGTTCCGCTTCATCGTGCTGCCGCATCTCAAGCCGTTCATGCAGCTGAGCCTGCTCTTCGGCGTCATCTACATCCTGGCCGAGTTCGATAGCATCGCGATGACCACGCAGGGCGGTCCCGGTGACCAGACGATGAACCTGCCCTACCTCATCTACCGCACGGTCTTCTTCAGCTATGACGTGGGACGGGCGGCAACCATGGGTGTTGTGCTCGTTGCCATCACGTTCATCTTCGCGACGGTACTCATCCGCCTCATGGGCCGCCTCATGGAAGGGACCGAGAAATGACCACGCTGTTCCGGCGCAAGCCACAACAGACGCGCCTCATCGAGCGGGTCTCGCCGCTACGCGCCATCATCGCCTGGGTCGTCGGCCTGGTGTTCTTCTTCCCGGTGCTGTACATCTTCGTGACCGGCTTCAAGAAGGAGTCGGCAGCGCTGAACCTGCCACCGACGCTTATCCCCTGGGTGAACAGCGACCCGCCCCTGACCTTCGTACCCACCTTCGAGAACTACGAGGTGGTCCTCGATCGGGGCTTCTGGCCCTTCTTCCAGAACTCCCTCGTGGTGGTTTCGGTGTCCACCCTCTTGGTGATCGCCCTGGCACTGCCGCTGGCCTTCGGTTTGGTGTGGCGCCGCTACGGGCATGGGCGCGACACGCTCTTTTTCTTCCTCTCGACCAAGTTCCTGCCCGCCGTGGGCGTCATCATCGCCGTCTACTACATCGCCAAGATGGTGGTGATCGACGGGCACAACATGATCGACCAGCCGGCGACGCTGGTCATCATGTACGCAGCGATGAACCTGCCCATCGCCGTGTGGATGCTGCGCTCGTTCTTCGACGAGATCCCGCACGACGTCCTGGACGCAAGTCGCGTCGACGGGGCTAGCACCCGGCAGGAGCTGTTCACGATCTCGCTGCCGATGATCATCCCCGGCCTGACGGCCACCGTCTTCATCATCGCCATCTTCGCCTGGAACGAGTTCTTCCTGGCCGTGAGCCTGATGGCGACGCGGGGCGCCACGGTGCCGATGTTCATGATCGGCTTCGTGACTTCGCAGGGCCTCTTCTGGGCCAAGCTCGCGGCGGCCGGAACGATGGCCATGTTGCCCGTGATCATCGTGGGCTGGGTACTGCAGCGTCAGCTCGTGCGTGGACTGTCTATGGGTGCTGTGAAGTAGGAGGGCGAGATGCCACGACTCGAGTTTCCAGGGAAGGCGACATGACCATCCCGCAGACGATGACCGCAGCCGTACTCCACGGGGCTGGCGACCTGCGCGTCGAGGAAGTGTCGGTCCCCCGATTGGGCCCCGAGGACGTTTTGGTCCGCGTCAGGGCCTGTGGGATCTGTGCGTCAGATGTCCACTACTTCGTCCACGGACGCATCGGCAAGTACGTCGTGGAGGAGCCGATGATCGTCGGCCACGAGTTGGCCGGCGATGTGGTCGCAGTCGGACCCGCAGTGTCCAGTCTGGCCGTCGGTACACGAGTCGCGGTGGAACCGGGGGTCACCTGTGGCCGCTGTCGGATGTGCAAGGCTGGCCGCTACAACCTCTGTCCCGACGTGTCCTTCTACGCGACGCCGCCGGTCCAGGGTGCGATGTCCGAGTACGCCGTGATCCGTGCGGACTTCGCGCATCCGTTGCCAGGATCAGCTGACTATGAGCTTGGTGCGCTCTGCGAACCGATCTCGGTGGGCATCCATTGCTGCGACCT
Source organism: uncultured Chloroflexia bacterium (assembly GCA_963778955.1). Taxonomy (GTDB): domain Bacteria; phylum Chloroflexota; class Limnocylindria; order Limnocylindrales; family CSP1-4; genus JAFMJV01. The sequence goes on from CAVZWI010000001.1 coordinate 357,990, forward strand.
GACTCGCGTGCAGTCCGGGGATCACATCGTGATCCTGGGCGCCGGGCCGATCGGCCTGACCGCGGTCGCGGCCGCACGCCAGCGCGGCGTCGGCGAGATCATCGTGAGCGACGTCTACCCGGCACGTCTGGAGGTGGCGCGTCGGCTCGGCGCGCTGGCTGTCGACGTCCGCGAACAGGACCTCCAGCGAGTCGTGATGGAGCGCACCGGTGGGTATGGAGCCGACGCAGTCTTCGACACTTCGGGTGTTCGCTCGGTCATCGAGGACGCACCAGACCTGGTGCGCAAGGGTGGCGCCATCGCCGTGGTGGGATTGCCCGCTGACGACAGCGTGACCTACCACATGCTCAAGATCGTGGACAAGGAACTCTCCATCCACGGCGTCTTCCGGTACGCCAACACGTATCCAGCAGCGGTGGCTCTCGTGGCCTCTGGAGAGTACCCCGTCGAGCAGGTCATCACCGATCGCTTCCCCATCCACGATGCGGTCGCTGCATTCCAGACGGCCATCGAACGCAAGGATCACGCCATCAAGGTGATGATCACGTTCTGACATACCCCAGGCATATGAGGAGGGAGCGATGCGCCCCTATGGCGGTCAGCCGATCAAGCCACGGCCGATATGTACTCATCGTTCAGAAGGAGGACTGAGCTGATGCGGGGTGTGCTGCTACCGGGGGACTCACGGGTCGAGCTACGAGAATTCCCCGATCCCGTCGCCGGCCCCGGTCAGGTGGTCGTTCGCATCAAGGCCTCCTCGATCTGTGGAAGCGACGTGCGGGCCATCTATCGTGAACACCTCGGCAAGGGGCCGGAGGGGTATATCGATGGCACGATCGGTGGTCACGAGCCCTGTGGCCAGGTCGAGTCGGTGGGCCCCGGAGTGACGTCTGTCCAGCCTGGCGATCGGGTGGCCATTTATCACATCGCCGGGTGTGGCCTGTGTCGAGATTGCCGTGGCGGCTTCATGATCAGCTGCTCGTCGCCCCAGCGCGCGGCTTACGGTTGGCAGCGCGACGGCGGGCATGCAGATCTGATGCTGGCGGAGGAACGAACGCTCCTGCCCCTCCCGGAGCCGCTCACATACGAAGATGGCGCTTTGGTGGCATGCGGCTTCGGAACTGCCTGGCAGGGATCCTGCGGGCAGACGTATCCGGCCGGGATCGGGTCCTCGTGACGGGCTTGGGGCCGGTCGGACTAGCCACACTGATGCTGTCCATCGCCTCCGGTGCAGAGGTCATCGGTGTCGACATCCGGCCGGAGCGGCGGGCATTCGCCAGCGAGCTGGGAGCTGCAGCCGTCTTCGACCCCGAGGAGGCCGAACGAGGCGTACGGACATATACGCGAGGCACGGGCGTCGAGGTCGCCATCGACTGCTCGGCGGCCGCAAGCGCGCGGCAACTGTGCTTGGCCTCCACCCGACGATGGGGTCGCATCGTGTTCGTCGGCGAGGGAGGCGAGGTCACGTTCGCCCCGAGCCCGACGCTCATCCATCATCAACTCGCGCTTCATGGGTCGTGGGTCACGGGCTTGGGCGAGATGGAGGATCTGCTCGAGTTTCTGGCTCGCAAGCAGCTGCACCCCGACCGCATCGTCACCGACCGCTTCAGCCTCGAAGAAACTGGCGAGGCCTATCGCCTCTTCGACGAGGGGCGCACGGCCGGCAAGGTCGTGGTGATCCCATAGTGAAGATGCCGCAAACCCACAGCAGGCGATGTGCCAAGGCATGATCGCTTGCCCGACACCGTAGGAGGAGAGACCCGATGGCTCATCCGTTCGACCTGACCGACCGTGTGGCGGTCATCACCGGAGCCGGCCGCGGCATCGGTCGGGAGATCAGCCGCGTCCTGGCTGCAGCTGGCGCCCGTGTCGTCATCGCGGAGATCGACCAGCAGTCTGCCGCCGATGCCGCCGGCGAACTCGCGGCTGCGGGACGAGACGCCCTCGCCCTTGAGGTGGACGTCTCGGATCCCGGGTCGGTCGACAGGATGACCGACTCAGCCATCGGCGCGTTCGGCCGCATCGACATCCTGGTCAACAACGCCGCGTTGGGGGCGGCGAACAGGCCATTCCTGGAGGACACGCCTGAGACGTGGCTGCGCGCCATCGATGTCAACCTCAATGGCGTTGCGTGGTGCAGCCGCGCCGTTGGCGCGCACATGGTCGAGCGCAGCGGCGGCTCGATCGTCAACATCGCATCGATGTCGGGCCTCATCGTTAACCGTCCCCAGCCACAGGCTGACTACAACGCCTCCAAGGCCGGTGTCATCCACCTGACTCGATCCCTTGCGTGCGAATGGGCAGAGGCCGGCGTACGGGTCAATAGCGTCTCACCCGGCTATATCGGCACCGAGATGACCAACAAGGGCATGGGCACGCCCGGTTGGGGTGAGACGTGGCTGGACATGACCCCCATGAAACGGATGGGCACGCCGACTGAAGTCGCCAACGTTGTGTGGTTCCTAGCCTCGGATGCCGCCTCGTACTGCACCGGCAGCAACCTCGTCGTCGACGGAGGCTACACGTGCTGGTGACTCGTCTATGGGTCCGACGCGGGTAGAGGGGCGCCATGGAGCGGCGAAACATCGGGGCGACCTCGCTTGAGGTGACCGTGGTGGGCTTCGGCGGGAACGCCCTCGGAAATCTGTACGCGGAGATCGATGAGGCTGAGGCACGCGACGCGGTCCGTGCCGCGCAGGAGACCGGGGTCGCCTACTACGACACCGCGCCGATGTACGGGCATGGCTTGTCCGAGCGACGCATGGGTGACGTGCTGCGCGCCATGCCACGCGAGAGCTTCGTGCTCTCCACGAAGGTCGGCCGTCTCCTCGTGCCACACGGACGAACGCCACCACCACGACCTACGCCAAGAGAGGGCGGCATCTTCACCGGCGAGCTTCCGTTCCAGCCGACGTTCGACTTCAGCTATGACGCCACGATGCGGTCCTTCGAGGATTCGCTCCAACGCCTGGGCATGAACCGCATCGACATCCTACTCATCCACGATTGCGACGAGTGGAGCCAAGGGGCACGCTACGAGGAAACGCTGCGGAGCGTGGAGATGGGGGCCCTGCCGGCTCTGGAGCGGCTCAAGGACCAAGGCATCATCGCGGCGTTCGGGGTCGGCGTGAATCAGGCAGAAACGTGCTCACGCCTCATGGATATCGGCTCATTCGATTGCTTCATGCTGGCCGGCCGCTACACGCTACTGGAGCAGGATGCGCTAGACGGGTTCATGTCGCGTGTCGTCGGATCGGAAGTCTCGGTGTTGGTGGCGGCACCCTTCAACTCCGGGATCCTCGTGAACGGTGCGGATCCGGAGGGACATTACAACTACCTGCCGCCTCCGGCTGACATCCTCGCCCGTGTTCGCCGCATCGAGGCCGTGTGCCAGTCGCACGACGTCCCCATCGCAGCCGCGGCTCTTCAGTTCGTGCTGGCGCATCCGGCTGTGGCGACCGTCGTCCCAGGCAGTCGTTCCCGTGACGAGGCCGTCCAGAATGCCGCCTGGGCGGCGATGCCGATCTCGCCATCCTTGTGGCGGATTCTCAAGTCAGAGGGCTTGCTGCGGGCAGACGCCCCGGTCCCAAAGGACTGAGGCGACCTGTCGTGACCAATCGACCCCCATGTCGCGGTCGTTGGGCGTCGGGCGAACCGAACTGACGATAGCAGCCGCCCGGCGAACAGAGTCTGCGACTTGGGTGGCCCGCCTGACGAGTTCGGCCGTCCGACGGCAACCACGCACGGCCGTGAGGTGACTGCTCAGCGTCTGGCGGCAATGACTCCGCGCCCGGTGGCGCGCACGCTCGGGTTTCCCCGGGGTAGCGGCCCCACTACCATGGTCGATGTCGGGAGACGCGCCGCCCCTTCGGTGTGGATCTCGTCCATGCAAAGGAGCACCTATGCCCGGCGGCAAGCCCAACATCCTGGTCCTCTGGGGAGACGACATCGGCTGGTACAACATCAGCCACAACAACCGCGGCGCCATGGGCTACCGGACGCCCAACATCGACCGCATCGCCCGCGAAGGCATCGACTTCACCGACTACTACGCACAGCAGTCATGCACCGCTGGCCGAGCTGCCTTCATCACCGGCCAGAACCCCATCCGGACGGGCCTGACCAAGGTCGGCATCCCGGGCGCGCAGGTGGGATTGGCGCCGGAAGACCCGACCATCGCCGAACTCCTCAAGCCGCTCGGCTATGCCACGGGGCAGTTCGGCAAGAACCACCTCGGCGATCGCGACGAGCATCTGCCCACGAACCACGGCTTCGACGAGTTCTACGGCAACCTCTACCACCTCAATGCCGAGGATGAGCCGGAACATCCCGACTACCCCAAGGACCCGGCCTTCCTTGAACGTTTCGGCCCGCGTGGCGTCATCCACTCCTATGCCGATGGGCGTGTCGAGGACACCGGTCCACTGTCCAAGAAGCGCATGGAGACCATCGACGACGACGTCACCGAGCGGGCCCAGGGCTTCATCCGCGAGGCGCACGCGCAGGACAAGCCCTTCTTCGTGTGGTGGAACGCGACCCACATGCACATGTGGACACGCATCCCTGACGAAGCCCAGGGCATCAGCGGCCAGGGCTTCTACAACGACGCCATGGTGCTGCATGACCGCAGCGTCGGCCAGATGCTCGATCTGCTCGACGAGCTGGGCATCGCCGAGGACACCATCGTCCTCTACAGCACCGACAACGGGCCCCACTTCAACACCTGGCCCGACGCCGCCATCACGCCCTGGCGCAGTGAGAAGAACTCCAACTGGGAGGGTGCCTATCGCGTGCCCAGCTTCGCGCGCTGGCCAGGCAAGTTCGAGGCGGGCAAGACGCTCAACGGCATCATGAGTCACCAGGAGTGGCTGCCGACCCTACTGGCTGCCGCCGGCGAGCCGGACATCGTCGGGAAGCTCCAGGCCGGACACCAGGCTGGCGAGAAGTCCTTCAGGGTGAAGATCGACGGCTACGATGCCCTGCGCTACCTGACGGGTGAGACCGACGACAGCCCGCGCCAGTGGTTCTTCTACACCAATGACGATGGGCTGGTGGTCGCCATCCGCTATGGCGACTGGAAGGCGGTCTTCTACGAGCAGCGCGCCAAGCGCTTGCAGCTGTGGGCGGAGCCGTTCGTGGCGCTGCGGCTACCCAAGCTCTTCAACCTGCGGCGCGACCCCTTCGAACGCGCCGACGAGAACGCCAACAGCTACTGGGATTGGCTGCTGGAACACGCCTTCGTCATCTACCCGATGCAGGCGCTGGCGGCCGAGCAGGCCCAGTCGTTCCGCGACTTCCCGCCGCGGCAGAAGCCGGCGGCGTTCAACCTGGACGCGGTCATGGAGAGACTGCAAGCGGCGAACGACGGCGGCCTGCACTAGGATCGGCGCGCGCTTCGAGGGCGACTGTTGGCCTAGCTGGCCATCACCCGCGCTACGGCGGCATCGATGGCGGCCTTCGAGGGCAGTGGCCGGTCGCCGTGGCAGCGCTTGAACTTGCGACCGGAGCCACACGAGCAGTCTTCGTTGCGACCGCGTGCCGCATCCTGGGCGGCGTAGCCATACATGATCTCGGCCGCCGGCCGTCCCGCCTTCAGCAACGCCTCCATGGCCCGCATCGGCGCGGTCACGTGGCCGAAGAAGCGCTTGAAGCCGGGACAGAGGTAGTTGAGTCCCGGCTCGCCATAGGGGTCATCACGGAAGCGGTCCTTGGGGCAGCCGCCGTGGCAGACGAAACGGACGTCACACTCGCGGCAGAAGCGGGGTAGCTGGTCGCGCTTGTCCAGCCCGAACTGCTGCATCTGCGGCGAGGCCACCAGCTCCAACATGTGGGTCTGGCGGATGTTGCCCAGCTTGAAGCGTGGCTCCACGAAGTGATCACAGGTGTAGAGGTCACCATTGTGCTCCAGCGCCGGGCCACGCCCGCACGTCTCCGAATGGATGCACAGGCTCGGCGGAGCGCCCACGAAGTTGGCCAGGGTCACGTCGAACATCTGCACGTAGACGCTGCCCACATCACGCCGGACCCACTCCTCGAAGATGTCGATGAGGAACTCGCCGTACTGCTGGGGGCCGATGGAACGGCTGGTGACGAGCGAGCCCGATTGCGTGTAGAGCGGCCGACCCTTGACCCGGTCGCCCCAGCCCGCTTCAGCGACCTCCAGCAACTCGGGTGTGGCACGCTCGATGATGGGGATGAACTGCATGAAGGTCGCCCCCACCTCATCGCGGAAGAAGCGGTAGACCTCCTTGCCCCGATCGCCGTTGAGCCGGTGGACGGTGCACAGGATGTTGAACTCCGCACCGGCGGCCTTCAACAGACGCGCCGCACGCATCACCTTGGCGTGAGTGCCGGCGCCGCCCTTGTCGACACGCTGGGCGTCGTGGATGTCCGCAGGACCGTCCATGGAGAGGCCCAGGAGGAAGCCGTGTTCAGCGAAGAAGGCCGCCCATTCCTCGTCGAGCTTGGTGCCGTTGGTCTGCAGTGTGTGCTCGATGATCTGTCCGGGGCGCCGGTACCGTTCGACCAGGGCCAGGGTGTCGCGGTAGAAGTCGAGCCCCATGAGCGTCGGTTCGCCACCCTGCCACGCGATCGTGACGCGCTCGCTCCGATGCGATTCGAGCAGCTGACGGATGTACTGCTCGTGGGTCTCGTCAGACATGCGGAACTTGCTGCCTGGGTAGAGCGCCTCCTTGGACAGGAAGAAGCAGTAGGTGCAATCGAGGTTGCAGATCGCACCCGTGGGCTTGGTGAGCACGTGATAGGCAGGTGGCGCGCCCGTCGGGAACGGATCGGGGAGCAACGGCAGCGGGCGTTGCGTGCCGGTGCCATCAGCTCCCCCCTCGGCGAGCCGCGGCGAGCCCGTCACGACGTCGCTGCGAGCGAAGGCACGGCTGGGGTCCATGCGCGAGAGAGTACAGGCCGGCTACGCTTGACGGGATTCGTGAGCCCTCGAGGAAGAACGACACATGGACCCGACCAGATTGCCATCATGGCGAGTGGGCGCCACGCGCGATGCCATCGAGAGTTTCCTTGACGCTGCGGAGATGATCCCGGTCGAGCAGCGGGTGGCGGTCTTCGACAACGACGGCACGCTCTGGTGCGAGAAGCCACGCTACGTCCAGCTGGAGTTCTACCTGCGGGAGCTTCGTGCTTCGGTGGCGGAGCGTCCTGAGCTCGCGGATCGACCCGAATATCGCGCGGTCCTGGACGAAGACGGCGTGGCCATCGGTCGGCTAGGACCGGTCAACGTGGTGCTGGCACTGGCCGAGCTTCACGCCGGCATGACGCCGGAGGCGTTCGACGCGCGCGTGCGCGCGTTCTTCCGCGATCACCGCCAACCGGATCGTTCTGTGCCCCTCTCACAGATGCGCTACCGGCCCATGCTGGAACTCATCGGTGAGTTGCGTGCGCGCGACTTCTCGGTGTATCTCGTGACCGGCAGCGGCACGGAGTTCGTGCGTGCCATCAGCCTCGCCTTCTACGGTGTCTCGCCGGAGGGCGTGGTTGGCTCACAGGTGGGCTACGAGCTGGACCACGCTGGAGGCATGCCGCGGCTCCTGCGCACACGTGAGATCTTCGGTGATGCGAACGAAGGAGCGGCCAAGATCGCCAACATCCAGCGTCTGCTGGGTCGGCGGCCGATCCTCGCCGCCGGCAACTCCGCGGGCGATGCCGACATGCTCGATTACGCCCTCGCCTTCGACGGCCCGTCGCTCGCCTTGCTGCTGAGCCATGATGATGCCGAGCGCGAGTACGCCTACGAGGGCGTCGCCGCCACCTTCAAGGCAGCCGAACCCATCACCGCCATGGCGGCGCGCCGTGGCTGGACGGTGGTGTCCGTGGCGGGTGACTGGTCCACGGTCTTCGCCGCCAGCTAGATCGGGCCCAGGGCATGGAAAGGCCCCGGCTGGAGTCACCAGCCGGGGCCATCGACCGCGCGCGGTGGGAGGGCGCACGCGGCCGACGAGGGAGAGTGACTATTCGAATCAGCCGGCGCGCTTGGCGTCACCCTCGACCTGTCGCGCCTGGCCCTTGGCCTCGGTCTCGGGGTCGTCGGTCGCGTCACCCCAAGCCTCCTGGACCTTGCCCACGCCCTTGTCGACCGCGCCTTCGGTCTCGCGCTTCGCCTTGGCCGCCTCCTGTTCGGCGGCGCCTTCGCGCTGCATGTCTTCGTTGCCGGTGAGGTCACCGACGCCCTTCTTGAGGCCGCCCTTGACTTCGTCCACTCGATCGCCCATGTGTTGCTGTCTCCTGCTTCGTCATCGTGCGGGGGATGCCGCCGCCCCTGAACCGTATCGCCCGCACCGCATCGTGGTCATGCCCGGACAGCGTGGAGACATCTCGGGGGCGTTACAGCCGCGGTGCCAGGACCAGTGAAGCTGAGGTGAAGAAGCCGCCGCCGGTAGGTCCGACGGCGGCATCCAGGTCGCCTGTGGGAGCTGCCTACTCCGAAGCCGGCGTCGGTACGACGATCGCGTCCTCCAGGGCGGAGATCGCTGGCCCTGGTTGGCGATGCGCTGGTCCTGGCTGGCGTCGCTCTCCTCGAGTGCCCGGATGCGCTCGCGCAGCCGGCCGATGGTCTCATCGATCCTGGTGACAGCCTGCTCGTTGGCCCGGATGCGGGTCCGGAGTCGCTCGATGGTGGCATCGATGCGGGTGATGGCCTCCTCGTTAGCGCCGATCCGGTTGCGGAGCCTGGTCACATTGACCGAGTCGAAACTCGCCGAGAGCGTCGTGATCTCCTCCTTGGCCAGGTCGATCTGCGCCTGCAAGCTCGTCAGTTCCGAGGCCAGCGCATCGATGTCCGTGGCCGTGATCGTCACTGGCGGTTCGCTGTAGGTGAGCGTGACGGCGCCGGCGGCATCGGTGAGGCTGAGTACGCCCTGGTCGACCGACCAACCCGCCGTCGTCTGCAGCAGGGGCAGGTAGGCGCTCTCGATGTCCTGTGCCGGCCCCTGGCAGGACATCTGGGTCGTACCGAACGGGTCGGGGAAGGTCAGGCTCTGGGCGGCGATCTGGTAGCTGCCGAAATAGGAGTTGCAGCCGGCCAAGCCGAACACGTCGCCGCCGTTCATGAACAGCGTGACCTCGATATCGGCGGGGACGGCCTCACTGGAGAGCGTGTCGAGCGACCACTGGACCCCTTCGGCCGCGTACGGGCCAGATTCCATCCTGCGCTGACACCATACCCGGCGCTGCGCTCAGCAAGAGCGCGAGGCCCAGGGTGGCCGCGATCGATCGTCGCGTGTGCATACCCGATCTCCTTTGCATCTTGTACGGCCGAACCGGCGAGAACGGCCTTGTGACTGAGCTTCATTGTCAGTCCACTTCGATCGATCCGCCGAGCGGCGGCCCGAACCTGTCCGCGCTACGCTGGCTCCATGCAATACCGACGACTTGGCAAGACCGGCTATGACATCAGCGCAGTCAGCTTCGGCGCCTGGGCCATCGGGGCCGACTGGGGGACCGTCGACGACCGCGACAGTCTCGCGGCCCTGCATGCCGCCGCCGATGTGGGCATCAACTTCATCGACACGGCTGACGTCTACGGCGACGGCCGCAGTGAGCGGCTGGTCCGTCGCTTCCTGGCCGATCGTGGCGGTGAGCGCATCTTCGTGGCCACCAAGATGGGTCGACGCGTGGAGCAGAAGCTGGAGAACTACACGCCTGAGGCGTTCGTCGCCTGGACCGACCGCAGTCGCGAGAACCTGGGCATGGAGACGCTCGACCTGGTGCAGTTGCACTGCCCACCCACCGATGTCTACTACCACCCCGAACTGTTCGCCGCCTGCGACGACCTCGTGGCCGGCGGCGCCATCGCCCACTACGGCGTCAGCGTCGAGAAGGTGGAAGAAGCCATCAAGGCCATCGAGTATCCGGGCATTGCCAGCGTCCAGATCATCTTCAACATGGTCCGCCAGCGGCCCGCCGACCACTTCCTGGCCATGGCGCTGGCGAACGGCGTGGGCGTGCTGGCGCGCGTGCCACTGGCCTCCGGTCTGCTGACCGGCAAATACGATCAGGCCTCCACGTTCGCCGAGAACGACCACCGTAACTACAACCGCCACGGCGCCGCGTTCGACGTGGGCGAGACCTTCGCGGGGCTCGACTACGACACCGGCCTCGAGTTCGTGGCGGCGGTTCGCGAGCTGGTGCCGGATGGTGCGACCACGGCGCAGTTGGCGTTACGCTGGATCCTCATGCACGAGGGCGTGACGGCCGCCATCCCCGGTGCCAAGTCGCCCGAACAGGCGACCGCCAATGCCGCCGCGGCCGACCTGGCCCCACTCGATGCCACCACCATGGCGAGCATCCAGGAACTCTACGAACGCCACGCCAAGCCGCTGGTGCACCAGCGCTGGTAGCGCGGCGCCAGCGCGGGGCGAGCCAGAGCGACGCAGGGTCAATCGGCGTCAGGGTCGGGTGAATCGCCGTCGAGCACGAATGTGACGAGCATGTCGACGTGATAGCTGGCGATCTTGCCGTCCCTGAACTCCACCTTCTGTTCCTTGATCCAGGCGCTCTCGACGTTGCGCAAGGTCTCCCCGGCACGCTCCAGCCCGACACGAACAGCGTCCTCCCAACCCTTGCTGGAGCGGGCCGTGATCTCGGTGATACGTGCGACGTTGCCCATGGTGGTCCTCCTCCGATGCGACGTTCCCCGGCCATCGATACGGCCGGCACATCACGAACCTAGGAATCCAGCGCTGGCGAAAGGATCAAGCCGGCGGCGGCGTGCGTTGCAGTCCCATGGCAACCATCAAAGGTGCACTTGACGGATTGCACATCTTGAGCATAATCACGTTTGTGACCATAACTATCCCCCAGGACTGGTCTCGACATGGTCGCGCATGACCTTGTGGAGCAGATCATCGACGAGGCGCAGCCGCTGCTCAACGCGCAACGGCACGTCATCGCCAAGGTCTGGCAAGACCGCTCCATCAGCAAGCTGAACCTGCATCTCCTGATGCTGTTGGAGGTCCACGGGCCGCAGCCCATGAGCCAGCTGGCCGCGCTCGGAGACGTCGCGCTGCCCAACCTGACCGGCATCATCGACCGCATGGAAGAGCGCAAGCTGGTGCGGCGAGTGCGCGACAAGGATGATCGGCGCGTCGTCGTCGTCCATGCCACCACGCATGGGCACGACTGCCTGGCCGAACTGGAGACCGTTCGTCGAGATGAGCTGCGGCGCATCCTTGGCAAGCTCGGGGCGGACGAACAACGACTCTGCCTCAAGGCGATGCAAGCCATCTCTCGCGCAGCGACCGACCAGGGACCAGGACAGACCGCCCCCCTGACAGGATCGGGGACCAGCACCACACAGAGTGAGGACCAGGACCGCCAGCCATGACCACCCCGCACGTGCCAAGCCTGTCCGAGCTCGATCCCGCGCTCGCACTGCCACAGCGCCGCAAGATGGAGATCCTCTTCGCGGTCCTGCTGGTCATCTTCCTATCCGCCCTCGACCAGACCATCGTGGGCGTGGCCCTGCCGCGCATCGTCGGTCAACTCGGCGGCACCAATGAGCTCTACACCTGGGTCATCACCAGCTACCTGTTGACCGCCACCATCACCGGTGTCTTCTACGGCAAGCTGTCGGACATCTTCGGTCGCCGCCTCATGCTGCTCTTCGGCGTCACCGTCTTCCTCATCGGCTCCGCCCTCTCCGGCCTTTCATGGTCGATGGAGAGCCTCATCATCTTCCGCGGCATCCAGGGCGTCGGCGCCGGCGCCATCTTCCCGGTCTCGCTGGCCGTCATCGGCGACCTCTTCACGCCGCGCGAACGCGGCCGCTACCAAGGCCTCTTCGGCGCGGTCTTCGGGGTCGCGTCCATCCTCGGACCCCTCCTGGGCGGCTGGTTGACCGACAACCTCAGTTGGCATTGGATCTTCTTCGTCAACCTGCCCATCGGCGCGGTGGCCCTGTACATCGTCTACCGCTACCTGCCCTCGGTCCACGGTGAGCCAGCCACGCGCAAGCTCGACTATGCCGGAGCCTTCGTCTTCGCGGTCGGAGTGGTATTCCTGCTGCTGGGCCTGACCAACAAGCAAAGCGCCGATTGGGCCACCTTCGAGGTGGGCGGCTTCCTCCTCATCGCAGCGCTGGTGACGCCGGTCTTCCTGTTCATCGAGTCGCGCGCGGCTGAGCCGATCGTGCCCCTGGACCTGTTCAAGATCCGCAACTACGCGGTCACCATCCTGGCCACCTTCCTGGCCTCCATCGGCTTCTTCGGTCTGGTCATCTTCCTGCCGCGCTGGTTCCAGTTCGTGAGGGGCGTCAGCCCAACGCAGTCCGGCCTGGAGATCCTGCCGCTGCTGGTGGGCGTCATCCTCAGCTCGATCGTGGCCGGCATCCTGGTGAGCAAGTCAGGTCGTTACAAGTGGATCGTCTCCGCCTCGCTGGCGCTGATGACGGTCGGCATCCTGCTCTTCACGTTCCTCAATGCCACCACCGACCTCACCATGCTGTGGCTGTGGATGCTCCTGGCCGGCCTGGGCGTCGGCCCGACGCTGTCGGTGTTCACCATCGTCATCCAGTCGTCGGTGCCGTTCAGCCGTCTGGGTGTGGCGACCGGCAACCTCACCTTCTTCCGTCAGATCGGCGGTTCGGTGGGCCTGGCCGTCGTGGGCACCCTTTTCGCCGAGTCGTTCAGCTCGCGACTACAGCCGTCGTTGATCGACGCCGGTGTCTCCGCCGAGCAGGCGGGCATGGTCAGCCAGTTCGCCAGCAGTGGCAACGACCTGACGCAGGTCGGCGGCCTGAGCCTGCCTGAGCAGCTGGCACAGGTGCCGCCGCTCCAGGGCATCGTGGACCAGGTCGTGGCCGGCATCTACCAGGCGTTCTCGCTGGCCATCGCCGACACCTTCTGGTTCGGCCTGGCGGCCACGATCATCGCACTGGTGGTCGTGACGCTGGCCCTCAAGGATCAACCACTGCGCAATGATGAAGTCATCGAAGCAGCAGACGAGCCAAAGCCGGTGGAATCCCCGGCCAAGGCACTCTGAACGACGCACACACGCTCTGACGAGCGGAAAGGACTCCATGAAGGTCGGACTACTGGCACCACAGGGATGGAAGGGCGAATACGACGGTTGGAATCCGGGCGAAGCCTGGGCGCGCACGGTCGAACTGGCGGTGCAGGCAGAAGACCTCGGCTTCGAGTCGCTGTGGGCCTTCGACCACTTCCACACGGTTCCCGAGCCCACCGATGAGATGACGCTCGAATTGTTCTCCGTGCTGTCGGCATTGGCCATGGTCACGGACAGGGTGCGCCTTGGCCACATGGTCATCTGCACCGCGTTCCGCAACCCTGCTCTGACGGCGAAGCTGGCCTCGACCATCGACGTCATCAGCGGCGGACGCTTCGAGGTCGGCATCGGCGCCGGCTGGAAGAAGGACGAATGGCTGGCCTACGGGTACGGCTTCCCGCCCATCGGTGAGCGCATCAGCACGTTCGAAGAGCATCTGGAGGTCATCACCCGCATGCTGGCACCCGGCCATGCCAGCTACGAGGGGCAGCGCGTCCACGTGCGAGATGCCATCAACGAGCCACGCGGCATCCAGGAGCACATCCCCCTGATCGTCGGCGGCAACGGCCAGAAGCGGACCGCCGGGCTGGCCGTGAAGTTCGCCGATGAGCTCAACCTGGTCTTCCTGCCACCGGACGAGGTCGCCCGTCGCATGACCGAGGTGCGGGCCATGTGCGAGGCAGTCGGTCGTGATCCGGCATCGCTGCGGTTCTCGGTCTATACGCTCGATGAGGACTTCACCGAAGCTGGTCAGAAGCGCGTCGACCTGGTCGGCGCCTTCAGCGAGATCGGGGTCGACCGGATCGATCTGCTTCCCCACCAAGCGGGAACCCACGACGGAGTCGCAGGCCCGCTTCGCCGAGGACGTGACGGCCGCCGGCGTGGTCCTGGACGGCCCGGTCTGATCGTCCGATGAGGACACGACCGCGGGAGCACATCGCGTTGTGCCTGGTCGCGGGGCTGGTGGTCGTCGGCTTTGGCGGACCGGTCACCGCCACCGACGTCGCCGGGCCGAGCGTGGTCGTCGTGTCACCCGACGATCCCGATATCGTGGTGGGGGCTCGGTTCCCTGCCGGCTGGCGTGCCGAATCGCCGGCCGAGGATGTGGCGCGCCGGGAGATCAACGACCTGTTGGCCGATGAGCGTTGCGAGCTGTCCACCCGGCGGTCGGCATTCAGCGACCCGAAGTCGGACGTAGACGACTTCGTGGTCGGCCTGGCTCCAGGCTCAGGCTTCCAGCTGCTCGGCCGCCAGGCAGTCGATCTGCCCGCAGGACCCGCCGAGCGAGTCGACTTCAGCGCCGACGAAGGCGGTTCGTGGACAGTCTACATCCTGCCCGACAGTGGCTACATGCACGAGTTGTGGTGCCGCGCAGACACGCTGCCCGAGGGTCGCTGGCTGTCCATCGCGCAGACGATGGAGCTGGGACCGGCGCTCAGCATCACCGACTCCGGTTTCGACAGCCAGATCCAGCTACCGGCGCAGGGCGTGACGTTGCAGTTCCCTGGAGCCTGGACGGTCCGAGGCAGTTCGACCAGGCTGGGCCTGTTGTATGCCGCCAGCGACACCGCCATCTGCACCTTGAGCGACTACTCGACGCTGGCCCCTGACGCCGGCTGGGGTTCTGTCGACGAGTTCCACGACCAGTACCTGGCCAACGCTGCGGACAACGCCGCCATCAGCGTCGATGAGTCGAGCTACCTGGACCTGCCTGCGGGTCGCACCGGTTTCGCCGACCTCTCGTGGGACGACGGCACCCGCGCCATCCGCTACTCGTTCTCGGACGGCGATACCTGGCTGGGACTCTTCTGCGTCGGCGACCCAGTGCCGGATGATCGCTGGTTGTCCATCGCCGAGTCGCTGGCGTGGCTCCCGGGCGAGCAGGGCTAGACCTTCGGCATACGCCAGGTCAGTCCTGGGAATTGGCCGAAGTCCGCGTCGAAGGATATGAGTTCCGCGGCGTACTCCATGGCAAGGCCGGCAAGGTGGGCGTCGCCGACCAGGTTCCCGGCTGTACCTGTCGACACGAGCAGGCCGGCCAGCACATCGAAGTGACGGGCACTCGGTTCGACCAACGTGGCCGACGGCTGTGACAACCACGTTCGCACGCTGGCGACCGCCTCCTCCGGCGTGAGCGGTCGCTCGAATAGCCCGCGATGCGTGCTCGATCCGCAGGAACGCCAGGACCACCGTCCAACTGAACCCGACCGCGGTGGTGCGTGTGAGCGCGCCATCGAGCCAGTCCCTTGCGGCACGGTGGTGGACCGAGTCCTCGTTCACCGCATACAGCAGCACGTTGGCATCGACGATGAACATGCGCTACTTCCGCAGTGCCAGCTTCCGCACGATCTCCTCATCCTCCAGGTCCGCAGCCAGGCGGAGGGCCTTGTCCAGCGACACGGCCACCTCCCCCATCGGGAAAGTCAGCGTCCGGAAGGGTGACGTAGCCGGGAGCGGCCGGAGGCCGGCCCGGATGGATTCGTTCACAGCCTGCTTGAAGCTGAGCCTTCGCTCGCGCATCAGCCTCCGGACGGCTGCATCCGTATCGGGGTCGAGTGTGATCGTCGTCCTCACCCGCGCATCATAGCATCAAGTGATCGGGCATCATGACATCATCAGCCCCGGTCTGGAACGACGAGCACGCCACTACGCTGCGTCGAGGTCGATGCTGATGGTGGGCCCGGCGGCGCTGCTCCGCTCAAGGTCGATGAGCGAAAGACCTCGGTCAGGTTCATAGGTACGGCGGAGGTGCGCGGGGGACTCGGTGACCACCAGCTCGAACGTCGGCCGCACCCAGGCTTCCAGGAGGTGACCACCGGTGGTTCGCCCATGTGAGCCGGCCACCACCAGGTGCGCATGCACCTTGGGCTTCGATTCGTCGTCATGGGCTCGGGTGATGTCACCGAGGAAGGAGACGACCTCTGATTGCTCTTCGACCTTGATGGGACGATAGTCGTGGATCTCGAGGTCGAAGAAGCCCAGCGTCGCCGCGCGCACGCCCCCGACGGCGGTGAAGCTGGCGGCGTCGATGTCCATCCGCCGCGCGAAGGCGTCCAGCCCGGCGGCGACTTCCTCGCCTTCCTCCATGATCACGACGAAGACCCGCTGTGGCTGCTCCGCGATCGGTGTGACGTTCATCCCTGGACTCCTCACTCTCCGCCGTAGGCGGGCGGCTCCTCGCCGAACTGGCGGTAATGGGCGGCGAGGTGGTCGTAGGCCCGACGCTTGTCCGCCTCGGGGATGCCGACGCCGCCGCGGCCACCGTTGACCACGCTCAGTGCCGCCACGACCCCGCGCCAAACGACACGGAGGCGACCGTCGACGACCTCGTGGTGCGGGAGCTTGTAAGCGCCCTTCTCCCGGGGCGGGTCATGGCCAGGATCCTCGTCAGGGTCGAACCAGGCGTGCGCCGTGACCGCACCGCCCCAACCGGCATGATCGAGGATGGTATCGAAGGCGTCACTGTCAGACCAATCCCATGGCCGTTCGCGCGGCGCCCTGGGGCTCGCGTGGATGGCAGGTACTCGTCCCATCATGATTCCTCCCTGATGGCCTCGATCAGCTCGGCCTTGTCCATACTGCTGCGCCCGCTGATATCGAGCTCTTTGGCACGGTTGTAGAGCTCATCGCGCGTGCGCGTCTCCAATCGCGTGTTGGGGTTGCCCGTTCCGGAGGTCCGGCGCCGCGGTGTCCGACCTTCCTTGCGCCGCTGTTTGTTCACGGTACGGGCGGCGATCTCCTCAGCACGCTCCTCGGAACGGCCGCGCTCCTTGTTGCTCTGCTTGACGTGCTCGTACTGGTGCTCGTCCTTGTCAGTCCATTCGGGCATCGGCCTCCTCCGCGTCTGTCGATGGCGGCGCCATGCCCTCGTCCGCCGCCCGCTCCAGTTCCAGCGACTCCAGGCGCTTGGCCTCGGCGCGCTTCGACTCATCGGCAGGCACGTCGTCCTTACCCACCGCGGAGGTCTCGCTCGCGGGGTCATCGTGTGGATGCTCGGGGGTCAGCTGCGCGAAGCTCATGGCTCCTCCTGTGGACTCCTGTGGAAGTGATCGAGGACGAATGGCGCCCCCTGAATTGTCCACCCCAACTCACTACGTCCACAGCAACCGGCGCCTGGCATCGCCTTACATCCGCGTCTCAGCCACCGCGGTCGGCACAGGCTTTCACTCGGCAGGCGCAATGCATCCGAAATGCGCCGGGGTGGCTCCGATGCGCAGACGTGACGGCCGGCCCTCTAGCGTTGTGGTGTGACCGTCTCGGGCTCGCCCATTCACACCGCGAGCTCGTGGCGGTCATCCAGATCGGGCAACGTCCCGATGCACTTGAGGAGGCAACCATTGTTGGGCTTGGCAGGATGGTTCCTGGTTCTCGCGATCATCGCGGGGCTGGCCGGCTTGGCCGGCGCCGATGCCAGCAGGACCGGGTGGGTGCCATGACCGTGCTCTCAAGCGTGAGGGGTCATCTGGCTGATGCCATCGAAGCCGGTCCCATCGGCCGGCTTCGGCGTGTCGTGGTGTCCCTGGTGCGTGAGTTCCTCGGCGATGATGTCCTGGGATTGTCTGCCGAGTTGGCCTATCGCTGGCTGCTGTCGATCTTCCCGCTGGCCATCATGATCGCCGCCATCTCCGGTTTCGCAGCACAGAGCCTGGGGGTACGGGATCCCACCAGCCAGCTCCTGGACGCAGCCGGCTCCTCACTGCCGCCAGAGGCCGCCGCCACCATTCGCCCCCAGCTGGAGCAGGTCCTGGGTAATCAGGATGGTGCGCTGCTCTCGCTGGGCTTGCTGCTGACCATCTATGCGGCGTCTTCGGGCATGAAGGCACTCATGAAGGGCCTCAACCGCGCCTATGACGTGCACGAGGCCCGGCCGTTCATACGTCAGATGCTCATCGCCCTGGCCTTGACCCTCATCCTGGGCACGGCGGTGGTGGTGTCGTTCATCGTGATGGTCAGCGGCCAGGTAGCCGCCGCGGGCATCGCGAGCTCGCTCGGTCTCGGTGAAGCCGCAGCCTGGTTCTTCGAGGTCGCGCCCTACCCCCTGGCCATCCTGGCCCTCGGTGTCGCCTCGGCCTTCCTCTACTGGGCAGCGCCGGCCCGGCACCCGGGCTGGAGGTCGGTGCTGCCGGGGGTGGTGGTGTTCGTACCCGGTTGGATCCTGGCCACGGTCCTGTTCTCCTTCTATGTCGGCAACTTCGCCTCCTACGACAACACCTACGGCGCACTCGGCGGCATCATCATCCTGCTGCTTTGGTTCTATCTGACCGCGGTCATCCTGTTGCTCGGAGGCGAGTTGAACGCGGCCATCGAGCGCGAGTTCGGCCAAGGCCGGGTAGCCACCGCTGAGGAGCCAGCGGATGCTGCCGCTGGCGAGCCCCTGGCGCAGCGGGCGACCGACTCGGATGGCTGAACGGAGTCAGCTCTGGCTCTGGTCGGTGCGCGGGTTCGGACTGGGCATCGGCCTGTTCGCAGTCGTCATCCTCGCGCTCGTGGCACAGGCGGCCGTCGACGTCATCGTGCTGGTGGCGTTCGCGGTGCTACTGGCATCCGCGCTGGACCCGGTCGTGAACGTCGCGCGCAACCGCCTGGGGCTGTCGCGTGTGAAGGCCATCGCGTCGATCTACGTACTGCTCATCATCGTCGCCACCCTGCTGGTGGTGCTGTTGGTCCCGGCCGCCGTGACCGAGATGAACATGTTCTCGAAGCGCCTGCCCGAGTTGATCACCGAAGCGCGCAACTGGTCGGAACAGCTGCAGCCGGCGGTCGTCGGCACCACCATCGGGCGCCTCATCAACACGTTCGACTCCAGCCTCATGCGCAGCGGGGTGACCAGTCCCGACCCAGACACCATCGTGGAGTTCGGCTTGACCGCGGCCGATGCCGCGCTGGCGGTGCTCAGCGTGCTGACGATGATCTTCTTCTGGCTCATCAGCCGCGAGACGATCCAGCGCTTCGCCTTGGCCATGATCCCCCTCCCGCAGCGGGGCGACGTACGTGTTGCCTGGAACGAGGTAGAGCACCGCGTCGGCTACTGGTTCCGTGGACAGTTGGCGATGATGACGCTGATCGGTGTCGCCAACACCATCGCCTACCTGGTGCTGGGCCTACCCAATGCACTGCTCCTGGGCGTCTTCGCCGGCTTGACCGAGATCATCCCCATCGTTGGTCCCGCCATCGGTGCCATCCCGGCCGTCATCTCCGCCCTGGTCCTGGGTGGACCGGAGTTGGCGCTCGTGGTGGTGGGTGTCTACGTGGTCATCCAGATGGTGGAAGGCAATGTGCTGGTACCCATCGTGATGAAGAACGCGGTGGGGTTGCCGCCGTTCGTGGTCATCGTCAGCCTGCTCGTGGGGAGTGCTGTGGCCGGCATCATCGGAGCGCTGCTGGCCATCCCGGTCGCTGCTGCTGGCGCCGCGATCCTGGAGAATGCACAGGCGCGCAAGAACGCCGTGGCGATGGACACCATCGACATGGCAGGAGACGATGACGATGGTGAAGCCGACGACGATGGCGCGGCGCGCCTGGCCAGGACGCCCGAGCCCTCATGATGATCAGCGAGCCGGAGGCACTCCTGCGCCTGGTCCTGGCGGCCGCAGCCGGCGCGCTGGTGGGGATCGACCGGGAGGCACGCGACAAGCCGGCCGGAGTACGGACCTTCTCGATCGTGGCCCTGGGATCGGCCATGTTCTCGCTCATCGGCCTGATGACCTTCGGACAGACCGACGCCGGGGCGCGCATCGCGGCCCAGGTCGTCACCGGCGTGGGGTTCTTGGGTGCAGGGACGATCCTGCACAACCGCGGCAACGTCATCGGCCTCACCACCGCGGCCGGTGTCTGGGGTTCGGCCGCCGTAGGCATGGGCTTCGGATTCGGCATCTATGTCCTCTCCATCGGCGGCACCGTCATCCTGCTGGTGCTGCTGCGCCTCGTCGGACGGCTCATGGGCGACGTACCCGACGTCGAGCCTCCCCCACCGGATATAGCCGGCACGACCGCGGAGGATCCGGACTGAGACGAGGCGATCCCGACCGGGGACCTGAGTGGCACGCGTCTCTGCGTCGGTAGATACTGTCGGTTCCCGATCCGCAGCCCAGGGGTCCAGCAGGGAGTCGATGGAGTCTTCGTGGCGACAGGTCCGCTCGTGACCGCTCTTCTGCAGCCGGCATGACCACGGCTGGGGGGCCATCGCCGGCCGGGACGTCTAGCCCGTGGCCTGCGGGCTCCGGGGCGCGACTCCGTGCGGCGTTGGAGGCGGCCGGCGTTGGCCTCTGGCACATCGACGGTGCGTCCGATGTCGTCCACCTGTCGGCGCAGATGCAGCGGATGGTCGGGACCGGTACGGCCCTGGGTGCGGTCGGTACCAGGGAGCTCTTCGGCTTGCTGGACGCAGGCGATCGTGCTCGCCTGCGAGCGGTCGTCAAGGAGGCCCTGGGTGCGGACGGTTCCGTCTCGCTGGACCTCAGCATCCGGCAGTCCGATGGCGGCAGATGCTGGCTCCAGATCTCGGGTGCCATCGGGCGGGACGCGGATGACGGCGCCATCCGGGGTGAGGGCATCGCGGTCGATATCACCGAGCGCAAAGCTACCGAGCAGCGCCTGTCACTGGCTGAAGCCGTGTCGCGCGTCATCGCTCGGGCGGACACCCTCGACGAGGCATTCCCCGAGGTGCTCGGCGCCGATCGCCTCCGGCACGGACATGGACCTCGCACTGCTCTGGCTACCGGGTAGCGAACTGGACGCGCTGAGCTGTGCGTACACCCACGTGCGACCGGACCTCGAAGGACGATTCGAGCTCTTCCTGGAGCAGGTCAGTGTGGCTCGATTCGAGCTTGGGAAGTGGCTGCCGGGTCGGGTGTGGCAGGAACGCCGGGCCGAGTGGGTCGAATCGGTGGCCGATGAGCCCCGCTTCGAGCGGCTACCCGCCGCGCACGCCGACGGCCTCGCCAGTGGTATCGCCATCCCGCTCGCGGTCGGATCGGTGTCGGTCGGCGTGATCGAAGCCTTCACCACCCGCCACGTCGCGTCCGATGCGCGCCTGCTCGAGACGCTCACGGGCCTGGGTCAGGAGCTGGGGCAGTTCATCCTGCGAGCACGTGCGGAAGCGCGGCTTCGCCAGAGCGACGCTCGCCAACGCCTGCTGGTGGAGATCCTGCAGGCGCATCGTGAGGAAGAGGACCCGGATGCGGTGGTGCGGGCCACCTCCGAAGCGCTGGCGCGGCACCTGGCGGTGGAAAGAGTCGGCTTCCTGGACGTGAAGGGCGCGCAGATCGAGCTCCTGGCAGGCTGGGCAGTGCCCGATGTCGAGCCGCTCTTACGGGTCTGGCCGGCCGACGCGACGAACGATGACTATCGCGATCTCGTACGCCAGGGACGGTCGGTAGTGATCGACGACGTGTCCAGCAGCCCGTTGGCGGCCGGAGTCGGTTTGGAGGTGGTCGGCGTCGGCGCCGCCATCAGCATCCCCATCATGCGCGCCGGCCGACGCAGCGCCGGCATGTACATCCACAGCAAGTCCGCCCGGCACTGGACACCCGCCGAGATCTCGCTGGCGCGCGAGGTCGCCGACCACACCTGGGATGCGGTCGAACGGCTGCGTGCGGAGGCGGCCAAGCGCGAGGGCGAGGTCCTGGCCCAGACCATCTCGGACAACTCGACCCAGGCGCTGGTGCTGATGGACCACCGCGGCTATGTGCAATACGCCAACGTGGCCTGCCTGGAGATGACCGGATTCGAGGGCGAGGAGATCCGATCGCGACCGGTCCACGACCTCCTCCATCACCATCATCCGGATGGTCGGCCCTATCCGATCGTCGATTGCCCCATCGAGAAGGCCAGGATCCGGCGAGCCGTCGTCCGGGAGCAGGAGGACGTGTTCTTTCGCAAGGACGGAAGCTCGTTCCCGGTGGTGTATGCCGCCAGTCCCCTGCTGCGGGCGGGGCGGCCTGACGCCACCATCATCGAGATCCGCGACGTCTCTGCCAGCCGTGCGGCCGCGCGCGCGTTGGCGTCCAGTGAGCTGCGCTTCCGGAACACCTTCGAGAACGCCGCGGTGGGTGTCGCGCACGTGGCTGAAGATGGGCGCTGGCTGCGGGTGAACCGACGCCTCTGCGAGATCACCGGCTACGGCGAGGCGGAGTTGCTGGAACGGTCATTCCAGGACATCACCCATCCTGACGACCTCGAGGAGGACCTGGCCCAGGTCGCCGCCCTGCTCAGCGGGAGGACCAGCACGTACACGCTTGAGAAACGATATGTGCGCAAGGATGGGCGGTCGACCTGGGTCGAGTTGACCGTCTCGCTGGGGCGCGATGATGACGATGCGCCGGCGTACTTCATCGCCATCGTCAATGACGTGGAATCGCGGAAGCTGGCCGAATTCGCGGATGAAGACCGCGTTGGCCGTGAAGGAGGAATTCCTCGGCCTGGTCTCGCACGAGTTGCGCACGCCGATGACCGTGATCCTGGGCATGAGCCAGGTCCTGGCCAGGGACAGCATCGATCTCGAGCGAGCCCGGGCCATCGCGGGGGACATCGCCGAGAGCGCGCACGAGCTCAATGAGCTGATCGAGTCGATGCTCCTGCTGGCACGCCTCGACCGGGATGAGGAGGTCGTGCGTGAGCCGTCCATGCTGAGTCGGGTAGCCACCGGATCGGTCGAACGGCAACAGGCACGCGACCACGGGCGGCACTACGCCCTCGACGTTCCCACCGGCGTGATCGTCGACGCCAATCCCGGCCTGCTGGACCGGGTGATCACCAACCTGCTGGTGAACGCCGCCAAGTACTCGACCCCCGGACAGGACATCCGACTGGTCATCGAAGCTGACCACAGCGAGGCGCAATTGCACGTCCTCGACGCTGGGCCCGGGCTTAGCGATGAGGAGTTGGCACGGGTCTTCGAGCCGTTCTACCGAGCCTCCGGTGGCAAGGGTGCGCCGGGAGCCGGACTGGGGCTCTCGGTGGCAAGTCGCATCATCGAGTCGCTGGGTGGACGCATGTGGGCGACTCGGCACGACGATGGCAGCGATTTCGGCTTCGGGCTACCGCTGCTGGTGCCGGACGACGAGGAGTAGCCGCCTGCCAAGGTGCGATGGTAGGCTCGGGAACGTGGACCCGACCGTCGTAGCGAAGCAGGTGTGATGGCCGCTCCCAGCCTCGACATCGGGCCGCTGCAGTCGCAGCTGCGCAAGGTTCTGGGTGAACGCCTGCACGCCGATCTCGGCGCCCGCGCCCTGTACACCTCGGATGCGTCCCTCTATCGAGCGCTGCCGACGCTAGTGGCGGAACCGGCCACGGTGGACGAGCTGGCCACGATCGTGCGCCTCTGCGGACAGTCGGGCACACCGATGACGATGCGTGGCGCCGGCACCAGCATCGCCGGCAACGCCCTGGGTCACGGCGTCATCGTGACCACACGCCTGCTCGATCGCATCGTCGAGTTGAACGCCGACGAAAGCTATGCGGTGGTGGAACCGGGCGTCGTGCTGGATGACCTCAACGTCGCGGCCGCCGTCCACGGGCTGCGGGTGGGTCCCGACCCTTCCACGCACAGCCGCTGCACGCTCGGCGGCATGATCGCCAACAACGCCTGCGGATCCCACTCGGTCAGGTGGGGCACCACGGCGCAGAACGTGCTGGGCCTGGATGTCATCCGCTCGGATGGCTCGCGTGTCCGACTGAGCAGCCCAGGCGCGCCCGAGCGGTCCGTGGATCTGGACTGGCCCATGCTCGATGGTCTGCTGGCGTCGGATCTGACCGACTTCGGTTCGGCCAATGCCGAGCTCATCCGCAGCGAACTGCCGCCTTGGCCACGCCGTGTCTCAGGCTACGCACTCGACTGGCTCGTATCGGACGGCGGGTCGGACCTGCCCAAGGCCCTGGTCGGGACCGAGGGGACGTGCGTCGTCGTCGCCCGAGCCGTGGTACGCCTGGTTCGCCCGCTCCCGACGCGCTCGCTGGTGGTGCTCGGGTTCGCCGATGACATCGAAGGCGCCGGCCGCGTTCCCGACTTGCTCAAGGCAGGGCCGTACACCCTTGAGTCGCTGTCGGCCGAGCTGCTGGCGCTGGCACACACGAAGGTAGCGGACGTGGGCCTGCCCGCGGGCGGCGCCTGGCTCATGGTCGAGGCTCGCGGCGAGGATGCGGCGGCAGCGCGTGCGCATGCCGAGCGACTTGCCGATGCCGTCGGACGCACCCTCGCCTCCCCGGAGGTGCGCCTCATCGAGGACGCAGGCGTTCAAGCCGCGCTGTGGAAGATCCGTGAGGATGGCGCCGGCCACACGGCCCGACTGGCAGACGGCACGCGCGCCTGGCCCGGCTTCGAGGACTCGGCCGTCCCGCCCGAGCGCCTGGGTGCCTATCTGGTCGAGCTGCGCGCCTTGCTCGATCAGCATCACATGCCGGCCATCTCGTATGGCCACTACGGTGAAGGCTGCCTCCACCTGCGCGTCGGCTTCGGCCTTGACGGCCCGGATGGTCCGGGCCGCTTCGAGCGCTTCATGACCGATGCGGCCGACCTCGTGGTCCGCCACGGAGGCACGCTGTCGGGAGAGCACGGCGACGGTCGCTCACGGGGTGCGCTCCTGGGGCGCCAGTTCAACCCTGCCATGATCACGGCCTTCAGCGACTTTCGTCGGCTCTGGGATCCTCTGAGGACGCTCAACCCATCGGTCATCGTGGACCCGCCACCGATCACCGACGATCTGCGGGCCACCGCACCGACGCTGCTGGATCTCAGGCCCAGGCAGGCCTTCAGCGAGGACGGCGGCGATCTTCGCACGGCCGTGGATCGCTGCATCGGTGTCGGCCGTTGCGTGTCCACCCAGGGATCCGCGCTCATGTGTCCCAGCTTCCGCGCCACGCGCGACGAGCAGCACTCCACCCGCGGCCGGGCACGGCTGCTCCAGGAGATGGCGGCCGGAAGCCTGGCTGACGAGGGCTGGGGTTCGCATGCCGTCCGCGACGCGCTGGACCTCTGCCTGGCCTGCCGTGGCTGCGTCTCGGAGTGTCCGACGGGCGTGGACATGGCCACCTACAAGGCCGAGTTCCTTGACCACCACTACCGGCGTCGCCTCCGTCCGCTGTCCCACTACTCATTGGGCTGGCTGCCGCTGTGGCTCAAGCTCACCTCGCGCGTCCCCTGGCTGGTCAACGCCCTGACACGTTCGCGGCTGACCGGCCGCCTCTTCACACGCGCCGCCGGCATCGCCGCCGGTCGCGGCATCCCACCCATCGCGCCGCGTACCTTCAGGCGTGAGCATCGCCCTCGAGCGCCCGGTGCCACTACGCTCGGACGCATCGTGCTGTGGCCGGACACCTTCAACGACCATCTCACACCAGGGGTGGCGCATGCTGCGGTCCGGGTCGTCGAGGCCGCCGGTTTCGAGGTCATCGTGCCCAGCCGTTCGGTCTGCTGCGGGCTGACCTGGCACACCACCGGCCAGCTGGACATAGCCAGGCGCGTGTTGCGGCGGTCATTGCGCGCACCGGAGCTGGCTGGCGACGAGCCGGTGTTGGTGCTGGAACCCTCCTGCGCCACGATGCTGAGGTCCGACCTGCCCGAGCTGCTACCCAATGAACCCCGTGCGCACGCCCTGGCGAACCGCATCACGACGCTGGCGGAGCTGCTCGATCGCGTCGAGTACGTGGCCCCGCCGGCGACCGAGCCGGGGTCAGCCGCGGCCATCGCACAGCCGCACTGCCACCAACAGGCGGTGCTGGGGCTAGAGGCCGATCGCCGCGTCTGCGAGCGCAACGGCATCGCTGTGGGAGTGGAGCTGCAGGGCTGCTGCGGCTTGGCCGGCAACTTCGGTGCTGAAGCCGGCCACGAGGACATCGCACAGCGCGTCGCCGAGTTGGAGCTCATCCCGGCCCTTCAGGCCGACCCCGACGCGCCCCTGCTGGCCGACGGCTTCAGCTGCCGCACCCAGATCGAGGCGGTCTCCGGCCGTCGCGCCCGCCACCTCGCCGAGGTCCTCGCCGACCGACTGCCAGCGCGGTAGACCCGGGAGACCCGGGAGAACCAGGCGCCGGAACCTGAGCCTCGCCCGTTGTGAGTCGCCTGTCCGCGTCCGATGGTGATTTGACGAGGCTTGACACGCAGGCGACAATCTGAACGTTCATCTGAACGTTCCTGTGAACGTTCAGATGAGGCTGATGGAGTGCAGGGAGGCACACCCATGGCACCGGGGAATCCAACGAGCCCAGCGACCCACCATGAGGGATGTGGCACGCCTGTCTGGTGTGTCCGTGCAGACGGTGTCGGTCGTGGTCAACGACAAGGCTGTCGTCTCCCCTGGCACGCGCGACCGCATCCTGGCCGCCATCGACGAGCTGGGCTATCGGCCGCTGGCTGCCGCTCGCAGCCTGCGCACCGGTTCGACTAGGACCATCGGGCTGATGGTGGCGGACATCACCAACCCGTTCTTCGCGCGCATGGCGGATGCCGTCGAGGATCACGCTCACGGGGCGGGCTACAACGTCATCCTCTACAACACGCACAGCGACCCCGAGCGTGAGCGCACGTACCTACACATCGCAGCGCAGCGCTGGGTAGACGGCATGCTCTTCGTGACCACCACCGACACGTTGCACGGCTTGCGCACGCTCCAGGATGCCGGCATCCCTGTGGTCGCCATCGACCGCATCCCCGACCACTATGACGGCCCGTCGGTCACCCTCGACAACCAGCGTACTGGCGCGCTGGTGGCGGAGCATCTGCTGAGCCTTGGCCACCGACGCCTCGCACACATCTGCGGACCGCTCGATCTGCGCTTGTCGATCGAACGTCTGGAGAGCTTCGACGCCGTCATCCGCGCACATGGGCTGGACCCGCTACCCCACGCCGTGGGAGATGCCGCCTGGAGTTGTGAGTCGGGCCACGCCGCGATGCGCGACTTGCTGTCTCGCGATCCGGCCCCGACCGCGGTCTTCGCCTCCAACGACCGCCTAGCCATCGGTGCCATGCGTGCTGCGGTCGAGGCCGGATTGCGCGTCCCACTCGACGTCTCGATCGTCGGGGTCGACAACATCGAGTTGGCCCCTTACCAGACACCGCCCTTGACCACCGTTCGACAGAGCCTCACCGACGTGGCCACTCTCGCGACCAAGATCCTGCTTGACCTGCTCCAGGGCGTCGAGCCGGCAGAGCCCAGGGTCGTCTTCGAACCCCAGCTCGTGATCCGCGAGTCGACGGCCGCCCCGCCAAACCACGAGCTTGAAGAGCAGAAGGAGGTGTCGCCAAGTACCAGTTGACTCCCGAGAGCCTGTCATCGAATCCGCTGGTCGAGACGCGGAGAGTCCGTGTCACCAGCGACAAAGGAGGGTTGAACATGCGAACCGCTATCCGCTCGATCACCGTCGCCGCAGCGGCCTGTCTCGTCCTGAGTGCCACCGCTGTCGTGGCACAGGACCAGATGGCCTTCGAGAAGAAGGACCCACTGAAGGTCGGCTACTCCGTCTACGACATGCAGCAGCCGTATTGGCAAGAGTACGCACGAGGCGTACAGGAGGCCGCTGAGGCCGCCGGTGCTGAGTTCGTGCTCAGCGACCAGAAGAGCAGCCAGGAGACACAGGTCAGCGGCAGCCTCGACTTGATCAACCAGGGCATCAGCGCGCTGGTGGTCTCGCCGGTTCAGCCGGCCGCCTTGCCGGCGTCGATCGACGCCGCCCATGAAGCCAAGATCCCCGTGATCATCGGTGACGTCGGCGCCGAGGGCGACTACGACGCCTTCGTACTGTCGGACAACTACGAAGGTGGCGTCCTGGCCGCCAAGTACATGGTCGAACAGCTCGCTGATGTCGAGGGCCAGAAGGAAGTCCTGTCCATCCTGCTGCACCCCGGTTCTGCGGTGGGCGAGGTCCGAGCGGCCGGCTTCCGTGACGAGATGGCCAACCACGAGGACTTCACCCTCGTGGCTGAACTCAACGGCAACGACACCGTCGAGGGCGGCTTCGAGGTCACCCGCGACACGCTCGTGACGAACCCCGAACTGGTCGGCATCTACGCCACCAACGATCCCGAGGCCATCGGTGCCAACCAGGCGCTGAAGCAGGCCGGCCTGAGCGGTGTCGAGGACGTGCTCCTCGTCGGCTTCAATGGCGATGCCCCGGCACTCGAGCTGATCGCCGCAGGCGAGATGGCGGCGACGGTCCGCCAGGACCCCTACGGTCAGGGCAAGGCCGCGGTGGAGGCAGCCATGACGTTGCTCGACGGTGGGTCGATCGAGTACTCCGACCCGGAGACACGGTCGATCTACTTCCCGGTCGAGGTCGTGACCGCCGACAGTGTCGCGCAGTACATGTCTGCCGAATAGGCAGTAACCAGGCTGGCCCCGGGCATCGTCCGGGGCCAGCCGCCGAGCCGGGTCCACCTCCTCCGCGTCCGCGTTCCGCGGACGTCCTCGGACCCGGCTCGGCACCCATATCGAGCAGTCGGACGGACCCGTGGCCGAACCCATCCTCGTAGCCCAGCACATCACCAAGCGATTTCCAGGTGTCCTCGCGCTCGACGATGTCGATCTGGAGCTGCTGCCGGGTGAGGTGCACGCGCTGGTGGGCGAGAACGGCGCCGGCAAGTCGACGTTGATCAAGGTTCTTGGCGGCCAGCACCGACCCACCGCCGGCACCATCAGCGTCAAGGGTGAGTCCGTGACGTTCGACGACCCACTGCAGTCGCAGCGAGCCGGCATCAGCGTCATCAACCAGGAGTTCAACCTCATCCCCCAGCTGTCGATCGCGACCAACATCTTCCTGGGTCGTGAACCGCGGCGCTACGGGGGCCTGGTCGACTGGCCGCTGGTGAACCGCCAAGCCGCGCAGATCCTCTCAGGGCTGGGTCTTGACACCAAGCCCAAGCTGCGCGTGGAGTACCTGAGCGTCGCCGACAAGCAGCTGGTCGAGGTGGCCAAGGCGCTCTCGCAGGACTTCAGCGTGATGATCATGGACGAGCCCACGGCTGCCCTCAACAGCGCCGAGGTCGATCGCCTCTTCGAGATCGATCTCCGACCTGCGCCAACGCGGTGTGGCTGTCCTCTATGTCTCGCATCGGCTCTCGGAGATCTTCCGCATCGCCGACCGCGTCACCGTGCTGCGCGACGGGCGCCGTGTCGATACCAAGCCTATCGCTGACCTCAGCGAGCGTAGCGTCATCACCATGATGCTGGGCCGGGAGCTGGAAGACCACGAGGTCCACAGGCGGGCCGCCGCCGAGGCGAGACCCGCGCTGTCGGTCAGGGAGCTGACGGCGAGCGGCGGACTGGGCCCGCTCAGCTTCGACGTGCACTACGGCGAGGTCTTGGGCGTGGCCGGGTTGGTGGGCTCCGGTCGCTCCGAGCTCATGCGCTCGCTCTTCGGTATCGTCCACCGCACCGGCGGCAGGGTGGAACTGGATGGCCGCGACATCGCGCTCAAAGACCCCTCCGCAGCCCTGCGAGAAGGCATCTTCATGCTGCCCGAGGATCGCAAGACGGAGGGCATCTTCCCCGACCTGGACGTGGAGGAAAACCTGGTCGTCACTCGAGCGCGCGCCGGCGAGTCGACGCTGCAGCGTGCGCTCATCGACAAGCCCGCCGAGAGGAACGCCTGGCGGCGGATCCAAGAGCTATTCACGGTGCGCGCCCACTCACCAAGACAGCTGATCTCGACACTGTCTGGCGGCAACCAGCAGAAGGTGATGCTCGGCCGCGCCTTGGTGAGCGACGCCCGCATCCTGCTCCTCAACGAACCGACCCGCGGTGTGGACGTCGGCACCAAGGTGGAGATCCACGAACTGATCCGCCAGCTGGCGAAGGACGGCCACGCCGTGATCGTCAGCTCGTCCGATGTCCCCGAGCTGGACCAGGTAAGTGATCGCTGCCTGGTGCTCAGTGCTGGGCGGATCAGCGGTGAGCTGGAAGGCCCCAGTCTGAACGAAGACAACATCCTCGCCTGCGCCGTGGCCCATGTCACGTTGGGGGTCTGACGTGACCGTGAGCGCCCGAGGCAGCAGCGAGCGCAGCAGCAGCCTGACCTTCGCGCTGCGCTTCTTCCAGCTTTTCGAGAGCCTGGGCGTGCTCGTCATGATCATGCTGGTCGTGGCCCTGGTCTCAAGCGTCGCCCCGAACTTCCTGCAGCCGGGGAATGTCCGCAGCCTGTTGATCACTGCGGCCATCATCGCGGTGCCCGCCCTGGGCATGACGTTGGCGCTCGCGATGGGGTCGCTGGACCTGTCGATCGGCTCGCTGCAGGCGCTCACGGCCTGTGTCGTAGCCATGCTGCTCGGAAGCGTCGGCATCCCGCTCGCCGTGGGGGCCACGCTGTTGCTCGGTGCGGGAGTGGGCCTGACCAATGGCCTCGTCATCACCCGCCTCGGCGTGCCAGCGTTCGTGGCTACGCTAGGAGGCATGAGCGTGCTGCGCGGCGCGGCACTGCTCATCACCGATGGGCAGTCGATCCTGCTCATGGATCAGCCCGGATTCGCGCAGCTCAACTCCGGTCAGCTACTGGGGGTACCCATCCCGGTGCTTATCGCTCTGGGCGTCTTCGCCGCGCTGTGGGTCATCATGCGGCACACGCCGTTCGGACAGCACATCTGCGCCATCGGCGGGAACGAACGGGCAGCGGTGGCGACCGGCCTGCAGGTGGATCGCGTGAAGATCGTCGTCTTCATCATCGTCAGCGCCACGGCGGCACTCTCAGGCGTGATGCTCACCTCACAGCTGATGATCGTGGATGGCACGCTCGGCGTGGGGCTGGAGTTGCAGGCCATCGCCGTGGTCGTGCTTGGCGGCACCAGCCTCATGGGAGGCAATGCCAACTTGCTCGGCAGCCTGCTGGCCGCCGTGCTCATCGCGGTCATCAGCAGCGCCCTCAACATCCTCAAGGTCGAGCCCTTCTACCAGTACCTCGCGCTTGGTCTGCTGCTCATCATCGCGCTGGCGCTGGACACGCTACGCCGCGAGGTCATCAAGCGAGCGGTGACGGAGGGTCGGCTGTGAGCGCAGCGGCTCCGCCTGCCACGGGCTCCGATGCCATAGCGCCGAACTCGGTCGTGGGCTGGCTCAAGCGCAGCTTGGCGCGCTACACCATCCAGTACCTGCTGCTGGTCGCGGTCATCGTCGTCTTCGCCACCAACGAGAACGCGCGTCAGATGAGCAACATCCTCTCGGTGCTATTGCAGGCCTCGTTCATCGGCATCGGCGCTGCGGGCATGACCATCGTCATCATCAACGGCGCCTTCGACCTCTCGGTGGCGGGCATGCTGGGCCTCTGTGGCGTGGTCATCGCGCTGCTGCTTCCGGACATCGGTATCGTGCCCGTCTTCATCGTGGCGCTGGCGCTTGGCGGGAGCCTTGGCGTCGTCAATGGGCTCATCGTGACCAAGCTCAAGATCCCCGCCTTCATCGCCACCCTGGGCATGATGAACATCTACCTAGCGGCCGCGTTCATCATCACCAGCGGCCAGGTCGTGGCCGTCGGCGAGAAGGCCTTCCGTGAGTTGGGCACCGGCAAGATCGTGGGCGTGCCCATCCCCTTCTTCTTCATGCTGCTGACCTATCTCTGCCTGCACGTGGTGATGACAAGGACGACATACGGTCGCAAGATCCGCGCCGTGGGCAGCAACGAGGTCGCCGGTCGGGTCGGCGGACTCAAGGTCGACCGCGTCCGAGTCTTCGCCTTCGCCCTGCTGGGCATCTGCATCGGCATCGCCGCGACGGTGTTGACGGGCTATCTGTCGTCGGCCAACGCCATCATGGCCCAGGGCTATGAGCTGCGGGTCATCGCCGCCGCGGTCGTCGGCGGTACGAGCTTGCGAGGTGGTAGTGGCACGCTCCTGGGGACGTTCACCGGAGCGATCTTCTTCACGCTCATCAGCAATGCCCTCAACATGTACAACGTCGAGGCGTACTGGCAATACGTCGCGGTCGGTCTGATCATCATCATCGCGCTGGGCCTCGATGCCTTGCGCCGCCGCTACATGGGCGGCCTGCTGACATAGTCGGTCGCCCACCGATCGTGGGGGACCAGAAAGGGAGTGGGGAGATGCGTGACTACATCACACGCAAGGAGTACGACGCCTGGATCAACGAGGCGGCGGCGCTGGCTATCGCCTGTGGCTACCCGGTCCAGGACTCGATGATCAATGACAGCACCGGCCTCATCCTGGGTGACGACCAATATGAGGCCTTCGTCAACGGCATCTGGTCGCGCGAGCCTTATGAGGTGTTCGCCATCTTCGAGTCGATGAACGAGCCTGCCATCGACGGGCTACCGGAGGCGGCCATGGAGTACGCCGACTTCGGCGGCCTGTGCGACAAGATCATTAGTCGTGCACCCGGGCAAGTTCTGTTCGGCCCACTTCCACTGGCGCAAGACCGAGTACTACGAGGTGGTGTTGGGCGAGATGGACCTCTTCTACGCGCCGCAGATCATCGACTTTCCCGACCTCGGCATCGTCGGCGCCGACGTCATCGGGCGAACGCCCATGCCGGAAGGCGATCCCTGGCCCGACGATATCGTGCTGGCTGCAGGTCGAGAGGATGCCTGGAAACAGTTGACCTCATACAAGAGGTTGGTCAAGGGCGATCCCAAGTTCCTGATGCCTCGCAAACACCTGCACGGCTTCGGTTGTCCAGTCGATGCAAGGACGCCACTGGTGGTGCGTGAGAACTCGGGCTACAGCCACGAGCCCACGGCCGAGGGCAAGGCCGGCCTATTGCCCGAATGGCAGCACATCCACGACAACCACTTCCTCGCTGAGAGCGCCAACAGCGGCCGCCTCGCCAACACCATCCGCGAGGCATGACAGGGCAAGTCGACGTCACGGGGCTGCCGGCACCATTGCGATCGATCAACGCCGCTGATGGACGGGTCGCCGACGATGGATCGCTGACGCTCCGTGCGGGGTCGAACACTGACTGGTTCCGCGACCCAGCTGGTACCGTGACACACAACGCTCCCGCGCTCGTCATGCCGGTAGATGAGACGTGGATGCTCCGTGCTCGGGCCTCCGCGGCCCACGGCGCTACCTTTGATGCGGCTGTGCTGGTGGTCCACGCCGATGAAAGGACCTGGGCCAAGCTTTGCCTGGAGCTGTCGCCCCAGGGCCGGATCATGGTCGTCTCGGTCGTCACCCGGGGCGAATTGGACGATTGCGACTCTGTCGTCGTCGACGGGCCGGTTTGGCTGCGGGTCTCGCGCCTGACACGGGCGTTCGCCTTCCACTACTCGCCGGACGGGACCGAGTGGCACATGGTCCGCTACTTCAGCTTGGGCCTGGATGAGCAGGCGCCAGTCGAGGTCGGCTTCCTGGCGCAATCCCCCACCGGTGCCGGCTGCACCGCCACCTTCACCGATATCGCCTTCGTCCCGGAACTGCTGGCGGACATTCGCTCAGGCGTATGAGTTCGGGCGCGGTGTGCGATGCTGCGCGCCTGATCGGCGGACGCGTGGTGTGCGGGGCCGACTTGATGGAGTGCTGCCATGGTCCCGTCCCCTGAGGCGCTGCAGCGCTTCGAAACGCTCGATGCCGAACTCATCCGCATCTCCAAGTCCATCCGCGTGCTGGCCAACCTCACTTGGCCCCGCGAACTCGAGGCGCGTTTCCTGTCCGGCTGGCGAGTCGGAACGCCCCGCCTGCCAGAGGTGGAGCCGCAGGCTCCCGATCATCACGAGGAGATCCAGGCGCTTGAGGCGCTGATGGCACGCTGCGACCGGAGCCACCCCATCGGCAGCCATCTCTACAAGACTGCCTGGAGCTACCTCACCGCGGCACGGATGGTGGCATCGATCGGGACTCCCGAGTTCACGCAGCACTCGATCCGGCTGTACGGTCGGCCCGACTTCGTCTACGAGCGCCAGGGCA
Organism: uncultured Chloroflexia bacterium; assembly: GCA_963778955.1. Classification (GTDB taxonomy): domain Bacteria; phylum Chloroflexota; class Limnocylindria; order Limnocylindrales; family CSP1-4; genus JAFMJV01. Next base: position 391,861 of record CAVZWI010000001.1, read on the forward strand.
TCTCCGCAGCCAACGCCGCAGAGCCCCTGCTCGAAGTGACCGAGCAACTGCAGCAGTCGGACGCCGTGATGCGCACCACGCCAGACATCCCAGCCCCGGCGTTCGCCGAGATGCTGCGCGCGGGCCTCGATGCGTTCTTCACCCGCGACCCTGTCGAGGTCGTGGTCGACGCCACCATGTCCGCCAAGGCCGCCGCCGGCAGCAAACGCGTCAAGGTCCAGGCGGGGGCCCTCTTTTCCGAGCTTGACCTCGCGCAGCTGCTCAACCACGAGGCCTTCATCCACGCCGCCACCAGCCTCAGTGGTCAGCATCAGCCGCGACTCAGGGTCCTGGGACTGGGTTCGCCGCGTACGACCCGCACCCAGGAAGGCCTGGCCGTCTTCTCCGAGCTCATCACCTACTCCATCGACCTGGTCCGACTGCGGCGCATCGCACTGCGCGCCAGGGCCGTCGAAGCCGGTTTGGCAGGTGCTGACTTCATCGATGTCTTCCGCATCTATCTCGAGGGCGGACAGAGCGAGAGCGACGCCTACAACTCGGCGCAGCGCGTGTTCCGGGGAGGCGACGTCAACGGCGGCATCGTCTTCACCAAGGATGGCGCCTACCTCGAAGGGCTGCTGCTGGTGCAGACGTTCCTGCGCAGGGTCATCGCTGACGGTCGTGCGGAGCTCGTCCCCATCCTCTTCGCCGGACGCATGACCCTGGGTGACGTGCTCGAGCTGGAGCCGCTGTTCGCGGCCGGCCTGCTGACGCCGGCCCGTTACCTGCCCGACTGGATTCTCCGGGCTTCGACGGCTCAGTGCCTACCTTGCCTACTCACTCGTGAGCGGCCGCATCCGACTGGAGATCGTCGAGCTGCCACGCTTCCTGGAGCTGGACGAGACCTCGATGGCCTGAGGGTATCGCGACCGCGCGGAAGACCGGCTCAGCCGCGGTCGTCAGGCAGGCGACTCCACGGCCGGTGCGAAGCGCCCGAACAGCCGACCCAGCGCACCCGAGTACACCAGCATGCCCAGGGCCAGGCTCATCGCCACACCCGTGGCATAGAACCAGAACGGGTAGGGCCGACCCATCTCCCAGAGCGCCCCTGACAGGACCGACGAGAGGATGACCGCCATCGTCCCCACCGATCCGTAGATGCCCTGCGCCAGCGACGCTCGACCGTGTGGCGAGCCGGCCGCGACCATCGCGAATAGCGCCGTCGCGAGCGCGCCGGAGAAGGCAGCCTCCACGGGGATCACCAGTGATGGCAGCACCGGCTCCCAGGCCATCGACCACAACAGGCCGGAGCCGATCATCACGAGTGCGCCCGAGACGACGAACGGGATGGGGCCAGATCGGTCGACGTAGCGCCCCACCGTCGGAGCCAGGAAGATCGAAGGCAGGCCGATGAGGATGAACGTCACCGCCACCCACTCGATGCTGGCACCCAGGTCGATGAGGTAGAGCGACCACACCACGTCGATCACGCCGAACGTGAGCTGAGCGCCGAAGCCCAGGATGACCGCAGAGATGAGCACTCGATTGAAGAGCGCGGAGAGTGGCGCCTGCGAAGGAGACACGGCTTCCTCCTCGTCCAGGCGCGGCTCGAGGGCCGCAGCGGGATGGATCTCCGTCCTTGCCAGCGCGGAATCATCAGGCGTCGTCCGATGTGCCAGGCCGGCCACATGCGGCTCGGTCGGCTGGAACCGCCACAACACCAGCGACGAGACGAACCCGAGGACGCCAAGGGCGATGAACGGGAAGGCGTAGCCGCCGAAGATCGCTGAGCCGGCTGCCCCGATGGCCGGGCCCAGCACGAAGCCACCCATCTGGAAGGCGGCGAAGTAGCCGAAGGCCTGGCCGCGCGAGCCCTTGTCGGTCGCTTCCACCAGCGCGCCGCGGGCCGCCGGGCCGAACATGCCAGAGGCAAGACCGGCCAGGAAGCGCATCGCGAACAGCGCCGCAGCCGAGCTGAAGGCCAGCATCAACAGCGCGGTCAGGCCCATCAGGCTGAGCGCCAGCACCATCTGCGGCTTGCGCGAGTGCGAGTCGGCCCACCAACCGAAGATGGGCTCGAAGATGAGCTTGCCGATGGCCCAGCCGGCCACGATGAGCCCCAGGGTCGCGACGTCGATGCCCTTCTCTGTCACGAACAGCGGCAACACCGGGATCATCGCGCCGAAGCCGAGCATGGCGATGAAGGTCGCCGACAGGATGGGCAACAACGGGCCCCAGGTTTGGAGCCATGCGGAGACACGGGCGCGACCGATGGCGCGGAAGTCGGGCATCACCGCCACGATACGCCGCCGCCTCTGCCCTTGTCGCCTGCCGAGTTTCGCGCCGGCTCGGGCCTATCAGCCCGGACTGGCGGTCAGACCGGTCCTTCGGTCAGTCGAGCGACTGGGACGCCTTGCGCATGCGCGCGATGACGACCTTGCCGTCCTTCTCGGGGGCAAGCAGGTTCAGCTGCGCTCGATCGACGACGACCGTCGGATGCAGCTCCACCTGTGCCAGTGCGGCGCCGTGGAACGTCAGCTCGACCAGTACCCCCTCCTCGGTGGCCTCGAAGCGAGGCAGGTCGAAGACCAGGTCGCCCATCGAGTAGAGCACGGGCACACCGTCGACGAACTCGACCGGGCCGGTGACGTGGCTATGAGCACCGAGCACTACATCGGCTCCGGCACGCACCATGGCACGGGCCTGCCGACGCTGCTGCGGGAACACGCGAGTCACGTATTCGGGTCCCCAGTGCGGGAGCACCACGACCACGTCGGCGCCATCGGCTCGTAGGGCGCGTATATCGGCACGCACGTCCTTCAGCACCAGCTCCGCTGCCCCGGCGCGCGTGTCGCTCACCGCGTGCACCGCGGTGTTGATGGCGTCGTAGCCCACGAAGCAGACCCGCAGCCCAGTCTGCTCGAAGCATGTGGCCGCCCGAGCGCGCCTTGGGTCCTTGCCCGCTCCGACCGTCCGGATGTCGGCTGCGCGCAGGTTGCGGATGGTTTGTTTCACCCCGAGCGAGTCGGCATTCCGGATGTGATTGTTAGCTAGGCTCACGATGTCGACCCCGGCCTTGGCGACGCCGGTCAGCATCCCAGGGTCGACCGTGAACACCAAGCCGCCCGGATGGTAGGTGTGACGGTTCGGAGCCGGGGCCTCATGGTTGACGATGGTGATGTCGGCCGATGTAAGGAGATCGCGCACGGCTCCTTTGGGACCCAGGCGCTTGGTCGTGATGGCCGGACCGCCGTCCTGCGTGCAACAGGTGCGCGAGGTGATGCGAGCGTAGCCGCCGTCCCAGGGGTAGTCGGGGCCCTTGCCTTCGATGATCGACTTCCGATAGGGCTCCCGATCGAGCATGACGTCGCCACCCGCCATCAGCGTCCACGTGGCACCCGGGTCGAAAGCCCCCTCGCTGGCGGACCCGGCGACCCCGACGGCAAGGAGAGGCCAGTCGGCCAGGCTCTCGATCCGCCCATTCCCGAAGAGCCTCAGACCATCGACGGACAGGGCGCGCACGTCCGGTCCGACCGACTCGGCCGGCAGCAGGCCCAATGTCCGGCGCGAGGTTTCCACCGCGGCCCGGACCTCATCGACCGAGCCGAACTGCACCGCATCGCCGGGTTCCACACCGAGTGCCTCCCACAGGCCCGAAGCGTCATCGCTCGCGACGGCCACGCGGTCGAAGTCCTCGCCACGCCCCTCGATGGCGGCCCGGACCTCATCGAGCGTGATGTCTCGTTGCGGCGTCCAGAAGCGCAGCACCGGGACGTAGGCCACACCGCCGAGCGCCATCGGCTCTTGCGTGACGGTCGGTTGGCCCTGCGCTGCCGCAGCACCAAAGAGGGCAACCATCATCAGCACCGCCACGAACAAGGCCCAGAGGGATCCTGGCCGGCTGGTACTGGGGCGAAGATGGCGAGTGTTTGCGCCTTGCACCGCGCTCGTTCCGGTCATGGTCACCAAGCGTATCCGATCACGTCCCAGCGACCCGGAGACCGGCGTCCTGGTGGGCGGAAATGTAGCGAAGAACACGGGTTCGTGGATCGATATTGCTGGTCCCGGCCCCGTCGCGGCCTCCGACTGGGGGATCGAGCCGCGGGACATGCACACCCCAAGGCGCCAATGATGTGAGCAACGCAGGCTGAGGCGGGTAACATCCACTCTCGCACCACACATTCATGCCCCGAAGGAAACGCGCATGCCCCTGGTCGCCCACAACGCGCTGCCTACCTTCGAGCGTCTGCGCGCAGAAGGCGAGGATGTGCTCAGCGTGGAGCGAGCCCAGCACCAGGACATCCGCGAGCTCCACGTGGGCCTGCTCAACATGATGCCGGACGCCGCCCTGCTGGTGACCGAGAAGCAATACATGCGCCTGATCGGGGCCTGCAACCGCATCACCCAGATCTATGTCTACCCCTTCAGCGTGCCCGGCCTCGCCCGCAGCGAGGAGGCGCGAGCCCACATCGATGCCTTCTATGCCGACTTCGAGGACCTCAAGGGCACCGGCCTCGATGCACTCATCATCAGCGGCGCCAACGTCACGGTCCCCGCGCTCGACCTGGAGCCTTTCTGGGAGCCACTCCAGGAGGTGGTGGGCTGGGCGGCTGACCACGTCACCAGCATCCTCTGCTCCTGTCTTGCCACCCATGCCCTGGTCAAGCATCTCTACGGCATGGACCGCGAATCCTTCGGGCACAAGCTGTGGGGCGTCTATCGGCATCGGGTCGTGGATCGACAGCCACCCCATGACCCAGGACGTGAACACCCGCTTCGACGCGCCCCACTCGCGCTGGAATGACATCCCGCTGGCCAAGTGGCAGGCCGCCGGCTTGCGCGTCCTGGCCCAGAGCGAGGACGCCGGCGTCCACCTCGCGACCAGCCCCGACGGCTTCCGCATCGTCTACTTCCAGGGGCACCCGGAGTACGACCGCAACAGCCTGTTGAAGGAATACAAGCGCGAGGTCAGCCGCTTCCTTGACGGCGAACTCGATTCGCCGCCACCCTATCCCGAGCACTACCTGACGCCAGAGGCCGATCATCTGGCACAGTCCTATCTCCGCGATGCCCTCGCCGCACGAGCCCACGGCAAGGCCGATCCGGAGTTCCCGGAGGCGTCGTTCGACGCGCACCTGGACAACACTTGGGGGGACACGGGCCGAGCACTCTTCAATAACTGGCTGGGGCTGGTGTATCAGCTCACCGGCCTCGACCGCCACCAGCCGTTCATGCCCGGGGTCGACCCATCCGACCCGTTGGCGCTCGGCCGCCACGCCTAGAGTCAGCCCCTCGCAGCAGAGCAGGAGAATCCCCCGATGAGAGACGAGACCCTCGCCGTCCACGCCGGCTATGAGACCGACCCCACGACCAAGTCGGTCGGCCGTACCCATCTATCAGACCGTCGCCTACGAGTTCGATAACGCCCAGCATGGCGCCGACCTCTTCAACCTGGAGGTCGCGGGCAACATCTACTCCCGCATCATGAATCCCACCTGCGACGTGCTGGAGAAGCGCGTCGCAGAGATGGAGGGTGGCATCGCTGGTTTGGCGGTCAGCGCCGGCTCGGCGGCCATCAACTACACCATCCTGACCCTGGCCAGGGCCGGCTCCAACATCGTCTCGGTGCCGCTGCTCTACGGCGGGACCTACACGCTCTTCGCGCACATGCTGCCGTGCCCAGGGCATCGACGTCCGCTTCGCCGCTGACGACAGCCCGGCGGCGATGGAGGTGCTCATCGACGACAGGACCGCGGCCGTCTTCCTCGAGTCGATCGGCAATCCCGCCGGCAACATCGCCGATATCGAGGGCATCGCGCAGATGGCACATGGCCATGGCGTGCCGGTGATCGTGGACGCCACGGTATCCACGCCCGTCCTGACCAAGCCCATCGAGTGGGGCGCGGACATCGTCGTCCACTCCATGACCAAGTACATCGGCGGGCACGGCAACTCGCTCGGCGGCATGATCGTGGACAGCGGCAACTTCGCCTGGGCCGACCACCCCGATCGCTACCCGATGCTCGATCGAGCCGGAGCCTGCCTACCACGGCGTGAGCTACACCGAGACGTTCGGTCCCGCGGCGTTCATCGCCCGCGCCCGCACCGTGCCATTGCGAAATACCGGTTCCGCGCTCAGCCCGCTCAATGCCTTCCTCATCCTGCAGGGCATCCAGACCCTGCCCATCCGTATGGAGCGCCACGTGCAGAACGCCATGGCCGTGGCCTCCTATCTCCAGGATCACGACCAGGTCGATTGGGTCAGCTACGCCGGCCTGCCCGATTCGCCGTACTACGAGCTGGCACAGAAGTACACCGGCGGCAAGCCCTCGGGTCTGCTCAGCTTCGGCGTCAAGGGTGGCTACGAGCCCGGCGTCAAGTTCTACGATGCGCTCAAGCTCTTCAAGCGACTGGTCAACATCGGCGACGTCCGTTCGCTGGCCGCGCACCCGGCCTCCACCACGCATCGCCAGATGACCGCTGAGGAGCAGGCCAGGGCCAAGGTCACTCCCGAGACCATCCGCCTATGTGTCGGCATCGAGCACATCGATGACATCCTCGAGGACCTGGAGCAGGCGCTGGCCGCGTCCGCCGGGTAGCTGCCCGGAGCGCGGTTTCGCACCGTTGACCGTGTGTTAACGTCTCTCGCCAGAGGGTCCGGCAGGGGGACGCCTGCCGACCCGACTCGCGAGGAGGTAGTCGTATGACTCGACGTGGAGCCGCAGGCTCGATCCTGCTTTCCGGTCTCTTGGCCGCCGGTCTCAGTGGCGCTGCTGTAGCACAGGATGAGGGCAACCTCACCGTTCTCTGCACGCCACAGGAGGACTGGTGCGTCAGGATGGTCCAGGAGTTCCAGGACCAGACCGGCATCAACACCAGTTACGTGCGCATGTCCTCCGGTGAGGCCCTCGCGCGCTTGCGCGCCGGTGCCGAAGCACCGGAGTTCGACGTGTGGTGGGGCGGACCGGCTGACGGCCAGATCGCGGCCGCCGCTGAAGGTCTGATCGAGCCCTACATCTCCCCCAACGCCGCGGCCATCCCCGATGACAAGAAGGGCGCGGACGGCACCTGGACAGGCGTCTATGTGGGCGCGCTCGGATTCTGTTCCAACAAGAGCGAGCTTGAACGACTGGGCATCGAGGCACCTACCTCGTGGGACGCCCTCCTGGTGCCGGAGCTCGCCGGCAACGTCGCGGTCGCCCATCCGGCCAGCTCGGGAACAGCCTACACGGCGCTCTACACGCAGGTCATCCGCCTGGGCAGTGAAGATGCCGCCATCGACTACATGAAGGAGCTGCACAAAAACATACTGCAGTACACGAAGTCGGGCTCCGCACCGGGCGGCATGGCTGGACGCGGCGAGATCGCCACAGCCATCATCTTCAGCCACGACTGCATCAAGAACTTCGAAGAGGGTTTCACCGACCTGGAGGTCACCTTCCCCGCCGAGGGTACCGGGTACGAGAATCGGCGCCGTGGCGCTCGTGGCCAACGCTCAGAACCCCGACAACGCCAAGAAGTGGATCGACTGGTCGCTCCAGGCTGACACCCAGGAGATCGGCGCCACGGTCGGCTCGTTCCAGCTGCCGACCAACCCTGATGCCGCCGTGAGCGACCTCTCGGTGACGCTCGATCAAGTCAATCTGGTCGATTACGACTTCGACGCCGCTGGTGCTGCACGAACGGAACTGACCCAGCGCTTCGAGGACGAGGTCGCCGCCGAGCCGGTCGAGTAGACCCCCGACGATGCTCGCGAGCACCAGCACCAGCGTGGCGTTCGTGAGCACCCTGAACGGCACTGACGAGGCCGGCCCAACGCCGGCCTCGTCCCATGTCCGATGATCGATCACCGACCCGTGACCATCACCGATCGCCAGGCGGTTCGCGATGCGGCCCTGCCGCGGCGCGACCAGATCCCCAAGGACCCCAGCCGGCCCAGATGGCGCGCCGTCGATCCGAGCGTCATCATCGCCATCCTCATCTCGGCGGGCTTCGTCCTCGTCGCCATCGTCTGGCCCGTGGGCAAGGTCATCGGCGAGGCCTTCTCGGCCGAAGCCATCCCCATTTTCGAGCGCTACCTCACCACGGTCCAGAACCGGATCCTGCTGAATACGGTGATGCTGGGCCTCACCGTCGCGACCCTGGGCACGCTGGTGGCCTTCGTCTTCGCTTTCGTCCAGGTACGCGTGCCGGCGCCGCGCCCCCTCAAGACCCTCATCCACGTCATCGCGCTGCTACCCATCGTGAGCCCACCGTTCGCCCTGGCCGTGGCCACCATCACCATGTTCGGCCGCAGCGGCATCATCACCCGCGACATCCTGGGCCTGCGACTGGACATCTACTCGTGGCCGGATCTCCCGCTGCTGCCGCCGGCCGGCCTCTCCATCGTGATGGCGCTGACCTTCTTCCCCATCGCCTACATCATGTTGATGGGCATGATGCGGGCCCTGGACCCATCGCTCGACGAAGCCGCAGCCAACCTCGGCGCATCCAAGTGGCGCACCTTCCGCAAGGTCACGCTGCCGCTGCTGGCGCCCGGCATCGCCTCGGCCTACCTGCTCCTCTTCGTGGAGGCACTCGCCGACCTTGGCAACCCGCTCGTGCTGGGCGGCAACTACACGGTGCTCGCCAGCCGCATGTACATCGCCATCGTGGGCGAGTACAACCTGACCGCAGGATCGGTGCTCGCGGTCATGCTGCTGGTGCCGGCGCTGGTGGTCTACTTCGTCCACCGCTACTACGCCAACAAGTCGTCCATCATCTCGGTCTCGGGCAAGCCCAGCGGACGGCATGGGGAGATCGGGAGCCGGCCCATCCGCTGGCTGCTGCTGGGGACGGTCCTGGCCATCGTGGGTCTCATCGTGCTGCTCTACGGCACCATCGTGCTGGGTTCGTTCACCAAGCTCCTGGGCGTCAACCACGAGTTCACGCTCGAGCACTTCGAGGCGGTGCTCTTCGGCTATGGCTTCGAGGCCGTGACCGATACCGTGACGCTGGCGACGATCGCCACGCCCATCGCCGGCGTGTTGGGTGTGGTCGTGGCCTTCCTGGTGATCCGGCGTCGCTTCTGGGGCCGCGGCACGCTGGACTTCGGCGTCATGCTCGGCGTGGCCATCCCGGGCACCATCTTCGGCATCGGCTACCTGCTGGCATTCAACACGCCGACCGAGCTCTTCGGGGTCACGGTGTTCCCCAAGCTCACCGGTGGGGCGGCATTCCTGGGTGGCGCCATCGCCATCGTGATGGTCTTCATCCTGCGCTCGGCACCAGGTGGCCTGCGCTCGGCGACATCATCGCTGCAGCAGATCGACCCATCCATCGAAGAGGCGGCCACGTCGCTCGGTTCGAGCCAGCAACACACCTTCCGCAAGATCACGCTGCCACTCATCCGCCCGGCCTTCCTGGCCGGACTCATCTACTCGTTCGCGCGTGCCATGACCGCCATCAGTGCCGTCATCTTCCTGACCACGCCGGAAGTTCGCATCATGACCGCACAGATCCTCAACGAGGTCGACGCGGCGCGCTACGGCAATGCCTACGCCTACTGTGTCGTCCTGATCATCATCGTGCTCGTCGCCATCGGCATCCTCAGCTTGCTGGTCGGATCGCGGACGGACGCCGAACAGCAAACCGGGGGTGGGACATCGACATGGGGCTGATGACCGACAGCACACGACGAACGGGCGAACCGGCGACCCTGCTGCTGGAACGGTTGAGCAAGCATTTCAAGTCGCCCGAGGGCGGTGTGGTGCGGGCCGTCGATGACATCAGCATCGAGCTGTCGGGCGGCAGCTTCGTGACGCTGCTGGGGCCGTCCGGCTGCGGCAAGACCACCACCCTGCGCATGATCGCCGGCTTCGAGAACCCCACCTCCGGTCGCATCATGCTGGACGACAAGGACCTGGTCCGCCTGACGCCGGACAAGCGTGGCATGGGCATGGTCTTCCAGTCGTATGCGCTCTTCCCGCACCTGACCGTGCATGACAATGTCGCCTTCGGGGTGCAGCTCCAGGGCAAGTCAGGCAAGGAGCTGGAGGCGACCATCGAGGCCGCCCTCGACCTGGTCAATCTGCATGGACTGGGGGCACGCAAGATCTCCGAGCTCTCAGGCGGTCAGCAGCAACGTGTCGCCCTGGCTCGCGCCATGGCCATCGAGCCGCGCGTGCTGCTGTTCGACGAGCCGCTCTCCAACCTGGACGCCAAGTTGCGTGTCTCGCTGCGATCGGAGATCAGGCGCATCCAGCAGCAGCTGGGCACGACCTCGATCTACGTCACGCACGACCAGGCTGAGGCGATGGCGCTGTCAGACGTGGTGGTGGTGATGAACGCCGGCCGCATCGAACAGGCCGGGCCACCTGACGTGGTCTATCGCCGACCAGCCACACGTTTCGTGGCCGATTTCATCGGTCGCGCCAACTTCCTGAGTGGCGACGTGCTCGCGGTGGGCCCTGAGACCGTCGACATCTCGATGATGGGCGTGGCCATGACCATCCCTGCCGGGGAAGGCCATCAGCGGGGCGGCATCGCCGTCGTGGTCGCGCGCCCCGAGTCGATCCGTGTCGGCGATGGCTCGCTGCAGGCGACGGTGAAGGGCAGCACGTTCCTGGGATCCTATGTCGAGTACGAGCTGGAGCTGGGCGATGGCCAGGAGAACATGCTGGCGGTCGACGGCGAGTGGATGTCCCACGGCATCCACCAGCCCGGCGACACCATCGCCTGGACCCTCGTGCCCGAACGCGCCTACGCCCTGCCCGCCAGTCCTGAGGCTCCGGGCGACCTGGCGACCTAGCCACCTGGCCATCCAGCGTTCAGGCGTAGCGAATCGATCGAGCGGCCGACGCGCCGCTACATCGTGACATGTGACAAAGGTCACAAACTAGGTAACTGATAGTTCTGGCGCCGCAGAGCGAGCTCGGACAATCTGGCCATCAAGTGGGCTAGGTGGCCATGCTCGGCCGCGGAACGACCCTCACCAGCGGAGGAACTCTCGATGACAGGATCCACCCGTGTCGTCTCAAGGACGCGGCCATGGGTAGCGATGCTCGCCGCGGTCGCGATGGCGCTGACCAGCTTCGGCGCGGTGGCAGGAGCCGAGTACCCCAGCGTCATCCCCGACCTGGTGCCCAAGGCGGAGTTGCCCGCGGCGCCGGATAGCGAGATCAACGTCTCGGTCGCGCCCAACGTGCCCCCGCCGTCGGGGCGCACGGAGCCGGCCATCGTGGACGTCGAGTTCGAGGTCGTCGAGAACGTCACCGCCATCGATCCTGCCACCGGGGTCGAGTACATGACCTGGGGCTACCGTATCCCCGGCGATGACACCGTCTCGGGCACCCCTGGGCCCATGATCCGAGCCCGTGTCGGCGATGTCCTCCGCTTCACCATCCACAATCCAGAGAGCAACTCCATGCCCCACAACGTGGACTTCCACGCCGTCACCGGCCAGGGCGGTGGCGCCGCCAACACCACCGTCGGCCCCGGCGGCACCGCGACCATCGAGGCGCGCCTGCTCTATCCGGGCATGTTCGTGTACCACTGCGCCATGGGTGACGTGCCCCAGCACATCTCCAACGGCATGTACGGCGGCATCCTGGTCGACCCCGCCGAGCCCCTGCCCGCAGTCGACCACGAGTGGTACATCGTGCAGTCGGAGTTCTACACCACCTCGACCGAACCCGGCCTCGTCGAGCAGGACCGCCAGGCGATCACCGATGAGAACCCCACGATGGTGGTCTTCAACGGCGCCAAGGGCGCCATCGCCGGCGACAACGCCCTCAAGATGCAGGTCGGCGAACGCGCCCGCATCTACTTCGTCGACGCCGGCCTGAACCTCATCTCGAGCTTCCATGCCATCGGCTCCCATTGGGATGTGGTCTACCAGGAAGGCGCGCTCCTGAACGAGCCACTGCGTGGGTCGCAGACCACGCTGGTGCCGCCCGGTGGCGCGACCGTGGTGGAAGTCATCGGCCAGGTTCCCAGCACGCTCATCCTCGTCGACCATGCGCTGGCACGGACCTTCGACAAGGGCGCCCTGGGCCAGATCGTCATCGAAGGCGAGCCCAACCCCGAGATCTTCGAGGCCATCCCGGCCCAGTAGTCGAACGCCCCAGACAGCCGGCGGGACGGGCCGGCAGAGGACCCCGGCGTACCCGAGGGGTATTGCCGGGGTCTTTCGCGATCGGTAGCATCGCGCCCTCTCCAGGCAGGACCGAGAGGAGGCGCAGATGATCCCGATGCGAGCGCTATCGTTGTTCACGTCGGTCGTGCTGTCGGCGATGCTGGCGCCGATCGCCGCAGCCCAGGAAGCCCCGGCTGATCCCGAGGGTGCCGATTGGCGCCTGGTCGAGCAGCAGGTGGAGGGATCGCTGGCAGCGGTCCCGCTCACGGTGCCAGCGTCACTCATGTTGGCCGACGGTGTGGCGACAGGTTCCGGCGGCTGCAACGACTTCACCGGCAGCTACACGCTCGATGGCACGTCACTGTCCTTCGCGGACGGGATGGCGCGGACCCTGCGCTCCTGCGCCCCCGACGCAGATGCCGTCGAGGATGCCTACCTCTCCGTTCTGGCCGATGTCGCCTCCTGGGCGATCAGTGAGGGCAGGCTCGAGCTACGGGACACGCTCGATGAGATCATCCTGGTCTTCGAGACCCCCGGCGACGGACTGACCGCGAGCCAGCTGGCCCAGCTGCTGGCCCGGCTCGATGCCACCGATACCGCCATCGCGACCCTGGACTCGCGCGTCGATGACATCAGCATCGGACGAGTGCGTGAGCGCCTCAAGGCGCTCGAAGCCGCCAACGCTCGCTTGCGGCAGCAGCTCGGTGAGTTGCGTGCGACTCCCGCGCCCACCCAGACGGCAGCCTTCTCCTCGGCCGAGCGAGTCCTCCTGGAGGGCGTTCCAGCCAGGATCGCGGGCACCTGCCAGCCGCTGCGGCAAGGCTTGCCGATCGGCACGTCTGCCGCCGTCCAGTGCAAGCCCAACACCTCGCACGTCACGGAGATGGCCTACTACCTGCTGGAGGGTGATCGAGCCCTGACGCTGTTCAACGACCGCATGGCGTCCGGGGGCGCGTCATACGTGGACATCTACGGACCTCCCGGCACGCCCACCTGCGAGGACGGCGTGCCGTCGTACCTCTTTGCGGATGGCGGCGGCATCGCGGGATGGGGCTGCTTCATCGATGGCGGCAAGGCCAACCTGCGACTCGTCCAGGATGCGACCGCCTGCAAGCAGCTGAAGGTCGGCAGCCAGCAACTCAAGCGCCCGGCGATGTACGTCGCCATGACCGGCCCCAGCGCCGACATCGTGCCGCTCAACGACTGGGCGGTCGGCGGCAAGGGCGTCACCAAGACGATCGCCCGACCCAAGGCCAAGAAGTCGCCCGGCGCCGTCTGCCCCTGATCAGCTATTCGGCCCAGGCTTCGAGTCGCTCGGCCCACTCCGCGCTCAGGGCCCGATAGATGGGCCGCTTGACCTCCCAGACCTCCTCGACCAACGAATCCAGGTCCATCCAGCGGAAGGCTCGGAACTCCTGGCGTTGCCCCTTGGCTGGCGTCAGATCGATGTCATCATCGCTGCCGAGGAAGCGAAATAGGAACCACTTCTGCACCTGGCCACGTCCGGTCTTGTCGCGACGGCGGGCCGGCGGCAACTCATAGGCCAGCCAGGCGGGATGCTCGGCGACCAGTTCCACCTGCTCCGGCCGCAAGCCGGTTTCCTCCTGGAGCTCCCGGAGTGACGCGGCAGCCGGCTCCTCGCCGACATCAAGACCCCCTTGGGGCATCTGCCACCGGCCGGGCTCGATCGACCCGCTCGAGTGCCAACACGAGCCCATCGGCACGCGCCACCACCATCCCCACGTTGGCCCGGAAGGTCTGACTGCTCACGTCCCTAGCATGCCTCAGGCTCGCCCTGCGGGTAGCATCGGCCACCAACCGCCGCAGGATGTGACGATGATCGAGAACACGCTGCTGCTCGTCACACAGGTCGGCATGGTCGCCTTCATCGTTGCCGGCATGGCCGCGATGGGTCTGGGCCTGACCTTGCCGCGTTTATCGGACTGCTGCGCCGTGTGCACCGTTCCTCCCCAAGCTGGCGCAGCTGTCCGGAGGCGACGTGGCGCTATCGGTAGGTCTCCAACGCGGGCCTGCTCATCGGCATCTCCGCCGCGCTGCTGGTCAGCTGGCGAGATCGTGCTCGGGACCATCGGCACCTGGCTCTTCATCGGCACCGCGATCATCCTGGTGACCGGCATGGCCGCGGGCTACGTCGGGCCGGCTATGGGACGCTCCCGCGGCGACATGGTCGTGACCGGACTAGCCACGGCGCAACGCAACATCGCGGCGGCCCTGGTGGTGGCGGCATCATTGGGCGGTGACACCATCGTGATGACCACGGTCGGCGCACTCATCATCCCCATCGTCCTCATCGTCGTGCGGGCGAATGGGCAAGCGCATGGCATCAGCCACCAAACCGGCCTGGACAACGAGCCTGGTTTCCCCGACCGTCCGACAGACAGCGAGGAGTACGATCGTGGCGCAGGCGTCTGCCTGCGCGGCAACAAGCGTAGAAGAGCGCTGCTCAGAGGGGGCTGTCATGTTTCGAGCCGTCGCCATCCGTATGGCGCTCTGCGCCGCGATCGTCCTCACGGGCGCTGGCGCCGTGGCAGCACAGTCGGAAGAGCCGACGCCCGAAGGCACCACCTGGCAGCTGGTGGCGTACGTGGCCGGGGGAGAACTGACACAGGCGCCCTGGAGCGTGGATGCCACGCTGCTGCTCCAGGCTGGCCAAGCCACCGGCTCCGCCGGTTGCAACAGCTTCACGACCGCCTACCAACTCGACGCCGACTCGCTGACCTTCGGCGAGCCCGTCATCACCACGGCCGGCTGCTCCGATCCCGTGATGGAGGTGGAGGACGGCTACATGGCTGCATTGCCGGAGGCTGTCCGATGGGCCTTCGGTACCGGATCCATCGGTGAGCGTGACCTGTACCTCTACGACCCCACAGGCGACATCATCCTCGAGTTCCAGCAGCCCAGCGTGGGTCTGACCAGGGCTGACATCGGGGCGCTCACGGCACTCCTCGACGCCCAGCAGGCCGAGGTCGACCGACTCACCCAGCGCCTGTCCAACGTCAGCATCGGCGCGCTGCGCGACCGCATCAAGGAACTCGAAGCGCAGGTCAAGCAGCTGCAGCAGACCCTGGCCCAACTGCAGAAGACTGGCGGGAGCAGCGCCTTCAGCGCCGCCGAGCAGACCTTGCTGAAGGGCATCCCCGCCGCCATCCGCAGTACCTGTGGTCCGCTCCGCGGCAGCAACCCGTCGGGCACGCTGGCCGCGGTCAGGTGCGACCCCAGCGCGAGCGTCGTCGACGAATTGGCCTACTACCTGATGCCGTACGCCGCCGCCAAGCGCACCTTCAATACGGTGATGAACGACCACGGCGTCCCGCAGCGGCATCGCTGCCCGGATGGCAAGGCCAGCCGAGGACTCCTGGCACCCTCCAGCGGGGAAGGCTGCTTCGTCGACGGCGGCCGCGCCAACGTCCGGCTCATCGAGATGGCCGCCAACTGCCACCAGCTCACGGTCGGTAGCCGACAGCTGGCCGAACCGGTGATCTACGTGGCCATCGAGAGCGCCGGTGACGGCATCGCGCCGCTCTTCGGCTGGGCCAAGGACAGCCAAAGCTCCACGGTGACCAGGGCCATCCCGCACGCCGGCCAACCTGTCTCACCCGCCTGCGACTCCGGCCTCTAGCCCAAACCGCGACGCGGTGTACAGTCTGGACCTGCCCAGCCGAATATCGAGCAGGGAGGTTTTCCCCATGAAGTCCCGCCTCATCGGCATCGTGATCCTGGCCACACTGGTCGCCAGCTTGCCGGCGGTCGCTATTGCGCAGGATGAAGCGCCGGCCACGCCTGAAGGTGTCGACTGGACACTCACCAGCTACCTCGACACCGCCACGGCCGAGGTCATCAGCGTGCCCTTCGGCGTGACAGCCACCCTACTTCTCCAGGACGGAGCCGCATCGGGCTCCGCGGGATGCAATCAGTTCAACGGCAGCTACCAGATCGACGGTACGTCGCTGACCTTCAGCGAGGAGATGGCCGTCACCCTGGCCCTCTGCGCGGACGATGTCCAAGCCGTCGAGGACGCCTACCTCGCGGCGTTGGGGCAGGTCGATGGCTGGCTCATCGATGCAGGCTCACTCAAGCTCAGCAACAGCTTCGGCGACGTCATCCTCACCTTCGAGGTCCCGGATATCACCTGGACAGCCAGTCAGATGGCCGACCTGGCGACGACGCTGTCGAGCCTGCGGACCGAGATCACCAGCCTGACCGACGAGGCCGCGACGCTGCGCGACCAACTGGCTGCACAGAACGTGGTCCAGTTGCGCCAGCGCATCAAGGCGCTCGAAACGGACAACAAGAAGCTCACCAAGCGGCTCGCCAACCTGGAGAAGGCCCCCAAGCCGACCACCAAGCCGACCACGCCTGCCGATGCGACGCTGAGCAAGTGGGAGCAGACGCTGCTCAAGGCCATCCCCAACCGCATCGCCAAGACCTGCGATCCACTGCGCGCGTCATTGCCCAGCGGCACCCAGGCAGCCATGACGTGCACACCCAATACCGACGCGGTCGCGAGCATCGAGTACTACCTGATGGAGGGCGATGATGCAGCCGCCGCCTACCAGACCACGATGGCCGACTTCAACGTCCCGCAGGCCACGTCGGACACCAAGACGTGTGAGCAGGGGATCAAGTCGCAACGACAGTGGATCGGCGGCGGCTGGCAGGCCGACGGCTGCTTCCGCAGCGGAAGTCGGGCAGAGGTGCGCTTCATCGACAACGCGACCGACTGCCGCAAGCTCAAGGTCGCCGGCACGACGCTCCAGAGTCCCTCCATCTACATGAGCCTGCAGGGCAAGGGCAAGGACATCGGGCGTGTCTACGCCTGGGCCACCAAAGGGCTCGACACCGGGGAACGCTGGATCACCTCGCTGACCGTCCCCATCGAGCGGCCCAACGCCGCCATCTCGCCATCCTGCCCGCAATGACCCGGCGCTAGTCAGGACGCGCTTGCCAGGCAGCCTCGTCGTCGTCAACCCCTATGCCTCCCGCGTCCGTGACCGGCAGGCCCGCCAGGTCCTGACGCAGCGGATCCACGCCGTGCTGACGGCCCGCGATGGGGTCGCGCCACGGATCGTCGAGACGGCCAGGCCGGAGGACACCCGGCCGCTGGTGGCAGCCGCGCTGGACGATGGCATGGGCGCAGTCGTGGGCGTCGGTGGCGACGGCACCATGCGGGACATCGCAGCCGTACTGGCTGACACAGGAGTCCCACTGGGCATCGTCCCGGCCGGAACCGGCAACCAGGTCGCCGCCGTCCTGGGCGTCCCGCTCAAGGCGGAAGCGGCCATCGCCGCGCTCGCGGGTGCGCGCACCAGGACCATCGACCTGGGCGAAGTCCGTGTCAGCCCCACCGACGGACCGGTGACGACCTCGGTGTTCATCATCGGCTGCGGGGCCGGCCTGGATGCCAGACTCATGGCCACCACGCCTGGCGAACTCAAGCGAAGGATCGGCAAGTCAGCCTACTTCGTGCAGGCGGCCAGGCTGGCGCCGGGGATCAGGGCGGCGCCATGTCGCATCGAGGTGGATGGCGAGGTCATCGAGACCGAGACGTCGATCGTGCTGGTCGGCAACATGGGCCAGCTCATGCCCGGCGTCCTCGACCTGCGCTTGCCCATCGACCCGTCGGACGGTCTGTTCGACATGATCGCCGTCGGCGCACATGGGCCGCTGCACGGTCTCGTGGGCCTGGCCGACCAACTCTGGCGTACGGAGCTCGGCGGCAGATCGGGAGCGACCAGCATCCGCCGCCGCGGCCGCGTCATCAGCATCACGCCCGAGCGGCCGGAACCGATGCAGATCGATGGGGACTACGTGGGCGAAGGCAGCTTGAGCGCGCGCATCCTGCCTGGCGCACTCAAGGTGCTGGTGCCGGACTCCGTCGACCGCTAGCGCTCCGAGTCCTACCGCCCGGAGACCTCGCGCACGTTGTCGGCCACGACGATGAGCGCCAGCCCGGCCACTGCCGCGAGGATCAATTCCGCGCGGAAGTCCCAGATGAGCAGGACAGCAGCGACTGCCGCGAGCACCAGGATCGCGCGCAGCAGCAGCGTGGTGAGACGCCGTCGCAGCGCGGCCTCGATGAGGATGTAGCCACCGATACCCACCAGTAGCGCTCCCCACCAAGGCACCAGGCGGAAGAAGACCAGTCCGGCGATGACGAGCAGCAGGATGCCCACGCTGACCGCTGACCACAACTCCACGATGACGTTGTAGCGGGCGTCCTCGGGTGGCACCGGCCGATGAGGATGCGACAGGTGCCTCTGCGGGTCTCCCCCGACCCCGCTCGCCAGCTCGGCCGACTCATTCCTGAGCGCCTCGCGTGTGTCGGCGATGCTGGCCTGACGGGCGCGCAGCGCCGACAGCTCCGCCTCCCCCACTGCCAGGGCCGCCGCCCGCACCCGGTGCAGCTCGGCCATGGAGCCGTTGTCAGCCAGCGCACGCAGCTCCAGCTCCAGCCCCGGCAGGCTGCCCGTCAGGCGGCCGATCTCGACGTAGACTGCCTCGGCCTCGGCGTCGAGCTCCTTGATGCGCCGCCGGATCTCGTCGGGCTGACGGAAGGGTGGCGCCATCTTCCCCAGGCCGGCGAAGCCGAGGGGGTCGTTCCATGACTGGCGCACCGTCCCGGTACGGGTGTACCTGGGTCCCGCGGGCGCTCGTTCGCCGGCGAAACGGTCATGCGTGTCCAGGCCGAAAAGGCCTCGATAGCCCTCCACCCAGTCGGTCGAATCATCGATCAACACCGGTGACCACTCGGTCTCCCCGCCGGGACCGATGACCACCCCGTCGCCACGGGCATAGTCGACGAACGGCACCGACAACGCGGCTGACAGGGCCGCGCGCAGGTCACCCGGATCGGGTTGTCGCAGCGTGTCGCGCCAGAACTCCCGCACCACATCCAGAAAGCTGGCTAGACCCCGCAGTGCCGGGATCGGCACCTCGGTGAGGTACTCGCCGGGCTCGAAGTAGGACGCGTGCGAACCGGCACCGGCATTGATGACCGGGTGGTCGCCGGCGAACTCCAGCGTGGGATCGTCCCAACGCCGCCGCAGCTCATCGCCGCTGTAGTCATGTGCCGCGGCCGCGATCCAGACGGGTCGCGGGCCGCCCGGGGCATCCTCGAGGTAGATGAAGACCTGTTCCCAGTCCGCCTCGTGGTCGTTGACGCCGTGGAACGTGCTGCGGTAGTCATTCATGAAGTGGAAGAAGAGGTAGTGCAGGCAGATCCAGCCGTTCTCGCGCACGACGCGACCGTGGTACACGAAACGAGGGTCTCGCTCGATGGCCGCGGCATACTTGATCTGCGCAGCTGCCGCGGTGCCACCCGGGACCGAGCCGCGTAGCAGCAGCGAGGCCGTGAAGCCGGCATCCATCAGTCGTGCGAACAGGCCCACCCGTGCCAACCGGCCGGGCGCGCTGAAGGGGACCCGGTCGGAGCGGTTGCGCCAGCGCAGCATCTCGGGGCCGGTGAGCGGCTGCTGGACCAGGCGTAGATAGAGGCTCTCGCCGACCGGCGCGTCGAACGTCGCCAGCGACGCCGCGGTCACCTCGCCCTTCGGCACGAGTACGCGCGCGTCGTCCTCTGATGTGCCCACCAGGAGGTCACACTCGGCGAGATAGCCCTCCACCGCGGTCGGGAAGAAGAGCTCGCCGGCGGTGTACCGGACGACCGGCTCATAGGCGCGTAGCAGGTCTCGGTCAGGGGTGCGGTCACTCATCTGCGTGCGTAATCGCGACCGCTCCGGTGCCTCCCTTGCCCTCGAAGTAGCTGCGCACCGCGCCCTGGTTGAGATAGAAGGCCAGCATCACGTTGAGCGCCAGGGGGAGGTAGGCAGGATCGCCCAACCAGTAGACATAGAAGGATGTCAGCAGACCAAGACCCGCCAGCAGCATGGATAGCGCCCAGGCCCAGCGGTACCCCAGCCAGAGGCCTCCGGCAGCAAGCAATCGCAGGATCGCCACGGCAACCATCACACCGGGCACCCAGGCGCCGACCTCAAGAAGCGTGGCGGTGCGCGTGCTGAGTGAGGTATCGAGCGCGATCTGGCCGATCGCCAACGCCCCATCGGCAGCCAGGAACAGCGCGATCAACACGACGCCGAACGGTCGCTCACGTTCCACGATCCGACCGGCGCGAAACTGCATCGGACGAGCGTACTTCACCCTCGCCGGACCGGAGCGATCAGATCACCTGTCCGACGGCTCAGCCATCCGCACAGTCCAGCAGCTCGGCAGCGTACTTCGAGCTCGCCGAGACCGACCCGTCGGGCGTGATCTCCACCGACCAGCTCGATGCCCACACCTCGCTGCCGTCGTAGGTCTGCCAGAAATCCGATGTCCACTCACAGGCGCCACCCGCCAGGCTCACCGCCTCGGTCGGCCAGGCTGCCTGCCACTCGGGCGGGTCGACCGGGTCATCGGTGAGCTGGCAGCTCAGTCGCTCGTCGAACGTGCCATCGGCGTACTCGATCCACAGCGCCTGTTCGCACCAGGCACTCATCAGCGAGGCGTCGACCTCCGGGTCCAACACCGGTACTTGCGCCCAGAACTGCGCCACCTCGTCCCAGGCGACAGTGTCCTCGGGTACGTCCGGCGGAGTGTCATCGGCAGCGTCGCCAGCCAGCGGCTCGATGGTCTGGGCGACCGACATCCAGGCGTCCGGCGGTAGCGTCGCCGCACCGCATACGAGGTACGTGCGCGTGCCATCGACATCGAAGAGGTGGATGACGTGGACCTCACCCGCTTCATACGTCTCGACCAAGCGGACGGCGTCGCCGCTGGCTAGGCTCACGGGCTCTGTCGACACTGTGGCCGGGTAGTCGGCGTTGCTGCTGACCATCAATTCGAACCAGGCCGCGTGCTCGCCGAGCGACATCGGCATCTGCTCGTAGGCATACACGTTGCACCAGGCGTCGGCATCGTCCGAGGACTGCAGCAGCCTCCAGAGGGTCACCTCGCCGAGGTCGTCGTAGGGCGGCGGGAACCACGTGCTCAACGCCTCTTTCTGGGGCACCACGGCCCAGCCGGCCGGGAGCGACAGGGCGATACCGGCTTCGGGCAACCCCACTCTCTGGAGCTCGGAGGTGCCACCGAGCGGCACGATCGATGCGGCCATGGTCGGCCAGGCGCTGTTGGGCCCGAGCGAGCTGGCGCAGTCGAGCTGGTAGCGCATCGAACCTGAGTCCCACAGGTAGGACCTGAACGCCTGGAGTTGGCCGGCCTTCGAGATGTCCAGCTGGTATGCGGGGTTCGTGCCGATCTCGGTCGC
Source organism: uncultured Chloroflexia bacterium (assembly GCA_963778955.1). Classification (GTDB taxonomy): domain Bacteria; phylum Chloroflexota; class Limnocylindria; order Limnocylindrales; family CSP1-4; genus JAFMJV01. The sequence goes on from CAVZWI010000001.1 coordinate 413,238, forward strand.
GGACAGTTCGACGGCCGAATCGGTTCCAAAGCCTCCCATGTAGCGGGTCTAGATCCCAGACAGCATGGTCCTCGAGGGTCATCGGGTCGTCCTCATAGATGCTGAGGCCGCACCAATCGCCAAATCTCAATTCGGCGTAGAGCACGTCGGTGGAGAAGGCCTGTTGGTCGTCCCCATACTCGGGGGGCAGGTCGAACTCCTTCTGCTCCATCCGGATCCGGACGTCCCAGCCGGTCGGCAGCGCCATGCCCAGAATGCCATCGGAGAACGTGCTGAACTCAAGGTCATAGCCGGCGAAGACCACGGTCGGCTCGGTGTCGATGCTGGTGCTGGTCTCGTTGGCGTCGGCAAGCCACTCGAGCGTCTGTGCCACATCCATCCAGTCGCGCGGGTCGCGGACACTGGCCATGCAGTTGAGGTTGTAGCGGCCACCGTCCGAGTCGAAGGTGAAGGACGACAAGTAATCCGAATCGGCCGGATCCTGGACGTCGATGCGATACGCCTCGCCGACCGCCAGCTCGACCGCTGTGACCTGGGCCGTAGTGCCCTCGCCGTGCGCGGCCTCGAAGTTCTCGGCCACCCGGTCGGCCAATCCCGACAGGTCACCGACCGCGGCCAGGTACCAGGTGAGATCGCACCACGCTTCCTCGGGGCCGCGCGCATAGAGGACACTCCAATAGCCGGTCTCGGGGTCACCCTCATCCATCTCGGCGTAGTCCATCTCGATCTCGACATCCCAGTCGGGCGGGAAGGCGACCGCGATGCCGGCATCCGCCACCTCCACGCGCTCGAAGTAGGCGGGGTCGTCGCCCATGCGCAGATCCTCATCCTGCGCCACCGCCGTTCCGACCGTTGACGCCAGTAGCAGGCACGCCGCCGAGCTGCCCGTGAACGCTCTCCGCATGGTCCTCCCCCTTCGATGGAACCTCTTGCGCTCGGCCCTCGCTACTGCGACTCGGGCGCCGTGAGCCACGCGATGGACGCGGCCACTGACAGCCAATCGTCCTCGACGCGTTGGTCGCTCATGCACTGCAGGAAGTAGCGACCCCCGTCCGATCCGAGCAGGTAGGTGGTGTCGTAGTCGTCGGTGGGCTCGTTAACGATGACGAAACGGAAGGCCTCACCGGCCGGCAGCGAGACTGGCACGACCTCGATCGACCGCTCCACGTCCGCCGACGTCGGTGTCATCAGCGCTTCGTACTCGGCGGCGTGCTCGGCCAGCGTCATGGGATGCTGCGGATACCAGATCAGGTCGCACCAGGGCCGGCCGTCGGAGCTGGCGTAGAGCACGTTCCAGAAGAAGAGTGGTGCGGCATCGTCGAAGCGCTCCGACAGTCCCCAGTCCTCCCGCTCGCGCATCTCGATGTCGACGATCCAGTCGGCCGGGAACGACACCGCCACACCGGCCACCGGTACCTCGATGCGTATCCCGACAGGCCCCGATGCTGCGGGCGTCTCGTCCTGGGCCGTGGTGGGCAGGCCGGTCAGGACCAGCAGGCTCGCCGCCATGGCGATGGTGCTGCGCGCATTCATCGTCGTCCCCTTCTTCGATGACCGCGCCATGGTCCGCCTCTGAGCATGGGGCGTCAAGCCACTGTCCGGGTCCGGTACGTGGTGTAGCAGTGCCGCCGCACGAATCTCATCCTCCCATCGGGATGCGCCAGATACCGGGATAGGATCGCGGCCTTTCGTCGTCATACCATCTGGAGGCACCGGAGCGACCGGTGCCCGCATCGGATGGGACATGGACCCAGGGCTCGTGCGACGTGCGCAACAGGGGGACGAGGTGGCCTTCGCCGCCATCACCCGGGCGGTCGATGACCGCTTCCTGCAGGTCGCCTATCGGATCCTGCGCGACCGACACCTCGCCCAGGATGCCGTCCAGCAGACGCTCCTGACCATCTGGGGCACGCTGCCGCAACTGCGCGACCCCGCACGCTTCGAGGCCTGGACCTATCGCGTGCTCATGAACGTCTGCCTGAACGAGACCAGGCGACGTGCGCGCTGGCGGACCGTGGCGCTGACCCTCGACGTGCCGGCGCGCCCCGACGATATCGGCGCGGTCGGCGACCGGGACCAGCTCGAGCGGGCCTTCGAACGGCTCTCCGTCGAACAGCGGGCGGTCGTGGTCCTGCACCACTACCTTGGCATGAGCACGGTCGAGGTCGCGGCGACCCTCGATATCCCGCTGGGCACGGCCAACTCCCGCCTCGGACGCGCCATGACCACCCTGCGCCAGGCGCTCGCGGCCGACCGCCCGGCGGGTCGTATCTCCGACGGAGGCAGCGGTCGATGAACCCCGACCCGGCCTACGCCGACACCATCATCCGAGCGTGGCTCGCCGAGCCGGTCTACCTCCCGCCCCAGGACCTCGACCACATCGCGGCCCTGGTGCACGAGACGCCACAGCGACGACATCGCTGGTCCACGCCACGACCAAGGAGGTCACGTTCCATGTCCTCGGCTCCCAGGATGATCACCGCCGCCGCCATCATCGGCCTGGCGGGCTGGTTCCTGACGACAGGGGTCTCGTCGCCATCGCCCGACCTGGCACCGGCCACGGCGCCCGCGGCGTCACTCGAAGCGTCTGCCGAGCCGTCCGCCGCCGCCATCGTCTTCGACACCCCGGCCATCCATCTCGAGGCTGACAGCATCCGTTTCGAGGGCGACGCGGTGAACCTCGAGGTGCCGGCCCAGGCGCTCCTGCTCGAAGGCGTCGAGGCGGACACGCGCACGCTCACCGCGGCCTGGGTGGACGGCGGGGTCGAGCGGCAGCTCCTGCTCGGGCTGGGCAGCGACGAGACCGATTGGTGGATCACCGGTGTCGTGGCGTCCGACGACACCACGGCGTCCCGCATCATGGACGGCCACCTCCGGGAGGCGACCCGCACGCCGCTGGGCGAGATGCTCGTCGCGGATCTGCGTCTCAGACCCACCGGGGCCAGGACGCCCGTGTTGATCATCGATGGCCTGCGCCTGTCGGCCTTCATGCCCGGCACGGACCCGGCGCCGCTGACCGAGACCGGCTGTCACCTGCTGACCGATGGTGACGAGGTGTCGATGGCCGACCTCCCTGACGACATCGTCGAGGCGCACGACCGTCTCGTCGCCCTCGGGATCTGCCACGACTTCGTCTACACCTATCCGGTCTCAGATCCCGCATCCGTGGACCTCGTGGCCACGGAGCGATGGTGCACGCCGCCGCCGGCGCAGGCGGCCCGCGCGTACACGCGGGCGGAACGCAAGCCCCGGACCGACCCCTTTGGCGTCCATGCAGGGCCCTATGAGGCCCAGCGCGATGGTCGCGTCCACATCCACGTCGAAGACCTCGTGGCTCGTCCCTATCGCACCCAGCCACCCACTGGCTGGGACTGCCCTGTGCGCTGAGCACAGGCCCCTCGACACCGATACCCGCGGCGACCCGTCCCTCCAGCCATCCGGCGCGGGACGCGGACCCTCACCCGACGGCTGCGTCTTCAGGCCTCACCCGCTCGGGATCCTCTGATACCGGGTGCAACTACCCGAATGGCGCGCTGGGTGGCATCAGCAAGGTGCCCACTTTGGATGATGCGGTGCGGCCGCCCCCAACGCCAGAACACGAAGAGACCGCAGGTCGCCTCGGCGGGCAAACCCGCGGTCTCTCGCGCAGCACTAGAGTCGCTAGGCGGTAGCCTCCACATCGGGCCAGACGATGGTGATCCAGCCGTCAGGTCCCTCGGTGATGACACGCTGGCCCAGCGTGGCCGCATCGGCGATCTCCGGCATCTCGGCGATGAGCGCCAGGAACTCCGGTGAGCCGACCTCGACCTCGGGCACGGCCGTGCCTGCCTCGAAGTCGTTTCGCGTCCAGGTCGCGTCCACGTAGTAGAACGTGTGAGCGCCAAGCACCTGAGACGTTTCGGTGCCCAGACTCACGTCACCCTCGCGTAGCCCTTCGATGGCGTTGGCACGATCCACCGCCGACTTGCCACTGGTCGGCGCCTCGGCGAATACCTGCGCCTCGTCGGTGGCCATGCGGATGCCACGGTCTCCGTCGAAGGCCATCTCCGGCTCCTGCGCCAGGTAGGCGGTGTATGGCGTGACGATGCCGAACTGGTTGGCGACATTCACGATCTCCTCGATGAGCGAGTCACGCACGCCTTCGATGCGCAGCTCGGTCAGGAGGTCAGCCACGCGCCGCTGCGCCCACAGCTGGGCCACGGCCGGATCGGCCTCATCGCGCTCGGGGAAAGTGACGTCGTAGACGAACTCCTCAGGACCGGCGGCGGAATTGCCGGTCACCGTCACGGTCGCCTCGCCGGCGCCGTCGTAGCGGCCCGCCAGCAGGGCTTGGTTGCCGGCGAAGATGCCGGGGATCTCGGCCGGGGCCAGGTCCCACGTCTCCACGCCGTCGATGCTGATCTGGAGGTCGGAAAGGACGGGGGTGGAGACGCGTTCCCAGAGCCGCGCCACCTCGGTATCGATGCGCTCCTCGGGCGTGACGTAGTGGCTGCTGCCGGTGAAGATGTTGGCCAGTGCGTCGAGCAGCACGGTATCTACGTCGTAGCCGACGCCGAAGGCGAAGAGCTGCGTACGGTCGGGTGCTGCCTGCTCGGCGACCTCGAGGATGCCGTCGGCTTCTTCGATGCCCACGGTGGCCAGACCGTCGGTCAGGAAGACGACGGTGCCGGGCCGCTCGCCGTCAAGGAACCCGAGACCGCGCTCGAGTGCGCCGGCGATGTTGGTGTTGCCTCCAGCCGCGAGACCACGGACGTAGTCGATGCCGGCCTCAGCATCGGAAGCGGGGCGCATCGTCTCATCGAAGGTGCGGATGTAGCGCGAGAAGTCGACGATGGCGAAGCGGTCGTCGGAACCGAGGTTGCCCAGCACGTACTCGGCGGCTGAGATGGCCTGGTCCATCTTCTCGCCTTCCATGGAGCCCGAGCGATCGAGCACCAGCACGACGTCACGAGCGACGGACTCATCAAGCTCCACGATGGGCGCGAAGAGGAGGCTGAAGTAACCATCCTCACCCCGCTCACGGTAGGCCAGCAAGCGGGTGTCGATCAGACCCTGGCCGCCAGAGAGGTAGAGCCGGAAGTTGGTGTCAGGCGACCAGCCGTCGGATGACTCCCAGCCCACGCCGATCCTGCCGGCGTCGGTACGCTCCTCGTCGAGCTTGAAGCCGGGAGCGATGGCCGAGCGGACCTCCCACGGGACGTCGACCGCGACATCGACCAGGGCCGCGGCGGGACGTGGCGACATGCGCGACCAGGGCACCTCCACCAAGGCCTGTTCGCCTTCCGCGAGCAGTGGCGTGGTGACGGTGAAGCTGACCTGGCGTTCCTCGCCGGCGGGGACCGGGAAGGCGCGCACCTCGTACATATCACCCTCGAGCGAGCGCAACAGCGCGGGATCGATGAGCCGACGCACGATGTCCTCGTAGATGCGCGTGGCGTCGTTGGCATCGAGCAGTCGACCTTCCAACGTCTCCGGCCCGCCCGAGAGGACCAGGTCGGTGACCGAGCTGCCAGCCGGCACCGGGAAGATGATGCGCCCCTCCGCGGCGGGCCCGCCCTTGCCACGGTCGGTCACGGGATTGGAGAGGTCGAAGCGGTAGCGCGCGATGGTCACCCCGTCGCTGACATCGATGTCGGCCTCGATGCTGTCGAGCTGGGCCACCGCATCGACCGGCCACCAACAGCCGGGACACGGCATCGGTGGTTCGGGTGCGATGACCCGCTGGGCACTGGCGCTGGCCGGCAGCAGCAGCAGCGCTGCCAACGCGGTGACGATGATCCGGGACGGGGAACGCATGCTGGTACCTCTGTTGCGGAATGCCCGGCTTTGACGTGGGACCTTCGGGGCGGGTTCCCTTCAGGCGGTGCGCGGAGGCCCCATGCGGATGCGTCTGCGGAGCGTGTCGACCGACATCCGTCCGGGGTAACAATGCTCAAGCCACCAGGTCACACCGAGGTCCGCGTAGGCTTGCGCCAACGCACCGTCGCGTACGAGATCGCCGCTCAGCAGCCCGGCATGGACGATGTCGAAGGGAGCGTCTTCATCGCGCTGGGCACGGAGGTAGGCGATGGCATCGGCCATGGCCGCAGGACTCAGTTGCTGGCTCAGATCCTCGCCGACGTCGATGGGAAAGGCGCCGTCCCAAGCCGCGGCACGGCGCATGGGACGCTTGTTTGGCCAGAGGCCGGCGACCCAGACCGGGATGCGCGGCTGCTGCAGCGGGGGTGGCAGGAAGGGGCTCGTGCGCGCCTGCAGGGACTCCCCTCGGTAGTCCACGGGTCGGCCGCTCCACAAGGCAGCCAGCAGGTCGAGGCTCTCATCGAGGATGCGACCGCGCAGCTTGCGGTCTCCGGCATCGCCGAAGGCGGTGAACTCCCGCTCGTCGAAGTGGCCCAGGCCGACGCCCACGATGAGGCGGCCCCCGGATAGATGGTCGAGCGCCACGGTCTCGCGGGCGAGCTTGGTCATGCGCCGACGGGCCAGCGCCGTGACCATGGGGCCGAAGCGGATGCGCTCCGTGCGGACGGCGATGGCGGAGAACACCACCCATGGGTCGGTCGCGGGTTCGCCCGCCTCGTCACCGGCGACCAGGTCGATCCCACAGGAAGAAGCCGTCCCAATCGGCAGCCTCAGCCTCGATGGCGAGATCGAGCAGCAGGGCGGGATCGCCGAAGTCGCCGTAGTTGGGTAGGTCGATGCCGAACTTCATCTCAGCGGCTTCAGCCATCGAACGCCGGGTTGGCCGCGTCCAGGATGTCGGTTCGAACGGCTGAAGGTGAGGCGAATGAACCCAGGAGCGACTGCAGGTCGCGCAGGGCACGGTCGATATCATCGGCAGCCGCGGCGTGGTGGCCCTCGACCGTGACCAGGATCTCGCTGGTGTCGTCGCCCGCGGCACTCGATCGTGACTGACGCCAACACCAGCGGCGGGCGCTGACCTGCTCATCGTCGTCGGCGAAGATGACCTCGCCCGGCTCCGGATGCTCGGTCTGACTGGAGCCCAGATCACCCCAGCGCTCACCGCCGTGCGCGAAGCGGACGATGGTGCCGCCGCTGACGGCGCGCTGGTCGAACACGGCCACCGGCAGGGCATAGCGGACGCTCACCAGGTTGGCCAGGTCGACGAGCGTGTTGATCGAAGGCAGGTCACCCTGCTTGGTGAGCCGGCGCAGCAACGCCTCGGCAGCCGAGCGGTACTTGGTGGGGTTGACGTCGAAGCCCCGGAAGACGCCGCGCCAGGCGGCCAGCGTGGGCAACTCGCTCAGGGGCGTGTCGCCGATACGCTCGATGACCGCTCGCTGCTCAGCCACGAAAGCGGCCGTCAAGTCAGGCGGCGCAGGACGGTTCCGGACGCCGTCGGCATGGATGACCCCACCGACGACGTGGGGAAACCGCTCCAGGATCTCGTGGTCGTAGGCGAAACGCGACATGTCAGCAGTGTGGCAGGACGGCGCTACGGCCACGCGGAGCGGCCGGCGATGAGGCGATCGGCCGAGCCACCGATCACGGCTTGGGCGGCCAGGACTGCTGCCCCCAACGCGGTGATCTCGGGCTCGTCGACCGCAGCCATGGGACGCGCATAGGCGGCCTGTCGCAGTGCCTGCCAGAGCGGCACAAGGACGGGGTGACCCGCCACGAGCACCAGCTCATAAGGGCTGCCGCTGCTCGCCTCGAGTCGACCGATGATCGCCGCCGAGCTGCGCGCAAGGCCCTCGAGGACCGCCCGCATCAGCTGGGCACGGCCGGCAGCGTAGGGCACCGCATCGAGTCGGCCGCGACGCAAGTCGTCGGAAAGATCGAAGGTGATGCCGGCAGCGTCCACCGCTTCGAGCTCGGCGTACATGGGGTCGTCATCGATGCCGGGGTAGAGAAGGCGGCGCCACTGTTGGAAGAAGTGGCCGGAGTGGATGTTGACGTGCGCGTACCAGGTGTGGTCATCCACGAAACAACCCTGGTCGATGTGGCGGCCGGCTTCGCCCTCGATGGGCGCCTCCAGCAACGCCAGGTGTGCTTCAGAGGTGCCGGCCGACAGGAACAGCTCACGGGGCGACCGGATGCCCGCGCCGAACGCGGCCACGAGATGGTCGTGTCCGCCGCTGACGATGGCGATGCTGGGCGCGACGCCGATGTCGCGAGCGATGCTGGGATCCATGCTGCCGATGACCGAGCCGGAGGGCACGAGTCGCGGGAACTCGACGTGGAGTCTCGCCGCTTCGATCGAGTCGGGGTCCCAGCGGTGCTCGACGATATCGAAGGCACCCGCGCGCGAGGCGTGCGACCAATCCATCACCAGCTCGCCGCCGAGCGCGTGGAGCACGTAGTCGCCAAGGTCGGTCCAGGTGACCGCGTCACGGAACTCGTCGGGCAGGTGGTCGCGCGTCCACATCAGCTTGAACAGCGAGAACGTCGGGTCGGGCGGCCAGCGCAGCGAGAGCGGTACCACGCCACCGGCATCCTCGCGGAACGAACGAGCCTCCTCGAAGCCGCGGGGGTCGTACCAGGCGATGGCATCGCCGATGGGTCCGCCCGCACCGTCCAGCAGCACCACCTCTTCGCCCACGCTGGCGGCGCACAGCGCCCTGACAGCGGAGGGGTCCGGAAGGACGGCCACGACATCCCGCATGAGGTCGATGACGGCATCGAGCACCTCGCGAGGACGGTGGGCCTCGCCGGCGACATCGCGATGGACCGGCGTCGCCACCGACCGCAAGGCCAGGTTTCGGCCATCGGCCAGGTCGAGCGCCAGCACCTTGGTGTGGGTGGTGCCGATGTCGATGCCGAGGGCGATCACCGTGACGGCTCCACGTGCTCGATGGTGACGCGTGGGATCCAGTCGGCTGGATCGAAGTCGGGCGGCAGCTCGGGCTTCAACTGTGTCGCGCCGGCCGTGCCGCAGGCCACGCCCAGGGCGATGGCGTCTCGTGATCGCTCGCCACGTTCGATGCCGACGGCCAGGCCGGCCAGGAGCAGGTCGCCCGAACCGGTGGGGTTGACCTCCTCGATGGCCGGCGCACTGGCGTGGATGATGCCGACAGCGTCGGCCAGGAGGGCACCCTCGGCCCCGAGCGTTACGACGACGATCTCGATGCCGATGGCGCGCACCGCCTGCATCCGAGCCGCGAGATCGGGGAGTGCTGGCGCACCATCGAGCTCGGGCGCGTCCAGGAACTCCAACAGCTCGCGCCGGTTGCACTTCAGCATCCAGGGCCGCTCGGCAGCGGCGATCCGGAGCGCCGCACTGTGGATGTCCACGACCGTGCGGGCGCCTGCAGCGCGGCCGATGGCGACGACCTGGCCCGCCACGGTCGGCTCGACACTGTCAGGCAAGCTGCCCGAGAGGATGAGCAGGTCGCCGGCAGCGCAGTCACCACGCAAGGCATCCAGAAGCTCGTTCGTCTCGTCGGCTGTGACTTGTGGCCCAGGCTCATTGAGGACGGTGGAGCGTCCCGATCCGGGCTCGACCACGATGAAACACACACGGGTTCCGGCCTCGATGGTGGTATGACGGTCGATGACGCCGTCGGTGACGATCATCTCACGCAGCGCCTCACCGACCTGGCCGCCGAGGAACCCGTAGGCCTGGGCCGGGGCGCCCAGACGGACGGCCGCACGGGCGACGTTGAAGCCCTTGCCACCGGGAACGATGGTGACGGTCTCCGCGCGGTTCACCTCACCCAGGCGCAGCGGCGGCCAGGTCGAGATGCGGTCCATGGCCGGGTTGGCGCCGACGATGCGCATCATCGCGGGTGTCCCGGCCGGGCAGCGACGAGGGTCTGGACGTCGGACATGTCGATAGCGTAGGTTAGCGAGCCCATGAGCATCCCCCCTGCCGTGGCGAGCACGTCGCCTGCCCATATCCAGCGCGTCTACCTGCTGCTGACGTTGCTGACGACGCTGGCTGCCTCGTTCATCTGGGGCATCAACACGCTCTTCCTGCTCGATGCCGGCCTGAGCAACACCGAGGCGTTCGCGGCCAACGCCTTCTTCTCCATCGGCATGGTCGTCTTCAAGATCCCTACGGGTGTGGTGGCCGACACTCGCGGACGGCGCTTCTCCTTCATGCTCGGCGCGGCCACGCTGCTGCTCTCCACGGTCCTCTACCTCGCCATGTGGGAGTTCCGGGCGCCCTTCATCGGCTGGGCGCTAGCCTCGATCCTGCTGGGCCTCGGCTTCACCTTCTTCAGCGGAGCGACAGAAGCCTGGTTGGTCGACGCGCTCGGCGCCACCGGCTTCCGGGGCAACCTCGAGACGGTCTTCGGGCGCGGCCAGACCATCGGCGGTGTCGCCATGTTGACCGGTTCGGTGCTCGGCGGCATCGTGGCGCAGGCCACGAACCTCGGGGTGCCCTACATGCTGCGGGCGATCCTGTTGGGCGTGGCGCTGCTGGCAGCCTTCCTGTTCATGCGGGACCTGGGCTTCACGCGCAAGACCGGTGTCAGCACCCGCACGGCGGTCGGTGACATCGCCCAGGGCTCCATCGACAATGGCCTACGCAACCGACCGGTGCGCTGGATGATGCTGGCGGCACCGTTCACCGGCGGGGTCGCCTTCTATGCCTTCTATGCCATGCAGCCCTACCTGCTGGAGCTCTACGGCGATCCCACCGCCTACAGCATCGCCGGCCTGGCGGCCGCCATCGTGGCCGGCGCGCAGATCGTGGGTGGGCTGTCGGTGCCCATCGTCCGTCGTTTCTTCAGCCGGCGCACCAACGTCATCTTCCTGGCGGTCGCCCTGGAATCGCTGCTCCTGGCGGGCATCGCGGTGGTGGGCTTGGAACAGGACAGCCTGGGCATGAATGCGTTCTACCTGGCCATCGTGCTGCTGGTGCTGTGGGCACTCGTGTCCGCGGTCGCCGGACCCATCCGCCAGTCGTTCCTCAACGGCGTCATCCCATCGGCGCAGCGTGCCACCGTGCTGTCGTTCGGCTCGCTCATGGGCTCGCTCGGCGGCGCCGTCGCCCAACCGGTGCTCGGACGCGTCGCCGACGTCTCGGGCTACGCGGCGTCATACCTGGTGTCGGGAGCCATCAGCGCGTTCGCGCTGCCGTTCATCTTCCTGGCCCGGCGTGAGGATGCGCCGTCCGACCCCATCCACCCCGACCAGACCAGCGCCGCCTGACGTCCCTATGCGGCCTGGCCCTGCGAGGCAGCCTCCAGGACCGGGATGGCGGCGCGCAGGATGGTGCGGTAGTCGACATGCGCCCGTCGCGTCATCCCCAGCACCGACCCCAAGCCGATGGGCGGGCCGATGCCGGCCGACATGGTCGAGACGAAGGTGAAGGCCACCACCTTCATGCCCGCGTGGTACCCGGCCATCACCTCGGGCAGGAACGAGTTCGACGAGATGGAGCAGCCGGCCACCTGCGCCAGCCGGATCTCGGCCGGGGTCTCGAAGCTGGGGCCGGTCCAGAAGCCCGCCACACCGGTCGGGAAGGGAACGCCGGCGGCCTCCACCGCTTCGCGGACGCGGGCCGTGCGCACGGCGTCGTACAACTCGGCCATCGAGAGGTAGGGCGTGCCCCAGCCGATGCCCTCGCGCTCGGTCGAGAGCGGGTTGAAACCGCTGAAGTCGATGTGATCGGTGAAGGCAAGAAAACCGCCGGGCGGCACGTCGTCCCGCATGGAGCCGGAGTTGGCCGAGTACAGCAGCGTATGACAGCCGGCCAGGGCGAGGCTGCGGGCGGGCAGGCCACTCTGCTGCGCCGTGGCGCCGTCGCAGGGCAGTACCTTGGCCTTGACCGCCGCCACGGTGACCCCGCCGAGCTCGCCGACATCGACCTCGTTGACGTGGTCGGGGATGCGGCTGGGCCGATAGCCAAGTGCCGCGAAGGGGATGCTGACGCGATCGCTGAGCACATCGGTGCAGGGCGCGAAGCCGGTGCCACAGATGAGACCCACGCTGGGTGCACGGCCGGCACGCTCACGGATGACGGACGCTGCCTGCTCGGCCGCGGCTCGGGTGTCCATGCCCGACAGCATACGAGCGTACGCCGGGGGCCGGGAGCCAGGGGCCGGGAGCCAGGGGCCGGGAACCAGGGGGCCGGGGCCGGGCGCCAGGACACCTTGTCGCCGTCCACGGCGCGCACGTAGACTCACAGGGCCAACCGTCGCAGGAGGTCCGTCGTGAGGTCCCTCGTAAGGAAGCCGCTCCCAACCATGCTGCTGAGCTTGCTGCTGGCAGCCGTCATGGCCTCGCTCGGGGCCAGCGTCGTGGCCCAGGATGCCGAGCCGGCACGGGGCGGTCGTCTCGAGCTGGTCGCGCTCAACGATCCGCGGACGCTGGACAACAGCCAGGCCGTGGACACCATCGAGTACAACACCGTGGCCGGCGCACTCTACGAGGGCCTCTACCACTTCACGCCCGAGGGGGAACTGGAAGCAGCGCTCGCCGCTGGCATGCCCACCGTCTCCGATGACGGCCTCGTCTACACGTTCGACCTGAAGCCTGGTGCCATGTTCGCCGGACCCGGCTTCGAGCCTCGTGCCGTGACCGCCGCTGATGTCGCCTACGGCATGACTCGGGCGCTCGACCCCACCCCCGAGGGCGCCCCGGCACCGTCGTGGGGCAGCGGCTACCTGTTCCCCATCAAGGGCGCCGCGGCCTTCAACGCCGGTGAGGCCGAGAGCGTGGAGGGCATCGAGGTCATCGACCAAGACACCCTGCAGGTCACCCTTGAGGCGCCCACCACCACGTTCCTGCTGGGCCTGACCATCGCCACCAGTTGGCCGGTCCCACCGGAGGCGGTGGCTGAGCGCGGCGAGGACTTCGCCAACCGGCCCGTCGGCGCTGGTCCCTTCTACGTCAAGGAGTGGAACAAGGGCTCAGACATCCTGTTGGCCCGCAACGAAGGCTACGTCGACCCGGAGCTGCCCTATCTCGATGAGATCCACATCGACCTGGGCGTCGACGAGAACACGCAGGTGCTGCGCCTCGAGTCGGGCCAGGCCGACGGCGTCTACGAACCGTTCACCATCGGGCCGGCCGGGCTGCGGCTGCTGCAGGGCGCGCCCGGTGTCACGGTCGCGCCCGCGGTCGGGCCGCGCATCTACTACCTGGCCCTGGAGAACAGCGGGGTCTTCCGAAATCTTGACCTGCGACTTGCGGTCGCACACGCACTGACCCGGGACTTCACCGCGCAGTTCGGCGACCTGGCCAAACCCTGGAACCAGCTGATGGGCTCGGCCACCGCGCAGTCCGATCCCGACGGCACACGCATCTATCCGCACGACCCGGAGTTGGCCGCGCAGTACCTCGAGTCTGGCGGGTACGACGGCACACCGATCAAGGTCATCTACGACGTGACCGACCCCTACGGCTCGGCCAACGCCACGGCCCTTCGCCAGGACCTCGAAGCGGTCGGCTTCGTGGTCGACCTGGCCGGTCTGCAGCCGGGCGAGTTCTTCGGCGGGGCGGTCTACGATCCGGCCGCTCGCGACCTGTCATCTACCTACTGGAGCGCCGACTACCCTGATGCGCAAGACTACATCTCCACCAACTTCGTCTGCGGTCAGTTCCTCAACATCTCGAACTTCTGTGACGAAGATATCGACGCGGCGTTCTACGCCACCGAGCAGATGCCCTTCGGCCCCGAGCGTGATGCGGCGCTGCTTGAGGTCCAGCAGATGCTCATCGACGAGGTCGCCGGTGTGCCCATCATGGAAGTGACGCCGCAGGTGGTGTACGGGCCGAGGGTCGGCGCCATGCCCACGCTGGCGACCTATGCCCCGTATGACTGGAAGCGGGCCTGGGTGAAAGCCGACGCCTGATCCTGTCGGGGAGACCGCGGCTGCCTCTGCCCTCGCGGCGACCTCCCCTGACTCTGTCGCGGCGCCCCTGCTCGCGATCGACGGCCTGCACGTGGCCTCGGGTCGCGGCGACATCCTGCGTGGCGTCGACCTGGCGATGCGCCGCGGTGAGGTCACCGGAGTGGTCGGCGAATCGGGCTGCGGCAAGACCACGCTGGGCCTGGCGCTGCTGGGCCTGTTGGGACGTTCACGGTCGATCAGCGCCGGTGAGATCCGGTTCGATGGCCGGATCCTCGGCGCACCCGCTGTCGATCGCAGCGCTCCATTGCGCGGATCCCGTATCACGTTCGTACCGCAGGACCCGTTCCGCGCCTTCGACCCCTTGCGGCGTATGGGACGGCAGGTTCGGCGACCGCTCGAGCTGCACCGTGGTCTGAGTGCGGCGGCAGCCGAGAGGCGGACCGCCGATCTCCTGGAGCGCCTGGGAGTGCCCGATCCGGCGGGCCTGATGAAGGCTTACCCGCATGAGCTCTCCGGCGGCATGCTCCAGCGCGCGGCCATCGCCACGGCGCTCTCCTGCGAACCGGACCTGGTCGTCGCCGACGAGCCCACCACCGCGCTCGATGCGCTGGTCCAGGTCCAGGTGATCGAGTCCTTCGTGCGGCTGGTCCGTGAGCTCGGCACCGCCGTGCTGGTCATCACCCACGACCTTCGGCTGCTCGAACGCATGGCCGACCGCATCGCGGCGATGTATGCCGGTCGCATCGTCGAGTTCGGGCCGGCGGGTCGGCTGCTGGAACACCCGCGTCACCGCTACCCGGCGGCACTGTTGGCATCGTCGGTGCGTGATGCTCGCCCGGGCGAACGACTCTTGACCATCGAGGGCCAACCCCCGTCGCTGCCGGGGGCCTTCGCGCCCTGTGCCTTCGCACCCCGCTGCGCCTGGGCGGATGACCTCTGCCGCACCGTCGAACCGTGCTACGAGTGGCCGGCCGAGGAAGGCTTCGCCTGCCACCATCCGACAGAGATCGGCCCGTGATCGGTCCGGCGCTGGCACCGGCAAAGACGTCGCGGCCGCAACCGTGGGGGCTGCGCATCGGTGTCGGCCTGCTGCTAGCGCTGGTGCTGCTGGTAGTGCTGTACCGGCTGCTCTCTCCGGTGGATCCCACGTTCGAGTCAGTCGCGGGCCTGACGCCGACCGGCGAGCCGCTGGGCGCGGGTGCCGAGGGACACCTACTGGGCACCGACCCGCGGGGCCGCGACCTGCTGGCGCGGGTGATGTACGCCGGTGGACTGACGATGCTGACGGCACTCTCGGCGGTGGCCATCGCCACCGTGGCGGGCGTGCTGGTGGGGCTGCTGGCCGCCAACAGCAGACACGTTGCGGGATCGGTGCTGATGCGTTTCACCGACCTCGGCCTGGCCATCCCCGGGCTGCTGCTGGCCGCGGCCATCTCGACCATCCTGGGCCGGGGCACGCTGTCGTTGATCGTCGGACTGGCGGCCGTGTTCTGGGCACCCATCGCCCGCGTCACCTATGGCCAGGCGGTAGTCCTCCGTGAGCGTGACTACGTTGAGGCTGCGCGAGTCCAGGGGGCAGGCTCAGCCACCGTCCTGTCGCACCACATCCTGCCGCACCTGCTGCCGGTGGTGGGTGCCTACGCGGCCCTGTCGGTCGGCTGGGCAGTGCTCTTCGAAATCGGCCCTCGGCTTCCTTGGCGCCGGCGTCCAGGAACCTGAGGCGTCGATCGGCTCCATGCTTGGCCAGCACCTCATCTACTACCGCAGCGACCCCGGCCTCATCCTCTTCCCTGCCCTCTTTCTGGCGCTGCTCGTCATCGCCGCCAACCTGGTGGGGGAGTCGCTGCGCAGCAGCGGCGACGAACGCTGATGGGCTGGTATATCGGCCGACGCCTGCTGGCAGCGCTGGTGACGGTCTGGATCGTGGCCACGGCCGGCTTCCTGCTGGTCGAGATGATCCCCGGCGATCCGGCCCGGCAGTTAGCCGGTCCGGGCGCATCGGCGGCGACCCTGGCGGCCATCCGTGAGGCCTACGGTTTCGACGACCCCCTGCCGGTGCGCTATGTCGATGCACTGGCGCGCATGGTGCAGGGCGACCTGGGCTACAGCTTCGCCAAGGCGGAGCCGGTGACCGGTGTGCTGTTGCGATCCCTGCCACCGACGCTGTTGCTGACCGGCCTCGCCTTCCTCGTCGAAGTGCTGATCGCCATCCCGCTGGCACTGTGGGTCGTGAGCCGCGGCGGTTGGGCGGATTCGCCTGCTGGTCGTCCTGGCCGGACTCACCGCGGCGGTTCCCGCCTTCCTGGTGGGCCTGCTGTTCATCTACCTCTTCGCCTTCAGGTTGGGACTCTTCCCCCTGGGTGGTGGAGGATCGGCGTCTGCCTACGTGCTGCCCGTGCTCACGTTGGGCATCCCCTTCGGTCTCGTGTTGGCGCGCCTGCTGCGGACGTCGCTCTTGGATCAGCAGGACGAGCCCTACATCACCTTCAGCGCGGCATTGGGCGAATCTCCGCGGTCGGTCAGGTGGCGTCACCTCTTGCCCAACGCCCTGCTGCCGTTGCTGTCCATCCTGGCGCTGGACTTCGCAGGCCTTTTCTCCAGTGTGGCAGTGGTGGAAGTGGCCTTCTCCATGCCCGGACTGGGCGCCGATCTGCTGCTTGGCCTGCGACGACTGGACACCTCGCTCATCGTGGGCATCGGCATCGTGGCGGGCCTGCTGGTGGCGGTCGTGAACCTGCTCGCCGACGTCGCTGTCATCGCCATCGACCCTCGAGTGCGCCGCGAGCGTTGACCGACGCGGTCTTAGCCTGAGGCGCTGCGGTCGCTGGGGAAGAAGCAGGCCACCGGATGGCCCTGGCCACGCTCGATGAGCTCCGGCACCTCCTGCGCACAGCGCTCCTGGGCCAGTGGACAGCGCAGCCGGAAGGCACAGCCCGACGGACGCTCCTCGTTGCCTGACAGTTCAGCGGCACGCGGTGCCGGGTCGGCTGAGCGCGGCACCGGGTCGGCCGCGCCCATCGCCGCCATCAACGCCTGCGTGTAAGGGTGGCCTGGGCGCTCGAAGATCTCGTCACGCGAGCCGGACTCCACGATGCGTCCGGCGTACATGACCGAGACACGCTGGCTCACATGCCGCACGACGGCCAGATCATGGGCGATGAAGAGGTAGCTCACACCGCGCTCCGCCTGCAGGTCCATCAGCAGGTTCAGCGATCCTGACCCTGGACCGAGACATCGAGGGCGGAGACCGGCTCGTCGCAGATCGATCAGCTCCGGCTCCAATGCCAAGGCTCGAGCGATGCCGATGCGCTGCAGCTGGCCACCGGAGAAGGAGGCTGGTCGCCGCTCGCCGAGGGCGGGGTCGATGCCGACGCGCTCCAGCAACGCATCGGCGAGGCGTCGGCGCTCGTCACGGTCGTAGAGACCGTGGATGACCCATGGCTGGGCCACGATGTCACGGGCACGGAAGCGTGGATCGACCGAGGAGAAGGGGTCCTGGTAGACGAGCTGCAGGTGCCGCCGCATCTGCCGCAGCGCAGCTCCTTCGAGCGCCAGGAGGTCCTCACCGCGGAACGTCACCGTGCCCGCGTCAGGCGTGACCAGGCGCAACAGGATGCGCCCGATGGTGGTCTTGCCCGAACCCGACTCCCCCACCAGTCCATGCGTCTCGGCCACGGCGACGGATAGATCGACATCCTGCACCGCAGCCACCACGCGGCGACCGGAGCCACGGCCGGTGACGAAGGTCTTGCTCAGGCCGCGCGCATCGAGGAGTGGTTCAGCCATCACCGGCAGCGTACCTGCAGCGCTGGCATGCCGTTCGGCCCTGCCATTCGGCCCCTCATGGGCGTCTTCGAAGGCGGCGAACACGTATGCAGGGGGCACAACGGCGGGGCCGATGCGGGCGATTTGGCCCTGTCTCCGCTCGAAGGCGAGGCGGACGCTTTAAGTCAATCGAATAGATCGAGCCACCCGAGGCTTATCCCCCTGGCACAACCGACGACCCGAGTCGTGGGCCAAGTCTGACACCTAGCCGTCCGAACACCTGCCCGCGGTCACCGTCCTTAACGGTCCGCGGGCGTTTGAGCATAAAGAGGCGAACACATGCCAAAGGCTGCAGTCCCGCCACCGCCTGCCCCCATCGGAGGCAAGCGCGCGGCTACTTTCCAAGAGGAAGTCATCGCCATTGATCCCGGCTGACTCCCGCCTTGAGACATGTATCCAGTGCGGCACCTGCGGTGGTTCATGCCCCTCGTACGCGGACATGGACCATACGCCACGGCAGATCTTCGCCCTCATCCGCGCCGGTGCACGCGACAAGGTCATGGACAGCAACACGCCCTGGATGTGCGTGAGCTGCTACCTCTGCGCGGTCCGTTGCCCGCAGCAGAATCCACATCCCCGACGTGATGTACGCGCTGAAGGCCAAGGCCACCCAGGAGGACCGCGTTCCCAGCCACGTCGCGCCCGACTTCTCCAGGACCTTCGTCGACTACATCCACAAGTACGGGCGCAGCTTCGAGGTCGGCCTGGTCGCGAAGCACTACCTGCGCCACCACATGACCCGCCTGCCGGGCATGACGACGTCGGGCATCGGCATGGTCACCAAGGGCCGCATGGGCTTCCGGCCGCACACCATCCGCGGTGTCGATGGCCTCAACGCCATCCTCGACCGTGCCACCGAACTTGAACAAGCGAAGCAGCGTAGCGTCTTCGAGGAGCAGCCGCGGGCTGGAGGAGCGCACTGATGGCCACGCAGTACATGTACTACCCGGGCTGCTCCATGGACGGCACGGGCAAGGCCTATCACGACTCAATCGAGGCGGTGCTGCCGGAGTTGAGCATCGGACTGGCCGAGCTGGACGACTGGAACTGCTGCGGTGCCACCGAGTACATGGGCATCAGCCCCCTGCGGTCGCAAGCATTGGTGGGACGCAACCTGGCGCTGGCCGAGAAGCAGAAGAACGGCACGGACACGCTGGTGGCACCCTGCAGCGCCTGCTACGTGAACCTGGCGCGCACGGACGCGTACGTGCGTGAGTCCGCCGAGCTGGCGGCGACCGTCAACGATGCGCTCGGTGCCGACGGCATGAGCTACACGCCCGGCTCGGTCAAGGTCCGCCACCTATTGGAGATCATCGATCGACGACATCGGCCTTGAGGAAGTGGGCAACCATGTGACGCGGCCGCTCACGGGCCTGAAGCTGGCACCCTACATGGGCTGTCTGGTCTCCCGGCCCGACTACGACGATCGCTGGCAGCATCGCGAGCACCCACACGCACTCGACCAGCTGCTGATCGCCCTGGGTGCTGACGTGGTCGACTACTCGCGACGAACCGACTGCTGTGGTGGGCACATGACGCAGATCAGCCCGGAGACGGGGCTGGAGCTCATCCGCCGCCTCATCGTGGAGGCCGAGCGAGTCGGCGCCCATGCCCTCGTCACCGTCTGTCCCATGTGCCAGATGAACGTCGACTTCTACCAGCGCGAGATGAACCACCACTTCCGCGAAGACCACCACATGCCCATCCTGTTCTTCACGCAGCTGATGGGCCTGGCCTACGGCATGCCGGCCAAGAAGCTGGGCTTCGGGCGCGAGATCATCTCGGCTCGTCCGGCCCTGGCCAACATCGGTATCGAGAGCCCCTTGACCGAAGAGGAGGAAGCCGCCAAGGCCGCGGCTGCCAAGCCGGCACGCCGCAAGCGGGGCGACCCCACGCTGCCGAGTCCCGCACCACGACAGGATGAGGAGGTGCTGCGATGACCGCCCCCAAGACCGGCGTCTACATCTGCCATTGCGGCACCAACATCGCCGCCATGGTCGATGTCGAGGCGGTCCGCGATTGGGCCCTCGATGAGCTGGCTGACAAGGGTGTGGTCGTCGCGCGCGACTACCCCTTCATGTGCTCCAGCCTCGGCCAGGAGTTGATCGAGAACGACATCAAGGAGTACGGCCTGGAGCGCGTGGTGGTGGGTGCCTGCTCGCCGCACATGCATGAGAAGACCTTCCGCGAGGCCAGCTCCAATGCCGGCCTCAACCCGTACCTGGCAGAGCTGGTGTCGATCCGCGAGCAGGTCTCGTGGGTGCACACCGACAAGGCCAAGGCCACCGAGAAAGCCAAGGCCATCATCGCCGGCGGTGTCTACCGGGTTGCCGAACACGTTCCGTTGGAGCCCGTCATCGCTCCGGTCAACAATGCCACCCTCATCGTGGGCGGCGGCATCGCCGGCATCACCGCGGCACTGGAGATCGCCAAGGCCGGCTACCCGGTGCACATCGTAGAGCGCGAACCGTCCATCGGCGGCCACATGGCTCAGTACGACAAGACCTTCCCCACGCTCGACTGTGCCGCCTGCATCCTGACCCCCAAGATGGTCGATGCCGGGGCCCACAAGAACATCACGTTGCACACCTGGAGCGAGGTGGTGGACGTCTCGGGCTCGGTGGGTGACTTCAAGGTCAAGGTCAAGCACAAGCCGCGCTACGTGGTCGAGGCCGATTGCACCGGCTGTGGGATCTGCATCGAGAAGTGCCCGGTCCAGGTCATCGACACGGGCTTCGAATCGGGCCTCGGCTACCGCAAGGCCATCTACACGCCATTCCCCCAGGCCGTGCCCAAGTACCCGGTGCTGACACCCGACGATTGCACCTTTTTCGCCAAGGGCACCTGCAAGGCCTGCGAGAAGTTCTGCCCGGTAGACTGCATCGACTTCACGCAGACCGACGAGTTCGTCGAGTTCAACGTCGGCAGCATCCTGCTCGCGACCGGCTTCCAGCCCTTCGACCCCCGGCGCATCGAGTCCTACGGCTACGGCCGACTGCCCAACGTCTTCACCAGTCTCGAGTTCGAGCGTATGAGCAACGCGGCCGGACCGACCGGTGGCAAGATCGTGCTGCGCGACGGCGTGACCGAGCCCAAGGCGGTGGCCATCGTCCACTGCGTCGGGTCGCGTGACAAGAACACCAACGAGTGGTGTTCGGCGGTGTGCTGCATGCAGTCGCTCAAGTTCGCGCACCTCGTCCGGGAGCACACCAAGGCTGACGTCTACGAGTGCTACATCGATATGCGTACGCCGGGCAAGGGCTACGACGAGTTCTACAACCGTGTCCTTGAGGAGGGCACGCAGTTCATCCGCGGCCGCGTCGCAGAGATCACCGATTCGCTGCGCTACCCGGAGGAGGAGGGCCACGAAGGCCGGCTCATCGTGCAGGTGGAGGACACCCTCGCAGGGGTCAAGCGCCGCATCCCCGTGGACATGGTGATGCTCTCCGCGGGCATCGAGCCACAAGCGGATGCCACCGAGGTCGCGCGCATGTTCGGCGTCGGCTGCAGCAGCAAGGGCTTCATCATCGAGCGCCATGCCAAGCTGGACCCGGTGGCCACCATGACCGACGGTGTCTTCGCCGCCGGCGCCGCCCTCGGTCCACGCGATATCCCCAGCAGCGTCTCCAACGGCGCCGCGGCCGCGGCCACCATCCTCAGTCGCATCGCCCAGGGCGAGATCGCCATGGAGCCCTACCGGGCCACCGTGGATACCGAACGCTGCTCGGGCTGTCGCATCTGCAACGACCTGTGTCCCTTCAGTGCCATCACCTTCGACGAGTCGGCGATGGTCACCGACATCAACCCCAAGCTCTGCCAGGGCTGTGGCGTATGCGTAGCCGCCTGCCCCGCCAACGCCATCTCCGGCAGCGGCTTCAGCCACTACCAGATCATGGCCCAGATCGACGGCCTCCTGAGCTACCCGGGCGGTAGTGACGGCAGACCGGTCGAGGAAGCCGTGGGAGCGACGGCATGACCGCACCTGTGACCACGTCCCAGACCCCGGCCACGGGCCCTGCCCCGGCCGCCGCGGCGGCATCCTTCGAGCCGCTCATCCTGGGCTTCACCTGCAACTGGTGCAGCTACCGCGCGGCCGACCTGGCCGGCACCTCTCGCATCAAATACCCCGACAACGTCCGGCTCATCCGCCTGATGTGTTCGGGTCGCATGGAGCCCGAGTTCATCCTGGAAGGCTTCGCCAAGGGCGCCGATGCGGTGATCATGACCGGCTGCTGGCCGGAGGATTGCCACTATCGCATCCAATCGGTGAAGGCCTTGCGGCGCTTCCTGTTCCTGCGTCGGACGCTGTCCGACCTGGGCATCGAGCCGGCGCGGCTGCAGCGCTTCTACGCCAGTGCCGCCGAGGGCCAGCGTTTCGCTGATGAGATGGCCCGCATCGTGGCCGAGGTCAAGGCGCTCGGCCCCATCCCACCCCAGATCCGAGTGACGCTGGCGGCGGAACCTGCCGTGCCAGCTCCGGTCACCGAGCCCGTGGAGGTCGAGGCATGACCACCCCAGTCGCTGCCCCCGCCGAAGCCGCGGTCGTGGCCAAGCCCCGCTACAAGCTGGCGATGTACTGGGCCTCCGCCTGCGGCGGCTGTGACGTCGCCGTGCTCAACCTGGGCATGAAGCTCATCGAGTTCACCGAACGCTGGGAGCCCGTCTTCTGGCCGGCCGCGATGGACGCCAAGCGCGCCGACGTCCGCGCCATGGACGACGGCGAGATCGACGTCTGCCTCTTCGACGGCGGCATCCGCACCGACGAGGACGCCGAGATGGCGCACCTGCTGCGAGCCAAGTCGAAGGTCCTTGTGGCCTTCGGGTCGTGCGCCAGCGAGGGTTGCATCCCCGGCCTCGCCAACCAGCGCTCCGTCGAGCAGATCTTCGCGGCCGCTTACGACCCCGAGCTCAACGACGTGACCGACGGCCAGCTGCCCAACGGCCCCTGGGAGTCGCCCTATGGCGAGCTGCATCTGCCGACCCTGCAGCTGAGGCTACGCACGTTGGGACAGGTGGTGGACATCGACTACTCGGTCCCCGGCTGCCCGCCTGAGACCGAGCGCATCGCCGAGGTCCTCGGTGCGGTGACGGCCGCTCTCGATGGCACCGGACCCCTGCCACCCAAGGGCGCCGTCCTCGGCGCCGGCAGGTCCACCGTCTGCGACGAGTGCAAGCGCGAGCGAGGCGTCAAGACCATCAAGGCGTTCAAGCGCATCCAGACGCTGGCCGAGGTCGATCCCGACCTGTGCCTGCTGGAGCAGGGCCTGCCCTGCTGTGGTCCGGCGGCACGAGATGGCTGTGGCGCCAAGTGTCCCGCCGCCGGCGCACCCTGCATCGGCTGCTACGGCGCCACCGAGGGCGTCAACGACTTCGGCGCCCGCCTGCTGTCGGCCTACGCTTCGGTGGTCGACGCCAGCGAGCCGGAGGACATCGAACGCATCCTGGCCGGCCTGCCTGACACGGTGGGCCAGTTCTACCGCTTCAGCCTGGCAGCCTCGCTGCTTCACGGGGGTCGGTCATGACACGCATCAGCATCGATCCCGTCACGCGCCTGGAGGGTCACGGCAAGATCGAGATCATCCTCGATGAGGCCGGTGACGTCGAGCACACCTACTTCCAGATCCCGGAGTTGCGAGGCTTCGAGTCGTTCTGCGTCGGCCGTCCCGTGGAGGACATGCCGGCCCTGACCAACCGCATCTGCGGCGTCTGCCCTGAGGCGCACCACATGGCCGCCGCAAAGGCTGCCGACGCGGTCTACGGCGTGACCGTGCCGCGGACCGGCCGCATGCTGCGGGAGTTGCTCTACAACGCCTTCTACGTCACCGACCACGCCACGCACTTCTACGTGCTCAGCGGACCGGACCTCATCATGGGGCCGGACGCACCCAAGGCCGAGCGCAACATCCTCGGCGTGGTCAAGAAGGTCGGTGCCGAGGTCGGCGGGGCGGTCATCGACACGCGCAAGGCCGGACATCGTGTCATCGAGATCATCGGTGGCCGGCGCATCCATCCCTGCACCGGCGTGCCGGGCGGCATGACCAAGGCCATCAGCGCAGAGGAGCGCGACGAGATCAAGGCGCTCGCCGACGCCATGGTCGAGTTCGGCAGCTTCAGCTTGGAGTTGTTCGACTCGTTGCTGGCCGACGAGGCCATCGAGGAGATCGTCAAGGGCGACCTCTACACCCACCAGACCTACTACAGCGGCTTGGTGGACGCCGACGACAAGGTCACCTTCTACGACGGCCAGATCAAGGTCGTGGCGCCCGATGGCGAGGTCTTCGGACAGTATGAGCCCAAGGACTACCGCGACTGGATCAGCGAGAAGGTCGAGCCCTGGACGTTCCTCAAGTTCCCCTACCTGAAGGGTGTGGGCTGGAAGGGTCTCGTCGACGGCAAAGACTCCGGGCTCTACACGGTGGCGCCCCTGGGCCGGCTCAATGTCGCCTCCGGCATGGCCACGCCCAAGGCACAGGAAGCTTACGAGAAGTACTTCGCCACGCTCTCGCCCGACGGTACCCCGGTGCACAGCCGCGGCGCCACCCACTGGGCGCGCCTCATCGAGCTGATGCAGGCGGCGGAGACCGTGCAGCAGCTGGTGAACGATCCCGAGATCACCTCGCGGGACGTCCGCGCCATCCCAACCGAGGTGCCGACCGAGGGCGTGGGCACGGTGGAAGCGCCGCGCGGCACGCTCACCCACCACTACTGGACCGACGAGAACGGCGTCATCACGCGCGTCAACCTCATCGTCGGCACCACCAACAACTACGGACCCATCGCCATGTCCGTTGACAAGGCCGCGCGCAGCCTGATCAGCAAGGGCACCGTCGTGACTGAGGGCCTGCTCGATCGCATCGAGATGGGCTTCCGTGCCTACGACCCCTGCTTCGGCTGCGCCACCCACACCATGCCGGGCCAGATGCCCATGCTGGTCACCATCCGCGACAAGGACGGCAATCCGCTCAAGGAGTTGCGCCGTGACTGACCTCGTCGAGTACGGCACAGCCTACGGGCTGCGCATCGCCGAACCTGGCCACACCCTGGTGGTCGGGCTCGGCAACCCCATCCTGGGAGACGACGGCGTGGGCTGGCGGGTGATCGAGGAACTCGACGAGATCGAGCACGACGAGGCCAGCCTGCAGCAGGCCTGCGTGGGAGGCGTGAGCCTGATGGAGTTGTTGGTCGGCTATCGACATGCCATCATCGTCGATGCCATCATCGATCCGGATGCGGCGCCCGGCACCGTCTGGTGTCGGCCGCTCTCGGCCGTGGAGACGCAGGTCGCCAGCCACCTGGACTCGACGCACGATGCGCCGCTGCCGGCTGCCATCGAAGCGGGGCGCGCGCTGGGCGCCGACCTGCCGTCAGATATCGAGGTCGTGGGCATCGTCATCGAGCGCGGCGATGTCTTCGGCGAACAACTGAGCGACGTGGTCGCGGCCGCCGTCCCGGTCGCCGCGGCAGCGGTCGTGGGGGCGCTGCGAGGGCTGCGTCCGTCATCACCACAGGGGGAGAGCGTCCATGCATGAAGCCGGAGTCACCGAACGCATCCTGGAGGTCGTGCTGGAGCACGCCAATGAGGCCCGCGCGCAGCGCGTGACCGATGTCTACCTTGACGTCGGTCACGAGTCGGGTATCGACACCGACTCCGTCGAGCTGCACTGGCCACTGTTGAGCGAGGGATCCCTGGCGGAGAGTGCCGTCCTCCACTTCAACAGCGCCACGCAGGACCCGTTCTCGTTCCGGCTCACCAGCATCGAGGTCGACGAAGCGAACGACTAGGTATCGGCTCGCCCTTCTCCTCGAACCCCGCGGCCTCTCCCGCGGCCTCTCCCCCGCGCTCGACCGTCACCGCCGGGCCGGCACCAGGACGTCATCCGGGCCGTCGTCGGGCACCAAGCGGACGGCATCGAACGCCACACGACGCTCAAGGGATGCTTCCTCACCGGTCCTGTCCAGCAGACGGACGATGGGCGTGGTCGTCAGGTGGTGCCTGCCGAGGCTGACCCAGCCCCCCGTGTGCTTGTTCTGGTTGCGCACGCGGGTGACCCAGCCCGTGCTCGTCCTGATCTGGTAGGTCGCTTGCCGCGTGGTGGCGTGCGAGGCTGGGAGACGGACGTGAATCTCGTACCAACCCGCACGCGCCAGCGTGGGCCTCCAGGCGCCGTGCATGGTGCGGACATCCTCCTGGGCGGGCACCCAGTAGTGATGGTCGGCGTAGCCGTTTGCACCCTCGCGCCAGCCAGAGCCGACGCGGTAGAAGGCCGGGTCGAGATCGTCCACCAGGACCGTCAGCGCGGGCGCCGGGGGCGGCGGTGGCGCACAAGCGTCCAACAGCGCCGCCACGTCGAGCCGCGCCCCACTGACGGTGCGCCCAGCCAGGGAGTCGGTGGCGGCGGCTGTGCTCAAGAGCAGGTCGCGGAGCCGACGCGCGGACAGTCCTGGGTCAGCGCTGGCACAGAGTGCCACGGCGCCACTGACGTGGGCCGCTGCCATGCTCGTTCCGCTCAACGAGGCATAGCCACCATCGCCGGCAGGGTGCGTGCTGAGGATGTCGCTCCCCGGCGCTCCCATATCGACATTGGTGGCACCCCAGTCGGAGTCTGACCGCAGGCCCCCATCGCGCTGCAGGTTGGCGACGGCGACGACGCAGTCCCAGCCACGTGGGCTGCCATCAGCCCGAGTCACACAGCGATAGGCAGCTGGGTAGGCCGGCTTGGCGTCGATATCGTGGCCGTCGTTCCCGGCCGCAGCGATGAACAGGATCCCGGCATCGCCACCTCGGTCGATGGCGTCGTTGAGTGCCTGGCTGTAGCCGCCGCCGCTCCAGCTGTTGTTGGTGGCGACCACGTCCAGCCCCTGGCGGATCTTGAGGTCGGTGATGTAGTCGAGCGCCCGCACAGCATCGCTGATGTAGCCACCGCCCGGCCCCATGAACTTGGCCGGGATCATCGTCACGCGCCAGTCGACACCAGCCACGCCGATGCCATTGCCACCACGGGCACCGATGATGCCGGCCACGTGGGTTCCGTGCGCATCGGAGGTGCCATCGTAGACGGTGGCATCGTCGTGGACGAAGTCCCAGCCGGCGATGTCATCGACCAGGCCGTTGCCGTCGTTGTCAGCCCCATCGCTGGTCTCCTGCCGATTACGCCAGATGTTGCCGGTCAACTCGAGGTGCTCGATCTGGATGCCCTCGTCGACGATGCCGACGTAGATGTCCGAACTCCCCACGTACCCGGCCGCCCACGCCGCACCGGCACCAGTTCCGAAGGGGTTGGCGTGCGGAGTGGTGGCCCCGCCATACATGCCCCACAGGTCACCGCTCAGATAGCGTGGGTCGTCAGCGGTCGCGGCCGGCTGCACCCGGTAGTCGGGCTCGGCATAGGCGACACCCGGCCGTGACTCCAGGCGATCGATGGCCGAACCCAGTGACTGGCCCGCGCGCAACTCGACGATGGTGACGTTCCGAGCCACGGGCGAGATGGCCTCGCTCGTGGCGGGACCCACGCTGCCGACAGCTCGGCGGCGCTGCTGTTTGGTGGCCGTCGGCTTGAAGCCGACGATCAGCCGATCGGCGGCGTGGGCAGGGCGCAAGGCACGGTCGGACGGGGATGCCTGCGCGGGCGCGGCAAGCACGGACACGGTCGCCATGAGTATGAGCAGCGACGCGATGAGGGCGGGGTGACGCAGGTGTGGCGCGGACCGATGACATGACATGGCCGGGACCCTAGCGACGGCCACTTAGCGGACGTGTATCGACCTCTGGCCAGCGACTTTGGTGACTACTCGCACGTGGACCGAGGCGGCTCGACGCCTATCGTCTGGGTATGGCAAGCGTCGAGACGACAGGGCGGACGGGTGTGGCAGCGTCGATGCTGGCTGCGGTCGTGCGGCGCTTCAAACGTGTCTTGATGCGTTTCCTGCTGCAACCCACGTTCCGCCTGGAGGACGACTTCGCCCGACGCACGGACGTCGTCCATGCCGGCCCGGCCTCGCCGCGACGGATCGAGATCGTGGCCCAGTCGATCGAGGTCGAGGGACTGCACCGGCCCCTGCCCGGCTTTCCCCGCTCGCTGCCACACGTGCTGTCGAGC
Source organism: uncultured Chloroflexia bacterium (assembly GCA_963778955.1). Taxonomy (GTDB): domain Bacteria; phylum Chloroflexota; class Limnocylindria; order Limnocylindrales; family CSP1-4; genus JAFMJV01. Next base: position 440,926 of record CAVZWI010000001.1, read on the forward strand.
GTGCGCAACATCAAGAGATCGCTGCGCGAGGTGGAAGACGACCCGGCCGAGCCGCTGACGGAGATGGCCGAGGGAGCCCGGACCGGGCTGGAGGCCTTCATGCGCTCGGTCGGTGTCGACGCATTCGGCTACACCCGAGTGCCGCCCGATCTCATCTTCGAGGGCAAAGCCATCCTGCACCCTGACGCCATCGTGCTGGTGATGGAGATGGACAAGGAGCGCATGGATGCCGCGCCCAGTCCGGACACGGCAGTGATGGTGCACGAGACCTATGACGCGCTGGGCATCGCCGCCAACCGCATCGCACGCTACCTCCGCGGGCAGGGCTACTCCGCCCAGGCCGGCCATCCTCTCGGAGGGTTGACGTTGTACCCACCCTTGGCACAGGCCGCAGGCCTGGGTCGACTGGGCATGCATGGCTTGCTGATCACGCCCCGCTTCGGCCCGAGGGTCCGCCTCGCCGCGGTCTTCACCAGCATCGGCGACCTGCCCGACACGGCCACCCACGAGTACGACTGGATCGACGACTTCTGCCGCGAATGTGGCAGCTGTGTCCGCCGCTGCCCGCCTGCGGCCATCCGTTCCGACCCGGTCCGCTTCGAGAGCGGCCGCGCCAGCTGTGTCGATCTCGACCCGCTGCCTGCCCTACTTCGTCCGCCACAACGGCTGTTCGATCTGCATCGCCGTGTGCCCCTTCCATCAGCGCGACTACGACTGGCTCCATGATCGCTGGAGCCGTCACGCCCAGCGCGCTGAAGCGCTTCGTGCACGTCCGCCGGCCGGCTTCCCAGAACACCTACAGCGAACGCCGGCGAACGCTTCGGCCGCTGTGTCGGGACAGACGACCGGACGCGGGTAGACGCGACTGAGACACTTGAACTGCGCGGAGCATCTATCCGGGTATGGGGGCAATGGCGAGAACGGCTGATCAGGAACTGGTCAGTACGTCGAGTCAGCGGCAGCGGGCGATGAGCTCGCCTTCGCGCGCATCGTCTCCGCGCTCCACGAGTCGGTCTACTCCATCGTGATGGTCGTGTGTATGCAGTACAACGAGAGGAGCCTGGAGAAGCTCTCGGTGGAGCAAGTCCCAGCATAGGGATCGGTCGCGTCGCCAGTCTCTACGCCTCGCCGAGCTACCGCGGGACGTCGTCATCGCGGTTCGTCGTCCGCCAGTCGGGCACAAGCACGCCTGGAGCAAACTGCATCCGGCCAGGATCGTCAGCCTCCCCGCGGCGGCAGGCGAACGTGGCACTATCGGTGGGAGCGGCATGCACCCTTGGTGCGGTGCTGCGCCAGCCCGAGCTAGTCATCACCCGGAGGCAGCCATGTCCAGCAGCGAGTTCCCGCCCGGCGTCGAGATCGAGCACGTCTTCCTGGTGGAGGCGCGATACACCCCCGAAGCGGCCCAGCGCCGGCCTGCCGTTCGCGCCGAGCACCTCGCCCGTGTCGCCGAGCTTCGGCGCGCCGGCACCATCATCGAGAGCGGCGCCTACAGCGATGCCATGACCTCATCGATCTTGCTCGTTCGCGCCGACGGCGCGGCGGCCGCGCTGGACATCGCTCGTGGCGACATCTACGTGAGCGCCGGGGTGTGGGACGACCTCAGTGCCCGTCCCTTCGGCCGCGTGGTCACGACCGACTGACGCCCTCTCAAGCCGCCTGGTCGAATACCGTTCCAGGCAGAGGGTAGGGACTGATCCTGCGCCGCTGCGGCGTGTCATTGGCGAGCGGTCCCATCCGGCCCTGGGCCGGCTTGCCCGGCACGTTCCGCTTTGGGGCGCGGTCGGCTGCCAGGGCGTCTCCCAGCTCGCGGAACCAGGGGTCACCGGTCATGGCGCCCAGGAGGCGCAGCTGCCAGATGTGCACCTGGTGGTACTTGTAGTGGTTGGTTCGGCTGTGCAGGCCGTACAGGCTGACTCGACCCTGGCGTCGGTAGGTCCCGGCACGGTCGCGCATGGTCGTCAGCGCACCCTCCAGGAGTTGTCGCGCCTCGGCTGAGCGAGTGTGCTGCCAGTACTCGTAGAGCCCGATGAGCGAATGCATATGCGCGTTGAGCACGTGGTCCGGCCGGGCGTTCGGATAGTGCTCCAGCCACAGGTAGCCACCCTTGGCCACGAAGGCGACCCAGGGTCGCTTTCGGCCGGCGCCTGTTCGTCCCAGGCGTCGATAGCTGTCGAACACCTTCTCTGCGGCCTCCAGGTAGACGTCATCGCCGGTCACGCGATGCAGGCGCACGAAGAAGGAGAGAGCCAAACCCTGCGACATGGCGTTGAACCATGGCGCCACCAGGCCCTCAGGCGGGTAGTCGAACCAGAACGGCAACCACCAGGCGTCGTTACGCTCGATGGCCATCCCTCGCAGCTTCTCAGCCAGCACCAGTGCCTGATCGAGCTGGGCGCGGTCGCCGGTATCGCGGAAGGCATCGATGCGCTTCATGCCGTTGATGGCCACCGAGCCGGGCCGATAGTAGAGACGACCATCGCGCCAGCGGTAGAGGCGGATGCCCTGGTCATCGACCGGCGGCAACGCCGGAAGGGCCGGCGGCCGGTCGCTCGTCCAGGGCAAGTGATCGAAGGGCAGGTCGACCAGGTCGAAGTGGTGCGCCTGATAGGGCGGCGGCTCGTCGGGCTGGCTCGCGGCGGCCGGAAGCGGCCAGAGTGACCCGGTGGTCACCACGATCAACGCGAGGAGGAGCGCAGGGAGGCGCGCCCATCGATCCATCAGTGTCTCCGCTCAGCGGCACAGCGCCACTCTCAGCCTGAGCGTACCCTGCGCCCCCGGATCAGGCGCGGCGCTGCAGGCTCAGATAGCTGAGCACGAGTGAGCCGGCGCACCACACCCCCAGCAACAGGAATGGACCTGCCCGCAAGGGGAAGGTGTCCGCCGCCAGTGAGCCGCGGATGACCTCACCCATGGCCTGCACCGGCAGGACCGCGTGGACGGACTGCAGCCAGGCCGGCAGGCGCTCGGGCGGGAAGTTGATGGGCGAGAAGACCAGGACTCCGATGACCAGCACCTGGGTCAGCAACATCGCCACCATGGGCGGCAGCAGGGTGGCCATGGCGTAGCCCACCGCGGCGGCAGTCGTGGCCACCAGCAGGACCGCCGGGACGATGGCGGGGCTGACCGAGAGTGACAGGTCCAGCGCCCAGGCGCCAACGACCACGGCGAAGATGACGCCCGGCAGCACGATCACCAGCCATACCGTGAGGTCGGCCAGCAGATATAGCATGCGTGGCACCGGCAGGCTGCGCATGTACTCGAGCGTGCCTTCCAGCTTGGCCTGTGCGACGACCTGCGGCAGGGCCACCAGGCCCATCGTGATGAGCGTGATGGCCGGGGCTCCGGTGGCCAGGAACAGCACGGTCATCTGGTCGATCTCCGGAAACAGCAGCGGATAGCCCACCACGATGCCGAAGGCGAATAGCACCTGGACCACGATGGCCAGGGGCAGGAAGGACTTGAGCCGCAGTGCCTGCCACTCGACCAGCAGCGTGTAGCTACGCAGCGTGCGCATGTGCGACATCTCCCAAGGTGCCTGAGACCAATCCGACATAGGCGTCCTCCAGCGACGCCGGAGTCAGCGAGAATTCACCGATGGCCCGTTCCGCTCGCAACGTCTGTGCCCAGGCGATGGCCTCCCCGGCATGCTCTGCCTCCACGATCGCCCGCGCCCGACTGCCGTTGGGCTGGTAGCGCAGCACGAATGGTGCGGCCGGGGGCACCTGCTGTCCGGGCTCCAGGGAGAGGTCGAGTCGCAGCTCCCGGTCCAGGCCGGCCTTCAACCGTGCCGGTGTGCCTTCGGCCACGACGCGGCCCGCATCGAGGATGGCCAGCCGGTCGACCGCCTTCTCCGCCTCCACCACGTTGTGGGTGACGAGCAGGACGGCGTTGCCTTCGTCGGCCAGCGCACGCACCGCATCCCAGAGCAGCCGGCGGCGCACGGGATCGACGTCGTTGGTGGGCTCATCCAGCACGATGACGCGACCCGGAACCACCGCCGCCATGGCGAACGAGACCAGTCGCTTGACGCCACCGGAGAGCTTCTCGCCGTCGGTATCGATCCAGGCGCCGATGTCGAGGTCGTCGACGAGTGCCTGGCGCCGGGCCTCGACCGCTGACTTGCGGCCACCACGGAGCCGCCCCAGCAAGTCGATGGCCTGGCGGGGTGTCAAGCCATTGATGGGCAGTTGCGCCTGGGGCTGCAGTGAGCACAGCTCGCGAGCGCGCCCGGCGTCCGCGATGAGGTCGACGCCGTCGATGTGGATGCTCCCGTGATCGGGCCGCAGCAGACCCACCACGCCATTGACCAGGGTGGTCTTGCCGGCACCGTTGTGGCCAAGCAGCCCGTAGACCTGGCCGCCATCGACCTGCAGCGTGATGCCGTCGTTGGCGCGCACGCCGGGTCGCTTCGAGAAACGTCGTCGGTACGTCTTGCTGATGTCTTCGATGGTGAGCAGCATCGCCCTGTCTCTGGCCTCCTGATGGCGGTACTTGGCATACCCAGTAGTATCCACATACGAGATAGTATGTCAATACTGTTGCGTATCTGCATACCGAGTAGTACCTTTGAAGGCATGACGAAGACACGAAGGAGTGACAATTCCATCCGCGGGGCCGCCGAGGAGATCCGCCGCGAGACACGAGCTGCGGCCGAGGAGGTCCGCCTCGAGTTGGGCACCGCCAAGCGTGAGACAGCGGCGGCCCTGCGTGAGGCCATGGCTGAGGTGCGGGCTGCCCTCTCACTTGTCTGGGGCGAAGATGACGATGCGTCGGCGCCAGCATCGGGTGGGCGGATGTCGCGCGCCCAGCGGAAGGAGATGACGCGCGAACTACTGCTCGACGCAGCCATCGACGTCTTCGCCGAGAAGGGCTATCACGGCGCTTCGCTCGATGACGTCGCTGATGCCGCCGGCTTCACCAAGGGTGCCGTCTACTCCAACTTCGCCCGCAAGTCGGACCTCTTCCTGGCACTGCTGGAGCGCGAATCACAGCGCACCGCGAACGCCCTGAGCCAGGCTGTCGACACCGTGCCGCTGGAGCTGCTGCCGGATGTCGCGGGCGAGTTGCTGCGCCGCCCCGAGTCGGATCCGCAGGTGCAGACGCTGATGGTGGAGTTCTGGCTCGCGGCAGCACGCGATCCCAGCTTGCGCCCAGCGGTGCTGTCCCCGCGAGGGCACATCGGCGTGGCCTTCGACGCCCGCCTGCAAGCCTCCGGTGCGCGCCCCGGCCTGGATGGGCAGGAGTTGGCCGTGCTCTTCGAGGCGCTGGTGACGGGGCTGACGATGGACCGGACCCTACAGCCCGACGGCGACCAGCCGAGACTGCTGACCAAGGCGCTCCGCAAGCTGCTCAGCGACGAGGCGGCACTGCCGCCAGACGGCGCGAACTGACCAGGCTCTGTCCGCCGGCTATCCGGCCGCGTCAAGCTCCGGGTACGGCGGCGTCTGCAGGATGCCCAGCGTGTCGAGCGGGAAGAAGCGCAGCCACGCTCGGCCGACGACATCGCCTGTGGAGACCAAGCCGACGCTGGGGTTGCGTGAGTCGGTCGAGCCCATGCGGTGATCACCCAGCACGAACAGCTGGCCCTCGGGCACATCCCAGGAGGCGTTGCCGGCCTTGGCCAGCGTGGGCTCATTCTCGCCGGTGATCGGATCGCGGTAGGTGTAGGCCGACTCGTCGAGTCGGGTCCCGTCGATCCAGACCGAACCGTCGCGCACCTCCACGCGCTCACCGCCGACACCGATGACGCGCTTGATGTACGGCGTTTGGTCACTGTTCCCGTTGGGATGGAAGACGATGATGTCACCGCGTGAATAGTCGTCGAAACGGGGCGTGATCTTGTCGATGAGCAGGTGCTGACCCTCGTGCAGCGTATCGATCATGGAACTCTGCTCGACCCGGAAGGTCTGCACGATGAAGGTCGTGATGATCAGGTACAGGATCACCGCGAGACCGACGGTGGTGACGATCTCGATGGCGCCGTCCAGCAGCCTGGAGCGCTTGCGTGGCTGCTCCGGGGCAGCGGGGGAAGGTTCGGGCAAGCCCGTCAATCGATCACCTCTGGTTTGGATGCCGTCGAGACCGGGCATCGACACCCAAGGTTAGCCGTTCTCGAGCTTCCGCTCCGGGCGCTTGCCCGCGGGCGGCCGTCGAGCCGGGTGGCTGGCGCGCTGCGACCGGGGTAGGCTACGAGGGTCGCCGCCTCGGCGGCCAGCATCCAAGCCAAGGCAGTGGGAGAGGGAGACGTGATCAAGGAATTCCGGGACTTCGTGCTGCGCGGTAACGTCATCGACCTGGCCGTTGCGGTCGTCATCGGTGCCGCCTTCGCAGCCATCACGACGTCACTGGTCGAGGACATCCTGACGCCGTTGCTGGGCCTCTTCGGTGTGCCGGACTTCTCGACCTGGGTCATCGCCGTCGGTGATGCCGAGATGCGGATCGGCGCATTCCTCAACACCCTGATCTCATTCGTGATGATCGCAGCAGCCATCTTCCTGCTGGTGGTGAAGCCGATGCAACAGGTCAATGCCAGGCTGATGCGTGAGGTCGAGGAGCAGAGTTCCGGCCCGACCGAGATCGAACTGTTGACCGAGATCCGCGACGAGCTGCGCAAGAGCGCCTAGTCAGGCTCGCGCGACGGCGACCCTGGTCCATCGAGCTCAGCCGGCGTCCTCGGATGCGCCGGCTGGCTCGCCCCCATCTGCGGCGTCCGCAGACTCGGGAGCCTCGGCGCCCTCCTGGACACCCTCGGCCTCGACGCCTGTGACCGGCTCCTCCTCGACGCGTGGAGGCTGCACGCGCGCCAGCGGCTCCTCGGGGTCGGTGAGGATGGTCACACCCTCCGGCACGACGAGGTCCCTGACGTGGAGCACGGCCTCGAATGAATCGAGCGGGGTGATGTCCAGGTCGATGGCATGCGGCAGTGCCGTGGCGAGGGCACTGATGGACACGTTCTCACGCATGTGCAACAGCGTGCCACCAAGCTTGTCAGCGGCGGTGGAGTCACCCATGTAGTTGATGGGCACGTCGACGGTGATGGCTTCGGTCATCGACACGACGAGGAAGTCCACATGCACGGGATGGCGGCGGACCGGATGCTCATGGATGCTGTGCAACAGCACCGGGGTGACCTTGCCTTTGCCCACCTTGAGGTCGACGAGCGTATTGCGTGTCGTGGTGCGCATGAGCACATCGAAGGCTCGGGCGTCGAGCTGGATGTTCTCCGACTCCCGGTTCCCGCCGTAGACCACAGCGGGGAGGATGCCCTGCCGACGCAGGGAGCTGACCTTCTTGCCGACGACCTCGCGGGGCTCGGCGGACACGACCGGACGGGTGCTCACGTGGGGTGACCTCTAGAGAAATCGTTGATCCGTGCTGGGCGGACGACCGACCCGTCCTGAGCGGACAGAGCGACGGTCCAAACGGATGGACGGCCCCGAATCGTAGCACGGGAAGCCCAATCGCCACGCCGATGTACCATCGAAGACTCCATGTCAGCAACCATCCTCATCGTCGAAGACGAATACGCGGTCGCTCGCGGCATCCAGTACGCGCTCGAGCAGGAGGGCTATCAGGTCACGCTGGCCGGCTCGGGCGAGGAGGCGCTGGCCGTTGCCAGTGAGCTTGCCCCTGACCTGATCGTGCTCGACGTGCGCATGCCCGGGATCGATGGCTTCGAGACCCTGCGGCGCTTGCGCAGCGATGGCTCGAAGGCACCGGTGCTGATGTTGACGGCACGTGACGAGGAGATGGACAAGGTCATCGGCCTGGAGATGGGCGCGGACGACTACATGACCAAGCCCTTCGGGTTACGCGAGCTGCAAAGCCGCATCAAAGCCTTGCTGCGTCGGGCCTACGGTGACCTTGCCGATGCCATGGGTGGCCGGCTCATCCGCCACCGCGACCTCGTCATCGACCTTGACCGACGGCGCGTCCAGCGGGGCGACAAGCGCATCGGCCTGACCGCTACCGAGTTCGAGATCTTGCGTCACCTCGCGTCCAAGCCGGGTCGTGTCTTCTCCCGCCGTGAACTGTTGGAGCTGGTGCGCGACTATGAGGCGCTCGACCAGGACGAGAAGACCATCAACGTCCACGTCAGCCACCTGCGCGAGAAGCTTGAGGACGATCCGGTCGATCCCACGTTCATCCTGACCGTCCGTGGAGCCGGCTACGCCTTCGCCGAGCGCTGAGTAGCGTCCGCTGATGTCCGGCGCAGGCAGTAACGCGCCCGACTCCGGCACGGGCCTTCGCGCTCTCGCGTCCAGCTACCGCACCCGGCTCTTCGTGGCCACCATCCTGGTGGTCGCGGTCGCGCTGGGGCTGGTGTTGGTCTCTCTGCCACGCCTGCTCGAAGGCTTCTTCCTGGACCAGGAGCGGGCCAACCTCGAGACCCGAGCCGAGTCCATGGCCACGCTCATCGCTGACGAGTTGGCCACCAACGTCTCATCGGGTGGGGCCCGACCCATCATCCTGCCCACCGGAGAGGTGGGCGGCTCGACCGAGTGGGCGCTCGGTGATGCCAAGTCGGGCACGGTCAAGGAGCTCACCGGCGATATCGCCCGTGCCGATGTCTCGGTGGCGTTGATACCGGCTGACGGCACCGAGGCGGCGTGGCAGCTGGAGGTCGGCTACCCCGATGATGCCGGTGCGCCGGGCCAGAACCGCGAGCCCAGCCTGGCCGCAACCGCCAGCAGCGAGGTCCGGGACCTCTGGTACTCCGCCGGTGCACCACCGAGCCACCAGCTGATCGTGACCTTGAGCAATCCGTTCACGTCACGCGATCAGACCACGCGCACCATCAACGAGGTGCTCATCAACGCCGCCCTGGTGGCACTCGTCGTGGCGCTCATCACGGCGCTGCTGTTGTCGCAGTGGCTGGCGCGCCCGCTGCGGCGCTTGACCAAGACGTCACGACTGCTCGCCGAGGGCCACCTGGATGCCCGCGTGGACATCCCCACCAACTCGCCGCCCGAGGTGCAGGAGCTGGCCGGCGCCTTCAACGACATGGCCGAGCGCCTCGAGGAATTGGTCACCATCATCAGTCAGGACCGCGATCGCAGCCGCGAGTTCCTGGCCGATGTCAGCCACGAGCTGCGGACGCCCATCGCCGCACTACGAACGTTCAACGAGCTCTTGCTCGAAGGCGCCGCCGAGGTACCCGAGACACGGGACGAGTTCCTGCGCGGCAGCCGCCAGCAGGTCGAGCGCCTCGACTGGCTGTCGGCCAACCTGCTGGAGCTGTCCAAGCTCGACTCGGGCCTGGTCGCGTTGCAGCTGCGTGATGAGGATCTGCGCATCGTGGCTGAGGATGCCGTCGACCATGCCGAGCCCATGGCCGAACGCAAGGGCGTCGAGTTGCGCACTCACCTGCCCGCTGACGCGATCATCCAGCCTCACGACCCGCCACGACTGGGGCAGGTGCTGGGCAACCTCATCGGCAACGCCATCAAGTTCACGCCCAGCGGCGGCCATATCGATGTCACCGTCGCCGCGACCGCGGATGGTGCCAGCTTCACCGTCGAGGATGACGGCGTCGGTATCGACCCCGACGAGCTCGAGCATGTCTTCGACCGCTTCTACCGCGGCACGCGTCGGCCGGAGGAGCGGGCCGGAGGTTCGGGCCTGGGCCTGGCCATCGCGCGCTCCATCGTGGATATGCACCACGGCCGCGTCTCCATCTCCAGCACACCGGATGTCGGTACCGAAGTCCTGGTCACATTGCCGCGGGATGTGTTGGATTCTTCATCCTCCGATGCCCCAGGTTGAACCCCAGGCGGTATAGCCTCAGGTTCCCTGATCAATCGTGCCCGCGACCGGAGCAGCAGCACCACATGGCCGAACGGCCCAGCACTGACGACGAAGGTCGACCTGCCTCGTACAGTCCCCCACCCCAGCACCGCCCTACCTGGATCGAGCGCGGTCGGGGTGAGCGACCATCGTCGGGTGCGACGCTGCCTCCCGCGCAGTCTCCGCCCGTGGGGCGCAGTTCGAGTCAGGTCGGTGGCCTGTTCGCGGTGGCCCTGATCGCTGCGCTGGTGGCCTCGGTCGGCACCTACGCCCTGTTGCTCGGGGCTGGCCGCTTGGACCGGGATGTCATCGTCTCCCAGCCCTTGGGCCAGCAGACGGGCGTCGGCGCCCAGGCCAACCCCGATATCGTGCGTGTGGTCGAGGAGAATGCCGTCATCGATGCGGTCGATGAGGTCAGCCCGGCGGTGGTGACCATCACCCCACGCGGGCGTGACGGCTCCTTTGTCTTCGAAGGCGTGGGCTCCGGGGTCATCTTCGACCCCGACGGCTGGGTCGTCACCAATCGTCACGTCGTCTGCAATGCGGACACGTTGACGGTGCAGCTCGCCGATGGGCAGCGGTACCCAGGCCAGATCCACGGGATCGATACGCTGACCGATCTGGCCATCGTCAAGATCGAGGGTAAGAACCTGCCATACGTGCAGATGGGCAACTCCAGCACGCTTCGCGTCGGCCAGCACGCCATCGCCATCGGCAGTCCGCTGGGCACGTTCACCAACTCGGTCACGACCGGGGTCGTCAGTGCTCTGGGTCGGCAGATCGACGTCGACGACGCCTGCAGCGGTGGGAACCAGGTCGAATTACTGCGCAACCTGATCCAGACGGATGCGGCCATCAATCCCGGCAACAGTGGCGGAGCGCTGGTGGACGCCGGCGGTGACCTCATCGGCATCAACACCGCCATCGCCGGGGATGCCCAGGGCATCGGCTTCGCCATCCCCGTCAACCTGGCGCGGCCGATCATGCAGCAGGCCATCGAGGGTGAGTCACTGAGTCGCCCCTGGATGGGCATCTACTACACGGCATTGACACCGGTGCTGCAGGAACAACGCGGGCTGTTGCTTGGCTATGGGGCGCTGATCGAGCCGCCGGAGGGCTTCGCCGGAGATCCGGTCTTCGCCGGCAGCCCGGCCGCGGACGCCGGGCTTCGCAGCGGTGACATCATCACCCACGTGGACACGGTCCGAGTGGACGGTGACAATCCCCTCGATGAGATCCTGACGCAGTACCGTCCTCGCGAGACGGTCAGCCTGCGCGTCCTGCGAGGTGAGGAGTTGCTGGACCTGAGCCTGCAGCTGGGTACGCGGCCGGTCGACCAGTAGATCGCCCGCACGCTACGCGCCGGTTCCGCGCACCCGTCTGATCTCCACCTCGGCGTGGTCCATGGAAACGTCCATGGGCACCGCCAACTTGCGGACGCGCACCGTGACTGCCACCACCGACGGTGACAGCTGCAGCGCCCCGCTCGCCAACGCCCCGGCCAGGCCCTCGAGCAACCGGAAGCTGCCACCTTCGACGGTCCGCTCGGTGAGGTCCACGAACGGGCCGTAGTCGACCGAGTCAGCCAGCGTGTCCGAGGTCGCCGCGGCTGACAGGTCCGCCTCGATAACGAGGTCCACCTCGATCAGCTGGGGAAATGCGCGCTCCTCTTCAGTGGCACCCAGCAAGCCTTCGTAGCGCATCGAACTGAGCGTGATCCGGTCCATGGGCGTTGAACTCCTCTCATGGCTGCGACCCCTGTCACGGCTGCGGGCCTGTGTCATGCCAAGTACCTCGGATGATGGCGTCGCTCATGCGGGCGACGCGGACGTTGGCCTCCACATCGTGGACGCGCACGATGTCGACGCCGGCGGCGATGCCCAAGTGCGGTCGTCGCCAACGTCCCCTCGAGCCGTTCGCCCGGGGCAGCTCGAGCACCTTGCCGATGGTCGACTTGCGGCTGGTGCCAAGCAGGATGGGCCGGCCCAGGGCTCGCAGGGCAGCGAGGTCGCGCAGCAGCACGAGGTTCTGCGCAACGGTCTTGCCGAAGCCGATCCCGGGATCGACGAAGATGTTCTGCGGTTCGCAGCCGGCCGACTCTGCCAGCGCGATGGCGACTCGCAGGTCGCTGATGACCTCCGACACGACGTCCACATAGACCGGCCGTGCACGGCTGTGCATGAGGATGTAGGGCGTGCCGTGTGCCGCTGCGATCGATGCCAGCGCCGCACCCGCGGTCACGCCAGCCACGTCGTTGATGATGTCGGCGCCTGCGTCGAGCGCGACGGCGACCACCGCAGCCTTGCTTGTGTCGATGCTGATGGGCACTCGCGGCAGGCTGGCTCGGATGGCACCGACCACGCTCGCAACGCGTTCCGACTCCTCGTCAGGATCGACCGGAACGTGCCCGGGACGCGTCGATTCGCCACCCACGTCGATGATGTCGGCACCTGCCTCGACCATGCGCAGCGCCTGGGCGACGGCAGCGTCTAGCGGCGTTGGGCTGGCGAGCAGGCCGTCGCCGCTGAAGGAGTCGGGCGTCACGTTGATGATGCCCATGACGTAGGTGCGAGCACCCGGGCGCAACTCCAGGCCGCGCAGGCGCAAGGTCAAGGAGGCGGCGCGATCAGACATCGGCGTCCGTGACCAAGCGCGAACGCAGGTGACCGAGCAGGTACAGGGAGCCGGCGATGATCAGCGGTCCGCCATCCGATGCGGCCACATCGAGCGCGTGGGCGAGCGCCGCGTCGGCATCGTCGAAGGCGGCGTCGGCTGGCGTGCCACCCTCCTCGGCCCAGAGCCGTGCCAGGTCGGCGGCGGGCAGCGCGCGGGGCGCCTCGGGCACGCCGCTGGCCACGAACCGGGCGCTCTGCAGCCGCTTCGATCGTCGCAGCGCCCGCAACACCCCCGGCACGTCCTTGTCGGCCATGATCCCGACCAGCAGGGTGGCATGACCAGCCGGCATCGATGGCCCCAGATCATCCACGGCGAGGGCCAGCGAGCGCGCACCATCGGGGTTGTGGGCGCCATCGAGCAGGATGACCTGGCCAGCGTGCTGGAGGAGTTCCAGACGACCCGGCCAGCGGGTACCGGCGAGACCGCGGCGGATGGCGTCGTCGGGAACGTCGGCCACGTCGGCTTCCTGCAGCGCTTCCACGATCCCCAGCGCCACCGATGCATTGGCCGCCTGGTGTCGCCCCAGGAGCGACACCGCCAGCGAGCCTACTCGATCATGTCCAAGGGTGACGCCGGCCTCGTCCATGGCCATGATGGGCAGCGGCGCACACACCGTCAGGCGCGCCCCCTGCTCCGCGGCCCGCGCCCGGATGACCTCGAGAGCCTCACCGTCGGCACCGGTCACGACTCCCTGACCGGTCCTGATGATGGCCGCCTTCTCGGCCGCCACCGATGCGATGGTGTCGCCCAGGAACTCCTGGTGGTCGAGGCTCACATTGGTGATCGCGGCAACGTCGGCCCCCCAGGCGTTGGACGCGTCAAGACGTCCGCCCAAGCCCACTTCCATGACCATGACATCGACCCCGTGGCGTGCCGACCACAGGTACGCGGCTGCCGTCAGCAGCTCGAACTCGGTCGCCGGACCATGCTCGGTGACACCCGGCTCACTGGCCTGCAGGACCTCCTCGAGCAACGCCTGCAGGTCGTCCGCGGCGATGGGCCTGCCGTCGAGCGTGATCCGTTCGCGGTAGCTGTGGAGATGCGGGCTGGGCGACTGGCCCGTCGAGTAGCCGGCGGCGCCGAGCATCGCCGCCGTCATGGCCGCGACGCTGCCCTTGCCATTGGTGCCACCGATAAGCACGCCGCGGAGCGCCGATTGTGGGTCGCCCAGGCCAGCCAACAGCGCCCGCATGCGGTCAAGACCCAGGCGGATGCCGATGTGGCCGCGGGCTCGGATGCGGCTGAGAGCGTCGGTCGACAGGTCAGAAGGCGAGGATCTCTTCCTCGTAGAAGACGCACTGATTGAAGCGAGCCGAGAGGCACACATCGGTGACGTAGCCGGCGTCCAGGTGGACGCCGCCCCGAACCTGGCAGCGAGCGATGGTGCCCTCCTGGCGCATGTAGGCCTTGAGCAGGTGTGGCGTCTGCACGGGGATCGGTCCCCGGGGACCAGTCATGTAGAAGTGTGGGCAGACGTTGCGGCGCAGGTTGGGCAGGCCGAACGGGATGGTGGGACGGAGTGCGGCCAGCTGCGTCGCGGCCACATCGGCACGAGGCATGCGTGGTGCGACCCGAGCGATGGGGCCCGGCGGCGGCGGTGGTGGTGAGCTGCCGATGGAATGTGAGCGCGACGACGGGTCACGGCTCGACGGCACACCACGCTCATCTGAGTTCAAGCGATCCCCTCTCCGGATCTCCCCCGACTAGGTGTTGGACGATAGCGTGCCACAATCTGAAGGGATGGACGACGCCAGTGCACGGACACACTCGACGAGCCGACGCATGGCTTCCGCGAAATCGGCCCCCGGGCCGCGACGGACCACGCCGACGAGAGGCTCGAAGTCGGGCGATGAGGCCCAGGTATCGCCAGCTCGCTGGGCTGGCGTGGCCCTCGTCATGGTCGCCATCCTGGCCGCCATCGTCCTGGCCATCCTCAGTCCGGGTGAGCCCGACGCGGGCCTTGCGCCGGCCGGACTGACGGATCCTTCGCCCACGCCGGGCGCCTCGCCGGTGGACGGGCGACGGCCCACCACCACGCCGACCATCAGCAGTGCCCAAACGCCGACCGGCGAGGTCGAGATCCCCATCGTCGTGGCGGTATCGGCCGACGAGGCGTTGCCAAGGAAGCTGCTGACGCTTGTGCTCCTGCGGGGCGATGAAGAGATCGGTTCGGAACCCAAGCCGAAGCCCGGGACGGAGGTGACGGTCTACGCGAGGCTGCTGGAAGGCGGGGTCAACGAGATCAGGGCGGCGCTCAAGAGTGACGCGGGCCTAGGTCCGCGATCGGAACCGGTGCTGGTGACACAGGACAAGGATGCCCCCAGCCTGGCCATCACCTCGCCCGAGGACGGCACGAAGACCAACGCGAAGGCGATCACCGTCACTGGCACCTCGGAGGTGGGAGCGAACCTGCGCATCTCCAACAAGGCCAAGGGCGTCAAGTCCAACCCCAAGACCGTCGTGGTGGGCGACAGCGGCGAGTTCGAGAAGAGCGTGGGGCTGGGCTACGGCAAGAACGTCATCGCCGTGGAATCGGAGGACCAGGCCGGGAACCCACGGCGACAGGAAGTGCGGGTCACGCGACTGGACTTGCGGCCCCAGATCAAGACGTTCAGCGTGCCGCGCCGGATCAAGCGCTCCTCGCTACCCAACCGGATCAAGGTGATGGTCGAGGTCGTCGACAAGGCCGGCAAGAAGATGCCCGGTGCCACGGTCGCCTTCACGGTCGGTGCTCCCGGCTTCGGCGACACCGACGAAGGCATCACCGATGCCGAGGGCCGCTACACGTGGCGGCCGCGGCTGCAGCCAAGCAACCCGCTGGCGGACGGCATCGAGGTCGCCGTCACGGTCACCTCGACGACCGGGGAGACCGCGGAGGACAGTCGCCTCATCGAGTTCTCGTAGATCGGCTGCTCGACGACGTCACCGTCGGGAACGATGCGGGTCATCCGGGCGGACATGGATCCTGCGGGTCACCCAGGACGAGGTCCACGGCCGAGCCGACCGGCACCGAATCGCCCGGCTCAGGTAGCTGATCGAATACCACCCAGTTCTCCGCTGGCGGTGGCTCCTCGGGGTAGATGGCACCGAGGAGCAAGCCGGCATCCTCCAGTTGGCCGCGGGCATCGGCCAGCTTCAGGCATCCGAAATCACCAACCAATACCAGCTTCGACGAGGGGAAGGGGGTGGGCGTAGCGGTCGTGCCCGGAGTGGGCACGGGCGTCGGCCTCCGGGTCGGCAACGGGGTTCGGATGGGTCGGGGCGTGGAATCCGTAGCAGGTCCCGTCGAGACGGAGTAGTCGATGAGGCTGTTGCGCGTGGCCGAGGCGCCGGCGCGCGGCTCGGTGAAGACGACATAGCCCGGCGGCAGCGGGTCCGCCACATCGAAGCGTTGGCCAGCCCGCAGGCCGGCGTCCTCGATCTGGATGACGGCGTTGGCCTCCTTGATACCGTGCACATCGGGCACCACGACCGTCTCCACCTGTGTCGCGACCGTGATCTGGACGGACGTCCCGACTGCTACCTCGGTCCCCGGATCGGGCAGCTGGTCGATGACGCGGCCGGCTTCATGCTCGGCGGTCTCGCTGTAGTCCATCTCCAGCACCAGACCCCGACGCTCGGCCACGGTGAGTGCATTGGCCTCGCTGCGGCCCACGAACTCCGGCGTCTTCACCAGCTCCGTGACGAGCGAGGGCGATGGGCTCGGCGTCGGTGGCTCCTCACCGATGCCGTTGAAGAGCAGGAAGAGCAGGATGCCGCTGGCGACGATCACCAGCAGGCCCAGCCCCGCGGCCATCCAGGTCCAGGGGCCTGAGCCACCGTGTTCGTGCTCCAGGATCGCGCCACTGGGAGCCAGGACGGCCTGTGTCGTCGGAGGCAGCGATCCCGGCACGGCGGTGAGCAGTCCAGCAGCAGCAGCGCCGGCGGCGGCGTAGGCCGCGGCGCCGGAGGGATCGGTGCGAAAGCGTGCCAATGCCGTCGACAACTCAGCCGCGGTCGGCCTCGCCGTCGGGTCGAGGGCGAGGCACCAGCGGACCATCGCATCGAGTGCCGGTGGGACCTCGGCACGCACGGCCATCGGTGAAGGCACACTCCCGGACAGCCGTGCCACCGCGACCGCGGCCGGTGAGTCCCCGGAGAAGGCGCGCTGGCCGGTGAGCATCTCGTACATCACCAGGCCGAGCGAGTAGACGTCGGAAGCGGGCGTGGCCGTATCGCCGCGCGCCTGCTCAGGGCTGAAATAGAGGACGCTGCCGAGCGTGATGCCGGTCGCGGTGACCGGTGAGCGGGCGGCCGCCTGGGCGATGCCGAAGTCGGCGACCTGCACGCGGCCGTCTGGCGAGAGCAGGATGTTGCTGGGCTTGATGTCGCGGTGGACCAGTCCACGTGCGTGGGCCGCAGCCAGTGCGTCGGCGACTTGCTGGCCGGTATTGGCGACCGCGGTCGGGGGCAGGATGCCATGCTTGCCAAGGGCCGATGAGAGATCGCCGCCGGAGACCTGCTCCATGACGATGTAGGGACCGGCCGGGTCCGTGCCGTAGTCGTAGACCGCCACGATGTTGGGGTGGCTCAGCGAAGCGGCGGCCTGGGCTTCGTGCTTGAAGCGCTCCACGAACTGCGCATCCGTGCCGAACTCGGGGCGCAGCACCTTGACCGCCACATCACGACCGAGCTTGTCGTCGGTGGCACCGAAGATGGTGGCCATGCCACCCTGCCCAAGGACCTGGCGAAGCCGGTATCGACCACCGAGCAGCGCGCCGATCTCAGCCACGCCACCCTCCCCCCTGGTGGCCGCTCCGACCGACGGCCTCGGCCGTGGTCACTGCAGGTCGATCCCCGCCAGATAGTCGCGGAACTCACCCCCGATGTCGTCGCGGTCGAGGGCCAGCTGGACAGACGCCTTGAGCCAGCCCATCGTCGTGCCGGCATCATGGCGGGTTCCCTCGAACGCGTACGAGAAGACCTCCTGTTCCTTCATCAGCGCTTCGATGGCATCGGTCAGCTGGATCTCGCCACCGCTGCCTGCCTGTGTCTGCTCCAGCTTCTCGAAGATCTTGGGCGTCAGCACGTAGCGACCGATGATGGCCTTGTTGCTTGGCGCCTCGTCCGCGGATGGCTTCTCCACCAGGCCACGGATGCGGTTGAGGCGAACGTCGGGGTCGGACCAGTCGGGGTCGACCTCCACGATGCCGTAGCGGCTGGTCTCCTCCTGCGGTACCGGCATCACGGCCAGGGTGGATCCACCAGTGTGCTGGTAGGCGTCCACGAGCTGACCGATACATGATCGCTCGGCCTGCACGACATCATCGGAGAGGATGACCGCGAAGGGCTCGTGGCCGACCAGTTCCTTGGCCATCAGGACCGCGTGGCCCAGGCCCAGCTGCTCCTTCTGGCGCACGTAGCTGATCTGCGCCATGTCGCCGATCTGGCGGACGCGACGCAGCATCTCGATGTCACCCTTGGCCTCCAGCATCGACTCCAGCTCGAAGCTGTGGTCGAAGTGGTCCTCGATGGCTCGCTTCTGGCTGCTGGTCACGATGATGACCTGTTCGATGCCAGCGGCCACGGCCTCTTCCACCGCATACTGGATGACCGGCTTGTCCACCAGCGGCAGCATCTCCTTGGGCTGCGCCTTGGTGGCCGGTAGGAAACGGGTCCCCCAGCCTGCGGCCGGGAACACTGCTTTGCGAACGCGCATCGATCCTCCCCTTCGAGTGCCGGGTCCGAACCCGGACTTGGTGGTCGGCGCGGTTGTCTCCGACGCGAGTACCCCCGAGTGTACCGCGGTGGTGATGGTCGGCTCGTCGTCTGCGGACACCTGGACAGCCCGCGGTCGCAGCCCGCAGTCGCAGCCCGGAGGTGGCTGCTGATCAGGTTGGGGGTCGCCGCGGGTCAAGGCCTCGCGGACGTGCTTACTCCGCGACCGGCTCGATGTCCGCGCGTCCACGCGCCGTCGGCACACGTTGCGCTATCACGGCGCCGGTCAGGACGAGCAGCCCACCCAGGAGCTGGATGGGCGCCGGTCGCTCCGCGAGCAACAGGGCCGCCAGCAGCGCGCCCGTGAGCGGCTCAAGCAACATCAACACCGAGCCACGGGTAGGCCCCACGCGCCGGTAGCCGGCCACCAGTCCAGCCGTCGGCAGTGCCGCGCTGAACACTCCAGCGATCACGATGAGCAGCCAGGCGTCGACCCCATCGAGCGGACCGAGCAGGCGGTCACCGTCGCCGATGAGCAGCAGCAAGGGGACCAGCACCAGCAGGTAGGCCAGCAGCGAGACGCCACGCAGCAGGGTGGCGGCCTGGAACGAGGGCACCGAGGCGAAGCCGCGTGCCGCCACCAGCGCGTAGCCAGTCTGACAGGCCGCGGCGCCGAGCGCGAAGAGGATGCCCAGCAGGTCCACGCCGTCGGCATCGATGGCGCCCGGGCCAAGCACCACCAGGGCCAAGCCGAATGAGGCCAACAGGATGGCCCCCAATCGCTGCCCGGTCAGCGGCTCGCCATAGATGCGGACGGCAGCCAGCGCCACGATCACCGGGTAGGTGTAGAACGCGATCAGCGCCAGGGCGATCGTGGTTCGCTCGAAGCCGAGGAACAGCCCCAGCGTCGTCCCGGCCACGAACAGCCCCATAGCCAGCAGCTGCAGCCACTCCAGCCGGCCGATCGAACGGAACGGGACATGGGGCAGGCGGCCCATGGCCACGCCCATCAGCAGCATCGCCGCCAGCGCCGCCACCGACCCGGCAGAGCGCCAGAAGGCGAAGGTGACCCCGTTGAAGCCGACGTCGCCTGCCGCTCGCGCCAGCGGACCGCCAAGCCCAAAGCCCACGGCGGCGATGGCCACCAAGGCGACGCCCGTCCGGTCGGCATCGGCGCCGGAAGGACCGGGTCGGTTCAGGGTTCGATCGCCTCTCGCGGTTCAGATCGGGAGCCACGCAACACGATGGAGGTGAATGGGATCCGGGATCACGCTGAAGGTCTCGGTCGAGACCAG
Organism: uncultured Chloroflexia bacterium; assembly: GCA_963778955.1. Classification (GTDB taxonomy): domain Bacteria; phylum Chloroflexota; class Limnocylindria; order Limnocylindrales; family CSP1-4; genus JAFMJV01. The sequence goes on from CAVZWI010000001.1 coordinate 460,383, forward strand.
GAAGCCGAGGAGCAGGAGTAGCACGCCGAGGAACTTGCCCAGCTGGAACCATTCGGTCGCGCCGAAGCGACTGGAGGTGTCGGTGAGCGTGGCGATGAGCGCCCCCAGGGCGATCAGCAGCGTCGCCGGCACGCGGCTGTTGATCCTGCCCGTCAGAAGAGCCTTGATGGCACCCGGCAGTGACGCCACGAAGTTGACGCTGATGGCGATGGGCGCGATGAAGAGGTTGAACAGGAACTGGTCGCCAGACTGGCTTGGGTCCAGCGAGTAGTCGAGGACGCGCTTCTTGGGCATGAAGACATAGGCCGAGAAGAGCGCCCCGAGGATGAGCGCGAAGGCACCGGTGATGTTCATGAACGGCGTCAGCAGGCGCAGTTCCGGCGGCAGGATGTCCCCGGTCGGCACGCCGGTCACAGGATCAAGCGAGTATCCCGGAGCAGGAAGCTGGGCAGTGGCCATGAGCCCGATCGACACCACGGTCGCGCCGCCCACCGCCAGCAGGGCCATCCATGGCCAGCGCCAGTTCTGGAAATACGTCTCCACTGACACGGCGAGGGCGAGGACACCGGCCACCAGGAAGTAGAGCATGGCGGTGGTCGTGGCGTCCGCATAGATCTCAGGGTCCTTCCGCGCGGTCAGGAAGGTGAACAGCCCGGCCAGGAGCAGGCACAGGGCGAAGGCGAAACCGAAGCGCGTACGGCCCATGAGGAAGGCGTTGCCGAGTCCCAGCCAGCCGGCCGTCCAGACCGCGCCCGTGAGGTACCAGATGCGGTAGACGGGTTCGCTCCAGCCGACCGCCGCCGCGATGGCCTGGCACATGATGGCGATGGAGAAGAACAGCATCCCCAGCGCCCAGATGGCCTGATAGCCGCGCCGGCGCGTGCGCCACTGGTCGAGCAGAGCGATGAAGAAGGCACCCGACAGGACAGCGGTGACCGCTGGGATGAGGACGTTGGCATCCATGGCCGTCTCGCCTGCTCGGCCGTCAGGCCGGTTCGAACTCGTGATCCTCGCGGTGGTTGCCGTCACACAGGCCCCAGGCCGGAGGATCGACCGGCAGCGGCGTCGGCCGCATCAACTCTCGCACCTCCGAGAGTCGGCACAGGTAGTGGCCGCGGCCCTGAGCCCAGGCACGGAAGCACGCCGGGTCGGAGTGGAACTGATGCGGGCCTGGGTTGAGCGGGGCGACCTCTGCCCAGCTGGGCGCAGCCTCGCGAGCGACGTTGTCCAAGCAACGAGACGCGGAAGGGCGTGCCCTCGATCGGCTCACCGCAGCCGGCGCAGCGCTTGGCATCGTTCTCACTGAAGAGGGCAGGAATCCGGATACCCATCGATCCGGCCGCCCCGGAATCGGGTCGTGGTCACGGGCCGATCGTAGCAGAGGGGTCACTCGATCGGACGGCGTGGTGCCACGATCGTCGGCATGATCGACGCTGGGCTGCGCCGTCCCCGTATCGTGCTGCCCATGCGTGAACACGCGATGCCCCTGGGGGCGTTCTCCGTCAGATCATGCGCGGCTGCGGGACGGCAATCCGGTCATCGTCGACCTACACGCCTAGCTCAGCGCACGTCCGGGCTGGTTGGACCAGCTGAACCAGTCGCATGGCTCCAGCCGATGGGGAGCATGCGCCAAGGTCCGGTTGGATGCGCGGGGCCAAGATGGATGGATAAGCGGTTTGTGGGCACCCGTACCCTATAGAGGACCGAGATACGATCACTCAGGCAGTCTTCGTGACCGATGGTCCGAAGGGTACGGGGGTATGGACCAAGATCTGGTGGTCAGGGCCCAGCACGGCGACCAGCGGGCGTTCGAGTCGCTGACCGTCGCCGCTCACCCTCGACTGTACCGGCTGGCGCAGGGCATCCTGGGCAACCCGCATCTCGCAGAGGATGCGACCCAGCAGGCCTGTCTCGACATCTGGCGGGACATCCGGCGCCTCCGCGACCCAGCCAAGTTCGAAGGCTGGTCCTACCGCATCCTCGTCCATTGTTGCCAGCACGAGGCGAAGCGCCGGCCCAAGTGGTTGCCGGAAGTGGCGGTCCCACCGGACCGCGAACCGAGCGTCGCCCACTCCTTCGACGCGGTGCTCGATCGCGACCAGCTGGAGCGGGGCTTCGGCCGCCTGTCGGTCGACCAGCGGGCCGTCATCGTCCTGCACTACCTGCTCGACATGACGCTCGAGGAGGTGGCCAAGACGCTCGATATCCCACTGGGCACTGCCAACTCCCGTCTGAGCCGGGCCGTGGCCTCGATGCGTGCCGCCCTGGAGGCGGATGCTCGGCCGGTGCAGACGACCACGTTCCAAAGGAAGGTCCCGTCATGAGCGACGACAAGCTGGCTCCCGTCCTGCGGTCGTGGCTCCAGGACCGGGACTTGGCGCCACCAGACCCGAACCAGAGCGCCAAGCAGGTCATGGCCCGAGTGCCACAGACCCGCCAACGGGGCCGCTGGTGGCCGCTGCCCACCTTCCGCCATGCCTCGACCACACCGCGAGCGACCGCCGACACCGAGCGTCAGCCGACACTCGACATTCCGGTCTACCGCCGACCATCCACTGTCACCAGGGGGACCATGACCATGTTCAGTCCAGTCAAGGCCATCACCGCGGGCGCGCTCGTCTTCGCTATCGGAGGCATGCTGCTCATCGCCCAGCCCTTCTCCGAGCGCGCTGGCTATGTCCCGGGGCAGCAAGCCTCGCCGACCGGTTCGCTCGATCTGGGGGATCGCACGCTGGTGCTCGCGACCACCACCGACCAGACTACGTCGCAGGCCGCGCATATCACGCGAGACGGCGACATCATTCAGTACCGTGACCTGGCGTATCTCTACCAGGAGCAGGCGACCGACCCGCGACTGGATGGCACCCTCGAAGTCGTCATCAACTTCGACGAACGACCCGACGGCAGCGCGACCATGTGGGGCACAGAGACACTGACCAACGAAGGCGGGACCTGGAAAGGCCCCATGACCGGCGTCATCGCGGCGGATGGCACCCACTACGTCCTCGGGACGCTGCTCGGGACCGGGGAGTACGAGGGCTACGTGTTGAAGTGGCAGACGCACTTCGGCGAGCCTTCCGCGTTCTCCGAGCCTGGCTTCGAGACGGTTAGCACCGGCTGGATCGAACCGCTCGAGTGACCGACGGGAGCGACCCGGCGGGCCGACCACAGATGGATGGGTATCGGCTTGGTGGGCACCCGTTCCTTGTAGGGGACCGAGACCGGCCCGCAAGCCGCTTGCCCGAGGGGTAGCGGAGAGGAGGTCCGAATGTATCGATTCGTGGCAACGCGGCTGTGCGCCGCAGTAGCGTTGGCGGCCGTGTTGGCCGCCCCGGCCGCGGCCGCATCGCCAGCCACATACACGTCAACCCTGCTCATGGAAGCCGCACCGGTCCCGGGCGCCTACGGCCTGGCCTTCGATGCCGACGACGTGCTCTACGTCGGAAGCGCCGGCCTTCAGGTCACGGCCATGGACAAGGAGACGGGTGAGATCATCAAGGTCTACGGTCCGGCACCCGAATGGGGCGCCGACGACCTGGCTTTCGGACCGGACGGCTCGCTCTACAACACCGCGATCCTCAACGGGACCGTGGGCAAGCTCGCACCCGATGGCAGCCACACGATCCTCAACGAGACGCCCATCCTGGGCGTCAACCCCGTCGCCGTCTCCGATGACGGTCGGCTGTTCGTGGGCATCGCGCTCATGGGTGATGCGCTCTACGAATTCGATCCGACCGGTGCCACCGAGCCGCGGCTCATCAACGAGGGCCTGGGGCTCAACGGCTTCGACTGGTGGGATGGCTACCTGTGGGCACCTCGGATGTACACCGGGGAGCTGGTCAGGATCGATGTCGACAGCGGCGAGGTGACCACCATCGCCGATGGCTTCACCTACTCGACGTCTGCCGATGTCGGACCCGACGGCATGGTCTACGTCAACGACAACGGCGCTCAGCAGATCGTCAAGGTCGATCCGCAGACAGGGAGCAAGACCATCGTTGCGCCCATCGGCGGGGACAACATGGCCATCTCCTCGACCGGGCGGCTGTTCCTCTCGAACGGCGACAACGCGCGAGTGGTGGAGAATCCTGCCCGACGGGACCATCCGCCAGGTCAGCAAGCCCGGGCTCACCACGGGTGGCGCCGGTATCGCCGTGGCGTCGGGCGCCGACGGTGCGCCGGTCGTCTATGTCCCGGACATCTTCGGCTTCTATGCGATCACGGGGGATACCGGGGCCGAGGTGCCGACCGCGAGCGGCCAGGCGTTCGGGGCCATGACCGCCGGCGCATACGGGACGGATGTGGTGACCACGTCGTGGTTCGATGGCACGCTCCAGGTGTGGGACCCGGTCGCCGGTGAGGTGGTCGCGGACTACTCGGAGGCCCTGACGGCGACACCCATCAACGCGGTCGGTCTCGGTGACGACATCGTCGTCGCGGAGCTGTCGGGCGAAGGCTCGCCCGTGGTCCGGATCGATGGCACGACCGGCCAGCCGACGGTCCTGGCGACGATGGCCGTCCCCACCGGGCTGGCCACCGATGGCACGGACCTGTGGGTCGCTGACTGGGCCACCGGCACGGTCTCGCAGCTGATCAAGGATGGCGAGACCATCGACCCGGTCGTGGTCGCTTCCGGGTTGGCACAGCCTGAAGGTCTAGCCTTCTCACCCGACGGACAGCTGTTGGTCTATGAGGCCGGCGCCGCCCGTGTCTCGACGATCGACCCGAGCGACGGCACGGTGACGCCGCTCATCGAAGGGCTGGACGCGGGCTTCCCGGGGCCTGCGACCATGCCACCGAGCTTCATCCTGGCGGGTGTCGCGGTCGACGACGCGGGCTCCATCTACGTCTCGTCCCACGGGATCCATCGGTTCGACCCGCAGCCGTAGCAGGCCTGTGCACACGCACCAGAAGCTCCGGTCGCGCCCACGCCCGCCGCCGGATCCTCGCCATCGTCGACGAACGCGAGGTCACGGTCGTCGACCTCGGCACCGGGGAGATCTCTCCGTCCACCTGACCGAGCCTGAGCGCGGCTACTGGGGCGACCGACGACGAGACCCCGGCCGATGGCCGGGGTCTCAAGCGACCAGGTGACGTCCTGGGCTGGTCCATCGACTGTCGCCGATGTCCCGACTCATGTGTCTCCTATGTCGCGACTCATGACAATGGCGCCCCCAAGGGGTCTTGAGGCCTCAGTCACAACGCGCTGACGACCCACTGGCATGGTACGCGGAGACCGCCCGAGAAAGGACGAACGCGGACGGTCATCTGCGCCGATCGAAGGCGCCGAGGGGCGGTTCGTTGCCGTCAGCGAGCCGTCCCATCGCCACCACCTCAGCGTCGCTGAGTTCGACCTCCGCGGCGCCGATGGCTTCCTCCACCTGGTCCTGCCGCTTGGGTCCGACGAGCGCGCAACTGACAACCAGATCTCGCAAGACCCAAGCGATCGCTAGCTGGGCGACGGTGACACCCCTGGCCTCGGCCATCGGCCGGAGCCCCTCGACGACCCGGATGGCCCGCTCATATGCCTCGCCTTCGAACGCCGGCATGCGCGAGCGCTCGTCGGCGGGATCGAAACGATCCTCTGCGCCATGGCGACCCGAGAGCAGACCCTTGGCCAGGCTGCTGTGGGCGAGGACCCCAAGGCCCTGCGCTCGACACAGCGGCAGCAACGCGGACTCGATCTCGCGCACGAGCAGTGAGTATCGAGGTTGTACGGCCTCGATACTCGTGATGGCCATCGCTCGTCGGGTCTGTTCGGCGTCGAAGTTGGAGACGCCCAGGAAGCGCACGAGGCCACGGTCACGGAGGCGTGCCAGCGTCTCCATGGTCGCCTCGATGGCGTATTCGTCGCTCCAGTGGTGGACGAGATAGAGATCGATGCGGTCGGTACCGAGGCGGTGAAGGCTGGTCTCGATGGCGCGCTCGATGGCTGTCGGACCGTAGTCGCGGGTCACCTTGGTGACGATGAAGACGCGGTCCCGGTCGCGTTCGGCGAGCACGCTGCCCAGGATGAGCTCGCTGTCGTAGTACCCCTGAGACGTATCGAGGAGGGTGACGCCGGCGTCGAGGGCGAGGCGAAGTGCATCGGTCGCCTCGCGCTCGTCGACCGCACCCATGTGCCCGGCCAGCGGCCAGCAGCCATATCCTACCGCCGAGACCTCGACTCCCGTTGAGCCAAGCCTGCGGTAGTTCATCCTCGCGTGTCCCGTGGCGACGTCAATGGGCCGGCTGCGTCGGAGCGCTGACGTTCATGAACCTCAGCCTACGCGGTTCGACAGGGCAAGGGTGGGCGCTCGTGATCGCGCCGCGCCGACCGCCATCACGAGTCCGAACTTGGCGCTCTCAATGGGTCTGCTGGCCTCGGTCACAACTCGCTGACGACCCACTGGCGTGGTACGCGGAGTTGGCCTGATCGACGGGCACCCGGATCGAGTCCAGCGTGCTGCGCTCGGGTTCAAGGAGTCGTCGCAACACCGCCTTGTCCGAGCGAGTGTAGATGTCTGCCGAGGACCTCGGCCGGGGTCTTCCAAGTGAGGGCCCTTGCGGGGCCCGCCGTCCAGCGCGGTTGCGACCGCATCTAGATCGCCTTGCGTGTGTCTGCTGAGATCGGTGCCCTTCGAGAAGTACTGGCAGGTAAGACTCGAACTGCTCCGTGGGCCGAATGGACGGAAAAGCCGGGCGTTCTGCGCCCGGCTGCTCCGTGTGGTAATCCGAGCGTAGCTCGGGCTACGTCATTCGGGTGGATATAGGATCGAGCGGTCGAACGAGTCGAGGTTGTCCAGTGTGATCTCCAACGGCTTGAGATACCCCTCCTGGGGCACATCAGTGCCGTTGAGCTTCTCGACGATCGTGTCCACAACGACGCGTCCGAGCAAGACCGAGCCGGCGACATTCGTTTCCTGGACCCAGCCGTCCCGGATCATCTGCTCGAGATCAGGGTCCATGTCAACGGTCGCTACCAGGACGTCGCCCGGCTGCTTGCCAGCCGACTTGAGCGCGGAGACTATCGCCTGGGCAACGACGCTGTTGAAGGAGTAGAACCCGTTGACGTCGGGGTGAGCTTGAAGAATGTCCTCGGCTGCCTTCGTGGAGGAGACGAGGTCGCTCAGATTGTTCAGACCCTGCGCGATGGTGACATTCGGGTATTCGTCGAGACCCTTCTTAACGCCAACCTCACGGAGACGGATCAAGTCGATTCCTGGGGGGCCAAGCAGGAGCCCGACGGACCCACCGTCCTGGAGGGCATCGCCGAGGTACTTGCCAGCGTTGTAGCCAGCCATCTCGGAGTCCTCGCCGCGCTTCAACACCTTGTCGGATGCAGGGAACACACCGTCGCCGACGACGAGGATGCCCTGTTCAACAGCGGCCTCGAGCGCCGGAACGGTCGCCGTACTGCTGGTGACCGCGATGGCGATCGCATCGAAGCCCTGCTGGGTGGCGTCCTCGATCTGGGCGATCTGCTTGTCGATGTTCGCATAGCCGCCAGCATCGTAGAAGGTGAGTTCGACACCGGTCTTCGCCGCCTCGTCCTCGTAGCCATACCGCTTCTGCTGGAAGTACGGATCGCCCGCGTTCGGGAACAGGACGGCGACACGATATGGCTCGTTGGCAACGAGACCTGGGACCGTGGCGGCGCCGGGGACCTCGCTGGCGGTGGGGCTGGCGGACGGGTCCGCCGCCAATGCCCCGCTCGAACCCACAGTAAGCAGGATCGAGCCCGCCCCGAAGACAGCCGCCGATCGCGTCCAGAATCTGATGCTACTTCTCATGACTACTCCTCTTGCTGCATTGCTTGCCGCTGGAACGCCAGACCCGAGTTCCTACCTCGGGCTGCTGCTCTGCGCTGGCCGGGCGTTGGGCTGCGGCTATCTGCCTTCCGTCCGACACCTGCAAACGGCGGGCCACTGCCGGAAGCAGTGCCCACAGGGGTACTCATGGCCGATCCCGCCACACGGTGAGGAGCACGGCCACGATGATGCTGGCCCCGATCACGACCTGCTGGATGAAGGTCGAGACGCCGAGGAGATTGAGTCCGTTCTGGAGTATCCCGACGAACATCACGCCGAACAGCGTCCCCACCAGCCGGCCCCGACCCCCGAAGAGGTACGTGCCGCCGATGACGACCGTGGCGACGGACTGGAGCTCCAAGCCCTCGCCCAAGAGCGGCTGCCCGGAGTTGACGCGCGCTGTGAGGATGACCCCACCAAGCGCCGCGGTGAATCCGGACAGCATGTAGATGAGGACCTTCATCCGAGGGGTCGGGATTCCGGCCAGGATCGCGGCCTGCTCGTTGCCGCCGATCGCGTAGACGGCGGTACCGAAGCGTGTCCGGGTGAGCAGCACCTGCATGACGACGAACGTCCCAGCCATGAACAGGACTGGGACGGGGATCGGACCCACATATCCCTGGCCGATCCAGCTAAATCCGGTGTCAGGCAGCCCGAAGATAGGCACGCCGTCGGTGATGGTAAGCGCCAAGCCCCGTGCGATCGACAGCATGCCCAGCGTGACGATGAAGGGTGGCAAGCGGGTCAAGCCGATCAGGCTTCCATTGACCAGGCCGAGAACGAGGCCAGAGCCGAGCGCCATCACCAGCCCAAGCACGATGCTCCCCTGGGCTAGACCCATCGCCATCAGCACGTTCGAGACGGCGAGCACCGAGCCGACCGAAAGGTCGATCCCGCCCGAGATGATCACGACCGTCTGAGCCGCTCCAACCATTCCGAGGACCGCGACCTGACGGGCCACGTTCCCCGCATTCGAGACGGCGAAGAAGTTCTGGGCAAGCAACGCGAAGCCGACGGTCATCGCGAGGACGACGATCGGCAACCCGAGCGTCTCCCAGGATGGATGGAAGCGGCGATCGTTTGAGGGGTCGGACATTGCCCTGTCAGTCGTCGTCAAGCCGCGTCCTCGATCGGCAGGGCCGCCGCCATGATCGCCTCCTGCGTGGCTTCGGCGTGGTCGAACGTCCGGGACACGCGGCCCTCACGCATGACGATGATCCGGTCGGAAAGGCCGAGTACCTCCGGCAACTCCGATGAAACCAATACGACTGCCTTGCCCTCGCTAGCGAGCTCGGCAATCAACTCATATATCTCAGCTTTCGCGCCCACGTCGATCCCACGGGTGGGCTCGTCGAGCAGGACCACGTCCGAGCCCGCGGCCAGTGCGCGTGCGATGACTACCTTCTGCTGATTGCCACCCGACAGAGTCCCCACACTGACAGACGGCCCTCGGACCTTGATGCGGAGCCGACCGATGTACCGCACGGCGATGTCGCGCATCAAGCCGAAGGCGAGGAACCCGTGCCGTAGGCATGTCTCGAGCGATGCCAGCGTGATGTTCTGCTGGACACTCATCGGAAGCACGAGCCCCTGACCGTGGCGGTCCTCGGGCACCAAACCGACTCGGACAGCAAGCGCGTCGCGAGGCGTGCGAATCCTGACCGGCTGTCCCCGGACATAGATGCGCCCGCTGGATCTCGCATCGAGGCCGATGATCGCCCGGAGCGTCTCGGTGCGCCCTGCCCCCACGAGGCCCGCGATCCCGAGCACCTCACCGGCGTGGACCGAGAACGAGACGTCGTGCACGACATCTGGAAGTCTCAGTCCCTCGACCCGGAGCAGTTCGTCGCCCCACCTTGCGTCACGCTGTGGAAACGCCTCCGAGAGTCGCCGACCGACCATCAGGCGGATCAGCTCGCCTTGATCGGCGGCGCCCCGGTCAAGGGTGGTAATCACACGGCCGTCGCGCATCACGGTCACACGGTCGGCGATCCTCTCGATCTCCTCGAGCCGGTGCGAGATGTAGATCACACCGACGCCGTCAGCGGTGAGGCGGGCGATCCGTGTGAACAACTCCTCGGTCTCATGGGAAGAGAGCGAGGATGTCGGCTCATCCATGATCAGCGCCCGCGATCCCCACGCGAGAGCCCGGACGATCTCGATCCCTGGCGCTTCGCAAGACTGAGCCGTCGCACGAGCGCATCCGGATCGATGTCCAGGTCCAAGAGGTGGAGGAGTTCTCGGGTCCGGGTCCGCATCGCGCGGCGGTCGAGCAGCTTCGCCCGCCCGTGCACCACCTCCCGTCCGAGGTAGATGTTCTGGGCGACCGTCATGTCGGGGGCAAGGGCAAGCTCCTGGTAGACGGTACTGATCCCAGCCTGTCTCGCTGCACTCGGGCTGTGGACCCGGACCGGCTCGCCGTCGATCCTGATCTCACCCTCGTCGGGCCGGTATGCCCCAGAGAGGATCTTGACGAGCGTCGACTTGCCCGCTCCGTTCTCACCGAGGAGGACATGGACCTCCGAAGGGCGCAAGTCGAAGTCGACCCCGTCGAGGGCGACCACGCCGGGGAACCGTTTGGAGACGCCGTCCGCGACGAGAAAGGGCTCCACGTCAGGACGCGGCCTCGAGGATCGAAGTGACCTGCGCGGCCGACTCGATCCGGATGGGGCTGCCGGCCACCACTAGGTCCTGAAGGACCCCCTCGGCGATCTCGTCGAACTGTTGGCTACGCACACCGACTTGCGACAGTCGAGTTGGCTGGCCGAGCTCCGCCACGAGCGCTTCGACGGCGCAAGCTGCGGCCTCGGCTGCTGCCCCGTCATCCATCGCCGAGGTGTCGACGCCCAAGGCCTCGGCAATCGGGCGCTGACGATCGGCGGTGGCAGGAGCCAAGAACCGCATGACCTGCGGCAGGATGATGCACGAGGTGACCCCGTGCGGTACCCCCCTTTCGGTCCCAGCTGGTGACCGATCGCGTGTGAGAGACCGAGGCTGAGGTTCATCTCGCCGAAGTACGACAGCCATGCCCCCATATAGCCGGCGGCACGAGCTCCGACGTCGGCCGGGTCGCGTCGCGCCGCGGGGAGGGCTGCCGCGAGTCGACGGATCGCCTCGAGGCTGAGCACGTCGGTGACCGGTTGGTGACGCGGCGAGTACACGGTCTCGATAGCGTGGTCCAACGACCGCATACCGGTCGAGACCCAAAGGTCGGCGGGCGTTGTCACTCCGACCTCCGGGTCGTGGATGACGACGCGCGGTGTCAGCTCGTTGGCGATGAGCAGGTCCTTGACTCGCCGAGTGAGGCTCGTCACGGCGCCAGCGTTGGCGAACTCGGCGGCCGCGAGCGTGGTGGGGATCGCCACATGCGGAAGAGAGCGCCCGCGCGTCGCGGGCAGCATGGTGCCGGCGCCCGGGTCGTACCGTGCCCGGAACGCTTCGAGGGCCTCGATCGTGTTGGCGCCCTCGCCGATGGCAAGAGCCACCGCACGCGACGTGTCGATCGCACTACCTCCGCCAAGGCTCACGAGGAGGTCGGCGTCGGCAGCTCTCACTGCGTCCACCGCTTCGATGACCATCGGGTATGGGACGTGCGCCTGCACGCCGTCGAACACACCGACGAGGCGGTCGCCGAGCAGCCCGCGGATGCGGGCCATGACCGAACCTGCCGACAGCTCCGGTACCGTGATGACGAAGACCCGCGTACCGCCGACCCGCTCGCATTCCGTGGGTAGGCGCTCAAGGCTACCCCCGCCGAACCGTACGACGTCCATCGGGAGATACCAGAACTCACCCGACTCGGGGTCGCGGAGTCCGGTCTCCGCGCTTTGAGCGCGGGCACTCATGATGGCCTCCCTCTCAGCACCACCAGGTGCTCTTCCATCATCTCCTCGATCGCGTACCGAGGGCCCTCCTTGCCGCCGGCACCCGAGTCTTTCACGCCGCCGTATGGCATCCGGTCGACGCGGTAGCGCGAAGTGTCGTTGACGATCACACCGCCGAACTCCAGGCGTCTCGAAGCCTCGAGGGCGGCCTCGAGGCTGGCGGTGAAGATGGCTGCTTGGAGCCCGTAGTCGGTGGAATTGGCGAGCGCGATCGCCTCGTCGAGGTCGCGATAGGAGAGGATACTCACGACGGGCGCGAAGACCTCCTGACACACCACCGGCAGCGACGGGTCTGGGTCGGCCAGCACCACAGGCCACAGGAGCACGCCTTCGCGCCGGACCTCGGTGAGCGCCTTGGACCCGTCCTGTAGGGCCTGGCGGACGGCCGCCTCAGCGTCGATTGCTTTCTGCTCGTTGAGCATGGGCCCGATATCCGACGCGTCGTCCAGGGGGTCACCGACCTTGAGTGCAGCGACAAGTGGGATGAAAGCCTGCTCGAAGCGCTCTCGCACGGCTTCATGGACGAGGATCCGCTGGACCGAGATGCACACCTGTCCGGCGTAACCGAAGGAGCCGGCCAGGGCGCCGCGAGCCGCTGCCTCGATGTCCGCGTCCTCGTGAACGATGACTGGCGCATTGCCCCCCAGTTCCAGGGTCGCGCGTCGTAGGCCGAGCAGTGAGCGGATGCGCATGCCGACGGCTGTGCTGCCCGTGAAGGACACCATGCCGACCCGGGGATCGCTCGACGAGTGCATCGCCAACCTCATCACCAGAGCCGATGACAACCTGCAGGCGCTGGGCCGGCAAGCCAGCCTCCAGTAGCTCGTTCGCGAATTCCAGCGCCGACAGCGGCGTGGCAGTGGCTGGCTTGAGGATGACCGCATTGCCAGCCGCGATCGCGGAGCCGACCTTGTGCGCCGGCGAGAGGAGCGGTCCGTTGAACGGCGTGATGGCGGCGACGACTCCGACCGGGACCTTGAGGGTGAATGCGATACGGTCTTCGGAGCCTTCCACGGCGTCGACCGGGACGAGATGGCCTGCGATCCGTCGTGCCTCTTCCGCTGCCTCCTCGAGGACGAGAGCAGACCGAGCGACCTCGCCGCGAGCTTCGCGCATCGGCTTGCCCGATTCGAGCGCCACGAGGAGCGCGAGCTCGTCGGCCCTGGCGCGAAGGCGTCCCGCGGCGGCACGCAGGATACGGGATCGCTGTGTCGGCGTGAGGGTGGCGCTCTTGGATGCCTCGGCTGCGCTGCTCACGGCGTCGGCCACCTCGGCCGCCGTCGCAAGCGGTACACGCCCGAGGGGCCGCCCGTCGTAGGGCGCGCGGACCACATGTTCACCGCCAGCGGCAGTGGTGCGCCAACTTCCGTCGATCAACATTCCGCGGGAACTCGACATAGGGTCGGTCATGGCTCTTCATCCTCGTTAGTCTCGGTGGCGAGCAGGTGCTCCGACAGGGCGACCAGGGCATCCACGCCGACGTCGATCGACGCTTCGTCCACATCGAAGCGGCCGTCATGGAGCGAAGGCCAGCTCGATGCGCCGGGCGAAGCGACGCCGAGCTTCAGATACAGACCCGGCACCCGTTCGGCGAACAGGGCGAAGTCATCGGTCGTCATCGGCGGGCCGTCGAGCTCCCGCAGCCCTCCAGGCTCGAGCGCCAAGGGCAAGACCTGGCGCGCGACCGCGACGAGATGTGCGTCGTTGATGACGGGTGGCATCTCGTTCGCCCACTCGACCTCGGCCGTCGCCCCGACCACCCCGGCCGCCGACGACGCCACTCGTTCGATCGACGCACGCATCCGCTGGCGCACGACCGGGTCAACGCTCCGGACGGTGCCCGTGATCTCGGCCTGCGCTGGGACGATGCTCTGGGTCGCGCCACCATGGATCGTCCCGACGTTGAGCGCGACGCGCTGACCGGGATCCACCTCTCGCGCGACGATATGGTTCAGGCCGATGACGAGGTGACTGATAGCCAGGATGGCGTCCCTCCCGCTGCTCGGCGTGGCGGCATGCGCAGCGGAACCCAGAATGCGGACACGGAATGCGTCCTTGGCAGCCATCGCCACGGAGTCGTCAAGGCCGATCGCGCCTGCGGGCAGGCTGGGCCAGCAGTGCAGGCCCAGGATGGCGTTCACGGGATCGTCCAGAACGCCAGCCTCAATCATGGCACGAGCTCCGCTCCGCTCTCCGAAAGGGATCTCTTCGGCCGGTTGCAGCAGGACGGTCAACCGGCCATGGCGAGCGCCCTCGGTTGCCAGGCGCTCGGCGGCGCCCACGACGACGGCCATGTGGACGTCGTGGCCGCAGGCATGCGCGATCCCAGGGGTGGTCGAGGCGTACTCGGCGCCGGTGAGGTCGCTGGTGGGCAGGGCGTCCATGTCGGCTCGCATCACGACGTGCGGCGTGGCTCTTGCGTCGCCGATGCTCGCGGTCAGCCCGGTTCCGCCAATCCCGCCTTTGATCTCGAACCCAGAGGCGGACAGTCGCTCACCAAGGAGCCTCGCGGTGCCATGTTCCTGGAACCGCAACTCGGGCGTCCGATGGAGCTGGCGTCGAAGCGCCGTGATCGACTTGGGGAGGGCGCTTTCCGTGACCGACATGGTGTCCACAATACGACCGAAATTACTCATCCGAGGCTAGCCCAGCCACCCGGCACTGTCAAGCCTGGTTGACAGGCTCGTCGGCGACCGTCGCAGGGTCGGCGGCTCGCGGCAGCAGGCGCTCCAAGTCAACGCGGTAGATGATTTGCGGGCGGCCGGCCCGCGGTGCGGATCGGGTTCCTTGAGCCGTCGCGATGCCCGACCGCTCAAGCGTCGCGAGCATGCGAAGCGCTGAACGGGGTGCGACACCGTAGGCGGTGGCGAGGTCACGAGCCGTGACAGCGGCCGGATCGAGCTCCGCAAACGCGGTAGCGAGACGGGCCAGTGTGAGCGGCCCCAGGCCAACCGCTTTCGCGCGGGCAAGGAGTCGAGGGTCGGTCTCTCGCAACCGATATCTCGGGAGCGCGGGACGGTCATCGAGATCCAGGACCGTCCCGTCGTCCAGGACGACATACGTCCCACCGGAGTGTCGGCCGAGCGTGGCCGCCGAGCGCGCGTTCGTCTCGGCCCGTGCAACGGTCGCACCGACGCCGTAGCCGATGAGCAGCCCGTCGCGGACTTCGTGGGCACCGTCGTCGCGGACGTCGATCGAGGAGAACGCCGCTGTGACTGCGCCACGGGTGGTATGGATCAGGAAGCTGGCGCCACTCGCGCGACTCAGCGTGCCCTGGAGCCGCTCCGCGAGATCGACCACTTGTTGTCGGCGGCGCAACTCAACGCGCTGCGCCTCGTATGGGCCGAGCTTCACTCCTTGGCGCTCTTCGTCGCGAGGCTGGACGAGTGCGACGGCAATCTGGCTAGCCTCCGTCCGGGCGAGGCGATCAGTCAGCGAAGCGCGACGTAGGGCCTCACGGAGCGCCGCACGTGTGTGCTCTATGCGGACCACAGGAACGCCGAGCCGACGGAGCTCGTTGCGAACCGGTCCCATACAGGTGAGGCAGAGCTCGACCTCGCCGTTTCGGTAACGCTCCTCGTGGAAAGCGGACACATCTGACGACCGCCACCCACCGGGTGTGGGCTCTGGGTCGTCAAAGGACAGCAGTGCCACGGGTGGCTCAAGGTCCAGGTCCAAGTACGTCTCGTCGACCGCCGATCGCTCGATCGTGTCGAGGCTGACAACCGGCAGCCGGCCCGCGTAGTCACGTAGGACGAGGATGAGTGCTCGGTACAGGTCCGCGCCTTCGTGGGGTATGAAGTCCAGACTCGCTCGAGTGCTGAGGGTCTCGCGCGCAATCGTGTACGGAACGCGACCCGTGAACAGTAGGACCCCGCACACAGGATCCAGTTCAGCCACGAGTTCAGGGACAACCTGCCAGGTTGCATATGTACGTGTCAGCACCGACTCGCCGAGACCAAGCTCGGCTGCCGTATTCCTCACGCGGATTACGGAATCATCCGGCCCGATGACGCCAATCACGGGCCGATTATGACCGAAATCACATGGACGTTCAGTTCAGCGTGGTGTGGCCAACCCTCCAGCAGCCGCCCATCGCCATCGCACGACATCAGGAACAGAAGCGCAGCCCGAGGCCCATCCCGCGAGGGACGGGTTCCTAAGACGACTGGCCACCGACAGGGGCTCAAGGCTCTTCAGGGGCTGGCCGAGCGTGACCACGAACACCCCGCCGAGTGGTCCAGCGGCATAGGACTGGCCGCGGGAATCAGGGCTGCATGGGGCTCCAGGGACGCTCGGCCAACCTTCGTGATCGAGGGCATCAGCGAGCTCGTGATGGAGTTGCCGGCCGCGTGGTCGGGAGTCGTTGACTCTCGCCCTAATGCTGAGCGGACTCGACGCTCTAGTAGTCCTCCATTTGGCTGATGCGCGCGGTCCACTTACTCCTCCCGCTCAGCATGTCCTCGCCGTTAAAGATGTACCGACCCTCCTCGACCGCATAGGCATGGTCAGTGCCGCGCCCGAACGACTCGTCTGACCAGTCGTCCTCGATGTTCTTCAGAGCGACCTTGCTGTAGTCGCGGCAGGCACCCTTGGTGCCCGTCATCTTCACGTTGACGACGTAAATCACGGCTGGCAACGACATCAACATCTGCGGCCATGATTGCGTCGATGGGGTCGTCGTAGACGCTGCCGTCGAAGACGACGCACGCATACGTCGGCAACGGTTCGGACACTGCCTGGACCTCGGTTTCGCCTTCGTCTTGAGCGAGAACGCTCATCGGCACGAGCAGGAGTGTCACGCCAAGGACTAGGTGAGTGGTGTGGAACGGGCCTTGCAGACGCCACCATGGGCCTCCGGGCAGGTCGTGGATGACATGAGTAGGCCGCTGTCGGGTGGGACCGTGGGCTCGATCCGCGGATGGGTCGGTCGCGTATGCCCGTCCTCGGATGCGCAGGAGGTCCGCCGGTCCGCGATCGCCAGCACGATGCCATCCCCCTCGTGCTCAGGTCGCCCGCACGGTCCAGGTCCCGCCATGGCCCACGAGTCCGAGCACCGCGAGGCGCGCGAGGTTGACGGCCGCGGCGAGGAGCGAGAGGTCGGCGGCCACCTTCGGTCGTCCCCGCACCCGCGCCCGGCGACCACCGTGGCGACGGCGCATGAGGTGGCCGATCTTGCGCTCGACCTTGGGTCGGGTGGCCCGGTAGTCGGCCAGCCAGGCGGGATCGCGGCGGGCCGCCCGGGCCCGCACGAGCGAGGCCTCGTGGGGCCCGACCTTGATGCTGCGCCCACGGCGCCGGTCGGTCGTGCAGCGCTCCATCAGCGGGCAGGCCAGGCAGACCGCTCCGAAGCGGACCTCGAGGTCCCTGCGCCGCGGCCGCAGCGGTGCCACCTCGCCGGCCGGGCAGGTGACCGTGGCGGCCTCGACATCGATGGCGAAGTCGGCCTTCGTGAAGCGGCCACCCTGGGCGGCGGGCGGCTGGACCTTGATGCGCAGCTCGGCTCCCGCGGACTCGAGCGTCTCGAGCAGCTCGCCGCTGCCATAGGCGGCGTCGCCATAGACGGTGAGCGGCTCGTCGGCATCGGTCACGAGCTCGTCGGCCAGCAGTCCCGGTGCCACCGCGGCATCGCCCGCGTTGCCCGCCGTCACGGCGGTGGCGGTGACGAGCTCGGCATCGGGGTCGAGCGCGAGGTGACCCTTGTAGCCGTCGAAGCTGCGGGCGCTCGTCTTGTGGCCGTGGCGGGCGTCGGCATCGACGGTGCTGATGACCCGCTCGGGGGCCACCCGCCGGGCGATGCGGAAGGTGCCCGCGTCATCGGTCTCGAGGTCCTGGCCGAGGAGCGTGGCGAGGAGCGCACAGGCCTCGGCGAGGGCCGGCTCGAGCGGCTCTCCCTCGAGCGCGCCGAGCAGCGCGGTGGCGTCACGCGCGAGCGCATCGATGAGGGCCTCGCGCGATGCGGCGTCCTCCCAGTCGCAGGCGGGCTTGCCGGCGGCGGCGTAGTCGTCGTCGCGGGCCAGGCGGGAGCGCAGCCCGGGCTCCCGTGGTCCGGCCGCCGCCAGCAGGCCGCGGATGCCCGAGCGCAGCAGGCTGACCGTGTCCATCGTCGTGACCGCGTCATACAACGGCGTCGAGTCGAGCACCCGGCGGCGGCCACGCAGACCGGCCCCGTGGGCGGCCTCGAGGGTCACCTCGAAGATGCGCGTGGGCCGGGCCGAACGGGCCAGTCGGGCGCGCATGTCGACGAGCACGGTGTGGCTGAAGCCGGGATGGTCGAAGGGCAGGCCGCCACAGGCGTACTTCCAGCGCACGTCGAAGCTGAAGCGTTCGACGGCCTCGCGATCGGACAGGCCCTCGAGGCGCTGCAGGACCATGACGGTGGCCACGATCATCGGCGGCACCGAGCGCCGACCGACATCGGTGAAGAGGTCGGCGAAGGCGCTATCGGGGAAGAGCCGGTGGCCCTCGCGGTGGAGCAGGGCGTAGATGGAGTCGGGCGCCACGCGGCCCTCGCAGTAGGCGGCGGTCGAGCGGAAGATGTCGGCCTGGGTGGGGCTGTGTCCGAGCGTCATGACCCGAGATTCGCAGATCCCCGGGCCGATCGCAGCGCCATCATGCACACTCGGTGGGACCGCTTGGTGTCACGAAAGACACCAGCCACCTAGTGCTGCTCGGGGAGGGCGCGACGTGTTGACCTACGCGGTCTACATCCGCCGCTCCATGCGCAAGGAGGGCGACGCTGACATCAGCGACGAGGCGCAGGAGACCGCAGCACGAGCGCGAGTCCCCGATGGCACCACCGTCCGAGCCTACCGTGACAGCGGCGGCCACAACTCGGGTTTCACCACCGACCGGCCCGACTACCAGCGCATGTTGACCGACCTGCGTCGCGGCGAACTGGCCGGCATCGCCGTGGCCTCGGTGTCGGCCGCTCTGGAAAGCGGCTTCCATCATGTCGCGCACCCGTTTCGCCTTCTGGGGCGCATCCGCCAGCCACGCCGGCTCGTGGCCGTGCCCGACGAGGCCGAGGTCGTGCGACGGGTCTTTCGCGACCTTGCCACGCTGCCCTTGTCGGGGGTGGCGGACGGGCTCAACCGCGAGGGCATTCGGCACCGCACCGGCAACCCCTGGACGAGTTCCACGGTCAAGGACCTGTGGCGGCGGCGCGAGGTCTACCGCGGCAACGTCGTCAAGAAGCGTGGCGCGGACACTCGCCCGGGGACCCACGAAGCCATCCTCGATGAGGAGACGTACCGAGTCGCGGTCGCTGGTGTGGAGCGGCGCAAGCGCCGCAAGACCCGGTCCCCGGGAGGGCGGAAGCGTGAGTACCTGCTGCGCGGCCTGGTCTACTGCTCGTGCGGTGCACGGATGCGCGGACAGGCTCGCGTCTCCCGCGGTCGTGACTGGCGCTACTACAGCTGCCCGGTTGCGGAGGAACGGAGTGCCGTCTTCGGGCCGGACGGCCGACCCATCATCTGCCCGGCGCGGTCGGTCAGGGCTGAGGAGGCGGAGCGCGCGGTCCTCGCGGCCGTCGAGCGCCTGTCCCTACCCGATGAGGCCATCCGTGAAGCCCGAGAGGAGCTGCGACGGCGTCTGCGGGCCCCGGCGTCGAGTCTGGCCGACAAGGAGCGAAGCCGACTCCGACAGCGCATCGAGAACCTGCGCAAGCAGCACGAGTGGGGCGACCTCAGTGACGCCGAGTACCGGTCGGCCCGCAACGAAGCTGAGGGGCAGCTCGCCGGACTGCCTGACCACGACAAGCTCGTCATGTTCGACCGCAAGCGGGAGGTGCTCCTGTCGATGGCGGAGAACATCAAGCGTGCGACACCGGCGCAGCTGCAGGAGCTCACGGTCGAACTGGTGGAGCGAGTGGAGACCGCCGACAGGCACGTGACCCGAGTCGTCTAGACCCCGGCGGCTCGGCCATTCTTCGCAGCAGGCGAGGTCGTCGCTGACGACTCAGGTGCGTTGTTCTGGCGCCCCCAAGGGGATTCGAACCCCTGATCTCCACCTTGAAAGGGTGGCGTCCTAGGCCTCTAGACGATGGGGGCCAGCGACCGAGGGAGTGTACCCGACGGACGGGCTCGCTCGGTCAGACGCGGATGAAGGCGAAGACCGAGGCCGCGGCCAGGCAACCGGCGGCGGCGACCGCGAACAGGCCGCCCATGGCCGCACCCATGAGCGAGCCCACCGTCCGGCCCCAGCGAGCATCGGTCAGAGCACGATTGAGGAACCATGCCGAGATGAACGCCAGCGTCAGGCCAAGGACAGCCAGGCCCGCCACGGTGAAGGCGATGTTCTGACCGGAGCGGTCGAGGATCAAGCCGTACAGGACCACAAGGCCCGATGCGACAAGGACGACGACGACCGCGATGCGTACGAGCGCCACGGCCCGAGTATAGGTGATCGCCTCGCGGGGGCACGAAGGAGCGCCTACGCCCCCGACCGGACGACCACACCCTCACGTCCGGGCAGCGTCACCCGCAGCCGGCCCCCCACCGACTCGGCCGAGTATTCGCCTGGCCCCCCGCCACGCAATGGCACCAGCTCGGCGCTGGCGGCCGAGAATGGCAACGCCAGGTCCCACGTCAGCGGCTCAGCCCCGGCGTTGACGACGACCGCGTACGACTCCTCGCCGGCTCGCCGCAGGAACGCCAACGCGGCTCCCTGCGCTCCCAGCAACGTCAGTTCGGCATCGCGAAACGCGGGACTGCGGTGCCGCAGCCCGATGGCATCGGCCACCCACGAGTAGGGTTCCTGTTCCCAGGCGACCGACTCGACGGGAAATGCCCGCCGGCAGGTCGGAATCGATGCTGCCGTCCATGCCGATCTCGTCGCCGTAGTACACGCACGGCGCGCCGGGCAAGGTCATCTGCAACAGCGTGGCCAGCCGCAGTGAATCGATATCACCACCCATGATGGTCAGGGCGCGCGGCGTGTCGTGGCTCCCCAGCAGGTTCAGCTGCACCGCTGTAACCGCCCGATCGTTCATCGACCGAAGCTCCTCGATGCGCGCCCACAAGGCAGCGCCGTCGAAGACCTGCAACTTGCCCTCGTACTCCGTCGGCACATGGATGCCGACATCGAGATGGTCTTGCGCCGCGAAGCCCATGAGACCCAGCGCCAGCGGATAGTTCATGAAGGCGTCGAACATGTCGCCCTGGAGCCAGTCGGGCTTGTGGTGCCAGATCTCCGCCACCAGGTAGGCCTCGGGGTCGGCGGAACGGACCCTCAGCCGGAACTCGCGCCAGAAATCGGCCCCCACTTCTTCGGCCACGTCGAGGCGCCAGCCATCGATGCCGAAGCGGATCCAGTGCTCCGAGACATCGAGCATGAGCGCTCGCAGGTGCGGCTCATCAAGGTTCAGCTTGGGTAGCGCCGGCAGGTCCCACCAGGCCTCGTAGCCGAGCACCGCGCGAGAAGCCGCGCCGTAGGCCGCTCCGGCCGCCCGCAGCTCGGCGATCTCCGCCATCTGGCCAGACGTGGGATAGGGACTGATGCCGCGCGATCCGTCACGTACGTCATCGGCCAGGTAGAACCAGTCGCGGTAGGGTGAGCTGACGCCGTTCTCCGCGACATGGTGGAAGGGCCACCAGCCACGGCCGCAGTGGTTGAAAACACCATCGAGCACCACCCGCATGTCGCGCGCATGCGCCTCGTCGAGCAGCTCGCGCAGCGCGTCGTTGCCGCCCAGCAACGGGTCGACCGCATAGTAGTCATCGGTGTGATAGCGATGGTTGGATGCCGACGCGAACACCGGGTTGAGGTAGAGCGCGGTGATGCCGAGTCGCTTCAGGCGGTCGAGGTGCGCCACGACGCCGTACAGGTCACCGCCCTTGAAGCCGTCCGTCGTGGGTTCGGCGTCCCATGGCTGCAGTTCGCCGGGGGCGACCACTCGGCCGCTGCGGGCAAGGCGGTCGGGAAGGACCTGGTAGAAGACGGCGTCTCGCACCCAGGCTGGGGTTTCGATGCTCATGGGGCGCAGGATATCCGGTGCCGGGCCGCCTGCCATCGTGAGCGTGGGACAATCGTGGCCATGTGGCAGACAGTTCGCGCGATGCCGCCCGGGGTGCTGGTCTTCCTCGGCTATGCGTTCCTGGTGCTCTCGGTGTTGGGTTTGTCCATGCGCATCGTCATCGACCTGGCTGTGGAGGCGCCGATCAGCTTCATCGGCCTCGTCTGGATGCTGCTGCTGGCCTACCTCATCTTCACCATGACGCTGGTGCTCCAGAAGAAGCAGGCGGCCTACATGCTCTCGATGGGACTGACCTCGCTCCTGCTGCCGCTGGCGGCGATCGCGCTGTTCGCGCCCGGCGGCTTCGTCCTGTCGATCGCTGCGGTGCTGCTCTTCATCGTGATCGTGTGGTCGCTTCGACGGCCGCGCAGTCGCGAGTGGTTCTGCGAACCGTAGAGGACAAGCTCAACCGGTCGGATCGGGCACGTGCGCCAGGCGGACCACGGAGTTCCACAACTGGCGGCGATCGGCGGCTGAGAGACGTGTGACCGGGGCTCGGTCGAACGGACGCGGCCGGCGGTCCAGGTAGAGGTTGCCGTCGCCACGCTGCGGTGTCCGGTCGGTGGCCATCCAGACCGTCGTATCGACCGCTTCCGCCGGCGTGCGCAGGAGCGGCCCCACCAACTTGTAGAAGCTCGGCAGCGACTTGGCCAGCCCTGGCGTGTCGGCCCAGCCGGGGTGCATGGCGTTGAACCGCACCGGACCCCGGTAGCGCCGCGCCCATTCACGCGTCAACGCGGTGGAGGCCCGCTTGGCTCGCGCGTACGCCCGGGTACCGTCGTATTCGCCACGCTCGTACTGGAGGTCGTCGAGCGGCAGCGGCTGAGCGTACATCCCGCCCGAGACCACGCTGATGACGCGTCCATCGCCGCTCGTTTCGAGCAACGGCAGCAGGCCGGACGTCAGCACGAACGGCCCTACCACCATGGTGGCGAACGTCATCTCCAAGCCATCGTCGGTCACCCTGCGCTCCTCGAAGATGGCGCCGGCGTTATCGACCAGGACGTCCAGTCGCGACTCACGCTCGCGGATCTCAACGATGGCGTCTCGCACCTTCGAGAGCGAGGACATGTCAGCCACCACGATGGGGAAGCGGTCTTCGCCGTGACGCGCGGTGAGCCCATCGCGAAGGCGTTCGAGCTTGTCGCGGCTGCGGCTGACCAGGACGACGCGCGCGCCCAGGTCGGCGATGGACTGGGCCGTGGCAAGGCCCAGGCCCGATGTCGGACCGGTGATGAGGACGGTCTTGCCGTCGAGGGCGCCGGGCGCCGGGTCGGACCAGCCGAAGAGGCGGCGGCGGATGTGGTAACCGGGGCGACTGAAGCTGCCGACGATACTCAGCTCAAGAGCAGCGTCGATGATGATCCGCTGATCCATGCCGCTAGGCCTCCGGCGGGACCGCGATCTGAGACTGTGCGTCGAGTTCACGCTTCATCCCCGCCACGGCTCCCTTGGCGATGCGGTCGAAGGCCCGACCGAGCAGGGGTTGCAGCACGCCCAGCAGTCCGCGCAGCTTGATCTTCAGCCTGGTAGTCCACGCGCGTCCCGGCATCCATGTCGGCAAACGTGATGACATCTTCCGACCATACCCCGGAGCCTTCCCCGACGAGGACGAGGCGCGATGGCGCGTCCAACTCGGTGATGCGGTATTCCATGGGCACGGACCTGGGTCCCATCTTCACCTCCAGAGCGTAGCGCGCGCCCACCTCTGGGCGACCCTCCCCGATGCGTTTCGACGAGACCGTATTGGGATCCCACTCGGCCTGCCGGCTCCAGTCGGCGACATAGGCGAAGGCCTGCTCGCGAGAGAGCGAGGTTTCGAGCGTTTCGATGAGCTTGGTCATGGTCGATCCTCAGTCGTGGCTTGCGTGGTATGTACAAACACTGTACCATCATTGTACAAGCAACAGACACTCGCGATGCGAACTGCACGAACGACGCCAACCGGGGGAAGGAAAAGCCATGGACATCGCCATCATCGGAGCCGGGGTCAGTGGCCTCTCGGCCGCCTACGCCCTGCGCGGACAACATCGCATCCGCCTCTTCGAGCGCGACGCCGAGCCGGGTGGGCACGTCAAGACCGTGACCGTCCCGACCGAAGATGGGCCTGTGAACGTCGACACCGGCTTCATCGTCTACAACGAGCCCACCTACCCCCACCTGACCAGGCTGTTCGCAGAGCTGGGAATCGAGACGCAGTCCACGGAGATGTCACTGGGACACTCCTGTGAGGCCTGCGGCCTGGAGTTCGGCTCACGTGGTGCGGCCAGCATGTTCGCGCAGCCAGGTTCACTGGCGCGGCCGTCGCACTGGCGCATGATCAACGATATCCGGCGCTTCTACAGCGTTGCGCGGCGACGACTCGATGACGATACCTGGACCCGCGAGACGCTGGCGGTGTTCCTCGACAAGGGCGACTACGGCAACGCTTTCCGCAGCCACTTCCTGGTCCCGGTGGTGTCGGCGGTATGGTCCACGTCAGCCTCGGAGATCATGGACTTCCCCATCGACTACCTGCTGCGCTTCCTGGACAACCACGGCCTCATCGGCTTCGGTAAGGGCAAGCCCTGGCGGACGGTGGTGGGTGGCTCGATGACGTACGTCGATCGCATCATGGAGCGACTCCCTGCCAATTCGCTCGTCGCCGGCGATCCCGTCACCGCCATCCATCGCGACGGCGATGGCGTGACCGTCACCACGCTGTCAGGGCGGATCGAGCGCTTCGATGCGGTCATCATGGCCACGCATGCCGATGTCGCGCTCAGGCTCCTCAACGACGCTGACGCCGCCGAGCGAGACGCGCTGGGCCTGTTCGAATACACCACCAACGAGGTCGTGCTCCATACCGATGCGTCAGTACTGCCCGGGCGCGCCGGCGCGCGGGGTTCATGGAATGTCGCCACCGTCGACTGTCGCCGCCCAGCTGACCAGCTGGTGATGACATACTGGATGAACCGTCTGCAACGGCTGGACAGCCAGCACGCATACTGCACGTCAGTCAACCCCGGCGTGAGCATCCCCGACGAGAAGGTCATCGTTTCACGGCCGATGTCGCATCCCAAGTACACCTTCGACACGCTCGACGGCCAGGAGGCGCTCGGGCGGACTGCAGGGCCACCGTCGGACTTCTACGCCGGTGCGCATCTGGGCTACGGGTTCCACGAGGACGGCTGCCGCTCTGGCATCAGGCGGCCGAGATGATCGCCATGCTTGAACCGGCAACGCGCGTCGGCCGTGGCGCGTCCTGCCCTGGTCGAGGAGCCAGTGCTGGCAGGGGCCGCCGCATGAGGTCGCACCTTCTCGTGGGAAAGGTCCGCCATCGACGAAGTCAGCCGATGGTGTACGAGCTTGAGCATGATGTCTTCTACCTGGCGTTGGACCTCGCCGAACTCGACGACATGGCGACCCGTCTCCGACTCTTCAGCCGCAATCGATTCAACGCGCTCACGATGCGCGACCGGGACCACTGGCTCCCGGCGGCAACGGACCTGCGCGCGTCGGTTCTCGGACATCTTCGGGACGAGGGCTTCGACCCCGAGGGTTGGCGTATCACGTTCATCGCCACGCCGCGGGTACTGGGCTACCAGTTCAACCCCGCCAGCTTCTACCTCTGCCGCGACTGATCGGGCGCCATGCGCGTCGTCATCGTGGAGGTGCACAACACCCATGGCGAGCGGCGGCTTGTACACGCTGCGACCGCAACGGCAGGGCAAGGGCTGGATCGATGAGATGGACAAGGACTTCTACGTCTCGCCCTTCATCGACATGGAGGCGCACTACACCGTTCGCGTGCAGGATGACCCCGGTCGCATCCGCATCGCCATCACCGAGACCGAGCGGGGCGAGCCACTCCTGTCGGCGACCCTGGTGGCCGACCGAAGGCGGCTGACCGACCGCTCCCTACTGCGCGACGCTGTTGCATGTTCCGCTGGCCACCCAGAAGACCATCGTGGCCATCCACCTGCACGCCTGGCGCATGTGGCGCCGCGGAATTCGCCTTCCGACGACACTCCAGGTGACCCAGTGACCACTCCCACGCTGGCCGAGCGGCTGGCCGCCCCGTTCGATCCCTCCTGATCCAGGCTGCGGGTCGCATCGCACTCTCGGCGGTCTCACGCATCAAGGTCGGCCGCCTGACCGTGCAGCTGCCTGACGGCTCGCAGCGTGTCTTCGGTGACCGCGACTCGGATCTTCGCGGCGAGCTTCGTATCCATGACCAGGAAGCGCTGAAGCGATTGCTGCTCGGCGGTGAGGTCGGCGGTGGCGAGGCCTACATGGATGGCCTTTGGTCCAGCCCTGACCTCGTCGGACTCATCTCGTTGGCCGTCGCCAACCGCCACGCGCTTTCGCTATCAAAGGGTTGGTGGCGCATCCCGGCCAAGCTCAGCCGCACGGTGGCACACCGGCGCAACCGCAATACCGAAGTCGGGCTCGCGGCGCAACATCACCGCGCACTACGACCTGGGCAACGACTTCTACCGCCTTTGGCTCGATGAGACGATGACCTACTCCAGCGCGCTCTTCGAGATCGCCCGGGCAGTCGCTCGCCGATGCCCAGCGCGCCAAGTACCGCAGCATGGCCGAGCGTGCCGGGGTGGTGGCCGGTCAGCACGTGCTGGAGGTCGGCACCGGTTGGGGCGGCTTTGCGCTCTACGCCGCCGGGGAGCTGGGGGCACGGGTCACCACCGTCACTATCTCACGAGCCCAGCACGACCTCGCCCGTGAACGCGTCGCGGAGGCCGGTCTTGATGGCCTCGTCAACGTCGAGCTGCGCGACTACCGCGACATCAGCGGCCAGTACGACGCCATGGTGTCGATCGAGATGCTCGAAGCCGTCGGCTCCGAGTACTACGGTGCATACTTTGCTGCCGTGTCGAATGCCCTGAAGCCCGGTGGCAAGGCCGCCATCCAGGTGATCACCTTCCCCAACGACGCCTACGAGGCCCAGCTTCGCGGCGCCAACTGGATCCAGCGCTACATCTTCCCCGGCGGCGTGTTGCCATCCCTGGCGGCCATCGAGTCGTCGCTAGAGAGCACTGGCCTGCTACTCACGAACGTGCACGACATCCGTGACAGCTACGCACGCACGTTGCGGACCTGGCGCGAGCGCTTCTTCGAGCGCATCGACGACGTGCGCGCGATGGGCTTCGACGAACGCTTCATCCGCACCTGGGACTACTACCTGTCGATCAGCGAGGCCGGCTTCCTGACCGGCCTTACACAGGACCTGCAGATCACTCTCGAGAAGAGCCGCGGGCGGATCAGGGGGCCGGGCTGAGACACCGATGCGCATCCTGATCGTCGGGGCCAGCGGCTACGTCGGTGGGCGGCTGGTCGCATTGCTCGCCGAACGCGGCCACCGACTGCGACTGGCCAGCCGCGACCCACGCGGGCTCTCCGCGCGCTTTCCCGATGCCGAGGTCGTCCGAGTCGACCTGCTCGATCCAACGACGCTGCCGCCTGCGCTCAAGGACGTCGACACCGCCTACTACCTGGCGCACTCCATGGCCGGCGGCGAACGGGGATTCGAGCTGCGGGACCTTCGTGCCGCCCGCTCCTTCGCCCGAAGCGCTCGCGAGGCAGGTGTCGGGCACATCATCTACCTCGGTGGCCTGGGTGATCCGGCGAGCGGATTGTCGGCCCACCTTTCGAGCCGCCAGGAGGTCGGGGCCGAACTCGCGTCCCACGGCGTCCCCGTCACCGAGTTCCGGGCCGCCGTGATCATCGGCTCCGGCAGTGCCTCGTTCGAACTGCTGCGGAGCCTGGTCGAGCATCTCCCGGTGATGATCACGCCCGCGCTGGGTGCGTACGCTGTGCCAGCCCATCGGCATCCGCGATGTGCTCGACTACCTCGTCGCCGCATCCGATCGCCCGGACGACGCGGGCATCGTCGAGATCGGCGGGCCTGACGTGCTCTCCTACGCGGAGATGATGCGCACCTACGCACGATTGCGTGGCATGCGGCGGCTGATGATCCCGGTCCCGGTGCTGACCCCCAGGCTGAGTTCCTATTGGTGCAGCCTGGTCACGCCCATCCCCTCCGGTATCGCCCGACCCCTGATCGAGGGCCTGCGCAACGAGGTGGTCGTGCGCGATCCTGGGCCAGGACGCGCTTATGGGATCGAACCGACGCCCTTCGAGACTGCGGTGCAACGAGCCATCGAGCGCCGTGATCGCCATGCCGTCGAGACGACCTGGTTCGACTCGCTGGGCTTGCCCGGCCGCAAGGACCTCTCGCAGGACGAGAGCCGGGAAGGCATGCTGCTGGACCGACAGCGACGCCGTGTGCAGGCTCCGGCACCCGTGACCTTCGCGCAGGTGGAGCGTCTCGGCGGCACCGCCGGCTGGCCCTTCGGCAACTGGATGTGGCGCGTCCGAGGGATGATGGACCGAGCCGTCGGCGGTCCCGGCATGCGACTCGGGCGGCGGATCCGAGCCACGTCCGCGTCGGCGATGCGGTCGACTTCTGGCGGGTCGAGGAGATCCGGCCGAACGAGCTACTGCGGCTGCGCGCCGAGATGCGAGTGCCGGGCCGAGCCTGGTTGCAGTACGAGGTCATCGACGATCGCGCCGGCAGCCGGCTGGTACAAACGGCCTTCTTCGAGCCCAAGGGCCTGAGCGGTCGACTCTACTGGTATCTGCTGCTGCCGGCACACCTGTTCATCTTCCGCGGATCGAATCCGGGAACTCGTGCGGCGAGCCGAACAAGCCGCGGCCGGCCCCGACGACATCGAGGCCACGAGCGCCTGACGGTCTCAAGTCTCAGTCGCGTCCACTGGCCGACTTGAACGCGGCCAGGGCACGATCGCGGGCGGCGGCGAGGTCCACGATGGGCGACGGATAGCCCTGTGGGGGCGCGGGTGCCTCCCAAGGTGCGTGCACGTGACGGTCGGCGACGCCTGCCAGCTCCGGGAGCCACTGTCTGACCCAGGCACCGTCGCGATCGAAGCGCAGACCCTGGCGCACCGGGTTGAAGATCCGGAACCATGGCTGTGGATCGGCGCCCACACCCGCCGTCCATCGCCAGCCACCTCGATTGTTGGCCACGTCCCCATCGATGAGGTGACGCATGAAGTGGCGCTCCCCGATGCGGTAGTCCATCAGGAGGTGGCGCGTCAGGAACGACGCCGCCACCAGGCGTGCCCGATTGCTCAGCCAGCCGGTGGATGCAAGTTGGCGCATCCCGGCATCGACGACGGGGATGCCCGTCCTGCCCTCGCGCCAGGCTGTCACCGCCTCGGGGTCTGCGTCCTCGCCGCGGAAGGCGGACAGCAGCGGGTCCCAGAGCGGCCCGTCGCCGGCGCGTCGATGGAAGAGCAGGTGGTGGTAGAACTCGCGCCAGGCCAATTGACGCACGAAGGGGGTGGCATCGACGCCGGCGTCAAGTGCGGCTGACTCGACCTGGAGTGGTGAGAGCGTGCCCAGGTGGAGGTCGACGCCCAGCCGTGACGTGCCTTCACCGGTGAGGACATCGCGATCGCTGCCATAGTCGGCCAGTCCGCCGGCCACCCACGATGAGAGTCGGGCGCGTGCCGCTGCCTCACCGGGCCGCGGCAGAGTCCTTCAGCGGCTGATCGAGTTCAGCCAGTTCGTTGATGGGCGCCCGATCGGCGACCAAAGCGGCGGGTGTCGGGACTCGGTCGGGTGCTGCCAGCACGAAGCGCCGTGGTGCTGCCTGGGTCGCTCGCCAGAACGGCGTGAAGACCGAGTATGGCGCGCCGGCGCCGGTCAGCACGCACTCGGGCTCCGCCAGCAGCAGGCCCGGCCGCAGCGCCAGGCGCCGGCCATCAGGCTCCAGCGCCGCTGCCACCGCAGCGTCACGCCGATGGCTGAGCGGTGTCACGTCACGCGATGCCAGCACCACCTGTGCGCCCACTTCGGCTGCGACCTGCGGCACCACGTCTTCCGGCCGACCGCGACGTACCAGCAGACCGCTGCCACGCGCCCGCAATCCAGCGTCCAACTCAGCCAGGGATCCGCGCAGGAACCAGCTGCGAGCGGGCGCGGCGGAACCGAGCAGCCGGTCGTCGAGGACGAAGAGCGGGACCACACTCCGTGCGCGAGCGACGGCCTCGGACAGCGCGGGATGGTCGTCCAGCCGGAGGTCGCGGCGGAACCAGACGACGGCGGTCGTCCAGTCCGGCGCGGCTAGAGGGATGTTGACGGCGCTCATCCAGGAAACTCTCCTCTCGTCGCGTCGAGATTGTACAACGTCTTGACATCCGCGCTCGTCGAGCCTACCATGACATTGTACAAAGCCTGTACACACCAAGGACGACCCGATGTCAGAACACATCCTCCGCAGTAGCCATATCGTTCCCGCTGACTTGGAGCGCGTGTGGGACTTCTTCTCACGTGCCGAGAACCTCGGCCGCATCACGCCACGCTCGATGGGCTTCGAGATCCACACGCCAGAGCCCTCCGCTCTCCAGGGTTCGACGATCGACTACACCCTGCGGCCGCTCTTCGGCATCCCCACCAAGTGGCGCACGCTCATCGATGAGGTCGAGGCACCCCGCCGCTTCAGCGACGTCCAGGAGAAGGGGCCCTACAAGTCTTGGGTCCATGAGCATCGCTTCAGCACCGTCGAAGGCGGCGTGCGCATGGATGATCGAGTCACCTACGAGATGCCCTTCGGTCCCATCGGCGCGCTCGGGCATCGGCTGCTCGTGCGACGCCAACTGCAGCACGTGTTCGACTTCCGCTCCATCGCCATCGACGCCATCTTCGAGCCTGCCGCCTACCGTATCGACGCCGTTCCCGGCACCATCGCCGTCGCCGGCGGTACCGGCTTCGTGGGCGGTGAGATCGCCCGCGAGCTGCGTCGTCGCGGCCGCCGCGTCGTGGTCTTGTCCTCGCGTGGCGAGCGCGCCCGCGGACAGTTGCCGGACGATATCGAGATCCGTAGCGCCGACGTGCGCGATCCTCAAAGCATCCGCGCCGCCATGGCGGGTGTCGACGAACTCGTCATCTCACTGGCCTTCCCCGGTCTACCGGTCGAGCAGCCCAGCAAGGGCTTCACGTTCATGGAGGTGGACGCAGGCGGTGCGGAACACCTCATCGACGCTGGAAAAGCGACCGGCGTGGGTCGTGTCGTCTACATCTCTGGCGCCGGCGCAGGCCATGATGCCGAGCGACACTGGTTCCGCGCCAAGGCCGTGGCCGAGGATGCCGTGCGCGGCTCGGGCATGGCCTGGACGATCATCCGCCCCACCTGGGTCTTCGGCCCTGGTGACGTCTCATTGAACCGCTTCCTGGGCTTCGCCCGTGCGCTGCCCTTCGTGCCGATGACCAACTTCGGTAGCCAGCGCCTGGCACCCGTGTTCGTGCGCGACGTGGCTGCCCTGGCCGTCGATTCCCTGGTGTCCGATGCCGCCGCGGAGCAGACGTTCGAGATCGGTGGCCCAGAGGCGATGTCCATGCGCGAGGTGCTGCATCGAGCCATGGGCGTGGCTGGGCTGAGCAGGCCGTTGTTACCGGCACCCGCCGTCGTGGTCAAGGTCGCTGCCTGGCCCATGCGCTTCCTGCCCGACCCGCCGTTGAGCCCCGGCGCGGTCGACTTCATCAATCAGCCCGCGACAGTGGATGTCGGCCCATTGCTCGAACGCATGCCTCGAACACTCACGTCCTTCGAGGAAGGCCTGTCCACCTACCTCGGCCCGGACCGCTCGACGGTCTCTATCGACGACGCCGGGTAGGAGGACGTCCGGACCGTCCGCTGTTGCGAAGTGGTCGACGTCACGACATGATCGACATCCCCCTTTACCACCGCGGCCCGCTCGCTCCGTTCGTCGTCGCCGAGCCCCTCCAGCGCCAGGCCCGACCACACCGGCGGGTCCACGTAGCGCTCGACCACATCCGGTTCGCGCCGTCCATCCTGGCGGCGTTGCGTCAGGTGCCCGGCGCCCTTCACTCGATCGATGGTGTGGTGCGCGACGGCACCGCCGCCGGCTCACTCCTGGCACCGCTGCTGGAAGCCATCGACGACGAGCGCGACACGGTGGCGGCACTGGCTGCCGTCCACATGCTCGGGCACGTGCCGGGACCCGGTGCCGACCTCGAGCTGGCGGCACTCGTCCTCGAAGACACGCCGGGCTTCGCGGCCCACGCCGCCTGGGCGACCACCGACCGTCCCGTCGCGCCGGAACTGGTCGGCCCACTGGCACAGGCGGTCGCGGGCGGCGGCATGCCCGGTTTCCACGCTCAGGCCACGCTCGCGCGGTGGGCTTCGAGTGCCCCACACCTGGTGCTGACCACCCTGGAGGCCGGATTGAGCCGGGCCACCGACCCGGACGCGCGCCGCTATCTCGCCGAGTCGATCGGGCTCGTGCCGGGCCGGCGTGCTGGGCGGGTGCTGGAACGCCTGGCCACCGACCGGCGGGAAGAGTCCAGCGTCCGTGGCGCTGCCATCGTCGCCTTCACCGAGCGAACCGGCGAACCTGTTCCGGACAGCGTCGAGAGGCTGACCCATTCAGACGACGAGTCGGGGCAGGTCGCCCGCCACATGCGGACGCAGCGATGGCTCATGGGACGTGGTCCGCAGCGGCCGGACCGAGCGGAAGCCGGCATCCGCATCGCACAGATCCACCTGGCCGCGCACCTGGACCCATCGTCCTCGCGAGCGGGGATGGGCGATGCCGGCGGTGTGGCTACGCTGTTGGCGCAGCTGAGCGGCCCCCTGCTGGACCAGGAACACATCGCTGAAGTCGTCTCGGTCGGTCGCGGCTTGCCCGGCGACGTGGTGCAGTCGAGTCGATCACAGGCCGGCCACCGCCTCGAGGGCGTCCCCCTGGCCGCTGGCGAGGGCGCCACCTTCAGCGGCAACTGGCCAGCGCTGGTGGCCGCGACTCGCGGCATCCGTTCTGCGTTCCTTGCCGGCTACCTTCCGGACATCGTGCACCTGCGGATGGCCGACCCCGGCAGCGTGGCCGGCGCCACGGTGGCACGGCAGTTCGGCATCCCGATCGCGTTCACCCTGGCCCCCGATCCCCACGGCCCCATCGCAACGGCTGAAGCGGGTGGCTCGCTCGACCGACGTTCGTTCGCGGCGCACGACGCCCGCGGTGCGCTGTGGTATCGCGCCGCCCTCGTCGGGCAGCTGGCACGGCAGGCGCGTGAGCTGGTGCTGTTCCCACGCCCACATCTGGAAGAGCGACTGCGTGGACTGATCGGCGTCGATCTCACGACTGGCCTTCGCCGCCACACCGTCATCGCGGAGGGCATCGACCTCGCGCGATCCGAGCGGGCGGCCCGCGCAGTCCGCGACATCATCGCCATGCCACCGGTCGTGGCTGACCTGCAGCGCGCCATCAGTCGGCTGCCCGTGGCTCGACACGGCCTGCCGCTCATCGTCAGCGTCGGTCGCCTGCACGAGGCCAAGGGCATGGCTCGCCTGGTGGAGGCGTTCGCCATCGACGAATGGCTCGGTGAGCGGGCCAACCTCGTCATCATCGGTGGCGACCTCGTCGGGCCGACCGCGTCCGAGGCCGCCGAGTTGTCACGCATCGATGCGCTCTTCCATGCCCACCCCGGCCTGAGCGATCGAGTCGTCCTCATGGGACACCGACCCAACGACGAGGTCAGCCTCCTGCTAGCCGTGGCGCAGGCGGGCTGGGGCTCGCTCATCGGTGCGCGCGGCGCCTACGCCTGTGGCAGCGCCAAGGAGGAGTTCGGCCTGGCCATCATCGAGGCCATGGCGGCCGGCCTCCCGGTGGTCGCACCCCGGAACGGTGGTCCCTCTACGTACGTGGTCGATGGCACCACGGGCTGGCTCGTGGACACCACCGATGTCGTTGCCCTCGCAGTCGCGGTCCGTGCGGCACTGGATCTCTCGGCTGATCGAGCGACAGCCACGCGTACGCGGGCCGTGGTCGCGGAGCGGTTCACGATCGACCGCATGGCGCGCATGCTAGCCGAGGTCTACCGTCGCGCGGCCGACGGGCCGAGACGCCTGATCCTCGGCGATGCACGCGTTGGGCACACCGCGTGACCCTGCTCATCATCACTCCCGACTACGCCTCGCACGCGGTCCCGATGCTCACCATCGGTCGCGCCTGGCAGCGCCGGGGCCAGCGGGTAGTCGTCGCCACTGGGCCGATCATGGCACCGCTGGTACGCCATGCCGGCATGGAGCACACCGAGCTGATCATGTCGCGTGGCTCGAATGCTGGCGTCATCCGAACGGAGCAGGCGCGGGACACCGAAGCTCGCTCACTGGAAGCCTTCTTCACGGCCACGAGAGCGGGCATGGTCCCGACGCTGCGCTACCAGGCGGAACAACGGTCGACCGATCTGTTGTGGCGTCCCACGCAGGTCGCCCATCGCACCCTGCGCATCCTAGACAGTCACGCGCCCGACACCATCCTCGTGGATCACCTCGCGTTCGCCGCCACCATCGGCCTGCGAGCCGCTGGCGCAGCCTACGGCGATGTGGTGCTGGGGCACCCCACGGCACTCCCGGTGGGCGATGAGCTCTACGGCGTGCCCTCTGCCTGGCCACCGGCGCTCCATCCCGACGTCATCGAGATGGAGACGCTCCGACACACCGCTCGCGCCGTGACAGACGCATTCACCGCGGCCTACAACGAGGCCTTTCGGACGGTCGCTTCTGGTGCGCCAACGGTGCCAGACGCGTTCGGTGCCCACGGCGATGTGGTGCTCTACAACTATCCAGCCGCACTCCACGGACCGATCCGCAGCGCGCTCCTGCCTCGGCACGCCTTCCTTGGCAGTGCCGTACGCGATGAGGAGATCGACCCAGATACGCAGGAGTGGCTGGCCCGGTCCGACGGGCGCCCCCTGGTGGTGGTTTCGCTGGGAACGTTCCTCTCGGCACGCATCGACGTGCTGGCGCGCATCGCCGTCGCCCTGCAGCAGCTCGACGTTCGTGTCGCGATCGCCATCGGTGCGAACCAGCCGAGCGATCTGGGCCCGGTGCCGACCGACTGGCTGGTACGCACGACCCTGCCCCAGGTCGCGCTGCTCGAGCATGCCGACCTGCTGATCACACATGGCGGCAACAACAGCATCACCGAAGCGCTCCACCATGGCGTGCCCATGTTGGTCCTGCCCTTCTCGACCGACCAGTTCGACGGCGCTGCGGCGATCGAGCGCGGTCTGGTCGGTGTGGCTCTGGACCCCAACCGCTCCTCACGCCGCCTTATCGCGGGAGCTGCCCGCGGCCTGCTGCGGCGGCCACCGGCCGCTCCCGCGCGGATCGGCGAGCTCCTGCGGACACGGCCCGGACCGGAACTCGCGTACGACACCATGTCCGGCGTGCCGCGTGTGGCAGCGCCTGGGCAACCGATGGCACCACCGACCACCACGGCCTCCCCTGCCGCCTAGTCCGCATACCCAGCACTACGTCTCCAGAATCACTCGAGCCGGCCCCGCAAGGGGCCGGCTCGAGTGGCAGAGGGGTGGGAGTCCGATTACGGGAGCAGGACGTCGTTCACCACGTGGATGAAGCCATTGCTGGCACGAACGTTCGGCAGGATGATGCGAGCGCCATCGATCTCGACGCGCCACCACTTGCCGGTGATCTCAGCCCGCTGGCCGTTGAGCATGGTCACCGAACTGCCGATCGCCTTGCGGGCGTCGCGGTAGGAGACCCTGCCGTCGATGACGTGGTAGGTGAGGATGCTCAGGAGCGAACCCTGGTCTCCCTCGAAGGTCGAGCAGACGTTGCGCTTGTTGAGCCCGAGCTGGCGGAAGGCGCGGTCGGTCGGGGCGAACAGCGTGGTGTCCGGCTGTGACAGCGCGTCGACGACCGCGCTGTCGAAGTAGTCGCAGGTCGCCGCAGCCAGGAGCGTGTCGAAAGCGCCGGTGTACTTGTTGACCTGCACGGCACGCTCGACGATGTTCTTGCTAGGGCTGGCGCTGGTGACGGGGGCGAAAGCGGTGAGAGCAAGTGACGCCAGCAGTACGCTGGCGATAAGCTTCTTGAACACTGGTGTTACCTCCTCATCGATGTTTGGCGGAGACGCGAATGGGGCCTGGCCGGGGGAAGCCAGACCCCATCCGCGCGGTCGGAGACTGCTAGTTGGCGGATGCCTCTTCGACGAGGATCACGTTGAAGGAGTCAGGGAACTGGCCGATAGCGATGGCGCTGTAGGCCTTCCCGTCCTCGAGCGTGAGCGGCGGGATGTCGAAGGCAGCGGCCTTCTTGCCAGCGGCGCGGATCTCGAGATCGACCTCACCAGCAGGCACGTTCTTGTAGCCCTTGGCATCGCCGAATTCGAGGTTCTTGAAGATGGCGCCCTTCTTGCCGGTGCCGTCGGGCGCGACGTCGACCTTGGGTGCGTTGGCGCTCAGGTGGACGACGCGGATCTTGGCACCCTCGGGCGACGGCTGGACCGCAGGGTCCTTGACGACGACGGCAGTGATGTCGGCGAGATCATTGGTCGCAGCGACCGTGGTCCGCGTGCCGCCATCGAAGGTCAGCTCAGCATCGATGACCACTGGCCCATCCGCCAGCGAAGCGCCGGTCGGGACGACCTGGATCTGGTAGGTGCCGGCCGGCACGTACAGGTAGTCAGAGAGCGTGCCGAAGGGCACGTCGGTCAGGATGGCGCCACCGTTGGCATAGACATCCACATTCGGAGCGTCCGCGCTGAAGTGGCCGACTCGCACACCTGCGAGTGCGGCGTCGACGGCCGGGACGACCGTGAACGTGCCATCGCCCAGGCCACCGACCGCGAAGACGGAGTAGCTCACACCGTCAGCGAGGGTGATCTCAGGGATGTCGAAGGCCACGTCGGTGGAGCCCGCGGGGCGGATCTCGAGGTCGTAGGCGCCGCCGGGAAGGGCCAGGTAGCCGGTGTTGTTGGGGTACTCGAGCTTCTCGATGAGCGCATCGGCGCCGTCAGGAGCGATGTCCACGGCGGGGGCGTCAGCGCTTAGGTGCACCACACGGACCTGGGCGGTATCGGAGCTGGGTGCGGGGTCGTCCGCGATGACCTGCGGGACGATGCCGGAGGCCAGGCTGCCGGTAGCGGCAACGGTGGTCATGGTGCCGGCATCAAAGGTGAGCGTGGCGTCGATGACGACGGGGCCCTCTTCCAGAGTGGCGCCGTTGGGGACGACCTGGATCTGGTAGTCACCGCCGGGGACTTGAAGGTAGTCGGTGATCTGGCTGAACGCCAGGCCCTCGCCGATGAGCCCACCGTTGGCGTAGATGTCGACGGCGGGGGCGTCGCCGGCTCCGTGCAGCACACGGACCATCGCGTTCTCGTCTTGGGCGGCCGTGGCAAACGGGATGGCGGTGACGGCGGCCAAAGCGGCGACGGTACCGAGCATCCCGGCCTTGCGGCGAAGGGATAGCTGCTTGAGCATGAGGGTTTGTTCCTTTCGAACGGGTAGGTTCTCAGCGAATTCGGAGACTGGGCTGGTGATGTGGATCGAACCGCATCACCAGCCCGGTGGTGTCGTGGAGCCGCGGCTACGCGGCGGGGGACTCAGCGGCCATGTCGTCAGCCGCGGGGGACTCAGCGGCCATGTCGTCAGCCATCAGGCTGGCGTCGACGGCCGGGAGGACCGTGAAGCTACCGTCGGCCAGGGAGCCGATGGCGAAGACGGTGAAGCTGTTGCCGCCGTCCAGCATCAGGGGGTCGATATCGAAAGCCACATCGGTCGTGCCGGTGGGGCGGATCTCAAGGTCGTACTCACCTGCGGGGAGGTCAAGGTAGCCAGCTGCATCGGGGTAGGCCAGGTTCTCGACCACCACGTCGCCGCCGTCAAGGGCGACGTCAACGGCCGGGGCATCGGCGCTGAAGTGGACCACGCGAACCTGGGCGATGCCTTCCTGCGGCATGGGATCGTCGGCCAGAACCTGCGCCTCGATGTTGGCAAGGTTGTTGGTCGCAGCGACGGTCGTCATGGTGCCAGCCGCGAAGTCGAGGTCAACGGGACCGATGACTGCGCCATCGGCCGGATCGGCACCAGCTGCCACCACTTCGATGGTGTAGGTGCCACCGGGAACCT
The DNA here is from genome assembly GCA_963778955.1 of uncultured Chloroflexia bacterium. GTDB lineage: Bacteria > Chloroflexota > Limnocylindria > Limnocylindrales > CSP1-4 > JAFMJV01. Next base: position 498,053 of record CAVZWI010000001.1, read on the forward strand.
CGAGGTAGTCGGAGAGAACGCCGAAGGGCACATCGGTGAGGATGGCGCCACCGTTGGCGTAGACATCCACTGCGGGGGCATCTGGGCTGAAGTGCCCGACGCGGACCTTGGCGTTCTCATCCTGCGCGAACGCGCCGAGGGGGAGCGCCATGACCGCGGCGAGGGCGGCAGTGGCGGCGATGACCTGCATCTTGTTCTTTCGCATATCTGTGTTCGTCCTTTCGAGAGTGTGTTCGGCTTTGAGGGGGCGAGCTTTCATCTCGCGGTCTGCGCTGGGATGGAGCGATCTACGCCCTGGCATGTGGGCCCGTCAGGGGCGCCACCGTCGCGTCATCTCGTTGACCTCCTTCATCTGCTTCCGTCTACGTGTATAGGGTTTGTCTAACTGACAGGATGGATACTAGCCCGCCGTCTATGGCTTGTCAAGGGTTTGTGTCACAAAATCGAGATGCTATAGTGGACAAAGCATGTACAGCATCAAACAAGCCTCGATCCGCTCCGGCGTGAGCGTGCCTCTCATCCGTGCCTGGGAGCGCCGCTACGGCGTCGTCAGTCCCCAGCGCACCGCTTCGGGTTACCGGCTCTATGACGACGACGCCATCGGCATGCTCATGCGTGTGCGCGAACTCACCGAAAGCGGCTGGACGGCCAGCGAGGCGAGTCGCGCCCTCCTGGCCGGCGAAGTCCCCATCGAGCCGCCGGCCCCCCGACCTGCGTTGCCCGCCAGTGACGAGACCACCCGTTCGCACAAGACGGCGTTGATCGATCGGTTCGTCGACGCCGCCATGGCGATGGATATCGCGACAATCGGCGCAGCCCTGGACGAGATGTTCGCCCAGGGCTCATTCGAATCCATCGTGGACGACCTGCTCATGCCGGCCCTGGTCGAGATCGGCCGAGCCTGGCGAGATGGACGGCTCGACGTCGCCGCCGAGCACACCGCGAGTGCCGCCGTCTATCGGCGCTTGTCAGCGCTGTACGAGGCCGCGGCCACGGTGGCAGACCCACTCCTGGTCGTCGGGCTCCCGCCCGGATCGCGCCATGAGTTGGGCTCACTCGCGTTCGCGGTGGCCATGCGTCGACTCGGTATCGGGGTGCTGTACCTGGGGGCAGACGTCCCAGTCACGAGCTGGGTCCATGTCATCAAGCAGAACCGTGCTCGCATGGCCGTCGTAGCGGTGGTCCAGGAGGTGGACCGCATCGCCGCCCTCCAGGTGGCCGAGGCATTGCGCGACGCCGGCTTCCGGTCGACCCTCGCCGTCGGCGGTGGTAGCGCGCGTTGGGATGGTGCCGAGCAAGCCGGTATGGTGGTCCTGCCGGATCGCATCAACGAGGCAGCCGCCATGGCCGCCCGGCTGGTCAGGGACGCCAAGCCCAGCAAGTAGACCGGACCGCCCACGCAACGAGGGGGTGACACATGGGTTCCAGACCTCGGCGAGTCGATCGATGAGCCTGAGGCTTACCGTCCTCGGTGCCTCGGCTGCCTGGACCGATCGGCCCTGTCGTCCGTCGTCGTGCTACCTCGTCGAGGCCGGAACTGAGGCCATCCTGCTCGATCTGGGGCAAGGTGCCTTGGGGTCCGTGTTCCCGCATCTTGATCCCTCCAGTCTGGAGGCGGTCGTGATCAGCCACATGCATGGCGATCACCACGTGGACCTCATCCCACTGCGCAACCTGCTCAGCTTCGGCTACGACGAGCCACGAAGCATCGGCTTGCATGCTCCGGCAGGACTGCGCGGTCGTTACGATGTCTTCACCGGTGAGGATGGGTTCCTCGATAGCCTCGTCGGCCCCGACCTGGCCGATGGCACGCGCCAGATCGGGCGTTTCGAGGTCGAGGCACGCCGCGTGACCCACTCGGAACAGAGCCATGCCTTCCGGGTCACCGACGCAGCGGCTCCCGATGCTCCCGGCCTCGTCTACAGTGGCGACTGCGGCCGCGCCGATGATCTGCTGCCGTTGATCCACGAGGGTGACACCGTGCTCTGTGAAGCGTTCTGGTCGACCCTCGAACCAGAACCTGGCGCCAACCACCTTGCGGCCGCGGATGCGGCCGATATCGCCAGACGCGGAGGAGCTGCTCACTTGATCCTGACCCACATCCTCGAGGCTCACGATCCCCGGGCTGCGCTGCACGCCGCCGAGGGCATCTTCCCGGGTTTGGTCCGGCTGGCGGAGCCGGAGTTGGTCATCGAGATCGGGGCTGACCGATGAGCGCGACGAGGCCCACCGTGGTCTCGGTCCGTACACGCATCCGTGGCATGGTGGCTGACGCTTGGGCTCAGGCGACCGAGTCAGGGGCATTGCCAGACATCGATGCCGAGCTTCGACCCCATATCGAGATCGAGAGACCATCCGACCCGGACCATGGCGACATGGCCGCGAACCTGGCCATGCGGCTGGCTCGACCGATGCGACGTTCACCGTTGCAGATCGCCGAGGTGCTGGCTGAGAACCTGCGCGCCGTGGCCGTCGGTACTGCGATGACGGAGGTGCAGGTGGCGCCGCCGGGCTTCATCAACCTGCGGCTCTCCCCAGCGTGGCTGGAGGGCGTGCTGGATGAGGCCCGCGAGGCCGGCGATGCCTTCGGCCGAGTCACGCAGGAGCGGCCGCTGCATCTTGACATCGAGTTCGTCTCGGCCAACCCGACCGGCCCGCTCCACGTGGGCAACGCTCGCGGCGCCTTCGTCGGCGACCTCTTGACTCGCGTGCTCGAGGGCGGCGGCCACACCGTCACGCGTGAGTACTACTTCAACGATTCGGGTGCCCAGATCCGCAATCTCGGTGCCTCGGTGGTCGCACGCCGAACGGCCCAGGAGGTACCCGCGGACGGCTACCGTGGCGGCTACGTCGAGGACCTCGCCGCCGAGTTGCCAGATGACGTTTGGGCTGCGGCCACCGTGGACGGGGCGGACCGCGACGGGATCGTCGCCGGGTGGGCTCAGGAGCGCGTCCGCGCCGGGATCGAGGAGAGCCTGGCGCGCCTGGGTGTCCACTTCGACGTGTGGAAGAGCGAGGCCAGCCTGCATCGCGATGGCTGGGTCACACGTGCCGTGGGACGGCTGGCGGCGGGTGGACACATCTTCGAGCAGGATGGCGCGACCTGGTTCCGCTCCACCACCTTCGGTGACGACAAGGACCGGGTGGTGTTCCGCTCCAATGGCGACCCGACCTACTTCGCCTCCGACATCGGCTATGTCAGCGAGAAGTTCAGTCGCGGCTTCGACAAGCTCATCTACATCTGGGGAGCCGATCACCACGGAACCGTCGCCCGCGTCCGCAATGCGGCTGAGGCGATGGGTTTCGACAAGGATGCCGTGGAGATGCTGCTCGTGGCCTGGGTCCGCTTCGTGCGCGACGGCGTCGAGGTCCCCATGAGTAAGCGCTCAGGCGAGTTCCTGACGCTCGATGAGTTGCTCGAGGAGATCGGCGTGGATGCGGCCCGCTGGTCGTTCGCCTCGCGTGCAGCGAGTTCACCCATCGATGTCGATATCGAACTGGTGCGCAGGCAGTCGTCGGAGAACCCGGTCTACTACGTGCAGTACGCACATGCCCGGATCTGCTCGATCCTGGCCAAGGCAGCCGCTGCGGGCCTGTCACCCGCGCCGAGCTTCAGCGGAGTGCTCCAGGGTGATGAAGTGGCCAGCGGCTTGGCCCGCGAGGTGCTGCGCCTCCCCGAGGTGGTCGAGGATGGCGCCCGGGCCGAGGAGACGCACGGCATCACTGCCTACGCCATGGAATTGGCGACGACGTTCCACGCCTTCTATCGCGATCGCCGTGTGGTCGATCTTGACGATCCCGCGACCTCAGCCGGCCGACTGGCCCTCATGGGCGTGACGCGCAGTGCTATCCGCAACGCCTTGGCCTTGCTAGGCATCTCGGCTCCCGAATCCATGTAGTCGACACGACTGCGGGAGGCGGAGCGACCTCGAACGGCGAAGGCCGGGCTCAAGGCCCGGCCTTCACGGCATCAGCTTGACCTGGGTCCAGCTATGGCGTCGAGATAGCGTCTCCGAGGCCAAGAGCCCCGGCCACCGAGCCAAGGGTGGCATCGTCGCTGGTCAACAGGACCAGCACCGGATTCGAGGCCCCGGAGGAGACGTCTGCTTCGAGGACAGCGTGCGCACCCGGCAGGTCCGCGACCGCGGCATCAGCCGCGCTCACGAACTCACCGACATCGCCGGTCTTGTCCCACGTGGTCTGCCAGACGATGGCCCAGGAACCATCGGGCCCATCCAGGCTGACGAGGCGATCTCCGCCCCAACCCGCAGCGGCCTTGTCGTCGCCGAGCCAAACCGCGGTCCGGAGCTCGCCCATGGTCTGCTGCCACTGTTCGCTCCAGCCCTGGCCCAGCGTGTTGGCGAACCCATCCATGGCCAAGGTCGTGGGCGCGTCATCGGGATATCGCTTGGGATGCAGGATCTGCTCGGTCGTCGCGGGCAGCTGACCCCAAGCGCCGTTCACGGCGTCCCAGCCTCCCTTGTTGCGAAGGAAGTCGACGAAGGACTGGCCCTCGACGAAGGGGAATGTGTACTCACGCTGCAGCAACTGCGGCATGGACTTCAGGATGCCATCGTTGCCGGGGACGACGACGCCATCCACCTTGGCCTGATTGCCTGAGTTCACGTTCTGAGCGGACCACTCGAGCATCGTGGCTGTGCCATCACCTTGATCGAGCGCGCTAGCGGCGAGCACGGCATCGCCGTTCGTGGGGTCATCGACCACACCTGCGTCAGCGCCAAACGCTTGGTGTACGGCGGCCTGACCGAACTCGCGAGCGGCCTCGGCGCGTTGCGGCAGGTTGAGCTTGTCGATGCTCTCGAGGACGGACTGGCGATCACTAGACGGGAGGTAGGTGATGGGCAGATCCTGCCCATAGAGCTTGTCGAGGAGGGAGGCGAGGTCATCGTCGTTGCCGAGCAGCCCCATGCGCTTGAGGGCGTCTTCCTCCTGCGTCAGCGTGGATGATGGGTAGAGGTTGTCGGCGCCCTGCCTGAGTAAGTCCGCTTGCTCGGCAGAGTTGGCGCCGTCGTATGGGGTATTGCCCAGATCCAACTCGCGGATCGCGGGCACCGTGAAAGCGACCGCATCCAACTGGCCGGATACCTGCCCGTTATCCAGGGTACCGCCCTGGCCATGAGGCTCGATCACCGGGCCTAGCGACACGACATAGTCGACGGCGCTGCCCTTGTCCAGCTCTGTCCCCGCCGGTGGGTCCTGGCTGATCACGACCCCGGCTGCAGCCGCATCGTTGGCCTCAGAGCGTTCACCGGGCTTCAGGCCCTCGGCCGCGATCGCGTCAAGTGCCGCGGCCTCGTCGGAGCCGACGACGTCGGGCACGGTGACCTGCTTGGGACCCTTGCTGACGATGAGCGTGACCTCGGAGCCGACCTCGACGGTCTCGCCCGCGGCGGGTTCGGTCTTGACCGCGTCACCCGCGGGGACCTTGCCGTTGGTGCGTTCGTCGAGGGTGACGCTGAGGCCCTGGTCGGTGAGTGCGGTCTGGGCGTCGGCGGCCGGCTGGCCGGCCACGTCGGGGATGGTGACCGCGGGTGGGCCGGAGCTGACGGTGAGGGCCACGGTGCTGTTCTGGTCGACCGTGCTGTCGGCGCCCGGATCCTGGGAGAGGACGGTGCCGGCGGGGGCCTCGGCCTCGGCCTGGCTGACCTCGCCCGGCTTGAGCCCGGCGTCCTTGATGGCGGTCTTGGCCGCGGCCTCGTCGGAGCCGACGACGTCGGGCACGGTGACCTGCTTGGGACCCTTGCTGACGATGAGCGTGACCTCGGAGCCGACCTCGACGGTCTCGCCCGCGGCGGGTTCGGTCTTGACCGCGTCACCCGCGGGGACCTTGCCGTTGGTGCGTTCGTCGAGGGTGACGCTGAGGCCCTGGTCGGTGAGTGCGGTCTGGGCGTCGGCGGCCGGCTGGCCGGCCACGTCGGGGATGGTGACCGCGGGTGGGCCGGAGCTGACGGTGAGGGCCACGGTGCTGTTCTGGTCGACCGTGCTGTCGGCGCCCGGATCCTGGGAGAGGACGGTGCCGGCGGGGGCCTCGGCCTCGGCCTGGCTGACCTCGCCCGGCTTGAGCCCGGCGTCCTTGATGGCGGTCTTGGCCGCGGCCTCGTCGGAGCCGACGACGTCGGGCACGGTGACCTGCTTGGGACCCTTGCTGACGATGAGCGTGACCTCGGAGCCGACCTCGACGGTCTCGCCCGCGGCGGGTTCGGTCTTGACCGCGTCACCCGCGGGGACCTTGCCGTTGGTGCGTTCGTCGAGGGTGACGCTGAGGCCCTGGTCGGTGAGTGCGGTCTGGGCGTCGGCGGCCGGCTGGCCGGCCACGTCGGGGATGGTGACCGCGGGTGGGCCGGAGCTGACGGTGAGGGCCACGGTGCTGTTCTGGTCGACCGTGCTGTCGGCGCCCGGATCCTGGGAGAGGACGGTGCCGGCGGGGGCCTCGGCCTCGGCCTGGCTGACCTCGCCCGGCTTGAGCCCGGCGTCCTTGATGGCGGTCTTGGCCGCGGCCTCGTCGGAGCCGACGACGTCGGGCACGGTGACCTGCTTGGGACCCTTGCTGACGATGAGCGTGACCTCGGAGCCGACCTCGACGGTCTCGCCCGCGGCGGGTTCGGTCTTGACCGCGTCACCCGCGGGGACCTTGCCGTTGGTGCGTTCGTCGAGGGTGACGCTGAGGCCCTGGTCGGTGAGTGCGGTCTGGGCGTCGGCGGCCGGCTGGCCGGCCACGTCGGGGATGGTGACCGCGGGTGGGCCGGAGCTGACGGTGAGGGCCACGGTGCTGTTCTGGTCGACCGTGCTGTCGGCGCCCGGATCCTGGGAGAGGACGGTGCCGGCGGGGGCCTCGGCCTCGGCCTGGCTGACCTCGCCCGGCTTGAGCCCGGCGTCCTTGATGGCGGTCTTGGCCGCGGCCTCGTCGGAGCCGACGACGTCGGGCACGGTGACCTGCTTGGGACCCTTGCTGACGATGAGCGTGACCTCGGAGCCGACCTCGACGGTCTCGCCCGCGGCGGGTTCGGTCTTGACCGCGTCACCCGCGGGGACCTTGCCGTTGGTGCGTTCGTCGAGGGTGACGCTGAGGCCCTGGTCGGTGAGTGCGGTCTGGGCGTCGGCGGCCGGCTGGCCGGCCACGTCGGGGATGGTGACCGCGGGTGGGCCGGAGCTGACGGTGAGGGCCACGGTGCTGTTCTGGTCGACCGTGCTGTCGGCGCCCGGATCCTGGGAGAGGACGGTGCCGGCGGGGGCCTCGGCCTCGGCCTGGCTGACCTCGCCCGGCTTGAGCCCGGCGTCCTTGATGGCGGTCTTGGCCGCGGCCTCGTCGGAGCCGACGACGTCGGGCACGGTGACCTGCTTGGGACCCTTGCTGACGATGAGCGTGACCTCGGAGCCGACCTCGACGGTCTCGCCCGCGGCGGGTTCGGTCTTGACCGCGTCACCCGCGGGGACCTTGCCGTTGGTGCGTTCGTCGAGGGTGACGCTGAGGCCCTGGTCGGTGAGTGCGGTCTGGGCGTCGGCGGCCGGCTGGCCGGCCACGTCGGGGATGGTGCGCTGGTTCGATCCTGTCGACAGGATGAGCGTCACCGGTGACTCGAGAGGTACCTCTGAACCTGCCGCTGGTTCGGTCTTGATGGCGTTGCCAGCAGCGATCTTCTCGTTTGACTGCTCAACGGTGTCACCCACGGTCAGACCTGCGGTCTCGATAGCCGTCACGGCGTCGTTTTGCGGCAAGTCACGGACATCAGGGACATCGGCGTTTGGCGTGACGCCGAGGCTCGTGACATAGGCGACCGCGGAGCCCAGGGGCACCTCGGTGCCGGCGGCCGGATCGGAGCCGATGACGTCGCCCGCGGCGATGCTGTCGTGGTATTCGCTGGTGACGTCACCGGCCACGAGGCCGACGTCGGTGAGCTTCTGCTCGGCATCGGTGGCGGGGCCCGAGAGGTCGGGCACGGCCACGGTGGGCACGGGCACGGCCACCTGCAGGGTGACGGTGGCGCCGACCGCGAGCTGGCTGTCCGCGGCGGGGTCCTGGCCGACGATGGTGTCGGGCGCGGCGGCGTCGGTCTCGACGTCCTGCGTCTCGAGCAGCAGGCCGGCCGTATCGGCGGCGTCCTGCGCCGCGGCCAGGGTCAGGCCGCTGAAGTCGGGCACGGCCACGGTCTCGACGCCGAGGCTCGTGACATAGGCGACCGCGGAGCCCAGGGGCACCTCGGTGCCGGCGGCCGGATCGGAGCCGATGACGTCGCCCGCGGCGATGCTGTCGTGGTATTCGCTGGTGACGTCACCGGCCACGAGGCCGACGTCGGTGAGCTTCTGCTCGGCATCGGTGGCGGGGCCCGAGAGGTCGGGCACGGCCACGGTGGGCACGGGCACGGCCACCTGCAGGGTGACGGTGGCGCCGACCGCGAGCTGGCTGTCCGCGGCGGGGTCCTGGCCGACGATGGTGTCGGGCGCGGCGGCGTCGGTCTCGACGTCCTGCGTCTCGAGCAGCAGGCCGGCCGTATCGGCGGCGTCCTGCGCCGCGGCCAGGGTCAGGCCGCTGAAGTCGGGCACGGCCACGGTCTCGACGCCGAGGCTCGTGACATAGGCGACCGCGGAGCCCAGGGGCACCTCGGTGCCGGCGGCCGGATCGGAGCCGATGACGTCGCCCGCGGCGATGCTGTCGTGGTATTCGCTGGTGACGTCACCGGCCACGAGGCCGACGTCGGTGAGCTTCTGCTCGGCATCGGTGGCGGGGCCCGAGAGGTCGGGCACGGCCACGGTGGGCACGGGCACGGCCACCTGCAGGGTGACGGTGGCGCCGACCGCGAGCTGGCTGTCCGCGGCGGGGTCCTGGCCGACGATGGTGTCGGGCGCGGCGGCGTCGGTCTCGACGTCCTGCGTCTCGAGCAGCAGGCCGGCCGTATCGGCGGCGTCCTGCGCCGCGGCCAGGGTCAGGCCGCTGAAGTCGGGCACGGCCACGGTCTCGACGCCGAGGCTCGTGACATAGGCGACCGCGGAGCCCAGGGGCACCTCGGTGCCGGCGGCCGGATCGGAGCCGATGACGTCGCCCGCGGCGATGCTGTCGTGGTATTCGCTGGTGACGTCACCGGCCACGAGGCCGACGTCGGTGAGCTTCTGCTCGGCATCGGTGGCGGGGCCCGAGAGGTCGGGCACGGCCACGGTGGGCACGGGCACGGCCACCTGCAGGGTGACGGTGGCGCCGACCGCGAGCTGGCTGTCCGCGGCGGGGTCCTGGCCGACGATGGTGTCGGGCGCGGCGGCGTCGGTCTCGACGTCCTGCGTCTCGAGCAGCAGGCCGGCCGTATCGGCGGCGTCCTGCGCCGCGGCCAGGGTCAGGCCGCTGAAGTCGGGCACGGCCACGGTCTCGACGCCGAGGCTCGTGACATAGGCGACCGCGGAGCCCAGGGGCACCTCGGTGCCGGCGGCCGGATCGGAGCCGATGACGTCGCCCGCGGCGATGCTGTCGTGGTATTCGCTGGTGACGTCACCGGCCACGAGGCCGACGTCGGTGAGCTTCTGCTCGGCATCGGTGGCGGGGCCCGAGAGGTCGGGCACGGCCACGGTGGGCACGGGCACGGCCACCTGCAGGGTGACGGTGGCGCCGACCGCGAGCTGGCTGTCCGCGGCGGGGTCCTGGCCGACGATGGTGTCGGGCGCGGCGGCGTCGGTCTCGACGTCCTGCGTCTCGAGCAGCAGGCCGGCCGTATCGGCGGCGTCCTGCGCCGCGGCCAGGGTCAGGCCGCTGAAGTCGGGCACGGCCACGGTCTCGACGCCGAGGCTCGTGACATAGGCGACCGCGGAGCCCAGGGGCACCTCGGTGCCGGCGGCCGGATCGGAGCCGATGACGTCGCCCGCGGCGATGCTGTCGTGGTATTCGCTGGTGACGTCACCGGCCACGAGGCCGACGTCGGTGAGCTTCTGCTCGGCATCGGTGGCGGGGCCCGAGAGGTCGGGCACGGCCACGGTGGGCACGGGCACGGCCACCTGCAGGGTGACGGTGGCGCCGACCGCGAGCTGGCTGTCCGCGGCGGGGTCCTGGCCGACGATGGTGTCGGGCGCGGCGGCGTCGGTCTCGACGTCCTGCGTCTCGAGCAGCAGGCCGGCCGTATCGGCGGCGTCCTGCGCCGCGGCCAGGGTCAGGCCGCTGAAGTCGGGCACGGCCACGGTCTCGACGCCGAGGCTCGTGACATAGGCGACCGCGGAGCCCAGGGGCACCTCGGTGCCGGCGGCCGGATCGGAGCCGATGACGTCGCCCGCGGCGATGCTGTCGTGGTATTCGCTGGTGACGTCACCGGCCACGAGGCCGACGTCGGTGAGCTTCTGCTCGGCATCGGTGGCGGGGCCCGAGAGGTCGGGCACGGCCACGGTGGGCACGGGCACGGCCACCTGCAGGGTGACGGTGGCGCCGACCGCGAGCTGGCTGTCCGCGGCGGGGTCCTGGCCGACGATGGTGTCGGGCGCGGCGGCGTCGGTCTCGACGTCCTGCGTCTCGAGCAGCAGGCCGGCCGTATCGGCGGCGTCCTGCGCCGCGGCCAGGGTCAGGCCGCTGAAGTCGGGCACGGCCACGGTCTCGACGCCGAGGCTCGTGACATAGGCGACCGCGGAGCCCAGGGGCACCTCGGTGCCGGCGGCCGGATCGGAGCCGATGACGTCGCCCGCGGCGATGCTGTCGTGGTATTCGCTGGTGACGTCACCGGCCACGAGGCCGACGTCGGTGAGCTTCTGCTCGGCATCGGTGGCGGGGCCCGAGAGGTCGGGCACGGCCACGGTGGGCACGGGCACGGCCACCTGCAGGGTGACGGTGGCGCCGACCGCGAGCTGGCTGTCCGCGGCGGGGTCCTGGCCGACGATGGTGTCGGGCGCGGCGGCGTCGGTCTCGACGTCCTGCGTCTCGAGCAGCAGGCCGGCCGTATCGGCGGCGTCCTGCGCCGCGGCCAGGGTCAGGCCGCTGAAGTCGGGCACGGCCACGGTCTCGACGCCGAGGCTCGTGACATAGGCGACCGCGGAGCCCAGGGGCACCTCGGTGCCGGCGGCCGGATCGGAGCCGATGACGTCGCCCGCGGCGATGCTGTCGTGGTATTCGCTGGTGACGTCACCGGCCACGAGGCCGACGTCGGTGAGCTTCTGCTCGGCATCGGTGGCGGGGCCCGAGAGGTCGGGCACGGCCACGGTGGGCACGGGCACGGCCACCTGCAGGGTGACGGTGGCGCCGACCGCGAGCTGGCTGTCCGCGGCGGGGTCCTGGCCGACGATGGTGTCGGGCGCGGCGGCGTCGGTCTCGACGTCCTGCGTCTCGAGCAGCAGGCCGGCCGTATCGGCGGCGTCCTGCGCCGCGGCCAGGGTCAGGCCGCTGAAGTCGGGCACGGCCACGGTCTCGACGCCGAGGCTCGTGACATAGGCGACCGCGGAGCCCAGGGGCACCTCGGTGCCGGCGGCCGGATCGGAGCCGATGACGTCGCCCGCGGCGATGCTGTCGTGGTATTCGCTGGTGACGTCACCGGCCACGAGGCCGACGTCGGTGAGCTTCTGCTCGGCATCGGTGGCGGGGCCCGAGAGGTCGGGCACGGCCACGGTGGGCACGGGCACGGCCACCTGCAGGGTGACGGTGGCGCCGACCGCGAGCTGGCTGTCCGCGGCGGGGTCCTGGCCGACGATGGTGTCGGGCGCGGCGGCGTCGGTCTCGACGTCCTGCGTCTCGAGCAGCAGGCCGGCCGTATCGGCGGCGTCCTGCGCCGCGGCCAGGGTCAGGCCGCTGAAGTCGGGCACGGCCACGGTCTCGACGCCGAGGCTCGTGACATAGGCGACCGCGGAGCCCAGGGGCACCTCGGTGCCGGCGGCCGGATCGGAGCCGATGACGTCGCCCGCGGCGATGCTGTCGTGGTATTCGCTGGTGACGTCACCGGCCACGAGGCCGACGTCGGTGAGCTTCTGCTCGGCATCGGTGGCGGGGCCCGAGAGGTCGGGCACGGCCACGGTGGGCACGGGCACGGCCACCTGCAGGGTGACGGTGGCGCCGACCGCGAGCTGGCTGTCCGCGGCGGGGTCCTGGCCGACGATGGTGTCGGGCGCGGCGGCGTCGGTCTCGACGTCCTGCGTCTCGAGCAGCAGGCCGGCCGTATCGGCGGCGTCCTGCGCCGCGGCCAGGGTCAGGCCGCTGAAGTCGGGCACGGCCACGGTCTCGACGCCGAGGCTCGTGACATAGGCGACCGCGGAGCCCAGGGGCACCTCGGTGCCGGCGGCCGGATCGGAGCCGATGACGTCGCCCGCGGCGATGCTGTCGTGGTATTCGCTGGTGACGTCACCGGCCACGAGGCCGACGTCGGTGAGCTTCTGCTCGGCATCGGTGGCGGGGCCCGAGAGGTCGGGCACGGCCACGGTGGGCACGGGCACGGCCACCTGCAGGGTGACGGTGGCGCCGACCGCGAGCTGGCTGTCCGCGGCGGGGTCCTGGCCGACGATGGTGTCGGGCGCGGCGGCGTCGGTCTCGACGTCCTGCGTCTCGAGCAGCAGGCCGGCCGTATCGGCGGCGTCCTGCGCCGCGGCCAGGGTCAGGCCGCTGAAGTCGGGCACGGCCACGGTCTCGACGCCGAGGCTCGTGACATAGGCGACCGCGGAGCCCAGGGGCACCTCGGTGCCGGCGGCCGGATCGGAGCCGATGACGTCGCCCGCGGCGATGCTGTCGTGGTATTCGCTGGTGACGTCACCGGCCACGAGGCCGACGTCGGTGAGCTTCTGCTCGGCATCGGTGGCGGGGCCCGAGAGGTCGGGCACGGCCACGGTGGGCACGGGCACGGCCACCTGCAGGGTGACGGTGGCGCCGACCGCGAGCTGGCTGTCCGCGGCGGGGTCCTGGCCGACGATGGTGTCGGGCGCGGCGGCGTCGGTCTCGACGTCCTGCGTCTCGAGCAGCAGGCCGGCCGTATCGGCGGCGTCCTGCGCCGCGGCCAGGGTCAGGCCGCTGAAGTCGGGCACGGCCACGGTCTCGACGCCGAGGCTCGTGACATAGGCGACCGCGGAGCCCAGGGGCACCTCGGTGCCGGCGGCCGGATCGGAGCTGAGGACATGGCCTGCGACGATGCTGTCATCGCTGGCTTCGGTGACATCACCCGGCACGAGGCCAGCGTCAGCGAGAGCACGCAGGGCGTCGGCCTCGGGCAGATCGACGAGATCGGGCACGGCCACCGGCTCGGGACCGAGCGAGAGGACATAGTCCACCGCGGAACCGGGATCGACCTCGGCATCGGCCGCGGGATCGGAGCTGAGGACATGGCCTGCGACGATGCTGTCATCGCTGGCTTCGGTGACATCACCCGGCACGAGGCCAGCGTCAGCGAGAGCACGCAGGGCGTCGGCCTCGGGCAGATCGACGAGATCGGGCACGGCCACCGGCTCGGGACCGAGCGAGAGGACATAGTCCACCGCGGAACCGGGATCGACCTCGGCATCGGCCGCGGGATCGGAGCTGAGGACATGGCCTGCGACGATGCTGTCATCGCTGGCTTCGGTGACATCACCCGGCACGAGGCCAGCGTCAGCGAGAGCACGCAGGGCGTCGGCCTCGGGCAGATCGACGAGATCGGGCACGGCCACCGGCTCGGGACCACGGCTCACGATGAGCGCGATCCTGCTGCCAGGCGCCAGCTCGGCATCCGCCTCTGGGTCGGTGCTCATGACGACACCGGCCATGACCGTGTCACTGGGCTCTTCGGTCGATCGATACCACCCTGAAGCCAGCGTCCCTGATGGCCTGGACGGCGGCGTCCTGCGAGAGTCCCACCAGGTCGGGCACTGGGTCAGTCGGAACAGCGGCCGCTACGGAGAGCTCGATCGTGGAACCAACGTCCACCGACTCGCCTGGTGGAGGATCCTGACCGATAACGGTGTCAGGCTCGACTTCGTCGGTCTCTACCTGAGTGACACGGATGACGAGTCCGGAGTCAGCGGCCGTCGTCTCCGCGTCCGCCAGCGTCCGGCCCTGGAAGTTGGGCGTGTCGACCGTAGCGATCGCAGATGGTTCGGCGCTGGGTACCTCGGTCATGACCGGTGATGGCGACGGGCTCGCATTCACATCGGTCGGTGAATCGAACGGTCGGAACAGGATGAGCACGATGGCCAATGCCACGATGAAGGCGCCCACGAGGATGCCGCCGACCAGCAGGACAGGCGTGCCCTCCTCGGGTGGCTCACCGCCATCAGCGGAAGGCGGGATGGGGGACTCGAGGGTCATCTCGGGCTTGGCGGCCAGTGCGGCCAGTGCGGCCTCAGTGGCCTCCGGGTCAGGCGCGACGGGCGTGGTCGTCCAGGCAGCTCCAGCAGCAGCGGCGTCAGCGGCCTCGGCTTCTGTCTCAGCCACGGTCCCCGCGACCGCCTCTTCCTCGGCCGCAGGCGCCTCCGCGTCCACCTCTGCATCCGCGCTCGCGTCGGGCCCAGCTTCCTCGCTGGGCTCAGCAGCCACGGCCTCGGCGCTCGACGAGGCCGCGGCTTCTGACTGCTCCGCGGCCGACTCGGCATCTTCAGGTTGGGGTGACGTCGAGGAGGCGTCTGTGGACGGTGTGGGGTCGCCGAGGATCCGGCTTCTGGTCAGTCATGGCAGGCGGACCTTACGGGAGTGGGCCTCGTCATGCGAGTACCCCGACCGGTCCTTCTGGGCTGATACCGACGCAAGTGTCCGTTTCTTCATCGTCCGCCGCTCCTCGCTTCACTCGCCGGCGGCTCGAGATGTCAGTCGTCAGATGCCGAGCGCCACCTCAACGGCACCCAATGTCTCCTCACTGTCGGCCGCCAGTACGAGTACTGGAGAGGATAGACCTCCCGCGATATCGGCATCCGTGACGGAGTGCGCACCGGGCAAGTCCTTCATGGCATCCCGCGCGGCTTGATGGAACTCCTTCTGGTCGGCTCCGGTGTCCCAGTCGGTCTGCCAGACCACGGCCCAGGCACCATCCGGACCATCCAGGCTTAGTAATCGATCGCCGCCCCAACCAGCCGCCGCGGAGGCATTCGGCAGTTGTCCGGGCAGGCCCGGGAACAACGACTGGCGCTTCTTGCCGTCTGCCACCCACACGCCGATCTGCATCTCGCCCAGGGTCTGCTGATAGCTGGTCGACCAGTCGGCACCGAGGGTCGCGCCGACGTCCGGCAGGACGATCTCGACAGGTACCTCATCGGGATACAACTCGGGGTGCAGGATCTGCTCGGTCGAGACCGGCTGTGCATCCCACGCCTGATCGACCGCTGCCCAGTCGCCTCGACCACGCACTGCCATCACATACGCGTAACCGTCGAGGTAGGGGAACTCAAGCTGTCGCTGCAGGATCATCGGCATGCGTTCCAGCGCCTTCTGGTCCTGCTTCGTAATCAATTCTGCCGAGACGCGCAGCAGGTCGGTCAGCTTGAGCTCACGAGTCGCCCAGTCATACATCACCGCGGTGGCATCGCCCTCGATGAGGGCCTGTTGGGCGAGGATGGCGTCCGACTGATCGAGGTCATCGATGCGGCGACCCTCCAAGTCCCACTGGGCATCCTGAAGTGCATGATCATATTCATGTGCGACGACGATGGACTCCAGCGCCCCGATCTTGTCGATGGGACCGATGAGCGAGAACGTCTTGGTCAGCGGGTCGTAGTAGGCCAGCACCTGGCTGTCGTAGATCGAGAGGATGAGCGCTTCAAGGTCGTCATCCGGCCCCAGGAGACCAAGGCGCGTGAAGGCCGCGTCCTCAGCCTGGACGTAGGCATCGCTGTACTCAGCGCGGAACAGGGCGCGCAACTCATCGAGGAAGGCCTGGCTGTCGATGACGCGATAGGCGACGCCCTCGGCCGGCGGCAGCCCACGCACGGGATGGACGCTACCGATGATCTGACCGACCCTCTTCGCCATCTTGGCGTCGAAGCCTTCCGGCAGAGGCGTCGCCACGGCCGCGAGGCTGGCCTGGGGCGAGGGCGAAGTGTCCTGGGCGCTGGCGAGCCCGACTCCGACCGATGCCAGCAGCACGACTGACAAGAGTGCCGCCGGAAGGAAGAGGCGATGGCCAGAGCATAGGTGCAGAGCGTGATCGAGTGGTGCCATGGGTCTGCATTCTGCCAGCCGGACGCGACTACCACCAGCGGAGGCCATCTCCGAGTCCCCGGAATACCGATGAGATGTGCGTTTCTTCATCATTCGAGGTCTGGTGCCTTCACGCTCGACAGCTAGAGTTCTCGGCACGGAACCGTGAAGCCAACCTTCTCAGTTCCCTCTCCCTCCCTCTGGAACGAGGGGCGCTGATTGGGCAGGCGCCCCTCGTTCCTTCTTTGAATCTCTCGTTCCTTCGGTCTTGTCGCTGTGACGAGCGGGCGCCTGTGGCACCATCGCGTCCATGGAAATCACCTGGTATGGCGGCTCATGCGTTCGTCTCAAGGGACGTGAGGGGGTCGTCGCCGCAGACCCGTTCCGGTCGATCGCTGGGCCTACCGGACGTGGTCTCACCGCGGATATCGTCTCGTACGGCCACCCCGATGAGTCGGTGGCAGAGGGTCGTGGCAGCAAGGCCAAGACCGGCGTCACTTCGCGACTACTGGGCGTGCCGTTGCCGACCAGTCTGGAGAACGCATTCGTACTCGATTCACCGGGCGAGTACGAAGTCCACGATGTCATGACGACCGGCGTGCGCACGTTCCGTGACGATGAACAGGGCGCGGCGCAGGGGTCGAGCACCGCATACGTCTATGAGCTCGACGGCGTCTACGCCGCCCACCTCGGCGCCATCGGGCATCGCCTCGATCAGGACACCATCCGTGAGCTTGGCCACGTGGATGTGCTCTGCCTGGGCATCGGGCCACAGCTCAGCGCCGCGACCGCAGCTGAGATCGTCGGCCAGCTCGATGCCCACATGGTGGTACCGATGCCACTCAGCGATGCCGCGGTCGGACCGGGGGCTGACCTTGAGAAGTTCCTCAAGGAGATGAGCGTGCCCGATCTGCAGTCGGTCAGCAGCCTGAAGGTAACCATCTCGACGATCCCCAACGAAACGACTGTCGTCCTGCTGGAGCAGCGCGGCCGCTGACGGCGCCCTTGCCGGGCTCCCCTATCCTTCGGGGCTAACGTCCTGGCCTGTGCCGGCGATCCTGGAGCGCGCACGAGCCTGTTCCAGGCGGACCTCCAGGATCATGTCGGGATCGAAGCGGCGGATGCGCAGCCAAGCGGCTGCCTCGGTGACACGGCGCTCGGCCGGATGGAAGGTGCTCGAGCCGATGTGGTCGGCCACCTCGACCAGGGCAGCCGCGGGGAGCAAGCCGACGAGCTCGGAATCGAGCACGCTCACGTGTTCCTCGGCAGCGAGTCGCTGGGCTTCTTCCCAAACACGCCACAGTGGCGTGCGCTGATGATCGAGGATGTTCATCGACAGCTGCGTGCAGCCCTGGGAGATCGAGGCCGATCCCCAGCGCTTGGACGGCGGCAAGGCCGCCGTCGCGTTCACGGATGCGAGCCGCCATTCGGCGAGCGACGGCGACATCGGTCGTGGATAACTGGAGGTTGAAGGCGATGAGGAACGGCCGCACGCCGACGGCGGTCGCACCTGCGGTCGGGTGTGGAGATGAAGGCCCGAAGTCAGGTTTGCCCTCAGGGCGGGCCATGGCCGCGGCCAGGCCTTCGAACCCAGGCCGACGGATCGCTGTCAGAACCCGCCGTTCCGGCCACTGGGCGGCCGCGGCGTAGAGGTACACGGGCAACTCGAACCGCTCGGCGAGACGCTCCGCGAACTCACGCGCGCCGTCCACACATTGGGCCACGGTGGTGTCACCAAGGGGCACGAAGGGAATGACATCCACAGCCCCGATGCGGGGGTGCAGGCCGCGATGTTGGCGCATGTCGATGCGTTGGATGGCAGTCTCGACCGCGGATCCCATGGTGACCATGACGCGTCCCGGAAACCCTGCCAGCGTGAACACGCTGCGATCGTGGTCAGGGTCACTGGTCCGATCGAGCAGCCAGCTGCCGGCCTGCCGCTCGATGGCGGCGCCGATGGCATCGAGCGTCTGCAGGTTCGTGCCCTCGCTGAAGTTGGGTACGCACTCCACGAGACTTTCGAAGCGGTCCATCCAAAGGATGGTAGGCGAGCGGCGCGACTAGTCGAGTTCGCGACGCAACACCGGAAAGCGCTCATCGTGGATAGCCGACTCGAACCCGCAAGCTTCCCAGAATGCCGGCGTTGCGGTGGATGCCTCATCGACCCCAAGGGTCAAGTCGGGGTAGGCCTCGACAGCCGCGAAGCCGCGCGCGGCCAGATCTTCGACGACCGCCTCCACGAGCGTGCGACCGAACCCTTCGCCACGCGCCACGGACGTCGTCGCGATACAGGTGATGACCGCCGGTAAGGGCGAGCTGGGCAATCGCGGGTACAACTCCCGGATGTGCTGCGCACGCGGATAGGCCGAGAGCGGGCCGAACTGCGCGAAGGCCACCGGCGCACCTCCACAAATCAGGATCTTGGCGTAGGACCCGAAGACCGCCCGGCCGCGAGCGAGCAGACGCAGCTTGCTCGGGGCAGCGGCCATCGGAGCCTCGGAATCGACCTCCCGAACCGGCGCGAACGGGTTAAAGTCGGGCACCTCGGAACTCCCGGGGGTCGCGAATGGGTTGAAGTCGTCGTCCGTGCGAAGCGGAGCTGCGAACGGATTATCGGAATGCAGCCGAGGTGTCTGTCTGGGCGTTGCCGCGGCTGGCTTCCACCAGGACGCCCGGGCAGCCTTGGATCCGTGGATTCTCGTCTTCCCAGTAGTCACAGCTGCGATGATCGAATCGCGGATCAGCGCACGGCGGGAGCAGGGCGAACATGGAGTCGTCGGCGACGTCGCGGATCTCGATGTCGGCGGGTCTGGTCACACCAGACAGTGTAGGCGGCTTAGACCCCGAAACGGAGGCTGTCAGCGATCTCGTCGAACATGGCTTCGACATCTTCACTGACGTCCGCGCCCGCGATGAAGTTCACCAGGTAGGCCTGACGGCCAAACCGGAAGAGATACGAACGCACGCTCAACTCACCGAGGTCAGGGTCATCGATGGTGTAGTCGTAGCGGACCGCCTTGGCTGCATTCAGGACGACGTCATGAGCGGAGATGGGCTGGCTCGTGAGACCCGGAAGGCCGATGATCTGCTCGCGGACGTGCGACTTGACCTCCCTGGCCCGCATGCCCAGGGTGGGCTGGGCAAGCACGACCAGCATCGGTGACGATTTCACTCTCGCTGATCCCGCTGACGGCGATCGCGCTGAGGCGCACATCGCTGGCGTCGATCACCGCGCCGATCCGGGTCGCCAATCCCGGCATGCTCAGCCCGATGGCCGAGAGCAACTCGGCAGATCGGTCCGCATCGATGGCCACGGCGATCCAGCCCGGTGGTAGGTCCAGGGCATAGCCATCAGGATGTGGCCACCACGTCGGTACCTCACTGCCGGCGGCAAGAGGTACGTCAGTCCCGACCGCCGGCGAGGACAGAGGAGCCTGGTCGGGGCCGAGCATGGCTTGGATCACGGCGTTCGTCGGCGCACTGCAGCCTCCGGCGATGAGGCCGACGAGTGCGAGGACGAGGAAGCCGACTGGGGTGTTCCGGCGCGTCATCTGGGCCACAGGATGCCCCAGAACTCGTGAATCTGCAGGCGATCGATAGGCCCAGCCAAGAGGTGACCGATGCCTCATCCGACCTGGCTATCGGTGACTGCTATAGTCGACTGACATCACGCAGATAGACGCCTCGCCTTCGAGGTCGGGTGGAATCCCCTACCGGTGGTCGGTGGTCGGTCGACAGTCGTCGTCCTGCCATCAGCCCACGACCCGCGAACCACATGGTCGCGGTGGATCCCTTGCAGGGAGCCGACGGTCACAGTCCGGATGAGAGAAGGAGAGAGGCGACCGCCGACCTCGTGTCGGCCGCGGTCGCACTTGGGGTGCGGACGACCCGTATACCGGGCACACGTGCTCCCCTCCTCTTCGCATTCCTCGATGGTGTGGCTGGAGGTCACACCGGTTGGATGCCATCGAGCTCCGGGGAGTCTCGCGAAGCTTTGACATCAAGGGCGCACGCCTGATCGCCCTCGAAGGCATCGACCTGCGCGTGGCGGAGCATGAGATCGTCGCCGTCGTCGGGCCCAACGGCTGCGGCAAGTCCACGCTGCTGCGTGTCATCAGCGGATTGTTGCCACCTGACCGTGGGACGGTGCTGGCTTTCGACTCGACGGTGGCAGGCATCGACCCTCGTGTCGGACTGGTGTTCCAGGAGCCTCGCCTGCTGCCCTGGCGCGACGTGCTGGGCAACGTCGCCTTTCCGCTCGAGCTGGCGGGCGTCAAACGCGACGACCGTGAGCAGCGAGCACGATCGGCGTTGCGGTTGACCGGGCTGGAGACGTTCACCGAGGCTTACCCCGACCAGCTCTCGGGCGGCATGGCACAACGCGCAGCACTGGCCCGTGCTCTGGCGCCGGAGCCGGACGTGCTCCTGCTCGATGAGCCTTTCAGCGCGCTCGACGCCATGACGCGCGAGCGACTCGACAGCGAGCTGCTTTCGTTGTGGGGCAAGACGGGAACGACCATCGTGCTGGTGACGCACAGCATCTCCGAAGCGGTGTTCGTCTCTGATCGCGTGCTGGTGATGTCACCGCGACCGGGTCGTATCGTGGCCGAGGTGCCCGTCCTGGCACCGCGCCCGCGCAACCTCGCGGACGGCGGAGCCTCGATGTTCAGTTCCGCGGCAGATGAGGTCCGACGGATCCTGTCGGGGACCGAGTCGGAGGTGGCGGCGTGACGGCCGAAGCGCCGCCACTGTGGCGACGTGCCTTGCATGACCTCCTTCCGGTATTGGCGGCGGCGATCATCTTCGTCCTGGCCTGGGCTGCCGTCGTGATCATCGGCGACTATCCCACCTACATCCTTCCTGGCCCGCTGGTCGTGGCCGAACGCTTCGCCAACGGTTGGCTGGAGGGCACCATCCTGTCCCACTTCCTGACCACGCTGGCCGAGGTCCTGTTGGGCCTCCTTGTCGGTGGCAGCACCGGCATCCTGACCGGCATCCTGCTGGCACGATCGCGATTGGCGGCACGCATGCTTTCGCCCTACATCGTGGCGGCACAGGCCACACCGATCCTGGCCTTGGCTCCACTCATCGCCCTGTGGTTCGGCACGGGTCTGGGGAGCCGCGTGCTCATTTGCGCGCTCATCTGCTTCTTCCCCATCGCCGTGGGTACGATGGTCGGCATCCGCTCGGTGGACCCTCGACTGGTCGAGCTCGGCCGGAGTCTGCGCGCTACGCGATCGCAGAGGCTGGTCCACATCGAAGTGCCCTCAGCCCTGCCTCAGATCATGGGGAGCATGCGCATCGGCGTCACGCTCGCTGTGGTCGGTGCCATCGTGGCCGAATGGGCGGGTGGCGACCGTGGCCTGGGCGTGCTCATCAACCTCGCTCGCGGCAGCATGTTCGACATCCCGTTGATGTTCGCCACGCTGTTCACCATCGCCCTCATGGGCGTTGCCCTGTACCTGATCGTCGTCGCCATCGAGCGACGCCTGGTCAGGACTCACACCTGAGATCGCGAAAGGAACACACGGTCACCATGTCACACCTCCTCCGACCCAGCCGCATACTCGGCGGGGCGGCCATCACCCTCACGACACTCGTGACGCTCGGCGTGTCAGGCATCTCGGCGCAGTCGGCGACGCCCATCGACGGAACGGCCACGCCCCTGACCGTTGGCCTGGGATACATCCCGAGCGTCCAGTTCGCACAGTTCTATCTCGCTGAGGAGGCCGGCTACTACGATGACGCCGGGCTGGACGTGACGTTCCAGAACAAGATCGACCCGGAGCTCATCACCCTGCTCGCCCAGGGATCGATCGATATCGGCATGGCCGATGGCACCAGCCTCATTCCGGCCGTCAGCCAGGGCATCCCGGTGGTCTACGGCGCCACCATCTACGCCAGAGACCCCAATGTCGTCTTCTCGCTGGCCGACAGCGGGATCGAGACCGTGGCGGATCTGGAGGGCAGGTCGATCGGCGTCCCCGGACGCTACGGGTCGTCGTGGGTGGCCCTGCAGGCACTCCTTCAGACCGCCGGCCTTGGTCCAGACGACGTCGACATCGTGATCTATCCCGACTTCGGTCAGAGCGTGGCGGTAGCCCAGGGACAGGTCGACGCCGCCACCGGTTTCGTCACCAACGAACCGGTCCAGCTGCGACTTCAAGGACTCAAGGTCAACGAGCTTCGCGTGGACGACTTCGCGCGCCTCCCGGGACCGGGCCTGGTGACGGGCCGTGAGACGCTGGCAGCGAAGAGCGATGCCCTCCGAGCGTTCACGGCCGCGACCGTGCGAGCGATGGAAGCCATCGCCGCGAATCCGCAGTCGGGGCTCGACGCGACCTTTGCGCGTGTGCCGGAGCTAGCCAGTGAGCCTGAGACGCAGCTCGCCATCCTCGAAGCGACGATCGGCGTATGGGGCAGCGACTACACCGCCGAGCACGGCTTCGGCAGCGTCGACCGCGCGGCTTGGCAGTCGGGTATCGATATCATGACCTCACTGCCCGATTCGGTCGTGGCCGGGACCGTGACGGTCGACGACCTCGTCACCGACGCGCTGCAGCCTTGACGATGGCCGATACTGGGGGCATGTCTGATGTCGACGCGGCGCATACGCCTGCCACGGATGAGCAAGCCGATCATGTGTCCGGACACGGCCATGCGCCCGCCGGAGAGCCGCTCGGTCCGGTAGACCTGCGGGCGTGGGCATACGCGATCGCGGGTGGCGCTGTCGGTCTGGTGGTCGCGGTCGCCCTGTTCGTCGCTCGCGGCAGTTGAATTGCGCCGGCGACCGGGTGAGCCGCAAACGACTCGCCGGGCTACGCGCTCTCAGGCGGACGCAGGCTGCCTTTGGCGACCCGCTCACGCGCGCGATCGGTGGTGCTCTGGATCTGCTGTAGGCGCTGACTGAGTTCAGCGCTCATGGCGCCGGCGAAGCCTTCATCTCCGACCGAGCCGAGGTTCGCGGCCACATTGGCCCCGGCAGAGCGAGCGGCGCTCTCCAGCAGCAGGGCAGCCACCTCGAGATCGCTGGCGACGTTGAGATTGGTGCGACCGGCTAGCCGTTCGACCAGGCTGATCTGGGCATGACAGGCCTTGACGATGGCGAGTGGCACGTCCGTTGCCTGACGAGCAGCGGCGCGAGTGGCTTCGGCGCGGACGGCGTCCTCGGCCTCGGTCTCATGTGGCATCCGCCTCGCCGAACGAAAGGTGTCGTAGGCCTCGGCGTCCTCATCCGCCAAGGCGAGGAAGTGTGCCCGTGCGGCGTCCGCGGCATCGAGGGCCTCGCGATGCAGTGCCGAATACTCGGCATATCTGGGACGATCGAGTGACAGACGTACGACCATGGCGGTGAGGCTGGCGGCAAGCGCCCCCGCCACAGCGGCCGCTGCGCCACCGCCCGGGGTCGGCTGCTCGGACGCCAGGGCCCCGGTGAACTCAGCGAGCGAAGCAGAGGCGGTCATGTGTGTCGCGTCACTCATCGGTGGCATTCTCGCACGATACGCGGGTGCCCTTGACTGGGACAGCCGGTTCCCGGGTACGCTTCAGGCGGCCTCCGCGAGGTGACTTGCCACCGGGACGGCCAACTCTTCGACCGTCCAGCGCCGTTTCCGCAGCAGATGGACGAGTCGATAGCGGCGACCCGATGCCTCGATGACGAAGACCCGCCGTGGCCCGGACCCCAGCGGATAGGCAGCGATCTCGTCGCGGATCGATTCGAGGCGGGTCACCGGGATGCGCTCACCAGCGGTGCGGACCTCACGTGGGCGTCCGGCCTGATCCAGGGCGACCGTGGTGTTGGTGGCGTTGAAGTGGAACATGGCGTTGGCTCCTCTGTGGGAACGACACGGCCGAGGGCAAATCCGGACCGAACGTCGAACATCTGTTCTGTTGCGGCCACGAGATGCTATCGAACACCTGTTCTAGTGTCAAGCCCCTAGCACCGGCCGGAAACGACCATCGACCCCGGTCGTGCCAACTCCCATGTCACAGCCGGTCGACGAGCTCAGGTCGCGGTTGGTGGCTCGGTCGGGCCTCGCCCGATGTTGCCCCCCTCCGGCGCAGTCATGGGGTCGCGCTCGAAGGGCTCTGCCACATCGCTGCCGAGCAGTCGTGCGCGTCGGATGGCCCTGGAGCCGAAGCGGCGGCGGATCTCGTCAGCCGCTTCGGTGGCTCGGCGGCGGCGTTCGTCGGTCGCATCGAAGAGCCCCATCTGCTCACCGTCATCGAGGTGCGATGCACCGACACCCAGAAGGCGGATCCGGGTTCCGCGGAGGTGCGGACGTGCCAACTCCACGGCCGACCTGAACACGATCTCGGTCTGGTCGGTCGGTCCCTGCAGAGTGCGCTGGCGGGTGATGGTGGTGAACGATGAATCGCGCACCTTGACGACGATGGTGCGGGCCTTCACACCACCGGAACGCAGGCGGCTGGCTACTCCCTCCGAGAGTGCCAGCAGCGTGCCCTCGAGCACCTCGGGGTCTGAGGTATCGACAGCGAAGGTGTGTTCCTGGCTGACCGAACGCGCCGGCTCGGCGGCCGACACTGGCGATGTGTCGATGCCACGCGCGCGCTGTGCCAGCACGGGCCCCTGTCGTCCGAAGCGGCGAGTCAGCTGGTCATCGGGCAAAGCCGCCAGGTCGCCGATGGTCCGCACCCCGAGTTCCGACAGGACGGCCGCCGTCTTGGCTCCTACGCCCCACAGCCGCGAGATCGACAGCGGCGCGAGGAATGCCGCCTCGGTCCCCGGCGTGACCACCACCATGCCATCGGGCTTCTCGAGGTCGGAGGCGATCTTGGCCACAAGCTTGGTCGATGCCACGCCGACCGAGACCGTCAGGTCCAACTCCTGCCGCACCGTCGCCCGTATGGTCCTCGCCACCTGGGCCGGTGAGCCGTGGAGAGCCTCCGAGCCGGCCACATCAAGAAAGGCCTCATCGATGGAGATCTGCTCCACGGCGGGCGTGTAACGGCGCAGGATCGCCATGACCTGACGACTGACGGCGCTGTACTTGCGGCCGTCGACCGGCACGAAGACTGTGTCGGCACACAGTCTGGCCGCAGTACGAAGTGGCATGGCTGAGCGGATGCCGTAGCGACGCGCCTCGTACGAGGCCGCCGAAACCACACCCCGGTCGTCGCGTCCGCCGGCGCCGACCACCACGGGCCGGCCACGCAGCTCAGGATGATCCCGCTGCTCCACCGCAGCGAAGAAGGCGTCGAGATCGACGTGCAGGATGGTGGCGCGAATCACCGCACCATGATGTCTTGGGGGGCAAGCCCCAAGCCGTCAGCCCTTGGGCTCGACGGCGACGGTGACCTCTGGGGTCATCCCGGCGAAGACGCGGATAGCGACCTTGTAGGTCCCCAACTGCCGCAGTGGCTCGTCAAGATCGACCCGATGACGATCGATGTCGATGCCACGTCGAGCCAGCGCGTCGGAGATGTCCTTGGCGGTGATGGAGCCATACAGCTTGCCGCCCTCGCCGACCTTGACGCCCATCGTCAGCGTAGTGCTGCTGATGCGCTGTGCGGCGATCTCAGCTTCGGCGCGCTCCTTCCTGCGCTGCTCTTCGCGGCTGGCGATGTCGTGCTGCCAGGCGCGATAGGTGCCACCTGACGCCGGGACGGCCAGGCTGCGCGGGATGAGGTAGTTGCGGGCGTACCCGTTAGTGACGTCCTTGAGCTCGCCGCTCTTGCCGAGCGGGTCCACATCCGCTGTGAGGATGACCTTCACGCTGAGATTGCCTCCTTGTCCATTTCTTGCTTCTCGATGTAACCACGGTCTTGCAGTTCCGCCTTGACGACCTCAGCACTGGCTTCCAGGAGCGCCGGGAGTCGTCGGGCCATGGCGCGGATGGGCAGCGGGAGGAACCGTCGTGCGGCTTCCATGTCGCGCTCCAGTTCGCGACCGTCGATGCCAAGGGTATACATCTTCTCGACCATGAGCTCTCTGGGAATCCCTTCCAGGAACAGGTCAACGGCGATGACGGTAACCATCACGTCATCGACCCTGCCGATGAATGGGACGAGATCGGGGATGATGTCGATGGGCGAGAGGACGTACGCCGCTGCCAGGCCAAGGATGGCCTTCCTGGACCATGAAACCCGTCCATCGACGACCAGCTCCGCGATGAGCCGACCGTAAGTCGGTGCACGCGAAGCGATCGGGATGAACGGCCAGAAGCTGAGCGCGGTCAGCCCCAGCCTGAAGGTGCTTCTCAGGGCCATCGGGAGCGCGAGTCTAGCAGCAGACGGGCATCCGGCTCACGTGCCATCCGTACCATGTCATGGCCCAGCGCTGGGAGCATCCTTGACAATCGAACAGGTGTTCGGTACTGTTCGCGGCAGGAGGTCCTGTGACCAAGCACGACGCGCTTCGCAAGCAACGGATCATCGACTACATCGCCACCACCGTCCGCGAGAGCGGATACCCGCCGTCCGTGCGCGAGATCGCCGCCGCCGTAGGCCTCGCATCGACCTCAGCCGTGCACCATCACCTCTCGGCGCTCGAGCGGGACGGCAAGCTCAAGCGGGACCCGACCCAGTCACGTGCGCTGCGTCTGACGAGAGCCGCAACGGTGACGAATGGTTCGCGGGCCGGCGGCTCGTCCGGGGATGACGATGGCCGGGCCCGGGTGCTGCCCGTCATCGGCGAGATCGCCGCCGGTGGGCCGATCGAGGCCTACCAGGATGCGAGCGAGACCGTCAGCATCCCGGATCTCATCAACACGTCCGCGAACACGTATGTCCTGCGCGTTCGCGGTGACTCCATGGTCGACGCCCACATCATGGATGGCGACCTCGTGGTGATTCGGGAACAGCAGACCGCCCTTGATGGTGACATCGTCGTGGCGCAGGTCGACGAGAACGCGGTCACGCTGAAGCGCTTCTTCAAGGAGCGTGACCGGGTGCGGCTGCAGCCGGCGAACGATGCCTATGAGCCACAGTTCTATGACGATGTGAGGATCCAGGGCAAGCTCGTTGGAGTGATCCGCCGGGTCGATTAGCACGCCCGTGGGCTCCTGATGCACTTGTCCACGGGTTATCCACAGGTTTGGTGGAGAGTCGGCGGCCCGTTCGTGGAGATGCGCCTTGCGTGACACCTGCCGAACCGGCCAACATCGAATGGCGCCCCACCGCTCTTACTGACCCTATCGCCAGCCTCGGAGTCTTCGCGTGTCGATCGATCGCTTGCCGCCGCAGTCAACAGAAGCCGAACAGTCGGTCCTGGGCGCGTTGCTCATCGACAAGGACGCCGTCATCGAAGTCGCAGAGTTGCTCCGAGCGGAGGACTTCTACCGACAGCACCACGGCACCATCTACGCCGCGGTGCTCGACCTGTACGAGCGAAGAGAGCCGGTCGATATCGTGACGGTCAGCGAAGTGCTGGAGCGACAGGGCCGCCTTGATGAGATCGGTGGCTCAGCCTATCTGACCAGCCTCATCAACCTGACGCCAACGGCCGTGAATGCGGTCCACTACGCGCGCATCGTCGAGCGCAAGAGCGTGCTCCGCAACCTGATCAGCGCGGCTGGCAAGATCGCTGGCCTGGGCTATCAGGAGGACGGCGACATCGGCGAGGTCATCGACCGTGCCGAGTCAGAACTCTTCGCGGTCAGTGAGAAGCGGGTCGAATCAGGCTTCGCACCGCTGAAGTCCCTCTTGCACAGCGCCTACGACCGCCTCGACTACCTGCACCAGCACAAGGGTGAGATCAGTGGCATCCGCACCGGTTTCGCCGACCTTGACACGCTGACGACCGGCCTGCAGAAGTCCGATCTGGTGCTGGTCGCCGCCAGACCGTCCATCGGCAAGACCAGCCTGGCCCTGAATTTCGCCGAACATGCCGCGGTGAACGAGGGCAAAGTGGTGGGCATCTTCAGCCTTGAGATGAGCAAGGAGCAGTTGGTGCTGCGCCTGCTCTCGTCGGTCGCCAACATCGATTCACAACGCCTGAGGACCGGCTTCCTCGAGGAGATGGACTTCACACGGCTGGCGCCGGCCATGAACAAACTGGCGGAGGCGCCCATCTTCATCGATGACACTCCCAACATCAGCGCCATGGAACTGCGGACCAAAGCACGCAGGCTGCAAGCAGAATCCGGGCTGGACCTGATCCTCGTGGACTACCTGCAGTTGATGCAGTCGAGCGTCAGCTCTCGGGATGCCAACCGCGTCCAGGAAGTCAGCGAGATCTCACGCAGCCTCAAAGCGCTGGCGCGCGAACTGCAGGTGCCCCTGGTCGCCCTCTCGCAATTGTCACGACAGACGGAGAACCGCGGCGAAAAGGGAGAGCCCCGCCTTTCGGACCTACGGGAATCTGGCGCACTCGAACAGGACGCGGATATGGTGATGTTCCTCTGGCGTGAAAAGGAACGCAGCACGGACGACCATGAACAGGACGGCGAGATCATCAACCTCAGGCTCGCCAAGCATCGAAACGGTCCTACCGGCGAGACCAAGTTGTGGTTCAAGAAGCGGCAGACCCGGTTCGTGTCCTACGCTGAGGAGGATCGCTACGCTGAGAGTGCGTACGGTTAGGCCTCTACACTCTTGACGGTCAGACGAGGCGACGAAGAGGAGACCGATGGGCGTCATCATCATCCGCGAGATGGTCGGCAGCAGCCCCGAGTCATGGAGCGCGGCCGCCGCCGACGCTGTGTCGAGAGCATCGCACACGGTGCGAAACATCCGCCGTGTGGAGGTCGTCAGGCATACCGCTCGAGTCGATGACGGACGGATCGCTGATTTCGAGGTCGAGTTGAAGATCTTCTTCGAGTACGAGGGCACTTGACCGGACTTATCCACACCACGTTAAGCGTGAAGTGAGAGCGCCTCCTGATGATGCGTCGATGGCCGCAACACAGGTGACCTTCGAGCACAACGATCGCAGCTCCGCAACCGGAGGAAACGCCCGCGCGCATCCATCTGGGCTTGCGATCATCGCCAGCAAGATCAGCCCAGCGGTCCCAGTACGCTCGGTGCTCAGTCGCCCAAGGCTCGTCGACTGGTTCGGCCGCCACGCCGCGGCGCGATTGATCCTCATCACGGCGGAGGCGGGCTACGGCAAGTCCACGCTGCTCAATGACTTCGCACTCCAGACACTCGACCGCTGCGCGTGGTATCGGATGGAGACGTCGGATGGCGATTGGATCACCTTCCTGAGTCACATGGTGGCCGCCCTCCGTGAGGTCACTCCGGGCTTCGGGTCAGCCACCGAAGCGCTGCTTCGAAACGTGGCTGCGATGGGACCCTCGAGGGAGGTCGTGCTGGCCCAGTTCCTGGCGGACCTCGGCTCGGTCGAGGCGGGGCGCATCGCCGTGATCCTGGACGACTACCAATACGTCGAAGGATCTGGTGACGTACGCATGATCCTGAGCCGCATGTTGGAGCGGGCACCCGATCAGATGTACTTCATCCTTGGAGGCCGAGGCAAACCCAACCTCACACTCGGTCGCCTGATCGCCCAGGGCCGTGTCGCCGAACTGAATACCGACGACATGCGCTTCAGCCGCCCGGAGATCGAGGAACTGTTCGCGGTGACCTATGGGCAGCCGTTGGACGATGCCACCTGCAGTGTGGTGGCAGAGAGGACCGAGGGTTGGGCTGCGAGCCTGCAGTTGGTCGCAGCAGCGATCGCCCAGACCCAGCCAAGCGAGGTGGCGAGCTTCATCCGGGCGCTGAGCGGCGCGAGTGCGCCCATCTATGACTTCCTCGCCGAGGAGGTCCTGACCCGCCTGTCACCAGAAACACAGCGCGTCCTGATGCACGCGTCCATGATCGATCGAGTCCAGCCAGACTTGGTCCGGGCGGCGTTGTCGGAATCGAATGACGGGCCAGAGGCGGAGACCGTCGATGCCGCGCTCGATGACGCCGAGGCCCTCGGACTGCTTGGGAACAGGAGCAACTCAGCGACCAGCGGCCGACGCATCCATCCACTCTTCCGAGACTTCCTCCAAGCCCAACTCGCCGGGTCAGTCTCTGGATCGGCGAATCCTGGCCATGCATGGCGCCATCGCAGCGGCAGCTGAATCCTCGGACTGGCAGGTCTCGGCGAAGCACTTTGCCCTGGCAGGGATGCCGGAGGATGGCTACCGAGTCCTGAGTTCGGCCGCCAGTGAGGCGTTGGGTACGGGGGCCTGGGGGGCGGCGGTCGAGGTGGTGGAACTGATGCCGGGCACGCCACCTCCGGTTGCGGTCAAAGTGATCCAAGCCAGGGCGCTGGTGAGCGATGGACGTGCGGACGACGCATTCGAGCTCCTTTCGAACGTCGACCGACGGACCCTGTCGCCAGAGGAACGCGGGCTGGTCGGCCTCACGTGTGCCGCCATCCACCATATGAACGGAGACGGCGCCAGAGTCTCTGAGGAAGTCGAAGCGATCGCGGCCGACGATCACGTGCCCTCGCCACTCCACGAGGTTGCCGTCTCCTGGCGTCAGATCCTGGATGCAAGCGCAGGCGGGTGCATCACCGACGCTGTCCATATGCTCCGCCGGCTTGCCGTCGACCAACGCCGGGCTGGCCTCCACTACTTCGCGGGCGTAACTCTGCACAACCTTGCCTATGCCGAATTCGCCATTGGCGAGATATCGACAAGCTCAGGCCCTAGCCCGCGACTCACTGGCCACATCTTGAACGGACCGACGATGGCACGGGCATTGCGGCATCAACGCGAACGATTGCTGCTGTCGCGGCCGCAGAGATGGGGGACCTTGAAGAGGGGTTGCGAGCATCGTCCGCTATCGCCAGTGAACCAGGAGCCACGGCAGACGCGATTGCAGATGCAGCCTATCTCCACGCCGTGTGTGGCCGAAACAGCCAAGCCCACTCGCTGCTGGCCCGGTTCGAACGACGAGACGCTCCGTGGTCTCGCGAGCTTGGGTCGCGCGCCCAGGGGCAGTACGCGACGATTGCGCTGCAATTGTGCGAGGGCCACTTGTCGGCGGCTGAAGCGACCCTAGTCGACCTTCAGCGACTTCAATCAGCTGGCATCGATGCACTGTCTCGGATCGCGCTGGTTAACGCGACTGTGGCGGTGGTGCGCAGGGCACCCAACGCCGAAGATCTACGTTCGTCTCGCCCTAGACGCAGCCTCGGTTCAGAATGCTTGGAGATGGGAAGCACGCGCACGGATTCTGGAAGCAGTCGTCAATCGTGATCCCGACGGCCTAGCGCACTTGATTGCAGCCGCAGAAGAGGAGTCGGCGTTGGCCGTCCTCGAGTTGGCGGACGCCATCGCAACCACAATTGGCTCCCTCGTCCCAATCCCCGATGCCCTTGAACGCTCGATTCTGCGCGAGCCGGCCCGATGGATTGCCGCGCTGCGGCGTCAAGTCCAAGACGAGCGCAGTGAGGATGCGAGTGCCGCAGCATCGCTGGTAGCGCGGTTCGGATCGGCTACCGATGCCGCAATTCTCCGGGAGTTCGACCGCGCCTGCGAAGGCAAGAGCAAACGCCGAGGCTTGGCGTCACAACTCATACGTCGTGTCAGCCCAACGGTCCGCGTTCATGACCTCGGACTCACGAGCTATGAGGTAGGTAGTCGCCTCGTGACCATCACGGAGACACGGCGCAAGTCGGCAGCCCTGCTTCTCTACTTGGTTACCCGGCCAGGCCTAGCCGCGGCAAGAGAGCAGGTGATGGAGGCTCTATGGCCAGATCAGAACCCGAAGTCAGCCTCGAACAGCCTCCACCAGACGATCTTCTTCCTCCGCAGGGACATCGAGCCGTGGTACGAAGATGGCTCGACGGCGGACTACGTGCGCGTTGAGTCAGAGTTGGTCTTCCTGGATCAGGAACTATTCCAAATCGATAGTGTGGCCTTTGCGCGACAGGCGGCTGACATCCTCGCTTCCGGAGCAACCCTCAAACGCGGCCCCGAACTCTTGCGGCTGTACAAGGGTGGATTTGCCCCGGAGTTCGAGTACGAGGAATGGACTGAGGACTGGAGAGTCCAACTCCATGGAGCGTACTTGCATCTCGCGCACGCGACGTCCCGGGCACTAATCGTTGAGGGACGGTATCCGGAGGTCGTCGACGTGCTTACGCCAGTTGTGACTCTGGATCCGACCGCGCTGGATCTGCGTTCAACGCTCGTCTCGTGTTTGGCAGCCATCGGCGCTGCTGACGCCGCTCAGGCTCACTACCGCAGCATGGCCGCAGCTCATGAGCGTGACCTTGGCGTTCCTGCGCGACCATACGAGGAGTTGACCAGGAGACCACCCGGCCATGAATGAGTAACCCTACGTACTAGTACTTATAGGGCCCAGACAACCCCGTGCCTAGTGTGCGTCGTGATCAGTCAACTGGCTGATTGCGACCAAGGAGCGTGCACCTTGCACCACTTCGGGGGGCTCGAGAGAGGGGACCTTCGAAGTTGGGGGACCGTGGCGCTCCCCAATCGATCCCGCTGTGGCTAAAGCCTTGCGGGGCAAGAAGGGGTATGAAATGAATCCAGTCAATCACGTCAAGCCCTGGTAGTTCAGATGCCTCGCACTATGCTGTCGAGGCTCACGCTGCTATCGACCCTCATCGCGACCCTAATCATCGCGGGCAGCGCGGGCATAAGACCAATCTGAAGGGCCTAGCGCGCTCCCAGTACGAATGTTGGATGGGGAGTACACCGTATCAGTCGTGATACTGGCATTCTCCCTGTTGGCATTCAGGAGTAGCGCGTCTTGTCATCGAGCCTTCGGATTGTTCTGGTAGCCGTCCCAGCGGCGGCTATCGCGCTGCTCGCGGTGACTTGGCATCTGTTCCCCCCCGATGTTGGCCCTTGCTCCCACTTGATATTCGGGATTGGTCAACTTGGAGTTACGCGACCCTCCTGTTCTGGATCGGGGTGGCACTCGTAGCGTCGGCGTCACCGGTACATGTCCCACGAGGAAACGTCGTGAGTGTCGCGGCGGCCCCGATTATCGCGGCGGGCATTCTCGGAGGGCCCCTAGCTGCCGCTCTGGTAGCTATCGTTGGAACGCTTGAGTGGCGCGAGTTCCGTGGACACGTCCCTTGGTATGGCGTCGTCTACAACCACTCATTCCCAGTCTTCGCCGCCGTGGCATCAGGTGCGGTCTATCTCCTCGTGGCAGACCAATTTCCGGTAGGACGGCATCTGACGGGTGTCTATCCGAGTCTGATTGGAGGCGTAGCGTCGGGCGTCGTCTATGTGCTTGTCGGGACTGCAATGTCCTCCCTGGCTGTCGCCCTGCGGGAAGACCGTCGGCTACTGGTGGTGGTCAGGTCAGATTTCCGCACATTCGGGTTGACGCTGATCGGACTGACGCCGATGGCGTGGCTGATGGCGCTGGCATTCGGAGTCGTAGGCCCATTCGTGGCGCTCGTGTTCGCGGTGCCGCTGTACACGACTCGAGCGGCGTTCAAGGTGGTGGTGGACATTCGAGAGATGTTCACCCAGACCGTACGAGCACTCGCGTCCGCCATCGATGCTCGAGATCCCAGCACGAAGAAGCACTCCGAGCACGTGTCCGGTATCGCAGTCGAGATCGGCCAGGCCATGAACTTGAGTGAGACCGAGTTGGAGCAGCTCGAATGGGCCGGTCTCCTGCACGACATCGGCAAGATCGGCATCCGGGACGCCGTGCTGCTGAAACCAGAGAAGTTGACACGCGAGGAACGGATGCTGATGAACGAGCATCCAGCCAAGGGCGAGGAGATCCTCAAGGACGTCGACCGACTGGCCGCTGAGCGCCCACTCATCCGGCACCACCACGAGTGGTACAACGGCTCCGGGTATCCTGACCGTCTGATCGGTGAGGAGATCCCGCTGCTGGCGCGCGTTCTACATGTCGCCGACGCGTTCGAGGCCATGACTGCCTCACGCCCCTATCGCCCTATCCCCTTGAGCACGGCCGAGGCGATCGCGGAGCTGGACCGCTACGCGGGCATCCAGTTCGATCCCAACGTGGTCAAGGCATTCGCGCGGACCAGGACGGCGATGCAGACGATGCCAGACCAGGACGAACCAGGTGAGCTGGAACAGCCGCTCGCGCCGGTGCCGACGCTGGGCCAGGTCGCGGCATCGCGAGCCAAGGGCGCGCTGCCGACGAGTTCTGCTTCGGCCGAAACCTAGACGGAGCCCTCCCAACCTATGAGGGGTCGGACCGCGCAAACCCGAGCGCGCGCGACGGCGCGCGCTCGACCACACCCGAACCACCACTGATGCTGCTGGTCGCAGTCATCCTGGGCGTCCTTGCCGGTCTGGTAGCGGGTGGGCGGCTGAGCAACCTCATGTCGGCCCGCCTTCGCTTTGGCGCCCTCATCATCGCGGGCCTGTTGCTGCGCGTCGTGACGCAGCGGCTCATCGACGATGGCGTCGACGTCGTGGAGCAGCTGCGCCTGCCGCTGTTCGCACTGTCGTTCGGCCTGGTGGTCGTCGCTTTGTGGCTCAACCGTTCGCAGCCAGGACTCCTGCTGGCGATGGTCGGAGTTTCTGCCAACGGACTCGCCGTGGTTCTCAACGGCGGCTACATGCCGGTGTATCTGCCAGCCGTGGAGTTGGTCGGGCTCAGCGTCGATGACCTCTCGACCGCCTTCAACACACCGCTTCCGACCGACCTCGGCTGGGATTTCCTGCTGGCCGGAGGTCCGCTCGGCGATGTGCTGCCCATCGGCATCCCGCTCCTGACCAATGTCATCAGCCTCGGTGATGTGCTGCTCGCGGCGGGCATCGCCTGGTTCCTGTTCTCGGCTGTCGCGCGCGGTTCGTCCGATCCCGACAGCGGCGTGGTCTCGATGTGGAGCGCCAAGGCACGGACAGAGTCAAGCGGAGATCCAACGCCGACTCGTGCTGGCCTGGACCGACCGGTCGTCATCGGCTCGGGTATGGGTCCGGGGCTCAGTTCGACACGGCCCGGAGCCACGTTCGGGACGCCACCGGCAGGGTCGGCCACTGCTGTCCCGGGCGTCGGACAACGGATCCGCGAGCACCCCTATGCGCGGTTGGCACGCGACCCACGCTTCTCCGCCTTCTGGCTGGCAGGGACGATCAGTCTGTTCGGGGACCGGTTGCACCAGATCGCATTGGGCGTGATGGTCCTGGCCGTTACCGGCTCGGCGATGCAAACCGGGCTGGTTTTCCTGGCCGCGACCTTGCCCAATCTGGTACTCGGGC
Organism: uncultured Chloroflexia bacterium; assembly: GCA_963778955.1. GTDB lineage: Bacteria > Chloroflexota > Limnocylindria > Limnocylindrales > CSP1-4 > JAFMJV01. The sequence continues at coordinate 533,246 of CAVZWI010000001.1, forward strand.
CGATCGCCGGCACCTTCGTCGATCGCTGGGACCAGAAGCGTGTGATGGTCGCCACCGACCTGTTGCGCGCCGCACTGGTGGTGACGCTGCCGTTCCTGGCTGAGGTGCACATCTGGCTCATCTACCCAGCCGTCTTTCTCATCACCACCATCAGCCTGTTCTTCCGTCCAGCCAAGGCCGCCATCGTCCCGCGTATCGTGCCGCGCGAGGACCTGACTCCCGCCAACGGCGCGATGTGGACCGGGGAGACGGTCGCCGACATCGCTGGCTACCCCCTGGCCGGGGTGTTCGTGGCCATGGTGGGCGCCAACCTGGCGCTGGCGTTCTGGATCGACGCGGCCACCTACATCGTCAGCGCGGTGCTGCTTGCCGGACTCGTGATCCCCCTGTGGCACGGGGGGCGGCGACCCGTGTCAGTGGAGCGATGGCGGCCTTCGTCGCGGAGTTGCGCGAGGGATGGCACTTTCTACGAGGCGACACGGCCCTCTTCCAGAACACGATGGTGAGCGTGATGGCGCAGCTTTCGGTCGGTGCCACGCTGGCATTGATGGTCGTGTATGCCCAACGGTCGCTCGATGGCGACGTGGTCCCCTATCCCGAGAACTACGCCCTCCTGGAGGCGGCGATCGGTGTCGGGAACCTCGTCGGTGGGTTCATCGTCGGTGCTATCGGAGCGCGACTTCGCAAGGGTTGGCTGGTCATCACCGGGTTTGCCGTGATGGGCCTCGCGACCATCGTGCTGGGTCTGACCTCCAATGAGTTGCTCGCGGTCACCGCGGCTGTGGTGATCGGCATCTTCAACCTCGTCTATGTCATCCCGAGTCAGACGCTGTTCGCCGAACGCACACCGGCGGGCATGATGGGGCGAGTCGTGGCCATCCGCTCCAGCATCGTGATGGGTGCGCTGTCCGGGGCGATGGCCGTAAGCGCCGGACTAGCGGATCGTGTGGATGCTGGCTTGATCATCGCCGCCACCGGTGTCCTCACGGTGATCTCTGCTGTCGTCGCGGCCTGGCTGCCGGCCGTGCGCGACGCTTAGACAGGTGGACTGGGCCTTCGAATGAGGCCGACGCGTCGCGCAGGCAAGAGCGGCCTGAGCCCGCGATAATCGTCACAACGCAAGGACGAGGGAGAGCTCTGCCGCATGACCGACCAGCACGAACCGAAAGACGCCATCACCGACGATCCACCAGTCACGGAGACCGAGGGGGTCGAGGCAACTACGCCTGAGGCGGCCACGCCAGCATCATCGGCGAGTCCGTCCAGGACGGCGGCGGAAGGCTCGACGAACCCCGCCGTGAAGAGTTCGTCGAAGCCGGCGGGCAAGGGACCCGAGAGCCCCGACGAACTGCCCTACTTCGACGATCCGGTGAGCAAGTGGTGGATCGTCCTCATCGCGGCGGTGTTCGCGCTCATCTTTGCCTGGGCGATCCTCCTCGGCTCGGGCGGCCTGCTCGGTGGCCTGCTCGACTCAAGCGACTCCAGTGTCGCGACCTCGTCGCCGGAGGCCACGCCCAGCGCTTCCATGGAGCCGGGGCTGACTGCCGCACCAAGCGTGTCGCCCGTAGCCACCGCCGCACCGCCTGCCACGGTGGCGCCCAGTCCCGAGGCCACCGCAAAGCCGACCACCAAGCCTGAGCCCACCAGCATGCCGACGCTCGAACTGACGGCCCAGCCAGACGCGTCCGTGGCGCCGGGAGTCAGCCAGGAACCCGCCACCAGCCCAGGTAGCTGACGCCATGGGGTGAACGGGAAGCCTGTCGGGCCGCCTTCGTCCGACCCCTTCGCGGCCGAGCGCATGGCCATGGTCCGCGACCAACTGGAGGCACGTGGCATCCACGACCCCGCGGCACTCAGCGCCATGGCGATCGTGCCCCGGGAGGCCTTCGTTCCGGAGGAGCAGATCGGCGACGCGTACGCAGACGGCGCCATGCCCATCGGACATGGACAGACCATCTCGCAGCCATACATCGTGGGCCGCATGACAGCCCTCCTCGAGCTAACCGCCCAGGGCTGGCCCTGGAACGACGCGCCTCCGTCCATCCTTGATGTCGGGACCGGCTCGGGCTACCAGGCGGCGGTGCTGGCGCAGACGGGCGCCCGGGTCGATCTCGATCGAGCGTGACCCGGATCTGGCCGCGGCCGCACGTGAACGCCTGGCGCGCCTCGGCTACGAGGTCGCGGTGATCGTCGGTGATGGAGGTGCCGGCTATCCTCTGGCCGCACCCTACGCCGGCATCGTCGTGGCCGCGGCCAGCCCAGGGGTGCCCGGGCCACTGATCGACCAACTGGCTGACGGAGCCCGCTTGGTGGTGCCGGTCGGATCGCGCCGGTCACAGCGCCTCACGGTGGTGCATCGAACTGGCCGGCGTACGGACACGACGGTCGCTGACGGCTGCGTCTTCGTACCACTGCTGGGCACCTACGGCCAGCCTGACTGATCGGCCCGCCGGGCCGGTGCTATCCTCGCCCGCGATGACACACGTCTTCGTTGCCCCCCACCCAGACGATGTCGCGCTCTCGTGTGGCGGCCTCGTGGCCAGCCTTCGAGAACTCGGCCAGTCCGTCACCATCCTGACCGTCTATTCCGGCGGGCCCAGAGCCGGGTCCCACGACGAGGACAGGCAGCGCCAAGCGCTTGGCTTCGGCACCAAGGCCCTGGCGCCGAACACGCAAGCGTTCAACCGCGGGAACATCGCTGCCGAGTACCCGGTCGCCACGACGACCGGCTCGGGCGCCCCCTGGCAGGCTGATCCAGGACGCATCGAGGCGACCCAGGATCGCGCCAACACACAGGCTCGCCAGTTCTGGCAGCGGGCCGCCTGGTCTCGCAGTGCCAACGTCACCAACGACGCGCATGAGGAGCGACGACTGGCCGACGACGTGGCCAGCTATGGCACTCTGCGGTCATATGACCTGGCCAGCGCCGACGCGACGACCCTGCGCAAAGCGGAAGATGAGCGTTGGGCCTACTTCGTCGAAGCGGCCATCGTCGATCTCGACCTGCCGGACGCCACCCATCGTGGCTACGACGGCGATGACGCGCTCCTGGGGCCCCCATCTCTCGATGACGAACCGCCGACCGACATCCTGCGCCGCGAGATCGCTGCGACTGGAACCACAGCAGGTCTATTTCCCGTTGGGCGTCGGTGGCCACGTCGATCACCGGCTGTGCCGCGATGCCGGCCTGGAGATGCTGGCGGACGCTCCCGCCTGGGTGATGCCGGCGCCCGACATGGCCGGGCGGCTCTCGTTCTACGAGGACTTCCCGTACGCCTGGTGGGGCGGCTTCTCCGGACTTGCCGATCTGGCCGGCCAGGACATCGATATGCCCCCGGGCATGGGGCTCGAGGCGCGCTACGCCGACATCAGCGACCAACTGGAGCGCAAGAACGCCGGCCTGAAGATGTATGCCGGACAGGTCCAGAGGCTGTTCGACGGCGAGCAGGGCATGTTCGACGCCGTGGCCGGCTACGCCGCGCGTGTCGCCGATGCCGGTGGCGTGCGGACCGGGGCGGCTGAACGCTATTGGGGCGTCGTCCGAGGGTAGCCAGTGCCAAGGCCCCGGAGCGGGGCGACTGATCAGACGCTGTCGTCCGGCCTTCTGGCGGTACGAGACGATGCCACGCTGCGGTGGATGATGGGGATACGGAAGAGGTCCCACAGCACGCTCAGCGCCAGGCGTGGTCGCACCCGCATGCGCGAGCCATGGATGTCATACCACATGACCGGCACGATGGCGAGGCGGTAGCCGAGGCGGCGGGCCAGGAATATGACTTCCGCATCAAAGACGATGCCGTCCGTCCTGAGGCGACCGAAGATGTCATGACCGGCGGCTTGCCTGAAGCCCTTGAAGCCACACTGGGTGTCAGGCACGTCGCCCGTGACCCACAGCCCTGCCAGCCACCGGTAAAGCCGGCCCAGGGAGCGCCGATACGCGGGCTGGCTGGCCCGTCGATCGGAGCCGTCGGGCTGGATGCGGCTACCAAGCGCGACGTCGGCGGTCCGCAGCGCCTGCACCAACAGGGGGATCTGGTCGGGAGGAGTGGCCATGTCGGCATCGGCGAAGATGACCAGGTCACCTTGCGCGGCCAGGATGCCGGCCGTGACCGCGGCACCCTTGCCGGCGTGTCGGCGTCGGAGGACCCGCAGCCGCGCCGACGAGCCATCGGGTCCGGACCGAGCCTCTGGGCGATCCTCCACGATGTCGGCCGTCTCGTCCTCCGAGCCATCGTCGACGACGAGCACCTCCCACGTGCCGACCTCATCGGACGAACGGCCGCCGCTACGGGGTCGACCACCCCGATGGAGCCAGCCGAATAGCTCGTCGAGTGCCGGCTCGATACGCTCAGCCTCGTTGAACGCCGGCAGCACGATGGTCAGGTGGGCATGTCCCGGGTCGCCAGATGTCACCATGAGAGGCTAGCGGGCACGTGCGTCTCGGCAGATGGCTCCTTGGTCCCATCGTGAATGCACCGCAGGGCACCTGTCTCCAACAGCATGACCCCCGGGGCCTGGCCCTTTCGTACTACCGGGGAGTGACGCGGTCCGTGGCAGTGTGTCACCGACATGGCGGTCCCCATCCTGCTCTTCGCGGTCGCTCTTGGTGCGCGCATGCTTACCGCGGCGCTCTTCGCCGAACCTGCCTATCCCGACGCCTACTACTACGCCAACCTGGCACGGGAACTCGCGGCTGGCGGCGGCTTTTCGGTCGACTACATCTGGAACTTCATCGAGGTCGGCGGCGTACTCCCGGATGTGGGCGTCTTGCCGATTCCTTCGAACGCCCACTGGATGCCACTGGCCGCGCTGGTGCAAGTGCCGTTCATCTGGCTGCTGGGACCGACCAGTGTGGCCTCCGGCCTGCCGTTCTGGCTTGCCGCAGCCGCCGTGGCGCCGTTGACGTGGTTCATCGGGCGCGATGCCGGCATGCCCTCGTGGCAATCAGCCGCGGCTGGGCTGCTGGTGGCGATGCCGGCCGGCGTGTCGCCGTTTCTGGGACAGCCTGACAATTTCGCCATCTTCATGTTCCTGGGCGCGTTGGCACTGTGGTTGTGCGGACGCGGGCTGCGCGGCGACCGTCGCTCCTACGCGCTGGGCGGGGTCGTGGTCGGTCTGGCGTTCCTCTCCCGCAATGATGGTGTGCTGCTGGGCGTGCCCTTCGCGCTGGCCTTCCTGTACGACATGATGCGGCGACCCCGGGGCTCTCGGATCGGCTGGTGGCCCGCCCTGCTCTGCGCTGGTGGCTTCCTCCTCGTCACCGCCCCCTGGCTCCTGCGGCAGTTGGAGGTGTTCGGCTCCATCTCACCTTCCTCAGCCGGTGGACGCGTCCTCTTCATCGGCACGTATCGCGAGCTCTACAGCGTCACCACCGAGACCACGCTGGCCTCATTCCTCGCCCAGGGCGCCGGAGCGCTCCTCCAGAGCCGCTTGACCGGGTTGTGGGATGCCGCGCTGATCTTCGTCGCGATGCCGCTGCTGCTGATACTGCTGCCGTTCCTGCTCATCGGCTCTTGGGTCGGTCGCCACCGGCGGGCGTTCACGCCGTGGTTCGTCTACACCCTGGTCCTGTTCCTGTTCACCGCCGTCGTGTCGGCGGTCCACGTGCCGTATGGCACCTTCATCCATTCCGCGGTGGCGCTGCTGCCACACGCTTACCTGCTGGTGATGCTGGGTGTCGCCACGACCGTCGGCTGGATCGCTTCGCATCGCCCATCATGGGACGCGCCGCGCGCCAGCCGAAACTTCAGTCTCATGCTGGTCGGCGTGATGGGTGTGGCGTCGGTCTTCGCGACCATGTCGACGGTCGGTGCCTGGAAGCGCGAGCGCGATGGTCGGACCGCAGTCCTCGCGATGCTCTCGGCAAAGGCTGAGCCCGGCGATGTCGTCATGAGTCCCGACGCCGGCGCATACCAGTACTACGGCGACTGGGCCGGCGTGGTGACGCCGGATGATCCACTCGCTACCGTGGAGCAGGCATTAGCCCGGTACGACGTACGCTGGCTGGCACTCGAGGGCGCCCACATCACGAGCGGACTGGAGCCGCTGCTACGGGGTGAGGTCCAGCCCGACTGGCTGTCGGCGCCGCTGGTCGTCGTGCCGCCGCTTCCGCCCGAAGGCGACGAGACCACACCAGCCGACCCCTTGCCCAGAGCCGCGCTCTATGCGGTGTGCCTCTCGGGGACCGACACACGGTGCGACGGATGAGCATCATCATCCCGGTCGCCCTCTATCTGGTGGCCTTGGCCATCCGCCTCATCGCGGCCGGCGAGATCCCGTTCCCGGCCACCGAGCCCAGTGCCTACTACGTGGATGTGGCCCAGAACCTCGTGGCCGGCCACGGCCTGGTCAGTGATGGCGTGTGGAGCTATGCCACCGCTCCCCTTCAGGTGCCAAAGCCCGCCTTCGAGCTCTGGTTGCCCATGAGTACGTTCGTGTCCGCGGCCGCGGTGTCCGTGCTGGGATCGACCTTCTGGGCCGCGCAAGTCGGTGGTGCGGTCCTGGGCGCCGCCGTGGCGCCCCTGGCCTGGGCGGTCGGAAGCGAGGCGGCGGGGGCACAAGGACTCGACGCTCGCCGAGGACGAGCCGTGGCGATCACCTCCGGCCTGCTGGCCGCGGTCCTGGCGCCACTGGTGCTGGGATCGGTGGTACCCGACTCGTACACGCCGTTCACCGTCTTCGTGCTGCTGAGCGCGCTGCTGGTGCCGCGTGTGGTGGGCCCCGGCGAAGGCCGAAGCGGGGCCGCCGGCCAACCAGGGATCGTGGCGGGTCTCGCCCTCGGGATCACCTTGGGCCTCGCCTATCTTTCGCGCCAGGAGACCATCTGGCTGGGCCTTACGGTGCTCCTGATGATGGGCTGGAGGTCACGTCGGTGGACGCCGGGTACCCGATGGCGGCAGGCCTTCGGACGCCTATGGCCGATCATCGTGGGTGGCTTCATCACCGTGCTGCCGTGGTTGCTGCGCAACACGATCGAGTTCGGCAGCCCCTTTCCTGGCCAGGCCATCGAGAACATGTTCCTCGTGGACAACGAGGACATCTTTGCCTTCCGCGATCGTCCGGAGGCGGCAACGTACCTGGCACAAGGCCTCGGCACCGTTCTCTGGAACCCTCTGTCAGCGGCATGGGACGGTCTTCTCAACGTCATCGTCCTGCCAGCCTTCCCGGTGGGCCTGGCCGGTGTCATCGCGCTGCTCGGCATGTGGCGCGCGGCGGCGCTACGCCGACCCACCGCCTTGGCCGCACTTCTGCTGAGCGGTGCCTTCACCTTCGTCAGCACGATGGTGCTGTTCCCGGTGGCCACGTTGTGGGGCACGTTCATGCACGCGTCAGGGCCACTGCTGGTGGCGCTGGGCGTCATGGCCGCACTGGGTGGCGACGCCTTGCTGGCCAGGATCTCGGCGGCGCGAGCCTGGGAGAAACCCAATGTCATCGTGGCGCCCATCGCCCTGGTCGTCACGGCCGGACTGATCACGGTCTTGAGCGTCTCGCTCTACGGAGCACAGTCGCGCCAGACCCAGGACCGATACGCGGACCTGGCGACATCGCTGCAGGCAAGCGCAGAGGCCACCGGACAGGACGTGCCCGACACCATCATCACCGACCACCCCATGTGGCTGGCCGGTGCCCTGGGGCGGTACGCGATCGCGCTACCTGACGAGGGACTCACTTCGGTCGTCGAGTTGAGCCAGGTCTTCGCAGCCCCCTGGGTCGTCGTCGTCGACGAACGCGGACGCTTTCCTCAGGCGCTGCTCGATGCCTCGGCCCGCGGCTGTCTCACCGCCGACCCTGAGCCGCTGGCGGCAGGGAGCGGCGAGGCCTGGCTCTTCAGGCTGGGTCGGGAGTGTGCCGCATCGTGAAAGTCGACGCCGGGAGGGCCCGCGGCAACGCCTATACTCCGAGCCACATGGATGCCGGGACCCCGCACCTGCGGAAGCAACGAAGCAGGACAGAGCAGGCATGCGTGCGGGTGCGCCCCGAGTGCGCGCCGGCGGACATCGTCAGCCAGGTGGCTGCGGGCACGACGCACTGGTTCGTGCCTCACCCCAGGGAGAGGAGTATGGAATGAGCCCGGGCGAGTACGCAGGACCGGAGCGGCGCCGAGGTGGCCCCGACCGGCGAGACCCCAACGCACGGATCGAAGATCCTGCTCGTCGATGACCATGCCCTCTTCCGTGTGGGCATGCGGCAGACGCTCGAAGCCGAGGCCGACTTCGATGTCGTGGCCGAGGCTGAGGATTCGCGCAGCGCCATCGATGCCGCCGCAGCCCACACGCCTGACATCGTGTTGCTGGACCTTTCGCTTCCCGCTCCAGGCGGCATCGAAACGACCCAGCGCGTGAAGCGGGAGGTACCAAGTTCCGGCATCGTCGCGCTGGCGGCATCCGAGGACGAGGACCAGCTCTTCGAGGCGATCAAGGCCGGAGCCGCGGCCTTCCTGCTCAAGGACATCAGCCCCGCGGACCTGGTGACGATCATCCGCAGAGTCAACCAGGGCGAGTACCTCATCAACGACAAGGTCTTCGCACGTCCGTCGGTCGCGAACCGCGTGCTCAAGGAGTTCCGCGAGCTGGCGGTCTATGGCCAGGAGGCGGCCCCAATCTTCGCGCCGCTGTCGCCGCGTGAGGTCGAGATCCTGGACAACATCGCCAAGGGCATGACGAACAAGCAGGTCGCCTATGCCCTCTCCATCAGCGAGCAGACGGTCAAGAACCACATGAGCTCGATCCTGCGCAAGCTGTCGGTGAACGACCGCACACAGGCCGTGGTGTACGCCATGAAGCAAGGCTGGATCAGGATCCCTGAGGATTGAGCATCCCGGAGCAGCCGCGCGCTTCCGGTGATTCGCCGCGCGCTGGCGAACGACTCGCTTCGTCCGGCCCGGCTCCTGAGGGCAGCCTGCACACGCCGGAGGACAGGGCCCAAGCCGGGCCCAAGCCAAGCTTGGGACGACCCAGCATCGCCAGGCTGCGTGGGGAGATCGAGGAAGACATCCGGCGGATCGAGGGCGAGAACAACGAGATCGACATGCTCATGGAGCAGGTCCTCATCGAGATCGAGCGGCACGAAGGCCGGAGATCCAAGATGGAGACCCGCCTGGCCACACTCGAGACGAGCGGTTCGCCCGATCCCGATGAGTTGGCCGAGGTGCGCGATGGCCTGTTGGCGCTGACGCGCCGAGAGTTGCTGTTCGATTCGCAGCGCCAGGTGCTTGAGGGCAAGCAACGCGTGCTGGCACGCTTCCTGCAGCGGTTGGTGGAGATCGACAACAGCCTGGCCGACCTGGGTGGCGCGCCGACGCGGCCAGCCCCGGTGGCGTCACCGGGCCTGCGCGCGCTGGCTGTGGCCGGTGGCAGCGGTGCCAGGGCAGCGGACCAACCGGCCATGGCGATACGTAGCCAGGAAGACCTGCGTCGCGATATCGTGCGCCAGTTGCACGACGGCCCGGCGCAATCGATCGCCAACATCGGGCTACAGGCAGAGATCGTCGAACGCCTCATGCAGAAGGGCGACTCGCGGGTCAGTGACGAGATCCGGGCGCTCTCCCGCCTGGTCCAACAGGCGCTCGACAACACCAAGGAGTTCATCTTCGAGATCCGGCCCATGGTCCTGGACGACCTTGGCCTGGGGCCGACCATCCGCCGCGCCACCAGCGATCGCGCCCGGCGCTCCGGCATCAACATCGACTTCGATTCACAGGGCATCGAAGAGCGTCTCGACCCGGACACCGAGAGTGTCGTCTATCGCAGCGTGGACGAGGCCATCATGGGCTTCCTGACCTTGCGCCCGCCCTCGGTGCTGGTGCGACTCGACTGGGGCGAGCATGAGTTGGTGGCCACGGTCGAGGGCACCTGGCCACGAATCAACCCCGAGGGGCAGAGCGAATCCAGCGATGCTGCCACCGGGCGCTCGGTCGACACGCCACCAGCGTTGCTGGCGATGATCCAGGAGAAGTGGAGCGCCGACCAGGCGGCCGACCGGGCCATGCGCAGCCTGCCGCCCGAACGCGTGTCCGAGATCGGGACTCGGGCCCGCGCCATGGGTATGATCATGACGATGCGGGATGAGGGTCAGGTGATGGAGTTGGTCGCACCCATCAAGCGATAGGCCGCGCAGGTTCGGTCGTCAGGCCGGGTCCGCGAAATGCGGCCAAAGCGACGGGTCGAAGTCCGGCATGAGTGCGCGCAGGCGCTCGACCTGGGGCCGGTAATAGCGCTTCAGCATCTCGACATGCTCGACGGGCACCGGCACCTTCTCCAGCTTGGCCTGGTTACGGGGCCGCGCCAGCACCTTGGGCGGCAGCTGGTGCGGTGGCAAGCCCAGGAAGTCGAATGTCCGCGCCAGCATCGCGGAGGCGTCCGCCGCGCAGGCCTCGTACTGCATCAACAGGAGCCGCTCAGCTGGATATGACTGCAGCAGCCACTCGATCTGCGTGGCGTACATCCCTCGTTCGATGGCGTCGGTCACCACGCGAACGCGATCTCCGAACACCCGCAGCGCACCGGTATCGTCGCGCTCATCCACGAGACCACCGCGATCCTGGTGGCTGAGACCGCTGATATAGCGCTCGACGGGGTCGCGAAGCAGGATGATGCCGCGCGCATCCGGAGCGGCGGCCTTGATCATCGGCGGCGCCCAGGGGCAACTCAGATACTCGGGTGTCTTCTCTCCGACGAGCTTGCCCTCCGGCCGTGGAAAGAAGCGGTGGTAGGTCTGGATGTGCTCATCGGTGAGTGGCTCGGACCAGAGGCGGTCGAAGAAGTGAAGCTCAGGCCGCTGGTTCTCAGGCTGCATCACGCCGGGGTGCTGTTCGAGCAGGCGGAACCACCAGGTCGTGCCGGACTTCTGTGCGCCGAAGATGACGAAGTCGGGCGGCCCGATACGCCAACCCTCCGGGCAGTCGGGATACTCGGGCAGGGTCTCGAAGACCTTGCGCCGTTCGCGGATGCTGGCTGGGTCCATCGGCTTGGGCGTGCGTGCCGGCTGCTGATCGAGTCCCAATCGCCTGCGCAACTTGCGCAGTCGGATCTGGCGCATGGGGGAACCTCGGGCTGGATGCTGGGATGTGGCCGCCATCATAGCTGTCGGTGCTCGCGCCATCCGCCACGACAAACCGTCACGATGTGGCCGGACGACGGCAACAGCGCCGACACACGCCTCCTATACCCTATAGCCCGATAGTCATATCGCCTGAGCCGGGGACGGTGCCTAGGATTCCGGTGACACTTGTCACACCAGTTGGAGTCCTGCTCTTGTTGTCAACCCCCGGCGAGCACGTGCCCGCACCAGACCGGACGAAACCGCACCGTCCCACTGGTCGAATCGGCGCTCCCGGTCTACCCTTGAGCACCCGGCACGGCCGCCTGCCTTCAACGGCCATGAGGAACCGAGCGTGAGCGAAAAGATCCGCGTCGTCATCGTCGATGACATCGCCGAGACCAGAGAGCACCTGACGAAGCTGCTCTCGTTCGAATCTGATATCGAGGTGGTTGGCGCGGCCGCGTCTGGCGAGGAGGCGGTCGAGTTGACCGGCAAACTGCAGCCGGACATCCTGCTGATGGACATCAACATGCCCGGTATGGATGGCATCGCCACGACCGAGCGGGTCTCGGCCACCTTCCCCGCCACGTCCATCATCATGATGAGCGTCCAGGGCGAGGCCGACTACCTGCGACGGTCCATGCTGGCGGGCGCTCGCGAGTTCCTCGTCAAGCCCTTCAGCTCGGACGAGCTGACCGCATCCATCCGACAGGTCCACATCCGCGAGAAGGCCAGACGCGGACGGATCGATCGATGCCCGCCCCGGGTGCTCCGGCTCCCGAAAGTGGCAGCAAGAAGGGCAAGATCGTGACGCTGTTCGCACCCAAGGGTGGTGTGGGCCGGACGACACTGGCGGTCAACCTGGCAGTGGCCATGGCAGGCGAGCAACGGCAGACCGTGACCCTGGTGGACGGTTCGTTCCAGTTCGGCGACGTGGGCGTGCTGCTCAACCTGAACCCCAAGAACAAGTCGATCATCGATGTCGTCGCCGACCCCTCAGCCACCGACGAGGACCTCGTCGATACCACGCTCATCAACCACAGCACCGGCATCAAGGTGCTGCTGGCGCCACCCAGCCCGGAGATGGCCGAACTGATCACGGTCGACCAGATCCGACGCATGATGGGCCGCCTCCGCGAGACCAACGACTTCACCGTGGTCGACCTGTGGCCGCATTTCAACGATGTGTCGCTGGCGCTGCTTGACATGTCCGATGTGATCCTGACCATCCTGACGCTGGAGATCACCAACATCAAGAACATCCGTCTCTTCCTGGAGGTGGCCGAGCAACTTGGCTACGGCGACAGGCTCAAGCTGGTCCTGAACCGGGCGGATTCGGCATTCGGAGATCCGCGTCGCGGACGTCGAGAACTCGGTCGGCCGCAAGATCGACCACCAGGTCGTCTCCGATGGCCGCACGGTCGTCTATGCACTCAACCGAGGTGTTCCCTTCGTCTGGAGCAACAGCCAGGCTCCGGTCAGCGAAGACGTCCTCAAGATCTCACGCGCGCTCGTTTCGGGTGAAGGCTCCCCCGACGCCGAGGATGAGAAGGAGCCGGCCAAGAAGTCACTCTTCGGACGGCGCTGACGTCGTCATGCAGCCTCGCTAGGGAGATTCCGAGATGTCACTGCTGAAACGGATCGAAAGCGCCAAGCCCGGCGGCGAGGGCGCGCCCGCCCCCATCCCTGGTGGGCCCTTCCCGCCAGGAGCCATGCCGCCCTCAGGGGCAGCCCCGGGCCAGCCCGCCTTGCCACGGCCGCCCATGCCGCCGCGTGTGATCTCCCAGGTCCCGGTGCGCGAGTCGTTCCGCGATACCAAGTACCGCATCCAGCAGCGCGTCATCTCCGACCTGGACCCCAAGCTGGACCTCACCAACCAGGTGGAGGTGCGACGCCAGATCGAAGAGATCTTCAGCATCGCCATCGACGAGGAGGGTCTGGCCCTCACGCGTGCCGAGCGGGTGCGCATGCTCGAGCAGATCACCGACGAGATCGTGGGTCTTGGCCCGCTGGAGCCGCTCCTCCGTGACGAGTCGATCACCGAGATCATGGTCAATGGTCCGCGCCAGGTCTACATCGAGCGCGCCGGCCGCTTGGAACTGACCAACATCGCCTTCCAGAACGACGACCACGTGATGCGCATCATCGACCGCATCATCGCCCCCATCGGGCGCCGCGTGGATGAATTCGAGCCCCATGGTGGACGCCCGCCTGACCGATGGCTCGCGCGTCAACGCCATCATCCCGCCACTCAGCCTGGTGGGGCCGGTCATCACCATCCGCAAGTTCGCGGCTTCGCCCTTCACGGTCGATGACCTCATCCGCTTCGGCACGGCCACGCCCGAGATGTTCGACTTCCTCAAGGCCTGTGTAGAGGCGCGGCTGAATGTCTTCGTCTCCGGCGGCACCGGCTCGGGCAAGACCACGACCCTCAATGTGCTGTCATCGTTCATCCCCAACGATGAGCGCATCGTCACCATCGAGGACGCGGCCGAACTGCAGCTTCGCCAGGAGCACGTCATCACCTTGGAGTCGCGCCCGCCCAACATCGAGGGCAAGGGGGCCATCCCCATCCGTGAGCTCGTGCGCAACTCGCTGCGCATGCGGCCCGACCGTATCGTCGTCGGTGAGTGTCGTTCGTCGGAGGCCCTCGACATGCTGCAGGCCATGAACACCGGTCATGACGGCTCCATGTCCACGGGCCACTCCAACAGCCCTCGCGACATGCTCTCGCGCCTTGAGACGATGGTGCTGATGGCAGGTGTCGACCTGCCACTGCGCGCCATCAGAGAGCAGATCGCCTCGGCTGTCGACCTCATCGTCCACCAGTCGCGCCTCAAGGATGGAACGCGCCGCGTTACCAGCATCACTGAGGTGCAGGGCATGGAGGGTGACGTCGTCGTCATGCAGGAGGTCTTCACCTTCGAGCAGACCGGTGTCATCGACGGTCAGATCCAGGGCATCCTGCGACCCACCGGCATCCGGCCCAAGTTCACCGAGAAGTTCGAGGTCATGGGCATCAACCTGCCGCCTGCCCTCTTCGGGTATCGGTCCTAGGAGGTCACGATGGATCCTGCCGTCCTCGTCGCTATCCTGGCCGCCGTCGCCGTCATGCTGCTGTTCTTCGGCGTCTTCGGCGGTCGGCGTGTCTCACCGACGGAACGCCTCGAGCAAGTGGCGATCGCCGCCACTGAGGCCCGCAACCGTGATCGCGACCCGAAACAGGGCAAGACCCTGCGAGCACGCCTGTTCGGCGGCCGTGCTGCCATCGGCGTCGATCGCGTCGTGGAGCGGCGCGACTGGGGCTCCAACATGGCACGCGAGCTGGCTCGCGCCGACCTCCAGCTGCGACCCTCGGAGTACCTCGCCATCAGGATCGGCGCCATCGTCGGGGCACCCATGGCGATGTACCTGCTGGGCGCGACGATCCTTCCCTCCCTGAGCAACCCGCTGGCCATCCTGCTGGCGGCCGTGCTGGGCTGGTGGGTCCCTCGCTTCTACGTCAACTACCGCAAGAACAAGCGACTGCGGTCGTTCAACGACCATCTCGCCGATACCATCACGCTCGTCGCCAACGCGTTGCGTGCTGGTGCTTCCTTCCTGCAGGCCATCGAGCTGGTCGTGCGCGAGACGCAGCCGCCCGTCTCGACCGAGTTCAACCGCGTCATCCGTGAGGTCAATCTCGGCCTGCCGTTCGAACAGGCGCTGACCAACATGGTCCGCCGCGTGCGTTCCGAGGACCTGGAACTGATGACCACGGCCATCACCATCCAGCACCAGGTTGGCGGGAACCTCGCCGAGATCTTGGACTCCATCGCCTTCACCATCCGCGAGCGCATCCGCATCAAGGGCGATATCCGTACGCTGACGGCGCAGCAGCGGATGTCCGGCTACGTCGTAGCCGGCCTGCCCATCGGCCTGGTCGCCATCCTCTCGGTCATCGCACCCACCTTCATGGAGCCTATGTTCGGTGACCCGAGTATCTTCGGCATCCCGGCCGGCGTCATCATCCTCGCCATCGGCGGCGTGATGATGGGTACCGGCTTCCTGATCATCCGCCGCATCGTCGACATCGAGGTCTAGAGCCATGGGACTCCCCTTCCTCATGGCGTTGCTGGCTGCCGGCGGCGTCTTGCTCATCGTCTGGTCGTTGCTGGGTGCTCGCACCGCAGACCCCGTGCAGGCACGGCTGACCCATCTGGGCACCCTTGAAGGCGTTACCAGCCTCGAGGAGATCGAGCTGCAACAGCCCATCATGGACCGTACCCTACGGCCGCTGATGCGTCGCCTCTCCGGTGTCGGCACGCGCTTGACCTCGCGTGACCGTGTCGGCCGCACCGAGGGCCGCCTGGCTGAGGCCGGCTACCCCTCAGGCTTGCGTACCATCGACTTCATGGGCTTGAAGGTGGTCGCCGCCCTGGTCGCCAGCGGACTGGCCTTCCTGCTCTTCGGCGTGGCCATGGGATCGGGCGCGACATCGGGCCTGTTCATAGCCGGTATCGGCCTGGTGATCGGATTCTTCGTACCGGACTTCTGGCTCTCCCGTCGCATCAAGGGACGCCAGAAGGCCATCCTGCTGGCGATCCCGGACACGCTCGACCTGCTGACCATCTCGGTCAAGGCCGGACTGGGCTTCGACGCCGCGCTGGGAAAGGTGGTCGAGAAGACACAAGGGCCACTGTCCGACGAGTTCCGCCGCGCCCTGGCGGAAGTGCGCATCGGCAAGCCCCGACGTGATGCGCTGAAGGAGTTGGTGGCGCGCACGAACGTGCCCGCCCTGACCAATTTCATCGGCGCCATCATCCAGGCCGAACAGCTTGGTGTGGCCATCGCCAACGTCCTGGAGGTGCAGTCGGACCAGCTCCGCATCGAGCGCCGACAGCGGGCCGAGGAGATGGCGGCGAAGGCGCCCATCAAGATGCTCTTCCCGCTGGTGGGGTGCATCTTCCCGTCGCTGTTCATCGTCATCCTGGGACCGGCCATGATCCTCATCATGTTGAACCTGTCCAACGTCTAGGCTGCCGAGTCCACGCCACGGCACCCGATGAGACAGCAGCGCCTCCGACGCACCGCTGACGACGCCATCGTGTGTGAGCGACTGGTGATGGGCGACTCGTTCTGGCAGCGCTTCAGGGGCCTGATGGGACGTGCCTCGATACACCCCGCAGAGGGTCTCTGGCTGCAGGGATCGAGCATCCACATGATGTTCATGCGCTTCCCTATCGATGCCCTGTTCGTGGGCGAAGCCGGCCAGGCTGGCCGACGCACCGTGGTGGGACTACGCCCGGATCTGCCGCCGTGGCGAGGCCTCGTCTTGCCGGTGCGTGGCGCGCAGGGCGTCATCGAGCTGCCGGCGGGAACCCTCGCTCGCTTCGGCGTGACCGAAGGCGAGGAGGTCGTCATCGAACTGGCCCCGGAGTCTGCTGCCTGAGCGTTCGATCCACTGCCAAGGCGCGGATGAGCAGCAGTTAAGCGGCATCTGCCACGATGGGCAGGATGCGCTTCCTGCTGGACCTGTTGCTGCCACCACACTGCCCCGGTTGCGGACGTGAAGGTGAGCCGATCTGCGATCATTGCCGTCGGCCCCTGCGGCGACGCCTGGCAGAACCGGCCGGCGCACCCGTGGGCATGCCGGTGACTCTGCCGCGTGGCCTGCTGCAGTTGGAGTGGTGCGCGATGTACAGCGGGCCCGTGCGTGCCGCCCTGCACGCGTTGAAGTACGGCGGGGAACGTCGCCTCAGCCGACCCTTGGGGGCGGCCATGGCGGAACGCTGGCGGCGGGCGGGATGCGGCGGCGAACTGGTCACCTGGGTGCCGGTGCATCGGATGCGGCGGCGCGAGCGCGGCTTCGACCAGGCCGAGGAGCTGGCCCGGGTGATGGCGTCGGAGTTGGGCTTGCCGGTCGGGCGCTGCCTGGAGCGAAGCCAGCGAACGGTGGCGCAGCACTCACTCGACCAGCGGGAGCGTGCCGGCAACACCTCCGGGGCGTTCGCTGTGCCGTCTGCCAGCAGGGAACTCATCGCAGGACGTTGGATCCTGCTGGTCGATGACATCGTCACCACGGGAGCGACCCTGGCGGCCTGCGCCGCTGCGCTGCAAGCCGGCGGCGCAGGGGCGGTCTCGGCCATCTCGGTCGCCCGAGATCGCTGAGATGGCGCCCGGTGGACGGGGACGGACACGCCGTTCGGACGTGGCGGGCCGCTCGGCAGAAGCCTAGAATCAGACGAAAAGCGGAGGTGCAGCCGGTGCGGATCACGATCAGAGGCAAGAACCTGACCGTCCTGGACAAGGACCGGGCCTACATCGAGCGCAAGCTGCAGCGCCTTGAGCGGATGCTCGATGACCGCAGTGAGGCGGACGTGGAGTTGCGCTTGGAGGGCAACCACAAGGTCGACGGCAGTCACATCGTCGACGTGACGCTTTCGACCGCCGGCCAGTCACTGCGCAGCGTGGCCACGGCGGCGTCCTTCAAGGTCGCGGCTGATGAGGTCATCGACAAGATCGAGCGGCGCACCGTCGAAGCCCGCCAG
This sequence comes from uncultured Chloroflexia bacterium, assembly GCA_963778955.1. Classification (GTDB taxonomy): domain Bacteria; phylum Chloroflexota; class Limnocylindria; order Limnocylindrales; family CSP1-4; genus JAFMJV01. The sequence continues at coordinate 550,816 of CAVZWI010000001.1, forward strand.
CGACCGCGGGATCGACGGCGTCACGCGCAGTTGCGCTATGCCAGTTCCAGTGAAGCGCCGCCACCAGCCACGGCGGGTGAGGATGAGGTCGCGGAGCCCGAGTCCCTCGTGGTGAAGGTCAAGCGCTTCGCCATCGAGCCCATGTTCGAGGAGGACGCAATCACTCGCATGGAGGAACTGGGGCACGCCTTCTTCATCTTTGTCAACGCCGAGAACGAACGAGTGGCCGTCCTGTACCGCCGAAGAGATGGTCGCTACGGACTCATCGAGCCGGCCCTCGGCGGGGCCTACAGCGCCGCCGAGGGATAGCGTCGACTCCCAGGGTGACCACGGGGCGAGTGGGCGTATGTGTGGGCTTTGCGGGCGTCCCGGTGCGGCGTGCGAGTGCCTTCCAAGGCATCCGTGCTGATGGTGATAGGGGACCACTCCCCCACCCAGTGCCCCGTACCAATGGACCATATTCCCCGGGGCGTCCTCGCACCGATGATGGTCCCTGCCGCCGAACGGTGGCTCACCGGGGCACCAAAGCCCAGGTGTCGACGATGACGCTGTCGGGGTGCTATGAGCGTCCAGAACCCACGGGCCTTCAACGAGTGGCTGCGAGCACAGCTCAAGGCCAAGAAGATGTCCCAACGCCAATTGGCACAGCAGTCAGGCGTAGATCATTCAACGATCTCACGACTGCTACGGGGTGACCGCACGCCTTCCCTGGGCACAGCCACCAAGCTGGCCAAGGGCCTGCGCGAACTGCGTGATGATGTCGATTCACCGCAGTACTTCGGTCTGACCTCGTCCTCGAGCACACATCCGACCGCACGCGTCGAGTACGCACTCCGCTCCGACGATCTGATGAGTGAGCCACAGGTCCGCCAGGTCATGGAGTACTACCTGGCTTTGCGCATGCGCCGCCTGTCGGTTCGTCAGACCGGCCGTTATGCGCCGGTGCGTCCAGTCGCCGCGGTGCGCTCGATCCCGACGCGGACCGAGCCCAACAAGCAGCACTGATCGACGGCGCCTCAGCGCCGACCGGATCTCATCTCGACCACGGCCTTGCCTGCGCTTGCCCGGCGCTGTGCCCCAGCTAGGCCGTGGTCGTTTCCTGTTCAGAGGCTGAGTCGGCGACCGACTCCGGCGGGCGGCCCTTGGTCTTGGGCGAGAGCATGTAGGCGATGAAGCCGAGCACGATGACCGAGAGCACGCTGATGGCGCGGTCGACCAAGGCGATGGCAGCGGCCTCGGTGGGATCGGCCTGGTAGACGACGGTCAGGATACCGACGATCCCGGCCTCGACGATTCCGAGGCCGGCAGGCGTGAAGGGCACAGCCGTCAGCAGGGAGGCCACCAACGCCACGAAGAAGGCGCCGCTGATGCCCAGCGAGATGTCGAAGCCGAGTGAGTCCACCACGAAGAGCAGGCGGATGGCTTCAGTGGTCCAGATCAGCCCGGTGAGCACGGCTACCAGGGGCAGGGTACGGCGATCCGCGGAGAAGACACCCTCTTCGAACCGCTCGTAGAGTTCCTTGATCCTCACCGGAAGCGGCAAGCGCTCGACCAGTCGGCGTCCGAAGTTGCGCAGCGTCAGCAACGCAGCAGCGAGCACGATCATCACCACGATACCGATGAACATGATCGTCCGGACGATCTCATCCATGCCTGAGCGGAAGGACCAGAAGGCCGCCCCCAACCCCAGGATGACGATGGCGAAGATGTCGAAGATGCGTTCGATGAAGATGGTCCCGAAGGTCGCCGAGAGCGACACCGGGAAGTTGATCTTCAGCAGCCAGGCGCGATAGACCTCGCCCAGCTTGGCCGGGACGACGCTGTTGACGAGCCAGCTGACGAAGATGATCTCCGTCGAATCGCGGATGCTGACCTTGGCTCCGATGCCCCGCAGCAGGATGGACCAGCGATACCCGCGCAAAGGGAAGCCCAGGTAGTAGATGACGAAGGCGGCCACGAGCCAGGCGGGGTCGGCGGCCAGCACGTAGTCCACCAGGGTGTCAAGCTCGAAGCCCGGCAGGGCCAGCACGAACAGGAGCAGCACAAGGACGGGGACGATGATCGACGCCTGCGTGCGACGATCTCGCAGCCGCTGCGTGAGTGGGACGGCACCCTCGGAGAGATCGTCCTCGAGGAGTGGGTCCTGCTTGACCGCATCGCCGACTTCCGGTGTAGCCTCGAAAGCCGAACGGAATGGCTCGGTCCGATTCGCGCACCTCTTCGGCCCTGGCCTCCTCAGGGCCTGAGAGTTGCTCGCTCACGACGTGCCCTCCCCTCTCGGGGCCGGGCGGATGCGGCCGTTGCCACGGAAGCGGTTGACCAGCTTGGCCACTGGTGTCCAGAGCCGCACATAGTAGGAAGCGCGGCCGGTGATGAGTTCCGCTCGCGGCAGCAGCGCTCGCAGTTCCTCGGTCGTGGTGAAGCTGCCCGGCAGCACGGTCGAGGCGATCCCGAGCTCGGTGATGCTATGTGCATCCGAAGACGCTACTCCGGGCAGCCCGTGGCGCGCAGCGAAGGCGGCGGCCAACGGATTGGCGTCACGATACGCGCGGGCGTTGTGCGTTTCCACGTAGTCGACGATAGCGGCAAGGGCCTCCAGCGTCTGTTCGGCGTCGCCGGAGCCGCCTTCGGCCTTGCTGCCGCCTGAACTGCGGAAGCCATCGAAGGGATGCGGCAAGCCCACCAGGCCACCTTGCTCGCGGATGGCCGCGGCGGTCTCAGCGGCCGAGAGCCCCGGCGGCACGACGCGCTCCAGGAAGAGCCCCAGCATGTCACCCTCGGCTGTTCGCACCTCTTCGCCCACGATGATCTGCAGTCCTGGTGGTGACAGCTCGCGCGCTCGCTGGGCTCCGTCGATACGCTCGTGGTCGGTGATCGCGAGGTGCGTCAGGCCGACCCGTATCGCCTTCTTGATCATCTTGTTTGGGTCCGAGAGCGAGTCGAACGAGGCCGAGCTGTGCGCGTGAAGGTCGACGAAGGACCGGTCGACGCGGAGCGGATCCCCTGCGACGTCCCGCTGCGAGGCCACGCCTACACCTTCTGCACGAGCGATGCCTTGAAGAACTCGAAGTGCTCCATGGCGAGGCCAGTGCCCAGGGCGACACAGTTGAGGGCGTTCTCCGCGACGTGGCAGGGCACCCCCGTGACCTGTGTCAGCAAGCGGTCCATGTTGCGCAGCAAGGCCCCGCCACCGGTCATCACCATGCCCTTGTCGATGATGTCACTGGCCAACTCCGGCGGGGTCTCCTCAAGCACCGCGCGAACCGCCGTCACCACCTGCTGGAGGGGCTTCTCCATGGCTTCCATGACCTCCGAGCTGGTCAGCGGGATGGTCCGCGGCAGTCCCGCCACGAGGTCTCGACCCCGGACGTCGAGCGTCAGTTCGCGCTCCAGCGGCAGGGCCGTGCCGATGGCGATCTTGACCTCCTCCGCGGTGCGCTCACCGATCATCAGGTTGTACTTGCGGCGGATGTAGCTGGCGATGGCTTCGTCAAAGCGGTTGCCGCCAACGCGCAGCGAGCGACTCACCACGATGCCGCCCAGCGCCACCACGGCGATCTCGCTGGTGCCACCACCGATGTCGATGATCATGTTCCCCGAGGCACCCGAGATAGGCACGTTGGCCCCGATGGCTGCCGCCAGTGGCTCCTCGATGAGGTAGGCCTCCCGAGCGCCGGCTTTGAGAGCCGCGTCGCGGACGGCCCGCTTCTCGACGCTGGTGACACCGGAGGGCACGCAGACCATGACCTCCGGCTTGGTGAAGCTGCGGCCGGCCTTGCGGATGAAGTAGCGCAACATCGCCTCGGTGATGACGTAGTCGGCGATGACGCCATCCTTCATGGGTCGGATGGCGGAGATGTTGTCAGGTGTCCGACCGATCATCTCGCGCGCCTCCTCGCCGACGGCGACGATGTGGTGGCTCTCGCTGACGGCCACCACCGAGGGCTCGCGGATGACGATGCCCTTGCCCTTGACGTAGACGAGCACGTTGGCCGTGCCCAGATCGATGCCGATCTTCATCCCCGCCGCCCTAGCGCCCGGGGTCCGGTTCGATGCTCGCGCCCAGGTCGAGCAGCTTGCTCTCGATGCCCTCGTAGCCGCGGCGGACATGGTGCACACCGCGGATGGTGGACTGGCCATCCGCCGACAGGGCCCCCAGGATCAGCGAGGCGCCAGCGCGAAGGTCACCGACTTCCACGGCTGCGCCCTGCAGTCGGACAGGCCCACTGATGACCGCATGATGGGCATCCTGGATCTCCGCCTGCGCACCCATGAGCGCCAGGTCGGTAAGCCACTCCAGGCGATCCTCATAGATGGTCTCGTGGACGGTGCTACGACCGCGCGCCTGCGTCAGCAGGACCCCGGTGGGCGGTTGCAGGTCGGTGGCAAGGCCCGGATAGGCGGCCGTGGTGATGTCGGTGGCACGGTAAGCACCAGGCTCGGCAGCGCGCACGGTGATGCGGTCATCCGCGCCGCTGACCGCGACACCGATCTCGGTGAGCACATCGAGGAACGCGCCCAGATGCGCCGAGGGCGCACCACGCAGCGTGATCTCGCCTCCGGTGACGGCGGCGGCGACGGCGAAGGTGCCCGCCTCGATGCGGTCGGCCACGACGTGGTGCGTGGCACCTCGGAGACGGCGTCGACCTTCGATCTCGATGACGTCTGGTGCCGTGCGCTCGACCTCAGCGCCCATCACCTGCAGGAAACCGATGAGGTCGTCGATCTCCGGCTCTCGCGCCGCCGGCCGGATGGTGGTGTGGCCGTCGGCCAGTGTCGCGGCGAGGATGGCGTTCTCAGTGCCCATCACGGTGACGTGCGGGAAGACGATATCGCCGCCGCGCAGACGGCCCGGCGCCTGGGCGAAGTAGTAGCCGTTGCGGTAGTCGATGGTGGCGCCCAACGCCTGCATGGCCTCGACGTGCAGATCGACCGGGCGACGACCGATGCGGTCGCCGCCGGGATTGCTGATGATGACGCGACCGAACCGGGCCAGCAGCGGGCCCAGCAGGATGAAGCTGGCGCGCATCCTGGCGGCTGCTTCCAGTGGCACGAACAGCCAGTCCACGTCACCGGCCGAGACTTCGTAGGTGTTCGGCTCGGGATGGTCCACGACGACGCCGAGATCGCTGAGGACCTCCGTCATGAGCGCGACGTCATCGATCTGGGGTACGTTGGTGAAGCGGCATCGCTCACCGGTCAGCGTGGCGGCCGCCAGCAGTTTGAGTGCTGCGTTCTTGGAGCCGCTGATGGATACCTCGCCACGCAACGGCACACCACCCGCGATGCGGATGGTCTCCTGCCGCACCGGCGGGGCCTGGTACTCCCAGTGAAAGGGCCGAGTCGCTGCCATCGCCCTAAGTCTCGGCCATCGTGGCTATCGGCGCTGGCGGGGCCCCTCGCGGTGCCGGCGCTCGGCGACGCGGATCCGCAGGAGCGCTCGTTCCATCGACGCGCGCGCGCGCGCCAGGTCGGCCGGCTCGTCGAAGCCGGCCTTGATGGCTCGCTCCGCCTCGCTTCGCGCCTCCTCAGCCGCTTCCAGGTCGATCTCCGAGGAGAGGTCGGCCAGTTCCGCCATGACCACCACCTTGTCCGGTCGCACCTGAACGAAACCACCGGCGATGGCGAAGTACTCCTCGTCGCTGCCCTTGCGGATGCGCAACTCCCCCACCCCCAGCGTGGACAGCAGCGGCGCATGATGCGGTAGCACGCCGATCTCACCCTCGACCCCGGGACAGAAGACCGCGTCGACCTCATCCGAGTACGCCTGACGTTCGGGCGTGACGATCTCCAACAGCAGTGGCACGGCCTAGGCCTCCGTGTTCGGAAGCTGCTGGGTCACCGAACTCATGCGGCCGCCAGCTTGGCCGCGTTCTCACGGACCTGGTCGAGGGTGCCGGCCAGGAAGAACGCCTGCTCGGGCAGATCGTCAGCCTTGCCCTCGAGGATGTCCTTGAAGGAGGTCACGGTGTCCTTGATGGATACGTACTCGCCCTCACGGCCGGTGAAGACCGCGGCCACGAAGAAGGGCTGGCTCATGAAGCGCTGCAGGCGACGGGCGCGTGCCACCAGGGCCTTGTCCTCCTCGCCGAGCTCGTCGATGCCGAGGATGGCGATGATGTCCTGCAGGTCGCGGTAGCGCTGCAGCACACGCTGCACCTCGCGTGCCGTCTCGTAGTGCTCCTGACCCACGATGAGCGGGTCGAGCACACGCGACGTCGACGTCAGTGGGTCCACCGCCGGATAGATGCCCAACTCGGTCAGGTAGCGCTCCAGGCGGATGGTCGAGTCAAGATGACCGAAGGTGGTCGCCGGCGCCGGGTCGGTGTAGTCGTCGGCGGGCACATAGATGGCCTGCAAGGAGGTGATGGAGCCCTGCTTGGTGGAAGTGATGCGCTCCTGCAGGGCCGCCATCTCGGTGGCCAGGTTGGGCTGGTAGCCCACCGCCGAGGGCATGCGGCCGAGCAGCGCCGAGACCTCTGAGCCAGCCTGCGTGAAGCGGAAGATGTTGTCGATGAAGAGGAGCACGTCGCGGCCCTCCTCGCGGAAGAACTCGGCCATGGTGAGGCCGGTCAGGGCGACGCGCAGACGGGCACCGGGCGGCTCGTTCATCTGGCCGAAGGCGAAGACGGTCTTCTCGATGACGCCCGAGTCGGTCATCTCGCCGATGAGGTCGTTGCCTTCACGCGACCGTTCGCCCACGCCGGCGAAGACGGAGTAGCCGCCGTGCTCCTGGGCGACGTTGCGGATGAGCTCCTGGATGATGACGGTCTTGCCCACGCCGGCGCCACCGAAGACGCCGATCTTGCCACCCTTGGCGAAGGGGCAGATGAGGTCGATGACCTTGATGCCGGTCTCGAAGACCTCCGTCGCGGTGGCCTGGTCCTCGAAGGCGGGCGCCTTGCGATGGATCGGATAGACCAGGTCCGTCTTGACCGGATCCTTGCCGTCGATGACCTCGCCGAGTACGTTGAACACGCGGCCCAGCGTTTCCGGCCCGACCGGCACGCTGATGGGAGCGCCGGTATCCACCACCTCGATGCCGCGAGCCAGGCCGTCGGTCGTGGTCATGGCCACGGTGCGGACCCAGTTGTTGCCCAGGTGCTGCTGCACCTCGCAGGTCACACTGCGATCGGGGGCATCGATGCGCACGGCGTTGAAGATTGCCGGCAGTCGACCCGCGGGGAACTCCACGTCCACGACGGGCCCGGTGATGGCGATGACGCGCCCGACCGCCCCTTCGGTCTGCTCAGGCTTGGTGCTGGTGGTTGCCACCATGTGGGCTGCTCCTCCGTTGGTCTCAGGTGCTGCTGGCGCCGGTCGCGATCTCGATCATCTCGCGCGTGATGTTCGACTGGCGCACCTTGTTATAGGTCAGGGTCAGGTCGTCGATGAGCTCCTGCGCGTTGTCGGTGGCATTGCGCATCGCCACCATGCGCGAGGAGTGTTCGCTGGCGGTCAGCTCCAGCACCGCCTGGAAGAGGCGTGTGGCCACGTAGCGCGGCATGAGCTGCTCCAGCACACGACCGGGATCGGGCTCGAAGATGAACTGACGGCCGGGGATGCCCGCCGCGGTCTCCGGGTTGGGCTTGACCGGCAACAGCCGCTTCATCTCGGGTCGCTGCACGAGGGTGGAGACGAAGGCCGGGTACAGCAGGTGCACCTTGACATAGGTACCGGCCAGGAAGTCATCGCTGATCAAGCGCGCCAGCGGCAGCACGTCACTGAAGGTGGGCTTGTCGCCGAAGCCATCGAAGGAGGCAGCCAGCGGCACGCGCGCTCGGCGCATCGCGGCCGTGCCCTTGCGACCGACCGTGACGAGGGTCAGCTCATCCTTGGAACCGGCGATCTCACGGGCAGCGTATCGGATGGTGTTGGTGTTCAGCGAGCCGGCCATGCCCCGGTCGGCGGTGAAGAGCACGATCAGGCGAGGGCCGTCGCGCTCCTCGGCCAGCAGCGGGTGCTGGTCGGCGTCGAGGACAGCAGCCACATCGGCGAGGACCTCGTCGAGCTTCTCGCTGTAAGGCCGCGACGACAGCGTAGCCTCCTGGGCTCGGCGGAGCTTGGAGGCAGCCACGAACTGCATGGCGCGGGTGATCTGCTTGATGTTGCCTACCGATCCGATACGGCGTCGGATCTCGCGCTGACTTGGCACGAGCGGGTGGCTTCCTCCGGTTGCTAGCGGCCGTCGATGGCCGTCGGGTGTTAGGCGGTGAAGGTCTGCTTGAAGTCGTCGGCGGCGCGCTTGAGCCCCTCGACGATGTCGTCGTCGAGCGCTTTCCTCTCCGCCAGGTCGGCCATCAGGTCGGCATGCTCGGCATTGAGATAACGATAGAACTGTTCCTCGAATTCGCGGACCTTGGCGGACGCGACATCATCGAGGTAACCGTTGGTCACCACCCACAGGATGGCCACCTGCCGCTCTACCGGGAGCGGGCTGAACTGGGGCTGCTTGATGACCTCGGAGATGCGCTCACCGCGGTTGAGCTGGTCGCGCGTGGCCTTGTCCAGGTCGGAGGCGAACTGGGCGAACGCCGCCAGCTCTCGGTATTGCGCTAGGTCAAGCTTGAGCGGGCCGGCGACCTTCTTCATGGCCTTGGTCTGCGCTGCCGAACCCACGCGGGAGACCGAGATGCCAACGTTCAGGGCAGGTCGCTGGCCGGCGTAGAAGAGGTCCGACTCAAGGTAGATCTGGCCGTCGGTGATGGAGATGACGTTGGTTGGGATGTAGGCCGAGACGTCGTTGGCCTGCGTTTCGATGATGGGTAGCGCCGTCAGCGAGCCGCCACCGTTCTCGTCGTTCATGCGCGCGGCGCGCTCGAGCAGGCGACTGTGCAGGTAGAAGACGTCGCCGGGGTAGGCTTCGCGGCCGGGCGGTCGACGCAGCAGCAGGGCCATCTCGCGGTAGGCCCAGGCGTGCTTGGTGAGGTCGTCGTAGACGCATAGTGCATCCTTGATGGTCTCGCCACCGATCTCCACGCCCTCTTCCATCACATACTCGCCCATGGCCACCCCGCTGTAAGGCGCGAGATACTGCAGCGGAGCGGGGTCGCCGGCGCCGGCCACGACCACGATGGTGTGCTCCATGGCGCCGTGCTCCTCCAGCACCGCCACCGTCTGGGCCACGGTGGAGAGTTTCTGGCCGATGGCGACGTAGATGCAGACGATGCCCTTGCCCTTCTGGTTGATGATGGTGTCGATGGCCACCGTGGTCTTGCCCGTCTGGCGGTCGCCGATGATGAGTTGGCGCTGGCCGCGGCCGATGGGGATGAGGGCATCGATGGCCTTGATGCCGGTCTGCACGGGTGTATCGACCGACTGGCGAGTGATGACACCGGGAGCGACGCGTTCGACGGGCCGGCTGTCGCTCGCGTCGATGGGGCCTTTGTCGTCGATGGGCTGCCCAAGGGCATCCACGACACGGCCGATGAGTGCCGCGCCGACCGGAACCTCCACCACGGAGCCCGTGGTCTTGACGGTGTCACCTTCCTTGATCTGGGTGTAGTCACCCAGGATCACCGCACCGACCGTCTCCTCCTCAAGGTTCAGGGCCATGCCCTTGACCCCGCCGGGGAACTCCAACAACTCGGAAGCGAGGGCACCTTCCAGCCCATAGATGCGGGCGATGCCGTCACCGACCTCGACCACGGTGCCGACCGAACGCGTCTCCACGCCGGAATCGAACTCATCGATGGCGGACTTGATGATCTGGGTGATGTCGTCGGATCGGATGGCCATGCGTGTTCCCTCTGGGCGGTGGCGTCAGATAGCGATGTTGGAGAAGTCGGAGCGAAGGCGCTCGAGTCGACCGCGGACGGAGCCGTCGATGAGTCGGTCCCCCAGGCGCACCTGCAGGCCGCCAAGGAGGCTCGGGTCGGTCTGGTGGCGCAACTCGATACGTGACCCGGTGATGGCCACGAGGCGCTCCTGGAGCGCGGCGATCTCCGCCTCGTCGAGCGCGATGGTCGAGGTCACCGTGGCCTCGATGATGCCCTCTCGCCGACGGTACAGGCGCCTGAACTCAGTGATGACCGCGGGCAGTAACTCGAAGCGGCCACGCCGTACCATCAGCGCCAGCAGATTGCGCTGCGGCCCTACGACATCGTCGCCGACGATGCGCTCCAGCGCGGCGGTGCGAGCGCTGCTGGCGATGGCCGGGTTGGACATCAGACGCATGACGTCGGTTCGTGTCAGGCGCTCCTCAGCGACTGACAGCGCCGCCGTCCAGGCCGCCATCGAATCGTCGCGCTCGGCGATCTCGAAGGCGGCTTCGGCATAGCGCCGGGCCGTGCTGCGAACTAGCGCCATGCGTCGCCCGAGTTGGCATCGTTCATCAGTTGCGGTCGTCTCCTGCTGGTGCCTGCGCCGAGATCTGGGTCAGGAACTCATCGACCAGGCGACGCTCGCGCTCGTCGCTCATGGTCTCACCGACGACCCTGCCGGCAGCCAGGAGTGCCAGGTCGGCGACCTGGGCGCGAACATCGAGGATGGCGCGCTTGCGCTCAGCATCGATCTCCGCGACGGCACGCTCACGCAGCCGCTCGATCTCAGCCTGTGTCTCCGCGACACCCTTGTCGCGCTCGTCATCGGCCACCTTCTGAGCGCGCTGCACGATCTCGCTAGCTTCACGACGAGCCTCGTTGAGGATGCCCTGCCGCTGGTCGGCCGCCGACTCGCGATCACGCCGCGCCGCATCCGCGTCCCGGAGGCCCTGCTCGATACGATCTCGGCGGTCGGCCAAGCGACCGCCGACCGGTACCAGGATGAGCCGGTAGGCGAGCAGGAAGAAGACGATGAAGTTGAGTGCGGCGATGATGACCCAGAAGACATTGACGGTCAGTCCGGAGCCACCGCCCAATTCGGCCGCGAGAACGAGCAGCTGCTCGCTGGCTTCGCTGGCGACGGCGGGGATCATCAGGTGCTACTCCTACTCGCGGATCTAGGCGCCGATGCCCAGCGCGAGCAGGAAGGCGACGACGATGCCCAGCACGCCGAGTCCTTCGGCGAAGGCGGCGAGGATGATGGCCAGGCCACGGATCTCGCTGGAGGCGTCCGGATTGCGACCGATAGCGCTGGCGGACATGCCGCCGAGGATGCCGATGCCGATGCCGGGGCCGATGATGCCGAGCAGCGCGATGCCTGCGCCGATGGGTGCCAGATCCATGGTTGCTGAGTCCTCCTGCTGGAAATCCTGTTGACTGCGCCTACGGCCGTTGCCGGCGCCTGATGGTGTTGCCGGGATCGCCCCTTTGGGCGACTAGCTGGTGGCTGGTGAATGCTGCCGCGCGTCCTCCAATGCTTCCATCGACTCCTCCCCCATATGCTCCTCCTCGTGATCATGGCTCTCGATGGCGGCCAGGATGAACATGAGTGTCAGCGTGCTGAAGATGAGGGCCTGTACGAAGGTCAGGATGATCTCCAGACCGTAAAGCGCGACGGGGATGAAGAACGCCAGGGCCAGGCCAGTCACCACCGCCAGGGCGACCTCGCCGCCGAAGACATTGCCGAAGAGTCGCATCGACAACGTGACCGGCTTGATGAACTCGAGGATGAGCTCGAGGATGCCGACGAAGAGGGCGATCAGGCCAGCACCGATGCTTTTGCGGAACTCACCCACGGGAAAGAACTTGCCCAGGTAGCCCCGCACGCCCAGCCGGCGGAACCCTTCCACCTCGAAGACGATGAACGCGACGAGCGCGAGTCCGATGGTGACGTTGAGGTCGCTGGTCGGAGCGCGTGTGACCGACGTCTGGCTGATGCCGGGCAAGAGGCCGCTCCAGTTGAAGGCGAGGATGAGCACGAAAAAGGCCGCGAAGAGCGGGATGTAGCGAGCCGCTCTGGCGCCGCCCATGCTGCTGCCGAAGCCGTGCAGCGACTCATAGGTCCATTCGAGGAAGTTCTGCAGTCGCCCCGGCACGTCGCGCTTGCCTCGAGCGGCGAGTGTACCCAGCACCAGCACCAGGGCGGTGATGCCGATCATCGTGACCAGCGAGTCGGTCAGGCTGACCTCGAAGGTGAGCAGACCATGGTTGGCCTCCGCGACGGGCTTGCCCAGGACCCAGACCTCATGTGGCCGTGGCAGGTGGAGATTGGCTTTGATGAAGCAGGCTGGATACCCGTCCGCCTGCAGTGCGACCTTGTCGCAAACCTGGCCGGAGCGGACCTCCTGTTCGACATCGAGGAAGATCAGCGCCGCCACGTTGAGGACCAGGAGGCCGACGATCGCGAGCACCAGGACGCGCAGCGTGATGCGGCTACCCTTGTCCGACGTGAACTGTACCTCGCGGTCCAGAGAGTTCTGCTCGCTTGACACACTGACTCCGTTGTGACGGGTGGGTTGGCGCCCGTCAGTCATCCAATCTCTTGAGGAACCGGCTGATGAGCCGCCAGTCCAGCGCTGCTCCCAGCAACGCGCCCCCCAGGAAGCCCACCGTCAGGAACAAGGGCGTCGTATCCGTTCGCCCATCAAGCCAGCGACCCGCTAGCGCGGCGCCGAGCGTGGTCACGAAGAGGATGAGCCCGATCTCCGTGAAGATGGCGAAGTATCCGAATGACTTCCCGTGACCGTTCATTGGGCGCCCGACGCGGGCGGGGCAGAGTATAGCAGCACACTCTGGCTGCACCTTTCCACCTCAACCAGCGTCACGCGAGCCCTCGTCGTCGGGATAGGAGCTGGCCTCCAGGGCTTGGTCTGGGCCGACCCGGAATGTCACCAACAGGAGCAGGACGCCTGAGGCGAAGACGATGGCCATGAACGCATAGAGCGGACCTGATCCGCCCGCCAGCATCAGGCTGAGCACGGCGAGCACGATGGTGATGGCATAGATGAGCAGCACCGCGCCGCGATGGCTGAGGCCAAGGTCGAGCAGACGATGGTGGAAGTGGCCACGGTCGGGCGTGAACGGTGAGTGACCGCTGAGCAGGCGTCGGGTGATGATCCAGAAGGTGTCGATGATGGGCACGCCCAAGATGAGCAGGGCCACCGGGATTCTTGGCTGATCCCAGGATGGCCAGCACCGCCAACAGATAGCCCACCACCATCACGCCGGTGGTCCCGATGAAGGTCCTGGCCGGGTGGAAGTTCCAGGGAAGATAGCCCAGCAACGCTCCGGCCAGCAGCGCGCAGAGCAGCGCCACCATGGGCTGATAGGCGGACTCGTATCCCAGCGACACGAATCCCAGCGTCACCGCGGCCACGAGCGCGACGCCGGTGGAGAGGCCGTCCAGCCCGTCCATGAAGTTGATGCTGTTGATCATGCCTACGACCCAGAGCGCGGTGACGAGAGCGGCGCCCACGCCTGAGAAGACGAGAGTGCCCTCACCAGCGAAGCCAAGGAAGTCGAGCGGGTTGTTCACGACGACGATCGACAGGCCCAGGCCGATGGCGACCACCGCCAGCAACAATTGGAAGAGGAACTGCCAGCGAGCGCGGATCTGCCAGCGGTCGTCGATGAACCCGAAGACCGCGGCCAGCAGGGCGCCTCCGAAGACCGCGGCCAGCTCGTAGCGGTCGAGCATGCGCCAGGAGAAGGGCCTCAGGAACTCGAAGCGGTCCTGTAGCAGCAGGGCCAGCAAGCCGACTCCCATGAAGGCACCCACCACCGCCAGGCCGCCGGCTCGCGGGATGGGGCGGAGGTGGATGCGGCGACCCGAATCAGGCTCGTCGATGGCGCCTGCAGCGGTCGCGAGGCGCATGGCCAGTGGCGTCAACAGGAAGGCGATGGCTGCCGCGGCTCCTCCAGTCGCGAGGATGAAGGGCAGCTCGTCGTAGATCACGCGCGAGGCGATCCCGGCACTGGGAAGCGCGCGCAGATCTGACGCACTTCGCGGCGGACCGATTCGAGTGCCGCCTGGTCCTCACGGCCTCGCAGGGTCCGCACCATGAGCTCGCCCACCCGACGCATCTCAGCGTGACCGAAACCCCGAGTCGTGGTCGCCGGCGTGCCCACGCGGATGCCGGATGCGGTGTTGGGCGGCAGTGGATCGAACGGGATGGCGTTCTTGTTGACGGTGATGCCTACCTCGTCGAGGAGTCGTTCGGCCTGCGCGCCGGTCACGCCGAGGGGTGTCACATCGACGAGGATGAGGTGGTTGTCAGTGCCGCCAGACACGAGTTCGGCGCCGTTGGCGCGCAGTGTCTCGGCCAGCACCGCGGCGTTCTCCACGGTGCGCCGCTGGTCCTCGCGGAAGGCCTCGCTTCGAGCTTCCAGCAGCGCCACCGCCTTGGCGGCGATGACGTGCATCAACGGACCACCCTGCGTGCCCGGGAAGACGGCGCGGTCGACCCGTCGGCCCAACTCGGCCGTGCTGAAGATCATGCCGCCGCGAGGCCCGCGCAGCGTCTTGTGGGTGGTGGTGGTGACGATGTCGGCGTGGCCGAACGGGCTGGGGTGCTGGCCAGCTGCGATGAGGCCGGCGATGTGGGCCATGTCCACGAACAAGAGTGCGCCCACACCGTGCGCGATGGCCGCCATGCGCTCGAAGTCGATGATGCGCGAGTAGGCGCTCGCCCCGGCGACCAGCAGCTTGGGCCGGACCTCAGCGGCCTGACGCTCCAGGGCTGCGTAGTCGATGCGACCGTCGACCTCCGACACACCGTAGGCGTGGACGTCGAAGAAACGGCCGCTGAAGTTGATGGGGTGCCCATGGGTAAGGTGACCGCCGTGGGCCAGGCTCATGCCCAGGATGGTGTCGCCATGGTCCAGCACCGACAGATAGGCCGCGATATTGGCTTGCGCGCCCGAGTGTGGCTGGACGTTGACGAACTCGGACCCGGGGAACAGCGCCAACGCGCGTTCCTCGGCCAGCCGCTCGACCACGTCCACATACTCGCAGCCACCGTAGTAGCGCCGGCCGGGCTGACCCTCGGCGTACTTGTTGGTCAACCAGCTGCCGGCGGCCTCCAGAACGGCCGCCGAAACGTAATTCTCGCTGGCGATGAGCTCGATCTTCCAGGTCTGCCGGTCGCGCTCAGCGACCATCGCATCCCAGATCTCGGGGTCGACACGAGCGATCGGCTCGTCGGCCGAGTGGCGGCCAGAGGCAAGGGTCATGGGGTGCTCCGTGGGTCGTTCTCTACGCGTAGGTGGAGTGTACGCGTCAGCGCTCAGCCGTCGTCGATGGTGACGCTGATGGTCGCACGGTCCAGGGCACCGGCCCGCAGGATGCGCCAGGCGCCGTCAGCGTCGACAGCCACGACGGTCGAAGCGACACCGCCGCGCACGGGCCCATCGTCGAGCACGAGCGCCAGTGCATATCCGATCGATGCCACGAGTTCCGCGGCCGTGGTGGCGGGCGGCTCGCCGCTCAGGTTGGCCGACGTCATCGCCAGCGGCCCCAACGCCCGCGCCAGCGCGCGCGGCACCGGATGGTCGGGGATGCGCAGGCCGAGCGTGCCACGACCACCGGTCAGCGTATCGGGCAGCGATGCCGAACGCCGGATCGGCAACACCAGCGTCAGGGCGCCGGGCCAATGGTCACGGGCCAGACGCAGCGCCGCCGCCGGCAGTTCGACGAGCATCTCGACCTGGTCGAAGCCGTCGATGAGCAGGGCGATACCCTTCTCCTCGGGGCGCCGCTTGGCGCGGATGATCGCGGCCAGGGAGTCAGCTCGAGGCAGTCCGCCGATGCCGTAGACGGTCTCGGTGGGGATGCCCACGATGGCGCCCGCACGCATGGCATCGATGGCGTCGGAGATCGCGTCCGGGTCGGATGCCGGCAGGACGACCGGGCCGAAGCTAGGCATCGACACGCTCGATGCTGGCGACACGTTGGCTGCCGGACAGATCGGCGTGGATGGTGCAGGCCCAGCCGGGCAGCAACTCCGCCACGGCGGCCATCGCGAGGTCGCCCTGGTCGCCGCCGATCTCCAACAGCGCGGCGCCATCCGGGGCGAGGGCGTCGGGCAGGCCCAGCAGCAGGCGCCGGATGACATCCAACCCGTCGGGGCCACCGTCGAGGGCCACGACCGGCTCGAAGCTGGCCGCCACCGGCAACGTCGCGACGGCGTCACTGGGGATGTAGGGCAGGTTGGCCAGCAGCAGGTCGACGGGACGCGGCGGAGCAAGGGCGACGTCGAGGAGATCTCCTTCGGCAAAGGTGAAGAGGTGTGCCAAGCCCTGGGAGACCACATTGATCGTGGCCACGTCACGGGCCTCGCCGGAGATGTCGCTGGCGAAGAAGTGCACCACATCGCCGTAGTGCCGCCGGCGCAACTCGACGCCGATGGCCAGCGCGATGGCCCCGGAGCCGGTCCCCAGGTCCCAGACCAGGTAGGGCTCGGCCGCCTGCTCTCGCGGTGCCCAGGACAAGCGTGCCGTGATGCGCGCCAGCGCCAGCTCGACGAGCGCTTCGGTCTCCGGTCGCGGATCAGGACGCGCTGGTCGACCACGATGGCCGTGCCGTAGAACTCCTTGAGGCCGCGGATATAGGCCACCGGCTCTCCCGCCACCCGACGTGCCAGGTGGGCTTCATAGCGCTCGAGCTGCCCCGCGCTGAGCACGGCCTCAGGATGTGCCGCTAAGGCACTGCGGTCCACGCCGAGGACATGCCCCAGCAGGACCTCGGCGTCCAAGCGAGCCGTCTCCGAACCGGATGCCCCAAGGCGCGAGGTCGCAGCGCGGAGGGCATCATCGACACGTTGCGCGCGCGTCTCCACGGCCGACCCGCGAGACCTAGCCGGCCGGTTCCGGCTGGACTTCGAGCGATGCCAGTCGTTCAGCCTGGTCAGCGGTGATGAGCGCTTCGATGAGTCGGTCCAGGTCACCGTCGAGCACACCGGGCATGCCGTGCACATCGAGTCCGATGCGATGGTCGGTGATGCGATCCTGCGGGAAGTTGTAGGTGCGGATCTTCTCGGCCCGCTCGCCCGAGCCGACCATGGAGCGCCGCACCTCATCCTCTTCCTCTCGGGCCCTGCGCTGCTCCAGCTCCAGCAAGCGTGCCCGTAGCACGGCCATGGCCTTGGCCTTGTTCTTGTGCTGGCTCTTCTCGTCCTGGATCTCCACCACCAGTCCCGTGGGCAGGTGCGTGATACGCACCGCCGAGTCGGTGGTGTTGACCGACTGGCCACCGGGACCGGAGGCGCGCTTGACGTCGATTCGCAGGTCGCGAGCCTCGTCGATCTGGACGTCGACCTCATCAGCCTTTGGCAGGACCGCCACGGTAGCCGTGGAGGTATGGATGCGGCCACTCGATTCGGTCTCGGGGACACGCTGCACACGGTGCACGCCACCCTCGTACTTGAGCCGGCTCCAGGCTCCCTGCCCGCTGATCTCGAAGATGACCTCACGCAGGCCCCTGACCCCCAATTCGGAGGTGGAGAGGGTCTCCGTCTTCCAGCGGCGTCGTTCTGCGTAGCGCACGTACATGCGGAAGAGGTCAGCGGCGAAGATGGCTGCCTCCTCCCCACCGGTGCCACCACGGATCTCGATGATGACGTCCCGATCATCATTGGGGTCGACCGGCAGGAGCTGCAGGCGCAGCTCCGCGTGGAGCCGCGCCTCCTCCACCTCGTTCTCGGCGATGATCTCGCGCGCCATCTCCTTGAGCTCGGGATCGGACTCCCCCTGCAACTCACGGCGCGCAGCGACCAACTCCTCCTGGACCGCGCGCAGGCGACGATGGTTCTCGACCACGGGTCCGATGCGGGCCTGTTCGCGACCGAGCTTCCGGCTCAGCTCGGGGTCCGTCGCGACCTCCGGTCGAGACCATTCCGCCTGGATATCGAGGAGTCGCTGCTCCAGCTCATCGAGCCGGGCCTCAAGGCTCATGCGCCCTCCGAGGCGCCTCCGCGGCGCGGATCGGGCTCCACGGCCTCATCTGGCTCGATCGCACCCGGCGCGACCGGGACTGGACCGACCGGGGCCGTCGAGTCCTCAGCCTCCATGCGCGCCTCCATCTCCCGGGCCAACTCGCCCACATCGGGTAGTGGCTCGCGGACCGGGTCCCAGCTGCCGGCCGGGGCGGTGTCACCGTTGGCGGCAAGGCCTTCCTGCATGGCGCAGATGGCGACTTCGATCATGGAGTCATCGGGCTGCTTGGTGGTGATCTTTTGGACCCAGATGCCGGGCAGGAACAGGATGCGCCAGATGCCCTTCTCGCGGCGCGCGGCACCGAACTTGAGGACTTCGTAGGAGACAGCCGCGATGACCGGCACCAGCAGGATGCGGCCGAGGATGGCGACCCAGAGGTCCATGCCCGCCAGCAGGCTGAAGAGCAGGATGCTGACGATGATGAAGATGACCAGGAACTCGGTGCCACAGCGCGGGTGTGCGGTGGGCCACTTGCGCACGTTCTCTACGGTCAGCGCCTGGTCGGCCTCGAGGGTGTGGATGGTCATGTGCTCGGCTCCGTGATAGCGGAACACGCGCCCGATCTCTTCGGAGCGGGCCACCAACGCCAGGTAGCCGACGAAGATGCCGATGCGGACCAGACCCTCGAGGACGTGGACGAGGACCGATTGCCAGCCGCCGTCGACCTCGCCGAAGAGGAGGGACACGCCGCCCTGTGCCACCAGGAGCGGCAGCAGCACGAAGAGGCCGACCGCTAGGCCGATGGTGAACAGCATGGTCAGGGCGATGGCCTTGCCGCCGAACGCGACGCCTTCGCCGGCCGCAGCCAGCGAACCCGACTTCATCAGCCACTTGGTGCCGATGACGAGGGTCTCGTAGAGCACCACGACACCGCGGAAGAGCGGCGCGCGGGCGAAGCGATTGCGATGCAGGACGCTGTCGAGCTTCTCCTGGCCCGCGAAGATCTGGCCGTCGGGACCGCGCACGGCCACGCCGATGGCGTCCTTGCCGCGCATGTAGATGCCCTCCATGAGGGCCTGCCCGCCATACGCGAAGCGGGGCGGATCGAGTGTGACCGGGTCGCCACTCAGCGGGGCGGCTGTCCCCTGCCCTGCCGGCGACTGCGTCACGAGCTAGCTTCGACTCAGAGCTTGGCGGAGCGCTCGAGGCGCTTCTGGAACCGCTCGACCTGGCCAGCCGTGTCGACGATGGTCTGCTTGCCCGTGTAGAACGGATGACAGCTGGAGCAGATGTCCAGGCGCAACTCCTCCATCGTCGAACCGATGGTGAACTCGGTGCCGCATGAGGCACAGTGGACCTTGGCCTGGTAGTACTTGGGATGCGTGTCTGGCTTCATATCGATGAGTGATCCTTCGGCCTAGCTGGCCAGTGACTCGGCATCCACGCGAATGCGCTTCTTGTCCTTACGCGCGTGCTCGAAGTGCACGCGACCCTCCACGGTGGCAAAGACCGTGTAATCCCTGCCCAACCCGGTCCCAGGCCCGGCGAGGAAGGTCATGCCGCGCTGTCGCACGATGATAGAACCGGCGCTGACGAGCTGGCCATCGCCAGCCTTGACACCGAGACGCTGGCCGACGCTATCGCGGCCGTTCTTGGAACTGGAGCCTGCTTTCTTGTGGGCCACGGGTCACACGTCCTTCTTGGTGTCGTCAGCGTCATCGATGCTGTCAGCGTCGGCCGCTGCCTCCGCATCCGGGGCAGCGTCAGCCTCCGGGGCGCCATCAGCCTCACCGGGGGCATCCGCATCGGCGGCGACATCGCCCTCTGGCTCGGTCGCAGCCTCATCGGTGGCGCTGGTCTGGGTGGTCGACTTCCGGCTCTGGCCCTTGGGCTTGGCCGAGGCCTCCACGTCCTTGGCTGGCTCGGCAGCGGCCGCCAGCTTCGCGGCCAACTCCTTGTCAGCAGCCGCCTTGTCAGCAGCCGCCTTGTCAGCAGCCGCCTTCTGTGCTTGCTCGGCCTTCCTGGCTGCAGCCTGCTCGGCCTTCTCGGCGCTCTCAGCGTCCTTGGCGGCGCTCTTGCCACCAAAGGCGATATCCGTGATGCGCAACGTGGTCAACTCAGCGCGGAAACCCTGCTTGACGCGCGTGCGAGCCTTGGGCTTGTACTTGAAGACGACGATCTTGTCGCCCCGGTTCTGGCGCATGACCTGAGCAGAGACGCTGGCACCGTCGACCAGCGGCCGTCCGATCGCCGATTCGTCACCGTCCGCGACCAGCAGGACGCGATCGAGGGTGATGGAGTCGCCCGGTTGGACGTCCAGTCGGTCGACCTGGATCTCCGAGCCGAGCTCGACGCGGTGCTGCTTGCCGCCTGATTCGATGACTGCGTACATGGGGTTCCCGTTGCGTGGTCGATACGTGATGGCTTGGCTGGGTCGGCGCGGAGCTAGAGTCGCAGGCGAACACGGCGCGACAGACACTCGAACGCGAAGGGAGATGGTAGCCCGAATCGTCGCCGGGCGTCAAACCGATGTCCTGACCCATGTCGATGTCCTGACCCATGTCGATGTCCTGACTGATCCACTCCGTGGGTCTCGCGTCGGTCCAGGTGACCGCTCCCGACCTCGTTGGCGACGACGCGTGGTCGGGAGCGCTACCGATCTGCCCGAAGCGCGGGATCTGTTCGCTGTTCCTGGGATTCCGGATGCTTCGCGAGGTTGGCGAGGTCATTCGGGCCCTGCGGGGTCGGCACCGGGGACCACTCGCTCCCGCTGATGGGACGGCGGTCGGGTATCGTTCAAGGCATATGGCGCGCACGTTCTACGAGACGATGATGCTCAGCCCCAAGGCCGATCGTGAACTCATCGGCGTGGTTTACCGGCACCTGGCGAAACGCTTCCATCCTGACATGGACCCGTCGCCGGCCGCGGCCGCGCGCATGGCCCAGCTGAACGAGGCCTACGCCGTCCTGAGCGACCCCACCCAGCGGGCACGCTACGACCAGCTGATCGGTCTGGCGTCGGCCGATACGCCGACCCCCGTGCCGGGAGACGGTCGGGCCATGCGAAGCGGCGCCGCCTACAAGACTGCCGAGACCGCTGCGGGCGCCCATGGTGAGGCGGGACCACCGCCGGCCAATCCGCCACCTTCGGGTCGCCCACTGACGTTCGGGCGCTACCGTGGTTGGACACTCAACCAGGTGGGCCGCTACGACCACGACTACCTGGAGTGGCTGGCGCGTACCACCATGGGGCGTAACTACAAGCGCGAACTGGACGAGCTGCTGCGACGGGTGCCCTGAGCGGCGACGTCCGCGATCCGACCAGATGCGCTAAGCGGCCTTGGCCCCCGCCTTTCCACCATGGTGTCGTTCGTCGCGAGGTGCCTTGGGGATCGCCCACTGCAGCATCACCGGCGCCACCAACGTGGTCAGGATGACCGCGGCCAACAAGACCGCATACTTCTCCTGGCCGATCAGGCCCAGCGTGAGTCCCAACGCCGCGACGACGATGCCGACCTCGCCGCGTGGACTCATGCCCATGCCGACCACGATCGAGTTCCACTTGCCCAGCGTCCACGCGCCGACGATGCCGCCCACGAGCTTGGTCAACACACCCATGACCGCGAGCACCAGCACGATGAACAGCAGGTCTGGACTGAGCAGCGCGCTCACGTCGATGTTGGCGCCGGTGACCGCGAAGAAGAACGGCACGAAGATGCCCAGCAGCGGCCGGAAGCCGTGTTCGACCTCCTCGCGCACAGAGGTCTCGGCGATCATCAGGCCGACGACGAAGGCGCCGATGATGGCCGCCAGACCGACGAACTGCGCGAGCAATGCGCCGGCGAACATGAGGATGAAGACGGGCACGGTCGGCGAGTCGGCGAACCTGAACCAAGTGAAGGCCTTGCGCGGGAGGCGGCGGCCCAACGGCGCCAAGGCCAGGCCGATGCCGACGAACGCGACCCCGGCGACCATCGTCACGATCGTCTCCGGACCGAGGTCGCCCTCGGCGATGCCGGATAGCAGGCCGATAGCGAGCAGCGCCAGGATGTCGTCGACGATAGCGGCACCGAGGATGACGCGTGAGAAGGCCCTGTCGAGCATCCCCATGTCGGCCAGGACACGGCTGGTGATGCCGATGGAGGTGGCCGCCATCGCGAGGCCCGTCAGCACCGCGGCAAGCATGTCCTCGCCGATAGCCAGGCCGATGGCAGCGCCTGCGATGAGGGGCAGGATGAAGCCGATCGTGCCAACCGCGAGGGCCATCGGGCCGACCTTCAGCAGTTCGTCGATACGGACCTCAAGGCCCACCGTGAACAACAGGATGATGACGCCCAGCTCGGCGAAGACCTCCGCCGTGACGGTGACGTCGGCCAAGCCCAGCGCGAACGGCCCCACGATGAAACCGCCAAGCATCTCGCCGATGACGCCAGGCTGGTTGATGCGTCGGAAGGCCTCCTCGCCGGCCTTGGCCGCGACCAGCAGGACGAAGAGGCTGAACATGGCGCTGGCAAAGGCCGCACCCTCGCCGCCGCTGGACGAGAACGTCAGGACATCATGAAACGGGGGGTCCGAGAGGGAAGGCATCGGCTACAAGCCTACCGGGCTTGCCGGGAGCTGATGCACCGCACTCTGGCTCGGCCTCACGAGCCATGCGGCCGGGGCTGTGCGGCTCAGGTCGATCGTGAGCGACGCATCGCCAGCGATTCGAGGATTCCGAGGCCGAGCGCGGCACTGATGAGGGATGCTCCGCCGTGGGTCACGAACGGCAGCGGGAGGCCGGTGATGGGCATCACGCCAAGGACCATCCCGATGTTGACCACCATCTGGAAGAGCAGCATGCTCGCGACACCACCCGCGAAGGCCAGGGTGAATGTGTCGCCGGAGCGCCAGCCCACGTGGAGCACCCGCCACACCAGCAGTGCGAACAGCACCAGCACGACCGCTCCGCCGAGGAAGCCCAGTTCTTCGCCGACCCGGGCGAAGACGAAGTCGGTCGATCCCACGGGCAGGCTCTGGCCGGCCTGGCCGTTGGTCAGACCACGGCCGAAGAGGCCACCTGAGCTCACCGTGAGCTGGGATTGCTGCAGCTGGTAGCCCGAGCCCAGCGGGTCGGCCGCGGGATCGATGAACGAGCTCAGCCGCTGCTTCTGGTAGTCGCGCAGGATGACCTGCCATGCCAGCGGCACCAGGGCCATCACTCCCAGGACGGTGACGCTGAGCCAGCGCAGGCTGGCGCCGGACATGAACAACGCGCCCAGCATGATGGCGCCGAACACGAGCGAGGTCCCAAGGTCGGGCTGGACCAGGACCAGCGCCAACATGGGCAAGACCACCAGGCCCGCACCGATGAGCGTACGGGCACTCGAGATGCTCGACTCACGTGTGGCCAGATAGTGGGCCAGCACCACCGCCAGCAGGATCTTGCTGACCTCCGAGAACTGGAACTGCAGGCCGAAGATGGAGACCCAGCGCGAGACGCCACCGGTGCCGCTGCCAACCACCAGCGTGAACAACAGCAGGGCGATGCTGAAGCCATAGATCGGCCACGCGAACGTGCGAAGCCAGTGGTGGTCGGCAGCGGCGGTGGCTACGAAGATGATCACCGCTAGCGCGAGCCAGATCAGGCCGCGTGTGAAGATGGAACCCGGGCGCAGGGGGTCGTCGGCCGAGTTGGTGAACGCCATCAGCAGGCCCACCACGGTGAGCGAGAGCGCGAAGATCGCCAGTTGCAGGTCGAACCCGTACCAACGACCCTCGCCCTCGCGGGCGGTCAAGGTACCGACACGTGCTGGTTCGAGTCGAAGCGTGCTCATCAGCTGTTCAAGTCGTAGAAGTTGTCACGCTGGAGGACCCAGTACTGGCGAAGGTCGTTGGCGATCCCGAAGTGGAGCTGCAGGAAGTACTTCACGACCTCGGTCGCGACGTTGCCCTTGGTGCGCGTGTCGTCAAGATAGGCGAGCACCACCAGGTCGGAGTCCTCACGCTTGACAGCGGCGATGCCGTTGGGGTCAGACTCGGTCTTGCGCGCCTCCTTGGGCACGAACGCCACGAACCAGTTGCTGAAGGGCAGCCGGCCCTGCTTGTCGCGGACGCCGAACTCGGCCGTGCCTGACTTGCCGGCCACCACGATGGGCAGGTCCACCAGGTTGTAAGTGTGCCGGATGGTGACGACGCGGCGGGCTGCCACACGCATCGTGCGCAGCACCGACTTGTCCACGTCCATCTGGCGAACCACCTCCGGCGGCACGCGTTCGATGATCTTGCCCTCCGGGTCAAGGATCTTGCGCACGAGTTGCGGCTTGTAGATGGTGCCGCCGTTGGCCAATGCCGCATAGGCGTTCAGCATCTGCAGGGGCGTGCTGCTGTCGTAGCCCTGGCCGATGCCCGCCTGGTAGAGCTCGCCGGTGAAGTACTGCTCGTTGAGGGTGCGCTCCTTCCACTCGTTGGTGGGTACGATCCCGGCGGCCTCACCTGGCAGATCGATGCCGGTGGGCTTGCCGAAGCCGAACTGGTGCGCCCAGTACGCCAGTCGATCGATCCCCAGCATGCCCGAAAGCTTGTAGAAGAAGGTATCGCTGGAGTGCCCGAAGCCGTCATAGATGTTGAGTGGCCCCCAGCCCTGCCTGTTCCAGTCCCAGTACTTCCACTTGCCGATCTCGATGAAGGGCTCGGTCTTCACACGTGAGGCGGTGCTGATCTTGCCGTCTGCCAACGCGCCCGTGCCGGTGACGAGCTTGTAGGTCGAGCCGGGCGGATATTGCTCGTTGATAGCGACGTTGAGCATGGGCTTGGCCGGATCCTTGAGCAGCCGCCGGTATCGCGCGCTGGAGATGCCCTGGGCGAACTCGTTGTTGTCATAGCTGGGCAGGGACACCATGGCCAGGATCTCACCGTTCTGTGGGTTCATGGCGATGAATGCGCCGCGCTTGATGCCCACTCGGTCCATGGCCCACTTGATGGCCTTCTCGGCATCCTTCTGGACACCCGTGTCGATGGTCAGCTCGAGTGAGTTGCCCGGCACCGGCTCACGCAGGACCTTCGGGGCGTGGATCTCGTTGCCCTGGTTGTCCAGGTCGACCGCTTCGAGCCCATAGGTTCCACGGAGCACGTCTTCGTAGGTGGCCTCCAGGCCGGCCTTGCCCAAGAGGTCTTCGGGGTAGTAGCCGGCGTCCTTGAGACGCTGGTACTCCGGCCCCGAGATGCGCCCGGTCCAGCCGAGCACGTGCGACATGAGCTTGCCCTGCGAATACAGGCGTCGCGCTTCGAGGTCGACCTGGACCCCGGGGAACTGGCCCGGATCCTCGGCGATGACGCGGGCGGTCTCGGTGGAGATGTCCGTGATGCGCACGAGTTCGTACTGGGAACCGGTATGCGAATCGAGACGCTCGATGATGGTGCGGGCCGGGATATCGGTGAGTCGCGAGATACGCTCGGCTACGTCTGGGCGTAACTCGAATGGCATATCGGCTGGCAGGATACGCAGCACGAAGGTGGGCACGTTCTCCACCAGCAGACGCCCCTTACGGTCATACATCAGGCCGCGCGAGACGGGGATCGGACGTTCGGTCGTCGATTGCTGCTCGGCGTAGACCCCGTAGCTGGAGCCTTGCGCCACCTGCAGTTGGAAGAGGCGCAGGCCAAGGCCGGCCACGGCCAGGATGATGACCACGCCAAAGGCGATGAACCGGGGCGCCAGGTCGCGTCTAGATGGGCTCGCGTCACCGACTCTGATGGTCTCGCTCGTCATGCCCTCACCATGCCAATCGCTCCGGTTCACCGAAGCGCAGGTCCAGGGCACGGATGACCACGACCGCGATGACGGCGATGGCGGCGTTGATCAGTCCGCCCAGGACCAAGTCAGCCAGAGACAAGCCGCTGAAGGCCGCTCCGCTGGTGGCATCGACCAACGCCAGCAGGGCGACCAGCACGACCTGGTATGCGAACGTCAACAGGAAGGTCGCCAGGCCGACGACTACCAGCCGAGGCGGCCACAGCGCGCGTGCCACGGCAAGGGCTGCCCCAGTGACCAGCACCAGCGTCAGGGCCGTGGATCCCAGGGCCCGGCCGGGTACGAGCAGATCGAGGGTGACGCCCCCGACGAAGACCCAGGTCATCCCGCTCGCGAAGCCGAGCGACATCGCCAGCGCGACACCCACGGCAAACACGAGGTCGGGCTTGACGCCGCCCACCTGGAGGTGGGTCAGCACGCTCGACTCCAAGATGGCAGCGAGGACGGCTCCCACGGCAGGAGCCAGAACGCTCATCGCAGTACGTCGATAACGGTATGGTTTCCACGGCTTTGGTGTCGCCCGCGAGTCGCCCCTCGCGCAGTAGCGCCACGAACTTCGAGTATAGCCGAGCTCCAAAGCGGTCCCCGTGACATGCCCGGTCCCCGTGACATGCCCCTCCCCTGCCCAAGGTCCATCCGCTGGACGCACCGCGTGCCATGCTCATTCGTGCGCCTCGCTGTCGTGTGTATCTCCGGACTGCCAGATAGCTCCTGCCGAGCCCGGGACGGCGGAGGGGTTGCGTGTTCCACGTGAAACACTCGCGGTCCTGCGACGTTACGCCCACCACCGCCCTCCCCTACCCGCAGCGGAACGACCACATCATGAAACAGTCGCAATCAAGGTAGAGGCTTGGACCACGTGCACGTTCCACGTGAAACACCGATGGCAGCAACGGTGAGCCCTGCCTGGAACGACCATGCCACCGGGACGGCACGTGTGGCCGACTCGGCGCGTGAGGACAACTTGTGGCGTGTGGACAACTTGGGGATATGTGAGCACACAACACGGACCAAGGCATGCCAGACATGATCGAGGTTGACTGGAACGACCAGGCGCCGAACGTAGCCGTCGAGGTCTCGGCGCTGAAAGCCGGCGTGGTCGACCACAACCCACTCGGTGGACAACGTGGTGCACCGAAGCACCGGCGGCTGCCTGGAGGTAGAATCAAACGCAGTGTGTAGCGATCGGCGCGGAGCCTAAGTGGGCGAGATCATCGCCTGTGCCAACCAGAAGGGCGGAGTCGGGAAGACCACGACAGTGGTCAGCTTGGCTTCGTACTTGGCGTTGGACGGGAAGCGCGTCCTGCTCGTCGACATGGACCCGCAGGGCAATGCGACCAGTGGTCTCGGCATCGACAAGGAGGCGATACAAGTCTCCGTCTACGATCTCCTGCTTGGAGAAACCAGCCTGCGCGAAGCTGTGGCACCCACAGGGATCGATCGCCTTGAAGTAATCCCATCGCACCGCGGCCTCGCAGGTGCCGAAGTGGAGTTGGTATCCGTCGCCAGTCGCGAACGTCGCTTGAAGCACGCGCTGAACGGATCAGGGGATGACTACGACTTCGTGTTCCTGGACTGTCCGCCCTCACTTGGCCTGCTTACCGTGAATGCACTGACCGCGGCTGATGGCGTGCTGATACCTCTGCAGTGTGAGTACTACGCACTCGAGGGACTGGGGCAACTGATGGCGACGATCGAGCTCATCCGTGACCACCTGAACCCACGCCTGGCGGTGAAGGGCGTGCTGCTCACGATGCACGATGGTCGCACCAGCCTGTCGGCTGATGTCACGGCCGAAGTTCGTAGACACCTTGGCCGACAAGTCTTCGATACGGTGGTGCCCAGGAGCGTGAGGCTCGCAGAGGCGCCGAGCTATGGCCAACCGATCGCGGCGTATAGTCCTGGCTCGCGAGGTGCCCTCGCGTATCAGGCCGTTGCTGAGGAACTGCTGAATCGAGGCGGGCAGGAGGTGGGGGAGCCACTAAGTGGAGCACGGGATCGGTACCAAGGCCCACGCGCGAGCCAGCAAGAGGAGGGAGGTTGAGTATGGCCGTCGAGCCACGGAAGACGAGTGGGCTGGGACGCGGGCTGGCCTCGTTGATCCCGCCTGCCGCTTCGGGCGTTTCAGTCACCCGTGAGGTGCCGATCAGCGCCATCAGCCCCAACCCCGAGCAACCTCGCCGCACGTTCGACGCTGACGAGTTGCGGCAACTCGCGGATTCGATCGCCGTGCACGGCATGCTGCAGCCAGTGATCGTGGTGCAATCCGATAGCGGCTACGTGCTGATCGCCGGTGAGCGACGCTGGAGGGCTGCATCACTCCTCGGGCAGCAGACCATCCCTGCAGTCGTTCGCACAGCTAACGAACAGGAACGACTCGAACTTGCGTTGGTAGAGAACATCCAGCGCTCCGACCTCAACGCTCTCGAAGAAGCTCGCGCCTACCGACACTTGATCGACGAGTTCGGACTGACCCAGGAGCGCGTGGCTGAGCGCGTGGGCCGATCACGCCCCACGATCGCCAACACGTTGCGTATCCTTGAGACAGCCGCGAGCGTCCAACAAGCGGTCGCCGATGGTGACATCAGCGGTGGACACGCACGGACGCTGGCTGGATCGGAGAGCCAGGCGCAGCAGGAGGTACTGCTGGCAACGGTCATCTCGCGTTCGCTCTCGGTGCGCCAGACAGAAGACCTGGTGGCTGCCTCGCGGAGGTTAGACGGCGACAGCCGTGCGAGGCCTGGACGAAGCGACGATGCTGACATCCAGCACATGGAGGCCCGGCTGCGAGAGGCACTGGGCACCAAGGTGTCGATCGCCCCTGGCCGCAGGGGTGGACGAATCACCATCACCTGGTTCGACGATGAGGATCTGGGCCGCCTGGTCGACCGACTAGCGACCGATCGTGAAGGTTGGGAAGGGCAAAGATGACCGATCAGGCCACACTCGATAGCACCAACGCCCAAGCGTCACAGGCGAGCGCGTCTGCGGCCTATTCGCCCGACTCCATCCAGGTCCTCGAGGGTCTTGAGGCTGTGCGACGGCGCCCCGGCATGTACATCGGCTCTACCGACGTGCGGGGGCTGCATCATCTCGTCTGGGAGGTCGTGGACAACTCGATCGACGAGGCCATGGCCGGTCATGCCGAGTACATCGAGGTCACCATCCTCCCGGACGGTTCGATCCGCAATAGCGACGACGGACGCGGCGTGCCCGTCGGAACCCAGAAGCAGACGGGCAAGGACGCGCTTGAAGTCGTGCACACCGTGCTACACGCCGGCGGCAAGTTCGGCGGTGGCGGGTACAAGGTCTCCGGCGGGCTCCACGGCGTCGGCGTCAGCGTGGTCAACGCGCTCTCCGAGGCGATGACGGTCGAGTCCGCGCGTGACGGCAAGATCTGGACGCAGTCGTACGTTCGCGGCAAGCCGGTCAACGAGGTCCAGGCCATCGGCAAGTCCAACGGACGACGCGGCACCACCACGACCTTCAAGCCCGACCGGCAGGTGTTCGATACCGTCGATGTCAGCTTCGACACCATCGCCCAGCGTCTACGCGAGTCGGCCTATCTGACCAAGGGCGTCCACATCCGCCTGGTCGATGAGCGTGTGTCCCCGGCACGCGAGAAGTCCTTCTACTTCGAAGGCGGCCTGGTGAGCTTCGTCCGGCATCTGAACAAGGGCAAGGATGTGCTCAACTTCCGTCCCATCTCGGCAGAGAAGAGTGACGGCCCCACGCAGATCGAAGTCGCCATCCAGTACAACGACGGGTTCAGCGAGACAGTCCTTGCCTTTGCTAACAATATCAACACCGTCGACGGCGGCACGCATGTCACCGGGTTTCGCGCTGCTCTGACCACATCCCTCAATGACTGGGCTCGCCGACAGGGCCTGATCAAGGACAAGAAGTCGAGCTTGTCAGGCGACGACGTGCGCGAGGGCCTCACGGCCGTGGTCAGCGTCAAACTCACCGATCCACAGTTCGAAGGCCAGACCAAGGCCAAGCTGGGCAATGCCGATGTCAAGGGCCAGGTGCAGACCGCGGTGGGGGAGGGCATCAGCCAGTACCTCGATGAGAACCCCTCGGACGCCCGACGCATCATCGACAAGTCGCTCACCGCCGCACGTGCCCGCGAGGCCGCTCGCAAGGCCCGCGACCTGGTGATCCGCAAGAGTGCGCTGGAGGGGTCGGCCCTGCCAGGCAAGCTGGCCGACTGCCAGGAGCGCGATCCCGAGCGCAGCGAGCTCTATATCGTCGAGGGCGACTCGGCTGGCGGCTCGGCCAAGCAGGGGCGTGACCGTCGCTCGCAGGCGATCCTGCCACTCTTCGGGAAGATGCTCAACGTGGAGAAGGCGCGCATCGACCGCGTCCTCTCGAGCGAGAAGATCCGCCCCCTCATCATCGCCCTCGGCACCGGCATCGGTGAGACGTTCGACCTCTCCAAGCTCCGATACCACAAGGTCATCCTGTTGGCAGACGCGGACGTGGACGGCGCACATATCCGCACCTTGCTGATGACCTTCTTCTACCGGAACATGCCCTTGCTGGTCGAAGCCGGCCACCTCTACATCGCACAGCCTCCGCTGTACCGCGTGAGCACCGGCAAGGTTACCCACTACGCCGCCAGCGAGAAGGACCGCGACCGCATCATCCGCGAGATGAAGGTGAAGAACCTCACCGTGCAGCGCTTCAAGGGCCTGGGCGAGATGAACGCGGACCAGCTCTGGGAGACGACCATGAACCCGGCCACCCGCACGCTCCTGCAAGTGGACCCGGAGAATGCCGCCGAGGCGGACCACATGTTCACCACGCTCATGGGCGAGAAGGTCGGCCCGCGCAAGGACTTCATCCGCGCCGAGGCCCGCAAGGTGCAGAACCTCGATGTCTGACGCTGGTGCCAAGGCGGACGCTTTCGTCGCGGCTCACCGCGCTGAAGCCGTGGCGCTGGGGGAACGCCTGGGCGAGCTCATCGACGTGCCGTCGGACTTCCTGGTGGCCTTGCGGGCAGGCCTCAAAGGGCTGGCCGACCCTGAGTTCAGCCTGATGTCGGAGCGCGTCAGCCCCGGAACGCCCGCCGCCTACGTCATCCGCGCACCGCTCCTGGATGCGGTCCGAAAGCCGTTGCGAAGGTCCCTCGACGAAGGTATCCAGCATCCCGGCGCTGCAACTGGCCCAGCACCTGGTCGAGGCGGAGGATCGCGATCTGCGCCTCTTCGCCTTGCCCTGCCTGCGTCGCTCGCTGGCGCAAGACCCGGAGCAGACCTGGCAGCTTCTCCGCCGCATGGGCCGCGGGGCGAGGGACTGGATCGAGGTCGACTACCTGGCCGAAGAGTGGGCGCGCGGTGTCCTGGCCGAGTCCTTCCGCTGGGCCGAGCTCGAACAGCTCGTCTATTCGGAGCGCACCTATGAGCGTCGGCTGGTGGGGGCCACGATCGCCACCATCCCTCATCGTGCCGGCCCCGGACACCAGATGCTCCGCGCCGACGATGCCGGACGTGCCCTCGACATGGTTCGCCTGCTCATGGGTGACGCCGAGCCGATGGTCCAGAAAGCGCTCTCATGGGCGATCCGCAACTGGACTCGTATCGACGCTGCCGCGACCGCCGCCCTGCTGCGGGCTCAGACGACCATCGCCGCGGACCACCAGGATGGCGCCCGGGCCTGGGTCGTCCGGGACTCGCTCTCGGGACAGCCTGCGGAACTCGCCGCCACCTTGCGCTCGCAGCTCTCCGGCATCCGTCGTGACGCCACCATGCCATCGACCAGCATCGCCGCGGAACGCGCCGTGGGGTTCGCCGCCGTCCTTACTGCCAGCAACGACGCCGTCGCCAACCAGGGTGACCGCTACACGAGGAGTCACTCATGACCGACCCGGTCGGAAACGTGCGCTCGGTCCCCATCGAGGAGGAGCTGAAGTCGGCCTATCTCGATTACGCCATGAGCGTGATCGTCAGCCGCGCCCTGCCCGATGTGCGTGACGGCCTGAAGCCGGTCCATCGCCGCATCCTGTACACGATGAGCGAGATGGGGCTTTCCTCGAGCGCCTCATACCGCAAGTGCGCCGCCATCGTCGGTGATGTCATGGGCAAGTACCACCCCCATGGCGACCAGGCCATCTACGACGCGCTGGTGCGCCTGGCGCAGGAGTTCTCGCTGCGCTTCCCGCTCATCGATGGACAGGGGAACTTCGGCTCGGTGGACGGCGACCCGGCCGCCGCCATGCGCTACACCGAAGCCCGCATGACGCCGATCGCAGCGGAGGTCCTGTCGGACATCGACAAGGACACCGTCGATTTCGTCGAGAACTACGACGGCACGCGCATGCAGCCGTCGGTGCTGCCGGCCAAGCTGCCCAACCTGCTCATCAACGGATCGGCCGGTATCGCCGTCGGCATGGCCACCAACATCCCACCGCACAACCTGGGCGAAGTCGTCCGTGCCACGCAGGCGCTCATCGACGACCCGGACATGAACACGGATCAACTGTGCGAGCACCTGATGGGCCCGGACCTGCCCACCGGCGGCATCATCTTCCGCTACGACCGTCGGCGCAACCCGGTCACCGGCGAGTGGGAAGAGATCGACGCCATCCGTGACATGTATCGCCACGGTCGTGGCCGTGTCGTGATGCAGGCGCAAGTGGCCTTCGAGGAGACCCGCGCGGGCCGCACCGCAATCGTGGCCACGGCCATCCCGTACCAGGTCAACAAGTCCACGCTGCTGGAGAAGATCGCCGACCTGGTCAAGACCGGCAAGATCGACGGCATCGCCGACCTGCGCGACGAGTCGGACCGCGACGGGATGCGCATCGTCGTCGAGTGCAAGAAGGACGCGGCACCACGCAAGGTGCTCAACAACCTCTTCAAGCACACCGCCCTGAAGATGGCCTTCAACGCCAACGTGGTGGCGCTGGTGGACGGACAGCCCCAGACGCTGTCGCTCAAGCAACTCCTGCACCACCACATCGAATGGCGGCGTGAGGTCGTTCGACGGCGCACCGAGTTCGACCTGCAGAAAGCCAGGGATCGCGCGCACATATTGGAGGGCCTGAAGACCGCGCTCGACAATCTCGACGCCGTCATCGCCACCATCCGTGAATCGGCCGACGTGGAGACGGCTCGCGGGAACCTGATGTCTCGGTTCAGCCTCTCCGAGATCCAGGCCAATGCCATCCTGGAGATGCAGCTTCGCCGCCTGGCGGCGCTGGAGCGCCAAAAGATCGAGGACGAGTACATCGCCATCATCCAGCGCATCGCCGAGTTGGAGGACATCCTCGCCAATCCCAAGCGGGTGCTGCAGATCATCCGCGACGAACTGGGCGAACTGGACGTCAAGTACGGACAGGACCGGCGCACCAGGATCGAGGGCAGCGCTGACAAGGAGCTCAGCGACGATGACCTCATCGCCGACGAGGACGTCGTCGTCACGGTCAGCCGGCGTGGCTACATCAAGCGGCAGCCGCTGGTGACCTATCGGCGCCAGGCACGAGGGGGCAAGGGCATCATCGGTGCCCGCACCGTGGAGGAGGACGCCGTCGGCCATCTGATCGTGGCCAACACGCACGACTGGGCCCTGTTCTTCACCGACCGTGGACGGGTCTTCAGCTCCAAGGTCCACGCCGTCCCGGATGCCAGCCGCCAGGCCAAGGGCATGCCCATCATCAACCTGGAGGGTGTGCAGGTGGAATTGGGCGAGCGCGTGCTGGCCGTGATCACCCTGCCCGACTTCGAGCCCGGCCACAACCTGGTCATGGCCACCGTCAACGGCATCGTCAAGAAGACCGCCATCGAGAAGTTCGAGCGCGTGCGCTCGACGGGCATCCGTGCCATCACCGTCGCCGACGACGACAAGCTGGCCTGGGTCGAGGTCTCGTCGGGCAGCGATGACATCCTGTTGGCGACCGCCATGGGACGCATCGCGCGCTTCAACGAGTCCGAAGTCCGTGCCATGGGCCGTGACGCCGCCGGCGTCATCGGTATCCGCCTTGCCCGTAAGGGTGACCGCGTCGTGGGCATGGGTGTCATCAGCGAGGGCAATGACATCCTGGTGCTGACCGAGACGGGCTACGGCAAGCGGGTGGCCAGCAGTGAGTTCCGCTCCAAACACCGCGGTGGCCAGGGCGTACGCCTGATCTCGCTGGAGGGAACCAAGAGCGGGGTGGTGGCCTCGGTCGAGCTCGTCGACGAGAGCGACGAGGAGTTGCTGCTCATCTCGTCAAGCGGCCAGGTCGTGCGCACCGACGTGCAGTCGATCAACCGCTACGGCAGCGCCGCACGCGGCGTCATCGTGATGCGCCTCAACCAGGGTGACACGGTGGCCGGCATCGCGGTCTTCCGCGAGGGCTTGGCGGAACAGCGTGGTGTCGGCGAGAATGATGCTGGCGAGTCCGGCGATGACGGACCGGGCGATGACGGAGCGGCGCAGGCATGACGGAGCAGGCGGGAGCCGGGGTGTGACGGCCTTCGGCGACACGGAGGCGAAGCGGCCCAATGAGGCGCTGGGCCTCTATTGCGGCAATGCCAACCCCAGGCTGGCGCGCAAGATCGGGCGCTACCTGGATGTGGACCTGGGACGCTCGGAGGTGTTCGAGTTCGCCAACGAGAACATCTTCGTGCGCATCATCGACAACGTCCGCGAGAAGGACGTCTTCCTGGTCCAACCCACCTGCAAGCCGGTGCAGAAGTCGATCATGGAGCTGCTCATCATGATCGACGCCTTCAAGCGAGCCAGCGCCGGGCGCATCACCGCGGTGGTTCCGTACTACTCGTATGGCCGCTCGGACAAGAAGGATCAACCCCGGGTGCCCATCACGGCGCGCCTCATCGCTGACATGATCAGCGTGGCCGGGGCCGACCGGCTGCTGACCATGGACCTGCACCAGGGTCAGATCCAGGGCTTCTTCAACATCCCCGTGGATGAGCTCACGGCCACGCACCTGCTGTCGAACTACTGGCGGCAGAAGGAGCTGCAGAACATCGTGGTGGTCACCGACCTTGGTTTCGCCAAGCGCGCTCGCACCTTCGCCGAGCTGGTGGGGGCACCGATGGCCATCATCGAGAAGCGACGCGAGGGCAACGACGACCGCGCACAGGTGGTGAACGTCATCGGTGAGGTGCGCGACAAGCGCGCCATCATCGTCGATGACGAGATCGACACCGGCGGCACCATCATCGAGACGAGCAAGGCGCTGGAGCGCGAGGGTGCCCTGGAGATCTATGGCTGCGCCACCCACGGCGTCCTGTCCGACCCCGCCATCGAACGCATCCGCGAATCGGCCCTGCGCGAGGTCGTCATCACCGACACCATCCCGCAGCCGGCCGCGCAGCGGATCGACAAGCTCAAGGTGCTCTCCGTGGCCCCGCTCATCGGTGAGGCCATCACCCGCATCCACCGGGGCGAGTCGGTGGGCGCGCTATTCTCGTCGGAGATCCAGCGCACCCAGGCGATGCTGCTCTGGGGAGAGGATGAGGACGACGAATGACTGAGCAGGCCGGGAGCGAGATCGAGGGCCAGACGGTGGTCGAGCCGTCGTCGGAGGTCGGGATCCCGGCCGTCACCGAGGTGGACGGCGACTATCGCGACAGCCTGCGTTCACGCCGCTGGAACGCCGCGCCGCTGCAGAACCCGGAGGTCGAGAAGACCGATCCCCGCATCGCGGTACTGTCGATCGTGGCCCTCGCCACCATCACGCTCGTGGTGCTGGTAGTGGGCTACGGGATCGGCCTGTGGAGCCTGCCGGCGTAGCCGCGGCCGAGTCGTTACTTCGCCGGCGCGCTCTCAGGCGGCGCCGTGGCAGCGCTTGAACTTCTTGCCCGAGCCACACCAGCAAGGGTCGTTGCGACCGATCTTCTCGCCGTCAGGCGACAGGCTCGCGGAGCGGACGCTGCCGGAATCGACCGCCTCCTCACCCTTGCGCAACTGCACGTTCTGCGGTGCCTGCGAGGTGAGGCCCGGCAACAGCTGGGTGGTGACCGACGCCCCGCTGGTGGCGGTGGCGCTGCCGCCGGATGACACGGGCGGGGTGATGGTGCCGGGGGAGCGAGCGCCTGAGGCGGCCGCCGCAGGCTGGGCACCGGCACCATTGCCGGCCTTGAGCTTGGCTAGCTGCTCCGGGGAGAGCGTGGGCATCGTCGCCGGCTCCTGTGCCGGCACCGCCTCGCGTTGCTGCACACTGACACGGAAGATGGTCGAGGCGACCTGGTGGCGGATGAAGCCTCGCAACTCGTCGTACAGGCTGAAGGCCTCACGCTTGAACTCCACCAACGGATCGCGACCACCGTAGCCGCGCAGACCCACGCCCTTGCGAAAGTCCTCCAGTTCAGTGAGGTGCTCCACCCACAGCGTGTCGATGGCGCGGAGCAACACGGCGCGCTCGACGAGCGCCCAGGTCTCCGCGCCGTACTCCTCTTCGCGTTGATCGAGGCGCACCGCCGCCTGCTCGGAGAGGTAGTCGATGATCTCCTCGCGGTGATCGAACTCATCGAGCGCCTCGGCCGAGAACTCGTCACCGTCGAGGCCAAGCGCGCCGAGCGATTCCGAGAGGCCTTCGAGGTCCCAGTCGGCCTCGACCTCACCGAGGTGGGCGGCGATGATGCCGTCGAGCTCAGCATCGACGAAGGCCAGGACGGTCTCGCTGAGGTCCTCGTTGTTGAGGACCTTGTCACGCTCCTCGTAGATGCGCTCGCGCTGCTTGTTGATGACATCGTCGTACTCGACGATGCGCTTGCGCATGTCGAAGTTGTAGCCCTCGACGCGGGACTGAGCGTTCTCGACGGTCTTGGAGACCATCCGGGACTCGATGGCCACGTCACCCTCGAGGCCCATCTTCTCCATCAACGAGGTGACGCGATCGTTGGCGAAACGCTTCAGCAGCGGGTCTTCGAGCGAGAGGAAGTAGCGCGATGAACCGGGATCACCCTGCCGACCCGAGCGACCGCGCAGCTGGTTGTCGATGCGACGGGCGTCGTGGCGCTCGGTGCCGATGATGTGCAGGCCCCCGGCGGCGACCACGCGCATGTGGTCCTCGTCGCATTCGGTCTTGGCCTCGTCGAGGGCGGCCCGGTAGACCTCCGGCTCGACCTCGGCGGGATTGAGCCCGCGGTGGTGCAGCTTCTGACTGGCCAGGCCGGCGGGATCGCCACCGAGCTTGATGTCCGTGCCGCGGCCGGCCATGTTGGTGGCGATGGTCACGGCGCCAGTGCGGCCAGCCTGCGCCACGATGGGCGCTTCCTTCTCATGGAACTTGGCGTTGAGAGTCTCGTGTCTGACGCCGCGGCGCTTCAGCGTGTTCGACAGCTGCTCGCTCTTCTCGACCGAGGTGGTGCCGACCAGGACGGGCCGCCCCTCGGCCTGCTTCTCGACGATCTCCTCGATGACGGCGTTGAACTTGGCCTCCTCGTCGCGGAAGACGAGGTCCGCGAAATCATCGCGGATCATGGGTAGGTGCGTGGGGATGGCCATGACATCCAGCCCGTAGATCTTGTAGAACTCCTCCTGCTCGGTCATGGCCGTACCGGTCATGCCGGCGAGCTTGTCGTAGAGCCGGAAGTAGTTCTGGAAGGTGACCGTGGCCATGGTCATCGACTCGCGCTGGACGCGCACACCCTCCTTGGCCTCGATGGCCTGGTGCAGGCCCTCCGACCAGCGGCGACCGGGCATCTGGCGCCCGGTGAACTCGTCGACGATGACGATCTCGTCATCCTTGACGATGTAGTCGCGGTCGCGCTTGTAGAGCGCGTGGGCGCGCAGCGACTGCTCGAAGTGGCGCGGCAACCGCGGGTCCGTCTCGACCCCGTAGAGGTCGCGGATGCCCAGCAGACTCTCGATCTTGGCGACGCCTTCCTCGGTGGCCGAGACGGCGTGCTCCTTCAGGTCAACGAAGTAGTCGCCGCCCTCCTCGGCGCCGTCGGGACGGGCCTCCAGGCGGGGCACCAGCCGGGCGAAGACCTTGTACATGTCACCCGACTCGCCGGCACTGCCACTGATGATCAGCGGCGTGCGGGCCTCATCGATGAGGATGTTGTCGACCTCGTCGATGATGCCGAAGTAGCGCTTGCGCTGGACCCGCTCCGCAAGTTCCTGGACCATGTTGTCGCGCAGGTAGTCGAAGCCCAGCTCGTTGTTGGTGGCATAGGTGACGTCGGCTGCGTAGGCCTCGCGACGCTCGACCGGACGCAGGTGCAAGAGCTTCTCATCCCTGGTCGGGAAGTCGGGGTCGTAGATGAAGGACGAGTCGTGCTGCACGACGCCGACCGAAAGACCCAGGCCCCGGAAGATGGGGCCCATCCACTGCGGGTCGCGCTTGGCGAGGTAGTCGTTGACGGTGACGATGTGCACGCCCCAGCCGGACATGGCGTTGAGCGCGGCCGCCAGCGGCGCCACGAGGGTCTTGCCCTCGCCCGTCTTCATCTCCGCGATCTTGCCCTGGTGGAGTGCGATGGCACCCAGCAGCTGGACATCGAAGGGGCGCATCGCGAGCTCGCGCCGGCTGACCTCGCGGGCAGCGGCGAAGACATCCGGCAACACCTCATCGAGGGCCGCCTGCATCCGCTTCGAGTCGGCACTCTCACGCGCCCGGCGCAGTTCGCCACGACGCTCGCTGTCAGTGGTGTGCGACTCCTCGTCGGAGGGCTCGGTGGCGGGTGCCGCCTCTCGCACCTCATGTCGCACCTCGGCCATCTCAGCCCGGATCTGGTCGTCGCTGAGCGCGGCGTAGTGCGACTCCAGCTCGTTGATCCTGTCGACCAGCGGCTGCAGTGGTTTGAGGTTGGATATCTCGGACGTGCCGGCGAGACGGGAGATGAATCTACGCATGAGTTCCCGAAGTATAGGGCGCCGGACCGATCGGCCCCTCCGGCGCATCGATGAAGTCGATGTTCACGAATCTTCATCAACCCCTTGTGCTTTGGCAGGGTCCCTTTGTACACTGGGTCGAAACGCCGGCGGCCACCCGCCGGCGTCGACCATATGCGGCCGTGGCAAGGAACGTGCCCTGGCTAACGGACCGACGAGGGAGAGAGAGATATCAGTGAAGCCGTTTTCGGTTGAGCCCGGAGCCGAGATCGGAGATCAGTCGTTCACCGACCTGATCGCCTGCGAGCGTGACTGCAGGAACTGCAGCTATGCCGCTTGGCTGGACTGCGACGGCAACTGCGGTGAGTGCGCACACAACGGCTATTGCCCGTGCGTGAACCCCGTGGTTGCCCGCAGCAAGACCGCACTCAAGATCATCGAGTTGCGCCCCCTGCTCCTGCAGGACCTGCGCTCTCGACGCTAGACACCGCCGCGAAGACCCTGACCAACGATGGACCACACGCTGATCCGTCGATCTCGTGTCCCGCGTCCACGCGACGTCGGGGCGTCTTTGACCTCGTCGGCAAGGCTGAGGAGCTGAGCGGACTCGACCAGCTCGCCTCAGCGCCCGACTTCTGGAACGACTCTCGCGAGGCCAAGCGCGTGCTGCGCGCAGCCGACGGCCTGCGCGAGGAGGTGGTCGCCTGGAACGAGCTGATGGCCCGGGCCGACGACCTGGCCGAGCTCTCCGAGATGGCGGCCGGCACCGCTGACCCGGAGATGGATGCCGGTGTGGAGGCCGAGTACACCGCCCTGGTGGCCGACTATGAGCGCATGCGCACGAGCCTGCTCTTCAGTGGCGAGTACGACGATTCGGACGCCTTCATCAGCATCAGCGCCGGTGCCGGCGGCACCGAGGCCACCGACTGGGCCGAGATGCTGCTGCGCATGTACCTGCGCTGGTGCGAGCGCCGCGGCTTCAAGACCGAGATCGTCGATCGGCTCGAGGGCGAGGAGACAGGCATCAAGAGCGCCACCGTGTCCGTCCACGGCAGGCGCGCCTATGGCTGGCTGCGCGCAGAGGTCGGCGTGCATCGCCTGGTCCGCATCAGCCCCTATGACTCACAGAGCCGGCGCCATACCACCTTCGTGCAGGTGGAGGTGCTGCCGGAGGTCGCGGAGGCAGCGGAGATCGAGGAGATCCCCGATGACGACCTCAAGGTCGATACCTACCGCGCCCAGGGTGCCGGCGGTCAGCATGTGAACAAGACCAATTCGGCCGTGCGCCTCACGCACCTGCCGACAGGCATCGTGGCCCAGAGCCAGAACGAGCGCTCGCAGCACCAGAACCGCGAGGCGGCCATGAAGATCCTGCTGGCGCGCCTCCTGGAACGACGCATCGAGGAGCGCGAAGCGGAGATCCGTGAACTGAAGGGCGAGCACAAGGACGCCGGTTGGGGCAACCAGATCCGTTCGTACGTGCTGCATCCGTATCAGATGGTCAAGGACCACCGCACCGACCACGAGACCGGCAACACCAGCGCCGTCCTCGATGGTGACCTCGATGCCTTCATGGTGGCGGAGCTGGAGCGCGTGGCCACCGAACGGGAGGGTGGCACTGCCTGAGTTGCGGGTCGCGACCGTCGCGGACATCCCGGCCATGCTGCAGGTCTTCTTCAACGCCATGGAGGACCTCGATGGGCGCCGTGGTCGGCCGCTCCAGCCGCGCAACGCCGCGCCCCTCGAGATGCATTTCGGGCATCTCCTCTCGACCGACCCGGGCAGCGCCCAAGTGGCCGATGACCACGGCCGCGTCGTCGCCTTCGGCATCGTCATGCGGCGGGGCAGCAGCGCCTTCCTCTCGTTCCTCTTCGTGGAACCGGGGTGGCAGGGCCGCAAGGTCGGCCGCGCGCTGCTGGATACCTGCCTGCGAGCGTGCCCCCGGATCGATCGCGTGGCCACCTGTGTCGAGGCCGACCAGCCTGTTTCCACCGGCCTCTACGCCTCGATGGGCATGGCGCCGCGTACACCCCTGTACCTGCTGCGTGGCGTGCTGCCCGACGCTGCCCTGCCCGATCTGCCGGCTGGGATCGGGCGCCGGCCGGTCGTCCCTACGTCGCTGGCGGCCTTCGACCACGCGCTGATGGGCTATGAACGGCCTCAGGATCACGCCTTCTGGGCTCGCGAGCGCCAGGGTGTGATGTTCCACGACGATGCCGGCGGCGTGCTGGGCTACGGCTATGCCCAACCCAGCGGCCGCATCGGACCCGTGGCCGCGCTCGAGCCAAGCTACCTGCCCGCCTTCCTTGGTTACCTGGTGCGCCTCACGCCGGTGCTGGAAGGGCGCCAGCTGGTGGTGCCCGGCCACGCCATCAGCGTCCTCCGACCATTACTGGCGGTCGGCCTGCGCATCGACAGCGCGCCCGCCATCTACTGCTCATCGGGGCCGGGTCCATACCTGGAGCGCTACCTTCCGATGAGCTACGCGCTGCTGTAGCCTCGCCATCAACCACCACCACCACGCACCGGAGAGACGATGGCCACCACGCTGAAGCTGCCCGACCCCGGGACCGAGATCGGTGCCGCCGTGGCGACTGCCCTGGCTGCCTGCGACGAGGCCGATGGCATCTCAACCGCCTCATTCCGCCGCACCGTCAGGGTCGAGACCAAGGCTGACGCCTCCTTCGTGACCGAAGCTGACACGGCCGTAGAGCGGGCGATCCGCGAGCGCATCACGCGACGTTTTCCCGACCACGGACTGGTGGGCGAGGAGTACGGGGAGGCACGCTCGGACAGCGGACGCCGCTGGATCATCGATCCCATCGACGGCACGCACAACTACATGCGTGGTGTGCCCATCTTCGCAACGCTGCTGGCGCTGGAGATCGAGGGCGAGATGGCGGTCGGTGTGGTCAGCGCCCCGGCGCTGCACCGGCGCTGGTTCAGCTGGCAGGGTGGGGGAGCCTGGGCAGTGGACACCAGGCCGGGCGGCTGGGACCCCGACTCGGCCGAGTCGCTGTCGGTGTCGGCGGTGGATTCGCTCGATGCCGCCTCGGTCGTCTATTCGTCCTATCCCAGCATCGTGGCATCGGGCCTCGCGCCGGGGTTCGGACCGCTGCTGGACCGGGTCTGGCGCGACCGGGGCCTGGGCGACTTCTACGGCTACATGCTGGTCGCCGAGGGCGCGGCGGAGGTGATGGTCGAATCCGAGCTCAAGCTGTGGGACCTGGCCGGGCCGCTGGCGGTGATGCAGCACGCCGGCGCGCGCGTCACCGACCTGGCCGGCGGGACCGACATGCCAGCGCGTGGCGTACTTGCCACCAACGGGCGCTTGCACGACGTCATCCTGGCCGAGCTCGGGGGCGCTGACGGGGTCGCGCTCCGACTTCGTGCTACGCTCCGCAGCCGATGAGCGACGCCGTTTCCCGGGCCGTCGCCGGGCCACCTTGGGGGTCACCCCGGCCCGACCAGCTGCCAGCCCCAGCGGCTCCTGGACCCGTAGCGCCCGGAGCACCTGTCACCAGCCAGCAGCTGCCTCCACCAGCGAGGCACGATTCAGTGCGCCTCGAGGGCGTCACCAAGACCTATCCCAACGGCAAACAGGCCCTCATCGAGGTAGATCTGGTCATCCCCGAGGGTGACTTCATCTTCCTCGTCGGCCCCTCCGGCGCGGGCAAGTCCACGCTCATCAAGCTGCTGGTTCGGGATGAGAAAGCCAGTCAGGGTCGCGTCGCGGTCGCCGGCCACGATCTCAACCACATGAAGAAGCGCGACGTTCCCAGGCTGCGGCGCCGCATCGGCATCGTCTTCCAGGACTTCCGCCTACTGCCCCGAAAGACGGTCTACGAGAACGTCGCCTTCGCGCTGGAAGTCACCGGCACACCGCGCAAGCTGATGGAGCCCGCCGTCGAGCGCGCGCTGGCGCTGGTCGGCTTGACCGAGCAGGCCCGCCAGCGCCCCAACGAGTTGTCGGGCGGTGAGCAGCAACGCACCGCCATCGCCCGCGCCATGGTCCATGACCCACGTCTCATCATCGCCGACGAGCCCACCGGGAACCTTGACCCACTCATCTCCTGGGAGATCATCCAGCTGCTGCTGCGCATCAACGAGATGGGCACGACCGTGATGATGGCCACCCACGACGCCGAGGTGGTGACGGCGCTACGCCGTCGCGTGGTAGCGCTCGAGGACGGACGCGTCGTGCGCGACGAGGTCGGCGGCTACCACCGTGAGTACTAGGGCGGCGCGCTGATGCATTTCCTGCGATTCTCCGTGCGTCAGTCCCTGCAGGGCTTGTGGCGCAACCGGGTGATGAACATCGCCGCCACGGTCACCATGGTGCTGATGCTGCTGATGTTGGCGGCGTTGGTGATCCTCATCGCCGGCGTCGAGTCCGGCCTCGAATACGTCGAGTCCAAGGTGGAGGTGACCGCCGAGTTGCACGACGGTGTGCTGGAGGAGCGCATCGCCGACTTGCAGACACGAGTGGCGGCACTTCCCGAGGTCGCCTCCGTCACCTACACAAGCAAGGAAGAAGCCCTGGCCGCGTTCATCGCCGCACGCGAAGCCGAGGGTCAGGATACGAGCGTCTACACCGGCCTCAACAACCCATTGCCGGCATATCTCACCGTGGAACTGCGGAACCCTCGCGAGTCGGAGGCGGTCACGGAGATGCTGCGATCGGAGACCGGCCTGGTGCGCTTCGTGCCCGATCAGCAGACGGGCATCGACAAACTCGTCAGCCTGACCTCGCAGTTGCGTAACCTCGGCGTGGTCGTGCTCGGCTTCGCCGGTCTCACCGTGCTGCTCATCGTCATCAACAGCATCCGCATGGCCTTGATGGCACGGGCGCAGGAGATCGATATCATGCGCCTCGTCGGCGCGTCCGATCGCTACGTGCGCTGGCCCTTCATCCTCGAGGGCGTCTTCATCGGCCTCGCGGGTGCGGTCATCACGTTGCTGTTACTACTCGTCGCGTCGCCGCCGATCAGCGACCTCGCCAGCGACATCGCCGGCTCGGTGCCGCTCGGTTTCGACAAATCATTGACGATGCAGATCATGGGTATCGTGCTTGGCGCCGGTCTCGGCCTCGGCGGCTTGGGTGCCTGGATCAGCGTGCGCACGTACCTGCGCTAGCACGACCTCTGATCAACGCATGAACTCCCCCCGCGAACCGAGCCGCCCCGAGCAGGCCGAACAGGCGGACCAGGCGGAGCAGCCGCCGCCATCCCAGGCGCCCCGAGCCGCAGGTGGGCCGACCGTCGGCCTGATGGCCGTGGTGTTGCTGGCGGTCTCGGCGGCG
Organism: uncultured Chloroflexia bacterium; assembly: GCA_963778955.1. Classification (GTDB taxonomy): domain Bacteria; phylum Chloroflexota; class Limnocylindria; order Limnocylindrales; family CSP1-4; genus JAFMJV01. The sequence goes on from CAVZWI010000001.1 coordinate 594,452, forward strand.
GTGGTCTTCTGGGCTGGTCTTAGCCTCGGCAGCCAGGCCACCGGGCGCACCGCCGATGAGCGCGCTGCCGTCGAGGCCTTCAGTCAGACCTATCGCAGTATCACCGAACGGTTCATCGGAACGCCCGCGCCCAAGGCGTTGGTCGAGGGCGCCATCGAGGGCATGTTTGGAGTCCTCGGCGATCCCCACTCCGGCTACATGCCTCCTGGGCAGTTCGGTGCGGCGCTCGACGATGCTCGCGGCGAGTTCGGGGGTGTCGGTGCGGTCATGGCCACCGAGGATGCTTCCGGCAAGCCATGTGAGCCCATCGGTGCGGGCTGCGAGTTGCGCGTGCTCGATGTTCTCGCTGGCGCGCCTGCGCAGGCGGCCGGCCTTGAGGTCGATGACCTCGTCACCGCTGTCGACGGTGAGGCGCTGGCGGGAAGCACCATCGACGCTGCGGTGAGCCGGATCCGCGGCCCCCGCGGCAGTGAGGTGGTGCTCACGATCGAACGCGGCGGTCGAACGATCGACCTGGCTATCGAGCGTGACACGGTGGTCAGCGAGGATGTCCGCTCGGCCGTCCTGGCCGATGGGCGGGTCGGCTACCTGGCCATCGACAGCTTCGGCGTCAACGCCGCCGACCGCTTCAAGGCTGCCCTCCAGGAGCAACTCGACGCTGGAGTCGTAGGCTTCATCGTGGACGTGCGTGATGATCCAGGCGGCTTCGTCGACGCAGCGGTCGCTATCAGCAGCCAGTTCCTCGACGCTGGTGTGGTCTTCTGGGAAGAGGATGCGGCAGGCCGACAGACGGCCGTGAAGGTCATCGAGGGCGGCCTCGCCACCGACCCAGGGTTGCCGGTGGTGGTGCTGATGAATGGTGGCTCGGCATCGGCCAGCGAGATCCTGGCGGGGGCGCTCCAGGACTCCGGCCGTGCTCGCCTGCTGGGGGAGACGTCGTTCGGCAAGGGCACGGTCCAGGAGTGGACGGAATTGCCCGACGGCAACGGCGGCTTCCGTCTCTCGGTCGCGACCTGGCTGACGCCGCACAAGAACCCCATCGATGGCACCGGGTTGTCGCCCGATGTCGTCGTCCCCGCGACCGGCCAGCGCTTCCGGCCGAACATGGCTGGAGACGATCCGTCGCTGGATGGCCAACTGCAGGCGGCCATCGCACTGCTGCTGGAGCAGCCGGTGCCTGGGGCGTCATCGTCCCCGTCTTCACCGGCGTCGCAGCTGCCGTAGGCCCCGGCGGTCGACCAGGCCGCGAGCACGTCCGGGTGCCGCAACACGATCGTCACATACCCCCTTGCCGAGAGACGCCGGTTGCGGTACCGTTTCCCGTGAACGAAAGGAGGTGGTGTGCAATGGATAGTCGTTTAAGTAGCTGCACCGCCTCGGAGGTTCGGCGCTAGTCGAGCCGACCGGGTGGTGTATCGCCACGAGAACGCCGGCCCCTCTGGGCCGGCGTTCGTTCGTCCCTGACGCCCCGGTGACGGGTCGCCTTCACTACCGCCATCGTGCCATCGCCCAAGGAGCCCATCGATGGGCAAGACCGTCGCCCAGAACCGTAAAGCCCGCCACCTTTACACCATCGAGGACACCCTTGAGGCTGGCATCGAGCTGACCGGCACCGAGATCAAATCGGTTCGGGACAGCAATCTCAACCTCAAGGACGCCTACGCCAGGATCGAGCATGGTGAGGCGTGGCTGGTCGGTGTGCACATCGCGCCGTGGGCAGGCGGCAACCGCAACAACCATGAGCCGCTGCGCACGCGAAAGCTGCTGCTGCACCGTCGACAGATCGATGAGCTGCTGGGTCGCACCAAGGCCAAGGGACTCACGCTGGTGCCGCTCAGCGTCTACTTCAACGATCGCGGCAGGGCCAAGGTCGAGATCGGTCTGGCCCGCGGCAAGAAGAGCTACGACCACCGACGTGACATCGCCGACCGTGACGCCAGGCGGGACATGGACCGCGAGGTCGCCGACGCCATGCGCGGCCGTTGACGACTGGCCCGACCCGGGACAGAACAGGCGTTCGACCGCTATAATCAGGAATCCATGGGGATGCGTGGTCTCGACAGGGCCCCAAACCCGAAGAACGCGAGTCGAGGTTGCCATCGGGCCTCGTTAATCAGGTGGCACCAAGAAGTAACTGGCAACAACCGCCAGCCTGCTCTCGCCCTCGCGGCCTAAGGCCGTAAGGTGAGCGTGGAAACGGCCTCGTCCTCGCGGGCCGCGGAAGCGTCACTTAGCGAGGATGCGCTCCGGGTCAGCGTCGCGTAGCTCGGAGTCAAGCCCGCAAGGGGACGTGACCTGGATCCTGCGGCACGGTGCCGATGCTGGTCCGCAGGATCGACGACAAATCATCGGATACGCTCGTAGTGGTCTTCGGCAGAAGGTTCTGGACGGGGAGTTCGACTCTCCCCCATCTCCACCAACTCGCAGATACGGCACGACCCCGTCGACTCGACGGGGTCGTTTTCGGTTTGTGAAAGCTATATGCCCGCGTCGCGGGCCGTCAAGCTAGGCCTTGATGACGACGACGCGGCGCGTAGGCTCCTCGCCGATCGACTGCGTGGCGATGCCATCGACATCGCGCAACGCCAGGTGCACCCAGCGGCGCTCCAGCGCTGACATCGGCTCCAGCTGCAGCATCTGTCCGGTCTCGCTGACGCGTTCGGCAGCACGGGTAGCGACCTCGATCAGCTGGCGTTCACGACGACCGCGGTAGTCCTCGACATCCACGAGCACGCGGGTCCAGGTGCCCATCTTGCGCGAGAGCATGAGGTTGACGAGATGCTGCAGCGCGGAGAGCCGCTCGCCCTTGCGGCCGATGAGCGCACCCAGCGCCTCCTTCTCCTCTTCGTCGGCGCCGTAGACGGTGATCTTGGCGGTGGCGCCGGTGGTGACCTCGACGTTGGCGTCGTAGCCCATCATCTCCACCAGTCGCTCCAGGATCTGTTTGCCGGCTTCGAGGGCCTGGGGTGATGTCTCGTCGTCCCCGGACGCCTCTGCCTTGGCCGTGGAACCGGCGGCCACGGCCGCCTCCAGCTCCGTCGCGGCAGCGGCGCTCACCGTCGAAGCCTCCGGCGAACGGCTGCCGCCGCGAGTGCGGCGTCCGCCATCGACAGCGCTACGCTCATCGCTCCGACGGCGAGGCCGGGGCTCCCGTGGCTTCTCGGACGGCGTGGCCTCCGCGGCTGGCTGTGGCTGACGTGGGCGATCGTCACGTGGTGGTGCCGCTGCCGGCGGCGGGGGCGGTGGCGGTGGCGGAGCCGTCTGTGCAGCCTGCTTCCTGGGAGTCGAGCCCCCAAGTGCGGACCGTGGCGCCGCGATGATGCGGGCGACTTCCGCACCCATGCCCAGCACGCCTCGGCTACCCTGCGTCAGGATCTCGAAATCAAGATCCTGCAAGCCGCTCACGCCGAACTCCTCGCGCGCGTTCTTCAGCGCCTCCTCGACCGTCTTGCCCGTGAACTCCTGGTATTCGCTCATCGACGTCTCCCTCGCCGGCGGCTGCGTCGCCTGGCCGGTCTGATGGTGCCTGCGGCGCTCTCCTTGGTGGAGCGCTTGGTGGTCTGGGTGGTGCCGTCCGCATTCACGGCGGCAGGCTTGGGTGCCGGCATGCTGACCGGGAAGCGTGGCTGGTGATCCCGCGCGAAACCCGGGGTCCAGCCGAACAACGGGAAGAGTCCGCCATAGCCGTTGATCAGGAACTGCTGGACGATGCTGAAGATGGTCGTCGTGATCCAATAGATGAAGAGGCCTGCCGGCAAGATGGCGCCGTAGATCAGCGAGAAGGCCGGCAGCAGAAGGAACATCTTCTGCTGCGTCGCCTGCGAGGGGTCGTTGCTCCGCGTCATCATCATGCGCGTCTGCACCAGCTGCAGCAGGGCCGACACGGCAGCCAGCAATGAGAGACCGAAGCCAGCGATGAGGATGACGAAGATCTCAGGCTGGTTGGATGGCAGGCCGCCGGGGTAGCCGGGCATCTGAAAGCCGCCGTCGATGGTGGGGATCCAGGCCAGCCAGGGGATGTTGGGGTTGATACAGGGCGAGTACGGGTCGCCCGGGTGCTGGCACGCCACGTTCACCAGCTGGATGCCGAAGGGGTGCAACATAGAACTGATGTCTGGCGCCTTCAGGCCCTGACTGAAGACTTGGTACATCGGCAGCAGGAGCACCATCTGCAGCACGGCCGGCAGGCAGCCTGAGGCGGGGTTGACGCCGCGATCCTTGTAGAGCTGCATCTGCTGCTCGGAGATCTTGGCGCGGTCGCCCTTGTACTTGGTCTGGATGGCCTTCAGCTCCGGCTGCAGCATCTGCATCCGCCGCTGGGACACGATCTGCATGCGGAAGATGGGGATCATCAGCGTCCGGATGATGATCGTGAGCAGGATGATGGCGATGCCGATGTCGCCGGTGATGCTGTACAGGAAGGCCAGACCGATGAAGATGACCTGGAATACCGGGGTGAACGCCCACGCCAGCAGGCTCAGCGGGTTGGCGCCGTCCGGCTGCGCCGGACACAGGTTGGGATTGGGCGCACCGGTAGCATCTGGGTGGGGCGTCGAGTTCGGGTCGGGCGTGGGCCGGGGTGCGCATGGGTCCTCGGTCGTCGAGGCACCGGGCATGAGCGATGGTGCCGGCGTGGCCTCGGGGGCCGCCGAGCCGGCGGCTGCGGGCGTGGCCACAGGTGCCGAGGAGCCACCGGGGCTGGGCGAGCCATCAGGCCCAAGGGAGCTATCGACCCCGGGCGTGGCCAGGGGCGACGGGCTGGCCTCCGCCCCCAGCGTGGACTGGGCAGAGGGACTCTTGTCCTGCGAGAAAGCCGGCCCGGCAACCATGCTCAAGGCGATCATCGCGATGGCGATCGCCGCCAGCAGGTCCAGGGGCGCCAGTCGGAAAGGGGCCGCCAGAGCGAATCGGATACGCATCACTTCACCGGGTCATAGCCGCCGGGACGCCATGGACCGCAGCTGGCGATGCGCTTGGCACCCATCCAGCTGCCCTTCGCGAGCCCGTACTTCTGGATGGCCTGCTCCGTGTACTCCGAGCAGGATGGTTCATACCGGCACGAGCCGGCGAAGAACGGAGAAAGCGTCTTGCGATAGGCGTGGATCAGGCCGACCCCGAAGCGTCGCGGGAGGCCACGAGTCGACATCAGGACGACCTCTTCATCGAGGCGCGGATGCTCCCCAGCAGGCGCTCAAGGGCGCTGCGCACCTCGGCGAAGGACGCGTCCACGGCCGCTGGCCGAGCAACGATGAGGATGTCCCAGCCGTAGCCGCTGTCGTTGGGTGCCGCGCGCAGGACCTCGCGGACCAGCCGACGCACGCGGTTACGACGGACGGCGCCTCCAAGACGTCGGCCGGTCGAGATGCCATAACGGTCGTGATCGCGGTCATTGGGTACGAAGCGGACGACCATGAGTCGGTCCGATCGCGACCTTCCTTTGCTGCTGACGCGAGCGAAGTCGCCCCGTGATCGGAGAGTCGGCACGGTCCCGGGTCGGGTCCGCCGGACGTCAGACGGTGAGCTTCTTGCGGCCACGTGCGCGCCGGGCGGCGAGGACGTTGCGGCCACCCTGGCTCTTCATGCGCTTGCGGAAGCCGTGCTCCCTGGCGCGATGGCGCTTCTTGGGCTGATAGGTCTGCTTGGTCACGGGGAACTGGGCTCCTTCGAGCAGGCGGTCGGGTTCGACTTGCAGAGACCGGCCTGCCGGTGCGGATGTGGACGGTGCGGACGACGGGCACGGTAGACCACTTGTGGTCGTCCCGGGCACACGCCCACCTCGGATGCAGCGGATTATACGCGACAGTCGCCGCAGACCGGAGGAAGCCTGGATGTCCAGCCATCAGCCCCCCAGCGAGGTGCCCTTCCTGGAGCCAGGCAGTGCCAGCATCGAGGACTTCGAGCGCCTTGACCTGCGCATCGGCCGCATCCTGGAGGCGACTCCGCTCGACGGCGCACGCCAGCCCGCGTACAGGCTTCGGATCGACTTCGGTGCTGCGGGCGAGCGGCGATCATCTGCCCAGCTCACGCAGACGTACCCCGATCCAGCCGTCCTGGTCGGTCGGTTGGTCGTGGCGGTGGTGAACTTCGCACCGCGCCGCGTGGCCGGCTACCGAAGCGAGGTGCTGGTCCTGGGGGCCCTTGCGCCGGCTGGTCTGGTCCCGCTGCTGGGCGTCGATGAGGGTGCCGAGCCTGGCCAGCGGGTGGCCTAGTCCGGTGCCGAGCGGCCGGGTTCGGTGAGGATGCCGGTCGACGATTCGTGGTGCGTCCTGCCACCACGCGTGGGACCCCACGCGCGCCCCGAACGGACGGCAGCCAGGTCGTCGGAGCGCTCTCCGCGGTCTCGGGCAAGGCCGGAGGTGATACTCCCTGGGGGTATACCCGATGGACGTTGCGCGGTCGGGAAACGCGGTGCTAACGTATGCCGCCCCGGCGCCCGTCGAAGGGCTCGGAGATGTAGTCTGGAGCCACCGCCACGACGTCCCGAGAGGGTTCGGACCGGTTCCTCCAAGGGTTGTCGTTCGCGCCTCAGCGTCGAGTGTCTCGGAGAGGGCACAGGGACCGCCGAGCGTAAGTCGTGTCGTAGTACGGGTCACGTTGCCATCGATGGACGCGAAACAGGTCTGGAGAGCCACTCTCGGTGAGCTTCAGGTGTCGCTGTCCCCGGCCAACTACGAGACCTGGCTGAAGGACACCACCCTCGTCGATGTCGACGGAGACCTCTTTCGCGTCGGAGCCCCCAACGGCTTCGCCAAGGACTGGCTGGAGAACCGTTATCGCTCACTGATCGCACAGACGCTGGCTCGCATCGTGGGCTACAGCGTGAACGTGGAGTTCGACATCCTCGATCCCGAGCCAGAGCAGACAGAAGCGGCTGCACCGCGCGCGCCACAGAAGGCGCCGCCCCCGACACGCAGCGCCAGGATCCGCGTGGAGCCGGGCCGTGTGGGTGGCACGGAGGGCGGTGGTGTCAACCTCAACGGGCGCTACACGTTCCGCACCTTCATCGTGGGCTCGGCCAACCGTTTGGCACATGCCGCCAGCCTGTCGGTCGCCGAGCGCCCAGGAGAGGCCTACAACCCGCTCTTCCTCTATGGCGGGGTGGGGCTGGGCAAGACGCACCTCATGCATGCGGTCGGCAATGCGGTCGCACAGCGCTTCCCACGCAAGCGTGTCGTGTATGCCACCAGCGAGAAGTTCACCAACGACTTCATCACCTCCATCCAGCAGGGGCGCATCGATGACTTCCGCGCGCGCTACCGCAAGATCGACCTGCTGCTGATCGACGACATCCAGTTCATCGCCGACAAGGAGCGAACGCAAGAGGAGTTCTTCCACACGTTCAATGCCATCCACGAGGACGGCAAGCAGATCGTGCTCTCCAGCGACCGGCCCCCCAAGCAGATCGTCACGCTCGAAGAGCGGCTGCGCAGCCGCTTCGAATGGGGGCTCATCGCCGACCTCACCGCGCCCGACCTGGAGACCCGCATCGCCATCCTGCGCACCAAATCGGAGGAACAAGGCGTGCGTGTCGACTCCGACGCGCTGGAGTTCATCGCCCGCAAGGTCGCGTCCAACATCCGGGAGCTCGAGGGCGCGCTCAATCGCATCGTCGCCTATGCCTCCATGCAAGGCATGCCCATCAGCGTGGACCTGGCGCAGGCCGTCCTTTCGAACGTGCTCTACAGCCCGCGCAAGCGCGCCATCACGCCAGAACGGATCGCCATCGCGGTATCGGACTACTACGACGTGGAGCTCGACGCACTGCGGGGCCAGAAGCGCGACCGCGCCATCGTCGTACCGCGCCAGATCGCCATGTACCTGATGCGGGAAGAGACCGATGTGTCATTGCTGCGCATCGGCGCCGAACTTGGCGGACGGGACCACTCGACCGTCCTGCACGCCTGCAAGAAGATCGATCAGGAGGCCGCGCGCAACGAGGAGTTGCGGCGCGAGTTGGCTGCCGTCCGCGAGACCATCTACTCCGACAAATAGGTCCGGTCAGTCCGACGGTCCCTCTTCGTCGCTACGGCGTGTCTGCTTCCTCACGGCTTCCCGGTGGGCTTCCTCGCATTGCCGGCCAGCATCGTCGGAGTGTGGGGCGAGCGTGGAGAACCCCGACCGGCACGCCCGACACGGGTCACCCGCTGGTGGACAGGACCGTGGTCGACTGGGGGCCGGCTGTGGGTCTGGTCATGCGACATCCACACCGGGCGGGCATCGATGCACGCATCGTTCACCGGCTATCCTCCGCCCCGGCGACCCGGTGATAAGCGCGGCTGCAGCGTGACGAGGCGCGTCCGTCATCACAATCCACAGTATGAAGATGATGATGAGATGAGAAGATTAGAAAGAACCATGTACATCTCATAAGGGAGCTCGATCGCTCGTGAAGCTGTCCTTGATGCAAGAGAACCTGGCCCGGGGTCTGTCCCAGGTGGCCCGAGCCGTCAGCAGTCGGGCGACGCTGCCAGTCCTTGCCAACGTGCTGCTGAAGACACAGGATGGCGGGCTTCGCCTCACTGCCACCAATCTGGAGATCGGCATCTCGGTATGGGTACCGGGGAAGATCGACAGCGATGGCACGATGACCGTGCCGGCTCGCCTCCTCACTGATGTCGTGGCAGGACTGCCGGCTGGTGAGCGGGTGGACCTGGAGATGGAGAAGGAGAACACGCTCCTGATCCGTGCCGGCAACTACAAGTCACGCCTGCGTGGCATCGATGCCGAGGAGTTCCCGGTCATCCCTGCCGCCGGCGACCGTCCCACCACCCAGGTGAGCCAGAGGGCCATGCGGCGTGCTCTGGCTGAGGTCACCTTCGCCGCGGCTGCCGACGAGACGCGTCCCATCCTCACCGGCGTGTTGACGAAGCTCTCGGGTGAGGTCCTGACACTGGCCGCGGCTGACAACTACCGCATCGCGGTCAAGACGCTCGATCTGATGCAGTCGGTGGAAGAGACCAGCGTGGTGGTCCCGGCACGTTCGTACGTCGAGCTCATGCGGGTGCTCGGTGACAGCGACGAACCGGTCGATATCATCCTCGCCCAGGCCAAGAGCCAGGTCATCTTCAAGGTCGACACGACCGAGATCGTCAGCCGGCTGATCGACGGCCAGTTCCCCAACTACCAGTCGGTCCTGCCGACCTCCCACAGCACGCGTGCGCTGGTCGATCGCGATGAGCTGTTGAAGGCTGTTCGGCTGACCGCACTCATCGCTTCCTCATCAGCCAATGTCGTGCGGCTCGGCTTCGGCGAGGAGGATGCACCCGAGTCGATCGCCGTCAACGCCAAGGCGGACATCGGTGATGCTGAGGGGCGTGTCGATGCGCAGCTGGAAGGGGACCCGGTCACCATCGCGTTCAACGCGCGCTACATGGTCGAAGCGCTGCAGAACATGGACGGCGAGCAGCTCGCGGTGGAGCTGAGTGGCCCACTCGCTCCCGGTGTGCTGAAGCCCGTGGACGACCCGGCATACGTGCATGTGATCATGCCGGTGCGCACGCCGTCCTGACCGGCCCGGCGGTGACCGTCTGATGTCGGTCAGGACGCTGACCCTCGACGGCTTTCGCAGCTACCGACATCTTGAGCTCGAGTTCGGTGATGGCCCCCATGTGGTCGTGGGGCGGAATGCGGCCGGCAAGACCAACCTGGTCGAGTCGCTGGTGATGCTCTCGTCGGGTCGCTCACACCGCAGCGCCGCCGACCCCGAGATGGTCCGGTGGGGTGCGGACTTCGCCCGTGCCACCGTGACGGTCGAGGTCGGCACACGCAGCGACGAGCTCGAGGTCGTGATCCATGCCAAGGGTGCGGCTGCGGGTACCCGCAAACGGATCCGCGTGAACGGCGTCAACCGTCGACCCACGGCGCTGCGGGCCATGCTGCGGACGGTGCTCTTCGCACCCGAGGACATGCTGCTCATCATCGGCCCGCCGTCGCTGCGGAGAAACCTGCTCAATTCGCTGGTCGCCCAGCGTGAGCCGACGGCGTTGGCGGTGATGTCCACCTACCAGCGCACCCTCACCCAGCGCAACTCGCTGTTGCGGCGCATCCGCGAGGAACAGGCCGACCGCACCGAGCTGTCCTACTGGGATTCGGTCATCGTCGAGAACGGGGGCCAGATCCTCGATTGGCGCCACGAGGCACTGGCGGCACTTGCTGCGCCCCTGACCGGGGCCCATCGTGAGATCGCGCCTGAAGAGCCGGGACTTGCCTTGCGCTACGTCTCGAACGTCGAGACCGCGGCTGGTGAAGGCGCCCAGGATGCCCTGCGCCGCCGACTGCGCGAGACGGCCGACAAGGAAGTGTGGAACGGGGCCACGCTGGTGGGGCCGCACCGTGACGACATCGTCTTCATCGCTGACGGCCGCGAGTTGACCGAGTTCGCTTCGCGGGGCCAGCAGCGCACCGCCATCCTCGCCCTGAAGCTGGCCGAGCTGGACCTGCTGGCTGCGCTCGACGGTCACCCCCCGCTGCTATTGCTCGATGACGTCTTCAGCGAGTTGGACCCGGAGCGCCGATCCCACCTCGTGCGCCGCATCGGCAGCCTGCCGCAGGCCATCGTCACCACCACCACGCCGGCCGACCTTGACCCGGCCCTGGTGGCCGCTTCGACGCTTTGGCAGGTCGAGCACGGCAGCGTCAGCCTGGTCGGAGGGCCAGGAAGCCGATGACCTCGCGCCGACGACCCCTCCACAGATTGGCCGATCTCCTGCCCGGCATCGCCTCCCAGCTTGGCCTCGACGAGGAGTTGCGGGCGGCTCGAGCGCTGTCCTCCTGGACCCGTATCGTCGAAGAGTTGGTGCCGCCCGCGGCCGGTGCGTCGCAGTTGCTGGAGGTGCGGCCACCGACCCTGCTGGTCTCGGCCGATGACGCCGCGACCGGCCAGGAATTGCGCCTCCGTTCGGCGGACCTGCTGGAAGCGTTCGCGTCGGCCCCAGGTGGGCAACGGATGCTGGAGTTGCGGGTGATCGTACGAAGGCCGCCCGGCGGGGATTCGGGACGGCCACGCTAGACTAGGGTGCTCATGGCTACCCGACTCGAGATCACGCATGGATCGATCGGCGAGCGGGACCGGCTTCCGTCTTCAGCCGACACACTGAGCGTGACCCGTCCGACGACCGGATCGAAGACCCGCTCCAAGGGCGTGCTCTTCATCCTCGTCGGCTCGACCATCCCGGGACCGTATGCCCGGGAGGCCACCAGACTCGTGGCCGACACCATCCGGCACGAGTACTACTACGACGAGTCGGCCGGCGTGCCGGTCTGCCTGGAGAAGGCTGTCAAGAGCGCCGACCGACGCCTGCGCGGCGGTCGCGAAGGAGCCGGTCTCTCTCCCGGATCGCTCGGCGTCGCCGCGGCCGTCATCCGCAACGACGAGCTCTATCTCGCCACGCTCGGTTCGGCCGAGGCATACCTGGTACGGGCGGCTCGTCTGCTCATACCGGACCGCAGCGCGCCCTCGGGACTGCCCAGCGACGAGATCGGCTCGGTCGCTGTCTGGCGCGGGGAGCTCAGCCCCGGCGACGGCCTCTTGCTGGTGTCGCGCAACATGACCGAGACGGTCGGCACCGAGGAGCTCAAGAGCGCCATCCTGACCCTGCATCCACAGGCCGCCGTCGACCACCTGCACCACCTCTTCGTGGCTGCCGGGGGCTCCGGCTCCGATGGCCTCATCGCGGTCGAGACCCGGGAGCTGTCATCCCGGGTCCAGGGCGGCATCGCACCCGTCGCTGGAGACGCCTACGGTGACCAGCCCGTCGCTGCGTCCGCCTCGATGGCTGGCACCGCGGCCGTCTCCCGGATCGGGATCGGTGACGTCATCGAGTCCGTTCGCGACCGTTTCTGGGACGCCATGCCCAGGCGCGATGCACGGGCCCACGAGGTCACCGCCACGACCTCCCGTGCCGAGAACCAGCGTCGCGCCGCGATGGGACTGCTGGCGCTGCTCGCGGTGGTCTTCGTGGTGGGCCTGGTGCTGGTGCTGGTGCCGCGCGGCAGCGACGTCAACGAGGTACCCATCTACGCCGGCGCCGACAACGCGCTGGGGTCAGCGCTCGACTACGTCAACCGCGCGGACAACTTGCTGGCGACGGAGCCGGACACCGCGCTCGAGTACTACCGCGATGCCTGGACCGAGGTCAACCAGGCACGCAGCACCGGCCTGGCCGCCCCTGCGCTCGACGAGCTCGAGACGCGCGTCCGCGCTGGCCTTGACACCTTGTACGCGGCCCACAACCCGACCATCGAACGGATCGCCAGTCTGCCGGCTGGCTCCGACCCCGACTACCTCGTCGCGGGGCCGCTGGGTGGTGCCATCTACATCGACCGCTCCACCGGGACGGTCTTTCGCGCCAATACCAAGAACGGCAAGGTCGCTGACATCGTGCACCAGGGCGACAAGCAGGGAAGGACCAACCGAGCCATCGGTGAGCCGGTCCAGCTGGCGGCCGCCGGCCCGGACGTGGTCATCGTCGATGACAAGGCCCGGCCCTGGCGCTGGCGGCCATCGAACTCGGCGGGCGCGGGCACGCTGGTCCAGTTGTCGTTGCAGGGCCGCCCCGGCTTCGAAGCCGACCACGGGGACGTGGAGGCCTATGAGCCCGCCGTTGGCCAGTACCGCATGTACGTGGCCGAACCTTCACTGAACCAGATCATGCGTTACCAGCAGACCTTCGACGGGAGCTCGTTCCAGGAGCCCACGCCGTACCTCGCCTCGCAGGCGTCGGAGGTGGCCGATTTCGAGCAGCTCTACATCGACTTCGACGTCTACGCCCTCTTCCAGAACAAGTTGCGGCGGTACCGGTACGAGCGCTACGACGGCACGTTCGCCATCGCCACGCTACCCGACGATGCCGACCTGCGCCCAGGCCACGACTATCACCTCGTCGATGGATCGGGCCGCGCCAACACCAACGGTCGCGTGTACCTCTACGACGCGCTCCACGGTCGGATCGTGGGCTTCGACAAGGTCGACGGCAGCTACATCGGCCAGTGGCTGCCGGCCGGCGATGGCGGTGAGATGGATGACGTGCGCGGCATGTATGTCATCGAGGGTGGCACGACGAAGAAGGGCAAGCGCAAGGACGACACGCTCGTGTGGGTCACCCACGAGGCCATCTACCGGACCAAGCTCGCGGTCGGCTGATCCCGTCCGCGACTCTTCGGCACACCGCTAGAATCGGCCCATGTCGGCTGCCGCGCGGGAGATGGTCGTGGAGAGCGTGCGGGTGCACATGCTCTCGTCGCAACACGTGGTCATCCTGCGCGAAGCCCACGATGAACGCTACCTGCCCATCTGGATCGGCAGCTGGGAGGCGCAGTCGATCGCCATGAAGCTGCAGGGCGTGGAGGCGGAGCGCCCGCTCACCCACGACCTGCTGACGACCATCCTCTCGGACCTGGGCGTCAGCGTCCGCCGCGTCCTGATCTCCGACCTGGCCGACGAGACCTACCGGGCCCGTATCGTGCTGGTACAGGGTGGCAGCGACTTCGAGATCGACGCGCGTCCCAGTGACGCCATCGCGCTGGCGGTGCGGGTCGCCGCACCCATCTTCGCGACCGAGGCGGTGCTCGATCGCGCCGGCGTCATCCCAGAGGCGGACGAGGACGAGCGACTCAGCGTCTTTCGGGAGTTCGTCAACTCGTTGGAGCCGGGATCAGGTGAGGGGAGCGGGCCCGGCGGGACGCACCCAGGAGGACCATCGGGCGGTCCCGGCTCCCGTGGTGAGCCAGACCCGGACGAGCGCCCGCTCGACGACCGACTGGGCGACGAGGACGAGGACTGCTAGCGCGGCCCGGAGCCGTCATCGGCCAGGATGGGGTCGCCGCGTCGCAGGGCGGAGGCGCGATCCGCCCACAGGCGCAGACGCAGTGCCCAGAAGTCCCTGATGGCGCGCAAGACCACCCGCGGATCAGCGCCCGACGCCGTGCCGGCCGTGCGCGGGTAGTGCGGCACGCCCTCCTCGGCGATGACCGCACCGCCGGCGCCGACCTTGATGAGCAGTTCGGCCGACAGGAAGGCGCCGCCTGATTCGACGCGCACGCCCTGGAGCGCGCCTCGTCGGAAGAGCTTGCAGGCACAGTCGGGATCACGCACCGCGAGCCCGAAGAAGACACGCAGCGCGAAGCGGTAGGCGCGCGCGTAGGCCAGGCGGATGGCCGGATCGGCACGCTCGATGCGGTAGCCGACGACCACGTCTGGGCGTGCTGCATCATCGAGGCGGGCCGTCAGGCGCGCCAGGTCGGCGATGCGGAACTGCCGGTCGCCGTCGGTGAAGCAGATCAGTGGAAAGCGTGAGGCGGCGAGCCCGGAACGGACGGCCGCGCCATAGCCCTGGTTGACGCGGTGGTGTACCACACGCACGACGTCGGGGTAGGTCGTCGTCAAACGGTCGGCGATCTCCCCGGTGCCATCGGTACTGCCGTCATCGACGGCGATGATCTCGAAGCGCGCCGCCAGGCGTGGCAGTTCGGCTCGCGCCTCCTCCACGAGGGACTCGATATTGGCAGCCTCGTCGTGGGCGGGAAAGAAATAGCTCAGCGCCTCGACCCGCGTGGGCTCGAGGGGGTGGGGGAGGTCGGGGGTGTCAGGCACGCACCCATCCTAGGGCCACTGGCTTCACTGGGTCTTGCGCGCCACCACCCGGTAGAGCTCGGCCGCCACCCCCGGCACGCGCTCCAGCTGGTAGCGCTCACGGAGGGCGCCCAGGTCCTGGTCCAGGCGGATGACGTAGACGGGCCGAAGGTCGAGGTAGCGCTCGATGGCCGCCTCCACGCTGCCCAGGCCATCGTCGAGGATGTCGCGGTCGTCGATGATGGTGACATCCTCGCGCCGGCCGTCCACCCAGCGGCCATACCACAGGGGCGTGGAGAACGACCACCACGAGAACACGACCGCGTCGGGTGCCAGGGCATCGAACGTGCTGTCGACGATCTGCCGGCCCCAGGTGTCGGCCGAGGCATCGAGGTCGTGGTAGCGGCTCGCCGCAGGAAGCACCACCAACACGAGCAGCACGGCAGACAGTGTCCCAGCCACCACCTTCGCCCCGCCGGTCCCGGCCCGCCGGTCCAGCAGCTCGGCCAGGGCATCCGCGGCGGCCTCGGCGGCCAGCGCCACCCACAGCGCCGCCATCAGCAGTGGTACCAGGTAGTAACGCTCGATGGCGGCGTTGGGATAGCCGATGGCGAAGAGCCAGGTGCTGCCGAACCACAGCAACGACAGCACGGTCCGACGAGGGTGTCGCACGAGCCCTGCTACCGCGCCCGAAGCAGCCAGGATGGAGAGCAGCCCCAGGTTCCGACCCAGTTCGCTGCTGATGCCGGCGACGACGTCGGCGAGCGGCGGCAGTGGGCCCATGGAGCCCTGGAACTGTTCGCCCAGGACGACATACCAGAAGGCGTCCCAGGTCGCCGGGTGGGCGTAGTCCAGCGGCGGGTCCATGGCCGAGCGCAGCGGCAGGTACAGGTAGACCAGGCTGGCCGTGATCGACGATCACGGCGATGCATAGCAGCACCAGCCGCCATTCTCGCCACAGGATGCGAGGCGCGACCAGCAGGAGGTAGACAGCGATGCCGGGCGCCAGCAGCAACGTCAGCGCGTGATTGCCCAGCGAGAGGCCGAACACGAAGGCGGCAGCCACCAACCAGCCTGCCGCACGGCGGAGATCGTGCTCGCGGCCACCGGCCCAGGCGCCAAGCAGCACCAGGAGCAGGGCCGCCATGAAGACATGCAATGCGTGTGGGTCGGCGCGCTGTCCCCAGTGCCAGGCCACGGGTGTCAACGCGAAGGTCAGGCCCGCCAGCAGGCCGATGGCCCAGCGCCGGGTGATCTGCACCACGCTCGCTGCCAGGAGTGCGGCGGCACCGGCCATCAGCAGGGCCGAGAGCAGGTCGGCCCGGTAGGCTTCGTTGCCGAAGGGCGCCAGCAGCACTGAGCCCAGCCAGGCCAGCAGCGTGTAGGTCGGGTAGCCGGTGGGGTGGGCGATCCCCAGGGTGCTGCCGATGGCCTGGAACTCGGCGGTGTCCCACAGGCCCACGTCCGGCAGCAGCGTGCGGGCATACAGCACCAGCGCCACGCCGAACACGGGCAGCGCCGCGAGGGCATAGCCGGTCGCCCCGCCGTCTCGCGGCCTCACCACCCCAGCGTCACGCCCCAGAAGACACCCCAGGCGTTGATGGCGATCGAGGCCGCCACCAGACCCACCGACCTGACACCCATGCCCAGGCGGGCGATACCGAGCGCCACGAGCACGACCGCGAAGGGCGCGAAGTCATTGCTGAAGCGGTAGCCGAACTGGACCCAGCCTTGGCTGAAGTGCATGAGGTCGATCAGGGCGATCGAAAGCACCGCCAGTGCCGCTCCGGCCACGACGCGTCGCCGCCAGTCCCGCAGCAGGATGGGGACCATCAACAGGTAGGCGGGGCTGGTGAGCAGGATGCTCATGCCGATGGGATCCGGCTGCAGTAGCGGGCACTCGCGGTCGAAGAGCCGATCCGGGCCCGACGCCCTCGGCAGCGCAGGCGGGGTCATCAAGCAGCGGCATCCTGGGCAGCTGGGCCAGCATGACGCCGGCGTTCTGGGGGATGTAGCGCGGATCCTCGATCGACCAGTCAGGGTGCACCAGCTCGGGACGCGGCCGGTACTCGACCTCGTAGAGATAGTCATAGGCAGGATGGAACACCGCCCCCGCGGTGACGAGGTTGTAGCCGAGCAGCAAGAGCACCGGGATGAGCGCCCCGGCTCCAGCGCTCAGGGCACGTCGTGGCCACGACCCGCCAGCGCCGACGAACACGAAGAACGGCGCTCCGAAGATGGTCGTGAGGCGGGCGATGCCGGCGGTGCCGAAGGCGAGCCCAGCCACGAACCCACGGCGAACGGCGCGCTGTCCATCGGCGCGGAGCGCGAGGCCGATGGCGACGAAGAGGAAGGTCGACGCCACCACGTGGGCCAGGAACCAGGTCGTGCCCAGCATGGCTGCGTACCAGGCCACGGTGCCGAAGCCGTAGAACAGCGCGCCCAGCAGTGCCGCGTCGCGGCGTGGCGCGACCGCCAGCAGGACCCACCAGCACAAGGCCACATTGAGCGCCCCCAGGGCTGCTGCCACGGCGGCTGCGTTGGTGTCCAGGCCCCAGACCGCCACGAACGGCAGCAGGATGATGGCCGGCAGCGGCGGGAATGGCACCTGGGCCCGGCCGGGAGTCGTCGGCAGCACGTCCTGGAAGTAGTCGTTGCGATACGGGCCCTCGCTGACAGGGTAGGCGATCTCCGTCCGGCCATGCAGGAAGGCGTCGGCCTGCCAGACGAAGTGATCGTAGAAGTCCGTCCGGCCGGGGTTGGAGCTGAAGTACACGAGCGCCGCCAGCGCGAAGAGCCCGACCGCCACCCAGCCCGGGTGCGTCCGCTGCAGGAACCTCTCCAGTCGGCCGTGCGGCTCCACGGGAACGGATGGCCCGGCGGTATCGGGGCCCGTTGATATACTCGCGCTCACCTCAACGCTTTCCCAGGAGGCAGGTCGTCTTCGGTGACAACGCCCCTCGCGCAAGGGGTCGGCCGTCGCCCCGGGGAGCCGGTTCGTCCCCTCGGGGTGCTCGCCCTCAGCCCCGCTCTCATCGTTCTCTTGCTCGCAGGATTGGCACTGCGGCTAACTATCGCATACGTGCTCTTCCCGGCCTCGGGCTTCGAGTCGGACCTGGCCTCGTATGCGTCGTGGGCGGCCACGCTCGCTGAGCATGGCCCGAGCGGCTTCTATGCGAATGCCGGCTTTGCCGACTATCCCCCGGCCTACCTCTACCTGCTATGGATGGTAGGTATGCTCGCTGGTGCCGGTGCGGACCCGGGCGACCTCATCAAGCTCCCGCCCATCCTGCTCGATATCGGGGTCGGCTACCTGGTCTACCGGCTGGTGCGTGGTTGGACCTGGCCGGGGGCCCGGAGCGAACGACTCGCCATCGCCGCCGCGGCGCTGTACCTCTTCAACCCGGTCTCCTTCTACGACTCAGCGCTGTGGGGCCAAAGCGACGCCGCCGGCGCCCTGGTGCTGCTGCTGGGGGTGGCCGCGCTCATCCGGGGCAACAGCGAAGGCGCTGCCGCCCTGGCCGCCGCCGCCGCGCTGGTGAAGCCGCAGTTCGGGGTCGTGCTCATCCCGCTGGTGCTCTTCGTGTTGCTCAAGCGGCACCTGTCGCGAGTGGGCTCCGGACCCAGCAACCGGCCCTGGGCGCCGGCGCCGCTGGCGCGTTGGCTGGCACGCGAGCAGGGCTGGCCACGGCTGCTGACTGCCTTCCTGGCGGCGTGGGTCGCGTTCTTCGTGCTGGCGCTGCCCTTCGGCATGGGGCCACTGGAGTACCTCGATCGCATGCTCGGCACCGCCGGCGGCTATGGCTACCTCACCGTCAACGCGTACAACCTCTGGGCACTGGTGGGCGTCGACGGCGCACCATCATTGGCTGAGGCGTTCCACTGGATCGAGGACACGCTGCCGCTGGCGGGGCCCATCCCCGGGGTGGTCATCGGAGCCGTCTTGCTCGCGGTCGGATTCGGGTGGGGAAGCGTGCGTGCCGCGGTGCGTGACGACCGCTGGACCATCATCGTGGCCGCTGCGCTGCTGGCAGCCGCCTTCTTCGTCCTGCCCACGCGCGTCCACGAACGCTACATCTACCCGGTCATCGCCCTGCTGCCGCTGCTGGCGGTGGTGGCACGTCGCTGGGCGCTGGCACTTCTGCTGCTGAGCGCAGGCGCCTTCATCAACCTCCACGGCATCCTGACGTTGCCGCTCTACGGCACGCCCAACGTGGAGACACTGGCGGCCGGGGAGTGGTTCCGCACGCAGCCGCTCATCGTGGCGTCAGCCGTGCTGCAGACGTTGGTGACCGTCTGGATGGCGTGGCAGTTGCGTCCCTCGCTGCAGACGAGCCCGGACGGCTTCGACCGCGTCGCGGCGGCCCACCCGGGCTCCCTCGGGCAGATGCCGCCCGAGACGCTCTCGTTCAGAACCGACCCGCCGCCGCTACCGGCCCTGGCATCCGGGGCACCGAGTCGCACCGACCGCCTGGTCGCCCGGCTGTCCTGGGGTTCGCTTCGGCGAGACCGCAGCGCCTCCCTCGCGGGCGAGACCGGTGGGCGCCTCGACCGCAAGGACCTGCTCATCCTGACGGTGTTGGTCGTCGTCACGCTCGTGGTGCGAGGTGCGCGCCTCGAGCAGCCGGTGCGCATGTACTTCGACGAGGTCTATCACGCGCGGACCGCGGCCGAGTTTCTGCAGGATTGGGAGTACGGCGAGCCACATGACATCTACGAGTTCACCCATCCCCATCTGGCCAAGTACGCCATGGCCTGGGGGATCCGCCTGTTCGGCGGCAACGAGATCACCGGCAGCGCCGACCTCGGCGTGCCCGTGCTGGACGCGGCACTGGAGCGTCGCTGGAACCCCCCCGGCAGGGACGCTGTGCGCAACGGCGATCGACTCTACATCGCCAGCGGCGACGCCCTGCGTGTCTTCGACCCCGCCACCGAGCGACTCCTGGCCGAGCTGCCGCTGGCCGCCACGGCGCTGGCCGTCGATCCGTCCGGCCATAGCCTCCTGGCCGCCGATGGCGAGGGGCGCCTGTACCGCCTGGACACCACCTCGCTCGATGCGCTCCGCCATGGCGAACCGGGCGCTGCGCTGCCCGAGGTGGTGGCGCTCTCGGCTGGGCCCGGCGCCTCCGTGCAGCAACTGCTCGTCACCGACACCACACTGGTGGCGGTCACAGCCGACGCCATCACCACCTTCGACCGCGAGACCGGCGCCCGGTTGTCACGGCGCTCGATCGTGGCACCGTCGGATGTGGTGGTGTTGCCCTCGGCCGAGCGCCTGGTGGTCGACACGCGGCAGCTCGGCGACGGCAAGGCGGCCGTCTCGCTCATCAGCGAGGCCCTTGCCGCCGATGCCGCCGCGACTGACAGCGGCGCACTGCGGACCTCCGACCCCGAGGAGCGCGCGCGCATCCGCGATCTGCTGACGACGGACGGCGTCGTGGTGGTGTCCGCGTTCCTCACGGACGACGCTTCGGCGGCGCTGGCTGAGGCGATCGATGCCGGTCGGCTTCCGGGCGCGGTCATCGAACGTGGCCCGCTGCTAGCGGTCGCCGACGCTGCCGGCATCAGCCTGCTGGATGGCTGGACACTCGACCTCATCGACGAGATCCCGACCGACCAGCCCGTGTCTGCCCTGGCCAGCTCCGACCCTGAGGCTGGCGAAACCACGCTGTACGGGGCCAGCGGTTCGTCTCTCGTCTCGCTGCCGATCAACGCCGACGGGCCCGGCTCCACGGGGTCGGTGTGGATGCCGGGTCCAGTGCACGATGTCGTCTGGAACCAGTCGGCCGAGCTCGTCCACGTCCTCGGGGATGCACCAGGCGGCGGCCCCACCGTCTACGTCGTGGAGCCCAAGGGTGAGTCGGTCTTCATCGACGTACCCCTGGCCGCGCAGCCGGACTTCCTGCTCGCCGACACGCTGGCGCAGCGCCCTGACCTGGACCGGACCGAGGTGGTCGCCATCACAGCTGAAGGCGACCTCACCACCATCGGTATCGGCGGCAACGCCTTCGGCTGGCGCCTGCCGGGCATGCTCATGGGCGTCCTGGCGGCGGCCCTGCTGTACCTGTTGGCGCGCGCCTTGTTCGCCAGGCGAAGTGTCGCCGTCGTCACCGCGGTCCTGGTGGTTGCCGAGGGCATGCTCTTCGCCAACTCGCGGATCGCCATGAACGATGTCTACGTGACCACCTTCGTCGTGTTGGCGGTGCTGCTGTTCGCGCCCTTGTATCTGGCGCCGCGACGGCCCTTGACGGCAGCCGCGATCCTCCTCGCCGCCGGCGTCGCGCTGGGTCTCGCCCTGGCCTCCAAGTGGGTGGCGCTCTATGCCATCGGGGGTCTGGGCCTGCTGGTGTTGTTCCGCTCCGGACTGGGGCGGATCCTGGCTCTCACCGTCATGATCACCCTCACCGCCGTGCTGGGTTCGCTGGCCATTCGTGGCGGACCTGGAGACGACCCGGCACGCAACTGGACCTTCCTGCTGCTGATGCTGCTGCTGACCAGCCTGCTTGCCGCGGCCATCGTGCGTCGTCCCATCCCGGTCACCAGGACCGAGGCCTGGCTGGCGGCTGGCATGCCAGCCGCGGCGGGTCTGGCGCTGGGCCTGGTGGGGAAGCCCCTCGCCGGGGCACTAGCCATCATCGTCGCTCTCGCCATCGGCGGTGTCGTGGTGATGGCCGGCAGCCTCGGCCGCGGTCCCTTTGCCGCCGACGCTCGCCAGCCGGCTCCGGGCACCAGTGTCTGGCTGCGGCCGGGGCCGGGGTTCGGGAAGGTCGTTCCCTGGTTGCTGACGCTGGTGGCCCTCACGGTCGTGCCGTTGGCCATCTATGTGGTCTCCTACGCGCCGTGGGTGGAGTTGGGCAATGCCTGGGGTCTGCCGCTGCTGGACCACCTGCCGGGCCTGCCCGCGTCGACGCCGGGTGGCCAGACGCTGGCCGCCCTGACCGAGTCGATGTACCAGTATCACGACAACCTGCGTGCCGAGCACGCGGCCTCTTCGCCCTGGTGGGCCTGGCCCCTGGACCTGAAGCCGGTGTGGTTCTACCAGGGGCGCTACGACGACGGCACGACCGGGCTCATCTACGATGCCGGCAACCTGGTCATCTTCTGGATGGGCCTCGCCGGCATGGTCTTCTCGGCATGGATGGCCTGGTGGCGTCGCAGCCTGCCGTTGACCATCGTGGTGATGATGTGGGTGGCGATGTGGCTGCCGTGGGCTCGCATCGATCGAGCCACATTCCAGTACCACGTCTACGCCAGCCTGCCCTTCCTGCTGCTGGCGTTGGCCTATCTGCTGGCGGAGCTGTGGCACGGACCATCAGCGCGCTCGTGGCTCCTGGCGCGCGCGGCCGCGGCGCTGGCGATCATCGGCGCCCCGCTGCTGTGGCTGTTGCGCACGCCGCTCTGCATCCTCGCTGGGACGGCCGTGGCGAACCCCTCCGGTGTGGCCTGCTCATCGGAGGCCACGCGCACCGCGCAGATCAGCCAGGGTGGCGCCGTGGCCATGCTGCTGCTCGCGCTGGGCGTCGGCTTGGTGGCATACCTGGTCTGGCGCGCCGGCCGCAGCGGGGCTCGAGGAGCGGCCCCTGGGCGCCGCCGCTCGGTGGTGGCCCTCGTGGCCGTGGCATTGCTGACGCTCAGTGGTGTCATCGCGGCGCTGGTCATCCTCGATACCACCACGACCACCAGCCTGGTGTTGTCCTCCGATGTGCTGGCGCTGTCCGCGCTGGCAGTGCTGGCCGTGCCGGCGTGGCTGACCCTGCGCGCCCGTGACCCGCGTCGCTTCGTGCAGGGTGTCCTGGCCGCTGCGTCCCTATGGTTGTTGCTGTGGTACCCGAACATCTCGGGCCTGCCGCTGCCGTCCGACCTGGCCGGCATGTATCAGGGCCTGCTGCCGACCTGGAACTGGGACTTCCAGTTCTCCGTCAACACCGAGCCCGCCGCCGGGGGCGGGCTCCTCGACGCCGCCACCCTGGTGGTCGGCGGACTGACGCTGATCGTCGTGGCCGCGGTCGCGCTGGTGGCGCGCTCATGGGATCGTACGGATCCGGCCGCCGCGAGCGAGCAGCGACAGATGCCACCGGGGCCGGGGTCGGCGCCGATGCGCTAGACGCCAGCGCCTGTGCGCGCCATACGTCAGTCGGCCTGCTTCGCGACATCCTCCTCGTCCTGGCCCGAGTCCGGTTCGGGCGCCCGGGCCGGAGGCTCGGGGATCTCGGCGTCGAAGCCCGAGGGCAACGAATCGGACGCGGCAAGGCGGCGGATGACGAAGCCGTAGTACTCCTCCACCTTGGCGGTGATGTTCTCCCAGCTGAACTGGACGGCACGCTGCCGTCCTGACTCGCCCATGCGCTCGCGCAGCGGCATATCCCGCAGCAGGGTGCCCAGGGCGGCCGCCAGGGCTTCGGTGTCCCGCGGTGGCACCAGCACCGCCTGCTCGTTGCGTCGGACGACCCCCTTGTAGCCGTGGATGTCACTGCAGACGATGGGTGCCCCGGCGGCCATGGCCTCAAGCAGCACGATACCGAACGACTCCTGCCCGGTCGCCGGCGAGGCATAGATGTCAGCGCTGGCGAAGGCGCGTGCCTTGTCGTGGTCAGAGAGCCGGCCCAGCATCTCCACGCCACCCAGGCGTCGTGACTGGATGTAGCGCCTCGCCTCGCCTGATTGCGGCCCATTGCCCACGATCAACAGCCGGCAACCGAGCCCCTCGAGGCGCAGCTGGTAGTAGGCCCGCAACAGGTACATCAAGCCCTTGCGACTCTCGAAGCGGCCGACGAACAGGATGTTGGGGATGCCATCGCTCCAGCGCGCGAACGGGGGCACGTCATCGAACTGCGCCAGGTCAACGCCATTGGGGATGACCTTGTACTCACCGGGGAAGTAACGCGAGATGAAATGTCGCGCGGCGGCGCTGACCGCGATGCGGCCATGCAGGCGGCCGGCCGGCGTGACCATGAAGCGCTTGCCGAACTCGTAGGAGGGGCTGAAGCCGGAGTAGGCGTGGAAGGTGGCCACGTTGACCGCCTTCGAGTGGCGCAGGATGACCAACGAGAGGAAGGGCACGAAGGGCTCGTGATAGTGGATCACGTCGAATCGCTCGCGCTGCAGCATCTCCTTGACCAGGTGCCCGTAGCGGTGCGAGACCGTCAGCGTGCCGACCGAGCCATTGGTGGGCACGCTCCAGCCGTAGCCGAGCCGGATGATGTCGCCCTCGCTGGAGCGCTGCGGACCGTGGGTGGAACTGATGATGCGGACGTCGTGGCCGCGTTTGACGAGGTTCTCGTAGAGGTAGCCGACGTGTGCGTTGACGCCACCAGGGAGGGGAAAGATGTACGGCGTGACCAGGCCGATCTTCATCCCGACCCATCCTCGGGCGGCAGGCCCGCAGCCGCGCGGTCGAAGTGGACCGGCCGCTCGCGGCCACCGGGGTAGCCCAAGTCGCGGCCGGTGCCGTCACGCCGCACCTTGCCACCCACTTCGGCTACGACCGCGGCCAGGTTCTTGCGCTGTTGTTGCGCGAACATCTGGAACTGTCCCGTCCAGGGGTAGGCCGCACCCTCCCAGCGCGTGTCACGCTCGGCCAGCGCCCGGCGCAGGCTGGCCTCCACGCTGCCGCGCCGTTCGATGATGGTGACGGTCGAGCCCACGTTCGAGGCCTTGTGGGCGTCAGAGCCACCGGTGGCCGCGATGCCCAGTTCCTCGGCCAGGGCGGGAGCCTTGCGGCTCCAGTGCATCCGCGCCGTGGTGGGGTTGAAGCCCTCCATGCCGTCGGGATGGAAGATGGCATCGGGCTCAGCCATGAGCCTGCGGATGCTGCGCTCGCTCGCGCAGAGTGGATAGGGCGGCAGGGGGTGGGCCAGGATGGCCAGCCCGCCTTGCTCGTGGATCATGGCGATGGAGTCCTTGAGCGAGTGCCAGGGGCGGATACGCTTGCGCATGTAGAGGCCCAGCAGATGGCCACCGCGCGTGGAGATCTCCTCAGCCACGATCACCTCGATGGGCCAACCGTGACCCTCGGCGATGGCCGCCCCGGCCACTGCAGCATCCATGCGCTCGTGGTCGGCGATGCCGACAGCATCGAGGCCCCGCACGATGGCGGCCTTGATCATCGTCTCCACGTCGTCGATGCCATCCGAGGCGAGCGTGTGCACATGCGGGTCGATGCGCATCATGGTTCTGGTCTCGTCGCTCACACCGTGTCCTCGTCCTGCCAGATCGGAAAGAACAGTGTGGTCCATTGCTCGGGCGCGCGCGCGATGATGCGCTCGAATGCGCGGGCCTCCTGTTCCACGATGGCCCGCGTGGCCTCGCGTCGCGTGGCGCCCTCGGGCGGGCGCAGCTGTACGGTGTGCCCCAGCCACGCTCCGGGGCCGGTGCGCTCGATGGCCTGCAGGTACAGCGGCGCTCCCGTCTGCACGCAGAGCATGGCCGGCCCGATGGGCAGTCGGGTAGGGGCGCCGAAGAGTCGTACCTCCGTGCCGCGGCCGACGACGTTGCGGTCAGCCACGATCCCGACGGCCTCGCCACGCTCGAGGGCCGCGATGAGCGCCCCGGCCGCGTTCTCCATCGGCACGATGGTGATCCCGAGCTCGTTGCGCACGCGGTCGAAGTAGGCGCGCGCCAGCGGCGCAGCGACGAACTCCATGGGGCCGGTGACCGGCAGCGACCCGACACGCGACGCGTACAGCGCCGACAGGTCGACCGAGCCGAAATGCATCGCCATGTGGATAAGCCCGACCTGACCCGGCGCCCGAGGCGCGACCGTCTCTGCCGCCAGTGCCGGGTCCACCGGCAGCAGCCGCTGCCGAAGCTCCTCGCCGCTGTAGCGCGGTCCCATCGCGGCCTCGATGTACGTCACCACCCAGTGGCTGAACGCGGCCCGCACCAGGTGCTCCAGCGCCGCGCGGTCCCGGGCTGCTCTGGCCACACGTGGACTGGCCATGTCCTGCTCCACGAGCCAGCCACAGACACGCTCCAGGTTGCGCCGAACCTGGCGTCGCCGCTCGGGGAGCACCAGGTAGAGCCCGGCGCCAAGCACGAAGGCGACCCGGAACTGGGGCTTGTCGGGCAACCTGCGCATCAACCACAGGCCGCCCAGGAGGAATCGAAAGGCGATCCGCTGAGGGAGGCTCAAGGGTGGACTCGGCGGCGGCGCGGGTGTCTCGAAGTGGTCAGGCATGGGCGTTCTCCGTGGCGGCGGCACGGCGGGTCAGTGCCTCGGCCTCAGCGGCTGTCGCGGGCCACATGGGCTTGAAGGTGTACCACTGCTCAGGCGCTTCGCCGATCATCGTCTCGAGGGCAGTGGCGATGGCTTGGGTGGCACGGCCGACCGCCGCATCTGATGTATCGGCCACGAAGATCGGCTCGTACATCATGGGGTCATAGCGGCCATCGGGTCGGCGCCTGGCGAGAACCGGCACGATGACGGCACCGGTGCGTGCCGCTAGAGTGGCCGGGCCCGCCGGTAGTGTGGTCCAGTCGCCGAACAGCTTGACCGGGACGTCGTCGGCTCGGTAGCCCCAGTCGACGACCATGCCCAGGATGGCCGGTCTGCGCATGACGCGGAAGATCTCGCGCAAGCGGCGCCAGGGGATGATGGTCACACCCCAGCGCGCACGGGAGGCGTTGAGCAACTCGAAGAGCTCATCGAAGGCCGAGTCGTCGGCCAGGCCGTAGGTGGGGATGCCTTGCTGGGCATAGGCGCCGGCGAAGACATCGATGCTGCCGATGTGGCCACTGACCGCGATGATGCCCCGCCCCTCGTCCCGGCACTGCCGCCACACCGCCATGAAGCGTTCGTGCTGCGCGCCTGCCAGTTCCACCAGCTTGACCGGCTCATCGGCCGGCAGGCCCGGCAGGCGCATCAGCTCGATGGTGAACCGGGAATAGGTCGCGTAGATGCCGCGTGCCATGGCCGCCACGGCGGCGTGCCGCGGCGGCAGGCCCAGGACGTGGGCGGCGTTGGCGGTGACGATGCGACGCTTGGAGGGCCACAGGTAGTAGCCGGCAAGGAAGCACGCTCGAGCGACCGGCTCGCTGACACGCAGCGGCACGCGGACCAGCAGCGCCGAGCCGGCACGGAACCACAGGACGACGAACCGCTCCCAGGCCCGGGAGACGGCTCTCCCGAGCCGCCCTCGCTGACCTCGACGATGTGGTGCGTAGTCGACGCCGGACACGTCCCTCCTGTTCAGGCGATGGTGATCGCCTCCTGCTCGGGTGAAGCGGCTCCCAGGGCAGCCGCTCGGACCTCGTCCGGATCGGCGCCGGTAAGGGTCGCATCATCCTCGCCCCGGATGAAGGCTTCCACGCGCTGTCGAGCCACGTCATCGTGGATCTGCAGTGGCGGACTCTTCATGAAGTAGGACGAGGCTGCCACGAGCGTACCCGACAAGCCGCGATCGAGACCGAGCTTGGCGCAGCGGATGGCGTCGGTGATGACGCCGGCGCTGTTGGGGCTGTCCCAGACCTCCAGCTTCAGCTCGACCAGCAGCGGCACATCACCATAGGTGGTGCCTTCGATGCGGATATGGCAGAACTTGCGGTCCTCCAGCCAGGGCACGTGGTCCGAAGGCCCCACGTGGACGTTACCCTCGCCCAGGTCGTAGTCGAGCATGGAGGTGACGGCGTTGGTCTTGCTGATCTTCTTGGACTCCAGCCGGTCGCGCTCCAGCATGTTCTGGAAGTCGGTGTTGCCGCCAAAATTCAGCTGATACGTGCGATCGACCCGGACGCCACGATCGTCGAACAGGCGGGTCAGCACGCGATGGCTGATGGTGGCGCCGACCTGGCTCTTGATGTCGTCGCCGATGACCGGCAGGCCGGCAGCCGCGAACCTGGCTTGCCACGCCGGCTCCCGGCCGATGAAGACGGGGATGGCATTGACGAAGGCACAGCCGGCCTCGATGGCACGCTCCGCGTACCAGCGGGTGGCGGCCTCGCTGCCGACCGGCAGGTAGGAGACCAGCACGTCGACCGCGGCCGCTTTGAGCGCCGCGGACACGTCGACCGCCGCTTCGGGGGACTCTGGCACGACCGCGGCCACGTACTTGCCGATGCCATCCATGGTGGGACCGCGCTGCACCGTCACGCCGATGCGCGGCACGTCCATGAAGCGGATGGTGTTGTTGGGCTGGGCGTAGATGGCCTCGCCGAGATCCTTTCCGACCTTGTTGGCATTGACGTCGAAGGCGGCCACGAACTCGATGTCGCGCACGTGGTAGCCGCCCAGGTTGACGTGCATGAGGCCCGGTACGAAGGTGTCCTCGGGGGCGTCCTGGTAGTAGTAGCGGCCCTGGATGAGGCTGCTGGCGCAGTTGCCCACGCCGACGATGGCGACTCGGATCGACTTGGCGCCCGAGGGGATGGGCGCCCGACCGTTGCCGTTGTGCTTGCTCATCTTGTGATGTCCCTGCCTTTCGTTGCGTTCGCTAGTCCTGGTGGGGGTTGGCGGGTTGCGAGACGACGAATCGGATCCGTTGGATCACGGTGATGGTGGCCAGTACAGCGATGAGGCCAAGGCCAGCTGCGAGGATGAGGCTGCCGAGGTCGGCCAGATCGGGGGTGACGCCGAAGATGCCGGCCCCGACCAGGGCGATGCCGAGGATGACCGTGCGGACTTCGCGCGGGGCGAAGCCGATGGCGGCCATGCCGGTGCCACTGGAGAAGCCCAGCGATTCACTCTTGGCGCGCGTGTAGCTGACCATGAAGGCCGACACCAGCGCTGCTCCTGCCAACCAGGCTCCGAGGTCGAAGCCGGCCTGCGTGGCGCCGATGATGATGCCCACGTAGACGACACCTTCACCCCAGCGGTCGAAGGTGCTGTCCATGAAGGCGCCGAGCTTGCTCACCTGTCCGGTGGCGCGTGCGACCGCACCGTCGAACATGTCGAAGCCGGCCCCGACCGTGGCCACGATGCCGGCCAGCAACCACCATTCGACTGCGGCCAGCAGGCCGCCGAGCGAGGCGATGCCAAAGCCGATGAGCGTGAGCATGTTGGGGGTCAGGCCGGCTCGGGACATGGCCAGGGCGATCGGCTCGACCTTGGCGCGGATGCCGGAGCGCTGCTCCGGGGAGATGAATGATCCCTTGCTCACGATCAGCCCTCCGATCCCAGGAGCGCCCGCTCCTGCTCGTGGAAGCGCGCCAGGGCCTCACGTCCCAGGCTGCAGATGGTTTCGCGACCAGACCGTCGCGTCTTGACGAGGCCTGCGACGCGCAGACGGCGCAGATGCCACGAGACGAGCGGTTGGCTGAGGTCGACGTGGCGCATCAGGTCGCTGACCGTGCCGTCCCCTTCGGCCAGCCGCGCCACGATGCGCAGTCGCGTGGGGTCGGCGAGGGCCTTGTGGATGATGGCCATGGCCTTCAGGTCCTGCGGTGGATCGGTGATGCTCGAGATGGTCGAGCGGATGCGTGCCGGGCTTGGCAAGCAGCCCCCTTCCCTGCGTGATTACAACAATGGTCCTTTATATAAGCAGACGTTGATGCTAATCGAGCGTGTGCGCGCTGTCAAGGCGACGGACCGAGACGAGACGCATGCAGCGCGCACGGTCTGGCGGCTGGTTGACCTTTCACTCGTGGACCCCACGCCGGGACCTACCGGCGCCCCGTGCCGAGCTGTCATGGTGACCCCCAGGTGGGTCAGGTCGGGAGGGCCTGGCTGGTCGCTGCCCCCTCGGCGCCAGTCCGATGGCTCGAGGGTGACAAAGCTCGCTGATCGTCCGGCCCGTTCATGCTATGCTTTGTCGTACAAAGTAATTTGTGGAGGCGAGGACATGGACGAGCAAGCGCACCTCGCAACCATGGAACAGGAGGCCTATCGAGCCTCGTGGTCTGACGGCCTCGTGGACGTCTACCTCGGCCTGTCGCTGCTCTGGGTCGGTGCCATGTGGACCTGGCCCAACGAACTCTCCGGCATCGCGGGCATCGTGCCGGCCATCATGGTGGCCCCGTTCCTGGCTGCCAGGCGCCGATTCATGGAGGCGAGGCTGGGGTACGTCAGGTGGCAGATGCCAAGACGCCGGTGGGAGCGGCGGAACCTGTGGTTGCTGCTGGGCGTCGGGACCGGGATGTTCGTGCTCATGATCGCTGCCTTCGGCTTCCTCTGGTCGGACGTCTCGGTCGGCTCGCCCTCGCTGGCACCCGGGATCCTGGCCTGGCTGCTGGCCTTGCTGACCGTCGGTGTCGCGGTCCTGATCGCTGCCGCGCGCATGTTGCTCTACGCTGCCGTGCTCGCCGTTGGCGGCCTGGTCGCGGTCGCGCTCGGGGCCGAGCCGGGTTGGCCGATGCTCGGGTGCGGCCTTGTTGCGACCGTGGTGGGCGGCGTGATGCTCCGGCGCTTCATGCAGCACTACCCGGTCATCGGCCGGACGTGAGCGACAGCCCGGAGACGGCCGGGGCGCCATCTCCCGTCGAGATCGACCGGCTCATCCACGAGCCGGCGCGACTGGTACTGGTGGCGACCCTGGCGGTCGTGGATGAAGCTGACTTCGTCTACCTCTCGGCGCGGACGCACCTGACCGCGGGCAACATCAGCTCGCACATGTCACGGTTGGAGGCGGGGGGCTACGTGCGCATCGAGAAGTCCTTCGACGGCCGACGACCACGGACGACGTACGCGTTGACCGATGAGGGCCGGGCTGCGTTCGCGCGCTACCGCGAGCAGGTCGGTGGCTTGCTCGGGAACGATCGCCACGAGTCCGAGGGGTGCATGGCGCGAGGGCATTGACTGGCTGAGGCTGTGTCGAACGACAGGGGCGGCAACGTGCCGCGAGTCCGCCCACCTGCCACTTTGCGCATTGGCGCAGCGTCGACCATCATTCGACCATGGCCCTGCGGCAACGCCCCCTGCACACACGCCGGCGACCACCGACCGCGATGCGGAGCGTCGTGGGGAACCGGCGCCCGACGGATGGAGAACCTCCACGGTGAGCGGAACCTCTCGCGCAGTGATGTTGGCCGCGCTGTGCGTCGGCGTGCTGCTGGTGGGCATCGAGCTCTTCATCACGGCCGTGGCGCTGCCGCAGATCTTCTTCGACCTGTCCGGCTGGAGCGAGCTGCGCCGAGCATCCTGGATCGTCACCGCCTACCTGGTGGCCTACATCGCAGCCATGCCGCTGGCCGGTCGCGCCGCCGATCGCTACGGCCTACCGCGGCTGATGATCCTGTCGTTGCTGCTGTTCGCGGTCGGGTCACTCGTCTGTGGCAGCGCCCCGACGCTGGAGATGCTGGTCCTGGGCCGCATCATCCAGGGTGCCGGTGCTGGCGCCATCCTGCCCGTGGCCACGGCCGGTGCCAGCCACCTCTACAGCGGTCATGCACGCAGCCGCGCGCTCGGCTTCATCGGCGCCGCCACCTTCCTGGGCATGGCCATTGGTCCCTTGCTGGGCGCGGTCATCCTGGAGGTCCTGAACCTGCGCGATGCCCTCGCCTCGGCAGATATCTGGGGTGGTGCCGTGGTGGATGTGCTGGTGCCGGCGTGGCGCTGGGTCTTCTACGTGACGGTGCCGCTGGCGCTGCTGGCGGCCATCTACATCTGGGCGGCTTCACCCGGCTGGGACGTAGCGCCGGGGTCGTCACGCATGGACGCGGTCGGTGCCATCCTCTTCAGCACGGCGCTGACGTCCGGCCTGTTGGCCGTCACGCTCATCGGCGATGAGCCGCAGGCCGGCATCCCGGTCATCCCGGTCGCAGCCGCCATCGCCCTCGTCACCGGCGCGGCGGCCATCGTGCGCATGCTGCGTGTGCCCGAACCGTTCCTCGACCTGCGATTGTTCACCGACCGTGTCTTCTCCGGTGCCGTCCTGGTCAGCCTGCTGACCGGCTACGCCCTCGCCACCGCCATCGTGGGCATGGCCGCCTTCATCGATCGCGTCCGCTTCGCCGGGCCCGACGAGCAGGGCATCGTGCTGGGTCCGATGGCGCTCTTCATGGCCATCGGCGCCTTCGCATCAGGATTCATGATGCGGCGCTTCAACGCCACGGCGGTCACGCTCGCTGGCCTGGTCGCGGCCAGTATCGGCCTGCTGTGGCTCTCCACCACGCGCATCGACACGGCGCTCTACGTCCCGGTGGCATCACTCTCGCTGTTCGGTCTCGGCTTCGGGCTGACGGTCACGCCGCGCTCCATGGCCGCCGTGGAAGCTGCCGGTCGCGCTGCCTTCGGTGCCGCGAGTGCCGCGGTCACCGTCGGGCGCATGGCCGGCATGGCCATCGGCATGGCCATCCTGACCGCCTTCGGGACCACTCGCATCGACCAGGTCACGGTGGCCCTCCACGACCAGGTGTTCCGCGACTCGATCCTGCCGGCAGACCTCGTCGGCCAGCCCCTCGGCGACCCGCTGGTCCTCGATGCCATCGAGCACTGGGCCTCAGCCGAAGCCGCCGAGGTCCTGGGCGAGCTCTTCGTCGTGGCGGCCATCGTGCTCCTGGTGGCGGCGCTGCCGGCCTGGCTGATGCGGGAAGGTCAGGCAGCGCATCGGGCCGATGACATCACCGACCCGAAGCGGCCAGAACACGAGGAGATCCACGCTGGCTTCTGACGCCGATCGGCCGACCAGTGCGCAGGGGGCGTTCGACGTGGCTCAGCCCTTCCTCGATGGGCGTCTGCTGCTGGCGAGCGACTTCGATGGCACGCTCTCCCAGCTCGGCCTCGACCCGTGGTCCGCGGCCATCATCCCCGTCGCCCAGCGTGCTCTGCGCCGGCTGGCTGCCCGGTCGGACGTCCATGTGGCGCTCATCAGCGGCCGCACCGCCGTGGACTTGGCGGCGCGCGCCCGAGTCGGTGGTGCCAGCTACCACGGTGATCATGGCGCCGAGCGGGCCGATGCTCGTCGTGGTTTCCGTCTGGCGACATTGACGATCGTGCGCGAGCCGGCCGACCCTGCCGCCGCGGCCATGGCCGAGCGACTCAAGGTCGAGGTCCCGCGAGTCGTCGATGAGCCCTGGCTGGTGCTCGAGGACAAGGGCCCGGCGCTGACGTTCCACTTCCGCGCTGCGCCGGATATCGATGCGGCGCGGTCCCGTGTCATGGCCGTCGCTGACGCAGTCGATCCGACGAGGGTCCTGTTCCGCGCCGGGGGACGCCGGGCATTCGAGATGCGACCAGCCGGAGCCACGACCAAGGCCGACACGCTGGCACGCCTCATCGAGGAACTTGCCCCTGAGGGCGTGCTCATGCTGGGTGATCGATCGACACGATGCCGGCGCGTTCGAGGCGCTCCGGGCCGCTCGCAACGCCGGGCGGATCGCGGGGCTCGCGGTCGCGGTCGCCGGCCACGCCGACGTCACCCACGAGATCGCAGCGCATGCGGACCTGGTGCTGGCGGGACCCAGCGAGACGGCCCGGTTCCTGGCATTGATCGCCCGCCATCGCAGCCGAAGCTGACGCACCGGCCCAGCGGGGCGCTGACGCGCTGACGCGCAGGGTACACACCTTCGCAGGTGCGCTATGAACGCGTCAAAGCGGCAGCTGCGACCTCGCTCCATTCGAGGATGGCCTGGGTCACCGGCGGGAACAGGCCGATGAGGATGGTCACCGCGGCTGCCAGGAAGAGGCCCGCCTTGGTGAATGCGCCGATGCTCACCTCTGGCGCGTCATCCTCGGGCTGGCGCATGTACATGTAGACGACCACGCGCAGGTAGTAGAACGCGGCCATGGCCGCGTTGAGCATGATGAGCACTGCCAGCAGGGTGGTGGGCCCACCGACTTCCAGGGCGCTGAGTACCACCATGGCCTTGGCGAAGAAGCCCGCCAGCGGCGGGATCCCGGTGAGCGAAAGCAGGAAGATCGTCATCAGCAGCGCCGGGATGGCGGCCCGATAGCCCAGGCCTGCGAACGTCGTGATCTGGCTGCTGACGCCAGGTCGCCGCTGGAGCGCTGCCACCACTGCGAAGGCACCCAGGTTCATGAAGGCGTAGGCGACGCTGTAGAAGAGCACGCCCTGGATGCCGTCGGCGGCCACGGTCGGATCTTCGGCGGTGGCGAAGACGACCAGCCCGACCATGATGTAGCCGGTGTGGGCGATCGACGAGTAGGCCAGCATGCGTTTGATGTTGTCCTGGCCCATGGCGGCCAGGTTGCCGACCGTCATGGTGACCGCGGCCAGCACGCCGATGATGAGCGCCCACTCGCCCCGCAGCGGCTCCAGCGCCTCCACGAACAGCCGCAGGATGAGCGCGAAGGCGGCGATCTTGGGTCCCACCGAGAGGTAGCCGGTGACCGGGGTCGGAGAACCCTGGTAGGCGTCGGGCGTCCAGTAGTGGAAGGGCACAGCGGCGATCTTGAAGAGCACGCCCACCGACAGCAACGCCAGGCCCAGGGCCAGGGCCAACGGCAGCGACTGGCTGCCGTCGACGACCCCGCGTAGGGTCTCGGCGATACCCGACACCTGGGTGTTGCCGGTGAATCCCAGCACGAAGGCGAGCCCGAAGAGGAAGATGGCGCTGGAGAACGACCCCAGCAGGAAGTACTTGATGGCGCCTTCGGTCGAGAGCCCATCGTGCTTGGCGAAGCCGGCCAGGAGATAGCCCGGCAGCACCAGCAACTCCAGGCCCAGGAAGAGGATCAGCAGGTCCTGGCCGCCGGCGATGAGCATGCCGCCGCTGATGGCGAACAACAGCGTGGCGGCGAACTCGGGCAGCGGCAGCTTGCGCGGCACCAGGTAGTCGGGTGCGAACAACAGGGACAGCAGTCCGATCGAGATGAGGACGACGTCGAGGAGCGAGGTCATCGGGTCGCGCGTGTAGAGCGCTGGGTCGCCGATCGAATGAGGCTCGCTGAAGCCACCGACGTCCCATGGCGATGGTCCGATGACGACGGTGGCCACCAGGGCCACGGCCAGGCCGACCACGCCCACGGCCATGATGACGTCGTCGCGCCCGGGCAGGAACAGGTCGAGCAGGATGATGGACAGCGCGAGGCCGACCACGATGAGGAAGGGCAGCAGGGTCAGCAGCGCGTCACCGTTCATGGCAGCAGCCCCGTGGCGGCACCCGTGACCTTGTCAGCCGCTTGGCCGATGACCGCCAGGATCCCCGCCACCGGCGCAGCGGTGAGGTCGAGCACCAACGCCGGGAAGAGGCCCAGCACCACCGTGAGGAGCACCAGGGGTGCCAGCGTGGCGGCTTCGACGGGGTCCACGTCGGTGAGCTTGCGACCGAGTCCCTTCAGGAAGTCGGTGACGTCGCCCATGATGATGTTCTGCACCATGTACAGCAGGTACACGGCCGCGAAGATGATGGTGAAGGCGGCCACGTAGCCCACCCACGGTTGCCAGGTGACCGAACCCAGCAGCACCAGGAACTCACCTACGAAACCGGCCAATCCAGGCAGGCCCGCCGAGGCCAGGCTGAAGAACACCATCAGCGTCGCCCATACCGGGATGCGCTGGCCCAGGCCACCCATCTTGGCGATGGTTCGGTCGTGGGTCCGCTCGTAGACCACGCCCACCAGGAGGAAGAGGGCGCCGGTGATGACGCCGTGGGCGACCATCTGGAAGATGGCACCCTGCACGCCCTGCTCGTTGAGCACGAAGATGCCCAACGTGACGAAGCCCATGTGGCTCACCGACGAGTAGGCGATGAGGCGCTTGAGGTCGGTCTGGCGGATGGCCACGATGGCGCCGTAGATCATGCCCACGACCGAGAGCGTGATGATGAACGGAGCGAGGTCGACCGCGGCGTTGGGGAAGAGCGGCAGGTTCAGGCGGATGAGCCCGTAGCCACCCAGCTTCAGCAGCACCCCCGCGAGGATGACCGAACCGGCGGTCGGTGCCT
This sequence comes from uncultured Chloroflexia bacterium, assembly GCA_963778955.1. GTDB lineage: Bacteria > Chloroflexota > Limnocylindria > Limnocylindrales > CSP1-4 > JAFMJV01. Next base: position 629,796 of record CAVZWI010000001.1, read on the forward strand.
CGGTATGCGCGTCGGGCAGCCAGGTGTGCACCGGCCACATGGGTACCTTGATGGCGAAGGCCAGGAAGAAGCCCAGGAAGGCCCAGAACTGCAGCGTCGGGTCAAAGCCGAACTCGACCAGCGTGGTGTAGTCGAAGGCGCCCACCCAGGTGCCGGTCGCCTGCGAGTAGGTCCAGGCGATCGACAGGATGGCCACCAGCATGAGTAACGAGCCGACCAGCGTGTAGATGACGAACTTGATGGTGGCGTAGATGCGGTTGGCGCCGCCCCAGATGCCGATGATCAGGTACATCGGCACCAGCACCACTTCCCAGAAGACATAGAAGAGGAAGAGGTCCAGCGACAGGAACACGCCCAGCATGCCCAGCTCGAGCACCAGGAACGAGATCATGTACTCGCGCACGCGAGTCTTGATGGGGCCGAAGGAGGCCAGGATGCTGATCATCGTCAGCAGCGTGGTCAGCAGCACCAGCACCAGCGAGATGCCGTCCACGCCGACCTTGTACTGGATGCCGAAGAAGCCGATCCAGTCGGCCGTCTGGACGAACTGGAAGCCGGCCGCCTTATCGTCGAACCCCAACGCCAGCACGATCGAGAGTGCGAAGGCGAACGCGGCCGTCAGCAGCGCTCCCCAGCGCATGGTGGCGTCCTGGCGCTCGGCGTCGACCTCCACCCGCAAGAGCCGCAGCGCCGGGAACGCTACCAGCAGCATCAACGCACCGACCAGTGGCGTGAAGATGATGAGGCTGAGGATGTCGAGGCGCCCCAGGTCGAGCATCAGCGGGCCATGAAGAGGAAGAGGGCCGCCATGCCGACCAGGCCCAGGGCGATGCCCAGCGCATAGTTCGAGACGCGGCCGGTCTGGATATGGCGCACGTTGTCACCCACCGACGTGGTCACGGCGCCGACGCCGTTGACGATGCCGTCGATGACCTTGACGTCGAACCACATCACGCCGTTGGCGACCCTGCCACCAAATCGGTAGAAGATCAACTCGTTGAGATCATCGAAGTACCACTTGTTGTAGGACGCGGTGTAGAGGAAGCGTGTCAGTCGGTTGCGTCCGGCGATAGCGTCGACGTCCGCGAGGCGCGCCTTGAGGTCGAAGAAGCCGAAGAACCAGATGCCCACGCCGATGCCCAGTGCGGCGACCGCGACCGAGACCAGGATGAGCCCGCCATCGATGCCGATGAGCTCGTACACATGATCGTGCATGAGCATGATGGCGTCGGCCTGAGCGAAGATCGGCTCCAGCCACTGCTTGATCTGGGCGTTGCCCAGGGGCAGGCCGATGGCCAGGCCCAGGAAGATGGTGGGGATGGCCAGCAACAGCAACGCCACGGTCATCGAGCGCGGCGATTCGTGGATCCTGGGCTCCACCGCCGGGTCGACGTGGCTCTCGCCGTAGAAGGTCTTGCCCATCAGACGGAACATGTAGAAGCCCGTCATGGCCGCCACGATGACCCCGATCAGGAAGACGGGACCGTAGCCGAAGAGGAACGACTCGCCCAGGATGGAATCCTTGGAGAAGAAGCCGGCCAGTGGTGGGATCCCAGTCAACGACAGCGCCGCGATGAGGAAGGTCCAGTGGGTGATGGGGATCTTCTTCCGCAGGGCACCCATCTTCTCCATGTCCTGCTCACCATCCACGGCATGGATGACGGAGCCCGATCCGAGGAACAGCAGGCCCTTGGTGAAGCCGTGCGCCATGAGGTGGAAGATGGCTGCCACCCAGGCGCCGATGCCGAGGGCGGCGAACATGTAGCCCAGCTGGCTCAACGTCGAATAGGCCAGCACGCGTTTGATGTCCTTCTGGGTCAGTGCGATCGAGGCCGCCAGGATGGCCGTGAAGATGCCGATGGTCGCCACCAGTAGCATCGTCTCGGGCGCGGTGGCGAAGACGGGTGAGGTGCGGGCGATGAAGTAGACGCCGGCGTTGACCATGGTCGCGGCATGGATGAGAGCGGAGACAGGCGTGGGGCCTTCCATGGCGTCGGGCAGCCAGACGTGGAAGGGGAACTGGGCCGACTTGCCGGCCGCACCGACGAAGAGCAGCAGCGCCACGATGTCACGCACCCACAGGTCCGCGGCGTTCTCGAAGCCCATGAATGAATCGACCACGTTCATGGTGCCCGTCAGCAGGAAGACCCCCATGATGCCGACGATGAACCCCTGGTCGGCCACGCGGTTGACGAGGAACGCCTTCTTGGATGCCAGCGCCGGAGCCCGCCGCTTGTACCAGAAGCCGATGAGCAGGTAGCTTGACAGGCCCACCAGCTCCCAGGCCGCGAAGATGACCAGGTAGCTGTCCGCCATCACCAGCAGCAGCATGCTGAACATGAACAGGTTGAGGTAGGCGAAGAAGCGCCAGCGCGCGTCGTCATGCTCCATGTAGCCGATGCTGTAGATGTGCACGAGCGCGCCGATCCAGGTGACCACGATGACCATCACCGCGGTGAGGTTGTCGAAGAGGAGGCCGAACTCGACCTGCAGGTCGCCGACCGGTATCCAGGTGTAGAGCGTCGTGCCGAGGCGCTCGGGCTCTGCGGCCGTCAAGGCGGAGAACGCCAGTGCGGTGGCGATCAGCGTGGCCGCCAGCACCGCGCTGATGGAGATGACCCAGGGTCGGTCGCCCAGTCGGCGACCCACCAGACCCGTGAGCAGGAAGCCGGCCATCGGCAGCAGCAACACCAGCAGCATGGCGATGACCTGGATGTCAGACGCCTGGGTCAGCGCAAGCGTCTCGGCGCCGTGTCCGGCGGCGGCCTCGGCGTCGAAGATGAGGTCCATCGCCCGCTACTCCTTCATCGACGCGTACTCGTCGACGAGCGGCGTCCTGCGGATGCGGTAGATGGCGATGACGATGGCCAGGCCGACCGTTGCCTCACCGGCTGCCACGGCGATGACGAAGAGCGCGATGGTGGAGGCCTGTGCGGTGAGCTCGGGCGTGAAGGCGCCGAAGGCGATGATGGCCAGGTTGACCGCGTTGAGCATCAGCTCGATGGACATCAGCATGGCGATGGCATTGCGCTTGGCGAGGAAGCCGAAGGTGCCGATGCCGAAGAGCAGCACCGACAGGACCAGGTAGGCATCCAGGGACTGGCTCATACCTGGTCTTCCTCGTCACGCCTGGCCAGGTAGAGCCCGCCGATGATCGCTGCCAACAGCAGCACGCCCAGGACCTCGAAGGCCAAGATGTAGTGGTCGAACAGCGTCAGTGCGATATCCCGTACCTGTGCTGCGTAGACCTGGCCGTCATGCGGCCAATCGGTAAGCAGGATGGCGGTGATCATGATGCCCACCAGCAGCACGGCCGCGATGGCGGCCACCCACCACTGCCGCTGGAACACCAACTTTGCGGGGCCGCGCTTGGTCGAGGTGATCATCACCGCGAACAGGACCAGCACCGCGATGGCGCCGATGTACACCAGCACCTGGCTGATGGCCATGAAGGGACTGCCCAGGAGGCCATAGATGCCAGCCAGCCCGGCGAAGGACAGGATCAGCCACAGTGCCGAACGGATGACGTCCCGCCCCAGCACCACGAGCAGGGCGGAGCCCAGCATCACGCCGGCCAGCGCCAGGAAGACGAGGTCGTCCCAGCGCCAGTCGAGATACGGAACCGTCTCCGGTAGCCCCACTCCCTTGCCTGCCCCTCCTACTTGTGGTGGATGTGTGCCGCGCCGTTGCCGGCCGACCCGACAGTAGCGCCATCGGCTCCCGTGGACGACGTGCCGCCGGCGTTGGCAGCCAGGCCAGGCGGCAGCATGGGCAGCAGCCGCTCATGTGGGACGTCGCGCCCATGGGCCTGGGCGCGAGCGAGCCAGTCGCGTTCGCGACGGACGTAGCTGAGCTCGGTATCGCGTTCGATGGCGGCCAGTGCGATGAGGTCGATCTGTGGCTCGGCGCGCGATTCATGGGCCAACTCGAAGTCGGGCCCACAGCGCAGTGCGTCGTAGGGGCAGGCATCCACGCAGATACCGCACAGGATGCAGCGCGATTCGTCGACCTCGTAGCGCTCCAGCACACGCGGCTTGGGCATCAGCGCGCCGGTGGGGCAGGTCTCGGCACAGCGCCCGCAAGACACGCACGGCGTGGTGTTGAGGCTCATGTCCAGCGGCGTGGTCACCAGCGTGTCGAAGCCAGTGCGCATGAAGTCGTAGCAGGCGGCGCCGACCACCTCCTTGCAGACGTTGGCACAGCGGCCGCAGTCGATGCAGCGTGAGGGCTCGCGCAGGATGAAGGCGTGGCTGTCATCGCGGATGTAGTCGTGGTTGAAGCCGGTGAAGCGGTTCTCGCTGACGCTGCGGAACGAGAGGCCGCTGCGCTTGGGCTCGAGCGTCTGGAGCGTGGTGCCGTACTCGATGCCCTGGCGGCGCAGGTCGCAGTAGCCGATGGCCTCGCAGGTGCACTGCAGGCAGCGCGCCGACTCGCTCATGGCCTCCTGCTGCGAGTAGGGGATCTCGTACTCGATGTAGGAGTCGTTGCGCTCCTCTGCCGGCATCGACCTCAAACGGATCCGGGGCTGCTTGACCTCGTCGGTGTAGGGCACGATGGAGAGGAATTCCGGCTGCGGCTCGGCCAGCGTCTGCCGCGTCCTGATGGCGGCCAGATCCTGCCCCTGCAGATAGGCGTCGATAGCGTAGCTGGCGCGCCGGCCCTCGGCGATGGCCTCGACCACCGTGGCCGCGCCGGTGCGCACGTCGCCCGCTCCGAAGACGCCGGCACGACCGGTACCGAAGGTGACCGCGTCGGCATCCAGGCGAGAGCGCTTGGTCTTCCCGATGCCCTCCGCGCCGTGGTCGAGCCAGGTCAGGTCCGGCCCCTGGCCGATGGCCAGCAGCACGCGATCACAGTCGATGATGAACTCGGTGCCCTCGACGGCCTGCGGTCGGCGTCGGCCGGAGGCGTCGGGCTCACCCAGGGCCATGCGCTGGAACTCGACGCCGGTGACCTTGTCGTTAGCATCAGTAACGACTCTCGTGGGAGAGGCCTGGAAGATCGCCCGTGCGCCCTCTTCGAGCATCTCGTGGACCTCGTCGGCGGCGGGCATGTCCTTCATGTCGCGCCGGTAGACCAGCGTGACCTCCGTGCAGCCCTGCCGGATCGAGGTGCGCGAACAGTCCATCGAGGTGAAGCCACCGCCGATGACGACGACGCGCTTGCCCTTGTGGTCGGGATAGGGCAGGCCCAGCGTGGCGATGCGCAGGTATTCGAGGCCGTCGATGACGCCGTCGGCCTCCTCGCCGGGGATGCCCAGCTTGTTGGTGTCGTAGCAGCCGATGGCGACCAGCACCGCGTCGTAGCCCTGGTTCTGGAGGTCATCGATGCTGAAGTCGACGCCCAACTCGGCGCCCGTGACGAGCTTCGCGCCCAAGCCCCAGACGGCCTCGTACTCGGCCTCCAGGATGCGCTGCTTGGGTAGGCGATACTCCGGGATACCGTAGCGGAGCATGCCGCCGGCTTCGGGGTCGCGCTCGTACACCGTCACGGCATGGCCGTCGAGCGAGAGATAGTAGGCCGCTGACATGCCGCTGGGCCCGGAGCCGACGACGGCTACGCGTTTGCCGGTCGGGGGTTGCGGATCGAACGGTGTGGGCGGCTTGGCGCCGGCCGCCTGCGCCAGGAGGACCTGGTCGCCAGCGTAGCGGTGGCTGTCGCGGATGGCGATGGCCTCTTCCACCTCGTCGCGACGGCAATGCTCCTCACAGGGGGCCGGGCAGACGCGGCCGAGCACTGACGGGAACGGGATGGTGCGTTTGAAGATCCGCGCCGACTCGACGAAGTCACCCTCCGTGTTGGCCTTCAGGAAGCCCGGGATGTCGATGTGGCTGGGGCACTTGTTCTGGCAGGGCGGCAGGCAGTAGGCGTTGTGGTCGCTGAAGATCAGCTCCAGGTTGGTCTTGCGAACCTGGCGCAGGCGCGGTGTCTGCGTCTGCACCACCATGCCCGCTTCAGCTTCTCGTGAGCAGGAGATAGGCGGTGTCTCCTCACCCTCGACCTCGACCACGCACATGCGGCAGGCGCCGAAGCCCGGCAGCTTGGGCTCGTAGCAGAGCGTGGGGACTTCGATGCCGTTGTCCCGGCAGACCTCGAGGATGGTCTGGCCGGCGCGGCCGGTCAGTGTGCGACCGTCGATCTCGATGTCGAATTCGGGCGCAACCTGCCGGCGCTGCGGCGACTGCGTGGTCAGCAGGCGCTCGGCGGCCTCGTCGGCGGCGGGCTGGCTGCTGTCTGGCTGGCTGGTCTGGGGCAGCGTGTCGGTCATGACTGCACGGCACCGGCTAGTCGGATGGGATGGCAGACACCCGCGGGACATTCGCCGCGAGTGATGTGGGCCTCGAACTCAGACTCGAAGTATCGCATCCCGCTCAACAGCGGGTTGGAGGCGTCAGCTTCGAGTCCGCAGAGGGCGGCTGCATGAACGTCAGCGGCGAGGTCTGCCAGCAGGCCGATGTCAGAGGGTCGCGCGTGGCCGGAGCAGAAGCCCGCACCCAGTTCCGCCATGCGGCGCGTACCGATGCGACAGGGGATGGTCTTGCCACAGGCGCTGTCGTTCAGGTAGCGCGTCATGAGCGTGGCCACATCGACGATGCAGGCATGCTCGTCCAGCGCCAGCAACGTGCCGGAGCCGGCGAGGGCGCCCGCCTCGCGCAAGGCACCGTAGGTCAGCGGCGTGTCGAGGGCATCAGCGGGCAGGAAGCCGCCCGTGGGGCCACCGACCAGCACCGCCTTCAGGGCCGCCTGCACGAGACCACCGGGACCATCGAGGATCTCGCCGATGGTGACGCCCAGCGGCACCTCGGCGATGCCCGGCTTGCGCACGGCGCCACCGAGTTGGATCAACGTCGTGCCCGGTGCCTCCGACGTCCCCAGCGAGGCATAGGCGCCGGCGCCGTGGCTGACGATCCAGGGCACGGCCGCCAGCGTCTTGACGTTGTTGACGACGGTGGGCCGGCCCCACAGGCCCGCGCGTGACGGATAGGGTGGGCGCTGATCGGGCTGGGCCCGTCGGCTCTCCAGTGCCCGCAACAGGACCGTCTCCTCGCCCACCACGAAGGAGCCGCTGACCTCGCGCACCTCGACGCGTCCGGACCAGCCGCTCGCGCTCGCCAGGGATCCGATGTAGCCACGCTCCTCAGCCTCCTCGACCGCCGTCCGCAGGCGCTCCGCGGCGACCACCGAGGAAGAAGACACGGCGATGATGGCGCTCTCGGCCCCCACCGCCCAGGCGGCGATGGCCACGCCCTCCACGACCGCGTGTGGATCACGCTCCATCAGCGTGCGGTCGACCTGCGCGCCGGGGTCGGCCTCGAAGCCGTTGGCGACCACGTAGCGACGCGTCTCCGGCTGGGCCGCGCAATCGCGCCACTTGGAGCCTGTGGGGTAGCCGGCCCCGCCGCGGCCTCGCAGCCCGGATTCGGCAACCACGCTGACGACGGCCTCAGGTGTGAGCTCGTCGATGGCCTTGCGGTACGCGGCCCAGGCTCCGCCCGCTTCGGCAGCCTCGACATCGGCGACCTCGCCCTTGGCCGCTCGCGCCAGCAGCACCGATGGCCAGTCTCGTGGGCCGCTCAGGATGGGCAAGCTCATGCGACACCACCCTGTGGCACGTTGGCACGAAGGGCCGCTGCGATGGTGGCGGCATCCTGCGCGCTGGACTTGGGCAGCACCTCGCCATCGATCTCGACATAAGCGCTGCCAGACGAGGCGCCGTGGCAGTCGACCGTGCCCAGTCGCACCGCGCCATCAGGGCTCACTCCGCCGACCTCGCAGCCCAGGTGCGTGCGGAAGGCGGCCAGCACGCGGCCGCCGCCGCGCAACGTGCACTGCGTGCAGCGACAGACACGCACCACGTGTCCCACCGGTGGCTCGAAGTGCAGTTGCGGATAGGACGTGGCGATGCCATAGATCTCGCTGTACCAGGCCCCGGTCTGGTGGGCGATATGCTGCAACGCCGCCACCGGCAGGTGCCCGTACACACCCTGCGTCTGCTCCAGGATGGCCAGCATCCGACGCGGCTTGTGCCCTTCGGCAGCCAGGATCTCGTCCAGCGGCGCCAGGTCGATCAGCTCGAAGGGGTCGAAGCTGCGGTCAGGCACCGGTCGGCCCGACCGTCGCAGCGCTGACTCCTCGCGCCGTTCGGCGTATTGCTCGGCCGCGCCCCAGTGGACGTGGTAGCGGTCGCGCGTGTCCACGCCGCCCATGTCGATGCACTCGATGGGGCAGGCCGTAGCGCACTGGAAGCAGGTCTCGCACTTGAGCGCCCCGGCCTCGTCGTACAGCAGCACCAGCCGGCCACGCTGGCGTGGCGAGATGTCGTTGACGACCTCGGGGTACTGCACTGTCACCTTGGGCCGGAAGACCTGCCCGATAGCGAAGACCATGCCCTTGATGATGGCCAGACCGGGAACCCTGTCCGTCCTCACGAGAGGAACTCCTTGATGATGATGATGGCCGCAGCCGTGACGAAGATGTTCAGCAGCGCTGCGGGCATCAGCCACTTCCAGGCGAAGTTCATCATCTGGTCGATGCGGACGCGCGGGTAGGTCGCGCGCATGAGCACGAACAGGGCTACCAGGGCGAACGACTTGCCCAGGAACCAGATGATGCCCATCAGGGCCTCGAAGCTGAAGAGTGCCCAGATGCTCAGGGCACCCATCAGCAGCAGGTTGGCCAGCACGAAGCCCACCACCAGCGACTTGATGAAGCTCCATGAGGACTTGACCATCCACACCAGCGCCGTCAACACCAGCGTCAGGCCGGCCGGCACCAGCAGCGGGATGGCCAGCAGCCAGGATCCCAATGAGCCGGGATCGATGGCAGCCGTATCGACCGGTGTGCTGACGCCCAGGAAGTCCAGCACCGGGTCGATGTCGAACAGGCCGTGGGGACCGCCCAGGAACAGCGTCACCGTCAGCGCCGAGAGGATGAAGACGTTGACGTACTCGGCGAAGAAGAAGAAGCCGAAGCGCATGCCGCTGTACTCGGTGGCGAAGCCGGCCACCAGCTCCGAGTCGGCCTCGGTGTAGTCGAACGGTGTGCGACCGGCCTCAGCCGTGGCGGCGATGAAGAAGATGATCAGCGCCAGCGGCTGCTGCCAAGCGTACCAGGAGAGGATGCCGCCCGACTGGTTCTCGATGATCTGGCCCAGGTTCAGCGTGCCGGCCAGCAGGACCACGCCGATGACACCCAGGATGAGCGGCAGCTCGTAACTGATGACCGCGGCCGCGGCGCGCATGCCGCCCAGCAGCGAGTACTTGTTGTAGCTGGACCAACCGGCCATCATCAGGCCCACTACGCCCAGGCCGCCGACGGCGAAGAAGTAGAGCAGGCCCAGCTCCATCTGGTAGCCCACCATGCCCGGCGCGAAGGGGATCACCAGTAGCGTCAGCACCGACGCCAGGAAGGCCACCGCCGGCGCCAGCGTGAAGACCGGGACGTCTACGCCACGTGGCGTGTAGTCCTCCTTGGACAGTACTTTGAGACCGGCCATGGTCGAGGCCAGCGTCCCCCAGGGCCCAGTGCGGTTGGGCCCGATGCGCAGGTTCATCATGGCGATGATCTTCAACTCCATGAAGATGATCACGAAGGCCGCCGGGACCGTGAACAGCAGGATGCCGGTCGCCGCGACGATGAAGCGCAAGATCTCGAAGTTGGCCTGAGCAGTGTCGATCAGCCAGCTGGTCGCCCAGGGTCCGACGCCGGTGATCCACAGCACCGCGCCGCCGATGGCCACGATGGTGATCAGCGCGATGAGCGGCAGCACGGATCTTGCCGCCCAGGCTGAGCCTGTTCCAGGAGCTGCTCGCCGTGCTCACCGTGCGCTGCTCACTTGTCGATCCCGCCCATGACCGGGTCCAGGCTGGCCATGATGGCCATGATGTCCGCCAGCAGGTGGCCGCGGGTGAGGTCGCCCACGGCCTGCAGGTTGAAGTACGACGGATCATGGATGCGGAAGCGGAAGGGCTGGTCGGAGCCGTCGCTGATGGCGTACGAGGCGTACTGACCGCGCGGTGACTCGAGCGCGGCGAAGGCACGGCCCGGTGGCACACGGATGAGGCGCGGCAGCTTGGCCATGACCGGGCCGTCGGGCATCTGCTCCAGCACCTGGTCGATGATCCGAAGCGACTGCTTGATCTCCTCGATGTGCAGCAGGTAGCGCGCGTAGGAGTCGCCGTCGGTCCGCGTGGGCACCTCGAACTCGAGTTCCGGATAGACGCTGTACGGGTGCGCGCGCCGCACGTCATAGGGCACACCCGTGGCCCGCAGTGGTGGTCCACTCATGCCGAAGCGCAGCGCGGTGGCGCGGTCGAGCACGCCCAGGCCCTTGGTGCGATTGACGAAGATCTCATTCTCGTTGAGCAGCCGGGCTTGCGAATCGACCTGCTTGCCGGCGCGGCTCATCCAATCGCCCAGGCGGCTCATGAAGTCGTGGTTGAGGTCGCCATTGACGCCGCCGATGCGCAGGTAGTTGAAGAGCAGCTTCTGGCCCGTCAGCGCCGCCAGCATCTCTACGATCTCGTCGCGTTCCGCGAAGCCGTAGAGGATGGGCGTGATGCCACCCAGGTCGAGCGCCAGCCAGCCGATGAAGAGTGCGTGGCTGGCGATGCGATTGAGTTCCCAGGCCAGCACGCGGATGTAGTCGGCACGCCGTGGGACCGCGAGGTCCAGCAGCTTCTCCGCGGTCAGCACCGGCAGCGCCTCGCTGAACATGGAGGCGACGTACTCGAGAGGGTCGCAGTTGCTGATGGCGTGATGCCAGTCGCCGTACTCGCAGATCTTCTCCACGCCGCGATGGAGATAGCCCAGCACCGGATCGAGATCGACCACCTTCTCGCCGTCGATCTTGAGCACCACGCGCAGGACGCCGTGGGTGGAGGGGTGCTGCGGTCCCAAGTTCAGGAACATCTCGCCGTCCTCGAGCCGGTAGAACTCGGCCTCGCGCTCGGTGCGCGGCGTCAGCGGCGGGATGGCGTCGTAGATGGTGGCCGGGGTCTGCACCAGGATGTCGGGATCGTCGAGAGAGGGGGTGCGCTGGCCTTCGGTCGTCATGCCGGCGCCTCACCGCGATCGATCGCGTCCCTGTCGGCCGCATCGGTGTCCACCGAGCCGCTCGCCGCGATGAGCAGCCGCTCGCCGTCAGGTCCGATCACGGCGCCGGCCCCGGGGCTGAGGCGGATGACCGGGTCGCGGCGCACGTCGCCGGGGGCGAATGGCTTCTCCATGTGGCGGATGCCTTCGCCCGGCCCGCGGGAGGCGTCATCGGGCATGGCGAAGTCCTTGCGCAGCGGGAAGGCCAGGTAGTCGGGCGGCATGTAGATGCGCCGCAGGTCGCGGTTGCCCTCGAACTCGATGCCGAACATGTCGTAGGCCTCACGCTCGGCCCATTCGGCTCCCGGCCACAGGAAGGTCACCGAGGGCACCCGTGGGTCATCGCGGGACAGGCCGTCGGCGATGACGCGCAGCCAGTCGGAGCTCAACGGCGACCAGAGGTGATAGACCACCTGCATCGTCACGCCCGTGTCCACGCCGCACATGTCTGCCAGCACCTCGAAGCGTAGGTCACCATCCTCGCGCACGGCGCGCATGACCGCCGGCAGCGACGCCGGCGTGGTGACGAGCTCGATGGTGTCGCCCATGGCTTCGGCGGGCACCACCAGATGTTCGCTGAGGCGGTCATCGAGCTGGCGGAGCATGCGCGTGTCCGTGGTCCGACTCCTCTCGCTAGACGCCGTCGGGCACGGTGGGGCCGACCTTGCGATCCTTCCACTGGCCGCGCCGCTCAAGGATGGCCTGCTGCAGCTTCAGCATGCCGTAGATGAGGCCCTCCGGCCGGGGTGGGCAGCCGGGCACGTAGACATCGACGGGCAGGAGCCGGTCGATGCCCTCGACGGTGGCATAGGAACGCTTGTAGCGGCCGCCCGAACAGGTGCAGTCGCCCATGGCCACACACCACTTGGGCTCCGGCATCTGCTCCCACAGCCGGACCAGCGGCCCGGCCATCTTGGTCGTCAGCGTGCCGGCCACGATGAGCACGTCCGCCTGCCGCGGACTGGCACGGAAGGGGAACATGTTGAAGCGATCCATGTCGTTGACTGGGGTCGCGGCCGACATCATCTCCATGGCGCAGCAGGCCAGCCCGGAGAGGAGCGGCCAGAGGCTGTTGGCACGCAGGTAGTCGAGCAGCAGGTCAGCATGGGTAGGGATGACGTCCAGGGCACCCCAGCGACCATCGTCGCCCTTGTCGGACAGCTCGAGCTGCTTGAGGTGATCGACGCTGGCAGGCTGGCCGCTGTAGGCATCGGGGTGGGCCGGCGTCCAGGTGGTGTTGGGCAGCACGATGGCGCCGGGCGTGCCGGACTTCTTGTCCACGGTGACCACAGCCGTCTCCTCGCCACCCGGTCCGCGCTTCTTCAGCGCCATGTCAGCAGGCCCTTGCGCGCGGCGTACAGCACCGACAGCTCCATGATGCCGACGAACAGGAGCATGCCCAGGAAGCCGTCCAGCAGCAGGTCGTCGAAGACCAGCGCCCACAGCGCGATGAGCACCACCTCGATGTCGAAGGCCACGAATAGCAGCGCGTACAGGTAAAAGGAAAGACCGAAACGGCCGTGCGTGTCGCCGAAGGTGTCGATACCCGATTCGTAGGGCAGGCCCTTGTGCCGATCACCCTTGCGGCGGTGCGTGATGAGCCATGACACGCCGATGGTAAGGAACACGAAACTGAAGCCGGCGATGGCAAAGCCGATGACGTACCAGAGCGGAGCGGTCAATGACGGTTCCTTGATTCAGCCGCGATCACAGATATGCCCGAACGCCCGAGGCCGTCGCCGCGAGAATATTGCGGGCGCAGGTGGATGTTACCGCAGGCGGCAGGGCCGCTGGATGTGCATCATGGTCGTCATGGAACGCTCCGAACTCGCCTTCATCGGCCTTGGTGCCAATGTTGGAGCGGCACGCGCATCGCTCGAACGGGCTGTCGTGGCGCTGTCCGATCTGCCCGGCGTGTCGCTGCGGGGCGTGTCCCGGCTCTACCGGACGCGTCCCGTCGGGCCGGTGGCGCAAGGGGACTTCCTCAACGCGGTGGTCAGCCTGCGTGTGCCTGCCGGGGGCACCCGGTCGGCTGCCCGCACCCCGGAGGCCGGCGCCATGGCCTTGCTCAGCGCCCTCAAGGGCCTGGAGCAGGCCATGGGCCGAGTGGAGCGCGAGCGTTGGGGGCCACGCGAGGTCGACCTGGACCTGCTGACCTTCGGCGACCATGCGCTGCGCATCGAGCGGGAGGCGGCGGCCCGAAGTGCTGACCCGTCACGCCGCGGGGCACAGTGGCTGGAGGTGCCCCACCCCTCGGCCCGCGACCGCCTGTTCGTGCTCGCGCCGTTGGCCGACTTGGCACCCGACCTGGAGCCGCCCGGCTGGGGTGAGACGGTGGCAGCGGCACGCGAGCGAGCCTTGGCAGCGGAGGGCCCCGATGCGGTCCAGGTGGTCGGGTCGTGGGACGGTCTAACGGACCGCTGGAGTGACGTGGGTAACCCGCGACGCTCGCGATGCCCACCCCAGCGACCGAGACCGTTACCCATCCCACGGGTGAAGCGACGGAGCAACCTGCCCCGCCCCCGACTCGTCAGATGACCCATCCCACGGGTGAAGCGACGGAGCAACCTGCCCCCGACCGTCAGATGACCCATCCCACGGGTGAAGCGACGGAGCAACGTGCCCCCGACCGTCAGATGACCCATCCCACGGGTGAGACTACCGAGCTGGTACGGGTCCACGGGCGAACTCCGTCGGTTCACCCGCCACGTGGGTAGCCCCCGAAGTCCTCAGTGGCGGAAGTGGCGCCGCCCCGTGAAGACCATGGCTAGGTGATGGCGATCGGCGATCTCGATAGCCATCTCGTCGCGTACCGAGCCACCCGGCTGGATGATGGCGGTCACGCCCCGTTCCGCGGCCAGCGCGATGGCGTCACCGAAGGGGAAGTAGGCGTCCGATGCCAGCACTGCCCGGGCCGTGCGGTCGGCAGCGCGATGCAGCGCGATCTCGGTGGCCGTCAGTCGGCTCGACTGCCCAGCTCCCACGCCCACCAGCTGGGCGCCACGTACCACCACCACCGCCAGGCTGGTGACGTGGCGCACGGCACGCCAGGCGAACATCAGGTCGGTCAATTCATCCAGGGTCGGCCGGCGCCGCGTGACCACGTTCAGCTGAGCGTGGTCGATGTCCAGCGTATCCCTCGTTTCCACCAGCAAGCCACCTTCGATGCGGTGGAAGTCCAGCTCGGCGATGCCGTAGTCGGCCATGCCGTCCCGTGGCGGCAGGGGCACCCGCAATGCCGCCAATGCGGGTCGGCCTCCGAGCACCGCGCGAGCACCCTCGGAGTACGCTGGCGCTGCCACGCCCTCGAAGGGGTTGAGCACCAGCTCCCGCGCGATAGCCTCGTCCACCTCCCGGTTGAAGGCGACCACCGCGCCGTAGGCCGTCACCGGATCGCCGGCCAGCGCGCGCCGATAGGCTTCCCGCACCTCGTCGTGTGAGGCCAGGCCCACCGGCGTGCGCTGCTTGGTGATGGCGCAGGTCGGCGAGGCGAAGTCGGAGGCCATGCGGTAGGCGGCGTCGAGGTCGATGAGGTCGTTGAAGGTCGGCTCGGGCCCCTGGATCTGTTCGGCGTCGGCCAGCGACCTGGTGCGGTGGGTGGTCTCGCGGTAGAACGCGGCGCGCTGATGGGGGTTCTCGCCATAAGGCAGGTCGCGCTCCTTGCGCAGCACGATGCTGAACTGCTCAGGGAAGCGGATGCCGCCGATGTGTTCGAGATACGCGGCCACCTCGCCGTGATACGCCGCCACCCGCGCGAAGGCCTTGGCCGCCAGATGCTGGCGTACGTCGGCCGAGACCGCCCCATGTCGGTCGATCTCCTCGACCAGCATCGGGTAGTCGGCCGGGTCGCAGACAGCCGCGACCCCGCCGAAGTTGCGAGCCGCCGCGCCAAGCAGGGACAGGCCCGCCACGTCGATCATCTCGACCGCCTCGTCGATGGCCACCACCCGTCCGTCAGCCTGCGGCGCAAAGGGGCGGAGGCAGACGACGACGATGTCGATGGCGCCGATGGCGTGTTCGGCGAGGCTGGCAGTATCCGCCGGGTCGTGACGGCGCGCCAGGATGCCGGCGTAGATCTGGGGGTGGTACGTCCGGACCTGGCCGCCGATGAGCCCGCGCATGTCGGTCAGCTGGGAGACGGCGTTGACCTCGATGCCGTCGTCGGACAGGGCCGCACGCGTGCCATCGGTGGCGTAGATCTCGACCGCCTGGTCATGCAGGGCGCGTGCCAGATCGCACAGATCCCGGCACGGTCCGCGACCGAGAGCAGGGCTCGCACTCGGTGCTCTCCTCCCTAGCCCCGCGCGAGACTGAAGTGCACTGCGCGCGGGGGTCCGAGTATATCGGCGTGGCGTCCTGCCACTCGGCGCGGCGCTCAGCGGCTGGGCGCGATGCTCGACGATGGTGCGAGGCCGAGGGCGACTTTGCTACTCTCGGGGCTGTGAATTAAGACTTCCTCGGCTCGCTGTTCCTCCGTGGCGGCTTCAGCCCGAACAACTTCCCCGATCTCTTCTACCCCGTCTCGGTCGCGGCGCTGGTCTTCCTCATCGCGACCATCGTGCTTTACAACGTGCAGACCCGACGGCTCCACCGTCATCCGCCCCTGGTCGCACTGCAGGAGTGGCTGTTCTGGACGGGGCTTGCCTTCTTCGGTCTGCTGCTCGTCTACGCCATCTTCAAGTTCTACTTCGTCTTCGTGCTCGCGACCCTCGTCATCGGCATCGGCACCATGATCTGGATCCGCTTCTTCCGCTTCCCGCCGCTCATCTCGGCCTACAACCGCGTGCTGCGCCGCGAGCAGTACCTCAGCCAGAAGCGCTATGCCACGCCTGAGGCGACCATTCGCGCCAAGGGCAGCAAGGCGCGGCCCAAGGCCAAGCCCAAGGCCAAGAAGAAGCGCTGACCACGGGCTGACCCACGGTCGTGGAGATCCTGCGTTTCGGGCCTGGCTTCCGACGACCACAGCCCCGAGCCGAGAGCCGGGGTTTGGCCGACCAGACCATCTGGGCCGACCCGCGCGCCCGAGTCACCGAGCTGGCGTTCGCGCGCAACGCCCTGTTGCCGCCGCAGACGAGCCCCGACCTGGGCCTGTTCATCGTCATCGCCGGTGGTGGCTGGGTCCAGGTGGGTGCGGAGCGGACCGCCATCAATCATGGCGAAGCGGCGGAGCTGCCGCCCGGCGTTGCCCATGGCGCCTGGACCGAGGGTTCCACCATGCGCGCCATCCTGGTGGAGGTGCCGGACCACGCCATCGAGGCTCCACATGCCCCACTGGCCGACGCCCGCGTACCCGACGTCGAACCAGCGCGCGGACGCCTCGCTGAACCAGAGAGTCAGCCCCAGGACCACCATCCTGCCGAGGGCGAGCCCTGGTAGGGATGCCGAGGGCGAGCCCGAGTGGCTACTGGTCGCTCCCCAACAGAGCGCCGAGTTGACCGAGGGCGCGGGCGGTGGCACCCCAGACGCGGTAGCCGGCCACCGGGTAGGCGCCGTAGCGCAGGTGCCAGCCGCCGCGCTCCTCTTCGACCATCTCGACCGGCGCATCCTGCAGGAAATGCCGGATCGGAACGGTCAGGATGGCCGCCACCTCCCGCGCATCAGCCACCAGTCGTGGCGCCCGCTCGGCGACGGCCAGCACCGGCACCAGCATGAAGCCCGAGACGCGCACATCCACCGTCTCCAGCACGCCCAGCGTGGTCACGCCGGCGGCCGCGGCATCGAGCCCCACCTCCTCGAAGGCCTCCCGCAGCGCGGTTCCCTGAGGAAAGGTGTCCTCGCGTTCGCGAGCGCCACCGGGAAGCGCGACCTGGCCGGCATGGACGTGGTCGCCTCCCGGGCGCACCATGAGCACGATGTGGGCCTCACCGGCGTCGTCCGGATAGAGCAGCACGAGGGCGGCCGCATCGCGAGAGGGGCCGTCGACGTCGCGGCGCGCGCCACGCGGCAGGGGACCGGTCCGCAGCACATGGGCCTCGATCTCGGCTCGCGGCGGCGGTAGGACAGCAGGCAGCTCGGTCAGCCGCTGACGGGCCAGCTCGAAACGCATCGGCAAAGCCTACGGTGTATCGGCGAAGCCGGGGAGTGCCGGCACCGTCCCGTCCGCTGCCGGCCGCGCCCAGGCCACGACGCGGAAGGCGCCCAGGTGTCGCGGGTCCAGCAGCCGGCCGACGGCACTGCGCGCGTCGAGGTAGGTCTGTGGCTCGGTCTCGGGATGCCGGCCCAGGTCGGCCAACAGCCCGCCGAGACCGAGTCGGCCGAGGAACTCAGCTTGCGTCGTCGAACCGACGAGCGCCAGACCGGACGCGATCGCGGCATTCTCCAGGGCGGTGACGTCGACATGGGCGGTGATATCAGTGTGGCCGACTGCCGCCAACGGGTCGTCGGCGACGCGGTGCTGGCGATAGGTCAGCAGCGAGCCGGCCATGCGGCGCGGCCCGTACAGCTCCGCCGCGTCGTGGCCGTAGTCGATCACCAGGATGACGCCGCCCGGCGCGAGTGTGGCGGCGACCTCGGCCATCCAGCGCGGGGCGGCCAGGCAGACCTCGGCGCGTTGGCCCTCCTCCAACCGCACACCGTCGGCCGCGAGATGCGAGGCCAGCGCCGGTGTCGTCGGCTCGGCGACGACCTCGTCGAACCAACCATCGGTCCAGCCCAGGTAGGCCTCTCGCAGCACCCCGTCGAGCAGGACCACCCGATGCACCGGCAGTGCGTCCAGGTACTCGTTGGCGATGACCACGTCGGCCGGGCCGGTGGGAGCGTCGCTACGGTCGGGCAGGTCGGCCCGCGTCCACTCGACCTCGAAGTCGAGATCGGCCAGCGCGGTGTCCCGCAACGTGCCACGGCCGGCGCCGAACTCGCGCACGCGGAAGGTGGTGGGCCCACCGGCCACTCGGCGCACCATCGCCCCGCGCACGCCCGTCACGAAGCGCCCGATGCAACGACCGAAGAAGGGGTGCAGCTCGGGCGCGCTGAGAAAGTCGCCGCCTCGCGTGGGCCGCAGCCCGCTCGTCGCGTAGTAGCCCAGACCCGGCTCGGTCAGCGCCAGCTGCATGAAGCGTGCGAACGTGATGCGCCGCTCGGGCACCGCGCCGACGGATCCCGTCGCGGATGACCTCGACCAGGCGCGGATCGCTGCCGACCCAGCGAGGGTCGCCAGCCATATCAGTTCAGCCGCTTCTTGCCATCGTCAGCACCCGGCTCGGTGGCGGGCAGGTCCATCAGGTTGGGCTGCAGCCCGGCTCCGACGGGCTCGCCTGCCGCCCGAGGGTCACGTCGATCGGCCGCCTCGGAGACGAACGTCTCCCCCTCGGAGCCGGTGCAGACGATGGTGCCACCGACTGGGTCGGCATCGGCCGTGATGGTGCTGCCGGGCTTGAACTTGCCCTCCAGCAGCGCCCGCGCCAGCGGGTTCTCCAGCAGTCGCTGCACGGCCCGCTTGAGCGGCCGCGCCCCGTAGTGAGGGTCGTTCCCTCGCGCCCGATGAGCGCCTTGGCCGCCGGCGTCAGCACCAGCTCCAGGTCGTGGTCGGCCAGGCGCTCGGCAAGGTCGGCCACCAGCAGGTCGACGATGGCGGCCAGCGCCTCCTCGTCGAGGCTGTGGAAGACGATGATCTCATCGATGCGGTTGAGGAACTCGGGCCGGAAGGTGGCTCGCAAGGCCTCGGTGACCGCCTGTTCGACCTGCGCTTCGGACGTGCCGGCGGGCCGGTCGGCGACGAGCATCTGCGAGCCCACGTTGCTGGTCATGATCAGCACCGTGTCCTTGAACGACACCGTGCGGCCCTGGCCGTCGGTGAGTCGGCCGTCGTCGAGCACCTGCAGGAGCACGTTGAAGACGTCGGGATGGGCCTTCTCGATCTCGTCGAGCAGCACCACCTGGTAGGGCCGGCGCCGGACCGCTTCGGTCAGCTGGCCGCCCTCCTCGTAGCCGACGTAGCCCGGAGGCGCGCCGATGAGGCGGCTGACAGCGTACTTCTCCATGTACTCGCTCATGTCGATGCGGGTCATGGCCGACTCGTCATCGAAGAGGAACTGCGCCAGCGCCCGAGCGGTCTCCGTCTTGCCCACGCCGGTCGGGCCGAGGAAGATGAACGAGCCGATGGGTCGGCGAGGATCCTTGAGACCGGCACGGGCACGGCGCACCGCGTCCGAGACGGCCTCGATGGCCTCCTCCTGGCCGACCACGCGCTCGTGCAGCCGGTCTTCCATGTTGATGAGCTTGGCCTGCTCGCCCTCCATCAGTCGGGTCACGGGGATGCCGGTCCACGAGGCCACGATGCGCGCGATGTCGTCGGCATCGACCTCTTCCTTGAGCAGGCGTCGGGCCCCCGCGTCAGCAGCCAGCGCGGCCTCGCCCTCGGCCAGGCGCTGCTGCAGCTCGGGGATGCGGCCGTATCTCAGCTCGGCGGCGCGACCGTAGTCGGCTGCCCGCTCGGCCGTCTCCACCTCGTGCTGGGCGGTCTCCAGCTCCGTCTTGGTGGCGCGCAGGGCGGCGATGGCGGCCTTCTCACCCTCCCACTGGCTCTTCAGCGCGCCGGCGCGTTCGGAGATGTCAGCCAGCTCGCGTTCGAGCGCTTCCAGGCGACTCTTCGACGCGTCGTCGGTCTCCTTGCGCAGGGCCTCACGCTCGATCTCCAGCTGGATGCGGCGTCGCTCCAGCTCGTCCAGCTCCACGGGCATGGAATCCATCTCCATGCGCAGCTTGCTGGCGGCCTCATCGACCAGGTCGATGGCCTTGTCGGGCAGGAAGCGGTCGGCGATGTAGCGGTTCGACAACACCGCCGCGGCGACCATGGCGGAGTCGGTGATGCGCACACCATGGTGCACCTCGTAGCGCTCGCGCAGGCCGCGCAGGATGGAGATGGTCTCCTCTACGGTGGGCTGGTCCACGTAGACCTGCTGGAAGCGTCGCTCCAGGGCAGCATCCTTCTCGATGTGTTTGCGGTACTCGTCCAGCGTGGTGGCGCCGATGGTGTGCAACTCGCCGCGCGCCAGCATCGGCTTCAGCAGGTTGGAGGCGTCCATGGCGCCTTCGGCCGCGCCGGCGCCCACCACGGTGTGGAGCTCATCGATGAAGAGCACCACTTGGCCGTCGGAGTCCTTGATCTCCTTGAGCACCGCCTTCAGGCGCTCCTCGAACTCGCCACGGAACTTGGCCCCGGCGATGAGCGCGCCCAGGTCCAGGCCGACCACTTTCTTGTCGCGCAGTCCATCAGGCACGTCACCACGCACGATGCGCTGGGCCAGGCCCTCCACGATGGCGGTCTTGCCCACGCCGGGCTCGCCGATGAGCACGGGGTTGTTCTTGGTGCGGCGGCTGAGCACCTGGATGACGCGGCGGATCTCCTCGTCGCGGCCGACCACCGGGTCGAGCGCCCCTTCACGGGCGGCTGCCGTCAGGTCGACGCCGTACTTCTCCAGCGACTGGTAGGTGGCCTCCGGGTTCTGCGTCGTCACGCGCTGGCTGCCGCGGACGGCCTCCAGGGCGTGCAACAGCGCCTCGTGTCCAGCACCAGCCCCCTCCAGCAGGCGCTGGGCATCGCCACCGGCCTGCGAGGCGGCCAGCAGCAGGTGCTCGGTGGAGACGTATTCGTCGCCCAGGCGCTTGGCCTGGTCCTCAGCATTCTCGATGAGCGTGCGCATGCGCGGGTCAAGGCCCAGCTGACCGCCCTCCACCTTGGCGCGCCGGGATAGCACGGCCGCTACGTCGACCGCCACGCGGGCGGGGTCGGCATCCACCTGGCGCAGCGTCATGACCGGGATGCCCTCGGGGTCATCGAGGAGCGCCGCCAGCAGGTGCTCGACATCGAGCACGGGACTCTTGGCGCTGGTCGCGAGCTGTTGCGCAGCGAGGATGGCCTCCTGTGCTTTCTGGGTGTATCGATCGAGCTTCATGGCGGGGAACGTTCCTTGTGTTTTATGGGTCGTCAGGGTAGTGGTGCGGCGGGTTCAGCCCGCGGATCGGATTGTTCGATGTGGTCGATGAAGGCCTGGGCCTTGGCGCGTCCCTCCTCGTCGAGGAAGGTCGGTAGCACCACCTTGGTGCGCACGCGCAGGTCGCCCCGACCGTCGGCTCCGAACCTGGGCAGTCCCTGACCGGTGAGCCGGAAGACACGGCCGTTCTGGGTGCCGGCCGGGATGGTCAGTGCCAGCCGCTTGCCGGCCAGCGTGTTGATGTGCACCTTCGCGCCCAACAGCGCCTCGCCCAGCGTCAGCGACAGGTCCATGGTCAGGTCGGCGCCGTCGCGGGTGAAGACCGGGTGCTTCGTGACGCGTGCCGTGATGTAGACGTTGCCGCCACCCTCGGCCTTGCCGGTGAGGCGGATCTTCTGGCCGTCGCGTACGCCGGGTGGGATCTTGACCTGCAGCGTCTTGCTGCCGATCTGCAGGTGGCGCTCCGTGCCACGCATGACCTCTTCGAGGCTGATGGTGGCGTCGGCAGCGGCATCGGCAGGACGCGGCGGGGTCGGCCTGCGACCACGCGGAGATCCGGTGCCGAAGCCCGACGAGGCGTAGCCAGCGCCGGTGTCGCCACCGAGTCCCCCGAACAGTGGATCGATATCGATGTGCGGACCCGCGGCCCCCTGGCCCGCACCGCCTCCGCGCGCACCGCCCCCGGCACCGCCCCTGGCACCGCGGCCGCCCATGCCGCCTCCGGTGAAGAAGGTACGGAAGAAGTCACTGAACCCGGAGAGGTCCTCGGCGTTGCCGCGGTACTCGAAACGCATGCCTCCGGGGAAGCCCCCGGCGTCGCCACCGCTGCTGCGAGCGTAGCCGGCGAAGGGGTTGCCGCCGGCAGCGCCGGCCTGCTGGTAGGCCTGCCAGTTGGCCCCAAGCTGATCGTAGGCCTTGCGCTTCTCGGGGTCAGAGAGGACCTCGTTGGCCTCGCTGATCTCCTTGAAGCGCTTCTCGGCGTCAGCGTCGCCCTTGTTGACGTCGGGATGGTTCTCGCGGGCAAGGCGACGGAAGGCCTTCTTGATGTCGGCCTTGCTGGCGCCTTTCTCTACACCGAGGGTGGCGTAGTAATCCCGATACTCCATCCGTCTCCGTCTGTCCCTATGCCACCGCGGGCGGCTGCTCCGGTGGGAACACCGGTTTCTTGACCGCCGGGGCCGGGCTCTCCTTGGGCTCGCCCTTGGCCGGGGCCGCGGCGGGGTTGGGCTTGAGAGGTCGTGGCTTGCGGCGCAGGGCCGCGGCCAGCACCTGGTCCATATTCTCGACCAGCACCAGCTTCATCTGCGTGCGTACTTCGTCGGGCACGTCCCGCAGGTCCTTCTCGTTCTTCTTGGGCAGGATCACCATCTTCGCCCCCGAGAGGTGCGCGGCCAGGATCTTGGACTTGAGGCCACCGATGGGCAGCACCCGTCCGCGCAGCGTGATCTCACCGGTCATGGCCACGTCCTTGCGCACCGGGATGCCGGTGAGGCTGCTGACCATGGCGGTGGCCATGGTCACGCCGGCCGAGGGACCATCCTTGGGGATGCCACCAGCAGGCACGTGGATGTGCATGGTGTGGTTCTCGAACATCGCCCGGCTGATGCCCAGTCTGGCGGCGTTGGCGCGTGTCCAGGAGAGGCCGGCGCGAGCCGATTTGCGCATCACATCACCCAGCTGACCGGTGAGGATGAAGTCCTCCTTGCCTTCCATGCGCGTGACCTCGACCGAGACGACATCGCCGCCGACCTCGGTCACCACCAGGCCGGTGGCGGCACCGGTCTGGTCCTCGGCCTCCAGCTCGCCGTACTCGAAGCGGGTGGGGCCAAGCAGCTCCTTGAGCTTGCGGTCATTGATGACGGTCTTGGACTTGCGGCCCTCGGCCACGGTGCGCGCGACCTTGCGCATGACGTTGGCGATCTCACGCTCGAGGTTGCGCACGCCGGCCTCATGCGTGTACGACTGCACCAGCGTGGTCATGGCCTCGTCGGTGATGGCGATGTTGCCGGGCTTGAGCCCGTGGTTGTGCATCTGCTTGGGCACCAGGAAGCGCTTGCCGATCTCGGCCTTCTCACGCTGGGTGTAGCCCGGTAGTTGGATGATCTCCATGCGGTCGCGCAGGGCCATGGGGATGGGATCGATAAGGTTGCCGGTGGCGATGAAGAGGACCTTGGACAGGTCGAACGGCACCTCAAGGTAGTTGTCGGCAAAGCTGTTGTTCTGCTCGGGGTCAAGGACCTCCAGCAGGGCCGAAGACGGGTCACCGCGGAAGTCCATGCCGATCTTGTCGATCTCGTCAAGCATGAAGACGGGGTTGTTGGAGCCGGCCGTCTTGATGTTCTGGATGACGCGACCGGGCAGCGCGCCGATGTAGGTGCGGCGGTGGCCGCGGATCTCCGCCTCGTCGTGGATGCCGCCCAGGCTCATGCGCACGAACTCGCGGCCCATGGCGCGCGCCACGGACTTGCCCAGCGAGGTCTTGCCTACGCCGGGCGGGCCGACGAGCGCCAGGATGGGGCTGCGGATGGTGTCTGCCAGCGAGCGCACCGCGAGGTACTCAAGGATGCGTTCCTTGATCTTCTCCAGGCCATAGTGGTCCTCTTCGAGCACGATGGCCGCCTGCTTGATGTCCAGGTTGTCCTCGGTCGACTTGTCCCAGGGCAGGCTGGCCAGCCAGTCGACATAGGTGCGGATGACCCCGACCTCGGGTGAGGCGCTGGGGATCCGGCTCATGCGGTCGACTTCCTTGAGTGCGCGCTCCTTGACCTCTTCGGGCATGTTGGCCTCTTCGACCTTCTCGCGAAGCTCGTTGACCTCAGCCTGCTGCGGGTCGTCCTCGCCCAGCTCGCGCTGGATAGCCTTCAACTGCTCACGCAGGATGTACTCGCGCTGCGTCTTGTCCAGCTCCGACTTGACCTCGGACTGGATGCGGCCCTTGAGCTCCAGGATCTCGATCTGGCGGGCAAGGAAGGCCGAGACGAGCTTCAGGCGCTCGACGACATCCAGCGTCTCCAGCAGCTCCTGGCGCTGCTCGGTACTCATGTCCGGGCTGTAGGCCACCATGTCGGCCAGCAGACCGGGCTCACTGATGTTGCGGGCGGCGACGGCAGCCTCCGGGGGGACGGGCGCGCCCGACTGCACGTACTGCTCGATCTGCCCCTGGACGGTCTGGACCAGGGCCTCGACCTCCAGGTCCTCCGGCGTCTCGTCCCCGACCACCAGGACCCGTGCCGAGATGTAGGCATCGGTCGATTCGAAGCCGAGCAGGCGCAGGCGCTGCTGGCCCTGAACGATGGCGCGCACGGTGCCGTCCTGGGCCTGCACGATCTGGGCGATCTTGGCCAGCGTGCCGACGCCATACAGTTCGTCGGTGGTCTCGATGTCCTCGCGCTCGGCCTGGCGTTGCGTCACCAGGGCGATGAGCGAATCAGCACTGACGGCCTTTTCGAGCGCCTTGACCGACTTGTCGCGCCCGACCTGGAGCGGCACGATCATCTCGGGAAAGATGACCGTCTCGCGCAGCGCTACCAGCGGTAGCACGCGCGGTCCCTGGGTCGACTGGTCGACGTGCTCGACGGTCTCTTCGGGTGCGCCGTTGGTGTCTCGCTCGGGCTTCTTCGTCTTGCTGGCTGCCATCAGATCTCCTTGGCGGATCGGTCTCGGGTCGGGGGGTGTGGTTCGCTGGCTTTGGTTGGGGCCGTCTCGTCGGTCCTGGATCTTCGCCGTCCTCCCGGACGGCGGCCTCACGCTCGCTGTAGAGCTGCTCCAGGATCCGCATCCCGAGGCGCTCCTCGAGCGCGAAGAGGACGCGGACCCCGGCCAGGTTCACGCCCAGGTTCTGGGTGAGGTGGCGGAATCCAGAGGATCCGCCGCAGGTCATTCTCCGAGTAGAGGCGGATGTTGGTGGGGGTGCGGGCTGGACAGACCAGCCCCTCACCCTCGTAGATGCGGAGCGTTCGGGGGTGAACGCTGACCAACTCGGCGGCCACGCTGATGACGTAGACCGGCTGGCTGGCTGCTGGCGCGCTTCGTCCCTGCTGCGCTCCTGCTCGCTCCGCCACGGGATCAGGCCTGGTCGCCTGACGTGCGCGCGTCCTTACCATCGGAGCCCCCGGACCCGGCCGTTACGGCATGCTGGCCCTCACTCACATTCGAGATGGCGATCTGCCGCGGCTTGGCGGCCTCCGCGCGCGGGATGCTCAGGCGAAGCATGCCGTTCTCGAACGTCGCCGTGGCGGCGTCCGTTTCGAGCCCGTTGGGCAGCGTCAATGTGCGGCTGCCGCTGCTGCGGCGCAACTCACGGTAGACGCGTTCGCCTTCCTGGGTCTCGCGCTCGGCCTGCTCCTTGACGCCGATGGTCAGTGTGTCCTGGTGGACGGTGATCTCGACATCCTCGGGGCGAATCCCCGGCAGGGCCGCCTCGACCGTGATGGAGTCCTCGTTGGAGGTGATATCCAGCGGCAGGCGAGTCTCCGAACCACCCCAGGCCAAGGGCCGGAAGCCAGTATCGTCGAATAGCCGGTCCACCGCATCGCGGAACGACATCAAGTCGGAGCGCGGTGAAGTCCTGCGGATGATGGTCATTTCATGTTCCTCCGTGTCTTGTCAGGTCTCGTTCGGGGCACTTAGCCACGCCCCGGTATCGGACGCTGACCCTGTATACGTAGGATGCTAGAACCTTACCAATACCATTGTCAAGTGTGTTCTCATCACAGCTGCAGTTTCGTTGACAAAGATTTCGTAACAAAGCCTGCCAGCCTTGAGCAAGGGTCCGTGAGTGTGCCACGTCTGCCATGGCGACACAAGCGGCCGGCGCGACCCGGGCTCGTTTGCAGCAGATGCAACATCTCGACGCGCGGATCTTCCCATCTGCAAGTCTCTTGCAGTAAATGCACAGCACTGACAGTTCCTTGCATCAGTTGCACGGAACCAGCGACTTCAGCCGCTTCCGCGTCGAGATGCTGCATCTGATGCAAAGGGCAGATGCGCGCGCAGGGCTTCTCCACCGCTGAAGGCAGCGGCCACGGTGGCGCGGGTCGACCCAGCCCCGATCAGGCCGGCTACTCGGAGGCGATCTCCGGCACGTTGCCGATGAGCTGCATCCGGAGTTCGTTCTCGCACTCGGTACGCGAGACGGCGATGACCTTATCGCCCTCCCGGAAGGTCGTATCGGGACGAACCGACTGCGCACGGTCGTCGCGGATGACGACGAACAGGGTGCAGCCCTCCGGCAGGTCGATGTCCGCGGGGCGACGACCAAGGGCAGGGGAGTCCTCAGCGATCTGCGCCTCCAGCAACTCCAACTCACCACCTTCGAGGTTGGCCAGATGGAGCAACTCGTGCACCGGGATGTCCTGCTCGATGGCAGCCAGCACCATGCGCGTGGGGCTGATCATCTCGTCCACGCCGAGATTGCGGAACAATTCCTCGTTGTGCGGGTTGTTGACGCGGGCGATGGTGCGTGGCACGTCGAAGTGGTGCTTGGCCATCTGGCACACCACGAGGTTGTCGGCGTCGTCACCGGTGACGGCCGCCACGATCGCGGCGCGGTTGGCGCCAGCCTCTGAGAGGTGTGTGCCCTCCGATCCATCTCGGTTGACGACGACCGCGCCCAACTCGTCCCGGATGCGCTCAGCGCTGCGCAGGTCCTTCTCCATGAGCACGATCTCGTGGCCCTCGGCGAGGAGCTCCTTGGTCAGGTAGAAGCCGACGCGGCCACCACCGACGACGATGACGAACACGACTATCGGCCTCCAGTGTGATCGACGGGGTCGGGCGTCGAGGACGTCGGCTCCGCGGCGCTGTCGGACTCACCGGCAGCTGCCGCGTCGGCTGTATTCGGTACGTTTGCCGCGGCGACCTCCACCACCGGACCGTCTGCCGGTGCCGGTGCCGGTGCCGGTGCCGCGGGTATGACGGCCACGTTGACATCTCCCGCGCCCGGCACGGCCGGGGCGCCCATATGGCGACCGATGCTGTCCATCATCATCTCGGTGCGGTTGATGGTATCGAGGCCCAGCGTGGTGTAGGCCCGGGAGCGCACCGGATCGTTGATCTTGCACAGCACGTGCGGGATGGCGAAGGTCTGCCTGGCCAGCTGCGCCGCGAGGATGTTGCGGTTGTCCCCGTTGGTCAGGGCAAAGAACCACTCGGCCTCGCCGGCGCCAGCACGCTCGAGCACGCTGGCATCGGTGCCATCGCCGCGCAACGCCTGTCCGGAGAAGCCCGGTGCCAGCCGACGGAAGCTGTCGGTGCTGATGTCGAGGATGACCACCTCGTGACCGTCATCGGCGAGTTGACTTGCCAAGCCGGCACCGACTCGTCCGCTGCCGACGATGATTGCGCGCATCGTTCTAGAGTCCTCTTGGTGGCCCGGTTGGGGGCCTGGTCACGCTCTTCGCTCCTCGCGACCGGTTCACGGACCACGAAGACACGACAGGGCGCGTTCTTGAATACATAAGGGATGGTCTGGCCGAGGGCGAAGTCGCCACCGAAGCGGACCTTGTAGGGCAGGCCCATGACGATGGCGTCGGCCTCGAGCGCGACGGCCTCGTCGACCAGTGCGGCGCCCACATCACGTGCCTGCAGGAGCTGCGTCTCGAGTGGGACCTTCTGCTTTTCGGCCATGCCCTCCGCCAGGTCCAGTGCCCGCGACGCTTCCTCGCGCTGCTCCTCGAGGTCGTCATCGAGATCGTGCCGCCAGTCCACCTCCAGCACGTAGACCGCCACCAACTCGGACTCGTCAGCTCGAGCGAGCTTGCAGCCGCATTCGATCACGAGTTCATCGGCGGGTCCACCGTCGAGGTGGAGGACGGCGCGTTTCAAGGGCCTGTCGAGTGTCGTGTCGGGCACGTCTGAAGCCTACCACCGCGCCACGGTCACAGGCCGCGCAAAGGACGGAGCCCGCCCCACGACCCCGCTGCTGACCGTTCCGCCCACCGACCCTAGCGTCGCCAGCCCGACCGACGTGGGCGTACCTCTGGTTGCTTGCCCTCGCCGCCGTCCTCGACGTGGCCATTGCCATCGCTCGCGCGCTCGGCTCCGTAAGGCACGTCGGCCACGACCGTGTTGTGTCGGCCGATCAGTGCCTGGCGGATGCGACCAGCCTTCTGGTTGTGCAGGAAGCGGTCCCACCAGTGTCGCGGCACGTACTCCGGCAGCACCACGATGGTGATGGTGTTGGGCGGTGTCGGTGCCATCACGTCGAGGTAGTGCAGGAACGGCACCACCAGTGAGCGATAGGGTGTCTCGACGATGACCAGCGGAACGCCCGGAAGCATGTGCTCCCAGTCGCGCCGCAGCTCCTCGGCCGCCTCGGGATCGATGGTCAGATGGACGGCGCGCACATCATCTGACAGCGTGCGGCCGAACTGGACCGAGCGGATGACCGCGCGCGAGAGGTTCGGAACCGGGATGATCACACGGCTGCCCTTCGTCGGCGGTCCGTAGACGCGGCTGCGATCGACCTCCAGTTCTGCTTCGGCCGTGTCGTACTCGTGGCGGATGAACCACATCACGCTGACCAGGATCGGGATGAGCCCAAGCACGATGAGTGACGTCGGTGCCTTGACCAGGGTCACGTCGATGGCGACCAGGCAGGTGATGACGGCACCGATGCTGTTGACTGTGAGACGACGGCGGAAGCCCGGCGGTCGCTCACGCAACCAGTGCCGGATCATGCCCGTCTGGCTGATGGTGAAGTCGATGAACACGCCCACGGCATAGAGCGGGATCAGAGCGTGCGCCGAGGCGCCGAAGGCCACGATCAGGGTGACCGCCAGGATGCCCAGCACCAGGATCCCCGTGGTGAAGGCCAGGCGGTCGCCACGGTAGGCGAAGCGCCGCGGGAAGAAGTTGTCCGAGGCCAGGACGGCAGCCAAGCGAGGAAAGGCGGCAAAGGACGTGTTGGCAGCCAGCATCAGGATGACCGCGGCGAAGGTCAGGAACAGGTAGAAGCCCAACGAGTCGAGGCCAAAGACATGGCCCGCCACCTGGGAGAGCACCGTGCTGTCATCGTTTGGCACCACGGCGAAGCCGTTGGCGAGGAAGGTGATGCCGATGAACAAGCGTGGCCAGCAGCACCGCCATCACGGCCAACGTCGTGGCGGCGTTCTTGGACTCGGGTGGGTCGAAGGAGGGCACGCCGGTAGCGATGGCCTCGGTGCCGGTCAGCGCCACCGCACCGGATGCGAAGGCACGCATGGCCAGCAGCAGGATGGCCATGCTGGCCATGTCGATCGAGGCGTCCTGCATGCTGGGATAGCTGGCACCTTCACCGCCGACCACGATCTGCCACGCGCCCAGCACGATCATGAGCAGGGCCGTGCCCACGAAGAGATAGGTGGGGATGGCGAAGATGTTGCCGGCCTCGCGCACGCCGCGCAGGTTGGCCAGGGTGATGACGGCCACCACCGTCACAGCGATGCCACCTGCCACGGCTCCAGGCTGGGGATGGCGGCGACGACCTGCTCGGAGGCCGACGAGATGGATACCGCCACCGTGAGCACGTAGTCGATGAGCAGCGCTGCTGCCGCGACGAGCGACGCGATGCGGCCGATGTTGGCCTTCGAGCACCGAGTAGGAGCCGCCGCCGTTGGGATAGGCCACCACGACCTGCCGGTAGCTGATGGCGACCATGCCCAGCAGCAGGCGATGGTGATGGAGACGGGCAGGGCCATGTTCAGTGCGGCGAGGCCGATGCCGCCGAGCAACAAGGCCCGCAGGATCTCCTCGGTGGCATAGGCGCTGGAACTGATGGCGTCGGAGCTGAAGATGGCCAGGGCCTTCTTCTTGGAGAGGCGCTCTCCGATCTCCTCAGCGGACGCCAGGGGCCGGCCGAAGAGGGTGCGCCGGGCGCCGGCCAAGAAGCGGCGTCCCGTTTGGACCTCTTCGTGGGCCTTGGGTCGCGCCTGCAGCGCTCCCGAGGGCGTGTAGCGGAAGTACTCGCTGCGCGTCCGGTCGACGCGCACACGGCGGTTGCCCGGCTTCTGGCCCGAGAGGCCGCTGGCCTTGGCGGCGCGTGGCGCCTTGTTAGGATCGGATGGTGGGCGCTGGCCGCCCTCGTCGGTCGTCATGGGCATCGGGAGGCCGCTGTCGCGGCCAAGTCGTACGCGCGTCGGGCGTAGCCGCGGGGCGCGTTCACTGAGTTCCTCGTCAGGACAGGCGCAACGCTCAGGGACCGATGGGTCGAATGCGTTGGGCCAGCTTTCGGTGTGGCAAGTATGCCGCGGTCTGCGGACGAGGGCACGACGGGCTCAGACGCCCGCCTCGAGTCGATCGGCCAGACGAGCCGGCAGTGGCAGGCGATGGATCGCTGCTTGCGTCCGCTCGATGTCGTAGTCCACGCGCAGCCAGGCGACTTCCGCCGAACCCGTGTCGATGGTCATGGCGCAAGCGCGTGGGTCGCCATCGCGCGGCTGCCCCACCGAGCCGGGGTTCAGGATGCAGCGGCGCTCGTCGAGCGTGAGGCGTCCGCCGTGCCTGGCGGGCAGCGCCTCGACCTGGCCATCGTCGTCCCGGAAGGTGAGTTGGTGATGCGTGTGACCGACGATGCAATAGCGCGTCTCGAAGGCGGCCAGGTTGATGCGAGCGGCGGGCACGGAGAAGAGGTATTCCCAGAGTGGATCACGCGGGCTGCCGTGGACCAGCGTGAAGTCGCCCTCCACGCGCGTATCGGGAAGGCCTGCCAGCCAGTCGAGGTTGTCTTGTCGCATCGTCTCGGCCGTCCACGCCACGGCTGCCCGGGCAAGATCGTTGAAGGCGCCAAGCGGCAGACGGCCCAGCACGGCGGCGTCGTGGTTGCCCTGCACGGCCACGGCATCCTCGTTGCGCAGGCGCTCCACGACCGCATCGGGATATGGGCCATAGCCCACGATGTCACCCAGGACCCACAGGCGGTCGCGGCCAGCCACGGCCTCCAGGACGGCCTCGAGGGCGGGCAGGTTAGCGTGGATGTCGGAGACCACAGCGATGCGCATCGGCGCGAGGGTAACAGGGCTCGGTGCGCTGGAGCGGCATCAGCCCATGCGACGGAGCGACTTCAGCCCTTGCCACGCTTGCGCATGCTTGCCGAGCGCGGGTAGGAGGCGGGCGTGGACCGTTCCTTGGCGACGAAGACCAGGCGATGGCCGGGCAGCATCGACGCCTCCACGGTCACGACCTCGGGACGACCGCCCCCGGTGGCGCGGATGATGGAACCGGCGTCACGTAACTCAGCGCGCAGACCGCCCCGCTCTTCTTCCCGCTTCCAGGCCACGACCACTCCGCCCACCCTGGTCAGTGGCAGGCCCAGCTCGATGACCTCTGCCAGCGAGCCGACCGCGCGAGCGACGACGACATCCCAGGCGCCCCGATGGTCGGCCTCCTCGGCCAGGTCCTCGGCGCGCTCGGCGATGGCCTCGATCAGCAGGCCGCCGCCCTCCAGCGCCCTCCCGCCGCCCTCGGCAAGGATGGCGGCCACAGCCGCTCCCGCCACACTCAGGAACCGCGCCTTCTTGCCCACCGAATCCAGCAGTCCCACCCGCGACAGGGGCAGCGCCGAAGCCAGCGGCAGGCCGGGATAGCCACCACCCGACCCCAGGTCGAGGAGAGTCGCCCGTGGTCGCACCATCTGCGAGAGGTGTCTCACCGCGCTGAGGGAGTCGCAGGTATGGCGGCGCGCGATGTCGGCCGGCTCACGGATGGCGGTGAGGTTGATGGCGGCATTCCAGTCGCGCAGCAACCGCGCATGTGCCTCGTAGCTGCGCCGCGCCGCCGGCGCCGCGGCCGGTGTACCCAGCAATCCCAGTTCGCTCAGACCCTCGGCGATGGTCTCATCGAAGGCCTCGCCCATCGTGGCCAGGGTGTCAGGGTCGGTCGGCAGCTCGCGACGCGCGACAGCGCTCCGTTCGGTCACGTCACGGTCCTGACCGGGGTGACGCCTCGTGGCAGACAAGAAGGGCGCCGGAAGCGACCCTCCTCATGGCCGGTTCGCGGTCGTCGTCGCGAACCTGGAACCCGGGCCAAAGCCGCTTCCGGCGCTGGAACGTTCCTCACACCGGTTGGCGTTTCAGTCTTCCGAAACCCGGACGGTCGTCGCGTGCAAATCTCTCCGCACATCGCCACGGGTGGCGTTACCGTACTCCGCCACTGCACGACACCACGTAGGGCACCGCGTGGTGCAGGAAGAGCAGTGTCTCCAACGAGCGGCGCGGACGTCAACCCGGTTATCCACCAACCGCGGTGCACCCACGCACCGCTGTGGATAAGCGTGCCCGATCCGTGGATAAGCGGCCCTCGAAGTGGATAGTCCACCATCGCACCTAGGTTTCCGACCCGGACCGGCTCGCGCGCGCTGGCCGGCCCATGCTCCGGCGAACGACCTCCATGACCTCGTCGGTGAGCACCTCGGCGTCCCCGCGCTTGACCGCTGCCGTCACGCAACCATGGACATGGTCCTCCATCAGCAGCATCGAGACCGAGTCGATGGCAGCGCGCAGCGCGGCCGTCTGTTGGAGGACGTCGACGCAGTCCTCATCCCGCTCGATCATGCGCGCTACGCCGCGGACCTGGCCCTCCATGCGTGCCAGTCGTCGCAGCACTTGCTCGCGTGAGCCGCTGTAGGGTCGCGGAGGTCGGGCCTGTCGTCGCCTGACGCCGCCGGGGGTCGTGGCCACCATGCCTCCTGCTCGTCCGTGGATACTGGGTGGGAGTATATCGGCTCCGCACCTCCCTGCCTCGAAGGGCCGTCACGGGGCCGGCGGCTTCTCGGCCAGCAACTCCAGGACGCCCCAGGTCACGATGACCATACCCGCGATCGCCAGCCACAGGCCGGGCGCGTCGAGCGGTGTGAGGCTGTACTCCTCCTCGCCACCGATCAGATCGACCGCCGCGCCGAGGAGTCCGGAGACGCCGACCAGGAGCAGGACGACGTAAGAGGCGGTCCGATCGATGGCCAACTGCCGGCTCTTGGTGGTGTAGGGCAACAGGATGGACACGAGCATGAGCACGGCGGCGACGAACATGATCCAACCTGGTCCCGCAAAGCCCCACGCGGTCCGCACCTCCAGTACGACACCACCAGCCTTCTGCCAGCTGAGGGGCATGGCGACGATGGCGACGATGGCGCCGATGGCGATCAGCGTTCGTCCGCGCCCCAGTCCCCGCCTCACGCGCCCCCGTACACCTCGGGCTTGAGCACGCCGATATAGGGGAGGTTGCGGTAGAGCTCGTCGTAGTCGAGGCCGTAGCCGATGACGAAGCGATCGGGGATCTCGAAGCCACAGTAGGCCAGGTCGATCTCGACCAGGCGGCGCGCCGGCTTATCGAGCAGGGTGCAGATGTTCAGGCTGGCAGGCTCCTTGCCTTCCAGGTACTGGGTCAGGTAGTTGAGCGTCAGGCCCGTATCGATGATGTCCTCGACGATGAGCACGTGCTCGCCCTCGACCGAGGATGAGAGGTCCTTGAGGATGCGCACGCGCCCCGACGTCTCGGTCGATCCGCCGTAGGAGGAGACTTCCATGAGGTCGATCCGGACGGGTGCGGTGATGGCCCGCATCAAGTCGGCCATGAACGGTAGGGCGCCCTTCAATACGCTCACCAGCGTGACCTGCCGGTCAGCGTAGTCGGCTGAGATCCTCGCACCCAGCTCGGTCACCTTGGCCTGCAGCGTGGCCTCATCGATGAGGACCTCGGCGACGTCCTTCTCCAGTGCTGATGCGGACACAGGCTCCGCCCTCCTTGTGGTCGTGCGAGATGGTCGATCGTCGAACGGTCAAACGCTGGCGGGGGCGATCTCCCCTGCCGCCTTGACCACGGCCACCGCGACGCGCTTGGGTGGTGGCTGACCCTCGATGCCGATGAGCGAGGCAGCTGCCTCGAGCCGACCGTACTTCAGCATCAGCGCCCTGAAGTCACGGGCGTAGAACAGCTTGATCCGGATCATCGGATAGAGCTCTCGCAGGTGGCGCAGCTTGCGGTTCTTCTTGCGCACCAGGCTCTGCTTGAGCGTGGTCAGCTCCAGGTACAGGTCGAGGTCGGGCAGGTAGAAGTCAGGCGAGAACGACTCGACCACCATGCCATCGCTGTTCCAGCGGATGGGAAAGGTGTGCGGCTCGTAACGCCACTCGACCTGGTAGTAGTCAAGGATGCGCGCCAACTCGGCCTCGCTGGCGTGGGCGAAGCGGGGCGATCCGCTCAATGTTCCTCCCCGGTGAGGCGGGCCATGAGCTGGTGGACATCACCATCGAATCCGGCCAGCAGTTCGTGCGCGTCGAGGACGTCATCAGCGCTGACCGGCGAGGCATCGCCCGCGCTGCCGACCACATCACCGGAAGCCCGCACCAATTCGTCCCCTTCGAACTTGGCCTTGTCGCCGTCGATCTGGATGGTCACGATGGCCACGGCCTGGGAGCCGCAATGGTCACATGAGAGGTCGATGAAGAACAGTTCCTCGCGCTGCGCGATGAGGTGGATGTGTCCCTGACCGTACGGCTGTCCACACGCTGCACAGCCGAAGGATGCCAGCTCGCTCGTCAACCAGCGCTCAGCGTCCATGCCCCAAGTGTACGGCTCGTGTCTCGCGGGCACGTTGCGCCCGCGTTCCATCATGGAGACGAAACGCAGCCTCGGCCCGCGGAGGCTTGCATCGCGTGGTACAACGAATCCACCCAACGCAGCACCGGGCGTCCCAACGCAGCACCGGGCGTATCGAACCACCAGGGGAGGAACCAGTCTATGGGCTCAAGCAACCCTCGAGCCATCATCGTGTCCGCGGCAGCTCTGCTGGCCTTGTCGGCCGTGGCACCTGTCGCCGCGCAGGACAGCGGGCAGGACATGCTCGCGCGCATCCAGGAAGCGGGCGTCATCCGTATGTCCACCGACCCGGCCTATCCGCCGCAGTCGGAGCTCGTCAACGGCGAGAT
The DNA here is from genome assembly GCA_963778955.1 of uncultured Chloroflexia bacterium. GTDB lineage: Bacteria > Chloroflexota > Limnocylindria > Limnocylindrales > CSP1-4 > JAFMJV01. The sequence goes on from CAVZWI010000001.1 coordinate 664,723, forward strand.
CGTCGGCTTCGACATCGACGTCGGGCGTGAGATCGCCACACGCCTCGGTGTCGATCTGGCGCTGGAGACGCCCGACTGGGCGCTCGTCACGGCCGGCTCATGGGGTGATCGCTGGGACTTCAGCGTGGGCTCCATGACCATCACCAGCAAGCGCCAGGAGGCGCTCGACTTCACGCAGCCGTACTATTACACGCCAGCTCAGGTAGCCGCGCACGCGGACGCCGGCATCGAGACCATCGCCGACCTGGCCGGCAAGACCATCTGCGTGGGCGAAGCCACGACCTACCTTGAGTGGCTCAACGGCACGCTCGACTTCGGTACCGAGACCCCCGAGGCGGTCCCGCCCGAGGGCATCACCGTGGTGACCCGTACCACCGACCGCGACTGTGCGCAGGAGTGGGGACTCGGTCGCATGGACTTCGAGGGCTGGGTGACCTCCGCCACCGTGGTCGATGACGCCATCGCCGACGGTATCCCCGTGGTGAAGCTGGGTGATCCCGTCTACTACGAGCCGTTGGCCGTGGCCTTCGACAAGACCGTCGAGGACAACGACTCGCTGGTGGCTGCCGTGGACGCCATCGTCGGCGAGATGCACGCGGATGGCACGCTGAGCGAGCTGAGCCTGAAGTGGTTCGGCGAGGACCTCACCCAGAAGGTCGGCGCAGCTGCCGACGAGTCGCCGGCAGTGGATGGGGAGTAGCCCCGATCGACTTTATCGACTGGTCACCGGGGCGCTACGGCGCGCCGGTGACCACGACGACCGGTCGGTGGACGGGGATGCTTGAGCGCCCGGCCGGTCACGGGCGGGACGTGGTCTCCGCATGACCGTAGCCCACGACCCCATCGTCAGCGAGATCCTGGCCGCCGACTCGCGGCGGCGCCTGCGTTTCCGGGCGGCCTTCGCGGCCACCTGGATCCTGTTCATCGGGATGTTCCTGGTGTGGATGTTCTCGATCGAACGCTTCCACCCCGATTTCATCCGCGAGCAGATGGCCTATGTCCTGGCCGGCGTGCCCATGACCGTCATCGTGTCGGTCGCCTCCATCGTGCTCGCCATCGTCTTCGCGCTCATCGGGGCCATCGGCCGCATCTCCACGGTGGCTCCCATCTACGCCTCGGCGTCGCTCTACGTCTCGCTCGTGCGCGGCACCCCGCTCATCGTCCAGATCCTGTTCTTCTTCTGGGCCCTGCCACAGCTCATCCCCGAGGCATCCAGAGATCCCGGCGCCGATCATGGGCATCTTCGCGTTGGCCTTCAACTACGGCGCCTATATGACCGAGATCTTCCGCGCCGGCATCCAGGCCGTGCCCCACGGGCAGCGCGAGGCTGCCATGGCCCTGGGCATGGGCGAGCGCCGCATCATGAGCAAGATCGTGCTGCCGCAGGCCGTGCGCATCGTCACGCCGGCCATCGGCAACGAGTTCATCGCCATGATCAAGGACTCCGCGCTGGTCTCGTTCATCGGCGTGCAGGAGTTGCTGTGGCGAGCCAAGACCCTCGGCACGGCCAACTTCCGCACCCTGGAGATGCTCATCCTCGCGGCGGCCGTGTACTGGATGCTGACGCTCATCCTGACCTTCTTCCAGGACCGCCTGGAGAAGCGCATGGCACGGGGTGATCGCTGATGGTGGCGCTGGGCGAGGTCGTCCTGGAGGCGACCCATATCGAGAAGTACTTCGGCGACCATCATGTGCTCCACGGCATCAGCCTGGCCGTGCGCCGCCATGAGACGGTGATGCTCATCGGTCGCTCCGGCTCCGGCAAGACGACGTTCCTGCGATGCCTGAACTTCCTCGAGGAGCCCACCATCGGCAGCGTTGCCATGGGCGACCTGCGCATCGATGCAGACCCACTGCAGAAGCGGCGCCGACAGCGGCGCGGGGACATCCGCCAGCTGCGCCAGCAGACCGGTATGGTCTTCCAGGACTTCAACCTCTTCCCGCACATGAGCGTGCTGGACAACTGTATCGAGGCACCGACCCACGTCAAGGGCGTCAGCCGGGACGAGGCGGTCGCGACCGCTGAACGCTACCTCGACAAGGTACAGCTGCTCGACAAGCGCGACGAGTTTCCGGACCGCATGTCGGGTGGCCAGAAGCAGCGTGCCGCCATCGCCCGGGCACTGTGCATGGAGCCGGAGGTACTGCTCTTCGATGAGCCCACCAGCGCGCTCGACCCGGAGCTCATCGGCGAGGTCATCGTCGTCATGGAGCAACTCGCTCACGAGGGCTCCACGATGATCGTGGTCAGCCATGAGATGGCCTTCGCGCGGGAGGCTGCCGACCGCGTGCTCTACCTCGAGGACGGCCTCATCGTGGAGGAGGGTCCGCCCGAGCAGGTGCTCGATGACCCCCAGAAAGAGGCCACCAAGCTGTTCCTGCATCGCTTCCTCAGCGAAGGCGCCAAGGCGCCGACCGCGAACGAGCCGGCGCCGCCATCACCGCTGGAGATGGGCCTCCCGGGCAAGGCGTCGCTCGGCGGACGGGGTGGCGGTCGCAGCTGAGTCGATCCGGGGGTCTTGTCGGCACAAGGGCAAGTCGGCGCTAGATCTCGCCCAGGTATGAGCGGCGCACATCCTCGTTGGCAGCCAGGCCGGCGGCAGAGTCGGACAGGATGATACGACCGGTCTGGAGCACGTAGCCACGATGCGCGATGGTCAGAGCCGTGGCCGCGTTCTGCTCTACCAGCAGGATGGCGGCACCCTCGGCATGGATGCGCTCGATGGTCTCGAAGATGTACTCGACAAGATTGGGTGCCAGGCCCATCGAGGGCTCGTCAAGGAGCAGGATGCGCGGCTTGGTCATCAGCGCCCGTCCCATGGCCAGCATCTGCTGCTCGCCGCCCGAAAGCGTGCCGGCGATTTGCCGGCGACGCTCCTTGAGCCGCGGGAACATGGCGTAGGCGTTGGCGACACCCTCGGCGACCAGCTTGTCATCATCGACGGTGTAAGCGCCCATCAGGAGGTTCTCCTCCACGGTGAGTTGAGCGAATATCCGTCGCCCTTCAGGCACCTGCACCACGCCGCGCGTCACCAACTCGTGTGGCGCCACGTGCGTGAGATCCTCGCCGTCGAGTGTGACGCTGCCGGACTTCGGAACTAGCAAGCTGCTGACGGTATTGAGGGTGGTGGTCTTGCCCGCGCCGTTGGCACCGATGAGGGTGACGATCTCGCCCTGATCGACGCTGAGCGAGACCCCGCGCAGAGCATGGATCTTGCCGTAGTAGGTGTGCAGGTCGTTGATCTCGAGCAGGGCCATGGTCAGTCCTTCCGTTCCGGCGTGACCGGCGGTTCCGGTGCCTCCGCGCCCGTCGGAGCAGCCACGGCTTCCGCGGCTCCCGATCCGACGCGTTTTGCCTCTGCCTCTGCGGCGGCCTTCCCTAGGTAGGCCTCGATGACGCGCTGGTCGCTCTGGATCTGGGCCGCCGTGCCTTCGGCGATGCGCTCGCCGTAGTCGAGCACGGTGATGCGCTCGCTGATGTCCATGACGACGCGCATCTCATGCTCGATGAGCAGGATGGTGATGCCCATGTCGTCGCGCAGTCGGCGGATGAGACCGGTCATGCCGCGTGTCTCGGCCGGGTTCATGCCGGCCGTAGGCTCGTCGAGCAGCAGGAGGCGCGGGCTGGTCGCCAATGCTCGCGCGATCTCCAGGCGCCGCTGGTCACCGTAGGGCAGGTTGCTCGCCAGCAGATCCTGGCGATTACCCGTAAGCCCGACGTAGTCGAGCAGCCGATGCGCCTCCTCGAGCGCTTCGGCCTCCTCATCACGCTGGCCGCGTGTCCTGAGCACGGCGTGGACCCAGCTGGAGGAGAGGTGCTGGTGCTCGCCCACCAGCACGTTCTCGGTGGCGGTCATGCCGCCGAACAGCCGGATGTTCTGGTACGTCCGCGACAGTCCCAGCCGGGCGATCTTGTCCGGTCGCAGTTCGTGGATCTCGGTACCGGCCAGGCTGATGGTGCCGTCGTCGATCTGGTAGAAGCCGGCGATGCAATTGAAGAACGTCGTCTTGCCGGCACCGTTGGGCCCGATGACGCTGACGATCGCGCCCTCATCGAGATCGAAGGTGAGGTCATTGACCGCGGTCAAGCCCCCGAATTGCTTGGTCGCGTGGCGGGCTTCGAGCAGGGCCACGGCCTAGGCTCCTCCATTCGTGCCGGCGGAAGCGGCCGCGTCAGTCGTCGGTGGTTTCGGCCCTGACGCTCCACCCTCCATGGTGAGGCCCTCTTCCTGGTGCATCACCTGGCGCCCCACCTGTGACGGCAGCAGGCCCTCAGGACGCCAGCGCATGACCAGGATGAGCGCGATGCCATAGAGCAGGAACCGGTATTCGGCGAACTCGCGGAACAGTTCGGGCAGGCCGATGATGACGATGGCGCCCAGGATGACGCCGGGGATCCTGCCCATGCCGCCGATGATGATGATGGTGACCACCAGGATCGACACGTTGATGTTGATCGAGCTGGGCTGGATGGAGCCGTAGAGCGACGCGAAGACCGCTCCACCCAGGCCGGCGAAGGCCGCGCCAAGCATGTACGCCAGAGACTTGGTCTGGACCAGGTTGATGCCCAGGGCCTCGGCCACGTCCTCATCCTCGCGGATGGCTACCCAGGCGCGTCCCAGGCGCGAATCCCGCAGACGCACGGCGACGAAGGCGATGACGGCGATCGAGATCAGCGAGATGTAGTAGATCTGGTTGGGACCCGCCAGCCAGCTGTCCGATGAGACCTCGATGCCGATCGAGGCGAGGGGCTTGGGGATGTCGTTGATGCCTGCGGGGCCACCGATGTACGGCTTGAGCAGGTCGGACCTGGCCAGGATGGCGATGATCTCACCGAAGCCCAGCGTGGCGATGGCGAGGTAGTCACCGCGGATGCCCAGGATGGGCAAGCCCAATAGGAGTCCGAAACCCATCGCCGCGAGGATGGCGAACGGGATCGCTACGAAGAACGGCCAGCCCAGGCCGAAGTCACCTGCCGACGTCAGCAATGCCACCGTGTATGCCCCGACGGCGAAGAAGGCCACGAAACCGAGATCAAGCAGCCCCGCCAGCCCCAGCGTGATGTTGAGCCCGAGACCCATCAGGGCGTAGAGCGCCACCAGCGCGATGACCGACGGGATGAAGCCGGTGAACCCCAGCGGTAGCAGCAGCACGAACAGGAGCAGCAGAGCCCCGGCAGGGAGGACGAGCGCCGGATGCCGGCGCGTCTCCGGTGGCAGCGCACGGTAGCGCTGTGCTGGCTTGAAGAGGACCCACCCGAGGTAGGCCAGCGCGACGAGGCCGACGACGGCGATGACACCGCCCATCCGCAGTCCGTTGGAAGCGAAGAGGTCACGAGCCAGTCCCGACGTCAGGTCGTGCTGCAGCATCGGCGAGCGCACGATGCTCGCGAAGAGGCCCATGGCGATGAGCGCCGCGGTGAGCGCGATGATGAGGTTCCGCACCAGGCGCGGTAGGAGCGAGAGAAGGCCACCCAGCGTGCCCAGGCTCATGCCGAGCAGGGCAGGGAACCAGAAGGTCGTGGGGAAGGCATCACCGCGCCACATGTCGCGGGTGTTCTCCACCCCCAGCAGATCCGCGCCCGAGATGAGGTCGTAGAGGTCGGGCGAGGCATTGGGGAGGTAGTCGCGCAAGCCGATCGCCGGCCCCACCAGGATGAGCAGCGAGAGCGCGGCACCGGCCATCAGCCCGGCCACGGCTGCGCCGATGATGATGTTGGTCGTCCCCGCCGGGGCCTTGCGAGCGCCGGCATAGCCAGCGGTGACGGCGGTCAGCAACAGCACCCCCTGCCCGACCGTGACGACGTCCTCGATGACATCGCGTTCCTGGAACGTGCCCACGATGCCGACGAGCGTGAGGTACAGCGAAGCGCCCGCGAAGAGCAGGCCCACGATGACGACCTGCTTCCAGGCCTCCCAGCCGCGAGCGAAGCCGAGACCGGCCCCGGTCGTGGAGCCGGCGGTCATGCGCGCGACCTTGAGAGCCGCTCACCCAGGATGCCCTGGGGCCGGAACATCAGCACCATCACCAGGATGGTGAAGGCGATGACATCCTTCAACTGGCCCGGAGAGGGAACGCCCAGCCCGTCGATGATGAGCAACGAGCCGATCGACTCGGCTTCGCCCAGCACGAAGCCACCGACCATGGCGCCGGGGATATTGCCGATGCCGCCCAGGACCGCGGCGGTGAAGGCCTTGATGCCTGGGATGAAGCCGCTGAAGAAGTTGACCTGACCCCACAACTGGCCGTAGAGGACGCCCGCCGCACCGGCCATCGCCGCGCCCACCGCGAACGTCGTCACGATGGCGCGGTTGACATCGATGCCCATGAGCGCGGCCGTCTGCTTGTCCTCGGAGACCGCCCGGATGGCCGTGCCGATCTTGGAGCGCATCACGAACAGGTAGAGCACGGCCATCATCACCAGCGCGGAGACGATGACGACCACCTCGATCCACTTGATGCCGAGCGCGGACAGCAGCGGCAGCGACACGTCGGCCTCGAGGATGTCGATGTCCGGGTAGCGGAAGATGCCCGGACCAACCAGGCCGGCGACGGTGTACTGGAGGAAGAAGGACGCGCCGATGGCGCTGATGAGCAGCACCAGCCGCGGTGAGTTGCGCAGCGGCCGGTAGGCGACGCGCTCGACCGCCAGGGCCACCAACGTCGAGACGATGGCGGCGATGAGCATCATCAACAGGAACGAGAAGACCGAGGCCAGCGGGCTGGCGTTCAGGATGCCGGCGTCGTCAAGGATCACCGACGTGAAGTAGCCGGCGAACATGCCGATCATGAAGATCTCGCCGTGGGCGAAGTTGATCATCTTCATGATCCCGTAGACCATCGTGTAGCCCAAGGCGATGAGCGCGTAGATGCCGCCCTGCACGGCGCCGTTGACGATGAGGTCGACCCACGTCTCGAAGCTGAACTTGCCGCTGCTGATGGTCAGGATGGAGCCAACCACGACGAGCAGCACGAGCAGGATGCGAAAGGCCCACAGGAAGGCGCTGACGGTGGCTTCGAAGGCGGTCTCGGTCCGGCTCGGACGGCGGCGCGGTCTCAGGGTCGTTCGCACGGTGGGCTCTCAGTGCTGGGTCAGGGGAGATGATGGTTCGGAAGTGGACGAGCCGGGCGTCGTGACGCCCGGCTCGAGACCACGAGTCCGTTCTGCCCTGGCTGACGCGTTACTCCGCGACAGGCCAGACGAGCTTGGGCGGGAAGACCCCGTCGTCGATGGTATCGAGTCCGACCTGGTAGACGCCGATGATCGAAGCACCACAGTCCCCGCTCTCGGTGCAGGTCAGCGTGCCGGTGACGCCGGGGAAGTCCTTGGTGGCGTAGATGGCCGAGCGCAACTCGCCCAGGTCGATGCTCAGCGAGCCATCGTCGTTCTGAACGGCCACCTGCTCGATGGCTGTGAACAGGATGTTGATGGCATCGTAGACATGCGCGTGGAACGACTGCATCGGGCTGTCCAGGCCGGTCAACTCCAGGTAGCCGTCAAGCATGGCTTGGTAGCCCTCGGCCAGGAGGCCGAAGTTGGGGGCTGAAAGATACATGCCTTCGACGGTCGGACCCGCCGCATCGATGAAGTCGAGCGAGAACAGGCCGTCGCTGCCGAACAGCACGACGTCTTCGAGGCCGGCGACGTCCGTGTGCTGGTCGACTAGGAAGCCGCCCTCGTCGGTGAAGATCGGCATGTAGATGAGCTCTGGCCCGCTCTCGGCAACGTTGGTCAGGACGGCCTTCATATCGGTCTGGCCCTCGTTGACCGCGGTCGCCAGTGTGATCTCGCCACCCAGCTTGGTGAACTCGTCGGCGAAGACGCCAGTCAGCGACTCAGCGTAGATGGAGCCATCGTGGATGGTGGCGGCCTTGGTCAGGCCCAACTCGTTGTACACGAACTCGGCCACGACCTTGCCCTGGACGGCATCACTCCAGGCCGTGCGCAGGAAGCCGGCGAACCGAGCGTCCCGGTCCGGAAGCGTCAGCGCCGGTGCGGTGGCAGAGCCGGAGATCTGCGTGAGGCCGGACTCGGTGACGATCTGGGCGGAGGCGTCGGCCGCACCCGAGCAGGCGGGACCGATGATGCCCACGATGTCCGGGTCGGACGTCAGGGCCTGGGCCGCCTGCGCGCCACCCTCAGGGCTACACAGCGAGTCCTGGATGACCAGTTCGATCTCGTGGCCGAGCAACTCACCAGCGCGGTCCTCGACCGCCGTCTGGATGCCGGCCACCATGTCCTCGCCGAGCACAGCATTGGCGCCGGAGAGGACGAACATGGCGCCGACCTTGATGGGCTCACCGTCAGGGATCGTGATGACCCGCGAGTCCTGTGCGGCTGCGGGCGCTGCCACAGTGGCCAACAGGCCAGCTGCTGCGAGTATGCCGAGGCTCCTTCTCATCATGTTTCTGGTTCTCCTCATGACACGGGATGGCCACCGGTCCTATGTGGAGCCGGTCTCACGAAGGCCGCGACGCTGCGGTCGTACGTGTCGCGGCAACAGGCGCATAAGGAGCCGTCTTCGGGTGTAACCACCCAGTCCCGGTTCCCCCACCCCTCGTGACGCGAGACGTGCACACGCAACGGCCGTGGCCGCTCAAGCGTGGCGACATTCTAGACTGCTGCGCGGCCGTTGCAAGGTCACCGCGCGGCGTCATCTCGGTAACGGAGCCCTCCGACCGTGATGCACGCGTGCTCTGGCGGCAATCGCGCGTTGACCGAACGCACCGCTAGGCAGGGCGCAGGCCGCTTCATCGATGGGATCCAAGCGCTGGCGCCCACCCGAGAAGGGGCGCGCTCACGGTAAGTGCGGCGTGCAGTATGATAGGTGGCGACGTCTCGAATGCAAGACGCCGCGAGCGCCCCGGGCGTGTGCGGACAGCGACCCAACGTGGCCCTGTGAACACCCGGTGCGGCGCGCTCAAGGACGGCCTGCCGCCATCTCAAGGTGAGAGGCCACGTTCCATTCTGGACGCGACCAGTCGTGATCAGACTCCGGTGAAGCCCGCATGGGCCCGGTGTCACTGAGGAGATCGACACATCAGCAACGACCGGACACGAACACCGCGATGCGCGCTGGGCTCTGCCCAAGGCCGCGACCGTCGCTTCGAGTGCCCAGCCTCGCAGAGTCGCGGACCGCGGCTCGCACCACACAGGAGTCCTGCGTGAGCAAGAACGTCGCCGTCTTCGTTGACGTCGCGAACATCTTCTATGCGGCCAAAGCCGCCGGGATCGACATCGACTACGTCACCCTTCTCAAGTCGGCCACGGCGGGCCGCGACTTCGTACGTGCGTACGCCTACACCGGCCTCGATCCCGAGAACGACAACCAGCGGCAGTTCCATGCCTTCCTGGCCCGCAGCGGCTACAAGGTCGTCAGCAAGGACATCCGCAAGTACGGCGATGGCCGCATCAAGGCGAACCTTGATATCGAGCTCGTCGTCGACCTCATGCGCATGGGTGAGAAGCTGGACGTCGCAGTCGTCATCTCGGGCGACGGAGACTTCGCCCCCGCCATCGCTGCCGTGCAGCAGATGGGCGTGCGCGTGGAGGTCATCAGCTTCCGAGGCAATACCAGCAGCGACCTCATCGATGTCGCCGACGTGTTCATCGACATCACCACCGTGGCCAAGGTGGAGAAGGGCGCCCGCAGCGGGCGCCGAGTCGCATCCGACGGCGATCTTTCCATGACCGAGGTGCCTGACAAGGAATTAGGCGTGGTGCCACGTCGGCGCCGCCGTCGTGGTGAGACGGACGACACGGTGGACAGGCCAGAACGCGCGCCGCGCCGCCGCACCGTCAAGGCGGCTGCCAAGCCGGAGCCAGTCGAGGCCCCCAATGCGGACTCGATCGATGTGACGAGGCCCGCTGCCACCAGCCTGGTGGCGTTGCCGGGCGAGAAGCTCTCTCGCGGTGCTGAGCCTCCGGCCGCCGCGCCCGCGCCCGAGGTCGAGGTCGAAGAAACGGCCGTGTCCGGTGAGGCACAGTCGCCCGAGGACGGCCGCCGCCGCCGCCGCCGCCGTGGTGGTCGTGGTCGTGGTCGTGGTGGACGCGAGGACGAGCAGGCTGAGGGTCAGGCCGGGGAGATCGATGACGAAGTGGCCGCCGTCAGTGCGCTGCCGGATGAGATCCCCACGCTGCCCCAGCATTCCGGGTTCGGTTCGGTGTGGGACAGCCAGATCGGCGTGCCGTCCGATGCGGCTACGTCGAGGCCGTCCGACGCGACCGGTCCTATCGACGACGAGGAGTTCGAGGGCGAACCCGAGGTCCCCGAGTACCTGCTCTCGGAGAAGCGACAGGGTAGTCGTGGCCGAGGTGGTCGAAGTGGTCGAAGTGGACGTAATCGCGGTGGCAGCGGCGGCGGCTATCGCTCCGCTCTGGACCGTGAGCGCTATGGTTCCGGATCCGGCTCCAGCTTCTCACGTGGCTCGGGCAATCGTGGCGGCAGAGGGCTGTCGATCGGCACGCCTCGAGCCTCGGCTCATTCGATGGATCCCATCGAGCAGACTCCCGGTGGCGATCCCTGGAGCGAGGTTCCGCCTGAGGTGCAGGCACTGCTGAAGGCCGAGTTGGCCCGCCGTGAGGCGGTCGCCACCAAGCCCAAGCCTCCGGTTTCGACCGAGACTCCCGACGCTGGCGAGGCTCCCAAGAAGCCGACCCGACGTCGCAGCCCCAGGAAGGCGGCCGACGCGGCCGAGAGCCCGGCCGAGACTGTCACCGAGACTCCCGACGCTGGCGAGGCTCCCAAGAAGCCGACCCGACGTCGCAGCCCCAGGAAGGCGGCCGACGCGGCCGAGAGCCCGGCCGAGACTGTCACCGAGGCTCCCGACGCTGGCGAGGCTCCCAAGAAGCCGACCCGACGTCGCAGCCCCAGGAAGGCGGCCGACGCGGCCGAGAGCCCGGCCGAGACTGTCACCGAGGCTCCCGACGCTGGCGAGGCTCCCAAGAAGCCGACCCGCCGTCGCAGCCCCAGGAAGGCGGCCGACGCGGCCGAGACTGTCACCGAGGACGAGTAGGCTCGTTGACATGGTTGCTGCCGCCGAGCCCTCGCTGCCCGGCGGCATCTTCCTGACCCGTGGGCATGCGGCGGCTGTCCGGGCAGTCGCCCGGGCTGTCCATGGCGAGCACCCGCCCCACGCGCTCCTGTTGGTGGGTCCCCGGGGCATCGGGAAGACGACACTGGCACTCGACCTTGCCGCCGGGCTGCTTTGCCTTGCCGAGGACCCGACGCTACGCCCCTGCCGCGACTGCGCCGCCTGCCGCAAGGTCGATGCTGGCGGCCACCCTGACGTGCACCTGCTGGCACCAGAGGGCGCCGGGGAGCAGATACGCATCGGGCAAGTCCAGACGCTGGTGTCGGATCTGGCCTTGACGGCGATGGAGGGTCGCTTCCGGATCGCCGTCATCAGCGCCGCGCAGCGCCTGAACCTCGACGCCCAGAACGCCCTCCTCAAGACACTCGAGGAACCGGGTCCGGCGACATGCCTGGTGCTCTGCGCTGACGACGCGGCACCGTTGTTGCCCACCGTGCTGTCCCGCTCGGCCCGGTTGCGCCTCGCGCCCCTGCCGGTGGAGATGCTCACCGATCTGCTCTCCGCAGACGGCCACGCGCAGCCGGCCCAGGCTCGGGCGCGCGCCATCGCAGCGGCAGGACGACCCGGTCTGGCCATCCGGCTGGCGAGCCGACCGGAGGCGGTGATCGGCGCGCGCCCGGATCAGCCGCACGCTGCTGCAACTCGCCACGGCCGACCGGCGCACTCGCCTCGCTGCTGCGGCAGACCTCATCGCCGACGCCATCGCGGTCGATGCCGCCCTGCGCGGCGAGTCCTCGCCGTCGAAGCGCCTCCAGCCAGTGGAACGTCGTCGGGCCGTGCAGCTGATCATCGAGGCCTGGCGCGACGTGGGCCGAGATCTCGCCGTCGCTGGGCGCGGCGACGGCCGAGTCATCCGCGACCTCGACCAGCTTGACGAACTGCTGGCGCTTTCAGGCCGCCTCGATGAAGTCGCCTTGCACCGCTTCCTCGACCGCCTCGACCGCCTGATGATCGCCATCGAAGGCTATGCCAGTCCCGAACTCACGCTCGACGTCCTGTTGCTGACGTGGCCTCGCCCTCGCGGCGGCAAGATCGGCAAGGGCGGCAAGAGCGCCGCATGACGCTCCGGCCAGGCACCAGGCGGCTCGTGGCGACCGTGCGGGGCCAGGTCCAGGGGGTCGGCTATCGCTGGTTCGTGGAGCGCGAGGCCGCGCGCCTGAGACTGGATGGCTGGGTGTCAAACCAGGCCGATGGAACGGTCGAGGTCGTGGCCGAGGGTGCCGACGAAGCACTCGATGGACTGCTGCTGCGACTGTGGGAGGGTCCGTCTGGGTCGGCGGTCAGCAAGGTCGATGTCCGTCACGAGCCGCCTCGCGGCAACATCGCTGGCTTCACCATCCGCAGTGGAGCGCATCGCGGCGACTGAGCCGGCGGCAGCCGGCATGGACCGTGGCACATCGGACGCTGCTAAGGTGAGGGCGATGGATCTCCGTATCGCCCGCTCCGCCCGCGATCGCTACGGCTTCGACGAGAGCCTTTCCTTGAGCGATGGCGACGCTATCGCATTCGATGTTTCGCGCGCGCTGTCGCTGGCAGAGCGCTTCGTGCCGCCCGAGGCCGATCGCACTCGAGTCGCCTCGGAGATCGCCGCCATCGGTCTCATGCAGGAGTTGGCTCACCGTGCCGTGGCGGTCGAGCGGCGCGCTGACCCGGCTGCCGGCGGTCCACTGGCACGGGGACTCAGCGTGCTCGACGCGCGCTACCAGCGGACCGGCGTGGATGCGGGGCTGCTGGTCTACGAGCGAACCTTTCCGGCGCTGCCGGTGTACCGCGACGAGGTCGAGGTCGGAGAGTGGCTCAGCCGCGACAAGCGCGATGTGCCCGGACGTGAGGCGGCGCTGGAGGAACTGTTGCTCACTGGGATCGCGGCCCAGAACCCAGCCGCCGCGGCTTACCGCGAACTGATCTCGGACCCGTCGCTCTCCGAGCCGGCGCAGCGACAGCTGCTCGACGGTCTGACTGGCGACAAGCTCGATCCGGATGACCCCGACCTCCTTCGCCGGGCGCCCGCGCGGACCCTGGTACAGCGCCTGCTGGAGCCTATCAAGGCCGCGCCGCAGTCGCTGGGTGCACAGCTGCGCTGGATCCGCATCCACTGGGCCGGCTGGCTCGACGATGCGGACCTGCTGCAGATCGACCGCCAGCTGGGTGCTCTCGATGAGATCGAGCGCGCCGCCTGGCTGCGATCACAGCGCGGCCCCGGAGGCGGCGATCATGTCGAGTCAGCAGCGCTGGCAGGCTTTGGTGCCTTCGACGAGGAGCCCGAAGCGTTCAGCAGGATCGCGACTGGATGGCGGAGCTGGTACTGGTGGCCAAGTCGACGTACGTCTGGCTGGCCCAGCTCTCGCGCGACTACCATCGGGACATCGTTCGCCTGGACCAGGTTCCCGACGAGGAGCTGGACGAGTTGCGGGCTCGTGGCTTCACCGGCCTGTGGCTCATCGGCCTGTGGGAGCGCAGCCACGCGTCCCGCCGCATCAAGCAGATGCGCGGCAACCCCGATGCCATGGCCTCGGCCTACTCGGTCGCCGACTACCGCATCGCCGACGACCTGGGCGGGGATGCTGCCTGGTATGACCTGCGGGAGCGGGCTGCCGCACGGGGTGTGCGGTTGGCTGCGGACATGGTGCCCAACCACATGGGCATCGACTCGACCTGGGTGGTGGAACACCCCGAGCGTTTCGTCTCCTCACCCTATCCGCCGTTCGACTCGTACTCGTTCAGCGGTGAGGACCTCTCGTCCGACGGACGGGTGGTCATCCAGCTGGAAGACCACTACTGGGACTCGTCCGATGCGGCCGTGGTGTTCAAGCGCATCGACAAGACCAGCGGTGACGAGCGGTACATCTACCATGGCAACGACGGCACCAGCTTCCCCTGGAACGACACGGCTCAGCTCGACTACCTCGATGCCGGGACTCGCGAGGCCGTCATCGGCCAGATCCTGGAGGTCGCTCGCCGGTTCTCGGTCGATCCGCTTCGACGCCGCCATGGTGTTGGCTCGTCGCCACATCCAGCGTCTGTGGTATCCGCAACCGGGCCACGAAGCGGGCATCCCCTCACGCTCAGCAGCAGCTATCTCTGCCGACGAACTGCGCCGCTTGATGCCCCAGGAGTTCTGGCGCGAGGTGGTCGATCGCGTCGCGGCCGAAGTGCCGGACACGCTGCTGTTGGCCGAAGCGTTCTGGCTGATGGAGGGCTACTTCGTTCGCACGCTCGGCATGCACCGGGTCTACAACAGCGCCTTCATGCACATGCTGCGCGATGAGAAGAACGCCGAGTACCAGGGCGTCATCCGCGAGACCGTCTCCTTCGATGCCCGCATCCTGGGTCGGTACGTCAACTTCATGAACAACCCCGACGAGCGCTCGGCCATCGATCAGTTCGGTAGCGATGATAAGTACTTTGGCGTGGCTACCCTATTGGCGACTCTGCCAGGATTGCCCATGTTCGGTCATGGTCAGTTCGAGGGCTACAGCGAGCAGTACGGCATGGAGTTCCGCCGGCCGCAGCGCGACGAATGGCCCGAGCGCGGGCTACTGGAACGCCATCGACGTGAGATCAGTCCGCTACTGCACCAGCGTTGGCGCTTCTCCGGCGCAGCCGGGTTCCGCCAGCTCACCGCACTCGAGGGCGGCGGCGCGAACCCCGACGTCTTCACCTACGCCAACGTGGCGCAGAATGGACCGCGTGATGCGGACGAGCGTCGATCGCTGGTCGTCTATCTCAACCGCTACCCACGGGCGCACGTGCGGATCCCGGGCGTCGCGCAGGCGCTGCACCTTGCCGACGATCCCGACGGCTTCGTCATCCTCCGCGACCATCGCAGTGGCCTCGAGTTCCTGCGGCAGCAGCGGCATCTGCGTGAGCAGGGCCTCGAACTGGCGCTCGACGGCTACGGTTGCCACGTCTTCCTCGCCTTCGAGCAGGTCACCGACGCCGCTGATGGCGGCTGGGCCGAGCTGGCCGCTCGCCTGGGACTGGCCGGTGTGCCGGATGCGCACGTCGCCCTGCGTCGGATGCGTGATGAGCCGGTTCGGAGTGCCATCGCGGCGGTCTTCTCCACGCGTGTCGCCGAGCACGCTTTCCTGCCACGTGTCGGTGCCGACCCGGAGACCGAGACCGGCGCCGATGCCGCTCGAGCGAGTCTGTCGGAATCACTAGCGCGAGTCGCGGTCCTCGTCGGCAGCCACGAGGACACGGTGAGCATCGCTCACGAAACGTCTCGCTTGGCGTCGGCCGTGCGCTCGGTGCGCCCCCGGCTGCTGTCGCAGGCCATCGCGGCATGGGTCATCTTCGATGCCATCGCCGCCATCGCCTGTGCTGGCGACCCGGTGCGTGCCGTCACAGCGTTCGACGACTGGGAAGCCGCTGCGGCGACCGGCGACCGGGCGCGTCGTGCCGGTAGTGGCGACGCGCAGGCGTGGCGCGTGGTCGAGTTGGCGCGTGCCCTTCTGGCGATCGATCCGGGTGCCTTGCTGACGGCAGCGGACGTCACCGGGTTGCCCCAGGCATGGTTCGGTTCGGGGGCTGTGCGTGCCGCCACTGGCTGGAATGAATGGCAGGGGCAGACGTATCTCTCACAAGAGGCGTGGGATGAGTTCGTCGATGCGCTCGCCGAGCGCGATCGATCTCCTGGGCATGCCCAGCGCCATCGACGCCGCGGCCGAGCTGCGACGTCGGGCGGCAGCCACCGGCTATCGGCTGAGTGCGACCGACACGGCTCCCGACCCTTCAGCCGACCCAGCCACGCCCGCCGCCGAGGCATGAGCGGCGATCGCCTCGGCGATCTGATCGCGGACATCACCTCCTGTCGCCGCTGCCCTCGTCTGGTGGCATGGCGTGAGGAGGTGGCTCGCACCAAGGTGGCGCGCTACCGCGACGAGGTCTACTGGGGTCGGCCCGTACCCGGTTTCGGCGACCCGGCGGCTCGGCTGCTGCTGGTCGGGCTGGCGCCCGCAGCGCATGGCGGAAACCGCACCGGCCGCGTCTTCACCGGCGACAGCCGCGGCGTCTCCGGGGAGATGCTGTTCGAGGCGCTGCACCACACGGGCTACTCACCCAGGCCTCGCTCGGTGAGTGCTGCCGATGGACTGGTGCTGGACGATGCCTATATCACTGCCGTCAACCGCTGCGCGCCGCCGGCCAACAAGCCCACCACGGCCGAGCGCGATGCCTGCCTGCCCTTCCTCGTGCGGGAATTGCGCCTGCTGCCGAGTGTCAACGTCATCCTGGCGCTCGGCGGATACGCCTGGAATGCGGTCCTGCGGGCGCTGGCGGCGGAGGGGCACATGACCTCTCCAAAGCCGCGCTTCGGCCATGCTGCGCGGGCCGCGGTCGGTCCCTACACACTGCTGGGCTGCTACCACCCCAGCCAGCAGAACACCTTCACCGGTCGGGTGACAAGGGCGATGATCGAGGACATGCTCGGGACCGCCCGCGCCGCCACGGAGACCTCCGGGTCGGCCGCACGGGGGCCTGCCCGGTGATCGGCGCTTGCCCGGTGATCGGCGCTTGCAATTCTCATACCTTGGCGCTATACCTTTAGTCGGCCGGGAGACGGGAGGGTGACATGTCCCTCGGGGGGCTCGGTCGAGGTAGTTGAGGAGATCAGTCCCCCCGATGAGAACGCGCTATGTATCTGGTATCGCGATAGCGACACTTCTGCTGGCATCACAGGGCATGTCGGCGGCAGCACAGGAGCCGACGATCGAGGTCGTCGCCGATGGTCTGAACACGCCGCGGGGCATCGCCGTCGCGGACGACGGCAGCCTCTGGGTCGCCGAGGCCGGCTCGGGCGGCGACACGTGCAACGACGCTGGACTTTGCTTCGGGCCCACCGGAGACATCCTTCACATCACCGATGGCTCGGTCCAGAAGGTGCTCGACGGACTCATCTCGGCCGGTGCCGCCGACGATCAGGAGATCGGCGGTGTCTCGGATGTCGCGCCGATCGGCGATGGCGACTTCTACTACATCATGAACCTGGGCGGAGATCCGTCCGATCGCGACGGCTACCCTCCGGAACTGGCGACAGCCGGTTGGCTGATGCGTGGCTCCAGCGACGGCTCCAGCGAAGCGGTCGCGGACGTTGCCGCCTTCGAGCTCAGCGACGATCCCGATGCCGAGTTCACTGGCGCCGTCCCCGACTCCAACCCCTACTCGATCGCCATCGCTGATGGCGGCGTCGCCGTGGCCGATGCCGGCGGCAACGACCTGCTCATGGTCGATGATGCCGGCACCGTCTCGCTGGTCGCGATGTTCCCGCCCACGATGCATGAGTTCCCCGCCGAGATGCTCGCCGCCATGGGTCCGCCCGAAGGTGAGGGCGGCGAGGCCGCGGCCGGCGACGATGCCGCCACCGACAGTGAAGCTCCTGCCGATGAGGCCGCCACCGAAAGTGAAGCTCCGGCGTCCAGCTCGGCGCCTGCCGGTGGTGCAGGCGCTGCCGGGGCCGGCGAGATGGTCCCGATCCCCGTCCAGGCCGTGCCGACCGCGGTCGTCGTGGGGCCTGATGGCGCCTACTACGTCGGCCAGCTCACGGGCGGACCGTTCCCGGTCGGTGGTGCGTCGGTCTACCGGGTCGTGCCCGGTGAAGAGCCGACCACATACGCCACCGGCTTCACCAACATCATCGACATCGGTTTCGGCCCTGACGGCACGCTGTACGTGGCGGAGATCGTGCATGACGGCCTGATGGGCGTCTTCGGCGCTGGGGCGCCACCGATCGGCGCGGTCCTGGCCGTCGCTCCGGGTGGTGGCGATCCCACCATGGTCGCCAGCGGCGAGCAACTGATGGCACCTGGCGGCCTCGCGGTCGGCGACGACGGCAGTATCTACGTCTCCACCGGCACCATCATGGGTCCGGGCGCCGGCGCCATCGTCAAGATCACGCCGTAGCCAAGGCTCCCCACGCAAGCGGGTCGTCTCCAGCGGGAGCGACACCCTTCAGAGGCGGCTCGTCGGTCGGCGGGCCGCCTCCGTCTTTCCCTGTTCATGCCGCCTGCCCACACCCGTACACTCGGAGCCCGATGCACCGAGTCCGACCGATCATGGGGTTGCTGCAGCGCAACCCCGACTTCGCACGCTTGTACCTGGCCCTGTTGGTCGCCTTCGCGGCCGACTGGTTCGCCACGGTCGCGCTGATCGACCTGGTCCTGGACACGACCGGCTCCACGGCCGCCGCATCGGTCATCCTGGTGCTGCAGATGGCGCCATTCCTGGTGGCCACCCCGATCGCCGGCATGCTGGCGGACCGCTTCGACCGGCGCATCATGCTGGCCGGCGCCAACATCGGGCGCGGCATCGTCTGCGTCGGCCTGCTCTTCGCGGTCGACGCCGACACGGTTCCGATCGCCTTCGCGGTCGTGGCGCTGCTGGCCTTCGGGGCGGCCTTCTTCGAGCCGACCGTCTCCGCATCACTGCCGAATCTGGTCGATCGTGCCGACCTGCCCACTGCCAACGCGCTCATCGGCTCGGCCTGGGGGACGATGGTGGCCTTCGGCGCGGCGCTCGGTGGCATCGTGGCGGCCACCGTCGGGCGCGAGGTCACCTTCCTCATGTACCCGTTGTTGTTCTTCGTCTCGGCTGCCCTGGTGTGGTCCGTCAAGCGATCCATGCGTGAGCCCGACCACGTGCCGGAGGACGCGCCCCACGGACTTGGCGGCCTGGTTTCCACCGTGACCGAGACGCTGTCCCTGGCTCGCCGCGATCACGGCGTGGCCGCACTGTTGCTGACCAAACCGACGTTCGGCGTCGCCACCGGCATCGTCCACATGCTGGCCATCACCAGCGACGACATCTGGGGCGCCGGACAGTTGGGGGTAGGCCTGCTCTTCGCCGCGCGCGGGGTGGGTTCGCTGGTGGGTCCGTTCCTGGCCCGCCGCTTCGCTACCGATGACCGCGCGCTGCTGCTGCGGGGCATCGGCCTGACCTTCTTCGTCTACCTGGTGGGCTATGCGCTGTTGCCGCTGTCACCGGTCGTCTGGGTGGCTGCGGGCTTCGTGCTCGTCGGCCATCTCGGCAGTGGCGCACAGTGGACGCTTTCGTCGTTCGGCCTGCAGCGGGCCACGCCGGACCGGGTCCGCGGGCGCGTCTTCGCCGTCGATTTCGGCCTGGCACTGGCCGTCTCGTCGGTATCCACGCTCACGGCCGGCGCCCTGGCGGGGATGATCGGGCCACTGCCCACTCTCTATGTGATGCTGGCCGCGATGGCGACCACGGTGACGGTGTGGTTCTGGTGGACCCGACCGATCCGGCGCGCACCAGGGACGTTGACGCCGCTCGCGACCGAACCGCTGCCCCATGCCACGCCTGAACCACCGATGTGACGTGTCACGCCAAGGCGCCAGCAGGCCGGTGACCGTCGGATCCCCGCTCGTTCAGCGGGAACTTGACTGGCTCCCTCTGCGCGTCCGGCCGCGCCGACCCCAGCCACGTGCTATGCGGCGATATCGCGCCGCTTGAAGAGCCACACACTGGCCGCCAGCGGCAGGACAGCCAGGATCGTCAGCAGCGCTGCCGAGCCCCAGTCGATGCCGCTGCCCAGGGGATCGGTGCCGATGTACTGGTGCCAGGGGGAGAGCCAGGCGAGCTCGGAGATGGCATCGGCCATGGGCATGAAGCTCGACCAGGCGTACATGGCGATGGCCATCACCATGGCGGCGAGGATGGCCAACACGCCACGGCCGCTGACGATGGAGACGACCATCGAGATGCCCCCCACGAAGATCGAGAGCAGCGACAACATCAGGCTGATGGCCACGATGTTGGCGGCGTTGACGTCGATACCGCTGACCGCGACGCCGACCCAGACCAGCAGCCCGACCAGGCCCGATGCCAGGGTGACATGGATGATCATGGCGAGGACCTTGTCCGTGGCCAGGCGTGTGCGCCGCGTGGGCGTCGACATCACCAGGCCGATGGTCTCGTTCTCCATCTCGCCACCGAAGGCCCGCGCAGCCGAGGAAGCCGCCACGAACATCACCGCGAAGGGCACCACGATGGAGTACATCTCACCGGTCAGGTAGCCGGACGGGGTGGCCATGTCCGCACCGCCGGCGATGGCCATGATGGACTCGGGGAACTGCGAAAGCATCTCCGACAGGATGTCCTCGACGGCAAGGTACAGCGGGCCCATCAGCATGCCCATGGCACCGACGCCGATGCCGACGATGAGCGTCAGCAGCAAGCGGTCGCTGATGGCCTTGGTGAGGCTGTTCGACAGGGCC
This sequence comes from uncultured Chloroflexia bacterium, assembly GCA_963778955.1. Lineage (GTDB taxonomy): Bacteria > Chloroflexota > Limnocylindria > Limnocylindrales > CSP1-4 > JAFMJV01. The sequence continues at coordinate 685,047 of CAVZWI010000001.1, forward strand.
AGCCGCTGGTAGCGGCGCACGCCCGGGAGGGCAGTGGTGGTCATCGTGCTATCCCTTCAGGTCTCGACGTTCCAGCGTGTACATCCCCAGCCCGAACAGCCCGGCCGTGAGGACGATGGCGATGCCCAGCAGCACCACATCGATCCCGTTCGTCAACGAGTCGGCCCCGCTGAACAGGTACCAGGGCGTCAGCTTGGCGACATCGGCCAACTCCTTGATCACCGGCAGTAGCGTGGTCACGAAGTACGACAGCACGGCCAGGCCAGCCGCGACGCCCACGCCCAGCGCGGACGAGCCTCGCCAGGCGGAGAGGCCCAGCGCCAGGGCACCGAACAGCAAGACCATGCCCAGTAGCTGGACGCTGGCACCGAGCACGTCCTGGTCGGAAAGGTCCATGCCGACGAGCGCGCCCGTACCGATCACCCCCACCCAGGTCAGGACGACGATGGCGATCACGCCGATGCCCGCCACGGCGGCCTTGGCCAGCAGGATCGAGCGTCGCCGCAGGGGGCTCGAGAGCAGGATGGGCAGGCTGCCTGCCTCTTCCTCGCCGACCGCGGCGCTGGCGCCCAGGCCGATGGCGTAAGTCAGCAGCACCAGCGGGCCGATGAGGTTGTAGATGCCGCTCATGGCCAGCCCTTCAGCCGTGCCGTTGTTGCTGCCGTAGATGTTGGTGATGGCCTCGGGGAAGTCGGCCATCATGTTCATGTAGGCATCACCCGACGAGGCCATGACGGCGATGTACATGGCAGCGATGAGCCACATCGCGATGACCGCGATGACGGTCCACAGCAGCCAGTCGCGGACGGTCTTGGCGAAGACGCTCCCGAGCAGTCGGTTACGCAGCATCGTCACCATTCCCGTGGTAATAGGTCAGGAAGATCTGCTCGAGGTCAGCCTCGCGGGTGTTGACGTTGACCACGTCGTGGTCGAGCGCGCGCCGCAGCAGCTCATTGACCGAACCCTCGAAGGAGACGACCACGGTGTTGCCGCGAGTCTCAGCCGAGTGGACGCCCTCGATCGTTCCGAAGTCGGCTCAATTCCACCGGCGCCTCGAACTCCAGGTCGATGCGCCGGATGGCCTTGCGCTTCAAGGCATCCACCCGCTCGACCACCACCAGGCGACCGTTGCGCAGGATGCCCACACGATCCGCCACGCGCTCGACCTCAGCCAGGCTGTGGCTCGAGAGGAAGACCGTGCGCCCATCGGCTCTGACCTCGCGGATCATGGCCTGCAGCTCCTGCTGCATGAGCGGGTCAAGGCCGGTACTGGGCTCATCGAGGATGACCAGCTCCGCCTTGTTCATGAAGGCCTGGATGAGACCGACCTTCTGCTTGTTGCCGGTGGAGAGGTCGCTCACCTTGCGGGTCAGGTCCACCTCCAGGCGCTCAGCCAGCGAGGCCACGTAGGCCTGGTCGACGCCTCCACGGAGGTTGGCCAGGTACGTGATGTTCTCGGCGCCGGTGAGCTTGGGGTAGAGCGAGTATTCGGACGGCATGTAGGCGATGTGGCTGCGCACCTCCACGGCGTGGGAGGCCACGTCGAGCCCCAGGACGGTCGCCGTTCCAGCGGTCGGGAAGACGAAGTGCAACAGGCTGCGGATCGTCGTCGTCTTGCCGGCGCCGTTGGGTCCCAGGAAGCCGAAGACCTCTCCACGCTGTACTTCCAGGTCCAGGTCGACCAGGGCCTTGACTTCCCCGTAGTGCTTGGTCAACTTGTCGGTCTTGATGGGCGGCGCGCCGTCGATGCTGGTCATGCGTCCTCTCGTTTCGCGTCCTTGTATCGCTCCCAGCGCTCGGCAAGCCTGGGTAGCTCATCGATCCAGAAGTCGGCGAAGGTCGATCATCTCGTCGAGCCCGTCGGTGCGCGGGAGCCCCTCAGCCTGCACGATGTGTCGGCCCATGGCAGCCAGATGGCCGAAGCCCTGGAGCTTGGCCTTGGCCATCGCGATCCAGAAGTCCGAGCGCAGGCGGTAGTAGGTCTTGCGATCACCCACCCGGTGTCGTCGCTCGACGGCGTCCATCTGCACCAGCAACCGTGCGCTGGCGCTGACTGAGGCCGGACTCAGTCCGGCGTGGGCGATGATCTCGCCGGCCGACTGCTCAGCTGGCTCGCAGACCAGCAGGTAGCCGAACATCTGCCCGGCGGCTCGTGGCACACCGAGCGACGCGAACCACGAGCCCACCTGCTCCATGACCTTGTCGATCGCCGGGCTCCGCTGGTCTGACACTTCAGTACGTTCCGAATGTTCGTTTCATACCGATAGTACAGTAGCACACCCGGTCGAACCCTCGGCTCAGGCACGACGCCGCGGAGGGATCGCCTCCCACTCAAGTAACTCACCGTCGGCTGCGTTCCCTCGTCGTTCCGTTGCCCCACGCGCACACCACGATCGCGCCGGGCTGGGACTCGGACTTCCGGGCAACTCCCCGACCGATGGCGCCGTAGACTTGATGGCTATGTGCGTGGTGGTCAAACGTCGAAGTGGCGAACGTGCGGATGAACGCATCGCCAAAGGCGCGGATATGCCTGGATCCACGATGGCTGTTGGCGCGGCGCGCTTCGCTCAGAAGCCCCAGTGGACGATGGCCACCCTGTCGCCGGTGCGCAGCATCTCCAGGGCGATCGCGTCGACCGGCACGATCGGGTGCGGCAGTGCTGATAGCGATGCCCAGCGGAGGCCGCCGTTCCGCTCCGGCTCCTTGACCGACGGTTCTCCCGTCCACTTGGAGACCGCGAAGAAGAAGTCGACCCGCTGGCCTCGTTCGCTCGCGGTCTGCCGACGATGGACGGTGCAGATCGGCTCAAGGTCGGTCTCGTCAACGATGACGCCGAGCTCTTCGTGCGCTTCGCGGGCCGCCGCCGCGTGCACGGATTCGCCACGCTCGACGTGTCCGGCGGCACTGCATGCCCAGTGGCCATCCATGTAGCTGGTGCCCACACGACGCTGCAGCAGGACCTCGCTGCCACGCAGCAGGGCCACATACGCCGCGGGGATGAGGGCGAATGGCTGCATCGCGCCACGGTAGCCCATCCGGGACGCGTGGCATCCTGACGTCGTGGATGCCGAGCATGCGAGCAGACTGGTCACCGATCTCGTAGACGTGGGTGACCTGGCCCGGCTCGGTTCGCCCGACCCGGCCGACCTCGTCGCCAACTCGGTCGGGGTTTTCATCGGCGTGGGACTGGGTAGCCTGGCGCTGCGAGTGCGCCCGGCCTCGTTTGCGCACCAGCCCGATCCGGCGACCTCACGCCGAGCCCGGTCCGTCTTCATCGTGGGCGCGATCGCCATCGTCAGCCTGGGGTGGCTCGGACTCTCGCTCGAGTGCTGACGCCAGGCTGGATTCGCTGAAACAGGAGCTCAGAGGAGCCTTCGCCGGTTCGACCGCCAGCGACATGGAGGCGAGATTCGCCTCGACCGATGGCTTCGACGAGATCCTGGCGTCCGTCTCGGTGCGCCCGGGGTACCTCGGTCGCGTCGGCGAGAGCCAGCAGTTCGAAGGTCGCTATGCGAACCAGTTCTTCGGCCTGTGGAGGTGCGCATACGTCCGCTGGACCACTGACGGGTTCGCGGTCAGCGGCGGCTCAGGCGACGAGTGCACGACCTTCCGTGAACGCCCTCCCAGCGGAAGATGGCGCGCCCGGCGGGACTCGAACCCACGACCTTCTGCTCCGGAGGCAGACGCTCTATCCACTGAGCTACGGGCGCTCGCGTGACCATTAGACCACAGCGCGCTCCTCACTCGGTGGAGAGGGGAGTATCGTCACGCTGTGACCGCACTACTCTCGGTACTCGGCGCTCTCCTCGTAGGCATGGCCGCGATCGCCGCCATATTCCTCGGTGGCATGCATGCCAAGTGGCCACCCGTGGTCAGCGCGGTGCGCCGGCTCAACCTGCGTGTGATGAACCCCAGGCAGATGCAGACGGCCGGGCAGCCCGGCGCATTCGCACAGATCCTCCGTCACACGGGTCGCACATCGGGCAGGCCCTACGAGACACCGCTGGGCATCGAGCCCACCGACGACGGCTTCGTCATCGCGCTCGTCTATGGAGATGACACGCAGTGGCTGCGCAACGTCCTGGCCTCCGGCCACGCCGAGGTGGTTCGCGACGATGTCACGTACGCGGTCGAGCGCCCCGAGGTCGTCCCGCTCGCCGACGTCATCGACTGGTTCAAGCCGTCCGACCGCCGCCTTTTCGGGCTCTTCAGCGTGCGAAACTGCCTTCGGCTCTACCGTGCCGATCATGACTGATCCCAGGAGCAAGAGCACCCGCACCGAGACCGATTCGATGGGGGCCGTGGAGGTCCCGGCCGACCGCTACTGGGGTGCACAGACACAGCGATCGCTGCACCACTTCGCCATCGGTGACCGTGACGCCGAGCGTATGCCTCGCGAGATCGTGCATGCCATGGGCGTGCTCAAGCAGGCCTGCGCGGAGGTCAACGATGAAGGCGGACGACTGCCAGACGGCGTCGGCACGCTGATCGTCCAGGCGGCGCAGGAGGTCGCGGCCGGTGACCTCGACGACCACTTCCCGCTGTACATCTGGCAGACCGGCTCGGGCACGCAGTCCAACATGAACGCCAACGAGGTCATCGCCAACCGTGCCATCGAACTGGCCGGCGGCGTCCTGGGCAGCAAGGACCCGGTCCATCCCAACGACCACGTCAACAAGTCGCAATCGTCCAATGACACCTTCCCCACGGCCATGCACATCGCGGCCGCCACGGTCATCGTGCGCGCCCTGATGCCGTCGGTGGCTCGCTTGCGCGACGAACTGTCTGCTCGTGCCGCCGACTTCGCCGACATCGTGAAGATCGGCCGCACGCACCTCCAGGACGCGGTCCCGCTCACGCTGGGCCAGGAGTTCAGCGGCTATGTCGCCCAGCTCGATGCTGACATCGGCCGTATCCAGGCGACCCTGCCCGGCCTCTACGAGCTGGCCATCGGCGGAACCGCGGTCGGCACCGGGCTCAATGCCCCGACTGGTTTCGACCAGGCTGTCGCCGCCCGCATCGCCGAGCTGTCCAGCCTGCCCTTCGTGAGCGCGCCCAACAAGTTCGCCGCCCTTGCCGCGCACGACGCGGTCGTCTTCGCGAGCGGCGCACTGATGACGCTTGCCGCTAGCCTCACCAAGATCGCCAATGACCTGCGCTGGCTGGGCAGCGGCCCTCGTTCCGGCCTGGGCGAGCTGTCACTTCCGGAGAACGAGCCGGGCTCGTCGATCATGCCGGGCAAGGTGAACCCTACCCAGGCCGAGGCCATGACCATGGTGGCCGCGCAGGTGTATGGCAACGACGCCGCGGTCAAGTTCGCCGGTTCCCAGGGCAACTTCGAGCTCAACGTCTACAAGCCGGTCATGGCGGCCAACCTCATCCGCTCGGCCCGCCTGATGGCCGATGCCTGTGACACGTTCCGTGAATTCGCCGTCGTCGGCGTGGTGGCTAACCGGGAGCGCATCGCGGAGCTGGTGGCGCAGTCCTTGATGCTGGTGACGGCGTTGAATCCCAAGATCGGCTATGACCGCTCGGCCGAGGTGGCCAAGAAGGCGCACAAGGAGGGGACCACGCTGAAGGCGGCTGCGCTGGCGCTGGGGTATGTCTCCGAAGAGGAGTTCGACGAATTGGTCCGTCCCGAGCACATGGTCTGACTGCGCTTGTCCCCGGAATCGAGGCGACCCCGTCAGAGACGGGGTCGCTTTAACTGTCCCGGCTTGATCCGGAGCAAGCTCCAGATCTGTCTGCCACGGCGCAAGGGCATCTATGACGCCGGCTTCACCGGCTACCCTAACCCAACCTACCCATGACCTTGCGTCTAGGTCAGTAGTGCTGTCGAGCAGCACGAGGCGTATACTAGCGTGCCGCTGGGCAGAAACTCAAGCGCTTATTCACCTTGCATAGGTGAAGGTTCCATAACATTCGCTCTCTGCCGTACGGTGGATGGCAGAGACCATGCGGTCAAGCGACCACTCGGATGGCCTCGGCCAGGTCGATGGAACCGGTGAACAGCGCCTCGCCCAGGATGACCCCTGCCACCCCAGCATCACGCAGTTCCCGGATGCCGTCGAGGGTGTCGACTCCGCCGGCCACCAGCACATCAGCATCGACCGCGCGAGCCAGCTCTCCGACGGCCTCACGTCGATCGCTCGCCACGTGCGAGAAGACGAAGCGGCCCACGCCCAAGGCTTGCAGTTCCGTGACCAACGCCTCCAGTGTCGGCTCGGCTCGCCCCTGCCAGGGGTAGCCGTGCAGGCTTTCATGTCGCGCATCCATGCCCACGGCCAGCCAGTCGCCGGCGATGGCGAGACAGTCGGTCAGCCGCACGCGATCCTCGGCCACGGCCCATAGGGGCATGACCACGCGGGTGGCACCCGCCGCGAAGGCGATCTCCAGTTGCTCGGGACCATCCACGCCGCCGGCCAGTTGCAGCGGCTTGGCAACGCGGCGCGCGATCGCCCCGATGGCGTCGAGATTGGCCGGGCGACCCTGCGCCGCACCATCGAGGTCCACCAGGTGGATGGCCGGGGCGCCTTGCGCTGCCAGGGCCACGGCGATGTCCGCCGGTCGATCGGTGGGAGTGCCCACCCCGCTCGAAGCACCCGGCCACCACACCAGCCGCGAGCGACCGTTGCGCAGGTCCAGGCTGGGGATGACCTGCATCAGTGAGGCTCGCCATCCTCCGGGGACGTGGGCCCACCGCCCTCGCCCGCCAGCAGGCGCCGCTGGAAGGTGATGGGCAAGCTGCCCGAGTACAGCAGCGCGTCGTGGAAGCTCTTGAGCGAGAAAGCTGCTCCCAGTCGCGTCTCCTCATCGGCGCGCAGGCGCAGCAGCAGCACCTTGCCCAGCAGGTACGAGAGGTTGTAGCCGGGCGTCTGCGTGTAGCGCTGCACCTCCGCCCGCGCCACCGGACGCTCGAAGCCGGTGTGCTCGACCAGGAAGTCGATCCCTTCATCTACGTCGATCTCGCCGCGATGGAGGCGGATGTCGAGGATGATGCGGGCCGCCCGCCAGATGGCATCGGTGGCCACGATGACCCGACGCTGCGGCGTGTCCTCGAAGCCTTGCTCCAGCATCATCTGCTCGCAGTACATGCCCCAGCCTTCGACGAATTCGGGCGCATCGACCAGGAGTCGCGCCGGGGTCGGGCTCGACAGCGCTGCCGACAGCTGCAGGTGATGGCCCGGATAGGCCTCGTGGACGCTGGTGTTGACGATAGACGACCAGTTGTGCTCTCGCATGGCACCCGTATCTCCGTCGACCGAGGGCGTCACGATGTACACGCCCCGGATAGGTCGGTCGAAAGCCGCCGGCTCGAAGTACGCCGCCAGCGGGATGGTGTTGCGCATGTGCACCGGCGTGGCCATCACCTCGATGTGGTCGTCGGCCGGCAGCGTGGCGAGGTCGTGCTTGGCGATGAACCCGCGCGCTCGCATCATGGCTTCGCGATACCCCTGCAGCGCTGCGTCGAAGTCGGCCGGCCCATCAGCCTTCACGCGCTCGAGGATCTGGGTCTCGCTGAGCGCGGGGTCGATCCGTCGTCCAGCTTCGACGCGCTCGTGGTGCATCGCCGCCAACTGCTCGTGGCCGATGGTCAGGATGTCGTCGACCGACAGGCCATCGAAGGCGCGCAGACCGATGAGCTCATCCAACTCCGTGGCCCCCAGCGCCATGCGGTCCCCGGCGCCGATCGAGCTGTGTCTCGATCCAGGCGGTGTAGTCGAAGAGGGCCGCCCTCGCGGCGCGTGCAGCCGAGTGCAGCTGACGAAGCTGCGCGCTGCCTGCCGGCCAGACACCGTCGGCGCCGCCGACGATCTCGTGCACTAGCAGAGGAAGCTCGCCGGCGGCCACTTCCTCCAACTCCAGCCACAGTCGGACGGGCTGGTCGCCCAGTCGATCGCGCACCTGCAGCAGCGCATCAGGAATGCCCTCGATGCGTTCGGTGAGGGGCACGAGGCGTTCCTCGAGGGGGGCGAAGTCGCGCGCCGCCAGCAGGAACAGGGCCGTGCCGATCTCATCGGTGGCGGACGTGCTGCGCTCCCAGCCACGCACGACCTCGGCATCGAAGAGGCGCAGGCGGGCGGCGTGCAGGGCCAGTTCACGCTCGAAGCGTACGGACTCGCTGAGTGGATCGGGATCGACGGCCTCAAGGTCATCGACGAAGCGCCGCTCGGCCGCGATGTCTGTTTCCTTGGCAGCACGGCTGAGGTCGGCGAGGCGCCCATCGTGGGCGTGGACGCCGAGAGCAGTGGCCCAGGCGGGGTGCATCTCCATGAGCGCGTCGAAGCGCGACTCGATCAGGGCCTCGACTATCTTGTCAGCCGCGTTCTCCGTCCTCATGCCGCCCCCAAGCCCGTGGCCACGAGGGTTTCGTGCGTAGCCACGAGAGCGCGATCGATATCCGCCCGCTCGATGCCGTAGTGGGTGAGGGCGCGAACGTGGCCGGCGGTGTACTCGATGAACGCCACACCGCGTCGTAGCGTCTCCGCCATGAATGTGGCTCGTGCCGCCAACGGACCTTGGCCCGGCCGAGGCCGCACGCCGAAGACGATGTAGTTGGTGGTGACGCGGGCGGGGTCGAGGTCGATGATGCCATCCATCGCAGCCAGCCCTTGGGCCAGCGCGCGGGCGTTGGCGTGGTCCTCGGCGAGTCGCCCCACCATGCCCTCGGGGCCGTCGCTCAGAGCCACCAGGCCGGGTGCCGCGAGCACGCCGACCTGGCGCATGCCGCCGCCCACGATCTTGCGGGCGCGCCGGGCGCGTCGGATGAAGTCGGTGCTGCCGACCACCACCGACCCCACCGGGCAGGCGAGGCCTTTCGACAGGCAGAAGGTGGCGCTGTCGACATCGGCCAGCATCGTCGTGGCTGTCGTACCAAGTGCCACCACCGCGTTCCACAGTCGCGCGCCGTCGACGTGGAGCGGCACACCCATCTCATGCGCCACCGCCGCCGTGGCGGAAACGTAGGTCGGTGCCAGCGGCTGGCCCATCGACGGCGAGTGCGTGTTCTCGAGCGTCACCAGCGCAGTCAGCGGCTGGTGGAGGTCGTCAGGGTCGCTACGAGCGGCGCGGATGTCGTCGAGGTTCATCCTCCCGTCGAGTCCGGCCGGGATCTGGCGGACGGTGGCGCCGGTGATCACGGCATGTCCGCCGGCCTCATGCTCGACGATATGGGCTCCGGTCGAGGTCACGATCTCGCCGCCCCTGGCCACGTGCGCCATGTGTGCCACCAGGTTACCCATCGTGCCACTCGCCACGAAGAGGCCGGCGGCCTTGCCGGTGAGCTCGGCGGCGCGCTCTTCGAGGGCGATGACCGTGGGGTCGTCACCGAAGACGTCGTCGCCGACCTCTGCCGCTGCCATCGCGCGGCGCATCGCCGCTGTCGGCTTGGTGACGGTGTCGGATCGGAGGTCGATGAAGTCGGGCATGGTCAGGCGAGCATAGCGAGGCATCCTGTGCGGCGTGTTCGTCCGGCATTTGCTAGAGTTCGCTTTCCGCAGGACCCGTGGTGTAGCGGCCTAACATGCCAGCCTGTCACGCTGGAGATCGCCGGTTCGAATCCGGTCGGGTCCGCCAGTCTCCTCATCTCGATGACGACGAAGCCCGTATGAGCAACGCCCAGAGCGAATCCACGCCGCGCCCAGTTGGGGTCGAAGATCCTGGTCATCGGCCTCGTCGCGATCTTCCTGTTCGGCCTGTTCGGCTTCGCCCTGGCCGTGTTCGACGCGCAGGGGGAGAGGCCGGTCGAGCCGGCGCCACCGTCGTTGCCAGCCATACCGGCTGCTGCAGCCGTGGGCCCCATCCGACTGGCGCTCGCTGAGACGAGTACCCAGGTGCCGTCGGACGCCCCCGTCGAGGCGAGTCCGTCGCCAGCCCTGTCCCCGTCTGCGCTGACGGCGTCTTCTTCGGCCGAGCCTGCGGCCACCACGGCAACGGTGATGCCCATCGTGCCCGTAACGGGCTTCTGGTCGACGCGCGATGTCATCAAGTCCCGTGATATCTGGCAGGCCCTCGAGCGCGGCACTGCCAAGGGCTTCAAGAGTGTCATCGTCGAGGACGGCATCGCCGATGAGCTGGCAGAGTCGCTCGGGGTCGAGCTCCACGCCAAGGTCCGCCGTGGAGACGCCGACGCCATCTCGGCCGTCGTGGCCAAGGGCGGTCTGGGGTTGCTTCCGGCGACCCATGTGACTCCTGCCATGCGCACGCTCGGGATCGACGACGTCGCGCTGGTGGGCAATGATCGCATCCGCGACGTCGCCGACTGGCCGCTGGACCTGACGTTGGAGACCACGGCCGATGGATCCTGGGACCAGGCGCAGACCTGGGTGTTGGTGGCCGGCGGAGATGCCTTCACCGACCGCGGCGTCTACGACAAGGTCGTGCGCAAGGGCAAGGGCGTGAACTACCCCTTCGACGGCGGCACGGCCCGTGTGACGGGTCATGGCTGCTGTGACCCGGTGTACCACGACAATGTCGTGCCGCGCTACCAGACGACGGGCAACAAGGGCCTGGTACGGAACCTGTTCAAGGGCGCTGAGTTGGCCATCGCCAACCATGAGCAGCCCGTCACCGACGCCGCCGTCCACCACACCAGCGGCCTGCGCTTCAGCGGCCAGCCCGAGTTGACGAAGATCTTCACCCGCGCCGGCCTCGATTTCCTCTCCCTGGCCAACAACCACATCAAGGATTACGGCGCTGACGGCATCAAGGACACGCGCCGCATCCTGCGACGCAACGGTCTCGCCTTCGGTGGTGCCGGGGCCGACCTGGACCAGGCGCGCAAGATCAGCTACCTTCACGCCCGCGACACGAAGGTAGCCATCATCCCCTGCCTCGACATCGTTCCGATCTATTGGGCCGCTGCCGATGAGAGCGGAGCCACGCCCTGTCTCGACCGCTACCTGGTGCCAGATATCAAGCGGGCGGCCACGTCGGCGGATGTCGTCATCGTCTTCCCGCACTGGGGCGTGGAGTATTCCCGGCAGCCGCTGCCCTCGATGCGCAAGCACGCCGCACGCTGGGCCAAGGCCGGCGCCGATACTCGTCCTGGGTGCGCACAGCCACGTCGCAGGTGCCATCGAGGACATCGATGGCACGCCCGTGATGTACTCGCTGGGCAACTTCATCTTCGACCAGAACTGGTCCACCAACACCATGGAATCGGCTCTTCTGGAGGCCACGTTCCATGGCGACCAGCTCGTCGAGATGCGGCTGCGTCCCTACATCATCCACGACACCACGCAGCCCAACCTGCTTGATCCTGCTAGTGGTGAGGGGAAGCGGCTACTGCGCGAGATCAAGCAGGCGTCGGCTGGTTGGCTCGACTGGTAGCCGATTCAGGCCAGCCCGACCTCCCGGGCGCTGGGCCACAACGAGAGATCGAGGCCGGGCACGAGTTCGGTCAGCTGTGCCAGGTCGGGTGCGTACCCAGCCAGTAGTGAAGCCCGCAGGGAGCGTGAGGGCTGGAACCTCTCGCGTGTCGTGGGGTTGACTTCGCCAGCGATGGCATCGGCACCGAGATCATGTGGCGGCAGCCCCAGGAAGGCGTAGGTCTTCGCCAGCTGCCGGGCCGGGTCGGCACGGCAGGCCTCGTACTGTCCGACCCATACACGCTCAGCCGGAAACGCCGCCAGGACGCGCCGCAGCTGCGGCGCATAGAGGCCGCGCTGGAACGCACCCTGGATGTCGCGATCGGTCAGGGGCGCGCTCGACGTCGCAAGCTGGTGGGTGAGCCCTGAGCGGAACCGCTCCAGGGGATCGCGCAGCAGCACCAGGATGTGCGCCTCCGGCGCGGCGCGAGCGATGAGTTCGGGCGTCCAGAAGTCGATGAGGTAGCCAGGCGTCCATTCGCCCGCCACGGACCCGTCGGGTGCCGGGAAGTAGCGATGGTAGGACTCGATGTCGGCGCTGCCGAAGGGCTCCTCCCAGAAGCGGTCGAAGAAATGCAGCTCCTTGGGCTGGCCCGGTGGGCTGACGACGTGCGGATGGCTCTCGATGAGTCGAATTCCACCATGAGGTCCCCGCCTTCTGGGCGCCGACGCCGACGTAGTGAGGCGGACCCGTGCGCCAGCCCTCGGGACAGGGGGGTGGCTCCGGTGGCCCCGGCTGTCGCGGACCACGCCAGCGGTACCAAGCCCGCGAGCCACGCACGGCCAGCCTCCGGGCACGTGCCCTGAGCTTCATCGGGGTGACTTCCACAGCGAGAGGTCCAACTCGGGAAGCAGTGCCGCGAGGCGTTCGTTCTCGGGCGCGTAGCGGCGCACCAGCTGGTGTTCCTGCCACTCGCTCAGGATCGCCTTGGGGCCCCGCGACGGGTTGACGCGCACATCGAGCTCCAGCCCTGGTGGGATTCTCCGGTGCCAGACCGATGAAGCGATAGGTGCGTTCCAGTTGTGCCTGCGGCTCAGCCACGCACCGCTCGTACTGGAGCACCAGCACCTGGTCGCGCGGGAAGGCCGCCCAGAGGCGAAGCAGCTGGTCGGCATAGACGCCGCGATTGAAGGCAGCGTTCGCCGCCGCCCGTGGCGTGGCACCGACGGTGAAGCGATCCTCCGCGAGCGTGCGCCCGGAACGGAAGCGTTCTACGGGGTCGCGCAGCAAGACCAATAGACGAGCGTTCGGGGCAGCCTGCCGCAGGAGTGCCGGCGTCCAGGCGTCGAGCATGTAGCCGGGTGTCCACTCACCGCAGAGGTGACCTGTTGGCCGAGTGAACAGAGCGTGGTACCGGGCGATGTCGCCCTCGGCCAGGCCGCGCTCCCAGTGGCCATCGAAGAAGTGCACTTCCTTGGGTGTGGCCGCAGGCCGGCTGACCCCAGGGTGCGCCAGCAGAAGGCTGTCCCACCAGGTGGTACCCGAGCGTGCCGTCCCTACGCCCACGTAGTCGGGAGGTGCCACAAGCTGACCGTCGGCCAATTCCGCGGTCCGGTGGCGCGCGTCCCGGGGTGTGGCTGGCATCGCGCTGATGATAGGTGCTTGACGCGCTGCTGCGAACCCTGCGGTCGGGACGGCCACGGAGGCGCAAGACACAAGAAGACGGCCCGTCCCCTGCTGGGGACGGGCCGTCAGTCGCGCTCTCGAAAGAGCGTCGTCTCTAGATCTGGGCGCCGATCGTCGAGAGGATCCCGGAGATCTGGCCGCCGAGGAAGACGAGCGCGGCAATCGCGATGATGGCGATAAGCGCCAGAATCAGCGCGTACTCAGCCAGGCCCTGGCCATCCTCGTCGCGGCGAAGCAGGAAGTCGACCATATCGATGGTCCTCCATTTCTGTGGCTCCCCGCGAAAGCGGTTCGCCGGTGATTGGATGAATTCGCTCGGCCGCCCCATCGGGCTTCCGTGCTCGGCGGACAGTACAGCGCCACCGTCAACTGTGCACTGCAGGACAGCCGGCAGGCCTATCACATGTCCTCAGTGCCAGAAATGATGAGGCGGGTGCTTGGGCGAGTCCATGGCACCTCTGGGGGGCCTTGGGCCCGGACCTTCGGGGTGCCGATGTGGCGGTCTCGGGTAGTCGGGTGCAGTTGGCAGTACCAGGCCCTGCGCTACGTGCTCCCATCGATCGTGCTGCCGATCATCGACAACAGATCCGCGAGCGCGTCGCCCAGGAACACGAGTGACAGGATGGCCACGATGGCGATGAGCGCCAGGATGAGCGCGTACTCAGCCAGGCCTTGCCCCCGCTGCCCCCCAAATCGCATCGTCCCCAACAGGTGGATGAGCTCCCACTTGGGCACGACGATCCTCCTTCGCGACGCGATGGTGTACCAGGGGTCGGTGGTACGCCCCTACTCTCCGATGACCGACCAGATGAAGCCCATGAAGATGAAGATACCGGCGAAGAGCCCGATGAGGGCCGGGACGCCGACGGTGTTCACTCCGAGGTCCATGCTTGCCAGGAACCCCATCGCGAGCGCCCAAACGATGATGAGCGCACCAAAGAGATACCTGGCATTGACGGTCGTGATGGCCTCGACCCAGGCGGTTCGCCGTCGTTCAGGCACGAGCATGACGGTGACCAGCAGGGTCACCATGGCTGCGCCCAGCAACACGCCACCGCCGAATCCGATAAATCGGCTGGCTTCCAACTCGGTCCGGAACGCTCCGTACACGGAGACGATCACCACGCCCAGCAAGAGGAAGGCGCAGAGGTACCCGAGAACTCGCAGTCGATCCCAAGTCATGAGATCGGGAATCCTATCAAATCAGCAAGCCGCAGGAACAGCGTTTCCGCGGATCCGGCAAGCGTCCCCACGGTCGGGGCCTGAACCGGCCACGTGAGGAGGGTCGACAGACACGACCTCCGGCGGTGCTCTATAGGGAGATCGCTGACCCGTCGTGACCCGTTGACGGTGGCCATGGACACCGCGATACGGCACGAAACCGGCCACAACGACGGTGCGGCCGTTCTGCGGGTTCAGAGTGATCCGGCGCGAGACGAGCGATCGACAGCGGCTAGCCGCCGATGAGGTGCGTTACCGTCTCGAACCCGGCGTTGATGATCTCCTCGAATGTCCCCACGATCGTCTCGCCCAGGAAGACCAGGGAGGCGATCGCGACGATGGCGATCAAGGCCAGGATCAGTGCGTATTCGGCCAGGCCCTGGCCGCGCTGGCCGTCGTCCCGCTGGGGCATGGTCGATACGAACGTCCGTAACTTCGTCAAGGGCCGTGAGCGAGTGGCCCGTTCGGCGAGCGAAGTCGCCGCGACTCGTAGCATGTCCATCAGTCGTTCTCCGATGGTGGAGCAGCGGACGACGACCGGTTCCGACCGGTCGCGGCTTGATCGGCTGGAACACCGTCGAGATGGATGATAGGACGGCGATCTGCGATGGCCGAAGCGGCGGGAGCACGGGACGGCTGCTCGGTCCGGTCGGTCCCGTCGGTCGTATTCAGCTGATCCAGGGATTGAGGATGAATGCGCCGGCTCCGCAACCTGGGCTTGCGGCCACGCGGTTCCAGCACCCGCAACGTACCGCCTGGGGGGGAGGGGCGCATATGGCCCCAAAGAGCCATCAGGGGGGTGCGGCGCGGCACCGGCCTGGACAAGCTGGCGAGGGTGGCGGGCGGCCGCGCCGGAGTATCAT
Source organism: uncultured Chloroflexia bacterium (assembly GCA_963778955.1). Taxonomy (GTDB): domain Bacteria; phylum Chloroflexota; class Limnocylindria; order Limnocylindrales; family CSP1-4; genus JAFMJV01. The sequence goes on from CAVZWI010000001.1 coordinate 700,127, forward strand.
CGCCAACCACGCAGGAGGAACCGTGGCAGACTCGCACGCTCAGGACGCTTGGATCAACCCGCGAGACCCGGCCAAATCACTGGGGCCGGACGGCAAGCCGGCCCGCAGCCGGCGCGCACCGTACTACGCCGATGTGCCCGCCGAGCAGTGGGACGATTGGCGCTGGCAACTCTCCAACCGCGTCAACGACCTGGAGACGTTCGCGCAGATCGCTTGAACTGACCGACAACGAGCGCGAAGGGCTGGGCGCGCCGGACAAGTTCCGCGTGGACATCACGCCATACTTCATCAGCCTTATCGATCCGGCCGACGGCGACGATCCCATCCGCCGCCAGGTGATGCCGCTGGGCGACGAGCAGCAGGCCTTCACCGCGATGATGGAGGATTCGCTGCGGGAGGACCAGCACTCCCCGGTGCCGGGCCTGGTCCACCGCTATCCCGACCGCGTGCTGATGCTGGTCACCACGCAGTGTGCATCGTATTGCCGCTACTGCACCCGCTCCCGGATCGTCGGCGACGCCAGCCAGAACTTCAACACGCGCGACTTCGAGGCGCAACTGGACTACCTGCGGCGCACACCCCAGGTGCGTGACGTGCTGCTCTCGGGTGGCGATCCACTGACCATGGCCCCCAAGTTGCTGGAACGTGTGTTGCGTGGGCTGCGCGAGATCCCGCACATCGAGATCATCCGCCTGGGCACGCGCGTGCCGGTGTTCATGCCGCAGCGCGTCGATGACGACCTGTGCGCGATGCTGGAGCAGTACCACCCCGTGTGGGTGAACCTGCATTTCAACCATCCCAACGAGATAACGCCAGAAGTCTCGCGCGCTGTGGACAAGCTGAGTCGGACCGGCATCCCCATCGGCAATCAGTCGGTGCTGCTGGCAGGTGTGAACGATTGTGTCCACATCCAGCGGGAGTTGGTGCACAAGTTGGTCGAGAACCGCATCCGGCCCTACTACCTCTACCAATGCGATCTCGTCGAGGGTGCCGGTCACTTCCGCACGCCGGTGGGCAAGGGCCTGGAGATCATCGAGGGACTGCGAGGCCATACCAGCGGCTATGCGGTGCCCACCTATGTCGTCGATGCGCCCGGCGGTGGCGGCAAGATCCCGGTCATGCCCAATTACCTCATCAGCTACTCGGACCACAAGGTCGTCTTGCGCAACTACGAGGGCTACATCACCACCTACGAGGAGCCCATCGCGTACACGCCACACGATCGACGCAGGTGTTCGTACTGCCGCAACCAACGCTCCGAACCGGGCCAGGGCGGTGTCCACGCGCTTTTGCAGGGCGATAACATGTGGATCGAGCCCGCCGGACATGCTCAGATCCACGCCCGCGGCAATACCGAGGCCCATCGCCTGCAGTCACCCGAGAAGTGGGTGCCCTACGGCGTCGGTGCCATCGAGGCTGAGGCCGAGGCGCCGCACCCCAGACTTGGTCCCGGCGAGGAGCCTCGCCCGCCCGAGGGTCAGCCCACCGGTTCCGCACACGGAGAGTTGCTCTAGCGCATGAGCTTCTTGAAACGCCTGTTCAGCGGAGGTGACGCTGAGGGTCAAGGAGGCTCGGTCGCCGATCGTCAGGCCGATGGTGATGCCGAGTGGCGTCGCTCCGCCGAGGCGACCTTCGAGGCTCACGCGGACAAGCACCGCGTGACAGTCTGGCTGCGCCTCTACGATCCCACCTTCGAGACGGTGCGTGAGCAACAGCGGGTGTTCGCGCTGGAGAACCGCGTCATCCGCACGCTCGACGAAGCGGGCGCCGGTGAACACGACACCAACTCGTTGGAGTCAGGCTACCTGGCCCTGCGCCTGATCGGAGAGGACGCCGATGCCATCGTGGCGGTGTTGGAGCCGCTGCTGGCGGATGCTCCGGAGGGCAGCTATCTCGCCGTGCGTCGCGGGCCCTCCGGCACCGCTGAGGACCGCATCGATGTGGGTCCCGGATCGGGAGAGGCCTGACGGTGCAGCTGCGGGACACACCGGGGCTCCCCGACGCCAGCATCCAGCCGCCCACCGTCGCCACACCGGGCGACCCATTCAGCCAGTTGCGCGTGGTCCACCTGCTGGCCCGCATCCCCCGTGGCGACCACGTCCGCGTCCGGGATATCGTCGACCAGCTAGGTGTCGACTACCTCGACTGGTCCTTCTCGCCCGAGGTCGTTGTCGACACGGTCGTGCAACTGCGGGCCAACTGGCTCGCCGACTACCGCAACAGCGATGGCATCGTCCTGGCCGACGGGCTCTCCGGCCCGGAGGTGGCCATCGAGGACAGCAGCCGTGTCGATTCCTGGATCGCGCGCCAAGCCCAGCGGCTCTACGGCGCCTGTGAGGACCGGTTGCGCACGTTCGCGATCGAGGAGGGTGGCGCGGCCTGAGCGACGGTGTCAGCTGCCGGCGGTGTCAGCCGCCCCGCGATCCCGGTAGCGGGCGCGATAGATGGCCTCGATGACCGAGATGGAGGCCTCGATGGGAGCCTCCCACAGGTTGGTCAGGAAGACGATGGCCAGGCCGGCCCCTGGGTCCACCCAGATCCGGCCACCGGAGATGCCGCCGTGGGTGAAGGCCGACGCTGTGCCGGGCCAATCGGGATGCTGCTTGCGCCAGCCGAGGGCCTGCCGTACCTGATGCTCCACGCCATCGGCTGAGACGTGGGTCAGACCTTCGGTCTGGTCGCGCGACATCTCGTCGATGGCCGCTTGCGAGAGCACTCGTGGACCCTGAGCCGAGTCGTCTGCCGGCAGGAGTGATCGCCCCAGTGCCAAGAGGTCCGGCAGCGTGCCGAACATGCCGCCACCGGGCATCTGGGCCGTAGCCAGGAAGCGCAGCAGTACCATCTGCACCAGACGGTTGTCGACCCCGAAGCCCTGCACGGGGATGACACGCTCCCGGACCGGGCGTGCATCGAAGGTGGTGTCGGCCATGCCCAGCGGCTCGGTCAGGCGCATCGCCAGAGCACCCGCGAACGACGTGCTGCTCAGACGAGCCATCACTTCGGCCAGCAGGGTGAACGTGACCGAGCAGTAGGCATAGACGTGGCCGGGCTCGGTGAGCGGCTTGCTGGCGCACACGAACTCCAGCGCGCGCTGGTAGGTCGGCCGCTCGCGTCGCAGCAATTCGACCGGCATGTCCGGCAATCCCGAGGTGTGTGTCAGCACGTGCCAGGCGTTGATGCCTTCGAGCGCGGTGCCGACAAGTTCGGGCAGATAGCGCGCCAGGGGTCGGTGCAGTCCCAGTCGGCCCTCATCGACATAGCGCATGACGGCGGTGGACACGATGGCCTTGGTGATCGAGGCCAGGAAGAAGACGCTGTCGAGTGCCGGGGCCCCGCCGGGGCTAGCGACGAAACGAACGGCCGAACGGCCGGCCGCGTCGACGACGCCGAAGGCGGCACAGGGGATGGTGCCGTCGGCCACAGCGGCCGCCGCCACATCGCGCGCCGGATCGAGGTCGATGGCGAGGCTGTCGGATCGTTCGGCAGTGGTCGTCATGTCGGCCGATGATAGGGCGCGTGACCCGGGACGAGTACATCGCCGCCACCCGAGCCCTCATCCGCGAAGGGGAGCGCTTGTCCACACATCCTTCGCTGGTGGCACTGCAGACCTGGATCGCCGGCTCCGACGAGTTGCTGCGCAACGCCTGGGGTTCCATGGACCGCTATCACCTCTCGTGGCTGATGGTGGGCCGGCCCGCCGATGCCGTCCGCGGGCGCGCCATGACCGCGGACGAGGCAGCCGACTACGTCCGTGAGGTGGCCACGGCCAAGACCGCAGCGTTGCGCATGAGCCTGAAGGCCGTCGAGGATGACGAGATGCCCTTCCTGGGTGAGTCGCCGGCGTAGACCCCTCTTGCGGCGATGGCGTGCCAAGCGACTATTGCTTGTCAGCGCGCAGAGGCTTACGGTGGCACGGCCGCGGCCGTGTTACCAAGGCGGGGGGCGTATCGACCGGCACGCCCGCGGGGTTCGGGAGGACTCCATGATGTCCCAAACACCGTTGCGGCCAGCCCATCCTCGCCTGGTCAGCCTCGTGATGTCGCTGGCGCTGCTCAGCCTGGCTCTGGGTTCGGTCGCCATGGCTCCGGCTGTGTGGGGGGCGGTTGGGCCCCAGGTCATCTCCGGCGGCGAGATCGGGGAAGTACGCATCTCCAGCCCCAAGGCCAGGACGGTCGCACGTCTGGCCCTGCCCAGGGGCGACTGGTTCGTGACGGCCAAGGCGCTCCTGTCGGATGTGGCTGGGTCGGGCGACCACCACGGTGTGAACTGTGACCTGTGGGTGGGTTCGGTCTCCGACCGCATCTCCGCCGTTCCCGGGCGCGCAGATGAGGGCGGCAACCGTGTGCCGATCCTGCTGACGGCGGCCGGGCGGCTGGGATCGGCCGGCAAGGCTCGCCTCAGCTGCGTCGGGGAACTGCCCGGCGTCCGCATCTCCGACATCCGCATCAACGCCATGCGCGTGGGTCGCCTCACCACGCAGCGCATCGGCACGGCCGCCAGGACCACCGGCTCGGGCAAGCCGCGCGTCGTCTCCGGCAAACGCACCGCCAACGAGGTCATCGGGAATGGTGCCTTCCACTCGGTGGCGACACTGCCGCTGCCAAAGGGCGCCTGGTGGATCGTCGCCAAGGCCGTCGGCTCGGACGCGTTGGGTGGCGGCATCTTCACGTGTCGCCTTGGGGCTGGGGCGGATTTCGACGAGACCACCTTCGGGCTCCAGTCGCGCGGCTGGCCCAGCGAAACCAAGCCGATGGCGTTGCAGGTCGTGCATCGCTTTGGGGCGGCCGGCGTGGCGCAGCTCCAGTGCCTGGCTCCCACCGACCTCCACCTCTCCGACATCGTCATCACGGCGGTGAAGGCCGGCAAGCTCACCAATCGCTGGATGGGGGATGGTTCGTCGGGGACATCCGGCTCGGGTTGGCCGCGCGTCATCTCTGGCTGGCACAACGGAAACCTGACCGTGCCGGTCGGCCTGGCCTACCAGACCGTCGCGTCCATGCCGCTTCCCAAGGGGAGCTGGATGGTCCTGGGCAAGCTCTGGTACTCGGCGCAATCGGTGCCGTCGGCCCACTTCCGGACCGTGTGCCGGATAGCTCTGAAGTCGGGCAAGGACGTGAATGTGCTCGAATACATCAACAATTCCGCCCGCGTGGCGCCCCTGGTCATGAGCCTGGCCCGCAAGCTCAAGCATCCGGCCACCTTGAAGTTGCAGTGCGTGCGCTGGCCAAGCGGCGGCACGAGTGACGGCTACTTCGCCAAGCTCACGGCCCTGAAGGCCGGCTCGCTGACCTTCAAGGGGCTCTGACGCGGGGGCGAGCGCCGTACAGCGCCGCCACCACGTAGAGCACCAGCCCAGCGACCTCGAGGAGGCTGAACTGGGGTGCCAGCCAGTCGAGGAAGGGCGTGCCCTCGACCCGCTCGAGGAACGTGCGCGATGAGCCCGGCAGCATCGCCATGGCCAATAGCCATGTCAGCAGCAGGCCCCCCAGCCAGGCCAGCGTCGCGATCCCGGCAGCCAGCAGTGGGCTGGCGTGCGCCCGGCCGAGGAGTGCCCCGATCCCCCAGCCGACCACGACTGCCACCCCGAGCAGGCCGGCTCCGAACTCGAGGATGCCTTTCATCAGCGCCCAGGCGAGAGCCGCCAGCGCGGCCACAGCCAGCGCCTCGAGGACGGCCAAGAGGAACGATCGTGGCGCCCGTTGACGCCCCTCTGCTCGGGTCATGCACCAACTCTAGCGGCGCAGCGTCGGCTCCAGTCGCTAGACTGAGGCACGCTCATGCCACATCCTGCGACCGGACTGCCGCCGTCTGACGCCACCATCGGTCATCCGACCACGGCGGCGCGACTGCGTGCCGACCGCCGCCTCCCCGAGTCGGCGCTCCAGGCAGCCCTGCGCATCGACGACACGCTGCGTGAGCGCCACGACGACCTGATGCTGCGCCGCTTCCTGCGCGATTACGACCGGCATATCGAGCAACTGGCGCGCGCCATCGAGACCGGCGAGGATCGTTTCGTGGTCACCTACGGCGAGACGCTCGTGCCCCTCTATCGGCGCCGCGGGGTGCGGATGAACGACGTGGTCATCCTGATCCGTGGCCTGCAGGAGGCTGCCGTGGCCGGCGGCGCATCCGCCGACGCCTCGTTCATCCGGGAGCCCCTGGATGCGTGGGTCGAGCGCATGCGCCATCACCGTCGCCTACCCGGCGACCACAAGGGCAACAGCGCGGTCCGGTTCATCTGGAAGGGCGCCGGCTTCGGCGACGATTCGGTCGTCTGATGACGATCAAGTGGGTCAAGTCGGACCCGTTGGTGATGAACGGCGAGCCCTTCTGCTATGGCACCCGCCTCACCGTGCGCAACCTGCTCGAGATGCGCTTCAACGGCCTGACGCCGGCGGAGATGATGGCCCAGCACCCCGAGCTCAAGCGCGTCGGCATCGCCGAAGCCTTCCGTTTCGCAGTCGAGCACCAGGATCGTTACGGGGCCTTCTTCGAGGACGATGGCTCGCTCGGAGGACCCGGTTTCAGCGCCGACGAGGCGGCCGAGTTGCCACAGCATCTGCGCGAGGCCAGCAGCGCCTAGCGCCCGCCGTCTCACGAGTACCGTCCACAGCACGTCCATGGCGGGGTTCGAATGACCAAGACGATCGGCATCCTGACGGCGGGTGGTGACAGCCCGGGACTCAACGCAGCCATCCGCGGCGTGGCCAAGACGGCCATCGGCGCCTACGGCATGAACGTCCTCGGCTTCCGCGACGGCTTTCGCGGGCTCATGGAGAACCGGGCCGTCCCGCTGGATCGGTCGCAGCTCTCCGGCATCCTGACCGTCGGCGGCACCATCCTGGGGACGAGCCGCGACAAGCCCCACCGCATGCTGGTCGGGCAGCAGACGCTTGACATGACCGACGTCATCGTCGAGAACTGCCGCAACCACCACCTCGACGCGCTCGTCTGCCTGGGTGGTGGTGGCACCCAGAAGAACGCCTACCGACTGTACAAGCAGGGACTCCCCATCGTCACGCTGCCCAAGACCATCGACAACGACGTGGCCATGACCGATATCACCTTCGGCTTCGACACGGCGTTGGGCATCGCCACCGAGGCTATCGACCGGCTGCACAGTACCGCCCACAGCCACCATCGCATCATCGTGGTCGAGGTGATGGGCCACAACGCCGGCTGGCTGGCTCTCGGCGCCGGCATCGCCGGGGGTGCGGACGTCATCCTCATCCCGGAGATCCCCTACGACATCGAGGTCGTCGCCGAGGCCATCCGCCAACGGCATCGCATGGGCAGCTCGTTCAGCATCGTGGCCGTATCCGAGGGAGCCATGCCGCAGGAACGTGCTGAGGCCCTGCACAAGGCCGAGGATGCCTTGGCACAGGCCAAGAAGCACAAGCGCAAAGGCGCGGCCCGCGACAAGGGTATCGAGGAGTCGCGGGCGCGCATCGATGAGATCGCCACCAACCTCAGCAACGCCACCTTGGCCTTGTCCGACGAACTTGAGCGACGTACCAACCTGGAGTCGCGCATCACCATCCTCGGACACCTGCAGCGCGGTGGCACGCCTTCGGCCGCCGACCGATTGCTGGCCACGCGCCTCGGAGCAGCCTGCGCGCGGACCATCGAAGAGGGCGAGTTCGGCGTGATGATCGCGGCTTCCGGTGAGGAGGCCATCAGGGTGCCGCTCAGCGAGGTCGTGGGCAAGCGCAAGACGGTGCCACTCGACCATACCTGGATCCGGACGGCGCGGAGCATCGGGGTGTCCCTCGGCGACGCTTGACGCGGCACCTCGATGGGCCCGCGGATTCTGGCCCTCTTGGCCCCCGGTGTAGGATTCGCCGACCATGTCAGACCCGACGATCACCAGCGACTCCCTAGGCCCCACCATCACCTCCACAGATGAGGCGCCCACCATCGATCCCGTGCAGCGCTCCCGCGAGCTGGCTGTCCTCGACGCCCTGCGCTCGGTCGTCGATCCCGAGATCGGCATGAACGTGGTCGAACTGGCGCTCATCCGGCAGGTCATCCTCGGTGACGAGTCGAGCGAGGTCAAGATGATCCTGACCACACCCTTCTGTCCCTACGCCGGTTCGATGATCCAGCAGGTCAAGGAAGCGGCCGAGGAAGCCGAGGGGCACGAGGTCAAGGTCACCCTTCTGGCCGAGCGCTGGGACCCGCGCGATGCCGGCCTGACCTGGTAGCGGGTCCCGCACGCCCCATCGCATGAGCCCCTCCGACGATCGCTCTCGACGCCGGGCCATCGCCGGCAGCGCCGTCGCCACCGGCAGGGGCGATGACGGTACCACCGGCCTGCTCTACGGCGGTCGTATCACCAAGGACGACGCCCGCGCCGAGGCCTACGGCACCATCGATGAGGCTGTCGCCTGTCTCGGCCTTGCGCGAGCGGAGGCCGGAGTGATGGCGACAGCCGGGTCGCTTCCAGGGCTCATCGCGGGTTTCGGCGACATCCTGCTCAAACTGCAGCGCGATCTCTTCGTGGCTGGCTCGGAGTTGGCCACAAACCCGGATGCCTGGGATCGTCTCCGTGACGGCGAGACGCGTGTCGATGAGGCCATGCTGAGCGTGCTCGAAGAGATGCTTCGCGAAGCCGAGAGCCGGATGGAGATGCCCCGGGAGTTCGTCGTTCCCGGAGCCGACCGGCTGTCGGCCGCGCTGGAGGTCAGTCGCACCGTGATCCGCCGCGCCGAACGCCGGGTCATCGCGCTCGACCACGAGCGCCTGGTGCCGGGCGCATGGCTGATGCCCTACCTCAACCGCCTTGCCGACCTGCTCTGGGTGCTGGCGCGATTGGCGGAACAGGCAGGCGCGGGCGTCACCACAGCCGCGCGTCGCTAGATCGCCACCTCGTCATTCGTAGGCTCTCTACAGCACTGTCGCTAGACTTAGCCGACGATCCGCCCGCTCGTGGGCGACCTCGAAAGGAACCGAACCACCGTGCAATCCCGCAACAACGACCCCTACGACCGGAGCCAGGCTCCCGGGCAGGTCTCCAACCAGGCTGCCGCCACCCCCAACACGCTGAGTCGCGAGGGGGTCATCGTCTCCAGCCCACCGCGCGAGGGCTTCCTGACCGGCAGCTTCGTGTGGATGTTCGTGGGCGTGCTGCTCTCGGCTGTCTCGGCCTGGTTCGTGATGAACAACGAGGGCCTGCAGCAGACCGTCAGCGAATGGGCATTCCTGCTGATCATCGCCCAGCTCGGACTGGTGATGGTCATCAACTTCGCCATCACCCGCATCTCATCGGCCGTGGCCCTGGCGCTCTTCTTCATCTACGCGCTCAGCATGGGACTGGTCCTCGGCGTGATCGTGCTGGCCTATCTGCCGTCGATCGGGATCTCGGGGGTCGTCTCGGCCTTCGCTGGAGCGGCCGCGGTCTTCGGAGGCGCAGCGGTCTATGGTGTCGCCACCAAGCGCGACCTGACCAGCCTGCGGGGCATCCTCTTCATGGGCCTGCTCGGGCTCATCGTGGTGATGTTCGTCCAGATCTTCCTTTTCCCGGGCAACACCATGGCCAACCTGCTCATCGGCATCGTGGGCGTGCTCCTCTTCACGGGCATCACCGCCTGGGACGTGCAGCGCCTGAAGAACGGCAGCATGCCTAACATCAACAAGGACTCCGCCACCGTGTTGGGTGCGCTGGCGCTGTACCTCGACTTCATCAACCTGTTCCTGTTCATGCTGCGGATCTTCGGCAGCAGCCGCTGACGAGTCCGGGTCCCGCTGCCCGGCCTCACCCACAGTCGATCATGAGAGCCTCGTCGGACACCGGCGGGGCTCTCGTCTGAAGGAGGGCCACGCCGATGACGGAGACGCTGACACGTGTGGGTTTCTGCGGCCTGGGCACGATGGGCGCCGCGATGGCTGCCAACGTGGCCGCCGCCGGCTTCCCACTGACCGTCTGGAACCGCACCCCGGGCCGGGCTGTGGCGGTGCTGGGCGCTGGTGCGGTCGAGGCCCCCGATCCAGCCGCCGTGGCGGCGGCCAGCGATATCGTGGTCATCTGTGTCTCGGACACACCTGACGTGGAGTCGGTCCTCTTTGACGACGCAGGGCTGGCCGAGGGCCTGAAACAGGGCGCCTTGGTGATCGACTGCTCGACCATCGCGCCGGGCGCCACGCGTGACTTCGCCGCGCGACTGGCCGAAGCCGGCGTCGCCTTCGTCGATGCCCCCGTCTCGGGTGGTTCGGAAGGTGCACTGAAGGGCACGCTGACCATCATGGTCGGCGGGTCTGATGCCGATGTCGCCCGTGCGACCCCAGTGCTGGCGGCGATGGGCTCAGCGATCACGCACATGGGTCCGGTCGGTGCCGGGCAGGTCACCAAGGCCGTCAACCAGGTGATGATGTCCGGCCTCTACTTCAGTGTCGCGGAGGGCATGGTCCTGGCGATGAAGTCGGGCCTGGACCCGAGGTTGGTGGCGGAGGCGCTGGGTGGCGGCGCCGCCTCTTCGTGGGTGTTGCACAACCGCAGCGGACGCATGATCGATGACGAGTACCCGCTGGGCTTCCGTCTCTCGCTGCACCTGAAGGATCTCACCATCGCCTTGGAGCAGGCGCGAGAGGTGGGGGCGGCGCTGCCGGTCTCGGCGTTGGCGGCACAGATCGAAGCTGCGCTCGTGGCACGCGGCTACGGCGATGACGACAACTCCGCGCTGGCGCGGGCACTGCGCGAGTGGAGCGGACTGTGATCGAGTGGGGGGCCGCTGATGCTGATGCGGCCGCGCGTGCCGACGTGGCCATCATCGGTGCCGGCATCGTGGGACTGGCCACGGCGTTGCGCCTGCTGGAACGCAAGCCCGAACTCTCCGTCGTCATCCTGGAGAAGGAGCCCACGGTCGCCTCGCACCAGACCGGCCACAACAGCGGCGTTCTTCACGCTGGGCTCTACTACCAGCCCGGTTCGCTCAAGGCGCGGCTCTGTCGCGAGGGCAAGGCCGAATTGGAGACGTATTGCGCAGCCCATGGCGTGCCCATCGAGCACACCGGCAAGCTGGTGATCGCGCTCGACAAGTCGGAGCTGGGACGTTTCGCGGAGCTCAAAGCGCGCGCCGTCGCCAACGAGGTTCCGGGCCTTGAGGAGATCGGCCCCGAGCGCATCCGCGAGCTCGAGCCGCACGCGGTCGGGGTCAAGGCGCTGTGGAGCCCCGGCACCGGTATCGTCGATTTCCTGGCCGTGGCCCACGCCTTCGCGCATGACGTGGTGGAGCGTGGGGCCGTCATCGAGACGCGGCGCGCGGTGGAGTCGATCGAGCGCCGTGATGACGAGCTCGTGCTGGGCACGTCACGCGGCGACCTGGTCGCGCGACGGGTCATCGCTTGTGCCGGGCTGCAGGCTGACCGTGTCGCGGCCATGTCCGGCGAGGCCGATGACGGCGACGGGGAGGCCGGTGGGCGTGGCGGGGAACGGCCGCGCATCGTGCCGTTCCGCGGCGACTACTACACGCTGAAGCCGGAGGCGGAGCACCTCGTTCGCGGGCTCATCTACCCGGTGCCCGACCCGCAGTTCCCCTTCCTGGGTGTGCACTTCACCAAGCGGGTCGACGGTGGCGTGCTGGCCGGTCCCAACGCCGTCCTGGCCACCTCCCGAGAGGGTTACGGCCGACTCGACGTATCGCTGCGAGACCTGGCCGACACCATCACCTATCCGGGCTTTCGCAAGCTGGCTCGTCGCTTCTGGCGCATGGGTGCGGCCGAGATGTGGCGCGATTGGTACAAGCGGGCCTTCGTCGCCGATCTGCGCCGCTTCGTACCGGCGCTCAGTTCCGACCACTTGGTCTTCGGCCCGTCGGGCATCCGTGCCCAGGCCTTGGCGGCTGATGGGTCGATGGTGGACGACTTCATGCTGGCTGGCTCGGACCGCGTGTTGCACGTGCTCAATGCACCCTCGCCGGCGGCGACCTCGTCGCTGGCCATCGGTCGTGTGCTGGCCGGCGAAGCCATCGATCGCTTTGGTCTGTAGGCGGCGTGCCGCTCGGGTGGGGTAGCGGGGCGTCCCCGCAGCGTGGCAGTGATCCGTACCGATGTCGCCGGCCCCGGGTTACGTGTACGCTGTGGCCTGCCTGTCATCCATCGATGAGGTTTTGACATGACGTGGGAGAACCAGGGCCCCGCGACGCCGCAGGATCCGCGTGCGACCGGTGCCTATCAGCAGCCACAAGGCCAGATGCCGCCTGAGTGGCCGTCGTCCGGCCAGATGCCGCCCCCTGGACAGATGCCCCCTGGCCAGATCCCGTCCGGTTACCCGCCACCACCCGATCCATGGGGTCCGCCGCCCCCGTATGGACAGCCCGGCGCAGGATGGGGTCCTCCGCCCGCTGCTGCTCCACCACCACCGCCTGAGATGTGGCGACCTCCGCCGGCCTTCCCGCTGGCACCGGACGCATACCCGGTCAACGTCTCCTACGATCGCGGCGCGCGGATCAACCGACTGTGGGGCATCCCGATCATCGGCCAGGGCATCCGCTGGATCCTGCTCATCCCGCACATCATCGTGATGATGCTGATCAGCATCGTGGCGGCCATCCAGATCCTGGTGGCTTGGATCCCGGTCCTGCTGCTGGGCCGCTTCCCCGGATGGGGCTATCGCTGGATCGGCGGATTGTTGGGGTACTACCTTCGCGTCACGGCCTATGCCCTGCTGATGACATCGACGTACCCGCCGTTCTCGCTCTCGGGTGAGTATTACCCGGTGAGTGTGCGGTTCGATGAGGGTGTCCGTATCAACCGGCTCTGGGGCATCCCGCTCATCGGGCAACTCGTCCGTGCACTGTTGCTGATCCCGCATTTCGTGGTCCTTTGGGTCCTGGGGATCCTGGCGTGGTTCCTGATCGATCTTCGTGTGGGTGCCGGTGCTCTTCCTCGGCCGCCAGGCTGACCTGATCTATACCGTGGTCGGTGGCGTCTATCGCTGGCAGTTGCGCATCAGCGCATTTCTGTTGCTGATGGTCGATCGCTACCCGCCCTTCTCACTTGGAGAGGATGACCCGCGACTGTGACCGATCCCATCAACGAGAACGACCCCAACGGCGGCGACGGCGGCACAAGCGACGCACCGGAGGGCGCCAGCACGCCCGACCAGCTCGATGGCGCCCTTGAGGCGGCCGAAGCCACGCTGCGGCGAGTGCCGGAGGTCGACTACCTGCTGGTCGCCGATCGTGCCGAGGTCGTGAACGGCAAGCTCTACCTCATGGGCGGCAGTTGGGATCGCATCCAGCCGCCGCAGTTCCCGCATCGGATGATGCTCGGCATCGCCCTGGGCGTGCGTATCCCCTTCGCCTACACCGATGATCAGCACACCGTGGCCATCGAGTTGCTGCACGATGACACCCGGATGATCGGCTTCGAGGCCAAACTCTCCACGGGCCGACCGCCCGGCATGGCCGGCATGGATATGCTGGTGCCGATGGCCTTCAACATCCCCATCGCCATCCCTGGTGAAGGCCAGGTCACGCTGCGCGCGGCCATCGACCAGCATCCCGGCCGGCGCCACGAGATCAAGGTCATCCAGCGTCCGGGGCAGCAGGGCCAGGGGCAGGTCCGACCCGCATAGTCCGCCCTGGGCTGGCGGCGCTGGCAGGCATCGCGCCCCCCGCGCCTTCTGGCGAAGCCTTCGCAACATCGGAAATGGCCGAGGTCACGAGCCCGAGTGGCTGTGTCGATTTCTTTATCGAGTCGCGGTTCCCGGAACGGTTGACACGGGCGGTCGCGCGCCCGACCATCGAGCGGCTTGGGCGTTCGTGACGCGTAGGGGGCAGGCTCATGGCAAGGAAGCCGTCGATCGTGGTGGCCGCGGGACTTGCCGCCATCGCGATCACGCTCGTTGGCAGCGACGTGGTCGGCGCGGAGGCTAAGCAAGCGCCTCGTTGGCGCGGCCAGTGGAACACCCAGGCGGAGTTGACGATCGAGCCGCGCATGGATGCCGCCGTGGCGGTGGGTTCCGGCATCCCGCACGGGGTAGTGGTGTGGGGTGGTGTCGCCGAGGATGGGCGACTGCTCAACGATGGCGTGCTCATCGATTCGCGGCAGCCAGACCGATGGCGCGTCATGCCCCAGGCGCCGCTCGTGACACGGCGCGACTTCGGCTGGGCCTCCTACGGTGACGCGGTCTACGCTTGGGGAGGCGTCGCCCAGGACGGGGAACTGCTCGATGATGGCGCCGAGTTCCAGCACGGCTGGACGACCCTCCCGGACAGTCTGCTGCCGGCCGGCCCCGCCGCGATGGCCGTCGTCGATAATCGGCTCTGGGTGGTGTCCGCCGATCCGGGATCGGGCGAGGCCAGGGTCCAGTCGATCGCGATCCCGATCGAAGATGATCGTGGTTGGGGCATCCTTGCCGAGGTGCCGCTGCCGGTGGGCGAACGCTACGAGGTCATCGGTTGCTGTGGCGACGAGGCCAACCAACTCATCGTCATCAGCATCACGAACGACGGGTCCGCCGTGGCTGCGGGCTGGGACATCGGAACGGCCAGGAACCCCAGCTTCATCGGTGGTGAGTGGACCCAGCTGGGGTCGGTGCCCGCGCCGGTCGCGACGCCGGTGACCGCTCGTGCCATCGAACAGGAGCTTGCCGTCTGGGCGAGCACTGCCAGCGGAGATCCGCCTGGGACAGGTGACGCCGGCTCATTCGCGGTCGTGCAGCCCATTGGCTACGGCGCCGGCGATGGCTGGCGAACGCCGCCGGCGCCAGATGGGCTCGATGGGGCATCGGGACTCGTGCTCTCGCCGCGGTACCTGATCAGCGTCAGCGACTCGGTGGCGTACGACCTTGCCGACAAGGCCTGGTTGCGGCTGCCCAAGCTGGGCCGTTCGGCAAGCTACGGGACACCAACGGGGGCGACCACGTGGTGGGATCAGGGTCGTCTCTGGGTCTTCGGTGGCATGGCGCCGGACGGAACGATGCGGTCGGACCTGCGAACGTTCGAGCCCAGGCTCCCGCGAGGCACCTATGCCTTGCCGATCGGCTGGTCGAGCCTCTGGAGGGGGAATGACGGGCGTTGTTACTACCCAGGGAGGCCCGGGGCCTGGGAGCTGCGGGGAGATCGGCGCGCGCAGCCTCGCGTCTGGATGCAGCAGGGCCGCCGCCGGGACGCGTTGACCTTCCCTGATGGCTGGCATGCGAACTTCGGACCCAGGCTGACCATCACCGATTCCACTGGAACGGTGCGCTACCGCGAGGGCGAGGCCTGTCAGGGTGACTCCCCGACCGGCGGCTAGGGGCGAGGTCGACGTGGTGTCGTCGCACACGGGCTGGCGGACCACCTCGTCGAAGGCTTCTCGCCGCCCCGGAGCTGTCCGACTGATGCAGTTGTTGAGCCAAGCAACAAGGAGGTACCAGATGCGTAGGTTCACCACGATCAGTGCCGCAGGGACGATGCTCATGCTGGGGGTGGCACTGGCCCAGCCTGTCCTCGCCGAGCGCGATCCAGGTGTGACGTCGGCCGACGCCTGTCCCTCCGTGGACCTGGCCAGTGCGGTCTCGTTCGAGGGTGTTCAGGGCACCACGTTTACCGGCACGTACCTCGGTGACATGGGCGTGGGCAGCGCGAGCGGCAGCAGTCCGATGCTGACGTTCTGGGACGTCGACCGCGTCTACGCCGATGCCCCGATCCCCGCAGATCTCCAGTTCACGACTCCGGAGTGCGGCTGGACCAACCTGACGCCGGGTGTGCGCTACCTCTTCAGCACGGCCGCGACCGCCATCGTACAGAACCCGGATCGCGGCGCCGAGCCCCCCGGCGAGCCCACGGTCAGCGACTCGCTGGCTTGGGAGCTTCGCGACGACGGCACCGTCCAGTTGGCTCCGTTCGACACGTACAGCGCCGATGACTACAGCGCGGACGCGCGATCGGTCGCCACGTTCGAGGAGGCGCTATCCGCCGTCGCGCCGGGTGCGTCCGGTGGCACCGAGCCGGCCGCTCCCGCTCCCGTCGAGTTCGGGTGCACGACACCGCCCAACCCCACCTTCGATGACGTCCAGGGCACCACGTTCCTCGGCCGCTACATCGGTGATGAGAAGCTCGACGCTGGCCCCGGCATGCCCGACCGGCGCGTCTACTGGTCGGTCGAGCGCGTCTACGCGGGGGGACCGCTGCCGGAGATCCTGACGCTCCGCACCGGTGCCTGCGGACCCGTGACCCTGAAGAAGGGCAGGCACTACATCTTCACCACGTCGAACGTCGACGGACCTTCGATCTCCGACTCGATGGCATGGCAGGTGCGCAAGAATGGCCGCACGAAGGCACGCCCATTCGATCCGATCGACATGAAGTTCTACCGGGACATCTTGCCGAATGTCCGGAGGGAGATGCGGCAGATGAAGTCGATCGACGACGTGCTGGCAACGGTCGCGCCGGGCGCCGGCGAGGACGAGACGCCGATCCGCGCCGCCGATCGGACGCCAGGGTGAGCCGGCCGACGAACCCGAAGGCCGTGACCACCGGGATCCTCATCATCCTCATGACGATGCTCGCGTCTTCAGCCCCTGGAGTTCTGGCGCAGTCGGCATCGCCGTTGTCTCCATCGCCGTCGCCCGCGTCGCCGTCGCCCACGGCGGTAGTTCACGATGGCGGCTCCCCGGCCCTGTCCAGTGCGCCGACCGACGAACCGGCGTTCCCCTGGCCGGTCTTGACGCGCCCATACGACGTGAGGCTACCTGCAGCACTGCAGCCCAGGGGTCGCCCCGATGCCTCGACCACCAAGCACGGCATCCGCGTGGCACTTTGGCTGTCCACGCCGACTGCCATGCCCGGCGAGTGGGTCCAGGCCGTCGTCCGGACGACGAATACCGGCGATACACCGGCCTGGTTCTTACCCTATCCGTGCCTGCGGTCCGGCACCGTCGTGAGCATCGACCCGCGCTCGGGTATCCCGCCAGGCATCGAGCAACAGGGGAACGCAGCGGAGCTCAAGCGCAAGGCGGTCCGGCGCGGACCATACCTCTGGGCGAACTTCCGTGATCGGAAGGATGTCCTGCGCTGGGTCACGAGTGGCGCCGAGGCGGGGCTCGGCCGCGCCTACGTGGAGTGCCCAGCCACCTCGCAGCCACGCAGGCTGGGGTCGGGGGCGAGCGTGACCGAGCGCTTCGCCTGGTATCCCGCGAGCAGCTTCGACGAGGACGTCTGGTTCCAGCCCTTGTGGCCCGGAACCGCTCCCGTCACCGTCTCCTGGCCGTTCCTTGGGCGTGGCTCGAAGCCCGCTGCCGACGTCCAGGACCTGTGGGCCCGGGTCAAGCGCATCAGCGCCACCGCGACCCTCGAGCTCGGCGGGGACGGCCCCGGCACGCCTTCGATCCCCGAGCTCGTCGACAACGCTCTGGCTGATCCACGCTTCCGCGCTTGGGTCGACGAGGACCCGACGCGTGAGTCGTGGAGCGGCATCTCATGGAGCAGCGCGGCAGGCCCGATCTATCCCCATAACCTGCTCTCCATCGGGCTTCAGGACCCGCCGCCGAATGGACTGCTCTGGCTCGCGCTCGGCAGGCACCAGGTACAGCGGGGCGTCGTCACCCTGGACCCCTGGACCGGTGAGGTCCTGCGGGTGCACTGCGTGGGGCCATCCCTGGGTCGGCCGTGCGAGGGGTCGACGGCGCTGGATGAACCAGGGCAGTAATCGATGGCACGCCGGGCGGAGCTGGCCGGGAGGCACATGAGGAAGAGACTCTGGCCGACGGTCGCGGGGCTGTGCCTCGTGCTGCTGGCGCCGACGATCGTTGCAGCGCAGGAGCCACCTGGCGCTCCGTCGCCCAGCGCATCCGTGGCGGTCACGATCAACACGGAGCGGCCCCTGACCCACGAGGAGCTGCTGGCGGTTCGGGGCGAACTGCGCCGATCGGACCTTCCGGCCGACCACGCTCGTGGCCGACGCGATCATCGAGCGGGACCGAGCGGTTCGCAACATCGATGAACCCGACCCCTCCCGGCGTGGTATCGGCGTCCTGCCTCGGGACGATCGGTACCCGGGCGACCCCGTCGTGCAGGCCAGCCGGAGGGTCCGGGCGCTATTTCCCGACGACGCATCGGCTATCGAGGGCCAGCTCGCCTTCGACCTGGAAGTCGAGGGCATCCAGCTGCTTGGGACCGTGGCCTCGCCCGTCGGCAGCTACGTCACACCGATCGACCCGGCCGCACTGGCGATGGCCGAGGCCCTCCCGGCCGGGGCGCTGATCGTCGCCCACGGCTGGCTCTCCAGTCTGGGCAGCCGAGCGACCTGTCCAGCGCTGCCGCGGGCGCGCGACCCGAACGATAGCGGGGGCTGGGGTGACCCGTTCGTGCGTTGCCCAAGTGGCTGGCTGATAGCCGAACCGATCGACGAGACCGACCCGGCCGACCCGCTGGCGCCGGCCGCTCCAGGCATCCCCGTCCAATGGGGTGCCAGCGAGCAGTTCGGGGACGACATGGAAGTGGTGCGTGCTGCCACGTACCTGCTGCGGCACGTGGTGAACCCCATCCAGGGCGCAGACCCTGCGGTCGGCTGGGAGGTCATCGGTCGACTTGACCCGCTCGGACCGCTCGAAGCGCTCCAGCCAACGACCGCGATGGCAGCGCCACTGGCCGAAGCGGAGAGACCCGGTGGCCTCGATTGGCGACCGGTCGTCGAGCGTCAGCCGCCCGCCGATACCCAGTCGATCCATTCCACGGTATGGGATGGCGGGTTCGCATCCATCCACGAAGGCCAGGACCGTGTCGTCTCAGCCTGGGTCAGCGCCGATGGCGAGACCTGGCAGCATGCGTCGCTGCCGGCGGGCATCACCTGGGTGCGAGCACTGCTACCCCTGCGAGATGGCCTGGCCATCATCGCCGACGAGAAACCGTTCGACCGCAACGCCTGGACGTTCGAGGTCTGGACCTCGGCGGATGGGCTGCACTGGCGCGAGGCATCACGGCAACGCATCCCCACCCCGGAGCGGTTTGCAGGCTACCGCCGTGTGGTGCACGGCTACTGGCCGACCAAGGATGGCATCGTGGCGCTGCAGACCTACAGCCAGCAGCCCTGTTGCGGGTCTGCGCCCGGCTCGACGCTGCTGGTGGCGGCCAGGACGCAGGAACCCGACGTGACCTACGCCTGGACGAGCCGGGACGGTCGACGTTGGCGACAGCAGCGTGTCGAGGGTGTCCGTGGCTATCCGGGACAGCACCTGGGCGCCTCCATCAGCGCCGCTGGAGGCGAGTTGCTGGCGGTGTGGCCCGACCGATCACGAATGATCGGACGTAGCACCGATGGCGTCCATTGGCGCACCATCGGGAGGTATCCGGCCGAACTCGACACGTACTCCTCCTTCGTCCTGGCGCGCGTCGACGACGGCTTCGTGTTGGCTGGCGAACCCTCCGACTCGAACATCGGGACCGGCAACGCGCTCACCGTCTGGCGGCAGGAGGGACAAGGCGAGTGGGTTCGGACGCTGCCACCTCGCCAGGGCATGCCCGAGTCGATCGTGTCGCTCGGTCGGATGGTCATCGTCTCCGGCGGTCGGCTGGACCCGGAGCGACTCGATGATGACGACATCCCGCGCCTGCCATTCCTCCTGGTCTCCGACGATGACGGCCGGACCTGGGTCGAGTCGCTGAGCTGGTTCGGCGACAGCCCGTGGTGCCTGCAGGGCCTGACCGAAGGCCAGTCGGGCGTCCTTCTCGACGTCGCCTGTCCATCGCCAGGAGCTGTCCCGAAGTACCTGGTGGCCGCTGGCGAGTAGCTCGCACCTGGTCTGGCGGTCGGAGGCTCGTCGGTCGAAAACGAGAGCAGGCTGGCCATTGGCTTGGGGTGCTCCCGCCAGTATCGTGCTGGTCCGTTTCTGGGGTCTGGAGTATTCGGATTCTAGGGTCTCAGCTGGTCCCAAACAGGGTCAAGGGGGTCGAGGCCGACGTGATCATCGAGCACCGGGACGGATTCTGGGCGTGCGTCGAGGTCAAGCTCGGTCCGGGGAAGGTCGACGAGGGTGCGGTCAGCCCGCGCCGGGTCGTGTCACACGTCGATACCGACAAGCACGGCAAGCCCGCATTTGTCGCGGTCATCACGGGCTGGGGCTACGCATACCAGCGCCCCGACGATGTGTTCGTGATCCCGATAGGCGCGCTCGCAGCGTAGTGAAGATCACGGCCCCGTGGCTGTCCTCCGACGATGGGCTTCGACCGTCGTTGACGCCCGTAAGCGGCCGCACTAGACTAATCCTGACGAAATAAGTCGGAATTGCCTGCGCCGCGCAACTCAGCGGTGACCCACAGTCTGATCCGGCACCAGGAGATTAGTCAGACCAGCGTGCGCACCAACGTCCCCAGCTCGGGAGCCCTCCATTTCTCCACGCGTGGCGAGTACGGCGTGCGCCTCATGGTCGAGCTTGCCCGTCACTACGGCTCCGGTCCCGTGAGCCTGTCGGAGATGGCCGAGCACGAGTCGCTGCCGCGACCATACCTGGAGCAGCTGGTGGTGAGCTTGCGTGAGGCCGATCTGGTCACCAGCACACGTGGCGCGCGCGGCGGCTATGAACTGACCAGATCGCCGGCCGCCATCCGCATGAGCGAGGTCATCACCGCCCTGGAAGGCCCCATCGCCCCGATGGTCTGCGCCAGCGATGATCCACACCACACCGAGCAGTGCCAACGCGCCGGCTTCTGCAACGTCGAGCAGCTGTGGCTGCGCGTCCGCGATGCCATCGTCAGTGCGCTCGAATTCGATGACCCTCGAACAACTCGCCGAGCCGCGCCTCGGCCACCCTGCCCATCCCCAAGCGGCCCTCATGGCCGTCCAACCGCTCTCAGAGCGAGCCATCAAGGAGCCAGTCGCCCAACCATGACCAACGACACCGCCACCCTGCCCGGAACCAACGCCCCCGGAACCGCTCCCGGAAGCGCCGCCGGCTCCACTGCCGATCCGGCCGTCGACGACCGCGTGCTGACCATCCGCGACCTCCACGTGGTCCCCGTTGCCAGCCGCGACGTGGAGATCCTGCGCGGCATCGACCTGGAGATCCGCAAGGGTGAGGTCCACGCCATCATGGGCCGCAACGGCTCGGGCAAGACCACGCTGGCCTACGCGCTCATGGGCCACCCCGCCTACGAGGTCACCAGCGGCGAGGTCATCTGGAAGGGCATCGACGTGCTCAGCCTGAGCCCCGACAAGCGCGCTCGACTGGGCCTCTTCCTGGCCTTCCAGTACCCCACCGCCGTGCCCGGCTTGTCGGTGGCCTCGTTCCTGCGGACCGCTCTGAACGCCCGACGTCGCGGCCTCGACGTGAGTGGCAACAAGATCGATCCCAGCGATGCCACCCGCGGCGGCATCAAGATGGGCGAGTTCCGCAACCTCATGCGCGAGAAGATGAACCTGCTCCACCTGGACGACTCGTTCGCCGGCCGCTACGTCAACGAGGGTTTCTCCGGTGGCGAGAAGAAGCGCCTGGAGATGCTGCAGATGGCCATCCTGGAGCCTGAGTTCGCCATCCTCGATGAGACCGATTCCGGCCTGGACATCGACGCCCTGCGCATCGTCGCCGAGGGCGTGAACGCGCAGCTCAACCCGGATCTGGGCGTCTTGCTCATCACCCACTACCAGCGCTTGCTCAACTACATCAAGCCCGACTACGTGCACGTGCTGGCCCACGGCCAGATCATCGCCTCAGGTGGCAAGGAGCTGGCGCTGCGCCTGGAGGATGAGGGCTATGCGCCCATCCTGGCCGAGGCTGGTTTCGACATCGACACGCTCGACGAGGATCCCGAGGTCGAGCGGCTGGAGCAGCAAGAGGACTAGGCGGCCCTGTCCGATGACGCCAACCATGAACGTCCCGACGCCGCTCGACCCTGAGGTCATCCGAAGTGACTTCCCCATCTTCGAGCGGGAGTTCCACGGCCAGCGTCTGGCCTACCTCGACGCCGCCGCCACGGCCCTGAAGCCGCGCGTGGTGGCGGAGGCGGTCGACTGCTATAACCGTCGCTACAGCGCCAACGTGCATCGTGGCATCTACGCCATCGGCGAGGAGGCCACGGCCGCCTACGAGGGTGCCCGTGCCAAGGTGGCGCGCTTCATCGGCGCGCCCGACCCGCGCGAGGTCGATCTTCGTGCGCAACGCCACCGAGGCTATCAACCTCGTTGCCTACTCGTGGGGCCGTGGCCACATCGGCCGCGCCGACAGCATCGTTCTGACCGAGCTGGAGCACCACGCCAACCTGGTGCCTTGGCAGCTGTTGGCACAGGAGAAGGACGCCGACCTGGAGTTCGTGCCCTTCGACCCGCAGGGTCGGCTGATCACCGAGTCGTTCGAGGTGTTGCTGCGCACCAGGCCCAAGCTGGTGGCCTTCACCCACAAGTCCAACGCGCTGGGCACCCTCCTGCCCGCCAAGACGATGGTGGCGCAGGCGCACGAGGCCGGTGCGCTGGTGCTGGTCGATGGCGCCCAGGCGGTGCCGCACCTGGCCGTGGACATGGTGGACATCGGCGCCGACTTCTACGTCTTCTCAGGCCACAAGGTGCTGGGGCCGACCGGCTCGGGAGCGCTCTGGGCGCGGACGGAGTTGCTGGACGAGATGCCGCCCTTCATGAGTGGTGGCGAGATGATCGAGTCGGTGCACCTGCGGCACACCACCTTCAACGAGATCCCACACAAGTTCGAGGCGGGCACGCCGGATATCGCCGCTGCCATCGGCCTGGGTGCCGCCATCGACTACCTCACCGACCTGGGCATGGATCGCGTGGCCGCCCACGAGGAGGCACTCACCGCCTACGCGCTCGAGATGTTGCCTCGCGAGGTGCCGGGCATCCACATCCATCGGCCCAGCCGATGCGGCCGACCGTGCCGGCATCGTCACCTTCACCCTGCCGGAGGCGCACGCCCACGACGTGGCCACGCTTCTCGACCGGGAGGCCATCGCCATCCGCGCCGGCCACCACTGCACGCAGCCGCTCCACGAGCGACTGGGCGAGACGGCCACCTGCCGGGCGTCCTTCGGCGTCTACAGTGGTCGGGACGATCTCGACCGCCTGGCCGCCGGGCTTCGCGGCGTGCAACGTATCTTCGGCCGTGTGCCGGCGACCGCCGTCACGGGGTCATAGCAAACCGCCGCCGATAGAGAGCCAGCACCGCATCGAGTACCCTGCACATTCCCATGGACGACCTGTACCGCGACGAGATCCTTGAGCACTACCGCGAGCCCCACAACTTCGGCACGCTCGATGCGCCCGATGCTGTCCACGAGGGCCACAATCCCCTGTGTGGCGACCGCATCACCATGATGCTCAGGGTCGATGCCGAGGGCAACGTGAGTGACGTCGCCTTCAGTGGTCGCGGCTGTGCCATCAGCCAGGCTTCGGCGTCCTTGCTGACCGATGAGGTCAAGGGTCGACCGGTGGCCGACGTCGAGGCCATGACCAATCAGGACATCCTCGAGCTGCTGGGCATCGAGATCAGCCCGGCACGTCTGAAATGCGCCCTCCTGTCGCTTGACACCATGCAGCACGCCCTCGAAGGACGCCACCACGCCACGGCCACTGACGCAGGCCACTGACCCGATCCACCAGGATCGACTGCCCGGGTCGATCCATCACGGAGTCATATCCCCGATGACCAAGTCATACCGAGACCTCTTGCGCGAGGCACGCGAGCAGGTGCCTGAGGTGACCACGGCCCAGGCCGAGGCTGCTGCCGAGCGTGGTTCGATGCTGCTTGACGTTCGCGAGCAGAGCGAATGGGAGCAGGGCCACGTGGCCGGTGCGCGCCACATCTCCAAGTCCTATATCGAGCAGGAGATCGAGGCGTTGGCGCCCGGCCGCTCGACACCCATCGTGGTCTACTGCGCCGGCGGCATCCGCTCATTGTTCGCGAGCCAGACGCTGCATGAGATGGGCTACACCGATGTGAGCTCCATGGCCGGTGGCTTCCAGGCCTGGAAGGCCGAGGGTCGAGCCTGGGAGCAACCGCGGGTCCTGACGGACGAACAGAAGGCGCGCTACTCCCGTCACCTGCTCATCCCCGAGGTCGGCGCCGAGGGCCAGGCCAGGCTGCTCGACTCGAAGGTGCTCTTCATCGGTGCCGGTGGCCTTGGCTCGCCGGGCATGCTCTACATGGCCGCGGCCGGGGTGGGGACCATCGGCATCGTCGATTTCGACGTGGTGGAGGCCTCCAACCTCCAGCGCCAGGTCATCCATCGCACCGATCGCGTCGGCATGCGCAAGGTCGAATCGGCCGAGCTCACCATCACCGCGCTCAACCCCGACGTGAGGGTGGTGGCCCACGAGGTCATGCTCGGGCCTGACAACGTGGCCGAGCTCATCGCCGGCTACGACCTCATCTTCGATGGCACCGACACCTTCGAGACCCGCTACGTGCTCAACGATGCGGCCGTGGCGGCCGGCATCCCGGTGGTGCACGCCTCGGTCTTCCGTTTCGAGGGCCAACTCACGGTGTTCAAGCCGCACCAGGGCCCCTGTTACCGCTGCCTCTATCCCACGCCGCCACCGCCGGAGCTGGCGCCCGGCTGCTCGGTGGCCGGCGTGCTCGGCGTCGTGCCCGGCGTGATGGGGCTGCTGCAGGCCACCGAGGGCTTGAAGGTCCTGCTCGACATCGGCGACTCGCTCGCCGGCCGCCTGCTCATCTACGACGCGCTCGACGGCGCCTTCAGCGAGCTCCAGCTGCGGCGCGATCCCAAGTGCCCAGCCTGTGGTGATGGCGAGATCGTCGCGCCGACCGATGACGGCACGTTCGCGCTACCCACACCAGTGGCCACCACATCAGCTACCACGACGGGGGTGAACGCATGACTGCCATCCGCATCCCGCCGGTGCTGCGCACGCAGGCCGGCAACCAGAAGAAGGTCGAGGTAACCGGTTCGACGGTGGGTGAGGCCCTCGGATCGCTGCTCGAGCAGTTCCCCGGTCTGCGGGAGCAGATCTTTACCGCCGACGGCACGCTCAACCGCTTCGTCAACGTCTATGTCAACGGGCGCGACGTGCGCTACGAGCAGGAGCTGGCGACGCCGGTGGGCGCCAGCGACGAGGTCATCCTGCTGCCGGCCATGGCCGGGGGTCGCTAGCGAGGTCGACTCGTCGTGACACCGACGACGGAACGTGAGACCGGGACGGAGATCGACGCCTTGCGCCCGCATGCCCACGGCGGTCACGCGCGGCACGGCGGGCGCTATCCCTCGATCGTCGATGCCATCGGCTTCACGCCGCTCGTCGAGGTGGCCAACGTCTGTCCCAACCCCAACGTCCGCCTGTACGCCAAGCTGGAGTTCATGAACCCCACCGGGTCGGTCAAGGACCGCGTGGCCAAGTACCTCATCGAGGACCTGGAGATGTCGGGGCGACTGCGGCCCGACTCCATCATCATCGAGCCCACCAGCGGCAACACCGGCATCGGCCTGGCCATGATCGCCCGGCGCAAGGGCTATCGCGTCGCCGTGGTGGTGCCCGACAACGTGACCATGGAGCGGCGCCAGTTGCTGGCGTTGTTCGGTGCCGAGGTCATCGATTCACCCGGGCACCTGGGCTCCAACGGGGCGGTGGCGATGGCCAAGCACCTGGTGGCGAAGGACGCGCGCTTCGTGATGCCCTACCAGTACGGCAATCCGGCCAACCCACGCGCCCACGAGGAGACCACGGCCGAGGAGATCATCGCCGACTGTCCCGAGGTGGACGCCTTTGTGGCCGGCCTGGGTACCGGTGGCACGCTGATGGGCGTGGGCCGGCGCCTTCGGCGACACAACCCCGATGTCCGCATCTATGCCGCCGAGCCGCTGCCGGGTGAGACCGTCCAGGGGCTGCGCTCGCTCGATGAGGGCTTCATCCCCGAGATCTTCGACCCCACCGCCATCGACGGCCGGTTCCTCGTCTCCAACACCCAAGCCATCGGCGCGCTGCGTGAGCTCACCGACAAGGAGGGCATCTTCGCCGGCGTTTCCTGCGGCGCGGTGATGGTGGCGGCCAAGCAGCTGGCGCGGGAGATGGAGCGTGGCACCATCGTGGCGCTGCTCGCTGACGGCGGCTGGAAGTACCTCTCCCAGGACATCTGGACGCGCGACCTCGAGGCCGACGAGGACGAGATCGACAGCCTGAACCTGTGGTAGGCGACGAGCGGGAGCCGGGCGGGGACGCGGAGGTGCTCGCGTCGGCCGATGAGCCGGCCGCGGTCGGTGACGGCGAGGTCGTGCCCGGCGTGTCAGCTTGGCAGCAGGCGGCGGAGGCCGGAGCGGCCGGGGGGCGCGGTGCTCGTGGCGGCCGCGCGCCGTGGGTGCCAGCTTCAGCCTCACTGCCCCCTGCCATCCTGGGCGACGTGGTCGACTGGCTGCGCGGTGCATTGCCCAACGAGGGCTGCGGCGTGCTGGTGTCCGATCGAACGGCCGAGAACGGTGGCGTCCCCTCACGGTTCGTGGGCATGCGCAACACCGCCGCCTCGCCGTATCGCTATCTCATGGACAGCCAAGAGTTGCTTCGGGTGATGCTCGAGATCGACGATGCCGATGAGGTCGTCTGGGGCATCGTCCACTCACACGTGGCTTCGCCGCCGGTCCCGTCGCCGACCGACATCGGCCTGGCGGCCTATCCGGACTCCCTCTATCTGCTGGCTTCGTTCGCGATCGAACCGCCTGAGGTGCGAGCCTGGACCATCGTGGACGGCGCGGTCAACGAGGTCGTGCTGGAGAGGACGTAATCCGCACCCCGCGCCTTGCCGATAGCGGCGTACACTCGCCTTCTGATCCGAAATGGAGGACGAACCCATGAGTCAGCTTTTGGTCATCACGTTCGATGCGCGTGAAACGGCCGGTCAAGCCGCTGAGCGCCTCAAGGGCGTACAGAGCGCCCACCGTGTCGATATCAATGACATGGCGGTAGTCGAGAAGGATGCCGACGGCAAGGTCCACGTGCATCACGGAGTGGACACTACCACCGCGGGTGGCGCGGTCGTGGGGGGCGCCTTGGGCTTGCTGCTGGGCCTGGTGTTCTTTCCTGTGGCCGGGTTGGCCATCGGTGTTGCCGCGGGCGCGCTGATCGGCCGTTCGCTCCACCAGAACGTCGACAAGGGCTTGGTGAAGGACGTCACCAACGACCTGACCGCGAACACATCCGCGCTCTTCGTCATCGGCACCGGCTCACCATCGGCCGTGGTGGGCGCGCTCGACCCGTACAAGGGCAAGATCTACCAAACCACGTTGGACTCCGAGGCTGAGGCTCAGATCCAGGCCGCCCTTGACCACGAGCGCAAGGCGTAGAGGCGACGCTTCGGTTCCGCGGTAGGCGAGGGGACCTCGCCCAGCGATGACCCGCCCCACGGGTGAAGCGACGGAGCAATGAGGTGAGGCCCGCTGCGTGACCCGCCGGGTGGGTGAAGCGACGGAGCAAGGCACCGATGTGGCCCGCGGCGCTGACGTTTCATGCACGCGGTGGGTGAGAAAGCAGATTCGCGGGCGATGCTCCGTCGGATGACCCGCCGGGTGGGTGAACCAGCAGAGCTACGGGCCATGCTCCGTCAGATGACCCGCCTGGTGGGTCGCACTCGGGCCTGGTCGGGTGGGTCGACCCCTGCCAGCCCCGCCGGGACTACTCCTCGCCGATGTCCTCGTTCCAGATCTCGGGGTAACGCTCGATGAACTCGGCCATCAGTCGCTTGCACTCGGCCGAATCGAGGTTGATGACCTCCACCCCTCGTGAGCGCAGGTAGTCCTCGCCGCCCATGAAGGTCGCGTTCTCGCCGATGACCACGCGCGGGATGCCGTAGAGCAGGATGGCGCCGGTACACATGTCGCACGGCGAAAGCGTGGTGTACATGGTGGCGCGCTTGTAGACCGAGGCGTGCAGGCGCCCCACGTTCTCCAGGCAGTCGGTCTCGCCGTGGCGGATGACGCTGCCCTGCTGGACACGCCGATTGTGCCCCGAGCCGAGCACCTTGCCGTCGGCCACCAGCGCCGCGCCCACCGGCACGCCGCCCTCGGCCAGGCCCTGTATGCCTTCGTCGACGGCGATCTTCATGAAGTCGTGGTCGTCCATGTCTCTCCTCTTTGGTGGGTCCTGCCGCGTCATGAGCGGCGGTACGGTTTCAGGTAGGCGCCGGGGTAGGGCACGTTGCGACCGGACAGCGCCAGCGCCAGGATGACGATGACATAAGGCAGCGCCAGCATGATCTCGTTGGGGATGCCCTCGAAACCCGGCGTGATGTGGAGGCGCAAGCCCAGCGAGTAGACGGCCGCGAAGACGAGCGCGCCAAGGACGCCACGGAAGATGCGCCAGCGACCGAAGATGACGAGCGCGATGACCACCCAGCCGCGGCCGGCGATGATGTCCAGCGTGAAGGTCCCCAGCATGGCCAGCGTGATGAACGCGCCGCCGACGGCCATGAAGGCGCCGCCGACCATCAAGGCGACGTAGCGGACGCGAAAGACGTTGATGCCGGCCACGTCGGCGGCCTCGGGGTTCTCGCCCACGGCGCGGATGGACAGGCCCAACGGCGTCTTCATCAGCACCCACCAGGAGATCGGCACGACCAGGAAGAAGGCGACGTAGGTGAGCCCATACTGGTTGGCGATCGCTGCGACCTGGGCAGCCACGCCTTCGCCGCTCTTCAGGCCGGCAAGCGGATCCCAGAGCGGCATCTTCTCGATGCTCGCCAGCGTTCCCCCGCTGAACATGAGCCGGTTGGAAAACTCGCTGAGGCCGATGAGTACGATGGTCAGGCCCAGCCCGCTGACGTGCTGATTGGCGCCGAGCGTCACCGTCAGCAGCGCCATCAGGGCGCCGGCGAAAAGACCCACGACGATCGCGCCCAAGAGGCCCAGCCAGGGGTTGCCGGTGTGGTACGCGACGGCGAAACCGAAGAACGCGCCCGCGTACATCGTGCCCTCGATGCCCAGGTTGAGGATGCCGGCTCGCTCGGTGTAGGTCTCGCCCACGGTGCCGTAGACCAGCGGCGTGGCATTGCGGAAGGTGGCGGCGAAGATGTCGGCGAGAAATGTCATGTCGGCGAGGTCTCCGACGGCGGCTGGCCGGAAGGCTCATCGGGCAGGGGTTCACCCTCGTCCGGCGGTCGCTCGTCCTCACGGCTGGTGCGCCAGCGGTAGATGGCGACGGCGCCGATGACGACCAGCAGCAGCGTGCCCTGCACCACGTCACCCAGCTGGCTGGGGATCTGGAGCGAGCGGACGGCCGACGAGGCACCCACGCTCAGATCACCCAGCAGCAGGCCGGCCAAGAGCACGCCGGGCATGGTCAGGCCGCCCAGCATGGCCACCACGATACCGGTGTAGCCGAAGCCCGGCGAGACGCCCTCGGTCAGGCGGAACTGGATGCCGGCCACCTCGCTGACACCGGCCACGCCGGCGATGGCACCGCTGACGAGCGCCACGCGCAGCAGGGTCCGCTCCACGCGGATGCCGGCGAAGCGCGCCCCGTGCGGGGAGAGGCCCACGGCTCGCACGCGCAAGCCGGTGCTGGTGCGGCTGAGCACGTACCAGGCGACCACGATGAGCACGATGGCGATGACGAAGCCGAGGTGCAGGCGGGACTTGCCGATGAGCGGGATGAAGTCGGACAGCGGCGGGAACTCGGCGGCCTCGGCGATGCGCGGCGACTCGGGAAAGCCGGTCTCGGGGTCCTTCCAGGGGCCATGCAGGAGCGCTTGTACGACGAGCAGCGCGACCGGGTTGAGGAGCAGCGTGGTGACCACCTCGTCGATGCCGAGGCGCACGCGCAGCAGCGCCGGTACCAGCGCCCAGGCAGCTCCGGCCAAGGCGCCCGCGGCGATCATCAACGGCAGCACCAGCAGTGGTGGCCAGCCCGCCACGACCTGGCCGATGCCGGCCGCGGCCACGGCGCCCATCAGCAGCTGTCCCTCGACGCCGATGTTCCAGTAGCCGGCACGGAAGGCGATGGCCACGGCGGTGCCGGTGAACAGGATGGGGCTGGCCTTGTTGAGCACCTCCAGCAACGTGAACTCGCGAGTCAGGGGTGCGATGAAGTAGGCGTAGTAGGCATCGAGCGGGTTGGCGCCGGCGATGACGAAGGCGCCCCCGGTGACGGCCAGGATGGTGACGACGGCGCCGATCGCGATGATCCCGGCGCGGCCCAGGCGGTTCTCGGCCATGCGCCGCACCTCGAGCGTCATGCGGCCTGATGCCCGCGGCCTGCCATGAGCAGGCCGATCTGCTCGCGATCGGCATCGGCCGCCTCCAGGCGGCCCACGATGCGGCCCTCGTAGAGCACCATGATGCGATCGGACAAGCCCAGCAGCTCGTCGAGGTCCTCCGACATCAACAGGACGGCGGCGCCATCACGGCGCCGTGCCAGCAGCTCCTCGCGCACGTACTCGCTGGCGCCTACATCCAGGCCGCGGGTCGGCTGCGAGACCACGATGACGTGTGGATCACGCGAGAGCACCCGCGCCAGAAGCACCTTCTGGATGTTGCCGCCCGATAGCGTGGCCACGCGATCGTTGGGGCGGGCCTTGATCTGGTAGCGCTCGATCAGGTCGGCCGCGTGTGCCTCGATGCTCCCACGATCGAGTCGGCCGCCGGGCGCGAAGTCGTCGATGCGCTCCATGATCAGGTTGAGCGACACCGGCAGGTCCATCACCAGGCTGGCATGCCGGTCTTCTGGGATCCGCCCGATGCCGGCAGCCATCGATCTCCGCGGGGCCGGCGCCCGCGAGCTCCTGGCCCTCGACCTGGATACTGCCGGCCGTGGCGCGTCGCATGCCGCTGAGCACCTCGGCCAGCTCGGCCTGGCCGTTGCCGCTGACACCGGCCACGCCCACGATCTCTCCGCAGTGGACGTCGAAGTCGATGTCGTGGAGGGCGGCCAGCCCGTGGTTGCCGCGAGCGCCCAGGCCGCGGACCTGCAAACGAGCCTCGCCGTCGTGCCAGAGAGGCTCCTGTCGATCGACGCCGAAGGTCGGGCGGCCGACCATCATGCGGGCCAGCTCGCGCTCGTCGGTGTCGCCAGGTGCCGTGCCCACCATGCGGCCGGCACGCATGACGCTGACACGGTCGCTGATAGCACGCACCTCGCCCAGCTTGTGGCTGATGAAGACGACCGACAGGCCCTCGGCGATGAGGCGGCGCAGTGTACCGAAGAGCGCCTCGACCTCCTGTGGCACGAGCACGGCCGTGGGCTCATCGAGGATGAGCACGCGGCAGTCGCGCGCCAGGGCCTTGACGATCTCGACGCGCTGCTGCTCGCCGACCGAGAGGTCCTGCACGACCGCATCGGGGCGCACGGCGATGCCGAAGCGGTCGGCCGCCTCTTCGACCGAAGCCCGCGCGGAGGCCAGGTCGAGGCGCATGCCGGAGGCGCGGCCGAGGATGACGTTCTCGGTGACGCTCATCGGCTGCACCAGGCTGAAGTGCTGGGTGACCATGCCGATGCCGGCCGCGATGGCGTCGCGAGGGGAGTGGATCCGGACGGCGGTGCCGTCGACCTTGATGCTGCCGGCGTCCGCGCCGGTGAGCCCGTACAGGATGCGCATCAGCGTCGTCTTGCCGGCGCCGTTCTCGCCGAGCAGAGCGTGGACCTCACCCCTCGTCAGGGCGAGGTCCACCGCGTCGTTGGCGACCAGGTCGCCGAAACGCTTGGTGATGCCACATAGCTCGGCGGCCAGGTCGCCCTGGCCGCCGGGAGTGGTCATACGGATCGCTGTGAGAGGTCGGGTGCCCGTTCGGCTACTCGCTACTCGGGATCACGGATCCTGCGGGCGTGCCCTCGTTGATGTCGACCCGGAAGAGTCCGGAGACGATCTCCGCTTCCTTGGCCATGACGGTCTCAAGCAGGTCGGCGGGGACGAGGTCGGTGTTGATCGGCGCCAGCGCGGCTCCGCCCTTGCCGACCATGCTGAAGTCCTTGAGGTCCTGCGCGGTATAGGTGCCGCCGGCGACCTGGTCGATGATGTACTGGGCGGTGGGCATCATGTCCCAGGTCACGCTGGTGACGACCGACTCGGGCGCCAGCTCGGACTGGTCGCTCATGTTGCCGACCGCGAGCACCCCCTTCTCCTGGGCGGCCTCGATGACGCCGTAGCGCTCGGCGTAGAGGACGTCAGCGCCGGCATCGATCTGGGCCAGCGCTGCTTCCTTGGCGGCGGCCGGGTCGAACCAGCTGTTGATGAAGCTGACCTTGGCTTCCACCTCGGGGTTGGTGGCCTGGGCGCCGGCGATGAAGGCATTGGCGATGCGGTTGACCTCCGGGACCGGGAGGCCGCCCACCACGCCCACAACGCCGCTCTCGGTCAGTCCGCCCGCGAGCATGCCGGCGAGGTACGCCGGCTCGTGGATCCAGTTGTCGAAGACGCTGAAGTTGGGATCGGCAGGACCGCCACCGGAGCCGAAGACGAAGGCGATCTCGGGATAGTCAGCGGCGACGGCGCGGACGGCCTCCTCGTTGCCGAAGGCATCACCGAAGATGATGTCGGGGGCGTTCTGGTCGGCGACCTCGCGCAGGACGAACTCCATGTCGCCGGAGTAGCCGATGTCGTCGGCGTAGTCGTAGGAGATGAGGCCCGCTTCAGCCTCGGCGTTCAAGGCGGCATGGATGACGCCATCCCACGGTTCCTCGATCTGGGTCGCGTATGCGCCGAAGACCTTGAGGGGTTCATCCTGGGCGCTGACCGCGGCCCCACCCGCGGTCACGGTGAGTACCAGCAGCGCAGCGGCTGCGAGCATGGGGCGACGCCTGTTCATTCGATAACTTCCTCCCTGGTGCCGGCGACAGGCGCACCCGGGCGGGCAGCGTCCCGGCCTCTCTGGCTCGCGGAATCGTACCTTGGCTGGAGCCTCCGTGGTAAGTAGCTGTGCAGTATCGATGTGGACACGTTCGCCGTGCCGGCTCAGCGCGAACGCAGTGCCTTGACCACCGACTCCTCGGTCGGCGTCGATCCCAGCCCCAGGCGTGCACCGATGAGCGCGGCGGCAGGTGGCTCCAGGCCGGCGGCATGCAGACGAGGCCAGGCACCCTCGGCGAAGACTTCCGCGGGTCCGCCGTCGAGGGCGATTCGGCCGGCGTCGAGGAGGACGACGCGCTCGAACGTCTCAGCCACGAAGCGCATGTCATGGCTGATGGCGATGACGGTACGCCCAGCCGCGTGCAGCTCACCGACCAGGCGTTCGATGAGCGCCATGCCTCGAGCGTCAAGGCCGATGGTCGGTTCGTCAAGAACAAGCACCGGCGTCTCCATAGCCAGCACTGACGCGATGGACAGGAGCTTGCGTGCCGCGTCGCCTAGGTCGTCTGGGTGGCTGCCGATGACCCCTGCCAGGTCGACTGCCTCCAATGCCTCTCTGACGCCCGCGCCGATCTGCTCGTCGGGCACGCCTAGGTGGCGCGGACCGTAGGCCACCTCATCGAAGGTGTCGTGGTTGAAGATCTGGCGCTCCGGGTGCTGGAAGCAGAGGCCGACAGTGTGGGCCAGCTGCGCCACGCGACAGGTCGCGGCATCCCTGCTATCGATGAGCACCCGGCCACGGCTGGGTCGCAGCAGGCCGTTCAGGTGGCGCGCCAGCGTCGACTTGCCGCTGCCGTTGGCACCGATGAGCGCCAGGGTCAGACCGGCGGGGATCAGCAGGTCCACGTCCACCAGTGCCTCGGTGCCATCGGGGTAGTCGTAGCTGACCCTCTCCAGGCGTAGTTCGGTCACGCCCGCGGCTCCAGCAGCGTGGAATCCAGCAGCGTGGGGTCGAGCCCGGCGGCAAGCAGGCGCGTCCGGAGCCGTTGTTCAGGCAGGGGTTCCACCCCGAGAGCGGCTGTGGTCGGATCCTCGAGCACCTCGTGGACGGTTCCCTGGGCCACGATGTTGCCGCCCGCGACCAGGGCCAGCGAGTCCGCGACCGAAGCCAGCGCACTGCTGCGCTGTTCGGCCAGCAACACGGCCGTGCCCGCACCCGCAAGCGCCACGATGGCGTCGAGCACCTCACGCGTGCCGCGCGCGTCCAGGTGCGCCACGGGCTCGTCGAGCACCAGGACCCGAGGCTGCATCGCCATCAGGCTGGCCAGCACGACCAGTTGTTGCTGGCCGCCGGAGAGATGCCGTGGGTCTCGCCCAGCCAGCGATCCGATTCCGACCTGGCACATGGCGGTGCTCGCCCGTTCGACGATCTCCTCGCGGGGAAGGCCCAGGTTGGCCGGGCCGAAGGCGACCTCGTCGAGCACGGTATCGGCCACCAGCGAGAGCTGCCCGGCCGGGTCCTGGAGCCCGCACGTCACGCATTGGGCCAATCGGTGCATGGGCCAGCGCGTGACGTCCTCACCATCGATGCGCACCTCGCCGATCAGTCGGCCCCCGATGACGCGTGGCGCGAGCCCTCCCGCGATGAGGCAGATCGTGGACTTGCCCGCGTCGGCCGGACCGACCAGCCCCGTGATATGACCCGCCGGCACGTCAAGGGAGACCGCGTGCAGACAGTCACGGGGGGCGCCGGCATACCGGTAGGAAACGTCCCGAAGTGTCAGC
Organism: uncultured Chloroflexia bacterium; assembly: GCA_963778955.1. Lineage (GTDB taxonomy): Bacteria > Chloroflexota > Limnocylindria > Limnocylindrales > CSP1-4 > JAFMJV01. The sequence goes on from CAVZWI010000001.1 coordinate 734,556, forward strand.
ACGGCAGTGGTACCCCGGCGACACGTGCGACCGTCAGCGCCACGACCGCCAGGGCCATGCCCCAGCGGGCGACACGCTGGCCAGCCGTGTCATGCGGTGGCCACAGTACGGTCCGGTTTCCGGGCCGGGTGAAGGCCCGCGTCTCCAGCGCCAGCGTGCGCGACTCCACCTCGCGCAATGCGCCAAGCACGGTCGGCGCAGCCACTGCCGCGACGCCCCCGACGCGCCGTGGCCAGGCGCCTTCGCTGTCCAGACCGCGGGCGCGCTGCGCAGCCGTCACCTCCCGCGCCCGCTCGGCCATCCGCGGGATCATGGCCACGCCGTTGTGGATGACGAAAGTGAGCCGCGGCGAGGTGCCGTGGTACTGCAGGCTGGCCACCAGCTCCGCGGGTCGCGTCGTGACGTAGAAGAGGACCGCCGCAGCGGCCATGGTCAGCACGCGGACGACGGCCTCCGCGGCGATGGCGATGCCCTGCTCTGTCGTACCGGTGGCGAAGAGGACGTTGATGATGGCCACGCTGAGCGCCAGCGGCAGTGCCAGCAGCAGACCGGTCCGCAGCACATCACGCAGCACGCCCGCCAGCCCTGCCGGCAGGACCACCGCCACGAGAGCCAGCAGCAAAGGGCAGACCACACCGCCCAGCAGCACCGCCGCGAGCATCGTCGCCACACCCACCGTCAGTCGCGTCAGTGGATCAAGACGGTGCCAGGACGTGGCCGCGCGGCGCTCAGGGAGTCGCAGCGGCGTCATCATCGTCGGCGGCGGCCGGCAGCAGGTACTGGCCCTGTGGGAAGCGGGCCTTGGTGCGCGTGGCCATGGCCCCAAGGATGAGGTACACCACGAAGTAGGTGATGACCTTGTCGGCGGGGTCGGAGATGAGGCTCTGGCCCAGCACCGCCTGTTGCAGGTCAGCCCCGGCTCGGCGGAAGGCGGCGATGACGAAGTCTGCGCCAGAGCCGGTCACGCCACCGAAGAGGCCGGCCGCGATGGGCGCCGCCATGAACGCCGCCACCACGCCCGTCACCCCACCCGCGAGCAGGATGTACGCGGCTGCCAGGTCGCGCCGACGCACCAGCAGCACGACCAGGCCAACGGCCGTGACCACGATGAGCGACATGGCCACCCAGCCCAGGATGAGGAAGGCTCCATCGTCCGCCTCCGGCGCGATGCCATCGGCACCCGCCGCGGCGAGCCAGACACGCATCGCCAACAGCGTCATCACGAAGAGGGCACTCATCGAGAGTGCGCCTCCGATCGCCAGCTGCCTGCCGCTGGAGCCCCGTCGTGGCCGCAACCAGCCCCAGCGGGCGAACGTGCCCGCCAGCAGCCCCACCACTACCGCCACGACCGCGAAGGGCACGGCGAAGGGACTGCCGAAGGGCGGCGGCGCGAGGTACGTCCAGATGACGTTGCTCAGGAAGCCAGTGGCCGCTCCAGCCAGCGGTCCCGCCAGGGCTGCCACCAGGATGGTGCCGATCGAATCGAGGTAGATGGGGATCTTGAGCGCACTGGCCACGGCCGTGCCGAGCACGATGTTGAGCGCCATGGCCACCGGCATCAGCACCAGCGTGCGCGTGTCGAACTGGCGCGTGATGGAGTCGAGGCGCCGAGTCTGGAGGTACTCGACCAGGGCATAGACCGCCACGCCTGCCGGGATGGCGAGCATCATCACCAGCGCGAAGCGATCAAGAGCGGCGTCGACCTCAAGACCGGCCAGCGCTGACAGGCCGCCGATGGCGACAAGCACGAACACGGACAGGCCGCCTGCCACTCGCAGCCACGCACCCGACACTCCCATCTCCCTTCTGCGGTCTGCCCTGATCCACGTCCTCGCGCGACAGAGTGCCACGAACCGAGGGGCTGGTCGGTAGCATCGCCAGCATCAGCTTCGCGACCTTCAGCTTCGCTCTCTTCCTGGTCGGCGTCGTCAGCGGCTTCTGGCTGCTCCCGCGCCGGCTACGTCTATGGTGGCTCTTCGGCGCCAGCCTCTTCTTCTATGCCAGCTGGAATGTCGGCTACGTGCCCGGCTTCCTGCTGCTCATCGGCCTTAACTACCTGGCCGGCCTGGCAGCCGCGGGCCGCCACGCTCGGGCCGCCGCCTCGGCCGTCATCGTCTTCGATGTTGCTCTGCTCGGCATCTTCAAGTACCTGGACGCCACGATCGGAAGCAGCGCCTCGATCTACACCAGCCTCACCGGCGAGCCGGTGGAGTGGGGCGGCATCGGTCTGGTCCTGCCGCTGGCCATCAGCTTCGTGACCTTCACGCTCATCGCCTACATCGTCGATGTCTATCGCGGCGGGGAGCCGGAGCGCGACCCCCTTCGCTTCGCCATCTTCATCGCCTTCTTCCCGCGGGTGCTGGCCGGGCCTATCATGCGCGGGCACGAGTTCCTGCCGCAGCTGCGGTTCCAGCGTCGCTTCAGCCTCGTGCTGGTCCACATGGCCGTGCCCCTGCTCGTCAGCGGCCTGTTCAAGAAGGTGATCGCCGACCAGTTGTCGCCAGTGGTGCAGGACGGGCTGGCGAACATGTCCGGCTACTCGTCGGTCGCCCTGCTAGCGGTCGCCACTGCCTGGACGTTCCAGCTGTACCTGGACTTCGCCGGCTATACCGACTTGGCGCGGGGATCGGCACGCCTGCTAGGCATCGGCATCTCGCGCAACTTCGACTGGCCCTACCGATCCCTCTCGATGGCCGAGTTCTGGCACCGCTGGCACACCACCCTGGGTGCCTGGCTGCGCGACTACCTCTATTTCCCGCTGGGTGGCTCGCGGCGTGGCGGCGCCCGGACTTACGTGAACCTGATGGTTACCATGACGCTGGCGGGGCTGTGGCACGGCGCCGGTCTCGGGTTCGTGGTCTGGGGCTTCTTCCAGGGCATCGGCCTATCGATCGACCGCTGGTGGCGCCGTCTGCCCAGACACCCGGTGCTGCCGGTGGTCGTCTCCTGGGCCGTCACCTTCGCCTTCGTGGTGATGGCGCGCGTGCCGTTCGTGGCTCCGGACCTGGGTGCGGCCGGGGAGTTCTACCTGCGCATGCTCGTGCCCCACGGCGGGGAGTCACCCAGCCTGGCTGTGTTGGTGTTCCTGGTCGTCGCCATCGCCGGCCAGTGGACCGGCTGGGAACGACTGGCGCAACGGGCGGCGCCGCGCAGGTCGGCTCGTCGCTGGCTGGCGTATGGTATCGCCGTCGCCATCGCGGTCGTGCTGCTTCCGACCGGCGCACCCGATTTCATCTACTCGCAGTTCTGATCGAGCATGTTCAAGCCTGGTGTGGTGATCTTCGCCGCTCTGCTGCTGCTCGGCCCTGCCCTGGTGGCAGAGGTCGGCGTGCAGGCTCTCGTCCGTGTCGGACGTCTGCCGGAAGCGCCCTCCTCCAATGAGTACGCTGATGTCGCCATCGCCAACTTGGTGCGCGCCGGCCGCCCGGATGTGCTCGTGATCGGCACGTCGTCGATCCGCAACGCGTTCGTACCGGACGTCCTCGAAGAGCTCGTGGAGCACGATACGGGCGACCAGATTCGTGTCCAAGGTGTGGCCATCGGCGGGCTCAGCCACAACGACCAGCGTGTTCTCGTCGAAGGGCTGGCCAGCCGCGATCTGCTGCCCCAGACGGTCATCGTGGGGTTGACGCCAAGCAGCGTCAGGGGCACGGGTGAGAAACAGGACTGGTTCGCGACATCCGAGCTGGGTCTCGCCTGGACGGGCTGCGCAGATCTGGCCGGTCCCGAACGGATCAGCTGCCAGCTGTCGCAAAGGTCGGCCTTGTGGCGGTGGCGAGGCCACCCCGACCGCCTTCTCGCCGCGTTCGCTGAACCGATGCCGCGGACCTTCGAGGATCGGGGACAGCGACTCCTGGAAGACGGCTGGTACAACGGCCCGCCGTCCTCAGCCAGGCGTCTTGACCGCACGCTCGCGGCCACGCTGGAGGAGCTTCCCGAGGGCGTCGAGCAAGACCCGCAGGTGCGCGCCGACTTCGTCGCGCTGGTCGATGAGCTGCGTGCGCACGGCTCGACGGTGATTCCGGTGGCGGTGCCCTACTCGCCGCCGTTGATCGAGGCGCTGGTGGAGCGCAACCCCGAGTGGCGAAGCGAGCTGGAGTCGGGCTACGCGAGCCTCGCCGCCGCGGCCGATATCGAGATCGTCGAGATCCCGGAGTACGGCGACGCCTGGGAGCCACAGTGGCAGCGTGACCATCGCCACCTCTCGCGCAAGGGCGCACGGATCGTCACCGAGCAGCTGTGGGAGATGCCGAAGTCTCGCGACGCCATCCTGCAAGGGCTGGCCTCAGTCGACTGACCGTCGCTCCCTTGCCAGCGCCCCGACACGCTCGATGAAGTGTTCGAAGAAGACATCAGCATCTGCCTCCACCGCGACCTCCAGGTTGGGCGCACGACCCCACGCCCGCCGCCAGTCGGTGACGGTCTCTCCCGTCGTCCAGCGACCCTCCAGCTCGACCTCCACCGTCAGCGCCTGGGTCCGCGCCAGGCCTGGGTCGAGGGCCGCCGCCAGCACCAGGGCATCGTGGATGAAGGCGCCGTAGAAGCCGTCATACCGGCTGTGGAACTCGAAGTAGAAGCGCAGAGCGTCGTTTACGAAAGCCACGATGGGGTCGACGGGGTCGCCAGCCGCCTGCGCCAGACGTTCCAGGTGGGCAGGTGTCAGCTTGGCGCGCTCGGTCACATCGAGCCCGAACGCGACAGGTCGTGGCGCGTCAGCCACGGCCGTCCAGCCCTTGAGGGTGAGCTCGAGCGCCTCGGGGTCCACGCCGGCATTCCATTCCATGGTCGGTGCCGTGTTGCCGGGCGAGCGATAGGCGCCGACCATCATCACCAACCGGCCGAGCAGACGCGGCAGAGCGGGCTCCCGTTGCAGTGCCACGGCGACGTTTGACAGCGGTCCCAGCGTCACCAGCGTGACTTCGCCGGGCCGGGCGCGGGCGGCATCGACGATCAGCTCGGCCGCATCGCGTCGACTCGCCCCGCGCGCAGGCTCCGGCAGCGCCGCGTAGCCCAGGCCCGTGGGTCCGTGCGTGTCAGCCGCCGTGCGCAGCGCTCGTGCGATGGGGCCGTCGCGCCCCGCCGCGACTTCGACATCGTCGCGCCCGGCCAGCTCCAACACCGCCAGCGTGTTGCGCACGATGTGTGGCAGCTCCACGTTGCCAGCCACGCAGCCCACGCCCACCATCTCGGCATCGGGCGAGGCCGCCGCATAGAGCAGAGCCAGGGCGTCGTCGATGCCGGTATCGCAGTCGATCAGCAGCGGTACCGGTGCTGGTGCGTCCATCACCACCGCAGCGTAGTCCTGGTGAGGCGTGCCGGCTACCCCGGGCCTCCCGCGCCGGTTGCGCGCCGGTTGCGCGTCGCGAGAGGGTGGACTGACAGGCAAAGATCCCGGCCCCCTGAACGAGGGCCGGGATGCTGTCAGTGACTGTTCATCCGGGCGGGGATGTCAGAAGCGGCGGCGACCGGGTGTGACGGCGGCGCCCACGACAGCGGCCTTGGCCACCGGCGACGGTCCGGGCTTGACGGCCGCGCCCACGACAGCGGCCTTGGCCACCGGCGATGGACCGGGTTTGACGGCGGCGGTGACGACCGCGGCCTTGGCGACTCGGGATGGTCGGAGCGGCATGTCAGACCCCTTCTGCTTCGAGTGCCGCGTCGGCTTCGACGGCGGCGATGATGGCCTGGATGGGGATGCGGCCGTTGGCGATGAGCTGGCCACCGGCTCGGCGCATGGCCGACGCGAACGGCGCCGCCCAGGTGTTCTCGTAGATGAGGGCAGCAGCGACGCTGCCGGGTCTCATGGCCTCGGCCAGGGTCACGACGTCGTCTGCGGCCAGGGTCTCCGCGAGCTCGGTCTCGATGCGGGCGAACTCTCCGAGGTCGGGGATGTCAGAGAGTTCCCCAGCCTCGATCGAACCATCCTCGTCCTTGATCATGATGACCAGGTCCATGATCCGGATGATGCCGGCATCGTGGAGCTTGAGCAGTTCATCGGCGCCCTCGCCGCTGAAGTTCTGCTGTCCGGCCGGGAACTCGACGATCAGGTAGTCGACAGGCCCCAGCTCGTCGATCGATCTTTCACTCATGGATGCTCCAGTACGATGCGGTTGAACAGGAAGATGGTCAGCGCTCCGGGCGGCGTTGTCATCATCCGCCGCGGATGACGCTCGCGCCCACGGCCTCACGCTCGCGGACCAGGCGGCGCTCGATCCGGTCCCAAGTCCGAGAACAGCCCGGCACTCTTGTTGGCTACGCCGAAGCGGCCCACTCGAAGCGCTCGATCGGCACGTTCTCCGCTACCCTGACATGGATGTTCCGGAACCTTGATGACCCAGTGTCGCGGGAGGGACCGACCGCACGCACGGAACCGATCGATCAGCACGACCGTGAGCCCTGAAGCTTCCCAGACCTTCCTGCCAGACCCCCGATCGGGAGGGCCGGCACTGATCGAGGCCAAGCTCCGGGTCCCGCGCAACGCACGGGGTACGGTGCCGCGGACGCGGCTGTTGCGCCGCCTCCGGACGGCGCCTGAGCGTCCGCTGGTCAACGTGGTCGCACCGGCCGGCTATGGCAAGTCGAGCTTCCTGGCGCAATCGGTCCCCACGGGCGAAGCGCAGCCGGCATGGCTGACCATCGATGAGCTCGACAACGACCCCGTCACATTCCTGACCTATCTGGCGGCTGCCATCCACCGCTGTCGGCCGCTTGATATCGAGATCTTCGGCGCCATCCGGTCTCGTGCTGCGTCCTCCCGCGCCATCGTCGGACGCTTGCTGGCCGCCCTGTCGGACGGCGCCGGCCCGTCCATGATCCTGATCGACGACGCACAGTGGCTTCGCGACCGTGAGTCGCTGGACGCACTGGCGGAGTTCATCTCCTACCTACCCGACAGCGTGCGGGTGGCTATCGCCAGCCGCGACCCACTCGAGTTGCCACTGGAGCGCTGGCGCTCGGCCGACCTCGTGCTCGACCTTGGTCCACGTGACCTGGCCATGGACGACGCGGAGGCCGCAGTCATGCTGCGCCAACTCGGGCTCAGCCTGTCGGCTGATGCCATCGAGCACGTGACCACTCACACGCAGGGATGGCCTGCCCTGCTGGCGTTGACGGCGCTGTCGATCCACGAACGGGGCGATGCCGACACGCTGGGCTCCCCGCACGAGCGCCCGACCGTGGCTGACTTCCTGCGATCGGAGCTGCTCGAGGTGCGGACCCAGGGCGAGGTCGCATTCATGACCCGGACCTCCATCCTGGAGCATCTCAACGGTCCCCTCTGCGACGCCGTCCTGGGCCAGCACGGCTCGGTCCGGATGCTGGCCAGCCTGGCGCGTTCGACCCTTCTCGTTGACGAATATGAAGGCAGCTACCGATACCATCCCCTCCTGGCCGACTTCCTGCGAGCCGAGCTCCAGGCTCGCGAGCCCGAACTCGTCGGCGAGATGCACCGCCGGGCGGCGGTCTGGTACGAGGCGAGTGGCGAGCTTGATCTCGCCGTCGATCATGCATTCCTCTTCGGAGACCTCGACTTCGCGGCGTCCTTGGTCGGCAAGTCCTTCCTTCGCTATCACTGGTCCGGCCGACGTCACACGGTGCTCAACTGGCTCCGGCGTTTCGACGAGGATGCGCTGCGTGAGCGTCCGTGGCTCGCCGTCCTGGGTGCGTGGGAGCAACTGGCCGAGGGCGAGGTCGCCGGGGTCGAGCAGTTGGCGGACATCGCCGAGCGTGCCTCGCGCGCCTCGTTCGCGGCTCGGCCCCCCGACGGGACCGTGTCGGTCGACTCGGGTCGAGCGATGTTGCGGTGCGCGATGGCAAAGGGCGGCGCGGATGCGATGTTGCGCGACGCCACGCTTGCCGTGGAACTCGAGGCATCGGCCGGCCGCTGGCACGGCTTCGCCCTCTGGCTCCTGGCCGTCGCCCGGCATGTCCGTGGCGATACGGAGGGCGCTGCGGCTGCCCTGGTCGATGCTCTCGCGGTCGCTCGGGAGCGCAGCGATGAAGGCCTGACCTACTGCATCCTGGGACACCACGCCCTGTTGGCCATGGACCGACAGGACTGGGTCGCCGCGGCCGAGCTGTTGGAGACAGCGCGATCGTTCGGGGTCGCGGGGCAGTTCGATGGTTACCTGTCGGCTGCCCTGGCTCGTGTCGCCACCATCAAGTGGTCGCTACACGAGGGCGAATACCAGCCGGCGCGGCTCGCCCTGGCACGGGCTGCGGGCCTGCGCCCCCAGTTGACCGTCGCTGCGCCCTCGGTCTCTGTGCTCGCACTCCTTGGCTTCGCGCGGCTCCACCTCATCATCGACGACCCGGCTGGTGCTCGCACCCTGCTGACCCAGGCCGAGGCCATCCTTGACCGCCGGCGCGACCTGGGCGTGTTGCCGGCCGAGGTGGCCGCACTCCGGGCCACCATCGCCGCTCTCCCCATCGGGCTCGCCGGCGCCTCGACGCTGACGGCCGCCGAGTTGCGGGTGCTGGCGATGCTGCCGTACTACCTCTCGTTCAAGGAGATCGGGCAACGGCTCGGGGTGAAGGCGACCACGGTCAAGACGCACGCTCTCTCGGTCTACGGCAAGCTGGGAGCATCTTCCCGGGGCGAGGCCATCGACCTCGCCGTCGAGGCGGGACTGCTGGAGCGTTTCCCGATGAGATCCCCGGTCTCCGCCAAACCGGAGGATGCCGACGGTCGCCGTTGATGCTTGAGTAGCCAGACCGCCCATTCCGTCGCTGGAGTTCGAAGCGATGATGCCCGAGACCGAGGAAGTCCTGCGCAGGTTGACGACCGGAGACCGTGCCTACTGCCGATACCTCGTCTCGGCTGAGCAGGATTCGAGTGGTGACCTTGATGCGCGCAGCGTAGCGCTGCTGCGCCTGGGCGCCACCATCACCACGGGCACATCGGATGCCATCTGGCAACAACGCGTCAATGACGCCCTGGAGAGTGGTCTCAACGCTGATGAGATCGTGGATGCGCTGACCGCCCTGGCCCCGACGATCGGCATCGACCGAGCGGTCGCCGTCGCGCCGGCGCTCGCGCGTGCCCTCGGATTCGATATCGATGCCGCGCTGGAGCGGCTGTAGGCACACCCGTCGCTGACATGCTCCGGCGCTCGCTCCGAGTCCTCATCCGGCTGGGATGATGCCGACGGAACGGATCACAGATAGCGTATCTTGTCGACCGACCCTTGAAGGTCGTCGCGGAGCCGCGGTCTCGGCTGACCACGAGCATCGGCGGCCTTGTGACCGCCGGCCGATAGCGAGGTATCGCGCATGTCCATGGCACCAGTCTCAGTGGGGGCGGTGGATGTCGCCGCCCTGACCTTTGCCGGCGACCACTTCAAGGGCGAGATCAGCCCGGCCGTTCAGGACCTCGTGGATCCCGGCATCATCGGGGTCATCGACAGCCTGTTCGCCGCCGGCCGTGTCTCAGACAGGCCTTGCAGCCAGCACGATGTCGCCTAGAAGAGCAGGGAGCGGGAGATCGACCATGGAGATTCCGTCATGACCGTATCGAGCACGCCAGCGATCCCTTCCCAGCTGGCGGGGGAGACGGTGGATTGGTACTCGCTCGCACCTGACCAGGTGGCGAGCCGCCTGGATGTCGACCCAGTCGCCGGCCTCTCGTCGGCGGAGGCCGACGCCCGTCGTACCAAGTACGGGGCCAACCGCTTCGATGAGGCCAAGAAGGCATCGCGCCTGCAGGTCTTCACCGGCCAGTACAAGGACCCGATGCAGATCGTGCTCCTTGTCGCGGGTGCCGTCTGCCTCTTCCTGCCCGGCCAGTTCTACACGGGCGTCTTCCTCATCCTGCTGACGCTCTTCAACGCCTGGATGGCGATGAACCAGGAGGGCAAGGCCGAGGCCAGCGCAGACGCGCTCCAGAGCATGATGGTGGTCAAGGCCAAGGTCCGTCGCGACGGCGACCTGGTCGAGATCCCGATGGAGCAGCTGGTCCCGGGCGACATCGTCAATATCGAGGCCGGCGACCTGGTCCCGGCCGACGCGCGCATCCTCTCCGCGGCCACCTTGGAGATCGATGAATCCGCGCTCACCGGCGAGAGCATCCCGACCCCCAAGCAGGTGGAAGCGGTCGCGGCCGACGCGGCCCTCGGGGACCGCATCGACATGGCCTTCATGAATTGCCAGGTGACGCGCGGCGCCGGCACCATCCTGGTGGTGACCACGGGCATGGCCACCGAGGTCGGCCACATCAGCGGCATGCTCGGGGCCACGGCCGTCGAGAAGACCCCGCTGACCAAGCAGCTGGACAGGCTCACCAACCAGATCATCATCATCGCCGGCATCGCCCTGGTCGTCTCGATCCTGCTCGGCATGTACCGCAACGTCCAGCCACAGGAGCTGTTCCTGAGCGCGGTCGCCTTCGCCGTCGCGGCCATCCCCACGGCCCTCCCCGCCGTCGTCACGGCCATCCTCTCGAAAGGCTCGCAGATGCTCGCCGAGGCCGGCGCCATCATGAAGCGCCTCCGCTCGGTCGAGACGCTCGGCTCCACCTCCGCGCTCAACTCCGACAAGACCGGCACGCTTACGCTCAACCAGATGACGGCTACCCAGATGGCTATCCCGGGACGCCGCTACACGATCTCCGGCGATGGTTACTCGACCAGCGGCCAGATCGCCCACACCGGCGGCCAGCCCGATGTCCCACTCGAGCGGTACCTGCTGCCGATGGCCCTGTGTGCCGACGCAGAGGTCCGCGGCGGTGAGCTGGTCGGCGATCCGACCGAGGGTGCGCTCGTCGTCCTCGCTGCCAAGGGTGGTGTCGATCCGTCACTCACCCGCGAGCAGTACCCGCGCGTCGCGACACTGCCATTCGATGCCGCCTACAAGATGATGGCCACCTTCCATGCGATGCAGGATGACAACGGCAAGGAGGTCATCCGCGGCTACGTCAAGGGTGCCCCCGACCAGCTCCTGGCACGCGCCGCGAGCGCACATGGTCCTGATGGTGGCGAGGTCCCGGTGGCGCAGTTACATGACGCCTACCTTGCTGAGAACGATCGGCTCGGCAGCATGGGTCTGCGCGTCATGGCGACCGGCCAGAAGGACTTCGACACCGCCACCTTCGACCCGGACGCCGATCTGCTGTCCGCCATCGACGGGCTCACGCTCCTGGCCATGGTCGGCATCGTCGACCCGCCCCGGCCGGCTGCCAAGGCCGCCATCGCCATGGCCCATCAGGCCGGCATCCAGGTGCGCATGATCACCGGCGACCACGCTGTCACGGCGGAGGCCATCGCTCGCCAGCTGGGCATCGAGGGTCGCGCCATCACCGGTGCCGAGTTCCGAGCCATGAGTGACGACGAGGCTATCGCCCAGATCGATGGCATCGGCGTCATCGCGCGCGTCTCGCCCGAGGACAAGGTCCACCTCGTGGATATCCTGCGCAAGAAGGACCATGTCGTGGCCATGACCGGCGACGGTGTGAATGACGCACCGGCCCTGAAGACGGCAGATATCGGCATCGCCATGGGCATCACCGGGACGGAGGTCTCCAAGCAGGCCGCCGTCATGATCCTCACCGACGATGACTTCGGGACCATCGTCAAGGCGGTCGGCCTCGGGCGAGCGGTCTACGACAACCTCCTTCGCTTCATCCGTTTCCAGATGGCCGGACTCTTCGCCTTCATCGGCACGTTCCTCGGTGCATCGCTTCTCAACATCCTCGGCGGCATCCCCTTCCTGCCACTCCAGACGATGTGGCTCAACTTCACCGTCAACGTCTTCCAGGGACTCGGGCTGGGCTACGGCAAGCCGCGAGAGGGCCTGATGCAGGTCCCGCCGCGACCCAAGGCGCAGCAGATCATGCCCGGGCCGCTCACGCGCTGGCTGGTGTTCGTCGGGCTCGTCATGGCCGCGGGCACCCTGGGCATCCTCTGGTGGGGGAACGACAGCTACGGCGACGTCGTCGCGCGCACCATGGGCGTCACCACCTTCGCGCTCTTCCGGCTGCTCCATTCCCTTGAGACCGCGGACCAGGATCGATTCCTCTTCGGTGGATCCATCCTGGCCAACCGCCCGCTGCTGATGGCGACGGGCCTGTCGGTGCTGACCATCATCCTCGCCGTCGAGTTCGGCTTCCTCCAGCGGCTGTTGGGGACCACGAGCCTGACCGCCGACCAGTGGGCCATCTGCTTGGTCGTGCCGCTCTCGATCCTCGTCATCGAGGAGGTCCGCAAGCTCCTCAAGGTCCGGACGGTCGACGAGGCGGCCCCCAGTGCAGCAGCTCCGGCCACCCCGGCCGCAGCCTGATCGGTTCCATCAACAAGGAGGTAGCGAGCGTGGGCAAGAAGAAGGGCAAGCGGGCCAACAAGGAGCAGGCCGAGGTCACGCCTGGCAACCAGGCCCCAGCGGCAGCTGATGGAAGGCCGGCCAGGATGGGGCGCAAGGTGTATGAGCGCGAGATGCGACGTCTCCAGGGCGAACTCGTGGCCATGCAGGAGTGGGTCAAGGCGACCGGTGCCAAGGTCTGCATCGTATTCGAGGGTCGTGACACCGCCGGCAAGGGCGGCACGATCAAGCGCATCACCGAACGGGTCAGCCCCCGCGTGTTCAAGGTCGTGGCCCTTGCTGCGCCGACCGAACGTGAGCGCTCACAGATGTACGTCCAGCGCTATATCGAGCACTTCCCGGCGGCCGGTGAGGTCGTCGATCTTCGACCGCAGCTGGTACAACCGCGCCGGCGTCGAGCGGGTGATGGGCTTCTGCACGCCCGAACAGACGGAGCGTTTCCTCGAGCAGGTCCCAGCCGTCGAGAAGATCCATGGTCGAATCCGGGATCATCCTCATCAAGTACTGGCTGGAGGTCAGCCCAGACGAGCAGACGCGCAGGCTCGAAGACCGCATCAACGACCCGCGCAAGGTCTGGAAGCTGACCGACATGGACCTCAAGTCATACAGCCGCTGGTTCGACTACTCGAGAGCCCGCGATGCCATGCTGGCCGCGTCCGACTCCCCGTGGGCGCCGTGGTATGTCGCCCACACCGACGACAAGGAACGCGGGCGGCTCAACATCATCAGCCATCTGTTGGGCGTCGTACCCTACGAGCCGCTCAAGCCGCGTGACGTCAAGCTCCCCAAGCGCCAGAGGCCCGCGGGGTACCAGGATCCGAGTTTGCCCGTCAAGTACATCCCCACGCCCTTCTGACCCCATCCCGAGCGCGGGAGGGGTTCACGTCCCGTGGATGAGCGAGACGGCTCGGACCTCCTGCGTGGCGCCACGGGTCACGTGTCCAACTTCCTCGATCACGTGACCGATTGCCTCGTCAGGGTCCGCAGAGCGTGACTGCCCCCACGACCCTGTCCCGGGTCGAGCACTGGATGCCCGGCGTGCGGGCGCTGCGGACCTACCAGCGATCATGGTTGTCGCGCGACCTGATCGCCGGGGTGGTGCTGGTGACCCTCCTGGTCCCGCAGGGCATGGCCTACGCGGAGCTGGCCGGGCTGCCCGCCATCACGGGCCTCTACACGACCGTCATGTGCCTCCTCGCGTATGCGTTCGTGGGACCGTCTCCCATCCTGGTGCTGGGGCCCGACTCGTCACTCGGACCCATGATCGCCGCGACTATCCTGCCCCTCGCGGCAGGCAACGACGAGGCTGCCGTCGCGCTTGCGGGCATGCTGGCACTGATGGTCGGCCTGGTCTGCGTCGGGGCCGGCCTGGGTCGACTGGGTTTCGTCGCCGACCTGCTCTCCAACCCGGTCCGCACGGGCTACCTGGCGGGTCTGGCGGTGGTCATCTTCATCGGCCAGCTGCCCAAGCTCTTCGGTTTCTCAACCGATGCCAGCGGCCTGTTCGGCGAAGCGCGGGCGTTCATCGATGGTATCGCCGCGGGCGACACCAACAGCTGGGCCCTGGCCATCGGGATGCTGAGCCTGGCCATCATCCTCGCCCTCAAGCGGCTGTCGCCGCGTACACCTGGGATCCTGATCGCGGTGGTCTTGGCCATCGCGCTATCGATCATCCTCGACCTTGCCGCGAAGGGCGTGGACGTCATCGGGGTCCTGCCGCAAGGCTTCCCAGTGCCGTCGCTGCCACAGGCGGACCTCGCGGACATCCCCATCCTGTTCGCTTCCGCGGTGGGCATCTCGCTGGTGGCGGTGGGCGACACGATCTCGACGTCGGGCGGGTTCGCCAGACGGGCCGGCTACGAGGTGGACGGGAACCAGGAGCTGGCCGGCATCGGCTCGGCCAACCTCGCGGCGGGCCTCTTCTCAGGCTTCCCGGTCAGCACCAGCAGCTCGCGCACCGCGGTCGCCGTCCAGTCGGGAGCCAAGACTCAGCTCACCGGCCTGTTGGCCGCCGCACTCGTGCTGGCGATGCTCGTGTTGGTGCCCGGCCTGGTCCAGGACATGCCGCAGCCGGTACTCGCCGCGGTGGTCATCGCTGCCTCCATCAGCCTCTTCGATGTGGCAGAGCTGCGTCGGCTGGCGCAGGTCCGGCGGACGGAGTTCGCGCTCGCCGTCGCTTGTGCAGGGGGCGTGGCCATCCTGGGTGTCCTGGAGGGCATCGTCGTGGCCGTCGTGCTATCGGTGGGCTACATCTTCAAGCGGGCGTGGCAGCCATACTCCACGATCCTGGGCAAGCCCGCAGGCGTCCCCGGCTATCACGATCTGCAGCGCTATCCGGACGCGGAGACCGTGCCCGGGCTGCTCATCGTGCGCTGGGCGGCACCACTGTTCTTCGCCAACGCCACGGTGTTCCGCGACCGCATCCGGCAGCTCGTCAAGGACTCCGACCCGCCTCCCGCGTGGGTCCTGGTGGCAGCGGAGCCCATCACTGACATCGACACGACGGCAGGCTCCGTCCTGGCCGACCTGGACCTGGAGCTGAACGCGGCTGGCATCCACCTCGCGTTCGCCGAGCTGCAGTCCGAGGTGCGTGACGCCATCGTGCGCTACGGTCTGCTCGAGATCATCGACCAGGGCCACCTGTATCCGTCGGTGACCGAGGCGGTCAAGGCGTTCCGCAGGGAGAACCGCGACATCGAGGTGGCAGACGAAGGTGGCCCCGCCGGAGGGCAGGGCTCATGACCGACGATCGACGGCGAGACGAAGAGGCCGCGACGCCGGCCGCCGCCGACGCCCCGCCACCCTCGGGGCTGCCGGCCATCGAGGATACTGACGTGCAGGAGCTGAGGCCCGTGTAGCATTCGCTGTGGCCCATCAGCAGCATCGCACCCGCGCAGACCGTGACGGTGTTCGCGACCATGAACGACCAGCTCGCAAGTGGGACCACCTCGCACGTACGGCTAGCCCGCATCAACGATCATCCTCGGAGGAAGCATGAGCCACCGCGTCACCCTCATCCCCGGCGACGGGGTGGGACCCGAGATCACCGCGGCCACGCGCCGTGTCATCGAGGCGGCCGGCGTCGCCATCGAGTGGGAGGAGGCCATCGCCGGTGAGGCCGTCTTTCGCGCCGGTGACAGCTCGGGCGTCCCGCGCGAGACGGCCAATTCCATCGCCCGCACCGGCGTCGCACTCAAGGGGCCCCTGGCGACCCCGGTGGGCTTCGGCGAGAAGTCGGCCAACGTGACGCTGCGCAAGCAGTTCGAGACGTACGCCAACCTGCGCCCGGCCCGACAGATCCCCGGGGTGCCCACGCGCTACGACGGCGAGGGCATCGACTTCATCGTGGTGCGCGAGAACATCGAGGACCTGTACGGTGGCATCGAGTACATGGACTCGCGCGACGTGGCCATCGCCCTCAAGATCATCACCCGGCGCGGCTCGGAGAAGATCATCCGTTACGCCTTCGAGCTGGCGCGTCGAGAGGGTCGCCGCAAGGTCACCTGCGCGACCAAGTCGAACATCCTGAAGCTGACCGAGGGTCTCTTCCAACGCGTCTTCGAGGAGATGGCGCCGGAGTACCCGGAGATCGAGCCCCAGCACCTCATCATCGACAACGTCGCCCATCAGATGGCCAAGGACCCCGCGCAGTTCGACATCATCGTCACCACCAACCTCGCCGGCGACATCATCAGCGACCTCGCCTCCGGGCTCGTCGGCGGCCTGGGCTTCGCCTCGTCGGGCAATTTCGGAGACGAGGTGGCCATCTTCGAGGCGGTCCACGGCTCGGCCCCCAAGTACGCCGGCAAGAACGTCATCAACCCCACCGCACTCATCCTGAGCTCGGTGCTGATGCTCAAGCACCTGGGTGAGGCTGAAGCTGCCCAGATGATCGAGGACGCCGTCTTCGTCACCCTCGAGGAAGGGGCCGCCGTGACCCTCGACGTGGCTCGCCAGGCCGGCGACGTGGAGCAGGCCACCTCCACGTCCGGCTTCGCCGACGCCATCATCGCCAACCTGGGTCGCGCGCCCGTGACCCGCTATCCCTCCAAGGCCAACCCACCCGCGGTGGCCCCGGAGCCGCTCCACCGATGGCCGGCGCGACCGGTGGATCCGGCCGACACGCAGTTGCTGGGTGTCGACGTCTACACCGAGATGGACGGGGATCCGCAACCGGTAGGCAAGGCCCTGGACGAGGCCGCCGGGCCGGAGTTCAGACTGTTGCTCATGTCTGCCCGCGGCACGGTCGTCTACCCCTCGGGCAACCCGCACACCGACACGGTCGCCTGGTGGCGCTGCCGTTTCGTGGCGGCAGAGGAGGGTGGCACCGTCGATGACGCGGCCATCCTGCGGCTGCTGGCTCGCATCGGCGAACGTATGACCTGGGCACACGTGCAGAAGCTGCGCATCATCGAGGGTGAGACCGGCTTTACCAAGGCACAGGGACAGTAGCGCTACGGGGGTGGTGGATGCGCGAGGACCAGCCGGTGGATGGTGTACAGCAGCTCGATCGCCAGGAGCGACCGCAGCCGATGGACGTGCACGGCCGGCCGTTGCTGCCGCAACGCGTTCCCGAGCTGAAGCCCACGCCGCTGCAGGACAGCTTCATCTACCTCTCGATCGTGGTGCTCGTCTGCGGCGTCATCGCCATCGGGGCACTGGAATTGGGCACGCCCATGTCCTCGCTCTGGGTCAAGATCCCCGTACTGATCGGCGGCTCCTTCCTGTTGGCTGTCACCGCCGATGCCCTGGTGCGCGTCTGGCGCTCGGTCGGTGCCTGGCGCTCCGTCGACCAGGGACGTGCCAGGTTCCGCATCGTTTGGGCTGTCGTGCTGGCGCTGTCCCTAGTGGTCGTGGGCGCCATCATGCTCATCGTTCTGCTGGCTTGATGCCATGACACGACTCGATGATCCCGGCGCGCGCCTGCCGGTCCAAGGATTCGCCAACGGAGCCCCGGAGTGGCTGGGGCCGGCGCTGCACAACTGCTCTCGCTGTGGCGGTGCGCTGACCTTCGGTCCCGTCGAGGGCGAGGACCGCCTTCGTCATCGCTGTGCGGCCTGTGGCTATGTCACCTACGTCAATCCACGCGTGGTGGTGACGACATTGCCGGTCACCGGCGCCGGCGAGCTGGTGCTCATCCGTCGCGCCATCCCGCCCGGCATCGGCACCTGGGCGCAGCCCGGCGGTTTCCTCGAATCGGATGAGACGGTCATCCAGGGGGCCGTTCGCGAGACGCTGGAAGAGACCTGCCTGGTGGTGGAGCCGACCCGCATCGTGGGCATCTACTCGCGGCCGCAGGCAGCCGTGGTGGTCATCGCCTACGAGGCCGCCATCGTCGGCGGGGAGATGCAGCCCACGCCCGAGTCACTGGAGGTGCGCCCCTTCGCCGTCGAGGCCATCCCCTGGGACGGCCTTGGCTTCAACACCACGCTGTGGGCGCTGCGCGACTGGGTGCGTTCGGCGCGGCCGGAACTCGACGTGGACAGGCTGGGACCGGAGCTCTTCGACCGCCGGGATTGAGCCCCCGCCGACCGCTCTGACGTGTGTGGACCTGTCAGATGGTGATGATGTTGGAGTACGCTCCGAGTCCGCCGATGAGGATGCCGAAGGCGAGGACGGCAGTGGCCACGCGCGGACGGGTCCGACCCACCACGAGGAAGACCGCCGCCACCAGCAGCACGGTGGCGAACTTGGCGACCGTCAGGAGTGCCAGGCCGTAGTCCTCGACGATGGTGGCGACCAACGGGTTCAACTCGGTGCCCAGCCCTCGGCGGCCGACCATCAGGAGGAACGTGGTGTAGTCCGCGATATGCGCGATGATCAGCAGGCCGATCCCCAAAGCCGACATGTGCCCTCCGTGCCACCAGGCGTGGTGCTTCGACACGGGATCGGGCTCGCCATTGCTCGGCGTGACCCGATTCGGCGACCGGAGTGGATCACGCGTCTTCACTTCCCGTACTGGCAGGCTCGGACTGCGCCTGATTTTACCGGCCGCTTGCCTTCGGGTCTATGACGCTGCCATGACGTCCACCCCTCACGGGCCAACGGTCATCGACCCAGGTGGTGACGGCACGCACCGGGTCGCCCGGCCAGCGGACGTGGTCGCGGCCCAGGCCCAGCCAGTCATCGAGATGCCAGCATAGGACCGGCGCGACGGCAGCCACGTAGGCGAAGGTGCCCCACCAGCCCAGGAAGAGCGTGGCGCCGAAGACCAGCGTGCCGGCGATCACCAACGCTGTCGCCGAGCGGACCCACAGCAGGCTGCCCACGGCGAGCAGGCCACCGATGGCGATGCGTAGCGCGCCCCAGGCAGACTTGGGGATGGCCTCGGGGCTGCCCAACGCGTAGGCCAATGAGTAATACGGCTGCGCATGGACCTCGTCGGCACGCCGGAACGACCACCACAGCGAGTCGGGACCCCAGGCCAGCAGGGCCGGCAGCCACAGCAGGGCGGAGGCCGCCACGAAGGCGAGCAGCGGACCGATCGCGCCGGCGTAGCCGAGCAAGCCCGGCAGCCAGGCAAGGGCGTATGGCTTGAATGCCGTGGCGATGGCCAACAGGACCGCTCCTGCCACGGGCTTGCGGACCGCGACCAGGAGGCTGATCAGGATGAGCAGGCCAGCGGTGGTGTCGTTGGAGCCGTCGGTGGCCGAGACCACCAGTGCTGGCGTCACCGCATAGATCGCCAAGCCCAGCAGCCGACCCCGGAACGCCAGCAGCCCCAGCACCACCATGGAGGCGAGGGATTCCATGACCGGAGGGTCTTCCAGGCTGGGCAGGTACCACAGCAGCGCGACCGGCCCGTAGGCGAACGGCGCGCCGGCAGGGAAGGATTCCGCATACCCGTGGCCATACGGGTTGCCTCCGCTCAGCATCTCGCGGATAGCCGCCTCGGTCACGGCAAGGACGTCGCTGTAGCCACCGGGTGGCACCAGACGCAGCGCGATCCCGATCGTCACCAGGACGATCGCCGCGGCCCCGCCGACCTGCCAGCGCAGCGAGACCACCAGGGTCACTGCGACCGCGATGAGCGAGAGGACAGCGACTGGGAGAGGCGTGCCCGGTCCGAGCAAGCCCAGGAGGGCCACGATGAGCGCCAGCCACACCAGCGACCCCGTTCGTTGGGACGGCGGCTCGGTGGTGGCGCCGGTCGGCCCGACGCGTCGGGCAGTCACTCGGCCGTTTCGGCCGGCTCCCAGGCAGACGAGCGGAGCAGGCGGCCAAGCAGGTCGGCGGCGACTTCGAGCTGGGCGCGCTCGGCGCGGTCGAGATCGACGATGGCTGCCGCCAGTGGCGCGATCTGTCGGCCGCGTCCCAGCTCCAGTCGCTCCTCACCCTCCGCGGTCGCGCGGATGACGGTGGAGCGCCTGTCGTCAGGGTTGGGCGCACGTGTCACCAGGCCGTCTGCCTCCATCGCGTGGACCAGGCGTGTCATCGTCGGGGGCCGAACATGCTCGGCGGCGGCCAGCGCCCCCAGCGTCCGTGGTCCGCCCATGACCAGCAACCCCAGTGCCGAGAGTCGCGCCCGGGTCAGGCCATCCCCGGCATCGGCACGGGCCAGGTGACGTTGCATGACGGTGGAGAGGCCGGCCAGGCGGGCGGCAAGCTCTGTGGCGCGCACATCGCCCCTTGAGCGGGTCGCACGCGTGTCGCCCGGACGGATAGCGGCATCGGCTCCGGCGCCCTCCGCTTCGGCCATCGGTGCGTCCGTGCCTGCGGCGGCCGCGCTGCGCAGCGCCTTCTTGCGCTCCTTCTTGCTGGCCTTGTCCTTGCCCCTGGACTTCTTGCCCATCGCCGGCCCCGGTGTGCTCCGCGCTCGCTTGATCAGTGGCGGGTTGGACTGCTAGGGGCATCCTACCGGCGTCGGCGCCGTCCGGATGGATGAGTCTGCCGGGTGTTCGGGCTGTCCAGGCGGTCGGGGTGGCAGAAGCAGCCGACGAGGTGGTCGTTGACCAGACCGACCGACTGCATGAAGGCATAGACGATGACGGGGCCGACGAATTCGAAAACCTCGTCGACGCAGATCATGCGAGAGTTCCTCGGCGGTTGGGGTGGTGGTGGGCACGTCGGCGGCTGAGGCGAACCGGTTGACGATCGGCTCACCGCCCACGAAGTCCCACAGGTACGCGGCGAGCCCGCCGCCCTCATGTCGGATCCGCAGCGTGGCCGCGGCATTGTCACGGAATGCACGCACCTTGGCCTTGTTGCGGATGATGCGGGCGTCCGTCAGCAGCTGCGCCTGTCGTTGCTCGTCGTAGGTTGCGATGCGCTCGGCATCGAAGCCCTCGTAGGCCTCTCGATATCCGTCGCGGCGGTGCAAGATCGTGGACCACGCCAGGCCGGCCTGTGCCCCTTCCAGGCAGAGCATCTCGAAGAGTTGGCGTTCATCATGCACTGGCCGACCCCACTCCAGGTCGTGGTAGGCGACCATGTGTGGATCGTCCCCGGCCCAATCGCAGCGAGTCCGCGGAGACACGTCGTTCATGCTAGGTTCCCCCGGGTCACGCTCGAGCGGGTGGCCCTGGAGCGGGTGACTCAGTAGACCCTCCGCACGTCCGCCGGAAGGCGCAGCTCGAAGGCGGAATCGGGGAGCACCGGGTCGATCGCGAGCGAGGTCACCTCTGCATGGCGCGTGACGGCGTCGGCGATGCGTTCGATCAACAGCAGGACGAAGCCGCTGTCGCGGCCGATGCCGACCTCCAAGATCCGGTCGGGGCGATCGACGAGCACCTTGGCGCCGCGTGGGTGCTGGGATCGCACCACGACGGCTTCTCGATCTGCGACCGGCCGAACGCCGACGATGGCCAGCGGGCCCGTGACGAGCACGTTGCGGAAGAGCCCGTGGGGGTGGATGAAGGCATCGGCCAGGCTGCCAGCGGGAAGTCGGGTGAGCGGCGCGTAGCCGCGCGCATAGGCCGGCAGCCCGGGATCATCCGAGCCCACGACCCGGTCCCGCCGCTTGCGAACGCTGGCCGTCTTGTGGGCCGGCGAGTAGCTGGTGATGGTCTCGCCGTCGCCGAGCCAGATCTCGTAGTCGCGAAGGGGCGTGCCGGAGTCGCGCCGGCTGGTGACGCGAGCCTGTCCGGGATGCCGGAGTTGGACCTCGTGGACGATGTGCTCTTCGCCCTTGGCCGTGACCACGCGCTCCTCGATGGTCATGCGCAGCGTCCGCACGCGCAGTTCCGCCTCGCGCGCGAAGAGGAACAGCTCCTCGAGGCTGGGAAGGTCATCGGCGAGCGCGATGCGCGCCGCTGTCGGCAGGGGCTGCGCGGGACCTGCGGGGATGAGGTCGGACATCGACCGAATGCTACCCGACGCGCTCATCGTTCGTGGCCTACGCCGGGTAGGGCGCCGTGAGGTCCTTGAACATCGGGAAGTGCTTGACGTTGAGCGTGGCCAGTCCCGCGTCCAGTTGCAGCGCCGTGGCAGCCACGACCAGGTCGGCGCTACCGATGCCGCGGTGGCTCCGCCGCCACTGCCGGCCCAGCTCCCCCGCCCGCCTGGCGACAGCCTCATCGATGACGACCCAGCTGATCGCCGCGAACAGGTGGTCGGCTGTGGTGCGCTCCGAACTCCGAAGGCCGCGGACCACCTCCACCCGTACGATCTCCGAGCAGAACGGCGGCTCCGACAGCGAGCGACCATAGGCGAGCGCGGGCTCATAGCCACGCAGCATGTCGATGACGACCGAGGTATCGAGAACGACGCTCACGGCCGGCGCTCGTCGAGGGCATCCTCGCGAGCACGGTCGGCCGTGCGCAGCGTCTCGACATACTCTCGGCCGGGCGGCAGTTGGGCGGGCGTGTGAGCCATCTCATCGAGCGCGGCGCTGAAGCAAATCAGCCTCGCCTCGTGGTCCGACGCCGGATCGAGGTACTCCGCCAGGGCTTCCCGGATCAGCGTGGACTTGCTGACACCAGCCGACCGAGCGCGCACAGCCAGCCGGCGATCATGGTCCTCATCGAGGTAGATCTGGGTTCGCTTCATGATGTATGAATCATACATCACGTTGGCGAACGGATGCTAGCCGCGGCGGACGGCCACGACCTCGATGAGGTGGAAGTGGTGCGGATCGCCCAATGCCGTCGGGCCGTCCTCCTCCTTCTCGTTCCAGTGCTCGATCGCGAAGCCATCGAGGTAGTCACGAATGACGTCGGGGGAGGGGCAGGTCATGCCCGGCTCATCGGCCGACTGGTCCCTGTCGCCGAAGAGCATGCCGCTGAAGCGACCCCCGACTGGGAGGGCGCCTCGGATGCGGCTCCAGACCGCGGCGTAGTCGTCCGCCGGCAGGAAGGGCAGGATGAGGTTGGCGTTGACCAGATCGCAGGCCGGGATCTGGAACACGGCGAGGTCTGAGACGTGGGTCTGGAGTCGCGCCTGGTCTTCGGTCGGCGTCAGGCGCCGCAGCGTCTCGATGCCCTCCGGCGTCATGTCGGTGGCGATCACCCGCCAGCCGCGTCGCAGCAGCTCGCGCGTATCACGGCCGGCGCCACAGCCCAGGTCGACCGCCAGGCGCGGTCCGTCGGTGGGGTGGTCGCCGAACGATTCGGCCGCCTGCTGCGTCGTGGTCCAGGAAGGACGCTCGGCTGTGATCTCGTAGTAGTCGGGCCAGTGCGTGTCGCCGGCATTGTTGTTTGAGTCGGACATCGTCGGTCGAGCCTAGCACCGCGCTATGCTCGACTCATCGGCGCCTGATTCGATCATGTCCGTGGTGCCGCAGAAGGAGCCTCATCGATGCGTGTCGCCGTGGTCAACGAGACCAGCGCAGTCCAGAAGCACCCGTTCATCATCTCTGCTCTCGACGGGCGCGGCCTCGATGTCGTCAACGCCGGCATGGCCGAGCCGGGCGAGGACCCCGAGCTCCAGTACATCCACACAGGACTGATCTCCGCCTTGCTGTTGGCGGCCGATCGCGTCGACATGGTCATCGGCGGCTGCGGCACGGGGCAGGGCTACATGAACGCGGTGGTGCAGTATCCGGGAGTGGTTTGTGGCCACCTGTTGACGCCACTCGACGCGCTGCTGTGGGCACGCATCAATGCCGGCAACGTCATCTCGCTTGCGCTGAACCAGGGCTGGGGCTGGGCCAGTGAAGAGAACCTGAGCCTGCTCTTCGACCAGCTCTTCACCGATGAGCGCGGCCGCGGCTATCCGATCGCCCGGGAGGAGCCGCAGCGGATCCTCGCGTGGCAAACTGGGGGTCATCTCCGAGGCGGCGCACCGGTCCATGGGCGAGATCGATCCAGCGTCTTCCCGACGACATCCTGCTGCCGGCCATCACGCATCCGGCGGCGGCTGCGGCGCTGGACATCCCCACCATCGCCGACGGCGAGTTACGAGAGGCACTGGGGGCTCGTCTGTAGCGCGGCCTCGCGTGTCGGAAGGTGCGGCTTGCCCCAGCCGCGGAGCCAGTCGGCAGGAATCCCACATAGAGCGAACTGCAGAGCCGGATTTGGCCGTCTTCGGGGCGGGTGACGGTGACGGGAGTGCCGGCAGGGTGGCACTGGCGGCGGATGCTCGGTCCGATAAGCGTGCGGAGGCCACGTCACGAGGTCCGTTTGACTGCTGGAGCGACAGGCGGGCACTCCAAGTGGCTTGGAGCGGGCCATCTGGTCGCTCTATCTGGGAATCCGGCTGGATGCGGCTGCTGCTTGCCGAGTTCCCTCTGGGACGGTGGTCGATCCTTGGTCGGCGCGCCCCGAGTTACGGCACGTCCACTGGACGCACGACACGATCCTCGCGCCCCGAGATCTGCGCCGCCAGCGCGGTCGAGAGCACCTGTCGATGCTCGTCGGCGGTCAGCAACGATGAGCGTCCCTCACGCACGGCCTCGATGAAGTCGCGCGTGGCCAGGATGAAGGATTCATCCCACTCGGAAGCGATGTCCTCGTAGTCGCGGGTGACGCCGTCGCGATAGACCTGCAGCGAGGGCAGCTCCTGGATCTTGCCGTGGCCGCGGTTGACCCACGCCACACCGCGTGACCCGGTGACCTCGACACGGTCATCCTGCGAGTAGAAGAGCGACTGCACCTGCAGCTCCGGTGCGTTGACGACCTCCAGCGCGCCCATGGCGCCAGAGGCCCAGCGCAGTGACACCACCGATGGCGAATCGAGCGCGCCACCCTCTACCGGCGTGGAGCCGATCCAGGCGTGCACCTCGTCGGCCACGCCCAGCAGCGCCCAGAAGATGCTGAACTTGTGCAGGCCGTCGTCGAAGACCAGCGGGCCGCCACCGTTCTGCTCGATGTCGAAGCGCCAGGCGGCGGCCCGGTCGGGCACATCCCAGCCACAGGCGGGGTTGCCGGAGCGGCTCGATCTGGCGCACCGAGAGCACCTCGCCGATGTCGCCCTGTCGCACCAACTCCACGAGTCGCGAGACCGGCGGGTAGAAGAGGAAGTTCTCGAAGACTCGCACCACTTGGCCGCGCTTCTCGGCCTCGGCTGCGGCCGCCACGAAGCGCGAGCACTCGGCCACCGTGAAGCCCACCGGCTTCTGCGTCGAGAGGTGCTTGCCCGTCTCGATGGCCGCCAACGCCACCTCCATGTGCATGTGGTGTGGGAGGAGCACCTCGAAGGCGTCGATCGAATCGTCAGCCAGGCAGTCGCGCCAGTCAGCGTAGACCTTCTCCGGTTCGATGCCCCACGAGCGGGCACGCGCCAGGGCGCCTTCCGTGTCCGGCTTGCAGACCGCCACGATGTCGGTGAACTCCGAGTTGACGTACTCGATGGCGTGCAGATCGCTGATGCGGCCGGGGCCGATGATGGCCACCCTCAGTCGTTCGACAGCTGCGGTCACGTGGACGATCCCTCCCTTGAGCTTCTGATGGTTTGGTTCGCGAGCGCCCTATTCCTTGACCGAACCCAGCGTCAGGCCGGCGATGAAGTAGCGCTGGAAGACGATGAAGATGACGACGGTGGGGATGCTGGCGATGACGGCCATGGCTGCCTGGCTGGCCCAGGCCACGTTGTACTGGCCCTTCAGCGCGCTGATGCCGGCCATGATGGTCTTGGACTCGTCCGACCGGGTCAGCACCAGCGGCCACAGGAAGTCATTCCAGATCCAGGTGAATTGGAGGGTGGCCAACACCGCCAGCGCCGGCAGCGTCAGCGGAAGCACCACGCGGAACAGGACCGACCATTCACCCGCGCCATCGACGATGGCGGCCTCGCGGATGCTCGATGGCAAGGCGGACATGAAGTTGCGCATCAGCAACGTGGTGATGGCCAGGCCCAGGCTCATGTGGATGATGATCATCGGGTAGACCGTGTCGTAGAGCGTCGGCAGGATCTGGAAGCCGAACAGCTCGATGGGCGAGTTGAAGAGCCGGAAGAGCGGGATCAGCATGGCCTGTGGCGGGAAGAACATGCCCGCGATGACGACCAGGAACAGCAGCTCCGCAGCGGGGAACCGGAACTGGCTGAAGACGTAACCCAGCAGGACGCCCCCGAGGACCGACAGGAACGTGGCCGGGATGGTCACCATGAAGCTGTTGAGCAGGTAGCGCGGCGTGGAGGTGTTGCCCCAGACGTCGAGGAAGTTCTCGAAGGACGCTGACTCGGGGATATGCCACACACCGCGGGCGGCGATCTCCGCGTTCGACTGCAGCGACGTCAGCACCACGCCGATCAGGGGCGCCGCGTAGATGACGAGGATGGCCAGGATGAACCCGTGCAACAGCATCGACCGGCTCAGCGGTCGTGCCCGTCGGGTCTCCTCGTGAACGGCCGGTGCGGCGCTAGCCATACAGCCGCTCCGATGCGCGAGCCTGCCGGAAGTAGATGACGACCACGATGATGGCCAGGCCGAAGAGGGCCGTCGCGATGGCCGCGCCGTAGCCCAGCTGGTACTTGAAGAACGTCTCCGAGTACATGAACATGGCCAGGTTGTCCGACATGTGGAACGGCCCGCCCTTGGTCAGGGTGAAGACGATGTCGAAGCCCTTGAGCGTGTTGATGACCGCCAGCGTGATGACCACCACGGAGGCGGGGCGCAGCAACGGCACGATGATGCGTCGGAACTGCTGCCACCAGCTGGCACCATCGATGGCGGCCGCCTCAAGGAGATCCTTGGGCACCGTCGTGAGGGCGGCCAGGTACAGGATCAGGCTGAGCGCGGTCTGCTGCCAGCACCAGGCCACGATGACCGCGATCAGCGCGGTGGATGGATCACCCAGCCAGGCGCGCGTGAGATCGCCCAGGCCGACGGCTTCGAGGACCGAGTTGAGCAGGCCCCAGTCGGGCTGGTAGATCCACGTCCAGACTTGTCCCACCACCACCAGCGAGAGCGTGATGGGCAGGTAGAACGCCGATTTGTAGATGCGGCTGCCGCGGAGCGGTCGGTCGAGCATGACCGCGAGGAGGAGGCCCAGGACCGTGGGGATCGATACCGCCACCACGAGCCAGATAGCGGTGTTGCCGAAGGCGCGCACGAAGTTGGGGTCGGCCAGCGCGCGTGTGTAGTTGTCCAGCCCGATGAACTCGGGATCGCTGAGCCCGTTCCACTTGGTCAGGCTGTACCACACCGACTGCGCCAGCGGCCAGAGCACGAAGAAGGCGAAGAAGGCCAGTGGGCCGACGGCCATGCTGAACAGCGACAGGCGGCTACCGCGTGTCATCGGTCCGCCACCTCCCCGTGTCCTCCGATCTGCCGATGTCCTGCGGCCATGGCTCCCTGCTGTCGATGGTAGCCCTCAGGATGCTGTCGATGCCGAGGTGGGCCTTGAAGGCGCCACCCCGGCATCGCGCTAGAAGTCGCCGAGGTCAGTCACGACCCACGGCGTCGCTCGCTACTGGTTCTCGAAGGCCGCGGCCACGCCGGCCTGTGTGTCGGCCAGGAGGCCCTCGATGTTGCTGGGGTCATTGATGAACTTCTGGAACATGTCCAGGCCGACCTCGCTGGGCGCCGGCGGCGTGGCCAGGTCGTAGTTGAAGTTGTATGTCTCGGCTGCGGCCGCGACATCCATGGCCTTCTTGATGACGTCGCTGAATCCCGACGTATCCGAGGTGGTGTTGGTGGACATGCTGCCCTGGCCGACCGCCCACGCTGCCTGGACATCAGGCTTCGAGAGGAAGGCCAGCAAGGCCATGGCACCTTCGGGGTTCTTGGCGCCGGCGGCGGTCACGAAACCGTCCACGGGACCCACGACCGCCGAAGGCACGCCCTCGTCGACCACGGGGAACTCGAAGAAGTCGTAATCGGTGCCGGGCTCCAGGCCGTTGCCGTTCCAGTAGCCGGTGATCCAGGTGCCCATGAGGTTCATGGCAGCCTCGCCATTGGCGATCTGATCGGCAGCGTCGGTCCAGTCGATGCTGTTGGCGGTAGCGCCGTCCGGGAAGCAGCCGGCGTCGAACAGTTCCGCCCAAAGCTCCATCGCCCGTACGACCTCGGGGTCGGTGTAGGAGGCTTCACCCGCCATCAGCTTGGCGCGATACTCGGCACCGGCGGTGCGCAGGATGAGGTAGTCGAACCAGAACTGGGCCGGCCACTTGTTGATGGAGCCCATCGAGATGGGCAGGATGCCGGCTTCGCTGAAGGTGGTGCAGGCACCCTTGAGCTCATCCCACGTCGTCGGGATGGCAACGCCGGCATCGGCGAAGACCGTGGGGCTATACCACATCTCCGCGATGTGATAGCCGAACGGCAGCAGGTACTTCTGGCCGTCATAGGTCACGGCCGACTCGATCATGCCCGCGCTGAACTGGTCATCGAGGCCATTCGCCGCCCACATGTCGTCGATCGGGGCGAGCGAGCCGTTCTGGACCTGGAACGCGGCCCGCGCGCCGGCCCACACCGTGTGAGCGTCCGGCGGGTTGCCGCCGGCCAGCTGGATGAGGATGCCGGTCTTGTAGTCCTCATGGCCGACGTCCACGAAGTTGACAGTGGTGCCCGACTCCTGCTCGAACTGCGCCAGCAGCTCCTTGAGCGTGCCCTCACCGAGCTCCTTGCTGAAGTAGGTCATGACGGTGACTTCGCCGCCACTCTCGTCCTGTGCCAGGGCCGCAGCCGGCAAGGCCGCCGCCAGCAGTGCCACGCTGGCTCCCAGCACGAAGCCTCGGCGCCACATGGTTCCGAACTTGGTCATCATTCGTCCTCCTGTCCTTCCCAATGGCGTTCTCCCAAAACGCCCCGACGGGTCGTGTGCTCTCAGCGTGTGTGATCGGGCTTGGCCACCTCCCTCTCGTGGTTCCCTCGTCGGGCCGGCGAGGCCGGCGCGGCAGTATCGCTACCGGTCGATCGCGCTCGAAGTCGTGGTCCCGGCAACCGGGCGATCGTGGCCGGCTCCCTTGGTGAGATGGGCTGTGAGAACGATTACAGCATGCGCGCCACACACAGCCCCGCGCACGGTCATCCGGTCGTCGCCCCGGTCATCCATCGGCCTGCCCCCATCCACAGGTCGGCTCACGTAGTCGTCCGACGGACCGGACCGCCCAACTCGCGACTGACACGAGCGGCGGTGTCGACGACCAGAGGGGCTACCGCCTTCAAGCGCTCGGCATCGAGGCGGTCGGCCGGCGCGGAGATGCCCAGCGAAGCCACCACACCACCGATGGCGAACACCGGTGCCGCGACGCAGCGCACGCCGGGGTGGTACTCGCGGTCATCCACCGCGTAGCCGGTCACGCGGACCTGGGCCAGCTCCTTTTCCAGTGCCTCTGGTGTGGTGATGGTGTTGGGGGTGAAGGCCTCGTAGTCGATGCTGTGGATCAGCCCTTCGGTGGTGCCCCGTGGCAGGTTCGCGATCAGCGATTTGCCGGTGGCGGTGACGTGGAGAGGGCCAGACTGACCGATGGCTGCGTTGGCTGAGAGCAACGTGGTGCCGTTGAGCGTTGACACGTAGACGACATGATCACCGGCCAGCACGGCCAAGTGTGTGTTCTCTCCGGCAGAGGCCCAAAGCGCCTTCATGTGCGGTGCCGCGACCACCGTGAGATCGCGCGAATCCAGCACCGAGCGCGCCAACTCCACCACCTTCACCGTGGCGCCATAGCGGCGTGTGGAGGGTATCTGCTCGACGTAGCCCAGGCGAACCAGGGCTGCCAGCGTGCGGTGGGCGTTGGCCTTGTCGAGGTCGAGTTGGCCGGCGATCTCGGTGACCCCCAACGGGGTATGCGCCGAAACAAGCAGTTCGAGCGTCCGCAATCCAGTCGTGAGCGCGCCCCGCTGACCAGGCCCCGGGGTCCCGCTTTGGGGTGTCATCGCAACGCGATTGTCCAACTCGATACGCTGGCGTCAAGGATATTTTACTTTGGACAACGCGTGTTGCGTGGCTGTGCGTGGTCCATGGTCGACGTCACAAACGTGTTACCAGTGCTGACCTACAGTCAGGCGATGGACATGCACCAGGAGCCGGGGATCCGGCACCTCACCTACGACCAGCTCGTCGCCTCGACTGCCGACCACGAATGTGATGGCCTGGGGCGAGACCACATCTGCGTCAGGATCGCCGCCGTGGCGGACCTGCCCACCATCTTCGGGACCTTCCATGTCGTCGGCTTCTGGAACGACCGCGACGGCAAGGACCACGTGGCCATCGTCAAGGGCGATCCCTTCGGTCAGGACGACGTGCCCATCCGCATCCACAGCGAGTGCCTTACCGGTGACGCACTGGGCTCGCTGCGATGTGACTGCCGCGACCAGCTGATGTCGTCGCTGCGCGCCATCGGCGAGCAGGACACCGGGATGGTCCTCTACCTGCGCCAGGAGGGACGCGGCATCGGGCTGCTCAACAAGCTGCGCGCGTACGGCCTGCAGGACGAGGGCCTTGACACGGTCGATGCCAACGTGGCCCTGGGCTTCCGCGACGATGAGCGTGACTACAGCATCGCTGCGCACATGCTGGGCCTGCTGCAGGTACAGTCCGTCCGGCTGATGACGAACAACCCCAAGAAGCTCGACGGCCTGCGCGAGCTGGGCATCCGTGTCACTGGTCGGATCCCCCTCATCATCCCGGCCAACGAGTACAACCGCTCGTACCTCGAGACGAAGGCGCTGCGCTCCGGCCATCTCATCGACGTCGAGGGTCGTGAGCATCTGCTCGAACAGAGCGACCGTCCCATCGTCGAGGGCATGGCGACTGCTGCCATCGAGGCCATGGAGGAGCTCGACCCGGTGGGGGCCAGGGCATGAGCAGCCGACGGGTCGCCATCATCACCGGTGCCGGCGGTGGTCTGGGCCGCTTGCTGGCGGCCGAGCTCGCCGAGGAAGCCTATGACCTGGCGCTCGTCGGCTCCGACCATGGACGCCTGGAGTCGTTACGCGAGGAGCTGGGCCTGACCATGACCGCGCCTTCAGTGCGGCCGCCGACCTGCGTCTGGCCGAGGACGCGACCACAGTCGTCGACGCCGTCTACCGGCGGTTCGGACGGGTCGATGTGCTGGCACACCTCGTGGGTGGCTGGGTCGGTGGTATGACCGTGGCCCAGTCACCGGACGAGCCTTACGCCAGCATGATCCACCAGCATTTCTGGACCTCGCTCAACATCACGCGTGAGCTGGCCCCCCGCATGACCGAGGCCGGGTTCGGCCGCATCGTGGCGGTGTCCTCTCCCATGGCCGCGGATTCCGATGCCGGCATGAGCGCTTACGCCGTCGGGAAGGCCGCCTTGGAGGCACTCTTCGCCGCGTTGGCCCAGGAAGTGGTGGGCACGGGCGTGACCGTCAACATCCTGCGTGTGCGTGCGATCGACACTGCCGCCGGCGAGAGCGGATCGGACAAGATCGATGCCACCACACCGGCCGAGATCTCAGCGGCCATCCGCTATCTCTTCAGCGACCGGGCACGCGTGGTGAATGGCCAGCGCATCGGACTCCACAGCGGCGTCTAGCGACCCTCATGGCCGGCGTCCGCGCAAGCGGGAAGGGACTCGGGTTCGGCGGCCGCGTCGATGTCTGGCTACGGTGGCGGATGGAACCGCGTCGAGCAAGTGACCGATGGCCTGCTGATCAAGGCTTCGGGCGCATGACCCGGCCGGGCGGCGCGCCTCAGACGTGGGGTGCGACGCCCTCGGCGAGCTGCTGCATCAGCTCGACCTGCGCCTCGTATTCGAGGAGCGGCAGGTGGCTTCGTGCCATGAACTCGACGGGAACCCCTGCCTGCTTCCGGATGTCGAGCAAGGCCTCGACCAGCTCCTCGGGCGGGCCCGCATACGTCGCGCGGCCGTTCACGACCGCATCATCGGGGCCAACGAACGGCGGCGGGGTCGGTGGCGGAAGCCGTCGCGTGGCGGAGGCCGCCATGTCCGAGTACTTCCACTGCATCGCCCACAGCGCGTCGCGGTAGCGGGCCAGCGCCTCTTTCTGCGAGGCGCCGGGCAGCAGCACCGAGTAGTGGATGAAACGGAAGCTCGACGGGTCGCGGCCGATACGTTCGCACTCGTCGAGCACCCAGTGCACCTGCTCGACGAACTTATGGGCCGGGGCATTGGCGAAGACGCCATCGGCGAGGCGGGCGGCGCGGCGGATGGCCGGCTCCGCGCTACCACCCACGAGCACCGGGATCGACCTCGATGGCGTGGGCCGGACGCCGAGTGTCGGGAGGTCGAAGATGGGGCCCTGGTGCGTAAACGGCTCGCCGCTCCACGCCTGTGGCAGGATCTGGACGATCTCGTCCATCGCCGCACCCCGACGGCGCGCATCGGCACCGAGCCCCGCGAACTCGACCTCCGACCAGCCCAGGCCGAGGCCGAGGACCAGTCGGCCGTGGCTGAGCAGCTGGACCGTCGCCGCATCCTCCGCCAAGCGGAGCGGGTGGTGGAGCGGCGCCAGGATGACACCTGTCCCGAGTTCGACCCTCGACGTTGCCTGGGCCAGCGCTGCTGCGGTGACCAGGAGCGAGGGCATGTAGCCGTCGTCGATGAAGTGGTGTTCGGTCGTCCACACGGACGTGAAGCCGAGCCGTTCCGCTTCGACGGCCAGGCGGACGGTCTCATCGTAGGCACGCGTCCAGTCGGTCTCACCCGGACGAAGCTGTGCGCTCAGAAGTCCGAAGCCAAGTCCCATGAATGCCGACGATAGCAGGACGCGCGTCGTCGTGGCGCTGGTCCGGTCCGCTGGTCGCCCCTGTCTATCGGCAAGGGGCTGCTCGTCCTCAGTCGCTTGTGTCGATGGACAGGGCCGCCCGTACAGCGTCGGCGAGGGCTGTGCCCAGGCTGGCGCAGGCGGCGCCATCGAGATGGACGCCGTCGTCGGGATGAACGGCCGCGACCGAGCCGGCATCGAAGAAGCCGGCGCCGCGGTCCTCGGCCACGATGGAGTACATGCGCGCCAGCTCACGCGACGTCGCGAGCGCTTCGCCGAAGCCCCACATCTCGCTGCGCGCGGTGACCTCGCCCAGCGGCACTGGCGACACCAGCAAGACCTGAGGCGGCAGGCCATCGGGGCCGGAGAGGGAGGCACGCGCGGCATCGACCAGCACACTGGCACCGCCGGCTATCTCGGGTGCCGCCAACCCGTAGATGCGCTTGGTGTCATTGGTGCCGAGCATGATGATCACCAGGTCCACGGGGGCATGCGACAGCAGGCAGGGGACCAGGTAGGTGAGCCCATTCCGTCCCGGAGCCAGCGGCGAATCCCAGACCGTGGTGCGGCCGTTCAGCCCTTCCTCGATGACCTCGTAGCCGTCGCCGAGCGCCGCCGCCATGACGCGCGGCCAGCGGACTTCGCGTGACAGGCGGGCCTCCCCGGATGGGTCCGCGCCGTGGGTGTTGCTATCACCGAAACAGACGATGGTGCCAGTCACTGCCCTTGCCTCCTTGGGGTGATCGATGTAGGGAACCGATCGATGCGGAACATGCGGACGTCGTGGTCGGTGCCGCCGTCAAGGGCGAGGTCGGCCGCGATCTCTCCGACCACGCTGGCGAACTTGAAGCCGTGGCCGCTGCAGGGTGACACGACCACCACCTGTGGTGCAGCGGGCAGTCGGTCGATGATGAAGTGCTCATCGGGCTTGTTGGTGATCCGCGGTCGCTTGGTTCGCGTCCACAGCAGCACCTGTCGTTCGGGGACCGCCAGCGGAGCCAGCGAGCCGATGAGCTTCCCCAGCCAGGCGCCGGTGCTGACCACCAGGCGACGCGCCCGGTATTCGCCCTGCGCTGTTCGCACCACGACGCCGCCAGCCACCGGTTCCCAGCCGATCACCGCTTCATACCCGCGAAGGTCGGCTCCGGCGTCGAGGGCGAGTCGAGCGCAGCCGGCGATGGCGCGCTCACTGAGCACGAAGCCGCCATCGGGCTGGTAGACGGCCACCAGGTCATCGGGCAGCACGAAGCCCGGGTAGCGCGCCATCAGTGCCTCAGCATCGAGCGGCTCATGGACCAATCCGTGAGCGTGGGCAGACGCCAGCGCCCCGCGCACGGTCTGGCTGTCAGGGCGTCCGATGTCCACACCGCCGGTCGTGATCAGGATGGGCTCGCCCAGTCGCCGCCCCAGCTCCTGCCAGCGCTCATACGCCCGGCGCAGCAACGGCACGTAGCGCGGATCCTCAGCGTAAGCCAGGCGGATGATGCGATTGACGCCACCGGACGAGCCGCCTTCGTTGGGGATGCCGTTGCGCTCCAGACCGAGCACTCGGGCCCCGCGTGCAGCCAGCTCAGCGGCCGTGGCACCGCCCATGCCGCCGATCCCGGCCACGATGACGTCGTACTCCATCAGGCTCTCCGGCCCCCTCGAACGAGCAAGGCCGGGCGCTCAGGCCCGACCTTGAGGTGATGCTGCGACGGGGACCTGAGCCCCGTTGGTCCTCAGACCGAGGTGGTCGAAGACGGTGTAGACGTCGGCGGCGACGGCGGCGGGCCTGCCGTGTCGATGTCCCTGGTCGCCTGCGGATTGGTGGCGTACAACGCCATGTCGGCGGCTGCGAACTGGTCGCGGATGTCCTGGCGACTGGTGTACCACAGCAGCAGCGCCGGGATGGCTGCGGCCGCCAGGCCGTAGGCGACGTTTCCGGTGGCCATCAGGACGAACATGGCGTCCACCAGCCCGAAGACGGCCATGATCATGGTAAAGATGAGCGCCCAGGGTCGCATCGACCAGAGCGCCCAGCCCACGCCCAGGTAGATGAGTCCGACCACGAGCGTCACCAGCCCGACCCAAAAGACACCACTGCCGTCCCAGACCTCGTTGCCGAAGATGGCGATGCCCAGGAGTTGTAGCCCGATGAGGAGCCTGATGACGGCGATGGCGACGGCGAGCGCCCCCAGGAGCAGCACGCCGAATGGACGACCTTGCATCTCTCGATACCTCCCTGTGGTGGAACCGTTGAGCCGGCGCGGCCCTCACGGTCACGACGCGGAGCCGCATGCTCGCACTAGCGTATCGCACGCCCAACCCGGCCAGCGGGTGGAATGGCTCCGGGCACATCGAAGCGACGGACACCTTCGCGGGCGCCCGTCGCTTCTGAGTCCAGCGTTCAGTCGTCGATGGTGACGTAGACCGGTATCGGCGCTGCTCCTCCCTGTCGGGGCGTTGCCTGCGCCGCTTCAGCCTCAATGATGCCCACCTCGCCCGCGACCGGTCGAGTCCGCGGGATGGCGTAGGCCGCCACCGCTCCGACGGCGACGACCACCGCTCCGATAAGCACAGCCGGCACCATGCCCTCCACGAATGCCTGTGGGCTGGCATAAGATCCCTGTCGCGCGAACACCGTGGCCAGGATGGCGACACCGAAGACGCCACCGAGCTCACGGATGGCATTGCTGGCACCCGATGCCTGGCCCTCCTCCTGCGGCTTGACCGCGGAGAGCGTGACATTGGCCATGGGGGCGAAGAACAGACCCATCCCGATGCCCGAGATGATGAAGGGCACGATCAGGGCACCGTACTCGACGGTGGTCGAGGACACGAGGCCCAGCCAAGCCAGACCGATGGCCTGCAGCGTCAGGCCCATGCCCATGAGGATCCCGCCACCGATGCGGTCGGACAGCGCGCCAGCGATGGGTGCCACGAACATCGGTGCCAACGTCCAGGGCAGGATGGCCAGGCCGGCTTCGAGCGGGGAGTACAGACGCGCGAACTGCAGGAACTGCACCAGCAGGAAGATGGCGCCGAACATCCCGAAGCTCATCAGCATCGCGCTCAGGCTGGCCAGGCTGAAGGAGCGACTGGCGAAGAAGCGTGGTGGCAACATCGGGGTGGGAGTACGTCGCTCCCACAGCAGGAAGGCCCCCAGGGTCGCGCCACCGGCTGCCAGCGCGCCGAGGATGATGGGGCTGGTCCAACCGGTGCCGTTGCCATTGATGAGCGCCCAGACGACCCCGAAGAGACCGGCTGAGGCCAGCGCCACCCCGGGCAGATCGAACTTGTTCGCCGGACCGTGGCTCTCACGAAGGGCGAACCAGGCGAACGGGATGAGGGCGATGCCGATGGGCACGTTGACCCAGAAGATCCAGTTCCAGGCCATGCCCTCCACGATGGCGCCACCGACCAACGGCCCGATGGCGATGGCCAGGCCGCCCACGGCACCCCAGGCGCCGAGAGCGACGCCGCGACGCTCGGCCGGCACCGAAGCACTGAGGAGGGTCAGCGTGAGAGGGGTGACGATGGCAGCGCCGATGCCCTGTGCCATGCGGCCCACCAGGAGCATCTCGACGTTGGTCGACACGGCCGAGAGGGCCGACGCCCCGGTGAAGATGGCCACTCCGATGACGAAGACGCGTCGTCGGCCGAAGCGATCGCCGAGCGCCGCGCCGGTCAGGAGGAACACGGCGAAGGTGAGGGTGTAGGCGTTGACGGTCCATTCCAGTTGCTCGATGGTGGCGCCGAGCTCCTGGCGGATGACGTTCAGGGCGGTCGAGACGACAAGGTTGTCGAGCATGACCATGAGGAGCGCCACCGACGTCACTGCGAACGTCCAGATGGCGAGTGTTCGACCGTTCATGGGTCCTTCCTTCTCCCCCGCGAGCGTGTGTATTGAGTGCTAACTAACTTCCCTGCCGAAAAGGGGGGTGCGCCACCAAGACCTAGGTTTCGAAGCCCTCGACACAGCCCTCTCGGACCTGGGCGGCCCAGCCAGTCTCGTGACCGAGCACGCCCATGGCGCTGGCCACGTTCATGAGCATGCCGCGGCCCAGGAAGGCCGCCAGCTGCGTCGGTGTGGCCTGTGTATGGCGGATGACCTCGTTCACCAGTCGGCCAAAGCCATCCTCGACGACCTGGCGGATCTCAGGGTCGTCGGTCGAGGCGTAAGCCTGCAACTGGATGTCAAGGTAGCGACGATCGTTGATGAGCTCGCCATACGCGTAGCCGATGCGTCGGAACGCATCGTGTGGGTCAGACGCCGCCTCGCCGGCTTGGCGAAACACCTCGGTCGTGTGCTCGAAGGCCCAGCGTACCGAGGCCATGTACAACTCCTTCTTGGTGCCGAAGAGGCGGAACAGGTAGGGCTGGGAGACGCCCACATCGCGTGCGATGGCCTCTGTCGAGGTGCCGTGCAAGCCGGTCTTGCCGAAGTGCGTCACGGCCGCGTGGATGATCTCCTCGCGGCGCTCGGCGGCGGTGTGTCGGCTCACGGTGGCGCTTCTCATGGCCGAAGATTAGTGACTACTCACAATCTTGTCAAGCCGCTTCAGCGATCGTGTACCGGCTGCTAGATGTCGTCGATGGCACGGATCTTCAGGCGCGCGCCGAAGCGAGGTGCCGAGACGCCGGAGCGCTCCAGGATGCGAACCACCCGGGCGCGTTGGCCGCGATACGGCTCGAGCAGATCGAGCATGCGCGGATCGCTGCCACGAGGCTCGCCGGCCAGTGCCCAGCACACCATGTCCGGCACATGGAAGTCGCCCACGCTGACCGCATCGGGGTCACCGAGGGCACTGCGGGCCACCTCGGCCGCCGTCCACACGCCGATGCCGGGCAGCGACCGCAGGTGTGCCTTCGCCGCCGAGAGCGGCATCGTCACGGCCCTTTCCAGCCAGACAGCGTGCTCGGCGGCCCGGATGAGCGTGACGGCGCGCCGCTGCTCGAGCCCCACGCGATGTAGCTCGAAGTAGGGCGCCGCGGCGATGACGTCCGGCGTCGGAGCGAGACGTAGCCCACCAGGACCAGGGGCCGGCTCCCCGTACCGCGCGATGAGGCCGAAGTACGCTCGGTGCGCCTGGACCGAGGTGACCTTCTGTCCGCAGATGGCGGGCAGCAGTGAGGGCCACACCGAGTCCGTGCGGGGGAAGCGCAGCCCGACCGCATGCGCGGCAAGATCGCGAAGCTTGCCCGGCGGGAGCACCAATGCATCGGGATCATCGTCGCGACCCAGCAGCCGCGGCACGGCGTCCGCCGCATCGCGTGCCCCAGGACCCCAGGCCATCACGCGCCAGCCATCGCGCATGGGCGACAGGCGCATCGTGGCCGGGCCGCTCGTCTCACGTGTCGCTCGCCACACGATTCCGCGCCCGAACCGGATGGTGGGGTCGCGTGGCCCCTGACGCAGCTCGCTCAACGTTCCCTCGGCATCCACGCTGAAGCCGAGTCGCAGCGCTTCATCGACGTCGGGTGCCGGCTGATCGGTCATGCGGCCGGCGGCGGCAGCGGCACGACCTCGGCCACGAAGACCAAGTTCTGACCCAGCGACCACAGCGCCAGCACGGTCATCGCGACCATCAACGTCGCCAGCGGCCACTGGCTCACATCCTCGCCCTCGCCGCGTGAGCGTCGCACCGCCGAGTGGCCCAGCCAGGCACCCACGACGTGGCCGATGACGACGGCGCTCACCTGCAACGTCCACACCAGCGAGCTGGGCAGGAAGTCCCCACGCGGCTCGAACTGGACGGTGCCGAAGAGGTCCCAGCCCTGCTGGAAGGGGTCTGAGAGGGCCACCACGATGCGCTGTCCCTCGGTCAGCAGGTAGGTCAGGTAGTGCGCGGTGAGGTAGCCCACCGAGACGGGCACCAGGCCGGCACCCATGGCCGTCAGGCCCACACGGAGCGCCACCAGTAGCACCAGGCCGGTGAGCCCACCCAGGAAGGCCAGGAGCATCACGGTCTCGATGACCACGTGCACGTCGCCCACGATGTCGCGGAAGACCTGCGTCTGCGCGATGCCATCCCAGATCACCGACCCGGTGGCTACCGCCACGACTGCCAGGGTCGAGGTCGTCCAACGCTCGCGGGTCAGCGCGCTCCCGAAGCCGCGCCGCTGGACCTTGCCCAGCTCCGGGCGCCCCGCCAGGCCATAGGGCGCCAGCCTCCCCAGCAGGCCGTACCAGACGCTGAAGACCTCGCCCGACCCGCGCCACCGTTCCTTGCCGTACCAGGCCATGCCGCCCAGCGTCAGCAGCGTGTAGCCGATCATGACCGATCCCAACTCCCGACCACCCCCGACGCGGCCCACCAGCTCCAGCCAGACGAAGAAGACCAGCAGCATGACCGCCGGCCAGGCGTCCGTATGGCGATGCCACGGTGCCCGTCCCGGGAGGTGAAGCTGGCCTCGCCTGAAGCCGACCGCCAGGATGTCGTGCAGGGTGCTGAACGGATCGAGCCACGTCCAGACCGGTCCCAGCAGCGCGCTGACCAGCGCCAGGCCCACCCAGCCGAAGACCCACAACACCAGCGAAGCGACCTCCGCGTCGCTATCCCCGCCGGCGATGGTTTGTAGCACCACCCAAGCCCACGCCATCAGGCCCAGCAGGCGCAGCGACCAGCGCAGCGGGCGCCACACGATACGGATCCGACCTGGTGCAGGTTCCGGCAGCGGCCGGTCGTCGCTGATGGCCGCGAAGACGAACGACAGCGCCACGACGGCAGCGGCACCAAGCAGGTAGGCGGCGAAAGGCAGTGGTGCGTCGATATCGCCGTGCAGCGCGTGCGCGCTGACGGGCGTGACCCGTGGCGCGCCCAACAGCAGCCACACGGTCGTTAGGGCGATGGCGCGGAGCGCCGGGTTCCTCCTCATCGGTGCCACCGAGCGTAGCAGCGACCGCGCTCGCGGCTACACTGCGTGCATGCCCAAGTACAGAAAGGTCGATGCGGCGCTCATGGACGATCCGCCCAAGGTCAAGCCCCGCGGGCGTCCGGTGAGCCCCGAACAGCAGGCCCTGATCAATCGCATCAAGAAGATCACCGATGAGTCGGTCGTGTACGAGGCGGTCCTGCAAGCGGATGAGAAGCCTGCGACCGTCCGGGCCCAGATCTTGCGAGCCGCCAAGCTGGCAGGGGTGGAGCTCGCCGTCAAGAAGTCGCCTGACGGCTTCTACCTTGGTCTCATGACGCCGGCGCGCCGCTCCCGGCGTGGCCGACCGCGCAAGGACGCGGCGACCGAGTAGCGCTGTCTACCGAGCGCGGCGGCCCGGTCATCCAGGTCTTCGGCCGCAACGATTTACAGGCCACCCGGCGCGCGCAGCGCTTCTTTCTGGAGCGTCGCATGCCCATCAGCTTCGTCGACCTGCGCAAGCGCCCGCCGGCACCGGGCGAACTGAAGCGTTTCGCCGCGGCCTTCGGTGCTCGGGCCTTGCTCGATGAGGGCAGCAAGGCCTACAAGAGGGCCAACCTGGGATACCTGTCGATGGGTGACGCCGAGGTGCTGGAGCGCATCGCGAGTGACCCGGGACTGCTGCGGCTGCCGCTCGTGCGCCATGGCAGCGAGGTCACCATCGGGGTTGACGAGGAGACCTGGAAACGCTGGCAGCACGGCGCGTCTCAGTAGGGGTAGATCGCGCTCCAGGGGATGCTGACCTTGATGTTCGGACCTTGGAGCATGCGGTCGTAGCGGGCCTTCAAGGTGCGCATGCGCGAGTTCTTCTCGGTGCGATAGGAATAGAGCAGCAGGTCGGTGCGCCCGTCGTAGTCGATGTCGGTGGCACCCAGACGCGTTCGTTTCACCGGAACGGGATCGGACTTCGGCGCGACCCAGAGGCTGACACGCTTGAAGCCGCCGCCACTGGAGCCCTGCAGGCGTTCGATCCTGGCACGACTGCCGCCGATCAGCATGATCACGTCTTCGCGACCGTCGCGGTTGGCGTCACCTATCGTCATCTTGACCTTGCTTGCCTTCAACGAGCGTGATTCGAAGCGGGTCTTGATGGCCCCCATCCGCGGCGCGGCACTCGGCAGCGGGCTCCGCGTGATGGCCGTGCGCACCTTCAGGCCGCCCTCAGCGATGTTCTGGCGGATGACCAGGTCGGCCCGACCATCCCCGCTCACGTCGCCCGCCCAGGCCGCGGTGATCTTGCGCAGATCCTGCCCGCCCGACCACCAGTTTCGAGGGTCGTCGAACTTGACCTGCTGATCGGCATTCTTGCGCCGCAGGACGACGAGTCGCGAGGTCTCAAGGCTATCGCCCCGGCCGAGGATGCCCACATCGATCAGTTCGTTGGCATAGAAGTCGCCTACCAGCAAGCGCGCCGATGCGACCGGCACCACGGTGTTCCCCTGCCACCAGTCCTCCGCCGGACCGTAGTTGACGCCGTCGCTGAGCGCCACCCGGAGCTTGCCGCTGTGGGTGCCGGTCTCCTTCAGCCACACCAGGTCGTCGCGGCCATCGCCATCCATGTCGGCCGCGCGAAAGTCCACCAGGCTGTCATTGGAGACGTTGAGCCCAGCCACCGAGCCGGGTTCGGGGGACGTCCGTCCGGGCGTCCAGACGCGCGTCTTGAACGCCCCGTCCTCCTTCTTCATGGCGCTGGCATCCCCGTGCCTGCTGCCGATGATGTCGTGGCGGCCCGGCGTCACGATCTCCAGGCCGGGCTTGAGGTACTTGCGCAAGACCTCGCGGTACTTGAGGCCATCCTTGCCACATCGCCTGGTGCTGTTGTGGAAGAGCTTGTAGCCAGTGGCATCCTCGCCGCAGGCGATGGGCCGACCATCGACCTGGCTGGCACCGGCACGGTAGCCGGTGAGGAAGAACCGGCTGCTCTGCGTGCTCGTCTTGAACTTGCGGACCGACACGTCCCAGGTGGCGTCGAGTGCCGCGAGGATCTTGGGTCCGGGTCCGTAGGGCTGTCCCAGACCACGCGTCTCGGGCTTGTAGAACTGGTCGATGGTGGAGTCGACCACGTCGTAGCAGACCTTCTCGCCGTCGATGCGCTTGGTCTGGCCGCGCGGGTAGATGATGTAGTACCAGGCGAACTGCTTGGTGGCGACGGCACCGGCCTTGAGCGTCTCAAGGGGATACCGCTCGGGCCACTCGGCCGCCATAACCGTGGCCACGTATTCGTAGAAGTCCACCTCTTGCACGGTATCGACCACATCCTCGGGCGCATCGGTCGCAGCGGTGCGCAGCACGCGGATCCTGTTCGGTGGTAGGAGCGAGCTGCTCCACGGCGTGCACTGCCTGGACGTGGCCGCGAAGACCGGGGCAGCCTCCGGCTCCGCAGGCGCGAAACGCGCGCTGGCGGGCGTGGCGGACGGAGACACGACGAGCAGGCTGACGATCACGGCGACGAGCCCGAACGCCGACTGGGGACGGCGCATCACGTGGCACGTTAGCGCACGAATTGTTGATGGACACCCCTCAGTGGTGCCTGCGCGCACCATGACGTTCGCCGTGACTGGCTTTCCGCTACGCTCCCGCGATGCACCTTGCCATCGTCGGAGCCGGCTATGTCGGCCTCGTGACCGCCGCCTGTCTGGCGCACGTCGGCCACGACATCGTCTGTCTCGACGTCGATGCCGGCCGTATCGCACGCCTGCGCGCGGGCGACCTGCCGGTGCACGAGCCCGGCCTCGATGCGCTGGTGTCGGAGGGCCTGTCCGATGGCCGATTGCGTTTCACCGAGGACTTCGCAGCCATCGCCGGTGTCGATCTGGTCATCGTCTGCGTGGGCACGCTCGATGCCGAGGAGGAATGGAACGGGGATATCGTGCGGGCGGCCGTGCGACAGATCGCCGCGGATGCGTCCTTGCCGCGGAAGATCGTCATCCGTTCGACGTTGCTGCCGGGCACGGCTGTGACCATCGCTGCCGAGCTGCGCGACCTCGATCCGGCCGTGCGCCTGGCCCACAACCCCGAGTTCACCCGCGAGGCCGTGGCGGTGGCCGACTTCCTGGCGCCCGATCGCGTGGTCATCGGCGTGGACGGCCACGACGATGGCGCGGCCGGCTCCGCCCTGGCCGATGCGCTGCGCGCGGTCTACGTGCCACTCGATGCCCCCGTGGTCGTCACCGACCTGACCAGCGCCGAGACCATCAAGGTGGCTTCCAACGTCTTCCTGGCCGCCAAGATCACCTTCGCCAACGAGATCGCCCGCCTCACCGCCGCGACCGGTGCCGATGCCGCCGCGGTGGTCGACGGCATGGGCCTCGACAAGCGCATCGTGCGCAGCTTCCTCTCGCCGGGCCCCGGTTTCGGCGGCTCCTGTTTCCCGTCGCAGGCCCGCGCCTTGCCTCGCGTGGCCGCCAGCTACGGCGTGCGTACGCCGCTGATGGACGCCATCTGGACCTCCAACGTCAGCCAGGCCGAGTGGCTGCTCGACGGACTGGAGCGCGCCGCCGGCCGGCCGGTGGCGGGCATGCGCGTGGCGTTGCTTGGCCTGACCTTCAAGGCCGGCACCGATGACCTGCGTGAATTGCCGGCCATCCGGCTGGGTGGCGCGCTGCTGGAGCGCGGTGCCAGCGTGGCCGCCTTCGATCCCGTCTCGCTCGAGACCGGCGCGGCGCTGCTGACCAAGGGTGGACCGGACGTGCCGGTGGAAGCGTCGGCGTCGGCGGCCGATGCCTGT
Source organism: uncultured Chloroflexia bacterium (assembly GCA_963778955.1). GTDB lineage: Bacteria > Chloroflexota > Limnocylindria > Limnocylindrales > CSP1-4 > JAFMJV01. Next base: position 777,505 of record CAVZWI010000001.1, read on the forward strand.
GCCGGCGCGGACGCTGTCGTGGTCGCCACCGAGTGGCCCCAGTTCGGGACGCTCGACTGGGCCGCCATCGCCCCCACCATGGCAGGAGATGTGGTCATCGATGGGCGCCGCATCGTCGATGCTGGCGCTGCTGCCGCAGCGGGGCTGCGAGTCGTGGCGCTGGGTGTGGAGGTCAGCGGCGCGGCATTGCGCCTGGAATGACCGGTATGGCTCCCGGGGCTGGTCACGACGCCGGACCGCGTGGCCCGGACCGGCGCTCCGGCCGCTCTCGCCCACCCGGCGGGTCATCCGACGCCGGACCGGGTGGATCCGACCCGCTGCCCCGACGTTTCACCCACCCGGCGGGTCCGACGCCGGACCGGGTGGATCCGACCCGCTGCCCCGACGCTTCACCCATGGGACGGGTCATGCGCACCGAGGCGAGCTCGCCACGCCAGCACCAGCCAAGCGATGGCCAGACCGATGGTCGCGCCGACCGTATCCACGATGACATCGTCGAGTCGGCCGTTGCGGTCGGGCACGAACGACTGGTGCAGTTCATCGCTGAAGCCGTAGAGCACCGTCAGCGCGAAGGCCATGACGACGTCCCTCAAACGTGGCCGTCCACCGCGCGCCAAGGCGAACAACAGGCACCCCGCCAGCGTCGCGAAGGCGGCCATGTGCGCGGAAGCACGGATCGGTCGTTCGACCATGGGATCCTCGCTCACCCGCAGTCCGCTCTGCGAGGAAAGCGCGAAGATCACCGCCATCACTGCCAGCGCCGGCAGCCAGTAGACCCAGCCCCGCCGACGCTTCACATCGCCACCCAGATCGTCACTCATAAGGGCAGTGCGATCTCGATCACGCCATCACCGATCCGCAGCGGGTAGTAGCGCAAGCGCCGCACACGCGTCAACGCCCGAGCTTGCGCCTTGGTTCCGGAGGGCGGCAGCGGCGGCGTGGCGCCTTCGGGCGTCCACGTCGGACGGGAGTCTCCATCGGCCGTCAAGCCGCCGGTGGTCGGGAAGGTGACGACTTCGCCATCGCGCACGTCGAATGCGCCGCGGTGTAGTGGGCAGTGGAGCACGGAGGCTTCGAGTCGCCCCACGGAGAACGGCGCCGACATGTGCGGGCAGCGGTCATCCACGGCAGCGATGCCGGCATCGCTGTGGACGAGCAACAGGTCGAGGTCGCCACGCGTGATTTCGAAACATCGACCCAGGGGGCAGGTCGGCCAGGGACGCGACAGCCTCGAAGGGCGCCCCATCGGTGCCGGGAGCCTGCAGCGCAGGAGGGAAGGGGAGAAGGCGGGCAGAGCTCATCGCGGCATCGTAGCCCCAGTCTGCGGCATCATTCACGATCCAGCCCCCTCAGGAGAACGACGCCGATGCGATACGCACTCATGACCGAGCCCCAGCAAGGCTACAGCTACGGCGACATCCTCGACGCCGCCAAGGCCGCCAAGGCCGCGGGCTTCGAGACCTACTTCCGCTCTGACCACTACTCGAGCTTCCCCGGCGAGAGCGGTCAACCTGCCACGGACGCCTGGACCACGCTGGCCGGTCTGGCGCGTGACACCAGCGGGATCGGGCTGGGCTCGATGGTCTCACCGGTGACGTTCCGCATCCCCGGCTCCTTCGCCAAGGTCGTAGCCACGGTCGATGAGATGGCCGGCCCCGGACGCGTGGAAATGGGCGTCGGCGCCGGCTGGAACGCGGCCGAGCATGCCGCGCTGGGTCTGCCCTATCCCGGCACGGTCGAGCGCGTCGACCGACTGGAGGAGGAGCTGGCCATCCTGCGTGGCCTGTGGGACGAGGCTGACGGCTGGGACTTCCAGGGCCAGCACTACCAGGTCGAGAACGCCATCTTCCGCCCGCGAGGCAAGCGGCCCAACCTCATCGTCGGTGGAGTCGGCCGCCCGCGCTCCTGTCGATTGGGCGCCCAGTATGCCGATGAGTACAACATCAGCTCCTCGAACCCGGCCGAGGTGCGTGAGGTCATGGCCAAGCTCGACGCCGCCTGCGAGAAGCTCGGCAGAGACCCCCGGACCCTGACCCGCTCGGTCATGGCCGGTGTACTGGTCGGCCGCGACGAGGCGGAGTTGGCGCGTCGCACGAAGGCCCAGGTCGCCGTCTTCGGCGACGACGCCGATGGCGCCAGCGAGTGGCTCGACGCCCGCCGCGACCGCTGGATCCTGGGCACGCCGGAAAGCGCCAAAGCACGCATCGCGGAGTACGCCGAGACCGGCGTGGACCGGCTGCTCTTCCAGGACTTCCTGCCCCGCGACCTCGACCACATCGCCGTCATGGGCGAGCTGATCGCCTGACCCCCTGGCCCTGGCCCGCCTGGGCCTCAGCGCACGCGGCCGAGCCGCCGCGGGGGCCAGTATCGGAACCAGGGCCGACCCTCGACAGCAGTGACCGCGACCGGCCCAAAGGCCCGAGAGTCCGTCGATGCGGCAGCTTCGTCGCCGACGACGAAGAGTTCGTCGCCGTGGACCTCGCCCACGCGCTTGATCAGCAGGCGCGAAGGCTCACGTGGGTCGGCCACCAACACCAGGTCACCCGGCACGGGCGACGTGTCGAGGTAGGCGTCGGGGTCGGCCAGCAGCCAGTCGCCCGGCTGCAGGGTCGGGGCCATGCTGCCGCCCAGGACCGCGATGCGGCCATGCCACGAGCGCAGCAGCCTCCCCATCAATCGGGACGGGCTGCGACGAATCAGGACGACCCGCCGGGGGTCCCGAGCGGGTCGTCGATGTCGAGGATGCTACCGGGCCATGCGGGTCTTGCCGGGGCCGCCGGTGCCCTTCCACATCTCGTCGACCTGGTCGACCAGGTCGAGCAGCTTCTTGGCATCGTCAAGGCTGGTGCCCTGCTTCACGGCCGAGGCCGCCTTGGCAGCCTTCCAGCAGACATCGTGGAGGTCGGGATACTGCTCGAGGTGCTCGGGCTTGAAGTAGTCATGCCACAGCACGTCGAGGTGATGCTTCACCAGCTCCGCGCGCTGCTCCTTGATGATGATGCAGCGGGTCCGCAGGACCTCATCGTCAGACGCGTGGTACTTCTCCAGGATCCGATGGCACGACTCCGCCTCGATGCGAGCCTGCTCGGGGTCGTAGATGCCACAGGGGATGTCGCAGTGCGCGTGACCGCTTCGGCTGGGAGCGAGGAATCGCAGCAGATCCATGGGGTTCTCCTTCTCGCGTCGAACAGGCACCACCGAGTCGACCGACCCGGTGCCCTGACTTCGTCCCTCGATTCTGCCACCACTGGGCTGACGCCGGCGTGACGTCCTACACGGGGGCGTGAGATCGGTATTCCAAACCTCTTGACAGCCAGGGCCGCCCAGCTCTATCTTCTACAAAACCTATAGGACTCATCGACAATATAGGATAACTAGAGAACAGCAATGGGGGATGTGATGAAGGTGGCGATGTCAGGGGCCGCAGGACGATCGATCATGGCGGGCCGTCTCGCAGTCGGAGTACTGGCGGCATTGGTGGTGTCGGCCGCCGTCGTGTGGGCGGGCCCGTCGGCCGCGGCAGCAGAGGAGTCCTCGAACGTGGTGACGCTGGCCGCCTACACCACACCACGCGAGGCGTACGACGAGATCATCCCCATGTTCCAGGCTTCTGAGGCTGGTGCCGGGGTCGAGTTCGAGACGTCCTACTCCGGGTCGGGCGACCAGAGCCGCGCCGTCGAGGCGGGACTTCCGGCGGACGTGGTAGCACTCTCGTTGTGGCCGGACGTCGACCGCCTGGTGGCACCGGGCATCGTGGCGCCCGACTGGTGGCAGAACGAGCACGACGGCATCGTCACCGACAGCATCGTGGTGTTCGCGGTGCGGCCCGGCAATCCCAAGGGCATCGGCGGCTGGGATGACCTCATCCGCGACGACGTCGACGTCATCACGCCCAACCCCTTCACCTCCGGCGGGGCGCAGTGGAACCTGTTGGCGGCTTACCAGGCACAGATCGTAGCCGGTCGCACGGAAGAAGAGGCGACGGCGTATCTCAAGGCGCTGATCGCCAACACCTCGGTCATGGACCGCAGTGCGCGTGAGTCACTGACCACCTTCGCCGCCGGCCAGGGTGATGTCATGATCGCCTACGAGAACGAGGCCATCTTCGCCCAGCAGGCGGGCCAGCCGCTCGAATACGTCGTCCCCGATGCCACCATCCTCATCGAGAACCCGGTGGCCGTGACGCTGACCGGCGATGCGCCCGATGCCTCTCGCGCCTTCGTCGACTTCCTGTACACGCCCCAAGCACAGGCGGTGTTCGGTGGCAAGGGCTACAGGCCCGTCCTGCCCGAGGTGCTGGCCGAGTTCGATTACGTCCAGCCGGCGAACCTCTTCACCATCGCCGATCTTGGTGGTTGGCCGGAAGCTCGGCCGCGATTCTTCGATCCTGAGACCGGCATCGTGGCGCAGATCTTCGCCGAACTCGGCCGAGCGGCGGCGTGAGCGCCAGCGCGGGCGCGCCCGCGGCATCCAGGCTGCCCGCCTCGGCGAGGTTCGACGGCCGCGGCCTCATGGGCCCCGGCATCACTGCCTCCTACCTCAGCCTGCTGGTGCTCATCCCCATCGCCGCCATCCTGTGGCGCTCGGCGTCGGATGGCGTTGACGATTTCGTCGCCGCGGTGACGTCACCGCAGGCAATGGCCGCGCTGCAACTCACACTGACGCTGGCCTTGGTGGTGATGGTCATCAACGTGCTGATGGGCACGCTCATCGCCTGGGTCCTGGTGCGTGACGACTTCGCCGGCAAGGCCTTCATCAACGCCCTCATCGACCTACCCTTCGCCCTGCCCACCATCGTGGCCGGCCTGACGCTGCTGGCGCTGTATGGGCCGCAGAGCCCCTTCGGTGTCAACGTCGCGTTCTCGCAGGCGGGCATCGTGCTGGCGCTGCTGTTCATCACGCTGCCCTTCGTGGTGCGGGCTGTGCAGCCCGTGCTGGCGGAGTTGGATCACGAGATGGAGGAAGCGGCGGCGTCACTGGGCGCATCGACACCGACCGTGGTGCGCCGCATCGTGCTGCCCAACCTGTTGCCTGCCATCCTCAGCGGTGCGGCGCTGGGCTTCGCGCGCTGCATCGGCGAGTTTGGGTCGGTCGTGCTTATCGCCGGCAATATCCCCTACCGCACCGAGATGTCGTCGGTCTACATCTATGGCCAGGTGGAGACCGACCGGCCCGGAGCCGCGGCTGCCATCTCGGTCGTCATGCTTGTGACCTCGCTGCTGGTGCTCACCATCTTCGACCTGCTGCGACGCCGGGTATCAGCGCATGCGGAGCCACGGGCATGAGCGCTCCCAGCGTGGTCGCGCCGTCGACCCAGCCGTCGACTCCGCTGGCGGCTCCGGCCTCCGCCACACGCAGCCGCGTTGCCCGTCTGACGCTGCGATCGGTGGTGCTGGGCTACCTCCTCTTCCTGCTGGCACTGCCGGTGCTGACTGTCTTCTGGCGCACCTTCCAGCACGGCCTGGAACCGGTGCTTGAGGCGCTGAGCCGGCCGGCGTTCGCCTCGGCCTTCTGGCTGACGCTGAAGATCACGCTCATCGCGGTGCCCATCAACACCGCCTTCGGCATCGTTGCCGCCCTGGCGCTGGTGCGCCGGCGCTTCCCCGGTCGTGGCCTGCTCAACGCGCTCATCGACCTGCCGTTCGCCATCTCCCCGGTCGTCATCGGCCTGGCCCTGGTGCTGGTGTACGGCAAGAACGGATGGCTCGGCGGCTTCCTTGAAGACATCGGCTTTCCCGTCATCTTCGCGACGCCGGGCATGGTCCTGGCCACCCTCTTCGTGTCGCTGCCATTCGTGGTGCGCGAGGTCATGCCGGTCCTGCGTGAGATCGGCACCGACCAGGAGCAGGCGGCCTACACCCTGGGCGCATCAGGCTGGACGACGTTCTGGCGCGTGACCCTGCCGGCCATCCGCTGGGGTGTCATCTATGGCGTCATCCTCACCACGGCCCGCTCGCTGGGCGAGTTCGGAGCCGTGGCCATCGTGTCGGGCAAGATCTCAGGCAAGACCGAGACGCTCACCACCCACGTCGAGGAGCGCTTCCACGCTTTCGACATGGTGGGCGCCTACACGGCCTCGATCGTGCTCGCCCTCATGGCCCTCAGCGTGCTGCTGGCCATGACCCTGCTTCAATCTGGTTGGTTCGGAAGGAGGATCGGACGTGGCCATCAGCGTGATGGGTCTGACCAAGCGGTTCGGTGATTTCACGGCGCTCGACGATGTCTCGCTCGAGATCGGGGACGGTTCGCTCACGGCCTTGCTGGGCCCAAGCGGCAGCGGCAAGACCACGCTGCTGCGGATCATCGCCGGCCTGGACGTGCCCGACAGCGGGGTCGTCTGCCTGGGTGAGCGCGATGTGACGCGAGTGCCACCGCAGGACCGCGGCATCGGCTTCGTCTTCCAGCACTACGCGCCCTTCAAGCACATGACGGTCTGGGACAACGTGGCCTTCGGGCTGACCATCCGACATCAGCCCCGCCAGCTCATCCGACGCACGGTCGGTGACCTGCTCAGCCTGGTCCAGATCGCGCACCTGGCCGACCGCTATCCGTCGCAGCTTTCGGGCGGCCAACGTCAGCGCATGGCGCTTGCCCGGGCGCTGGCCATCCAGCCGGCGGTGTTGTTGCTGGACGAACCCTTCGGCGCCCTCGACGCGCGAGTGCGCAAGGAGCTTCGGTCCTGGTTACGTCGGCTGCACGACGAGACACACGTCACCACCGTCTTCGTGACCCACGACCAGGAAGAGGCCATGGACGTGGCCGACCACATCGTGGTGATGGACGACGGACGCATCGAACAGGAGGGTTCACCCCGCGAGTTGTACGAGCACCCCGCCAACGAGTTCGTGATGAGCTTCATCGGCCCCGTCACACGCCTCGGTGATGCCTATGTTCGACCCCACGACATCGAGGTGCAGCTGACACCGGTGGATGGCAGCAGCGAAGCCGTCGTCGAGCGCGTGGTCTACCTCGGGTTCGAGGTGCGCGTGGAGCTCATACGCGAGGATGGTGTGCGCGTCTGGGCGCAGGTGCCGCGTAGTGAGGCTGAGCGGCTGGCGTTGACGCCGGGTCAGGTGGTTTCCGTACGTTCGCGACGCGAGCAGGTGTTCGTGGCTGCCTGACCGCCCCGATCGGGTCCACATGACCTACGATTCTGCCTGCAGCCGACTTCGACCTCTCGTCCGGGTTGCTCCAGGGAGAACCCTTGAACGCTGACCTCCTGTCCTACCTGGCCATCTTCCTGGTGGCGTCCGCCGTCATCGTCGGCGCCGGCGTCATGCTGGCCAAGTCGGGCGACCGCATCGCCGATGTCACCGGCCTCGGTGGCCTGCTCATCGGCATGGTGCTGGTGGCCGCGGCCACGTCGCTGCCGGAGATCGCGGTGGCGGTCAGCGCGGTGGTGGTAGAAGACTCGCCGGACCTGGCCATCGGCAACCTGCTGGGCAGCAACATGGCCAACATGGCGTTGCTGGCCATGGTCGACCTGGTCTGGCGCGGCCAGATCTGGCATCGCGTCGGCGCCGGGCATGCGCGTACGGCCGCGGTCGCCATCGCCCTCACGGCCGTGGCGACGCTGGCCATCCTGAAACCGTTCGAGCTGGCCATCGGCTGGGTCGGCATCGAATCGATCGTCATCTTCGTCGGCTTCGTCAGCCTCATCGCCTGGACCCATCGTTCCTCGACTTTGCCCGTTCCGGGAGCTGAGGTCGGCCAGGAGGTGCAGGCCGAACCGGACGGACGGGCCGACTCGGCTGGGTCCGCACCTGAAGGGGTCGTACCTGGCTCGGGCGACCGCCGAGCCATCCTGTACTCGATTCGCTGGGACCTCGCCAAGTTCGGAGCGGCCGCGCTCGTCATCCTCGCAACGGCGCCGTTCCTGGTCGATGCGGCCGATGGCATCGCACGGGAGGCGCAGCTCGGCGAATCCTTCGTCGGCGCGTCCTTCCTGGCCTTCTCGACCTCGTTGCCGGAGCTGGCGACTGCCGTGGCGGCGGTGCGCATGGGCGCCTTCGACCTGGCGGTGGGATCGCTGTTGGGCAGCAACGCCTTCAACATGGCCATCATCCTGATCGTCGACCTGTTCTACACGAGCGGGCCGATCCTGGCCGCGGTGGATCCCATCGAGGCCTTCGTGGGCGTCAGCGCGATCCTGCTCATGGCCATCGTGGTCGCCGGCATCATCCACGGCGGCCGCACGCGCGTCTCACGCCTCGAGCCCGGGTCGGGCATGACGCTGGTGGCCTACTTCATCCTGATGTACATGATCTTCACGGCAGGCACCTGAGGTGAACGGCGAGCGGGAGGACTTCGAGCGCGTGGAGCCGTGGCGGGTCGGGTCAGCACAGGTCGCGGAGGCGCTGGAGACCGATCCGTTGCCGGCCTGAGCGCCGCCGTCGCAGGGCAGCGGCTCGTGGAGTTCGGTCCCAACGAGCTGGTCGCCAAGAAGCAGCGGCCGACATGGATGCTGCTGCTGGACCAGTTCACGAGTCCCATGATCCTGGTGCTCATCGCGGCCGCCGTGGTCACCGCGGTCATCGGCGAGACCAAGGACACCATCGTCATCATGGCCATCGTCGTCTTCAACGGCGTCATCGGCTTCGTGCAGGAATACCGCGCCGAGCAGGCCATGGACGCGCTGATGAAGATGTCCAGCCCCGACGCGCGCGTGCTGCGCGACGGCGAGGTGTCGCTGGTGTCCGCGGCCGACGTCGTGCCGGGCGATCTCGTGCTGCTGGAGCAAGGCGACATCGTCACCGCCGACATGCGCCTGCTGGAGGCGCCGGGCCTGAAGGTCGACGAGGCACCTCTCACGGGTGAGTCCGAGCCGGTCGACAAGGTCACCGTGGCGCTGCCGGATGTGGGTACGACGACGTTGGCCGACCAGCGCAACATGGCCTTCAGCGGCACCGCGGTCACCTATGGCCGGGCGCGGGGCCTCGTCGTATCGACGGGCATGTCGACCGCCATCGGCCGCATCGCCGAACTGCTCCAGCAGGGCGAGGACGAGGCCACGCCGCTGCAGAAACGGCTGGGACAGCTGGGCAAGTGGTTGGCCATCGCGGCCATCGCCATCTGCGTGGTCGTGTTCGGGCTGGGTGTCGCGCGGGGCGAGCCGGCCGAGGAGATGTTCCTGGTGGCGGTGTCGTTGGCGGTCGCGGCCATCCCGGAGGGCCTGCCCGCGGTGGTGACCATCTCGCTGGCGCTGGGTGCGCGGCGGATGGCCTCGCGACGCGCACTGGTGCGGCGGCTGCCGGCCGTGGAGACGCTGGGCTCGGTCAGCGTCATCTGCACCGACAAGACCGGCACCCTGACCGAGAACCGCATGCTGGTGGAGCATCTCTGGACGCCGGCCGGTGAATACCACATCGGCGGCGACGGTTACGTACCGGAGGGAGCCCTGGAACCGTCGACGTCGGGCGATGCACTGGCCTTGCGGGCCGCCCACGTGGCCGCTGCCTGCAACGACGCCACGCTCGTGCCACCCGATGGCGGCGGCGACTGGACCATCACGGGCGATCCGACCGAGGGCGCGCTGCTCGCGTTCGCCGCCAAGCTGGGCGTCCGCCAGAAGGAGGTCGCGGTCTATTGCCCGCGCGTGGCGGAGGTCTCCTTCGACAGCGAGCGCCGGCGCATGACTACCATCCACGAGCGTGGCGACGGCGCCCTCCCGATCGAGGAGCCCAACTGGGTCGCCGTCAAGGGTGCCCTTGAGTCCATCACGCCGCTGCTGGCCGGGGGCCAGGCGGACGTGGTCGAGGAGGCCCGCGCGATGGCTGAGCGCTACGCCCAGGATGGCTACCGGGTGCTGGCGCTGGCCGATGCCGGCATCGATATGGTGCCCGACGAGCCGGCCGATGCCGAGCAGGGCCTGCGCCTGGTCGGAATCGTGGCCATGGCCGACCCGCCTCGTGAAGCCGCTGCCGCCGCGATCGCCGAAGCGCGCCTGGCAGGCATCACGCCGGTCATGATCACCGGCGACCACCAGCTGACCGCCACCTCCATCGCCCGCCGCCTGGGCATGCTCGACGAGACGCGCGAGACGATCACCGGCGCCGAGCTGGCCGAGATGGACGAGGACGAGTTCGCGCGTCGAGTCTCCGGCATCGGCGTGTATGCCCGCACCAACCCCGAGCAGAAGCTGAACATCATCGATGCCTGGCGCAAGCAGGGCGCGGTGGTGGCCATGACCGGTGACGGCGTCAACGATGCCCCGGCGCTGCGCAAGGCCGACATCGGCGTGGCCATGGGCATCACCGGCACGGACGTCTCCAAGGAAGCGGCAGACATGATCTTGCAGGACGACGATTTCTCGACCATCGTGGCGGCGGTGGAGGAGGGGCGGCGCATCTACGGCAACATCCGCCGCTTCGTGCGCTACCTGCTGACGACCAACTCAGCCGAGATCTGGGTGATGGTGCTGGCGCCGTTCCTGGGCCTGCCCTTGCCGCTCATCGCTATCCAGATCCTGTGGATCAACCTCGTCACCGATGGCGCTCCGGCGCTCTCGCTGGGTGTGGAGCCGGCCCACCCTCGCGCCATGAAGCAGCCGCCGCGCGACCCCGACGCGTCCATCCTCGGCGACGGACTCTGGCAGCACGCCATCTGGGTGGGCCTGCTGATGGCCGGCATCGTGCTCGGGCTGCAGGCGCTCTCCTATCACGGCGGGGCCAGTGAAGAGACGTGGCGCACCATCGTCTTCACCTCGCTGGCCTTCCTGCAGCTCTCACACGCGCTGGTGGTTCGTTCCGAGCGCGATTCCATCCTCACCCTCGGGTTGCGTTCCAACATGGTGCTGCTGACGGTGCTGGTCGTGACCGCGGCAGTCCAGATGGCACTCATCTACGTGCCGGCGCTGCAGCCTATCTTCGAGACGACGGCTCTCGGCGCGGGCGACTTGGCGCTGGTGATGCTCGTCACGCCGGTGCCGTTCATCGCCGTCGAGATCGAGAAGTGGTTCAGGCGCCGCCGTGAGACGCGGGTGGAGGCTGTCGCGGCAGCATAGGCTTCCCGGGCGCCACGGCGCCGATCCGCGGCCGGTCGCCGGCGCGTCGCAGATGGGTGACGCCCCTGGGGTGGAGCCTATTGCGCCGGCGATCGACCAGGCCCAGCACCCGGCCGGGTAGTGACAGCAGTTGCGTCTCGAGCACCTCGGGGTCGTGGATGTCCGCCACCTGGGCGAGCAGACCACGGATGGTCTGGGCGACGTCGTATCGCAACTCCCACGGCTCGGCCGCCTCCAGGCGACGAAACGATGTGCGCGACGCGGAGTAGGCGATATTGAGGCCCAGATCCGGCTCGTCGGGGCCTTCAGCGATGAAGATCTGCTCCAGGGTCATCAGGACTTGGCGGCAGATCGCCGTCGATGACATCGTGGCCTGATGGGTATCCACGTCGGCCTCCGTCTCGTGGTCGTGCGGCAGGCAAGCCATCAGCACCCCGGGCGACGACCACGCAACGCCCTCGGGGCGCTGATGTCAGTATCGTGCCCGCGACAGCCCACGTCCAGAGGCATCTGGGTGCTCAGTCGGGGGACATGCCAACGGCTACCGGCCAGGGCCGAGGGCGGCGGCGCGCAAGCTGCGGGATTCCCACATAGAGCGAGCAACAAGCGACCAGGGCATGGTCTCGGGGCTCGCTGGGGCACGCGATCTTGATGATCGTGCCGTTCTTAGTCACGCTGGCTGATTGGAGTGGTGCTGAGCTGCCGCGGCGCCCCGCCCCAAAGGTGCGCAGGACGCCGATTTGGGCTGATCGTGTTCGCTCTATGTGGGATTCCGGACGGCTGGCCAGCGTGACCGGCCGACCGGGACGCTCAGCGCCAAGGCGGCGATACACAGCGCCGGCACCATGAGCCAAGCTGTCGCGACACCGCTGATGTCGGCAGCCAGGCCCAGCGCGAACGGAGCGGCAAGGATGGCCAGGCCGGAGGCGAGGATCGCTCGGGCCGACGCACGGTCCTCCGATCCGGGCACCAGCGCGAGTGTGACGCTGATGCCGAGCGGGTACAGGAAACCCGTACCCACGCCACCGAGGTAGATGCCCAACACGGCCAGCGGGATACCCTGCGCGGTCCATGCCAGCAGCGAACCGACCAGGGCGACGGTGAGACCGAAACGCATCAACCAGATGGGGTCGTGTTCGCCTACGGATGACACGCTCAGGCCGAAGCGGGTCGTGGCCATGCCGGCATAGAAGCCAGCGGCCACGAGGGTCGCGTCACCCAGCGAGATGTCGACCTGCCGCGCCACGAGGGTGCTGGCCCAGAACACCATGGCGAACTCGACCGATACCACGAGGACGATCAGCCACCAGGCCAGCCAGTAGCGACGAGGCAGCCGACCGCTCACCGTCGCGCTCTCGCTCACGACCCAGCGTCGTCTCCTCGATGCCCACCACCCGGCGCCGATGAGGATGGCTGCCGCGATGAATGCCAGCTGCCAGCCGAGGCCGCTGTTCACGCCCAGGCCGATGATGACCGGCACGCTGAGTGAAGCGATCATCGCGACGAGTGCCGCCCGGCCCATGCGCACGCGGGCCAGGGCGCCACCGCCGCGGGTCAGCGTTCGGTTGACGCGCGCCAGCAGGAGGCCGGCACCAACCCCGACCATCGCAGCACCAGCCAGCGTCACCGCGAAGGCCGGGGCGGTGGCCAGGCACACGCTCGCCATCGCCAACAGGAGGTACGCCACGCCCTGTGCCGCTCGCGGGCCCAGGAGCGTATCGAGCCGATCACCGCTGAGGCCGGCCACCAGCAAGCCGACGGCCAGCAGGGACGAATGCAGCGCAGCGGCCGCGTCGGACAGCGACAGGGCCACGGCCAGGAAGGCCGTGACGGCGCCGACCCCGTACAGGAGATAGCCGACCACCGACTGGTCGAGATAGGCACTTCGTGTTTCCAGGGCCGACGCTGCGACCTCCGGCTCGGGGACGTTCCTGGGTGGGTCGGCCGTGGGCATAGCCGCATCCTATCGGCCGCTGGGGTCTGCCGGATGCCGATAGGGCATCGCCGGGTAGGGCATCATCGGGCTCTCGTGAAGCCACTGCCCGACTTCGATCCCTTCGAGCTCCTCGGCCTCGATGCCAGTGCCGACGCCGCCACGGTCGATCGCGCCTACAAGGCACGCATCCGGTTCGTGCACCCGGACATCGCGGGCATCGCCGGGCTCGACGAGACCAAGCGCCTCAACGTGGCCCGCGAGTGGCTGCTCGATCCGGACCTGCGCGCGCAGCTGCCCAAGCCCTCGCCCCGCTGGGGCGTTCACCGACGTGCTCGGCGTGCCGAGTCGACACCGCCCCCACCGCCTCCGACACCGAGCCAGCCGCCACCACCGCCACGCCCGTCGGCCGGCTCGCAGGACACGTCCTGGTATTGGGATGGCGCCGCCGCGCCACCACCGCGCCCGACCTGGGCCTATGACCCGGCCCTCGACGACCCGCTCACCTTCGACTACGGCGCGTGGACGGAGCCGTTGCGCGCCTTCTTCGAGTCGATCCGCTCGCTGACGAGCGATGAGCGCGCGCGGGTGACCTACAGCCTCGGTGAGGAGCCGCCGCTCTTCTTCGACGACTTCAGGGATGTCATCAGCGAGCGGATGTGGGCACGCTCCGAAGCGCTCGGCGATGCCGTCGAGCGGGTGTGGCGAGAGCGATTGGACGAGGCGCCGCCGCTACTCTTCCCGCGGGGACGCGTCTTCGGCAATGGCATCGTGGTGGCCGACGCGTATGCCCAGTGGCTCTTGCTTGGTGACGTCATCCGCCAGAAGACGCGGGATCCGGCTGCAGCCACGGCGCTGGCGAGCCGATGTTCGGCGCCCTGGGACGCGTCGGTCGGGTACGCCCGCTACGCCGGCCGACAGGCGGAGGTGGTCGAATGCCTCGACGCCGCCCGGACGATGTCGCTCAACTCGGCCACTCGGCTGGCCAAGGCCTGGGAGCGAGACATGGGTAACTATCTCTTCGGCCGACCGGGTGAGGATTGGTTCCCGGGTGCGCTCGATCGTCCCCGGCCGGATCTGGTCAGCGCACGGTTGGCGGCGGTGGACGCCTCACGCATCGAGCCTCCTGAGGACCTGCCCTTCGCAATGCGCAACGGATTCCGTTGCGGCCTGCGGCTGACCGCCTATGTCCTTGCCCTCTACAGTGCCAGCGAGACCGACCGAGACTACCTGCGACCGTGGCGCGATGCCATGGACGCCAACCCCTCATTCGCCGATCGGGCGCGCTGGGGGCTGCCGCTCGGCTGACTGCTCAGCGTGCTGGCTCGACGACCAGCGAACGCGCCATCAGCAGGGATGCCTCAGCCCCCTGCGCGATGACTGCCACGATCTGTGCCGCGGACCGGATAGAAGTGATCGGTCCTGCGCCCTGTCCAAGAGAGAGCGTCTCACCGTCGAAATGCTCGTGGTGTTCGCTGAGACCGCTTCTGCCGTCGCTGCCGACAGCGACATCGATCCGCGTCTCCGAGCGCGCCTCTACCACCCGGCTCTTCCAGTCGCTCTCGACGTCGGCCTCCTTGCTGGCGATGAAGCGCGTGCCGATGCAGATCCCGGCCGCACCCAGCGTCAACGCGGCCGCGAGACCTCGTCCGTCCACGATGCCCCCGGCCGCGACGACAGGCAGGGGCGACAGTGCGGCGGCCACCTCCGGGACCAGGACCATGCCGCCTATGCGGGCCCGTGGGCCGCCGGCCTCGAAGCCCTGGGCGATGACGATGTCCGATCCCTCGGTGGCCGCCAGGCGCGCCTGTTCCACGGTCTGGACCTGGGTGACTACGAGGACACCGGCGCCATGGAATCCTCGCAACCAGCGAGCCTGGCAGTCCTGCCGCGAACGAGATGGCGCGCGGGCCTGCGGCCAATGCGATCTCCAGGCACTCCGGGTGCAGGTCCAGCCATGGCCGGGTGAAGCTCACCATGAAGGGTCGGTGGGTCAGGGCGCGCAGCTGCGTCAACTCGCTCGCGAGGTCCTCGGGTGAGCGCTTGGCCGCACCGATGGTCCCGATCGCTCCTGCATTCGACACCGCGGCCGCCAACGCCGCGCCGCTCCCGAATGTGCCCATCCCGGCCTGGATGATGGGGTGCTCGATACCCAAGAGGTCGAGCAGGGGGGTCTGCAGCATCTCGTTAGGGACTCCCTCAGCGGTCGGATCCGGTGACGCTCCTTGCGACTGGTTGGCCGGAGCAGGCAGCAGATGATGACGCCTCCCGAACACGCTGCATAGAGGGGACTCGCGATCCAGTGGCTGCCCGATGCCGGATCAACGCGGGTCGGATCGAGCGCGGCCCGGAGATGCGCGGATCGCTGCGGATCATGGCGTTGACCGCATCGCCCAGCCTGGGGCAGCAGCCGGAGGTATAGAGCCGAAGCTTGGCGGGCGTATCGCCGATCACCACCACTCGCCACGGTTGGGCGAAGTGCTGCGGGCAGTGGACCATTCGAGCGCGGGCTGCCAGCTCTTCCCACATGGCTTTGGCAACTGCCATGTCCCCCTCGTCCCTGTTGCCCTTGGCCTGCACACCGGTCTCCATAGCGGTCGTGGTCAGACGTCATCGACACGCGTCGACACGCCACACCAGCGTATCGCCGACGCTCGGACAGGGGCGTACCGAGCCGGTGCACGAACGGTTACATCTCGCCCCCGCTCAGGTTGTCGAGTGGGCACCGCTGGCTATCATCGGGGTGTGCCCCAGTCTCCGTGCGGCAGGAACACCGGCGCCGGCTCGATCGCGTTCGCCATCGCCAGCCTGTTCATCGTGCTCGCCTGCGGGGCCGACGACCGGCCATCGTCACCGGCCAGCGAGGAGGACAGCATGCGACTCACATCTCCCGCCTTCGAGCACGAAGGTGACATCCCGGCTCGCTACACCTGCGATGGCGACGATGTCTCCCCGGCGCTCAGCATCGCGGGTCTTCCGTCTGACACCGTGTCGTTGGCGCTCATCATGGACGACCCCGATGCTCCGTCCGGCACCTGGGTCCACTGGGTCGCCTACGACATCAGCCCGAGCACGGGGGTTCCCGAAGGTGTCGAGTCACTCGGCACGGCGGGGGTGAACTCCTGGGGTCGCACCGGCTACGGCGGCCCCTGTCCGCCCAGCGGGACGCACCGATACGTCTTCACGCTCTATGCCCTTGATGCCGCCTCCCACCTCGCCCCGGGCGCCGACAAGGCGGCCGTTCTGGACGCACTGGCCGACCACGTCCTCGCCAATGCCGTCCTGATGGGCCACTACCGCCGCGCCTGAGCCGCCGATTCCGCCGCTCTTGGTGCCACGCTGCGAAGATAGCGTTTGACCGGCTGGCTCGACTTCCTTATCGTTCGCATACACCCACCAGCCCGGGGAGGCCGAAGGGGATCCCGGCTTGGCTCGGGGTCCCTCCATCCATCCACCCCTGGATGAGCACACCCCCAAGGATTCGCACCATGCAGACACAGCCGAATACGGGACTCTACGACCCCACCTTCGAGCATGACGCGTGCGGCGTGGGCTTCGTGGCCGACCTCAACAACATCACCACGCACGGCCTGGTCGAGCAGGGCATGGAGATCCTGATGAACCTCGACCACCGTGGCGCCCGCGGCGCCGAGCCGGAGACCGGCGATGGCGCGGGCATGCTCGTGCAACTACCCCACGCCTTCCTGCTGCGCGAGTGCAGCAAGCTGGGCATGTCACTGCCAGAGCCGGGCCAGTACGCGGTGGCGCAGTGCTTCTTCCAGCGCGAGCGCTCCCGGCACCCCGCCACCAAGCTGGTGCTGAAGCGCGTCCTCGACGAGCTGGGCATCGAGCTGATGGGCTGGCGCGAGGTGCCCACGGACAACTCGACCCTCGGCGCCTCCGCGGTGGCGGGCGAGCCCGTCATCGTGCAGATGGTGGTGCGCCGGCCGGTCAGCTGCCACACGCAGGACGACTTCGAGCGACGCCTGATGGTGGCGCGCAAGTACGGCACACGCATGGTGCGTGAATCGGTCAGGAGCGCCGAGGCCTTCTACATCTGCTCCTTCTCATCGCGGACCATCCTCTACAAGGGCATGCTCACGCCGGCCCAGGTGCCGGCCTATTTCCCGGACCTCGTCGATGAGGCCTTCGAATTGGCCCTCGCGCTCATCCACAGCCGCTTCTCCACCAACACGCTGCCGACGTGGCCGCTGGCGCACCCCTTCCGCACGCTCGCCCACAACGGTGAGATCAACACCATCCGCGGCAACGTCAACTGGATGCGCTCGCGCGAGGCCATCCTCGAATCGGACCTCTTCACGACCGACGAGATCTCCAAGATGCGGCCCATCACCCAGGAGGGCAGCTCCGATTCGGGCATCCTCGACAACGTCGTGGAGCTGCTGATGCTGGGCGGTCGCAGCCTGCCGCACGTGATGATGATGCTCATCCCCGAGGCCTGGGAGAAGGACCCCGAGATCGCCGCCGAGCGCAAGGCCTTCTACGAGTACCACGGTGGCCTCATCGAGCCCTGGGATGGCCCCGCCTCGATCGCCTTCACCGACGGCACCCTCATCGGCGCCACGCTCGACCGCAACGGCTTGCGACCTTCGCGCTACATGCTCACCGATGACAACCTGCTGATCATGGCCAGCGAGGCCGGCGTGCTGAACGTGCCGCCGGAGAAGGTGGTGCAGAAGGGCCGCCTGCAGCCGGGCAAGATGTTCGTGGCCTCGCTCGAAGAGGGCCGCATCATCCCCGACGAGGAGATCAAGGCCCGCATCTGCGGCGAGCATCCCTACGCGGAGTGGCTCGACGAGAACAAGATCCAGCTGGCCGAGCTGGAGACGGCCCGCCAGGTGCTACAACCGCCGGCGCGCAACGTCCTGACCAAGCAGAAGGTCTTCGGCTACACGCTGGAGGATCTGCGCATCCTGATGGCGCCCATGGCCAACGACGCCCAGGAGCCGGTGGGCTCGATGGGCACGGACACGCCCCTGGCCGTGCTGTCGGACAAGTCGCGCAACCTCTTCGACTACTTCCAGCAGCTCTTCGCCCAGGTCACCAACCCGCCCATCGACTCCATCCGCGAAGAGATGGTCATGAGCCTGGTCACCTTCGTGGGTGCCGAGGGCAACCTGCTCCATGGTGGCCCCGAGCACGCTCGGATGATCGAGCTGCCGCAGCCGGTGCTGACCAACGAGGACCTGGAGCGGCTGCGCTGGGTCGACCGCCAGCATTTCCAGGCCAAGACCATCTCCATCGGCTTCTCCGCGGAGCCCGGCCGCATGCGGCGTGCGCTCGATCGGCTCCGTCGCGAGGCCGAGGAGTACGTGCTCGATGGCTACGAGGTCATCATCCTCAGCGACCGCACCATCGATTCGGACCACGCCGCCATCCCGGCGCTGCTGGCCGTCTCGGCCGTCCACCACTACCTCATCCGCCGCGGCCTGCGCTCGCGTTGCGGCCTGATGGTCGAGACGGGTGAGGCCCGTGAGGTGCACCACTTCGCCACGCTGCTCGGCTTCGGCGCGTCGGCGGTCAATCCCTACGTCGCCTTCGAGACCATCGAGGACATGCGCCGGCGCCAGCTCCTGCCTGACTACATGGATGCGGACGAGGCCCGTGAGCGATACCTGAAGGCTGTCGGCAAGGGCCTCCTGAAGACCATGTCCAAGATGGGCATCAGCACCATGTCGTCGTACATCGGCGCCCAGATCTTCGAGGCCGTGGGTCTTTCCGACGAGGTCATCGAGGAGTTCTTCCCCGGCACTGCCTCGCGCATCGGCGGCATCGACCTTGAGACCATCGAGCGCGAGGTGCTGATGCGCCACGAGGCCGCCTACGTCGACGACGAGGACGTCACCGACCTGGAGCTGGGCGGCCAGTACCAGTGGCGCCTGCGTGGGGAGCGCCACCTGCACAACCCCGACACCATCGCCAAGCTGCAGCAGGCCGCCCGCACCAACGACTGGGAGCTGTACCGCGAGTACCAGCGGCTCATCGACCATGCCGCGGACAAGCCCATCACGCTGCGCAACCTGCTCGAGTTCACCGACCTCGACGCCATCCCCATCGAGGAGGTGGAACCGGCGAGCGAGATCGTCAAGCGCTTCGCCAGCGGCGCCATGTCCTTCGGCTCCATCAGCTGGGAGGCGCACACCACGCTGGCCATCGCCATGAACCGCCTGGGCGCCCGCTCCAACACCGGCGAGGGCGGCGAGGACCCGGTGCGTTTCGAGCGACTCGCGAACGGCAATTCGATGCGCTCGGCCATCAAGCAGGTGGCCTCCGGTCGTTTCGGCGTGACGTCGAACTACCTCGTCAACGCCGACGAGCTGCAGATCAAGATGGCCCAGGGCGCCAAGCCCGGTGAGGGCGGCCAGCTGCCCGGCCACAAGGTCGACCAGACCATCGCGCGGGTGCGCTACTCGACGCCAGGTGTGGGTCTCATCTCACCGCCACCGCATCACGACATCTACTCCATCGAGGACCTCGCGCAGCTCATCTACGACCTCAAGAACGCCAACCCGCGGGCGCGCATCAACGTCAAGCTCGTGGCGGAGGTGGGCGTCGGCACCATCGCCGCCGGTGTCGCCAAGGCGCACGCTGACGTCATCCTCATCAGTGGCCACGACGGCGGTACCGGCGCCTCGCCACTGTCCTCGCTGAAGCACGCCGGCCTGCCCTGGGAGCTGGGCCTGTCGGAGGCGCACCAGGTGCTGATGCGTAACAACCTGCGTGACCGCGTGGTGCTGCAGACCGACGGCCTCTTGCGCACCGGCCGTGACATCGCCATCGCCACGCTGCTGGGTGCCGAGGAGTGGGGCGTGGCCACCGGCGCCCTCATCGCGATGGGCTGCATCATGATGCGCAAGTGCCACCTCAACACCTGCCCGGTGGGGGTGGCCACCCAGGACCCCGAGCTGCGCGAGCTCTTCAGCGGCGAGCCGGAGCACGTGGTCAACTACTTCACCTTCATGGCCGAGGACCTGCGCCGGCACATGGCGCGCCTGGGCTTCCGGACGGTCGAGGAGATGGTCGGCCGGGTGGACAAGATCGCCCCGCGCCGTGACATCAAGCACTGGAAGGCCCGGCAGCTGGACCTGTCGCGTCTGCTCCACTTCATGCCAGGCACCGACCGCACCGGCACCTTCTGCTGCGTGCCCCAGGACCACGGCCTCGATCGGCGCGCTGGACAACGAGCTCATCAAGCTGGCGGCGCCGGCGCTGGAGCGGGTGAGCCGTGGCGGCGGACGTCGCCATCCGCAACGTCAACCGCACCGTGGGCACCATCCTGGGCCAGGAGATCACGCCGGCGATACGGCGTCGACGGCCTGCCCGAGGACACCATCCGCTTCCGCGCCAGCGGCTCGGCCGGCCAGTCGTTCATGGCCTTCGCGCCGCGCGGCCTGACCATCGAGCTGGAGGGTGAGGCCAACGACTACTTCTGCAAGGGCCTCTCGGGTGGCACCGCCATCCTCTATCCGCCGCGGACCTCGAGGTTCGACCCCAACCAGAACGTCATCGTGGGCAACGTCTCCTTCTACGGCGCCACCTCGGGCAAGGCCTTCATCCTGGGTCCGGCCGGCGAGCGTTTCTGCGTGCGCAATTCCGGCGCCCAGGTGGTGGTCGAGGGCGTTGGTGACCACGGCTGCGAGTACATGACCGGTGGTCGGGCGGTGATCCTGGGCCCGTTGGGGCGCAATTTCGCAGCCGGCATGTCCGGCGGCATCGCCTATGTCTGGGACGCCGACGGCCGCTCCAGGGGACGCATCAACCCGGGCATGGTCGAGCTCGAGGAGCTCGCCGACCCGACCGAGGTGGCCGAGCTGCGCGCCCTCATCGAGGCGCACGCAGCAGCGACCGGGTCCACACGCGCCCAGTCCATCCTTGACGACTGGGACGGTCAGGTCAGCGCGTTCATCAAGGTCATGCCGCGCGACTACAAGCGCGCCCTGGCCGAGCTGGCGGCTGCGGCCGAGCTGGCGGCTGCGGCCGAGCTGGCGGCTGCGGCCAAGCCCGCCGTGGCGGCGTAGGGGACGCGATGGGCAAGGACACCGGATTCAAGGAGTTCGAGCGGAAGGTTCCCGCGTATCAGCCGGTCGAGGAGCGCATCCGCCACTGGCAGGAGTTCGCGCTGCCGATGGCACAGGCGGAGCTGGAGGAGCAGGGCGCCCGCTGCATGAACTGCGGCGTGCCCTTCTGCCACCAGGGCTGCCCGGTGGCGAATGTCATCCCGGACTTCAACGACCACGTCTATCACGGCAAGTGGGAGCGTGCCCTCAAGGCGCTCTACTCGACCAACAACTTCCCCGAGTTCACCGGTCGCATCTGCCCGGCCCCGTGTGAGTCGGCCTGTGTGCTGGCCATCAACAAGCCGGCCGTGGCCATCAAGAGCATCGAGCTGGCCATCATCGAGAAGGGCTTCGCCGAAGGCTGGGCCGGGCCGCGGCCGCCACAGCGCCGCAGCGGCCGATCGGTGGCCGTGGTGGGTTCCGGTCCCGCCGGCCTGGCAGCGGCCGACCAACTGAACCGTGCCGGCCACTGGGTCACCGTCTTCGAGCGCGCCGACCGCGTCGGTGGCTTGCTGCGCTACGGCATCCCCGACTTCAAGCTGGGCAAGGACGTGCTCGAACGCCGTCTTGAGGTCATGCGCACCGAGGGTGTGGGATTCCGCACCGGGGTCCACGTCGGTGTCGACTACCCCGCGCACCAGCTGCTGTCGCAGTTCGATGCCGTGGTGCTGGCCGGCGGCTCGACCAAGCCGCGTGACCTGCCCATCCCCGGGCGCGATCTCGCCGGGGTCCAGTTCGCCATGGACTTCCTGACGCAGTCCAATCGCCGCGTGGCCGGCGACACCATCCCCGCCGGCACGGACATCCTCGCCACCGGCAAGGATGTGGTCGTCATCGGCGGCGGTGACACCGGCTCCGACTGCGTGGGCACCTCCATCCGCCAGGGTGCCCGTTCGGTGACCCAGATCGAGATCATGCCGCGCCCGCCGGAGGGTCGTACGCTCGCCACACCCTGGCCCGCGCATCCGGGTCCGCGCATGTTCTCGACATCCTCGTCCCAGGCGGAGGGCGCCCAGCGCGATTGGGCCATCACCTCCAAGGAGTTCCTGGCCGATGCGTCGGGCTCGCTCCGGGCCATCAGAGCGACGCGAGCCGAATGGGGCCCCTCCGGGCCCAGGGACATCCCCGACTCCGAGCACGAGCTGCCCGCGCAGCTGGTGCTGCTGGCGATGGGCTTCCTGCATCCCGAGCACGCCGTCCTCGACGACCTGGGCCTGGAGAAGGATGAGCGCGGCAACTGTGCCGCTCGCGGCTACACCACCTCACGCGAGGGCGTCTTCGCGGCGGGCGACATGCACCGTGGCCAGTCGCTGGTGGTCTGGGCCATCAGCGAGGGTCGCGAGTGTGCCCGCGCGGTCGACGAGTACCTCACAGGCCGACCTTCACTGCTGGCGGCCAAGGACAAGTCCCGCAGCGACGTGGCGCTGGCACTGTAGGTCGAGCCCAGCCGCCAGAGCGTTCCCATATCGTTCAGTGCACTCACCAAGAGCGTACCGATATCGTTCAGTTGACTGACCAAGAGCGCTACGCTTTCGTTCAGTCAACTGACGCTCGACGCCACTATCTGAGTGATCGTCCGCGAGTGCGTAGCAGACCCCCGCTCACCACACCGGCACGTTCCCGGACCAAGTGTGTCTCATAACATTGACATAACGAGGCGTTATGTCTAATCTATGAGACATGAAGAAGGCGAAGCCACTCTACCCACGGCAGCAGCGCGCGGCTTCGGAACTGGGCGCGCGGCTCCGTCTTGCCCGAGAGCGCCGACGTATGCCTGCAGCGGAGCTCGCGGAGCGCGCCGATACCTCCAGGATGACGATCTACCGCCTGGAGCGCGGTGACACGAGTGTCAGCCTCGGCGTGCTCGTGCGGGTGTTAGGCGTTCTGGGGCTGGTCGACGACCTCGGTGCAGTGGCCCGGGACGACGTCCTCGGCCGCCAACTCCAGGACGCCGCCCTGCCGCGTCCGTCGCGGTCGTTGCGCTGATGGCGAGGCTGGACGCCACTTCCGTCTTCCTCGACGCACACGATCTCGGTCCGTGCCGCGTCGTCGGCACACTCCGGCCCGCCGGTCGTGCGCCTGACAGCCCGATCGGCTTCGTCTATGCCGCGGGATGGTGGTCCGAGCGCGCAGCCTTCCGGCTCGACCCGAGCCACTACGAACGGACCGTCCAGCCGCAGTATCCGGAGCCGGGTCACCAGCTCGCGCCCGTGTTCAGCGACGCCTCGCCCGACCGATGGGGGCGGATGCTACTCGACTACCGGGAGCAGGACCAGGCAAGGGCAGAGAGCCGACGGCCCCGGCCGCTCGGCGAGTGGGACTATCTGCTCGGCGTCAACGATGAGCTTCGCATGGGCGCGCTACGCTTTGCCGCGCCCGCGGCAGGCTCTCCGTTCCTCGACGACGGTCCGGGTTCCGTCCCGCCGCTCGCGGACCTTCGGGAGCTGGAGCACGCGGCTCGGATCGTCGACGACCCACGTCATGATGATCCGTCTGCTATCCGGGACGCACTGCGTCATCTTCTCGCCCCCGGCAGCCCCATGGGTGGTGCCCGTCCCAAGGCGAACTTCCGTGATGCTGCGGGCTCGCTGTGGTTCGCGAAGTTCCCGTCGCACAACGACCGCAGAGACATGGCCGCTTGGGAATACGTCCTCAATCGCCTGGCTGCACACGCGGGCATCGACGTCCCGGAGATCGACCTTCGGATGGTGTCCGGCCCCTACCACACGTTCCTCGGGCGTCGCTTCGACCGAGAGGCGAACGGCCGACGTCTGTTCGCGTCGGCCATGACGATGCTCGGCAAGCGGGACCGTGAGCCATCGTCCTACGCCGAGATCGCCGAGGCCATCGACCTGAACGGGGCACCCGGCCACATCGAAGAGGATCTCGCCCAGCTGTTCCGCCGGCTCGTGTTCAACATCGTGACCGGTCATCGCGATGACCATCTGCGCAATCACGGATTCTTGCGGGCCCCTGCCGGATGGCGTCTCGCTCCCGCCTATGACCTCAACCCGATGCCTGAGATGTCACGACACGAAGTCGCCGTCGGGCTTGCAGCCACGGATTCCGATGTCGAGGTCGCCGTCAGCGAGACCGCGCCGTTCTGCCGGCTGACCCCGGCCGCCGCGCGCGACATCGTGAACGAGGTCCGTTCCGCGGTCGCAGCGTGGCGATCGGTCGCGCGCGAGGTGGGCCTGTCACGCATGGAGATCGAGGCGGTGTCGCCGGCATTCGACGAGTGAGGGGGCCAAGGCGAGGTGTGCTGCTTGCATCGACGGCCTGAGCCTCGGCCTACCCACGTAGCACCGCGCCGGTCGGCAAGGTCCTGCTCGCCGACCGGCGCGGTGCCGATGCTCTCAGGCCACTGGACCGGCCGCGCACTGTAAGTGTCGCGGGGTCGTCGGACACCCTGCCCGCCACCCCTCGGCTCGATCAGCCGGCCTGTTCCAGCTCCTTGATGCGCGCCCGCAATGCCTTGATCTCCTGCTGCTGGGTGTCGACCAGCGCGATCAGTCGCTGCACGTCGGCATAGGTCTGGCTGAGGCTCGGCTCCTCGAACGCCAGGATGGTCTCGCCGGCAGCGTCCCGGAGCACGAGGCCGTGGACGGTCATCGGTCCGGGGCCGGTGTCGATGTCCATGGCCCAGCTCGCGGTGGTCGGGAGTGCTGCCAGGTAGCCGGCTTCGACCTTCTTGCCCGCGTCGGAGCAGCCGACCTCCGTGTCCAGCCCGACGCCGCTGAAGGTGAGCGCCTCGCCGTCGATCTCGTACGCGCCGGCGAGCGAGTTGCAGCCGGATGACCCGATGACCCGTCCCGCCTCGAGCCAGAGCGTGGCGTCCACGCCGGCCGGCACCTGGTGGTGCCCGCCATCGACGACATAGGAGACGAGGTGCCAATCCCTGCCCTCGGGTGTGGTCGCGCCGACTTGCGCCGCCGCGGTCCAGGGGACGATGGTGAGGACGAGTGCCGCACCGAGCAGCGCTCGCATGGTGTTGGTCCGGTTCACGTGTTGCTCCTTGCTGGGTGTTCTGCCTGGTGAGATGAGTTTCGCTCCTCCACACGGGTGGGATGCTGCCTTCTGTCCCGAACTCCCGACCGACGCGCCGCATCCGGGACGGGTGCGCCCGGCCGGTTGGATCGACGCACCAATAGCAGCCACGCACTCGGCGTTGAAGGCATGCCTACTCCTGCTTCATGACGATGACGTCATGACGTGGGCGACGCCGGCCTCGATCCTGTTCACGTGCTGGTTCGGGTGCCCTGGCACGCCGCAATGCCCAGCGCTGACAACGCTTTTCGCGCCCGTCGACTCGTGTTCGACCGAGAAGCCGCTGGTGCAGAAGGCGGGTGGGTCATACGTCGACCACGTCTTCATGCCGCCTGTCGCGTGATCCCCATCCCCGTATGACGTGTCGGTGACTCGGACGTCGACGCTCGATCGCAAGTCCGCGGGGACGCCCTCGAGGATAGACGCGCGGTCCGCCGGTAGCCCTGGGGTCTTCAAGACCACTGGCCCGACCCGGCCTGCCCCCGTGATGTTGATGCCCGTCGCGACCTCTTTGTAGCCCATGTCCACGAGCGCTCCGTGGACCTTCATCTTGCGCTGCTCGAGTTCGTCGAACGAGTATGGTTGTTTATCCACGATCTTGATGTGCACCTTGGTATCCGCCACCAAGTCCCGCACCCACTTGGGCGCAAGGCCCTTGATGTACAACGATGGAGTTCCCCCTGGCTCGTCAGATAGGGCGGCGCCGATGTAGATGTCGCGTCGCTCGGCCGCGACCTGCCGATTGATGCGGGCGACCTCTTGCCAGACCTCGATCTGGGCTCGCGCCTGAGCCACCGTCCAGCCATTGCCGTCGGCGACAGCTTTCAAGTCCGACTCGCGGGCGGCGGCCGGGCTCTCGAGTTCGTCCACATCGTTGGCCGTGGTCGTCGGGGCGACCCCCGCGGTCGTCGCACCAGCCAGGCCGATGGCGATGAGCAGCGATACGACGATGTGCCGTGCGTTTGAGATGGTGAGTCGCGGCAGTCCGCTGGCATGCTTCACTGCTGGATCCATGATCGGTCCCCCTGGCTTTCCAGCGCCACTCACCCTTGCGGTGCGGCATGTCATGGCCCGCGAAGCGATCCAGATGGCACCGCGTGCTGGGTGGCGTTCCCGAGCATCGTCCGGCGCCGCCACAAGGGAGTCAATAGGGGAGAACCCTATGCTGCGAAGCGGGACTACCCCCAGGCCCGCCACGTTGCTCAGGATGGCGGCAGGTCCAGCCAGCCCTCTCGCTCGGCCCGGACCGCGAGCTCGGTGCGGGAGGCACAGTCGAAGCGCTCGAAGAGATGCGCGAGGTGGTTCTCGACGGTCTTGGGGGCGATGCCCAGCTCGCGACCGATCTCTCCATTGGGGCGGCCCGCCACCACCCCGCGGACCACCGCCCACTCGCGCTCCGACAGCGGGCGCCAGCGGCCGGCCACCGTCTCGAGCTCGACCACCTCGGGGTCGAAGGCGAGTCCACCGGCGGCCACCCGCTTGATGCCCGTGAGCAGGCTCTCGGTGGGGCTGGACTTCAGGAAGAAGCCGGCCGCGCCCAGCTTGCGCGCAGCATCGATGTACGGGGGAGGGTTCGCGAACGACGAGAGCACGATCCAGGCGGTGGACGACTCGCGATCGATGAGGTCGAGACCGGAGCCATCGGGCAGGCGGATATCGACCACGGCCACATGGGGTGCGTATTGCTCCACCATCATCCTCGCCTCCGTGACGGTGCCCACCACGCCCACCACGCGCAACTCCGGGTCGGCTTCCAGCGCTGTCCGCAGCCCATCACGGACCAGGGGGTGATCGTCCACGATGAGGATGTCGATCAGGTCGGCCATGTCAACACCACTCGAGTCCCGGGCCGGGCCTTTTCGATCGACAAGGGGCCTCAATGTACCTGTCCCAGGATTACGCTCAACTCAGCAGCATCGGCTGGAACGACCAGATCAGCTCGTTCCAGTCCGTGAATGCGGGCGCCGGCACCTTCCATCACGACGTCCAGATGACCGGCCTCGCGTATCCGTTCTGTTGCGGGCAGATCGTGGACAACGTCGGAAGTGCCCACAACGACAAGTTCAGCTCGGTCGAGCGCGACTGACGACCGCTTCAGCACTCAGGGTGTGATCGTCGCGCGAAAGGGCTGGACGAGCGGGATGTCGGCGAGGGCGAGGTCGTAGACGGCCCTCTCCAGCTCGCTCCGGATGTCTGCCGACACGTCGCCGGCGGTGCCGTCCTCGAACCAGACGAGCGACCGCAGGAAGACCTGCGTCGGGAAGTCGAGTCGCCGGTCGAAGATCGCCGTTGCGTAGCCGATCACGTCCGCCAGGCAGTGGCCCGCGCGCAGCAGCATCGCGATGTCCACGTAGTCCTTCCACTCCGACCGGTCGAGGATACCTTTGGCCTTGGTCCCGGCAAGGTCGTAGACCGAGGCGACGACCAGCCCATTCTCGGCCACGAGCGAAGGTTCAGCCACAGCCTGGAGGTCCAGGCCACCGTAGAACGCGAGCTGGACGCCGCCGGGTTCGATGACCGCGAGATCGTTGTCGCGCATCTCCATCACCTCGAGGCGGCCGAGCCAACGCAGCTCATCGAGAAGCTCGCGTGCCGAGAATGCTTCGTGTGTGAAGAAGTCGAAGTCGGCGGACTCACGGTGGGCAAGACGGAGAGCGAGCGCCGTTCCGCCGTAGAGCACGAAGGGGTGCGGGATGTCGCCCAACTTCGGCCATAGGTTCGCCTGTGCGTCAGGAAGGATCGAACGGGTCCGGGTCGAGGTCCGGGAGACCGCCGAACCGGGTGAGTCGGGACCGCGTGCTCATCGGGCCATCGTGCGCACTGGAGGTGCAGCATCGGCCGGGAGATCGAGTACGAGTCGCCAGTAGTTGCGAGCGCGTTCGTCAAGGACGGACGCGGGTGCGTCTCGGACCGCGGCTCGCATCGCTGCCCTCCCGTATCGGGCTTCGATGTCAAGGATGTCCTCGGTGGAACCGCGCGCCAGGACGCGAGCGATGAAGAGGTCCGGACGTGAGAGTGTTCGCTCCGGCATATCCCACCACGCGACCTTGCGCGCGATGGCTGTCAATCGGTCCGGACCTGGCTTCGCCGGGCGCCGCCGACGGACATACTCGCGCACTTCTGACGCGCGCCAGACGCGGCCGGACGAGAGGTTCTCGACGGGCGCCGGGAAGTCCGGTCGCGAGGCCCAGTCGCGCACGAAGTTGGGGGGCAGGACACCGGCGATGGAGGCAGCCTCGCGGGTGCCGACCAGGGAGTCCTGCGCGTAGAACACATCTCCGGTGTCGCGAACCAGCATCCGCGTGTCGCCCTCCGGCGACGACACCTCCCACCCGACACCAGGCAGCCGGCGTTTCGCGCACTGTCTCATGATGATATGATAACGCAGTTATCGTCTGTTTGGGCAACCGAGCCCCGCTAAGACGCCTCCCAGGCGGCGCTCATCAAGGGCGTCGTGTGCGGGGTCCGGGTCGAGTACGTCGAGGACCCGTTGATGCAGAAGATCCGCTACCTGGACAAGCTCGTCGACGAGCTGGCGCGGGGCAAGGCCATAGAGAGGTCTTCCGCAGCAGCTGAGACTCGCGAGATGCCGCGTCTTTACCGGAACCGGGCGAACCCCCGGTCGGCGCTGTGCCACGTGGCGCCGTTCTCGACCGCGATCGCCGCGTGGTAGTCGTCGAGTTGTTCCTCGTCAGATCGGGGCGTACAGGTCGTGGACGTCGAACAGCATGATGTCCTCGGCCTCGGCTGTGGCACGGAGCCGGTCGTCGAATCCATGCCGGGCGAACAGGGCCAGCCGCGTGTCATCGCTGGCGCCGGGGATCCTGCCGGCGACCCGACGCAACTGGCCGAGCGCATGGCTGTCGACCGCGTCGCTCCACTTGGCCTCGCCCACGAACAGGACCCGCTTGTCCGGGCCGGCGACGACATCGGCCTCGAAGTGCTCCCGCACGCGCTCGCCGTCGGTGATGCGGCTCTCGGACGCCCACCATCCGCCGACGGCACCGTTGCGGGGGAGCCCCTCAACGTGCCCCATCCGCTCCCTGACGAAGGCGCGGCACGCTCGCTCGAACGCAGGCTTCGACACGAACGCGTCCAACCGCGGCTTCACGCTCGTCTCCCAGACCTCTCTCGTGCGCCCTGCCTCAAGGTCGACCGCGTTCGGTCGGATGAAGGCGTGCCAGAACGCAAGATAGCCGTCGGTGATGGTCCAGAGTCCCTTCTTCGACTTCCTGGGGTCGACGCCGAAGGGCACATCCCGACCCACGAGGTGCAACAGTTCCAGCTTCCGCAGATACGGAGGCAGGCTCTGAGCCGCGATCCCGGCCTTGGAGGCGATGGCGCCACTCGCGGTCGCGCCGCCGGCGATCGCCGCGAGGATCGAGTGGTAGGTCGCGGGCTCGTCGAGCTCATCGCGCAATAGCAGCTCGGCCTCGTTGTAGAGCACCTGGTTGCGTCGCAGCATGCGCTCGCGGATGTTCCATCCAAGCGACTTGGCGGGCTCGAACTGTTCGAGGTAGTAGGGGATTCCGCCAAGGATCGCCCAGGCACGCAGCCGGTCGGATGGTTCCCAGTCGGGGAAGAACGCACCGGCATCGCGATAGCCGAGCGGCGACAGCAGTCCACCGAAGGTGCGGCGACCGAAGACGCCACCGACCGCGACTTGCCTCTCGAAGAACGAGATGGAGCTGCCGCTGATGATGATGAAGAGCGGCAGTTCCTCATGCTTCACCACCTCATAGAAGGCGGAGAGGCGACTGATGACCGTGTCATCGGTCTTCGCCAGATGTTGGAACTCGTCGAAGACCAGGAGCAGTGGCTCGCGGGCGGCCTTGCGCTCACGCCCCAAGCCTTCGAGATAGGCGAACGTCTGCGCCCAGCTCGCGAGTGGTGCAGCGTCGAGAAGCGGTTCGCGGCGCCAGGCGAGGACCCGACGGGTCAGCAGATCGAGCTGGTCGGTGACGGTCCCACTGACGGCCTGGTAGATGATGGCGTCCTTGCCCGCGGCGAAGCGACGGATCAGGGCTGACTTCCCCACACGACGACGACCCCACAGCAGCTGGAACTGCGGTCGTGGCCCCCAGCGCCGTTCCATCTCACCGAGGTCAGCCTCGCGGTCGACGAACACCATATGCTTCTCCGCCAGCTTAGATTATCGTACAGATTATCATAATCCGAATTATCATCCAGTCAAGCCTCTCCTCGGCGGAGGCGGAGTGATTCGGAGGTGCCGCGTCAATCGATGCGTCCGAGCGACGACGGCAGCCCTCGAGGGTCAGGGGTGCTGGTTGAGCAGCATCAGGAGCGCGGCGACCATCGGCCGATGCTCACCCCGCATCGACTCGCGAGCGGCGTTCGCGTACACCAGGTTCGCGGGTCTGGGCTTGAGTGTCATGAAGAACGGAAGGCCGTAGCGTACGGCGACCCAGTTGACCCACAGCCGCCCGACACGCCCATTGCTGTTGGTGAACGGGTGGATCCTGACCCACTCACCGTGCGCGATCGTCGCGCACTCCAGGACCGCGTAGAGCTCGCTCGCCGTCGCCGGCCGCCCTCCGACCGGGACGACGCCGTCCATCCGCCCGATGATCGCCTTCAGGCCTGTCTCGTAGCTGCCTAGCGCGCTGGGCACGTCGGCCGACGGGAGCCCCCGAGCGGTCCCCACGGCGACCTCGTAACCGATGAGCTCCGGATACGCGGGATTGGTGTCGCGGACCTCGCCCGCGTAGTACGGGACAGGGAGCGGGACAGCCCTGTATGTCTCGCGGTGCCAAGCCTGGGCCATCGCCACGGTCGGCTCGGCACGCTTGGACGCATCGGCCACGATGGTCGCGCCGACGCCCCGGAGATTGGCGACGATCCGGCTGTCGGAACCCGGCGGTTCGTCGTTCCAGGGGATCGGCACGGTGTCTACCGCCGACTGGCGGAGGCCGCCGCGAAGGTCGCCTCGATGTCGTAGGGATCGGGGCGCGGCGTGACCATCCGCGCCACCAGCGGGTCGTCGTGCGCGACCTCCGCCTCGGCGAACCTCGCCACGTCGCGCTCATGGTCCGTCTGGTAGTCAGCCAGTCGGGCGAGCGTGTGCGACAGATCCTCCTGAAGGGTGATCGCCAGATCGCCGATCTCGTTGCGGATCATGGTCTCGGCGAGCCGGTTCATCGACACGTGCAGCCGGTCAGCGAGGAGTGCAAGGAGATCGTGGGTCGTCTGGTCCTCGAAACGGATGGTGAACGAGCGTCGGGGCCTCATGGCCCGATGGTCGCGATTCTGACGGCAGATGTCAAGTCTGCCGTCACCAACGCGATGTTTGCCGTGATCGACGCGACGGGGACCATGAATGAACCTGAGGTCTCTCGAGCCTACCCGTTGGGCGGGTCATCCGACGGGGCATCGCCGTCAGGTCTGCTGTCTCACCTGCCCGGTGGGTGGAACGACGGAACAGCCGTCCTTTCACCCGTGGGATGGGTGAAAGGACTACTCCCTGGGCCGCAGCGGAGCCCAGCTCCGTCGGTTCACCCGTGTGACGGGTCAACCTGCAGCGCTGTCCGCGCTACGCTGTGACTTGCCACCACGCACAGGGAGAGGGCGACCGAGATGACACAGCCGAACCATCGACCAGATCGACAGACCTTCATCGTCCACGCCGGCGATGCCGCCGAGTACGCCGCCCTGCCCGAGTGGTGGGGCGCGCTCGACTCGGACACGGAGTCCCGTTCCTTGCGCTTCGCGCCCGACGGCGGCAACTGGATCGACGAGGGCGAGCTGCCCGACTCGCTCGCGGCCGCCGGCTGTCGCCTCTCCGAGGTCGCCGCCACCATGGAGTTCAACGGCCTGACGCATCCCGGCCTGGTCGCCGGGCAGCGCGTCCTGCTCAAGCCCGATGCGCAGCCGCAGGATCGCTTCGCCATCGCCGTCTGGACCGGGGACGACACGCAACAGGTCGGTTTCCTGCCCAGCAACGTGGCCGCGGAGGTGATGGCGGAATCGATGCGGCGGAAGACCGGCTTCGCCGCCTTCGTCGCAGCCGAGGTTCGCGACAAGGCGTCGCAGCAGCGCCGTGATGTGACCATCCTGCTCGGCCCCGGCATGGTCTGGGCGGAGGAGGTCGCTGCGGGGTCTTCGATCTCGCGGGAGATCTTGGTCCGGGCTGCTCCCGGGCTGCTCGCGGTCGTCATCCTCGCCGGCGTGGCCTACGCATCCACGCTGCTGCTGCCGGGCGTCTTCGGCGCCGTCACGGTGGGCCTCTTCCTGGGCATCTTCGTGGCCAACCTGCGGCCGATGCCGGCCATCGACCCCGGCGCCCGACTGGCGCGTACCTGGTTCCTGCCCATCGGCATCGTGCTGCTGGGCGCCCGTCTCAGCCTGGCGGACATCCTCTCGACCGGCCTCGGCGCCATCACCGTCCTGGTCATCGACATCGTGCTCGTGCTGACGGTGACCCTGACCTTGGGCCGCGTGCTGGGCACCTCCTCCCGATTGGCCGCGCTCATCGGCGTCGGCACCGCCATCTGCGGCAACACCGCCATCGTCGCCACGGCGCCGGTGATCAAGGCCGAGGAGCGCGACGTCTCCTTCGCTGTCGCCACCATCACCCTCTTCGGCACGGCCGCGGTCATCGTCTTCCCGCTCATCGGCCATGCCCTGGGCATGTCGGACGACCTCTTCGGCCACTGGGCTGGGGCCGCCGTCAACGACACCAGCCAGGTCACCGCGACCGCCTTCTCCTACTCGGTGCCGGCCGGCGAGACGGCCACCATCGTCAAACTCACCCGCAACACGCTGATGGTGCCGGTCATCTTCGCGGTGGGGACGTGGTTCGCTTCGCGCGACGCCCGATCCACGGCCCCGGAAGAGCCCCGCAACCTGGCCACCTCTGCGCGCAAGGCCGTGCCGCCGTTCCTCTTCGGCTTCCTGGCGATGGCCTTGGCCAACAGCGCCGGTCTCATTCCGCCGGACCTGGCCGACTTGTTCGTGCAGTTGTCGCAGGTCCTCATCGTGATGGCTCTGGTCGGTGTGGGCCTCAGCACCAGGTTGGCCTCACTGCGCGCCATCGGGCCAGCACCATTCGTCATGGGCCTCGCCGTCGCGGTCATGCTGGCGATCGTGAGCCTGGCGCTGTTCACCGCTATCGGCATCGAGTAGGGTGCAGGCTTCCGAATCGACTGACCGATGCCTCAGCGCGGCTCCCCGGCAGTTGGTTGGCCTCGGGAGCGATCAACATTCCCGTTGAACGGGCCAACGTGACCTGACTGGCGCTGTCATCGGCCGAAGCGACGGTCGAGGCGCAGGTTCTTCCCGCGTGGCGGGCAGTGGTGCCGGTTCGTCCCGAACAACGGGAACGGTGGGCGCCCGCGGTGGCAACCACAGGCGAATCGCCTGTCGATCGGTCGCGTTGTCCCGCTGCGCCGGAAGTGCGCCCGTGACCTGCCACAGCCCTCACAGACTCGGAACCATGTCGTTATGTGCCACCTGGCACGTATTGCGATATGATGCGGGTGTGTCTCCCCAACAGGGGCTCGCTGACTCCATCGAACTGATCGTGGTGGGGGCGGTGGGCCTGACCTCCCGCGCACTCGTCCAGGCGGCTCCTGACATGGAGCTCACCTTCCCCCAGTGGCGCGCCTTGGTGATCGTGGGGGCCAGTGACGACGGCGTCCGGGTGGGCGCGGTCGCCGAGCGTATCGGCATCACCCCACCGGCCACCGGACGGTTGCTGCAGCGACTGCGCCAGCGCGGCCTGATCACCCTCACCCCGGACGCGGACGATCGGCGTGCCACCATCGCCCGCCTGACCGACCTCGGAGCGCAGACCCGAAGCGCCATCGTGGCCTACCGCCAGGACGCCCTGCGCTCGCTGGCCGAGGGCATCGCCCCGCATGAGCGCGAAGGGTTCGAGCGTGCCGCCGCCGCCATCGCCGCCTCGTTCGCCCGCTTCACATGAACCATCGCCCCGATTGGCTCAATGCCATCTCCCATCGGCTGCGCGATATCAGCTACCTGCGCAAGTGGGTCGTGCTGGGCGCCATCATCGGGCTCATCAGCGGCCTTGGCGCAGCAGTCTTCTTCTGGGCGCTGGAGATCGCCACCCGGTTCTTCATGGGCACGCTGGTCGGCTTCACGCCGTCGAGCCCACTCGGCGAGGGCGGCGCACCCATCGGCTCGCCGGAACGCTGGTGGTTCCTGCCCCTCGTGGTGGCGCTCGGTGGCCTCATCGCAGGTCTGCTGGTGTACCGCTTCGCGCCCGAGGCCGAGGGCCACGGCACCGATGCGGCTATCGAGGCCTTCCACCACGGCGCTCGCAGCATCCGGGCGCGCGTACCGCTGGTCAAGACCGTCGCCTCGGCCATCACCATCGGCTCCGGTGGCTCTGGTGGACGCGAGGGGCCGACGGCCCAGATCGGGGCAGGCTTCGGCTCCTTCCTCTCACGGCTCCTGGACCTGGATGCTCGCGACTCGCGCATCGCGGTGGCCAGCGGCATGGGTGCCGGTGTGGGCGCCATCTTCCGCGCCCCACTGGGCGGTGCCGTCATGGCGGCCGAGATCCCCTATCGCGACGGCATCGAATCGGAGGCACTGGTGCCGGGCTTCGTGGCGTCCATCACCGCCTTTGCCGTCTTCGGCTCGCTGGTGGGCTTCTCACCCATCTTCGGGGAGCAGCTGCAGGCCACCTTCAGCGACCCCATCCAGCTCATCTACTACGCCATCATCGGCCTGGCGGCGGGGCTCACCGGCCGGCTCTACATCCACACCTTCTACCTGTTCCACCGGCGCTTCGGGACGTGGTCCGTGCCGCGCTACCTGAAGCCGGCCATCGCCGGCCTCGCGGTCGGACTCATGGGTCTGCTGCTGCCGGGCGTGCTGGGCACCGGCTACGGCTGGGTGCAGGCGACGCTGTCACGCGAGACGCTGATGGAGATCCCACTGGGCGTCATCATCATCCTGCCCTTCGCCAAGATCCTGGCGACCTCACTGTCCATCGGCTCCGGCGGCTCCGGCGGTGTCTTCGGTCCGGGCATGTTCATCGGTGGCCTGCTGGGCGCCGGCCTGTGGCTGCTGCTCGAACCGATCGCGCCGCACGTGCCGGTGGAGCCGGCTGCCTTCGTCATCGTGGCCATGGTGGCGCTCTTCGGCAGCATCGCCCACGCGCCGCTGGCGGTCATGCTGATGGTGGCCGAGATGACCGGGAACCTTTCGATGCTGCCACCAGCGATGCTGGCCATCGGCCTGGCCACGCTCATCGTCGGTGACCGCACCATGTACATCTCGCAGCTGCGCGGCCGAGCCGATTTCGCCGGGCCATCGCTTCCGCATGGCGTTGCCGCTGATGGCCTCCCTGCCGGCACGAGACACCGCTCGCAGCCCGCGGCTGGTCCTGTCAGAGGATGCCTCGGTCGAGTCGGCGCTGCGCTCGCTCAGCCGCAGTCGGCTGCTCGGCGCACCGGTGGTGAGCCTGGACGGGGACCTGCGCGGGAGCGTCGACCTGGCGGTGCTGCAGGCGGTGACGGAGGCCGATCCCGGTCGGGAGCGCACGCTGGGGCAGGGGGTCCGGCTGGAGCGGACGGTGATCGCCGCGGATGATTCGCTCGACGACGCCCTGGGGTTACTCGTCGACGCCGGTCGGGACTGGGGGCCGGTGGAAGAGGACGGCCGCCTCATCGGCGTGCTCTCCACGCGCGACATCCTCGACTCGTACCGCCAGGCACTCGCCGGCAACGTGCGCCGCATGCGCTCGGTCGGCTCCAGCAAGGGCACCATCGTGGAGGCGGACGTGGCGCCCGGCTCGGCACTGGTCGACATGACCGTGGCGACGGCACCGTTCCCGCGGGAGACGGTGCTCGTGTCCATCGAACGCAACGACGCGGTCATCGTGCCGCGGGGCGACGTCACCATCAGGGGTGGCGACCGACTCTCGCTCTTCACGACCGCCGCCACGCGCGAGTCACTATTAGACCTCTTGGCCGACCGCCCCGCCCCGTCCCCGCCCGAGGCGGAGGCTGAGGCTGCCGTGACCGACGGCTCTGTATAGCTCTTCAGCGGCTGCCTGGGGGCGGCCGCTCCTACCCCAGGTGGCTGATGAGCGCGGCGGCGGCCAGTGAGATCGAGACTGCGGCGATGATGACCGACATGCGCGTGCGGCCCAGGCGCGAGGCCAGGATGGCACCCGGCAGCATCGCCGCCAGCGACGCCGCGAGGATGCACGGTACCAGCATCCAGGTCGGGTCGACCTCGTCGTAGAGGCCCGGTGTCAGCGCCAGCACCACCACCGCGCTCAGCACCGCCGCGGCGGCCATGAAGATGCGCCCGAAGACCGACGAGCCCACAGCGACGCGCGGCTCGATGCGCGACAGGATGAGCAGCGTCACGCCCATCGGCCCCCAGCCCGCGCCGGAGATGCCCGACGCCATGCCGGAGGCCGTGCCGATGACACCGACCCGCGCCGTCGGCACATCACCGTCAGGCCGCGACACCTGCATCTGCTTCAGCGGCAGGCTCACCAGCAGCAGGATGGCGCTGACGATGATCAGCACCTCCACCGCCACGCGGATGGCCTCGGCCGAGAAGAAGGAGGCGACGATCGGTCCCAGCACGGCGCCGACGATGCCGCCGGCGATGAGCGGGATGGCCAGCGGTCGCGACACGTTGCCCAGTCGGACATGGGCACTGGCCCCGAAGGGCACGATGAGCACCTGCAGGAAGAGCGAGAGGGGAGCGGCGAAGAGTGGGTGCACGCCCAGCAGCAGCACCCCTGGCACCAGCACGCCGCCGTAGACACCGACCGAGGTCAGCGCGGCGCCGGCCACCAGCGCGACCGCCGATGCGCCCAGGATGAAGCCCCGGTCCTCCGAGGGCACCAGCGCCACCGTCGCGGTCACCACCACGATGGCGACGAATACCGCCAGCACCGACGCGGCGAAGAGGCGCGGGCCGACATCGATGCGATAGCGGACCCGGCGGACCCACTGCGGCTCCTTCTCCCAGATGCCCGGGAGCTGTGCCGGCTTGCCCGATGGCGGGGGGATGGCCGCTTCCGTGTTGGAGGTCGTTTCGATCGCCCTTGTCTTGGCCGCCCTTGGTTCGGTCGGCGTAGTCTCGCTCACGTCCTTTGTGCTCGCTCCCGTTCCCGTGTACCAGCCCGCGTCTGCGGGAGGCGCGGTTCCGTGGGTATACTCCCCGTTACCTAAGTATCCCGATAATGTCTATCATTTTGGTCGGGAAAGGGTAGCATAGCCACACCAGACCGTCGTCGGATCCGAAGCTGAGGTCAGCCCCCCAAGATGATCGAAACCAGACCAGCGGGCGAGCGTGCCCTGCGGTACCGAGCCACCCACCTCGACGCGCTCGAGTCAGAGGCCATCTTCATCATGCGCGAGGTCGCGGCCGAGTTCCAGCGACCCGTCCTGCTGTTCTCCGGCGGCAAGGATTCGATCGTGCTGCTGCGCATCGCGGAGAAGGCCTTCCGTCCCGCCAAGTTCCCCTTTCCCGTCATGCATATCGACACCGGGCACAACTTCCCAGAGGTCCTGGCCTTCCGCGACCGTCGCGTGGCGGAGCTGGGTGAGCGCCTCATCGTGGCCTCGGTCCAGGAATCCATCGACAAGGGCCGTGTGCGCGAGGAGGTGGGCAACCCGTCGCGCAACCGCCTGCAGACCACCACGCTGCTCGATGCCATCACCGAGCACAAGTTCGATGCCGTCTTCGGCGGCGCCCGGCGCGACGAGGAGAAGGCGCGTGCCAAGGAGCGCGTCTTCTCTCTGCGTGACGAGTTCGGCCAGTGGGAGCCGCGGACGCAGCGGCCGGAGTTGTGGGCGCTCTACAACGGCCGCATCCGGCAGGGCCAGCATATGCGCGTGTTCCCCATCTCCAACTGGACCGAGATGGACGTCTGGCAGTACATCGCGCGCGAGGGCATCGAGGTGCCGCCCATCTACTTTGCCCACGAGCGTGAGGTCTTCCGTCGCGATGGCATGTGGCTATCGACCGGACCCCACCTGCAGCCCGGGCCCGATGAATCGGTCGAGCGCATGGTCGTGCGGTACCGCACCGTCGGCGACATGACCTGCACCGGCGCGGTCAACTCGGACGCGGCCGACCTGGAGTCGATCATCGCCGAGACCGCCGCCGCCCGCATCACCGAACGCGGAGCCACCCGTGCCGACGACTCCTTCAGTGAGACGGCCATGGAAGACCGCAAGAAGGAAGGCTACTTCTAGCATGGATCTGCTTCGTTTCTCCACCGCCGGCTCGGTCGACGACGGCAAGTCCACGCTCATCGGCCGACTGCTCTACGACTCCAAGGGCATCTTCGAGGATCAGCTCCAGGCCATCGAGCGCACCAGCGCCGCCCGCGGCAACCACCAGGTCGACCTGGCGCTGCTGACCGACGGCCTCCGCGCCGAGCGCGAGCAGGGCATCACCATCGACGTGGCCTACCGCTACTTCGCCACGCCCAAGCGCAAGTTCATCATCGCCGACACTCCCGGCCACGTGCAGTACACCCGCAACATGGTCACTGGCGCCTCCACCGCGGATCTGGCCATCGTGCTCATCGACGCCCGCCTGGGCGTGCTCGAGCAGTCCCACCGCCACGCCTTCATCGCCGCCCTGCTGGGCATCCCGCACATCGTGGTGGCGGTCAACAAGATGGACCTCGTCGGCTACGACGAGGAGGTTTACGAGCGCATCACCGCCGAGTTCGCCGACTGGGCGGCCAAGCTGGACGTCCACGACATCCAGTTCATCCCCATCAGCGCGCTCCACGGCGACAACGTGGTGCAGCGCTCGCTGGCCATGCCGTGGTACCAGGGCCCCTCGCTGCTCTATCACCTGGAGCACGTCTACACCGGGTCGGACGTCAACCTCATCGATGTGCGCTTCCCGGTCCAGTGGGTGGTGCGGCCCCAGAGCGAGGAGCACCACGACTTCCGCGGCTATGCCGGCCAGATCGCCTCGGGCACCTTCAAGAAGGGCGACGATGTCATCGTGCTGCCGTCGGGCAAGCGCTCCCGGGTGAAGGAGATCCGCACCTTCGACGGCGAGCTGCAGGTGGCCTCCCCGCCGCTGTCGGTGATCATGCAGCTGGAGGACGATGTCGACGTCGCGCGCGGCGACCTCATCTGTCGACCACATAACCAGCCTGACATCACCAACGATTTCGAGGCCATGGTCTGCTGGATGACCGATGAGCCGCTCAAGGCCGGCAACCGCTACATCATCAAGCACGCCACCCGCTCAGCCAAGGCCATGGTCGAAGACATGCGCTACCGCATGGACGTCAACTCGCTGCAGCGCGACCAGGCGTCGACCGAGCTGGGCCTCAACGAGATCGGGCGCGTGCGCATCCGCACCAGCTCGCCCTTGATGCTCGACGAGTATCGGCTCTCACGTGCCACCGGCGGCTTCATCCTCATCGATGAGGCCACCAGTGACACGGTCGGCGCCGGCATGGTCGTGCGCACCCAGCCGGAACCTGAGATCGAGTCCGAGCTGGGGGTGGAGTCCGAGCTGGACACGAAGGAGTCGGCCGCATAGGCCTTCGCTCGAGCGGCCTCCTGACGCGGTCGGCCCTATCATCGGGCGGTGACCGATCCGACACCGTCGCCCGGCACTGGTCCCTCGGTCTGCCCCTTCGTGGCACTGGCTGAGGACCGCGACCGCCGTGCCGATGCGCCAGATGATGGCAACCGCTGCTACGCCGAGCGAGCCCCGCGCCGGCGTGACCTGGTCCATCAGTCCGAGTACTGCTACTCGCGGGGCTTCGCGGCCTGCCCTGCATTCCTGGGTTGGGCGG
Source organism: uncultured Chloroflexia bacterium (assembly GCA_963778955.1). Taxonomy (GTDB): domain Bacteria; phylum Chloroflexota; class Limnocylindria; order Limnocylindrales; family CSP1-4; genus JAFMJV01. The sequence goes on from CAVZWI010000001.1 coordinate 817,353, forward strand.
CCCGCAATGCGGCGGAGCCGGCCTATGTGACCGAGGCGGCACAACGTGCCTGGGCCGGCGGCATCGCGGCTCCCGAAGATGAGTCGCCGCGACCATCCGCAGCCGACGATGGCGACGAGCTGTCGGTGCCGACGCCTGAGAGTGGCCTCTTCGGCCCCGATGACCCCGCGGAGGCTGGGGCTGCCCGGACCCGTGAGCAGCTCGACTGGGTGCCTGCCGCGGCCTGGGCCGAGGCGCCCTGGGACGAGCGCGCCGAGCTGGAAGCCGAGGAATGGGAGGCCTTGAGCGAGGACGAGATCGATGAGCCCGAAGAAGAGGTCGAGGAGCCGTCCGAAGAGGCGACGCAGGCCCCCAAGGTCCCGGCTGCGCTCCCGATGCGCCGCCGCAAGCGAGCAGAGGCGCCCATCCGCTCACGCGGCTCGGGCGAGTGGTTCTATGCCGATCCGCCCGGCCATGAAGCGTTGGTGAAGCGACGCTACGGCATCACGCCGCCGATCCTGTTGGCTGTGCTGGGCTTGCTGCTGGTGGCGATCGTGGTGTTCCTCCTCGCCACCCAGTTGGGTGGCGGAGGTGGCGGCACGACCGCGGCGTCACCGACGCCACTCGCCTCGCCTGGAGCCGCGGCGACGCGCGCCCCATCGACCGCGGCACCTTCGACAGAGCCGAGCCTGACTCCCAAGCCGGCCATCCGGGACTACACCGTCAAGCCGGGCGATGTGCTGAGCAACATCGCCGCCAAGCGGGGTGTCGATGTGAAGCTGCTGCAGTGCTACAACGGTCTCAAGAACCCCGATCTGCTATCGGTTGGGCAGGTGCTCCAGATCCCGCCGGAGGGCTACGCCTGCGCGCGCGGCTGGCGCAACGCCACGCCCACGCCGGAGCCTGGGAGTACGGATGCGCCCGGCACCACGGAGTCGCCTGGTCCTTCCGGGGCGCCAGCCTAGCGCGGCGAGAAGTTGATGCTGGTGATCTTGCCGGTCTCGACCCGGAACGTGGCGTCGATGTGCTGCGATGGTGCATTCGGACGCACCACCATCAGGTCGACCTCGTAGGTGTTGCCCATCTCTCGGACCTGACCGGGCACCATCTTGAGGCCCTCGTCGGCACGCAGGAACCAGCCGCCCACCTGGGCGATGCCGCGCAACGTTCGGGAGCCGTCACGGACATGGACGCGCATCTCTGCCGCCTCGTCCATCATGGCCACGGCACCCTGTCGGTCGCCGTTGTTCAGCTTGTCGAAGAAGATCTCCATCGTGTCGGTCGCACCCATGGCTACAGACTATGCGACCGGCGCCGATAGCGTCTAGAAGCCGCCGCCGGCACCGCCGCCGCCACCACCGGAGCTGCCGCCACCAAAGCCACCACCGCCACCGGACGAGGCGGGCGGGCTGCCGATGGTCGAGAGCGCCGCGGTCATGGCGGTGAAGTCGGGTACCACACCACTGGAGAACAGTCCCGCCGTCGGAGCGCGGGCGCCGCCGCTGATGCGGCCGCCCGATCGTTCGCCCAGGCTGTACCAGAGCGGGAAGTAGGTGCGCGTGGGTGAGGCGCCACCCGTGCGCACGTCCTCCATCGAACGCTCCAGGACCTCCTCGGCCTCCTCGTGCAGGCCCAGCGCATACGACCACACCAGGGCCTGGTCGGGCGTCTCCACCCAGGGCAGCACCTTGCTGCTCACGACCTGGTCCATGGTGCGCGATTGCTCCAGCGTCTTCTGCAGCGTGCGCCGGTAGGCCGCCAGTTGCGCGTACATGCGCGCGCCCTCCATCGTCCGCTGCGGCATGGTGCGGGCGATGACGAACATGGCCACCGCGCCCACGATGGCGGCGACGCCCACCAGCAGCAGGCCGTTGCTGGGCAGATTCAGACCGAAGAACACGCCCGCCACGCCGGCGATGAGCACCAGCGCACCCCGTCGCGACCAGCGGTCGATGGCGTCACCGGGTGACTCGCTGAACCAGCCGTTTCCCGCCACGGCCTCTTCGATGCGATCGTCGAAGCCCCCCACGGCCTTGGCGAACTTGGGCACGTCCTCCGCATCGATGGTGCGGATGGCGCCGCCCAGCTTCTTCAGCTCCCCGAGCGCGTACTGCTCGGCCGGGCCTGGCGCCTGGCGGCGATTCCGTGCCAGTCGGGCATCGCGCTGGTCGGGCACGGTGATGTCGATATCCATCTTGGCCGGGTCATCGGGCGCCGTCCTGAAGCTGATCTCGCCGCGGGCCGCGAGGTCGACCAGTGCCGTGGTCAGGGCATGTCGTTTGGCGCGTCCGTCCATGATCACCGCGGCGGCGGCTGGCGACATGCCCGGAGGCGGAGCCGGCATCAGGATCGAGGCGTCGTCCAGATAGACCGGGTCGCGGCCGTAGCGAAGCCACGACCAGCCGGCCCATCCGACCAGGCCCACCAGCAGCAGTGGCGCCAGGATGAGTCCGGCCACGGCATCGACCTGCCGGGCCAGCTGCAGGTCGCGGGCGTGCTCCGCGGTCGCGGCCGCGTCGATCTTGCTCATGGCACTGATCACCGCCGCGTCGAAATCGCACTCGCGCAGGGCCGGCAGCATGTCGTTCTCGAAGATCGCCTGCCGCTCCGCGTTGGTGAGATAGGCGGCCTGGTAACCGGGCGCAGCATAGAGCTGCACCTGCCCGTGGCAAAGATCCTGGCTGAGGTCGAAGAGGATGACCAGGCCATCGTCGAAACCGGCACGGCCGATGCCCCACTGGTCGATGAGGGCGATGGCATCCCGTTCGGTGCTGGCAGGATCGTCGGCCTCCGGCTTCACCTGCGTGTAGACCACGACCTCCGCGCCGGTGCGCTGCTCGATACCGTCGATGGTGGCCTGCAGGCGTTGGCCGACGTCGGGGCTGATGACCTTGGCGAAGTCGTAGACGCCGGTGTCGTCGATGGGGTCGGGGTAGGGTGGGCCGGCCGCGGGGCTGATGGCGTCGGTGGGCCTTGAGCCGGAGGCGGTGGCTGGACGCTGCTGCTGGCCGGTGTTCGTCTGGGGCGGGGTGTTGCTGACCGGTGTCGGTGTCGGGATGGGCTTGGTGAGCAGGTCCTCCTGGAGCGCGCTGACGCCGATGTTGAGCGCCCCCAGCCAGTCGCCATCGCGCGTGGGACTCTTGATGGCGTTGTTGATGGTCTCATCGAGGGCCGTCGCCTCGACCGCCGGATAGGCCGCACCGATGGCCACGCCGTTGCGCATGACCGAACGGTCCTTGTTGAGGTTCCACAGCATCACCGCGCCTTGTCCCGTGTCGCCACCGACGCCCCACTCCCCGAGCAGCGCCGCCGCCTCCTCCTGGGCGCCCTTGCGCGCACCGACCTTGCTCTTCACCTGGGTGTAGACGACGATGTCGATGCCGGTCTCTTCGAAGAACGCCAGCAGCTCGTCTTCGACGCTGGCCAGCTCGATATCGGTGAAGACGCCGGCCTCGTCGACGATGTGGGCTCCCGATTCGCGCCCCGGGTAGCGCGGCTCGCCCTGCGCCGCGGCCGATGGCGCCAGTGCCATGGCCAGTAGCACCAGCAGGGTCATCGCCAGGGCCATCGTGCGCCGCGCCCGGCTTGCTGCGTTCGCCCTCGATCGTGCCATGGAGGGCATCATGCCCGAGCGTCCCCGGACGTGCCGCCATCGGCGAGCGCTCGACCATCGGTGACCAGCTCGGCACGCACGCGACGCACCAGCTCGGCCGACTGCTCATAGCGGCCGAAGCTGGGCATGATGTAGGTGCCATCGACGAACGGCCGCATCTGCGCCAGCAACTCCAGCGACTGCTCCAGGCCCACCTCGGCGCCACGGTCGCCGGCCGCGGCCATGGCCGCGCGAACATCGTCGGGGATGGTGATGCCGGGCACCTCGTGGTGCAGGAACTCGGCGTGACGGGCGGAGTGCAGGGGTAGCACGCCGAAGAGCACCGCTCGTGGCAGGCGCTCGCCCCAGCGCGCAGAGGCTCGATCCATGAAGCGGTCCCACTGCGCCCGGGCGTAGATGGGCTGGGTCATGATGAGGTGCGCGCCGGCGTCGATCTTGCCGGCCAGTCGGTCCAGCTCGCCCTCGATGTCCTCAGCGGTGGGGTCCAGGGCACAGGCGATGGTGAAGCCGGCCGGTGCACCGATGGGCCGGCCGGCCTGGTCCTCGCCGCGGTTGAGGCGGGCCAGGATCCCGATGAGCCCGATGGAGTCGATGTCCCAGATGCCGGTACCGCCGGGATAGTCACCCACGCGCGGCGGATCGCCGGTGAGCGCCAGGATGTCGCGGATGCCCAGCGCGTGGGCGCCCAGCAGCTCCGACTCGATCGCCATCAGGTTGCGGTCACGGGTAGTGAAGTGGATGAGCGCTTCGAGATCCAGCTCGCGCTGCACCGCGAAGCCGACGGCCATCGCGCCCATGCGCACGCGTGCCATGGCACTGTCGCTGATGTTGACGAGGTCTGCGCCGGCATCGCGGACGAGTTCCGCAGCCGCCAACGTGCGTTCGATGCGCACCGATCGAGGTGGATCGATCTCGACGCTGACCACGAAGCGGCCGGTCTTGAGCGCCGTGGCCAGGCCGGTCGGCGGCGGCGCCTCGGGCGTGACGGACGCCTTCTCGTCGCCGGCGGTGCGCGGCCGTGGCGCAGTCGCGTGCGCCCCACTCCCCGGCCCCGCCTCCGCCCCGGCAGTCACCGCCGCGGATCCGGCCTGGCGCGCTCGCTGGCGGTCGAGGGCCTGTCGCATGGCGGCGATGTGCTCGGGTGTGGTGCCGCAGCAACCACCGATGAGGCGCGCACCGGCGGCCAGGAAGTCAGGCACCTCCTGCGCGAACCAGGCCGGGTCCGCCGCCCACACGAAGGCGCCGCTGACTCGACCCGAGAGGCCGGCGTTGGGCATGACCAGCAACGGTGACCCAGCTGCCGCTGACGTCAGCTGCTCCAACGCGTCGATGCCGGCGAGCGGGCCGGAGCCGCAGTTGATGCCGATGACATCCACGTCCGCCCCGTGGAGCGCCCGCGCGGCGGTCGCTGGGTCCGTGCCATCGGCCATGCGCAGGTCCTCGCCGAAGGTCACCGAAGCCACCAGCGGCAGGTCGGACAAGCCACGGGCAGCCTCGACCGCCGCCAGCAGGTGGCCAAGATCGCTCCAGGTCTCGAGCTGGACCACGTCGATGCCGCCTTCCAGCAGACCTTCGAGCTGGCGGCTCACCGCATCCGCCGCGACCCGCGCAGACACGTGGCCCGGGCCGTGCAGCGGCGAGCTGATGGGGCCGATCGAGCCGGCCACCAGCACGTCGACGCCGGCAACGTCACGTGCCTCGCGTGCCAGCTGCGCCGCGCGCCGGTTGATCTGCGCGGCGCGATCGGCCAGGCCCAGCTGTGCCAGGTGCAGGTGGTTGGCGCTGAACGAGTCGGTCTCGATGATGTCGGCGCCCGCCGCGATGTACTCGCGATGCGCCGCGCTGACCACGTCCGGCCGGCTCAGCACCAGCTCATCGAGCGACGCACGTTGGGGGATGCCGCGGCTGAAGAGCAGCGTGCCCATGGCGCCATCAAGCAAGAGCGGGCGGGCGGCGATGCGCTCGGCGAACGAGCGGCGAGCGTGTGAATCGGCGGAGGTCGAAGGCATCGAACGGCAAGGGTACCGCGCCCGAGGCAGGAGCCAAGCTCGTCGAAGCCGACGTACGATGAACCCGGACAGCCGTGCCCGCTCGATGGGTCACGGCTGTGCCGCTGCACACAGGAGGAGCCGTGTCCGTCCCGCTTCGCCCCGATGGGCTGCCACTGCCGCAGAGCGCCTTCGATGAGGCCGTCGTCGGTCTCGTCGCCGACCTGTTCCGGGCCTATCCGACGTGGGGCACCAGCTCCGGCTACCACGCCGTCGACGACCGCTGGCCGGACCTGAGCGAGGCGGGTCGTCTTGCTCGACTGGCCATGCTGCGCGACCACGCGCAGCGTCTGCGCGCGTTCGACGAGTCGACCCTCACGCCTGATGAGCGCGTCGACCGGCAGGTCCTGCTCGAGGAGATCGAGAAAGCGGTCTTCGGCGACGACACCCTGCGTGCTGAGGCCTGGGATCCGCTGGAGGTGGTGTACCTCATGGGTGGCGGCCTGTTCGACCTGCTCTCGCGCGAGTTCGCGCCGTGGTCGGAGCGGGGTGCCTCGCTGCAGGCGCGCCTGGAGGGCCTGCCGACGCTCGCCGGCGCCGCTCTGGAGGGGTTGACCGGTCTCCCTGACCGCCCGGTCTCGCTGTTGCACCTCGATACGGCCCTGTCCCAGCTGGCGGGCGTGGCCGAGCTGGTCGACGCCGCTGTGACCGAGGCGCGAGCACAAGCGGAGGCCGGCGAAGCCGCCGACCTGGTGGCGCCGATGCAGGCCGCGGCCCACGCGGCCCACGCGGCCCTCGACGCCTTCCGCGCCGGGCTCGACACCAAGGTCCGCCCCCGCGCGCGTGGGGAGGGGCGCCTGGGTCCTCAGATGTTCGCGCAGAAGCTGCGCCACACGCTCGGCAGCGATCTGGGGCCTGCGCGACTGCGTGAGCGGGCCTGGGCCGACTACCACGCGGTGCGGGCAGAGATCATCCGCCTCGCTCGGGAGTCATGGCCGACCTGGTTTCCCGACGAGCCGCTGCCGCAGGTGGTCGACGACGACGTGGTCGGCGAGGCGGCACTGGTCAAGCGGGTGCTCGATGCCATCGCCGAACGACACCAGCAGCCGGACGGCCTCATCAGCTTCTGCGAAGCGGAGATCGGCCGCATCGGGGCGTTCTGTGCGGATCGCGGCATCATCACGCTGCCCGATGAGCCCCTCGAGATCACCTGGACGCCGCTCTTCCTGCGCGCTGCGGCTCGCGCCTTCCTCGATAGCCCGGGGCCGCTCGACCGCGGTCAGAAGTCGCACTTCTGGATCGACCCCGCCCGACGAGGCCGAAGGTCCCGAAGCGGTCGCGTCGTACCTGCGCGAAGAGAACAATTCAGCCCTGCGCATCCTCAGCATCCACGAGGGCGTCCCGGGCCACTACCTGCAGCTGGCGGCATCCAACCGTTGCTCCTCGCTGGCACGAACCGTCTTCACCAACGGCATGTTCGCCGAGGGCTGGGCGGTCTATATCACGCAGGTCATGTACGACGCCGGCTACGCGTCCGACGACCCCGGCTTCGCCCTGTCGCACTGGAAGATGTACCTGCGCGCCACGGCCAACGCCATCCTGGACGTCGAGACGCACACCGCTGACTTGACCGAGGCGCAGGCTATGGCGCTGATGGTCGATGGCGCTTGGCAGGAGCAGGATGAGGCTCGCGGCAAGTGGCTGCGTGCCCGTCTCAGCTCGACGCAGCTGTCGACCTATTTCGTGGGCTCGCTCGAGATGTGGGACCTGGAGGTAGCGGCGCGCCGCCGTGCCGCGGTGGCCGCCGGTGCCACGGTCGACGACGTGCCGGCGCAGCGGATCGCCGGCGGCATCGGTGAGACGCCCGGCTTCGACCAGCGGGCGCACATGGAAGCCGTCATCAGCCATGGCACGCCGCCCATCAAGTGGTGCCGGCGACTGCTCCTCGGTGATGCCACTTGAGCGAGCTCCGTCCCGACTCCCCGGTACGTCGGCCGGACACGGCTCGGCCGCGCGACGAGGCCATCCCGGAGATCGACGCCGCCCAGCGACGCGGAGCTGGACGCCATCCGGCGGCACCTGGTCACGCTGCCTGGCCAGGAGGGTGCCGAGGTCAGCGTCGATGCCGAGCTCGGCGTCACTTTCGTGCGCGGCCCGGGCAGCGGACCCGACCTCACCTACGCGGCGCTGCTTCGCTGGGACGCCGACACCTGGCCGGAGGCGCTGGCGGCGGTCCGGAGCCGCATGCTTGACGAGGGCTCCTGGCCCTCGTTGCTGCTTTGCGATGAGCTGGAGCTCGGTGGTGCACTCGAGGGCGAGCTGGAACGCCGCGGTTGGATGCGTGTCACCGGGGAGGCCGTGATGTGGGTCGGCCACGCCTCGGTCGTGCCACATCTGGACCCGCTGATGCGCATCGAGGCGGTCCAGCCGCGGTCCATCGAGACGCACGAGGCACTCGAGCGGAGCATCTTCGGCATCGGCGCCGACCAGGCCGAGCGGCGGCGCGCAGCCCTGGTGGCCGCGCTCGAGGCTGGGCGGCTGCGCGCCTGGATCGTCTGGGTGGAGGACGAGCCCGTCGCCGTAGCCCGACTATCGCAGGGCCATGGCAGCGCCGGGCTCCAGGGCATCGGCGTGGTCAAGGCGAGGCGTGGCCAGGGCTACGGCACCCTTGTCACCACCATCGCCACGCGTGCCGGCCTGGCCACCGGGAACCGCATCGTCTGGCTCTCGGTCGGCGCGGGCAACACGTCGGCGCTGGGCGTCTACGCGCGCCTCGGCTTCAAGCCCCTGTTCTCCTGGACGCGCTGGCTGGTCGCCGAGGATCCGCGCCGCCGCTGACTCGCACCGATGGACGGCGCCGCCCATGTGGCGTTCGCCGCGGCCGGCAGGTACATCTGCTCGACGTATTCGGCCAGCATGCGAGTGGTGGAGAAATCCCACAGCGTGGTACCGGCGGCGTGGCGCATCCGGTCGAGCCAGCCCTGCGGCAGGCCTGACGCATCGCGGTCATACCAGAGCGGCACGATCTCCTCTTCCAGCAAGCGGTAGAGATCCTGAGCGTCAGCCCAGTCCTGCGCGCCCTCGTCGGGGTTGGTGTCGCGGCTGCCGATGGCCCAGCCGTTGTCACCGTGGAAGCCCTCGTCCCACCAGCCGTCAAGGATGGACACGTTGATGACGCCGTTCATGGCCGCCTTCATGCCGCTCGTGCCTGACGCCTCCAGGGGGCGGCGTGGGTTGTTGAGCCACACGTCCACGCCCTGCACCAGGTGTCGGCCGACGCGCATGTCGTAGTCCTCGAGGATGAACATGTGGCCGCGCAGCGCCTTCGAGCGGCTGTGTTCGAAGATGGTCTGGATGACGCCCTGCCCGGGGCGGTCGGCCGGATGTGCCTTGCCGGCGAAGATGAACTGCACCGGCCGCTCGGCGTCGGTGATGAGGCGCGTGATGCGTTCAAGGTCGCTGAAGAGCAGTGCCGCGCGCTTGTAGGTGGCCATGCGCCGGGCGAAGCCGATGGTCAGCACCTCGGGGTCGAGGATGTCGGTCAGCTCACCGAGGATCGGGGCAATTCACCGTGGCGGGCGAACTGCCGGCGCAGCCGGATCCTGGCGTACTCCTGCAAGGCCAGCTTCTGCTGCAGGTGCGCCTTCCACAGGCTCGCATCGGGCACCAGGTTCAGGCGTTCCCAGAAGCGGGCCACTTCCTGCTCGTTCTCCAGGTGGTCCAGGTTGCCACCCAGCTCACGGAAGACGGAACGCATCGCCTTGCCCACCCAGGTCGGTGGATGGACGCCGTTGGTGATGCCGCTGATGGGGTGGTCGATGATGGGCGACCAGGTGTCGTTGGCGACGCGGCCGTGCAGCTGGCTGACGCCATTGGCGAGGACGGTGGTTCGCAGCGCGAAGGCGGTCATGTCGAACTGGCCGGCGTCTCCGTCCACGCCCAGTCCTCGCTCCAGCACGCACTCCACGTCGAGCCCGGAGGTCTCCAGTACCGGCGCCGTAAGGGCACGCACGATGTCGATGCTGAACCGCTCGTTGCCCGCCGGGACCGGCGTGTGGATGGTGAAGACGGCCTTGGCACGCACCTGCGCCAGCGCCTCCTCCGTGCTGGCCCCCTCGGCCACCAGCTCACGCGCCTGCTCCATCAGCATGAACGCGGAGTGGCCCTCGTTGAGGTGCCAGGCAGACGGTGCGATGCCCAGCTTGCGCAGCGCGCGAACCCCGCCGATGCCCAGGATCAGCTCCTGGTGGAGGCGCATCTCGCGTCCGCGCACGTAGAGGATATGGCTGATGGGCCGGTCGGCCTCGCTGTTGTCAGGGACATCCGTGTCCAGCAGCAGCAGCGGCACGCGGCCGACCTGCGCCAGCCAGACGGCGGCATACACCGTGCGGCCGGGCAGTTCCACGCCCACGGTGAGGGGCTCGCCCAGCGGGTCGACGACGCGACGCAGCGGCAGCCGCGCCGGGTCGAGGTTGAAGTAGCCGTGTTCCTGGTGGCCGTCGGCATCGATGGACTGCCGGAAGTAGCCACGTCGATAGAAGAGGCCGACGGCCACGAACGGCAGGGCCATGTCCGAGGCGGTCTTGCAGTGGTCACCGGCCAGCACGCCCAGGCCGCCCGAGTAGATGGGCAGCGATTCCTGGAGCCCGAACTCGGCGCAGAAATAGGCCACCGGGCCGGCCAGCGCCTCGCTGTGGTGGCGCGCGAACCAGTGGTCGCGGCCGTTGGCCATGTAGTCGTCGAAGTCCGTGAGGACGTTCTGGTACTGGACCATGAAGTCGGGATCCTCGATCAACGAGGTCCAGTCACGTGAGGCCAGCAGCACCGCTACCGGGCTGCGGTAGCTCTGCCAGATGCGGCGGTCGATGCGGGCGAACAGTGACCTGACTTCTGGGTGCCACGACCAGTACATGTTGTAGGCAAGCCGGCCCAGTCCCTCAAGGCTGGGCGGCAGACGGTGGTCCGGGATGGGCAGTGTGGGGACGGAAGTTCGGAAGGACATACGCGCCGCATCCTACACAGGCTAGCGGGTCTGCGTGTCACACCCACACGCTCGCGCAAGCGTTTGCGAGCCGACCGCGTACCATTCGGCCACGATGCGTATCGCGATGCTAGCTTCCGAGTGCGAGCCTTGGGCCAAGACGGGCGGACTCGCCGACGTGGTCGACGCACTCTCCCGTGCCCTGTCCGTTCCCGAGCCTGCCGGACCCGGCCATGAGGTCGATGTCTACCTGCCCTGGTACGCCGGGCTGACACCACCACGGGAGTTGGTCCCGCTCGAGCTGCGCGTGCCGGTGGGCAGCCCTGACGGCGAGCCACGCCATGAGATGGTGACGATCTGGAGCGGTGAAGCCGACGGCTACCGACTGCGCCTGGTGAAGCACCACTCGTACCATCGCGACGGCTACTACATGGATGCCGATGGCGACTACGCCGACAATCCGGCTCGCTTCACGCTGTTGGGCCGTGCTGCGCTGGAGGCCATCCGTGCCGAAGCGCGACCTGTCGACGTCATCCACGGCCACGACTGGCAGTCGGCCCCGGCGCTGCTGTCGCTGCGTCATCGCTACGCTGGCGACCCGCTCCTGGCAGGCTCGGCCACGTTGCTCACCTGCCACAACCTGGCCTACCATGGCTGGACGCCGCGAGCCCAGGCCTGGCAGCTGGGGCTTCCGGCGGAGGTCGGGACGGCCGACGGGGTCGATCTGCTGCGCGAGGCCATCTACGCCGCCGACATGGTCAACACCGTCAGCCCCAACTATGCCAAGGAGTCATTGACGCCCCCCTTCGGTGCCGGGCTGGATGCGGCCCTCCGCGATCGTGGCGACGACTACATCGGCATCATCAACGGCATCGACACGGACCTCTGGGATCCCGCTACCGATGCCGCCCTGGCCGCCCCATACGACGCCTCAGACCTGTCGGGCAAGGCGCTGACTCGTGCCGACCTGACCGCGCGCAACGGCATCGATCCCGATGGTCCGCTGCTCGGCGTGATCGGCCGGCTCGACCCGCAGAAGGGCTTCGACCTGGTGACCGCGGCCGCGCCGGCGCTGGTGGCGATGGGTGCGCGGCTCATCGTGCTGGGCAGCGGCAACGAGCAGCTGGTGGCCGGGCTGGTCGCGCTCGCGCAGCAGCATCCCGACCGTATCGCGGTGCTGGAACGCTTCGACCGCGACGAAGCTCGCCGCATCTACGCTGGTGCCGATCTGTTCCTGATGCCGTCACGCTTCGAGCCCTGCGGCCAGGGCCAGCTCATCGCCATGCGCTATGCGACCCCGCCGGTCGTGCGTCACAGTGGCGGTCTGGCCGACACCGTCATCGATGCTGACGCCGACCCCGCCCACGGCACCGGCTTCGTCTTCGGGCCGGCCGACCCCGATTCGCTCCTGGCTGCGGTGCGTCGAGCCATCGCGGCGATGCAGGACGAGCCGCGCTTCGCTCGTATCCAGGCACAGGGCATGGCCGTCGACCATTCATGGCGCCTGCCGGCCCGACAGTACGAAGCGGCTTACCGGCGCATCAGCGGATGATGAGGAGCGCGTCGAGGGCAGTCTGACCGCTCTTGCCCTGGACCTCCAGCGTGTGCGTGCCGCCGCCGAGCGTCCGCCCCCAGACCACCTTGCGGTGTGCCGTCTGGCTGGCCTTGAGGTCGACCGTCTGCCAGCCGCCACCATCGACGCGCACGCGGAGCGAGCCGCGGCCGGGCCCCAACGGTGCCACCAGCGCCACGGCTTTGCCGCTGAAGCTGGTGCTGAGGCTGCCGGTGGTGCCCTTGGCGATCAGGAGGGAGCCATGGTAGGCCTGGCTGGTCGACTTGTTCTTCCACTCACCGGCCGACTTGCGCCAGCGGCTTGACTTCGAGTCGCGGACGGTCAGGCGCGCCGAGACGGTCGTGCTGGTGGATCGGTTGCCCAGGTCATCGGTAGCCTTGACGCGGAACCGATTGTTCTGGCCCGGCTTTAGCGTGATGCGTGACTTGTTGCCATTGATGCTCGCGCCAGCGTTTCGCCAACGCTGCGAGCCGACTCTTCGTTGCAGGCGGATGCTCTTGATGCTGCTCAGCTGGTCGCTGGCACTCCAGGTCAGATAGGACTGCACGGCACCCTTCGCCGGCATCGATGTGCCACCGGCCCGAACTCGCGGCGCCAGGCCATCGACGGACGGGCCCGTGCGATCCACCTTCAGGCGCAGGCCGCGGCTGTGCGCTGGGACGCTGGCGCCGTTCGCCTTGACACCCAGCTCGTAGACGCCATCAGGCCCGCTCTTCTTGAGGTCAAGCCGAAGGCGCGAGCCCAGGCCGCTCAGGCCATCGAGGCTGGCGTCATCGAAGATGGCAGTTCCGACAGCGGCCGGCAGCCCGGTGACGTCCAGATCGACGTTGCCCGCGTAGCCGCCACCGCGCTGCACATCCACGCGTGTCGTGCGCCAGCGGTCCTTGCCGCTGGCGGTGAAGCTCTCGTGATAGACCCACGCCTTGATCATGTCGGGGCCGATGAGGGCCTTCACGTCCAGCACCCGATTGGGGGATCGGAATCGTTGGCCGAGGACCAGACCGGGTCGCTCTTGATGTTCCAGTCCAGGCGGCCCGCGGCGCGCACCAGCCGGCGCATCTTGTCCGGAGGCGTGCTGGGGTGATCGGCGAGGTAACGGGCCACGGCGCCGGTGACATGTGGCGCCGCCATGGACGTCCCTGTCATTCGCACCATGGCGGCACCTGTCTTGCTCGGCCAGGTGGACTCCACACAGGTGCCCGGCGCGACGATGTCAACCTCGCGACCATAGTTGCTGTAGCTGGCATAGGTGTCATCGCGTTCACCTGGGTAACAGTTGGAGCTGCCACCCCGGCCCCAGCCCACGCCGTCGCGGTCGGTCATGGCGCCCACGCTGATGACCTGGTCGAAGCCACCGGGCATGCTGTCGTTGGCGTTCATGGATTGGTTCCCGGCGGCCGCGACCACGGTGATACCCATCGCAGTCGCGGTACAGATCTCCTTCTGGATGGGGTCGCCTGCTGGGTCGCCGAGGACCTGGCTGCAATCCTCGTCGGTGTTGATCCGCTGACCTTCCATGCTCATGTTGATGACGTCGATGTCCGGCGTATCGTTGGAGTGGGTGGCGATGGCCCACTGCAGGCCGCAGACGATGTCGGCTTCCTGCCCTTGGGGCCCGTCGAAGACCTTGACCGCCCACAGTCGTGCGCCCGGTGCCACGCCGACGGTGCCGACACTGTTGTCGCGCGCGCCGATGATGCCCGCGACGTGCGTGCCGTGACCGGTGTCGTCGCCCCAAAGCTGAGGGTGGCTGAGGTCGGTGCAGTTGTAGCCGCCCTTGATGTTGAGTTCCGGTTTGCCCTGCGGCGCCACGGGGTCCATGTCGACCGGGGCACCGTTGCCGTCGCTGGGGCCGATGCCGGTGTCGATGACCGCGACGTCGATGTCGATATCCGGCCCCGGCGTGGTGCCGGTCGTCCACGCCTTGACGCGCTTGATGCCGGCCGGGACGATCTCGTCAGCCAGCCTGACCGTACGCGCCGGCCGGACGTTGCTGACCTTGGGATCGGCCGCGACCTCAGCCACCTGCGCAGGCGTCATCCGGGCCGAGAAGCCGGTGACGGTGCTTTCGAAGCGCTGGCGAGCCTTGATGCGATGTTCCCGCACGATGCGATCGGTGGCGTTCTCCGCGCGATCGCTGCGCAGCCCGATCCGTTGCCGTGCAGACTGGCTGCTGGGCTGGATGACCCTGCCGCTATCGGCGATGTCGAGCGTGACGATGTACTCGCGCGACTTGCCTCCCTGCGCAGCCCTGGCGTCTGGCGCGGCCAGGCCGGCGGCCGGCAGCACAGCACCGAGCACCGCGACACAGATGATGATGAACAGGGAATGAGCAGCCATCCGTCCGAGGGGCACGGAGCCTCCAGCTAGAGGTATCAGGCTACTAGGGTATCGCGCCTCAAGCGATCGCCTCCGGATTCGGGTTGACCCATGTCACCGACCTGCTGGCGATCCTGGGGTAGAACGACCCCCACATGCGAACGAGGGGTCACATCACGGCTTCCGAGCATCGCCGATTCAGTAACCCCCCGAACGTGTCCGCATGGTGCGGTGCCGCCGGGTGCTGTCCCTACCACCCGTTGGTCACGGGGGAATGGCCCACATGGTCGATCGCTTCCTGCGCACCCCGCGCCGTGCCCATCGGGTGCATCCTTATGTCGAGCCACAGCAAGTCGGCCGGGGGCGTCGGGGCTGGCCACAAGGAGGTACGCACGCACATGGGACTGCTTGAGGGCAAGCGCGCCCTGATCTTCGGGCTGGCCAACGACCACTCGATCGCCTGGGGCATCGCCCAGGCGCTCCACCGCGAAGGTGCCGAGGTGGGCTTCTCATCGGTGGAGATGCTGATGGAGAAGCGGGTCAAGCCGCTGGCGGCAAGACTGGGCGCCACCTTCGTCGAACCCTGCGACGTCCAGAAGGACGAGGATATCGAGCGCGTCTTCGCCAAGTGGAAGGAGCAGATCGGGCAGCTGGACATCCTCGTCCACGCCGTCGCCTTCGCCAACAAGGATGAACTGGGTGGCGAGTTCATCCGCACCTCGCGAGAGGGCTTCGCGCTGGCGCACGACGTCTCCGCCTATTCCCTGGTGGCGCTGGCACGTGAGGCGCGTCCGTTGATGCAGGATGGCGGCGCCATCCTGACGCTGTCCTACTACGGTGCCGAGAAGGCCGTCGTCAACTACAACGTGATGGGCGTGGCCAAGGCCTCGCTGGAGGCGTGCGTCCGCTACCTGGCCGTGGACCTGGGCAAGGAGGGCATCCGCGTCAATGCCATCAGTGCCGGACCGGTGCGCACGCTGGCGGCGTCCGGCGTCTCCGGCTTCAAGAAGATGCACCGGCTGTTCGAGGAGATCTCACCATTGCGCCGACCCCTGTCGATCGACGACCTGGGCAATGCCGCGGTCTACCTCTGCAGCGATCTGAGCCGTGGCACCACCGGTGAGATCCACTACGTCGATGGCGGCTACAACATCATCGGCGTGCCCGAGGTGCTCGACGCCTGATCCGTCTTCGGTGACCCGCCTGCCCAGTCTTGGTCCGCGTGGGGAGGGCTGGGTCCTGCTGCAGTTCGTGCTGCTCGGCCTGGTCGCGCTCGCCGGCGCCAGCAGCGGCGGTGAACCCGAGGGCCTCGCCGATTGGGTGCTCATCGGCGCCGGCTTCGTCGTGGGCATCGGCGGAGCCATCCTGGTCGTCCTCGGCTTGCGGGACCTGGGCCGCAACCTGACCGCGGTACCGCACCCGCGCGATGGCGCCGAGCTCGTCGAGAGCGGTGTCTACCGGTTCGTTCGGCATCCCATCTACGGCGGCCTCATCGCCATGGCGGTCGCTTGGGGTCTCATGAACGCGAGTCTGCTGACGCTGGTTCTGACCGCGGTCCTGGCCCTGTTCTTCGACCTCAAGTCGCGACGCGAGGAGGCTTGGCTGCAAGAGCGTTACGGCGGCTATGCCGAGTACGCGCAGCGGACGCACCGCTTCTTCCCGCGCCTCTACTGAGCGAGAAGAAACCCGGTGGCGAGGTCGGGAGGAGGGGGCCGACCTTGCCACCGGGCATAGAGTCCGCGTCGCCTGTTCCACCCCCGTTCGTGAGGGAGAGGGGTTCCTCACGAACCGGGCCGTGCAGTGGGACGGCATCGCTATGGGATATCTGCTGGGGAATCTGCGCCTGACACCTGGGTCTGGGCCACTACCTCTTGGTACCGCGGGGGCCCGTACCGCAGGACCAGCCGTGGTCCGGTAGGGTATGGTCCGGTGAGGAAGTCGCTACCGACGCCCCATCGAGAGTCACCAACCGCGTGTGCCCGGGTCACCCTTGAACGGACCGACCACGTCCGATGTGATCCAACCGCCGTAGAAGTCACCGGCCTGGGGCATGACCCGTTCGTCATCCACCCAGGCCTCATCGACCCGCCCGGGGTAGAACGCCACGTGGTCGGCGATGGCCTGGTAACCGGGCACTGGTTGCGGGTAGGTCCAGGCAGCATCGACCCGGTCGCGGCCACCGGCGCTGATGGTGTAGTAGCTCGCGGCCCCCTTGTATTCGCAGACGGTATGGCGGTCGGTCGGTCGCAGCAGGTCCATGCGCACGTCAGCGGCCGGGATGTACCAACCCGGTGGGTGCGAGGTCTCCAGGACGCGGAAGGCGCGCCGGGTGTCGGCCACCAAGATGCCATCGACCACGACGCGGACATGGCGTTCGGACGCTTCGACGCGAGGAGGCCGCGGGTAGTCCCATACCGACTCGGTCGGCCGAGGTCCACGTGTCCCGGTACCGCTGTGGCTCGCGCTGACGTCGGTCATTCGGTCGAAGTCCATGCTGCGACTCTATGCTGACGGTCACGACAGGGATGTGACAGGCATCGGCAAAGGGGGAGCCATGGTCAGGCCGCTCAAGGTCGGAGTGCAGCTGCCGGAAGTCGAGTACGAGCCGCGCTGGAGCGACCTGGCGACCATGGCCCGCATCGCCGAGGACATCGGTCTCGACTCGGTCTGGGTCGGTGACCACTACCTCTACCGCGACGATGCTGGTGCCCGCGGGCCGTTGGAGGCGTGGACCCAGCTGGCGGCCATCGCGGCGGTCACCTCACGCGTGCAGATCGGGCCGCTGGTGGCGTCGACCTCGTTCCACGCGCCGGCGGTGCTGGCCAAGATGGCCGCGACCGTCGATGAGATCAGCGGCGGCCGGCTGATGCTCGGCTTGGGTGCCGGCTGGAACGAGACCGAATACACCGCCTTCGGATTCCCGTACGACCAGCGCATCTCGCGCTTCGAGGAGGCGTTCACCATCATCCGCACACTGCTGCGGGAGGGCCACATCGACTTCTCTGGCCGCTTCTACCAGCTGCGTGACTGCGAACTCCTACCGCGCGGGCCACGGGAGGATGGTCCGCCGCTGCTGATCGGCTCCAGCGGACCGCGCATGCTGCGCATCACCATGCTCCACGCGCAGGCATGGAACGCCTGGTTCGAGGACTACGGCAACAATTCCGATGGCCTGGCCGAGCAGCGCGCTTTGGTCGATGCCGCCTGCCATGAGGTGGGCCGCGATCCGGCGCAGGTCGAGCGCACCGTCGCGGCCTTCGTGCGACGTCCCGGCGCGACCGGTTGGCGAAGCGCCGAAGCGCCCGCCATCGAGGGTGCTGCCGAGGAGGTCGCCGCCACGCTAAGAGGCTTCGCCGCCGAAGGCATCGGCCATGTGCAACTGGTCATCGACCCCGCCACTCCGGCCGGCCTGGAGTCGCTGCTGCCCATCCTCGAAGCGCTCGACGCCGGTTGACCCGCGGATCGGTTCAGTCGGCCGGGTGACCCATCACGGTGTAGTAGGCGAGGTTGGGCTGCTGCACATCCATGCGGCCGATCTGGCAGATGATCGGGACGGTGCTGTCCAGTTTCAGCGCATACTGACCCAGCGGGATCTGGTAGCCATCGATGGGGTCGCTGATGCGGATGCAGCGCACCCGTTCGGCGCCCACCACCTGCGGCGTTAGCACCGCAGGCTCACGGTCTTCGAAGTAGACCGTGATCACGACCTCCGCATCTTCGGTACCCGGATTGAGCATGATGAGCGACTCATGCCCGTGCGGCTCCGTGTCACCCGGAGGCGGGATGTCTCCGTCAGGGAAGTACCACGTCCCCGATCCGTGTTGGCTCATCCCTTCGCCAGCCTTGACTCGGTAAGGATCCTACGCATTCGCTCAAGCACCATCGCGGCACCCTTCGCCCCCAGCTCCTGGTTGGCATCCCTGGCGCTCTCGAGGTACCACTTTTCGGTCGAGAGGTAGCTCATGTCCACACTCTCGGGACAGAGCTCCATCATGATCGAGGTCTCCCCGATGGCTGCGTGGTCGAACGGGTACTTGCTGATGATCTCAGCGTCCATGAGCGGGTGACCGCTGATCCAATTGAAGGGGTTGGCGCCCCGCTCGTGGTCGGCGTAGTAAGTCGACATCTCGTTGCTGCCCCACCAGCCTTCCCCGCGCTCCTTCTCAAGGAACTCGAAGAGGGCCAGGCGGGCACCGGTGCGGAAGGCCAGGTCGGTGGGCATGCCCTGCAAGAAGTTCTCCGACTGGTGGTGGATGAAGAAGTGGATGTTGCGGAACCCGATCCGCAGCAGGCTGCGGAAGATGTCCTTGGCCACAGGGATGAGGTGCTCGGCCTCCACCTGCACGCTGCCTTTGAGCTCCGGCGGCTCCACCGCGTAGCTGGCCGGGCCCCACCAGAACGTGGGCAGGACCACCATCTCCATCTCCTGCTCCAGCCGCTCGACGGTCTTCACGACCACCAGCGTGTCCATGCCCACCGACATGTGCTGGCCGTGGTACTCCAGCGGTCCGAGCGGCAGCACCACCGGCCAATCCTCATCGATGGCGGTCTTGATGTGGTGCGGCAGCATCAACTCATAGCGCATCTTGGTCTCCCCTACATCGTCAAGTCTTTGCCGTACGACCTATCGGTCGAGCTCGATAAGCTCCATGTGGGTGGCATTGCTGAGCCACTCCGCGGGGCCCGACTCCGCCACCAGCATGCCGTTCTCCCAGCGGCAGCCGAAGTCGTCATCGTAGAAGAACGTGTCCGCCTGGAAGGTCATGCCCGGCTCGATGGTGTACTCGCTGATGGACTCCATCCAGGGCTTCTCCACTTCCATCAGGCCCAGTCCGGTGCAGGGACCGTAGAGGTAGTGGCGCTCCATGCCCGTCTCCTTAACGAACGCCTCGTACTTGATGGCGACCTCCTTGGCCACCACGCCGGCCCGCACCCAGTCGAACGTCCGGTAGTGCATATCGCGACCGAACTCGATGAGCTTGCGCTGGCGGTCCGTCATCTTGCCCAGGCAGATGGGGCGCCCGACCGACGGTGAGTAGCCGTCCACTCGCCCACCCACGTTGATCTGGACGATGTCGCCCTTCTCCAGTTGTCGGTGCGTACCGCGCGAGATCCCGTTCGAGGTCTTCTTGCCGCCGAAGGAGTAGGTCGTGTGGGCTTCGCCCTCGGCGCCGTTCGCGTAGAGCGTCGCGACCGCGATGCCGGCCAGCTCCAGTTCGGTCATGCCCGGCTTCACCGCGTCCAGCATGGCCTCGAGCGCCAGCTCGCCCAGGCGGAAGCCTTCGCGCAGGCAGGCCAGCTCGGCAGCGGACTTGCGTGCCCGCAGGGCGGCGGTCAGGTCGTCGGCATTGACGATCTCGGCATCCGGAAACGACTCCCGCAACCCCTCGTACATGGCCATGTTGGTGCACAGATAGCCGGCGACACCGATGCGCTTCACGTCGGTGACGCCGATCGACTCGAAGACGTCTGCGTAGCTGTCGCCGGCGATGCCCGGGTAGACCGGGTCGGCCGTCTCCCGGTACTCCTTCATCAGGTGGATGTTGTCGATGACGCTGCGGGCCTTGGCGAACTCGCCGGACTCCATGCCCGCCATCAGCGCGCTCTGGCCTGTCGGTGCGATGGCCACGCCGCCCATCTCGAAGAGCGGCCAGTAGGCGGAGAAGTACCGCACCACCGAAGCATCTGCTTCGGTGCCGTTGCCTACCAGCACGTCGTAGCCGGCGTCGGCGATCAGCGTCGCCGCCCGCGCTCGCCGCTCAGCGTATTCCTCGACCGGGATCATCGGTCGGTCCATGATCTTGCCTCCTGCTTGCGCCTGCCTCGCTTCTCTTCGGGTTGACCGGAACGCGTCCCCAGCATACTATCCTTAACCGATTACAGAAATCGATTACACTCGTCCGATAGAGGATCCTTGGCAAGGACGCGCACACCCACCATGGCCGACGTCGCCCGTACTGCGGGAGTGTCGACCGCCACTGTCTCACGCGTCCTGCGGGGAGATTTGCGTGCCAGTTCGTCTACGACAAGAGCGCGGGTGCTACGAAGCGCCGCTGAGCTGGGCTACATCGTGAATGGCGTCGCCTCGAGCATGCGCAGTCGGCAGACGCGCACGATCGGGCTGGTCATCGCCGATGTCTCGAACCCCTGGTTCGGCCAGCTCGTGGGCGGGGTCGAAAGCATGCTCGGCCCGGCTGGCTTCAGTGTCATCCTCGCCAACACCAACAACAGCGTCAAGCGTGAGATCGCGGCGGTACGGACGTTGCTGGAGCAGCAGGTCGACGCGCTGGTCGTGGCCTCCAGTTCGGCGGATGGCTCACACCTCCTGCCGGCTCTGGCACGTGGCACGCGCATCGTGCTCGTGGACGCCGAGCTGCAGGACCTGGAGGTGGATTCGGTCACCATCGACAACGAGGCTGCGGCGCGGATGGCGGTCGAACACCTTCTGGACCATGGTCACCGCGGCGTTGCGCTCGTCGGCGGGGGACCAGGACCTACCTCGGACCGGGCTCGGCGCGAGGGCTTCTCGCTCGCGCTCGCCGAACGTGGCCTGGAGGTCCGGCCGGAGTACGTCACCACCGGTGCGGACACCTTCGAGGGCGGACGCGTGGCGGTGGCCGGCCTGCTGCGCCTGCCCCTACGACCGACCGCCATCCTGGCCACCAACAACCTCATGACGGTCGGCGCCCTGGTGGCCATCGCCGAGGCTGGCCTGAAGGTGCCCACCGACATCTCCATCGTGGGCATCGACGACATGGAGTGGTACCCCATCGCCAACCCAGCGGTCACCGCCGTCTACGAGTCAGCCACGCAGATGGGGCGTCGCGCCGCCGAGAGATTGCTGTTGCGATCGCGTCGTGAACGCCAACCAGCCGTCGAACGCGTGCGCCTGCCGGTCGAATTCCGTGAGCGCGAGAGTGTCGGGCCGCCGGCCGCGGGCGAACGAACAGGAGGGCCTCGATGAAGGACCAGCTCCGTCCTGTCAGGGACAACGAGGAGTGCGAGCGCATCATCGGTGGCACCTACCAGGGCGTGCTGGCGATGGTCGCCGGCGACGAGCCCTATGTGGTACCACTAAATCACGCCTACCGGGACGGCCGTTTCTACTTTCACTGCGCCAACTCAGGGCAGAAGCTGGACGCCATCGCCGGCAACCCCAACGTGACCTACGTCATCAACAAGTACTACGGTGGCAGCGCGGAGCTGGCCAAGGCCCTGAAGTGCCACGGGCACTGGGAGAGCGTCATCGCCCGCGGCGAGGCAAGGATCGTATCCGAGGATGTGGAGCTCGTCGCCGACATGAAGATACTACATGGCCTACTACGGCCACAACGACTACCGGCACGGCGACGATCTGCTGGGCCGGACCCGGATGATCGTGGTCGACGTGGAGCGCATGACCGCTCGGCGCGAGTACGACGAGTTCAAGACCGACTACTGGTACTGGGAGCCGGAGGCCTGAGCAGCCCCGGGACGAGCAGGGGAGGATGTCGATGGCGACGGGACAAACGGTGATCGAGAGTCATGCGATCCTGCACGGCGGTGACCACCACGTGCACGCCGCGCGACGACTGAGCGAGAGCTTCCCGCGCATCGAGTGGCGCGACGGCGGTGAAGGCCCCGTGGTGGACCTGGTCGAGGATTCCTTGCTGGCGGAGGGTGCGTTCCGCATCGACATCGCGCCCGAACGGGTCACCGTAAGCGGCGGGCCGTTCTCGGGCGTCATCTACGGCATGGAGGAGTTGATCGACCGAGCCGCTGCCGACCCAACCCGGCTGGAGCTGGAGACTGGTGTGATCGAGGGAGCGCCCGGCCTCGCCTACCGCACCTTCTGGACCTGGGACCACTCCACCAACTGGGAGCTGTCGCAGGTGGGCCAGCAGGAGATCGGAGTCTTCAATCCCTACGGCAAGCCACCCGGCGGCTTCCTCCGCGACTACCGGCGCGCTGTCGACTTCTGTTCGCGCAATCGCATCGCGGCCATCGTCATCTACGGCTTCCTGCGTGACCCGCACGGCGGTATCGCGGCGGCGCAGGAGCTCTGCCGCTACGCCACCGAGCGCGGCGTGCGCATCCTGCCCGGCATCGCCATCGGCTCCTACGGCGGCGTCTACTGGGAGGGTGACCACCGCTACAACCTGGCCACTTGGCTGCGGGCCAACCCGCAACACGCGGCGACGCTGGAGAAGGGAGTGGGCTTCCAGATCGCCGACCTCGCCTTCCCCTTGAGCTTCCCCAAGTCCGATTACACCCTCTCGGCCTGCCCCTCGGCGCCGGAGACCATGGCCTGGATGGAGAAGGGCGTGGCCTGGCTGGCCGGGACTTTCGACATCGGCGGCATCAACATCGAGGCCGGCGACTACGGGGTCTGTGGGTGCGCACGCTGCGTGGCGCGGCGTGCCAACGAGGCCGAGGCAGCCCGGCGAGTCGACAGCTTCGGTGACTCGTGGTCACACACGGACATGGCCGACAACTTTCCCCGCCTCTTCCGCACGGCCAAGGCCATCAAGCCCGACCTCTGGCTCTACGGCGAGATCCAGTGGGATAACCTGCTCGACCCGGTAGCGCACGAGGCCCAGCGGCGTCTACCTCGCGGTGGCATCTACCAGCACACCACCAACCGCAGCTACTGGAGCCGCATCAGGACCGAGTTGACACGCGAC
This sequence comes from uncultured Chloroflexia bacterium, assembly GCA_963778955.1. Classification (GTDB taxonomy): domain Bacteria; phylum Chloroflexota; class Limnocylindria; order Limnocylindrales; family CSP1-4; genus JAFMJV01. The sequence goes on from CAVZWI010000001.1 coordinate 840,469, forward strand.
TACGTGGAGGCGTTGCCGACGCAACCCAACGTGCTGCGCTGCCAGTTCGCCTGCCAGTGGAACGGGGACGAGCGCAGCGAGCGCTACGCGCTCAACGCACGCGTCTTCAGCGACATGGCGCGGCTGTGTGCCGACAAGGGCATGCAGGGGCTGACGGTGTGGGGCGAGCCCTCGCCGTACCACGCCACGGTCGAACTCTCATACATGGCCTTTGCCCGCTTCAGCTGGGACCCCAGCTTGAGTTGGGAGCGGTTTCTGGCCAGGGACGTCGCACCGTTGCTGGGCGGCATCGATGCCGCCCAGCAGTTCGTCGACATCGCCGAGGAGGTCGACGCCAACCAGGTCCTGCCGCTCGAGCGGCTGCAGGCGCTGCGCCGGGCGACTATGGCGCATCACGCCGATGACGACGCCGGCCGGCGCTGGCTCTCGCTCGAAGACCAGGTGGCGCGCCGCATCTACATGAGCGAGTGATGATCATCGGCTGACGCCCGGCATCCTGCTGGCACTGCGTTACTCGAGGCGGAAGATCTCCTCCAGCCAGGTCACGCCCTCGGTGGCGACCTCGTCCTCGAAGTACTCGCGCATGTGCGCTCGCCAGCGCTTCGTGGCCTCGGCGGCAGCCTCGATGCGCAGCGATGTCTCGTGATCGTCGGTCTCGTACTGGGCGAAGACGCGGTCGCCCCAGAGCCAGATGGAGTAGTCGTGGATGCCAGCAGCGCACATGGCCGCCACCACCTCCGGCCACACGTTCGCGTGCGCCTCAACGTAGGCGTCGACCTTGTCCGGACGTAGCCGAGCGGTCCATGCGACCCGTGTCATGACCACGCGATGCTACGCCTTCCGAACCGGCGGTCGGGCCTTTCGTGGTCCAGCCGCTCGACCGAGCAGACCCCAACGGGGGTACGCTCCGCGCATGACTCGCTACCCCTACGCTGCGCGACTCAACTCCTTCGTCGCCAGGCCAGAGCTTGCCTGGCCCGGCCGGCCCGACGCCCCCGGCACGTTCGACCTCATCGAGCGCGCTGCGTCGGTCGAGGGCCTGACTGCGGTCGACATCAACTACCCCCAGCAGGCCGCCGGTGTCTCGCCGGCGGAGATGCGCGTCCGGCTGGCTGACCTAGGGCTCGCGCTCAACGGCTATGCCATGCGTTACAACGCCGACCCGGCGTTCGTCTCGGGAGCGCTGACCAACGCCGACCCCGCCGTCCGTCAGCTCGCCATCGACCTCTCACGTCGCGGACTTGACGAAGCCCGCGTGGCCGGCGGCACGATGCTCACGCTGTGGCTCGGCCAGGACGGTGTCGACCACCCCTTTGAGCGCGAGTACGGGCGTCTGTGGGAGCTGGAGGTCGAGGGCATCCGCGCCATCGCCGAGCACGACCCGGAGTTCGCCGTCTCGATCGAGTACAAGCCCAACGAGCCTCGCGCCCGGTCGGTGCTGCCGAACATCGCGGCCACGCTGCTGGCCATCGAGGAGGCGGGTGTACCAAACCTGGGCATCACGCTCGACTTTGCCCACGTCCTGTATGGCGACGAGTCGCCGGCCATGGCCCTGGCGCTCGTGCACCGTCGCAGCCGCATGCTTGGGCTGCACCTCAACGATGGCTATGGCAAGCGCGACGACGGCCTGATGGTGGGCGCCGTCCACACGGTGCAGACGATCGAGTTCCTGCGCCAGCTGCGTCGCGGCGGCTTCGCAGGTACCGTCTACTTCGACACCTTCCCCGAGGGAGCCTCGCTCGATCCAGTGGCTGAGTGTGCCGTCAACATCGCCACGGTGGAGGCCATGTTCGACGTGATCGACCGGTTGCCCGATGCCGAGTTGGACGCGGCGCTGGAGGCCGGGGACGCGGTGACCGCGCATCGTCTCCTCCAGACGGCGATGTTCCGCCCGGACGCCTGAAGCGCCGGCGCATGGCCGAGCCAACGCAGGTGGTCGTGGTCGGCAGCCTGCACTACGACATCATGGTGCGGGCCTCGTACCTGCCGCGGCCGGGCGAGACGCTCATCGGTGAGCGCTGGTGGTGGAAGCCCGGTGGCAAGGGTGGCAACGCGGCCATGGCGGCGGCTCGCCACGGGGCGGCCGCGGAGATGATCGGCTGTCTGGGCGAGGATGGCTTCGGCGAGCTGCTGCGCGAGCGACTGGCTACGGCCGGGGTCGGCCTGCGCCACCTGCGCTCGGTCGCAGCCGGGTCGGGCATGAGCGTGGCCATCACCCAGGAGGATGGCGACTACGCCGCGGTCGTGGTCTCGGGCGCCAATCGTGACCTTGATGCCGCGCAGGTCGCCGCCAGCGCGGACGTCCTCCGCGACAGCCGCGTGCTGTTGCTCCAGAACGAGATCGACGAGCGGGCCAACGTGGCGGCCGCGGAACTCGCCCGTGGAGCCGGAACCAGGGTCATCCTCAATGCCGCCCCGGCGCGGCCGATGGGTGCGATGAGTGGGCTCATCGACGTGCTGGTCGTCAACACCGTGGAGGCGGAGATGCTGGGCGCGGGTCCCGTCGGTGACCTGGCCACTGCCGCGCATGCCGCGCAGTTGCTGCTGACGGTCGCCCCGGTCGTCATCGTCACCGCCGGCAGTGCCGGCGTGGTCGCTGCCACGGGCGCGGAGCGCTGGACGGTGTCGGCCCACCCGGTGGAGGCACCTGACGCTCATGGCGCCGGGGATGTCTTCGTCGGGGCGCTTGCCGCTCGCCTGGCCGGTGACGCTCCCTTGCCCGACGCTCTGCGCTACGCCAACGCCGCGGCTGCCCTGCACGTGGGCACGCCCGAGGCGGAGCGCGCGGCGATCGGCACGGCTGCGGTCGAGGCGCTGCTGGAGGGCCGAGCGCCCTAGCTTCGCCCGCGCCGGCTGTAGGGAAGGTGTAGCTGGGCGCCGTCGATGACGGCCTTGCCGTCGACGTAGACGGCGCCGCCGGTCCGCGAAGGCCCGGGCCGTAAGTCCTTGACGATGTCCCAGTGGATGGCCGACTGGTTGATACCGCCACACTCAGGGTAGGCGCGGCCCAGGGCGATGTGCGTGGTGCCCACGATCTTCTCATCGAAGAACAAGTCCTCTGTCCAGCTCTGGATGTGACGGTTGACGCCGATGCCGTACTCGCCCACGCGTGAGGCGCCGTCGTCGGTGCCCACGATGGTCTCGACGAAGCCGGTGGCCGGACCAGCCTCCACGCTCGTGACCCGGCCCGCGTGGAAGTCGAGCCGCAGTCGGTCGATACGCTGGCCACCGAAGACGAGTGGGTCGGTGAAGGTGATGTAGCCCTCGACCGTCGTCTCCACCGGAGCGGTGGCGACCTCGCCATCGGGCAGGTTCATGCGGCCGTCGAACAGCTTCCAGGTCCGTCCCTCGACCGAGAACGCCAAATCCGTGTCGTCGCCAACGATGCGGACTTCCCGCGAACCATCGAGCGCCGCGGCGAGGCCTTGCCAGCCCGACCAGCCATCGTCGTCCATGCTGCCGCGAAGGAACTCGCCCACGAGCGTCTCGACCGGCAGGCCGAGGTAGTCGGCATATTCGGCGGTGGGCACGCGCACGATGCACCAGCGGGTCTCCGCCCAGCGCGCCGCCGAAACCTCGCCGTGGGCCGCCCGCAATAGGGCTGCGCGTCGCCCGAAGCCCTCGTCCTGGGGCCCAGCGGCCGGCGGCACCAGCGCGCGCAGCGCGACGTGCGTGTCGGCCCACGACATGGCATGGAGCTCGACCTCGAGCCGCTGTCGGGCCTGCTCGTCGCTGCCGAACCGGCGGATGGCCTCGTCGACGTCCTCGGTATGCAGCAGCGCGTGGTGGTTGGCGCCACGCCGCACGGCGCCCGTGGCCAGGGCCCGGGACAGGGGGTAGGCCCCGGGCGAGGTCAGGGTCACCAGCAGGTTCTCGCCAGATCGCAACTCGACGGACTCGTCGAGGATGCGGTCGGCCAGTCGGTCCCATCCCGGCCCCGGGCCAAGCTGGTCGCTATCGGCGTGGTCAGGCATCGCGGGCCACCTCGTGCATCAACGTCATGGTGGACTGGTACAGCCGACGGTGGCGGGATGCCTGCCGCGCATACAGCTCCGCGAGCGCAGGGTCGGGCTCGACCGTCCGATCGACGTCGATCCACGAGGCCACCTCACCGCGCTCCAGTGCGCCCATGCCGATGGCCGCCAGGATGGCGTCGCCGTAAGCTGCCCCGCGCTGGCTGACCACCTCCTGACGCCGCCCCAGGCAGTCGCTCACCGCTTGCAGCCAGGCCGGGTTGTTCACTCCGCCGCCGACGGCCCGGATGCGCTTTATGGGCACGCCCAGCTCGCGCATCACCCCGACGTTGAGGCGGATGCCCTGGGCGATGCCCTCCAGCGCTGCGCGTGCCACATCGGCGCGGGTGTGACGGAGGGACAGGCCAAAGATGACGCCCCGAGCGTCGGGGTCGTGGATGGGCGTTCGCTCGCCGCTGAGGTAGGGCAGCAGGTCGAGCCCGTTGGCGCCCGGTGGTGAGACGGCCGCCCACGCGGCGAACTCGCCGTAGTGGTCGGAGATGGCTGCGCTGTCGTGTTCGTCCGACAACAGCTCGATGAGCCAGCGCGTGAGCGTGCCGGCGGTGGAGGTTCCGCCGGCCACGATCGAGGTGCCCTCGAAGACGAACGGCGCTGCCCACATGCGCGGATCCACGATGCTCTCGCCGACGACGGCGATCATGAAGATGCTGGAGCCGTACATGACCATCAGGTCGCCTGGTCGCAGGACACCCGCGCTGACGGCCTCGGCCGCGGCATCGGGGGCGCCGGCGATGACCGGTGTGCCGATCGCCAGGCCGCAGGCGCGCGCCGCATCGGCCGTGACCCGCCCGACCACCTCGGTCGGCCAGACCAGGCGAGGCAGCCGCTCCGGCGCGACCGTGCCAGCACCCACTCCTCGATCCAGGCGTTCGAGCGGATGTCGTAGAACGGCCCCCAGTAGGCCGCCGTGGTGCGGTCCATGACGTGCTCGCCGGTGAGCTTGGCCACGAGGAAGGACTGGCACGTGTGGAACATGGCCGCGGCCGCGAAGGCCTCGGGCCGCTCGTCCCTGAGCCAGGCCAACTTGGGGCCGGCCGACTGCGAGGTCAGGGCGTTGCCCGTGCGTTCGAGGATGGTGGCCGCGCCGAGCTCGTCGTCGAGCCGTTCGATCTGTGCGCTTGCGCGCGTATCGATGCCGTAGAGGATGCCGGGACCGAGCGGGGTGACCTCGTCGTCCACGGGCAGGACGCAGGGTCCGATGCCGCTGCAGCCGACCGCCGCCACGTCGGTCGGGGAGACGCCGCTCCGCGCGAACACCTCCCTCACCACCGTGCAGAAGTTGCCCCACCAGTCGGTGTCGGCGTCGTGCTCTGCCCAGCCGGGCTGGGGCACGCGCAGCACGTTGGGGGCGGACGCCCCGGCCAGCACACGGCCGTCGCGGTCGACGAGCACCGCCTTGGTCTCGGAGGTACCGACGTCGACACCGATGAACATGGCGCTAGCGCGCCTGGCGGAGGTCCGTCACGACCTTCATCAGCGCTGCCGTGCGCTCGCGATCACTGGTGTTCTCGAAGACGCCGTCGACCTTGAAGTACGTACCCACGACAGCTCCGTCCGCGATGGCCAGCTGCTCTCGCACGTTGGATGGGTTTACCCCGGTGTTGACGAAGACGGGCGTGTCGCCCACGGCCTCCTTGACCCGGGACAGGACCTGCGTGTCCGTCTCGGCCCCCGCGGTCAGGCCCGACACGCAGAGGGCGTCGGCCTTGGCGTTGAATACCGTCGAGCGGGCGATGTCGGCCACGTCGCGATCGGCCAGGTAGCGGGCCCCCTCGGGCACGATGTTCATGAGCAGCCGCACGCCGCGTGCGTCGAGCTTGCGTCGGCGCCGGGCCGCGGCACCCACGTCGGTGTTCCATAGCCCGAAGTCGCTGGCGTAGACGCCGGTGAAGATCTCGCGCACGAAGCGGGCGTCGGTCGCGGCCGCCAGCTCGATCGACGCCACCCCGTCCCACAGCACGTTGACCCCGAAGGGCACCCTGATGTCGGGATAGAGCTCGGCGATGACCCGCGCCATGGCGATCGACGTGATGGGCTCGACCTTCGTGAGATAGGGCAGGCTGAACTCGTTCGAGAACATGACCGCGTCGATGCCGCCGTCCTGCAGCGCGCGCAGGTCGGCCCTGGCCCGCTCGACCACGGCCGAGAGCCCGGCCCGCTCGTCGTAATCGGGATCGCCCGGCAGGGCCGCGAAGTGGCACATGCCGATGACGGGTTTGTGGACGCCGAAGACCTCTTGGAGCCAGCTCAAGTCGATCACCCCGTGCTGTACGTATCTGTCCAACTATAGGCGGGCGTCCGGCTCCAGTGTCGTCGGCGAGTGCCAGAATGTGGTCGAACCTAGGGTCACCGAACTGACGCGCAGGAGGACGCCGTGGAGGCGATGGAGAGCGGATCCGGACCGTGGTTGGCCGTGGTCGGCAGCACGATGATCGACCAGATCGCCTATGCAGTGCGGATGCCCGAACGAGGGGAGACGGTCATCGGTGACCGCTTCGCGCAGGGCTTCGGTGGCAAAGGTGCCAACCAGGCCGTGATGGCGCGCCTGATGGGTGCCGAGGTGGCCATGGTCAACGCCGTCGGTGACGATAGCTACGGTAGCGAGACCATCGAGAACTTCGCAAGCTTCGGCATCGACACCACCTATGTCCGCCGTGTTCCCGGCTCCAGCGGCGTCGCGCCCATCTGGGTGGAGCCGGACGGCAGCAATCGCATCATCGTCGTGCCCGGCGCCAACGACGGACTCCTACCGGAGCACAGTGCGGCCGCCGTCACGGAGCTGGCGCGCGTGGACGCCGTCATCGGCCAGTTCGAGATCGGCCAGGCCGTGACCACGGCTGCTTTCAGCGCTGCCCACGAGCGCGGCGCCACCACGGTCCTGAACCCGGCGCCCGGCGCCACGGTCAGCGCGGAGCTCGCCGCAGTCACCGACTGGCTCATCCCCAACGAGACGGAGTTCTCCATCATCGCCGAGGCTGCCGGCCTGTCCGGCGACGTCGACGACCCAGCCGCGCTCGCGGCCGCCGCGGAGGGCCTCGGCGTGCGCTTGCTGGTCACGCTCGGTGAGCGTGGAGCGGTCATCGTCGGCGAGGACAGCGAGTTCCAGTGGGTGACCACGCCGAAGGTCGAGGCCGTCGACACCACCGGGGCGGGCGACGCCTTCGTGGGCGCCTTCGTCTTCGGGCTTGCCTCCGGCTGGTCCGAGGCGGCGGCCGCTCGTCTCGGCTGTGCCATCGCTGCCGAGTCGGTCCTGCGCCCCGGGACACAGCGGTCCTTCCCGGACAACGCACGCTGTCGCGAGATCATCGCCGGCGTCGCCGAGGGCTGAGATGTCGACGATGCGTGAGGCCGCTACCGAGCTGGCCGCGGCGATCGGGCGCATGGAAGACGCGACGCTCGAACCCACCGTCGAGGCGATCGCCGGTGCCGACGCGTGATGCTCTACGGCTGTGGCCGCGAGGGCCTGATGATGCGTGCCCTCGCGATGCGATTGCACCACCTGGGGCTCGTTGTCTGCATGCAGGGCGACATGAACGCGTTCCCGCTGGGCGAAGGTGACCTCTTCCTCTGCGCTGCCGGCCCGGGCGAGTTGCCGACCGCGTCAGTCCTGTGTCGCGTGGCCAACGAAAGTGGGGCGCGCGTACTGGTGGTCACCGCCGAGCCGGACGGGGCCACGGCGAGACTCGCGGACGAGCTGCTGGTGATCCCCGCGCAGACCATGGCCAGCGACATCGGTGGCTCGTCGGTGCTGCCCATGGGCTCGCTCTTCGAGGGAGCGATGTTCCTGGTCTTCGAGGTGCTGGTGTTGCGGCTGCGCGAGGCTTGTGGCGAGACAGCGGAGACGATGCGGGCGCGTCACACCAACATGGAGTAGTGCCAGTCCGCCGGTCAGGACCCGAGGGACCGTTACAGCTGGTCGGCGCGCGCTACTTGACGGCGCCCGCGGACATGCCCCGGACGATGAACCGCTCAAGCAAGACGCCGACCACGATCAGCGGCAGGATGGCGGCGAAGGAGATGGCCGCCATGGTCCACCAGGAGATGCCCTGACTGCCTGTCTGACTCGCCACCATCACCGGGAGGGTGATGGTATTGCTCGATGTCAGCAGCGCCGCGAAGAAGTACTCGTTCCAGGTCAACACGAGCGACAATACGAACGCCGCGATCATGCCCGGCAGGGCGATGGGCATGATGATCCTGGCGAACGCTCCCCAGACCCCCAGACCATCGACCAGGGCGGCCTCTTCCAGCTCCGTCGGTATGGTCATGAATTGGTCGCGCATGATCCAGACGACGATGGGTAACACCGCGAGGGTATAGATCAGCACGAGCCCGATATGCGTATCGAGCAGCGCGAGCTCCTTGTACAGGACGAGGAAGGGCAGGGCCAGGACGACGGGCGGCAAGATCAGCTGGCTGATGAAGAAGAACCCGATGTCGGCGTTCTTCATGGGGCCGAACTGATAGCCGAACCGCGACAGCCCGTAGCCGGTAAGCGAGCCCAGGAGGACCGCGAGGCCCGAGGCTAGAGAGAAACGATCGCCGAATTCGTGAACCGGCTCAGGAACTGATCCCGGACCGTGCTGTAGGCCCCGATCGTGTCGGGCGACAATCCCAGCGATCTCCAGCCCAGCCATTGCGGCTGGAAGTCCACGAAGGGGATCAGGCGGCCCTGCATGACGTCTGGGGCCGACTTGAAGCTCGTGGTGATGGTCCAGTAGATGGGGAAGATGCAGATGATGGCCCAGAGGATCAGGACGCCGTAGATGACCGCTCGACTCGTCCACCACTTGGCTTTGTAGCCCAGGTCCGCCTCGTTATCGCGGAAGATGGCGGTCACGAGTAGGGCCTCATCCAGCGACGCAGCCCGCGCATGAGGAGGGTCAGGCCGATGACGATGACGACGAGGTAGAACATGGCCAGCAGCGTCCCGTAGCCCACGTTCGAACGGTCCCGGTACTCGCGGTAGATGAAGCTAGTCACCGTGTCCGTCGCGCCGCCCGGTCCGCCCGAGGTGATGGTGATGACGATGTCGGCGAGCTTCAGCTTGAAGATGATGCGGACGATGATCGTGGTGAGCGACACCGGCAGCATCAGGGGAAAGATCACCTTGCGGAAGGTCTGCCAGGCTGATGCCCCATCGACGCGAGCGGCCTCGACCACCTCGTTGGGCAGGGCCTGTAGCCCAGCTAGGAGCATGATCATCATGAAGGGGATGAAGTCCAGGCATCCAGGACCATCATCGTGAGCTTCGCGAGTTCGGGACTGGCGAAGAACGCAGGATCCTGCCAGCCGAGCGCCCGTGCCAGCTGGCGAAACTGGGCCGAAGCGGAACTCGAGCATGGACTTGCCGATTGATCCACGAAACGGCCACGGGCGACAGCATCAGCGGCAGCAGGAACGCCACGCGGAAGAACCTACGCGCCCGGATCTCGGCGCTGAGCAGCAGGGCCAGGCCGAAGGCGACCGCATACTCCACGACGACCGCCAAGGCGTACCACACCATGTTGGTGAGGGCATTCCAGTAGAAGGGATCTGACAGCATCCGCTCGATATTGCTCAGCCCGGCGAACTTCGGACCGCTCGGCGACGAAAGGTTCCAGTCCGCGAAGGCGATGGCTACGCCGAGAAGGAGCGGGATGACCGTCAGGGAGACGACGAAGAGCGCAGCTGGAAGCACGAACAGGATGCGCTTGCCCTGCTCACCGCGGATCAGCACCTGGCCGACGCATAGTGAGACACACCAGGCGATCCAGGCGAACATGGCCGGCTGCCAGTTCTTGAAGCCGAGGTCCCAGACACCGAGTGCCTGCAGCGTTTGAGCTGCGACGATGGCCACCAGAACGAGGAACGATCCCCGGATGATGAAGTGGCCGAAACGCTGGCGAGACTCCGAGACGGCTTCGCCGGTTACGATGTGGATGATGTTGCCGTCGCTCAAGTCTCGTGACCTGTCAGTTCAGGGGAGCAGGTGCCGGCAGGGACTCCCCGCGGAAGTCGCGACGGGAGTGCGCGGATGGCCACACACCCCGTCGTCATCATGCTGCCCAGTGGACGGGTAACGCGATACCCACGATACCCGCTGTCGTCACAGCCCGAGCGATGCCCGGTAAAGCTTGATTTGATCCTCACGACCGATCTGGTCGGTGATCTTCTCCCAGGCGGCCGCGATGTTGTCCGCGATCTCCTGGGCCGACGTGCCATTGTTCAGGCCCTTGGTGAGCTCATCCTCGGCCACCGAGTAGTACTGGAAGATGCCGGGGATGCGCGGCTCATTGGCGGCGTTCGGGTGGTTGTAGCTATCGAGGTTCGACGAGAGGTAATCCTCGATATAGGCTCGGTCGTAGCCGGCGGCCTCCCATTCGCTGTAGTTGAACTGCGAGTTGCGGTAGGGCTGGAAGCCGGACGGATAGGCCGACATCCACAGTGCGATGTCCTTGCCGCCCAGGTGCGCGGCAGCTGACCACGCGCACTTGCGCTTCAGCTCGTCGCCGGAGACCTGGTTGGTGACATACACGCCCCAGCCGAGGTAGGCGTTGTTGGGCGACACATTGGGCGTCTCCTCCCAAGCGCCGGTCAGCGAGTTGTAGACCCGCTCGGAGCCCGGGTTGATGTCGAAGCCCACCACTGGCCCCACGACGGAGGTGTCCGAGGTGCGGACCTGCGAGCCGACGTCGCCCCACCACATGACCATCGACCCGGTGCCGGCCTCGAACTCGCCGACGGCGGTCCCGTTCGGATCCTGGATGACTTGGTCTGGCGGGTATGCGCCCGGCGTGTTCATGAGGTCGATGACGCTCTGGATGGCCTGGACCCAGCCGGGGTTGTTGACGCGCGGCTTCATGGTGTCAGGATCGAAGAGCCAGGCCGGATCGTCAGGGTGCTTGACATAAGGAGTGGCGCGGTCTTCGAGGAAGTAGAAGCCGAAGCCGCCCCACAGGTAGTTGAGCGGGTCGACGATGCCATAGGCATCCAGGCCCGTCAGCGGGTCCTTCTTGCCGGCGAGGAACTTGGTCTGTTCGTTGACCTGCTCCCAAGTCTTTGGCGGTGCCCACTCGCCCTGATGCCCTTCGGCTGTCCAAGCGGCTGCGAAGTCAGCGTTGTCGTAGTAGTCGGTCCGGTAGGCGAGGGTATGGGTGTCGCCGTCGATGGAGACGCGGTAGGTCATGCCGTCCCAGGTGCCGACGGGTGCCTTCAGGTAGTCCACGTAGTCGTTCATGTCGATCTGCGTAGCGACCCAGTCGGGCATCGGGTCAAGCAGGCCACGGCCGGCGGTGTCGCCCTCGAAGGGTGCTCCCATCTCCATGATGTCCCAGTCCACCGTGCCGGTGGCGATAGCCTGCTGCAGCCGGCCGTTGTAGTCGGCCTGCGCCAGGTCGATCCACTCGATGGTGGCCCCGGTGTAGTCCTCCCAGGGCTTCAGGAAGCCGCGGAAGAGGTTGTTGTGCAGGTTCTGGTTGTTGAGCCCCAGGAACTTGAGCTGGACGCCTGCGCATTCGCCTTCCGCGATGTTGGCTTTGGTCGGCCCCAAGGTCAGGTCGCCGACCTTCTGCCAATCGGCATCTGTAGGCTGGCCCATGCCCACCCCGGGAATCGCCATGATCTGGGCCCGCAGTGCGGCCTCCTCCGGCGAGATGCGGCCGCGCGTCCTGTGCGTAGGCCGGCAGGACCCCGACCAGCAGCACCCCCGCCGCCCCGATGGCGGCCGCCCTCGGCAGCAGCCTGCGCCGCGAGGCCCTCGCTCGCGTCGTCGTCTCGTTGAGCTCGACCTTCATATTCGTCCCTCCTCCTTGAGAAAGCACGCTGCCCGTCCGGCAGGGATACGCGCTGGACATCAGGCAGGATGACAACGCTAGAGTAGCGCTGTCAAGGTGAAGGGATCCGCCGAATCAGGAGCCGCAGAAATCGACGCGCGGGCTCCTGTGACGCACCAATCAGGGAGAAGATGATGCTCAAGGGAATCGACAACCGGCTCAACGCGGACGTGCTCGGTTGCTTGCAGGCCATGGGCCACGGCGACTATCTGATCGTGTCCGACTCGAACTTCCCAGCCGACGCCATCGCTCGCGCGACCGTGACCGGGAAGCTGTTGCGGATGGAGAACCTGACTGCGGCAGAGGCCGTCAACGCGATCCTCTCGCTGCTGCCGCTTGACACCTTCGTCGACGACTTCGCCGGCCGCATGGAGGTGGGTGACAAGCCCGATGAGATCGCGCCGGTGCAGGCGGAAGTCCAAGCTGAGATCGCCGCGTCCGGCGAGTCGCGACAGATGGTCTCCATCGAGCGGTTCGCCTTCTACGATCTGGCGCGTGGCGCCTACGCCATCATCCAGACCGGCGAGCGGCGCTTCTACGGCTGCTTCATGTTGCGCAAGGGCGTCATCCCGCCCGAGGAGTAACGCCTCAGCCGAAGCGCTCTCGTAGCCGCGGCAGCACCTGCTCGGCGTAGAGCGCCATGGCCCGCTCCTGGTCGTCGCCCGGGAAGTGGAAGACGAGGTGGTCGAAGCCCCAGTCGAGATACGGCTTGATGCGCTCGATGTGCTCATCGGGATCGATCGGAGACGATCCAGCGCCGGTGCGCCACGTCCTCCACGGTCGCCGCCAGCCGTTCCATCTCACGTGGATCCTCGACGCCCGTCTTCTGCTCGCCTGAGAGTGCCAGCGCGGCCCAGATCTTGGTGTCCTCCATGGCCCGTGCGCGGTCGGTGTCGAAGCTGACCTTCATCTCGATCATGCGGTCGATGGAGTCGTGCGCTCGGCCAGCCTTCTCCAGGCCCTCAGCCACCGCCGGCAAGAGGCTCTCGGTGTACAGCTCCGCGGGTTTGCCGGAGGTGGAGATGTAGCCCTGTGCGATGCGACCCGCCAGCTTGGAGGCGGCCGGACCCGAGCCCGCGATGTACACCGGCACCGGCTCGTCGGGCTTGTCGTAGACGGTGGCGTTGTGGGTCTGGTAGTACTCGCCCTCGAAGCTGACGAAGTCCTCGCGGAAGAGCTGCTGCATCAAGAGCACCGACTCCTTGAGGCGGTGGAAGCGCTCCTTCTGGTCAGGCCAGGCGGCGCCCACCACGACCTCGTTGAGCGATTCGCCCGTGCCCACCCCGAGGATGATGCGGCCCGACGCCAGGCAGCCCAGCGTGGCGAATGCCTGCGCCACCACCGCGGGGTTGTAGCGCAGGGTCGGCGTGAGCACGCTGGTGCCCAGGATGACGCGCTCGGTCGAAGCGGCCGCGGCGCCCAGCCAGGCCAGCGCGTTGGGGGCGTGCCCATCGGTGTGACGCCAGGGCTGGTAGTGGTCGCTGGTCCAGACCGAATCGAAGCCGTGCTTCTCGGCGGCAACGGCGAAGTCGAGGAGCTGTCGGGGGCCGAACTGTTCGGCAGAAGCCTTGTAGCCGAGTCTAAGCATGATGTCCTTTCGGGGCGCAGTGCCGGTCGCCCTGACGCGACCGTGGAACCCGAATCATGCGACCGAACCGTCCTCCCTGTCGAGTCGGCCACTCGGGCGCGTTTGCATCAGATGCAACATCTCGACGCGTTGACCGGCCGATCTGCCAGTCTCGTGCAGCAGATGCACAGGACTGACGGTCTCTTGCATCCGATGCACGGAATCCAACAGGTCCGGCTGCTTCGGTGTCGAGATGTTGCATTCGATGCAATGCCCGGCGGACCAGCTCTTGCGAGCGGTGACGTTGAGCCGCACGTCGTCGATGGCCAGGACGCCCAGTCGATCGACCACGCCGTTTGCGAGCCGGTCGAGCTTATCGTCGGGCAGGCGCGTCGCCGGCCGCAGGTAGGGCGTGACGATGTACTCGAGCATGTCCTCCCGCGTCTCGAAGGCGATGGTCTGCGGCACCAGCCAGGCCTCCGGGTCGGCGTCATCGGCATTGCAGGGCCAGACCGCGAGGAGCGTCGAAGCCCTCGCCGGGGAGCGGAGCATCCGTCTCCGGCCGTCGATGTCGCTACGATGGGCACTCCATGACCGACACCCCGCCGAAGCTGCCCCGACCCTGGCACGAGAACACTGACCGCGAAGCGCTGGTCCGTCTCATCCGCGACAGTGTCATCGGCGATGACGAGGCCTTCGCCGGTCCGTTCGGTGTGCGCCGCCTCACTTACGCCGACTACACCGCGTCCGGTCGCAGCCTGTCGTTCATCGAGGACTACATCCGCGAACAAGTGATGCCGCTGTATGCCAACACGCACACCGAGTCGAGTGGCACGGGGCGGCAGACGACACGCTTCCGCGAGGACGCTCGCGACATCATCCGCGAGGCGGTCGGCGCCACCCGCGACGAGCACGCGGTCATCTTCTGTGGGTCCGGACTCGACGGCTGCGGTGGACAAGCTCATCGGCATCCTCAACCTGCGCATCCCTGCCGACCTCGACAAGCGATACCGCCTGACCGACCACATCCCGTCCGACGAGCGGCCGGTCGTCTTCATCGGCCCCTACGAACACCACTCCAATGAGCTGCCCTGGCGTGAGTCCATCGCGGACCTCGTGACCATCCCGGAAGACGCCGACGGCCGCATCGATCTCGACCGACTCGACCACGAACTCCACCGTTTTGCCGACCGACCACTGCGCATCGGCTCCTTCTCGGCCGCCTCCAACGTCAGCGGCATCAAGTCGGCCACGCGCCAGATCTCGGTGCTGCTGCATCGCCACGGAGCGTTGTCCTTCTGGGACTACGGGGCGGCGGCTCCGTACGTCGACCTGCGCATGAACCCCCATCGGCCCCCCGACGACGATCCGACCGACCGTGCCGACGCCACCCTCGACTTCAAGGATGCGGTCTTCATCTCGCCCCACAAGTTCATCGGCGGCCCGGGAACGCCCGGCCTCCTCGTCGTCCGCAAGGCCCTGCTCACCAACTCCGTCCCCACCGTTCCGGGTGGCGGCACCGTCGCCTACGTCAACGCCGACGAGCACGTCTACCTCGCCGACCTCGAGCATCGCGAGGAGGGCGGCACGCCCGCCATCCTCGAGTCGATCCGTGCCGGGCTGGTTTTCGGGCTCAAGGAGGCTGTCGGCGCCGATACCATCCGCGATCGCGAGGAGTCGTTCATCCAGCGTGCACTCGAACGATGGGATGCGATACCGGGGCTGGAGATCCTCGGCAGCAAGCAGTGCCCGCGCCTCTCGATCGTCAGCTTCGTCGTGCGCCACGCTGACCGCGTGCGCCACGCGGACCGCTACCTGCACCACAACTACGTGGTGGCGCTACTCAACGACCTCTTCGGCATCCAGTCGCGCGGCGGATGCTCGTGCGCGGGACCGTACGGCCACCGCCTGTTGGGGATCGACATCGCGACCAGCCACGAGTTCGAGCGGGAGATCAACCGCGGCTGCGAAGGCATCAAGCCCGGCTGGATACGCGTCAACTTCAACTACTTCATCGACGAGGCCGTCTTCGAGTACATCCTCGATGCGGTCGAGCTGGTCGCTCGCGATGGCTGGCGCCTCTTGCCGCACTACCGCCTGGACCCGCCGACCGGGCTCTGGCAGCACGTCGGGCGGCAGTCGGAGGCGCCCCTCTCGCTCCGTGACATCAGCTACACCGCGGACGGCATGCGCTTCGCGGCGCACCGACGGCAGGAACCGGTCGGCCGACTGGCCGACTACCTGATCGAGGCGCGCGCCCTCATGGCCGACCCACCAGCCCCGGCCGAACCGCCGCAGACCGCGGCGGATTCTGGCGGTCGGCCCCGACTTCGAGGGCCTCCGCTGGTTCCTGCTCCCCGCCGAGGCCGCCGAGGAGCTCGAAACCACGCCATAGGGCTACGTCAGCGGCAGGCACACCTCCGTCACCCACTTGGCCGGATCGGGCTGCTCGCTCGGGTCGGTCAGGTATGACTCCCAACCCGGGCCACCGACCTCACGTCCCTGTGCTGCCACCCATGCGCTGATGGCCTCCCATGTCGCGCCGATGCCGTCATAGGACCCGATGTGCGTGCCGACGGCCGCCTCGCCACCGCCGAGGATGCTCGCCTGCACCTCGCCCTCTCCATCGCCCGCGAAGGGCGTGGCAGTCGGGATCGCACACTCGAACTCGATGATGGGGCCACCGAACGAGTGGTAGCGAGCCAGGGGCGCGCCAGCGGGCGTGAGTCCGGCAGCGGCGATGGCATCGTGAACCTTGGCGAAGCCCAGCCCCATGGCCTCTGCGATCGCCGTCATCGGTACCTTGAACCGCATGGCAGCGATGTGCTGCTCGGGCACTATGCGGATCTCGAAGTCGGTCATCTCCCCCTCCTTCTCACTCGACCATCCCGTGGATCTACTCGGCCAGTGCATCCTCCGCGACCGTGCCCAGGTCGAAGATGAAGTCCTGTCCGGTCGGGATCATCATCAGCTTGATGTTGTCAGCGAGCTGCTGGATGTAGGTCCACTGCAGCAGCGGCCCCGACAGCGAGGCATTGATGAGGTCGTTGGCCTGGGCCTCGCCCTCGGCGCGCGTGATGCGTGAGTCGCGATCGCCCTCCGCCAGCTTGACCTTGGTCTGCGCCTCGAAGTCGGCGCGCTGGAGGTCCTGTTCGGCGATCTGCTTGGCCTCGACCGAGGTGAGGAACAGCTCGTTGAGCCCGACGTTCTCGACGCTGACGCGGTCCACGATGATGTGGAACGGTTCCATGCGCTCGCGCAGGGTGGCGAGCGTGCGATTGCCGATCTCGTCACGCTTGCTGACCACGTTCGCGGCACTGTAGGCCGGCGTCATCTCCTTCAGCGCCGTGTTGGATGGACGCAGGAAGACCTTTTCCGCGTACGTTCCCGGGCCGCCGATCTCCTGCAGGATCTGGTCGGCTTTGCTGGCGTCGATGTGATAGTTGATGAGGCCCGATAGGCGAACCTGCTGGAGGTCCTGTGTGGCCGATTCGATGTTCTCGAAGTTGTAGGCCTGGACGCGGCCATCAAAGACGGTGAGGTTGTCGATGGCGGGCACGAGCCAGTGCAGGCCAGGGTTCAGCGTGCCTTCCTGGACCTGGCCGAAGCGGGCCTTGACGCCGACCTGACCGGGACCGATCTCGCGCCAGCCGAAGCCGACGATGACGGTCACGATGCCGGCCACGATGAGCACGCCGGCGAGGGCGATCTTGCCGGCACTGAAGCCGGAGCCGACGTTGGAGGCAGACTGGCCGATGACGATGACGGCGCCGATGATGGCGATGATGCCGATGACAAGGAAGATGAGCGTCAGCATGTCCGGGTAGGGTTCCTTTCGAATCGACGACGGCCCAACAAGCGGGGCTGCGTCAGTGTGAATCGTGCCCTATGCGGCCCGAATGCGGGCTCGACGCGCTGGTGGCCGACCCAGGATCAGTTGACCGAGTCGGCCGAAACCTCGTGGACGGGGGCCCCGTCGCGCTCGAACGCGGTGAGGTTCTCGATCGTCGTCTGGGCGATGTTGGCCAGTGCCTCTTCGGTGAAGAACGCCTGGTGCGCGGTGATGAGGACGTTGGGGAACGTCAAGAGGCGGGCGAACGTGTCGTCCTGGATGATGTCCTGGCTCACGTCCTTGAAGAAGCCGACGGCGTCCTCCTCCTCGTACACGTCCAGGCCGAGGTAGCCGATGCGGCCATCCTTCAGGGCATCGATGGCGGCGTCGGTATCGATGAGCCCGCCTCGGCTGGTATTGACGATGGTCACGCCGGGCTTCACGTTGGCCAGCGACTCGCGGTTCACCAGGTGGTGGGTCTCGGCGGTGAGCGGTGCGTGCAAGGCGATGATGTCCGACCCGGCGAAGAGTTCCGGCAGGTCCACGTAGGTGGCGCCGAGGGCGCGCATCTCGTCGTTGGGGAACGGGTCGTAGGCGATCAGGCGGCAGCCGAAGCCGGCCATGATGCGAGCGAAGACGGTCCCGATGCGGCCCGTACCCACCACGCCCACGCAACGGCCGTGGATGTCGTAGCCGAGCAGACCGTCGAGCGAGAAGTTGCCCTCGCGCACCCGGTTGTAGGCACGATGGGTCCGCCGGTCCAGGGCCAGGATGAGTGCCACCGCGTATTCGGCGACCGCATAGGGCGAGTAGGCCGGCACGCGCGCGACCCGGATGCCGAGTTCCTTGGCGACATCGAGGTCCACGTTGTTGAAGCCTGCCGCGCGCAGTGCGATGAGCCGCACGCCGCCCTCGGCGAGGCCGCGCATGACCTTGGCGTCGATCTCGTCGTGGACGAAGGCACAGACGGCGTCGTAGCCGGCTGCCAGAGGGGCGTGGTCACAGCAGAGCTTGGCCTCGAAGAAGTCGAGCTGATGGCCCGATCCTTCCGCGGCGGCGGTCAGGTACCTTTCGTCGTACGGTTTGGAGCTGAAGACGGCGACTCGCATGCATGCAGGGTAGTGCAAGGGGGTTGGCATGCGAAAGGGCCGGGATCTGCTCCCGGCCCTTTCGTGGCTCTGTCGTACTGACTAGGAGATCTCGTACTGGATGAAGACGTCGATCGAGAGCTCGACCTGGCCCGGCAGGACCGGGGTGCTGGCTGCCGTGTCCTCGGCGGCGCCTGCCGCCATCGCGCGCTCCATATAGAGCGGCTGCGGCTGCTGGCCGCCCGACTCGGTGATGCTGACGATGCCGGTGATGGTGACGCCGGCATCGGCGGCCAGCTGGTCAGCCTTGGCCTTGGCGTCGGCGACCGCGGCACTTCGAGCGCTCGCTTGTGCTTCGGTCGGATCTTCGACTCGGAAGCTGATGCCGTTGACGTCGGTGGCACCGGCTGCTGTGGCGGTATCGACGACGGCACCGACCGTGGTCACGTCGCGGATGGTCACGTTGACCATGTTGTTGGCTTCCCAGCCCTCGATCGTGGCCGGCTCGTTGTTCCAGTCATAGCGCGGGCTCAGGGTGAGATTGGTGGTCTGGATGTCCTTCTGGTCGATGCCCATGTCCAGCAGCGCCTTGACCACCGCGTCCATGGCGTTGGCGGCCTTGGTGCTGGCCTCGCCGGCTTCTTTGCCCTGCTTGGTGACGCCAAGGCTGATATCGGCGACGTCCGGCTCCGCCTTGACGCGGCCGGTACCGCTGACGCTGATGGTGCGGACCGTCGCATCGACGTCGCTGGTCGACTGTGCGGTGACGACCGCGGGTGCGGCGAGGGAGGCGACCAACAGGCCGATGGACAGGCCACCGGCGAGCCAGCGCAGACCCGGCCGAGAGAGGGAGAGAGTCGTGTTCACCGTGATCGTTCCTCCGAGTGTCTAGCAGGTCCTCAGGTCGGGAGAATCCGCCTGGGCGGGGCTTCATGGCCGCGGACGTGGCCGCCCTCGCAGAGGCAAGACGCCGGATGGTAGTGGTCGGTTCCCTCGCCGATCAGGGCTCGGATCAGCCGGGCCGCAGCGGGTAGATGATCTCGGTCAGCCACCTGGCTGGGTCGGGCTCAGCCGAGGGGTCGGTGATGTAGAGCTCCCAGGGGCCGCCATTGGGCTGGTGGCGACTGGCAGCGAGCCACTGTCCCATGGCTTCGTGGGTCTGCCCGAGCGACTCGTACGGGCCGGCATGGACGGCGATGGCAGCGGGGCCGGCCGGCAACTGGCCAGGCTTGACCTCGCCATCGGGCTGGATCGGCGTGGTCAGCATCGACCCGGCTTCGAGATCGACCATCTCGCCGAAGGTGTGGTACCTCGCGAACGGCGCACCGTCTGCGTGTACACCCTGTTTGGCCAGCGCCTCGCGGACGACACGGAAGAATCGGCCCATCGTTTCCGAGATGTCATCACGGGCGACCTCGGCTCTTACGCTGGCAGTGTGATGGCTGCGCAAGACGCGCAACTCGATCTTGGAGGATGGGGCGCGTGAATCAGCCATGCAGTCACCTCACTGTTCAGAGGTGTCTAATGTGCCCGTTTGCGCGCCAGAAGGCAAGTCGCCGATGGTCCGTACTCCGGTTTTGGCCTGGTCTTCGCTGTTCATGGCCTCGCCGGCAGACCTGGGTCGGTCTCCAACGCCGGCGGAGGTCGCTCGCCCACCCGGCGACGGCCTCTCACGCGCTTGACGGGGGTCTCCCGCCGCCGGACACGGATCAGAACCCCCAGTCGGGGGTTCTACCCGCCGGACACCGGTCTTCCCCGCCGGCAGTGGTGTCCCCCCGCGAGGCAAGTCGGGGCGTATTCAAGTCATCCGGGGCATATTCCCGGGGCCGCGCACGGGTCGCCATTCACTGGAGGGCATAGGCGGAGGGGAAGCGGCACTGGGCGGAGAGGAAACACCGCGGCCGCCATCGCGGGTCAAGACACCCCAGGGCCGTAGCAGCGCATTGCCCCCGCGCCTGATCTTCATTCGTCCGACAGGCCCGGATACATGGCATCGAAGAGCGATCCCATCCCCATGCCAGATCGACGCCTCAGGGGCGTGCCATGCTCGTCGAGGCGCTCCCAGGCGCAGGCGTGGTCGTGCGGGCAGAAGCCAAGCGGGAATCGGTAGCCCAGCGTGTCACTCAGCAGGACCAGCTTGATCATGGCCGCCGCCGGCGCCTTGCCCCGTTCCAGTCGGGAGATGGTCGATTGCGAAACGGCGGACCGCTCAGCCAGTTGCGCCTGGCTCCACCCGGCTTGGTACCGGCAGCGCCGCAACTCCGCACCGAACTGCCGCAGCATCTCTCCGAGGCCGGGTGTCTCAGGTCCCAGGTACGGCATCAGCCCATCATGGAAGGGCCGGCTTCACCGCCGCTTGGCTGGTACTTCGCTGCCACTTCATCGTGGAGCACGTGCTTGAGCCCCGGGGCGACGCCCGATGAAGGCGGGGCAGGCACGGAGCGAAACCCACTCGCCGGCGACGCGCTCAGCAGGTGCCCATCGAAACCATGCCCTCGGGTGACTGGACTTGGCGGACCGACCCTCGAACTATGCCGAGATGACTGGAATATGCCCCGACTCGCCTAGTCGGGGTAGACCGATCCCCGGGGCCACGCGCAGCATCCACGCCATGGCCGAGCGACCCACGCCATGGCCGAGCGACCAGGCCATGGCCGAGCGACCCACGCCACTCTGAAACCTCAAGGCGGGTACGCTGACGCCGATGAGATCCCGACTGATCGCGTCCACCGTCCTGGTCGCCCTTTGCCTCCAGTCGTCCGTCATGTTCGCGCAAGCGGAAGACGCCTCCTCGGGGCAGTCGGCCGAGGCCTTACCGACGTCGACAGCAGCTTCGCCGACGCCCACAGCTGAGGCTCGCGACCTCTACCTTGACATGCCCTACTACCTGGGCGGATACGAGCCCGACGTCGTCATGACGCGTGGAGCGGAGCACTTCGCCAACCTCAGCGCCGACGATGAGCGGCGGGTGGCCCTGGAGGGATTCCTCGATCGAGTCGGCGCCGACATCGAGCACATGGTGTCGGGCTACGCACTCGTCTCGCAGGATGACCTCTTCAGCTTCGTGGTCGCCATCCGTGTCACGGGCGCGGAGCCGGGCAGTCTGTTGCCAGCGTACCTGCCCATCCTGTACGGCGACCTGGTCGACCCGAGCACCGCCGATGGCGACGCTGGCGGCAAGGACGTCACGGTCGTCACGTCGATCGGCGACGACGGTGAAGTCGTGCAGCTCTATGTCTACGACCAGGGCGACACGCTCTGGGTGCTGCATGGGCCCAGGGATGTCGTGGAGACCACGCTCGAAAAGTTGCCCGATCGGCACTGACCGCGCTCGCGTCCGGCTCCGACCTCGCTGCGGACCCTGGATGCGTTCGTGGCCTACGACAGGCGACTCGTCGTAGCCGTTCGGGTGGCGGGCCTGCCGGTCGCCTCACCCCGATGACTGCGCCCGACGCGCGCCACTGACGAAAGGGAACGGGGCCCGACGCCAGGGGGAAAGCGCCGGACCCCGTTCTTGACGCTTGTCGGCCACCCGAGGCCGAAGCATATGGTCTAGGCGAGCGTGGTGCGTCGTGTGAGCTTGCCGAACTTGGCTGGCACCCACCACTTGAGGAAGTAGAGGCGGCAACCGAGGCAATAGCCGGTCGTCGCGAGGACGGCCTGCAGCGCCCCGACCGCCGCCGCGATGATCCAGCCCAACGTCGGCAGCCCAAGGAGGAAGAGGGCGGTCGCGAGGCTGAAGCCGATGAAGCCAAGAGCTTGCGCGAAGCGCGGCGGGAGTTCGTGCTCGAGCTCCCTCGGGGGTCCGATGCGGAGGACACGGCGCACGATGGGCCAGGCGCGCCCGAGGATGGAGTAGCGCGTGCCGAAGAAGGAACTCGCGCCAAGCGCCGCGGCGAGGAACGCCACGGCCACGGGGGCCGCCAGCAGGAAGCCGCCCAGCAGGATCACCACCGAGAGCGCTGCGCCGAAGCGATGCCCGCGCGGGTCGATCATGCGGTTCGTCTGACCGGTGGGAGCGGTCATCGCTGTCTCCTCGGACGCATCTGGGAATGGTGTTTGGCTTCGTCGTGCGACCGCCAGCGTACGGCCCGACCGGTCAACTGTCCAATCGAATTGTGAGATGCTGGTGAACGATAGGAGCGTTCACAAAGGAGAGATGTGGCATGGATGTCCCGCGACTCGAAGCGTTCCTGGAGGTCGCACGCCTGGGCTCGATGCGCGCGGCGGCTCGGTCGTTGCACCTGGGTCAGCCAGCGCTGTCGGCTCGTATCGTCGCGCTCGAGGATGAGCTCGGAGCCCGGGTCTTTGAGCGCACCAAGCGTGGCGTGCGGCTGACCGTCGCGGGGCGGGCGTTGCTGCCGCATGCGGAGCATGTCCTCGACGCGGTCGAGGCGGGACGGGCCGCGGTCGGCCAGGTCGAGCAGGGCGACGAGGGGGAGCTGGTCATCGCGGCGGCATCGGGCATCAACGCCTCGGTCCTGCCGGAGCTGGTGGCGCGTTTCCGGCGTTACCACCCCGGTGTGCACCTCTACGTCCGCACAGGTTCGGTCGAGCGGATCATCGAGCTGGTGGCGTTCGGGTCGGCACAGGTCGGGCTCGTCGGAGAGGCGGCGCCACTGCGCGATCCGCGTCTCAAGGTCACGCCGTTGTACGAGGAACACCTGCTCCTGGTGGCTCGGCCGGATCGACCCCTTCGTGGTCGAGGGGACGATCGCCATGGCCCGACTGGCTGACGCGACGCTGGTGTTCTACGACCGTGGCTCGGACGATCACGGTCGCTCCCAGGCGGTATTGAAGGAGGCGCGCGTGGCGCCCTACGGGGTCATCGAGGTAGACAGCGTCGATACCGCGCGACGGCTGGTCGAGCGCGGCCTGGGAGTGGCGTGGCTGCCCTCGACCACCGCGGTCCCGGAGTTCGAGGCGGATCGGTTGGCGCCCGTCAGGCTGGTCGACGCCCCCGTGCTGTGGAGCCGGATCGTGGCACTGGAACGCAGCGGCGTGCCCGCGTGGCCACCGATCAACACGTTGCACCGGCTGTTGGGAGACGTGGCCTCGTTCGTCCCCGGCGCGTCCGCCGTCGGCGAACGCTGAGCCCGGGTCTCGCACTCGTCGGTCCAACGCCACGAGTCATACTGAGGGCCCGTCGATATGTATCAGAGGCAGAAGTACGTATGGCGAGCCGGGTCGGCCAGCGGAGGCCAGGTCACCATCGAGAAGGCGCTCCGCGAAGAGTCGGCCCTGCATGCGGGTGACCAGGCGGTCCGATGGGTCGAGGATGGTCGACTGGTGGTGGCGTTCGTGCCGGCGCCGCACCGTCGCTCGCTCCACGGCGCCACGAGACATGCTGGAGGTCCTGATCGGACTCGTGACTCGAGCCGATGTCGAGGTGCTCGGCTTGCCGACGGACGTGACGCTCGTGGCTCTGGCCCGCGCTCGGCAGTCGCCGGCTGTGCCGTTGTCGGATGCGCTGATCGTGGCCATGGCACGTGAGGCCGGAGCGACATCGGTGGCCACCCTCGACCGTGGCATGGGGAGCCACGGCATCGACGTCATCGCCCCGTAGGCGGCCGTCGTGGCCGATGTCGAGCACATCCTCCAGGGGCTGAACGACGCCCAGCGTGAGGCGGTCACCACCGTCAGTGGACCACTTGCCATCATCGCTGGAGCCGGTAGTGGCAAGACGCGCGTGGTCAGCCACCGGGCGGCCTTTGCCGTCGCTACCGGAGCCGTCGCGGAGCGTGAGGTGCTGCTGGTCACGTTCACCGAGAAGGCCGCTGCGGAGATGGCGGCGCGCGTCCGGACCCTCGGACTGGGGCGTGTCATGGCTCGGACGTTCCACTCGGCGGCGCTGGCCCAGCTGCGCCACTTCTGGCCGCCACGACACGATGGTGCGCCGTTGCCGGAGGTGATGGCCGACAAGTGGCGCATCGTGTCGCCGCTGGCGCGGGCGCTGCCCGGAGGCTATCGGTTCACGCCTGCCAAGGATCTCGATGGATGAGATCGAGTGGGCCAAGAGCCGGCGGTTGACGCCACAGACCTATGAGGCGCGAGCGGTCGGGCGCACACCCCCGACGACGATGGACCTGTTCGTGCGCCTGTTCGGCGACTACGAGCGGACGAAGGCGCGGCGTGGCTTGATCGACTTCGATGACATCCTGGGACTGACCGTGGCGCTGCTCGAGGATGACGAAGAGGCGGCGTTGGCGGTCCGGTCTCGATATGTCTGGTTCACGGTGGACGAGTACCAGGACACCACACCACTGCAGGCTCGCTTGCTGGAGCTGTGGTTGGGCGAGCGACGGGATCTGTGCGTCGTGGGTGACGTCGATCAGACCATCTACACGTTCGCGGGGGCGACGCCGGAGCATCTCGAAGGATTCGGTCGGCGCTATCCCGGCGCCAAGGTCATCCCACTGTTGTCGAACTACCGCTCCAGCCCGCAGGTCCTTGCCTTAGCTAATCGATTGCTGGCGGCTACAGGCGCGGAGAAACAGCTCGTGGCGACTCAGGAGGACGGGCCTGAGCCGGTGGTGCGATCCTTCGGATCAGCCGCCGAGGAAGAGGCGTTCGTGGTGGCGCGCGTCAGGGAACTCATCCGCGATGGGGTCGCGGCGGACGAGATCGCGGTGCTGCTGCGGCTGAACGCGCAGACCGTCGGCTTCGAGTCGGCGCTTGCTCGTGCCGGCATCCCATATCAGCTGCGTGGCAAGCGGTTCTTCGAACGCCGCGAGGTGCGGGCTGCGGTCCGAGGCTTGGAGCGGGTGCCGGAAGGTGCCGCCGGCGACGCGCTGGTGGCGGCGCTGCAGCGGGAATGGCTCCGGCAGCTCGGGTTCGACCCGGACGAGGAGCCCGAGGGTCGCGAGGCACGGGAGCGGCATGCTTCGTTGTCGACACTGCTGGCGATCGTGGTGCAACTGGTGGGGGAGAAGGGGACCGACCGGGATTCGGTCGCGACCGCACTGGCGGTACGGGCAGAGTCGGAACGGGCCGACGATGCCGAGGGCGTGGAGTTGCTGACGTTGCATCGAGCCAAGGGCCTCGAATGGGATGCCGTGTTCATCCCGATGCTGGAGGAGGGCTCGCTGCCGGTGAGCCAGGCGGCCGACGAGGTCGCCATCGCTGAGGAGCGCCGCCTGCTATACGTCGGCATCACTCGAGCGCGTCGGTACCTGGCCCTTTCGTGGGCACAGCAGCGTGTGTCGCCAGCAGGCAGATCCCAGAGCCGGGTGCCGTCGCGGTTCCTGGCCATGCTCGGCGCGCCTGGGTCTGTTTCGCAGGTGTCGATCGGAGCCTCCACGGCGTCACTGCCCAGGGCGCAGCGGGAGCCCGCCGCGGCGCGCGCTCGGCTCCGCACCGATGACGCACTGCTCTTCGACGCGCTGCGAGCATGGCGGCTGGAGCGGGCGAGGGCGGACAAGGTGTCGCCCTTCATCGTCGCCTACGACACCGTGCTCGCCGAGATCGCGGAGCGGCGCCCGCGATCGGAGAGCCAGCTCCTGGCCATCCCTGGCATCGGCCCCGGGAAAGTAGATAAGTACGGCGCAGAGATCCTCGCCATCGTGATGGGTCGGTAGCGTCGGCCGATTCGAAGCTCAGGCTACTCGTCTTTCAGATGTAGCCAGGACAAACCCGGAAATCGCCCGAAGCCGGCGTCGTAGGACACCAGGCGGCTCCCGCTCGCGGTGGCGAATGCGGCGAGACAGGCGTCGGTCCAGTGCTTGCCCTCAGTGTCCAGGGTCCCGCCCCGGCGGCAGATGAGCCGCGGTCGAGCGCTGCCGGTGCGTAAGAGGCTTACGTGCGGATGATCCAGTCGGGCACGGTGCTGTGTTCGTACACGTAGCGCGCGTTGGGGAGGTCGTTCTCTTCCAACTTGGTGCGGATGAAAGCCTCATCCATGTCGTAGTCGACCCAGCGTTGTCGGTTGCGGGCTTCCAACGTCTCCATGTCCGCCACGACAAGCACCGTGCGGTCGAAGGAGCGCCGGAGCATGGGCCAGGGGTCGTCGTCAAGCAGGAGCCAGTTACCCTCGCTAACGATGAGTTGGGCCTGCTGCTCGATGAGGATGGCACCGGCGCGTGCGATCTCCAGGATCGCGGTCGAACCGTGGCACGGCCACGCTGGCCTCGTCGTTGGCTTGGAGCCGGCGCAGTGCGGCGGCATAGCCACCCACGTCGAAGGTGTGCGGAGCGCCCTTTCGCGGTCGCCAACCGCGAGGCACCAAGACCTCATCGTCATAGTGGAAGCCATCCATGGGCAGCAGGGCCGTGCTGCCTGGCTCGAGGACATTGAGGCGTTGCTCGACGGAGCTCGCGATGGTGGACTTGCCCGATGCGGGAGCGCCCGCGATGGCCACGATGCGGCGCTGGCCTGACGGGATGTCGCGGAGGTACGCCTCCATGTGAGCGACGAAGGTGGTGCCGTCGAATTCGGTCGGGTTCACGTAGATGATGGTATCGATGCGACGCCTACGCGTGGTAACGCCTGCGTGCGGCGACGCCTGCGTACCGCGAAGTGTTGCCGCTGAACCGACTAGTCAGTCAACTAGTCGGATGAAGACGATCGGGGCCTTCGAGGCCAAGACCCATCTGTCCGAGCTGCTCGATCTGGCGGCCATGGGTGAACGCGTGATGATCACTCGGCGAGGAAACCCGGTGGCCGTGCTCGGGCCGATCGATGAGGAGTCTTCACTGACCCCGGAAGCGGCAGCGGTAAAGCTGCGCGAACTGCGGACCGGCGTGACGCTCGGTGACATCGAGCTACAAGACCTGATCGAAGAAGGTCGGCGCTGATGGCCGGATTGGTCGTAGACGCTTCCGTGTCAGCGGCGTGGTGCTTCTCAGACCAGGCATCATCGATGACGGAGGCCGCGTTGGATCAAGTCGTGCGCAACGGCGCCCGCGTCCCGGCACTCTGGTTGTTCGAGATGTCAAATGTGCTGGCTATAGGCGAGCGACGCGGCCGGCTTGACGCTGCGCGAGCCGCTCAGTTCAGCGAGGTCCTGACGGCGTTGCCGGTCGAGGTCGATCGAGCTGATGGGCGGACGCTCGTGCCCGTCGATCCTCCGCGTGGCCCGAGGTCAGCACCTTAGCGCGTACGACGCCTCGTACCTGGAACTTGCCATGCGCGCGGGACTGCCCCTGGCCACACGCGATCGGGCCCTTTGCGCGGCGGCCAAACAGCTCGGGGTCGCTGTCTTCGTGGCCTAGTGTCACGGACCACCGATGTCTCGAGGCATAGGGCTGGGTTCGCGACGATCATGGAGCTCATCACCATGATCGAGGCCTTCGCCCAGCCGGTGGAACGAGGGCGCCAGTCCCTTCGTCTGGATCAAGAGTGCCGACGCCATCCTCGCCAAGGCCGTGTGCAAGCCACGAGCCAATAGCGAATCGGGACACCAGCGCCTGGGCGTTCGAGGTAGAGTCGGGCCCCGAGGAGGGCACCTATTGGCACCACCATCGATCGATGACGAAGATGGCGCGTTCGACGAGACGACCGCCGCGATGGCCGAGGAGTTCGGCCTCGACGAGCGTGACGTCGAAGGGCTGAGCTACGTGGCCGCGGCCCTGGATCTGCATCAGCGACTGGGCGGCTTCGACCCCAGCGAGCCCATGGATGGCCTGTCCCAGCTCGTCTCCATTCCCCCGATCACGCAGGCCCTCACCACCCTCGCCTGGGGCCAGACGCCACTCGAGCCCTTCCTCACCGACATCGTTCGCGGCGTGCTGGGGCCGATGCGTGCCGGCCCGCTCACCGTCCTGGCGTCCTGCGCCGAGGCTCGTGGCGACATGCTCCAGGCCGAGCGGCACCTGCGAGCGGCCGTCGCAGCCGACCACGACTTCACCCAGGCGGTCCTTGAACTCGCCTTCATCGATGAGGAGCGAGGTGACTACGCCGCGGCGTTGAGGGCCTATCGCGCCATCGGCGTGGGCGCGGATCAGGAGCCCCGCTACGGTCTGGAGGCGCTCGCGACCGACTACGGCCACGGGCAGTTCGGGCGTAACGACCCCTGCCCCTGTGGCTCGGGTCGCAAGTTCAAGGCCTGTCATCTCGATCGACTCGAGGTTGCGCCGCTGGACCCGGCAGATGCGCTCTTCCGCAAGCTTGGCAACTGGCAGGTACGGGCCGACTTCCGGAAGATCCTCGATGAGCTTCACGCGGAGTCCTACGGTGACTCCGACCTGGCCGACGAGGGTGGCCCGCTCGACGAGTTGCTCAGCGCCGACGTGGCGATGTGGGATCTGGGTGGGCTGCAGCGATACGTCGACACTCGTGGTGCCCTGCTTCCCGAGGCCGAGCGCGTTCTGCTGGGCCACTGGCAATCGTCCCGCCGCGCCCTGTATGAAGTCGTCAGCGTCCAGCCGGGGCGCGGTCTCGTACTGCGCGAGTTGAACGGCTCGCTGGAAGTGAAGCTGCGAGACCGCTCGTTGTCCCGTCTGGAGCCGCTCGACCTCATCTGCTTGCGACTGGTGCCAGATGGTGTCGGCTCATTCACCACTCTGGGCGGGTTCCGTGTGCCGCGCCCGCAACGGGCGACCGTCGGGCCGCTCATCGAGTCGGGCGACGGCGTGGCGTTGTTGCAGTGGCTGGCGGACCCCATGCCCTTGCTTCACGTCCAGACGATGGAAGGCGAGGACATCCTCTTCGTCACGTCCACCTATCGACTGCCGGATCCGGCGGCAGCGGCCGAGGCGCTGGGCCAGAAGCTGCGACTCGGCGACGACGGCATCTTCCGCGAGTTCGTGGTGCGGCGTGGTCGCGAATGGGATCCGCGGCTCGATCACCATCGAGGGGGACTTCGCGACCGTCGAGGCCAATGCCAAGCGACGGGCCGACCGACTGGAGCGGACACTTCGGAAAGCGGCCCCGGGTGTGAAGCGATTGGATCGCACCACAAAGACCATGGAGCAGGCCGCGGCGGATGGGCCACCCGATGACGCCAAGAGCGACTGGCTCGATCCTACGACCAACCCGGATGTCGCGGCCGCCATGGAGCAGGTGATGCGCGACTACGAGCGCACCTGGTGTGACGAGCCGATCCCGATGCTGGGTGGGCTGACGCCTCGCCAGGCTGTTCGTGATCGATCTGCGCGCAGGGAGCTCGACGCCATGCTCGACGACATGACCTGGGACGGATCGCCGCTCGGGCGGTGGGCTCATGAATCCTGATCGGATCCGGGCCCTGCTCGGCATCTGAGGTCGCCTCGACCAGGCGCAACGTCGACGGGTGCGTTACGCTTGGTCTCATGGACGGACGCGCACGGCAGAAGCTCGCCACGCTGGTGGCTGACATGGGCAGCCAAGCACAGGTTGCGCGGGCGCTCGACGTCGATCGCTCCCGGGTGAGCCGCTGGCTGGCCGATGAGGAGCCCGACCGCGAGAACCTGCTCAAGCTTGAAGCGGTCGAGTTCGCGCTGTCACGGCTGCAGCTGACCTACCAGCGACCTTCGGCCATCAAGTGGCTCTACGGCTTCAATGCCCACCTGGGCGACGCGCGCCCCATCGACCTGCTCACGCGTGGCCGCGTGTCTGACGTGTTGCGCGCCATCGAGGCGGATGAGACCGGCGCATACGCGTAGCCGGGATTGATCGACCGATGCTGTTCCGCGTCTTCCGCGCGCTCGACGGGGCCGCGGCTACGGCACGCGGCGGTTCCTTGTTCGTGCCGCGATATCGCCAGGGCGCGGGACGCCACGACAGCCCGGGCCGCTATGGTGCCTTCTACGCGGCGCGGTCGCCGGTGGCTGCGGTGGCCGAGACGATCCAGGCGTTTCGTGGCCGCGACCTGACAGCTGACGAACTGGAGTTTGCCGATGGTTCGCGCTTGACGCTGGCCGCGCTGGATGACTCGGGCCTGGGAGCGGTCATCGACCTGGATGAGCCGGCGGTGCTGACCGAAGAGGGCTGGCGGCCATCGGGTGTGGCCAGTCGCGACCGCATGGTGACCCAGGCGATGGCGGTGCGGGTCTTCGATCGTGGCGGCCTGGGCCTGAGCTGGTGGTCGACGCTCGATTCAGCCTGGACCAACGTGACGCTCTTTGCGGAGCGCACGCTCGACAATGGGGCCGTGGTGCAGGACGGCCCGACCGAACCGCTGACGCTCAAGCATCCGGCGTTGGTAGCAGCCGCCGACCACCTGGCGATCCCCTTGCTGTCTCGCCGCCGACGATCACGCTAGGCGGCTCCGTCCTCCGCGGCAGCGATGTCAAGGCCGAGCTGCCGTGCCAGTGCCGCCCTGACCGCGCGCCTGAGGCCCGCGTCCGTGACGTGCTGGACGCGCCCGGCTACCTGGAACGTGGCCACCCGCTCGAGATCGATCGATCGCACCCGGTGGCAGAGGATGACGGCGTCCTTCGTCTGTCCGGCGTGGCCGAGTGACAAGGGGACCTCCGCAGGGTACTTGGGCGCCGGGTCCTCCGCGACGTCGGCCCAGAGGCGTGCGTCCTGCTCGTCACGGAACTCCCGCTAGAGGCGTTCGACCGCCAGCTCCACGACGGCATCCTGGCTCCGGGCCGCTCCGTACGATCTGGCTAGCTCGCGGACCCGGAGACACAGTCTCCTCATTGAGGTTACAGGTGCACTTGGTATTCGGCATGGACCCATGAAACACGTGTGGTATCCGACGTGTCGTATCAGGACGCTAGAGCGGCCACGGAGAGCACCTGCTCGCTCTCCGCGTTGAGCGGCGTGCTGTCATGGCAGGTGAAATAGATGACCTGGCAGGACGCGCTGAGCTCTTCGATGGAGCGCGCCGCGCGGGCGGCCCGCTCGGGGTCGAAGTTGACGAGGATGTCGTCCATGACGATGGGCAACGGCTCGCCGGAGGTCTCCACGAAGTGCTGTACCAGGCCGAAACGGAGCGCCAGGTAGAGCTGCTCCGACGTGCCGCGCGAGAGTCCGCTGATGCGGACCTCGACGCCATCGGCTCGCTCGATGCCGCGGATGTCCTCGCCGAGCGGCGCGATGATGCGCCGGTATCGGCCATCGGTCCAATCGGTGAAGAAGTGCTCGGCCTTCTCGATGACCGCGGGTCGATGGGCCGCCTCGTACACGTTGCGGGACCGGTCGAGGACCGCCCGTGCGAGGGCCAGCACCGACCAGCTCCGCGCACCGGCCTCCAGCTGCGAGAGCACGCCCTCCCGTTCCTGGCGCAACTCGGTCGCGGCCGCATCCGACTCCATGTCGGCACGGCTGGCGCGTAGACTCCCGGCCTCCTCGTGAAGCTGGGCTCGGCGATCAGAGAGTTCGCGAGTCTCCTCCGCGATCCGCGCGAGCGCGGCATCGACATCGGCGATGTCCTCGATGCCATCAAGATCGGTGAGCAGGTTCTCGAGCGCATCGCCCGGGCCGGACAGCGCCGCCAGCGTGCCCCGGGCGCCGGCCACCGCGTGGTCGAGGTCAGTTGCGGCCCGGCTCCGCTGGACCTCGGCGCGCAACCCGGCCACGTCTTCGACCCCGGCCTCCGCCAGGAACTCGGTGAGGTCGCCGGCAGCCATGTCGTGGGACTCCACCGCTGCCGCGAGGGTCTCTGACTTGCCATCCAGCGCCTTCGCCAGCTCGCTTCGCGCCCGTTCACCCGCGAGGGCATCGGCCAGTCGCTTGGACAGCAGGGTCGCGGTCGCGGCGATGTCATCGGTGTCCACCTCGCCCGGCGATAGGAGCGGCGCGAGTGCCTGCACCTGCGCGATGTAGGCGGCGTGCTCGCCCGTAAGGTCCGCGCTGCGAGCCTCCGCCTTGCGCACGTTCGAGAGGGTGCCCTTGGCGGCGGTCACCGAATCGACCACGCGTCCCGCGGTCTCCCGGTCGTAGGACGCATCGAGGTCGTGGGCTTCTAGCCACGCATGCCACTCCGCGTGCGTGGTCGACGCTTCATCGGTTCGTTCCTGGAGCGCCGTGGCCAGGTCAGCGGTTCGCTTCACCTGTGTGTTGGCCGCGGCCCGCAGCTGCTCCTCGCGCTCGATCGCGGCCGCAAGCGCCGCCTCCGTCGCGCGATCGTCGGCGATGGCCTCGCCGAACGCCTCCAGTTCAGCGGCCGACGGTTCCGCGGGCAAGCCGACGGCGCTCGCCGCCACGCCCAGCTCGGACTCGAGCCGCGCCACTTCCCGCTGGGCCGCCCGTGCGCGTTCGAGTCGGTCCTCATCACGTTCGAGGAGGCGCCGCTCCGCCTCGAGTCGGTCGCTGAACCGATCCACGTCGGCGGGACTCGGTGAGACCCCAAGCTCGAGGGCGGGGCCAAGACGCGCGATGGTCGCCTCCGCATCGGCCAGCCGCTGTTCCACCTGCTCGCGCGTAGCGGCACTGTCACCGGCGCCCTGTCGCCGCAGGACGAGGAACCAGGCCGCCGCCCCACCAACGCCAGCGACGGCCACGACGAGCCCCGCCGCCAGCGTGACCTCCATGAGAAACAGGACGATGGCAACCACGATGCCACCGATGGCAAGGGCGGCCGGCAGCAGATACTGGCGCTGGGCCTGGTCGCTGACGTCTCGGTCGATGGCCGTGAGGCTGGGCAAGGTCTCCTGCGCCGTTCGCTTCGAACGCAGGGCATCGGCCAGCTCGCGGGCGTCCGCTCGCCGCGATTCGAGCGAACCTCGCATGGCACCCAGGTCATCGGTCGGCAGATCTTCTGCCAGTCGACGTTGAACTGTCAGCTCGTTAGCCAGGCTCTCTATCTCGCGCAAGCCGCGCTCACGAACAGCTGCCGTCGGTCGGTCGGCCAACTCCTTGTCCAGCTCGGTGACGCGGACCGCAGCGGCAGATGCAAGCTCGGTGGCATCCTTCGACCCCGCCACGGCAGCCTGGTGGGCATCGCGTGCGGCCGTCGCGGCCTGCTCGGCCTTCGCCAGCGACGTTCGGAAGCGCCCGGAGATCTCCGACTTGACCGCAATGGAGTCGTCGAACGCATCGAGCCGCTCCATCGTCCAGCCAGCGCCCAGACCGGCGAGCGACGCAGTGAGGGCCGCCCGCGCCCCCGACAGCTCGCGCTCGGCGCGGGCTCGTTCATCGGCCTTGACCAGCTCCAGCCTGTTGGCTTCCGCCAACTCCTCCAGTGCATCGCGTTGGCTGAGCGCCGCCTCATCGACCACCGCTCCTTCGAGCCTTGCCGCGCCTCCATCACGTTCCCGCACTGCCGCTTCGACCGCTCGTTCGCTTGCCGACAACCTGGTCTCGATGGCACTCAAGTGCTCCAGGACATCGGCCTCGAAGGCGTGGACGTCACCTAGCGCCTCACGCTCACCCTGCGCACCTCGCAGCTCCAGCCAGGTCGCCCAGCCATCCTTGAGTCGGACCTGGCGCCGGTCCTCCGCCGCCAGCGCCTCGTAGCGCGCAGCCAGCTCGTCCAGCTGCTCGTTCACCTCGTCGAGTCGGGCGCCGGCTTGCGCATAGGCTCGCGGCAGGTCGCGGCCCTCGAGCCGGCGGTCGATATCCTCGAGCCGATCCAGCAGCACGTTGAGCTGCGGCTTGCTGCCAGCGGACCTGAACCAGGCCTCCATCTGGTTGGCCAACGACCCCGCGACGTTCAGGCCCGACACGCCACCGGTACCCAGGCCCGCGCCGTAGATGCGCGCCGCGACCTCGTCGTCCTTGAGGGTCTCGAAGCGCGTCAATTCGCCGAGGCCGAAGGCGAAGATGTTCTGGTAGACCGACGTTCCCACGCCCTGGAGGACCGCGGCAAGGTGCCCCGGGCCAAGGTCCCTGTCGGCCTCGACCACGCGGAGACGGCCGTCACCGCCGCGTTCACCATAGCGTTCGATCCGCAATGACCGACCGTCATCCATGACCACGTCCAGCCAGCCGCCGCGCTTGCCGCCCGCGAGCGCCGGGTAGTGGCCGCGCCGTGGGAAGCCGAAGAGCATGGCCCGGGTGAACGCCAGCAGCGTGGTCTTGCCGGCCTCGTTGGGACCTTTGACGACTGTGAGCCCGGGGGCAGGGGAGAGCCGCTGGTCGTGGAACTGGCCGAAGCCGTCGATGGCGATGGTCTCGATGCGCATCAGTCCGCGTCCCCGAGGCGGTCGAGCAGCAGCGCCTCGACCTCGTCGAGCATCAGCGCGATCTCGCTCGCGTCCGGCCGTGACGCCTTCAGGTGCTTGCGGGCGCGGGAGCTGGCGTAGAGGTCGTCGAGGGTCCGCTCGATCTCCGCGGCATCGAGGACACCGCGGATCTCGGCGGCCTTAGGCTCCGCTCCGTCCCCGTCGGTCAGACTGGCTCGAGTGGCGTCCAGGCGGCGCAGCAGGTCGCCCACGAAATCGTCGGCGCGGCGGCGTTCCTCCAGGTTGACGTCGGGTCGGGTGCGGTCGCGCAGCGACTCGATCCAGGCGAACGGATCGGCCGTGCCCAGGCTCTCGCGCGCGGCACCAAGGACATCCTCGGTGAGCCCTCGACGGGTCAGCGAAGCGTGCAACGGGCCGCGACCGGTCAGTGCGACGCGGGCGACGACCGAGCGCGACGCCACCGTCCGGGCGTCGTCGACGGCCTGCACGACCGCTTCGATGAGCGCTTCTTCGGTGTCGAGGTCCGCGATGGGCACGTCGAGCAGCTGCCAGCGGACGATGTCGACCGGATGGAAGCTCGGGGTCGCGCAGCCGGCGTCATCGACATCGACCAGGTAGCAGCCGCGCGGCTCGGTCTCGCCGGGGTCGCGACCCTGCGGGTTGCCGCAGTAGACGGCCGTGGGGTGCTCGGGCGAGAGGACGCGGTGGGCGTGGATGTGGCCCAGGGCCCAGTAGTCCATGCCCGAGTCGCGAAGGTCGGCGATGGTGCAGGGCGCGTAGTTGGCATGGCCCTCCGCCCCGCCGACGTTGGCGTGGAGGAGGCCGATGGCGAAGGGCGCGTCAGCATCGCGTGCGAAACGCCGGGCGAGGTTCGTCTTGATGTCGCGCTGGTGGTAGCTGATGCCGTAGACGCGGGCGATCTCCTCGCCGTCGCGCATGACCGGTCGGGCGGTGACCTCGTGGGCCGCGTATCGATGGGCCGACTCAGGCCAGGTCACGCTGGGCTCCCAGCCGTCGAGCGGGTCGTGGTTGCCGGTGACGACGAAGCTGGCGATGCCCGCGTCGGCTAGGCGCTTCAAGCCATCGCGGAAGACGAGCTGGCCACGCAGCGTGCGGTTGGCGTGCTCGAAGGCGTCGCCGGCCACGAGCAGGAAGTCGGCCTGCTCCTCGAGCGTCAGATCGATGATGTTGCGCCAGGCGGCGATGGTGGCTTCGCGCAGCGTCTCGACGACGTTGGCGGGCGCCTCCGTGGTCAGCCCGACGAACGGGCTGTCCAGGTGCAGGTCGCCGGTATGGACGAATCGAAATGCCAAGTGTGTCTCCCCGTGGGGAGTCTACGGCGGCAGCCGATGGTGTGGCGGGTGCTGGCGCCTGCGATAGTGCGTTGGCACCCATGCGGACCCTCAGACCAAGCACGAAGGTGATCCTCGAGGAGGATGTACCCACCTACCCAGGGGATACCGACCGAACACGCACGGAGCGCTTGTCCGTCGCGATCCGCGAGGTCATGTGGCCGCATGGCGTGCGTCGACATCCATGGCCGGTCGAGACGGACGAGTTCGACAAGCACGACGAGATCGCCGACCTCACGCCGGACGAGTTCTTCGCCGGGCCGAGGAGGCCGACGGCCTCCGGGCCGGCAGCTTCTCATGGACGATCCACATATGCCGCACCCCGCGCGGTCACCGTCAGGTTGCGTCGTGCGGCGAGGGTCCGCGCGAGAACTTAGCTGAAGAACTCGACGGCCGCGTTCTCGCGAGTGGCTTTGGTCAAGACTTCGACCGAGTCGAGCAATGCCATGGGATGGCTATCCCACGAGTTGGGAGATGCGTTGGTGCGTCAGGCCAAGAAGGACTCCGATATCACGCAACGGCAGCCCGGACTCGCGCAGGGCGATGGCTGCTGCCCGGGTTGCGTCCAGGGCCGCCCGGTGTGTCGCCTCAGCGCTCCGACGGGCTGCCACCGCGTCGTCCACAGCGGACTGCGCATCGCCGAGTCGCACCGCGATGTCCACGTCGAAACCATCCGCGGGCACATCCTCGACGAGTGCGACCAGATCCCGGACCATGCCTTCGACTTGATCGAGGCGTCGTGCCTGTGTCGAGTGGCCAATGTCTTCGACGAAGATGTACCACCATGCCCCGTCACGCTCGACGCGGGCCTGATATATCTTCCGCGCGGTCACCGCCGCCACCCCTTTCCAAATACCCTCTCCAGCCGAGCCTTCACGTCGCGCTCGACTCCACGCGACAACTCGGTGTGCCGCGGGAGCACCACTCGAACGTCCCCGACTCGCCACATCTCGTGCTCGGCACCTTCGCGCTCCAGCTCGATCTGGATACCACGTCGCACAGCTTCCTTCCTTACCGTGCGGACGAGTTCCCTACGCTTCACGACAACCTACGCTATCACATTTGCCTTTGACTGGCTAGTTGGTTAGCCGACCACGGAACGGTTCGCGCTCGCCGACTCAGTCAAGGTCTTGACAGCATCACGTAAGGCTGTCACTATCTTGCTATGCCGACTGAGCAGGAGTACGCGATCGGGGAGCTGGCCGACCTCGCAGGAGTGACGCCACGGACCATCCGCTACTACGTGTCCATCGGCCTGTTGCCTGCACCAGAGCAGGCCGGGCCCAGGACGCGCTACGGCGATGGCCACCTCAAGCGCTTGCGCCTGATCCGCAATCTGCAGCGGCAGCATCTGCCGCTGGGGGAGATCGGCTCCCGGCTCGGTGGCCTCGACGATGAGGCCGTGGAGGCGGCACTCGATGCTGGCCTGTCAGCGGTGCCGAGCGACTCGGCGCTCGACTACATCAACCAGTTGAAGAGCCAACCGGTGATCGATCGGATGGCAACGAAGGAGATCGAGCCCCAAGTCGTTCCCGGGGCTTGCCCGGGACATCGCAGAGTCGCGACCGCTAGAGGCCTCCAAGGCCCAGCTGGACACACGGACGCGCTGGGAGCGCGTCCCGCTCAGCGAGAACGTGGAACTACACATCCGCGAGCCATTGGGCAAGCGGAAGCACCAGCAGATCGAGCGCCTCATCCGCCTGGGACGGGAGATGCTCGAGGAAGGGGATTCGATCATGACTTCGAACAAGCACATCGGTCGACTCACCGTCAAGCAGGATCGCACGCTCGTCCGCACGCGGTGGCACAGCAAGCGCTTCGTCGTCGCCCATGTGACCGCACCTGAAGCGGTGACCAGCGCGGAGCGGCCGTCGGTCAACCTGGCCTTCGTCATCGACCGCTCGGGATCCATGGCCAACGGGCGTCTCACACTGGCGCTGCAGGCGGTGGAGGAGGCCATCGGCCGGCTCAAGTCGAGCGACCGCTTCAGCGTGGTCGTGTACGACGACGTCATCGAGACCATCGTTCCGGGCGCGTTCGCCACGCCGGAAGCGAAGCGAGATGCCATCGGTCGGCTTCGCACCATCGACGCGCGCGGCATGACCGACCTGGGCGGTGGCTGGCTACGCGGCTGCGAGATGGTCGCCTCCGAGTTGCTCGATCTGGGCGTGAACCGCACGCTACTGCTGACCGACGGCCTCGCCAACCGGGGTATCACCACGGTCGAGGAGCTGGAGCATCACGCGGCGCAGCTGCGCAAGCGCGGCGTCTCCACTTCCACCTTCGGCGTCGGCGATAGCTTCAACGAGGTGCTGCTGCAGGCGATGGCCCAGGCCGGCGGTGGCCAGTTCTACGACATCGCCAGCGCGGCGCAGATCCGCGACCATATCGAGAGCGAGGTCGGCGAGGCCCTGGAGGTCGTGGCGCGCCACGCAACCCTTGATGTCATCTTCCCCGACGAGGTCCGAGTCGAGTCGATCGGCGCCTTCGCGGCGCACCGCAAAGGGGGTCGCACGATCATCGACTTGGGTGACCTGGTGTCAGGGCAGGAGATCGACGTGCCGCTGCGGCTGTCCTTCCCGTTCGGCGAAATGAGTGCCATGTCTTCGGCCGTGGTCGAGGTCTCCGACCGCGATGGCGCGTTCGGTGGGGCTGCCACCCGACTCGCCTGGCAGTACGCCGATGACCGCGCCAACGACGCCCAGCGCCGTGATCGCGAGGTCGACCGGTTCGTCGCGGGCATCTACGCGGCGCGGGCACGCCGGGATGCGGTCGCGCTCAATCGGGATGGTGACTTCGATGCGGCGCGCGATGCGCTGCGGGCCACGGCGCGGAAGATCCGTGCCTATGCAGGTGACGACTCGGTGCTCCAAGGCATCGTGGAGGGGCTGATGCGTGAGTCGGAGGCGTTCCATCGCGTCATGAACGAGCGTGTCCGCAAGGAGCACTACGCGGTGAGCAGCCACGCACTGCGGTCGCGCGACATCGAGGGCAAGGCGCTGCGGCGCATGGGGTAGGCCCAGTTGCGCTGACTGATTTCGGTGCTGTTCCTGGTCCCGGTGCAGGGCGGTCCGGGAACTGGGAAGTCGGTCATCGCCGTGAACCTCGTCGCCGAGATGACTCACAGGGGTCTCGTGGCCCTGCATGCGACCGGCTCGAAGGCATTCACGGAGAACCTCAGGAAGCAGGAGGGGCACCGGGCTTCGAGCTGGCCTTGAACTGCGCTTCATCAGCCTCGGAACACGACGTCGCCGTGCCATTCGAGGAACTCGCACGACGGCGCAGGGTATGGTGCGACAGGCTGGCGAACCTCGTGCCCGTCGAGCGCGTAGTAGTCCCGCCCGTTCTCGTACTCCGCGCGGATGCTCTGGCTGACTCGAAGTTCGAGCTTGGGCGTGACCGTCACATAGCCGCGGTCGAACAATGTGTGCAGGTCCGATCGAAGGAGTAGTCCGTTCTCGGTCGCATGTGGTCCGGACAGGCTGTACGGCTTGATGTGCGCAGCTTCCAGGACTGGCAACGTCCGCTCGCCGGTCACCGCGCAGCGCCGTGCGTACGCGTCCATCACCCGAGCCCGGAAGATGCCCTGACCCAGCCGTGGTGCCACCAGCACGGGCGGGCCGTAGCGGACCTCATCGGTTGGCGCGTCGAGCACCCCCTTGCTGGCGGTCAGCCGAAGCCGAGCGGCCCCGTACCGCTGCCGGAGGTCGTCCCCGATCGGGTCCGTGGTGTCATATGTGCGCCCGACTTGGATCGGGTCCTTCCAGTCGCTCGGCGGTTGGATCCATTCGTCGGGTGGCAGGAACAGCGGTTGAGCGAGCGCGACACATCCGATCTGGTGCGTGTGCACGTCGAACCCTGACCGGTACCGGCCGATCCGTCTCGCCATCTCTTCGAACGTGGCGGCGCCGTTCAGCGTCCCGAACACGTCCCACGCGAGTCTCGCCGGCAGCACGGTGAAGTGGGCCCAGTAGCCTCCACCGACCACCCAGCCGCCGTAGCGTTTGTGGAGCTTGAAGAGGAATGGCTGACCATCACGCAGGTCAGCCGGCTTGCGAGCACTCGGCTGCCAGAAGTTGACTTCGTCGACGTTGTCCTGGGCGGCCAAGTATGCGTACCAGTCGCGGTCGGTCAGCCCTACCCAGAACCTCACCGGGTCAGTCTACGCTTGCAAGACTCGGCAATGAGCCACATCCGACCCCATCTCGACAACCCCGCTACCTGCTGGAGCAGGTCGATCCCGATGGCCGTCTCGAGTGCGTCCCAGCTCTCGCCGATGACGCGCTTCGCGAGCCAGCGATCGCCACGGAACTCCACCTGCTGGGGCGGATGGTC
This sequence comes from uncultured Chloroflexia bacterium, assembly GCA_963778955.1. Taxonomy (GTDB): domain Bacteria; phylum Chloroflexota; class Limnocylindria; order Limnocylindrales; family CSP1-4; genus JAFMJV01. The sequence continues at coordinate 880,483 of CAVZWI010000001.1, forward strand.
GGGCGCTCCGCGCTCGAGCCAGGCACCGGCGCCATTGGGCCAGCTGCGACGCTCGACGCCGTAGGCAGCCATCATCGCACGCTCGACCGCGGCCCGCAGGCCGACCTGCGGAAGCTCAAAGGTCGGGCGGTCGGCCCGGGGCCAGGGCATCGAGACGGCGGTAATCCCGGCGCAGGCCTGCGAGCGTCTCCACAGTGCGCCCGGTCGCCTACGTCGGCTCGGGGCTCGACTCCATGGCGGCCTTCTTGAGGCCCTCTCGGTCGGTGATGGGGCTCGACTCGGGGAAGCTGGTGGTCAGGTAGTGCTGGGCGAAGGGGAAGCAGCACGCTTCGAAGGGCTCGCCGGCCATGAGCGTGTCCCCGAAGGTGTTGGCCTCGATCGTGACGGCATCGAGGGGGATGTGCAGAGCTTGCTGCACCTCGTCCGGGTCGAAGATGAGGCCGAAGGGCACCGACTCCGGATCGAGCAGCCGCCCCCCGTAGTCCACGGAGAGGTTCCCTTCGAGCCAGAGGCGCTGGTCAAGCGCTCGCATCGACGCTGCGCCCAGGTCCGCGACGCTGGCGATGTGGTTGCTACGCTGCTCACTCTTCACGTCGACGATCAGCTCGCCCGAATGCGCGGTGGTGATCACACAGTGGCTCGTGCTGGAGCCGGAGAAGCCCTGGCCGGGGTCATAGCTGATGGTGTTCGTTTCGTAGTCGCAGATGACCCACGACAGCATCCCGGTCGCCGTGTTCTCGGCGATGAGATAGAACTCGACGCGGCTGCCCCAGAACACCGACGTGTGCACGTTGAAGGCGGCGACGATGCCGCAGAGCCTCGGTTCTGTACCCTCGAACATCGCGGTCGGCAGCAGCTCGTAGCCGGGCGGCAGCTGTCGCTTGGCCTCCGCCTCATCCGCGATCTCGTAGGCCAGGAAGAAGCTGTAGGGCTCGACGACGAACCCGATGCGTGAGCTATCACGGCTGGCCCGCTCCACGATCCGCTTCTGGACGCCCACTGGCAGCTTGCTGAGCATCTCCGCGCGCCCATACAGCTTCCCGACGGCCTTGGGGCTGACCATCCGCTCGGTGGTCTTGATGAAGCGACGGAGGTCAGGCTTGTCCACTGAACGTCCTTCCGGAGGCGGCGCGGTTCGCGCAGGCAACACACGCGATCGAGCCAGAACGTAGCACGGGATCCGGATGCCATCGCGGCGACTGTAGTACTCAGCCACGGTCGGGTGCGTCGGTCGTTACCGTAGCGGCCTCGTAGTGGGCCGTGTCTGGCACCGACCGCCTGCCGCCCCGCTACTTGACGCTGCCCGCCGTGATGCCATCGACGATGTGGCGGTTGAAGACGATGTAGATGATGACCATGGGGATGGTCACGATGGTCAGCGCCGAGAAGAGCATCGAGTAGTCGGTCTGGTAGCGGCTGGAGAAGGCCAGCAGGCCCGTGGGGATGGTCTTGAGATCATCGTCCTGGATGTAGAGCAGGGCCAGCAGGAACTCGTTCCAGGCCGCCAGCGCGGAGAAGATGGCCACCGTCGCGAGGCCCGGTCGCAGCAGCGGCAGCGCCAGCTGGCGGAAGACCCGCAGGTCGCCGGCGCCGTCGATGCGGGCCGCCTCGAAGAGCTCGCCCGGCAGGCCGTCCATGAAGACCTTGAGCAGGTACGTGGCCAAGGGCAGCCCCATGGCGGTGTAGGGGATGATCAGCGCCCAGCGCGTGTCGGTGATGGCCAGCTCGGTGAACAGGTTGGACTGGGCGATGAAGTACGACTGCAGCGGCAGCAGCAGGCCCAGGGCGAACAGGCCCAGGGCCAGCCCGCGACCCCGGAACCGATAGCGACTGAAGGCGTAGGCCGCGAGCGAGCCGAAGAGCAGGATCAGCGTGACCGACGCGCCGGTGACGATGGCGCTGTTGAGCGCGTACTTGCCGATGTGACCCACCTCCCAGGCATCGACCCAGCGCGACAGGTCGAACGACTCCGGCAGCGCGAAGGGCGTGGCGAAGATGGCGCGGTTGGTCTTGAAGCTCGACAGCGCCATCCACACCAGCGGGAAGAAGAAGAGCAGCGCCAGCAGGACCATGGCGGCACCGGTCAACCAGCGCGCGATCCGCGGACCCCAGGCATCCTCCGTGCGCGGCCGGACGGCGCGAACCGGCCGCGTGCTGCTGCTCACCGCTCCACGCCCAGCCGCGAAGTCCCGCCGCTCGCCCGACTCCTGTCCCGACCCTGGACGCGCATGTAGACGAGGCCCACGCCCACCACCACGGCGGTGAGCAGCACCGCCATGGCCGAGCCGTATCCCACGTCGGCATTGCGGAAGACCGTCTTGACCAGCAACGTGGTGGGATCTCCGTGGCGCCATAGGGTCCGCCATTGGTGAGCACGAAGAAGAGGTCGAAGCCCTGGAACCCGCCGGTCACGCAGAGCAGGATGGCGACCCCGGTGGCGCCGCGGATCATGGGCACCTTGACCCGCCGGAAGAGGGCCCACTCGCCGGCACCGTCAAGGCGGGCAGCCTCCAGGATCTCCTCGTCGATCTGCCGGAAGGCAGCGTAGAAGATGACCATGTAGAAGCCGGCGAAGACCCAGCCCGACACGACGCTGATGGCCAGCAACGCGGTCTGCGGGTCGCCCAGCCAGATGCGTTGGAAGCCCTCCAGGCCAAGGGCATCGAGCGCGCCGTTGACGAGGCCGAAGTCGGGGTTGTAGATGAACGACCAGAGCACCGCGATGACCACCATGGGCAGCATCACGGGGACGAAGATGGCGACCCGGAACCACATCCCGGCCCCGCGCATGGTGATGAGTCCGGCGAGGGCCAGGCCGACACCGACCTCCAGCACGATGGTGGCGACGATATAGATGATGACGTGGACGAACGAGTCGCGGAAGAGCGTGTCGCCGAGCGCGCGACTGTAGTTGTCCAGGCCGACGAAGGTCATCGGCCCGAAGCCGCTCCAGTCGGTGAAGCTGTAGCCGATGGTCAGCACCATCGGCAGCAGGACCGCCGCACCGAAGACCGCCAGCCCGGGGGCGATGAAGAGCCAGGGCGTGAGGCGGTTGGTCGGCTTCAACGGTCCACCCTATGGATCACCGGCCGGAACGATGGGGCGCTCGAAGACGAGCGCCCCATCAAGTGCCGGTGCAGTGCCTACTGGTTGATGCGTGCGTCGAGCTCCGAGAGCGCGGTCGCCGGATCCTGCTGGCCGCCGAGCACGGCCGCTTCTGCGGCGTACAGCTCGAGCGCCGTGGGGACGTCGTAACCGGTGTCAGGCGGCAGCACCACCGCCGAGGCACTGCTCAACAGCTCGTTGAGCCGGGCCGAGCGGCTGTCCACGTCGCTGGCCCCGGCAGCCGGAGCGAGCGGCGAGAGTTCCGCGTCATCGATGAAGGCCTGCGCGTTCTCGGGGCTGTTGAGCAGCGCCAGGAACTCGGTGGCAAGGTCGATGTTCTCGCTGTTGGCGTTGACCATGAAGCCGGTCTCCACGCCGATGACGCTGTCCTGGTCACCGGCTGAACCGGCGGGCATGGCCGGCAGGTTGACGAAGTCGAAGTCGAGGTCAGGCGCCTCATCGATGGCCCAGCTGACCAGCCAGGAGCCGATGGGGTGCATGGCCGCCTGGCCCTGGAAGAAGAGCTGGGCGCCGGCGTTGTCATCGACGGCGTTGGCGCTGGCGTTGACGCACTTGTGGTCGGCCAGCTCCTTGATGTAGCCGAAAGCCTGCTCCCACTCGGGCGTGGCGAACGGGCCCTTGGCCGACAGGGTGGCGTCGTAGACGTCCTCGCCCACCACGCGCGAGGCGATATGGCTGAGCCAGTTGCCGGCGGCCCACAGGTCCTTGTTGCCGGTGGCTATGGGGATGATCCCGGCCTCATTCAGCGTGTCGCACGCTGCCAGCAGCTCTTCCCAGGTGGCCGGCGGCGTGATGCCGTGCTCCGCGAGCAGCGGCACGTTGTACCAGAGCACGTTGGTCACATCCGCGGTGTGCGGCACCAGCACGACCTTGCCGTCGACCGTCGCCGCGCCGAAGGCGCTCTCATCGAAGATGCCCGCCAGCGGGCCGGACTCGACCGCAGCAGTCAGGTCGGCCGCGTAGCCATCGGCATCGCGCTGGGCCATGCGGGCGCCGGTCCACTCGAAGTAGATGTCCGGCGCGTTGCGGCCGGCCAGCAGGTTGGGCAGGCCGATGGTCTCGTAGAGGTCATCGTCCTGGTAGTTCATCTCCACCTTGACGCCGGGGTGCAGTTCCTCGAACTGCGCCGCGACGCTGTCGAAGACGCGGATGGCGGCCTCGCCGGGCGAGCCCATGGCCATGCGCAGGATGGTGTCCTGGGCGAACGCGCCGCCAGTGCTGCCGACCACGCTCAGGGCGAACGCAGCCGAGACCGCGACGAGCGCGCGCTGTCGGTTCCTCATGGGGTGTCTCCTCCTACCTACGGCACCTCGCCCGGCCGGAACATCATCCCGGACAGGACGGACAAGGTCATCTCCAGTGCGTCGCCGAACACGCGCACGTGCGCCCGACGCAGCTTGATCAGGAACGGCGCCAGCTCAGCCGGCCCGTCCTCGTCGATCCGCCCCGCAGCAGCCAGCTCGGCCAGCTTGCCGATGGCCTGCGCGCCGATCTCGAAGGCCAGCAACCAGGGGCGGATCTCGTCGATCAACGCGCGGTTGGCCACCGGTCCTCGCAGCAGGTGGTCGGCGGCCCCCAGCAATCGGTCGGCCAGGTCTGCCAGGTCGGCCGCTGCGGCTTGCGCCTCCGCGGCGTCCCCGTTCTGGAGGCGGAACAGCGCGGCGTCCAGCGCATCGGCCACGATGGGCGCATCGGCGTCGCACAGGCACGAGGAGCGCACGTTGTCCGCGAACAGCGCGAACGCGTCGAGGTCCGCCTCGCCCACGACATCGCGCATGGCGCGCTGCCAGCTGGTCTCCGGCTCGTAGCTCTCCGGGTCACGCAGGTAGTCGGCGATGGTGGCGAAGGGGATGCGCGAGGCTTCGAACAGCTCCATGCCGTTGGCGACGATGCCCGTCGACGATCGCCACAGTTGCGGATCGCGGCCGCGATACGGCCCGATGTGCAGTTCGTAGCCCATGGCCACGTCGTTGACCGGGTAGTTGTCCCAGTACGTGGGCGGTCGGTTGGCGGTGCGGGTGAAGACGGCGGCGTCAGCCAGGTCCAGCGTCGCGGAGCAGATGGCGCGGCCGGTCCAGAAGAGGTCGATGCGTGGATCGATGCGGCGGCCAAGGGTCACCAGGTACGCCTCCGTGCCCGATCCGCGGTAGACCGTCGGGCAGACGATGAGGTGGGTACCCTCGGGCAGTGCGTCGAAGACCCCGTCGATCAGCGCCACGTGCGCTTCGGTCAGGTCGGAGAAGGCCGCGCGGTCCTCCGGGTGGAGGAGCTCCATGGGGATGTCATCGAGGAACAGGCCGAAGTGGCTGACGCCCAGGGACATGACGCTGCCGATCTTGGCCATCAGCGTGTCCAGCTCAGCGGGGTCGGAATAGCGGATCGATGGCGCCGGTGAGATGCACCAGGTGAACTCCATGCCAGCCGTCTGACAACGCCCGACCAGCTCGCCCAGGCGGTGGAGCGCCGCATCGTCGTAGGGGGCACGCCACTCACGGCGGACGAGTGGGTCATCCTTGGGCGAGTAGACGAAAGCGTTCATCCCCCGGGCGGCCAGGAAGTCGATGAGGCTGAGGCGTTGCTGGTGCGTCCAGGGTCGGCCGTAGAAGCCCTCGATGACACCCCTGACCGCGAAGGGCGACGCGCTCATCGGGCGCCTGCGCGGCGCAGGTGTGCCTGGTTCACGGCATCCCCACCGGCCACGTTACTGCTGGCGAACACCTCGGGCACGACGCCCCTGGCCAGCAGCCGTTGTGCCACTTCCGCCACGAGGGTGTTAGCGATGGCGGCGCCGACGACGGTAGACGTGGGCGCGACGCGCACCGGCAGCCCCTCGATATCGACCGTGGCGTCACCCACGATGCCGCCGTTGTCGATGACCACATCGACCAGCTCGTGGAGGCGCGGCTCCCTGGCGGCTCGGGCCGTGTCAGAGGTGGCGTGCCCGATGCTGGTGATGGCGATGGTGCGGAGTCCTCGCTCGCGCGCCACACGCGCCATCTCCGTGACCACCGCGTTGCTGCCGGAGTTGGAGGCGATGAGCATGACATCGCCCGATTCCACCCCGTGGTCGTCGAGGATGGCCGTGGCCAGACCAGGGACCCGCTCCAGTGCCGTGCTCAAGGGAGCGCTGGCGTGCAGCATCAGGCCCTCGAAGAGGATGGGTCGCACGCGCACCAGGCCACCGGCCCGGTAGAACAGCTCCTCGGGGAGCATGTGCGAGTGGCCGGAGCCGAAGGCGTGGATGACGCCACCTGCCGCCATGGCGTCCGTGATGATCGCCGCGGCGGCATCGATCTGAGGCCACTCCTGGGTCTCCAGGCGCTCGATCAACGCCGCGACGGTGGCGAGGTAGGTGCGACCGGTCGAGGTTCGTTGACTCGTCATGCGGGGGCCTCACAGATATGGACCAGGTCTCGGTAGCGGCCCGGGTCTTCGCCCCGACCTTCGAGGCGGCTCACGCCGTCGACCTCCACGTTGGCGGTCGCGTCCGCCGCGTTCGAATGACAGGCCCTGGTGGCCGACTGACCGCCGTCGATCGCCAGCACCTTCAGCGCCTGCAACACCTGCATCACCTGGCTGCCGCGCTTGCCGCGAACGCGGGGGCCGTCCCCGCAAAGGCTCGGGCTGGCACGTGGGCACTCAGCTGGTAGCGATCGCCGCGGTAGATACAATCCGCGATCATCATCACGCGACCACCCAAATCGGCATCGGTCATGCGCATGAACAGGGTGGCCTGCTGCGAGGTGATGTTCAGGGCTCGACAGGTCGCTTCGTCGGCGACCAGCGGCTCGATGGTCACCTTCGCGGACCCGGGTGCCAGGCCGTAGCGGTTCGACAGGAGCTCGTAGAGGGAGCCATCCAGGTCCGCAGGCTCCAGGCCTGGAACCAGGGCCGACCGGATCCAGACCGTCTCGATGGCCATGGGCTCTCCGCTGCCAAGGCGCAGTCGAGTGAAGCAGTGCACCGATTCCCCGATGGGCACACGCAACCGGTCGGCGACCTTGGCATCCGCCCCCTCCACCGCGAAGGCCAGCAGTCGGCTGCTTGGGACCAGGCCACGATCCTGCATGTCCTGGGTGAACGAGGTCAGGCCCAGGAAGCGCACGACCGGTGGCGGCAGCACGTAGGTGCCCGAACCGGGTCGACGCACCACGAGCCCCTCCGACACCAGCGCGTCGGTGGCGTGCCGGACCGTCATGCGCGCGGCGTCCCAGCGCAGGCTCAGGTCTCGCTCGCTGGGCAGTCGGTCACCCGGTCGGGAGCTGGCGATCAACTCTCTCAGCAAGGCACGCACCTCCTGCCTGCTGATCTCCTTGCCGGTGGACACGGGCGGCAGCGTAGCCGACTCGATCCTTCGATGCAAGCCCTTCGTATACCACTTAGACCGAATGCGCACGCCGCATCGTAGACCACTTGGTCATCGTTTCCTGCTCGACGACGACGCGCCCGTATACCGCTCCTCGTTGCTCGGGTCACGGCCGCGTGGACCGATCACGGACTTCACGTCGAGGGCCGGAAACGCGCTACCCTGTGGCCATGTTGCGTATCGAAGCTGCCCGACTGTGTGACTTGCCCGGAGCGTATCGAACGTGCCTCCTCACCGGCGACACCGGAGCGGATGCGTCGGCGCTGGCGGGCGACCCCGACCTGCTGGGGCATGTCTACGTGGGGCCATACCTGGCGCGCGGGATCGGCACCCAGCTGGTGCTCGTCGATGAGGCCGGGTCGGCCGGGTACCTTCTCTCGACTGATGACACGCGCGACTTCGAGGCGTGGGCGGAGGCGAATTGGTGGCCGCCACTGCGGGCTCGGTATCCGCTCGTCGAGGATGGGTCTAGCCTGCGCTCGTTCGACGCCGAGCTCATCGAGCTCATCCACCGGCCACGCCTCGCGCCGCCTGAGATCCTCGACGAGTATCCGGCCCATCTGCACATCGATCTGGAGGAGCGTGCCCGTGGCACGGGGCTTGGTCGCCTGCTCATCGAACGCCTGCTCACGGAGTTGCGCGAACGTGGCGTGGCCGGGGTTCACCTCGAGGCCGGCGACGACAATGAACGCGCCATCGGCTTCTATGGCCATCTCGGGTTCCGCGAGCTGCAGCGGCGACCGGGCGGCGTGCTGATGGGCCTACGACTCGACTGACCCCGTCGCCTTGTTCGGTCGATCGTGGCCGCAGGCTTGTCGTCGTGGGAGCCAAACGCGGGATCAAACCGCGGATCAAGCGCAGCCAGTGCCACATTGTCGCCGCGACCCGCCCGGCGGTTGAACCAGCGGAGCCAAGGGCCATGCTCAGTCCGATGACCCACCCGGCGGGTCAGGCTGCCGGACGCGCGCGAGGTGGGCCTGTCAGGCATGGAGATCGAGGCGGTGTCGCCGGCATTCGATGGGTGAGGGAGCCTGATGCGTCGTCCCGCGACCATGTCGCGAGTCAGCGGTCTACTCGGCTTTGTCCTCGGGCGGTGGGAAGCTCACCACGGTGAGGTCGTCACACTCGCTGCAGACGTAGCCCCGGCCGATGAAGAGCGGCACCTTGGCCGAATGCATCGGCTCGGGCAGCAGGCGGACGGGGGTCGCACCCGCTCCATGCTGGTGCCACACCTTGGCGGACGTGCCATCGTGGCTCATGGAGATGAGCGTCCACGTCGCGCTCTCGGGGCCGGTGCCGGTGGGGAGCCGGCTGTGGATCGGCGATCCACCAGTAGGGCAGCGTCTCATCGGGATGTGGAGAGCCGGCCAGCACATACACGCCCTGGTCGTCGGGTCCGGCATGAAAGAAGTCGGGCGCCTCGCCGCCAGGGAGCGCCGTCACGCGCACCACGGCGCCGTCGTCGGGTCCTCCCCGCAAGCGGGCCTGGTAGGCAGTGCGAGCCCGCTCGCCGGTCTGGATCACCATGGGTCCCATCGTGCCGATAGGACGATAGTCCTGTCAACGAAATTCGCCTCGCCGCGTTGCCCCACGTCACCGACGATTGATCGGCGACACCCAAGCAGGCGTGTGTATAGTATGCGCATGGCTCGTGTCAACATCTATCTGCCTGACGAATTGGCGAACGATGCTCGCCTGGCTGGCCTGAACGTCTCGGCCCTGACGCAGGTCGCGCTGCGAGGGGCGCTGGACGCTCGGCGCACCAATGCCTGGCTCCACCACGTGCTTGAGATGAAGGATCCGGAGGTGGACCTAGAGGCCGTGCTTGCCGCCGTGCGAGCTGCGGCTGACGAGTTCGGCCAGGGCGCCGGTTGACGGAGGCCCTGGTCCTCGATGCCTCCGCGATGGTCGCGCTCCTGATCGGTGGCCGCTTGGCCGACACGGTGGCGGAGCGTATCGCGGGGACCGCGGTCCACGTTCCCGCGCACTTCGATGCCGAGGTCCTCTCCGCCCTGGGTCGTCTCCACCGCGCCGGCGAGCTGGACGCTGACCAGGTGGCCGCTCGGCTCGATGCGGTCACCGCAGCGCCGTTCGAACGACACGCCATCGGACCGTTGCTGGCATCGGCCTGGGAGCTGCGGGACAACGTCGGGCTCGTGGACGCCCTCTATATCTCGCTGGCCGCAGAGTTCTCCGTGCCGATCATCACGTTCGACCGCGGCCTGGCCACGGCCGCGCCGCAGGCCGAACTGCTTCGGACTTGAAGGCTCAAGTACCGCGCAATCGTTCTGCCAGGGCAGGGGGCGCGATGACGACGAGGTGGGTGGTCGCCCGGGTCAGGCCCACGTAGAGCAGCTCATCGAGTCGGCCCGCTTCTTCCGGCAGCTCACAGAGGATGATGACCTCGCGCTCCAGCCCCTTGAAGCGGCGGATGGTCTCGAAGAGCACGACATCGCCCGGCTCGTCGGGCACCTGCTCGGGCGGCAGGCCCCTCGAGCGCCCCGCATCATCGAGCGCCTCGTTCCAGAGCGTGACGTTCCCATACTGCCGCTTGCGCCAGACATCGCTCGCACTCGCCGAGACACCCGAGAGCACGGCGATGCGGAACTCGGGCACCTGCTCCTCGACGGTCAGCCGATGCAGCGTCTTGCGTAGTGCCTCCACGGTCGCGGCACCCGGTGCCGCGACCACGATCTCAGCCGGCAGCCCTTCCTCGCGGTAGACCTCGATCTCCTCGGATCCGGCGCGGAAGCGCGAGGCCAACCTGGCCACGGCCGGCGGGTTGCGGTGGTCCTCGAACAGCTCCAACCGGTCCAGCCCCAGCTGAGCTACGACATCTGGCCGGAACAGCGCCTGGGCCGGATCGTGGAAGACCCAGAAGATGCCATGGTCGGTATCGAAGAGTAGCAAGGCTAATGACTCCAACCAACCGACGGTGAAGTCCTGGCCCTCGTCCACGATGATCGCGTGATACCGGGCGTCCGGGTCGACATCGATGGCCTCGTCGAGCGCATCGGGCAAGGTCTCATCCCACCACTCTCGCGGGATGGGCGAGGGACGGGAGGGGAGAGTGCCGGCGCGTGCTCCCATGAGCTCGCACAGTCGGTGGAAGGTGCTGATGGTCAGTCCCCCGGGCGCCTTGGCATCGGCCAGGTCGCGCTGCATGGTCGTGGCCAGGCGCTGGTTGAAGCACACCAGCAGCGTGCGATGGCCCTCCTCGGCCAGGCGCCGTGCGCGTTCCGCGGCGAGCATCGACTTGCCGCTGCCGGCCGGACCGACGACTTCCACCCGCCGCAGCGAGCGCCACTGGTTGAGAATCCGCGATTGCACCCGACTGGCGGCCACGAGGGCACTGCGGTCGTCCTCGATGCGGCCGCGCAGCAACCGATGTAGCGACACCGTCGGCCGCAACAGCCCATCGACCAGCGCCGCGCCCTTCTCACCAAGTGGACGCCGTGCGCCCGCACCATCGCCGGTCCAGTAGTCGAAGACGTGGTCGAGCCAGCGCTGGATGCCATCGACGGTCTCGAGCGCGTGCGCGTCCAGCACCAGGTCGGCCGGGGCGTCCAGCCCCAGCAGGGCATGGCCGCGGGGCAGGCTCTCGAGGTCGACGTCCGGGAAGGCGACCGCATGGCCGGCGAGCGGATCGAGGTCCCGCGGCCAGTCGGGCAGATCGAGCAGCTTGGCGCGCAGGAAGTGCTTGCTGTCCTCGGCCTGCTTGAATGGCGACTCCTTCAGCAGCACCGGGCCCAGGTGCCAACGGCCGGCAGCATCGCGCGAGGGTTCGCCCGACTTGACCTCCAGCACCAGCAGTCCGTGCTCGGGATGGGTGATGACCGTGTCAGCCTCGCCATCGCGAGCAGGGCCGTCGCGGCGCACCGGACCGGTCCAGTTGACGTTCACGTAGACGCGATACGCGGGCTCGGGGAGAGCCGCTCGCAGGCGCGCCTCGACGAACCGCTCAGCCTCATCGCCATGTGTCATGGAGCGAGTCTGACCTCGCGCGAGCGGACCCGCACGAAGAAGGGCCCGGGCGGTGCGAGCCCGGGCCCAGAGCCTGTGAAACGCGGGAGGTCAGCCGCCGATCTTGGTCAGGAGGTGGCGCCCACTGGAATATGACGTCTCGGCCGGCTCGGGATCGTGGGACGGGAGGCCCCAGGGGTCGGAGACGCCGGTGTCATCCTTGTCTTCCGGCACCTCATCGGGCTCATCGGCCGCCTCGTCTTCGGTCTCGATCCCCAAGGACTCGACGTCGTCGGACGCCTCAGCCTGCTCCTCGTCCGTCTCGCTCTCGGACTCATCGGCCGCCTGGTCGTCTTTGACCAGGGCCTCGTCTTCGGTGGCGTCGGCAACGATGGCCTCGGCCGCCTTGGCCGCCGGTGTCGCACTCAGGTCCACGTCGTCGCTCGCCAGTGCCACGTGCGGCACCACGATGGCCTCGGTGTCGCCACGCCACACCGCCAGCTCAACGACCACCAGTGGCAAGTGCTGGGCCAACGTCTCGAGGGTGGTTCGATAGCGGTCGCCAGCCTTCTCGGTCACCAGCACGGCCACGTGCGTCTTGTCCGGATGGCGGACCCGGTTGCGTGCCCAGTTGTCGAGCAGCTGGAAGCCATGCGATGCCTCCATCTCACCCAGTCGGACGTCCACGCTGAAGCAACGCTCGTCATCGGTGGCAACGAACGTACGGTCGTCTTCGTCGGCAGCGCCGTCGGTCACCTTGAGCTCTCCAAGGCCGAGGCGAGCCGGCTGTTCCTTCAGCCAGCCCTGCAGCCAGGCCTCGTCCTTGCCCAGCTCGCTCACGGTGGAGACGGCACCGGAAACGATGGTCGGAGTGGTCATCTCATCTTCCTCGCACTACACAGGCTCGGCACCGGCAGGCGCGCCGGAAGCGTCGACACGAGTACACCGCTCCGCAGCGATCGGTGCCATAGGCCCGATAGTCCGGTCCCCAGTGTGCCGACCGGCGCCTGAACGCACCATCGCCGCTTGGCTGCTGTGTCACGATTAGGTTTCCCAAGCACGCAGTCGCGCCCCGATGTGTCCGCGCTCCCGAAAGGAGCTCTCGATGTCCACCGATCGCAGCCCCTCCCAGCTACAGCCCACGGCCAAGCCGCAGCCCAAGCCCAAGGCCAAGCCCCAGGCCAAGGTCAAGCCAGCGTCCGTTGCCGAGGCACCCACTCCGCTCGAAGTCGTCAAGCCGCTCGTCCGCGTACGGCAGATGCGCGAGTTCACCAGCAAGCGCGTGACCAAGGCGGAGTTGGTGGCCATCACGGAGGTCGCCCGTTGGTCGGGCAGCAGTCGCAACGAGCAGCCCTGTCGCTTCATCACGCTGCGTGACAGGGACGTCATCGGAAGGATCGCCGAGCTGGGGCTGCCTCAGACACGGGGATTGCGGTCGGCCAGCGTCGCGGTCGCCATCGTCGAGCCGGACGAGCCGGATCGCGGCCTCTCGCGAGCCTTCGACGACGGCCGGGCCGCTGAGCGCATGCTCATCGCCGCCTCGATGCTGGGCCTCGGAGCAGGTATCTCACGCGTTCGCCGTGATGTCCGCGACGGCATCGACGAACTGCTCGGCCTGCCCGCCAACCGTTCGGTGCGCACCATCGTGGCGGTGGGTCACCCGACTGAGGATGCCTTGGCCCCTAAGTCGCGACCGGGTACGGCACGCTTGCCGCGCGAGCAGGTCATCTACGACGAGTGCTGGCCGGCCCCGCCGTCCAGGGGCTGATCACGGCGGACATCAGCGCGCGCTCGATGGCCGCGCTGATGTCATCGAAGTCCGGCAGTCGCTCCGCGGCCTCCTCGTCCAGGTAGAGGCCGCGTCGCACCTCGATCATCACCGATCGCACGCGCTCGTCCCGCCCGTAGAAGCCGCTGGGCACGAAGGTCCCGGCGAAGGGTGAATCGTGCTTGATGCGGAAGCCCTCAGCTTCGAATGCGCTCATCATCCCGTCGGCCAGCTCGGGTGGCGTGTGGTCGGGGTCCGTGCCGATGCAGATGTCCGGTCGGTCGGGCGCCTGGTCGATCTCACTCGGCAGCGGTTGCGAGGGGAACGAGTGGCAGTCGAGCACAGTGCAGCCTCCGAACTCGTCGAGCAGGTCAGCCACGACGGCATCGAGCGCCGCGTGGTACGGCCGATAGAGTCGCTCGATGCGACGCTCGCGCAGTCCCGCGTCAGGCTCGCGCAGCGGTTGCCCCCGAGTGCCGCGCCAGTAGACGACGCCCTGGCCATGAGCCGCCGCGGGCTCGGCCGCCTCGTCGAGGAAGCGCTCGGGGTCGAACACCAGTCGTGACAGCCGGTTGACGAAACGCGTCACGCCATGATCGCTTAGCCAAGCGAACAATTCGTCGGTGTACCAGTCGGTCAGACGCACCAGCTCGGCGGTCAGTTCTTCTTCCGGCAGGAGGACCTCGGCGCGCACATGGGCCGGGATGACCGTAGACGAGTGCGGCACATGCGCCAACACCGGCACACGCTGGCCGAGCGGCGCGATGACCTCGAAGGGCGACGTCATCGGTCGTCCGACCAGCGGCGCAATGCCTCAGCCAGCCGGTTCGAGGACCCGAAAGCCGACCGATCTCACCATTCGCTCGACTTCATCGCGATACGGGAGCCCATCGAGCACCACAACCTTGCGCCTGGGGGCAAGGAGCTCGATCCCGATGACGGACCCGTCGGCGGCATAGCTCACGCCTCGAGCATCATCAAGCTGATGCCGGTGGTTGAATGGCGCCTCGCTGACGGCCAGGTATGCGGCGTCCACCGACTCGTCATATTCCAACAGGAGGTCAGTCATGGTCTTAGTCCCCGAGACGGCTTACGCCCCCGCCGCCACACCGTCACGATGCGGTTGTCCATGATGTCGACGACGACCTCGACGCCCGCATCTCCGAACCAGCGCTGAAGGATCTCACGACCTCGTCGTGGCTCGAGGTCCACACTTCAGCTGGGTCACGATAGGCTTCCAACACCATCTCGATCGGTATCTTCTCACGCTGGATCTCACGCCACGCATGCCGGCTCATCAGCACGACTCTGGGCACGAGCTTCTCCGCCTGGTCGGCGGAGTGGGATGGCCAGGCATGTGGCAGCATGGCGATGCATCCGATCAGGCTGATGCTGCCGGACGAGCCGCTGGTCGTACAGGCGGAGGTACACCGTGTCGTTCGAGGAAGAATGGCTGGACTGCCATCGTTGTGGTGCGCCGCTGCTCGGCGATCCGGATGATGAGCCCGATGGCGGCGTGGACGGACTGCCGATGTGTGGCGAGTGTGTCCGCAATCGAGACGAGGCAGCCGACTTCGAGATGGACATGCAGGACGGCGAGCTGGACGGGATGGCCGACTTCTGAGCCGCTGAGCCTGCCAGGCGTCCAGTGGCGATCGGAACTCGGCGGTCGGAAGTCGGCGTCAGCCCGCTGGGGTCTGGAACCGAGCCAGTGCCGATGATGCGCCACGCCGGCCACTGGCGCTTACCGATGGGGAGTGAGATGACCGAACCGATGACGTCTGCTGCGGGCACGCCCGTGACCGTGTACACAGATGCCGATGCGCTGGGTGAGGCGCTGGCGCGCGAGATCCTCGATGGCATCGCCGCCATGCCACCCGATGCGCTGTACCTGCTTGGCTGCCCAGGTGGCCGCAGCCTGCGCTCGACGTATCAGGCACTGGCTCGCCTGGTGCCACCCGATGCCGACCTGCGCCGGCTCGTCATCGTGATGATGGACGAGTACGTGGTGGGCCTAGCTGATGCTCCACGAGCCGTGGACCCGGCCCTGCATTGCTCCTGCCAGGGTTTCGCGCAGCGTGAGATCGTCGGCCCCATCAACGCGGCGGTCGCTCGCGACCGCGGCATCAGCGCCGACCACGTCTGGGGCCCCGACCCCGCCGATCCGGCCGCCTACGACCGACGCCTCGCCGAGGCCGGTGGAGTCGAGCTCTTCCTCGCCGCCAGCGGGACCGGTGACGGGCACATCGCCTTCGTGGCTCCGCCTGGCGACCTGGCCGGCACGACGTCTGTCGTCGAGCTTGCCGAGCAGACCCGCCGCGACAACATGGGCACGTTCCCGGAGTTCAGGACGCTCGATGACGTGCCTCGCCGCGGTGTCTCGGTCGGCCTCCGCACCATCACCGGGCTCTCGCGCTCGGTGGCCATGGTCCTGACCGGCACTGCCAAGCGACCCAGCGCCCAGCGCATCCTGGCCGCACCCGACTTCGATCCGGCCTGGCCGGCCAGCGTCATCCACCGCTGTCCACAGGGTCGGATCCTGCTCGACCGGGAGGCGGCCGGGACCATCTGAGCCCCGTGGCTCCGATGACAAGCGCTTGAGGGCGGATGGTAGGCTGGCCTCTGATATCGATTACACCGCCCCGGTCCCCCCGCCGGGCGCAGATGCGATGGAGTGTGCGCGATGGGGTGGAGCAGGCGCGGTCTGGCGGTCCTCGGAGTCGCCTGCATGCTGGCCGGGACGACGGTTCCCGGGGTGCTCGCTGAGCCGGTGGCCACGCCGGTGGCCGAGCCGACCGACTCTGAGATCACCGCGATGCGCGGCTTCCGAGCCCACTTGGCCGCCGAGGCGTCGGCCGTTCGCGATCGGCTCACCAGATACCGCGAAGCCATCGCCGATCCGCTCTGGTATGTCGTCCCCACGTCCAATTCAGGGCCTGTCGCGATCGACCTGTCACGCCTGCCCGATCATGCCTTGGCAGCCACGTACTTCGCCGGGCAACCACGGCGCTGGGACGAGCTGACCAACCCTGTCTTCACCTGGGATTCGCCGTTCGTGACATCGGTGGGCAGGCTGCTCGACGCTGCGCAGTCGGGCGACGACCTGGACGCGGTGGCGGCCGACCTGGGGTCGAGCCTCGCCCAGGCCGACGCCGAGAAGCGCGCCCTGTATCGGCCGACCCTCAAGCATCTGCGGGCCGACCTCGATGGCATCGAGGCGTCACTGGCTTCCTTCGACGAGGTCATGGTAGCCCTGGGTGTGGAGCCTGCTGCCCTTGAGCCCGCTGCCCCCGAGCCCGCTTCGACAAGCATTGAGCCATTGCTGTCGCCCGACGGCGAGTTCGGCGCTCTCTACGCCTTCCGCGCGGACCTGGTGGCCTGGACCGACGAGACACAGCGGCGCATCAGCGAACTGGAGGCCGCCATCGACGATCCCGAGATGGTTGTCTACGACCAGGCCTGGGGCTACGAGCAGGTCGTCTGGTTCGATCTGCGTGAGTTGGCCACCTATGAGACGGTCGTGGAGTACCTGTCTGAGCACCCCGACAGCCAGGGCTTGCTGGATGTCTACGCTGCCGATGGTCAGGGCCTCCATGTGGCGTTCCGGACGATGACCGCCTTCCAGATCCTGCCCGACGATTTCAGCGGCAAGGTTGCGGAGGTCCAGGAGCTGGTGCGACAGAAGCGGAAGGAGAAGCAGCAGGCCGCGGGGCCGCTGCTAGCGGCCCTGCGCACCGAACACGATGCGCTCACGCGCGCGCTCGAGATCATGGATGACCTCATCGAGTCCGCCGACCCACCGGCACCCAACCCCTTCGCCGACGCATGACCAGGAGGAGCCGATGAAGCTGGCGCACACGATACGGACCACACTGGCCACGTTGATGGCGGTGCTCCTCAGCCTCTCGCTTGGCACGAGCGCCATCGCCGCGGATGACCCAGTCCTGGCGGGTCTGGTCGCAGACATCGAGGCTGCCAGTGCCGATATCGAGGCGGAGTTGGCCGCCATCGATTCGCGGATCGTCAGCGACGACTGGATGATCTTCGCCTCCGACAGCCGTGTGCCTGTCCAGGTCGACCTGGCGGCGGTCCGCCGTTGGCTGCCTATCGTCCAGTCGCTGCGTGGGAGCTCGCTCGATTCCGATCAGATCGCCGCTGCCCGCGCATTCGCTGCGCGTCTGCCCGATCTCTGGAGGGCGGCCCTGCTGCTATCTGGTGCGCCGTCGTCCGTCCTGGAACGTGGCCCGGATGCCGTCATGGCGTGGCTGCGTGACGAGTACGCACCTCTCCAAGCGTCGGAGCAGAAGCGTGCCCTGTATGAAGCCCGTCGCACGGATCTGCGCGAGCAGCTCGAGGCCCTCCGTGCTGCACACGAGGTCTTCAGTGCGGAACCCGGGAGCAGCGAAGTTCCCGGTACGGAGGTCGCCGCGACCGAAGTCCCGGGTACCGAAGTCCCGGGCACCGAGGTCGCGCTCGGCGAGGGCGATTGTGGCTTCGTCCACGACGGCTGGACGCCCGATGACAGCGTCACGCACGGCCGCTGGAACGGGCTCTGGGACCAGTACGGTGACGACGGCATAGGTGACCTGACGCTGACGCAGTCGGGCCACTGCGTGTTCGGCACCTACGATTACCAGGGCTGGTCGTTGTGGCTCAAGCTGATGGTGACCGGCGAGCAGCAGCTGCTGGGCTACTGGTTCTCGGATGACCCCAACCACCCGGTCACCTGCGAAGAACCTCGCGACGGTGTCCGGCACTGGGGCCAGGTCCACATGCGCTTCGACGACACGTTCACTCGCTTCGAAGGCGACTCGAGCGGTTGCGACGGGGTCGCTGCTGGGGTCCTCGATAGTGGGGAGCGCGTCCGATGACAGCTGCACTCCGAACGCTGCTGGGCGCCTTGGTGGCCGGCGTGATGAGCCTGGCGCTGTCCCTGACCGCCGTGGCCCAGAACGCCGACGACGAGTACGTGGGGCTCCTGCTGGAGACGCAACGCCTGACCGCCGAGGCCATCGTCGAGGTGTCCGCCGAGATCGATTCTCTGCGTGGTCGGATCGACAGCGACGATCACCTGGTCTTCGAGTCGGGCGGAGGCATCGTCGAAGTCGACCTCACGCGGGTCGGGGAGATGCTGCCGCTGGCCCTCGTCGCGCTCGCCGACCCCGACCTCAAGGCGATGCTGCTCGACGGCCTCAAGGCGGCAGATCCCGATGCCTACGACTGGGCCCTGCTCATCGACAGCACTCCAGCGTTCGTCGGCGATGGCCTTGAGAACCTCGAACCGGGCATGATCGTCGACCAGCTCCGGGCCCGCTTCCGCCAGAGCCCACAACGCAAGGCCGCGCTCTACGACCCCTACCACCGGCAGCTGATCAAGGAGCTCGAAGCGCTGGGTGCCATCCACCGCGACGTCAGCGACATCCTCGTGGATCTCGATGCCGTTCCCGACCCGACACTGGCAGCGACAGCGACAGCGACTCCCATCGCGACAGTGACGCCGTTCGCGACGCCTGACGCGGCAGGGCCGTTGACCGGCTGCTGGATGACGCCATTGGGGCATGCGCGTCTCCAGCACGAGCGTGACTCCATCAGCGGAGACCATGTCATCGTCAGCAGCCACCCCACCGACACCAGTCGGCGCTGGAGCCTGGGTCGCATCGAGGCTGACTTGCGCAACAGCGGCAGTCGGATGGAGGGGTATCTCTACGGCACCGGCATGTTCGACGACATGTTCGCCTGCTCCGAGGTGCGCGGAGGGACTGAGCACTGGGGCACGTTCGTTGCGGAGCGTTACTCGCCCGAGCGTTGGATCGGGACCTGGACGCCGTGTGGCGATCGCGCCACCAAGCTCATCGACAAGTACCACGAGGACTGGAAAGCATCGACATCGTTCGACCTCTACCCGGTCGCGGCCGACGGTTGCGATCACGCCTTCACTCAGTTGGCCGAGCAACTCGCAGCAAACAGCGAGAACGGCTAGCCTCTGCAGGATGAGGATGCACACGGCTCCGCCGCGCCTAGTCACCTCGGTCCTTTCGGCGGCCTTGGCGCTTGTCGTTGCCGTTCCCGCGGGCGCGTCGGGCGCCGGCACGGACCCGGAACTCATCGCCACCCTCGAACTGCCGTCGGGCGACTTCGACTACCCAATCGAGCTGGGACGACTGCATGTCTTCGACGAAGAACGCTCGCCCTTCGTCGTCAGTGTCATCGACGGCTGCAGCGTCAACGATCACTTGTGGGTGTTCGGCGCCGGTCTGTCGGGCGCACCGGTCGCCATGACGGTCCTGGACCTGAACAGCGACCAGAAGGCACGTCTGGTCCTGCCCGCGTTCGAGCCTGGCGACCCCATCGGCACCATCCTGGAGCCAGAGGGGCTGCGCGTCTGCGGTGACGCACCCAGCGGCGGTCTGCCGGTGCTGAAGGGTACCGTCAGGTCGACCACCACTGACGGCAGCGGCGATGCCTATGACGACGCCGTCGAGGTCCGTTCCGACGGCGATGAGGATGCCTATCGTCGCCTCGTCCGAGGTGGGGTCTCGTATCCCATCATCAGTGCTGGCTCGCCCATCGTGGCGGTCGATGACAGCTCGTCGTTCGATGAGCTGGTCCTGCTGGCCGAGGGTCGAACACCTCGCCAGATCGAGGGCGTGACATTTCGTGGGGCTCAGGGCATGCTGCCCGCGGCGGCCGCACTCGAGAAGGCCGCCAAACGCCTCGACCGCTCTCGCGTGCGCCGTGCCTTCGAGACGGCCAAGAACATGCGGGTACCACAGGGGATCATCGACGATCTTGGCCTCCGTGGGGTCGTTCAGGTCCACTACGTCAGCCTTGGCCTTGAGACGCTCGGCGCGGACGCCTACCTGGCGCAGGCCGGCTGGATCCGGCAGCGCGGTAGGGGCCTGGACCTTCCGGTGCCGGTGTCGGAGCGCTTCATCGTGGAGACCGCGGGCGCTGACGGCGAAGCGGTGCCGATCCCGCTGGTGGGACCGCTGGTCGGCAGTGATGAGGAGGGCCGGCTTTGGGAATACCGCTCCGACGACGTGCTGGTCCAGATCATGGACGCCTGTGCCCTCGGCGGTTCCTTCTGGATGCTGGCCGGAGCCGTGACCGACGAACCGCTGGAGCTGACCATCACCGACAGCGAGAGTGGCGGCAGCGTCTCCTATCCTCTGTGGACCGCGGGCAAGGATGTCTCGCGTCTATCCGATGGAGCGTCGCTGACCTTCTGCTCCTGAGCCTCCGAGCTCACCCAAGGCCGCTGGCCACATCGGCGGGTGGTACATCTTTCGGGCTTGCGGCATCGCTGGCTTGGGTATCCTATGTGGCATGGGAAAGCCCAAGTGGTGGGTATGCGGCGGCTGCAAGAGCCTGAACGACATGCCTGCAGCCAAGTGCTTCAACTGCCGGGCCGCCAAACCCGCCGACCCGACACTCATCGACGACCACTACAGCGAGGTCGGCAGCGGTGCCCGTCGCGTGGGGGTCACCGTCGACCTTGCCACGGTCGGTGACCTCACCAGGCCGGACCCGCTCGAGACGGCCAAGGGCGGCGAGATCGATGGATGCCTTCGGCGAGGCGGGCGAGCCGGGTGATGGTTTGGGGGAGCCGGGTGACGGCTTGGGGGAGCCGTTGGGCTACTCGAGCCGCCCGCCGCTTCGCGATGGCCACGGCGGCCCCGACTGGAGCAAGCCACCGGTCCAGCCCAGCAGCAGGCTGCGGGAGCCGACGCTGCGCAGCATCTCCGAGGTCGGCGAACGACCCTGGGCCGGTGGGTCCGAGCCAGGACCCACGGACCCGGCATCGCCTGCGCAGCCAGGATCGCCGCGGCCAGGATCGCCGTGGCCGCCTCCGCCTCCTCGCCCCGACCAGGTCATCGAGGAGTGACCCGACCTTCGTGGCAGGCTCTTCTGCGTGTCACTACGACAACAAGTTCGTCACTCTCGGACCCATGGGACCTCCGCTCGAGGAGGCGGCGACCAGCCTCGACTCTCGACCCGACCCACCGGCTGGGTCATCCGACGGAGTAGCCCCGGTCGCTCCGCTGGTTCACCCGCCTGGTGGGTCATCCGACGGAGTAGCGCCGGTCGCTCCGCTGGTTCACCCACCGGGTGGGTCATCCGACGGAGTAGCGCCGGTCGCTCCGCTGGTTCACCCACCGGGTGGGTCATCCGACGGAGTAGCGCCGGTCGCTCCGCTGGTTCACCCGCCTGGTGGGTCATCCGACGGAGTAGCGCCGGTCGCTCCGCTGGTTCACCCGCCTGGTGGGCCATCCGACGGCTCCGTGGGGCACCGTGGTGCCCGGCTCCGCTGGTTCACCCGCCTGGTGGGTCATCCGACGGAGTAGCGCCGGTCACTCCGGTCGCTTCGCCCATGGGGTGGGTCATCCGACGGACCTTCCCCGCCTGCGCGATTCGGGTATCGCCGGTACCCTCACCGCGCCAACATGACACGCTACCGTGTCGTCGCGCTTGCCCAGGCGCTGACGATGAGCATGCTGCTCCTGCCTGGGTCTCACCTCGCCGGCCCGTCTCTGGTTCGTGCTGCCCCGCAGCCGGTCGCGGCTGATCCCGTCAACGTCTTCGACGCTGCGGGCAAGGGCATCGGCTGCCGTGCCGGCACGCGCAAGTACAAAGGCCCGGGGCTGCCAAAGGATCCGCCCTGGCCACCCGGTGCCGAGCCCACCCCCAGCCCACAGCCGAGTCCGACGGCCTTCGCCACACCCGGGGCCTCCGACGATCCCGCTGCCGAGCCCACGCTGTCCGCTGAGTCGGTCGCCGCCGACTCCTCGGCGCCCGTTGCCGGCGAGCGGACGGCGTACGTGGCGGCCACCGACGTGCGCTCGCTGCCGGCCGACCAGGACCCGCTCATATCTGCGGCTGCGCTCGGCAGCGGCGAGCTCCTGAGCGGCATCGATGTCAGCCACCATCAGCAGGACATCGACTTCCAACGCGTGAGAGAGGCCGGACACCTCTTCGTGCTCATGAAGGCCACTGAGAACAACGACCACGTCGACACGTACTTCTCGACGTATGCGCCGCAGGCACGCGCGGCAGGGATGGCCGTGGGCGCGTATCACGTCTTCGACTACACCCTCGACGGCAAGATACAAGCCGACCACTACGTCGACCGCGTCGAGGCTGTCGCCGGGTTCGACGGCATGCTGCCGCCCATCGTGGACGTCGAGTGCTGGAACTACTACGGCGCCTCCATCCACGCTGTCTCGGCGACCCGACTGCGCGACTTCGTGGCACGGGTGTACCAACGCACCGGGCGCATGGCTGTCATCTACACGTCCGTCCACATGTGGAACGAGGTCGTCGGTAACGCTGACGGGTTCGAAGGCAACCCGCTGTGGGCTGCCTGCTGGGGCTGCGAAGAGCCCATCTCCGTCCCGCCAGGCTGGGACGAATGGGTGTTCTGGCAGACGACGATCTCCAAGGGTGTCCCCGGGATCCGCGGCAGGGTGGATGGGGATTACTTCGGCGGCACGGAGGAGCAGCTCAACGCCCTGAAGCTGCGTCCGTTCAGCATCGAGGGCGGTGCCATCGCCACGTCGAGTCAGCGCGTGGCATTGGATCTCGGTGGCCGCGTTGCCACTGACCTCCGCACCTCACTCGACGGAGAGACATGGTCCGGCTGGAGCCGTATCGGTTCCACGCCACAAGCCGAACTGCCGGCGGAGGAGGGCGAGTACCAGGTCTTCGCCCAGTTCCGCAACGGGCCGGGCCTCAAGTCGCCGGTGGTCAGCGACGGCATCGTCGTCGACCACACGCCGCCGCAGGTGTCATCACCGATCGTATCGCTGCGCACCGGCCTGCTTGCCGCCAGCGCCGCCACCGCCGCCACCGCCGCCACCGCCAGCGTCCCCATCGCCGCCACCTGGGAGGCGCGTGATGATGTAGCCGGGCTGGCAGACGCGACGGTCCTGGTCGACTGCGGCGAGATCGGCACGGCGCGCACTGACGCCCCCGGGACCGCGGCGCCCGGGCGGTCGACCGACTGGACGGCCGATGCCTTCACCTACCCCGACGCCGAATGTGCGATCACGGCCATCGGCCGCGATGGTGCCGGAAACGTCACGCGTGCCGACAGCGAGCGCTTCACCACCACCTGGGTCGATGCCGCCGCGGGCGTCGTCGAAGGGGACCAGGTCGGTGTCGTCGCCACACGAGGTCCCGACGGCGGCCGGGCGGCGGTGCTGGTCGATGGTGTGGCCGTCGGGCTGATCGAGTTGTATGTCCCGGAGATGAGCGGTCCCGAGGTCGTGTTCGTGACCGACATGACCACCGGAAGCCACCGCATCGAGGTGCAGCCCACCGGTAGTGCCGATGCCGCCTCCACCGGCTCCACCATCGCGGTCGATGGCTACATCACGTTGGCTCGCTGACTCCGAGTGCGTACCGCATGAGCGGGATGCTCCGACCGGGCACCAACCCCGAGGGCGACATCGCCACTCGCTCACAACCGAGTCGCAGGTAGAAGCGCTCCGCGTAGGGGTCGCTCTCGAACTCCAGCACCCCATAGCCCCACTCACGAGCGACTTCGGCGGCACGCCCGAACAGCTGCCGCCCCAGGCCTCGTCCCATGGCCGCGGGATCGACGAACAAGTCATCGAGCCATGCCAACTCGGTCAGGCGGCGCAGCCGGAAGAAGCCCAGCAGCAGCTGTCCGTCCGTCTCAAGGACCTCCACTCGCTCGGTCGCGACCGCAAGGTCGGCCGCACTGCAGGTCAACGTCGGTGCCACCGCGGCCATGAAGGCCTCGTCGTAGCCCCAATGTGCCTTGGCACGCAACGTCAGCTGCGTGATGGCTTCGGCATCGTCACGTCGGGCCACCCGTAGTCGAAGGGCCGGTGTGGGCATCGATCCGGACACCATCGGGCTACTTGCCCTTCTTGCGCCCCCGGCTTGAGCTGCGACTCTCGATCCAATGCGGTTTCGACTGGCGGGCCCAGGAGGGACCCGACTGGCGTCGCAGGATCACCCACAGGCCCAGCACGCCCAGCACGGCGATGCCGAGGAAGACGATGCCAGCCAGCCGCAGCGACCCGCTCGAAGAACCCGCATTGATGAGGTCGATGACGTCGGAGGATTTCTGGATGGCCTCGGTGACGTTAGCCGCGAGGCCGGCATCCCTGGCCGCCTGCAGCGGCGTTTCGACATCGACACCCCACAGGCCGAAGTCGGTCAACAGGTCGCGATCGCCCTGCACCGCCCTTTCGGCACGACCGATGTAGTCGGCCGCGTTGGCCCACTTCTCGGCCGTCGCGGCACCGGCTTCCAACTCCTGGAGGGTCTGTGCGTTCTCGAAATCGTCCTTGATGCGGTCGAGTGCGCGGAAATCCGTCCACGCCTGGTCCGCCCGCCAAGCCTGCTCGATCCACTTCTGGGCAGCGGCTGCCGAGAGTGCCGCCGTGGCGAAGTCGCGGTCCGCGACCGGCTTGGTCACGACATCGGGGATGTGCCAATCCGGGACTCGATCGCTGAGCAGGTTCAGGGCGTTGCCCACGGCCTGCGCCTCAGCGCTCCGTGTCTCGGCCTGGGCCCGTAGTGTCGCCATCTGGGCAGCGGAAGTGACGGCCTCGAAGCGGGGCCGGATGTCCGTGCTCAGCTGCGCTTGGGGTAGCGCGATGTCCGCAGCCCGTGCGGCGGCCACCACGGCGCGGGCGTCCTCGATGATGGCGCGACCGGCGCTGATCTGGCCGGCCTCGACGGGATCGGTCACGGCCGCGGGATCTGCCACTCGCCGACCTCCGCGCGCAACTGACCGAGTGCGCGACCGGTGGCCTCAGCCTCGCGCCGGATGGCGGCTGCCTGGCCGACCAGATCCTCAAGGTCGCTCTGGGTGGCGGCCGCCCGATAGAGGGCGCCGAAGGACTCGACGATGCCCGCCGACGGCAACGCCTCGTTAGCAGCGGTGATCTCCCTGGCGATCTCGATGGCCGGCGTGATGGCCGCCATGGCGTCCTCGAAACGACGCTGGTCGATGGCGGAGTCGATGGTGGCCGGGAAGAAGTCCCAGCCGCTCGGGACCACCTGCTGGAGCTGTCCCAGCGGCTCCACGAGCTCGCTGGCGCGTGCCAGCAGGTCGAGGGCGTCGGTCCGCACAGCCTCGATCTCCTTGACGTTCGCGGCGCTCTCGAAGGGGCGCTGGATCAGCGGCACCAGTCCTGCGGTAGGCAGCAACCGGTCGGCTTCCTTGAGCGCCTGCAGGACCTCGTAGGACTTGTCGAGTGCCTCGGTGGCCGCTTGGAAGTCCCAGTCGTCCATGGCCTTGCGCACGGCCAACGGAGCGCCCAGCGGCGCGGCCTCGGTGAGGAACTGGTGGTAGTAGGCGCGCGCCGCGGAACGCTCGGCGAGGTCGAGGCCCGCGCCGGGGATGCCGTAGGCATCGAGCAGGTTCTGGGCGAAGTCGAGATCATCGAGGTTGGCGGCGAAGGCGGGGTCCGCGGCAGCCGGTACGAGGCCCCGCTCATCGACGGCATCGAGCCACTCGCGATAGTCGACGACCGGGCTGGCGGCGATCTCGGGACCGGCCGAGCCCACGTACTTGGTCTCACTGTCCAGGAGGGAGCCGATGACCGTCCGCCATTGCTTGTCGGACATGCGCGACGCAACGGCGCTGACGATGCCGCAGGCGGCGGCATCCTGGTCGGCGATGACCTGCTCCCAGCCATCGCCGGAGGTGGGTCGTACGACCTGCCACACAGACAGGTCCAGGTCGGTGGTATTGGATCCCGCCGGATCGCAGACGGCCTTGTTCATGGCCGACGCGGTCCAGAGCGCCATGCCTTCGCGCAGCCACAGCTCGCTGAAGATGTCGGTGCTGAACCAGGCGTGGCCAAGCTCGTGCTTGGGATCGCCGACGCCGGCGTTCTGGTCGAGTTGCACGATGCCGGGTGTGTCGTGGGCACTGGCGTAGCCGCCCAGATCCCGCGGCGGCGCCATGCGGATGACCACGGGGCCATCGCCGGGGATGTCGTGGTCGAGGAAGTCGCGGATGGCATCGAGCACCGGCTTGGAGTTCGCTTCGGCCGGTTGGAGCCAGCCGACCGCGGCCTTGTCCGCCCAGGCCTGCAATTCGATCTGACGGCCGGCTGGGCCGACGAATGACTCCTTCACGAGGTTGTCCTCGCGCACACCCTCGACGCAGGTGAAGATCTGGGCGGGGTTCCGGCTGGGGTCGGACTCCAGGCGGTTGTTGCCCACCTTCTTGAGTGGTGTGCCGCTTTGGGTGATCGTCCAGGTTGCGTCGTCCTGGACCTCGATGGTGACTTTGCCTTCATCGGTATCCTGGCCGAACGCGCAGAAGTAGAAGTAGCTGTCGTCGACCCGCGCCGGCGTGGCGTCGAGGATGGCACTGCCCTGGTCGAGGCTGGCCTTGATGGGGTATCGCAGGCGGAAGCGATCGATGGTTCGGCCACCCTCGATGGGAGGTGTCTCCACCCAGCGCGCCGTCCACAGGCCCGGAGCATCCTGGGCCCGTTTCACCAAGCTGTAGCCGCCGCCGACGTCGGGTCGGGCCCGCCGCTCGACCATGATGGGGCCCCATTCCTTGGGCCCGAAGGGCGCGTTCCCCGTCTTGAGGGTGAAGTTGATGGCCACGTCGATCACCCCGGTCGATGGCACGACCGTGTAGGTGACGGTGGAGGTTTCCTCGAGTTCTTCGGTGTTGGCGGCAGCGGGCAGCACCATCACCGCCGTGGCGATGACGGTGAGCAGCGAGGAAACGAGGGCGCGGCAGGC
Organism: uncultured Chloroflexia bacterium; assembly: GCA_963778955.1. Lineage (GTDB taxonomy): Bacteria > Chloroflexota > Limnocylindria > Limnocylindrales > CSP1-4 > JAFMJV01. The sequence goes on from CAVZWI010000001.1 coordinate 907,452, forward strand.
CCCAGACGACATGGGACGATCCTCGTGTGAGGGGAATCGATAGGCTGTGCGGTTGGGTGCGGTCCGGACCGTAACCCGGATGCGCGGGAGCAGCAAGGCGGACCATCGGCCGTTACCGGGCAGGACCGCTCACCCATACTCGGTATATGACGCTCAGACGCCTTGGTCTCGTGTATGCGATGCAGGGTATCGCCTTCGGTCTCCTGATGCCGTTTTCGGTGCCCTTGCTCGATGAGCGCGGCCTGGGCCCCGCGGAGATGGGCCTGGTCCTGAGCATCGCCGGCCTGACCTCGTTGCTGGCCTACCCGATCTGGGGCGCCATCGCCGACGGTTGGCTGGGGCGGCGCCGGACGATCGTGCTGACGGCCATCATCGCGGCCTTCGGTGGGCTCCTTATCCTGCTCGCGGGCAGTGACCCGTGGTCGTTGACGCTGGCGCTCTCGGTATCTCTGGTCGGTGCCACGGTGTGGTTCCCGCTGCTCGATGCGCTGACGCTGGACCTGCTCGGCGATGGCTCATCTGGTTATGGGCGCATCCGCGTATGGGCCTCGGCAGGCTGGGCTGCCTCGGCCACGATCGGCGGCGCGATGTGGGTGGTGGTCGGACCCGGTCCGGTCTTCGCCTCGTTCATCATCGCGGCGCTGCTGGTCGCCGGACTGACACTGAGGGCCGTTGGCCCCGCGAGCGGGGCGCATCCACGCCCGTCTCTGCCACGCCCGTCACCGCGTAGCTGGCTGCCGCTGTTCCTGACGCCGGTGCTGCTGGGCTTCATGCTGGGCCTGTTCATCACGTCGATGGGTGAGCACGCGTCGTGGCGGTACATCAGCCTGCGCATCCTCGACCAGGGCGGCAACGTGTTCCTGGTGGGGCTGGCTGCGGCGCTGCCGGCCATCGTCGAGATCCCCGTCTTCGCGAGCTCCGGTCGGCTGGCCGCACGGATGGGCCTGCGCTGGCTCTTCGTCAGTGGTGCCCTGGTGGCCGCGGTGCTGATGGTGCTGGTCGCCATCGCCCCGGAACCGTGGATGGTGACGGCTCTGCGCACGCTCGACGGCGCCTCGTATGCCCTGCGCTACGTGGCCATGGTGCTGATCATCGGCGTGCTATTGCCCCGGCACCTCTACGCCATGGGCCAGTCGGTGGCGTGGTTCGTCTACGCCGGCATCGCGCCCATCGTGGCCGATGCGGTCGGCGGACTCATCTACGACCGCCTGGGTGCGTCGGTGCTGTTCATGGCTGCTGCCGCGGCGCTGGCCATCGGCGGATCCGTCGCCTGGGTGGTGCTCAGCGGTCCACGCTTCGGCCGGCCGCGAGTCGAGCCGGCCATGGACGAACTGCCGGCGCCGCCTCCACCCACCTGATCACGAGGGCCGGAACTTCGGGGATCTCAGGCGCTGAAGATCCACTCCCCGCCGCGCATCACGCGGCGGACCGCGAACGTGGCCGCGTCCAGCTCCACGAGGTCGGCTCGCAGGCCGGGCGCGAGGTGGCCGCGATCGGAAAGGCTCAGCAGCTCGGCGGGGTTGGAAGCGGCGGCACGCACGGCATCGGCGATGGGGATGCCGGAGCGCACGACGTTCCGCAGCTCCAGGTCCAACGCTGTCACCGAGCCGGCTAGGTTGCCACCCTCGACGAGGGTGGCCATGTCACCGTCCACGCGCACCTCCAACTCGCCCAGCATGCCGCGGCTCTGTCCTGAACCGGCGAGCGCGATGGCATCGCTGACCAGCAACACCCGCTCGCTCGGCTTCAGGCCCCAGATGAGCGGCCACAGGTCGGGATCGACGTGCAGGGTGTCGGCGATGAGCTCCACCCAGACGGCGTCGTCGAGCAACGCGGCCAGGGCCAGGCCAGGCTCGCGATGCACGACGCCGACCATGGCATTGAAGAGGTGCGTGGTGGTCACGGCACCCGCGGCGTAGCCCGCGCGCGCCTCCACCATGTCGGCGGCGGAGTGGCCCAGTGAGACCCGCACGCCTCGTTCGGCGAGGCGAGCGATGAGTTGCGGCGCGCCTCGCAGCTCGGGCGCGATGGTGATGACACGCAGGCCGTCGATGAATGTGGCCAGGCGCTCGTCATCGAGGTCTTCGGGGTGGCGCAGCAGGTTCGCCGGGTGGGCGCCTTTCTTCTTCTCGGCAAGGAAGGGCCCTTCCATGTTGAAGCCCAGCGGCTCGGCCCCATCGGCAGGTGCCGCCGGCATCCATTCGCGCACCGAATCGGCGAAGCGCGTGAGTTTCTCGAAGGAAGCCGTCACCGATGTGGGCAGGAACGAGGTCACGCCGTGCGCCGCCAGCGCCCTCGCCATGCCGCTGAGGGCGTCGGCGCCACCCATGGCGTCGTGTCCGCCCCAGCCGTGGACATGGACGTCGATGAAGCCGGGCACCACGACACGGCTGCCATCCACCGCGCCGTCGGCTTCGAGCGCCACGATCTCGCCGTCATCGACGACGACTCGCCCCAGGAGTTCGCCGTCATCGACGATGAGGCGTCCGGCCAGCGTCTCAGTCATAGTCGCCCCCTTCCTCCACGGCCTCCCAGAAGGCCAGGATATTCTCCACCGGTACGTGCGCCTGCATGTTGTGGATGCTGGCCGCCACGAAGCCGCCGCCCGGCTTGAGGTCGCGGACGCGGCGCAGCGTCTCAGCCTTGACCTCCGCCGGTGTGCCGCGGGCGAGGGTCTTCTGGGGGTCGACGGTGCCGCCCCAGAACGTGATATCGGCTCCGAACTCGCGCTTCAGGTCGGCCGTCTCCATGCCCTCCGCGGAGACCTGGATCGGGTTGAGTGCGTCGACGCCGATGTCGATGAGGTCGGGGATGAGATCGCTGATAGCACCGCAGGAATGCAGGAAGAAGCGGGCGCCCGAGCGGCTCTTGATGAGATCGATGATCTCCTTGTGGAGCGGCTTCACGATGTCGCGGTAGGCCTGTGGGCTGAACAGTGGGGCGTGCTGCGCGCCCAGGTCGTCCGCCTCCGCCGCGACATCGATGTCGGGACCGATCTCGTCGAGCACCTTCTCCCAGTAGGCCAGCTTCAGGTCGGTGATCTTGCGCATCAGGGCCTGCGCCAGCGCGGGCTTCAAGGCCATGTCCATGTAGCCGTCCTCGTAGCCGCGCATGCGGAAGTGCATCTCCGTCACGCCGGCACAGAGCGAGCCCACGAAGACGGCGCGCTTCTCCACCTCGCGGATGTGCCGGGTGCGCTCCTTCATGCCCGCGAAACGAGCGGGGTCGGTCGGGTCGGGCCAGGGGTAGGCGTCGATGTCGGCGAAGCTGATGTCGCCCGAGAGCGGCGAGGTGGTGGACTCGTAGTAAAGGCCGTCGCGCGGTCGCGCCCGCAGCACGCCGAACTCATCGAGGAAGCGCTCGTACTCGCCATCGTCGACGACCTCTCGATGGTAGGTCGAGGGCGAGCCGGCTGACACCAGCGCCACGTCGGCGCCGAAGTGGTCCAGCACGTCGTCGTGGATGTGGGCCAGGCCCTGTGTGGTATCGACGATGCGGATCTCCGCCTCCGGCAGGCCCAGAGCCGGTCGCAGGCGCCGGTACGCCTCAGCGTGGATGCTGCTGTAGCGCGTGCCGGCGAGGTCACGCGGGACGCGGTCGGCCTCCTTGTGATCGAGCGCGGCGAGGACGCGTGCTCGTGGTTCCATGGTCACCCCCTCAGGTCGTGATTCAGACATCGGGCGCGACCGTGACAGAGCCACCGTCATCGACCGAGAAGCCGACGTTCAAGCCGTAGCGGTCGGCGGCGTACCTGGATTCGGTACGCTCGATGGGCCGACCGCGCTGATCGTAGATGAGGCGACGTTCCACCAGCATGGGCTCGCTGGTGGCCACGCCCAGCAGCACGGCATCATCCTGGCTGGCGGCCTCGGCACGGATCGAGGACTTGCCCCACGACGGCACCATGCCATCGCCGATGAGCGCCTCGTGGAGTGAGCCGTGCTCGAGGTCGGCCGCCAGCACGGTCGCGATGCAGCGCGTCGCCAACACCGCGTGCTCGACCGCGACCGGCTCTCCATCCGCGAGGCGCACCCGTCGCACAGCCATCACCTCGGCGCCGGCTGCGACGCGCAGATCCTTGCGCTCGCTGTCCGTGGGCGCCCGCACGGTCCGCTCCACGATCCTTGAGCTGGGCTGCCGTCCCTGGCGTCGCATCTCGCGGCTGAACGTCATCAGGAAGTTGGCGCGGCGGTGCGTAGGTGGTTCGGCCACGAACGTGCCCCGGCCTGGCTCGCGACGCACCAGCCCTTCCTCGGCCAGCTGCGCCATGGCGTGGCGAGCGGTCATGCGGCTGACTCCGAACTCGGTGCATAGGTCGGCGTCCGAGGGCAGGCGTTGACCGGGTCGCAGGCGTGCGATGCGTGCGCGCAAGGTCTGCTCGATCTCGCGATAGCGGGGCGCATAAGTGTTCTCGTTCACGCGCCGCCTCTCACGACCGGGTCGCCTCGGCGCGTTCTGCGCCGTGCACGGCCGCTCCGATGGCGCCAGCCCAGGTGCCCAGCTCGGCCAGCACCACCTCCACCCGTTCTACCGGGGTGGTGATGACCCGCCGGCGCATCTCTGCCTTGATGGGCTCGATGAGGAACTCGCCGGCGCTGGCCCAACCACCACCCAGGATGACCAGCTCGGGTGTGATGACGGTGATGGCGTTGCTGATGCCGATGCCCAGATAGCGCCCGATCTCGGCAAGGCCGGCGATGGCTCGCTCGTCACCGGCCCGGGCCCGCTCGATGGCTTCGCGTGGGTTTGCGGTCCCACAGACGATGGCCACCTGGTCGGCTCGACAGTAGGCCTCCACGCAGCCTCGGTTGCCGCAACCGCACCAGGGCCCGTCGGGATCGATGGTCTGGTGGCCCAGTTCGCCGGCCTGGCCTCGATAGCCCTGGATGACCTGGTCGTCGATGGCGAAGACGCCGCCGATGCCGGTGCCCAGGGTGAAGCCGATGAACGAGCGCACGTCGCGGCCGGCACCGAAGCGCAGCTCGGCCAGACCGAAGGCGCGGGCATCGTTGATGAGCGCCGTAGGCAGCCCGCTCGCCCGTGCCAGCGGCACGCCGACCGGGGTGGCCGACCAGTCGCCGGGCACATTGGTCAGGAAGGTCACGACGCCGCTCTCGGGGATGTAGAGACCGGGCACGGCCACGCCCAGGCTCTCCACGGGGCCGCCGACGCCGTCCCGCACTCGTGTCGCCAGCTCGGCCAGCTGCGGCACCACCGTCCTCTCCCCGCCAGACGTGTCGGTCGGCACTGAGCCCTGGTCGAGCGTCTGCCAGGTATCGCCCGAACCCTCGCCGGGGCTCTCGACCACCACCCACTTGACGTTGGTGCCGCCGAGGTCGAGGCCGAGGTGACGTGTGGACGGTGCCATGGAGCGCCTCGCCTACTCCTCGATGATGCGGTTGTACGCCGCAGCCACCGACAGGACGATGGCGCCGAAGAGGATCTGCCGCGCCGCCTCCGGCATCTGCAGCACGGTCAGGAGCGTGGTGAGTACGGTCAGGATGAGGGCACCGACGATGCTGCCGGCGTAGCCACCGCGGCCACCGTAGATGGACGTCCCGCCGATGACCGCCGCGGCCACCGAGGGCAGGACGTAGACCTCCACCAGCGTGCCCGTGGCGGTCTGGGTCAGCCCCGCGTAGATGAGGCCGGCGATGCCCGCCAGGATTCCCGAGATCACATACAGCACGAGCAGGACCTGCCAGACGCGAACGCCGGCCAGCCGGGCCGCGAATTCGTTGTCGCCGATGGCGTAGAGCAGCCGCCCGAAGCCGCTACGCCGCAGTCCGAACAGGATGATCGCTGCGAGCGGGATGAAGACGATGAGGCTGTTGGGGATCCAGCCGAAGGACGTTCGAGCGCCTAGCCAGAGGAGCTCGTCGGGCACGCGCGTGCCGCTGCCGATGACGATCCGCTGGTACACGGTCAGCAGGCCCAGGACGACCAGGCTCATGCTCAAGGTCATGATGAGGGGGTGGACGCGGAAGATGCCCACGCCGATACCATTCGCCAGACCGATGACCGTTGCCACCACGAGAGCAAGCACGGAGGCAGCGATGACACCCTCGGCGGGTGCCTGTGTGGCCATGACGTAGGCGGACATCGATGCCACCATCCCGACCGAGAGATCGATGCCGCCGGTGATCATGGTCAGGGTTTGGGACGCTGCCAGGATGGCCAGGGGGATGGCGAACCGGATGGTCGAGGACACCCAACGCTCGTTGGCGATGCTGGGGCGGATGGTCACCAGCACGACCAGCAGCACGAGCAGCAGCAACAGCAGCGGGATGAGGGGCCGGTCGCGCATCAGACGCCGGGCTGACCCAAGCGCTGGCCAGGCGCCCCGCTCGGCGGATCCTGCCTGCGGTGTCGAGCTCATGAGCGGCGGTTCCGGATGGCGACCAGGCCACCGACCATGACCACGCTGACCATGATCGCGCCTTCGATGACCGTGGTGTAGTTGGGATCGATGCCCAGCAGGGTCAGGTCCGTGCGTACGAGACGCAAGATGAACACGGCCACGATCGGGCCCGCCAGCCCGCCACGGCCGCCCGCGAGGCTCACGCCTCCGAGCACCACGGCTGCGACGCTCGCCAGCAGATAGGGGCCGGGGACCGGCGTCCCGATGCCCGTGCTCATCGTCAGTGACAGACCGCCCATGGCAGCGAAAAGGCCGGTCAGCGCGTAGGCGGCTACCTTGGTCCGGGGGACGTCGACACCGCTGCGAAAGGCTGCCAGGCGATCGCTGCCGACCGCGTAGAAGGACAGGCCCAGGCGTGAGTTGCGCACCGGGATCCAGATGGCGAAGACGACCACCAGGAGCAGGACCATGGCCTTGGGGGCCCACTCGCTGACGACCGTGCCGTCGATGAGTTCGCGCAGCCAGTGCGCCGAAGCGCCGCCGGGCGTGTTCAGGACGAGCAGGGCCGCGCCGGCCCAGACGTACAACATGGCAAGGGTGACCACGATGTCGGGGACCCGCGTGAGAACGACCAGCGAGCCGTTGAACGCGCCGATGACGAGGCCCATCAGCAGCACCCCGATGACGACGAAGATGGCCGACTCCTCGCTGCCGCCCTTCATCAGGACCGCGGCCGTCACGCTCGTCAGGGCCATCACCGAACCGATGGACAGGTCGATGCCGCCTGAGATGAGTGCGATGGCCTGCCCGGCCGCGGCGAGGGCAACGGGCAGCGCAGCCAGGGCCAGCGCTTCCACCTGCGACGGCCCATAGCCGGGCTGGATGGTCTTGGTGACGACGAACAGGAGCGCCAGGAGCCCGCACAGCCCCAGCACCCAGCTGTTGCGGCGGACCAGTCGAGCGAGTGTCGCGCCGGTGCTGCCGCCCTTCAGACGTCCGCCGACGCCGGTGGCGGCGCTCATGCCGATGCCCCCTGGCCATCCGTCTGCCTGGGCCCGACGTGTGCGAGGATGCCCACGCTGCCGGTCTCACGGGGCAATCCATAGGCCGCCCGGATCAGCGTCGGCTCGTCAGCGACCGACGCGGGGATGTCGTCGACAACACGACCGCCGAAGATGACGACGGCCCGGTCGCATGCCAGCTGCACTTCTTCCAACTCCGAGGTATAGAGCAGTACGGCGGAGCCGGCGTCGGCGAGGTCCCGAAGGAGCTGGTATATCTCGCGCTTGGTGCGGATGTCGATCCCCCGTGTGGGGTCGAAGCAGAGCAGCGTTCGCACGCCCCCAGCGATCCAACGAGCGATGGTCACCTTCTGCTGATTGCCGCCGGAGAGCCGGCGCACTTCTCCCTGGGCGCGCGTATCGATCTGGAGCCGATCGATGGCACCCTTGACGCGTGCGTGTTCCGCTCCCATGTCGATGGGTCCCCAGCGGCGTGGCCGGGCGGTCGACGGCAGCGCGATGTTCTCGCGTACCGAGCGCTGCATCAGCAGGGCCTCCACACGGTCGCCCGGCACGTAGACCAGGCCCTCCCGGATGGCGTCGGCCGGATGGCGAAAGTGGACCTCCCGTCCGTCGACCTGCAGTGACCCATGACTCGGCCGGCGCATGCCTGAGAGCACTCCGAAGAGCTCGTCCTGCCCCTGCCCCTCCAGCGCCACGAGCCCGAGGACTTCGCCCGCGTGCAGTTCGAAAGAGACCTGCTTGAGCCGCAATCCAGCGCCCACCTCACGAAGGTTCAGTCGTGCTTCCGGCTGCCTTTGGGGCGGGCTCTCGGTGGTCTGTGCCGTCGTGGCCGCGAGGCGCCGACCGGGTTCGTCCTTGCGCTCGTCCGACGGCCCGAGCATGAGCTCGACGATCCGTTCCTCGGCACCGGGCTCCATGTCGACCACGCCGACGGTCTCGCCATCGCGCAAGACCGTCGCCCGGTCACAGAGCGCGGAGACCTCGAGCAGGCGGTGCGAGATGAAGATGACCGACTGGCCGGTCTGGCGCAGTTTCCCGATCTCGTCGAGGACCTTCTCCGCGAGGTCCGCCGGCAAGGCTGCGGTCATCTCGTCGAGGAGCAGGACATCGGGCTCGACCGCAAGGGCTCGCGCCAGGTCGAGCACGCGGACCACCGCCAGTGGGAGGTCACGGACCATCTCGTGGATATCCAGGTCGTGGACGCCGAGTCGCTCGACCCAGTCCCGCACTCGGTCCTCCGGTGTCCGGGTCATGCGCAGATTGGCGAGCACATCGAGGTCGGGGATGAGAGCCGGCTCCTGGTACACCGAGATGAGGCCCGAGAGCCTCGCGGCAGCGGGTGAGTGAACGTCGCGTTCCTGGCCACGGATGAGGATCTGGCCGCGATCGGGGTGGACAGCGCCGGTGAGGATCTTGACGAGCGTGGACTTGCCGGCACCGTTGGCGCCCAGCAGGGCATGCACCTCGCCGGGTCGCACCGCGAGCGACGCCTCACGCAGCGCCACGACCGCTCCATAGCGCTTGACCACGCCGGTGGCCTCCAGCAGCAACGCTCCTCGTTCCGGGCTGGTCTCGGATGATGTCAACGCGGTTCCGTCCGATCCGTATCGCGAGAGGGTGCAGGTGGAACCTGCACCCTCTCGCTGTTTCGATCCGAAGTGGTCTTCGGCTACTCGCCGGGGCCCTTGCACGCGAGGATCTGGTCCTCGGTGTAGGTGGTCCAGTCGGGGATGCTGATGCTCACCGGCCAGAACGGATCCAGGGCACCGGATGCGGCGATGGCCGCAGCGATCTTGTCCTGGCCTTCAGGGGTCTGATTGTCCCAGAGGTCTGGGGTGATCAGCACGGCGGGGTTCTCAGGCGCCTGGCCATCCAGGATCTGGAGTGCCAGCGTCACGCCTGCGCCACCCACCGAGCCGGGGTTGGTCACGGCGGCGCCGATGAGGCCCGCCTGGGTCCCGAGCTGGTTGACGAACTCGGAGTTGTCGGCACCGACGACCGGCACGCCTTCGATACCGGCGGTGGTGAGCGCCGAGACGATCACGCTGTCGATGCCGGAGGTCCAGACGCCGTCGATGTTCTGGCCGCTGTTGATGACGTCGTTGATCTGCTGGGCGCCGGTTGCCTGGTCCCAGCCAGTGAACGTCTCGGACACGATGTTGATATCCGGGTACTCGGCCATGGCTCGCTTGAAGCCGTTGTCGCGGTCCGTGTCAGCCTGGGCCCCCGCGATGCCGCGCATGTACACGACGTCGCCCGAGCCACCGATCTGGTCGAACAGCCACTTGGCGCCGACGTAGCCATACTGCTCCTGGTCGTTGGACATCAGGTAGGCGCCGTCCTGCGTTACACCCATGTCCACGGCGACCACGGTGATGCCCGCATCGATGGCCTCAGCCAGGGCGTCGTTGACGGCGTCAGGGCTGACCGGGTTGACGATGATGGCATCGACGCCGGCCGCGATGAGATTGCGCAGATCCTCGAGCTGCCCGGAAGCATCAGTGTTGCGGTGAGCGACGATGAGCTCGCTGACCTCACCCGAGGCAAGTGCCTGGGCCTTGATCGAGCAGATCATCTCCTCGCGCCAGCCGTTGCCCTGAAGCGTGTTGGACACGCCCACCTTGTAGCCCGCATCCTGGGCGACAACCGCGCTGCCGAAGCTCGTTGCGGCAAGTGCGACCGCTGCGGCGCCGGCGAATAGCTTCGCGTACTTGTGGTCCATGTGACTCCTTGTCCTCCTCACACGAAGGTGACTTGTTTGGCCATCCGGCGCGGCGCGCCTGGTCGAAGGCCTCAGATCAGGATCAGTAGGTTCTCGCGTCCTCTACTCCACCTCCTCAGCTACGCCTGACTGTCTGGTTCGTCATCGGGCTCGCGGACGATGGTCCGCGCGACACGTCGCGCGTGTTCCCGATAGGCACTCTCGAAGAGTGCCCGCGAGCGCTCCGCGCCCACCACGGACGCGCGCGTGATGACCGGTGGCGTCACGCCCCGCTCCATGAGGAGCTGGGCGATGCGCACCTTCAGGGAATTGACGATGGCCACGTAGGCGAGCGTGGAGCCGGGTCCCACCGGTGTGTCGAGGCCGGGCACCAGCACCATCGCGTCCGCCTCATGTGTGCACAGGTCGATGACGATGTCCGCGTCATCGAGTAGGCGGCCACCGACCGCCGGATCGGGCTCGCCACCGAGCGACTGTTTGACACCGGTGACGGCGATGACCTTGCAGCCGCGGCGTCGAGCGCCGCGGGCCATCTCCACCGGCACCGCATTGAGCCCGTTGGCGCTGAACACCATCATCACGTCGTTGGGCTTGAAGCTGAAGTTGTCGAGGATGACCTCTGCCAGGCCGGGCATGCGCTCGATGAACATCGCCTGCCGCTGGCCGTTGGAGCCGACCACGTCGGTGTGATACGTCATCGACAGTTCCACGATGGGGTGGAAGCCGGGGAAGCTGCCATAGCGCGGGAACATCTCCTCGACGGGGATGCGCGAATGCCCGGAGCCGAAGAGGTGTACCAGGCCTTCGCCGGCGATGGTCTCGGCACACAGTTGAGCGGCCTCCTCAAGCACGTCCGACTGGGTGGAGACGATGTCCTCGAGCAGCGTCTCCGCTTCGTCGAACCAGGCGCGGAGGCCGTTGAAATCGGTCATGCGGGTAGGTCGATCACTTGACGTAGGGTCGCAGGATGTCACGGGCGACCAGGAAGCCGCGCTTGATCTTCTCGTCGGTACCCTCGAAGACCTTGTCTTCGTGCTCGATGATGACGGGTCCGTCGTAGCCCGTTCGGTAGAGCGCGGAGAAGATCTCATCCCAGGGTGCGTCACCCAGGCCGGGGATGCGCGGGATCTGCCAACCGATGCCGCCTGAGAGCGAGCCGCGCTCGTACAGGCCGTCGCGATCGATCATCACGTCCTTGGCCTGGAAATGCAGGATGTGGTCGCCGAACTCGCGGATGAAGCGACCCTGGTCGATCATCAGCCAGACCAGGTGGCTGGGGTCGAAGTTGAGCCCCACCGTGCCGCCCCAGGCGTCCAGGATGCGGCGCCAGACGTAGGGCGAGTAGGCGATGTTGTGCCCGCCCGGCCATTCGTCGTAGCTGAAGATCATGGGGCAGTTCTCGAAGGTGATCTTTACCCCGTGGTCCTGCGCGAACCGCACGATATCCGGCCAGACCTTGAGCGCTTCCTCCCAGTTCTCATCGACGTTCCTGGCAGCGTCGCCCCCGCAGAAGGTGTTGGTGACCGGCAGGCCCATCTTGCCCGTCGCCACGATGACCTTCTTCAGGTGGTCGATGGCCGCCTGGCGCACCTCTGGGTCGGGGTGCAGCGGGTTGGGGTAGAAGCCAAGGCCGGAGATGTCCAGCCCCTTCTCGGCGATCTGCGCCTTGATCTCGCTCGCCTGCACATCGGTCAGGCCTGCGACATCGATGTGCGAGGTGCCGGCGTACTTGCGCGTGGCGCCGCTGCTGCGGGGCCAGCAGGCGATCTCCAGGACCTCGAAGTCCTCCGACGCGGCCCAGTCGGCCACGTCGGTGAGCGGTGTCTCGGGGAATGGCGCGGTCAGGAAGCCGAGCTTCACGGTCTCCTCCTCCTCTGGTCGTCGGTGCGGTTCACAGTCTCGCGCATGCGGTCGCTACTCGCAGTACGGCCGGAGCGTGTTGCGGGCGATCAGGAAGCCGCGCTTCAACAGCTCGTCGGTGCCTTCGAAGCCGCGATCCTCGTGCTCGATGATGCAATCGCCCTGGTAGCCCGCCCGATAGAGGCGCGAGAAGATGAGCGCCCAGTCGACCGAGCCCAGGCCCGGCAGGCGGCGGATCTGCCAGCCCATCCCGTTCGACATCGCGCCGCCGGCCTCGTAGAACGCGTCCTGGTCGATGTGCAGGTCCTGCGCCTGGAAGTGGTAGATGTGCGGGCCGAACTCGCTGATGAAGCGGTCCGCGTCGAGCATCTGCCAGACGAGGTGCGAGGGGTCGAAGTTCATGCCCACCGTGCCGCCCCACGCTTCGAGGATCCGCCGCCATTGGCGCGGCGAGTAGGCCAGGTTGTGCCCGGCCGGCCATTCGTCGTAGGTGAAGAGCATGGGGCAGTGCTCGATGGCGATGCGCACGCCGTTGTCCTGCGCGTAGCTAACGATGTCCGGCCAGACCTTGAGCGCCTCCTCCCAGTTCTGCTCCGGGTTCTTCGACGCGTCGGCGCCGATGAAGGTGTTGGCGAAGGGAACGCCCAGCTTGCGGGCCGCGCTGATGACGTGCTTGAGGTGGCCGACGACCTGCTCGCGGTGAACGGGATCGGGGTTCAGAGGGTTGGGGTAGTAGCCGAGGCCGGAGACCGACAGCCCTTTGGCGGCGAGTTCGTGTGCGATCTCTTGCCCCTGGGCATCGGAGAGGCTCGCGACATCGATGTGGGACGTGCCGGCGTAGCGACGCTCGACCCCGCTCGCAGACGGCCAGCAGGCGATCTCCAGCGTCTGGAAACCGACCGCCACGGCCCAGTCGGCCACCTCCATCAGTGGCGTCTGTGCGAACGGCGCTGTCAGGAACCCGAGCTTCACATCCCCTCCTCATGTGGTTGCCTGTGCTAACGATATCGGTCTCAGGCGGCCACGTCTGTCAGTCGGCCACGTCGACCCAGCGGTCCTCAGCGGCGCTGCGTGCCACCGCATCGCCGACCGTCATCTCGTGGTGGCCGGCTTCGAACGTGGCATAGAGCGGATCGGCGGGAGCGGCCCCGGCGAGGATAGCGCGGTAGACCTCGCGGAAGTGCGAGGTGATGCTGTCGGCGAAACCCTCGACGTGACCGCCCGGCAGGGCAGTCGCGGCGGTGCCGGTAGCGTTCATCAACTCGGCACCGCGCTGCATGATCTCGTTGGGCCGGCCGCGGTGGCCGATCCAGAGGTGGTCGGGCGTCTCGCTGTCCCAGGCGGCGGCAGCGCGCGAACCGTCGATCTCCCACTGCACCGAGTTCTTGCGTCCGGCGCTGATCTGGCTGATGGCGACCGTGCCGCGGGCACCGTCCGCGTAGCGCAGCAGGATGACCGCGGCGTCGTCGGTGGTCATGGCCACCGGCTCCGTGTTGGCGGCGCGTTCCTGGCTGAACGTCTGCACCTCACCCAGCGGCTTCTGGCGCACCTTGACGAAGGTGGAAAGGTCGGCCATGACCGACTGCACCCTCTCGCCGCTGATGAAGCTGGTGAGGTCGATCCAGTGGCTGCCGATGTCACCGACGGCGCGCAGGGTGCCGCCCTTGTCCGGCTCCAGGCGCCAGTTCCAGTCGGTGTCCAGCAGCAGCCAATCCTGGAAGTAGTGGCCCGTGATGAGGCGGACATCGCCCAACTCGCCGTCGGCCACCATCTGATGGGCGTGCTGGTTGAGCGGGTAGAAGCGGATGTTGAAGTTGACCGCGGTGATGCGATCGGATGCTTTGGCCAGGGCGACCAGCTCGCGCGACTCGTCGGAGGTGACGGCCAGCGGCTTCTCGCAGATGACGTGACGATCGGCGGCCAGGATCTGCTTGACCTGGGGGTAGTGGAACTGGTTGGGGGAGGTGACGTGGATGACATCGACCTCGGAATCCGCCAAGGCGGCATCCAGGCTGGCGTAGCCATTCGGCAGCCCCAGTCGCCGGGCCGCAGTCTCCGCTATCTCCGGGGTGGCGTCGATCACGCCGCGCACGTTCACGCCCAGGCGGCGCAGCGCCTCGACGTGGACGGTGCCGATGAACCCGCTGCCGATCACGGCCGTGCCGATGTCGCTGAAGCGCTCCACTTACCCCTCCTCCTTCAGGAAACGACGAGGCCATCTAGACGGCTAGACGGCCCTGCTGCCAATCTACTGGTGAGATTGCTGGCAGTCAAACGCGAGTCTCCACTGCTGCATGGCCCATCTTGGCATCCTGCGCCGTCGCCGTGCGTGTCGAGTCGATGCCCAGGTGAGCCGACCAGCGCTGATCCGCTCCGCGTGGTGTTGGTCGATACCAGCGTCGCGGTGCCCATCGTGCTGGCCGGTCACGAAGTCCACGACCAGACGATACGGGCGGTCCGGGGTTGCCGCCTGGGCTTGTCCGGCCACGCATGGTTCGAGAGCTACTCGGTATTCACGCGTCTGCCCCGGGGATCGGCGCTCACCGACGAGGGTCCATGCGATCCTCCGGACCAACTTCCCCGAGACCCGCTTTCTCGACGCCGTGGCGATGGCTGGACTCACCGAAGAACTCTCCGAACTCGGTATCGCGGGTGGCTCGGTCTACGACGCGCTCGTCGGTGCTGTCGCGAGGGTACATGGCCTGCCGCTGCTGTCCCGGGACAAGCGCGCGCGCCGTCTACGACGCACTCGGGGTCGACGTCCGGATCGTCGGCTGACCCGATCGCCCTCGGCGACCGTCTCCCCGGCTCTGAATCAGGCGCTGGCCTATGCTCACCACGGACCCGCATGGTCCGACCACCTGCGATCTCATCCTGAAGGAGGCACCATGCCCCACCGTCGTCTACTGGCCGTCGCTGCCGGTGTATCCATCCTTGTCGCCGGGCTTGCCGCGCCAGCCGTGGCCCAGGACGAGGAGCGCCCGCTGGGTCCGCCCGATGCCACCCCCAACCCCGTCGCCATGGATGCCCCGGCCGGGGATGGCACGGCCGTTCGTCTCACCACGGAACTCGGCGATGTCGTCATCGCGCTCTTCAACGAGTCTGCGCCGGTGGCCGCGGAGAACTTCCTCAACCTCGCCAAGGCCGGCTACTACGATGGCGTCGGCTTCCACCGCGCGGTCCCCGGCTTCGTGCTACAGGGCGGCGACCCCGATGGAACCGGCATGGGCGGCCCCGGCTACACCATCAGCGATGAGGAAGTCGTGGGCCAGTATGGTCGTGGCATCGTGGCCATGGCGCGCTCACAGGCACCCGATTCCCAGGGCAGCCAGTTCTTCATCGTGCTCGATGATGCGGCGGAGGCGTCGCTCGAGGCCGCCCGCACCTACACCATCTTCGGCCGAGTGGTCGAGGGCATGGACGTGGTCGACGCCATCGTCGCTGCCCGTGAGCCGTCGGACCAGATCGCGGACCCGGTGCGCATCCTCTCGACTTCCGTGGAGCAGGTCGAGCTGCCGCCCCAGCCGACCGCTGCGCTGCCCAGCGTTGCCCAGCAGGCTGCCGATGCGCTCGCCGCGCAGCTTCCCGATGAAGCCGCCGGCTACCAGTTGGAGAAGGCCGGCTACACGCTCGACCAGGTCGGTGCGCAGTTCGATCCCGCCGTGCTGGCCGAGTTGCAGGGCATCGCCGAAGCCAACGGGGCTGACGCGCAGCTGCTTTCGGTGGCGCAGGCGACCGGTGTGGATGACGCGGGTTTCATCAGCCTGGCCGGCGCCTCGATCGCCGGTGTTCCCGCCGAGCAGGTGCAGGACGCCATGATCCGGCTACTCCTGCCGGTGGACGATTCCACGGTGATCGAGACCGAGACCATCGGCGGTCGCGAGGTCACCCGCGTCGACCTGGCGCCCGACCCCGGCCCTGGCGACTCGGCCTACGTCATCTCGAGTGGCGAGGACGTCTGGTTCATCGTCTCCACCGTCGAAGACATCAGCGAGGTCGTCGCCGCGCTGCCGTAACTTCGGCACCTTGCTGTGCCGCCCAGCCATGCCCGGCAGGCGGGGCCTCCCGCGGCAAGCTACCTGGCCATCTGCTACGGAGGTTGGCATCTGGCCATGTGCCGGCGGCGGGCTCCCGCCGATGCCGCGGACTACCGGCCCGGACGACCGGGGAGCCCCGACCGCGTCGGCGCCGGTGGAAGTTGACTGCCTGCGCGACGACCTATCCCGCGACGACGCGGTCGCTGAAGTCGCCGCTCTTGGAATCCTTCAGGATGAGCTTGAAGCGGCCATCCGGTAGCAGCTCGCGCTTGATGACCACGAGGCCCTCGTAGATCTCCGGCTCCTTGGCGATGCGCTCCGTCTTGCCGGCACGCCAATCGAGCTGGACCGGCTCCCAGGCGCGGCTCCTGCCCGATCGGTAGCAGGCGTCCATGATGGCGTTGACGACATAGCCGTCGTACAGCGTCTCCATGGGCTCGCGGCCCTCATCGATCGAATCGAACATGTCGCTGAACATGTCCACGTAGCCAAGCTCGGAGACCTCATCGCCGACGGGGAACAGCCAGCCAGCGCTCGTTTCTGCCTTCTCGGCCACGTAGCCGCCTCCGCCCTCTCCGGTGGTGAACATCTCCAGGCCCGTGCGCAGGAAGTGGTTGATCCAGATGGTGCCGCCGGTGCCCGCGACCTCGTCACGCAAGTCCATGCCGCCCCGGAACGTCCAGCTCACCTCGAACTGGCCGATGGCGCCCGACTCGTAGCGCACCAGCGCGATGGCGTTGTCCTCGGCATCGATGGGATGCACCAGCGTGTCGACGTAGCACATGACCTCGACGGGGCGATTTCCCTTGCCGACCATGATGCGGGCGATCTCGATGCAGTGGCAGCCGAGGTCGATGATGGCGCCGCCACCGGTGAGCCGGTGATCCCAGAACCAGGCCGAATGCGGGCCGGGGTGCGTCTCACGAGCCCGCACCCAGGTGACATCGCCGACGGCCCCGTCCTGGACCGCCTTCATGGCCTTCAACGACTTGGGTGTGTAAACCAGGTCTTCCAGATATCCGCCGAACACGCCGGCCTTCTCGACCGCATCGAGCATGCGCTTGGCCTCAGCGGCGTTGCGGCCGAGGGGCTTGGTGACCAGCACGGCCTTGCCGGCCATGGCCACCGCCGTGACCGCCTCTTCATGGAGGAAGTTGGGCAGCGCGACCACGACCACGTCGGTATCGGGATGCTCGATGGCGGCCATCATGTCGGTCGTCGACTCCGGCACGCCGTGACGTGCCCGGAACGCCTCACCACGCTCGGCCGAGCGTGAGTAGACCACCTGGACGCGATCTCGGCCGCGTTGTCCATGCAGGGTCATCGTGTAGAAGTCGCCGATGAGCCCGGTGCCAAGCATGGATACGTTGTGCTGCTTCACTTGCATTCCCTCCGTGTGTGTTCGTGCGCCGATCGTAGCGCGCCGATCGGGCATCGAACGTCTACTTGCGCAGTGAGGCGACGAAGCTGCGGGGTGTGTGGATCGGCGCCCCCTCGCCCAGCTCGAGCAGGTCATCGTCGCCAGTCACAAGGACGGCATCGGCCGCCGCGACCAACGCCAGGAGGTAGTCGTCGGCAGGGTCGCGCGAGCGGATCGAGAGTCGGTACTCGGTCGGATCGTCGAGGTGGACCGCCGCTTCCTCCAGCCAGCGCAGGACAGCAACGGCTTCGACTTCATCGATGAGTCGCCGCAACTTCGGGTATGCGAGGGCGCGTCGCAACTCCGACCACAGCAGCGGCCATATCACCAACTCGAACGCGCCGGACCGCCAAGCCATCGTGATGGCTGCCGGTGCGCCACTCGGTGAGAGCAGGGCCGCGATGACGACGTTGGTGTCGAGGACGGCCCGCAATGCTACGGCCGTCGGGCTGCGTGTTGCGCCTCGAGCGCCAGCGCCACGGCCTCGTCAGAGTCCAGTGTGGACTTGGCCCACAGACGCTCCAGCACATCGATGCCCAGATCCCGGCGCAGTGCTTCCTCGATGACTTGACTCTCTCCCTGGCCGGTTCGCGCGGCCTTGATCTTCACTGCGCGCAGGACCGCTTCATCCACCGTCAGCGTCGTGCGGACCTTTGACATCTGGCATCTTGTCGTCCTGGCATCTTGATGCCGGGATGACACCGGGGAGGATGGCCTCGCGGCGTCAGGGCTGGTCGGCTTCGGCCGGTTCCAAGGCGTGCACCGTGCCCGCGGTGGGGCGGAAGGTGGACTCGTGTCCATCGTCCCAGGCCACCCGGTAGCTGGTCCCGTAATCGTGCTCGACGATCTCCAGGATGGTGCCCTGGCGTGGCGGTTCGCCCGCCTTCTGGGAGTCGACCATGATGCGGTCGCCAACGGATTCAGTGGTCATCGCACGCCTCCTTGACTAGGTGCCCATGATGAGGATCTGACGATACCGATACCTCGCCTGTGCTCGGTAGGGCCATCCGGCACCGGTCGGGGGCGACTCCCGGGACATCCGGTTGCATCCGGGCAGATCGCTGGCATGCTAGACCGATGCATACGCGAGTCCTTGGGATCGTCGTCCTGCTGCTGTTCGCGCTTGCAGCGCCGACGGCCGCGACGGCGGCGACGCCGTTGGTGACGGTGTCCGCTACCGGATCGCCCCTCATCCCGGGCGACAGCACGCGCGTCGAGATACAGGTGGAACTGCGGGAGCCGGCCGACCTTCGCCTCGAAGTGGTCGACTTCGATGGCCGACTCGTCCGTGAGCTCTTCTCCGGGGCGCGTGATCCGGGCACCCTGGCACGACCCTGGGCTGGACGGGACGACGACGATCGGCGTGTTCCCAGTGGCCCGTATCGCATCGTCGCCACCGCCACCGCGACGGACGCGGCCGAAGCTGACGACAGCAGTGAACAGGCTGAGACCTGGGTGACGGTGGCCGATCGGGCCGTCTACCCACGGCAGCCAGGGTTCATCACCGTGGCGGTCGACCCCGGTCATGGCGGCCCGATCTCCGGTGCCGTCGGCGCGGACGGCACACGGGAAGCTGATGTCAACCTCGACATCGCGCTGCGCCTCGCACGCATGCTGGAGGCGGCCGGCGTGGATGTCGTCCTGACGCGCAGCGTCGATGCCTTCGTCAACGAGCCGCCGACCGAGCGCACCGGCGACGGCCTGATCGACGGCGACGACGAGTTGGCGGCACGACCGGACATCGCCAACGCCGCACGTGCCGACCTGTTCATCGCCATCCACAACAACATCGCGGTCAACGAGTCGGTCGGGGGCCCCTCTACCTACTACTTCGATGAGCGGCCGTTCGGCGCACGCTCCGCCCGGCTGGCCCGCATCGTCCAGGCAGAGATGATGTCCGCTCTCCAGGGCGTCGCTGACGGCTACCAGCCCTACGACCACGGCACGCTCATCTATCCCTACTACGTGTTGCGCGGCGTCGACCCTCCGCGCCTCGACCGGCCCACGCAGATGCCGGGCGTGCTCAGTGAGGGCATGTTCCTCTCCAATGCGCAAGAGTTGCGCCTTCTCAAGCGCCCCGCGGTGCGTGCGCGCATGGCCGCTGCCTATTACGACGCCATCGCCCGGTACCTCGCGCGGCGCTCCACGCACGTCGGTTACGAGCTGATCGAAGGTCCGCAGGTCGCCTTCACAGCGGGCGAGACCGTGAGCTACGCCATCGAGGTGCGCAACCAGGGTAACGAGGCCATTCGCGGCTGGCGGCTTGGGGCGGCGGCATTCCCCGCGCCCGAGCACTACATCGGCCGCATCCGCAAAGGTCGATCGGCCGGCGATGTCGCGATCCCGCAGCTGGCGCCGGGCGAGTCTGTCGTGGTCAGCGTCGATGTCGCTACGCCGGCATCCGGTGGCGACTGGATGCTGCTGTTCGACGCCAGCGACCGGGATGGCCATGGTGCCGCGCGAGCCGGCAGTCCGGTGCTGCAGGTGCCACTCACGACACTGCAGCCGCCGTGGTCATCACCCGCGCCATCGCTGTTGCCCCTCGTGGACTGACGCCAGCCGGCAGCAGCACCCATAGGGCGCACACAGGTCAGGACACGACTTCGCCACTGGCATCTCGCCCGCGATCCTGCGGATCGGCCACTCCCCATCGGTCCTCGCTGCGGGAGAATGCCCTGGTGCGTTGGCAACGACGATCGCTCATCCACGACATCCCAACTGCTGAGACGTGATTCCCCAGCGGAGCAACATGGATCGCGTCGAGACGTTCCGTGTCCACGCCCCATCGCGCCTTGCCGGCAGATCGGGATTCACCGTGACCGCCGTGTATGCGATGTTGTGTCTCATCTCGGCCGGGATCGCAGCCGTCGGTGGGCATCCAGAGGCATTCCTCGCGCTGGCCGCGGTGCCGGTCGCCCTCGTCGTGCGCGGTCGCCCTTGGGCCTATGCGGCGGTCGTGATCGCAGGCGGGGCTTGGCTTCGTATCGTTTCCGTGGACTTCTGCTGTAGTGCAGACCAGTTGGCAGTCAGCCGAGCTGCGGCTGACCTGGCTCTGGCTGGCGGCGACCCTTGGGGAGTCCCGTTCGCCAATCGGATCCGGCGGGAGCGCCGTACCCATATGGCCCGATCATGTTGCTGTGGTCGCTTGCCGGTGTGTGGGGCGAGATCGCTGCGTCGATCGGGACGATGGTGCTCATCGCGCTGATGGGCAGCTGGTACACGTTGGTCATCTACGCGACGTATGCATTCGTCGTCGGGTTCACGGTCGTTGGCACTAACGACGTCACGCCTGGGTTCTTCATCACCGCAGGGCTCCTGGCGCTGCGATATCGACCATGGCTGGGTGCGGTGCTGATCGCTGTGGCCGCCGGATTCAAGCCCTATGCGTTCGCCTGGTATCCGGGCGTCATCGGTGTCGGGGGGATCGCTGGGCTTGGGTCGCTGGTTGTCTCCTCGGTCGTCATCTGGCTGCCGATCCTGCTCTTCTCGGCCCCGGTTTCGGTCTTGAGGTCATTCTCCATGGCGCAAGATGTCCATCCCGTGCCGCAGAACGCGCTCAACTTCCCGGCGGCACGCGTGTTGGCCATACCGGTCGCCATCGGCGCCGCATTCCTCCACAAGTGGTGGATGGCGGTGGCAAGTGGGCTGGCGATCTACCTAGTCGTGCTCTTCTTCGATCGATGGGCAAGCCTCGGGTATCTCGTTGCCATCGTGCCGATCATCGGCATTCTCCTCGAAGTCTGGGTACACGAACTGGCTCGCCATCGTGCAAGACTGGGCTCGGTGTCCGGCCGCACACCAGGCTGAGGAGCGGTGGCGCCAGTCCTGCTGACGGTCGCGCTCCAGGCGAGACGGTGGTCCCGTGCTGCAGGTCCCCTTGCTGACGCTCGGACCGCCCCTGGAATCGAGCGAGCCCCTGGGCTCCGCCGCCCCTGCACCGGTTGCGACTGAAGAGGCCGTTGCCCAGAATGAAGGGTCCGACCCCCCCCGACTACCGAGTTCTCGTGATGTGCCCGTCAGCCCTTTAGGGCCATCGTCCTGGTCAGCAGCGGCGACCCCCAGCCACGCAGGACAGGAGCACCACGATGAACGATTTCCAGATGCGCTCCCTCGCGAGTGATCACAGCCAGCGTCTGCGTGACGAGGCCGACCGGCATCGGCTGGCGAACTCGGATGCACCACGGACACGCACGTCGGCCCCCCTTCGCACCCGCCGCTGGGTGCGCCCGAGCACGCGGCACTACTGGGGCGGGCGAGCGCCTGAGCGTCCGATCGCGCGATCAGCTGGGTGCGACCTCTATGAATCGGGGCCATGGCGCGCAGGGGCCGCCCGGGCCGCCCTCGACCAGGGCTTCCTCGACGACTTCGGCTAGCGCGACGTCAACGGTGACCGCCCCCTGCCTCGCTGGGTGGCGATCTCGCCGGAGCCGCGGACAACCAGTCGAGTCGGGATGGTGCGGTGCTGGCTGGGGCCGCTGTAGCCATCGAGCCGGGCAAAGAGGAGTTCGGCCGCGGTCCGACCGATGGCGTAGGGATCCTGGGCGACCACCGTCACACCCGGATCGAGCATGCCTGCCAACTCGATATCGTCGAAGCCGACCAGCGCGACGCGGTGCTGCAGGCCACGTTCGTGAAGGGCGTGGATGGCGCCGATGGTGACCAGGTTCTGGCTCGCGAACAGGGCCGTCGGCCCCACGTCGGCCGGCAGTCGTATCAGATCTTCCGTAGCCTGTTGCGCGGCCTCGCGGGCGTGAAGGTCCCGGCGCACGAGTCGGGGATCGACATCGAGTCCTGCACTGCGCAAGGCAGCGACGTAGCCCTGGTAACGATCGCTCGCAGTCGCGATGTCGCGAAGGTCTCCCAGGAAGGCGATGTGGCGGTGTCCCGCATCGATGAGATGCATCACAGCCCCATGGGCGCCCTCGCGGTTGGTCGCCAGCACCGTGTCGGCATCGAGGAAGTTGGGGGGTCGGTCGACGAAGACGGTGGCCAGGCCGGCCAGCATGTCAGCTCGCAGATAGGACTGGTCGGTACTGGTGGGCACGATGACGAGGCCATCGACCCGTCGTTGCATCATGGCGCGCGCGACGTCACGCTCGCGCATGGGGTCCTCGTCGAGGCTGGTGGTGAGGACAGCCAGGCCACGCTCGCTGGCGGCGTCGTCGATGGCGCGGTGGACGGCGCCCGAGTAGGGATTGGCAACGTTCTTCAGCATCAAGCCCAGCGTGGCGGTGTGACGGCCCCGCCGCAGGTTGGCCGCGGTCAGGTCCGGCCGATAGTCCAGCTGGCGTGCTGCACGTTCGACCCGCGCGACCAGGTCCACGGAAACCCCGGCCTCACCGTTCACCACCCGCGACACGGTCTTGATGCTGACGCCGGCCAATGCCGCGACGTCGCGCATGGTGGCGCGGCGGTGCTGGGCCCAGCCATCCCGGCCTGCTGACAACGTTGTCTGCCTGGTGTACGCCATCGTCCGAACCATAGGACATCGATGGCACCGCAACAACCCTGGTTACATTGTCGAACGACCCGGGACGGCGTAGCACCCGTGGCCTGCGTGGCCCGAGTCAGTGATCCATTAATAGCCGGCGCCATGGCGCCGAGGTGTCGAGGTGCCGGGGTCACTTGACCCACCCCACGAGCGAACCAGCACAGCGACCAGCGCTGTGCCTCGAGCGTCGCGTCCATCACCGCCCGCGCGTCCGTGGATCCGAGAGTGACAATGTCGATGTCCCCGCAGGTGTGACGATTTCGCTGTCCCTCGACAACGAACGCGGTTGCGGTTGACATCGCCCTCGACCAAGGACTAACGTGCGAGACAACGTTGTCGGACGACAGCGGGAGGAGGCTGCCACCAAGGTAGTCTGAGGAGACAAGGAGGCTCGTTCAAGCGATGACCCTTTCCCGAAGCCGCTTCATGCGGCTGACCGTGATCGCCGCGACCGTGGCGCTGTCCGCAGGGGCCCTCGGCGGTGCCGCCGTGGTGGCTCAGGACGAGTCGCCTGCCGCCAGTGACATGGCGCTCGACGGCACCGGCGTGGACATCGAGTACATCGTCAAGGAGAACATCAACCCGTTCTGGGTCTGGCAGATCAACGCTGCGACCGCAGAGGCCGAGAAGCTCGGAGCCAACCTGCACGCCTGCTGGGGTGTCCAGGACCCGATCCCGAGGGCCAGACCACCTGCATCGAGAACGCCATCTCCCGTGGCGCCAACACCATCATCATCGCGCCGGCCAACGCCGGTGTCACGCCGGCCATCGATCAGGCACGTGAAGCGGGCCTCATGACCATCGCCGTCGACACCAAGACCGATCCGGCCGATGCCGTCGACATGACCTTCGCCACGGATAACTTCCAGGCCGGTCTGCTCATCGGCGAGTGGGCCAAGGCCAAGCTCGGCGACGCCGCAGCGGACGCCGTCATCGGCCTCATCAATATCGACCCGTCCCAGCCGATCGTCGGCGTGCAGCGCAACCAGGGTTTCCTGCAGGGCTTCGGCGTCGACGTCGGTGACATCAACATGTGGGGCGACGAGACCGACCCCCGCATCGCCGGCCAGGAGATCGGCCACGGCAACCAGGAGGGTGGTCTCCAGGCGATGGAGCTGCTGCTCCAGAAGAACCCGGACATCAATGTCCTCTACACCATCAACGAGCCCACCGCAGCTGGCGCGATGCAGGCCCTCGAGGCGGCCGGCAAGACGGCCGACGACGTGCTCGTCCTCTCGGTGGACGGCGGCTGCGCCGGCGTGACCGACCTGCAGAACGGCATCATCGATGCCACGTCCATGCAGTTCCCGTCCCGCATGGCCGAGCTCAGCGTCGATTGGGCCGTGCGCAACGCCATGACCGGTGAGCTTCCCAAGCCTCAGGACAGCCCCTACTACGTCGAGGGCAACGACATCTACAACACGGGTGTCGAGCTCATCACCAACGACCCGCAGGAAGGCGTCCCTTCCGAGGACAGCACCTGGGGTCTCGAGAACTGCTGGGGCAGCGCGTAGTCCCGCGCTAACCACGAGAACCCGATAGCGGGGTGGCCGAGCGGCCACCCCGCTATCTCACTATCATGCACGCGCACAGCGCACCCCTGAAGCAGCCACGATCGGGAAGGGAGACTCGATGAGGGGCACCGTATGAGCGGCCACGAGGACGGCAGCGACGATGCCATCCGGGCCGAGCTGACCGCCGCAGCCGTCGCGGGCGAGATCTCGGAACACGAGCGGCAGCATTCGACGGCGCTGCAGCGCGTCCAGCGCATCCTGCACCGCTACCCGGCACTCGGACCGCTGCTGGTCCTGCTCATGATGCTGGTCGCGTTCAGCCTCATGTCCGACCGGTTCCTCCAGCCCTTCAACATGAGCCTGATCATCCAGCAGGTCACGGTCGTGGGTACGCTGGCCATCGGGCAGACGATCATCATCCTGACCGCCGGCATCGACCTTTCTGTCGGTGCCATCACGGTCTTCGTCTCGGTCATCATGGCCAAGCTGTCAGCGGACTTCGGCGTTCCGGGCATCGCCGCCCTGCTGGTCGGGTTCAGCTTCGGCACGGCGTGCGGCCTGCTGAACGGCCTGCTCATCACTCGGTTAAGGCTGCCGCCGTTCATCGTCACCCTGGGCACGCTCAGCATCTTCTTCGCGCTGAACCTGTACGTCTCGGCCTCGACCACCATCCGCGGACGAGACATGGACCCAATCCTGACCGCGTTGGCCGGCAGGGACGGCACCATCGAGGTGCCGTTCGTCAACACGCCCATCCCGTACGCATCGCTGGGCATGATCGTGATGTACGGGATCATGGCCTACGTCCTGCGCTACACCGCCTGGGGTCGCCACATCTACGCGACCGGCGACGACCCTGAGGCCACACGCCTGACCGGTATCAAGGTCAATCGCGTGCTCGTCTCGGTCTATGCGGTGGCCGGCTTCATCTACGGCATCGGTGCCTGGTTCCTCATCGGCCGGGTCGGCGCGGCCAGCCCGCAGGTCGGCCTGAGCTACAACCTCGATACCATCACCGCCGTCGTCATCGGCGGCACCAGCCTGTTCGGTGGCCGGGGTGTGGTCATCGGCACCCTGCTCGGCGCCATCATCGTGGGCATGGCTCGCAACGGGCTGAGCTTGGCCGGCTTCGACCCGCTGTGGCAGGACTTCACCATCGGCGTGCTCGTCATCGTCGCCGTGACACTCGACCAGTGGATCCGGAGGGTGAGCGCATGAGCGTGGCCGCGACCAACGACATCCCGACGCCCGTCCTCCAGGCCAAGGGTCTGGTCAAAGCCTACGGACGCGTCGTCGCTCTCGATGGCGCCAACCTCGAGCTCTATCCGGGGGAGGTGCTGGGGGTCATCGGCGACAACGGTGCCGGCAAGTCGACGCTCATCAAGTGCTTCAGTGGCGCGGTCATCCCGGACGAGGGCGAGATCTACCTCGATGGCCAGCAGGTCCACATGCAATCGCCGGGCAATTCGATGGCCGCGGGCATCGAAACGGTCTATCAGACGCTCGCGGTCTGCCCGGCGCTGGACATCGGCACCAACCTCTTCCTGGGTCGCGAGCGGCGTAAGCCGGGCATCCTGGGCTCGGTCTTCCGCATGCTTGACCTCAGCGGCATGCGGGAGGCTGCTCGCAAGGAGATGTCCGACCTTGGGCTCCTCACCATCCAGGACATGAGCCAGGCGGTCGAGACGCTGTCGGGTGGCCAGCGCCAGGGCGTGGCCGTGGCCAGGGCGGCCGCCTTCGGCCAGCGCGTCGTCATCATGGACGAGCCCACCGCCGCGCTGGGTGTCAAGGAGTCACAGAAGGTGCTCCAGCTGATCCGTGACGTCCGAGACCGGGGCATCCCGGTGATCCTCATCAGCCACAACATGCCGCACGTCTTCGAGGTCTCGGATCGTATCCACATCCACCGTCTCGGCCGGCGCGCCGCGGTCGTGACGCCGCAGTCGCACTCGATGTCAGAAGCGGTGGCGATCATGACCGGTGCCACCGAGGCCGGCATGACCGACGAGGAGATGTCCCTGCCGGCGTCGGCCCTGTCCGCCGACCTGGAGACGACCAGAAGCTGAGCCGGGCTCGGCTACACGTGCTTGCCGCGGGTCCAGCCCTTGTCACCGAGGGCCGCTTCGGCCGCGGCCGCTGAGCCTTCCTCCAGCGGCGTCGCCAGGGAGTCGTTCCAGCGGTTGAGGAAGCCATAGAGGGAAACGGCCGCCAGGATCTCCACGACCTGGCCCTCATCCCAGTGCTGCCACAGCCGATCGAAGTCGGCATCGGTGACGAGGTTCGGCACTGATGCCGCGTGCACCGCGAAGTCCAGCGCGGCCCGCTCGGCCTCGCTGAAGAGGTCGCTGGTCCGGTACTCCCAGACCGCCTCCAGGCGCTCCTGAGCGGCGCCGGCTCGACCGGCTCCCTGGAGCGCATGTGCCTGGCAGTACCGGCAGCCGTGGGTGCGGCTGGCGATGTGGGCGACAAGGTTCTTCAACTCTGCCGGCACGGTACCCGAGGCCGGATCCAGCACCGCCCGCCGCAGCGCGATGAAACCCTGCACGATCTCGGGCCGGCGAGCCATGATGCGCAACCCGTTGGGCACGAAGCCGAGGGTGCGCTGATAGGTCTGCTCCACGGCTTCGAGCCCTTCGACCTGGTCGAGGGAGAGTGGTTCGAGTCTGGTCATGCTGGTCCTCCGAGTACACGGTGGGCGCCGATGGGTCGCCGCTGGATGGTGGCTGGATGGCGGCTGACGCGGGGCCATATCATGGTGGTGGTTCGCTGAACGTGGGGAGGAGATGTCGATGACCGCACCGTCCCGAGCGATCAGCCTGGCACTGGCCGGTGCATTGCTCATCTCCGCCGCCGGCACGGCGGCAGCGGCTGACGACCTACCCTCTGCTGGGGCCGACTTCGGCCACTACGAGGTGGTGCCGCTCCTCGACGATACGGCGCCTTATGCGGGCCCGGCGACACCCAAGTCGCTGGCCGAGGTACGCATCAGTCCTCACGTCAACGAGCAACTTCCGCCCGGTGCCCGGGAGCGGCTGGCGGAGCAGGGCTTCGTCATCGTCCCCTCGAAGCTGCGTCTCTTCCACGAGGCCTATGCCGATCAGTACGGCGCTGGCACCCCGGTGTTCGTCACCACCGACGCCGCCTACCACGCGTGGCACCTCATCTTCGACAAGATCCTGCGGGATATCGAACAGAAGCGGCTGCTGCCGGCGCTCGAAGGACTTGTCAGCGGGATGCTCCGGAACGGCGCGCAGCAGCAGGACGAGCTGGCCGGGACGGCGCTCGCCGACGAGGCCGCCCGTGTGCACGACCTGCTGGCCGCGACCGCGACCATCCTGGGGGTGCCCAGCGGGAAGCTGAGCCAGCGCGCCAAGGCTGAGGTCGAGTTGATCAAGGCCCATACCGCCTACACCGAATCGCCCACGCTGGGCACCAGGACCGATTACTCGCTCTTCACGCCACGCGGCCACTACACGCGCAACGAGGACCTCACCCGATACTTCGTGGCCATGTCCGTCCTCGGCCAGCACGCCTTCCTGGTGCCCGGATCGCGCATGCCCGACCGCAGCATCGTGGGTGAGACCGATGGCCTGCGCCTGGGTCTGCTGGCCGCTCGGACGCTCGTCGGCGACCCGGAGCTCGAGCAGCTGTGGCGCCAGGTCTTCGAGCCTAGTGCCTTCCTGGTGGGCGCCGCCGACGACTACACGCCATTCGAGTTGGCCGCGGCCGTGGAGGCGGCCGATCCCGGCGCCTGGGCCGACCCACTGCTCGCTGCCGACGACGCCACGCTCCTCTTGGTCGCCGAGGCCCTCTTGCGCGAGCGGGCGGTGCAGGTCGACCCGGAGCGACCGTCGGTGCGCCTGATGGGCACGCGCTTCGTGCTCGATTCGTGGATCCTCGACCAGCTCGTCGGTCCCAACGTGGGCACGCAGACGGATCCGCGAGTGATGGGCTCGCCGCTCGATGTCGCGGCGGCCTTCGGCTCGGACGTCGCGCTGGCCATCCAGGACGCTGCCGGCCAGACCGCCAAGGCCAACTACCCCGAGCAGATGGCTGCCATGCGCGCGGCGGTGGCGGCGCGCCCCGACGAGGCCTGGGGCCGCACCGTCTACGACGCTTGGCTGGCAGCGGTGGAGCCGATGTGGCTGCCGCGCGGCGAGGCTTTCCCCGACTTCATGCGCAGCGGGGCGTGGGCCGTCAAGTCCCAGCAGACCGGCTTCGGCTCCTACGCGGAACTCAAGCACGACACCATCCTCTACACCAAGCAGGCCTTTGGCGATACGGGCGGTGGGCCGATGCCACGCCCCGTACGCAACTGGGTCGAGCCAGATCCGGTGCCCTTCGGGCGGCTGTCGGCGATGGCCGAGCTGATGCGCGCAGGGCTTGATGACCGCGGCCTCCTGCTCCGCGAGCAGGGCCAGCTGCTGCGTGACTACATCGACCTGGTCGATCGTCTGGCCCGTATCGCCACCGACGAGCTGGCAGGGGCGCCCATCTCCGATGAGGACAACGACTGGCTGCGCTTCATCGGGTCCGAGTTGGAACGGGTGTGGGCACGGAGCGGAGCGGCACGGCCAGGCTCTGACGGCGACGCCCTCGACGAGGACGCGGCCATCATCGCCGACATCATGCGCGGGCTTGACCCGGTGTCCCGGACCGATGAGGTACTGGAGATCGGCACCGGCTACGTCGACCGCATCTTCGTCATCGTGCCCGACGATGCAGGTCGCTTCGCGGTGGCGTCCGGTGGCGTCTATTCCTACTACGAGTTCCCCTGGCCGACGTCCGACCGACTCACTGACGAGAGCTGGCTGGAGATGCTCCACGCCGGTGATGCCCCCGCGCGACCGAGCTGGCAGGCCTCGTTGTTCCCGGTGCCCGGCGCGACTCCCGACCAGGGGCCGAAGCCGACGCCGCGGCCCTCGATACGGGCCATCGAGCGTGAACTCGGGGCCACCATCGAGGGTGCCAGCTGGGAGCCCTACCGCAAGAGCCCGGCCGGGGCGGCTTTCGACCCCTTCGAGTCCGGAGCCGTGGCTGCGGTCATCTTCGACGCACTCGAGACGGAGTTCGACCCCACGGTCGACTATGTCGCCCTCTTCCGCTTCCGGCGTCTCGACCGGCTCGATGGCTACTGGACGTGGCGCACATACGACGCGGACTCGGTCGCACCGATGCGCACCCTGCCCTGCGCCGATGGTCGGCCCGGCCGGGACGTCTGGCTGCATGGGGAGTATCTCTGCTACGTCTCCGATGGCGGTACCGCGCTGTTGCGCTGGACCGACGAACGAACCGGCACGTACGGCGTCATGAACGCGGTCGCGGGTCGGGAAGATCTGGCGCGGCTCTACCGCCGGTGGGAGGCCATCGTGGGCACGACCGGCTGACCCTTAAGGTGACGGATCGTGCGGCGATCCGACGGGCCATCGACGACAACACTCCGGTCAGCGAAGGCGGATATGCTGCGCCTCTCCACCCGACCCCACGAGGAGATCGCCGTGAGCAAGGTCCGAGCCGTCCCCATCGAGCCCCTTCGTAGCCTGCGCCTGTCGAGCGTGGCCGCCATCGCCCTTGGGGCTGCCCTCCTATCGGGCACTGCCACGGCCTACGCCCAGGAGTCCGCAGCGCCCGCCAGCGAGCAGCCCGCGACCGAGCAGCCCACGGCCGACGACATCGATGGCACCTGGACCATCGACACCGAGATCGGAGACTTCGCCGACTTCAGCAGCTCCTGGGTCGGCTTCCGCGTGGCCGAGGTGCTCGATCCCGGCGGCGAGGTCGATGCGGTGGGCCGGACGCCAGCGGTGAGCGGCGCGCTCCAAGCGGCCGGCTCGGTCATCGAGAGCGCCACCATCGAGGCCGACCTCTCCGCCATCATCAGCGACCGACCTCGCCGCGACGACGCTATCCAGCGCGCGCTCGGCACCGGTGAGTTTCCGACTGCGATGTTCACATCGAGTGGGCCCCTGGACCTGGGCGCGGTGCCGGTGGAGGGCGAGCCCTTCACGGCGTCACTGCCCGGCAGCATCACCATCCGCGACGTCAGCGAGGACGTCACATTGGAGTTGACCGGTCAACGCGTCGGTGACGTGGTCGTGGTGGTGGGCACGTTGCCGGTGGACTTCACCTCCTTCGGCGTGACCATGCCGAGCGCACCCATCGTCGTCTCGGTCGCGGGCGATGGCGACCTTGAATGGCAGCTCTTCTTCAAGCGCGACGCAGCCATGGCCGATGAGAGCCCCGCTGTGGAGGCCCCCACGTCCGAGCCACCGGCCGAGTAGCGACCCCGGCTTCGACCAGCCGGCCGCAGTCAGGTTCTCGGTCGGGCCCCGGCAACCATGCGCGGGGCCCCGGCGTCCCCCGGTGTCACCCGCGGATGGGCAGGACGCAGTCGTGGCGCGTGACCATGCCATCGACGGCATGGTAGAGGCAGACCGTCCCACCGGCGACCGTCCCGACCCCCGCCCAGGCGAGCTCGCCCGGAGGCGCCTCGAAGGCGACGATGTCCCCGATCGCTTCGATGGAGCCGCCGTAGAGGGCGACCCAGGCGATCTCCGCGGGGCCCGTATAGGTCCGGGTGGTGTTGAGGTAGCGCGCGGTGTGGACGGCATCGGGCGCGTAGACCGCTTCGAGTGCCTCGAGGCTGCTCTCCCGGCCCCAAGCTGCGATGAGTCGCGCATCGAGCTCGGCGATGGCTGCCAGCGTGTCCGGATCGGTCGTCACGTCAGCCGCCGGCCGGCTCTGGTAGCTGTTCTCGGGAACCATGCAGTCGTGGCGGACGATCCGCCCGTCGACGGCATGCCACAGGCAGGCAGTGCCACCGCCCAGCGAGAGGAAGCTGGCCCAGCGCCAGCCAATCTCGTCGAGCTTGATGTCGATCCGCGGGCCGACCATCTCGGGGCCACCGCCGTATCCGGCGACCGCGGCGATCTGATCGGGTCCGACGTACTCGTTGGTGCGGTCGTAGAAGGTCGCCGTATGGACCCCATCGGGAGCATAGGTCTCGGCGAGCAGCTCCGGTTCGCCCGACCAGGCGCGCAGGTTCAGGGCGACCAGCTCATCGAGGGTGGAAGCGGCAGCGCCAGGCATCAGCAGTGGCGGTGGGACGCGCGCGGCTGCGTAGAGCAGCATCGAACCGACGAGCACGAGGATCGCCAGCGCTGCCATCGCCCGCAGCGGCGTCAGGACGGCGATCGCCCCCACTGTCGACGACGTCGAGCCCATCGTGTCACCGGTACCGGTCACGCGGTGCATCGCGCGGTGCTCGAAAGGGTTCCGTGGCCACAGTCGGCGCCGTTGCCGGGTCTCGTCGACGCGTCCCATGATGCGGTCGATCTGCCTGTTCCGGTCCGCCGTGGGCTCGTCCTCATCCAGCGTCCAGCTGCGCATGACCTCGCCCATGTCCCGATCGTCCGGCACGCGCGTGGTCATCGGACCGGCCTCCGCTCACCTGTGGAAGGCGAGGTTCGGTAGCGGGGCCTTTGGATCGTGCCATCGAACCGGACCGCTCGGGCATCGGCCTCCAGGGCCGATCGCATCTCGGCGAGGGCGCGATGGAGTCTCGACTTGACGGTCCCCACGGGGACCTCGAGGACGCTAGCAACCTGATCGAGGGGCAGGTCCAGGTAGTGATGCAGCACCACAACGGCTCGGTGGTCCATCGAGAGGCGTCGGAAGCCGCGCTCCAGCTGGTCCCGGTCGATGACGGCTCCGTAGTCGTCACCGGCGCGCGGCTCGCCCGTAGTGCTCTCCCCGATGGTAGGCATCCAGCGGGGAGTCTTGTGGTACTCCGCGTAGCAGGCGCGGAGGAGCAGCTTGTACGACCAGGCGTCGTAGCGCGATGGGTCGCGCAGGCGGGGCAGATCACGCCAGATGTTCACCATCGCTTGCTGGACCGCATCCTCCGCGGCCTGTCGGTCACGCAGCAGTCGCATGGCCACGCCGTGGCATCGGTCGAACGAGACGTTCACGATCCGCTCGAACGCGTCCCGATCGCCCCCTTGAGCCTGGGCCACCATCTGGTCGTCCACATGCTCCCCCACGCGATGGGCACCGCCGACGGCGCTGCCACTGAATCGTACGTGCGGTGTCCATCGCGGCAGGGTTCCGATTTCGGCGGCGGACGGGACGAGGCCCCGGCAACCATGCGCGGGGCCCCGGCGTCCCCCGGTGTCACCCGCGGATGGGCAGGACGCAGTCGTGGCGCGTGACCATGCCATCGACGGCATGGTAGAGGCAGACCGTCCCACCGGCGACCGTCCCGACCCCCGCCCAGGCGAGCTCGCCCGGAGGCGCCTCGAAGGCGACGATGTCCCCGATCGCTTCGATGGAGCCGCCGTAGAGGGCGACCCAGGCGATCTCCGCGGGGCCCGTATAGGTCCGGGTGGTGTTGAGGTAGCGCGCGGTGTGGACGGCATCGGGCGCGTAGACCGCTTCGAGTGCCTCGAGGCTGCTCTCCCGGCCCCAAGCTGCGATGAGTCGCGCATCGAGCTCGGCGATGGCTGCCAGCGTGTCCGGATCGGTCGTCACGTCAGCCGCCGGCCGGCTCTGGTAGCTGTTCTCGGGAACCATGCAGTCGTGGCGGACGATCCGCCCGTCGACGGCATGCCACAGGCAGGCAGTGCCACCGCCCAGCGAGAGGAAGCTGGCCCAGCGCCAGCCAATCTCGTCGAGCTTGATGTCGATCCGCGGGCCGACCATCTCGGGGCCACCGCCGTATCCGGCGACCGCGGCGATCTGATCGGGTCCGACGTACTCGTTGGTGCGGTCGTAGAAGGTCGCCGTATGGACCCCATCGGGAGCATAGGTCTCGGCGAGCAGCTCCGGTTCGCCCGACCAGGCGCGCAGGTTCAGGGCGACCAGCTCATCGAGGGTGGAAGCGGCAGCGGCTGCGACGGAGCTGAGGCCGAGTACCGCCACTAGTGTGGCGAGGAGTGCGTGACGTGTGATCGCGCTGATGGATGACAACATGAGTAGACCCCCTTCGGTCGTGGTTCGCGTGCACCGGTGACGTCGGCCGGGTGCTGGCGCGGGTCCGGGGCTCCGCGCGATGCACCACGCGTCGCCCCGATGGTCTCTGGCGCCGCACTCGCGCGACGCCTCTATCTACTACGTGCGCCGGCACGCCTCGCTGGGTTCCATGTGCGATGGCGGGCCTTTCGGCACTTGCCGCTCCGGTTCGGGTGGACGGACGCTCCGCGCGGAGGTGGATATGCGCGCACTGATTCCGGCTCTCCTCGCCATCGCCCTCGTGACCCCCACGGCGGCCGCAGCCGATCCGGCGGTGGAGTACGCCGACGGGCCCACCTGGTACCTCGCCCTGGGGGATTCGCTCGCCGCGGGCTATCAGCCCATCGGAGACCCCGGAGATGACCACCGCACCCGGGCCAGCTATCCCGACCAGTTGTGGCTGATGGCGCGGGGGCAGTACCCCGACCTGCAGTTGGTGAACCTGGCCTGCCCGGGCTCCAATACCGAACTCATCCGCGAGGACTATCCGCGCTGCTCCTATCCCCACGGCAGCCAGCTTGACGAGGCGCTGGCCTTCATCGATGCCCATCGCGATGAGCTGGCCTTCATCACCATCGACATCGGCTTCAACGACTTCCCCTGCGATGACAGCCCGCTCTGCGTCTTCGCCGGTATCGACAACATCAAGCGTCGCCTGCCGTCCATCCTCGACGAGTTGCAGGCAGCCGCGCCGGACACGCCCATCGCGGGCATGAACATCTACGACCCCTTTCTGACGCTCTGGTTCGATGAGTCCACGCGCGTAACCGCGGGCCAGTCGGTGGTGGCGATCGAGATGGTCAACGAGGCGCTGGCAGAGGTGTACGGCGCGGCCGGCATCCCGGTCGCAGACGTCGCGGCTGCGTTCGACATCGACGACTGGGACACGCTGGTGCCCATGGGTGGGCTCGGCGAGGTGCCCCGGAACCTGGCGCTGCTATGCGAGCGCACGTGGCTCTGTGACCCGCCACCGTCGGGGCCTGACCGCCATGCCAACGTCCTTGGATACCGGGCTATGGCGGAGGCGTTCGCGGGTGAGTTGGGCCTCGATCCGGTCGGCGTCGAGCTACCGGAAGGATCCAGCTAGAAGCCGTCGTCGCGCGTCGTGATCCGGGTGGCGCCGAGGCGGGTCAGCACGTCGATGCTCAGCTTGGGCGCAGTGGCCGGCAGGTCGTCCGGGTCGGGCACATCGATGTTGACCTCGCCACCGCCGACGAGCACCTCCTTGACCGTCACTGCCCAGTCATCCCGCACGATGACGGCCAGGCCCCCGAGCGTGTTCTCGAGCGAGATGCGGGCGCCCGCGGGATCGAGCACGGCCTCTCGCAGGTCGAGCTTGGCGCCGCCCATGAGTACGCACATCTCGGCGCGACGCAGGCCGCCTGAGCGACTGGTGAACGTGGTTCCGTCCATGATCACGAGGCGTCGGAACTCGTCACTGACCTGGTTGCCCTCGTCGCGCTGCCGCGCCACCACGATTCCGGTGATCTTGATGCTGACGATGGTCCCCATGGCGAATAGCAGCACGGTATCTCAGCAGCGAGCGCAAGACGTTCCTCCTCCTTGCCCGGTCAAGCCGGACGTCACGGCGTTGGGCTCACGATAGCGGATGGCCAACCTCGGACATCCGGCCAACCGTACGGCGCACGCGGGCTCAACGGCACTGTCTCGTCGCTCTCAGGTCGTCAATCCTGAGCCTAGCCGCGTCCGCGCGGTGATCGCGGACGCCCGAATGCAGCAGGCAGGAGAGTGACCATGGCGACGATCGACCAGGCTGTCGACGAGTTCCTATCCCAGAAGCGCATCGCCGTCGCGGGCGTCTCTCGACAAGCCGGTGGCAGCCACGCCAGCAACGGCATCTACTCGCGCTTCAAGGAGCGTGGCTTCGAGGTCTTCCCGGTCAACCCCAACGCCGACACGATCATGGGTGACACCTGCTACCACAGCGTCAAGGACATCCCCGGTGGCGTGGATGCCGTCGTCATCGCGACGAACCCCAGGGCATCGCTGGCGGTGGCGCAGGACTGCAAAGCGGCTGGCATCGACAAGGTTTGGATCCACAAGAACTTCGGGGCTGGGAGCTATTCGGAGGAGGCCCACCAGTTCTGCCGCGACAACGGCATCACGGCACTGGTGAGCTGTCCGCTCTGGTACGGCAAGACGTCTGATGGCTTCCACAAGTTCTTCGGCGCCACCTGCCGGCTGCTGCGCCAGGTTCCGGGCGAGGTCTAGGCTGCGGGTTCGGCCAGCCAGGCTGCTCATCTGGTGAACGGAGTCGACAGGCCGTCGGACGGCGCGGTCTTCGTGGAGCGGCTGCGGCGCACTCCATGGCGCCGGGCCATCCGCCAGGTGTGGCGGTCACATCGGAGAGTCGATCGGATGCTCTTGCCTGAACGCCTCGAGGGCGCCGTCTATGGCCACCTGTGCGGGGATGCTCTGGGCGTGCCCTACGAGTTCAAGGATGCCGCCGACATCGACACGGTGGAGTGGCGCGGCTACGGCACGCACGACCAACCGCCTGGAACGTGGAGCGATGACGGCGCCCTGATGCTGGCGTTGCTCAATTCGTTGCTCGAGTGCGGCTTTGACTCGGCCGACCAGGCACGGCGGGCGCTCCGTTGGCGAGATGAGGGTGCCTACGCGCCCGGGTCGCTCGTGTTCGATGTCGGTGTCTCGACCTCGCAGGCGCTCCACGCACTCCGCGCCGGCACGCCGCCCGAGGAGGCCGGCGAGGTCGGCGCCAAGGGCAATGGCTCGCTCATGCGGATCCTGCCGCTCGCGCTGGTGCTTCGTGACATCGATGACGACGATCTCGCCCACAAGGCGGTGCGAGCTTCGCGCGTGACGCACGGCAGCGCCGAGGCGCAGATCGCCTGTGCGCTCCATGCGCTGCTCGTGCGCCGGGTGCTGCAGGGCGCCGGGGATCGTGAGCGCATGCTCGCCGAAACCGTGGCTACGCTGCGCGCCAGCCTCGAACGGTCCGGCTTGCCCCGGTCGAAGGAGGCCGCCGAGCCGGCGGACGCGCTGGCCGCGCTCGATGCCTTCGTGGCCTGGACTGGGCGCTCCGGATGCGGCCGCGTGGTCGACAGCTTCTGGTCCGCGTGGGATGCCTTCGCGACTGCCCCGGACTACGTGTCCTGCGTCACGGCAGCCGTGCAGTACGGCGATGACACCGACACCACCGCCGCCATCGCCGGCGGCTTGGCCGGGGCCTGGTTCGGCATCGATGCCATCCCCGCGGCCTGGCGCCGTGGCTTGCGCGACCGCCACATCCCGCAGGAGTTGGTCGACCGCCTGGTGGAGACGGACACGTCGGAATGGGACGGCAAGCCCTGGCGCACATCGACGCGAAAGCCGCTGCGGGTGGACATGCTCGACCTTGCCGGCAGCGACCTGGGGCGAGCCGGAGGTCGCGTGGGCATGACCTTCCTGCCCGGCAAGCGCTATCTGGGCTACTACACAGGTCCTCACTGGCGGGACCTGGAGAGCGATGCGGCTCACCTGGCTGAGTCGGGCGTCGACGTCGTGTTGCTTCACGTGGAGGACAAGGAACTCGATCGCTGTCGTGTGCCCGACCTGGCTGACGTCCTGGACGCGCACGCCGTGGAGCTCATCCGCTTCCCCATCGCCGACCCCCAGGTGCCCACCGACGACCACGCCTACCGCGCCCTCCTCGTGCAACTGTCGACTCGCGTGCGCTCGGGCCAGACGCTGGCGATCGCCTGTCGCGGCGGCCTCGACCGCACCGGCATGACCGCCGCGTGCCTGCTGCGAGAGGCCGGTCTGGACGCCGACACCGCTATCGAGCGTGTGCACTCCGCCCGACGACACACGCTGACCATGCCTGATCAGCTGCGCTACGTACGGGACTGGCCGAACGCCTGACGGGTCGGGCTGCTTCTCCACGCAACCTCCATCTTCGGTCCACGCTGGCTGCGTACGGGCACGGCATCGTGGCGGCATCGAACCCATGAGGCGCCCCCAGGCGTCCGAACAAGAT
Source organism: uncultured Chloroflexia bacterium (assembly GCA_963778955.1). Classification (GTDB taxonomy): domain Bacteria; phylum Chloroflexota; class Limnocylindria; order Limnocylindrales; family CSP1-4; genus JAFMJV01. The sequence continues at coordinate 944,891 of CAVZWI010000001.1, forward strand.
GGAGAACCGAACAATGCAGTACCGCTCCCCACGCACCCTCCTGGCCCTTTCCGCCGTCCTGGCCCTGAGTGCCAGCGCGCTCGCGCCGACCGCGGCCTTTGCCAAGGGTCCAGGATCAGGCGCCGGCATCTGTGATGGCGACTGCCCCGATGACCAGGCCCAGGCACAGCAGCAGGTTCGCGCGCGTGATGGTTCCGGTACAGGCACCGACACCGCTGCCAACGCCGGTGTTGGCGGGCAGGTGCAAGCCCGCGCCGGTGGTGGCGGGCAGGTCGCGGCTCGCGCCAGCGGCAAGGCTACCAAGGCCCAGGGCCGGGGCGGACAGGCTGCCGGCGGTCAGGGCGCGGGACCGGCACGGGACGAGGGCACGGCTCGTGGCCCGCAGTCGTGCGACGATTGCCAACTCCTTGAGATGGGCAGCCTGACCGACGATGACATCGCCGGACTGGTGTACATGGCCAACGAGGAGAAGCTGGCGCACGACGTCTATTCGCTCTTCGCCGACACGTACGACCTGTCGGTGTTCGAGAACATCGCCAACTCGGAAGCACGTCACCTGGTCGCAGTCCAGACGATCCTCGCCAAGTACGGTATCGACGATCCCACCATCGGGTTGGGCGAGGGCTCGTTCAGCGATTTCGATCTCCAGGGGCTCTATGCCGAGCTCACCAGCCAGGGTCTCCGGGACCTGGAGGGTGCCCTCGCAGCGGCCATCAAGATCGAGACGGTCGATATCGAGGACCTGCAGGCGCGCATGGCTGCCCTGGACGACGTCCCTGACGTCTACAACATGTACTCGCACCTGCTGACCGCCAGCGGCTACCACCAGGCTGCATTCGAACGCCAGTCGTAGACCTCGACCACAGATCCACACGAGATGGCCGGGGGAGACCCCGGCCATCGACGTACCATCGACAGCACATGGCCCGCATCCTCGTCGTCGACGACGAACCCCACATCACCGAGGTCGTCACCGCCTATCTCGTCCGTGAAGGCCACCAGGTCGACACGGCTGGCGACGGCGACCGGGCGTACATGCTGGCTCGCTCTACACGCCCCGATGTCCTTGTCCTCGACGTGATGCTGCCCGGTCGCTCCGGCTTCGACGTCCTGCGGCAGCTGCGCGCCGACGGCATCGACACGGCCGTGGTCATGCTGACCGCCCGCGACGATGTCATCGATCGTGTCGCCGGGCTGGAGATGGGTGCGGACGACTACCTGACCAAACCCTTCGAGCCACGCGAGCTGGTGGCGCGTATCGGCGCCGTCCTGCGCCGCCTGGATGAGCCGCGCGCGCTCACGCCGCCGCAGATCCTCATCGACCTGCGCATCGACGGTGATGCACGCGAGGTCCGGCGAGGCGATGAGGTGATCGCGTTGACCCGCGTCGAGTTCGACCTACTCGCCGCACTCGCGGCGCGCCCCGGAGCCGTGCTCGGCCGTGGCCAGCTGGGCCAGCGCATCTTCGGCGAAGCGTTCGAAGCCGATGATCGCACCATCGACAGCCACGTCAAGAACCTGCGGCGCAAGCTGGGGCGCCCTCCCGACGATGGCGATTACGTCGAGACCGTGCGCGGGATCGGCTACCGCGCTGCCCGGCGATGAGCCTTCGCATCCGGCTGGCGTTGATCTTCGCGCTGGTGGCGATCGTCACGGCCACCGCGATCGCGATCGTGACCCCGACCATCGTCGACCAGGGCTTCCGCCAGGCTGAGGTGGATGGCAGCCGGGGCAGCGGGCAGGGCCTGGGCCAAGGCCCACGCGAAGGTCGTGGCCCCGGGCGCGCCCAACAGGAGACCGCGATGGCCATCGTGCTCATCGCGGCCGCGGCCGCGGCGGGAGCATCCGTGCTCGGGTTCCTGGTGGCGGGTCGGCTGGTACGTCCACTGGGACGCCTGCGTGACGCGGCGGCCGACGTGGCGGTCGGCAATCTGCAGCGACGCTCGGACCTGGCCGGTCGAGGCGACGAGATCGGGGACCTGGGCCGTTCCTTCGACCGCATGGCCCAGACATTGGAGCGTTCCGATGCTGCTCGGCGTCGTCTCTTCCAGGACGCGGCGCACGAGCTCAAGACACCCTTGACCGTCATCGACGCCACCACCACCGCCATCCTTGATGGTGTCTTCGAGCACGACGACCGGCACCTTGAGACCATCCGTGAGCAATCACACCTGCTTGCCCGAGTGGTCGACGACCTGCGTACGGTGAGCCTCGCCGAAGCAGGCCAGCTGCCGCTGGAGGTGAGTGATGTCGACGTGGCCGAGTTGATGCGCGCGGTCGTCGCAAGCTTCGGACCGCGCGCGCAACTGTCCGGCGTTCGTCTCTCTTCCCAACTCTCGAATGATGGCCCGCTGGTCCGGGCGGATCGTGAGCGACTCCGCCAGATGCTCGGCGCGCTGGTCGACAACGCCTTGCGCCATACCCCGGCGGGCGGAACGGTCGTTCTGGAGAGCCGGTCGGAGGCAGATGAGGTGCGCCTTGCGGTCAGCGATAGTGGACCGGGCATCCCGGCCCCCGATCTGCCCCACCTGTTCGAGCGCTTCTACCGCGGCGACCCATCGCGGCAGCGCTCCTCAGGCTCTTCAGGTCTGGGGCTGGCCATCGTGCACGCCATCGCCGAAGCCCAGGGTGGTCGGGTCGGAGCGGAGAACGTGGAGCCGCACGGTGCTCGCTTCTGGCTGGTCCTGCCGGCGAGCCGGCCTATCAAGGATGCTTGACTCTCTGACCCAAGGAACCTGTCCTTCGGGCCTAAGGGACCGCATCGACCGGCCACTCGTCACTACCTATCGGCCGCCGAGACGATCGTAATAGGGACATGGATCCCGACCCCCCGACTCAGGATTGCGACCATCGTTCCTGTCGGTTCCTGACGCGCGCCTTCGCACTCGGCCGTCCGGTCCCCAGGCGTTGCCGCAAGTCGTGCCCGGCTGCCGCGTCGATCGTGGGTCTTGATGAGCTCGGTCGTGGCCAGCGTGGTCGCATCCTGCGAGTCGGGGGCCGCCCGGCTGCACGCCGCAGGCTCCTGGAGCTTGGCATCGTGCGTGGCGAGACCATCACCTTGCAGCGAGCCGCGCCCCTGGGTGACCCGCTGGAGTTCATCATCAAGGGCTACCACCTGTCGCTGCGCAAGCGCGAGGCCGCGACCATCACTGTCGAAGCGCTCGGCATCTCAGAGGCAGACGCGGCTGCGGCATGAGCGTTCCCCTGACGCTGGCCCTGGCTGGTAATCCCAACGCTGGCAAGACCAGCATCTTCAACGCCCTGACCGGTTCGCGTCACCACGTCGGCAACTGGCCGGGGAAGACGGTGTCCAAGATGGAGGGCACGTTCCGTCATGCCGATGTGGTGGGTCGCCTGGTGGACCTGCCGGGCACCTACAGCCTGAGCGCGCTGTCGCCGGAGGAGATCATCACCCGCGACTACCTGCTGACGGGAGACGCCGACGCGGTCATCGACGTGGTCGACGCCACCAACCTCGAGCGCAACCTGTACCTCACCGCGCAGCTGCTGGAGCTGGGCATCCCGCTGGTGCTGGCACTCAACGTCAGCGACAGCGCACGTTCGCAAGGCATCAAGATCGACCACGAACGACTCAGCGTCCTGCTGGGCCGTGCCCCCATCGTCGAGACCGTCGGCCACCGCGGACGTGGGCTTGACCACCTCCTGGACGCGGCCATCGGCCTGGTCGGCCCCGTTCTTCCCGGGCGCGCGCGGCTGCGCCTCGTCGCCTAGCTGGCGCTGGCCGTGACGTCGTTCGTCGGCACTGCCGATCGCCCTCCCTTCCGTATCGACTATGGCCGGGAGGTGGAGGCGGAGATCGCGGCGCTGGTCGAGCGCATCGCCGCCCAGCCTGACCTGGCCGGCTCGTACCAGCCGCGCTGGCTGGCCATCAAGCTGCTGGAAGGGGAGGCGGATCTGGTCGTTCGCGTCGGCAGCCGCGACGATGGTGCCGACCTCGTGACCGCGGCGGAGGCGGGACGTGGGCGCATCGAGGCGATGCACGGTGACACGGCTGATCTCGCCATCGCCGATGCCCGCTACGGCTACGTCCACGGAGTCGTCCGGGAGGTCGTCGATACCTCGGCCGTCTCGCGTTACAGCGTCACCGACCGGCTCGATCGCGTGCTGACCAATCGACTCCTGGGACTGCCCATCTTCTTCGCTGTGATGTTCATCGTCTTCAAGCTGGTGGTGGAGGTCTCCGGCTACTTCCTCGACTGGGTCGATGCGGTCATCGGTGGCCCGGTCACGCGCTGGGTCGTCGGCTTCCTGGAGCTCTTCTCGGCGCCCGACTGGTTCGTCTCGCTGGCTGTCGACGGCGTCATCGCCGGTGTCGGTGCCGTGCTCGTCTTCGTGCCCGGTCTGATCGTGCTGTATCTCTTCCTGACGCTGCTCGAGGACAGCGGCTACATGGCTCGGGTGGCCTTCGTGATGGACCGAGTCATGCGCTTCACCGGCTTGCACGGGAAGTCGTTCATCCCGATGGTGCTGGGCTTCGGCTGTGCCGTGCCGGCCATCTACGCCACGCGCACGCTGGAGAACCGCACGCAGCGCATCATGACCAGCCTGCTGGTGCCGCTGATGTCGTGTTCGGCCAGGCTGCCGGTCTACGTCGTCTTCGGCCTGGCCTTCTTCGGGGCCGCGGCGGCCTCGGTCATCACCGGCCTCTATCTCATCGGCATCCTCATCGCCGGCCTGGTCGCGGTCGTGCTGTCACGCACGATCCTGAGGGAACGCGATGACTCGGTCTTCGCGCTGGAGCTGCCGCCCTATCGCGTGCCCACGCTGAAGGCGCTGACCACCCACACGTGGCAGAAGACCAAGGAGTTCATCGTCAAGGCCGGCACGGTCATCTTCATCGTGTCGGTGGGCCTGTGGTTCCTGATGAACCTGCCCTGGGGTGTGGCGGAGCCGCGTGACAGCTACTTCGGCCAGGTGAGCGCCGCTGCGGCACCCGTGTTCGAACCGGCCGGGTTCGGCACCTGGGAAGCCTCGGGAGCGTTGGTCACCGGGTTCATCGCCAAGGAAGTGGTGGTCACGTCGATGGCACAGGCATACGTGGGTGACGAGGCGTCCGATCCGGCGGTCCCGCCTCCCTCGGTGGGCGAGGACATCCGTGAGATCGGGAGTTCCCTGGTGGCCGCGGTCGACGGTGCTGTCCGTTCCACCTTGAGCATCATCCCCGGCGTGGAGCTGGTCTCGAGCGATGCCGCGGACCCACAGGAGACCGCGCTGAGCAACGAGCTGGCCGCCAACTTCACACCGCTGGCCGCCGTCGCCTTCGTCATGTTCGTGCTCATCTATACGCCCTGCATCGCCACGCTGGCCGCCATCAGGAGCGAGTTCGGCTGGCGCTGGGCGGCCTTCTCCGGTCTCTACCAACTGGGGTTGGCCTGGCTGCTGGCCGTGCTGGTCTTCCAGGTCGGCACGTTCCTGGGGTATGCCTGATGACCCTGGAGCGCTCGTGATGCTCAGCGCCATCCTGTCGGCCGTGCGCGATGCCGGTAGGCCGATGTGTCTGGCCGATCTCAGTCGAAACCTGGGTATCGAGGAGTCGGCGCTCGAGGGCATGCTCGAGACGCTGCTGGCCCGGGGCCGATTGCGTGCCATCGTCTTCGAGGATGCCGGCTGCACGGCCTGTCCGGTCAAGAGCGGCTGTTTCATCATGAACGACGGAGTGGCGGTGACCTACGCCGCGGTGCTCGAGCGACCGGCCGGCGAGCCGGCACTGCCGCACCTGTAGCTTCACGCGGGAGAGGGCCGGGCGATTCGTCCCCAACGGTCTCGTGACAGGAGGGCGCCTCGTGGCCGAATGGCCCACCATCGGGTGTCCGAACGGCACGCGCGAGGCCGGAACCGTCCGGAGCACGATGGTGCGGAGCGCGGGGGTCTGTGGGATCGGTCCGCTGCGCCGGGCCCAGAGACGTAGAGGGGGGCGATGGGTTTGGACGCCGAACTGCTCGCTCGGCTGCAATTCACGCTGACGATCACCTACCACTTCATCTTCCCGCCCCTATCCATGGGGCTGGGTCTGATGCTGTTGTTCATCAGCGGCATGTACCTCCGGACCAAGGACCCCAAGTGGCGCCGGCTCTCGTTCTTCTGGGTGAAGATCTACGGCATCGTCTTCGCCATGGGCGTGGCCACCGGTGTGGTCATGGAGTTCGAGTTCGGCATGAACTGGGCCGAATACTCACGCTTCGTGGGCAACGTCTTCGGCTCGCTCCTTGCGGCGGAAGGTGTCTTCGCCTTCTTCCTCGAGGGCGGCTTCCTGGGCCTGATGCTCTTCGGCGGCACTCGACTGGGCCCACGGATGTGGTTCCTGGCCAGCTTCATGGTCGTGGTCGGCGCCCATTTCAGCGCGCTCTGGATCGTGATGGCCAACTCCTGGATGCAGACCCCGCAGGGCTATCAGGTCCAGGACCTGCCGCTGCCGACTCGGGCGGTCATGACCGACTTCTGGGACGTCGTGTTCACGCCGTCGTTCATCCCGCGCATCCTGCACGTCTTCTTCGCCAGCTGGACCGCGGGCGCAGCGTTCGTGGCCAGCGTGGGTGCCTACTACGTGCTCCGGAAGAAGGACTTTGCCGACCTCGGCCGCGCGGCCCTCTCGATCGCGCTCCCGTTCTTCATCCTCTTCGCGGTGGCCAACGCCTTCATCTTCGGTCCTGAGTCGGCCCGGAACGTGGCCGAGTACCAGCCCACCAAGCTGGCGGCCATGGAGGGCGTCTGGGATACCCAGCAGAATGCTCCCGCCTACGCCTTCGGCTGGGTCGACACCGACGCCGGCACGACGACCGGCCTCGCCATCCCCGGTCTCCTGAGCTTCCTCAGCGGCCAGGACACGGTGCAGGGCATCGACTCCTTCGATGTCCCACCGACGGAGGTGCAGTTGACGTTCCAGTCCTACCACCTGATGGTCGGGCTGGGCATGGCCATCGTGCCCTTCGCGCTCGTGGCCGCGGGTCTGTGGTTCTGGAAGCGCAAGCTGCTGGAGTACCGCTGGGCGCTCTGGATCGTGGTCTCTACCGTCTTCGTCTCACTCTTCGTCATCACCATGGGTTGGTGGGTCGCTGAGTTCGGTCGCCAGCCGTGGGTCGTCTACGGATTGATGTTCACCGCGGATGCCAACTCGCCGGTCGTCTCGGCCGAGGAGATCGTGGTCTCGCTGGGTGGCTTCGTGCTGATCTACGTCCTGCTGCTGGCCCTGTTCCTGTACCTGCTGAACGCCAAGATCCAGCATGGCCCCGCGCCGCTCGAAGAGCTCGAAACCAAGCCGGTCGAGGATCTGCCCGATACGCTGCGCGGCATCTTCACGGCGCGCGGTGAGGGCGAGGAGAGGATGGTCCGATGATCCTCAACGAGATCTGGTTCATCCTGTTCATCGTCATCGTCGGCGGCTACCTCATCCTCGATGGCTTCGACATGGGTGTCGGCATCCTGCATCTGCCGCTGGCCCGCAACGACACCGAGCGGCGCACGTTGCTCAACAGCATCGGCCCGGTCTGGGACGGCAACGAGGTCTGGCTCATCCTGGGCGGCGGTGTGCTGTTCGCTGTCTTCCCGTTCGCCTACGCTTCGCTCTTCTCCGGGTTCTACATCGCCTTCATGCTAGTGCTGGTGATGCTGATCTTCCGTGCCGTGACCCTGGAGTTCCGTTCGCAGCGCTCCGGCTCTGCCTGGCGCAACATCTGGGACGTCAGCTTCTTCCTGAGCTCCGCGGTCCTGGCACTCTTGCTGGGCGTGGCCTTCGGAGCCGTCCTCAGCGGCGTGCCGCTCGATGCGGGCGGGGAGATCGAGGTCAACCTCTTCGAGTTGCTGACGCCGTACGCGCTGCTCATCGGAGTCACCACGGTGGCGATGTTCGCCATGCACGGCAGCCTCTACCTGATGATGAAGACCGAGGGTGACATCCAGGCACGCGCCAAACGCTGGCTGCCCTACCTGATGGCTGGGTTCGTGGCCCTCAATACCATCGGCGTCGTCGCCGCGGTCGTGCTTGGCCTGCCCTTCACCGACCGCTACCTCGAGCAGATCTGGCCGGTGGTCTTCCCGGCTGCGGCACTGGTGGCCATGGGTGCGGTCTGGTACTTCGCACAGCGAGCGCGCTATCTCATGGCCTTCGCGGCGTCGTCGGTCATGATCCTGCTGCTGCTGGTGGCGGGTGGCATCGGGATGCACCCCAACCTGCTCGTCTCCAGCATCGACCCGGCCTACAACCTGACCATCTACAACGCCGCCTCAGAGGACAACACGATGACGGTGGCCCTGATCATCGCGCTCATCGGGATGCCCTTCGTGCTGCTATACACGACCGGTGTCTACTACATCTTCCGCGGCAAGGTCACCGTCGAGCCGACCAGCTACTAGTCGTGGCCGCCTGATCGCGACCGCGTGATCGGTACAGCGACGTCCGGCGCTGCCCCTGAGCGCCGGCTGCTCCGGCAGGATCGCCGTGCCGGGCGCTGGATGGCCCTGGCCGTGCTGGCCGGCGTCGCCGCCACGTTGGCGCTGGTGGCGCAACTCATCGCCGTGGCCTTTGCGGTGGCCGCTGTGTTCCTCGATGGCCGCTCGCTCGACGACGTGCTGCCACTCCTGACGGCCGGATTCCTGCTGCTCATCCTGCGCACGCTGCTGGGCGTCACCGGCGAGCTGGCCGCGCGCCGCTCCGCCAACGCCCTGGTGGGGACGTTGCGTGCCGATCTGACCGGGCAGCTGCTGCGCCTTGGCCCGATCTGGAGCAGTCGCGAACGCAGTGGCGAGATCAGCGGTGTCCTCATCGGTGGCCTCGAGTCGATCGAGGAGTACGTCACCACCTACCTGCCGGCGCGTTGGCTGGCCATGATCGTGCCCCTGCTGGTGCTGCTGATCGTGCTCGTGCTCGATCCGCCGTCGGTGCTGGTGCTGCTGTTCACCGGGCCGCTGTTGCTCATGTTGCTGATGGTCATCGGCGGTCGGACGCGGGCCGTGTCAGAGCGCCGCTTCATGGAGATGCGCACCTTGAGCGCCTTCTTCCTCGACATCCTGCGTGGCATCGCCACGCTCAAGATGTTCGGCCGCAGCCGTGAACAGGTGGACAATCTCCGTCGCGTCAGCAGCCGTTATGGCGACGCCACCATGGATGTGCTGCGGACCGCGTTCCAGACCTCGCTGGTTCTGGAGTGGGGTGCCACCATCGCCATCGCGCTGGTGGCCGTCGAGATCGGTCTGCGACTGCTCGACGACGGCATCGCCTTCGAGCGTGCCCTGGCGGTGCTGCTCATCACGCCCGAGTTCTTTCTGCCGCTGCGGGCGCTGGCGGTACGGTTCCATGTCGGCACTGCCGGCAAGGCGGTGGCCATCCGCACCTTCGCCATCCTCGATGAGCCTGCCCCGGTCGACCTGCCGACCGCCGCGGCCAGCCCCGCGGCCCTGACCCCCGCGGCCCTGACCTCGCCGCCGCGCATCCGCTTCAGCGACATCGGGTTCACCTATCCGACGCGTGACCTGGCTGCCCTCGACGGCGTCACGCTGGAACTGCGCCCCGGCGGGTCGCTGGCCCTGGTCGGCGCGAGCGGGGCTGGCAAATCGACGCTGGCAAGCCTGCTGCTGCGCTTCATCGAGACTGACAGCGGGACGATCGAGGTGGATGGTCGTCCGCTCGGGGAGATCCCGGTCGCAGCGTGGCGCGCCTCGTTGGCGTGGGTGCCGCAGCGACCGCACCTCTTCCACGGCACCATCGCCGACAACGTCCGGATGGCTCGCCCCGATGCCACCGATGAGGCGGTCATGGAGGCCCTCGCGGCGGCCAACGCGGCGAGCTTCGTCGCCAGTCTGCCGCAAGGGCTGGCCACCGAAGTCGGCGATGCCGGCGGCCGCTTCTCCGGCGGGCAACGGCAGCGCCTCGCCATCGCTCGGGCGTTCCTGCGCGACGCGCCGCTCCTGCTGCTCGACGAGGCGACGTCGCACCAGGACGAAGCCAGCGAGGAAGCCATCGCCGACGCCCTCGATCGACTGGTGGTCGGCCGCACCGTGCTCCTGATCGCTCATCGCCTGAGGCTGGCCCAGCGCGCCGACCGCGTGGCCGTCCTGGACCACGGCCGCGTCATCGAGAGTGGCCCGCCTGCCGAACTGCTCGCCGCCAACGGCGCCTACCGCCGTTTGCTCGAAGACCACGCCGTAGATCACGCGGCGGACCGCGGGGGCCGGCGATGAGCGACCTGCGACGGCTGCTGCGGCTGGTGCTGCCGCACTGGCGCTGGCTGCTGGCCGGTGCCCTGTTCGGCATCATCGCCGTCGGCTCCAACGTGGCGCTGATGGGGCTCTCGGCCTACCTCATCTCCAAGGCTGCCATCGCCAGCAACGTGGCCGAGCTGGCCCTGGCCGTCACCGGGGTGCGCGCGCTGGCCATCTCCCGCGCGGGTTTCCGATACCTGGAGCGATACACCACGCATCGCGCCATGTTCCGCATCCTCTCCGGCGTGCGCGTCTGGTTCTATGACGCGGTCGAGCCGCTGGCGCCGGCGCGCCTGGTCCGGCAGCGCAGCGGCGACCTGCTGACGCGGTCGGTATCGGACGTCGACTCGCTGGAGGACTTCTACATCAAGGTGCTCGTGCCGCCGCTCGTAGCCGCGGTGGTGGTGGCGTCGATGAGCGTCATCTACGGGCTCTTCGACCTCGCCATCGGCCTCGTGCTGGCCTTCTTCCTGCTCCTCACCGGCGTGGCGCTGCCGTTGCTGGCGCGGCGGCTCTCGGCCGACCCGGCCACCGCGGTCGCCACCATCCGCGGTGATGTCGGCGCCATGCTGGTCGACGAGCTCGACGGGGTGGCCGACCTGGTCGCGCTCGATGCTGCTGCCGGCCATCGCGAGCGGCTGATGGCGACGGCAGGTGAGCTGGACGCGGCACGGGCTCGCCTGGGCCTCATCGAGGGTGTCAGCAACGCCCTGGGTGGTCTCTTCGCCTCGCTGGCAGGCCTCTGCATCGTGGCGCTGGCCATCCCGCTGGTGAGCTCGCAGAAGATGGACGGCCTGTTCCTTGCGGTACTGCCACTCGCGGCCATCGCCGCCTTCGAGGCGGTGCAACCGCTGTCGCGCTCGCTCCAGTTGCTGGACACCTCACGCGCCTCCGCGAGACGGCTGTTCGAGCTGATCGACGAGACGCCCCCGGTGTCTGATCCCGAGCGCTCGCTGTGCTCGCCGCGCGACGAGGGCATCGACATCCGCGGCCTCTCGTTCCGCTTCGAACCCGACGGGCCATGGGTGCTCCGCGACCTCGACCTGCGGATCGAAGCGGGCGAACACGTCGCCATCGTCGGCCCCAGCGGCTGCGGCAAGTCCACCTTGATCTCGCTGCTGCTGCGCTTCTGGGACTACGACCAGGGCACCGTCAAGCTCGGCGGCTGTGAGTTGCACGAGTTGGAGGCGGAGGCCGTGCGGAGGCACTTGAGCGTGGTGCCCCAGGACGTCCACCTCTTCAACGCCACCGTCGCGGACAACCTCGCGGTGGCCGATGCCGGGGCCGATCCCGCCGCCATGGAGCGAGCCTGCCGCATCGCCCAGTTGCACGACTTCATCGCCGGACTGCCCGATGGCTACGACACGGTCATCGGCGAGAATGGCCTGCTGCTCTCGGGCGGTGAACGCCGTCGGCTGGCCATCGCGCGTGCCGTGCTGAGGGACGCACCCATCGTCATCCTGGACGAGGCCACCGCCGACCTCGACGGCACCACCGAGGTGGCCCTGTGGGCCGCACTCGACCGATGGCTGGAGGACAAGACGGTCCTGGTCTTCTCGCATCGGCCGTCGATGGCCGGACGGGTCCGGCGCGTCGTGCAGCTGGATCTGATGGGTTCGTCGGCCGGACGATCGTGGGCCTGACGGTCGTCCAGCCGCCGATCCGATGGTCGTCGAGCCCTCAATTCGACGAGCATGCTACCGTGGTAGGGCTGCATGTCGCAGCAAGCATGCGTGGTCACCCCTCTTCTCGAACGGACCGTGCGTACTCGCGTTCTTCGTTCGGAATCCGTAGGAGGGCCCCATGGCCGCCGGAACAATCAAGAAGCTCGTCTCTGATCGAGGCTTCGGCTTCATCGCCGCAGAAGACGGCAAGGAATACTTCTTTCACCGCAATGAGCTCGAGAGCTCGTCCGACTTCGACCGCCTTGCCGGCGGCGAGAAGGTCGAGTTCGAGATCGGGCAGAGCCCCAAGGGCCCGCAGGCCCAGAAGGTTCGCCTGGTCTAGCTCGTTGGTGGCGGCAATGTTGCCGCCGACATGAACGAAAAGGCTCGTCCCGTCCGGGGCGGGCCTTTCTTCATGCCCTGGCCGGCGCGGCGACAGCAGTCGGCGCGCCTACAGCAGCCATGTCCCGAGGGCCGTCGCGACGACGACGGTGAAGCCGAGGATCATCTGGCGGACACCCAGGACCTTGGCCGGACGCGGAGGCCGCAGCAAGGTCACGCGCTGCACGACGATGAGGCCGAGGACCGCCATGGCCCCGACCACCAGCGAGCCGTCCAGGCGCACGGCGAGCCCGGCGGCGACGAGGGCACCGAGGTCGCCGATGAGCGTCGGACCGATAGCGGCTTGTTGGCCATGGACGCGCCGGACTTGTGCGCGCACGTGGGGGATCGACGAGAGGATACGCGCGCCCAGGATGACCCAGGCACCCAGTGCCAATGCCCAGGCTGCGCCACCGGCGAGCGCGCCCATGGCAGCTATGCCGGCGATGGCCACTGAACCCACCACCTCGGGGATGAGGTGGCGGCTGAGCGAACGCATGTCGAACCACAGCGCCAGCGCGAACAGGGGAGCGGCCACGACCATCGGCAGCCACCAGAGTGGGTCGCGGGCAAGGACCGCTGCGACGACGATGGCCAGCCCGACGCCCACCAACTCGACGGCCGCGACCCGTGTGGCCAGTCGCATCCGCTCCAGGCTCAGTGTCGTGCGTGGGTGATCGTCACCACGGTGACGGCCGATGAGCAGCAACCGCAGTGGCGTGCGCACCAGGAACGCCAGCAACGCTGCCAGCCCAAGCAGGACTCCGGCCAAGCTGGGCGCGACGAGCACTCCCAGGATGCCGGGCTCCAGGGTCAGGCCCCAGCCACCGTGCTCGGCGGGCATCGCCACCGAGCGAAGGGACGGTTTGCGGCCGGGGCGGTCCATGCGAGCGGGGCGAGCCTCCTTCTGACAGCTGGCTGCGCACGGTGCGCAAGCTGAAGAGCATACCGGCGACGACGCCCTGGACCCGAACACGACCTTGGCCGGACATGGCTACGATTCAGGCGTGATGACTGCTGCCCAACCGCTCGTCGATGCCATGGGACGGGCCGGATACCGACTCACCGAGCCGCGCCGCGTCGTGGCCGAGCTGGTCGCCGGCCGCACCGGCCACTTCACCGCCAACGACCTCCTGGAAGATGCGCAGGCTCGCGACATGGAGATCGGCCGGGCCACGGTCTTTCGCGCGCTCGACCTCTTCACCGAACTGGATGTGCTGGAACGCATCGACCTCCCGACCGGCGACCACGCCTATGTGCCCTGCCTGCCTGAGCACCACCATCACCACATCGTCTGCGATACCTGCGGCCGAGTGACGGAGGTGGAGGACCTGGGGCTGGGGGTGGCCATCGAGCAGATCGAGCGGCGAACCGGCTGGGAGGTGCAGACGCACCGGCTCGAGCTCTTCGGCCGCTGTCCCACCTGCCAGTCCTCGCGCGGCGGCTGACCCCTGCCTGCGCGCGATGGTGAGACTGAGTATCATGTGGACATGAGGATGCTTCTTCTTGTCGGGGTCGCCTTGCTGGCGTTCGGCGCACCGGCCGTCGCGGACGATGACCCGTCTCGTGTATCGGTGGTGGCTACGACAGAGGTGCTCGGGTCGGTCGTCGGCCAGCTGGCTGGAGACGTGGCGGACGTGACGGTCCTCATGAGCGGTGGAGTCGATCCGCATTCGTGGCAACCTTCGGCGCGTGATAGCCAGGCCCTGTTCGAGGCGGATCTCATCGTCGCCAACGGCCTGGACCTGGAGGAAGGGCTGGTCAGTGTGCTCGAGCAGGCTGAGGCGGACGGGGTGACGGTCTTCCATGCGACCGACCACGTCACGCTGCGTGCCTCCGCGGGGGCTGGGGTCGAGGGAGGCGCGACCGGAGCAGAGGCGACGTCCGGCCATGACCATGCTGCTGGCGACCCACACTTCTGGCTCGACCCCTTGGCGATGCGCGACGTGGTGCTGGCCCTTGATCCCGTGCTGACAGCGGCCGGTGTCGACCTGGGCGACCGGACAGCGGCGCTCGTCGCAGACCTGGAGGCGCTTGACGTCGAGCTCTCCGAGACGCTCGCGGTCGTGCCGCCGGACGAACGGCGTCTGGTGACCGGGCACGGCGCGCTGGGCTATTTCGCCGACCGTTACGGCTTCGAGATCGTCGGCACCGTGGTCCCCGGGCTGAGTTCCTCGGACGAGCCCTCTGCGCGCGAGATCGCGGCGCTCATCGAGGACATCAAGGCTGCCGGCGCCACGGCCGTCTTCACCGATGTGGGCACGCCGCAGTCGGTCGCCCGGGCCGTCGCCGACGAGACCGGCGCCAAGCTGCTCGAGCTCCAGGTGGCGCAGCTTCCCGAAAGCGGCGACTACCAGGACCTGCTGCGGAACCTGGCTGCCACGGTCGTCGCTGCGCTGGTCGACCCGGTGGCAGCAGCCTGATGGCCATCGAGCGCTGGGATGAACGCTATGCCGGGCGCGACTACCTCTGGGATGTCGGCCCCAACCAGTTCGTCCAGCGGCACCTGGCCGGCCTCGCGCCCGGGCGCGCCATCGACCTCGCCGCGGGGGAGGGGCGCAATGCCGTATGGCTGGCCCGCCAGGGCTGGCATGTGACGGCGGTCGACTTCTCGCGGGTGGGCCTGGTCAAGGCCGCGCGTCTGGCCGCTGACAACGGCGTGGCCGAACGGGTCGAGACCATCGCGGCCGACGCCCTCTCGTACCAGCCGTCGGGCTTCGTCGACCTGGTCGTCATCTCCTATCTGCAGATCCCGCCCGACCAGCAACGGCTCGTGCTCGAACATGCCGCCGGCTGGCTGGCCGTCGGCGGCACGCTCATGGTCGTCGCGCACGATCGCGCCAACGTCGAGCATGGCTACGGTGGACCGACCGACCCGGACCATTGCTACGAACTCGATACCACCATCGCCGCGCTTGGTGGGCTGGAGGTCCGGCTGGCTGAGGTCGCGCAGCGACCGGTCGAGACCGACGATGGGCCTCGCACCGCGCTCGACACGCTCGTCATCGCCACTCGTCCGCAAGGCTAGATCGCGACTGCCTGCGCACATAGTAGAGCGAGGTGGCCACGTCCAGGATGGGAGCCGCCCACAGGAGGTCCTCGAAGTCGAAGGGGGACAGGACCCCGTGCCTGATCTTGACGTTCCACTGATGCAGGTCGCCGTGCGTGACGATGGCCGGGCCCTCGCGGGCCAACGCACTCAGCCGCGCCTCGGTCGCGTCGGCGGCCTCACGCAGGAGACCGGGTCAGGCTGAACAGGTCGGCCGGATCCTGGTCGAAGAGGACGAGCGGCTCGCCGTAGGGGATGAGGCCATCGAACGTCGGCTCGTCGAGATCGGCCGGTGGCGTCCAGGTGGATGCGAACCGATGCATCCTGCCCATCAACTCGCTTTGGGCGGCCCACCTCTCCGGGTTCACGCGAGATGACAGGTTGGCTCCACCGAGCCAGTCGAAGACGACGCACTCGCGCGCCTCCGGGACGCCGGGGGCCAACGCCAGCACGAGAGTTCGCCGTCGCGGTCGGGGAAGACCGGGAGGACGGCGATGCCGGTCTCGCCAGCCAGCGCGGTCATGAACGCGACCTCCGATGGCACCGGGCGTGGCAGCGCGCCGGGGACGGGCCGCGTGACACCGATGACCCTGGGTCGAGTCGGCGTCTCGATGCGGAACACGCCATTCCAGTCGTTGCCGACGAGTCGCAAGCCCAGCACGTCGATGTCGTAGGAACGCAAGGCTGCCTCTGCCAGCGGGCGCAGCCGGCGGGCGTGCCCATGCACGCTCAGGTGGTGGAACGACCTCGCGCGACTCACCTCGTCGTGTCGGTGGGAAGCCGCAGCTGGTGCGCGGCGGTGAAGAGGATCCGCCGCATGCCCAGGGCGATGACGCTGGTCGTCACCGCCACCGAGCCCAGGACCAGGTACATGATGACCAGTTGGGCCTGCACCGCACCGACCGGGGTCACGCCGGCCAGCAGCAGGCCCACCATCATGCCCGGCAGGAACACGATGCCGACCGCCTTGGTCGTTTCGATCTGTGGGATGAGCGCGGTACGCAGGGCCTCGCGCAGGTAGGGGCCAGCGGCTTGCGAGGATGGCTGGCCGAGCGCGAGCCGAGCCTCGATCTCCAGGCGTTTGTCCTTGAACTCGGCCATGATGCGACGCGTCACCAGCACGGTGGCCGTCATGGAGTTGCCGATCGATCAGGCCGGCCAGCGGCACCACCGTGCGGCCCTCGACGGGGAAGACTCCGGCGCCGAACAGGACGCCGAGCGTCACTACGGCCGACGCGGCGAACGCGGTGATCGAGAGCAGCCACAGCCAGGGCACGTCGGGGATGCGCCGATGCACCGTCCAGCCGGCGAACAGCACCATCACCGCCACCCACAGCCAGGACAAGGCCAGTGGTTGGCCCGGTGCGATCATGGCCGCCAGGATCAGCCCCAGCAGGGCCAGCTGGAGCAGCGCCCGGAGGGATGCCTCGATGAGGTCGCGGCCAAGTCCGAGTCCGGCCCACCACGAGACAGCCACCGCCACCAGCACCAGCAGCCCGGATGCGGCCACGCCAAGCAGCTCGACCGGCCCGTTCATCCGTCCGTCACCACGCGGCCGGCTTGGAGCGTCACGCGGCGGTCGGCGATGCGTTCGACCTGCGCCAGGTCATGGGTGACCCAGAGGACGGGCACACCGTCGTCGGCCAGACGCCGGGCCAGCCCTTCGAGCGTGCGCGCCGCTGCGACATCGAGTGCGGCGGTGGGCTCGTCCGCCACCAGTACCTGCGGCCGCATCAACAACGTTCGTGCCAGGCAGGCACGCTGGGCTTCGCCGCCGGACAACGTGGCCGAAGCGCGCGGCAGGAAGTCGGGATCCAGCCCGACCGAGTCGAGCACGTGGCGGTGCGCGTCACGGTCGTTCACGCCGGTAGCGTTGAGGTTGTCGGCGACGCTGCCATCGAACAGCGTCGGCCGCTGGAACACCATGCCCACGGTGCGGCGCAGCTCCAGTACGTCAAGCTCGCGCACATCGGTGCCGCGAAGGCGAACGCGGCCGCTGGTCGGGTCCAGCAACCGGTTGCACAATCGCGTCAGGGTGGACTTGCCGGACCCGGATGGCCCCAGCACGACGGTGATGCCACGGCCGGCGACCGCCAGGTCGACGTCGGACAACACCTCGGTCTGACCGAAGCGCACGCTGACCCGATCGAAGGTGAAGACCGACCCATCGGGCTCGGCCCTGGGCAGTGGTCGACTCGTGCTCGCCGTGCGGACGCTCATGCGGATAGGCTAGCGGTCAGATGACGACCGACATGCCTGCGATCGCCCAAGGTACCCCCGACACGCCCATCGATGTCGCCGGTCCCGCCTATCGGCGCTGGGCCATCGTGTTCGCCGCCATCGCCGGTCTGCTGCTGGTGGTGATGGCCGTGCCCGTCTTGGCCGATGCTGTGGCACCGCTCGACGACTGGTTCTGGAAGGTCGCGGTCGACCACGAGTACCCCGTGTTCGTCAGCGCAGCGAAACTGCTTGCCCTGATCGGGGGCACGCTGAGCATGACCGCGCTCACCGTCATCGGGTCGGTCGTCCTGGCCTGGCAGCGGCGCTGGTCGGTGCTGCTGGTCTGGTTGCTCGTCTTCACCACGGCCACGGTCCTCAATGTCGCCATCAAGGAGGTCTACCAGCGACCTCGCCCTCCACTGGGACTGACCGTGGAGCACTCCTGGTCGTTCGCCTCGGGCCACTCGCTCACCGCGGCGGCGGTGGCGCTGATGCTTGTGCTGGTGTGGGTACCGGCAGGCACGCTCCGGCGTCGGCTGCTCGTGGTCGGCGCCGTCTACGCGCTGATCATGGCCGCGAGTCGGGTCTATCTTCGTGCCCACTGGTTCACCGATGTCGCCGCCGGTCTGGCCATCGGGGCTGGCACGGCGCTCGTGCTGGTGCTGCTCGCGGCTTGGTGGTCGGCGAGGTCGGCTGACTGAGGTGGGACGAATCCCGCTCACAGGCGGCCCTTCCATTCGGGGAGTCGTGCCGCTATCGTGGCGCTGTCGTGCCGCTACTCCCGGGTGCGCAGGCAGGCTCCCGGGGGACCGTCCACGAAGGAAGCGACCGTCCACGAAGGAGGAGGTGCAGATGCCGCCGATCCATCCCAGCCTCTGGTTCGACACGCAGGCGCTGGAGGCGGCCGAGTTCTACGTTTCGGTTTTCCCCGACTCCCGCATCATCAAGGTCAACCGCTACGGCGAGGCCGGTCCTCGCGAGGCTGGCTCGGTCCTCGCGGTGAGCTTCGAACTGGACGGCCAACGGCTGACCGCCATCAATGGTGGTCCCGAGTTCACCTTCGATGAGGCCATCTCGATGCTGATCGACTGCGCCGACCAGGCCGAGGTCGATGAGTACTGGGCGAAGCTCTCCGAGGGCGGCGAGGAGAGCATGTGCGGCTGGCTCAAGGACCGCTTCGGGCTCTCCTGGCAGGTCGTCCCGCGAGAGCTCGAGCAGCTGCTGGCAGACCCCGACCCGGGTCGTGCTGCACGCGCCACCAAGGCCATGCTGGGGATGCGCAAGATCGACATCGCCGCCGTCCGGCAAGCCGCCGACGAGGGAGGATCGGCCGCGTAGGCTGGTCTCCGGCGCGGGGGCCGGGTCAGATCTGCGGCAACCGCGGGACGGCCGCCAGCAGCTGCCGCGTGTACGCCTCGCTGGGTGCGCCGAGCACGCCAGAGGTCGTCCCTTGTTCCACGACCCGCCCTCCCTTCAGGACGATGGTGCGCTGACAGAGCGCACCGACCACGCCCAGGTCATGGGAGACCATCAGGACGGTCAGGTCCCTGCTGGCGCGCAGGTCGGCCAGCAGGTCGATCACCTGGCTGCGGGTGATGACATCGAGGGCGCTGACCGGTTCATCGGCGAGGAGTACCCGAGGTCGGCTGACGATGGCCCGGGCGATAGCGATGCGCTGGCGCTGCCCGCCGGAGAACTCATGTGGATAGCGGGCGGCGGCGTCGTCGGACAGACCGACCGATCCGAGCGCTTCCGCGACGAGTGCAGTCGCCTCATGGCCGCTCGCGATCCGCAAGGACCGCACGGGTTCACCCACGATGCGACCAACGCGCTGCCGCGGGTCCAGGGACGAGTAGGGGTCCTGGAAGACGGTCTGCACGCTGCGGCGGAAGGCGCGGACTTGCTGGCTGTCTCCAAGATCGAGCGGGATCCCATCGAAGCGGATCTGGCCCGTGGTCGGCCTCAGGAGTCCGAGGAGCAGTCTGACCAGCGTCGTCTTGCCGGAGCCGGATTCGCCGACCAGGCCGGTGTTCTGTCCCGGTTCGATACTGAACGAGACGTCCTGCACGGCGTACTGTCCGGAGTGGCCCCGATACGCGAAGCTCACCTCCTCCAGCGCCAGGATCGGTGTCATTCGTCGCGGCCCTGGGAGATGGACGCCGCGAATCCGGCTTCGATGCGATACGCGCTCGCGGCGAAGGCCGCGGTGTAGGGGTGCTGTGGTGACGCCAGGAGCTGTGCGATGCTCCCCCGTTCGACCGCCTCCCCGTCCCGCATGACCAGGGCGTGGTCCGTCATGCGCGAGACGATGGCCAGATCGTGGCTGACGAAGACCATGGCCATGTCCCGGTCCGCGACGAGGTGGTCGAGGAGGTCGAGCACGTCCGACTGGACGGTCACGTCGAGGGCCGTGGTGGGCTCGTCCGCGATGAGCAGTCGCGGACGGCAGGCGAGAGCCATGGCGATGGCGACCCGTTGCCGTTGCCCGCCGGATATCTCGTAGGAGCGTGAGTCGGCGATGCGTTCTGGCTCGGAGAGGTGTACCTCGTCAAGCGCATCGAGCACGGCCCGCTTGAGGGCCGAACCGCGCAGCCCCTGGTGACGCCCGATGGGCTCCGCCACCTGGCGACCCAGCTTCATCAGCGGGTCCAGGGCGGTCAGCGGCTCCTGGAAGATGAAGGCGCAGACGCGACCGCGCAGTGGCACCAGACGCTTCTCCGGTGCACCGATGACCTGGGTGCCGTCGAGCAGGACGCTCCCGGTCGCCTTCAGTCCTGCCGGCAGCAGCCCCATGATGGCGAATGCCGTGAGTGACTTCCCGGAACCGGATTCGCCGATCAGCCCCAGGCGTTCGCCGGGTGCGACCGTGAAGGAGACGTCCCGCACGAGAGGATCGCCGTCCGGTGAGGTGACGCTGAGCGACGCGACCTCCAACAGGCTCATCGGCGGGCTCATCGCGATCGCGCCTGTGTCGGGTCCGCGACATCTCGCAACCCGTCGACCAGCAGGTTGACCCCGATCACCAGGATCACCAGCACGACACCAGGGGCGATCGCCCCCAATGGGGCGGTCACCACCGTGCTCTGTGCCTCCTGCAGCAGTCGGCCCCAGGATGAGTTGGGTGGCGGAGCGCCCAGCCCAAGGTACGAAAGGCTCGCCTCAGCGAGGACGGCGACACCGAACAGCAGCCCCAGGTTGACGCTGATGGTGGGCCAGATGTTGGGCAGGACGTGCTGCCAGACGATCCCGGGCGAGCTGGTGCCGGAAGTACGCGCGGCGGTGATGTATTGCTGCGCCAGGACCCGCTTGGAGACGACGCGGGTGAGTCGCGCCACGATGGCCGACACGGCCAGCCCGATGGCCACCGTCACCGTGATGAGCGATGCTCCCGTCACGGCCACGAACAGCATGGCCAGCAGGAGCAGGGGAAAGGCGATCATGATGTCCATGCCGGCGGACAACACGTCGTCCAGCCAGCCCGACGCGAACGCCGCCGCCAGGCCCACCGGGATGCCGATGGCAGCGCCCACCGCGACGGCCCCGAGCCCCACCATGAGGGCGATGCGAGCGCCGACCATGATCTGCGTGAAGAGGTCCCGGCCCAGCCGGTCCGTGCCCAGCCAGTGGGCGATCGAGGGACCCTCCAGGCGGGTGCCTGACGTATCGCTCGGATCGTATGGCAGCCACGCCAGCGACACCACCGCGATGAGCACGATCGTTCCGACCATCAGCAGGCCGACGATGAGGAGCAGGGAGCGGCGGTGGCGGGCACGCTTGGTGGGCGTTCGTGCCTCGTCTGCATCGGCCGCGGCCGGATCGCTCCGGTTCGTTCGGCGTGCTCATGGCGACCGTGCCGTGTGTCGCAGCCGCGGATCGACCACTCGCTGGGCGACGTCTGCGATGAAGCCGACGATGAGCACCAGCAAGGTGCTGACGAAGAGGATCCCCTGGATATTCGGATAGTCGTGTTGTGCGATCGCCTTGAGCAGCATGCTCCCGAGGCCGGGCAGTGCGAAGACGGCCTCGATGACCACGGCCCCCAGGAAGGTGGTGGCGAGCTCGATGCCGAGGATGGAGATGACCGGGACGGCGCCGTTGCGCAGCCCATGGCGAAGCATGGCCGTCCCCATCGTGGACCCCATGGCTCGGGCGTTCCTGAGGTAGTCGCTGCCCATCACGTCGATGGTGGCGCTGCGGACGTAGCGCGAGAGCGAACCGGCCATGACCAGGGCGACCGTCAGCACCGGCAGCGCGAGATGCGTGAGCGCCGCACCCGGGTCGGACCAGCCCTCCCGCGGGAACCCACCTGCGGGCAAGGCCCGCAGCCGCAGTGAGAAGATGCCGATGAGCAGGATGCCCACCCAGAATGCCGGGATCGCGATGAACAACTGCGAGAAGGCTGAGAGCGCGGCGCCATACCAGCGATCAGCCTTGTAGGCGGCGACGAAGCCGATCAGCAGCGACAGCATGAAGGCAAGCCCAAAGGCCAGGAAGGTGAGGGGGATGGTCACGGCCAGCCGCGAGGCGACTTCCGGCGCGACCGGCAGCGTGCTGGTGAAGGAACTCCCGAAATCCAGCGTGACCATGCCGCGGAACCAGTCGATGAACTGCTGGAGGATGGGCAGATCCGCCCCGACCTGGGCCCGCGCGGCCGCGATCTGCTCGGGCGTCGCCTGGACCGTCAGCAGCGCATTGGCCGGGTCTCCGGGCAGCGCCCGGAGAAGGACGAAGATCGCGACCATCGCGATCAGTAACGACCCCACGAGGATGGCAGTGCGTCGCAGGAGATACTGGGCCATGTCTCGCTAGTCTCGTTGCCCTTCCTGGCTCAAGGTGGCGGCGGATTCGCCGGGCTGCCGACGGATAGATCGGGGCCCCGGCGCCTGCGCGTCGGGACCCCGGGGTGCCGCTAGCCCTTGACGATGTCGTAGGCGGGGAACTGCGAGTTGAGGCCGTTGACGGGGTAGCCGCTGACGTCCGATGAGGCCACCACCAGCTGTGGGTACAGGTACAGCCACGCGCTGGCGGCATCCTTGGCGATCTGCTCGTTCACGAGCATGAGCTTGGCCGTCTGCTCCTCGACGGTCTTGGCCGCCTCGGCTTCGGCGACCCAGGTCGTCACCTGCGGGTTGTCATAGCCCCAGTAGAAGTTCGGGTCTCCGTACCAGACCACGTCGCGATCGTTGACGTGCTCCTGCAGGGTGGCCTCGAAGTCATGCTGCTGGAAGACCTTCGTGTACCACTCGTCCGACGTGATGGGGTTGATGTTCACGGTCACGCCGATCTTGGCCAGCTCGCTCTTGACGAACTCCGCGACCAGCGGGTGGGGGTCGTAGGTCGGAGTGTCGAGCGTGAACTCGAAGCCATCGGGGTATCCGGCATCGGCCAGCAACTGCTTCGCGAGTTCGGGATCGTAGGGGTTCTCGGACACCAGGTCGATGTACCAGGAATCGGTCGGTGGAACCATCGAGCCGATCAGCGTGCCTTTGCCGCCCCAGACGGCATCGAGCAGCTTGGCGCGATCGATCGCCGAGTAGACCGCCTTGCGGACCTCGACCTTGTCGAAGGGCGCGACGCGGTCGTTGTATGCGAGCAGCTCCTTGGTCGTGGATGTCCCGTTGTTGACCACGTAATCAGGGTTGTCCTCGAACAGGCCGAGCGCGTCCGGGCTCTGCACGTTGGTGACGATGTCTACGGCATTGGTCAGCAGCGCGTTGCTCAGAGCCGTGGCGTCGGTGAAGTAGTCGAACACGACTTCCTTGTTGGCGGCGGGAGTGCCCCAGTAGTCATCGAAGCGGCTGAGTGAGAGCGAGCTGCCACGCGTCCATTGGTCGAGCACGTACGGTCCCGTGCCGTCTTCGGTGGTGGTGGGGTCAGTGGCGTCCTTGTTCATCATCCACACGTAAGTGAGGTTGTAGATGAATGAGATCGAGGGGCTCTCGAGCGTTACCACGACGGTGTCCGGAGTCGGTGTCTCGATGCTGGCGATGGCTCCGAAGCTCGACTTTCGGGCCGACTGCGAATTGGGGGCGAACACCCGCTCGATGCTGAACTTGACGTCCTCCGACGTCAGGGCCTTGCCGGAATGGAAGGTGACTCCCGGCTTGAGCTGGAAGGTGTACGTCAGGCCGTCGTCGCTCATCGTGTAGCTTTCGGCCAGCAGCGGCTCGACCTGCCCGCCGTCGGTCAGCTGGAACAGGCCCTCATAGACATTGCCGTTAAACGCCTCGGTGACACCCTGCCCGCCGCCGGCGGTGTTGTCGAGGTTCTGCGGTTCGTACAGCGAGCCGATCTGGATGGTCGCATCTGACGATGCGTCCTGTGCAAACGCCGTCAGCGACAAGCTGCCACTGACGATGACTGCTGTGGCGAGTGTGCTCGCAAGGAGCGCCACCACTGGTTTCTTCATCGAGTCTCTCCTTGGTCCTTGTTCGGCTTTCGGATCGGGCCGCGATCGATGCGCCGAACGTCCGTGTCGAGCCCTCGTGTGGGAAGGATGCGCTCGACCGCGTTCGGCTGCCTTGGCTCCGCTTCCACGACCACGCGCCGGTCGGGTCGTCCTGAGGATGGGCGTGGAGCGAAGGATTGGAGCGGGAGACGGGATTCGAACCCGCGACATCCAGCTTGGAAGGCTAGCGCTCTACCGGCTGAGCTACTCCCGCTCGGAGGAACCCGCTTCGCGCCGCCTGAACGTGCGATCGCGATGGCAGTTCGCACACACGATATCGCACTTGGCGATCGGCGCGTGTCGTCGCTGCCATCCGGCGCGTCGAGCGACACGATCAGGCCACCGGACCCTGGACGGGTCTCGGTGGCCCTTGTATCGCAGCCGACTACTCAGCTATCGCTGACGCTCGCTCCCATGAGGTCAACTCGTAGCCGCGCCCCATGTACAGACCGGTAGCAGCGTAGCCATCGCCGAAGGCCACCGGCCTGTCGATGAACTCGTCAGATCGGTCCATGATCTCAGCATCCGCGACCAGCTCACCGGGCACGAAGGTCCAGATCCCGGCTGCGTCGGTCTCGTCGCCGTCCACAGCGCCGAGTGCCTGGACCTGGCCATCGACGTCCGCCATCCAGCGAACCGCTCCGGCCACCATGCCGGGCGGGCGCGGCGCCTCCGTCCACTCGACGCCATCAGGGCTGGTGTAGATCGCGTCGGGGCTCGATAGCACGTGCGGCACCAGCACCCACAGGTCGTCCGTGGCGAAGAGCTGCATGTCCGAGACCAGACCAGGGCCACCCTTGGAGAGCTTCGGGGGCAGGCCCACCTCGGACCAACCGGCCGCTGTCGTCAGGTCGGCCCTGTGGATCGACCGTGGCCACGTCAGTGAACTGCCAGGAGAGGTAGCCGCCGGGCCCCTTCACTAGCGGCATGTCCTTGCCGAGGCGGTCCACGAGCGTCCATCCGGTGCCGTCGTCATCGGCCCACACAGCCCTGCCACTCTGCACCGCGAGGGGCGCTTCGGCCGAGACGATGTGGTCGATCCGCTTGAGGTCAGTCGGGGCGGAGAATCTGCGTCCATTCGATGCCGTCGGGCGACGACCAGACGCGCGCCACGTTGGCGCCATCGACCTCGTCCGATCCCGCGGCGATGAGCCCGTCGCTGGCTGCAGCCATATCGGCGACCTTGGGCTTGTTGCCAGGGACCACGGCAGGGAACCAGCTGACGCCATCGACCGAGTGATAGATGACGTCCTCGATGGGGCCGCCGTCCTTCCCGGTGCTGGAGCCGATCGCGACGAGCTGGTCGCCGATGGCCTGCAGGTGACGCATCTCGCCGTACTTGGTGTCGCCATCGATGGTGCTGACACGCCCGATCTCGTTCCAGCCGGCGACGCTGCGGTCGTTGATGGTCTCCATGATCAGGGCATCGGCAGGCGTCTCAAGCACGGGATCGGGCTCACTGCTCGCTGATGCCTCTGGTGTCGGATCGTTCGGGACAGCGCTCGGCGATGGTGCGGTCGTGATGGCAGCGGGTGCGTGGACTCCGTCCTGCGGCGTGAGGACGCCCGTCGAGAGGAGGAAGCCGCCGAAGACCGCGAGGATGATGCCGGCGGCTACGAACTTGGTGGCACTGACCATGATGTTTGATCTCCTTGAGATGAGCGGTCGCAGCCAGCCGTGCTGCTGCGGTGTCAGATGGACGAGCTGCGCGGTACGAGCGGTGTCGATCTCCGGCAGCCCTATGGGCTCCTTGAGCCAGGCTTCGATGAGGGCAGACTGCTCGAGCTCTTGCGACTTCATGCCAGCCTCTCCCTGTGCGACGTCCGTCGCGCATCAACGTCGGTATGCAGCGCGATACGGAGCTGGGCCATGGCTCGGTTCAGCCGGGACTTGGCCGTACCGACGGAGATGCCGAGTGCCTCCGCGGTGTTCTCGATCGAAAGGTCGAGGTAGTAATGCATGACGACCACAGCGCGGTGATCGACCGACAGCCGGCGGAAGCCCCGCTCCAGCTGGTCCCGGTCGCCGACCGTGTGCGTCACGTCTGGATGGGTAAGGTCCTGCCTGCCGGGCAGCTCCCGAAACGCGTCCCGGTAGCGCTTGCCTTCGCGATAGCAGGCATGCACGAGGAAGCGGTAGCTCCAGCCATCGAAGCGTTCGGGATCTCGCAGCGTCGGCAGCTTGCGCCAGATCTCGACGAGGGCCTGTTGCACGGCGTCCTCGGCCAGGTGGCGGTCACGCAGGATGCGGTAGGCGACCTGGTTGAAACGCACGCTGGCCGCCCGGGTGATGAGCGCGAACGCGACTTCGTCCCCACCTTGTGCCCTGATGACGAGGCTTGGGTCCATGCTTCCTCACCTGTCGGACGCCGCGTTTCGGCGCCTCTGCCACGTTAGAGGCCGGAAAGGGTAGCGAAGTGTTCCGTCATTCTTTGGCGGTTCGTTCAGCTCGACGCTCTGACAGGTTCCCAGTGCGGTGGCTGCCTGGGCGTGCACCCGTGCTACGGGGCGTCCTGGTGTGGCTCCGCGATGACGAGGAGGTGCGCCAGCCGTGGGTGCGGAATGACCAGCATGGGGACGTGGAAGACCGACTCCAGCAGATCGGAGCGGAGGACCTCGCTCGGTGTTCCCTCGGCCACCACGCGTGCCTCGGACATGAGCACGACGCGGTCGGCATAGGCGGCGACGAGATTGAGATCGTGCAGGACCGCCAGCACGCCGCGACCAGCATCGGCCATCCGGCGGACCAGGCGCATGGCCGTGTGCTGGTGTGCCGGGTCCAGGCTCGAAGTGGGCTCGTCGAGGAGCAGGAAGCGGTCGGCCGGATGAAGGGTGCCGGGTGCGTCGGTCACCTGCGCCACGGCCCGCGCCAGCTGCACGCGCTGTCGCTCGCCGGTCGAGAGGGTGGTGTAGACGCGCTCGGCAAGCGGCGAGCAGTCGACCGCTGCCAGCAGGTCCCGGATGACCGCGCGGTCGCCAGCGTCGGGATCGCCGCCATGGAGCGGCATGCGGCCCATGAGCGCCACCTCCCGCGCCACGAAGGCGAAGGCCACGGCACCATCGGTACTCATCACGGCTCGCCGCCGTGCCAGCTCGCTGCGGGGCCAGTCGGCCAATGGTCGGTCGTCCAGCGTCACCGACCCGCTCGATGGCGCTCGGTCACCCGCAAGGACGCTGATGAGCGTGGACTTGCCGGCACCGTTGGGCCCCGCCACGGCCACGATCTCGCCCGGACGCACCTCCAGTGAGACACCGTCGAGCAGGGTGGCGAGGCCGATGTGGACGGAGACCTCCGCGGCCGCGTACGTCATCGCGCCAGCAAGCCTCGATCGCGAAGCAGCAGCCACAGGAAGAATGGCGCGCCCAGAAGCGTGGTGATAACACCGATCGGAAGCTCGACCGGCGAGAAGAGTTGCCGCGCGAACACATCGGCGACCACCAGCAGTGTCGCGCCCAGGAGTGCCGAGCCGACGACGACGGTCCGGTGTGACTGCCCCACCCAGCTGCGGATGAGGCTCGGCACCATCAGTGCCACGAACGCGATGACCCCGGCCGTCGCGACTGCCACCGCGGTCAGCAGGGCAAAGACGGCACTGACGGTGATGGTCAACCGCGGCACGTCGATGCCAAGGTGGCCGGCTTCCGATTCACCCAGCGCCAGGGCATCCAGCCGCGGCCCAAGTCGCACCAGGACGAGCACGGCCGGGAAGACGACGAGCGCCGAGATGACGACGTCGCGCCCGACGATGCCGGAGAAGGATCCCAGGGTCCAGAAGGCGACCGAGCCCAACTCCGCGGTGCGACCGCCGGCGACGATCAGCGCGGTCACGGCCGCGAACAGGGCCGAAAGGGCGATGCCGGCCAGCAGCATCGTGGCCACGACGACGCGGCCCGACGACGAGGCCACTCGATACACGACGGCCGCCGCCACCAGCGCTGCCACGAAAGCAGCGGCGACGGTCAGGACCGTGCCTCCGTAGGCCGCGACCACTCCCAGCGCCACCGCCGCTGCGGTTCCCAGCGCGGCCCCCAGGGCTGCGCCCGCGCCGATGCCGACCAGTGCGGGGTCGGCCAGCGGCGTCCGGTAGAGCCCCTGCATGGCCACCCCGGCCGTCGCCCAGGCCACACCGACGAGTGCTGTGGCCAGCACGCGCGGGACGCGGATGGCGGTCAGCACGGTCTCCTGTCGCTCGGTGTACTGAGGGCCGAAGTGAAGTCCCACCTGTCCCACGAGGATCGACAGGACCTCTGTCGGCGAGATGGCCACGGCGCCGATCCCCATCGCGATCACCACGACCACGAGCAGGACGACAGCCAGGGCGGCCAGCCGGAGTCCCGTGCCGCTTACGGCGCCAGTTCCGGATGCAGCAGCCGTGCCAGATCGGCGATGGCAGCCCCGGTCCGTGGGCCGAAGCCCATCAGGTAGAGGTCGTCCATGGCCACGACCCGGTCGTTGGCGACCGCGGGCGTCTGGCTGATGCCCGGATACTCGAGGAAGCCGTCCCAGCCACCCAGGCGCTCGACCGACCGGGTGGTGGTGAGGATGACGTCCGGCGCCGTCTCCACGATGCCCTCGGGCGTCATGGGGATGTAGGCCGGGAACCCTGGATAGACGTTGGTGCCGCCGGCCAGCTCGATCATGGAGCCGGCCGCGGTGACGGCACCAGCCACCAGCATCGGCGCCTCCGGCGGTTGCAGGATGAACAGCACCCGCGGCGAATTGGTCGCCTGGGCGACCAGGTGCTGGGCCGCGGCAACGTCGGCATCGAGCTTCGCCACCAGGTCGACCGCCTCGCTCTGGCGCCCGAAGATCTCCCCCAGCGTGGTGATGAGGTCACGTGCCGCCTGCACGTCGTTGTTGTCAGGCAGCAGCAGGATGGGGACACCGGCGTCGCGCAACTGTTGCACCACTCCCGGCGGGCCGGTCTCCTCGTTGCCGATGATGAGACTGGGGTCCTCTGCCAGCACCGGCTCTGCCGAGAGGAAGCGGTAGTAGCCGAAGTTGGGCTTGTCGGCGAGGGCCTCGGGCGGGTAGAAGCTCGAGGCGTCGACGGCGACCAGCTGGTCCTGCGCGCCCAGGGCATAGGCAGTCTCGGTGAACACGCCCCCCAGGGTGGCCACGCGCGAGGTGTCCTCGATGGCGACGGCGTTGCCGTCCACGTCGGTGATGGTCAGAGGCTCCCCGGCGAGGCTACCGGCCGGCGGATCAGCAGGAGGCAGGCGAAGACGAGCGCCGCTCGGACGCGATGAAAGGTCAGCATCATCGGATTGTGCTCCGAGGACTCGAACGGTGCTGCGAGTCAGCCCAGCAACGCCCAGATGGCGATGGCGCCCCACAGGATGCTGGCGACCACCAGCACGAACGTGAAGATGGGCTTCTGTGTCTTGTGGTGGAAGAAGGCTCGACCCAGCCAAGCACCGAGGACACCGCCGATGAGCGCCAGGCCGTGCAGGATCGCCTCCGGCACCCGCCAGCCCCCCGCCTGTGCCTGCCGCTTGTCGATGCCGTACATGGCGAAGGCCGGCAGCGTCCAGCCGATGACCCAGGCGAGGAGGGGCGAGAGACCGAGCCACCAGAAGACCACGAACGCGAGCGCGCCGGCGATACATGCGCCGAGCAGGGCTGGACGGTTGCGCGCATCGATCATGGCGTCATGCTACGCGCTGCGGGCGTTCGCTTATCGAGCGTCGAGGTTCGGACGCGCCCGTCAGCAAGGAGGCCGGTCATGACCGATGGCAAGGATCAGGTATTCAGCGAGGCCCGGGACGCTGCCGAGTCCGGGTCTGCTCGCATGCTACAGATGGTGCTTGAGCGCTTGGGGATGAACACCGGCGCCCAGGCCGTCTTCGGTGAGGCTATCGAGAGGGAAGGCCGCACTGTGATCCCCGTGGCACAGTCGATCATCGGCAGCGGCGCGGGCAGTGGTGGCTCGGCCGACGAAGGAAGCGGCGAGGGAGCCGGCGGCGGCGCTTTGACGCGCCCCATCGGCTACATCGAGATCACCGCTGAGAACTCGGCCTTCATCCCACTCAAGCAGCCATGGCAGGAGCCCGGCCTGGTGCTGGCCTATTCGGTCATGCTCCTGGTGGTGCTGCGAGCGGCGGTACGCATCATCCGCGGCTAGCGCCAACGTCGTCCACCCCCGTATCGCCCCGGTAGGAGAGTACCCTCGGCACTACCCCGGTCGTGCGCCAGCCGCCATCGTCGTTCCACTACGCCCACAGCAACGGAGATCCCATCTGATGAAGGTCCTTGTGGCGGTGGCATCCAAGCACGGCGCCACCATGGAGATCGGCCAGGTCATCGAGGCTTCACTACATTCGAGCGGCCTCGAAGCGGACCTGAAGCGCATCGAGGACATCACCACCCTCAGCCCCTACGACGCCGTCGTGCTCGGCAGCGGGGTGTACGCCGGGCACTGGATGCGCTCGGCGCGGGAGTTCGTCGATATCCACGAGGGTGAGCTCAAGCGGCTCCCCGTTTGGCTCTTCTCCAGCGGTCCCATCGGTGACCCGCCCAAGCCGCTCGAGAACCCCGCCGAGGTGGCGGGGGTGGTGAAGCGCATCGGCTCCAGGGGGCACCGGCTCTTCGCCGGCAAGATCGAAGGCTCCGACCTGGGGATCAGTGAGAAGGCGCTGGTGACGCTCGTCCGGGCCCAGGTCGGTGACTTCCGGCCGTGGTCGGAGATCTCGACCTGGGCGGAGTCCATCGCCGAGCGACTGCAGGAGTCGGACGCCCCAGCATGAGCCTGGGGTTCGATGAGGTCATGGCGGCCCTGGACGCTGCTGGATGCCATCAGACCAGCAGGACGTACCTGCGCCACGGCGCCCGCGAGCCGCTCTTCGGTGTCAAGTGCGGCGAACTGCGGCCCATGGCCAAACGCATCGGGACGGCCCACGCGCTTGCGCGGCGACTGTGGACGACTGGCAATGCTGACGCCCGATTCCTGGCCTGCATGGTGGCTGACCCTTCGGCGTTCTCGAACGATGAGCTCGATGTTTGGCTCGAGGACATCGACTCCTATTTCTTGGTGGATGTCTTCGTGGCGGAGGTCGCAGCGCAGGCACCCGGTCGGGGAGCGCGTGCGGAGCGCTGGATCGCATCTGGGCGCGATAGCACAGCACAGGCCGGGTGGGACCTGATGGACTTGCTGGCGTTGAGCGATGAACAGGTCCCCGGTGGCTACTTCGAAGCGCAGCTACACCAGATCGAGGAGCGTATCGGGGGCTACGGAAACTGGACCCGGCGCTCGGCGAGCAACACCATCACCGGCATCGGACTGCGCATCGACGCGCTGGAGGCAGCCGCGCGCAGGACCGCGACGGAGATGGGACCGGTCGACTTCGATCCCGGCCAGACCTCGTGTGTCAGGCCCGATCCCATCGCGTACCTTGAGAAGACCAAGGCCCACCGTGCCAGGCAGGCCCAGAAGCGCGCGGCACGGTCCCGAAGCTGAGCACAGGTTACGGGTATCGCGATCGGTCAGTCGCGGTCTTCGCCGCGACGTTACCCACGCCACGGGTC
The DNA here is from genome assembly GCA_963778955.1 of uncultured Chloroflexia bacterium. Classification (GTDB taxonomy): domain Bacteria; phylum Chloroflexota; class Limnocylindria; order Limnocylindrales; family CSP1-4; genus JAFMJV01. The sequence goes on from CAVZWI010000001.1 coordinate 976,392, forward strand.
ATCGGGCAGACCTGGCGGGCCTTGTCTGTCGATTCACCCGCCCACCGGGTGAAGCGGCGGAGCAGCACACGGCGTTACCCACCCGGTGGGTCATCCGGCGGAGCGCTCCGACGCTTGACCCGTGGGGCGGGTGAAGGAGCTGGATACGGTGGCGCGCCCGGGCCATGCTCCGACGCTTGACCCGTGGGGCGGGTGAAGTCGGGGTCAGGCGGCGCTCCCCGACCTGGGGTCAGGCGGCCTACTCGGACTCCAGGGCCATGATCTTCTCGACGCGCGCGACGTGACGACCACCCTCGAACTGGGCCGTCAGGAACGCCTCCACACAGCCCACCGCCAGTTGCGCGCCGACGATGCGTGCTCCCATCGAGAGTATGTTGGCATCGTTGTGCTGTCGAGAGAGTGCCGCGGTCACCGGCTCCGTCGCTTGACAGCAGCGGATGCCGTCGATCTTGTTGGCCACGATCTGCTCGCCGGTGCCGCTGCCGCCGAAGACGACCCCGAAGCGGCAGTCGCCCGACGCCACCGCGCGTGCTGCCGGCGCCACATAGTCGGGGTAGTCGACCGGGTCTGACGTGGTCACACCGAAGTCGACCACTTCGTAGCCATGCTCATGAAGCCAGTCCACCACCAGCTCCTTCAGAGGCAGTCCGGCGTGGTCGGTACCGACGGCGATGCGCATCATGCTTCCGCCTGTGTGCCGTTGGCCTCGCGCGTGCGATAGGACTCGGCGATGACCTCCACGATCTCATCGATGTCATCACTGACCCGGAAGAGATCCAGATCCGGGGCTGAGACATTGCCCCGCGGGATCACCTGGCTACGCAGCCATTCGATCAGGCCGCGTCCAGTAGCTGCTGTCGAACAAGATGATGGGAAAGTGGTCGATCTTCCCTGTCTGCACCAGGGTCAGTGACTCGAAGAGCTCGTCGAAGGTGCCGAAGCCACCGGGGAAGATGACGAAGGCCTGGGCGTACTTCACGAACATCGTCTTGCGCACGAAGAAGTAGCGGAAATAGGCCGGCAGGTCGACGTACGGATTGAGGCCTGTCTCATGAGGCAGGTCGATGGCCAGGCCGACCGAGACGCCGTCGGCCTCCTTGGCACCCTTGTTGGCAGCCGTCATGATGCCCGGCCCACCGCCGGTGATGACCGTGAAGCCCTGCTCGGACAGCCGTCGCGCAAGCGTCTCGGCCCGCGCGAACATGGGGTCCTCAGGCTTGGTGCGGGCGGAGCCGAAGATGCTCACGGCGGGGCCCAGGCGGGCCAGTGCGTCGAAGCCATCGATGAACTCGCCCATGATGCGTAGGGCGCGCCAGGCGTCCGACTCGAGGAATGAGGGGTCGGCGAACGGCCGCTGCATGAGCAACTTGCGGTCGTCCCCTTCCCGTGAATGGGTGTGTTTGGGTCTGTCAGTCACCCGCGCAGGATACGCGCGGATGCGCGATCAGGGCCGATCTCGCCATCGTCGTAGACTCATCGCCATGAACCATCCAGACACTCCCCCCGGTCTCGAGGTCGCCATCGATCCTGTCTGCGGCATGCAGGTCGTCATCAAGGACGCCCAGCACACCACGGAGCACGATGGCGTCACCTACTACTTCTGTGCCAAGGGTTGCCGGCTCGACTTCGAAGAGGACCCTGACCGCTTCCTCGCACCGGACTACGAACCATCGATGTAGTCCGTGGTGGATTCGCAAGGTTCGGTGCGCGACAAAATGCTGGCGTCGCGGCGATCCGGTCGCTATAGTCCGTATCGGCAATCTCAGGAACGCTCTTCGTGGTCCCGTATCCCGCTCGAACGTCCCTGGTCACATCTAGGAACCTAGGAGGTTCGTTCGTTCGTGTACGAGGACAGGACTATCACCTGTGCCGACTGCGGTCAGGAGTTCACCTTCACCGCATCGGAGCAGGCGTTCTACGCGGAGAAGGGCTTCACCGACGCACCCAAGCGTTGCAAGTCCTGCCGCCAGTCCCGCAAGGCTCAGCGCAACACCGGTGGTGGCTACGGCGATGACAGCTACAGCGGCGGCTACAGCAGTGGCGGCGGTGGTGGCTATGGCGGAGGCGGTGGCGGTGGCGGTGGCGGTGGCTACGACCGTCCGCCCCGGCAGCTCTATGACGCCACCTGCGCCGATTGCGGCAAGATCGCCCAGGTGCCGTTCCAGCCGACCGGCAGCCGCCCGGTCTACTGCAACGACTGCTTCCGCGCTCGCCGCTAAGGTGATCGCCGCGACCACGCGTCGCGCACAAGGCAGCAGCCACGAGGCGCCTTCTTCGGAAGGCGCCTTTCGTATTTGTCCACATCCGCGTAAGTGCCTGTGAAGTCGCCGTCGACGGCCGCGTAAGGACCGCTCCCTAGCCTTGGCCCATCGACCCGCCACGCAGCGCAAAGGATGGACGACATGGACTCGGCAGCAGGACTCGCCAACTACTTCGTGACAAGTCTGGCGGGACGCGCGACGGTACTCCTCGGTGCCTCGATCGCGTTCACGGTCTTCCTCATCGCGGTCGTGGTGGCCGGCATCGTGTCGCCTGGTCCCGAGACGGTCGTTATGGCACCCTTCCGCTGGTAGGCGCCTTCCTCAGGTAGCCACTGGCCGCTGGTAGCCACTGGCCGCTGGTAGCCACTGGCCGCTGGTAGCTACTGGCATGCGGCCTCCTCGTTGGTCGGGCGTTTCCGGCCTCCCGCTCCAAGCTCGTCTACGCTTCGGCGCGTGCAGAACGCCCCCATCTCCCGGGCTCCGGTCGTGGTCGTCATCGTCTTCGCGGTGGTGGCGGTCACGCTGGTGTTCATCGGTATGCAGCGCCCAGGCGAGGCGCCGCCGGAGGTGGAGATCAGGCTGCCCGGCACGGCCGAGGCGCCGCGGGATGTGACCGTCATCATGCGCGACTATCGCTTCGATCCCACGCCGGTCGTCCTCGTCCCCGGCGAGACCGTACGCTTCACGATCTTCAACGCCGGTCTTGAAGCGCACGACTTCGTCATCGGCGATGCCGATGTGCAGAAGGTCTGGCATCAGGCTGATGCCGCCGCCACGCCGCCGAACCTGATGGCCACCGCGCCGCCGGCCAGCGTGCCGCCTGGCACCGGTGGCTTGCGTGTGTTCCTGCGGTCGGGCGAGCAAGCCACCGTCGAGTATGACGTGCCCAGCGACGGATCCTGGCCATCCTCTGCCACATCCCCGGCCACATCGAGAAGGGCATGGTGGGTGCGGTCGATCTGCGCGGCGTGACCATCTCCCCCTGAGCCGTGTCGTCGTCGATTCTGGTCCAAAGCGCACCCGTGGCACGGTCCGAATGCACCCACGTGCGTTGGCACTCGTGAGTAAGATGGGTGGAGTTGACCAGCGACTGACCACCGGGGCATAGGCCCCGGCGAGACACCGACCTACCGAGAGAACGAAGGAGTGCGTCAATGACCTACGTCATCGCAGAGCCCTGCGTCGACGTGATGGACCAGGCCTGCGTGGCCGTCTGCCCCGTGGACTGCATCCATTTCGAGGAGGGCGTCGATCGGACCCTGTTCATCGATCCCGACGAGTGCATCGACTGCGGCGCTTGTGAGCCCGAGTGCCCCACGGCGGCGATCTTCCCGGAGGACTCCGTGCCCAGCGACCAGGCCGGCTACACGGAGGTCAATGCCCTCTGGTTCAAGGACAAGGACGCCGCGCGCGCCATGGTCAACGAGCTCAAGCCCGCCTGACCGCCTGACCGCGATCGGCCCCGGCTTCGGGGCCACCATCGACTCGGAGGCTGGCCCCACGTTGAAAGCGTGGGGCCAGCCCATGCACCCGCCGACCGTGGATGCCCCCGCCGAGGACGCTACCGCGGCGAGCGGATGGCGCCGATCGATCTGGCTGAGCGTGGGACGCACCCCGTAGAGCAACACCGTGGCGCGGAAGATGCGCGCGGATGCCCAGGTGGCGAGGAGCGCGAATAGCGAGAGGCTGGTCAGGGAGGCTCCCACCAGCGGCCAGGGGATCGAATCCGAAAGGCCCAGCACAAGCAGCATGGATGTCGGCGCTGTGAGTGGGAACAGGCACAAGGCGTACACCAGCGGGGAGTGCAGGTCGGTCAGGAAGGCTGAGAACACGATGAAGGGCACCGCGGCGGCGAAGCCAAGGAAGCCCGAATACTGCTGCGCTTCGCGGTTGCCCGGTGCCATGGCGCCGACGGCCGCGAAGATGGCGCCGAAGGCGACGTATCCCAGCACGAAGTAGGTCAGCGCCAGCACCAGCATGACCGGGTCGACCTCGATGGGACCAAGATCCGGGATCCGACTCGACAGGAGCGGCACCGCCACCAGGGCAGTGGTCGCCCAGATCCCCACCTGCGTCAGGCCCGCGCCACCCAGACCCAGGATCTTGCCCGCCATCAGCGGCGTCGCGGGCACCGAGCTGAGCACGATCTCCACGACGCGGTTCTCCTTCTCCTCGGTCACCGACTGCAGCAGGTAACCGCTGGTCATGAAGATGCTGATCATGAAGATAGCCACGAAGATGAGCGGGACCATGAAGCCGGCAGCGACATCGCTCATCGAGACCTCTTCGCCACCCTCGGACACGGACTTGATGGTGACGCCCTGCAGGATGCGGGCAGCGTCGTCGGGCGAGACACCGGCCTGGCGCAGCAGCGCATCGCGGATGAGGTAGCGGACCAGCGCCTCGTTGGCGTCCTGCGAATCCAGGCGCGACAGATCGACTCCAGATCCGCCCTCGACACGCGTCGATCTCCCCGCTGCCATCGAAGCCCGCAGGGATGAGGTAGTAGTCACTGATGGTGCCGTCATGGAGCTGCGCGGCGGCTGCCTGCTCCGATAGCGTGGTGAGGTTGACGGCGCCGGAGGCAGGGACGCTGAGGGCGATGTCCGAGTCGTTGACCACGACGATGGTGCCGCTGGCTGCCTGGTCGCCACTGAAGCCATCGGTCGAGAAGAACACCGAGATGCCCATCAGGAAGGCGATGCCGAACGGCAGCAGCAGGGTGCCGAAGATGAAGCCGCGCCGGCGAACGGTCCGCAGATACTCGCGACGCGCCACCAGGCCGGTCAGCCGCAGGCGGCCGGTCTTGCCTGGCTGGCGCTGTGCGCCTTCCGACTGCCGCTGTGTGCTCATCGCACCGCCTCTGCGCGCGGGTCACCGGCCACGGTGCGGATGAAGATCTCATCGAGGCTGGGCGCCTCCACGGCGAACTGCTCCACGTGTGCGCCACTGGTCGCCAGCTCGCGAAAGAGATCCTGTGGTGTAGCGCCCTCAGCGATGAGGTAGCGCATGGCGCCATCGACCGCGTGGGCATCGGTGACGCTGGCCAGTCCATCGGCCGAAGTCGGGATGTCCTGGCCGCTGACCTGGACAGCCCCATCGCTGAATGCCTCACGCACCCGGTCGACCGTCCCGTAGAGCAAGCGCACGCCCTTGTCGATGAGCAGGATGCGGTCGCACAGCGTTTGCGCATCACCCATGTCATGGGTGCTCATGATCACCGCCGCCCCCCGGTCGCGCTGCTGTCGCACGACGCCCTTGAGCATGTCCGCATTGACTGGGTCCAAGCCCTGGAAGGGCTCGTCGATGATCAGCAGGTCAGGGTCGTTGAGGATGGTGGCGATGAGCTGGGCCTTTTGGTGCATGCCGCGTGACAGCTCGGCAGCCTTCTTCTGGGCTGCGTCGGCGAGGCCCATCTCATCCAGCAACTCCATGGCTCGCGCATGGGCGTTCGACCCCGACATCCCTCGCAATGCGCCGAAATAGGTGAGCGTATCGATGAGCTTCACGTCGCGGTACAGACCGCGATCCTCTGGCAGATAGCCCACGCGGGCCTGATGCTCGACGCCGGGCGGGTTGCCGAAGACTTCGATCTCACCCCGTGCCGGCCGGACGATGTCAAGGATCATGCGCATCGTGGTGGTCTTGCCCGATCCGTTCGGCCCCAGGAAGCCAAGAACCTCTCCGGGCTGCACGTCGAATGAAAGGTCGACCACGACGTCCGTGTCGCCGTAGCGCATCCAGACGTGACGGACGTCGACCGAGGGCGATGCCATATCCAGAGGCTACCGCATCGCCCGCCACCGCCGCATAGCCGGCGCGGGACAGGTCGACCGGAGCATGGGACGATTGGTCCGCCATGCGCATCGTCTCTCTCGTCCCCTCTGCCACCGAGATCGTCTATGCACTCGGACTCGGCGAAGACCTGGTCGGTCGCAGTCACGCCTGCGACTATCCAGAGGAAGTCATCGACCTGCCGATCGTGACCCTCGACGACCCCGACACGCCCGAGCGACACCTCGATGGCGCACTGCTGGCGGCCCTCGAGCCGGACCTGGTCTTGACCGACGGGTCGGAGGACGGACCGCTCGTCGATTACGCGGAAATCAGCGCGGTCGTCGGCGGGTCCAGGCGCGAGGTGACCCTGGTGGCGCTGGCGCCCGAGACGATCGAGGGCATCCTCAACAGCATCGCCACGGTCGGTGCCTACACCGAGGCGGAGTATGAGGCGGTCGGCCTGGTCGAAGTCCTGCGTGAGCGGCTTGCTGAGGTGGAACGCAGCAGCCCCGGGCACGACCGGCGACGCGTCGTGGTGCTCGAAGGGCTCGACCCACTGCTGGGTGCCGGACGCTGGGTGCCGGAGATGGTGCGCCGGGCGGGCGGCTGGGAGTTGCTAGGTCACGAGCGTGAGCCGGCAGCGCTGACGAGCTGGTCGCAACTGCGCGAAGTGGAGCCGGAGGTCCTCATCCTGGCGCTCCGCGATGCCGATGCGGCCGGCGCCGCTCGTGCCCTTGGGACAGCCGTGCTGCCCTCCTGGTTCGACGAGCTGGAGGCGGTTCGAGAGGGCGAGTTCTTCGCCGTCGATGGCCACGGCCTGTTCTCGCGTCCGGGGCCGCGCGTCATCGAGGGCGTCGCCGTGCTGGCCGAGCTGCTGGAGCCTGGAGATCTTCGCCGGCGCCGGTCCGGTCGAGGCGTGGCTGCCGTTGGCGCCGATGGGCGTGGCCGGCAAGCGCCTCGCGGACGACTCGTCAGACTGACTCGCGCGATGGCCCCGCGACGAGCCTTCGATTGCCTCTGGTGCGGAAAGCCCTGGGAGGTCCGCAGCGACGATGACCTCGAGGGTTGGGCGCTCCTGTGTCCTGAGTGTCTGGGCAAGGCCGATGACAACGGTTTCCTGCGGATGCGGCTTCGCACGGGCTTGCGCGAGCGAGCCACTGCGGCCGAGGCGGGAGGTGGCTCGCCGGCCGCGGTGGCCGTGACCGGCGACTGGGAGGACTGGTATCTGCGCCGCGGCCGCTTCTCGCGCGGTCCCATCCACGACGGCCCCTGGTCGATGGAGCTGGAGCAGGTCACGCGGTGGCTCGATGAGGGCGTTTCGGGCGGCGTCATCGTGCAGTTGGGTGCCGGCATGGGCTGGTGGGCCGGCTTGCTCGCGGAGAAGGGCGAGTCGTGGCTGTACGAGGACGATGCTGCATCGCTGGAGGCGGCTCGCAAGCGCCTGGTCGCACACGGGCTCCTGGCGCACCTGCATCAGCGCTCACCCCTGGCCGCGGCGGACAAGTCGGTCGAGGTCGTCTTTGGAGCGTACCTGTTGGGCAGCATCGAGGGTGCCGCTGCGCTGCGAACCCGGCTGGCGGTCGCTCGTTCCTGGCTGAAGCCGGGCGGCACATTCATCTTCATCGAGGCCAAGGCCGGCCCGACTGGGTCATCGATCGATGGCCCGGCTGGCCCGTTGTGGCCGCGAGACCCGGAGTCACTTCGCGACGCCATCCTCGCCTCGGGGTTCAGATCGGTCGAGATCGGCGAGACACGCAGTGCCTTCGTCTACGGGCGGGCCACCGCGCCGACGTAGACTGCTGGGCATGAACATGAGCCGACCGGACCCTGGACCGCTGGGGGTCTGGGGCCATCTCACCTCCTTGCCCGCGCCGCAGCTTCGGCCCTTCGTGGCGCGCATCGCCGCGCTCGGCTACAGCGCACTCTGGGTCGGCGACGGCACCGCTCGTGATCCGTTCGCGCAGCTGGCGGCGGTGGCCGACGTGTCTGGCTCGATGATCCTCGGCACCAGCATCGTCAACATCTTCGGTCGTGACGCCATGGCCGCGAAGATGGGCGCGATGACGTTGCATGAGCTGAGCGGCGGGCACTTCGTCCTGGGGCTGGGAGTCTCACACGTGCACCTGGTCGAGAAACTCCGCGGCCACGTCTACGAGAAGCCCCTGACGCGCATGCGTGAGTACCTGGCAGCCTACCGCGAGCTGCCCTATCGGGGACCGCTCATCATCGCCGACGGCAGGCCGACCGAGCCGCCCGTGCTCATCGCAGCACTCCGACGCCGCATGCTGGAACTGGCGGCCTCCGAGACGGACGGGGCGCTGCCGTTCTTCGTCACCGCCGACCGCACCGCCTGGATGCGCGAGGTGCTCGACGACGCTGCATCGCCGGACCGGCCAAGGCCGCTGCTGGCGATCGCGTTGGCGGCGGTGGTGGAGCCCGATCCCGAGGCGGCACGTGCCTTGGGTCGGGCGTGGCTACCGCCCTACTGTCGAGCCCAGAACTACCAGCACAGCCTCGCCGAACAGGGCTTCGATGCCTCCGACTGGGAGCCACCGTATTCCGACCGGCTGGTGGATGCGCTGGTGGCCTGGGGTGACGCCGACAGGGTCCGTGCTCGCATCGCCGAGTACCACGCCGCCGGCGCCGACCATGTGGCCATCATCCCCCTGACCAGAGATGGCACCGCTGAGCACCTACCGACGCTGGAGGCGCTGGCACCGGGCGGCCGACTGATCAGCGACAGGTGACGCCCGCATCGCCCGCCGCGGCACCTATACTCGCGAGCGTGTCAGCACTGCAGGGAACGACCATCGCCACCGTGGGGACCGGTGTCATGGCCAAATCGATGATCGCGGGCCTGTTGGCCGTCGATGGCTTCGAGGCCGCCCAGGTGATCGCCAGCGACCCCCGTGCCGAACGCCGCAACGAGGTCCAGGCGAAGCTGGCGATCGCCGTCACGGCGTCCAACACGGAGGCGGTCGAGGCTGCCCAGGTAGTGGTGCTGGCGATCAAGCCGCAGATGCTCGTGGAGGTCGGCCGCCAGATCGCGCCGGTGCTGCGCCCCGAGCAGCTGGTCATCTCCATCCTGGCCGGACCCACGACCAAGGCGCTGCGGAACTCGCTGCGGCATGAGGCCATCGTGCGTGCCATGCCCAATACGCCGGCGCAGCTCGGCAAGGGCATGACCGTCTGGTATGCCACGCCACAGGTGACCGAGCGGCAGCGCGAGCAGGCGGCGGCACTGTTGCGGAGCCTGGGCAAGGAGATCCAGGTCGAGGACGAGAAGTACGTCTCCATGTCCACGGCCGTGAGTGGCACCGGGCCCGCCTATGTCTTCCTCTTCATGGAGGCGCTCATCGACGCTGCGGTGCACCTCGGCTTCCCACGCCACATCGCGCACGACCTGGTGATCGAGACGCTGCTGGGCGGGACGTTGCTGGCACAGGCCAGCGGAGACCACCCCGCCTACCTGCGCAACATGGTCACCTCGCCGGCTGGTACCTCTGCGGCCGCCATCGCCGAGATGGAGAAGGGTGGCTTGCGCACGGTCTTGTCGGAGGCGGTCTTCGCAGCCTATCGACGCACCGAGGAGCTCGGTCGCGAGATCGAGGAAGCGACCGCCTCCGACGATTAGGCCGACCTGGCACGGGTGATGCTCACACTGACTCAAGCGACCATGCGTGCCATCGAGGCGCGGGTCAAGTCGGCTATTCGAGTGAGTTACGCGTCCCCGTCGGGGTCGCCCAGAGGCGGGTCGAACGTTGCCACCTCCTCGAGCGACTTGCGCCGCAGGTCGGGTACGGTGGCATCGGCTGCCGGATGGCCGACCGGGAAGAGCACGAACGGCCGCTCGTTGCGGGGCCGCGCCAGGACCCGGGTCAGGAACCCCATCGGGCTGGGAGTGTGGGTCAGCGTGGCCAAGCCCATGTGGTGGATGGCGGCGATGAACACGCCCGCGGCGATGCCCACCGATTCACGCGTGTACCGGCGCTTGCGATGGGTGCCGTCGGGGAAGGTGCCGTGGACCTGCTCGAACAGCACCATCAGCCAGGGCGCCGTCTCCAGGTAGGGCTTGCGCCAGTCGGTGCCCAGCGGCGCCAAGGCGTCCAGCCACCCCTCTGACATGCGGCTCTCGTATGAGCGGCGCTCCTCCGCCTCGGCGACTTGGCGGATGTGCCACCTGGTACCCGGATCGCCGACCGCGACGAACGTCCACGGCTGCTGGTGCGCGCCACTGGTCGCCGTCGATGCCGTCTGGATGGCCAGCTCGATGAGCCGTTTCGGCACCGCGTCAGAGCTGAAGGCACGTATCGACCGACGACGGTCCATCTCGGCGTAGAACTCGGTCGCGCGCGCGTCCATCTCCGCCGGCTCGAGGCGAGCGGCGCGGTACGTGAGCACCCGGGCGCCGAAGATCGGCCCGAGTCCAGGCAGACTGCGCAGGATACTCGGCGTCCGGGTGAGGCGGTCACGAGCTCGGCCTCGAGCCGGTGATCTGCTCGTTGTGTGGCGGTCGCGATAGCGCGATGCCGCGAGCGGGTTGACCGCGTAGACCGCATAGCCGGCCGCCACGAGCGGGCCCCGGTCGGTCTCGATGCCGACGATGACGTCCCCGGGCTCCTCGGCATGAGAGCTAGAAGGCGATCTCGACGAGCCACGCACCCACGAGCAGTCGACCCCTCGGGCGGCCTGCCCCGCAGATCGACCAACTCTTCGAGTTCGCCATCTCGTTCGGCGCCGTGCTCCTGATGGTCGAGCAATCGCGCCCAACCGAAGAGGCCCCGGCGGCTGCCATCGCTTGACGACGCAGCTCATTGGTGGCACAGGCGCATGTCGTGCGTTCCGACCGCTCTTCCTGACCTTCCGCTCGGGGCAGCGTAGAATCCTCTGAGCTGGCCCGATCCTGTAATGCACCCAAGGAGCCATCCATGTCCCCAGGCACGTCACTGCCCCGACTTGTCTTTGCGATGTCAGTGCTCGCTGCCTGCCTGATCCCGGCATCTACCGCGACGGCGTCCGACGAGGTCACGATCACGCAGGTCGCCGCGTTCGATGTGACCCCGACGAGTGCCAGCATCACATGGACCGTCTCCGAACCCGCGACCGGGCAGGTGGAATACGGCCCAACAAGCAGCTACGGTGAGCGATCGAAGCTCGAAGGATCGTTCGAGTACACGACGCACATTCAAACCATCGCCGGGCTTGAACCGAATACGACCTATCACTTTGCGGTCCTCAGCACCACGGAAGCCGGGGTCGATGTAACCAGCGGGGGCCACACATTCACCACACTCGCCATGCCGACGTTCGCGCCAGAGCAGCCGACCCACCATCTCGTGGGAGTCGGTCCACGTGCGCCTCCCTCGGCTCCGGCGAACAGCGTGACCGTGCCGGATAGCGTCGATCCATCCGGCAGTAGTGACGTCAGCGTGCAACTCCAGGCTTGGGTCGATGCCCAAGCGAATGGATCCGTTCTCGTGTTCCCGTCAGGCGCGACGTACCGCATGGAGCGGGGCATCCACCTAAACGAGGACGATCGCGACTTGGTTTTCCATGGGTACGGCGCAACCCTCGAGATGACTGGGTGCGGCGAGACCCAGAGCGAGTCTGGATTCAGGCTCGATGGTGCGAAACGCATCCGGATCCTGGGCTTCGCCATAGTGGGAGGCAACCAAGATGGCGGGACGACAGCAGCGTACGACGCAGGCTGTGGAGAATGGAGCATGGGGGTCGCCCTCTTCGGGGCGACCCAGACCATCGAGGTCGCCGATACCACCATCGTAAATGTCTTCGGCGACGCGATCTACACGAACTGCTCCGAGGCGTACCCCGAGGCCGGCGACTACGACTTTCATCACAACCGGCTGGAGTCCACTGGTCGTCAGCTTGTCACGATCAACCAGGGCACCGGTATCCGGGTGCGAGCGAACATGATGCGCGCACCAGCGCTGTACGCAGTCGACAGCGAGGACTGCGACTCGCCCGATGCAGTCCTGCGTGACGTCGAAGTGACGGGCAACTGGATCGACACGTGGAACTGGCACTACAGCCCCGATGGGCGTGGTCCTGGGCAGGACTACTATCCCTGTCGGGCGATCGCGAACACGTACGCCGAGGGTGAGCTGGGCGAGGCCCGTGGCTATCTTGTCGCCGACAATCTCTTCACAGGCGGTTGTGGCGGATGGGGCAGCCAAGTCGCCGGGCTCTGTGACGATGCTGGAGCGACCGTGTCGATGCCGGGCACGTTGCCCAAGTCCGAGATCACCGTCATCGACAACGTCATCGATCTGCCGGAAGCGCAGCGTTGCGGTGTCGCCGTCGATCTGGCGGCTGTGTCAGGTGGGGTCGTCGCCGGTAACTCTTTTCCCGGTCAGGAGGTGCGCTGCCGAGACTGCGAATCGGTCGAGGTCGGCGAGAACCTCCGGTAGCCGACCGGCAGGCTAGTCGTAGTTCATCTAGCCCCTCTTGACCGAGAGCATGGATTCCTCCAGTCGGTGGACGGCACGGGAGGCTGCGATCTGCCGCCGGCTCTGGCGGGACCGCCCGGCCGGACCGACAAGAGCGAAGCCAATCGCGGTTCCCATACAAGCCACCGTCCGGCAAGCTGGCACTCCGTGCTGGCGGCGGCGGCCCTCGGTGTCGTGATCACGCTGGTCATCCTGATCCTGCGCGCCGGCGTAGCCAGCCCCGTGGGCACGGAATAGCGCCTCGCGTTCGAGGAGCCTGGCTGCGCCGTCACCGGTCCCGCTGGCTGGGAGGTCACCGGTTTCGGGCCCTGGGAAGCGTGGACCGAACAGACGTCCGGTCGAGGCGATGGCGAGACGGGCCGGGTCGACCTCGACCGACTTCATATTCACTTCCGACGCCTGGCCTCCGAGACTCCCTGATGCCATCGGCCGGACCTGGCTGCGGCCATCGTCGTGCCATCGCTCGACTAGTCTGAGACGCGGTCCGGGCAGCCACCGCCCTACTGCTGCCGGATGCCATAGCATGCGCGCGACCTTGGCCTTCGATGCGACCCCATCCGCTTGGTCGCACCGCGATTGCCGAGGGGTTAAAGCTCGGGCTCACTTCGCGCCGGACACGGCTCAGCGCGGTGAAGTCGGCCCGATCGACTTCCCATCCGTGGCACACTCCGGCGGACGCAGTGCCGGGACCTAGCCCGGGACCGGATCCGCCCGGGGACCCGCGCGCAGCGGAACGGAAGGTGACGAGATGGTCGAGGAGACCCAAACGGTGATGAGCGCCGACGAGATCGTGGCGCTCTCGAAGAAGCACACCATGTTCGAGTGGACCGCCCAGAACGCGGCTGATCCCATCCCGGTCGAGACGGCCAAGGGCTGCTACTTCTACTCGAGCGACGGCCAGCGCTACCTCGACTGGAACAGCCAACTGATGTCAGTGAACATCGGCCACGGTGACCAGCGCGTCATCGACGCCATCGCGGCGCAGGCCCAGAAGCTGGCCTATGCCAACCCCTTCATGGCCCACGAGCCACGCGCCCGCCTGGGCCGGAAGCTGGCATCGCTGACACCAGGCGACCTTGACGTGATGTTCTTCACCAACGGTGGCGCAGAAGCCAACGAGAACGCCATCAAGCTGGCTCGCCAGTACACGGGTCGGCACAAGATCCTGGCCCGCTATCGCTCCTACCACGGCGGCACGGGGCAGGCCATCACCGCGACCGGCGATCCGCGTCGCTGGCCCAGTGAGACGGGCGTGTCCGGGATCTTCCGGGCGCCCGATCCGCACCGCTACGGACGCCGGGAACCTGAGCCGGTCGAGCAGGCGCTGGCCGATCTCGAGGAAGTCATCATGTTCGAGGGCGGCCAGAACATCGCCGGCTTCCTCCTGGAGCCCGTGGTGGGCACCAACGGCATCCTCATCCCGCCCGACGGCTACCTGCAGGGTGTGCGTGAGATCTGTGACAAGCACGGCATCATGATGATCGCCGACGAGGTCATGAGCGGCTTCGGCCGCACCGGCGAATGGTTCGCAGTGGATCACTGGGGCGTCGTGCCCGACATCCTTACCATGGCCAAGGGCATGACCTCGTCGTACCTGCCCCTGGGCGCTGTGGCCATGCGCCAGCAGATCGCCGATGCCTTCGCCGACAAGGTCTTCTCCGGCGGTCTGACCTACAACAGCCACCCCATGGGCTGCGCCACGGCGCTCGCCGTCATCGACGTCTACGAGCAGGACGGGCTCATCGAGCGCGCCCGGCGGATGGGTGAGGTCATGCGCAGCCACATGGAGCGGCTCGCAGAGAGGCACCCCAGCCTGGGTGCCCATCGGAACATCGGGCTCTTCGGCATCCTCGAGCTGGTGCGCGACCGCGAGACGTTCGAGTTGATGGCGCCGTACGGCGGCACGTCCGATGAGATGAAGGCGATCGGCCGATACTTCCGCGACAACGGCCTCTTCACCTTCCTGCGCTTCAATACCATCCACTGCAATCCGCCACTGACGATCAGCGAGGCGGAGATGGCCGAGGGCTTCGAGATCATCGACGCGGCCCTTGACATCGCCGACAAGGGCGTGCGCGCCTAGCGCGAGATCGGGTAGGGCTTGGCTGGGGTAGGGCTGGGGATGGCTGGTATGAGCGAGCCATGAGCGACAAAGACGTAGAGCAGGGCGGGGGCACGGACCTGCCGCGGGATCAGGCGGAGGTCGACAGTGGCGCTCGTGTCCCCATGCCCTACCGTGCACTGGGGCCCAACACCTCGGCCTGGTCGCCCCGCGATTTCGACCTCGAACGGGCTGATGCCATCGAGGACACGCTGGATGTCGAGGGTAGCGCCGATGCGCTGGCCAAGCAGTCGAGCGGTGGCGTCGAGGCTGTCGTCGGTCGTTGGGACTCGCCCTTGGGACGTCTCCTGCGCACACTCCTCGCCTTCGTCGCGTTCTTCCTCGTCGTGTTCTTCGCCTGGGAGCTCTTCAAGTGGCTCTTCGGCGACCCGTGGCGCTTCGCGAACGTCCTCGGCACTGGTTTCGACTACTACCACGTGCCTCCTTTCCACCTGATCCAGGCGGGTGATGTCCAGCTTCCGCACACTTGGGACATCGCCTTCGCCCTCACCGAGCCAGTGCAGCGCAACTCCGACCAGTCGCTCCTGGCCTACCTCGCCGGCGCCGCCTTCTCAACGCTGCAGCTAGCCCTGGTGGGCTTCGGCCTGGGCGCACTGATCGGCATCGGGCTGGCATCGATCTTCGTGCACTCGAGCCTGTCGGAGCGCGCCTTCATGCCCTACGTCATCGCCAGCCAGGCCATCCCCATCGTGGCACTGGCTCCCATCATCGTGGCCGCCGCGGGCCGCGGCGCATCGTCGGTCATCATCATCGCCACCTACCTGACGTTCTTTCCGGTCACCGTGGCCCAGGCTCGCGGCTTGCGCTCCCCGGATCCCCGCTCTCTTGAGCTGATGCGCTCCTTTGCTGCCTCGAAGTGGGCGATCTACCGCAAGGTCCGCCTGCCGGCGTCCGTACCCTACCTGTTCACCGCGCTCAAGGTGGCCGCCGCGGCTGCCATCGTGGGCGCCATCATCGGCGAGGGACCGGGCGGTGTGAAGGATGGCCTGGGCCGGGCCATCATCAACTTCAATCAGCAGTACATCAGTGGGCCGGAGAAGCTCTGGGCTACCATCCTCATCGCCGCCATCACGGGCATCCTCTTCTTCGTCATGGTCCGCATCGCCGAGATCCTGAGCACGCGTCAACGAGCCGCTGCCCGATCGCCGGGCGAACCACGACGGACGGCGGCCCCGGCGAGGGGAGCCCCATGACCATCGGCAAGACCATCGATCGCACAGCCACTCCGGCGGTCCGACTGGCCGCCGTCGAGAAGACCTTCGTGGTCAAGGATGGCGAGCCCACCGTGGCGCTGACGGGGATCGACCTGGAGATCGGGAAGCAAGAGTTCGTCTCGCTCATCGGCCCGTCAGGCTGCGGCAAGTCCACGCTGCTGCGCGTCGTCGGCGACCTCATCACGCCCACCTCGGGCACGGTCGAGGTCAACGGCAAGTCGGCCCACCAGGCTCGACTCGATCGTGACTATGGCATGGTCTTCCAGGCCCCGGTGCTCTTCGATTGGCGCACGGTGGAGGCCAACGTGCGCCTGCCGCTGGAAGTCACCGACACGCCTAAAGCTGAGCGCGATGCGCTGGTGCGCCAGAAGCTCGAGCTGGTCGAGCTGGGCGACTTCGTCAGCCACTATCCGCATCAGCTTTCTGGGGGTATGCAGCAGCGGGTGGCGATCGCCCGGGCACTGGCGCTGCAACCCGAGTTGCTGCTGATGGATGAGCCCTTCGGAGCGCTCGACGAGATGACGCGCGAGCATCTGAACGCCGAGTTGTTGGGTATCTGGAGCGAGACACAGACGACCGTCATCTTCGTGACCCACTCCATCCCCGAGGCGGTCTTCCTGTCCTCGAGGGTGGTCGTCATGAGTCCCCGTCCAGGGCGCATCGCGGAGACCATCGACATCGACCTGCCCTACCCGCGCGACGATGCCACGCGCGAACAGGATCGCTACTACGAGCTGGTCACCGAGGTCCGTGAAGCGCTCCGCGGGCGACCCGATCGCTCAGCTGGCGACCTGGCGGCCAGGTCGCGCGCGGATGGTTCCTTCGGATGACGGCATCGACAGGCGGGGTCTCGCGCTCCGGTACCTCCCTGGCGCTCGGCGGCGTGTTGCGGCGCTACTTGCCCCCGCTCATCGTCTTCGTCGGCGGTCTTGTCCTGTGGCAGGTCTACTACACCAGTGACGGCTTCTTCCGCCCCATCCCCACGCCAACCGAGATCGGCTCCGCCGTCGTGGCCGAGTGGGACCTGCTCTCCGCCTCGGCCCTGGCGACCATCATCGAGGCGCTCGGCGGCCTGGCCATCGGCACGACCGCGGCTCTCATCGTGGGGTTCCTGACCTCGCGCTGGGCCATCGCCCGTGACATCCTGCTGCCGTTGGCTATCGGCGCCTCCACCATCCCCATCATCGCGGTGGCGCCCATCCTCAACAACTGGTTCGGCGTGCTCAATCCGATGTCCAAGATGATGATGGCGGCGCTGCTGGTGTTCTTCCCCGTCGTCATCAACGTCACGCGCGGCCTGGTCGAAGTTGGACCGGCCAAGCTGGAGCTGATGCGCTCCTATGCCGCCGACGACACGACCGTGATGCTCAAGCTGCGCGTGCCGCACATGCTGCCGTTCTTCTTCACCGCCCTGAAGGTCGGCACCACGCTGGCCTTCATCGGCGCCATCGTGGGCGAGTTCTTCGGAGGCACCTCGCAGGTGCTCGGCCGGGTCGTGCTGCAGAAGATCAGTGCCGGGCAGTTCGACGTGGCCTGGGCCGCCATCATCATCGGCGCCACGGTCGCAATCCTCTCGTACCTCGCGGTGACGCTCATCGAACGCGCCGTCATCCCCTGGTACTGGCACATCCACGACGAAGCCAGCTAGGGTCGCAGCTCGGGTCGCGCCCGCCACCGGAATGCGACCCGCTCGAGCCATGATGTGACCAGCGAGCAGCCGCCGCCGGAACCGGGCCGCGTCGCGATGCACACCGTACCAGTGCCTCTGGCATCGACCGGGGGACTCCCGAAGGTGATTCGGCCGCTCCTGAAAAACGCACTCGATAACTGATCATTTCTGCGATATGGTTCGCGCGTCCGTAGAGAAGGGCGCCCGACAGGTCCGATCACGGGTCGCGGGGAGAGCCAGCAGCAGAGGTGGGTGAATGATCAGGACTCGCAACATGGGTGCCGCGTTCGGTGCCGCAGGACTCCTGGCCGTGGCTTCGGTCGGCAGTGTCGCCGCGCAGGATCTGACTCCGGTGAGCGTCCAGCTGCAGTGGGTGCCACAGGCGCAGTTCGCGGGCTATTACGCGGCCGATGCGCTGGGCTTCTGGGAGGAGCAGGGTCTGGATGTGACGCTTCTCGATGGTGGCCCCGACATCGCGCCGCAGGTCGTGGATCCAGCCCAACGGTCCGGAGTTCACGACCACCTGGGTGCCGCGCGCATTGGCCGTGGTCGATGCCGGACAGTCGGACCTCGTCGACATCGGGCAGGTCTTCCAACGCTCTGGGACGCTCTCGGTGTCGTGGGCTGATGCTCCCGTGCCAACGCCAGCTGACTTCGCCGGCAAGAAGATCGGTGTCTGGGACTTCGGCAACGAGTTCGAGGTGATCGCCGCCGCGACGGCGGCCGGGCTGACGCAGGGCCAGGACTTCGAGAAGGTCATCCAGCCCTTCGACATGGGTCTGCTGCTCAACCGCGAGATCGATGCCGCCGAGGCCATGACCTACAACGAGTACGCCCAGGTGCTGGAGACGGTGAACCCGGACACGGGCGAGCTGTACCAGCCCGAGGACCTCGTGGTCATCGACTACAACGATGTCGGGACGGCCATGCTTCAGGACGCCATCTTCGCGCGCGCCAGCTGGCTCGCCGAGGAGGGCAACGAGGACATCGCTACCCGCTTCCTGGCCGGTACCTACAAGGGCTGGGCCTACTGCCGCGACAACCCCGAGGAGTGTGTGCAGTTCACCGTCGATGCCGGCTCCACGCTCGGCATGGGCCACCAGAACTGGATGATGAACGAGATCAATGCGCTGATCTGGCCGTCACCCGATGGCATCGGCGCCATGCCAGCTGACACCTGGGACAAGACCATCGAGATCTCCACCAACGCCGGCATCATCAGCGCCGATCCGGGCGAGGGTGCCTACCGCACCGATCTCACCGAAGCGGCCTGGGCGCTGCTGGGTGATTCGGTGGATTCTCACTGGTGAGGGCTTCACCAAGGCGGAAGTCGCGGTCACCCCCGGCGGCGAGTAGTCGCCAGGACGCCAGTCGTCGCCAGGACGCCAGTCGTCGCCAGGGCGAGTGGTCGCGAGTCACCAGGCAGCCCTCCGGCTGCCGGCACAAAACGTCAAGGGCCGGTCCTCAGGGCCGGCCCTCCGTCATATCTAAGGTGATCGGCTGGCCGTCAGCGGTGCCCTCAGGTCGCCGTGTCCGCTTCAAACGGACGCACGACGACCGGGAGTCGGACGACAGGGCCATTCCTGCCAGCGGCCACGCCCGACACTGACCGTGCTGTTTGCTGTTACACCCGGCCGCGGACGAGGTCACGGCCGGCCACCATGGCGGCCAGCTTGGGTTTGGTGGCCCAGCGCGCGGTCTGGCTGAAGCCGCAGTCGGGCACGATCGACAGTTGCGCCTCGGGCACGCCGGCTGCCAACACCTGGTCGATGCGCCAGGCCACATCATCGGCGGTCTCGAGGTAGTAGTTCTTGACGTCGATCACGCCGGCCGAAAGATGGTGGCCCGCGGCGGTGATGTCGGCGGCCACGTCCAGCTCCGCCATCTCACGATTGGCGAACTCGAGCACGAACTCGCGAACGTCGAAGGCCAGCGCCTGTTCCAACACCGGTCGGTACACACGCTTCGAGAGCGGCCGTCCGAAGAAGTTGCCGAAGCAGAGGTGGACGGCCAGATAGACGCGGTCCCTGACCCCGGCGACGGCATCGTTGAAGAGGGTCGCGAACTCATCCGACGCTTCTGGATGGATGGCGGGGGAAGGCTCATCGAGCTGGATGTAGTCGGCGCCGGCGTCAGCCAGCCGACCCAACTCCGCAGCCAGGATGGGCACGAACGCGCGGGCCGCGGCGATGCGGTCGGGATAGACCTCGCTGGGACCGTAGCTCAAGCGACCGGACAGTGTGAATGGTCCCGGCACCGTGACCTTGATGGGTCGGGCCGTCCGCCCTCTGGCGTATCGGTACTCCTCCACCACACCCAGGCCGTCGGGTGCGGCGATCTCCTCAAGCACGGCGAAGCGATGCTGCTGATCGTGGCCGGCCGGACCCAGCCGGCGATCCGAGACCAAGGCGGAGAGCCCGGTGAGATGGCGGTAGAACTCGGCCGTAAAGAAGCCGACGCGCCGCATCTCGCCCTCGCTGACGACATCGACCCCGGCGTCCTCCTGGTCACGCAGGGCCATATCGACCGCATCGTCCTGTACCTCACGGATATCGCGCGGGCCAAGCTCACCACGGCCGGCCGCAGCGACGGCCAGTTCCAACCAGCCGGGATGCGCATGTGAGCCACAGACGGAGGTGGTCAGGGGCTGTGGGCGGAAGGGCTCGGGCATCGGATCTCTCCTGGGTCGTTGTGAAGGCGTGGCGGGATCGGCTCAGCCGACGTCGAGGACGGACCAGCCGCCATCGATGGTGATGGTCTGCCCAGTGACCGCGCGCGACTCAGGCGACAGAAGGTACACCGCCGCCTTGGCCACGTCCTCGGCCGGGATGAAGCCCCTCGACAGCGGCTGCTTGCGCTTGGAGAACGCCTGCGTGGCTTCGTCGGCAGCGGCGCGCTCTGACATGCGCGAGATCGTCAATGCCGGTGCCACCATGTTGATGCGGATCCTGCGCGGTGCGTAATAGGCGGCCGAGGTGGTCGTGAGTGCCGCGATGGCACCCTTGGCCGTGGCGTAGGCGTGCGTGGCGAACAGTTCCGGCACCGGCCGCGTCGCCAGCACCGAGCCCATGTTCACGATGGACCCACGCTGGCCGTCTGCATCGGGCGACTGGGCCAGCATCGCCCGCAACACGGGTGCGCTGACCGTCACATGGGTGGTGGCGTTGAGCCGCATGGTGGCTTCGTAGGCCTCCGGCGTCAGCTCATGCAACGGGCCGTCGCCGAGCCGCCGCCCCGAGCCACCGGCCACGTTGAAGAGCCCGTCGACCCGCCTAAGCCTGGCGATGGCCTCGGCGACCGCCTCCCGCGCAGCACCGCCGTCGGTCAGGTCGGCCACCACGAACGACGCCGAACCGCCGTCGTGGCAGATGTCCTTCACCAGGCTGCGGCAGCTCGATCCGGTGCGCGAGATGACCACCAGTTCCGCGCCCTCGGCCGCGAAGCGTCGGGCGGAGGCGGCCGCGATGCCGGTGGCGCCGGTCACGATGATGCTCCGGCCCCGTAGTCGGTCCATGTCCCTACCTCCTCGTCATCATGACCTTGACCTGGGCCTCCAGCCCGCGCGCCACCGTAGCGTCTGGCATGCCCGCACCCAGCGCAAGCGCATTGGCGGATCCGGCGGCTACACCGCTCGTCAGCGCCGCTTCCACCGAGGCACCAGCCATGCGTGCCAGCGAGAAGGCGGCGTTGAAGGAGTCGCCCGAGCCGACCGCGTTGACCACGTTGACGTGCGGCACGCTGGCGCTCCATGCGTGCGTCGCATCGGCCGCGGCCACCTCACGGGCGCCATCGGTGATCACTGCCAGCCGCGCCCCTCTGTCAACCAGCGTCGCCGCCGCTTCGGCCGCCGTCGCGCCGTCGTGGGCCAGGCCCGCCTCGATGGCCTCGATGCGGCCGATCTTGACCATGTCGGGCCCGGCGCCGAGGGCTGCCACCAACCCCTCCCCGGAGCCGTCCACCAGCAGCGGGCAGCCGGCACGCCGGCAGACCTCCACGATGGCGGCATGCCCACGCGCATCGATCCCGGCGGGGATGCTGCCGGCCACGATGGCACGACCCGAGCGCGGCAGCAGCTCCTCTTCCAGCAACCGCAGGAAGGCTCCGAACTCGTCTTCGCTCGCCGGACCCGGACGTTCGTAGACGATGACCGAATTGCCACTGGCATCGACGGTCACGTACGTCGTTCTCGATTCGGCGCTGGCGGTCGACCAGTGCGGCGACAGCCCTTCTGATGCCAGCGCTTCGACGATCCAGCGACCGGCGTGACCACCGGCGATGCCGGTCGTGATGACCTGGCCACCGAGGCGAACCGCGGCCCTGGCGGCATTGACACCTTTGCCTCCGGGCAGCGCCACGAGCTCCAGGGGCCGTAACACCGCTCCGTGCTCGATGCGGGCCACGTGCGCGGTGCGATCGATGGCCGGCGCCGGCGTGATGCACAACAGCACCGGGCCGCGGTCGTCAGGCATCAGGCATCAGGCGCTCGCTGCGGGACGATTATGCAAGCGTGCCGGGACGGGCCGAAGGAGGCTACAGCCCGGTCCCGAACTGGCGGTCGCCGGCGTCTCCGAGACCCGGCTCGATGTAGCCCTTCTCGTTAAGCTGGCGGTCGAGCGCGGCACAGTAGATGGGCACATCCGGGTGTGCCTCCGATACGGCAGCCACACCCTCTGGCGCGGCGATCAGGTTGACCAGCTTGATGCGCGTCGCACCCCAATCCTTGAGCA
Organism: uncultured Chloroflexia bacterium; assembly: GCA_963778955.1. Lineage (GTDB taxonomy): Bacteria > Chloroflexota > Limnocylindria > Limnocylindrales > CSP1-4 > JAFMJV01. The sequence goes on from CAVZWI010000001.1 coordinate 998,629, forward strand.
CCTCGATGGCGGCCGTGGCGGAACCGCCGGTGGCCAGCATGGGATCGAGGATGAGGCAGGTATCGACCGTGGTCCGGTCCGGCAGCTTGTTGTAGTACTCGACCGGGCGCAGCGTGCGCTCATCGCGGAACAGGCCCAGGTGCCACACCTGCGCGGTCGGGAAGAGTTCCAGGAACGCATCGACCATCCCCAGGCCCGCACGCAGGATGGGCACCAGGCCGAGGCGTTCCGCGAGCTCGTGGCCGGTGGTCACCTCGAGTGGCGTCCGCACCTTGATCTCATCCAGCCGCGCGTCGGCGAGGGCCTCGTAGCCCACCAACCAGCTGATCTCACGGACCAGCTCGCGGAACTTCTTGGGTTCGGTGGTCTCATCGCGCAAGAGCGCCAGCTTGTGCAGCACGGCGGGATGCCTGGAGATGAAAAGATCGGGTCGGTCGGGCACGAACGCCTCCGAAGGTACGACGGGATGGCGAGTGCTGATTCTAGGGCCCTCGGCGCTCTCCGGTGGCGCCGATCGTCGGCCGGCCAGGAGACGCGCAACTCCGACCAGGTACGCGCTGCACCGAGCCGCTCCGCCCGCGATACCATCGGCACGTGCCAGAGCAGCCCTCCATCCCGGCGTTCCACATCGACGAGCCCCGGACTCCCCAGGCCCAGAAGCGCAAACGCTCCGCGCGGACACGCAAGGGAGCACCGCCGCCGGTGCTGGTCGAAGTCCACCGCGGGGGCACCATCGAGAGCCGCCACCGCGGGCACATCGTGCAGCTCGATGCGAGCGGCAAGGTCGTCCGGGCGATGGGTGCGCCGGGCACGGAGGTGATGCTGCGATCGACGGTGAAGCCGTTCGGGGTCGTCGCACTCATCGAGTCGGGCGCTGCCGATGACCTGGCCTTGACGCCGGCCGAGTTGGCCATCATGTGCGCCTCGCACACCGGCGAGGACAAGCACGTGCGCACGCTGCAGGGCATCTTCCGCCGCGCCAGCGTCACCCAGGCCTTGTTGCAGTGCGGCACCGAAGGCGCCCCCAGCGATGCCCTCACCGCGACCCGACTGGCTCGCGACGGCGAGACTCCCGGTGCCATCCGCCACGGCTGCTCCGGCTTCCATGCCGCGTCGATCCTGATGAGCGCCTACGCCGGCTGGTCCGTCGAGGGCTATGCCGACCCCAAGCACCCCAGTCAGGTCGCGGTCCGCGAGACCGTCGCCCGTCTCTTCGGCCGCAAGCTCGAGACGCTGAAGGTCGCCACCGACAACTGTGGCGTGTTGACCTACGAGGTCACGTTGCTGGAGCTGGCCCGTGCCTACCTGCTGCTGGCCGACCCCGAGGGGCCGGCCGCAGGTGGCCCACGAGGTGGGTCTGCGCCGGCGCTCGCGCGCGTGCGCGACGCCATGATGGGCGCACCGGACATGGTCGGAGGCACCTACGACAACCTCGACACGGAGCTGATGCGGCGCCGACCTGGCCGTTTGCTGGCCAAGGCCGGCGCTGACGGCATGCGCGCGATGGGCCTCGTCGCGACCGCCGGTGCGGCGGCCTCCGGCATCGCCATCAAGATCGAGGATGGAGACATGTCCCGTCGGGCCATCACGGCCACGTCGGTGGAGGTGCTGGCCCAGATCGGCGTGCTCGATGAGCGCGACCTGCGTGCCATCGCCGGGTACCACCACCCAGCCGTCCTGGCGCCGGGAAGGGGAGTGGCCGCCACGGCGCTGCCACGCTTCGAGCTGGTATCCGTGGACGGCGCGAGCTAACGACCCACGCGGACCGCACGATGAAGGCCAGCCTGAAGCCGACCAGCGACCCGTACCGCGTCCTCGGCATCCTGCGCGGCGCCGACCTCGAGCAGGTCAAGTCGGCTCACCGACGGCTGGCCAAGCTCTATCACCCCGATGGTGCCCACGGCGATGCCCAGCGCTTCCTCGCGGTGCAGGAGGCCTATCAGATGCTGTCGGACCCGCTACGTCGACGCGAGTGGGATCGCCTCCATGCGCCCGGCCCCACGAGGGGCACGACCGCGACGTCGCGAGGTCCTTCCGTCTCGCGGCGCTCGAACAGCGATGCATCTGGTCGCGGTCCACGCCAACGCGACCGTGACCCGACCACCCAGCGCGTGCCTTGGTGGGAGGACTTCCGGCCTGGAGCCGGGCCCGCCCACTCGGACGACCCCTCGGCCGACCCTGCTCCCGGGAGCCCGGCCGAGCCGCTGCACGCGATGAACGCCGAGTCGACGACCCAGACGGCCACGGAGGCCGACGCTGACTTCGATGTCTTCAGCCGCTCCAGTGGCGCCGCCTGGTCATCGGCCGCTCGCCGCCACTTCCGTCGCGGTACCGACGACCTTCCCTCTCGAGGCGTTTGGCGATATCGTGGCACGCAGGTCGTGACCGGAGCCGAGGCCCGCAAGGTGGCGGCAGAAGAGGAAGAGGAGGACCGGCCACGATGACGACCCGCTGCCGGATCGCGCCCAGCCCAACCGGGCCGCTGCATATCGGCACGGCTCGGACCGCGTTGTTCAACTACCTCTTCGCTCGGCACACGGGCGGCACCTTCGTGTTGCGCCTCGAAGACACCGACCGGGCACGCTCGTCGCTGGAGCACGAGCAGGACATACTCGACGGCCTGCGATGGCTGGGCATCGACTGGGACGAGGGTCCAGGGGTCGACGGTGGGCCCGAGCGCGGCGACCTCGGTCCGTACCGCCAATCGGAACGCGGCGACTACTACGCGGCAGCCATCGAGCAGCTGCTGGCAGCAGACATGGCCTACCCCTGCTTCTGTAGCGCCGAAGAGCGTGAGGCTGACCGGGCGGCGAACCCCGACATCTCCGGATACCTCGGCCGCTGCGCGCATCTCTCCGAAGCTGAACGTGCTGCTCGCCGAGCCGAGGGCCGCGCATCGGTCATCCGCTTCCGGAATCGGTGAGGGCGCCGTCGAGTTCGACGACCTGATTCTGCGGGCACGTCAGCATCGACACCCGCCAGCTCGGCGGCGACCTGGTCATCGCGCGCTCGGACGGCTCGCCGTTGTACCACTTCGTGGTCGTCGTCGACGACATCGCCATGCGGATCAGCCATGTCATCCGCGGTGAGGACCATCTCTCCAACACGCCCAAGCACGTGCTGCTGTTCCGCGCCCTGGGGGCCGAGCCGCCGGTCTTCGCGCACCTGCCGCTCATCCTCAACCCCGACCGTTCCAAGATGAGCAAGCGCAAGAGCCAGACGGCGGTCGCCGCGTATCGTGAGCAAGGCTACATACCTGAAGCCGTCGTCAACCACCTGGCATTGCTGGGTTGGAGCAGCGGTGATGACGAGCTGATTCTTCAGCGTCACCGACCTGGAAGCGCGCTTCGACCTCGACCGGGTACAGCCGTCCGGCGCCATCTTCGACATCGACCGACTCGATTGGCTCAACGGCCAGTGGATCCGCCGCTTGCCGCCGCAGATGCTGGCCGAGCGGGCGCTGCCGTTCCTGGAGCGTTCGTTGGCGGTCATGGCACAGGCCGGACGCCGCGTTCGCATGCCGACGGTGGACGATCTCACGCCGCTGCTACCGATGGTGACCGAGCGCCTGCCCCGTCTGGATGCCATCGGCCCGATGCTCGACTTCGTCTTCATCGACGATCTTGACATCGACCCCGCGTTGCTGGTGCCCAGGCGTTGGGATGTCGGCACGACCGTGACGGGCCTGACCGAGGTCCGACGTCTCATCGAGACAGCCGGGCGCGACCGCTTCGACGGGGACGATCTGGAACCGCCCATGCGCACCCTCTGCGAGGGGCGGGGCTGGAAGGTGGGCGACCTGTTCATGGCGGTCCGAGTCGCGGTCACCGGCCGTACGGCGACCCCGCCGCTGTTCGATGTCATGGCCGCCATCGGCTACGACACCACGCTCGCGCGCCTGGGAGCAGCGCATGACTTGCTCACCGGCGGCAAGAGGGAGGATCGATGATGCACCTATCTCGCGATGAGTTCGGGTCCTGGCTGGCACGCTATGTCCAGGCCTGGCGCAGCGGAGACGCGGCGGTGATCGGGGAGTTGTTCAGCGCCGATTGCTCCTACAGCTATCGCGGTGGTCATGCTCCCGTGGAGGGCCGCGAGGCCATCGTCAAGGCCTGGCTGGACGAGGACGAGTCTGGCTCCTGGGAAGCGGCCTACGAGCCGCTCGCCATCGAGGATGAGGTGCACGTCTCCATCGGCTCGACGCGCTACCTCGATGAGGCTGGCATGCCCCGCGATGAGTACAGCAACATCTTCGTCTGCCGCTTCGACGATGCCGGGCAGTGCACGGACTTCGCCGAGTGGTGGATGCGTGCCCCAGGGCCCGTGGGGCGTCTGGACTGACCGTGTCTCGCACGATCCTCCTCGTTGACGACGAACCCACGCTGCGGGAGACACTGGCCGAGGCGCTCGAGCAGGACGGGCTGCACGTCATCACCGCCGCCGACGGCCGGCAGGCACTGGAGCGGTTTCGCGCCCAGAACCCCGACCTCGTGCTGCTGGACCTGATGTTGCCGGAGGTCTCGGGCATGGAGATCTGCCGCATCCTGCGCCACGAATTGTCGGTGCCGATCATCATGCTGACAGCCAAGGACGGTGAGATCGACAAGGTCGTGGGGCTGGAGCTGGGTGCGGACGACTACGTTACCAAGCCCTTCAGCCTGCGCGAGCTGATGGCACGCATCCGCATCCAGCTGCGGCGCCTCGACAGCGCTCGTCCCGGGGACGACCGCTCGGCCGATGAGGGTCGTGCGCCCGACTCGATCGCGCTTGGGGATGTGGTCATCGACCGCGCCGGTCATCGGTTGCTGCGGGCCGGAGAGGTCCTGCGGGTCAAGCCCAAGGCCTTCGAGCTCCTGGCGTTCCTCGCCCGCCACCCGGGGCAGGTCTTCAGTCGGGACCAGCTCCTCGAGAAGGTGTGGGGCTACGACTACGCGGGTGAGACACGGACCGTGGACGTGCACGTGCATTGGCTGCGGTCGGCCATCGAGGACGATCCCAGCGCGCCGATCTACCTGCAGACGGTGCGCGGTGTCGGCTACGTGCTGCGGCCGCCGCCGCGTCTGCCGGATGCGCGCGGATGACGGCGCGTGTCGTCCGCGAGCGGATCGATCCGCGGCTGACGGCGGCCCTCTTCTCCAACTACCGCACGCCGATCGATGCGCTGCTCGAACTCATCGACAACGCCGTTGACTCGCGGGTCGCCGGACGCACGCTCGAGATGGACCTCGCCCTGCGTCCTGGCACGGTCAGCCTGACCATCGTCGGTGGGGACGGCATGGGTCCGCGGGAGCTGGAGCGCGAGTACCTGCGCTGGGGTGGTTCGAGCAAGCGTGCCGGCGAACGCATCGGCCGATATGGGCAGGGCGGCAAGGCTGCCATCGGCCACCTCGGCGGACGGTTCTCCATCAGTGCTTCGCCGGCCGGCGATGCGGTCGCCTACGGATTTGTCGATGATGACTACCGCGACCGCAGCAAGCTGCGCAGCTATGAGCTCACCGAGATCCCCAAGCCTGTCGATGGTGAGCTTGGCTATGTACGCATCGAGATCGGTGCCGTCGATCGCAAGCTCGACGCTCGCCGCGTGCGGGCCCGACTAGGAGATGTCTACCGGCCGCTGCTGGTCGCCGGCGAGGTGGTGATGCGCATCGACCGGGGTCTGGTCGTACCTGTCGAGTGGCCGCTCGAGGACCACCACGACTTCACCGTCCGCGCCGGTGGCAGGCTGGTGCGTGGTTGGCACGGCCTGCTCGCCGATCCACCACCGGCCAGCGTCGAGGCCGGGATTCGTCTGTACCACCTGGGCCGCCTCGTGGGTGCGCCCGAGTGGTTCGGCCACCCTGGCCCGGCGGTGCATCCGGGGCTCAATCGCCTCATCGGCGAGGTGGAGTTGCCGCACGTGGCCGTCACGCTCAACAAGAGCGACATCGAGCGCGGCAGTTCCGAGTGGGAGGCGGTCGAGGTACGCATGCACCGTCTGTTGGCCCCCGTGATTCGGCGATTGACTCGCGAGGAGGCCATCTCCGCCAGTCCGCAGGCGCTGCGCACGGCCGACCAGGTCCGCCGCATCCTGGCCCGCGCGTTGCGGATGCTGGAGTCGGGCAAGTTGTTCGAGAGTGAGATCGGGTCAGGCCCCGGGAGTGGGACCGAGGGCCAGCTGACGATGGAGAGCTACGCCACCGAGCCGGGCGAGGATGAAGCGTCGACGGGCGATGCCACAGGTATAGAGGCCGAGAGCGTGCAAGACGAGGGCGATGCTAGGAACGACGACGCGGCAGCAGGGCCCGGGGAGCCGCCGATCCGTACCGGCGGACGTGGTCCCGGCCGTCGCACCGGTGTCGGCGAGGTCGTCATCCGCTCGCTCGATCCACGGCTGCGAAGTGCGATGGTGGTCGAAGATGGCGTACGCCGGGTGGTCATCAACTCACGCTATCCGCTCTACGAAGTGCGCAAGGGCGACCTCTGGTACCAGCTGGAGACGGCCCTGCGTGAGGTGTGCGTGACCATCCCCGAGGCCACTGTCCCCGAGTTCGAGCGGCGGGTCAACGAGTTGATGCTGGTGTCGCTGGGCCTCGCCGAACGCCGCCGCCGCTCCCGGCACAAGAAGAAGGTGAATCCGCCGCGACTCTTGCCCCGCGAGTGATCGGTGCGCTGCCTTCTAGTTGCCCTTGTGGACGATGCGCTGGATGATCTCCGAGACGTCCTCCGCGGCGTCGATCGATTCCTCCAGTGACGCGTAGATGTCACGCCACTTGATGACGTCGAGCGGATCGTGTGACTCGCGGAAGAGTCGGCCGATGGCGGCTCGCGACAGGCTGTCGGCCTCGTTCTCCAGGATGTGCACACGTCGGAGATGCTCACCCAGGCCTTTCATCGACTCGAGCTTGCGCAGCGCGGCGTCCAACTCCACGGCCTGCTCTTCGAGGATAGCCGCGAGCCGCTGTGCTTCCTCGGTCGGCGTCTGGACGACGTAGATCTGCATCGCCTCCGCAGTTTCCTGGATGCCATCGACCACGTCATCCATGCGTCGCGCCAGCTCATGGATGTCCTCCCGATCGATGGGCGTGATGAACGCATCATCGAGCCGCAGGCCGATCTCATCACCGATCGCATCGCCGGCGTGCTCCAGTTCCTGGATGCGTCCGATGCGGGCGTTGATATCGTCATAGGCGTCCATCAGCCCGTGCAGTTCCGCGGCTGCCTTGAGCAGGTTCTCACCGTCTGCGATGAGCAGATCGAAGAACTTCACATCGCGCGGCATCAATCGCAACGAGACCATCGATCGAGATCCTCCGTTCAGCTCGCGCCGAGACTACTGATGACCAGCCAGGTGGCGGCGCCCATCAGGCCGGCGGCAGGGATGGTGACGAACCAAGCGGTGACGATGGTACGCGCGACACCCCAGCGCACGTGGCGCGTGCCCTTGCTCGTGCCGACCCCGGTGATGGCGCTGGAGATGACGTGTGTCGTGGAGACGGGCATGCCCAACGATGCGGTCACGACCAGCACGGTGGCGGCGCTGGTCTCGGCAGCGAACCCGTGCACGGGCTCCAGTTCCACGACACGTTGGCCCATCGTCTTCATGATGCGCCAGCCGCCAGCCGCCGTCCCCAGGGACATCGCGGAAGCGGCGATGACGATGACCCAGGCGGGCACCGCGATGTCATCGATGATGCCCGCGGCAAAGAGTGCCAGCGTGACGATGCCCATCGTCTTCTGTGCGTCGTTGGAGCCATGCGCGAAGGCCATGAAACCGGCTGAGAGGACCTGCAGCCGGCGGAACAGGTGCGATGCCGGTCGGCGTGGGGCGTGGAAGAATAGTCGCGCCAGCAGGACCATGACCAGGAGACCCAGCACGAAACCGATGATGGGTGAGGAGAACATGGGCACGATGACCTTGCTGACGATGCCGTTGACATTCAGGGCACCAAAGCCCGCAGCCACGATGGTGGCTCCGAGCAAGCCGCCGATCAGTGCGTGCGACGAGGAGCTGGGGATACCGAACCACCAGGTGATGAAGTTCCAGGCGATGGCGCCGGCCAGCGCCGCGATGATGACCGCCTCCGAGGTCGTTTGAGTATCGACCAGTCCGGCGCCGATGGTGGTGGCCACGGCCGTTCCGGCGAAGGCGCCCGCGAAGTTCATGGTGGCGGCCATCAGCACTGCGGTCCGGGGGCGCAGCGCCTGCGTGGCCACAGAGGTGGCGATGGCGTTGGCCGAGTCGTGGAAGCCGTTGATGTAGTCGAACAGGACGGCCAGCACGACGATCAGCAGGAGCGACAGCGTCAAGCCATCGAGCACGCGAGACTACCTCCTGCACGCACAACACCGGCCCGGGATCGGGCCGGCCGAGGGGGGCCGTCTGGCTGTCACGAGAGTACGTCATCGATAACACGGTGTTCACCCACCGATGACACACCGTTGACACCACACGTCGATGCTGCGGTCAGTGATCAAGAACGTCACGGTCCGCCGATCGCCTCTCCCCGACCCCCGGCAAGGCGTCCACGCTCCGCCGCCTGACTGACCAGCTTCGTCGGCCCCGTGGAGGTCCTGGGCCTCGCGCCCCGGGCAACTCGCATCGCCGCTGGGGAGTGAACCCCGGCGAGCCGCCTATCCTAGGTCCATGTCTGAGGACGACTCTCCCACCATCAGCGAGGCTGAGTTCGCCCTCGTCGCCGATCATGCCTCCATCGGGCTGGTACCGCTTCGACGACGCCTTGCGGGTGCGGACGGCCAACCTGGCAGCGCACCACGCCCTTGAGCGTCGCCCCGGCTCGCTGCCGGGCAAGACGCTCATGGAGACCTTCGTCGATCACCGACTCGAAGAGCTCGTGCAGGCAGCGGCGGAGGGTGCGAGCGGAGTCCACGAGTCGGATCGGACCGAACACACCAGCATCAGTGTGCGCGCCCGCCCGGCGTCCGGCGGCGGCGCCTGGGTGATCATCGAGAACATCTCCGAGTTGCAGCGCTTGCGACGCATCCGCAGCGAGTTCATCGACAACGTCAGCCACGAGCTTCGGACCCCGCTGGCCAACATCCGCCTCCTGACAGAGATGCTCCTGGACGACCTCGATAGCGAAGAAGTGTCGATGCGGGTCCGTGACCGCGTGGCTACCATCGATATCGAGACTGGCCATCTGGTGCAGATGATCAATGAGTTGCTGGATCTGTCGCGCATCGAGCAGGCGAGCACACAGATCCGACACGACGAGATCTTCCTCGCCCCCCTGGTCGAATCGTCCATGCGCCGGCTGCGCACGTTCGCCGAGCGCCAGGGCGTCGTGCTGGTCGAGCTGGTTCCCGATGACCTACCGCCCGTCCGTGGCGACGAGGAGCGCCTCGACCAGCTGCTGATGAACCTCCTGCACAACGCCATCAAGTTCTCACCCGATGGCGGGTCCGTCACCGTCACGACCGACGAGCATCCCGATGGTGTCGTCATCTCCGTTTCCGACCACGGTGTCGGCATCCCGGCCAAGGACCGGACCCGGGTCTTCGAACGCTTCTACAAGGTCGATCGTGCCCGCCAGCGTGGCCTCGGTGGCACCGGCTTGGGTCTTGCCATCGCGCGACACATCGCCGAGGCCCACGGCGGGCGCATCTGGCTCGAGTCGACCGAGGGCGAGGGCTCGACCTTCAGCTTCTCGCTGCCATTCGCCTAGCCTCCGCAGCCCGCGCCAGCACTACTCGGTGGCCAGCAGCTCCGGTGGAATCAGCCAGCGCAGGTCACCCTCGCCGTCGCCCAGCTTGGTGTGGAGGTCGATGCTGGCCAGCGCACCTTTCTTCATGGAGACGCCGGCCGCATCCAGCAGGTACGTCAACAGCGAGCTGAAGTCCGGGTCGTGGCCCACGAACATGGGCTCGCGGGCTCCGGTCTCATCCAGCAGCGCCCACAATTCCTGCTTGCCGAAGCCGTCCGCTAGGCGCCGGTCGAGCTTGACGCTCATCCCCAGCTTGGAGGCTACGATCTCCGCGGTCTGCTGCGCGCGCGTCTTGGGGCTCGACACGATGACGTCAGGTCGCACCCCCTGCGCGGCGAGGAAGGCACCCAGGCGTTGGCTCTGCTGCCGGCCTTTCGTGGTCAGCGGGCGCCGGTCGTCATCGCCCATCCACTCGGACGCATCGCCGGCATGTGCGTGGCGCAATAGATGGACTCTCACCCGGTCCCGGTCGACAGCGTGTTGAGGCATGCCCGCTAGCCTCGCACATCGGACCCTGCCGTGGCTGGTGCATCTCAGCACCGGGCAGGGCACGGCCGGGGGTCAGCCGCCGTCGTGCGGCGGGCGTTGCCCGGAGACGGTCAGGAACAGGTCGATGCGCTGGCTGATGGCGGTGAAGACACGTCGGAAGGCCTCCAGGCGCTCCTCATCGCTGCCGACCGCCTCAGACGGGTCGGGGTAGCCCCAGTGGAAGCGTTGGCTCTCGCCCGGGAAGACGGGGCAGTTCTGGCGGGCCGTGTCACAGACGGTGATGACATAGTCGAACCGTTGGCCCATGAACTCCTGCACGGACTTGGAGCGAAGGCCATCAGTGGGCAGGCCGGCTTCTTCGATCACGCGCAGGGTGAACGACCGCACCTCGCCCGGCTCGGTACCAGCTGAGAAGACCTGGTAGGCATCGCCGCCCCTCTCGCGCAACAGCACCTCGGCCAGGATGGAACGCGCCGAGTTGTGGGTGCACACGAAGAGCACCCGGATCGGCTTGACCTCGCCGCCGCCGTCCCCGGTGCCCACGTCATCGCTCACGGATTGAGGTCCTCGACCTCGCCGGTCGCGAGGAAGACGATGTCCTCAGCGATGTTGGTGACACGATCGCCCACGCGTTCGAGGTAATGGGCGGCGAAGAGGACCCGGGCCCCAGGGTCGACGTTGGCCGGATCGGAGCGCATCAGGTCCAGCGTCTCAGCGAAGATCTGGTGGTAGATGTCGTCGACCTTGTCGTCGTCGGCCGCGATCTCGCGTGCCCGTTGCTCGTCGATATCCACGACCGCATCGAGGATCTCTCGCACCTGTTGAGCCACCACCTGGCCCAGCCTGGGCAGGCCGACGTGGTCCTTGAGCGGGGCGTGAGGCGCCAACTTCCGTGCTTGCTTGGCCACAGAGGAGGCGTGGTCGCCCATCCGCTCCAGGTCGTAGGCGACGTGGTCGAGCGCCATCAGGAAGCGCAGATCGCGTGCCACCGGCTGCTCCCTGGTGATGGTCTGCGAGACGAGATTGCTGATGCGCTGCTGCTCGCCGTTGAGCTGATCGTCGCTGGTGATGATGGCCAGCGCAGCATCGGCATCGTGGGTCTCAAGGGCCTCGATGGCGGCCACGATGCGCTCGGCGACCATGCTGCCCATGCGCAGGATGCCGTCCTTGATCTCCTGCTCCAGGTGGTCCATGGCCTCGCGCGTGAACGGTCGCGGAATCTCCGCCAGTGGGTGGGCATCGAGGTCGGTCGGCAGGGGAGCCTGCTCGTCGGCGTTTGGTTGCGGCTGCGGCTGGGGGTGTCGGCCGGTCGGGTCGGTCATCGTCTGCTCCTCATCCGAAGCGACCGGAGACATAGTCCTCGGTCAGCTGATGCTTGGGGTTGGTGAAGATCTCACTGGTCGGTCCCTTCTCGACCATGTATCCGGCTCGGTCCTCGCCCATGGTCAGGAAGACCGTCTCGTCGGAGGCGCGTGCCGCCTGCTGCATATTGTGCGTGACGATCAGGATGGTGAACTCGTCGCGGAGCTCGAACATCAACTCCTCGATCTTCAGGGTCGCGACCGGGTCCAGGGCCGAGCAGGGCTCATCCATGAGGATGACATCCGGCTCGACGGCGATGGCGCGGGCGATGCAGAGTCGCTGTTGCTGGCCGCCGGAGAGCGCCGTGCCTGGCTGCTTCAGCTTGTCCTTCACCTCGTCCCAGATGGCGGCTCGGCGCAGGCTCTTCTCCACGAGCTCATCCATGTTGCCCTTGTAGCCTGAAGATCCTGGCGCCGAAGGCGATGTTCTCGTGGATCGACTTGGGGAACGGGTTGGGCTTCTGGAAGACCATGCCGATGCGGCGGCGGACCTCGACTGGATCGACCTTGTCATGGTAGAGATCGACGCCGTGGTAGAGGATCTTGCCGCTGTTGTGCGCGATCGGGACCAAGTCGTTCATGCGGTTGAAGCAGCGCAACAGGGTCGATTTCCCGCAGCCCGACGGTCCGATGAAAGCGGTGATGCGGTTCATGGGGATGGACATGTCGATGTCCTTGACCGCTCGAAAGTCACCGTAGTAGGCGTTGAAGTCGCTGACCTCGAAGACACTTTCGCTCGCGGTCTCATCGATCTGCTCGCCGCCTCCGCCGACGGCGACCTTCATCTTCTGCATCGCCGCCACTCGCTGGCCAGACTCCTTGGAGCTGTCGGCCGTCACGTTCGCGGCGACGGGACCGGGTTGGTTCTTGACTGCGGTCATCGACTACCACTTCCTCGCATATCGGTTCCGGAGATAGATGGCCACGGCGTTGATCAGGATGATGATGACCAGCAGCACCACGATGGCTGCTGCGGTCAGGGATCGGAACCCCGGCTGTGGCAGGCGTGACCAGTCATAGATGAGGGTCGGCATCGACGTGTACGGACCGAGCAGCTGGTCGATGAACGAGACGTTCGACGCGGTGGCGAACGCTCCGGCCACGGCCCCCACGAGCAGCAGTGGCGCCGTCTCGCCGAAGGCCCGGGCGAGCGTCAGGATGATGCCCGTCAGGATGCCCGGCGCGGCGTAGGGCAGGACGTGTGAGCGGATGACCTCCCAACGCGTGGCGCCGACACTGAAGCCCGCCTCGCGGATGCTGGCGGGCACGGCCCGAAGTGCCTCGGCGGTGACGATGATGGTGATGGGCAGGACGAGCACGGCCAGGGTCAGGCCGCCGGAGATGACCGTGCGTCCCCCGGTCAATGGCTCGGCCACGATGACGAAGAAGAACAGGCCCAGGATGCCGTAGACCACCGCTGGCACGCCGGCCAGGTTGCGGATGACCGTGTTGAGGGTGCGGCTCGCGAGGTTGTCCGGCGCGTACTCCTCGAGGTAGATGGCACCGGACACGCCGATCGGGAGCGATAGCAGCGAGACGATGAACATCATGATCATCGAGCCCAGGATGCCCTGACCGATGCCGGCCTTCTCCGGGTCCGAGTTGGTCGGGCTGGTCAGGAGGTCGACCACGCCACGGGCCTGCCATGCCGGGATCGACGCGATGACCTGGCTGGCGATCAGCCAGATGAGGAACACGAACGAAACGACCAGCGAGAAGACGAGGAAGGCTTCCCAGAGGCGGCTGCGCCAGTCGACGCCGTTGCCCTCCAGCGCTCGCCGGACCAATTCCTGCACCTCCGGTCCGCTGCTCAATGTGCTCAGTCGGCCGGCCACTAGACGGCCCCCTTGCCGCGCATGCGGCGCACGTAGGACTCGCTGATGAGGTTCAGCACGAACGTGGTCGCGAAGAGCAACAGGCCCACGAAGAAGAGGCTGTAGTATTGCGGACCCGTCGTGGTCTGGTCGGAGCCGATGGCCAAGGCCACCATCGCGGCGGTCATCGTCTGGCCGGGCAGGCAGGCATCGATGATGCGGGCGCCGCCGCCGACGCCACCGGCCGCGATGGACACGATCATGGTCTCGCCGATGGCGCGTGAGAGCCCGATGATCATGGCCGCCACGATGCCCGAGACGGCGGCCGGGAAGACGACGCGCAACACCGTCGTGCGCCTGGTCGCCCCCAGCCCGGCGGAAGCCTCGCGCAGGGAGTTCGGTACCGCGTAGATGGCGTCCTCGGAGATGCTGGCAACCAGCGGTGTGATCAGGATGCCCACCGCGACGCCGGCTGCGGCCATGTTGAAGATCGGCGGCGGCATCCCTTGGACGAAGTCACAGACGGGCGAGATGAGGTTGGGGCTCAGGACGGTGAGGGCGAAGAAGCCCAACACCACGCTGGGGATCGCGGCCAGGATCTCCAGGACGGGCTTGAGGATGCTGCGCACCCGCGGTGAGGCGTACTCGGCCAGGAAGACGGCCGCGCCAAGTCCCAGTGGGACCGCCAGGAGCATGCCGATCAGCGAGATGATCGTCGTGCCGATGAGCAGCGTGGGGATGTCGTAGCGGTTGGACCGCGGCTCCCAGATGCCGTTGAACAGCTGGTCCAGGTTGACCTGGGTGATGAAATCCCCACGAGTCCACCAGCAACGCCCAGATGATGCCCAAGGTGATCAGGACCGCGAGCGCCGCCGACATGAAGAACAACCGGCGCAGGATCGTCTGGGTCCGCGCCCGACGGGGGTCGACCCGCAGATCCTCGATCCGCACCTGCTTCGATCTGGCCATCTACGTGGGCGCTCCCTCTGCTGGGTGATGGGCCTCGGGTGCGGCCGGAGGACCGGGCCCCGGGACGCGGGCCCGGTCCTCCTACGGCCGGGGAGAGAGGAGGGATAGGCGAGGCTACTGGCCGCCGACGTCCTCGCCGGCCCAAGCGCGAGCGTCGATCGCGGACTCGTCGCCCGCCTTGGCAGCCTCCCACTGGTCGCGGGTCTGCTGCAACTCGGTCTCCGGCAGGGCCACGTAGCCGACCTCGGTCACTGAGGCGATTCCCTCATCCGAGAGGTAGTAGTCGACCCAGGGAGCGATGACCGGGTTGGACTCCAGCCGATTCAGGGCTGGGTAGACGAACAGCGGGCGGCTGATGGGGTACTCGGCGGTGGCGACCGTGTCAGCCGTGGGGAGGACGCAGTTGCCATCGCCATTGTCGACGGCGAGGACCTTCACGGAGTCGCCGGCTTCCTCGGCGTAGGCCAGGCCCACGAAGCCGTAGGTGTTGGGGTCGGGGGCGTTCTTGATGCCCTCGATGATGACGTTGTCGTTGGCGGCACCGACCCAGTAGGGCGGCACCGGGTCGCGCGTGGTGCTCGCGCTCTCGAAGCCCCGCTCGCTCATGATGCCCGCCATGACGAGCTCGCCGAAGGTGTCATAGGTGCCCGACTCGGTGCCGGGGGCAGTGATGGCGATGCGGCCGCTGCCGAGGTCGGTCGTCGAGCCCAGCTCCTGGGCGAACGCCGTCGCGTCTTCGTACTTCGAGATGCCGTTGGACTCCGGGCCGAAGATGGCGTAGAGGTCGTAGAAGTTGACGCACTCGAGCGGGTTCTGGGGGCTGGTCATCACGGCGATGCCGTCGTAGCCGATCTTCAGCTCGGTCCAGGTCACGCCGTTGCCGGCGCACGTCTCGGCCTCGGAGTCCTTCATCGGCCGTGAGGCGTCGGATACGTCGCTCGCGCTGGGGCAGAAGAACTGGGCGAAGCCGTCGCCGGAACCTTCGCCGCCGACGGTGTAGCCGAACCCCGGATTCGTCTCCTTGAGCGACTCGGAGACGCGCGTCGAGATGGGATAGACGGTGGACGAGCCATGGACGTCGAGGGTGCCTTCGACATCCTGGGCGAATGCAGCGCCGACCACCGACGTGGTCAGGAGCGCTGCGCTGGCCGCAGCCACGCTAAGCCGGGTAGTGGTTCGCATCGACGAACGATCCTCCTGGTGATCTGGGTCGGGGTCCCCGCGGGTGGGTCCCTCGTCGCTAGGTTCACCCGGCCCGATGAACACGTCGTTGCATCTGCGTTAACGCTTGGTTAACGGCACAGCCTCCAGCCGATAGCCCACGCCGCGCACCGGGATGAGCCAGATGGGATCATGCGGATCTGAACCTTGGTAGCCCTGCCACAATATCCTTCCTCGATGGGCGTGCCCGCCATGGGTATCAGCTGCGGCTGAGGGACCGGACGAAAGGAACACCAGGATGCCGAAGAAGCGCGCGACCCGAGGGGACCCGGGAAGTACCAAACCCAAGCAGTTGCGCAAGCGGCTCCACAAGGCGGAGGATCAGCTGCAGGACGCCGAGGCCAAGCGCGACCGAGCGCAGGCGAGGGTGGACGCGCTGTCGATCATCGCCGACGAGATCCGGGCGCAGATGGCCGAGGTCGAAGCCCCGGATCGGGCCGCCGATGCCGATGGTGCGGATCAGGCCGGGAAGGCCGACAGTGCGGCCGAGTCCAACGATGACGCGGCCTCGAGCAAGTCCACCTCGAAGGCGAAGGCGAAGGCGGACTCCCCGTCCGCCTGACTGCCATGGACGCCGGCCGTCATTCGATGTGGGTGATGGCCACCCCGAGGGCCTTGCGAAACGTGCGCCCGGTGATACGCCGCCACAACGGACGGAACTCGCGCCGCAGGCGCCCCACCTCGGCCTCACGCGAATCGAGGTAGAGGCCCACGGCCTCGCGTGATCGCGCCGGCAGCATCGGCGCATTGAGGTTGAGCCAGTCGCGCGTCAGCGCTGCGGCGACGTCGGCATCGTTCATCAGCCCCAGGTGGTCCTGCATCTCGGTGACCTGCGTGATGAGTTGCCGAGCGGTCACGGGCATGACCTCACTGAAGAACTCGAGTGCGTAGCGCAGCTGCTTGCCCTCGATGCGCAGGGCGTGCAGGGTCCGCACATCGGCCCAGGTGATGATCGTCTCGAACGCACGCACGCGCTCATAGGCCGCCAGGATGCGTGAGCCGGCCGTGTCGCGCACCAGGCCGGGCTGACCCAGCGGTCGTCTGAGTTCGGCCGTGCCCGGCGACTCGGTGAAGTCGAGGTAGTCATCGACGAACTCGCGGTACTGCCGGGAGTCAAGGCGTTCGACCAGTCGTTGACGCACGACCTCACGCTGCCGACGCCAGGCACCGCGCAACGGCTCGACCGCCTCACGACCGGCAGCCGGTAGCTTGCCCATGTAGGCGTCGAGCCCATCGAGCAGCACGTCGATGTCACGCACCTCGCCCAGCGCCCGCGCGATCGAGCGCAACTCCCGGATGTAGCGCCGCTGCACCTTGGGTCGGTAGGCGCCGTCGAAGACGCGCCAGGCCGCGCGCATGCGCCGGGTAGCCACGCGCATGCGGTGCAGCTCCTCTGTGTCATCACCCAGGCGCGCCCCAGCCTCGAAGTGCAGCATCCGCGCCAGGTGCATGCGGAGCACCTTGCGGCCGGCCTCGCCAAGCGTGTCGTCGGCCTTGACGCCAGGTGAGGTGGGCACCCGCGGCAATCGATGGGTCGGATCCTCGGCGGCCTTGGCGACGTAGTGCCGGGCGATCTCCTCTTTCGAGCGGGGCTCGGGCACGACGAAGCCGGTGGCCTCGATCAGCGCGGCCAGGCGCTTGAGGTTCACGCCGCTGCCGGGGGGAGTCTCTACCTCCAGCACCGAGAAGGACGACAGCGGCCTGGCGCCACGAAACACGGCGACCCGATCGAGCGTGACCAGCACTGGACCGTCATCGAGTGCCAGCGTGCGCTTCTCGCGCCGCTGGTTGATGGTGAAGAGCGTCCGCATCCGCGCGCCGTCGCGAACCTCGTTGATGAGTTCGCGAGCGGCGCTGGGTGGCCACACATCCGGATCGAGTCGCTCGCTGGCGGGGCCCTCGACTTCCATCCGTTGCGACAGGGCGCGCGGATCGAGCCTCCGCATCGGCGCCGGGATCGATGCCGTCGGCTCGATCGCTTCCCCGGTCGTGCGAGGCGGACTTGACCGTGACCGTGACAGGCCCGTCGTCCTCCCGGCGCAGGCGCGCACCGAAGCCGGCCTGCCCCAGGGCGCCGTAGGCGGTGTCGATGTAGCGGTCCTCGACCTCGATCGTTCGCTCGTTGCCCGATTCGACGCCATCGAGCGCCCCGCCCCAGTCTTTCGCCAACCAGCTGCGCAGGGCCTCAAGGTCGCGCACCAGGTACTTGAGCTCGACCTCGCGCGGGATGGCGCGCTTGCCCGTTCGCGTATCCCGGGCCTCGGTCACGCCTCGGCTCGTTGCGCTGCGTCCTGCATCAGGGCGCGGAACGTGTCGGTCGTGGGCGCACCGTCGACGGTGGCCTCCACCCGCGTCCATTCGCCATCTACACCCAGTGTCCAGGCGCGCCGGTCGTCGCGTCGCATGATGGCCAGCACCTTGCGCAACTGGTCGGCCAGCGCTTCATCCTTGACCGGCGCCATCGCCTCCACGCGCCGATCGAGGTTGCGTTCCATCAGGTCGGCGGAGCCGATGAAGTAGCGCTCGCGCTCGCCCTGGCCGAAGCAGAAGATGCGCGAGTGCTCCAGGAAGCGACCCACGATGGAGCGCACATGGATGGATTCGGAGAAGCCCGGCACCCCCGGCTGGAGTGAGCACATGCCACGCACGATGAGGTCGATGGGCACACCGGCCTGGCTGGCCTGGTACAGCCGTCGGATCATCGGCGGATCGACGCAGGCATTGCACTTGATGATGATGCGACCGTCGCCGTGCTCACGATGGCGCTTCATCTCGCCCTCGATCAGGTCATCCAGTCCGGGGCGCATGGACTTGGGGGCCACCAGCAGCTCCCGATAGCGGTCCTTCTTGGCCACGCCGGTGAGGACGTTGAAGAGGTCGGTCACATCACCGGTCAGCACGCGATCGGCGGTCAGCAGCCCCAGGTCGGTGTAGATGTGCGCGGTCTTGTGGTTGTAGTTGCCCGTGCCGATGTGGGCGTAGCGCCGCAGGCCGCCCGATTCACGGCGGATGATGAGTGTGCACTTGGAATGCGTCTTGAGGCCCAGCAGTCCGTAGGCGACGTGGGCGCCGGCGCGTTCGAGGGCCCGAGCCCAGACGATGTTGGCGCGCTCGTCGAAGCGCGCCTTGATCTCCACCATGACCACGACCTGCTTGCCGCTCTCCGCTGCCCGGATGAGCGAGTGCACGATGGGCGAATCGCCACTGGTGCGATAGAGCGTCATCTTGATGGTCAGGACATCGGGATCCTCGGCCGCCTGCTGGACGAGGCGCTGGACGGAATTGGTGAACGACTCGTAGGGATGGTGGACCAGGATGTCGCCCTCGCGGATGCGAGCGAAGATGTCCACGCCTTCGTCCGCATCCTCGTCGCGCAGGGTCAGGCGCGGCGGCGTCACCGGCTTCCACGGTTCGGGCTGCAGCTGCGGGATGTCCAGGTCGGCGATCGAATCCAGGCCACGCAGGTCGAGCATGCCGCGGATCTCATAGATGTTGGCGGGGTCCAGGCTGAGGCCGCGCTGCAGCAGTGCGCGCGTCTCGTGGGGCATGGAGCGTTCCACTTCCAGGCGTACCACCTTGCCGAAGCGCCGCCGCCGCAACTCCTCCTCCATGGCCATCAGCAGGTCGTCTGCCTCATCCTCTTCGATGTCGAGGTCGGCATTGCGCGTGACCCGGAACAGATAGTGCGATTCGACCTCCATGCCCGGGAAGAGGGCGTCGAGGTTGGCGGCGATGACGCGTTCCAGCAGCACGTACGTGCGCGGCGCCACCTCCCACATCCGCGGCAGCACCGGTGGCACCTTGACCCGGGCGAAGCGTCGCTCGCCGCTGGCCGGGTCACGCACCGTGACCGCGAGCGACAGCGAAAGGTCGCTGATATACGGGAACGGGTGAGAGGGGTCGACGGCCAGCGGCGTCAGGACGGGGAAGATCTCGTCCATGAACCGCTGCCGCAGTTCCTTCTGGCGCTGCGGGCGGTCCTCCAGCGGCAGCACCCGGATGCCCTCGGTAGCCAACTCCACGCTGATGGTGTCCCAGAGCCCGGAGTGGCGATCCTGGAGTTGCAGCACGCGGCCACGGATGCGATCGAGCTTCTGGCTGGCCGAAAGGCCGTCCGGGGTGGGCTTGGAGTGGCCGGCTGCGACCTGCTGCTGCAGGCCGGAGACGCGCACCTGGAAGAACTCGTCGAGGTTGCTGGTGAAGATCGACAGGAAGCGCACGCGCTCGAGCAGCGGGTTGCGCGTGTCCTCCGCCTGGTACAGGACGCGCTCGTTGAAATCGAGCCACGAAAGTTCCCGGGTGAGGAACGGGAAACCGGGCTGGCGGGTCTTTCGGACATCGGTCCTGGACCGTGTGGGTTCGCGCGTGCTGGTCACGCGCCCGATGCTATCAGGAGTGCCGCGAATCACATAGCGTCACGGGGTCTCCGAGCCGGCGGCCTCCCGCAGCGCGGTGTCCTCTGTACAGGGGCAGTTCCGACGCAGGTGGGCGAACGAGTAGAAGCCACTGCTGTGACCGTCGGCCCACACCGGCTGGATGGCGTAGTGGCCCACCAGTGAGAGGTCGCTGAGTTCCAGCTGATCGCCCGATAGCTCGGGGTTCGAATCGAGCCAGCCCGGCTGCCCGGCCTCACCCCGACAGAAGGCACACGGACAGAGCCAGCGCAAAGCGGTCAGGTCGTAGCTGCTGGCATGGCCGTCGGCCCATTCGATGTGGAGCTGACGGCCGGGTCGATCAGCGTGGATGTTTCGGGGCTTGATGGCGTCGCCGCGCAGGTCGGTGGTCATGTCCCGACTGTGCCACAGGCGGCCTTACCGCGCGACTACGGCTTGGGGAACACCGCCGGTACGAACTCGTAGCCGCTGTAGTCGGGTGTCCGATAGCCCTTGGCCTTCTGCCGTGGCGGCAGCTTCATCCGCTTCGGCGTCAGGTCCTGGTAGGGGATCTGCTCCAGCAAGTGGGTGATGAGGTTCAGGCGCGCGTGCCGCTTGATGTTGGCATCCACGATGTGCCAGGGCGCGTGCTCGGTGTTGGTGTGCTCCAGCATGGCATCGCGGGCCCTGGAGTAGTCCACCCAGCGTGAGCGCGCCTCCAGGTCCATGGGTGACAGCTTCCAGCGTTTGCGGGGGTCGTCGATGCGCTCACGAAAGCGTTCTTCCTGCGTCTCGTCGGCGATGTCCAGCCAGTACTTGATGAGGATGGTGCCCGAGCGCACGAGTGCCAGCTCGAAGCCGTTGACGGTGGCCATGAACTCGTCGTACTCGGCATCGGTGGCGAATCCCATGACGCGCTCGACGCCGGCACGGTTGTACCAGCTGCGGTCGAACAGCACCATCTCGCCGGCCGAGGGCAGGTGTCCCACGTAGCGCTGGAAATACCACTGGCTGCGCTCCTTTTCGGTGGGAGCCTGGAGCGCGACGACGTGTACGATGCGGGGGTTGGTGCGGTAGGTGATGCGCTTGATGACGCCGCCCTTGCCGGCCGAATCGCGGCCCTCGAAGACGACCGCCACCTTCAGGCCCTTGGCCTGGATCCAATACTGGAGCTTGACCAGCTCGACTTCCAGTCGTTCCAGCTCGGCCTCGTAGTCGGACTTGGGCATCTTCCCGACCTCACGTCCGGCCCAGAACGCGGGCTTGTCGATGCCTTCACCGACGACTGTCGCCTCGGCCTTGCTCGCCTTGAGCTTGGCTGCCTTCCTGGCGACCCCGGTCTTCCTGGCGTCCTTTCCCGACTTGGCCATCGGCCGTCCCTCCGCCTGCGCATGTATCCCCGGTCCGGGTCTTCGTCGGCCTGCCCCTCCACATCCTACGGCGACCCTGTCCTACGTGCCCGCCTTGCGGCTGGTACCGTGCTGCTTCGCGTGTTCGGCCTTGGTGCGGCGCGACGGACGAGACGAGAAAGTGGAGGCAACAGGAAAGATGAGAGTCGTCGTCGCCCTCGGCGGCAACGCGCTGCTACGTCGTGGGCAGGCCATGACCAGCGAGAACCAGCGCGAGAACGTCAAGACCGCCTGCCGCGAACTGGCGCCGGTGGCCGCCGCCCACGAGTTGGTCATCGCCCACGGCAACGGCCCCCAGGTCGGCCTGCTGGCGCTCCAGGGCGCGGCCTACACCGAAGTGCCCATCTACCCGCTGGACGTGCTGGGTGCTGAGACCCAGGGCATGATCGGTTACCTCGTCGAGCAGGAGCTGGGCAACCTGCTGCCCTTCGACAAGCCGCTCGCCACGATGTTGACGATGATCGAGGTCGACCACGACGACCCCGCGTTCGAGA
The DNA here is from genome assembly GCA_963778955.1 of uncultured Chloroflexia bacterium. Classification (GTDB taxonomy): domain Bacteria; phylum Chloroflexota; class Limnocylindria; order Limnocylindrales; family CSP1-4; genus JAFMJV01. The sequence goes on from CAVZWI010000001.1 coordinate 1,020,460, forward strand.
ACCCGACCAAGCCCATCGGCCCCATCTACGACCGCGAATCGGCCGATTCGATGGCGCGCGAGAAGGACTGGACCTTCAAGCCCGACGGCGACTACTTTCGCCGCGTGGTCCCTTCACCCCGGCCACGTCGCATCTTCGAGCTGCGCCAGATCCGTTGGCTGCTGGAGAAGGGCGCCGTCGTCATCTGCGCCGGTGGCGGTGGCATCCCGGTGATGTATTCCGACCACCTGGGCCCAGCCTTCGAGGAAGGACCCGACCGCCAGCTCGTGGGTGTGGAGGCGGTCATCGACAAGGATCTGGCGTCCAGCCTGCTCTCGTCAGGCATCGAGGCCGACTACTTCGTCATGGCCACCGATGCGGACGCGGTCTATGTCGACTTCGGCAAGCCCACGCAGAAGGCGGTCGCACGTGCCCATCCCGATGCCCTGCTCGAGCTCTCCAGCCACTTCGCGCCAGGTTCGATGCTGCCCAAGGTGCAGGCAGCCTGCGAGTTCGTGGCGGCCACCGGGCACAAGGCGGCCATCGGCGGCTTGAGCGACATCGAGAAGATGCTCAGCGGCGCTGCCGGCACCATCGTCACAGTGGAGCAGGACGGCATCGCCTACCGTTAGCGGCCGGCGGCCCGTGGCCCGTGGCCGGCGCCCATCATCAGACCGTTTCGACCGACTCGACCCACTCGACAGACTCGACAGACTCGACAGGAGAGCGTTCCGTGCCCTACAACCTGCGCAACCGCAGCTTCGTCAAGGAGATCGACTTCAGCCCCGCGGAGCTGCGTTTCCTGCTCAAGCTGTCCGCCGATCTCAAGGAAGCCAAGTACGCCGGTACCGAGCAGCCACGGTTGGTGGGCAAGAACATCGGCCTCATCTTCGAGAAGACCTCGACGCGGACTCGCTGCGCCTTCGAGGTGGCAGCTTTCGACCAGGGCGCGCATGTGACCTACCTCGACCCTTCGGGCTCGCAGATGGGCCACAAGGAATCGACCGAGGACACCGCCCGCGTGTTGGGTCGTTACTACGACGCGCTCGAGTATCGCGGGGCCAGCCAGGCCACGGTGGAGACGCTGGCCGCGTACAGCAACGTGCCGGTCTACAACGGCCTCACCGACGAGTGGCACCCCACGCAGGTGCTGGCCGACTTCCTGACCATGGGCGAGCACAGCGGCAAGGCCTACCGCGAGCTGTCCTTCGCCTTCGTGGGCGACCAGCGCTTCAACATGGGTCGATCACTCCTCGTGATGGGTGCGCTCATGGGCAGCGACGTGCGCATGGTCGGTCCGACGGAGCTGGCGCCGCCCGACGACGTGGTGGAGCTGGCCCGCGGGATCGCCAAGGACACCGGTGCCCGCATCACCATCACCGACGACATCGGCAAGGGGGTCCGAGGTGTCGACTTCGTCCACACCGACGTGTGGGTCTCGATGGGCGAGGCCAAGGACGTCTGGAAGGAGCGCGTGGAGCTGCTGCGTGACTACCAGGTCAACGCGGCCCTGCTGCAGAAGAGCGGTAACGCCGATGTGCGCTTCATGCACTGCCTGCCCGCCTTCCACGATGCCAACACCACCGTCGGCGGTGAGGTCATGGCGGCCACCGGCATGCCCGACGGCCTGGAGGTCAGCCACGAGGTCTTCGAGTCACAGGCCAGCATCGTCTTCGATCAGGCTGAGAACCGCATGCATACCATCAAGGCCGTGATGGTTGCCACGCTGGGCTCGTAGCTTCGCAGGAAGCCACATGTCCGAATTCGGCGCCTATTCGGAAGTCGGCAGGCTGCGCAAGGTCATCGTCCATCGGCCGGGTCTGGAGATGCGGCGCCTGACGCCGACCAATGCCGCGGAACTGCTCTTCGATGATGTCATCTGGGCTCGACGTGCCCGGCTGCACCACGACGGCTTCGTCGATCTCATGCGCGAGGAGTTCGGGGTCATCGTCTACCGCATCCACGAGCTGCTCAAGGACGTGGTGGACTCGGCCGAGGGGCGTGCCTACATCCTCGATCGCACCATCATCGCCGACGAGGTCGGCGTGCTGGGCCTGCCTGAATTGCGAGCCTGGATGGATGAGTTGGGCTCGAAAGAGCTGGTCGGCCACCTCATCGGTGGTGTCACCGTCAGCGAGCTGCCCGAGGATTTCCGCCACTGGCTGCAACAGGCCTACTCGCCGTCGGACTTCGTCATCACGCCGCTACCCAACCAGCTGTTCGCGCGCGACAGCTCGGCCTGGATCTACGGCGGCCTGACCATCAACCCCATGGCGCGGCCGGCGCGGCGCAAGGAAGCCCTCCACATGGCAGCCATCTACAGGTTCCATCCCGAGTTCCGCGACGGCGACTTCCAGGTCTGGTGGGGTGACCCCGATGAACGGCACTACGGCAGCGCCACGCTGGAGGGCGGCGACGTCATGCCCGTGGGCAAGGGCGTGGTCCTCATCGGCATGGGCGAGCGCACCACGTACCAGGCGGTCAGCCAGGTGGCGCTGGCGCTCTTCGAGAACGGGGCGGCCGAGCGGGTGATCGCGGCCAAGATGCCGCCCGACCGCGCATCGATGCATCTCGACACCATCTTCAGCTTCTGTGATCGGGATCTGGTGACGGTCTACGAGCCGGCGGTGGCCGCTATCCAGCCCATCAGCTACCGGCCCGGCGAGCATGGTCTGGAAGTCACCGTCGAGCCGCGGGGTTGGGTGGAAACGGTGGCCGAGGCGCTGGGTTTTCGCGAGCTGCGCACCATCTCCACCGGTGGCGACGAGTTCCAGCAGGAGCGCGAGCAGTGGGACGACGGCAACAACGTGGTCGCGATGGAGCCGGGCGTGGTGGTGGCCTACGATCGCAACGAATGGACCAATGCCCGCCTGCGACGGGCCGGGGTGGCGGTCATGGAGATCGATGGCTCCGAACTGGGCCGAGGTCGCGGCGGCGGCCACTGCATGACCTGCCCGGTGTGGCGAGAGCCGGTCTTCGACTGACGGCCGGCCTTGACGACGCCCGTCCGTTTGAAGCGGTCGCGATCCGAAGGGCGACGCCAGCGTGCACGCCGAGCCACAAGGCGCAGCCAGTCGGGACGAAGACGTCGTGCGACCGTGGCGCGGCTAGAATCCGCCGATGCCAAAGTCACCTGCCGCAGCGGACCTCGCGTCGCTGCGGGTACCTACCGATGTGCGTCTTTCTCCCGACGGTCGATCCGCCTGCTACGTGGTCAAGTCGTCCTCGCCCGACCAGACCAGCTATCGCACCGCCTTGTGGCTGGTGCCGACCGATGGCTCCGAGCCAGGCCGCCAGCTGACGCTAGGCGCCAGCCACGATGCCGCTCCGCGCTGGAGCCCCGATGGTCGCTGGCTGGCGTTCCTCTCCGATCGCGGCAGCGTCCTGCGCAAGGGAGGTGCCCCGCGTGACAAGGAGGACCTGCAGCGCGTCGACGCCACCCCGGTCGGGCTCAAGGACGTGGTCGGCAGGGACATCCCGCGTGGCAACGTGCAGGTTTGGCTGCTGCCGCTGGGCGGTGGTGAGGCACACCAGCTCACCGATCTGCCGCTGGATGTCGGTGCGCTTGAGTGGAGCCCCGACAGCTCACGCCTCTGCATCGTCTCTGGCGCCACGTCGGCAAAGCTGCCCGAGTCGAAGAAGGACGCAGGCGAACCGCCTCGCCGTGACATCCGCCTCATCGACGAGCTGGCCTACCAGCTCAACGGCGCCGGCTTCATCCACGAGTTCCCGCCCAAGCTGTGGATCGTCGATGTCGCAGACGGCGACGCGCGCCGCCTCACGTCGGGCCGAAGCTCCGATGAGCAGCCGGCCTGGAGTCCCGATGGCAAGCAGATCGCCTATGTCAGCGACCGCGGCGCTGATCCCGACCTCGTCTGGCGTGCCGACGTGACCATCATCGATGCCGATGGCGGCAAGCCGGTGCGCGTGAGTGGTGGAACGGAGCGCCTGTTCCAGCATCCCGCCTGGAGCCCCGACGGCAAGCACATCGCCGCCGTCGGCCACCGGCTCGAGGCAGGCAATCCGACGCGCGACGATATCCACGTCTTCCGTGCCAAGGCCGATCAGACCGGGGCGAACCTGACGGCCGAGGCCGACCTCTACGTCGATGCGTCCATGAACAGCGACTTGGTCAGCGCCGGCGCCACCGGACCGCTGTGGGCGCCTGACGGGAAGTCGATCCTCTTCGATGCGCCTCTCGATGGCTCCTTCGAGTTGTGGCGCGTGCGCCTCGCTGACTCCCGCGTCGAGCAGCTCACCAGGGGCCGGCACATGCTGGTGTCACCATCGATCGCGCCGGCCGGCGACGATCTGGCCGTGGTGGCCTATCCGCGGCGATGCCACCAGCCCGCCGGACCTTGTCAGCTTCGCCGTGCCCGGACTCGGGAGGTCGACTGCCAGGCCCGTCAAGGCCAAGGCCATGCGTCGGCTCACCGACCTCATGGCCGAGGCATGGAAGGGCATCACCCTCGTCGAGCCACAGGAGCGCTGGCACGAGGTCGACGGCCGCAGGATCCAGGGCTGGTTCTACGCGGCCCCGGGCAAGGGCGTCAAGGGTGGCAAGCGGGCGTCAAGGGCGCCAAGTCCGGCAAGCGTGCCAAGCCGGCGCCGCTGGTCGTGGAGATCCACGGCGGCCCCGCCACCCTCTACGGCTTCTCGTTGATGTGGGAGTGGCAGGTGCTGCTTGCCGCCGGCGTCAGCGTCTACGCCTGCAACCCACGCGGCTCGACCGGCTACGGGCAGGCATTTGCCAAGGCTAACTTCCGCGATTGGGGCGATGGCCCACAGGCTGACATCGAGGTCGGCATCGACGCCCTCGTCAAGGACGGCCTGGCCGACCCCGCCCGCGTCGGCGTCACCGGCGGCTCCTACGGCGGCTACCTGACGGCCTGGATGGTCGGCCACAGCGATCGCTATACGGCGGCCGTCGCCTGCCGCGGCGTCTACGACATGACCGCGGAGATGCTCAGCGGCGACCTGGGAGGCCCGCTCTTCGGTGGCTGGGAGCTCGACGCCCAACCGTGGGAGGATCCCGCGCTCTACCAACGCCTGAGCCCGCTCAGCTACGCCACCGCCATCCGCACGCCGCTGCTCATCCAGCATGCCGAGCAGGACCTGCGCTGTCCCATCACCCAGGCAGAAGAGCTGTTCAGCGTGCTGCGTTCGCTGAAGCGACCCGTGCGCCTGATGCGCACGCCCGGCGAGACACACGAGCTCACCCGCAGTGGCACCCCTCACCGCCGCATCGAGAACCTCGAGCACATCCGTGACTGGTTCGTCCACTACCTGGTAGACGGAGCGCGTACGCTACCTCGCACGTAGCGCGGGGTATCTCTCATGGGCGACCAGGTTCGCATCGCTGCCGCCATCGATGTCGGCAGCAACAGCGTCCATCTGCTGCTGACCGAGTTGGATAGCGATCCGCCGGTCGTGCTTCGGGATGAATCGGTGCTTCTGGGATTGGGTGCCATGGTCGACATGGCGGGCCGTATCTCCGACGAAGCCGCCGCCACGGCCATCGAGGCCCTGGTCGAGTACGTCGAGGCGGCCGAGGAGGAGGGAGCCGAATCGATCACCCTGCTTGCCACCGAGCCACTGCGTCGGGCGTCGAACCGCTCGAGCTTCTGCGAGGCGGTGGAGAAGGCCACCGGCTTACCGCTCCTGGTGCTCAGCCACGAGGAGGAGGCGCTGCTGACCGTCATCGGCGTGCTGGATGGGGAGCCGGTCGAGGAACCGATGCTGGTGCTCGACATCGGCGGGGGCTCTTCGGAGATCGTGCTGCTGGGACCCGAGGCGGACCCCGTCGTGGGCGTGATGCCCATCGGCTCGGCACGACTGACGGCGCAGCACGTCGAGGACGATCCACCGACCGCCGACGAGATCGCTGCGCTCCGACTCGAGTCGCGCCACCTGCTCTCGGGCATGCCCGCCGGGCACCCCAGGAGTGGGATCATCGTGGGCGGCTCGGGGACCAACCTCATCCGGCTCACCTCGGAAGAAGGCGACGAGGAAGACGATGAGGCGGCCGAGGGCGGCCTCATCGACCGGGAGCGCACCGCGCGTGCCATCGAGATCGTGATGGCGCACCCGGCGGCCGAGCTGGTGGAGACCTATGGGCTGCGCGAGCGCCGTGTGCTGCAGATGGCAGCCGGCGCCAGCCTCATCGAGGCCACGCTCGACTGCTACAACCTGGAGCATCTCGAAGCGTCCGATGCCAGCCTGCGCGAGGGTGTCATCATCGCTCGCGAGGAGGCCGGTGACGACTGGCGAGCACAGCTGTCTGCCCTCGTCGCCGGGGACTGACAAGCCATCCCTCGACACCCATAAGCAACGATGACCGCGACGACGACCGACCAGGGAGCTGCTTTCACGCTCTCGCCCGACGAAGTGCTCCAACGAGCCGGCGTCGAAGCACGCACAGGCCTGACCGCGGACGAGGTTTCGTCGCGGCGGGCGACCTACGGCCCCAATCAGTTCGCCGAGGGGAAGTCCGGAGCCTGCCTGGCGGGCGTTCGTGCGCCAGTACCGGGAGCTCATGCAGATCGTGCTGCTGCTCGCGGGCGTCTTCAGCATCTGGCCGGTCGGCCAACCTACGACGGGCCTCCTGCTGATCGGCCTGACCTGCTTCAATGCCGGATTGGGCATGGCCCAGGAAGGCAAGGCCGCCGCGGCCGTGGCCGCGCTGGCGGAGATGATGATCGTCAAGGCCCGCGTGCTGCGCGGTGGCGAACTGAGTGAGCTGCCGGCCGAGGAGCTGGTGCCCGGCGACATCGTCTCGGTCGAGGCCGGCGACCGCATCCCGGCCGACGGGCGCCTCATCACCTCCGCCACCCTGGAGGTGGACGAGTCACCGCTGACCGGCGAATCGATGCCCGTGCCCAAGGCTGTCGCGGCCATCGCGGATGCCTCGGCCACGCTCGGCGACCGCACCAACATGGTCTTCATGAACACCAGCGCCACGCGTGGCTCAGGCACCTTCGTGGTCACCGCCACCGGCATGCAGACCGAGGTCGGCCACATCTCGGAGATGCTGGCGACTGCCGAGTCGACGACCACCCCGCTGACCATCCAGCTGGAGAAGCTGACCCGCCAGCTGCTGGCCATCGCCGGCCTGGCCCTGGTCGCCTCGATGATCCTGGGCCTGCTCCGCGGCGAGGCCTTCGACGCCCTCTTCATCGCGGCCATCGCCTTCGCCGTGGCGGCCATCCCCACCGGCCTGCCGGCCGTCGTGACCACCATCCTCTCGCTGGGCACGCGCACGCTGGCGGCGGCCGGCGCCATCGTCAAGGACCTGCGCTCGGTGGAGACTCTCGGTTCCACCTCCGCCATCAACTCGGACAAGACCGGCACCCTCACGCTGAACCAGATGACCGCGGTCGAGATGGCCACGGTCGGCCGCCACTACGAGATCAGTGGCACCGGCTACAGCACGCAGGGACAGATCCTGCACGAGGGCGGGCAGGAGGACACCGACCTGGAGCGCTTCCTGCTGCCGATGGTGCTGGCCTCGGACGCGGTCGCGCGCAACGGTGAGCTGGTGGGCGACCCCACCGAGGGCGCCCTGGTGGTGCTGGCGGCCAAGGGCGGTGTCAGCGCGGAGGTCACGCGCGAGCGCTATCCCCGCCTCGCGACGCTGCCCTTCGATGCCGCCTACAAGCTGATGGCCACCTTCCACCAGATGACCGATGAGGCGGGCAAGGATGTGGTGCGGGTCTATGTCAAGGGCGCGCCCGACCAGTTGCTGGCCCGCGGCGTTTCCCTCTATGCCCGTGAGCACGACCCCGTCACCATCACCGACGACATCCGCGCGCGCTACATGGAGGAGAACGACCGACTCGCCGCCAAGGGATTGCGTGTCCTCGCCACCGCGCGCAAGGACATGGCAGCGGCCGACTTCGAGCCCGAGGGGGACCTGCTCGCACAGATCGACGGCCTGACGCTGATGGCCCTGGTCGGCATCGTCGATCCGCCGCGACCGGAGGTGAAGGCGTCCATCGCCACCGCGCACCGCGCCGGCATCACCGTGCGCATGATCACCGGCGACCACGTGGTGACCGCCGAAGCCATCGGCCGCGAGCTGGGCATCCCCGGCCGGGCCATCAGCGGCGCCGAGTTCCGGGCGATGGCCGACGAGCGGGTGCTGCGTGAGCTCGATGGCATCGGCATCATCGCCCGCGTCACACCCGAGGACAAGGTCCATCTCGTCGAGCTGCTCCAACGTGAGGGCAACGTGGTGGCCATGACCGGTGACGGCGTGAACGACGCGCCGGCACTGAAGCAGGCGGACATCGGCGTGGCCATGGGCATCACCGGCACGGAGGTCTCCAAGGAGGCCGCGGTCATGATCCTGACCGACGACGACTTCTCCACCATCGTGCGAGCCGTGCGACTGGGCCGCAGCACCTACGACAACCTGCAGCGCTACATCCGCTTCCAGATGGCCGGCCTGTTCGGCTTCATCGCCACGTTCCTGGGCGCGAGCATCTTCTGGATCGCCGGCGGCCTGCCGTTCCTGCCGGCGCAGACGATCTTCATCAACTATTCGGTGCAGCTGAGCCAGGCCTTCGGGCTGGGCTTCGCCGCCCCGCCGCCGGGTCTCATGGACCGCAAGCCGCGCCCCGCGGGCGTGCCCATCCTGGGACGACGCATGCTCACCTGGTTGGCGCTGGCGGGGTCTGGTGATGGGTGTCGGCACGCTGCTCGTCATCGACTGGGGCACACGGACCTACGGTGACGATGTCGGCCGCACGATGGGCTTCGTGACCTTCGCCTTCTTCAACATCGCCTTCTCGCTGGCCACCAAGGATGAGACCCGGTCGGCGCTGAGCCGGGAGGTCCTGGCCGACCGCACGCTGGCCATCGCCACCGTCGTTTCCGTGCTGGTCATCATCGCGGCCACGGAGGTGGGGCTGATGAACCGCCTCCTCGACACGGTCAGTCTCGGCGCCGAGCAGTGGCTGCTGTGCGGGCTGGTGGGCCTGTCGCTGTTGCCCATCTCCGAAGTACGCAAGCACTTCTGGCACATCCCGGTCAACGAGGTGCCCGAGCAAGCCTGATCCTGCCATCCGGCGGTGTCAGGTCTCAGCTCGATTCTGCGATCCTCAGTCGCCACTTGACTGCCAGGTACGTAACGACCGGATTCTGGCCGTCGGCGGTCGCTGGCGTACGTGCCAGTCACATGACGGGTCCGACCTGCTGCGGATGTACGTCCCAGTCAAGTGGCGCGCACAAACCTGGCGCCGAGCGGACGTTATGTGACTCCCACGTAACTCGCCGGGCTGCCGTGCCAGGCGGCCCCGTGAACGCGGTCACGGTCGGCTCAGCGCGGCGCTTCGGCGATCTCGTCGATGATGCCGATGACGACGGTGCGGCGGTCAGTCGGCGAGCCGCAGGTAGCCGAGATGCGGAGTCCAGCGCCACGAACGATGAGGCGGCCTCACGAAGCTCGCGGGAGGCGTGCTGCCAGAACATGACCGTGAAGGTGAAGCCGCGTGAGCGTAGCTTCTCGACCGTGGGCACGAAATCGGAGTCGCCGGCCACCAGCGTCACCTCGTCTCGGGTCACGTCCATGCGCTCGTAGGAGTCGCTCACGATCTCGGCGGCGATGCTCGTATCGACCTTCTTCTCACGGTTGCGTGGGTTGCGGTCGTGGATGATCAACTCGAAGCCCCTGGCTTGCGCAACGGCCCACAGTGAGTCGTCAGGCGGAGGCCGTGAGCCGAACAGCACCGCGCGGGCCACCTCCGATGCCTTGCCTCCGGCGAACTCGTAGAGGGGGCCGAAGTCCAGCCGCCAGTCGAAGTCACAGATCCGCTCGTTCTGGGCGGCCCAGATGTCCGGAGCGAGGCCGGCGTATACGGCGCTCACATGCATGCCTTCGATCCAGACGTTCGAGTTGTCGACGTAGAGGAAGTTCACTGGGCAAGGGCTCGACTACGACTGCTCCGCCGATGCTGACACGATGGCTGACGCGTTGTCGGACAGCCTGGCTACGCGGTCGGGCTGCGGCGATCGAGGACCATGACGGTCCCGACCGAGAGGATGGTGGATAGTGCCAGAAGGCCCGCCGTCTCACGCAGGACGACTTCTCCGAGTTGGTTCGGCGTCACCGCAAGCGTCACGACGTCCATCTGATCCTCGACCCATGAGCGCTTCGTATCGTCCTCCAGCCACGTGGGCGCCTCGGACGTGGCTTCACCCAGGGTCATCACCTTGCCGTCAGTACCCGCGTAGCGCTGCGCGACCGCCCGTGACCCCGGTGGGGCGACATCGCCCTCGAAGGTCTCCGCCGGCGTTCCAAACGGCCAGGCGAGGACGAGGAACGCGAAGCAGAACGCCGTCACGGCCATCGTGACGATGATCGCTGCGAGCGATTGCCCGATGGCGGTGCCGACCAGCGCACCGATCGCGAACACCAATACCATGCGCGCGATGGGGAGGACGCCGGTCATCCCGTAGTCCTCGACCAGCACCACCTCCGGATGGCGGATCTCGGCCACCACGCCCATCAGCACGCTCAAGACGGCCGCGAGCGCGAGGGCGAGGATGAAGGGCGGCGTCATCCTCGCCACCAGCCATCGCCTCCTCGGCATCAACGACCAGGTCAAGACGCTCGTCCCGCGCTCGATATCGGTCGCTGCAACGCTCGCACCGAGGAGAGTGCCGATCAATGCCAGCGCGACCATCAGGCCGATGCTGAGCGGGGCGACGTACTGCCGGTGAGCATCCCCGCTTGCGAGCAAGCTGCAGCCGCCAGGGCTGGAGCACGGTCGCAACGTTGCGACGAAGACGATGGCGAGGGTGAGGAGCACGACGGTGACCGCCAATGCTCCTGTGATCTCCGCGCGCGATGCGGACGAGAAGAGCCGAGCGGATTGGAGCGAAGCGCGTCGTCCGATCACGGACTCGGCCGCCGCCGACGCACGGCAACGGCGGCTGCGCCCACCCCCAGGACCGTGACGGTCGACAGGATCGCGGATTGGCGAGCGAGAACCTCGAGCAATCGGTCGCCAGGGACGAACGGTAACTGCCCGGTTTCCCATGTCGCAGGTAGAACGTCGGGTTCCGGATCGACGAAGCCGGCACCCGTTCGCTCAGCCACCTCCCAATGGATCCACGCATCGCTGGGGACGCCATACGGCGCGGCCTGGCGGATGGCCAGAGCCAGGATCGTGCACATCACCAATGAGACGACGAGCGACAGCACCTGCCGTCCAGTGACGGCGCCGATCGCCGTGGCTACAGCGAACCCGGCGACGCCGGCGAGGACCGGAGTGAGACCCCAGGTTCCGAAGTCGGCCAGGCTGGCCCACGGATCGAGCCATGGTCTCCGTGCCGCGACCAGGAGCGACTCGCCGACACTCGCCACGATCATCGAGACCACAAGCACCACGAGTGGCAACGTCGCCCGACTCACCAGCCAGCGCACCCGGTCGCCGGACAGCGACCACGGCAACACGATGGAGCCGCGATCGATCTCACGTGCCACGATCTGGCTTCCGAGCAGACCGCCCGCCAACCACGGCACGATGATGAGCGGCCCCACAAGGATGTCATCCGAGGTCGCGCGTCCGAGAGCTTCGAGCCCCGGGCAGCTCCATCCGTCGCGCCCAGCCAGGAGCGCCAGACAGGCCGGTGAATCGAGCTTGAAGGCGGACAAGCCGAGTGCATCAATCGCGGCCGCGAGGCCGATGCCGATGCCCACGACGAGGACCAGGACGAGTTCGATGCGGGTCGTTCGCCAGGCGACGTGTGCCACCGGGATCACTGCCGGTCCCCCCGGCGTGACGCCGACGCAAGATAGGCGAGGACCACCTGCTCGAGCGTCGGCTCGTGTAAGGCGATGTCGTGATGGCCCGATGGCGTCGTATCGCTCGTGAGGATGACCCATGCCGGGACTCCATCGGCCGTCTCTGCCGGGCCGATGACCCGGCTGTCCGCATCATCATCGGCCGGACGGGCACCAATAGCCAGACGATGCCTTGCTCGCGTCTCGGTCATCGTTGCGTCGAGCAGGACCCGCCCGACGCCCAGGATGATGAGGCGGTCACAGACGCGTTCCACATCGGCCACCACGTGTGACGATAGAAGCGCAGTCGATCCGTGCTCGGCGATGTCCTGGGCGAGCACATCCAGCATCTCGCGTCGGGCAAGCGGAATCCAGCGAGGCGAGCGGTTCGTCGAGGAGCAGCACCCGAGCTCGCGTCCCCAGCGCGATGGCGAGGCTCACCTGTGCGGCTTGTCCGCCCGACAGATGCCCTGCGCGAGCGGTGAGCGGAACACCCAGGTCGTCGAGACGCCGTTCGGCGTGCTCTCGGTCAAATCCTGGGCGTATCGCACCAGCGAGATCGAGATGCCGGGAGACGCTGAGTTCTCGATAGAGCGCCGGGACCTGTGGGACGTAGCCGAGATGGCGAAGCGCTTGCCCGGACCCCCGGGAGGGGTCGTCTCCGCACACGGCTACGGAGCCTTTCGTCGGGCGCTCGAAGCCCATCCAGGTCTTCATCAACGTGGATTTGCCCGCAGCGTTGGGCCCGACGAGACCGATGACGCCGGGCGAGTCGATGCTGATGGAGATGTCGCGCAGCGCCCAGGTATCGCGACCGAATCGCTTGGACAACCCCTCCGCCAGGAGGACCCGGCTCCCGTCTGGCCCGCTCACGGCTTCTCCCATATCTCGTGGGCACAACGGTAGCGAAACTCGTCCCGTGCAACCGAGGATTTCCACTCTCCCAACAGAGCGATTCCCTTGGTCGCACTCCATTCGAACTGAAGTACACCAGAACCGAGGCCCTCGAGACGATGACTCTGAAAGGAAGTGAAGTAGATGTTTCAAAAGACAAGGCTGATAGCGGGCATCGCGGCCGCCTTGCTGACGACGTCGGTACTGACGCCATCGAGCGCGGTCCTCGCCGACACGGTCTGCAGCGGCAACCCCTGGGTCAGGCTCTACACCGGCAATGACTACGGCCCGGAATCCAAACTATTCTGCGCGAGTTCGGCGACTGCCGAGATTCCAGATTCCCGACCTCGGAGACTATCAAGTCGGCTTGCCCTGGGAAACATGGAACGATAGGACCTCATCCATCAAGACCGGCAACATCCAGTCTGGCAAGGTCTCGTGCTTCTATCGCAATATCAACTACTCGGACAACACCCCGCTCGTTCTGACGAGGAACGATGACAAGACCAGTATCGGGATGTACAACGATACGATCTCGTCCTTCAAGGGGAACGTCAGCAGTTGCTGACAGCGCGGCTCTCCTTGCTCTAGCTGCGACGTCTCCTGCGGGTGTACGCACTGGAGCGGGCTCGGTCATTCATCAACGAGGGCTCTCCAGTCGCCGCCGGGTCGCCTGACCCGGCGGCGACCTATACTCGGTTGGTGCTTCGTCTGCTAGTGCTCGATGATGAGTCAATCACTGGTCTGGGCATCGCTGAGCTCCTGCGCGGGGCTGGTTTCTCGATCGTGGCCAGCGTGCAAACGACCTCGGCCGCCATCGCGGCCTGCCGGACCGATCGCCCGGACGTCGTCGTAAGTGATGTGATGCTCGACGGTCGGCCGAGTGGGCTCGAACTGCCCCGGTTGCTGGCTGACGAGGGGCTCGATGCCATCCGTGTCATCTACCTGAGTTCGTACGTCGCGACCTACTTCGTCGGGCGTGCGCGCGAGGCGGGGGCAGCGGGCTACCTGCTGAAGTCGATGCCCCTGAAAGGGCTCGTCGGGGCGATCGAGGCCGCAGCTTGCGGCCAGTCCAGTTTCCCGGTGCGTCTGCCCATCGAGCGGCGTCCCTCGGAAGAGGAGCTCATGCTCATCACCTTGCTGGCCGCGGGCTTCACGAGCGGGGAAGTGGCCGCGCGTACCAGGCACACGGAGAAGGCGGTGGAGATGCGCTTGGCCAGACTGTACGAGCGCTACGGTGCCCGGGGCCGGACCCACCTCGCAGTGGTCGCGCTCCAGCGTCGGGTGCGGTCAACGCAGCCGACGTCGCCAGCGCCTCGGCATCGCCGCTGGCGGCCACGACACCGCTCTTCTTAGCTTGGCGCGGTGCTGGCTGGTCTAGGTGCGGCTACAAGTGCCTGGATACCCAGAGGATCACGGTACGTTCCGCATCGCCGAGAACTTGTCGTTGGCACCGGGTCCAACGTTTGGGACCCGCGCGCCAACCGCCCACTGCCAAGCCGGCAGGCCGTATTCGGCGTCGTGCCAGAACTTGGGGTGCTGACCGTTAAGCGACTTGAACGACGTGATCATGTCGTTCCAGCCGAGGATACCAAGGTGGCTGTAGCTGACCGAGGCCGAGAACGAGCTGCCGCCGTAGTTCTCGTGGGCGAAGACGGTCACGTACAACGGCGGAGCAGCCGCGTTGCCCGCCCTCTGCTCGGATAGGCTCGCGTCGCGCTTGGCCGCCGAGCGGAAGCGGGAGAATAACGGGGAATGCGGCGTCGTGGCAGTGATAGGATGCGACCGACGACAAGAGGGATGGCCTGACCATCCACGTCCGCAGTCGGTTTGGTGTCGCCGGTCGTGACGGCCGTCGTTGCGAACGCGAGGATGACCGTGAAGCATCCGGCGATCATAGTCTAGCGAACGTCCTGCCTGGGTTACTCATTAGCTCCTCTCTGCTGGTCGACGTCCATGGTGCGGCAATTCATGCGCGGTGCGATGCGTGTGACCACTTGCTCACGCGGGTGATATCCCTCGCGGGCTATGCTCGCCGTTGAGCGGGCCTGTCCATTGACGACAATCGTCCGCCGCGCGTGTCGATGGACACTCCCGGTGGCGGCGCTGGCTCTAGCTGTGTTCGTGGTCTCGGCCCGAGGATGGGGGTCGATTGCGGGACCGTCGTCGGGGCTCGCATACGCCGCCGACGGCGATGGACGCGGGGCGATCGTATCGGTGGATCTCGGAGGACGTGCCTGGCTGTTGGGGATTGAGCGGGCGATGCATATGAGCGCTGGGATTCGGCCGACGGCGGGACGGTCGGAAGTGGCGACATCGCCATCGACGTCCCCGACCGTTGGCCGCCGCTCAACGTGGCTGAGGCGCTGGTGGCCGTGGGCCTGCTTGGCGCATCACTCATGCTACGGCGCAGCGTGCCCGCGCTGGGGCACTCGGCCTCTTGGCCGCGGTGCTGGTGGCCGGCGCCGGGCTGCCCAGCGTCGTCCCCGTGCCCTTCCTTGTGCTGGCGCTGGTCGCACCGGCCGCCGCCGCGTTGCTCCTCATCGCCGATCGATGGGACGCTGGGTCACGTGTGTCTGTGGCCGCGGCTTGGTTGGTGCTCGGACAAATGCTCCTCCTGGTCCTCCTCGCCTCCGCTGACGATTTCCCCGCGGGATTGCTGTGGGACATCGCGTGTTTCGGCTCGCTTGTCGTTTTGCTCATGCTTGCCGCCGAGGTAGCCATTGCGCTGGTTCGGACGCCTCGGGTCCGGCGGCGGGATTCCGCGGTCGTTGCGATGCTGCGGTCGACGGCTTTCGGGCAGCGCACCCTGCGCGCCGTCGAGGAGGAGCAGCGTGACCAACTGGCCCAGCGGATCCGCGACCGCCTCCTGCCGCGTGTCAGCGCTGGGCTTCGCGGTCTCGAGGCCGGCGACACCCAGCGCTCGGAGCAGGAGCTGCGAGTCCTTGAGAGCGAGCTCCGTCGGGAAGCCATGGCTGAGCAACTCGTGGTGCTCCGGGACGCCGGGCTCGGTGAGGCCATCCGGGAGGCCATTGAACAGGTCCAGGCTGGCCCGACCGGCAGGCTTGCGATGCACGCCTCCCGGGTCGCCCACCAGCGGTGGTAGAGGTCGCGGCGTTGCGTATCGCCCAGGAGGCTATCCACAACGTGGTCGCCCACGCCTCCGCGGACACCTTCGTGGTGCGGGTGGTCGTGCGTCCTGGCCAAGTCCATATGGAGGTAATCGACGACGGCATCGGAATCGATCCTGCGGTCATCCGCGAGCCCGGGCCGCACCTCGGGCTACGGTCGATGCGCGTCCGAGCCGAAGAAGTCGGCGGCACGCTCACGATTAAATCCGGCGCGGACGTCGGCGCCACCGTACGCTTCCGCTGGCCCGCGTGACGGCGAACCCGCCCGCTCCACTTCCGGCAGGGGGGCCATGCCCGTTCTCAGTGGCTCCACCAGCACGACTATCGTGCGAAAGTCACCCTCGGCAGGCCTCGGCATCGGAATGGTCGGGTTCGGTTCCTGAGCGTTCACCGTTGTCCGCGGGACGAGGCAGGGCTGACGTCTAACGTTCGCTACAGGCGCTCCTCGACGACCTCGTCGACGATGCCGATGACGACCGTCCGGATGGGTGCGCCGGGGGCGTGCAGGACCTGCCGGGCGCCGTTGCCCTCGTCGAGCAGCAAGACGGTCTCGCCGGCGCCGGCACCGATGCTGTCGACCGCGATCTGGTAGCCGCCGCTGGGCTTGCCCGCAGGGTCGAGCAGGTCGCAGAGAAGCAGCGTGCGGCCATCGAACTGAGGCGTGTTGACGGTGGAGACGACGTTGCCCACCACGCGCGCGAGCTTCACGCGCCGTCCTCCGCACCGGCCAGCAGCGTTACCGCGTCCACGATGCCGACGATGGCGTGGTCCACCGGCACGAACGTCTCTGCCAGGGCTTGCGCCGCTTCGCGCGCGGCCACGAAGTAGACCAGCTCACCGGGTCCGGCCATGTGCACCGCATCGGCAGCCACCACCATGTCACCCTTGGGTCGGCCCTGTCGGTCGAGCGGCTGGATGATGAGCAGCTTGACGCCCTCCAGACCAGGCACCTTGGTGCTGGCCACGACCGTGCCGGTCACCCTGCGCAGCTGCATCGGCTATCCCGGACCCGCGCGGCGAAGCGGGCATCGGCCGCCATGTTCTCTGCCATCTCCGCATGGAGCTGCGCGATGACGCGCGAGCTCAGCCCGCGGACATCGCCAACTGCCGCCAGGCCGATCTCGATCGCCGCCTCGACCTCTGAGACGGCGCCGTCGAAGAGCAGGTAGCCCTTGCCGCCGAGGTCGTCGGCCAGCCGTAGCTCCAGGAGCCGCACCCGGGCGCCCTTCAGGCCCGCGTCGGCGGCGCGGATGATGGCCGGGATGGTGGCGGTCTCGATGATGCCCAGGGCCTCTGCTCCGGCGCATGGCGGGTCCCGCGAGCGCCGGCCACCACCTGCGGATGGACATTGGGCAGGAAGACCGCATCGCGCACCTGAAGCCCGCCGGCCTCACGCCCCGCCTCGAGCGCCTCCTCGACATCGGCCACCTCGCCGCCGACCAGCACCAGGTACTTGCCGGGATGGACGGTGCCGGCGCGGATGACCTCGATGGGTGCCCGCTTGGCCATGGCGTCGCCGACGGCGATGCCGACCGCGATCGACTCGATCTCGAGCAGACCCAACGCGGGCTCCACAGGCGCGGCGGGCACTACACGATCCTCAAGGCGCCGACGACGGTCACGCGACGCTCACGCGAGAACGTCCGCGGCCGGGTCATGCCGTCGCCGGTGGGGGAGGCGATGGAGAAGGAGGTGAAGCCCTCGCCCCCGGCGCCAAGACCGGCAAGGTTGGGCCCGTTGGCTACGAAGATGGAGCAGTTCATGGCGCGCGCCATGCGCGTGATGGCGTCCACGTCCCTCGAGTGGATGGAGGCGGTGTGGTGGAAGCCGTGCTCCATGCGCACCGCCAGGTCGATGGCCATGTCCACGTTGGGCACCCGCACCACCGGCAGTACCGGCATCATCTGCTCGGTCCAGGCGAGGCCGTGGTCGCGCGGCACATCGGCCACGAGCAGGCGCGGCTCCGGCTCCGACTGCACGCCGATCTCGGCCAGGATCTTCGCGGCGTCCTTGCCGATCCAGGCCGGGTTCATGACGCCGGGTTTGCCGGCAGGCCCCAACTCCTTGAAGATGACCCGCTCCAGGCGGCGCAGCTCGTGCTCCTTCAGCAGGTAGGCGCCGTTCTGGCTCATGGCGCGCAGCAGTCGGTCGGCGATGCTGTCCACGGCCAGCACGACCTTCTCATCGATACAGACGATGTTGTTGTCGAACGATGCGCCACGCACGATGTCTGCCGCGGCGCGCTCGATATCCGCCGTCTGGTCCACGACCGCGGGTGGGTTGCCGGGACCGGCGGTGATGGCGCGTTTGTCCGTCTTGAGCGCTTCACGCACCACACCGGGACCGCCGGTAACCAGCAGCACGCGCACGCCGGGATGGTTCATCAGGGCACGCGCCGAGTCGATGGTGGGCACGGCCACACCGGTCACGAGGTCCGACGGTCCACCAGCGCCGACGATGGCGCGGTTGATGAGCCGGATGGTCTCTGCCGAGCAGGCGCGTGCCGAGGGATGCGCGTTGAAGACGACGGCGTTGCCGGCGCTGACGATGCTGATGGTGTTGTTGATGACCGTCGAGGTGGGGTTGGTCACCGGGCTGATGGCGCCGACCACGCCGAAGGGGGCCCACTCGGTGAGCATCATGCCCTTGTCGCCGCTGACCGCCTGGGCCTCAAGGTCCTCGGGACCCGGTGCCTTGGTGGTGACGAGGCGGTTCTTGACGACCTTGTCCTCGTAGCGGCCGATGCCCGTCTCGCGATGGGCCATGCGCGCCAGCTGCTCGGCGTGGGCGAGCATCGAGGCGCGGATGGCCTCGATGACGGCTTTGCGCCTGTCCAGGCCGCTGTCACCGAAGGCACGGAAGGCACGTGTCGCCGCCGCTACGGCATCGTCGACCGTGGCGTGGATGCCGTCACCCAGCTCAGCCTCAGCCGCCGCCGCGACCTCCGCGGCGGCCTGCATGCCGGCACCCGGGCGCGCGGTATCGCCCGCCGCCATGCGGCCACGCACGCGCTCGATGATCTGTGCGATCTCGCCTTCGTCCATCGGTCATCCCCGCAGCATGTGAGTCGGCAGCCGACTACTTGCGGTAGATCTCCTTCCCTTCGACTTCCCAGGTGTCCACGATGGCCATGATCACCGCGTCACAGGGCTTGTCCCTGGTGGTTGCGGTGTTGCGCGCCGAGCTGCCACTGGCGTACAGCACCACCTCACCGACGCCCGCGCCGACCGCGTCCGCGGCCACCACGTAGCCGCCGGTCTCCTTGTCCTCCGCGTCGAGCTGGCGCACGACGAGGAGCTTCCAGCCCTCGGTGAGTGGCTCCTTCTGGCTGGCCACCACCGTGCCGGTCACTCGTCCGAGCAACATGTCCTACCGCCTGCTTGGGGAGTGGGCGCCGAGATCGTCCGACCCGGCGCCCAGCCCGTCTCTACTTGCGCTTGGTGCCGGTCTCGGCCTCAGCCTCGGCGAGCCGACCCAGCGGCATGACCAGGTCCACGTTGGCGTGCGGCCGCGCGATGACGTGGCTGCTGACGACCTCGCCGACCTTCTCGGCGTTGCGCACGCCGGCCTCGACCGCGGCCTTGACCGCAGCCACATCGCCGCGCACCACCGCGGTGACGTACCCGCCGCCGGTCTTCTCATAGCTGACCAATTCGACCTTGGCGGCCTTGACCATCGCGTCAGCGGCCTCGACCACGGCGGTGAAGCCGCGTGCCTCGATCATGCCCAGTGCTTCTGCCATCGGTTCGTTCTCCCTTGCTCTGTGCCTTGCTCTGTCGTCTCGTGGGTGTTCGGGGTGTCTGGTCGGAGTCGGCCGTTACTTCGCGTCGCGACCCTCCAGCCCTTCGACCGCGGCCAGCGCGGCGCGCCAACCGACGTCGATGTCACGCTCCTCGCCGCCGAGATAGATGCGGCCCATGGAGCCGAAGTTGCGCACCTCCAGGATGTTGATGTCCGCCGCTTTCTCCGCTTCATTGGCGGCCAGCGCGGCATAGGCTGCCGGCTCCATCTCCAGCACGTACAGCGTCTGGCCGGGGATGAGCATCTGGCCGTGGCGGGTACGGTTGATGAGCTGCGCCTGGTGGTCATCGATACGGCGGATGATCTGGCTCGAGAGCACCCGCGGCTTGATGCGGTCGACCTCGGTCAGGCCCATCTCGGCCAGGATGGCGGCGCCCGCCGCGCGCACCTCCGCCTGCGACGGCGAGTGGACCTCCAGCATGCCGTAGTAGCGCTCGATCGATCTGCATGCCGGGCTTCACCTGCGTGGACTTGAGCGCCACGTCTGTGAGGCGGTTGATCTCGATGCCGGGCGAGATCTCGATCGACAGCGAGGCATCGCCGGCCAGCGGCAGGAAGCCCTGTGCCACGGTGCCCAGGAAGGCCGCGTACTGCGCCTGCAGGCTGTCGATGAACGAGTACGCGCGAAGTTCAATACCGGCCACTGGTGCCTCCCTGTCCGCTGACGATCTTGATGCCGGCCGAGGCGCCGATGCGCGTGGCACCGGCCGCGATCATCTCCTGCACATCCTCCGCGGTGCGGATGCCACCGGCAGCCTTGACACCCATCTTGGGTCCGACCGCCTCACGCATGAGCGCGACGTCATAGACCGTGGCTCCACCCTTCGCGTAACCGGTAGATGTCTTGACCATGTCCGCCTTGGCGTCGCGGGCCAGGCGCGAGGCGATCGATCTTCTCAGGATCGCTGAGCAGCGCTGCCTCGATGATGACCTTGTTGATAGCGCCCGATTCGTGGCAGGCATCGCTGACGCGGGCGATGTCATCGCGCACCACGTCGTGCCGACCGCTCTTGAGCGCGCCGATGTTGATGACCATGTCGATCTCTCGCGCGCCATCGCGGATGGCTCGCCGAGCTTCGAAGGCCTTGACGTCAGCCGGTGTGGCACCGAAGGGGAAGCCGACCACCGAGGCCACCGCCACATCCGAATCGCGAAGGCGTGTCGCCGCACGGCGTACCCAGACGGGGTTCACGCAGACCGAAGCGAAGTGGTATTCGGCGGCCTCATCGCAGAGCTTGTCGATCTCGGCTTCCGAGGCGTCGGGCTTCAGCAGGGTGTGGTCGATGTAGCGCGCCAGGTCCAGCGGCACCTCATCGGCCGGGCCGTGGTATTCGATGCGGTCGGCGCCCTCTGCCATCAAGGTGCGGACCTTGACCGCGCACTGCGCCGCGCAGCTCTGCAGGCAGGTGGCACAGGGGTCCGACGGGTCGGCCGCCGAGGTGCCGCCACCGAGTGCTGCGAGCACCTCGCGGGTGATGGCCTCCACGAGGTCGTTGCGTTGGTCGATGGTGTCGGTCATCGGTCCTTTCCCCTGCCGGCGATGTTGTAGCTGCGCTCGATGGCGGTGATCTTGTCCACGCGGGCGCCGTGGCGTTCGGCACCCCAATCGGTCTCCAGCCAGGTCTGCACGATCTGGAGCGCCAGGGCGGTGCCCAGGAAGCCTGAACCCAGCGTCAGCACGTTGGCGTAATTGTGCTCGCGGCTGTTGCGAGCCGAGGAGAGGTCGTGGCAGTTGGCGGCCCGCACGCCGGGCACCTTGTTGGCGGCCATGGCCGAGCCGATGCCGGCGCCGTCCACGACGATGCCCCAGCGGCATGAACCGTCGGCCACGAGTCGGGCGACCGCCTGCGCCAGGTCCGGGTAATCGACCGCATCGTCGCTGTGGGTGCCGCAGTCACGCACCGCGTAGCCGTGCTCCGTCAGCCAGCTGCCGATGGCATCCTTCAGGCGCCAGCCGCCATGATCGCCGGCGATGGCCACGGCGATGCGTCCCTCGGGCGCGGCGGTCGTGGTGGTGGGTGCTGACGTCGCGGCGGCGTCGAGCGTCTGGTCGACGATGCGCCTCACCAGTGCCCGCACCTCATCGGCGCTTGGTGGTCGGTCAGCCATGTGCGAGGACCCAATCGGCCGTGGCCTCGTCGGTCACGAACGTCTTCATGCATCCGGCGCGCAGCGCGGCGAGCGCGATGGGGCCACGGCCAGTACCCGCCGCGAGGCCGACCGTCAGGGCTTTGCCCGCGAGCTCGCCCAGCGGCATACCCACGGTACGCGCGTCCAGGCCGGGCAGTGCGATCTTGCCCTCGATCGTCAGGAAGCGCCCGAGCACATCCCCGACCGCACCCGCGCGCGCGAGTCGCCTGAGATCCTTGTCGTCGAGGTAGCCCGAGGCGACGTGGACGCTGTCTTTGCCCATGACGCCCATGCCGAAGACGGCGCTGGGTGCGCGACGGGCCGCCCGCAGCGGCTGGCGCACCGATGGATCGGCCTCCAGCGCACGCCGCAGTTCCGCGCTGCCGACGATGGCCGGCGCGGGCATCAGCTGGATGGCGGCGCCAGTGGTGCTGCCGAAGCGCTCCACCACCTCCTGGTACCGGGTCGGCTGGGCCGATCGCGAGATGGCGCCGTTGAGCTGCACGATCTGCTTTGCCTGCGTCCAGCCGGGGCGCAGTCGCGCCGCCAGCTCCAGCATGGTGCGGCCCCAGGAGATGCCGATGACGCCTGTTGGCTGGACCGCCGCAAGATGGTCGGCAGCGGCCGCCGCGACGCGCTCACGGGCCAGCTGCTCGTCTGCGGCCGCATCCCCGCTCAGGGGCACGTCCACCACGATGGCATCGGCCAGGTGGAAACGCTCCGTGAGCGCGTCTTCCAGGGCCACCAGGCGCGCCGAGGGATGGACGATCTCGATGCGGACCGCCTCTTCGCGCAGCGCCCGCTCCAGCAGCCGGCCGACCTTGAAGCGACTCACGCCCAGACGCTTGCCGATGGCGTCCTGCGTCAGGTCCCCGTGGTAATAGAGCTGCGCCGCCCGGAGCATCAGCCGCGTGTCGGCGATCGCCCCATCGGGCACAGCTGAATCCGTCGCCAACGCGGGTATGCTCAATTGTGCACGTCACTGCTCATATGCAGCAAGCGTACCACTGGCGAGTTTGCTGTCAAGAGGGTCGGCCACTCGCGGCGTGAAGGCTGGCAAGGCCGCAGTCTCCCTCTGCCTCTGATCAGTCCCCCTCGTACATCCGCTCGAGAATCCACCAGTTCGATGTCCGACCGGCTGCGAGTGGCCTCCACGACGTCGGTGTCGAAGCCGGTGAGACTGAAGAGCAGTAGCTTCGCGCCGGCCGCATCGGCCCGGGATGTCAGCAACCCTCGAAGTCGTTCCAGGCGCTCGATGTCCTGTATCGAACGAGGTTCTGCTCGAGCCTTGGCTTCGCCGATGGCCATCAGCTGATCATCGTCGCCCGGCGGCGACACGACGACGTCGAGCTCGAAGCTTTGCTTCTGGTCGGGGTCGTTGACTTGTACGAAACCGACACGCCCAGCGGGCCCTCCGAGCGTCTGCTTCGACGCGTATCGCCGGGTCCAGGTTCGGGCCATCTCCTCGAAGTGCGGACCGATGACCGCGGAGGAGAACCGCTGTGACGCGTCGACCCACGCTGCCTTGCCTTGACGTTCCTTGTACCGATCGGCGTCGGGTCGGATGATCGCGAACTGGAACCGCAGGACAGGATCGGCCACTCGGAGAAGTGGGCGATTGGGCCGTAGGAGGTCGTGACGACGCACGATGAATTGCGCACGTTCGAGCTGCGCAAGCGGGTATGTCAGCGACCGGTCGTCGCGCTGGAGGCTCTTGCCGATCTTGCCCTTGGTCGTGTTGCCACCCGCGATCGATGCGATGATCGAACGGTACAGCGCTCGATCGGTCATGACCGGGTCTTCGCTCAGCAGGTACTCGGCTTCGCGGAAGAGCGCGTGCGACGGGTTCAGCGGGCCCTTGAGCACCCACCGGTCGAAACCCGACATGGCCTTCGGCGGGTCATCAAGGAGGTCTCGGTATCCTGGCGCGCCACCGACGATCGAGTCGACTCGGAACGCGGTCTTGAGATCGTCGATACCCCAGAATGATCGGGCTTGCCGGAAGTCGAAACTCTCCAGGGCCAACTCGAGGCGGGTCCGGCCTCGCAGGGCCTTGTCACCAGCGAGGAGCTTGGTCATCACCGAGATCGCGGAGCCGCATAGGATCAGTCGGAACGTGGGGTGCGCGCCGTCCTTTGCCTGGTCGTATGCAGATTGGATGACCGATGTCAGCTCCTTCGAACCATCGAGCAGGTACGGCAGCTCATCAAGGACGATGAGCCGGCCGTCCGCGACCTCGCACAAGTCCCGGAACGCGGCCGGCCAGTCGCGGAAGTGCCCGTCTGCGAGCGCCGTCTGGCCAGACCACCGCGCGACGGCTCGATAGAACGTGCCAAGGGCGGCCCCTCGAGTTTCCTCGAGCGCCTGGATCCTGAAGCCCCCGACTGCTTGAACGAGACGACTTAGGATGAAGCTCTTGCCCTGCCGCCGCCGACCGTAGACGACGCCGATCTGTGGCTTCTTGCCGTCTGTGCGCGTGAAGTCCACGAGGTCGGCCCACTCGCCCTCGCGGTCGAATAGCTCGGCAGGTCGGTCGAGGTCCGGAGTGTTCATGACGGTCATTCGAGTCTCCCTCCTGCCGGCACTGGACGGCGTCCGGTCTCATGTTGCCGGCTCGGCCATCCTAGTGCTAACTCGACTTAGTGCTAACGTGACTTAGTGCTAACGTGACTTAGTGCTAAGTATGCCATGGCCTCACGAGGGCGACAGCCTCGCGATATCCCTGCACATCTCGCGCGCCTCTACTCGCGGGGCTGCACGGCTGGGCGGCTGCATGGAACGCATTTCCTTGCAGGTCCGTCCCGTACTTCGTGAGGAGAGCGAACCGCGTTGACGACCGGCGCAGATGCGCGAATATGGCCCGGTGAGCTCGACCGAGGACCAGCCCCACAGCGATACGCGCCAGTCGCGTTCCGCCGACGAGCTTGCGAAGGAGCGGGTCGTCCGCATCCTCGACCACATCGCACAGCAGGGCGTGCCCATCCGGCCCAGCGACGGGCGGCGTCCCGAGCGCGCACTGCAGCGTGCCCGCATCCGGGCTGAACAGGTCGCAGATGACGCCGGCAGAGGCGAGATGCTCGATGAAGCACGCGAGCTGGTGACGGAGGCCTATGTCGCGCGGCTGGGTGACGCCGGCTACTGGACATCCGGCATCGCGTCCACCGTGCCGCATAGCGCGCGGGATCGTGCCGATTCCCAGGCCGCGCTCCTGGATTCTGATCACCGCAGCGGTCATCGAGGACCTGCTCGAGGCATCGGAGGTACGACTGCTCCGTGACGATGGCGAGGCGATCTTGGACTTCCCGACCCTCGTCTATCGTCGCGACGGCCCGACGACCCGTCGAGTGCTCCACGTCATCGGGATCATCGCGCTCGCCGGCCTTGTCTTCCTTATCGTGGCCGGTGCGACCGAGGATGTCGTACTGGCCTTGCTCGCGGCATCGGTCGTGGTGGTCCTGCTGGCACTCTCGGTATACGGCCCAGGCTGGTGGGAGCGCCGCGGCCGACCGCGCTAGCGGCAGAGGTGCCCTCCAGCAGCCGAGCGACCAGGCAGGAGTAGAGGGACGTCGCTAGGCCAGTGGGATCTCGACAGTCGAACCCTTGGAGGCCTGGTAGACGGCTGAGAGCTCCTGATAGGATCGAGGACAGGTCGCTCGCGCGGCTGAGCAACCCGTCACGGACATCAGCGGGGCACCCATCGATGAGCGCCCGGATGTGCCACGCGCACCAATAGCGGTTCTTGTGGTCGTACTCGCCATCCTTGACTCGCCAGATCTCCTCGTTCAGGCGGATGTCGTGGGGGATGCTGAAGGCGTCCTGTGTGTCCTCGTAGCTGAAGAGGTAGAAGAAGTTGTCCCAGCCGCCCCAGGTCAGGCCACCCAGGCACAGTGGACAAGGCTCGTGGGTGCTGACGAAGATCGTCTCGCTGGCGGGCACGCGGGCCTGGAGCGGGATGCCGTAGAAGGCGTTGATGGTGGCGATCTCGCCGTGGTTGAGCGGATTGACGCTCTCCTGATTCGTGACCGCGACGATCGTCGACAGGTCCGATTTGCGCAGGACCGCACCGCCAAAGACCTTGTTGCCATCGCGCACCCCGGCGCTTGTCAGGGGCACGATCTCGTGCTCGATGACATCGAGGAGCCGGTCGATGAGCACAGTCTTGTCAGGCGTAAAGGGCGCCAGGTCGGCATCACTCGGTTCGCGGATCTCTGCCATGCCGATGAGGATAGCCCCAGCGCACCTCCGCGCCCTCGCATCGAGGCGCGTATCGTGTCGGCATGGAACGGTTCATCGGGCGGCGGATGCTGGTCACCGGGGGCGCCAGCGGCATCGGAGCCGGCATCGCCCGGCGTTTGGCCGACGAGGGAGCAGAGGTCACCATCCTCGATGTCGCCGCCATCGATCCGAACGCGACCGGCATGCGTTCGGTGCAAGGAAGCGTGGCCGACGAGGAGGCGGTACGAGAAGCCGTGCGTCTCGCGGCCGGCGAGGAGGGTCGGCTGCACGGTGTCGTCAACAACGCCGGCATCATGGTCGGTGCCCCGATCGACCGACTGTCCCTCGAGGATTGGCATCTCATGCTCGACGTCAACGTGGCCGGCTACATGCTCGCCGCCAAGCATGCCTTCGGCCCCATGCGGGCGGCCGGTGGTGGCTCCATCGTCAACTGCGCCTCGATCATGGCCTACAACAGCGGGCCTGGGCAGGCGTCGTATTCGGCCAGCAAGGCGGCGGTCCTGGGCCTGACGCGCGGGGTGGCCATGGACGGCGCCCGGCACGGCATCCGCTGCAACGCCGTCTGTCCCGGCACCATCGAGACGCCGATGTACGAGCGCTATCTCACCACCCAGCCGGACCCTGAAGCCGAACACCGACGAACCGTCGGGATGTATCCGCTGGGCCGCCTGGGGACCCCTGAAGATGTTGCCGGCCTGGTGGCCTTCCTGCTCAGCGACGATGCCGCCTGGATCACCGGACAGGACTTCGTGGTCGACGGGGGCTTCATGGCCCAGGGCACGGCCAAGTAGCCATGCTAAGCATCGAAGCGATCCGGGTCATCACCACCCGGCCGACCACCGAAAACCTGGTGCTGGTGCAGGTGCAGACCTCCGAGCCCGGCCTCTACGGCTGGGGCTGTGCCACGTTCACGCAGCGCCACCGGGCCGTGGTGGAAATCATCGAGTCCTACCTGGCGCCCTTGCTGGTCGGCCGCGACCCAGCGCGCATCGGGGAGCTGTGGCGCCTGATGCACACCAACGGCTACTGGCGCAACGGGCCGGTGGTCAACAACGCCATCTCCGGCGTGGACCAGGCGCTCTGGGACATCAAGGGCAAGTTGGCCGGGATGCCGGTCTTCGACCTGCTGGGCGGCAAGGTTCGTGAGGCGGCGGCCGTCTACCAGCATGCGTCGGGTCGCGACGCCCAGGAACTCTGCGACCAGGCCGCGTCGCTGGTCGAAGAGGGCGTGCGATACGTCCGGGTCCAGCTGAGCAAGGCACCCGACGCCGTGGGCGCGTTGGCAGCCGCGACGGCGGGCTATGGCGGCGCTCGTCTGGCTGGCCGGCCGCCCGATGGGGCCCTGGCCGGCGACTACTACGACCCGGCGGTCTATCGGCGGACGACCATCGAGGCGTTGGTGAGGCTTCGTGAGGTCCTGGGTGATGAGGTCGAGCTGTTGCACGACGTCCACTCTCGCCTGTCCCCGTCGGACGCCGTCGACTTCGCACGCCAGCTGGAGCCTTTGCGGTTGTTCTTCCTTGAGGACGCGCTGCCGCCGGAGCACCTCGACTGGTACCCGCGGCTGCGAACGGTGACCACGACGCCACAGGCGGTCGGCGAGCTCTTCGTGCACCCCGCTGAGTGGCTGCCACTCGTCGCGCAGCGCCACATCGACTTCCTGCGCCTGCACGTCTCGGCCATCGGTGGCCTGACGCCGGCCTGGCGTGCGGCCCAGGTCTGCGAGGCGCACGGCGTCCGGACGGCTTGGCACGGGCCCAAGGACACCTCACCGGTCGGCCACACTGCGCAACTACACCTGGACGTCGCCAGCCACGCCTTCGGCATCCAGGAGTTCCCTGCTTTCACCGATCCTGAGCGTGAGATCTTCGATGGTCTGCCCGCGCTACGCGCCGGCTACCTGTACCCCAACGATCGGCCCGGCCTGGGCATCGAGGTGGACGAGGTCGCCGCCGCCCGCTATCCGGCGGGCGCCGAGGTCATCGGCTGGACCCAGTCCCGCTGTCGCGACGGCTCCCTGTCCTACCCCTGACCCACCTCTGAGCGATGCGAAAGCGGCGCCCGCTCGG
Source organism: uncultured Chloroflexia bacterium (assembly GCA_963778955.1). GTDB lineage: Bacteria > Chloroflexota > Limnocylindria > Limnocylindrales > CSP1-4 > JAFMJV01. Next base: position 1,048,488 of record CAVZWI010000001.1, read on the forward strand.
TGGCGTGGCGTCGCTTTCGCGGTTCGGGTGGCGCGTGGCGCCGGGCAGTTACATCTCGAGCTGGGCTCGCAGCATCCAGGCGGCCTTCTCCAACTCGTCGGTGGTGCCGATGAGGATGTCTTGGCTGACCGGGTCCTCATCGCCGATGCGGCCGATGCGCACCTCCAGGCGGCCCGTGACGGTCTCCATGGCGGCGGTGACGAGCTTGACGGTGTCCGTGCCGGAAACCGAGCCCGCCGGGAACGGCGCCAACTCACTACTGGTGGCGATGGTCTCGGCGCGACCGTCGGGCGAGGCGCCGATGGTGGCCAGCCGCTCGGCCACGCGGTCCGACGACAAGCGGGCGATGTCCACGATCTCATCGAGCTGCAGGTGTACGGAACGGAAATGCGGGCCGACCACGTTCCAATGAGCCTGCTTGCCCAGCAGTGACAGATCGATGAGCTCGACGAGCGTTGCCTGCATGTCCTTGACGACGGTCTTCTTGGGCTTCGCCATGGTGTCTCCTTTGCGCGATGAAGTCAGCTGGAGGGAGTCCCCTCATCCTACGCCGCCTCATGACCCGACGAGCGCAGCGACCCGCTGCAGCAGCCACTCCGCGTTCAAGGCCATCGTTCCATCGTCGTCATGGCGGAAGAAGGCATAAGCGTCCGTACCGCTGCCCATGATCGATGCCAGCTGTCCTGCCCAGCGCTCCAGGTCATCGGGTGCGTAGACCTCGCGGCGGAGGCGCACATAGACGACAGGGCCAGGCCGCAGCACCGGCTCGTCGCGACCGGCCAAGTCGGTCGCCACCAGCGTCGCGCTGTGCTCGGAAGCCACACCGTGGACGGCATCGCTCGCCCAACTCGGATGCAGCAGCTCCAGCGCCAGCGGAACGTCAGTCGGCCAGGCGGAAAGTACGCGCTCCAGGGCCGCATCGTCGCGCTCCATCGTCCCGCGCAGCGACAGCAGCACGCAGCCGAGTCGCTCCCCGAACCCGGCCAGCGCATCGGTGAGCCAGCGGATCGAAGCGCTGGGATCGGCTTCGGTCCAGGCGTTCCACGAAGTCGCCCGCTGGGCCTTGGGGCAGAAGCGGAAGTCAGGGCCGGTCTCACCAAGCCATTTGGCGATCTGCTGTTCGTTAGGGCGGCGAAAGAAGGTGTTGTGGAGTTCCACCGCGGGCAGTCGGGCGGCATAGGCGGCGAGGGGCTTGCGACTGGCCTTGCCGGGTGCGTAGAACTTGGGCACCCAACCCGGATAGGCGAAGCCACTGGTCCCGACGTAGAGCCGACCGCGCGATGGGATCCCGGCCGTTGGCCCGTGCGGCTCGGTCACTCGACGGGCGCCTCGACCGTGGGACGCTGGAAGAGCGGACGCTGGCCGACGCCGGCATTGACCAGCACCACGCCCGCGATGATGAGTGCGGCTCCGGCGATCTCCAGCGGCAGCAGGCGTTCGCCCAGGAAGACGAAGCCGAGCGTGATGGCCACCACCGGGATGACGTAGGTGACGAGCGTGGTGCGGGTGGCGCCCCAGCGTTCGATGAGGCGGAAGAACAACAGGTAGGCCACGCCCGTACCCAGCGCGCCCAGCCAGATCATCGCCAGCCAGCCCAGGCCGCTCGCGGGAAGGGCATAGAGGACGCCGCCGGGGCGTTCGAAGAGCACCGCCAGGACGGTGATGATGATGAAGGCCGCGAAGGCGCTGCCGAACGAGATCTCTCCCGGGGACGGCGCCCGAAAGGAGCCGTCAGCACGCTCGATGATGGCGTGCCCGGTGAGGCGCCGCCGGGTGTACACCGCGGCCACCGCGTAGAAGATGGCGGCCAGCACCACGGCCAACATGCCCACCACCGCCCGGAGGGCGTCATCGTCGGTCTGCGCCGCATCCAGGCTCGGCAGCGCCAGCAACACGACACCACCCATCCCGATCCCGAGACCAGCCAGCCGGGCCACGGTGATGTGCTCGTCGGTGAGCGCGATGGCCGCCAGCACGATGGTGAACAGGGGCACTGTGGAGTTGAGGATCGACGTCATGCCCGACGGGATGTACTGCTGGCCCCAGGCGATAAGCACGAAAGGGACGACGATGTTGGTGGTGCCCAGGAAGGCCATCCGCTTCCAGATGTCCCAGCGCAGCGGGAGCCGACCACCGCGCGCCAGGAGCACGGCCCCCAGCATCGCGCTGGCGAAAGCCGTTCGCAGGCTCACCAGCGTCATGGGGTGGATGCCCTCGTCGAGGCCGATCTTGATGAATAGGAACGAGCTGCCCCAGATGGCGGCCAGGACCAGGAACATCGACCAGGTCTGGGCATCGTTGGAGGCGTGCGTGGTGGGCTGGGCAGGTGACATCTGGAACCCCGATGCTAGAGCACTTGGCGACGGGGGTTCTCGGCCGGCTTGGCTGCGGGCTCGGCCGCCGCGTTAGCATCGTCCGATGCCCACCTACGACACCACCACCGCGCTCCTGCTCATCGACGTCCAGAACGACTTCGCCGATCCCGCGGGCTCGCTCGCGGTGGCCGGCGGCGCCGACATCATCCCGCTCGTCAACGCGCAGATCGAGGCGGCCACCGCGGCCGGCGCGCACGTCTTCTACACGCAGGACTGGCACCCGCCGGTCACGCCGCACTTCGAGAAGGACGGCGGCCTCTGGCCCGTCCACTGCGTGGCCGACACGTGGGGCGCGGCGTTCCATCCCGACCTGCGGGTCGAGGGCCCGGTCGTTCGCAAGGGCAGCAACGGTGAGGATGGCTACAGCGGCTTCAGCATGCGCGACCCCGTGTCCGGCGAGACGGAGCCGACCGAGCTGGACGGCCTGTTGCGGGTGGCCGGGATCGAGCGCGTCGTCATCGCCGGACTGGCCACCGACTACTGCGTGCTGGCCACCGCCCTTGACGCTCGTAGGCTGGGCTACCAAGCGACCTTGCTGGCGGCTGCGGTTCGCGCGGTAGACCTGGCAGAGGGTGACGGCGCGCGCGCTCTCGCCCAGCTGAGGGAGGCCGGCGCGACGATCGAAGAGGGCTGAACGCACCCAGAAGGGACCGCGGCGACCCCGACATACGACACGGTGCCAGTCGACACACGTCACGGTGCAGGCCGAGGCGCACTAGACTGCCCGCCATGACGACGAACGACGACCGCCCCTACTCTCCCGGTCTCGCGGGCGTCCTCGCGGGGGAGACCGCGCTTTCTCTCGTGGATGGCGCCAACGGCCGGCTGCTCTACCGAGGCTATCCCATCGGTGAACTGGTGCGCGAAGGCAGCTTCGCCCAGGTCGCACACCTGCTTTGGGCCGATGAATGGTTGCCTGAAGCTCACCTGCCCTGCGGCCCACTTGATGCGCCCATCGTGGCGGCTCTTCGCGACCTTCCTGAAGGCGCTCACCCCATGGATGCCCTGCGTACCGCGTTCTCGGTCTGGGGCGCCACGCATCGGACGCTCTGGCCGCCCACGGTCGAGCAGGCCCGGGAGATCACGGCCATGGGACCCTCGGCATTGGCCGCCTTCGGTCGTCTGCGCCAGGGCTTGGAGCCCATCGAGCCCGATCCTGACCTGGACACCACGGCCGGCTTCCTGTATCAGCTCAACGGAGAGGTGCCCGACGAGGCTGCCGCTCGCGCGCTCGATGCGTACTTCGTCGTCGGCGCCGATCACGGCTTCAATGCCTCGACCTTCTCGGCTAGGGTCATCACCTCGACGCGCTCGGATATCGCCAGCGCCGTGGCCGGGGCCACCGGTGCCCTCAAGGGGCCGCTGCATGGCGGCGCCCCCTCCGAGGTCGTCAGCCAGCTCAACGCCATCGGCTCGCCAGAAGATGCCGAGCGATGGATCAACGACGCCATCGACCGCAAGGAACGGCTGATGGGCTTCGGCCACCGCGTCTATCGTGCCTACGACCCACGCGCTGTTGCCTTGCGTGAGGTGGCCATGCAGATGGCCTCGATCGCCGATTGGCTGGAGCTCGCGGTAGCGGTCGAGGACGTGGCGCTGCGGGTCCTCGAGGAACGCTATCCCGACCGACCCCTGAAGACGAACGTGGAGTACTACACTGCCGCCGTCCTGCAGGGTGTGGGCCTGCCGCCCGACCTGTTCCCGGCCACGTTCGCCATGGCGCGCACCGCCGGTTGGACCGCGCATGCCATCGAGCAGGCCGGGGTCGACAAGCTCATCCGGCCCGACGTGATCTACACCGGCCCGCAAGAGCGCCACCTGCCCGGCTCCTGAGCCGGCTCGGCAGCGGCAGGGCAGGCTAGCCATGGCCGTCAGGATCTCCGGCCTGATCAACACCTGGAATGAGGCAGAGACGATCCGCTACGCGGTCGAATTGCTCAAGTCCTGGTGTGACGAGGTCCTGGTCGTCGACCAGCAGTCGAGCGACGACACGCAACGTATCGCCCGTGCCTGCGGCGCCAGGGTCATCGAGGTCGAAGCCACCGGCTACGTCGAGATCATCCGCGAGATGTCGGTGGCCATGACCGAGCATGACTGGGTGATGGTGCTCGATTCCGATGAGGTGGTGCATCCGGCATTGGGTCGCCGGCTGCGCCAGATCGCCGAGTCAGGTGAGGCCAACGTGGTCCGCATCCCCCGGCGCAACATCATCCTGGGCCGCGAGATGCAGCACGGGCAGTGGTGGCCCAACGCCAAGCGTCGCTTCTTTCACAAGGACGCGATCGATATCCGCGTGGAGATGCACGGCGGCTTCCACGCCGCCGCGGGCGCCACCGAGATCATGCTGCCCATGGACCGTGACTGCTGCCTGTGGCACTACAGTTATCACGACATCGCCGACGTGGTCTGGAAGTCGCAGCGCTACACGACCGTGCAAGCCTGGCAGCGCGCACGCTCGGGACGCCGGCCCGGTCCCCGTCGCTGGTTCCGCGTGGCTCTGCGGCAGACCTGGAAGGAGTTCGTCAAGGGGCGCGCCTGGCGCGATGGCGCCCCGGGGGTCGCCGTGTCCGTGGTGCGCATCATGGACCGCTTCCTGGTCCAGGCCAAGCAATGGGATGAGCTGGCTTCGCGCAGCCGCGCGGCCGAATACCAGCGCCTGAAGGAGGAGATGTTGGGGCTCGCACACGATCCCGACCTGGCGCCCATCGACGACTCCGAACTGGAGCGGCTCAAGAAGGCGCCAAAGGCGGTCGGCGAGGTGCAGTTCTAGCCATGGCTCGCATCAGCGGCGTCGTCATCGCGCTCGATGAGGCCCACCAGCTGCACTTCGCCCTCGCCACCTTGCTGCCCTGGTGCGATGAGGTCATCGTGGTCGATCAGCATTCCGAGGATGAGACCGCGTCCATCGCCGAGCGGATGGGCGCCATCGTCTATCAGCACGATCGCACCGGCGGCATCGCCGACCCGGCCCGTCGCTTCGCGGTCTCCAAGGCCAGCGGTGACTGGATCTTCATCCTCGATGCTGACGAGATGCTGCCGCCCACCCTGGCCGCCCACCTGCGTGAGCTGGCCGACTCCGACCCTGCCATCGACGTCGTGCTGGTGCCGCGAGCCAACGTCATCCTGGGTCGCTGGATCCGGCACGGCAACAACTGGCCCAGCCGCCACGCTCGCTTCTTCCGACCCGGATCGCTGCTCATGACCGACCGCATCCACCGCTCCATCGAGCCGGCGCCCGGCACCCGTCGCCATAAGCTGTCCGCTGACACCGGCCTGGCCATCTGGCATTTCCCCGGCGGCAACCTGTCCGACCTCGTGCGTAAGGTCGACCGCTATACGGACATCGAGGCGCGCCAGGCCTACGCTCGCGGCCGTCGCGTGAACCGGCCCAGCGATCTCTTCGGCGAGGCCGCCCGCTACTTCTGGCGGCAGTACGTTCGCGGCCGCGGCTATCGCGACGGCACCATGGGCCTGGCCATCGCCATCACGCGCACCTATTACCGCGTGCTGACCGCCGCCAAGCTGTGGGAGTTGCCGCGCAAGAAGGCGCGTGCCGCACAGGTCGAGCAGATCCGCGAGCATCTGCTCGAGCGCTGGAAGTCGAACGAGGAATCGTAGGCCGTCCCCGGCCGCTTGACCGCCAGGCCGCTTGGCGGTTTGATCGCGATGGCAAGGGCGCCCGGCTCGGCGTTCGGGACCGATGGCCCCTCGACCGCGGCGTAGCGGCCCTTTCCCTCGATGGCACCGCTGCCTATGGTCGAGTCGATACCGATGACCCTGTCCGCGTCTGCCGACAGTCGTCGGTGGCCGTGCCTCTGACGACCAAGGAGATCCGACCGATGCAGTGTTCGCATGCGCGCCAGCGGGTGCCCCGTTGGCCCGCGCCCGGGGAGGCCTGACTTGGATTGCATCGTTCTTGTCAAGCAGGTCCCCGATGTCTCCAACATCCCCGAAGAGGCCTGGGACCGCGAGAAGGGCACGCTCCGCCGGGCCATGCTGGACAGTGTCATCAATCCGCTCGACCTGCATGCCCTGACGTTCGCAGCCGAGCTGATCGGCGACGATCTCGATGCCCGCGTCGTCTTCCTGACGATGGGCCCACCCGCTGCGCGCGAGACGCTCGTCGACTGCCTGGCACGCCTGCCGGGCCAGGCCATCCTGCTGACCGACAAGGCCTTCGCCGGCGCCGACACGGGTGCCACGGCCTACTCGTTGGCGCAGGCGATCCGACGCATCGAGCGCGAGTTGTTCGACGGCTCGCGAGACTACGCCATCGTCACCGGCATGCAATCGGTCGATGGCGACACCGCGCAGGTACCGCCGCAGATCGCGGAGGAGCTAGGCATCGACCACATCGCCTATGCCCAGGGGCTCAGCAAGTATCCGCTCGCCATCCGTCGTATCGCCGCCGAGGGCACAGAGGACGTGCGGCCCACCCGCTGGCCAGTGCTCATCACGCTGACCGCGGCCACCAAGCCCCTGTTCCGGTCCTTCGCGGGCGCGCGGCAGGCGCACGCGACCGAGATCCTCGAGTGGAGTGCCGCATCGGTCGATGCCGACCGCTCCCGCATCGGCCTGAAGGGTTCGTGGACGCAGGTGCACCATCTCTTCTCCCCCTCGGAGGCGCGTCAGAAGACGTGTGAGTTCGTCACGGACCCGGTACAGCTGGTGGCCAAGATCAAGGCCGCCTACGAGGTTGCCGGCACGGCCGAGTCGGATGCCGACGTCGGCCAGACGTACGACCTCGCGGGCCGCGAACCCACCTACCACGGCGAGTTCTGGGTCTATGCCGAACCGGAGGGTGATGGCGTCCGCTCGGTGTCGCTGGAGTTGGTGGGCACCGCTCGCGGCTTGGCCGACAGCCTCGGCGAGAAGGTCGCCGCGGTCCTCGCCACCGACGCGGCAGGTGACCGACCGGCCACGCTCATCGCTGCCGGCGCCGATGTCGTCTACGTCCTGGAGCACCCATTGCTGGCGAGCTTCGATCCCATCGCGCACAAGGAGGTGCTGGCCAAGCTGGCACGCGAGCGCAAGCCACAAGTGATGCTCTTCGGTGCCAGCCCGCTCGGTCGGGAGTTGGCGCCGCGGGTGGCCTATGCCTGCCGCAGCGGCCTCACCGCCGACTGCACGCGCCTGGAGATCGGCGATTTCCAGAAGGGCGCCATCGACTGGGTCGGCATCCTCAAGCAGACTCGGCCCGCGCTGGGCGGCAACGTCATGGCCACCATCATGACCAAGGACAGCCAGACGCAGATGGCTACCGTCAGGCCCGGCGTGTTCAAGGTGCCGACGCTCGACCCGGCCCGCCGCGGCGAGATCGTCCGGCCGGTGGTGGAGTTGCAGGCCGCGGACATCGGCTTGGAGGCGACTCCGGTCGAGTCGTTCGCCAGCAAGGTCTCCATCCGTGATGCCGAGGTCATCGTGGCCGGCGGTCACGGCTTCAGAACCCGCGGCGATTTCGAGCGCCACCTGGTGCCGTTGGCCGAAGGGCTGGGCAAGTTGCTGGGCGTGGACACCAAGGTGGCCGCCTCGCGCATGGCGGTCGAGGACGGCTGCACCACGCACGACTACCAGGTCGGCCAGACCGGCCAGACCGTGCAACCCCGGCTCTATGTCGCCATCGGTATCTCCGGCGCCATCCAGCACATCACCGGTATGCAGTCGTCAGAGGTCATCGTGGCCATCAACAAGGACCCCAAGGCAAAGATCTTCGACTACGCGGACCTCGGTGTCGTGGGTGACATCGATACGGTCATCCCCGAGTTGACGCACGCACTCGAGGCGGCAGTACCAGGGCAGGTGGCAGCATGAGGCCGCTCGACGTCCTCATCGTGGGTGGCGGCCCGGCCGGCCTGGCCACCGCGATCCATCTGAAGCGACAGCTCGACGAGGCGTCGGTCGCGGCGTCGATCGCGGTCATCGACAAGGCCCCCCAGCCGGGCCACCACAATCTCTCCGGCGCGGTCGTCGACCCGGCACCGCTCGATGCGCTGACGCCCGGATGGCGCGATCACCGGGCACTGGCGCGCCGCATCGGCCCCGTCGAGCACGATGAGATGTACTTCCTGCTCGGCTCGCGCGCCATCAAGCTGCCGCACCTGGTCACGCCGCGAGCCATGGACCACTCCGGCGACGTCGTCATGTCGATCTCGCGCTTGACAGCTTTCCTCGCCGCCACCGCGACCGAGGCAGGCGTGGAGGTCTATACCGGCTTCAGTGCTCGTGAGGTCATCATCGAGGACGGCCGCGTCGCCGGCGTGCGCCTGGGTGAGATGGGGCTGGACGCCGAGGGTGGGCACATGCCCAACTACCGACCGGCTGAGGAGATCCGCGCCCGCGTCACGGTCCTCGCCGATGGCACTCGCGGCGTGCTCTCGCAGCAGATCCGTGATCGCTTCGGTGCCGGCGCCAACCCACAGGCCTACTCACTCGGCATCAAGGCCGTGATGCAGTTTGCCGACGAGCACCCCTTCGGCGCCGGACGCGTAGCGCATTTCCTGGGCTACCCCAATCCTGCGAGCGTCTTCGGCGGCGGCTTCATCTACAGCATGGATCCCAACACCCTTGCGGTCGGCCTCATCAGCGCGCTCGATTGGAAGTACGGCGACCTTGATCAGCAGCGCGAGCTCGAGCGATTCCGCGCCCACCCCTTCATCGCCAGGCAGTTGAAGGGTGGCGTCACCATCGCCACCGGCGCCCGCACCATCCCCGAGGGCGGCTACTACGCGCTGGGCAAGGTCGCGGTGCCAGGCGCGCTCGTGGTCGGTGACGGTGCCGGCTTCGTCAACATGGAGAAGATCAAGGGTATCCACAACGCGATCTGGTCCGGCATGGCCGCGGCTGACACCGTCGTCGCCGGCCTCGCTGCGGCCGGGGCTGGTGAGGGCGAGGTCGCCCTGAGTGGCTACCAGGACCGCCTCGAGGAGCGTGGCGTGCTGCCTGAGATGCGGCATGCCCGGAATTATCGCCAGGTCTTCAAGTGGGGCCTGTACGTCGGCGCTCCGCTATCGCAGGTCTCGCACCTCATCCCCTGGCGCATCGGCATGGAGACCGATGCGCAGGGCACTAGGCGTGGTGCTCGCCTCACCCGCCAGGACCCGGGCGGCATGGACAAGGCCACCTTCGTCAGCCTGACCGGTGCCCTGCATCGCGAGGATGAGGCCGCCCACATGACCATCCTCGATCCCGCCGCGTGCCTGACCTGCGAGGTCGACTTCGCCAACTCCTGCACGGCCTTCTGCCCGGGGCAGGTCTACCGCTGGGACGGCGAGAAGATCGTGCTCAGCCCGTCCAACTGCCTCCACTGCATGACATGTGCGGTCAAGTGCCCGCTGGAGAACATCCGCTGGCAGCCGCCCGAGGGCGGCGAGGGGCCTCGCTTCACGCAGATGTAGCGCTCGCGCTTCACCCAGGTGTGGAGGCCACGTTCCTTGGCAGCGAGGCTCAGGCGTCCCCGTAATGGGACAGGCCCCGGCCTTTGGGGCCGATGGTGACGCAATCGCAGGTTCGCTCGCCGGCCTCATCGATGATGCGCATCCGATGGTTGATGGTCGCATCGCCGGACGCCAGTGCCGCGCCGACGACGCAGTACTTCGCGGCGGAGAGTCCGATGGCGCGAGCGACAGCCTTGTCGGCGATGCCTGTGCCCGCCACGATGTGCTCCACGGTGATGGCCGTGAACGAGTGCGGATGCTCCTGGCGCTGCTCCGCACTGACCTCGACGCGGTAGGTGTCGATCGCGACCTTCTTCTTGGCCATGATGGAGGCTGCGTCCATGCCGGTGCAGCCGGCCAAGGCGGCCAGGACCAGCGCAGAGGGGCTGTACCCGTCGGGTCGGGGGGACATCCTGACGGTCACGCCGCCCTCGTCAGTGCCTTCGAAATCGAGTTCGCCTTGCCAGCGAACGGTCACATGCTTTGCCATCTGTCCAGCCTACGGCATCCACTGGCGCCTGCCGCGTGCCGGTCGGACGGGTTGGGCAGGCCCTATCGCACTGGCCCCTCGCGGCCGCGGAGGTAGCCAAGCAGCGAGGCGAACATGATCAGGAAGACGACGATGAACACTGGCAGGAGCGAGGGCATCCGCACGCCCGACGCCATCAAGGCGAACAACACCACAGCCGGCAGCCCCACGATGAGCGCGATCAGCGCCAGTTGGCGGGCCTCTTCGCGCGAGCGGCCGATGAAGTAGCCTGCGATGGCTGGGGTGATGAAGCACGCCACCAGCAGCGTGATGGCGACCGTGACATGCACCGGCGCGAAGTTGCCCGCGCGTCCTACGGCGACGGGCAGATACGCCATCGCCGCACCGAGCGCGAACCCGACGAGGACAGGCGCGACGACTCCGTGATCTTCGTCCACGGGGCTTCTCCGGTGTGCAGTCTGGGCGGTGCGGGCAGGAATAGCGGCCACTGGTCAGGCTCCGAAGGACGTAGGCCTGATCGCCTCTCGGTCGTCACGCGACCGCGAGGCCGCGTCACCATGGTCGCATGAGATGGCGCAGAAGGTCCCAGCCGCGGAGTACCGATGAGCGAGCAGCCTGGCTGGAGACGGCCGGGATCGATCGCCCGCCACCTGACCGAGACCGGCTCACGCTGCCATCTCAACGACGGCCGGCCGCGGTTCTGTTCCTGGGCGGCCGCCGAGTGGCAGGTATCCGGCACCGGCGAAAGGTCCGAGAGGGTCGGCGTTCGCTGTACCGTCCACCCCGGTGGTCGCTATCTCGACAGTCAGGCCCGACTGGCTCCCGACGACTTCGGCTGAAGGACTGCCCGAGGCTCAACGCCCCTCGCCACTCGAGGCCTCGGTCTCGAACTGCTCGTGATAGAGGCTCGCATAGGCACCGCCGTGCGCCAGCAGCGCCGCGTGGGTGCCGCGTTCCACGATGCGGCCGCGCTCATAGACCAGGATCAGGTCGGCGCGCAGGATGGTGGAGAGGCGGTGCGCGATGGCCAGCGTGGTGCGGCCCTGCATGGTGCGCTCGATGGCGCGCTGGATGAGCCGCTCGCTGACCGTGTCGAGGGCGCTGGTGGCCTCGTCGAGGATGAGGATGCGAGGATCCTTCAGGAGCACCCGTGCCAGGGCGATGCGTTGCTTCTCGCCACCTGAGAGCTTGTAGCCACGCTCGCCAACGATGGTGTCGTAGCCCCCCGGGAGCTCACTGATGCGATCGTGGATGGCGGCCAGTCGCGCCGCCGTCTGCAGCTCGTGGTCGCCGGCGCCGGGCTTCGCGTAGGCCAGGTTCTCGCGCACCGAGGCGTGGAACAGGTAGGCCTCCTGGGTGACGAAGCCGATTATGGCGCCGAGGCTGGTGAGCTTGATGTCACGGACGTCCCGCCCATCGATCTCGATCGCCCCCGAGTCGGCATCGTACAGGCGCGGCACCAGGTAGGTGGTGGTCGTCTTGCCCGATCCCGATGGCCCCACCAGCGCCACCAGCTGTCCGGGTTCGACCTCGAAATCGATCTCCTCGAGCCCGAAGGGCACACTGACCCGAACGTCGGCTGCGCCCTCTCCCGCATCGGCGCCCGCATCGGCCCCAGCCTCGATACGCGAGTCGAGCACGTCATCGTCGCCGTGGCCGGAGGCATCGGTCGCCAGCTCGGCCGCCGCCATGTCAAGGTTCGGCGGGGCGCCTTGATAGGCGAACGAGACGCGGCGGAAGCGCAGCCGTCCTTCGACTCCCTTCGGTTCCAGCGCGACCGCCCCCACCGCGTCCTTGATCTCCGGCTCCATGTCGAGGTATTCGAAGATGCGGTCGAACAGCGCCAGCGCGCCTTGCAGGTCGACCTGTACGTTGAGCAGCTGCCCGACCGGGAAGAAGAGCCGGCTCTGGAGCGTGGTGAAGGCCACGATGTCACCCACGGTCGGTGCCGACGGATCGCCCTGGATGACCAGCACGCCCGCGACCCAGTAGACGAACGCCGGCATGACCGCGAACACGGTCCCCACGAGCATGAAGAACCAACGTCCCACCAGCGATTGGCGCAGCTGCAGTGCCGCCAACCGCGCATTGGCGACGCGGAACCGCTTCACCGATTCTTCCTGCTGTCCGAACGTCTTGGCCAGCAGGATGCCACTGACCGAGAGCGTCTCCTCGGTGATGGCCGAGACGTCTGCCAGCGACTTCTGCGTCTCGGTGCTGGCCTTGCGGCGTACCTTGCCGACCCGGAAGGTGAGGTACATGAAGAACGGCAGGATGGCCAGCGAGATGGCCGTCAATCGCCAGTCGATCAGGATCATCGCCAGCAACGTGGTGACGACGATGGTCAGGTTGGCAAAGACCGAGCTGGCGGTGTCGGTCACGACCGACTGCACACCACCCACGTCGTTGCTGATGCGGCTCTGGATCTCGCCGGTGCGCGTCTCGGTGAAGAAGCGCAGCGGCATCTTCTGGAGGTGCGCGTAGACGGCGTTGCGCAGGTCCTCCATGACCGCCTGGCCGACGCGGTTGTTGAGGTAGGTCTGGCCCACACCGATGAGACCGCTGATGATGGGGATGGCGATCATGGCGATCACGGCCAGGTTGAGCAGGGTGAAGTCCTGCTCCGGGATGGCCACGTCCAGCAGGAACCTCAACAGATAGGGGTTGACCACCCCCAGCAGGCTGGTGGCGACGATCGACACCATGACTACCGTCACCTGCCAGCGATAGGGCCGGAAGAAGCCCAGGATCCGCCGCGCCGTCTCGCCGCGCCGCTCCCTGGGCACCGGCGTGAAATCGTCCCGGTGGAAGCCGCTCCCGCGACCGTGGAAGCTCATCAGCCGGTCATCGCTAGACTCAACGACCAGTGGAACGCGCGACGCAAAGCACAGGCGAGCCCCAGGCCATCTTCATCGTGGGCGTCAGCCGCAGCGGCACCACACTGATGCGCCGCATCCTCGACAAGCACAGCCGTATCGGTATCGCCACCGAGAACCACTACCTGGGGCACCTGCTCGCCTGGGAGGGCGCGCGTCACTACTTCCGACGCCTGGGTGACCTGCAGGATGACGACAACGTGCATGCCTTGGTCGAGCATATCTACTCGGGCCAGATGCAACGCCGCTCCCGCCTGCGTGATTTGAGCCCCTACTGGCGCTGGCTGACGGAACGGGTGCCGCCCGCCGACATCGAGGCCCGGTTGCTCGCATCGGACCGGACCGAACGTGGAGTCTTCGAGGCGTTCCTGCGCATCTATGCCGACCGACGGGGCAAGGCCATCATGGGTGAGAAGACGCCCGCGCACCTCGCCTACGTGGAAACGCTGCTCGATTGGTTCCCCGACGGCCGCGTGATCCACTGCATGCGCGACCCGCGCGCCGTCTACGTGTCCGAGCTGAGGCGCCGGAGAGAGCACGCGGTCGGGTTCCCGTACCGCCAACTGGCGGTGACGCCGGCGCTGCTGGAGGGCTTCGTGCTGTGGCAAGTCGTGTGGGCCTGGGCGGCTGCCGTCCATCGCCACCGCGCGCTGTCCCGACGCTACCCCGACCACTACCGGCTGCTGCGCTTCGAGGACCTGGTCGCCGCCCCGGACGCCACGCTCGACGGGCTGTGCGAATTCCTGGGCGTGGTACCCGAGCCGCGCATGCTGGAGCAGAAGGTGACCTCCAAGGGGGCGCGCGTGGGTGAAGCCGGCATCGATCAGGGTGCTGCCGAACGCTGGCGCTCGAGCATCAGCCCGGGCGCCGGGTCGGCCATCGAGCGGCTCCTGGGCCGGCGACTCAGGGAGATGGGCTACTCGGGATCCTGATCGACTCGGCCAGCGGGATCGCCTCAGCCTGCTCGACCAGCCAGCGTTCAGCGTCCAGCGCCGCTCGACAACCGTCGCCGGCGGCGGTGATGGCCTGGCGGTAGCGGTGATCATGGACGTCGCCGGCCACGAACACGCCCGCCACCCCGGTGAGCGTGTGGTTCTCGACCACCAGATAGCCCTTGTCGTCCACCTCGAGCGCGTCGCGGAAGACCTCCGTGTTGGGTCGATGGCCGATGGCGATGAAGAGGCCCTCAAGGGGCAGCTGCCGCACCTCGCCGGTCGCTGTGTCTGTCAGTTCCACGCCTGCCACCTTGTCCGTCCCCAGGACGTCGCTGACCTGGCTGTTCCACTCGATGCGGATCTTGGGGTGCGCCATGGCGCGGTCACGCATGATGCGGCTGCCGCGGAACTCGTCGCGCCGGTGGATGAGCACGACCTCGCTGGCGAACCTGGTCAGGAACAACGCTTCTTCGAGCGCACTGTCGCCACCGCCCACCACGGCGATCTTCTTGTCGCGGAAGAAGAAGCCATCGCAGGTGGCACAGGCCGACACACCACGGCCGCGCAGGCGCGTCTCGTTCTCCAGGCCCAGCCAGATGGCCGAGGCGCCCGTGGCCACGATGACCGAGTCGGCGGTGTACGTCGCGTCACCCGCGGTGAGCCTGAATGGTCGCACGCTGAAGTCCACCGACTCGACGTCGACATCGACCATACGGGCACCGAAGCGCTCGGCCTGGGCACGCATGCTGGCCATCAAGGCCGGGCCGTCGATGCCCTCGGGAAAGCCCGGGAAGTTCTCCACTTCCGAGGTCGATCGATCAACTGGCCACCGGGCACGTAGCCAGCGATGACCAGCGGCTCCAGGTCGGCGCGTGCGGCGTAGATGGCCGCCGTCAGTCCGGCGGGGCCACTGCCGATGATGAGGACGCGGGCATGTGCACCCTCGCCATCTGCGGTCGTGGCCCTCGTGGGCGCGGCCCATCCTTCGATCGCGATCGGGGCGATGGGCGTGATCGCTGCCCCACCAGCGTCGCTGTCATCGAGCATCTGCAGGCCCCCGAAGCCTGCCTTGTCGTCGTTCATCGTGTGCATCGTAGCACGGCTCGGTGATACTCCCCGGGGGTATCGGACGTCGGTCAGGTCAACGGAGAAGGCTTACCCACCGCTCGCAGTTGGGGGATGACGTCCCGGCCGATGAGCTCCAGCTTGGAAAGGTCGGTGACGTCGCGGACGCTGAAGATGGCGTGCTGGGCGCCGACCTCGGCGGTGCGGCCCAGACGTTCCACGAGCGCGTCCGGCGTGACCGTCTGCCCCGCTCCGTCAGGGCTGATGGCGACCTGCGTCAGGAACGTCTTCTCGATCTCGTCGTAGTCGCGGCCGACGGCCTCGCAATGCCCGCGCAGCACGCCGTACTTGTGGCGCAGCTGTTCTGGGTCGGTGCCGAAGACGTTGCAGGCGTCGGCATACCGTGCCACCAGCTTGAGTGTGCGTCGCTCGCCGCCGCCACCGATGAGGATGGGCGGATGCGGCTTCGATAGCGCCTGCGGGGAGTTGAGTGGATCGGCCGCCTGGTAGTGGGTCCCATCGAATGGCTCACGATCGCCGGCGTCACCACGCCACGCCGCGCGTGCCAGCTGCAGCGTCTCCTCCAGCATCTCGAAACGTTCGCCCAAGGATGGCATGGGGAAGCCCCAGGCACGCGATTCCTGCTCGTTCCAGGCGGCGCCGATGCCGAACCAGGCGCGCCCACCGCTAAGGACGTCGAGCGTCGTCGCGGCCTTGATCCAGAGTCCTGCTTCCCGGTAGTGGATGCCCCCGACCATCAGGCCCAGGCGCGCACGCCGCGAATGGGCGGCCATGAATCCGAGTGCCGTCATGCCCTCCAGCATGGGCTCGTCCGGCGCACCGACCGAACCGATCTGGAGGAAGTGGTCCATCACCCAGATGGAGTCGAAGCCGGCGTCGTCGGCGGTGCGAACGATGCCTGCCAGCGTCTCGCCGATGGCGGCATCACCGCCGGGCCAGGTGAAGGAGCTGATCTGAAGGCCGAGCTTCATGCGGCCGAGTGTAGCGAAACCGGGGCGATCAGCGGAAGAGGTCCTGTCCGGCTGGCATCAGCATGTCGCCGACGATGGCGCCACTCCCGGCCGGCAGGCGGGCGCCACGGATGAGCACGACCGGTCGTCGGCTGGTCTTGCCCGAGGCCAGCTCCGCCACGCCAGCCAGCTCATCGGCCACCGCCACCACGGTCGCGTGCATCTCGCGTCCCTCCGTGTCGACCTGGCCCCGCAGGTCGAGCAGCGGCAGGAAGCCGGAGACGCCGAGTGCGACATCGGTGATGCCCAGTCGCCAGGGCCGCCCGAACGAATCGCTGACGATGACCCCGACATCTACGCCCAGTTCCTCGAGCACGGCATGCCGCAGGCCGAGGGCGGAGCCGTCGGGATCCACGGGCAGCAGCGTGACCACGTCATCCTCGCCCACGTTGGAGGCATCCACGCCGGCGTTGGCACAGACGAAGCCGTGGTGCGTGCGGCTGATGATGAGGCCCCGCTCCATGCGCAACACCTCAGCTGATTCGCGCAGCACCACCTCGATCTGGCGTGCGTCCTTGCCCCAGGTATCCGCCCAGTCGATCGCTTCTGGACGCGGCTCGACGTCGGCCAGGCGCACGATGCGACCCTCCGCCTTGGAGACGACTTTCTGGGTCACCACCAGCAGGTCGCCCTCGGCCGGTGCCAGCTGGGGCTCTTCGACGACCAGCTTCCACCAGGCCTCAGCCAGCAACCGCCCCAGATCGTCGCCGGGGCGGATCTCCGGCAACTCGGGCAGGGCGACGGCAAGCAGGCGTCTGCTCACACGACGACCCCGTCGATGGCACGCCGTCCCAGCTCCATCAATTCGCGCAACCGTGCCGGGTCCAGCCGCTCCAGGTCGTCGGGTGTGTCGAGGTCGAAGCCGAGGACGCTGTCGCTGATGACCTGCACCGCGGCCCCGGCCGACTCTGCCGCCCGCAGATGCGTCTCGAAGCTGCCATCACCGAAGGCGGGCGCGATGATCCGCGGCGGCCGCAGCAGCAGGGCGTTGGTGCCGCTGCGGGCGTCGGCCGGCGCGATGGCCACCAGTGGCCCTCCCGCAGCCGCGGCCAGGCCGGCATCGGCTGCCGTGACCAGTTCGTCGAGCGCGTCGATAGACAGGTCGGGCAGGTCGCCCGGAAGCACCAGCACACTGGGCGCTCCCTCGATGACCGAGGCGCTGATGCCCAGGCGGATAGCCTCGTTCAAGCCCTCGCCCTCCTGTCGATGGACAGTCACCTCGACGCCGGCCTGGCGTGTGGCCACATCCAGCACCGGATCGGGGCTGACAAGATGGATCCGCCGGCAGACGTGCCACGCACCCAGCACCGCGAGCGTGTGCAGCAGCATGCCCAGCACCAGCTCCTCGCGCTCTTCGGCATCGAGGGCATCGCCGAGGCGGGCCTTGCCGCCCGACATGGTGCGCATCGGTAGCACCACGTGGATGGGCTCCAGCGTCGTCGCGGGTTCGGTTCGGTCGGCGGTCATGTCGAATTCGGAATGGTAGTCGCAGCCGGCAGCGCGTCAGGCAGGCAGGTGCGCGCCGAGGATGCCCTCGGCCAGTCGTCGGCGGTCCTCGTGCGAGCGCATGACCGTCTCGAGCAGCTCGATCGCGGCCTCCGTCTGGACACCGGCCGCCTCATCGGCATCGGACCGGTCGAGCACGAAGGCATCGACCAGGCCCGGGTAGTGCTGTTCGTAGTGCTCCACCACGCCGGCGGCGCTGGCGCGACCGCCGAGTGATTTCGAGCATGCGGTCGGCCGGGCCACGCAGCGCCTTGCCGCCGACCACCGGGCTGACCGCGATCACCCTTGCCGGCGCTGCCAGGAGCGCCTCGAGCACGCCGGGCACGGCCAGGATGGTCCCCACCGATACGAAGGGGTTCGACGGCGCGACCACGATGAGGTCGGCCGCAGCGATCGCGTCCCGCACCTCCGGCGTCGGCCGAGACGACTCGAGGCCACGCCGTCGGATCTCCAGCACGCGGTCCTGTTGGCCGCGGCGCACGAAGTAGTCCTGGAACTCCAGCCAGCCGTCGGGCGTGCGGATCTCGGTCCGCACCTCCTCGTCGGTCATGGGCAACAGCTGCGCGGCCACATCCAACCGGGCGGCCAGCTCAGCCGTCACCTCGGTCAGCCGCCGACCCTCGCGCAGCAGCTGGCTTCGGCGGATGTGGGTGGCCATGTCTCGATCGCCCAGCCGGAACCAGGTCTCGGCGCCGTAGCGCTCGAGCATGGCCGACGTGGACCAGGTCTCGTCACGCAGGCCCCAGCCGGTCTCATCGTTGGCGAGGCCGGCCAGCGTGTACATGACCGTATCCAGGTCGGGCGAGACCGAAAGGCCGTGCAGTTCCAGGTCGTCGCCGGTGTTGACGATGACGCGAAGATCGAGCGGCGCCTCGCCCCGGGAGGCGCGGGCGGCCGATGCCAGGGCCACCCCGTGGCTGAGCTTGGCTCCGCCGTAGCCCCCGGCGAGGACGAGGACGCACGGCGCGTGATCGGCGTTCAAGCGGGATGCTCGGCCACGCGGTCGGGTCGCAACACGAAGCTGATGCGCTGCTGGCGGCTGAAGACGTCGTGGATCATCCGCTCGCCCTCTTCGGGGTCAGCGGCGTGATAGCGGCGTGCCATGGCGGCGATGTCAGCCTGGGCCGTCGCCTGCTCGGTCACGGCCTCGACCCGTCCCTTGAGGCTGACCCACTCATAGGCATCCGCGACCAGCAGGCTGCAGCGTGGGTCACGTGCCAGGTTGGTCGGCCAGATGCGCCCGACCGCCGAGTTGACCACGATGCTGTCGTCGCGCAGCAGATACCAGACGACCGCCTGGTGAGGAGTGCCATCGGCGGCCAGCGTGGCCAACGTTCCGAATGACCCCGGGCGCTCAAGCATCCCCCGCGCCCAACCCCCGATCCTCACTGCCACGTGCCCAGTCCCTCCGGTGCCCTTCGATCTGGCTGTCGTTCGATAGGACTCGATGATACGGTGCGTGGCGGGATAGACTCGTGACCTATCGACCAGCCACGGCCGAGCCGGGGGAGTGACGACCATGACTCAGATCCACCTACGTGCCGATGTCGGCGACTACGCGCCGCTGGTGCTCCTGCCGGGTGACCCCAACCGCGCCACCCGTATCGCGGAGCTCTTCGATGGCGGCCTCGACGCGAGCCGCCTGGTCAACGACCACCGCGGCATGCTCGGCTACACCGGCACCTACCAGGGCAAGCCGGTCAGCGTGCAGACCTCGGGCATGGGCACGCCGTCGATGTCGATCATCGTCGAGGAGTTGCTGAACCTGGGCGCCACCCGCCTCGTGCGCGTGGGCACGACCGGCGGCATCGGCCGCGGTGTGCGTGCCGCGCGACCTCGTCATCGCCACCGCCGCAGCGCCCGTCGATGGCGCCACGGCCACCTACCTGCACGGCGACCCGTTCGCGCCGGCCGCCGACTTCGAGTTGACGCGGGCCCTCGTCGATGCCGCTCGCGCCAAGGGCATCGAGCCGCACATCGGCCAGGTGGCCACGGTCGACGTCTTCTACAACCCCGACGAGGACTACGTCACCAAGTGGCGTGCGCGCAACGTGCTCGGCTTCGAGATGGAGGCCGCGGCACTGTTCTACCTGGCCGCTCGCGCCTCGGGCGCCGGCGACGACGTGCGCGCCGCCTGCATCCTCACCGTCAGTGACACGCTGTCGGAGGAGGAATCGTCGGAGGAGACGTACTTGCCGCTCGACGCGCTGGAGCAGGCGACCGACCGCATGATCGAGGTGGCCCTGGAGGCCGGCCTGTCCATCTGAGTCGGAGCACATGACGGCACACATCCCGGTCGGCCTCAACCCCACTGCCATCGGCGTCGAGGCACCCTGGTGGATCGAGGCCGCGCGGCGGGCTGAGGAAGCCGGCTTCAGCACCGTCTGGATCTGGGACCATTTCATCAGCCGCGGTGATCTCGACCGACCCCCTGCTGGAGTGCTGGACGACCTTGACGGCCGCGGCCGTCTCCACGGGACACATCCACGTCGGCTCCTTCGTGGCCAACGTGATGAACCGTCACCCGGCGGTACTGGCCAACATCGTGGCCACGCTGGCGGACTTCGCGCCCGGACGCGTGGAGCTGGGCATCGGCATCGGCGGCCATCCTGCCGAGCACCGGGCTTACGGCATGGAGTTCCCGCCAGCGCCCGAGCGAGCCGAGCGCCTTGAAGAGGCCATTTCCGTCCTGCGCCTGCTCTTTCGCGGTGGACCGGTCGACTTCGAGGGCCACTGCTACCGACTCGAGGGAGCTCGTGCCTTCCCTGCTCCGAACCCCATGCCACGTATCACGGTGGCGGGCATGACGCCTGCCGGTGCCCGACTGGCTGCGCGACGGGGAGACGCCTGGACCTGTTTCGCGTCCGAGTTCGACCGCCTGCTGCCGGTGTTCGAGGCGGAGCTCGTCGCTGCCGGCCGCACCCGCGAGGAAGCCGACATCGTGGTCGGGATCGACCATGCCGAGGTCGTCGAAGGTCTCGATGCGCTGACCGCGCGCTGGCGTGACAAGGGCGCCACCGAGCTCGTCATCCACGACGTGGGACCGGCGGACCTCGACCGGATCCTTGGTCTTCTGTAGAGCGTTTGACCACCACGCACCTAGCTGGCACGAGCGAGGCGCAGCAGGTGCGGGACTTGCGTGCCGCCGCGTGAGGTCGGGACGAACACATGACCCTTGGCCTTGATGCGCTGCTTCTCTTAGCGCGCTGCTGACAGTTCGTCGTGGTGGCGGTACATTTGACCACGATGACCCCAGCGACCAGCCCTACCGAAACCCACGACGAGCACGGCTTCCTCGCGCCCAGGCCGGACGGTGCGCCTGTCGATCACTGTTTCCGCTGCGGTGTGGAGACCCCAGTCGGCGTGGGCCTCTGCGACGCACACAACCGCGGTCACCTCAGCGGACCCAGTGCCACCCAGATGCACGCCACCATCTTCGGCGGCATCGTGGCCGGGGTGATCGGCTTCCTCATCCTGGCCAACCTCGCCATCACGTCGGACGGTCCCTTCCATTCGGTCGTGAACTCCAGCAGTGCCGGGCCGGATGGCGCGGTCATGCTGTCCCTCACGGTCACCAACGAGGGTGACTCTGGGGGTGTGGCCGACTGCCGCGTGACCCGCGACGGCGTGCCGCGCTCAGATGACTACGCGTTCCGCATGCAGCCCCTGGCGGGTGGCGAGACGGTCACCCTGGAGCGAGCGTTCGCCGCGCCCCCGGAGGGTAGCGCCGGCTACGACATCGGAGCCGTCACCGTCCTCTGCAACTAGCCCCGCGCCCGCCTGGTGTGGGCACCAAAGCCGCCCGGCTGACCCGAGTCCGCTCGACCCAGTAGCATCAGGGCGTGTCCGATCCCGACCTTTCTCACGAGCTAGCCATCGCCTCCGAGGCAGCCCGCGCCGCCGGCGCCATCCAGATGCAACTCTACGAACGGCTCGAATCGATCGACTTCAAGAGCGAAAAGGACGTCGTCACCGAGGCCGACCACCGCAGCGAGAAGGCCATCCTTGAGATCATCGGCAGCGCCTTTCCCGACGATGGCTTCCTGGCCGAGGAATCGGGCAAATCGGGTGAACGTGGCGCTGGGGCGGACCGACTATGGGTCATCGACCCGCTCGACGGCACGGTCAACTACGCCAACGGCATCCCCTTCTTCGCGGTCAGCATCGGGCTGGTCATCAAGGGCGAGCCGGTGCTCGGGGTGGTGCTCGATCCATCGCGTGACGAACTCTTCAGCGCGGTCCGTGGCGGTGGGGCATTCCTCGATGGCCGACCCATCCACGCTGCCGACAAGGCGCGCATCGTGGACACGGTCGTGCACCTGGGTCTGCCGCGCTCGGGGTTCGAGCAGCAGACCAGGGAGTACCGCCGCAGCGTGCGCATCGTGCGCGCCATGGGCAGCGCCACGCTGGGCATGACGTATCTGGCGAACGGCCGCTTCGATGCCTACGTGCAGTACCAGGGTCTTTCCACCTGGGATATCTGCGCGGCCGGCGTCATCGCCGTCGAGGCGGGGGCGGTCGTGACCTCGCCGCGCGGCGAACCCTGGTTCGACCTGGGCATGCCCTCGAAGTCCATCGGTATCGTGGGCGCCTCAGCGCGTCACCATCAGGCGTTCCTGAGGCTGCTCACTGCCTGACGGCGGGCAGCCGGTCAGTCGCGCGCGGGCAGCCGCTCCAGCAGGCGAGGGGAGCGCAAGCGCGCCGCCATCACCTCGAACGCCTCGCGGTCTACGCCTCGCCAGCGCAGTTCATCCGGGTCGGTCTGCGGGATGGGTGCGTCAAGGCGCAGGGTAGCCAGCTCGCGGAACAGCAGGGCATCGTCGCGGTGCTCCTTCAGGGTCCGCGCCAGGCCCGCGGCGCCGCGCACCGCAACGTCCCAGGCGTTGACCGAATTGGGGATGTCTTCAAGGTGCGGATAGCGCTGCAACACCGTGGCCGCCGAGCGGGCGCCCCAGCCGGCCAGTCCAGGGAAGCCGTCGGCCGCGTCACCCACCAGCGCCAGGTAGTCCGGGATGGACTCGGGGCGCCACGCCGAACTTCTCCTCGACCCCGGCGGCGTCGTAGAAGCGGCCTTTGCGCCGATCGAAGGTGACCACGCGGCCATCGGGCCGGACGCACTGGGCCATGTCCTTGTCCGGTGAGAGGATGACCACGCGCTCCACGTCGGGGTGGCGGACGAACCTGTCGGCCGCTGCAGCCAGCGCGTCATCAGCTTCGAACTCGACCATCGGCCAGACCACCACGCCCAGTGCCTGCAATGCCTCCTCGAGCAGGCCGAACTGGCCCAGCAACTCCGCTGGTGCACCCTCCTCGGTCTTGTAGCCGGGATAGCGGTCGTTGCGCCAGGAGCGGATGACGTGATCGGTGGCGCAGCCGAGATGGGTGACGCCGTCCTCCCGCAACAGCGACAGCACCGACTCGAGGACGCCCAGTGTGGCGCCGACCGGCTCCCCGTCGAGCCCGCGTCGGGGCGGACGCCCGAAGTGCGCTCGGAAGAGTTCGTACGTCGCGTCCAGCAGGTGGATCTGCATGGTCAGCGCGCCTGCGAACCGTCAGCCGCGCTTCTTCGTCGCGGCCGCTCTTCGCGCGGCCGGTCCTCGGGAAGTCGGCTTCTCCGCGGCCTCCTCGTGCGCAGCCAGGCCGGCGGCATAGGCGGCACCGATGATGCCCGAGGTGTTGAGGTACCTGGCCTTGACCAGGACAGCATTGGCTTTCAGGTACTTCCAGTACTTGTCCGAACGCTTGCTCACGCCACCGCCGAGGACGATGCGGTCAGGCCAGGTGAAGAACTCCAGCATGGCCAGGTATTCGTTGAACTCCGACGCCCATTCCTTCCACTTGAGGCCGCGCCGCTCGCGGGCCACGCCACCGACGAGCGTCTCTGCCGCCTTGTCGTGCATGAGCAGATGCCCGAACTCGGTGTTGGGAACCAGGCGGCCCTCGCTGATGAGGGCGCTGCCGATGCCGGTGCCGATGGTCAGCAGGATGGTGGTGCCGTCGTAGCCCTTGGCCTCTCCGTATGCCAGCTCGGCCATGCCCGCGGCGTCGGCGTCGTTGATGACATGGACCTGGGTGCCCAGCTTCTCGCTGATGGCGGACGTGGCGTCGAAGTCGATCCAGCCTTTGTCGAGGTTGGCGGCCGTCTTCATGATGCCGTACTTGATGGCACCCGGCAAACCGATGCCGACCGCGAGGCCCTTCACCGGGTCGTGCTCAGCGAGGACCCGTCCGACCACCGAGGCGACGGTCTCGATGACCGCGGCGGGCTCCGAGGGCTGCGGCGTGTCCTCGCGGATGCGCGAGGACACCAACTCCGCGGTGGCGAGGTCGACCATGGCGGCCTTGACGCCGGTGCCGCCAACGTCGATGCCCAACGCCATGCCCGTCAGCGGGATGGCCTTAGCCGTCGCCGCGGCCGGGGCAGCACTGGTCCGGGGCGTGATGGACTTGGCGGTGTCCGCCGGGGTGGGGGCGTCGTTCTCGGTGGCGTCGTCGGTCTTGCTCATATCGGGGGCAGGATACGCCGGTCGTGTGGTCAGCCGCCTGCCATCGCGGACACGCAGCCGGCTCGATATCGCCTACGATGCACCTCGACATGTTCGATCCCTACGGCGACTTCAAGCTCCTGCCACCCGACCCCGATCCCGATGAGACCCAGGATTGGGTCGCCTCGCTCGATGCCCTGACCGAGGAGCTCGGCCCCGAGCGCGCCCAGTTCGTGCTGTACAAGCTGCTCAAGCGCGCACGCCAGCTGCACATCGGCCTGCCGCCGCTCACGCAGACGCGGTACATCAACACCATCAGCCCCGAGCAGGAAGCGGCGTTCCCCGGTGACGAGGACATGGAGCGACGCATCCGACGCCTGGTCCGCTGGAACGCGGCGGCCATGGTGCTGCGCGCCAACAAGGCCTCGTCAGGGATCGGCGGCCATCTCGCCACCTTCGCTTCGGCCACCAGCCTCTATGAGGTCGGCTTCAACCACTTCTTCCGTGGCAAGGATGCCGAGGGCATGGGCGACCAGATCTACTACCAGGGCCATGCTGCGCCCGGCGTCTACGCCCGTGCCTTCCTGGAGGGCCGCCTCTCCGAGTCACAGCTGGACCATTTCCGTCGTGAGATCGTGACCGGGCAGGGTCTATCCTCCTACCCGCATCCGCGACTGATGCCCGACTTCTGGGAGTTCCCCAGCGTATCGATGGGCCTCTCGCCGCTGGCTGCCATCTACCAGGCGCGCTTCAACCGCTACCTGCTTGGCCGCGGCATCAAGGACACCACGGCCAGCCGCGTGTGGGCCTTCCTTGGGGACGGCGAGACGGACGAGCCGGAGTCACTGGGCTCGCTCAGCATCGCTGCCCGCGAGGGCCTTGACAACCTCATCTTCGTGGTCAACTGCAACTTGCAGCGCCTCGATGGTCCGGTGCGCGGCAACGGCAAGATCGTGCAGGAGCTGGAAGCCGTCTTCCGTGGTGCCGGCTGGAACGTCATCAAAGTCATCTGGGGTCGCGAATGGGACGAGCTGCTGGCACGCGATCCGGGCGGCGTGCTGGTGCAGCGGATGGCCGATGTGCTCGACGGTGAGTGGCAGAAGTACTCGGTCGAGCCGGGCTCCTACATGCGCGAGCACTTCTTCGGCGCCGACCCGCGTCTTGCCGCGCTGGTGGCGGACAGGAGCGACGACGAGCTCAAGGCGCTGCGCCGTGGTGGCCACGACTACCGCAAGCTGTATGCGGCCTATGCCAAGGCCGTCGAACCCAACGGCGCACCGACCGTGATCCTGGCCAAGACCGTCAAGGGTTGGACGCTGGGCTCCTCGGTGGAGGCCCGCAATATCACCCACCAGGCCAAGAAGATGAACGACGAGCAAGTCCGCGTCTTCCGCGATCGCCTGGAGTTGCCCATCCCCGACGACGAACTGCACGAAGTGCCCTACTACCATCCGGGACCCGATTCACCGGAGATCAAGTACCTGCAGGAACGTCGAGCCGCGCTGGGTGGCCCCTCACCGCGCCGCGTGGTCATCAGCAAACCGCTCGCGACCGACGGGGACTCGGCATTCGAGGAGTTCGATGCCGGATCGGGCGGTCAGGCAGTCTCGACCACGATGGCCTTCGCCAAGCTCCTGCGGAACCTGCTACGCGATGAGGGCTTGGGCAAGCGCATCGTGCCCATCATCCCTGACGAGGCGCGTACCTTCGGCTTGGATTCACTCTTCAAAGAGGTCGGCATCTACTCCGCCCTGGGTCAGCTCTACGACCCGGTCGACTCCAACCTGCTGTTCTCGTATCACGAGGCCAAGTCCGGCCAGATCCTCGAGGAGGGCCTCACGGAGGCCGGTTCCACCGCGTCGATGCAGGCGGCCGGCACGGCCTATGCCACCCATGCCGAGCCGATGATCCCTTTCTACATCTTCTATTCGATGTTCGGCTTCCAGCGCACCGGGGACGAGATCTGGGCGTTCTCCGATGCCCGGGGCCGCGGTTTCATGCTCGGCGCCACCGCCGGCCGCACCACGCTCAACGGCGAGGGCCTGCAACACCAGGACGGCCACAGCCTGGTGTTCGCCTCAGCGTACCCGTCGTGCCGCGCCTATGACCCGGCCTTCGCCTATGAGACGGCGGCCATCATCCGCGACGGCCTGCGACGGATGTACGGACCGGAGCCACAGGACCGCTTCTACTACCTGACGCTCTACAACGAGAACCATTTGATGCCGGCACGACCCGAAGGGGTCACTGACGAAGACATCATCAACGGGCTATACCGGTTCGCAGACGCTCCGGATCTGGGTGAGGACGCGCCACGCGCCACCATCCTGGCCTCGGGTGTGATCATGCAGCAGGCGCTGGCGGCCCAGGCCATGTTGGCCGAGCAGCACGGTGTCGCGGCGGCGGTGTACAGCGCGCCGTCGTTCCAGCTGCTACGAAACGAAGCCCTGGAGACAGAGCACTGGAATCTGCACAACCCCGGATCGGAACGTATCCCATACGTCACCCGAGTGCTGGCCGAGGCCGCCGCGGCCGGGCCGGTGCTTGCGGTCTCGGATTGGATCGCGGCCTGGCCGGACATGGTCGCCCGTTGGGTGCCGACGAAGGCTTGGCGCAGCATGGGCACCGACGGCTACGGCCGCAGTGACACGCGTGAGGCCTTGCGCCGCTTCTTCGACATCGATGCGCCGCACATCTGTGCAGGTGTCCTGGTCGAGCTTGCGCGCACCGGGGCGATGGATACGGGGGTCGCGGCGCGAGCCGTGGCCGCCCTGGACCTGGAGCCGGAAGCGCCCTTCGCCATCGACCGCTGAGGTTCCCGCTCCCACGCTGACCGCGACCCGGCGAGTGCAGGCAGTCGTGCCCATGTCGGAGAGGGCCGCTACCATCGTGCTGACATGACCGGGACGACCTCCGCCCCAGCTGCCCCCAACGCTCTCGCCGCCCAGTTCGACGATGCCCTGGTCGAGGCTGCGAAGCGGGGTGACCTGCACGCCTGGGAGCGCCTGGTGCGTCGCTACCAGGAGCCGGTCTACCGGGTCGCCTGGCTGGTCGTCCGGGACACCGAGATGGCGGAGGCGGCGACGCTCTCCACCTTCGTGCGCGCCTTCCGCGCGCTGCCCTCGTATGCGCCCGACCTTGGCATCCTGCCTTGGCTCTTCCGTATCGCGGCCGGCGAATCCCGTCAGCAGCGTCGTGAATCGAGCCGACCCACCCGTTCGTCGCGGCCGGTCGAACGGATGCAGGGCCCGCACCGCCCTGCCTCCGCCGTACCCGGGGTCGCCCATGCTGCGAGTCTGGCGCCGGCTGACAAGGCCGTCGTCGCTGAAGCCTTCGACCGCCTCGGTGAGGAGGATCGCATGGTCATCGCGGCGCGCTACCTCTTCGGGCTGAACCGGGACGATGCAGCCAGCGCGCTGTCCATCTCATCGGCCCTGGTGGAGGAGCGGCTCAGCGGGGCTCTCAAGCAGCTGCGTGCGAGGATCTCGGGGTCGTGATGCCGAACCAGGGCCCGTCCGCGCCATTCCTGGGCATGCCCGACGATCAGCTGGGCACGGTCGCGGTGTCACTGGCCGTCGCCGAGTTGCACTGGGCGCCTGATGTGGCACCGGCGGTGATGGATCGCATCTCGCGCGACGCCGTCGCCTATCCCGAGCACTTCGATCGCCGCCCGCCGCCCCCACCGGCACCGGTGGTGCTGCCGCCGAGTGAGCGCTCGGCCAAGCGCGCCATCGGCCGCCTCGCGGTCTTCGCCGTCATCCTCGCCATCGTCGTGGCGCTCGTCGTCTTCGCCGCCGGTGGTACGACCGGCGCGTGGGGAGCAGACGCGACACCGGCACCGGATGAGAGTGCCTCGGACGGGACCGCGGCGAGTGTCCAGCCCAGCCCGGAGCCGACACCATTCCCCTTCTTCGACCCCGCCACCGTGTCGCTGCGGACCGATCTCTTCGTGGACGGCCTGGATGCGCCGGTCTATCTGACCGATGATGGCACCGGCGCCCAGTGCCTCTACATCGTCGAGCGTGGCGGCACCGTGCGGATGGTCGGGCCCGACGGCGTACTGCTGCCGCGCCCCTTCCTCGACATCAGCGATCGCGTGGCGGTGGGGCCCGAGCAGGGCCTGCACTCGCTGGCTTTCCATCCGGGTTTCAAGAAGAACGGGCGCTTCTTCGTTCACTACGACTCACTACCCGATGGCCGCACGACGGTCATCGCCGAGTTCAAGGGCAAGCCCTGCAAGCCCGCCAGCAACAAGGCCACCAAGGCCTCCATCCTGACGGTCGACCAGCCATTCCCCAACAACAACGCCGGCTGGATCGGCTTCGGGCCTGATGGCTACCTGTACATCCCGCTCGGGGACGGCGGTGGAGCCGATCCGGGCGACCCGCTGGGCTACGGTCAGCTGGCGGAGCCGCTCTACTCGAAGGTGCTGCGCATCGATGTCAACAAGGGCAAGCGCTACGGCATCCCCAGCGACAACCCCTACGCCAAGAAGCGCAAGGGCGGCTTTCCCCCGGCGATGTGGGCGCGGGGACTGCGTGACCCTCGCCGCTCCAGCTTCGACCGAGCCACCGGCGACCTCTGGATCGGCGATGTCGGGCAGCGCATCGAAGAGGTGGACCGCATCCCCGCGGGCGTGTCGGACCTCAACTTCGGCTGGTCCGACGTCGAGGGCGAGGCCACCTGCCACCCCAACGTGCCCGACTGTGATCCGTCGCAGTTCGAGCCACCGGTCGCCTTCTACGACAAGACGCCGCCGCAGCGCGCCATCACCGGCGGCTACGTCTATCGCGGTGAGGCGTTCCCGAAACTCGACGGCGTGTACCTCTTCAGCGACTTCGCCAGCGGCTACATCTGGGGGCTCGACGCAGACGCGGTCGCTGCCGGGCAGCCCGCCACGGCCTATCAGCTGCTCGACGCACCCCAGGGCATCGTGTCCTTCGGTGAGGACGATGCCGGCGAGCTGTACGTGGTGTCCCTCGACGGCAGCATCTACCGCCTCGGCCTCGACGCGTCCTGACGCGTCTCGACGGGCCCAGGAGCGATCCCGGCTGCGCATCGCGCCCAGTCACGGTCGGGCGTCTTGCCATATGTCTGACCCCACCATGACGCCCGACCCCGATGGCCTGCGCTATGCGCGCCATTGGGAGCCCGTGCTGGCCGCTCCGGCGCGTCAAGTCCTGGCGCGGTTGGAGGCCGTTCCCGACGTGTTCCTCGATGTGGGCGCTGGCACGGGCGGTCTGGCGCTGGCCGCGGCCGAACGCTGGCCGGAGGCACGGATCGTGGCGCTGGACGCCTCGGCGGGCATGCTGTCGGTGGCCAAGCAGCGTACGGTGGACGAGCGACCTGTCGACGCCGCGCGCTTCGAGTGGCTGGTCGCCGACGCCCTGGCGATGCCGCTCACGGATGGCACGGTGGATGCGCTCGTGTCGTCCTTCGTCCTGTCGCTGGTGGACGACCGAGCAGCACTGCTGCGCGAGATGTGGCGGGTGCTGCGCCCAGGTGGGACGGTGGCGTTGGTGGCCTGGCTCGGTGACGATGTGACCGTGGTGGCCGACGAGGTCTTCGAGCGACTGGTCGCCGAACGCGGGTGGGCTCGCGACCGAGTCGACTCCCAGCCACCGCGCGGCAGCGACTACCTCTCCGGTGACGAGGTCGAGGGCGAGCTGGCCGCGACCGGATTCACCCGGCTCGATGTGCGGGCCGACGAGCTGCGCTACCGCTGGACCCGCGATGCGTACCTCGCCTTCAAGGCGGAGTACGACGAGCGAGACCTCTGGGTATCGCTCGATGCTTCCGATCGCGAAGAGTTCCGCGATGAACTGCGCGCCCGTTTGGCCGCCCTGCCTGACTCGGCATTCGAGTTGCGCACGCCCCTTGTTTCCGCTATCGCAAGACGACCTGTTCAGGCAGCGAAGGGCCTGCCTTCGAGCGGGCGGCAGACCTTGCAGGGCCGATAGCCTGCGGTCTGCGCTTCGAGAGCCGTACGAAAGCGGACCTCATGGTCCGCCGTGATGCGGCGCGCATGTCGACACGAGGGATAGCAGTAGATCATGGTGGAGTCGGACCCGCGATAGCGGACGCCGCCGGCGGCCATCCGCTCGAGCGCGGATGTGTCGATGCCTTCCAGGCTCAGCACCTTGCGCTTCGCCTCCGGGCCGCCGGCGCCGTAGTTGCCGATATGCCCATCGGCCCGTACCACGCGGTGGCAGGGGATGATGAACGTGATCGGATTGCCCGCCAGCGCCGAGCCGACCGCACGCACCGCCCGCGGCCGGCCGATCTTCCCGTGCCACCCACGAATACGGCCGCACCTCGCCGTAGGGGATCTCCATGGTCTTGTGCAGCACGGCCTGCTCAAAGTCGGTCAGCGTCGCCAGGTCCACGGCCGGACCGTCGGTGTGTCTGCCCTCAAGACGCTTGTGTACCTGCGTCTCGAGCTGCTCTGGCATCTCGGCCACGCGGCGCAGTGAGCGCCCGTGTCGTAGCTCGTACTCGGTCTCGAACCCGGCCGCGTCGCGGGCCGGCTCGGCGGCCGTGATCCCGTCGGGACCCCAGGCCACGTAGAGAGGCCCGATGGGCCCCTCGATGCGGGTCCATGAATCGACCAGCCCGACGGCCGCCATGACCGAGTCGACCAGGCTGTCCGGTGCCGGGGTACCGATGGATCGCAGTGCCTTGACCATCTCGCGTGCCTCCTGTCTGTTCATCTCATCGCCTCGTCGATCGACTCGCGTAGCAGGCGAACGCCGCGGTGGACGTCCGACTTGACCGTGCCCAATGGCCGCTCCAGTGCCGCGGCTAGCTCGGGATAGGAGAGGCCGCTCACGTGGCGAAGCTCGACCGCCCGCCGGTAGCGCAAGGGGAGGGCGTCGAGCCGTTCGCGCCAGAAGCGCGCCGACTCCCGCTGCTCCGCGGTTCGCTCCGGTCCGGGCGAGTAGGTGTCGGGCCGATCCGCCAGCGTCTCAAGGTCGGCCGTGACCGGCGGTCGGCGTCGGGCGTGATTGCGCGACAGATTGCCGACGATGGCGGCCAGCCAACCGCGAGGTCGCAGTTCACCGATCCGCGCCGGGTCATAGCCGTCCAATGCCCGGTAGGCTCGGATGAAGGCCTCCTGGGCCAGGTCCTCGGCGTCGGACGGGCGCTTGGTCGAGCGCAGCGCGATGCCGTACACGAGGTCCTGGTGGTGGGCCAGGAACAGCGGGAACGCCGCGTCGAGGTCGTCGGCGAGACGGGCAGGGCAGTCAGTGCACACGCAAGCAAGAACACAAGGCGGAGGTCATCGGTTGCAGTGTGCTGCCTCCGGACGCATCACACCTATGCCGGGGGCCAGTGCCCGGCTGCTCAGGGCTACCGGTCGATGCCGAACTCGCGCCGAAGCGCCGACATGGCCGCGAGGTGGCCGCTCATGCCGTGGACGCCACCACCGGGGGGAGTCGATGACGAGCAGAGGTAGAGTCCACGGGCCGGCACCACGTACGGATCTCGGCGAAGTGTGGGACGAGCGATCATCTGGGGCAGGTCCTGCAGGCCGCCGTTGATGTCGCCGCCGACGTAGTTGGCATCGTAGGCCTCCATCGCAGGCGCGGTGCGCACGGCGCGGCCAAGGATGATGTCGCGGAAGCCAGGTGCGAACCGTTCGACCTGGCCCTCGATGTGTTCGCTGATGTCGGCCGGCGAGCCGTTGGGTACGTGGGCATACGCCCACGCAGTGTGTCTCCCGGCCGGCGCTCGCAAGGGGTCGGCGATGGTGGCCTGTACCAGCAGCACGAATGGTCGCTCGGGCAGGCGACCGCGATGCACGCTGCGCTCCGCCGCTTCCACCTCATCGAGCGCCCCACCCAGGTGGACCGTCCCGGCCCGTGCGAGTTCTGCCGAACGCCAGGGGATCGGCTCGGACAGGGCCCAGTCCACCTTGCAGACGCCTGGCCCATAGCGGAAGCGCTCGAGCGCACGCCGGTAGCGTGCCGGAAGCTGATCACCGGCGATCCGAGCGACATCGCGCGGGCTGAGGTCGAACAGCGTTGCCCGCGCGCCGGGGAGCTCATCGAGTGACGTCACCCGCCTGCCAGTGACGACCTCGCCGCCCAGGGACTCAAGTTCGGCCACGAGCGCATCGGCGAAGCGCTGCATCCCACCACGGATCACGGGCCAGCCGACGAGGTGGGCAGCGATCCCCAGGACGAGCCCGAAGGACGCCGTGGCCGGCTGACGCAGTGGGACCATGGCATGCGCCGACAGGCCAGCCAGCAACGCCCGCGCGGGGTCTTCGCGAAAGGCAAGCCGCCCGAGGCCGGTGCTCGAGGCCAGGGCTGGTACCCCGAAACGCGCCATAGCCACGGGGTGGCGCGGCGCGCGCAGGATCGGACCGAGTATCGAAGGCAGTAGCCGGCCAGCTGCAGCGTCGCGAACGAGTGGTCTCATCAGACGCCGATAGACCGTCCCGTCGCGCCCCAGCCCGTCGGCCGTAGCATCGATGTCCCGAAAGAGGAGGACCGCCCGATCGTCAAGCGCGTGTCCCACAGGGATCTCGGTCTGCGCGAACTCCACCCCGTGACGGTCGAGATCGAGGGTCGCCAGGAATGGCGAGATGCGCGCGGTGGCCGCCACCGTCGAGCACACATCATGGATGAACCCGGGAAGTGTCAGCTCTGCGGAACGTGTCCCGCCGCCGGGCGTGTCAGCGGCTTCATAGACGCGGACGCGCAAGCCTTGGCGGGCAAGGGTGATCGCGGCTGCCAGCCCATTGGGGCCAGCACCCACGACGACCGCATCGAGTGAGGCATCGCTGCCGCTCACTCGTCCATCATGACCGCTGCTGCTGATGTCGGGCACGGGCCTGCACCGATCCTGGTGCCTGCGCGGCTGTGCTGGACTTCAGCCTCAGTCCCTGGAGCGGCGAAGCATCCTCTGCGGGTGGGTCATCGTCCAGATCCCTGAGGTCGTGACATCAAGCCGGAGACCCCGATCAGGGTGTGTGAGACGTCCACCAGTGCGGGCACGCCGAACGGGTTGTCGACTTGCGGTGTCTCGCCCAGAGGCCCGGGCATGACGATCGCGCCGATCAAACAAGCGGAGGGCCGACGGACAACAGGACCAACGCTCCCATCGGCCGACGGGAGGAGGCGATGCCACACCTCGAGTACGCGGCAGCCGCGTTCGCTGAGGTCGGGGCTGCAAACGATGAGCTCGAGCCGGGGATCTGGATGCTCGAGAGCTGGTAGAACTGATCAGCGCAGCAGGAAGCCGCGGCCCAGGCGGTCGCGCTCGTCGAGCACGAAGCGCTGGTGCCCGGTCACGTAGCCGCTGCCCTCGATGCTGGTGATGATCGCCTCGTGTTCGCCCAGCATGGTCGTGCCCTCGATGCGAGCACTGAACGACTCACCGGTGACCCCGGCGTTGACGATGGTGTCGCCCACGTCGGACGCGCCCAGCGCATGGCGCGCGGCCAGCAGGGCGGAGGTGCCCGAGCCGCAGGGTGAACGGTCCACTTCAGCATCGGCGAAGACGGTGACGTTGCGAATGGTGGCATCCGCCGCCAGGCCGTCGGGTGAGGAGGCTGGATCGCTGTCGACCAGGACGGTGCCGTAGACGAAGCCCAGCGACTCGTCGGTGGGATGGGTCGGCTCGTGCTCCTGGCGCAGCGCGTCGTTGATGGCGGCGCCGGCACGAGTGAGCTGCTCGATCTGCTCGGGCACCACGCGCATGCCCAATTCGGCCACGTCCACGATGCCGTAGTAGGCGCCGCCGAAGGCGAGCTGGACGCTGAGGCCCTTGCGCTCGGCGGCCGCGCCGAAGAGACGGACGCCTCTGGGCCGCATCAGCAACCGCTCCGCATGCAGGTAGGCCGGCACGTTCACGAAGCGCACCGAACGCACCACCGGCGCGGCCCCCACGCCAACGCTGACGTCGGCCGACGCCGTCACCAACCCGGCCGGCGTCTCCCAGCGGATGTCAGTCGTCGGCGTCGTCGCTGGATACAGGCCTTCCTCGATGAGGCCCTGGGTGAGTGCGATGATGCCGTGGCCACACATGGTGCTGTAGCCCTCGTTGTGCATGAACAGCACCGCGATATCGGCGTCGCCGCGATGCGGTGCCAACAGGACAGCGCCATACATGTCGCGGTGACCGCGTGGTTCGTACATCAGCAAGCGGCGGAACGCGTCGGCATGCTCCCGCACCCAGGCGCGTCGCTCATCGATGGAGAGCAGTGGGACTTCGGGGTAGCCGGTCCGGATGAGGCGCAGCGGCTCGCCGGCACAGTGCAGGTCGAGCGTCTCCACGACCACGCGCGAGGCATCGCGTTCCTGGGCCTGGGCCGGTGTCCACGGCAGCGGCCGGCGGGTGATGGCCGCGATGCGCGAACGTACCTCCGGGTCTGCCCCGAAGGCGCCGGCGGGTGCACCGGCCGACTCGAAGACGACCGTCAGGACATGCTCCTGGCCCTCGGAGCGCCAGCGCCGCGACGTGGGCTCCCAGCCACGGGCGGCGGCCTGCTGGCGCTCACGCAGGAAGGAGCGTTCGGCCGAGGCGCGGTCAGCGGCCGCATAGGTGCGGATGACCGTGCTGGTGGGTCCCTTCGCGCTGGTCTTCGCCATCGTCCCCTTTGCCGCCTCCTGCACTCCATGATAGCCAGCCGCTCAGGCCGAGGCCGCGTGCGCTCGACCCGGGGCTACTTGCGCGAACGCACGGCTACCGGGCGCGCTTTGGTCTACCGTCGCGCCATGAGCGAGCACACGTCCCATGAACTCACCCAGCTGCGCCGTCGCATCGGCGATGTCTCGCAGCTCGTCTCCACCCGCGCCGCGCGCCTGGCCGATGGCAACGAGGATGGCGTCCGCGTCATCGACGCGCGTGCCTCCGGTGGCCTGTCGGCGCTGATCCTGGCCGATCGCGGACTCGACCTTGGTTCTGTCTGGGCTGCCGGACACCAGGTCGGCTGGCAATCGACGACCGGGGCCGTGCACCCGGCCTACTTCGCGGAAGCGGACTGGCTGCGCTCGTTCCACGGCGGCATGCTGACCACTTGTGGCCTGCAGAACGTGGGCCTGCCCTCGGAGGAGGACGGCAAGACGTACGGACTGCACGGACGCATCTCCAACATCGCCGCGCGCAATGTGAGCCACCGCGTCATCGAGCAGGGTGGCCGCCTGGTGGCGGAGGTGACCGGGGAGATGCGCGAGACGGACGTGTTCGGGGCCGACCTGCTGCTGCGCCGGCGCATCACGCTGCCCATGGGCGAGACCGTCCTGCACGTCGAGGATGAGGTGACGAACCAGGGCTATGTGCCGACGGCCCTGATGCTGCTCTATCACATCAACCTGGGCTATCCGGTCGTGGCCGAGGGTTCCCGGCTCGATCACACCGGAGGCTGAGATCACCCCTCGCGACGATGCCGCTCGAGCCGGGCTCGCGGAGCGCGACACCTTCCCCGCCCCCGTCGATGGCTTCACCGAGAACGTCTTCCGCCACGAGTTGGCGGCGACGGACACGGCGCTGGTGAGCGCCTCGCTCGTCAACCCCGGGTTCGAGCCTACCGGCGGCATCGGCCTGACGGTCAGCTGGGATCCTCGTCAGCTGCCGCGCCTGTGGCAGTGGCGGATGCTGGGCCCGGGCATGTACCTTACCGGCCTGGAGCCGGCCAACTGCGGACTCGGCGGACGTGCTGCGGAGCGTGAAGCAGGCAGCATCACCGAGTTGGCTCCCGGCGAGTCGCGACCGTTCGGCATCTCCATCCGCGTCTCCCTTGGGGAGCAGGCCCAGGAGCTGGCCGCCCAGGCGCCGGCCGCGCAGGGCTGACCCCCTTGGAGCCAGCCGACTCGGAGCGCCCCAGCCGATCCGACGGGCTGCGTGCTACGGTCGCGCTGAAGCACGATTCGCACAGGGGGGCTGGGCATGCCCGGACTGGGACTCCATCTGGTCGGTGACGAGGAGCTCATCGAACGCACCGCGCTCGTCGAGCTCGTCGAGGTCATCCGCAGCGGCCGGCTGTCCTGACACCGGCCAGGCTACACGAGCTCGGTCGTGCATTGAGTCGCCCTTCGCCCCTCCGGCTGCGGACATCGCTGGTGCTCGTCGGCCTCGGTCTCGTCGTGGGTGCCTGTGTGACCGTGCCGGGCCGAACCGGGGGTCCCTCGACGTCACCAGTCCCGACGAGTGCGTCCGCCCCTTCGGCTGTGGCGGGCTCGTCGCTCCCAGCGGGTCCATCGGCCGTGCCCAGCGCATCCGCGCCGTACCGCTCGGAACAGCCCAGCATCGGTTACATCGCGCTCGATGAGTCGCAGGTCTTCGTCCAGGCCGTCAGTGCCGGGATTCGTCAAGCGGCCGACGCGGCCGGCGTCGACCTCATCGAATGCGACTCGGGCTGGACCCGCGAAGGCGTGCAAACTTGTGCTGAGCAGCTGGCGGCGGCCGGGGTGCACGGCGTCCTCAGCTTCCAGCCCTTTGCCGACCTCGCTGCCGGTGTCTGCGAAACGACCGGCGACGTGCCCACCATCGGCATCGTCTATGACCAGGGTCCCTGCCAGGTGTCACTGCTGGAGATCGACCAGGCCGAATCGGGCCGCCTGGCCGGTTCGGCCATGGGTGCGTTCGCAGCCGACCGCTGGGATTGCGACGTGAAGGCCTGGGTCTCACTCGAATCCGGCGCGGACGACCCCATCGGCGGCGCCCGCATGGATGGCTTCCGAGGTGGCTACCAGGAGCATTGTGCGTTGCCTGATGACACGCGCGCCCTGGCCGATGCGCAGCACCTGGTCACGGCTCGAACCCAGGTGGCGACGGCCTTGGCGAAGATCAAGGGCAAGCCCATCCTCGTGGCGGGGGTGAGCGACATCGCCATCCTGGGCGCGATGCAGGCAGCCGCCGACGCCGGCCGTGGCAACCAGGTCTGGTACGGAGGGCAGCTGGCCGACCCGGCGATCCGTGCGGAGATCGCCTGCAACGATCACTACATCGCGTCGGTGGCTCAACTCCCTGAACGGTTCGGCTCGGCCCTCGTGCCGGCCCTCGTCGAGGCCATGGCCGGTCGAGAGGTGGCCCCGCGGATCGACGCCGCGTTGGAGGTGGTCACGGCCGCCAACGTCCGGACCCTGTTTCCGGACACCCCGGCGTGCGACGGGTAGCAACAAGCTCGGGTAATGTAGCGCCACCATACCGTCGCCAAACTTGGCTAGCAGCTGGCTGTCGGTGACTTCAGGCAGGGGCAGGAGGGATCGAACCTTGGATAGGAACCGGACTCGCATCTCACGGGTGGCCAGATGGTCAGCCTTGATCGCCGTGGGAGCACTGGTCGTGGTGGCCTGCCGCCCCGACGATGCGACACCTGCGCCGACCGAGGTCCCGTCCGCCGCTGCCTCGACGGCTCCGGTCCTCGCGTCCATCGAGCCCATCGTGACGGCTGAGCCAACGGCCGCGCCAACGCCCAAGCCGACCAAGCAGCCCACGCCCAAGCCGACTGCTGCGCCCACCGGGCGCCGACCGCCGAACCGACCCTCGCGCCCACCGTGGCGCCGACCGCCGAACCGACCCTCGCGCCCACCGTGGCGCCGACCGCCGAACCGACCCTCGCGCCCACCGTGGCGCCGACCGCCGAACCGACCCTCGC
Source organism: uncultured Chloroflexia bacterium (assembly GCA_963778955.1). Classification (GTDB taxonomy): domain Bacteria; phylum Chloroflexota; class Limnocylindria; order Limnocylindrales; family CSP1-4; genus JAFMJV01. Next base: position 1,086,290 of record CAVZWI010000001.1, read on the forward strand.
GCCCACCGTGGCGCCGACCGCCGAACCGACCCTCGCGCCCACCGTGGCGCCGACCGCCGAACCGACCCTCGCGCCCACCGTGGCGCCGACCGCCGAACCGACCCTCGCGCCCACCGTGGCGCCGACCGCCGAACCGACCCTCGCGCCCACCGTGGCGCCGACCGCCGAACCCACCGTTGCGCCGAGCATCGCGCCGGTGGCCAGCGACCAGCCGGTCGTCATCGAGGGTCCTGCTGTGACCGGCGCGATCACCCTGCCCGAGGACGCGGTCCTGACCGAGGGTGCCACCTGGTCGGTCGAGTTGCAGGACGCGTCCAAGATGGACGTGGCAGCCGTGACGATCGGTGCGGCGTCAGGGGAGGTCGCTGACACCGAGGCGACGGAGATCCCGTTCGCCATCACCTATGATTCCGCGGCCATCGACCCGCGTATCGCGTATACCTTGCGCGCCGAGGTCCTCGATGCCGATGGCAACGCCCTGTATGCCAGCGACACGGTGACCCCCGGCATCATCAACGGCGCATCCGTCGAGCAGGTCGTCGTCCAGGTGCAGGATGTCCCCGTCGCTGCCGAGTCGCCCGTCGCCGCCGTGGAGAGTCCGGCCGCCTAGCCGTCCGCCGAGCGTGGCCGTCCTCTGGTCGCTCGACCGCCCCGCCAGAGTGCGAGACGCAGCCAGAGGACCGGTCAAGCATAGGCAGACTGACGCCGGCATCGGACGTCGATCGTTGCCCCGCGCGGGGGTCGTGGCTCGCACTCCGCGCGACTCACGGACGGTATCGTGCCGTCGCACACTCAGAGGGAGGCTGTTGCCCATGCTCGTGAGAAGGCACGCCCGCTGATGGATGGGACACCTGCATTCATCATCGCCGCAGGCGCCGCCATCGCTGGTCTCATCACCGCCTTCCTGGTGGCACGAAGCGTGCTGGCCCAGGACGCGGGACCGGAGATCGATCCAGAAGGTCGGACGGCTGATCCAGGAAGGCGCGATGGCCTTCATCCGCCGGGAATACATGATCCTCGCGGTGTTCGTGGCTGTGGTGGCTGCGCTCCTCGCACTCCTGATCGACTTCAACGTCACCGACAACGCGACCATCAAGGGACTCAACGCCACCGTCCACGATCGCCTTGGCGCCGGTCCCTGGACAGCTACCACGTACATTCTCGGCGCCCTGGGCTCTGCGACGGCCGGCTTCATCGGCATGAGCATCGCGGTGCGCGGCAACACCCGGACCGCGGCGGCGGCCATGAAGGGATTGGATCCAGCCCTGCGGGTCGCCTTCAACACCGGCACCGTCATGGGTCTGACCGTCGTCGGCATCGGCCTGCTCGGGATCACCTCCCTCTGGGTCGTCTTCCAGGATGCGACGATCGTGGCCGGCTTCGCCTTCGGCGCCTCGTCGATCGCACTATTCGCACGCGTCGGCGGTGGCATCTACACCAAGGCTGCCGATGTCGGTGCTGACCTCGTGGGCAAGGTCGAAGCGGGCATCCCCGAGGATGACCCGCGCAACCCGGCCACCATCGCCGACAACGTCGGTGACAACGTGGGGGACGTGGCCGGCATGGGCGCCGACCTCTTCGAGTCCTACGTCGGCGGCATGGTGTCTGCGCTCACCTTGGTCGCCGTAGGCGCCGGGTTCTTCACCATCACCGACGTCGGTTGGGACAGCGCACTCGCCGTGCTGCCGCTGGTGATCGCGGGTGCGGGCATCCTCTGCTCCATCATCGGCACCTTCTTCGTACGCACCAGGGATGACGCCAGGATGTCACAGCTCCTGTGGTCTCTGCGGTTCGGCGTCTTCGGTGCCGCGGGGCTGGCGCTCGTCGCGACCGCCGCGGTGCTGTTCGCCTTGGAGCTTCCATTGGAACTCTTCTGGGTCGTCCTGACCGGCCTCGTCGTGGGCCAGGTCATCGGCGCCTCCACCGAGTTCTTCACCTCGTACGAATACCGCCCCACCCGGTGGATCGCCGGGCAGGCGGCCACCGGTCCCGCCTCGGTCGTCATCGGCGGCATCGGGGTCGGCCTCGTGAGCGTGGTCATCCCGACCATCGCGGTCGTCGTGGGTATCTTCGTGGCCGAGTACTTCGCTGGTCTGTACGGCGTCGCGCTGGCCGCGGTCGGCATGCTCTCGACCCTCGGTATCACCCTCGCCACCGACGCCTATGGTCCGGTCGCTGACAACGCCGGGGGCCTCGCCGAGCAGGGGCGGCTGCCGCCCGAGGTCCGGGAGCGCACGGACGCTCTCGACTCGCTGGGCAACACCACGGCCGCCACCGGCAAGGGCTTCGCGATCGGCTCGGCCGTGCTGACCGCGCTGGCACTGCTCGTCGCCTACGTCGAGGTCACCGGTGTCGCCACCCTGGAACTGACCGATAGCGATGTGCTCATCGGCATCCTGTTGGGCGCGATGCTGCCGTTCCTCTTCGCCGGCCTGACGATGTATGCGGTGGGCACGGCCGCCTACGCCATGATCGAAGAGGTTCGACGCCAATTCCGCGAGATCCCCGGACTGCGCGAGGGCCAGGAAGGCGTGGAGCCGGATGCGGCCCGAGCGGTCGACATCTCCACCCAGGGCGCCCTGCGCGCGATGATCCTGCCCGGAGCCATCGCGGTGCTCTCGCCCATCATCGTCGGAATCTTGCTGGGTGCCGAGGCGCTCGGCGGCATGCTCGCCGGCTCGATCGCGGCAGGATTCCTGCTGGCGCTGTTCATGGCCAACACCGGCGGTGCCTGGGACAACGCCAAGAAGTGGGTCGAGTCGGGACAGCACGGTGGCAAGGGCTCTGCGGCCCACGCCGCCACCGTCGTCGGCGATACCATCGGCGATCCATTCAAGGACACCTCCGGTCCATCGATCAACATCCTGTTGAAGTTGATGGCCATCGTGTCGCTCATCTTCGGCCCACTGTTCATCTAGGCCAAGCAGCCAAGCACTCGAGCGGCCAAGCACTCGAGCGGCCGAGCGCTCGAGTGGAGCGGACCTCTTGAACGACTACGATGGAGCCGGCATGGAACGCAGCCTCTACTACGTCCGACTCTTCCCAGGCACCGAGGCACGCTATGACGCCCTGCACGCCGAGCTTCCGGCGGAGGTCGCGGCCGAGATGCGCGATGCCGGTCTGCGCAACGTCACCGGCTTCAGGCGCGGTACGGACGTGTGGTGGTACGCCGAGTGCGAGCCCGACCGCATCAGCGCTTTCCGGGGTTATGCCGGGGGCAGCGCCAACAGGCGTTGGGGCAGACAGTTCCGCGACGTCATCGCAGAGGTCGAGGCTCCCGGTGGCGGGCTCATCTGGTACGACGAGGTCTTCCACACCGATGCCCCGCGGCCCGACGGACACTGGGAGTGGGGCTGCTTCAGCCTGGTCATCGACCCGCGGGCGGCGGTCTACTACGACAATCTCCACGCCGAGCCTTGGCCGGAGATGCTCCAGGCCATCGCCGATGCCGGCTATCGCGACTACACCGGCTTCCGCCGTGGCGCCCACGTCGTCTATGTGGGGCGCTACTACCCCGACTTTCAGACCGTCATCGACAAGATCGATGCGACCGAGGTGGCGGCACGCTGGGGAGCGGCCTTCGAGGGCACCATCACCACGTTCGTAGATGAGCAGGGCCTGAATCACACGGCCGATCTCATCTACCACCAGGAGTAGGTCGGTTCGGCCGGAGGCGCGTCCGATCTGCCTGGCAGTCACCCGACTGACGTCAGAGTCCCATCCCTCGTCGCTCCCTTGCCTGGGATGCAGATCGCCGGCACCACGTGTGGGAATCGGGCGTCCCAGGCAAACGAGCGCCCGGCGATGTCCCAGTCTCGTCGGCTATGTGACTTCCAGGCAAGCGCGGGCTGGGACTGCACGCCGGGGAGTCCACGCGGTGGCACGCCGGAGTCCGGGCAGGCCGACCCGGCCAGTGACAGATCTGACGTGAGCGCCTATGGTTCGGCGTCGTGACCGCTGATCGGACAGATGTGCTGGCGCCGCCTCGGCGATCCTGGCCCGCCGCCATCGCGCGCCGTGTGAGCGCCGCGTTCCTGATCGTGTCACTCGCGCCGGGGCTGGTCGTGTCCCATCCAGGGCCTGCTATTGCCGCCTCACCCAAAGCTGACCCCGAGGCGCCAGTCTCCTGGTCCCAGCCTTCCCTGGATGAAGTCGTCCTGGGTACCGGCGACGCCCTCGCGATCGCCCCACCCCCCACGATCGCCCCACCCCAGACGATCGACCTTCGCCCGTGGCCCAGGCCCGGCCCGTTCTCGATGAACCTCTATTCGGCCGGCGACTTCGTGCACCAGAAGACGGCCTACTGGTGCGTGGCCGCGTCGGTACAGACGATGATCAACATCATCGAGGATGACGAGCCGGATCGGACGAAGCGCTCCCAGCGGCGCCTTCACCTCGACGGTCGCAGCCTCGATCCCGGTCACGCCGAGTACTGGCGCCAGTTGCCTGATGGTTCGCCCATGAAGCGTGGCCTGCACGGGCTGGGGTTGGCCGATTGGACCGCCATGCTGGATGCGGCCGGCCACGGGCCGTACGTGATCGATCGGGCGGAGACACGCAAGAAGGCCATCCGCATGGCCGCCCGGGCGCTGCGCACGACTGGCAAGCCGGTCGGCCTGGTCGTGTGGAAGGGTGCGCATGCCTGGGTCATGTCGGGCTTCGTCGCCACGGCGGATCCGGCCTACACGGACGACTTCAAGGTCACCAAGGTCTTCATCGAGGACCCCTGGTACCCCGACGTCAGCGCCATCTGGGGTGCCTCTCGTCCACCGAACTCGGCCGTCGCCGTCGCGACCCTCGACGGTGACTACCTGCCATATGATCGTCCGGGCCGGGTCCATCCCAAGCGCGACGGCCGCTACATGCTCATCCTGCCGACCCTGCCGGAGGGGACGCTGGTTCACTGAGGCGGGGCTACGCCTCGTCGGGGTCCAGCTGCAGCGATGCCGAGTTGATGCAGTAGCGCTTGCCGGTGGGCTTGGGCCCGTCGTCGAAGACGTGGCCCAAGTGGCCGCCACACGCTGAGCACATCACTTCCGTGCGGACCATGCCCAGCGAGCCGTCCGTCTCGTAGGCGATGGCGCCGTCCCCGGCCGGCTGCCAGAAGCTGGGCCAGCCCGATCCCGAGTCGTACTTGGTGTCGGAGCTGAAGAGCTCGGCGCCGCAACCGGCACATCGGTAAGTGCCCCCGCGCTTCTCGTGGACGTACTCGCCGGTGAAGGCACGTTCGGTACCCTTCTCGCGGAGGATGCGGTACTGGTCGGTACTCAGACGCTGCCGCCATTCCTGCTCGGAGGTCGGCTGCGCGGTGGTCTTCGGATCGACTCATGCGCAGCATCGTACGCGCTGGCCGTGACGAGGCGATGACCGCGTCACTCTTCCATCCAGGGCCGGTCGTCCGACGGTGGGTCCCAACTGGGGATCGGCGCCTGCAACGGATCCTCGATCCAGCAGAACCGGCCGTTGGTGTCCGCGCCGGCCTCCGAGGTCAGGTGCAGCACCAGGGCCACGGCCTTCTCTGGCGGGTCGCCACCGGTCTCTTCGACCCAGTCGGCCCAGGAGACGTAGTTCTGTGCGATCGCACCGAGGCCGGCCACTCGTTCCCGGATATCGGCCCACATCGCCGTCTTGACGTCACCGGGATGGATGACGTTGGCGGTCACGCCCGAGCCGGCGACCTCCGCGGCGAGGTGGCGGGTGAACTGGTTGAGTGCGGCCTTGGCCGTGCCGTAGGCGCTGTTGATGGGTCCGGGCGGATGGAGCGAGGCTGCCGAAGTCACGTTCACGATACGGCCCCAGCCGGCCTCGAGCATGTCGCCGAGGAACGCGTTGGTGGTGAAGAACGGGGCCACCGCATCGACCATGATCGCACGTTGCCACTGCTCCGGGTCGGCATCGCGCACCAGGTCGATGGGGCCGAAGATGCCGGCAGCGTTGACCAGGATGGATGGCGCACCAAAGCGCTGCCGGATCTCCTCCGCCAAGGCAGCCACGCGACGGTGATCGGCCACATCGCAGACGATGCCAACGACACCACCAGCGGTATCCGCCGCGAGCCGCTCCGACTCGCGCAGTTGCTCCGCTGAACGGGCTACGGCCACCACGCGGACGCCCCGTTCGGCAAGACCACATGCGAATGCCTGGCCGAGCCCACGGCCACCACCGGTGACCACGGCCAGGCGAGCACCATGATCGGCGGAGGTATGGGGCACGTGGATCTCCTCCTGAAGGATGTCGATGTGGCCAGTGTATGGCGGCTCACGCCACGGAGGTGAGGGTGCGACCATAGCTCCATGACCCTTGTCCTCATCGCCGTCGGCGGCGCAGCTGGTGCCGTGTCGCGCTATCTGTTGCAGGGTTGGGTCCAGGAGCTCAGCGGCGGGCGCTTCCCGTGGGGGACGTTTGCGGTGAACATCTCCGGCTCATTCCTGCTCGGCCTTGTCTTCGCCCTGGCCATCGACCGTGCCATCCTGACCCCGGAGGTGCGCGTACCGGTGATGATCGGCTTCATCGGCTCGTACACCACGTTCTCCACGCTGATGCTGGAGTCGTGGCGGCTGGTCGAGGAGGGCGACTACCTATTCATGTTCGGCAACCTCATCGGCTCGGTCGTCATCGGCATGCTGGCGGTCGTAGCCGGTCTGGCACTGGGGAGGCTCCTGCCATGAAGCTCGACGGGACCGCGCTGCTGGCGCGCATCTACATCGGTGAGTCGGATCACCACGACGGCCGGCCGCTCTACGAGGCGATCGTGGCGCTGTTGCGAGAGCGAGGCATCGCTGGCGCCACCGTCCTGCGAGGCATCGAGGGCTACGGTCGCGCCGCCCGCCTGCACACCAGCCGCATCCTCCGCCTGTCGGAGGACCTGCCCATCCTGATCGAGGTCGTCGATCTCGAGGACCGCTTGCGTTCCGTCTTGCCGGAGATCGATGCTCTGGTCGGGGAGGGCCTCATCACGCTCGAACACGTCGAAGTCATCGCCTACCGCTCGCCGGAGAGGCCGGACCGGCCGAAGGAGGAGGATCCCGTATGATCCCGCATCGTATGTTCCCGCATCGCACGCTCACCATCATCGTGGCGCTCTGCCTGGCCCTGGCCGCTACGGTCACGCCCGTCGCGGCGCAGGAGATCGAACGCCGCCCCGTGGAAGACCCGCTCTACGGCGTCGCTTCGGTGGTTCCGGCCGACTGGCAGGACCTTGGCGGCGGTATCTACTCGCGCGGTACACCACCCGATGACATCGCGCTCATCGCCATCCAGTCGGCCGCTGCCACGGTCGACCAGCTGTGGCCCAGCTTGCTGCCGCAGTTCGCCCTGACCGAGGTGCCCGAGATCACCGGCGAGTACCACAGCGACCGCTTCGACTGGACGCTCTACCGCTTCGATGTGCAGCTTGGCGAGATGGTCATCGCTGTCGAGTTGGCCGCGGCACAGGATGGCGGCACGACCCATCTGCTCCTGCTGCAGTCGGACCCGGCCGAGTTCGACGTCTTGCGCGAGCAGGTCCTCATGCCCGCCATCGACGCCTTCGCTGTGCTGGAACCCGTGCCCACGCCCGACCCATCCACCTTCGACTATCAGATCGAGGAGGTGAGCTTCCCCGGTGGTGCCGAGGGCGTGGAGCTGGCGGGCACGCTGACGCTGCCCAACGGCCCCGGTCCACACCCGGTCGTCGTCACCATGAGCGGCAGCGGCGCCCAGGACCGCGACGAGTCGATGCGGCCGATCACGACCTTGAAGCCGTTCGCCATCCTCGCCGATGCCCTCACCTCTGCCGGCGTGGGCGTGCTGCGCTACGACGACCGCGGCGTGGGTGGCTCCACCGGTGACTACGGATCGGCCACGATCGCCGAGCTGGCCGAGGATGCTCGTGCGGCCATCGACTACCTCGAGACCCGCGACGATATCGACCCGGCTCGCATCGGCCTGTTCGGCCACAGTGAGGGCGGCCTGTATTCGGCCATCCTGGGTGCCAGCGACCCACGCGTCGCCTGGATCGGGATGATGGCGCCGGCGGTCATCGACGGCGTCACCCTCATCGTGGAGCAGAACCAGGCACTGCTGCGCTCTTCCGGCGCCGATGACGCGACGGTCGAGAAGTACGCCGCCTATACCGCTGAGGCCGCGCCATTGGCGCGCGACGGTGAGTTCGAGGCGCTCGAAGCGGTCATCCGCGACTTCCATGGACGGGCCTGGGACGAGTTGGCCCCAGAGGACCAGGTCATCGCCGGCGACCGCGAGGCCTTCATCCAGCGCCAGGTGGACGCCGAGCTGCTCGTCTACACCTCCGACTGGTTCCGTTCCCTCCTGGCTTACGACCCGGCCTCCGACTGGCAGCAGGTGAGCGTGCCGGTGCTGGCGATCTTCGGCGGCAAGGATGCGCAGGTGCTGGCCGACTCGAACGCGGCCGCGTTGCGAACGGCGCTGGAAGCCGGTGGCAACGAGGATGTCGAGATCATCACCATCGCCGATGCCAATCACCTCTTCCAGAAGGCGGACACGGGCTCCGTCGGCGAGTACGGCAAGCTGGAGCCCGTCTTCGTCGACGGCTTCATCGATGCCGTCGTGGACTGGACGACGAAGCAGGCAGGCGTGGCCGGCTAGGGATGGAGAGAGAACGAGACCAGCCGCGCCAACAGAGTGGCAAAGGTTGGCATCCGGAGCCGGAGCTGCTCGACATCCGCGACGAGGCCACCTCCCGGCCGGCGCTGGAGCGGCTGGGGGAGGGGATCTGGGCGGCCGCGCTCGACTACGTCTACGACCACGGCATGGAGCGTGCCATCGGGGAACCGGCCGACTACGCCCAGCTGCGTGGTGTGTTCTTCGGGCCGTCCGGCGAGCCCGCTCCAGCACCTGAACATCCGACCCCGTCCGAGGCGCTCATCGAGGAGTTCCGGACTCGCCTGGCCCCACACCAGACGAACGCTTGGCATCCCTTGGCGTTCGCCTACTTCACGCCCATCCCGTCCTGGGCGTCGATCATGGGCGAGGTCCTGGGCCAGGTCGTGCACCAGGGTGTTGATGTCTGGCACTGCAGCCCCTCGGCCACGCTGGTGGAAGAGGAGGTCGTGCGCTGGCTATGCGACCTCGTCGGCTACGACGAGCGCGGCTTCGGCCTGTTCACATCGGGCGGCGTCATGGCCAACATCATGGCGCTCAACGTGGTGCGTGACATCGCCTTGCGCCGCGTTCGTTCGCTTGACCACCCGCCGCGCGGGGCGGACCTCGAGGGTGTCCGCGTTTATGTGTCGGACCAGGCCCACTTCTCCATCAAGCGCAGCCTGGCCACGCTGGGCTTTCCCGATGAGACGTTGGTGGTGCTCCCCAGCGACGCTTGCTTTCGACTGCGGGCCGAGCCGGTGGCTGCGGCCGTGGCACGCGATCGGGCCGCCGGCCTGACGCCCCTGGCGATCGTGGCCACGGCGGGCACCACCAACACCGGCTCCGTCGATGTCCTGCCCGAGTTGGCCGACCTGGCCGAAGGCGAGGGGCTTTGGTTCCACGTGGATGCCGCGTACGGCGGTGCGGCGCGCCTGTCTGAGCGTCTCGCGGTCGAAGTCGAAGGTCTGGCCCGGGCCAATTTCGATCACCATCGACCCACACAAGTGGTTCTTCCAGGCCTACGACATCGGTGGTCTGCTGCTGCGCGATGGCTCGTTGCTGGAGGCGACGTTCTCATATCGGCCCGAGTACTACCGCGGCTCAGGCGATCCGGGACGTGCGCCCGATGCGCATGGATCGGACGAACTGGACTTCTACCGACTGAGCATGGAGGGCACGCGCCGCCAACGTGCGCTGAAGCTGTGGCTCTCGTGGAAGCACCTGGGCACGCGCGGTCTGGGCCGACTGATCGAGCAGACGGTGGACCTGGCCGCGGCTCTGGCAGCTCGCATCGAGTCGGCCGGTGACCTCGAGTTGCTGGAAGCGCCGGCGTTGTCGGTGGTGTGCTTCCGCCATCTGCCCGATGGGCACGACGGCACCGACCCGGCTGGTCGCGATGCGGTCGACATCCACCAGGACGCGCTCCAGGTGCGGCTCCAGCACAGCGGCCGAGCGTTCCTCACTACGACTCGCCTGCGGGGCCGGACGTGGTTGCGCGCCGGCATCCTCAACCACACCACCACCGAGGCCGACCTCGAAACCCTGCTCGAGGCGATCCGGGACCTGGCGGGAGAGGCGTAGCCGATCGACTCGGCCGGTTCAGCGTCGCCCGACTCAGCGTCGGGCCGTTCAGCGTCGGCCGGGACCCTGCAGCTCGCGCAGGCGCTCATCGCTGATGCCGAGATGGTGGGCGACCTCGTGGTCGAGCGTCTCGCGTACGCCTTCCATCAGTCCGTCGTGGGTCCGGTATGCGCGCATCAGCGGGCCCCGGAACAGGGTGATCTTGCTGGCGAAGGCCATGCGGTCGGCTCCGTATGCCGTGCGCGGAACGCCCTGGTAGAGCCCGAACAGGCCGCGCGCATGCACGCTCGCCAGTTGCTCGGCGTCAGGTTCATCCTGGATGACGATGGCCACGCTACCCAGCGCCTCCCGGTACGGCGCGGGCAATGCGTCGATCGCCGCCTCCAGCGCGGCCTCGAAGCGATCAGGCTCCGGCATCGGCGTCATCCGCGCAGGCGTCCGCCTCATCTCGGCAATCACGGCAGATGCCAACGACGCTGAGGTGGCCCAGGTCGATGTGGAAGCCGCGCTTTCGGTCGAAGTCGGCCAGCAGGCCCCGCACGTCATCGGCCCCGATCTCCCAGGCGCGATGACACACCGAGCAGTGCATGTGGCCGTGCTCGCGCGCTGGACGCACGTGGAACTCCTCGCGTCCGTCGAGTCCATGGGCGTGACGGACCAGGCCGATGTCCTCCAGCACATCCAGGGTGCGATACACGGTGGAGGGCGTGGTCTCGGCGTCCTGTTCGCGGCAGCGCTCGACCAGCTCCGCGCCCGTGATGTGGCCGTCCGTATCGGCCAGCACATCCACCAGCAGCCTTCGCTGGGGGGTCCAGCGAAGCCCACGCTCGTGGAGGCGCTGGCGGACCTGGTCCCAGGTGACACCGGGAGTCGTGGAGCGCTGCGTCGTCGCCATCTCCGAAAGGATAGTCCCGATGGTCGTGGTGTCTCGATCACACCGTACGAGTATCGCTGCGACCCACCCCACGGGCGAAGCGACGGAGCAGTGCATCGCCGCGGCCTCCGGAGCCGTCGGTTCACCGCCCCATGGGTCAAACGACGGAGCCACGGGCGCAGCGCTGTCTGATGACCCGCCCCACGGGTGAACCAGCAGAGCTACCGGCGCAGCTCCGTCGGTTCACCCGCCCCATGGGTCAAACGACGTAGCCACGGGCGCACTTCCGTCCGATGACCCGCCCCACGGGTCGGATCGAGTGCCGGGGCGGGCTGCCGCTGGTCTTTCTGTGTTATCACAACGGCTTGCAATAGCGAAGGGTAGCGAATATCATCAGGGACGATGTCACTCGCGCTGATTCTGCCGCCCACGCTCGATCCATCGGTGGTCTTCGACATGCATGCGCCAGATGGCTTCCTGTCGGTGCCGGTGGCGTTGCTCCTGTGGGCCGTGGCCATCGTCGCGGTGGCGGTCTCGGTCGATCGCGCCGGTCGCTCGCTCGACGAACGAGCCGTGCCCTTGATGGGTGTCACCGCGGCGTTCATCTTCGCTGCCCAGATGATCAACTTCCCCGTAGTCGGCGGCACCAGCGGACACATGCTGGGCGCGGTCCTGGCGGCCGTACTGCTGGGCCCCTGGGCGGGCACGCTGGTGATGGCCAGTGTCATCGCGGTGCAGGCGTTGCTCTTCGGGGATGGCGGCCTGCTGGCGATGGGCGCCAACATCGTGAACATGGGCATCATCGGCACCATGGGCGGCTATGCCATCTATCGGTCGCTCTGCCCGCTCTTTGGGGGAGAGGAGCGTGGGCGCCTGCCGGCGGCGGCCATCGCTGCCTGGTCGGCGGTGATGCTGGGAGCGGCTGCCACATCGGTGGAGCTGGCGGTCAGTGGCGCGAGTCCGCTGACGGTGGTGCTGCCGGCGATGCTGGGCACGCACGCCCTCATCGGCATCGGTGAGGCACTCATCACCGTCGGAGCCCTGGCGCTCATCGCCAGCGTGCGGCCGGATCTGCTGCGCTTGCGCGATGCGGGCCATGGCTCGCGTGCCACCCTTGAGGCGAGCCGACCATGAAGCCGACCATGGTCAGCCGTTCATGATGCGCCGCTATTGGTGGGTCGCCGGCCTGCTCATCGCGGCAGCGGTCGTCATCATCCTCGCGCCGCTTGCCTCGTCCGACCCCGATGGCCTGGAGCGTGTGGCCATCGACAAGGGTTTCATCGAGCAGGGACAGGGTCCGGCGTACGAGTTGCTGCCTGACTACAGCGTGCCCTTCCTCGGTGATGGCACGCTCTCGCTGATCGTGGCCGGACTGGTCGGTGTGATGCTGCTCTTCGGCGTCATGTGGCTGCTTGGCCGCGTCCTCTCGCGCCGCGCTCACCCGACAGACTGACCACCTCCGCAGCAGCCCGTGGAGCTCGACCGCTTCATCCCTCGCCGGAGCCCTGTGCATCGAGCCGACGCGCGGCTGAAGACCGTGCTGATCATGGCCGCCGTGATCGGCATCGCGCTGCTGCCGGTCGGCGCCTTCAGGGCCTATGGACTGGTGTGGCTGGCGCTGCTGGCGGCATCGACGATCGCCCGCCTGGGCCCGCTGCGCCTGGTACGTGGCTCGTGGGTGGTGCTGCCGTTCGCCCTGGTGGCCCTGCCACTGCTGTTCACTCGACCCGGTGAGGTGCTGCTGACGCTCGACTTCGGCCCGTTGAGCCTGAGAGTGACCGACGCCGGCTTGCGTGACGCTCTCTCGATCGTGGCCAAGTCGTGGCTGAGCGTGCAGGCCGCGCTGCTACTCGCCTACACGACGGCCTTTGCCGACCTCATCGACGCACTCGGTGCGCTGCGGGTGCCGGCCATCATCGTCGGCATCATCAGCTTCATGTATCGCTACCTGTCGGTCCTGACCGACGAAGCGGGCCGCATGTCGCGCGCGCGGCAGTCCCGCTCGGCTGCCGCTCCGAGCGGCCGCAGCGGCGGTTCGATCGCCTGGCGGGCAAGGGTCACCGGGGCCATGGTGGGCTCGCTCTTCATCCGCTCCTACGAGCGCTCCGAACGCATCTATGCGGCCATGCTGGCGCGCGGCTTCAGCGGCACCTTCCACGCGACTGCCGCACCTCGACCCGATGGTCGGAGCCTGATCTGGTTCGGGCTCGCGCTGGTCGCGATGGCGGCCTTCGTCGTCGCCGTCAACCTCCGGGCCGTCGGATGACCGCGACCGAGAACCCTGTCGGGCGTATCGCCATCGAGCACCTCCACTTCAGCTACCCCGACGGCACCGAGGCCCTGCGCGGTATCGAGCTGACCGTCGGAGCGGGCGAGAAGGTGGCGCTGGTGGGACCCAACGGGGCGGGCAAGTCCACGTTGCTGCTGCACCTCAACGGCATCCTCGGTGGTGGGCATGGCAACGTCAGCATCGACGGCACTCGCGTGGAGCCCGCGAGCGTGCGGCGCATCCGCGCGCAGGTGGGCCTGGTCTTCCAGGATCCCGACGACCAGCTGTTCAGTCCCACGGTATGGGAGGACGTCGCCTTCGGCCCCATCCACATGGGCGTCCCGGAGGGTGAGATCCACCATCGCGTGGAGCGGGCGCTGGCGGCGGTGGGCATGAGTGGCTTCGAGCGGCGCGTGCCGCACCATCTCTCGCTGGGCCAACGCAAGCGCGTCTCCGTGGCCACGGTGCTCTCGATGGACCCCAGCGTGCTGGTGTTCGATGAGCCCACCGCCGGACTTGACCCCCGTGGCCGGCGCGAGCTGATGAGCGTGATGGCGTCCCGTTCGGAGACGCTGCTGGTGAGCACGCATGACCTGGCCATGGTGGCCGAGACGCTACCGCGGACGATCGTCCTCGACGAAGGTGTCGTGGTCGCCGATGGTCCGTCCGACGAGCTGCTCCGGGATGAGGGGCTCCTGGAGGCACACGGGCTGGAGTCGCCCTGGCGGACGCCATCGAGACCGCACGCCCCGGACGTCAGGGTCGTGGGCCGCTCAGCTTGACGCGGTAGACCCTGCCTGCCAAAAGGTCGGTCGCGAAGAGCCGTCCAGCGGCATCTTCCCCGAACGACGCGATGCGGCGGTCGGTGACCCGCGATGCCTTGACCCGGCCCTTCTGGTCGAGGACGAACAGCCGTCCGCAGAAGTCGCCGGCCACGTAGAGCCCACGCCAGGCCGGCGCGTCGGGCCCGCGATGGACATAGCCGCCGGTGACCGAGCAGCGGCCGTTGCCATGGAGATAGTCGTTGATCGGTGGCACACCGAAGGTGCAGCGCCGGCTGGTGCCCGGATAGCGACGCGTGCCCTCGCAGCGGCTCCAGCCGAAGTTCCTGCCCTTGCCGGCCGCCCGGCCACGTACGTTGGCGCGTGCGCGATCCACCTCTTCCCGCTGGCTCTGGCCCACATCACCGATCCAGAGGTTTCCGGTCTTGCGATCGAACGAGAAGCGCCAGGGGTTGCGCAGGCCCCAGGCCCAGATATCGTCGATGCCGGACTTGCCGACGCGCGGGTTGGAGCTCGGGGTGCGGTAGCGTCGTGGCCCGGCGCCATCGGGATCGCGCGGATCGATGCGCAGCAGCTTGCCCAAACGCGTGTTGAGCTTCTGGCCGTTGCCACTGGGGTCACCGGCACCGCCGCCGTCACCGGTCCCGATGTAGAGCATGCGGTCCGGGCCGAAGGCCAGGTGCCCGCCGTTGTGGTTGGCCTGCGGCTGGTCGATCACCAGCAGCGTGCGAGCCGAGCCCGGATCGCCCGAGCCTGCGCTCTGGCGGCGGTACTCGGCGACCACCGTGTCGCCGTTCCTCGCACCACTGGCGGCACGGGTGTAGTCGACGTAGAAGACACCGTTGGACTGGTAGTCGGGGTGGAAGGCGAGACCCAGCAAACCGCGCTCGCCACCTGCGGTGGCAGGATCGTTGACCTTGTTGCTGAGGTCCAGGAAGGTTCCCAGCTTCTTCCAGCTGCCGCCCTCGAACGTGGCACGCTTGATCTTGCCGGTCTGTTCCACGATGAAGATGACGCGGCCGTCGCCGGGGGCATGGGTGACCAGCACCGGTCGCGCGTAGCCACCGAGCACCTGCTTGAGTGACACCTTGCTGCGGGCCGCGGCGACTGGTGAGGCCAGCATGCCCCCGGCGAGCGAAACCATGAGCAATATCGCGAAGACTCGAAACGACTGGCGCATTTCCACTCCTTGACCTGTGGTGGTGCTGGGGGCTAGTGGACGAGGTCCTCGAAGTCGCGGTGGCAGAAGTGGCCAGTGCGCTGCAGGACCCGGCCACAGAATGGGCACACCGGCTGGCCGCCGGCCACGACACTGTTGGCGCGGCGCGCGAACTGCTGGGCCATGAACGGGGTCAGCCGCACGCGCAGGACGTCAGGCCCGATGGGTGCGTCGTCGGGGATGTCGTCCTCGTCGGGTTCGTCACCTTCCCGCAATGCCGACTCGCCGGCGCCCGCGTCGAAGGTCATCGATCGAGCCTCGACGATGAGCCGGTCGATATCGTCATCCCAGGCGATGACCAGCGTGCCCACCCGGAACTCCTCCAGCAAGGGCTGTTGCAACGGTCGCTCGTCTGGGATGCCGGCAGGTCCGGCGTCGATGGCTGCCAGGCCGCGCCGCTCGATCTCATCGACGATGGCGAGGACGCGGTCCGCGAGGATCGACACCTGCTCCCTTTCAAGCATCACCGATACCACCCGTCGCCCCTGCACCGCTTGCAGAAAGAACGTGCGATCGCCCGGTTCGCCGACGGTCCCGGTGGCGAAGCGGTCGGGCAGATCGAAGTCCATGATGTGGCGCGCCATGACCCCTAATCTAGCCCACCAGCCCGGGTCGGTCAGCGCCCGATCTCGGGCTCGATGATGGCCTCTGCCTCCATCTCCACCTTCCAACGCGGATCGAGGAGGCCGGCCACGACGACCATCGTGGAGGCCGGTCTGACGGCACCGAACGCTCGGCCGTGCGCGCGCCCCACGGCTTCCCAGTCGGCGGTATCGACCAGGTAGATGCGGGTGCGCGCCACGTCCGCGGCCGAGGCCCCGGCCTGTGCCAGCGCGTCGAGCATGATCTCGATGCAGCGGTCGGCCTGCCGTTCCACGTCAGCATCAACCTGGCCGTCGGGCCAGACGGGGGCGGTCCCGGCCACGAGCACCTGGTCACCGACGCGCACGGCACGGCTGAAGCCGATGGGCTCCTCGTAGGGCGAGTCCGAGCTGATGAGCCGGCGATCGTGAGCACCCATGCCTTCCCTCCTCGGTTCTTTCAGCCCTCGGGGATGAGGACCAGCAATGCGGTCGAGACGGTGCTGATGATGAACGAGCCGACCGCGGCGGTGATGAGAGCCTGGAGGCCCAGGTCGGGTGGGTAGCCGCCGATGACGATGAGCGGACCCCAGGCCAGGTCGACGAGGAAGGCAACCGCCAGCAGCATGGCCGCGTTCAGCACGACCGAGAACAGGCCCAGCGTGGCGATGTTCAAGGGGATACTGACGAGTCGGGCGATGGGCCGGATGAACGCGTTGACCAGCCCGAAGACCAGCGCCAGCGCCAGCAGCGAGACTCCGATGCTCGCCGCGTCATCGGCCCAGTCGATGGTGATGTCCGGCACCAGCAGCGCCGTCAACAGGAGTGCCACCGCGATGACGGCGACGCGGATGCCCTGCCTGATCACCGGCCGCCTACAGCAGCTCCGCGAGCGAAGCGACCACGTAGTCGGCCTCGGGCAGCGGGTGGTTGGCATCACTGGGCACGCCGATGCAGGCGAGGCCTGCCGCCTGGGCGGCCTTGACGCCGGTCGGTGAATCCTCGACGGCGACGGCCGACGTGGGATCGACGCCCAACCGCTCGCAGGCCAGCAGGTAGACGTCGGGCGCGGGCTTGGGTGCGACCTCATCACCGGTGGCGACGGCGTCGAACCAGCGGCCGAAGGGCGTCTGGCGCAGCACCCGGTCGACCAGCGATCGGCGCGTGTTGGAGGCCAGGCCCACGGGCACGTCGCGTTTCAGTCGGCCGATCAACTCTGTCGAGCCATCGGTCAACTCCACGCCGTCGTCGATGAGGTCACCGATGATGGCGAGGTATTCATCCTGGAGATCCGGGATACGTTCGGCGAGAATGCCGAATCGCCCTGCGAAGTAGGTGACCGACTGCAGGTCGGCGGCCCCGAAGACGGCGGCCTTGTCGGCGTCGGTCAAGTCGGCCCCGTAGCGTTCGAAGAGGATGATCTTGGCCCTGAGCCACTGTCGTTCGGTGTGCACCAGCAGCCCGTCCATGTCGAAGACCACACCCTTGAAGGGGCCGGGCAGCTGGGGTGGTGGGGCAAGGTCGGTCAAGGGGAGACTCCGTGGTCGAGCGTGGTGGGTCCTAATCGTATCCGCTCCATCGGCCATTGCCCGTAGACTGGCGCCCGATGGATGAACGAGTCGCGCACGAGCCCTTCAGCGACGCGACGCTGATCTGGGATGGCGAGCCCATGCGCGGGGCCGCTGCTTCACCGTCGGCCGAACCTGACCAGCCGGACGGCGAGCCTTACGACCCCGGCCGCATCACGATGCGCTTCCGCGATGGCAACCAGGACTTCGTGGCCATGCCCTGGGATGCGCCGCTGGCCCGCTGGTCGAGTCCCGATATCGAGTTCGTGGACCTGCCGGTCGGTGCCAGCCGACATACCGTGCGCTTCGTGATCGTCGGCGGCAACATCACCGCCCTCAAGGAACTGCCGCTCGAGGTGGGCCAGCGTGAGTACGAGGTTCTCCGTGAACTGGAGGCGCGCGGTGCGCTCTCGGTCAAGGCCCGCGGCCTGGTCACGCGCAGTGGCGACGCCAGTTCGATCATCCTGACTCGCTACCTGGCGCGCTCCTTCCAGTTCCGCCGCCTCTTCATGCGCCTGCCCGAGGGCGCCAAGCGCTATCGGGACCAACTCCTCAATTCGATGACCGGCCTGCTCGTCGAGCTGCATCGCCTGGGCGTCTTCTGGGGTGACTGCTCGCTCGCCAACACGCTGCTCATGCGGGACGGACAGCGGCTCCAGGCCTTCCTCGTGGACGGCGAGACCAGCGAGATCCACGAGCGACTCTCGGATGGGCAGCGTGAGGCCGACCTGGAGATCGCCATCGAGAACGTGGCCGGGGACCTGGCCGACATGGCAGTGCTCAACGGCAAGTCCATCGAAGACATCGACGACGACTTCGAGGCGGCCCTCTCCCTGCGCGACCGCTACGAGCGGCTCTGGGACGTACTCCACCAGGACGTGACCATCCACCCCGACAAGCGCTACCGCGTGGACAAGCGGCTGAAGGCGCTGCATGAGCTGGGCTATGTGGTCGACGAGGTCATCCTCGAGCCGGGCGAGGACGGGACCGAGGACCTGCGGCTGCGGGTGGCCGTGGCCGGGCGCGACTATCACTCGCGTCGCCTGCGCCAGCTCACCGGCATCGAGGCCGGCGAGGGGCAGTCGGCCATCCTGTTGAACGACCTCACCGCCTGGGCAGGGTTGGGCTGGGCCGGTGACTGGGATTCCAAGGAGGGCGAGAGCGGGCGCACCCTGACGCGGCACGACGGCGCGCGCTGGACGCTGGAGATCTTCGAGCCGGTGGTGGCGCAGCTCATCGATGCGCTGGGTGACGACATCGACCACGTGCAGACCTATTGCGACCTGCTGGAGGTGCGTTGGCTGCTGTCCGAGCGAGCCGGGCACGATGTCGGCAATGTCGCGGCACTGCGCTCGATGGCCACTGCAGAGACGCCGGCCGGCTCGGCGGCGCAGATGGCTGGCGTGGAGACACCATCACAGCCGCGTCGGCTAGGCTGGAAGCGACCATGAGCAGGAAGATCCCCAACGTTTCGACATTCACGCGCGCGCGTCGCCGTGCCGTCCGTTTCGCGACCCGTCGGCGCGACGAGAAGGCTACCGGCGGACACTTGCATTCACGCTATGACCGACTCCAGCCGGTGCCCGAGCATCCGCCCGACTGGCAGACCGGCCCGCCCGACTTCGTCATCATCGGCGCCCAGAAGTCCGGCACCACCTGGTGGCACGGCCTGATGGAGACGCACGTGCAGATCCACCGGCCGCCGCGCGGCAAGCGCGAACTCCACTTCTTCGATCACTTCTGGGACCGCTGGCCCAACCAGAAGCAGTTCGAACGCTACCGGCGCTACTTCCCGCGCCCGACCGGCTCGCTGGCCGGGGAGAAGACGCCGGGCTACCTGTACCAGCCGTGGGTGGCGCCGATGCTCAAGGAGGTCGCGCCGCAGGTGAAGCTCATCGTGCTGATGCGCGATCCGGTGGCGCGGTTCGTCTCTGGCGTCGGTCTGCTGGAGCGGTCGGGCTCGCTCAAGGGTGAGGTCGGTGGTGGCCTGGTGGGCACGCGAGAGCACCGTATCGTGGAAGCCATCGACCGCGGCCGCTATGCCGACCAGCTCGAGTGGTGGCTGACGCACTTCCCACGTGAGCAGTTCCTGCTGCTGCAATACGAGCAGTGCGTGGCCGATCCGCAGGGTCAGCTGAATCGAACGTTCGAGTTCCTGGGGCTGCGCCCGCAACACGTCACGCCGGCGCAGATCTCGCGGGCCCGCAAGAAGGCCACCAGCCAGGTGGAGGTGTCGGTGGAGACGCGCCGCATGCTGGCGACCCGCTACGCCGCCGACGTGACCCGCTTGCAGGAGTTGATGCCGGACCTCGACGTCTCGCTCTGGAAGAGTCTGGCCCGGCCGGAGTCGTAGATGCCGGTCCCAGCCGATGGGAGGACTGACGCCCAATGCGTATCGGCGGTCGGAGCCGACGCCAACGCCGTCGAGCTCAAGGACTCCATCAAGGCACACCTCATCGGCCACGCGTCGGTCCAGGAGATCACCAAGGCGCGCAAGAGGTCCACGGACAAGGTCGCCCTGCCGGACAGCGGACGGAAGTGGCTGGCGCAGTATCATGCGCAGGACGTGGCCCGGCTGTGTGAGGTCATGTCTGATCCGGACGCCACACAGTGGAAGAGCGTCGCCTGCGACGGGTCTTCCGCCACCGCCGTGACATCCGGTCGCCGTTGATGACATCCTCCCGCCCTTGATGGAGACTGCGCCGTGAACCGCTTCGGTGACGTCAGCCTGGTGATCGTGGGCGCAGGGCAGCGCGGCAGCCAATACGCCGAGCTGGTTGTTCGGGAAGGGGCCACGATCGTGGCTATCGCCGATCCATCCAGCGAGCGTCGTGAGCGCTTGGCGGATGTGGTGGGCGTGAGCCATGACCGCTGTTTCGATGACTGGTCTGACCTGGCTGCGCGTGGCCGCTTGTCCATGGCTGCGATCGTCGCGACCCCCGATCGGCTCCACCGGGATCCGGCGGTCGCGCTCCTTGACCTGGGCTACGACGTCCTGCTCGAGAAACCCATGGCGCCGAACGAGCCGGATGCCGAGATGATCGTCGCGGCGGCAGAGCGACGTGGTGCTCACCTCGCGGTGGCACATGTCATGCGCTACCAGCCCCTGACCCGGGCGATCGAGGCGCAGCTTGGTGCTGGCGGCATCGGGGAGATCGTCTCCATCCAACACCTCGAGCCGATCGGGGACTGGCACTTCACACACTCCTTCGTGCGCGGGAATTGGCGCAATGAAGAGCAGTCGGCATCGGTGCTGCTCGCGAAGTCGTGCCATGACATCGACTGGCTATCGCATCTCGTGCGTTCGAGGCCCGTGCGGGTCTCGTCATTCGGCGGTCTCTACGAGTTCCGACCGGAGCGAGCCCCGGATGGTGCCGGGGAGCGATGTCTGGATTGCACCATCGAGCCCGACTGTCCCTTCTCCGCCAAGCGTGCCTACCTGCCCTATCTCGATCTGCCTAATCGTGAATCGGCCGGTCAGCGCGGTGACCGATGTGCGCACCGCGGAAGGGCTGGTTGCTGCCCTGAGACCGGCCCCTATGGCCGTTGCGTGTACCACTCGGACAACGATGTGCTCGACCACCAGGCTGTGAACATCGAGTACGAGTCTGGCGTCGTGGCCAGCTTCCTGATGTCCGCCTTCACGCCCATGGGTGGGCGCGAGACCCGCATCGGTGGCACCAAGGGTCACCTGGAAGTGGCCGGTGACGAACTGAAGGTCTACCGCTTCCTCGATCGTTCGGTGACCATGGTCCCGATCCTCGAAGACGAGATCAGCCAGCAGGACGCCGCCGCAGGACACTCAGGCGGTGACATCGGTCTGATCCGCGCCTTCGTCGGCGCGGTGCGGAGTGGGGAATCGTTGCGGGTACCAACCGACGGCGCGAAAGCCTGCGCACCCATCGCATCGTCTGGGCCGCTGAGGAGGCCCGCCGGGAAGAGAAGGTGGTCACCTTCGAAGTCGAGAGAGTGCTAGTCCAGCCCCACGCGACTTGACCACCGAGTGATGCTGATCCACCGCGTGAGCCAGCCCTCGCCCGGACACAGCCCCTGGTTTCGGGAGGTCTATCGGGCGCTCCCTCCTCCCTGCTGCAGCCCCCGTTCCCTGGCGAACCGGGCCAGGGCGTGGACCGTCTCGGCCGTGGCCGGGTAGAGCTGTCGGAACCAGCCGTAGAGGTCGGCGTAGACCCCGCAGGCGGCCAGGGTCGGCGAATCTGAAGACGCGACCCTCGACCAGTCGGTGTCCTGGCCGAGCAGGCCCGCGGCCATGCCACCGAACAAGGCATCGCCGTAGCTTGCCCCGATGGTCTCGGCGGGAGCTGCTGGGCGATGCCGGTGGTCGCTGACGATCTGCGGCCAGAGGGGATGCGTCGTTCCGCTGCGCTGGCGACGGCCACCAGCCGGCGTGGTATCTGCCCGCCCCGGCGAGCGACTCGAGCATGTGGCGTGCACCGTAGGCGGAGCCTTAAGATAGCCCGGTAGAGGTGCCCGCGGCCGTGACGCAGCGTCAGGCCGGGCTATACCCCGCGCGCGTCCGGGTCGTAGAAGGGGTTGCGCTCACCCATAAGTAGGGGAGCACGATGAGCCCATCCGAACCGGGCGACACCTCGGCGGCTTCAGCCAGCAGCGTCTCGTAGGGCACCTCACCGACCAAACGCCGCAGCCACTCGGTCAGCGCCCCCGCGGTGGTGACGCCGCCGGCCAGGGTCCGAGGTGCCAGGCAACGCCCCAGACGACTCCCCACATCGAGGGCACCGGTCGGAACGGGGCCAGCATGTGGACCAGGGTAAGGGCCGTGCCGTACATGAGCATGGCCTCACCGGGCATGCGCACACCGATGCTGGTGGCCTCGGCCCAGGCATCGATGGTGCCGACCGCGACGGGGGTCCCCGCACGAAGCCCACACTCGTCGGCCGCTGGCGCCCGGATGGTGCCTGCCGGGTCCGACGCCCAGCCGAGGCGCGGCATCTTGAGCCCGGGAGTGACATCGTCCAGTCGGTCCGCGATCCAGGCGCGCTCGTCGAGGTCGAGAGCGGCGTGCAGTGGCTGGCCGATTGATGGTCCAGCACGTACTCGCCGGTCAGGCGCAGCACCAGGTAGGACGCGACCATCCCGAACCGCCGCGTCCGGGCCCAGACCTCGGGTTCATGGTGCCGGACCCAGAGGGCCTTGGGGCCGACCGACTGGCTGGTGACCTGGGCGCCGCATCGCTCGAGACCCGTTCGGCACCGTAGCGCTCGGTGAGCTCCTCGATCTCTGCCGAGGCGCGTGTGTCGATGCCGTAGAGGATGGCCGGCCGCAGTGGCCGGTCGTGGGCGTCTAGGGGCACGAATGCCGGTCCCAGGCCACTGACGCCCAGCGCCACGACACGGTCCGCATCGACCGCCGCCGTCAGCTCCCTGGTGATGGTGCAGAGGTCATTCCACCAGACGGCGTCAGCATCGTGCTCGGCCCAGCCCGGGTGGGGCATCGACACATCGTGCGCCCGGCTGGCCCGGGCCACGACGGTGCCATCCAACGTCGATACGACGCCCTTGGAGTAGGACGTGCCGATGTCCACGCCCATGAGCAGCTCCGCGCCCTGCGCCATCGCTCGAGTGTGCCTGTCCGCGGACGCTGATGCTGGCGCACTTCGCGGGTCGATGGAACCGGGCTCGGCCGGGCTGACCGTATCATCGTGGTCATCTGGGCGATTTCGCGACGCCGACATTCGGCTGCCGGTAAATTCCGTGGGAATGACTGCGATGATGGGATACGCGCTATCCAGGGCCGGGCCTGACCCAGGGAAATGACTGGCTCCGTGCCTTTGGCTTGATCTGTCGACCCGTGCCCCGGATGGCGCGCTGGTCGCCGGCAAGACGAGCAGTGACCTCATAGGAGCCTGGACAAGAGGCCCCATCGCAGTCCTGTCCGCTCGCCCTCCGGCCGTGGCCATCACCACCATCGAGCAGGACGGAGGAGACGACCATGAGCAGCATGACGCACCGGGCGGCGGAACGCCACATCACCGTCGGCGTCGACACCCACAAGGATGTCCACGTCGCGGTCGCGCTCGACTGGCTCGGCGCTCGCATCGGGGAGCTGCACCTGCCGACGACACCGGCGGGTTACGCTGACCTCGAACGGTGGGCGGCCGGACTCGGTGCTGTCGAGGCCTTCGGGATCGAGGGCACCGGTTGCTACGGGGCGGGTCTGGCCCGCTACCTCGACGGCCTCGGCCACCGCATCGTCGAGGTGAACCGCCCCGATCGGGCCACCCGATATCGCCTCGGCAAGGCGATCCATCGATGCCGAGATGGCGGCTCGCTCGGTCCTCTCGGCACCGCGGTCGGCATCCCCAAGCGGGCCGATGGGAGCGTCGAGATGATCCGCATGCTCAAGGTGGCCAGGGCTTCGGCGGTCAAGGCACGGACCCAGTCGCTCGACCAGATCAAGGCGTTGCTGGTCACGGCACCCGCAGAGCTGCGTGAGTCCGTCCGCGGTCTGTCGACCCGCGCCTGCTCGACCGTTGTTCCGCGTTCCGTCCCGGTGTGCTCGACTCACCGACGGCGGCAGCGAAGGTCGCGCTGCGCAGCCTGGCCCGTCGCAACCTCGCGCTCCGGGACGAGGCAAAGGAGTTGGACGTGGGGATCGGGCGGCTCATGGCCGGCTCGGCGCCCGGGCTGCTCGCCGCGTTCGGCGTGGGTCCTGACAGTGCGGCGACCCTCCTCGTCAGCGCCGGGGACAACCCCTCGCGGATGCGTTCCGAGGCCGCCTTCGCCGCCCTCTGTGGATCAAGCCCGATCCCGGCCTCGTCGGGCAAGACGACGCGACACCGCCTCAACCGCGGCGGGGACCGTCAAGCCAACGCCGCCCTGTACCGCGTGGTCGTGGTCCGTCTTCGCTGGCACCAGCCCACCCAGGCCTACATGGCCCGCCGCACCGCCGAGGGCAAGACGAAAGCCGAGGTCATGCGTTGCCTGAAGCGCTATGTCGCCCGGGAGATCTTCGGTCTGCTGAGCGCCGCTGGGCAGACGTCGACTGCTCCAGCATCCGGGCTGGGGTCAGCTTGACATCTATAGGAGCATCAAGGCAGGTTCTCGCGGTCGTCGCAACAACCGGCGGATCTTCGGGAGTCGTCAATTCCGGTCCCAGCCGATGGAGGACTGACCCCCAATGCGTATCGCGGTCGGAGCCGACGCCAACGCCGTCGAGCTAAGCGACCTCATCAAGGCACACCTCATCAATCGGGGCCACGAGGTCATCGACTTCGGCCTGCAGGCAGGGAGGACGTCGACTATCCCGATGTCGGCGAGCCGGTGGCCCGCGCCGTGGCCGCGGGCGAGGTCGAGCGGGCGGTGCTCATCTGCGGCACGGGGTTGGGCATGGCCATCGTGGCCAACAAGGTCCACGGCGTGCGTGCTGCCCCCGTGACCGATCCTACTCCGCGGAACGGGCCATCAAGTCGAACAACGCCCAGGTGCTCTGCCTGGGCAGCCTGGTGGTGGGCTGGAACGTGGCCCCGCTGCTGGTCGACCACTGGCTCGACGGGGAGTTCGCCGGTGGTGGCTCGGCTCGCAAGGTGGCCAAGCTCGAGGCCCTCGACGAGCGCGAACGAGGTCAGCAGCGCCTCCCGGTCGCCGACCGCCGGACCGTCCCCGCTCAGGCCCGGGCGCTGCCGTCCCAGTAGCGATTGGCCAGGGCCCAGGCTTCGCGTCCGCAGGCGGCGCCCATGACGCGGCCGTTGAGGTCATCGGCCCTGATGTGGATACCCCCCCACAGCCGGCTGATGCCGGCCTGGTCCGAGGCGTCGAAGTAGGTCGCCCACTGCAGCACGATGTCCTGTTCCGGACCGCGCTCGAACTTGAGCGAGCCGGCCGGGATGGTCCACGTGCCAATCCCGCCGGGGAAGTACGCGCTCCCGGTCATCGCCGCGAGCACCTCGGCCGCGGCGCGGCTGAACGACGAGTGCCCGCTGACATAGCCGGCGAAGGCCGGCGTCACGAAGGTCGCCTTCTGGTAGGGCACCCACTCGACCGCGCGGATCCACTCCACCCCACCGAGGTCATTGACGGGGTCGTCGGGGCCACCGCTCCAGGCGTAGATGGCGACCTCGCCGATGTGGTCGGCCAGGTGCGCATGGCGCTCACCGGGGGCTGCCGACTCGGGGGTGATGAGCTCGACCTCGCCGGGGATGAGCGGCAGTCCCTCGGGGTCGTACGAAGGCAGGTCCGGGTCGCTCGACTGGCCCAGGCCGCCCATGTAGCGGATCATGGCGATGGGCCTCGTGAAGTCGTGATAGCCCTTCGCGCCCCAGGCGGCGACCGCGGCATCGTGCACCGCGCCGTTGAGCGCGAGGTACATCTTCACGTCCCACTCGAGGGGGTCCAGTTCCTCGCCGCTGCCGCCGATGCGACGCTCGAAGCCGGCCGAGTCGGTCACGGCGTTGGCGAGCGTGTTCCAATGGCCGGGCGGTGTCTCGGAGCTGGGTCCGTCGGCCCAGAACTCGGCCACCGCGCGGCCGAAGTCGGCCTGGAGCACCGGCTCGGGCGTGTAGGGCTCGCCGGTGACCGGGTTCTGCGCGTACCCGGTGCCATCGTTGGTGCCCAGCGGATTGCCGCCCTGGGTCGCGGGCGAGATGTCGATGACGATGCCGTCGCGCGGATCGAGCTGACCGCTCAAGGCGACGACCTCCTCGGCCATGGCCTTGAACTCGGCGTCGCTGGCCGGGTCGCCGAGGTAGGGCGGTGGCCCCGGGTCAACGGGCACGCCGGTGTCGGACGGCGGTAGGGCGAACGAGGTGACGTGGCCCCAGTGCTGGCCCACGAAGTGCTGCGGTCCGAAGGGCAGGAGCTGGCCGTTCTGGGCGATGGCCGTCGCGAGCGCCAGCGGCTGCCAGTGGTTGGGGTCCTTCATGACCGTCCCCGGATTCCGCCACGACCATGGGCTCGTTGACCGGCTGGTAGCCCTGCTTGGGGTAGGCGTAGCCGTGCTGCTCGCGTGAACCGTCCTTGAGGCCGGCCTCGATGATGGTGGCGGCGATGCGGTTGCCCAGGGCGGCCGCCGAGTCGCCACGCGTGCCGGTGCGATCGGTGGGGTAGCAGAGGGCGGCCATCAGCTCGTCGAACTCATGCAGGCTGACCTCGCCGCCGACGGCCTCCCGGTAGCGGTGCGACAGCACCCGATAGGCGGCATAGCTGACGGCCTTGTCGCGGGCCGCGGCGGGGTCGCGCGCCGTGGCCTTCTCGGTGACGAAGACGCCGTCCGCGACCGGATCATAGGCCGCCCAGGCATCCCACATGGCGGCGGACGCGTGATAGAGGTTGCGTGCGTGCACCGTAGGGGCCGGGAAATCACGGCGGATGGCATCGAGCAGCGCCTCGTCCCAGAGCCGCGCCACCGACTTGCCCGGATCGGCGCTGCGCACGCAGGTGGCGGGGTCGATCGGTTCGAGAGGCTCGACCGCGGGCGAGATCGGTGTCTCGGGTTCGTCGGCGGTGTCGACAGCGTCGACGGCGTTAGCCGTGGACGGAGTGCCACTCAGGACTGCGGCGGGGTCGAGCACCAGCGGCTGAGCGTCACGTCGGATGAGTACCTGCGCATCTGCAGAGACCAGCTGCCACGGGCCCCGCTCGCCGTCCGGCCACTGCACCCGTACCTGCACCTTCTTCGCCTGGCCCAGGCCGAAGTGGTGCGGCCCAAGCTGGCCACTGCCATGCCCGCCCCCGATGGTCACCTCCAGCCGCTGGGTGCGGCCCTTGCTCTTGACCTCGATCCAGGCGCCGACGGCGTCGCGATTGTCGCCCTCCTGCTCGAGACCGACAGCCAGCCAGTGACCCATCGGTCGAGGTTCCTGGACCGTCCCGGAGCCGACGTTGCGCCACACCTCGGCCGGCTCGCCGAGCTTGACCTCGACGATATCGAGCAGGCCGTCGAGGTTGAGATCGACCACCGCCGCTCCACGTCCGCGTGCGTAGTCGACGAGGCCTGCCTGCTTGGTCCGTTCGACGAACCGGCCGTCCGGGGTGCCCAGCATCAGGCTGCTGGGATTCGACGTGGCGCGATCGGGCATGGCATCGACGTTGCCCTTCGAGACGAACAGGTCGACGCGGCCGTCGTTGTTGACGTCCTTGAACTCGGGATGCCATGAGGTCGACGGCCGCTCATCATCTCCGGCGACCGGGCGGCCCAAATCCACGCCGCGTTCCCTGGCGATGTTCTCGAAGCTGGGTTGCGCCGGACCATCGGCCAGGGTCTCGAGGCGGTTGCCGAACATGCTGGTGAGATAGGTCTCCGGGTAGCCGTCGTCGCCGAAGATCCTGGCTGGCGATGCCCATGCCCCAGATGTTGACCCGCTGCCAGCCATCCTCCTCGGAATACAGCGTTGGTTGCTCGCCGTCGCCCATGCGCCAGAGTTGCTCCTGGCCATCCTGCACGTAGAACTCGCGATCGTTGCTGATGCGCAGGTCGCGTCGGCCGGAGCGGTCCCAGTCGCTGAACAGCATCGAGAGGGCACACCAGCCTGGCGAGAGCGTGAGCGCGGGCCCATATGTGGTGGCGTCCGGTATGAGGTCGGAAGAGCCGGTGGTCCGAGCAGCCCGCGGCGAGCGCCCGGATTCCGTCCACCGCCTGGTAGTTGCCGAAGGCGAGCGTCGGTAACGCGGCGCCGTCGTCCCAGGTGGCACTGAAGGCCGTGGTCCAGTCGTTGCCGGGTCCAGGCCCATAGTTTCGTTGGCCCGCTCGAAGCGGCAGTCGCCCAGCCCCCGGAGCAGGACGTTCTCGCCGCGGCGCAGCACGATGAGGTCCGCACGGCCATCGCTGTCGACGTCGATCGGATACGCGCCCGAGACCTGTGCCAAGTCCGTCTCGTCGCCGGCCAGGCGTCTGAACTGCAGTGGGCCACCGGGCTCGCTCTCGTTGCGGTACAGCGAGGCCGGGCCGCTGCCGCCGGCGAAGTACAGATCCGGCCGGCCGTCGTCGTCGCAGTCGAGCACGGACATGCCGCCGCCGACCACGAATTCGAAGCCGCCATCCGGCACCTCCGGCGTGGGCTGATACTGGTAGACGTGTCGCAGCCCGGACGAGGCTGTCTCATCGATAAATCGTGGCGTCTGGACATCGGCGGCCGCCACGACCGCCGACGGCAGCGTCGCCGCCGCCATGGCGGTCGCGAGGGCCGCGGTCAGTCCTTTGAGCCAGATGCTCATGACTGGATCACAGTGGTCGCTGCCCTGACGGGGAGGCCTCGGACACAGCGGAAGAGCGCCTTCTCGTCCTGCCACTCCACTCGCTCGTCGGCCAGCTCGATCGAGGGCATGCGCTCGAGGATCGTGCGCAGCGCCGTTCTCGCTTCCAGGCGCGCGAGGGGAGCGCCGATGCAGAAGTGCACGCCACTGCCGAAGGCGATGTGGCGGTTGGGCTTGCGGCTGACATCGAAGCCGTCCGGCTGGTCGAAGTGGTCAGGATCACGGTTCGCGGCGCCCAGGAGCTGGATGACGATCTGGTCCTCCCGGAGTTCGCGGCCACCCAGCTGCGTCGTCTCGGTGACCCTGCGGAAGGTGCGCTGGATGGGGCTGTCGAAACGCAGGGTTTCCTCGATCGCACCGGTCAGCCCGCCGCTCATCCGTGCGCGCTCGAGCTGCTCGGGGTTGGTGAGCAATCGATAGAGAGCGTTGGCGATGAGGCTGGTGGTGGTCTCGTGGCCGCCGATCAGGAAGGTCACACAGGTCGAATGAGTCTCGTCGATGGTGAGCTGCTCACCCGCCTCTTCGACACTGACCAGCTGGCCGAGCAGGTCATCCCGCTCTTGCTCGCGACGTTCGGTCATCAGCTCGCCGATATAGGCGCGCATCCCGGTCACCGCGGCCGCTGACGTGGGTACCGCCTCGGGGATGGCCCGGCCCTGACCCTGGAAGGCGACGATGCCGTCGGACCAGCCTTTGAAGCGATTGGAATGCTCGGGCCGCGCCCCGAGCAGCTCGGCGATCACGATGGCGGGGAGGGGATAGGCCAGGTCGGCCACCACGTCGAAGCTCGAACCGGGGTCGACCTCGTCGAGCAGTCGGTCGACGATGCTCTGGATGCGTGGCTCCATGGCCGCGATGACGCGCGGTGAGAAGGCCTTCTTGATGAGCCCACGCATGCGCGTGTGGTCAGGCGGGTCGGTGTGGATGAGGCCCGACGTTGAGAAGTGCTCTCGCAACGGTCCCGCCTCGGCGAGGGCATCCTCAGGCAATGCGTGGATGAGCTCGAGGAGCCGGCCCTTGCTGGAGAAGCGTTCGTGGTCTCGCAAGGTCTCCACCACGTCGTCGTACCGGGTCACGTGATGCGCCCCAGGCATCGCTCCAGTACACCGGCTCCTGCTCGGACAGCGCCCGATAGGCCGGGTACGGATCCTGCGCGAAGCCGGGGTCGGTCAGGAGCGCGTCAAGGGTGGCTCGAGTCATCGATCATCGCCTCGGGTGGTGGCGCGTACCTCGCTCGTGCGTCGAACACTAGCTGTGTGAATGCCAATATACAGGCTGTCCCGGCCCGCTGACACCGGCGTGGCCGCGGTCACGCGGGTACGCAGCTTGGCATGGAAGACGGCAGCTGGCGCGTGAGGACGATTGCCGAGGCTACGACCTTGGCAGAGCCCACGGCGCCGATCACATCCAGCCGATGGGTACGAACCATCTCCAGGGCGGCCTCGAACATGGCTACTACGTTCTCCGGTGGGACCTCTGACTGGATGTTGTGGCCGGGGGCGAGGACGTAGCCGCCGCCGGGCCGAAGGTCTCGATGCGCCGCTTGACCTCGTCCTTCACCTCCTGCGGTGTGCCAAAGGGCAGGACTCGCTGGGTGTCGATGGCGCCCCAGAAGACGAGGTCGTCGCCGAACTCGGCCTTGAGAGGGCCGTATCGCCCATGCCGTCCGCCGAGACCTGGACCGGGTTGAGCGCCTACACGCCGATGTCGATGTAGTCGCCGAGCATCTCGTGGATGGCGCCGTCGTTGTGCATCATGATCACGCATCGGTCTTGGCGCGGACCCGCTCCAGGAAACGGGCGTGGTAGGGCTTGACCAGTTCTGGATACATCTCCGGCTTCATGTAAGGCCGGTCCTGGAAGCCCATGTCGTCGGCGAACCAGAACACGTCGATCTCGTCGCCCACCTGGTCGAGCGCGAGCTCGGCGATGGCGGAGATGGTGTCCACGACCTTGATCATGATGGCTTCGGCCCGCTCGGGGTCCGCGATGAGGTCCATCAGCCAGGGAGCGAACCCGCGCAGGCGTTGGCACTCGCGGACGACTCCGTAGTGGAAATCGAAGACGATGGCGTGTCCGTATCGGCCCGGACTGGCTACTCGTTCGACCATGCCTGGGTAGCGGCGCGGGTCGTCAGCCACCGGGTAGCCGTCCCAGTCGAGTATCTCCTTCGCGGTGATGTCATCGCGCTCGAGCGGCCCGGCCAGCGCCGCCGGCTCGCCGTCACCCGAGCGCATCCAGGTTACGCCCCATTCGTCGAGGAATGAGCCATCATCCAGCCGCTCCCAGGCCTCCAGCGACACCAGGCCGATGTGCGCGACGAAGTCGGCTCCGAGGCGCGCTGGCGAGACGCTCGCCGGGAACGACGAGCCCGGAGGCGGTGAAGGTACCGGCGTCGTCCTCTTCGGGCAGGCCCAGAGTGCGCGGGCGCCGTCGTAGGGCTCGTGGCGGATGAGGCTCACACATGTGGAGTACCCAGGTGGATGGGGACGCGATCTGGTTCCCGGTGTGTCAATGCCGCCAGCGCTCGCTCTCGTGAGGTCATTGCCGCCATCGATTGATCCCTCCTAGTGAGGCGTGTCCGCCCGAGTCGCGGAGCTGGACTGATCCGACATGGTCATCGCCGCTGAGTTGCCGCGCCCTCGCCGCCCCATGTATTGTACTCATGATGCCCGCATACACACCATGCTTCGACAGCAGCATCGCGACGCTGTCGCGGGATTTGGCACGAGTTTGAACGTCGAGCACCTTGACCACGCATCCGTGTCGTCAGCCCACTCCCTCCGGGTCTGCGTGGTCGGCGACTCGATCGCCACCGGGACAGGTGACCGTCGCGCCCTCAGCTGGCATCGCCACCTCGCAACCGGCGCCCTCTCCGCTGGTGCTGACCTGACCCATGTACGAATTACTATTGGGGTGCGCGAGTGGTTGCAGCGACCGGCTCCGAGGTGGCCGACCGGTGGCGCAGCGAAACGTCAGCGCGCCTGCCTGAGCTATCAGGCAGCGGTCTGGTCTTCCACTTTGGGCTCAACGATTGCACCATCCGAACCTGGCCCGATGGCCGCTCCGAGCGCCGCGTCCCGGTGGAGACGTCCGTGGACATCACCAGCCGTCTGCTCTCGGAGGCATAGGGGCCGGAGCACGTACCGCACGCTGATCCATGGACCGGCACCCATGGATCATTCACAAGCCGCGGACCGCGGCTTCATCCCCCAGCAGGTGCGCAGGCCACCGCCAACGAGGACATCCGCGCGCTCGACCGGAGCCTCGAGGCTGTGGCAGCCGGGGTGGGTGTGCCGTACTTCGCCACCTTTCCGATGTCCTCGGCAACGATGAACGGTGGTCGGCTGCAGACGCGAGCCGGAGACGGCATCCACCCGACCGACATGGGCTATGAGGCCCTCGCCGAGCTGGTCGCCCGATGGCCGGCGTGGCAGGCCTTGAGCCGGAGTTTGACCTGAGAGACGCCCGGCGGCCAGCCGCATCCTCGCACTGACAGGGAGGACCCCGTGACCATGCGACGTCTCCGCCGCAGTGCTCAGACGGGTGAACGATCCGCTCCCGCGTCGAGCGTCTCGAGCTAGCCGAGCCCGGGCCGCGCGATGTGCTCGTGCGCATGGGTGCCGCCGGGCTCTGCCACACCGACCTGGAGGTGATGCGCGGCGCCATCTCCATGCCCCTGCCCATGGTCCTCGGGCATGAGGGGGCAGGGGTCGTCGTCGCGGTCGGCGCGGCCCGTCCACAGCGTCGCTCCCGGTGATGATGTCATCTGCTCCGTGGAACCCAGCCTGCGGGTCCTGTTTCTACTGCAGTCGCCGCCAGCCGCTGCTGTGCGAGACCTGCGCTCGGGCGGCCGGCGCGGGCACGCTGCCCGACGGCCGCTGGCCGGGCCGAGATGCCGACGGACCGGTCAGGAGACCAGTTCATGTTCGTGGGCTCACACGCCGACCACGCCGTCATCACCGAGGCCGCGGCAGTGAAGGTGCCTGTCGACTTGCCTTTCAGGAATAGATTTCGTCATCGGCTACGGTGTTCACCACGGGCCTGGTCCCGGCGCTGCAGTCGCCCGCCGCCTCCGTCCCGGGGTCGCTCATCGCGGTCGTGGGCTGTGGCATCGTGGGCCTGTCGGTGATCATCGGCGGTCGCCTTGCCGGTGCCTCGAAGATCGTGGCCATCGAACGTTCGGCAGCACGATTCGAGCTGGCCGGGCGCCTCGGCGCGGACGTGGTCGTCGATAGCAGCCGCGAGGATCCGCTGGCGACGATCCGGGGACCTCAGCTCGGGGTCGCTGCGCCGACCATGTCTCGAGGCGGCCGGCAACCCTGCAGCCATGCGCGCGGCCTTCGAGCTGGTGCGGCCCGGGGGCGAGTTCACGATGCTGGGCAAGGTCACGCTGGATGACGACCTGCCCGTCCGCTTCGGCTCGATGATGGGTAACAAGACCATTCGGCGTCTCGCTTACGGTGGCGCCAGTCCCCAGCGGGACTTCCCGGCCATCGCGCGCGCCTACCTCGAGGGCCACCTGCCACTGGATGCTCTCGTCGACCGTGCAGTCTCGCTACGGGATATCGACGACACGTTCGCCGCTGTCGCGCGGGGCGACGTCGTTCGGGCCGCGGTGGAGTTCTAGGCGCCGCGTCGCCTCGCCAGGACAGGGCGGGACAGGAGAGGGGGGTCATCGACATGCGACACGAAGTGCAGGACGGAAACGTGCCATCGTCGGTGAGCCGTTCGCTGACGATGCCCTTGAAGTGCTCCGACCAGCGCTGGTCGCTTCCAGCGGTTCAGGCGCCCGTCAGCAGGTCACCGGATGAGGGTCGCATTCGGCGTAGTAGAAGACCCCGAAAGGCCGTCGGAAGCCCGTCGAACTGGTGATGCCGCAGGCGTGCATGGCCTCCACCATCTCCGGCCAGACCTGCGCGTGCCGACGTCGTCCTCCTGTTCCGTGCCCGGCTCGAGTCGGATCGAGAACAGGGAGTCTGCATACTGCCTACCTCCACCTTGGCACCGGCGCGGCGGCCGGTGCTCTCGCCTGTCGGGGATGCGCTGGGCCGCACGATCGGCTTGTGCGGGTGGCTCCGGCCGGTATGGTAGCACGCATGCATACAGGCTCCCCTGAGGAGTCGGCTGCGGCAGCAGCCGGGGATCCTCCGACACCTCTTTGATGGCGCCACCAGTCCTTGAGATGCAGGGCATCAGCAAGGGCTTTCCTGGCGTGCAGGCGCTCGACGACGTCAGCCTGACCTGCCTTGCGGGGAGATCCACGCCATCGTCGGTGAGAACGGTGCAGGCAAGTCGACCCTGATGAAGATCCTCGCCGGCGCGTATCACGCGGATGGCGGCAGCATCCGGATGGACGGGCAGGAGGTCAGGTTCGCGTCTCCGCAGGATTCACAGGCCCGCGGCGTCGGCATGGTCTACCAGGAGCTGAACCTCGTGCCGGACCTCTCGGTCGCGGAGAACATCTACTTGGGTCGGCAGCCCGTGGGTCGCCTCGGCATCGTCGATCGTCGCAAGCTGCGCAGTCAGGCCACCGACCTGCTTGAGGCGCTAGGGACCAAGATCGACACTCGATTGCTCATCCGCGACCTGTCGGTGGGCCAGCAGCAGATGGTCGAGATCGCCAAGGTGTACAGCCAGAACCCTCGAGTCCTGGTCCTGGACGAGCCGACCTCGGCGCTGACAGAGCACGAGACGCATCTGCTCTTCGAGACGCTGGGTCGCTTGCGGGACGAGGGCATCGCCATCATCTTCATCTCCCACCGGCTCAAGGAGGTCATGGATATCGCCGCCCGGGTAACGGTGCTGCGCGACGGCAAGTACGTTGGCTCCAAGCCCATCGGCGAGCTCACTGCCGGCGAGATCCGTGGTCATGATGGTCGGTCGCGATGTGACTGAGCTCTTCCCAAACGAACGGTCGTGGTCGGCGAGGTCGTGCTCAAGATATCGGCTTCGCGCGCTCCGGCGTCTTCCATGATGTCTCGTTCGAGGTCCGTGAGGGCGAGGTCCTGGGGCTCGCGGGCCTGGTCGGTGCGGGCCGGACGGAGGTGGCGCGCTCCATCTTCGGGCTCGATCCGCACGACGCCGGTGAGGTCTGGATCGATGGCCGGAAGGTGCACATCCGGAGTCCACGCGATGCCGTCAAGGCGCACATGGCGATGCGCCGGAGATCGCAAGCGCGACGGTCTGGTGCTGGGCCTGTCGGTACGCAGCAATGCGGTCATGAGCATCCTCTCCGAGCTGGCTCGCGTCGGGCTGAATACCAAGCGTATGGAGATGCCTACCGTAACGCTCTCATCGAGCGCTTCGCCTTGCGCCCGCCAGACCCCGAGCGGACCGTAGCCACCCTGTCAGGCGGCAATCAACAGAAGGTGGTCATCGGCCGCTGGACCGCGGCCACGCCGCGGGTGCTGTTCCTCGACGAGCCGACCCGTGGGGTGGACGTGGGCGCCAAGGCGGAGAAATCGACGCGCCGACGGGGGAGCTGGCCGCCCAGGGCGCGGCCATCGTCACGACCCTCTGAGCCGCCCGAAGCACCTCTCGGCCAGCGACCGACCTGGTCATCCACGAGGGACGGATCAGCGCCGAGCTCCCGCCGACGAGGCCACGGAGGAGCTCACCATGATGGCAGCGACCGGCCAGGAGACGGCGGCCTAGCATGGTCCACCTGGCCACGCAGCCCGGCGTCGAAGTCGACCATGACCGTGCCCTGAAGGGGGCAGGCGCGCGCGCGCGTCTTGGTCCAGAACTACGCGATCTACCTGGTCTTCATCGCGCCGCCCGTGGCGCGGCACCTACCTCCGACCGATTTCCTCGAGCGAGAAAATGCCCAACATCGGGCAGTCGCTGCCTTCACCGGTTTGCCGCGCTGGGCATGCTCCGCTTGACCACCAACTGCGGCTTCGTCGATCCGTCCATCCTGCCAGCACGGCCGCGTCGGCATCATCGCGCTGGCGTTCATGCCCATCATGGCGTCGCCGGCGGCGTCATCGCCGGCATCGTGGCCGGCATGATCCTGGGCTCGGTGAACGGCGTCCTCATCGGCATCTTCCGTACGAACCCGGTACTGACCACGCTGGGCACGAATGTCGCGGCCATCGGACATCCTGATCTTCACCAGGGGGACATCGTCTACAGCGAGAGCGGTACTTCTCGCAGTTCGCCCAGGACCGGACACTGGGCATCCCCGACCCGCTGTGGGTCCTTGCCGGCGTCGCCGTCGTCGCGCACCTCATCCTTTCGCACACGGTGCTCGGCCGCTGGATCTGATCCCGACGGCGGCAACTATGCAGCTGCCCGTGCTGCCGTCCCCCGGTCCGCCGCGTGATGGTCTCCGTCTTCGTCGTCTGTTGCCACCTTCGCCGCCATCGGCGGCATCCTGCTGGCCTCGACCAACGAGAGCGCCCGTTCCAACGCCGGTATCGGCCAGGAGTTCAATGCCATCTCCGCGGTGGCCATCGGAGGCAACAGCATCTTCGGCGGTGCCGGGACGGTGCCGCGCACCATCATCGGCGTGCTCATCGTGGGTGTCCTCAACAACCTCATGGTCCTGCTGGGGCTCCCCGCCGAATCCCAGAACATCGTCAAGGGTGCGCTGATCGTCGGCGCGGTTATGCTCGACCTGAGGTTGCGCCGATGACGTCCATCAGCCCGCGGACCCTGCGCTTCATCGCCGAGAACCGCATCTACATCTTCCTAGCTGTCGCCTTCGTCATCGCCCTGGTCTTCATCCCCGACATCCGCAGCGTGCCGGCCCTGAAGAACGTGCTGGCTCGCGCGTCGATCGAAGGCATCATGGCGGTCGGGGTGACCATCGTCATCCTTTCCGGCCAGCTCGACCTCTCGCTGGGCTCGGTCCTGGCGCTGAGCGGCGTCGTGGCCCTGGGTCTGCAGGGCGATATGGGGCCGGTGCCGGCCGCCGCCGTCGGCATCCTGGCGGGCGGGCTGGTGGGCATCATCAACGGTGTCTTCGTGGTCCGCTTCGGCATCAACTCGTTCATCGTCACGCTGGCCGCGATTGACGATCGGGTATGGCCATGACCCTCTCCAATGCCGCGCCCATCCGTGGCGCCGATTCCTCGTTCGGGCCGAGCGTGGACCGGGCCATCTTCGGGCCGCTGTGGGAGCAGCTGGGCACCTTCCTCACGCCTCGCATCCTCATCTTCCTGGGGCTCCTGTTCATCGCCCACCTGTTCCTACTGTTCGTTCGCCAGGTCGCAACATCTACGCCGTCGGCGGCGACCCGGAGGCTTCGCGGCTGTCGGGTATCCCGACCTCGACGTATGTCTTTGGGGCCTTCGTCTCGAGTGGCCTGTGTGGTGGCCTCGCCGGGACGCTCCTGGGCTTGAGCCTGAACACAGGGTCGCCGGTCGTCGGTGCGGACAGCATCCTGCGCGTCATCGCCGCGGTGGTCATCGGCGGGACGGCGCTCACGGGTGGCTCGGGGTCCATGCTCAAGACGCTCATGGGCGTGCTGCTCTTGGCGCTTGTGAACACGGCCATGAACCAGGCTCGCGTGGAGGTCTACGTCCAGGGCATCGTCCTCGGCGCCATCCTCATCATCGTCGTACTCATCGATTCCCTCTACAGCGCGTGGCGCACGCGCCTCGTCATCGCCGGTCAGCTCGGATCCACGCGGGCTGCCGATTGACGGCGAAATCCGGTCGAAGATAGGAGGAGGACACCGCGAGAACACCCGTCTTGCCTCGTGAAACGGAGGAGTCACGAGCACCGGTCTCTTTAGGGTTCGCACATGTAACAAGGAGTTTCAGATCAAGATGATGAGAAACCTCAAGATCCTCAGCATCGTCGCGGCGCTTGCGTTCGCGGCCATGGCCTCCGCGGTCCCCGCGGTCGCCCAGGACGAGTCGATGGCTCCCGCGGAGATGACGTATGACGTCTGCCTGCTGGCACCGGCCTCGACGACTCCTTACTCCGCCCGCATCAACAAGCAGATCCAGGACTACGGCGCCCAGATGGGTATCGCCGTGACGGTGCTGTCTGCTGAGCAGGACCCCGCCGTTCAGGTCGACCAGATGCGCGACTGCATCGCCAAGGGTGTGGACGCCATCATCCTCATCGCCGCCGACCTGGAAGCCCCTTGTCCGGTGCTCCAGGAGGCCAAGGACGCGGGCATCCCGGTACTCACCTCGAACGCCGGTGTGAGCTGCACGGACCTTGTGCAGGGCTTCACCGGCCCCAACTACACCCTCCAGGCCCAGATCATGGGCAATTACACCTGTGACACGCTGCTGCCTGACGGCGGTAACGTGGCCATCGTCTCGGGTGCCCTCGGCTACTCGGCCACGGTCGAGCGGACCGACGGCTTCACGTCGACCGTCGCTGAGAACTGCCCCGACGTCACCGTCATCGACACCCAGCCAACCGACTGGTCCCGACAGAGCGCGACGCAGATCGCGCGTGACTACGTCACCAAGTACGGCGCCGACGGTATCGACATGATCTATGCCGAGGACGATACCCTGGCCGCAGGCGTGGCCGAAGGCCTCGAGCAGTCCGGCGTCACGCCCGGTCGAGATCCTGCTCACGGGCATCGGCGGCAACGTCGACGGCTTCGACCTCATGACCAACGGCTGGATGCAGGCCACCATCTACCAGTCCCCCGTCATCGACGGCACGCTGGCCGTGGACACCATCCTGCGCGTCCTCGCCGGTGAGACCATCGAGCCCAACATCCCCATCAATTCCCCGGTCATCACGCCCGACAACATGGCCGACTTCGAGCCGGCCTACTAGTCAGGCCCCAGCGCACGACTGACGGGTGGTCGCCCATCGATCACCCGTCGGTTCGGACTTTCCCGAGGGCGAGC
Source organism: uncultured Chloroflexia bacterium (assembly GCA_963778955.1). Lineage (GTDB taxonomy): Bacteria > Chloroflexota > Limnocylindria > Limnocylindrales > CSP1-4 > JAFMJV01. Next base: position 1,124,819 of record CAVZWI010000001.1, read on the forward strand.
CGGCCACATCCTCCAGACTGGCTCGCCATCGAGCCATCATCCACATCCCCACTCGACTTCCTACACGCACCGGAGGCGATCGAACCATGGAGCCTCGACTGGCCATCGTCACCGGCTCATCCAAGGGCATCGGGGAGGCCTGCGCTCGCCGCTTCCTCGACGAGGGCCTGTCGGTCGTCGGATCTCCACGTCTCCACCTGCCGAGCCGCTGGCATCGCACGCGAATTTCCATGCTGTCGTCGGCGACGTGGCCGATCCGGAAGCCTGGACGCGCGTCGTTGATGCCTACCGTGAAGTAGGGGTGCCTCCAACCACTCTCGTCCTCAATGCTGCCCGAGCGCACATCGGCACGGTCCTTTCGCTGGAGATGGAAGACTGGCGCCAGCAGTTCAACGACAACTTCTTCGGGGCCGTCCTCGGCACCAAGACCTGCCTGCCGGACATGATCGCGGGCGGCGGCGGCTCGGTCGTCGTGGTCTCTTCCGTGAACGGCTGGATGGCCGAGCAGGGCTTGATCGCCTATTCATCGACGAAGGCGACGCTCATCGAGTTCGCCAAGAGCCTGGCCGTGGATACGCACGACAGGGCATCCGTGCCAACGTCGTGGCGCCCGGCACGACCGACACACCGGCCTTCCGCCGTGCCATGGGCACCGCAGACGACCCGATGCATGGATCGCTGAGCGCGCCGCCCGCAACCCGTTGGGCCGGATCTCACTGCCGACGAGGTCGCCAGCGTCGTCTGGTTCCTCTCGACGGACCAGTCGGCAGGCATGACCGGGGCGGTCGTGCCCGTGGATGCTGGTCTTTCGGTCTCGTTCGACTTCCGCGACCCGGACGGCCACGGCTATCGAGACACCGAGTCGTGACGTCTCGGTCCGAACCGCTTTGTCGCCGACACGTGCCACGATGGGCACGTGTCTTCCCCGCTCCCCCAGGAGGCGAACATGGCGCTCCCTGAGCCGGGTGTCTTCGATCCGCTGTTGGCGTCTGCGCAGTACGCCCAGGACCCCTATCCCGCGCTCGCCGCCATCCGTGAGGCAACGCCGGTGTACTGGAGCGATGCGTGGGGCGTCTGGATCGTGACGCGCCACGAGGACGTCGTGGCCATCCTCAAGGAGCCGCAACGGTTCTCGAATGCCGGCCGGTTCAGTGTCTACCTTGACCAGTTACCGTCCGAAGCTGCGCCGTACGTCCAGCCGCTGCGGCGCCACTACGCATCAGGGATGCTGCAGTCCGATCCGCCGGCCCACTCGCGTCTGCGTCCGCTCATCAACAAGGCCTTCACGCCCCGTGTCGTCGAGGGCTCTCGTGACCGCATCGCCGGCATCATCGACGAGCTCATCGCGGGATTCCGCCAGCGCGGGAGTGGGGACCTCCAGCGTGAGTTCGCCTACCCGCTGCCGGCCATCGTCATCGCCGAGCTGATGGGGGTCCCGGTGAGCGACCGCGATCTGCTCATTGGACTCTCTGACGGTGTGGTCGGGATCCAGCGTTCCGGCAAAGCTGCGGTCGATGAACCTGGTGCGTTCGGCCGAAGCGATCGTGGCCATGGAGGACTACTTCGGTGACCTGTGCCGGGAGCGCAGGGCGCATCCCGGTGACGATCCATCACCGCTCTCGTCGAGGCCGAGGAGGCCGGTGATCGGCTGGATGAAGCTGAGCTGATCTCCATGTGTACGACACTGATGATCGCCGGCCACGAGACCACGCGGAACCTCATCGCCAACGGCATGCTGACACTCATGCGGCGTCCTGACGACCTGCAACGACTGCGGCAGGACGAATCCCTCCTCCTGAACGCGATCGAGGAGATGCTTCGCTACGAGAGCCCCATCCAGCGTGGTTGGCGACGCATCGCTCAAGACACGGAGCTGCACGGTCAGCAGTTACGCGAGGGCCAGCTCCTTTACCTCATGCTGGGCGCGGCCAATCGCGACCCACGTGTCTTCGACGAACCTGACGCCTTCCGCATGGAACGCAAGCCCAACCGCCACGTCGCGTTCGGGTTGGGGGTCCACTTCTGCGTGGGGGCCCCGCTCTCCAGACTGGAGGCCGGTCGACCGCATTCCCGGCGCTGCTGGCCCTGCCCGGACTGGCACTCGCGACAGAGGAGCTGGAATGGACGGCTAGCGTCACTCATCGCGGCCTCGAGTCCCTCCCGGTGGCGTTCGATGCCTGAGCCCCATCCGCTGCTCACTCAACATCGCGTTCCACTTTCCGGGGCTGCCGCTCCATGACGCACTCGATGGGGCCGCGGCGGCCGGGTTCGGACCATCGAGCTGCTGGACCCCTACAGCACCGACCTTGATGAACTGGTGCAAGCCCTGGACCGTCGCGACTTGAAGGTAGACCTCTTCAACCTGCCCATGGGCGATTTCGCGGCCGGAGACCGCGGTTTCGCCGGTGACCCGCGGCGGCGTGAGGAATTCCAGGCCGGCGTGGAGCAGGCCGCGCGGATCGGGGCACGGCTGGGCGCAAGCAAGGTGAACGCACTGTAGGGCGTCTGGTCGACGGCGAGACCGGATCCGCGCAATACGACTGTCTCGTCGAGCAGCTCGGCTGGGCGGCGGGCCGGCTTGCCGACCAGGGTGTGCGACTGGTCACCGAGCTGCTCAACCCCGTCGAGACACCTGGCTTCCTCCTCTCCTCGCTCGGACAGGTCCGCTCGACCCTGGCTCAGCTCGATGGCCGGGTCGGGTTCCAGTTGGACGTCTATCACCTCCAGCGCACGCACGGCGAGCTCATCCCGACCATCCACCAGATGGCGCATCTCACCAGCCACTACCAGATCGCGGATCATCCCACGCGGACCGAGCCGGGTACCGGTGAGGTCAACTACCGCAACGTCCTCTCTGCCATCGCCGCGACTGGCTACCAGGGGCTGGTCGGATGCGAGTACAAGCCCAGTGCGCCGGACGTCGATGCCTTCGCGTGGATGGACGAGCTAGGCGTCCTGAAGGCGTAGGCGAGGCGCCAGTGCGGACTAATCGCGACCGGCCGGGCAAGGAGGGGCAGGCGAGGCGAGAGGCTCGTCCACTTCCGCGATGCCACCGCCCGCTATGCTTGCGGGCGTGTCACGCTCCCGCCGAGGTGCCAGCGCCTACGTCCCGCAGTACGTTCGCATCCGCGATGAGATCGGTCGCCGCATCGAGGCCGGTGAGCTCAAGCAGGGTGAGCGCAGCCCCTCGTTGCGCGAGATGTGTGACGAGTTCGGCGTCTCTTCGATCACTGCGCGCCGCGCACTCCTCGACCTGCTCAACGAGGGCATCGTCGAGCGACGCGGCGGCCTCGGAGCATTCGTCACCGGTATGCGTCGCCATTACGCATCGCCGTCATCATCATCGGCTATAGCGAGAGTGCGTGGCGCCAGAACAGCGGCTCCTTCGGACAGCTGGTCGGTGGCATCGCGTCCTCAATGTGGGAGCACGAAGCACTCCTGACCGTGTTGCCCGTGAATAATCCCCTGACCGCCTCTGTGGCCTTGCGCCAGCTGCTGCACGACCAGCCGGTTGACGGGCTGCTCTTCCGTGTCGCGGGTGACGTGGACTGGCGCGTCGTGGACATTCCCGCCGAGCAGGAGATCGGAGCCGTCCTCATCAAGCGCACGCCCCCGGCCACCGGCGTACCCGCAGTGCTGTCTGACGCGCGAACCGCCGGCTCCAGTGCCGTCGAACATCTCGTCGCCCTAGGTCATCGCCGTATCGGTCTGCTCTCGGCAACTGCCTCGACCGACACCTACCGCGACCACAAAGCGGGCTTCATCGAGGCGCTTGACAGCCACGGCATCCGCGTGGGGCGGGAGTTGGTCTCCGCGGTCCAGAGCGTGTTCGCCGAGGACCAAGTGTTGCCGCGGAACGCCTTCTCGATCCTGCTAAGAAGCCTTGTCCGACGGCGATCGTCTGCAACGCCGATTTCCTGGCGCTGGATGTCTACGAGGTGGCGGCAGCACGAGGCCTTCCGCATCCCGCAGGACCTCTCGGTGGTCAGCTTCGACGACATGGAGTTTGCGCAGCACCTGCAGCCACCGCTGACGACCGTGCGGCTCTCCTACTACGACCTTGGGGGTGAGCCGCCGCCGTCAACGCTCTTCCGCGTCCTCGATGGTGACGAGGTCCCCACGGTGCAGGAAGACCCCCGTCGAGCTCATCGTCCGGGAGTTGACTGCTGCCGGTCTTCTGCTGAGGACGACCGGCCGGCGGGCCGCCCATATGTCGCAGGCGCCGGGCGTATACTTGCAAGGTGTGTATACACACATCGCATACCAGCCTGCCCCTGCAGGGGCTCCCTGACCTCTCGTGAGCGCGTCCTCCCACGGCCCTCGACCACCGAGAGCCTGACCGGGTGCCCTACGACTTCGGTGGTACGTTCGTCACCAGCAGTCATCTACGTCGCCTATCGCCGCCTACGTGAGCACCTGGGGCTGTCGCCAGACGTCCGGTGTCGCGGACATCCGCCTCGGCCTCGCCTGGACCGACCGCGACGTCCAGGGATGCCTGCGGGGGGCGGATGTCGGCATCGTGGCCACAGGCCCACCAAAAATCCTGCCCAGCTGGCAGCTCGAGATCGGGGACGCCGGCGCGTACCGTGAGCTCACCGATGAGTACGGCATGGGTTGGCGGCAGCCCGGGAGAGGGCGGTCTCTACTACGACCTCTTCCACAGCCCATTGGCCGACGTGGAGACGCCGGCGGAGGTGGCCTGCATATCCTTGGCCGGAATCCGACTGACCCTTATCGGTTCACCAACATCAGGGCTGACTGCGAGCGCGTGGTGTTCGAGGAGAAGCGCGCGTCCGCCTGCAAAGGCATTATCGCAGGCACGCTGGAAGTCTCGTCTCTGGATGCGGGGAATTCCAGCGGTTCTTCATGGACCTTGTCCAGGACCAGGTGCTCGCCGGAGCCATCCTTGACAAGGCACCCTAAGATCAAGTTGCGCTTCTGGGAAACTGTCTTCGCCGAGATCGGTGACATCCTCGACGTCATCTACGACGCCGACGACTACGGTAGCCAGATGGCTCCTGTTGATCGCCCCGCACCCTCTGGCGCAAGATGATCAAGCCGCGTATCTCGGAGCTTGTATGCCTTCGTCCACGGCAACAGCCGGGCGAAGGTCTTCCTGCACTCGGACGGCGCCATCAAGTCGCTGATCCTCGGACCTCATCGAGGCGGGTGTGGACGGGCTCAACCCCGTCCAATTCACCGCGGAGGGCATGGACCTGCCGGAGCTGAAGCGGGAGTTTGGGCGGGAGAATCGCCTTCTGGGGAGGAGGCGTGGATACGCAGAAAGTGCTGCCGAGAGGCACACCCGAACAGGTGCGTGAGCAGGTGCTCCGCAACGTCGAGACGCTGATGCCTGGTGGCGGCTACATCTTCGCCACCGTCCACAACATCCAGGCCGATGTCCCCCCGGAGAACATCGTGGCCATGGTCGAGGCCCTCCGGGAGGCCGGCGTCTACCGCTAGTCCAGGCTGCCGCTCGCGGCCTCCGCTTCGACGGCCTCACGCACCGCGTTCCAGCCGCTGATGAAGGCATCCCTGAAGTGCTGCACGGGGCCAACTCTTCGAACTCGGTGGGGCTCAGCGCAGTGACGTCCAGCGCCCGGCGGAAATCATCGAAAGAGTTCGAGAGCTGCTCCTCGATCGCCGCGGGCGCCGATCAGCAATCGTCTCGCGACGTTCCGGATCTGCTCGAGGCCGCAGCGTAGGTCGACCAGTTGATGGTCGCCGCATGTGGCCCGCCCACCAGGCCGGTGAGGTCGGCAGTGGTCCGGGCGCCACCGTAGAGAAGTTGCACCGGATAGTCGCGCTCGTCGACCAACCGCTTGGCAGCGCGAGCCCAGATGACCCCCGCCCACGGCACGGCCTCCGGCGCGATGTCGATGCCATCCCGGGCCGCGACCTTCTTGAGGTGATCGCCGAAGATCCCCGTGATGGGGGCCATGATGAACACGGGCGTGTTGCCGCTCTGCGCCGATGCCCGCTGGTACCGCTCGCAGGTCTCGGCGACCTGGGCGAGACTGAAGACCTCCGTCATGAGCACCGGCTGGTCGTCCTGCACCAGTTCATCGAGAGCCGCGAGACCCGGGAGGGTCAGCGGAAACCTGGGGGATGCAGTTGGCGGCAACAGAACGGGCGACGCGCGCCGCCGCGAGGATCGGCTCTGCCGAAGTATCGAGTTCCGGTGCCCCCTGCATCGAGACCCATCCCTCACGGCCGTTGGAGCGCTCATAGATGTTGGTGAAATCGGGCAGGATGCGCTCGACCAATCGCCGCTGGACGAGAGCCACGGCTTCGTCGCCGCGAGCACCCCCGGCTAACCACGGCGGCGATGTCTGGGCAAATCTCACCGGGAGCCCGACCGAGCAGGTTTCCACCGAACGCGGAATTCGTCGTGCAGGCGACAGCGCCCTGTGCCAGGGAGAGGTCAAGTACTTCGGCGGCGGGGTGGGGTTGGTTGATCCAGACGCGGCTGCGTGTCTCCTGCCGCAGCCACTCGAAGTACGTTTCGCTCATGGGCTTCTGCTTGGCTCCTCACGCGTTACGTTGATAACCTGTCCGTCGGACCCTGATATGCTTGCATGCACACTTGTCCCGCAGGCAAGTCCCGGCATCGCCGTAAGACGCGGGTACCATGCCGGGGCACTTGAGGGACGATTGGACATGACTACTCCAACACCGTCAAGCAACGCCATTGGCTGCGGGTGCCCCTGTGGGGCTCTCACAGAATTGCCTCGTTCGGGCTAAGCACTCCAGGCTCTTCTTGGCCGTGCCGCCACCCATCGTGCAGGTCTCCATCGACGTGCCCACGGTCAAATAAGGCCATCGGAGATCGGGCACATGGCCAAGCGTGCCGGCGTCGACCTTCTCGAGTTCGGGACGCCGCTGGTGCTTGTACCAGGGTCTGTCGGTGATCGAGTCCGTTCAAGGCGGCGTTCCCCGACGATCCCGTGCTGGCCGATGTCAAGATCGTCGATGGTGCCAGGAAGTACGTCGTCTCCGCGGCCAGGATGGGGGCAGACTTCGTCACCATCTGTGGCGTCGCACATGACGCCAGCATCCGGCAGGCGCTCGAGGGTCAGGCCGAGACGGGCATCACCGTCGTGGTCGATTTGTATGCGGCTCCCGATCCGGTGCGAGCGCGCACGTGAGGTCGTGGAGATGGGTGCGCAGGTGGTGCTCGTTCACTACGGTGGCGATGCCCGGCTCGGAGAAGCCGGATGCGGACGACACCATCGAGATGCTCACCCGCACCAAGACGGCCGTCGACGTGCCGGTGGGCATCGTGACCTTCGACCCGGCCGGTGGTGAGAGCGGCTGTGGCAGCAGGCGCTGACATCGTGCTGATCGGGCATCCCTACCTGTTTGGGCCCTGACGCCGAACCGATGTTGACCGAGTACGTGCAGCGAGTGAAGGCCGTCCGCGCCTGAACGACAGATCGGGTCCGGCACCACGGATGGCCACAGGGGGGACTGGTGACATGAAAGCGATGCTGCTCAGCGCACCGTTGACGCTGGAGGGATCGTAGAGCAACCGGACCCTGTCATCGCGCGCGAGGACGATGTCCTGGTGCGTGTCCAGGGCAGCGAGCGTATGCGGCTCGGATACACACGGCTACGACGGCAAAAACGGCCGCCGTGTGGCGCCGCTCGTGATGGGACATGAGGCCAGCGGCGAGGTCGTCGCGGTCGAGGCCGGCGGTCACCGCGGTCGCCCCCGGTGACCGGGTCTTCGTCATGCCCATGCACTGGTGCGGCAGCTGCGATGCCTGCCGCAATGGCCAGATTCGGACCTCTCTCCCAACCGCAAGGTCTACGGTGGGCGGGGACCTGCCCGGGGCCTTCGCCGAGCTGTTCCTGGTGAGCGAGCGGACGGCCATTCCCATCCCCGACGCAGGTCAGCTTCCAGCAGGCTGCCCTTATCGAGCCCCTGGCCGTGGTCGTCAAGGGCCTCTCGCGCGCGAAGATGGACGCCGGTGACAGCGCTGCCGTCATCGGCGGCGGCCCGATCGGGCTCATCGCCACCGCGGTCTTGGCCCTGCACCGTCCACGCCAACTGATCGTCCTTGAGCCGCTGTTTGCCGCCAGGCGCGAGATCGCCCGGCAGAATGGGCGCTACGCTCGTCCTCGATCCCACGGCCGACGACGCCATGGACGCCCTCATGCAGGCCACCGCTGGTCTGGGCACCAGACCTGACCGTCGAGGCTGTGGGGCTCCACGGCCTCTGTCGCCTCGGCGGTGGGTGCGACGGCACGCCGGCGGTCAGCTCGTGTGGCGGGCTAGGGCAACGTCGGTCGAGTCGTTGAGGATCGACGAGTTCAAGGTCGTGTGGAACCAGCTGACAATTCACGCGAGCGTCGGTGTCAGCCGCCAGTCGGTCGAACGGGCGATCAAGCTCATCGCCGATGGCTCGGTGCCGGTGGGTGAACATCCTGACGCTGGATGTGCCCCTGGACGACGCCGTGGAGGCATTCCACCGAACCGCGCGCGACCCTGACGTGGTGAAGACCATCATCCGCCCCTGAGGGTGGTCAGCCGGGGCGGGGAGAGGATTCAGTCAGCCCTCCGACGAGCAGCTGCCGGCATCGCCCCGGCCATCGCGCTTGAGCGGAGGGGCCAGCACGAGGTGGCGCCGGCGTCGAGCGCGCCCCGCGACGCTCGCCCAGCCGGCTCGCCCGGCCAACCGGGCGACCAGTCTCGCGTCGACTCGGCCCCGCTCGGCCGCCGCGGCCATGCCTCGAGCGCCTCCGCAAACGAGTCGCCGGCATCGACCGCGGCGAGGCCCGGCCGCGGGCACCAGCACGTCGAGCAGCGTCTTGTCGCCGACGCGCGCTCGCCGATGTCACGGCCGCGCGGCCGGCGTCGAGCATCCGGCCGAGACGCGGCGCGTCGACTGGCGCTCGGCGCCTGCCGGCGGCGGCCATGTCGAGGAAGAGTGCCGTAGAGCGGGCCCATGGCGCCGCCGATCTCGGTGATCAGCACTCACCGAGGACTCAGGCCCTCGCCAGGCCGACGGGTCGCGCCCGACTGCTCCGCGCGCACGCCAGAAGCCCTTGTCCATGTTGACGCCGTGATCGCCGTCCCCGTCGCGCCGTCGATCTCGCTGAGCCGCACGGCGTTGTCGTGGATCGCCTCGATGAGGGCGTCCACGACGGCGCGTCCCTCGGTTGCCGGGACAGGACTTCACGTCGCGTCATGCCGCAACTGGCCAGGCCGACGCATCGGCATCCGCGTCGATCAGCGTCCTGAGCTCGTCGTCGAGTCGCATCACGGTCAGCGGTCACGCCCATCATCTCGAGCGAGGTGAAGTAGTTGCCGACGTACGCACGATGGACGCGCAGCCCTGCGTCGTCGAGGAGTGCCCGCGATGTCGACCGAACAGGATGTACAGCTCCATCACGGGCGTCGCGCCGAGACCGGACAGAGGACCACGACGTCGTCGCCCGCCGCGAACGGCAGGTCCGGCAGGACGAGTCGAGCATCATGCGCGGCCATCTCGCGCGCCGGGCAGCGGCTCGACCGCGACGCCCGGCTCGCCGTGGTGGCCGATGCCGACCTCCATCGTCCCGGGCTCGATGCTGAAGTTGGGCTTGCCGACGGCCGGGATCGTGCACGGCGTCAGCCCGATGCCGACGCTCCGGGTCTTGTCGATCGCGTGCTGCGCCGCCGCGATGACCTCGTCGAGCGTGCCGCCGGCGGCGGCCTTGCGCCCCCGACCTTCCACATGCAGGACCTCGCCGGCGACACCGCGCCGTTTCTCGCGCTCGTCTGCGGCGGCGCCGAGGGCACGTCGTCGTTCGCGACAACGGTCTCGACCCGAATCCCTTCGCCTGCGGCCATCCGGCGGGCCAGCTTGACGTTCATGTTGTCGCCGGCGTAGTTGCCGTACAGGCAGGCGACGCCCCTGGCCGCCGTCCGCGGCCTGGAAGGCATCGAGGAACGCTTTGGCCGACGGGCGACGAGAAGATCTCGCCGATGGCGACGGCATCGACCATGTTGCGGCCGAGGTAGCCGATGAAGGCTGGCTCGTGGCCGGAGCCGCCGCCCGTCACGAGGCCGACCTTGCCGTCGACTGGGCGCTCGGACGGTAGCGCAGGACCCGAGGGTTCTCGGTCGCGGCGACGACGTCGCGATGCGCGCGCAGGAAGCCCCTGAGCATGTCCTCGACAACCTGCGACGGGTCGTTGATGATCCGTTGCATGGGTCTCTCCCTGATCGGCTCCTACTGCTGGTTCGCAGGTATGCATACACGCTTGCTTCCAGCCTAACGTCCTACGCCGGGCTGGGCAAGTGCGTGGCCGTCAGATGCGGAAGTAGCGCTCGAGCGTTTCCGCTGAACATGGCCGTCTGCTCTTGGTGGGGGAGTCGCGGATGAGCGTCGCCCAGGTGTCCACCACGTCGGGGTAGGAGGCGAAGAGCCGCCCGAAGGGCCAATTCGAGGCGAAGATCGCGCGCTCAGGCCCGAACGCCTCGATGCACGCCATCACCCACGGGCGCACGAAATCGATGGTCCAGCGTGGTATCGCCGATGTCGAGCCCAAAATCTTCACGATGACGTTGGGGGCCTCGGCCAAGTCCAATCTGTCGCCGCCAGAAGTCGAAGTACGCGTCGTCGCGCTGGCGTGGGAAGCCTGCGTGGTCCAGGCACACGCGCATGTCCGGGTAGTCGCTGGCAAGCCGTTTGACGTCGGGATACGTCTCCGGCTTGGCGTGGACGCAGCTGACGAGCTGATGCTTCCCGAGGAGGGCGAAGCCCCGCCGCCAGGCGGCGTCGCCCAGATATCTGCATCGTCTCGATACTCGCGCACACCGCGTACGTTCGGAAAGGCCATGTGACGCTCGATCACGGCCTCTGCGTCCGGCTGTGCGAGGTGGACCTCGGCGACGATGCCGTGCGGGTGGCCGAGCCGGTCGGCGAACGCCTGGATTCAGCGAGTCTCCTCGACGGGATCGAGATCCGCCCGCGCATTGGACGTGGATGGATTTCACGACGTTGGCGAAGCGCGTCTCGGCGAGCCAGTCGTCGGCCCAGTAGCGCGAGGCCTTGATGGCGCGGATGTCCTCGATGATCTCGTGCTGCGCCCCGGGCTTCAGGAGGTCGTACCGGAGGTCGGGTTCCTCCAGGTCGTAGAAGTGGACATGCGTATCGATGAAGGGCAGATGAGCCACGCGGAAGCTCCTCATTGAGTCCAACTCGAACAGGCGCCCCACCCGGCTGGATGAGGCGTCTGCGTCGATCAGGTCATGGCTGCCGGTCGATGACCGGTCCTAGATGGTCACCGGCGCGGACTCCTCCTTGCGTGCAGCACCGCCCTTGCGGATCTTCCGCCTCATCGTGCTCCTTGTCCAGCGCCAAGTTGGACTCAGGGTCGAACAGGTGCACCTTGTCGAGCGAGATGTTGAGCGTCAGATCATCACCCGGGCGCACACGATGCTCGCTGCCGATGAGCGCGACGATGTCGTGCCCGCCGACGGTCAGGTGAATGAGCTCCTCGTTGCCGAGGTACTCGACCACATCGGCGTTGCCGCTCAGTGATCCGCTGGGAGGCGCGACCTCGACATCGAGGTGCTCGGGTCGAACGCCGACCACCAGCTTGTTGCCGGTGAAGGCCTTGAAGCCGGCGACGTAGCGATCGGGCAGCGGGATGTCGATGCCGTCGCCCTTGAGCTGGACCGCGTCACCGGTGCGGGTGACATCGACCTCGAGGAAGTTCATCGAGGGGCTGCCGATGAAGCCGGCCACGAAGCGGTTGACGGGATGGTCGTAGAGCGCCTGCGGCGAGCCCACCTGCTGCAGGCGCGCCTCGCTCATGACGGCGATGCGCTGGCCCATGGTCATGGCCTCGACCTGGTCGTGGGTGACATAGACGGTGGTCGTGCCCAGGCGCTGGTGCAGGCGAGCGATCTCGGCACGGGTCTGCACGCGCAGCTTGGCGTCGAGGTTGGACAGCGGCTCGTCCATCAGGAACACTGCCGGCTCGCGAACGATGGCCCGACCCAGGGCCACGCGCTGTCGCTGGCCGCCGGAAAGCTCGCGCGGCTTGCGGTCGAGCAGGTTCTCCGCCGAGAGCATCGCCGCGGCTTCCTTGACGCGACGGTCGATATCGGCCTTGGGCGTCTTGCGCAACTTCAACCCGAAGGCCATGTTGTCGTACACGGTCATGTGCGGGTAGAGCGCGTAGGACTGGAACACCATGGCGATGTCGCGGTCCTTGGGGGCAACGTGGTTGACGACGCGATCGCCGATCGAGAGCGTGCCCTGGGTGATCTCCTCGAGGCCCGCGATCATGCGCAGCGAGGTCGTCTTGCCGCAACCGGAAGGCCCGACGAGCACCATGAACTCGCCATCGTTGATCTCAAGACTGAGGTCGTTGACGGCGACGACTTCGCCGAACTTCTTCCAGACCCCATCGAACGTGACAGTTGCCATGACGGCACACCTCCACCTCCGCCAGGTCGCGGGTCACTTGCATCTGCTGGCCGATCGACCAGCTGGACGGACCCCATACGCCTCACGGTGGGTGCCTCCATCGTAGCAAACGAATGCATTCGGGTCGCCTCGGGGCCGACGGACCCATAGGCTACGGCTCCGGTAGACAGCGATCCTGTTCCACGCCCTGGGGGCCACCCTGGCTGACCCGGTAGTAGACGTAGCGCAGCTTCGTCGACCCCTGCACCTTCCTGCTGGAGCCCGGCTTGTACCAGCGCATCTCGACGACGGCGCGGAACTGGTAGCCCTGATCGAACGGCACCAGCCACGAGCGTTTGCCGAACCTGGCCGCCTTGTCGTCGAAGGCCGTCTTCTTGACGAGCTTGCTGGCCTTGGCAGTGACCCAGCCACCTGTCCCGCCCTCGTTGACCGAGCGCTGGAAGCGCACCCGGACGCCGACCGTCTGGGGATCTCGGGCGCCACTTCGGTCTCGCGCGAAGAGGCGGGGCCCCGTGGCCTCCATCAGATCGATGTCGTTGCCCTGGTCGCCGGGACCGCCGGCATCGTAGGTGCAGACGACGCCGGGCGTCGTGCTGCTGTCGCTCAGGACGTATGGTCCGATCTTGCCCGTGGTGCTGAGCGGAATGGCCGCCAGCATCGATTGCGAGCCCAGGGCCATCGCGAGCAAGGCGATGGCCAGGGCAGAGAGACGTCGATGCTCGCGACACGTGATACCTCCAAGGCGTGGGTGGGATCGGGCCGCTGCGAGTCCCCGCAACGGCCCGAACGGACGACCTGACGATCAGGCTGGACTACTTGTATTGCCACTCCACCAGGAGCAGGCAACCTTGCGTATCGGTTGCCTTGCGCGCCGTCGATCCGACCGCCAACGGGGGGTCGAACAGCAGCGTGTGGTCACCACCACTGCCGCAGCGGAGTGTCCCCGTGCGCTTGGCCTTGATGGCGATGCGATCGCCCTTGTGGACCTGGAAGCTGCTGGCGAAGGACTCGATCTTGTAGACGAAGTCATCGTCATCGCCGCAGCCCTGCGGGTCGCCCTGGTACTTGATGGTCGGGCCATTGAGCACGACGCGGTACTTGTTCGATGCGGGCGACTTGCGGGCGACCTGGACCTTGAACTTGCCGGCCTCGCAGGACATCAATCGGACGCGGCCGATGGTCCCGTTCTTGGGCGCCTTCTGGCCAGCGCTGGGTCGTCCCAACGCCTCGTTCAGGACCCAGGTGCAGTTGGCATGGGGCCCCGAGTCGTTGGGCTCGTCACACCACAGCGCGGGTTGCGGCTGCGTGTCCGTGGTGAGCTTGGCACCGAACCGGATCGGCGCCGCGGTCGCGGTAGCTGCGAGTGACAATGCCAGGAGCACCGCCAAGGTCGATCCAACCCATGTGATACGTATCCTCGAACGCATCCGTCACACCTCTCGCCCCCCTTAGGGCCGGACCGATATAGCCGACCAGCGGCATGAATCATGCACATCCAACGACCCTTGACAAGTCCCAATTCTCATGGTCAATCGAACGCCTCCAGCTAGGCCGCGAGTCGGTCCGATGCCCTCCGGGTACTCCTGGCTGAGCCAGCAGTAGGCGTGATCCATCTGCGATGTTTCGCGGCCGCGGGATGGACCGCTCGTAAGGTGTCGTGCGTCTACGCTGGTCGCCTACGTATGGAGGCGCTCAGGATGACGACACTGGACGAACTCATCAAGCTCGAGCATGGCTTCTGGGAGGCCACGCGCGACCCTGACTACTACGCCCGACACATGCGTGACGATGGGCTGGCCGTGTTCGGGGAGGGGATCATGGACAAGGAAGCCGCGCGGCGATCCACGATGACCGACGCTGTCGGGGAAGACTGGACGAACATCCGGATCGCCGACCCCCGGGTGCTGGCGATCGCCGACGACGTGGCCGCGCTCGTGTACCACGGATCTGCGACGCGGGCAGGCACGCCTTACAGGGCCAACTGCGCCTCGGTCTACGCTCGTCGCGAGGGTGAGTGGCAGATGGTGCTTCACCAGCAGAGTCCCGTGCCCGAGGACGTAGTGGCGTAGCCAGCGGCTGGCCCCGTGCCAAGCCTGAGGCCGCAAAAGGTAAGTGCGTCCCGGCTATGATCGCGGGCATATGGACGACATGGGTGCAGTCACATTTCCCGAAGGCTTCCTGTGGGGTGCTGCCACCAGCTCCTACCAGGTCGAGGGAGCCGTGCACGAGGGCGGACGGGGAGCCAGCATCTGGGACACACAGTGCCACCACACGAACCTGGTCCGCGACGGGCACACCGGGGATGTGGCGGCCGACCACTACCACCGCATGGAAGAAGACGTGGCCATGATGGCCGAGCTCGGCCTGGGGGCCTACCGCTTCAGCGTGGCCTGGCCCCGGATCCAGCCGACTGGTGCAGGCCGCGCCAACCAGGTCGGCCTCGACTTCTATTCGCGCCTGGTGGACCGACTGCTGGCACACGGCATCACGCCGATGCTCACGCTGTATCACTGGGACCTGCCGCAGGCGCTCGAGGATGCCGGCGGTTGGCCGGCGCGGGACACGGCCTACCGCTTCGCCGACTACGCGGCCATCGTCTTTGACGCGCTCCACGACCGCGTGCCGCTGTGGGCCACGCTCAACGAGCCTTGGTGCTCGTCGCTGCTGGGCTACGCCGATCCCGTCCACGCGCCGGGCCACGCTGATCCGGCCGAAGCGACACGGGCCATCCACCATCTCAACCTCGCCCATGGCCTTGGGGTGCAGGCGATGCGGTCGATCGACTCCGCACCGCGCCAGGGCGTCGTGCTGAACCTCACACGCATCGTCGCCTGGCGGGCCGACTCCGACGGCGAGCTGGCCGATGCCGTGCGTCGTTACGACGGACTGCGCAACCGCGTCTGGAGCGAGCCGCTCCTGGCGGGCCGCTATCCCGAGGATGTCACGGAGGATCTCGATGCCTTCGGCGGCCTACCCATCGAGCCCGGTGACCTTCGGCACATCGCGCAGCCGCTCGACTGGCTGGGCATCAACTACTACACCGATGAACGGTTGCAGGCGCGCCCCGGCGGCGTCATGGCAAACACGCCCGGTCTCATCGGTGCCACGCCGGCCGCTCCCGACCCCGGCGGCACGGACATGGGCTGGCCCATCACGCCAGACGGACTTCGCGCCTTGCTGGTCGAGCTGACCACGACCTACCCGGATCTGCCGCCGGTCTATATCACGGAGAACGGCTGCGCCTACGATGATGCCGTCGTCGATGGTGCCTGTCGCGACCGCAGGCGCGTCGCCTATCTCGATGCGCACCTGCGCTCGCTGGGCGCTGCCATCGACGAAGGTGTCGACGTCCGCGGCTACTTCACATGGTCACTGCTGGACAACTTCGAGTGGTCGCACGGCTATCACATGCGCTTCGGCCTGGTCCACGTCGACTACCGGACGCTTCTGCGTACTCCCAGGGACAGCGCCTGGTGGTATCGCGACGTCATCGCCCGCAACGGCCTGGAGGGTAGCCGGTAGCGTCGGCGCCGTGGGTTTCAGGCCATGTGGGTTTCAGGCCATGTGGTCGGCCAGCCAGGCCAGCTTGGTCCGGTCATGGAAGCCCGCTCCACCCTCGTGATCGTTGAAGGGATACTCCACGATCTCCTTGGGTCCCGCGTAGTGGTTGTACGCGGCGTACACCGTCGAGGGAGGACAGATCTCGTCCATCAAGCCGACGGAGAAGAGCGCGGGCGCACCTGCTCGACGTGCCATCGACGTGCCATCGAAGTAGGCAAGAGTGCGCAGGACCGGCTCGACATGGTCACGATGGGACTTGAGATAGCGAACGATCTCAGCGTACGGGTCGCGGTCGCTGAGTGTGATGGCGCGTCCGAAGTCGCACAGGAATGGCACGTCCGGCGCCACCGCCAGGAGGTCCGGCACGAGCCCGGCAACGGCCAGGGCGATGCCTCCTCCCTGGCTCCCGCCCGAGATGGCCACGCGTCCCGGGTCGACCGCCGGGTGCTGTCGCACGGCCTCCACCGCGCGGACCGCGTCCGTGAACACGCGTCGGTAGTAGTAGGACTCCGGGTCCAGGATTCCACGCGTCATGAAGCCCGGATGCGAGGGCTCGCCGTGGTCGTCCGGATCGGGCGTGTCTCCCGGCGCCCAGCTCGATTCCTGGCCGCGCGTGTCCATCACCAGGTGCGCGTAGCCGGCGACCGCATAGAGGACGTGCTCGTGGGCGAGGCCCCTGCCGCCGCCGTAGCCCTGGAACTGGACCACGGTCGGCAGGCGCGCCTCGCGTAGCCGAGGCAGGTGCAGCCAGCCTCGAACGGTCGAACCACCGAAGCCGCTGAAGGTGACGTCGAAGGTCTCCACCATCCGAAGGCCCGTTTCGACGCTGCTGAACGAGGCCTGCAACTCGTACCCCCGCGCCTCGAGCAGCGTCCGCTGCCAGAAGGCGTCGAAGTCGGCTGGCTCGGCAGGTTGGGGTGTGTACCGTCGCAACTGTTCGATCGGAAGGTCGTAGAGCGCCATCTGACTCCTTGCTCGGTGGGACGGCTGGATCGGCCGATCGCCTTGGCGGGTGCCCGACTGCTAGTCGAGCCTGACGGTGGAGAAGAACCGCGTGCGAGCGGGGAGCTGGCGGACCTCGCCGATGACCTCGAAGCCGCAAGAGAGTGGCAGGTCTGCGGAGGACGTCCCGACCATGATGCGGTGTCGACCCGGCTCCACGCGCAGTCTGCCGTCGACACCAGTGAATGCCAGCTGCTCGGCGTCGAGCCCGAAGGTCACCGTCCTGGTGCTACCCGGCTCGAGGGTCACCCGCGCGAACCCGCGCAATTCCTTCAGCGGCCTGGTCACGCTGGCGCCTATGTCGCGGACATACAGCTGCACGACCTCGTCCGCCGTGCGGTCACCGACATTGGTGACATCGACGCTGATGGAGATCTGGCCGTCCATCGGGACCGTCTCGGGATCGGTGCGCAATGCGGCGAGTTCGAAGCGTGAGTACGAGCGACCGAAGCCGAAGGGCCACAGCGGCCGGTGCGGCCCATCCACGTAGTCCTCGTGCCACTGTGAGCGCCCGCCGGACGGCTTGTGGCCGTAGTAGATGGGGACTTGGCCGACATGCTGTGGCACCGTGATGGGCAGCTTGCCCCCTGGGCTGACGTCGCCGAAGAGGACCTCGGCGATGGCCCGCGGGCCGGCTTCTCCCGGCACCCAGGCATGCAGGACCGCGGCAGCGGCCCGCGCTTCAGCAGGGATGGCCAGCGGGCGCCCGGCCACGAGCACCAACACGACCGGTGTCCCCGTGGCGGCCACCGCCGCCAGCAGCTCCGACTGGCGCCCGGGCAGGCCGAGCTCCATGCGGTCGCGCGTCTCGCCGCACGTGCACTCGGCCGTCAGGCCAGACTGCTCGCCCAGGACCAGCACCGCGACGTCCGCCGCGCGTGCTGCCTCGATCGCGGCCTCCAATCCGGCCTCGTCGCCGTCAAGGATCCCGCATCCCCGTTCATAGCGGACGACGGTTGTGGCCGGCGCCCGCTCCCGGATGCCGCCCAGCACGGTCGGCCAGGCCGCCAGCTCGTCGGCCAGTTGCAGATGGAGTGGCGCCGCGTTGCCGGCGACACCCTGGCGCCCACGGTTCTCCATGAGTGTCTCGATGTGAGCGATGTGGCCGTAGTCGCCCACGAGCCCTCGGGCGCTATCGCTCAGCGGGCCGATGACCGCCAGTGACCCGAGGCCCTCCGGTAGCGGGAGGGTGCCGTCGTTCTCGAGCAGCACCAGGGAGCGGCGTGCGACCTCGAGTGCCACCGCCGTGTCCCCTTCGCGGTCGACGATGGCGGCCGCCTGGTCAGCGTAGGGTCGCTCGAACAGTCCCAGGCGCAGCTTCATCCGCAGCACGCGGTCCACGGCACGATCGACCAGGGCGATGTCCAACTGGCCTTCCTCGAGGGCTGCTCGCAGCGGCTCGCCGTACGCGGCCGTGCTCGGCAACTCCATGTCCAGCCCGGCGTCGAGCGTCATCACTGCGGCGTCTGCCAGATCGTCGACGAGCTGGTGCAGCGTGACGAGTTGCTCGATGCCCATGTAGTCGGCGACCACGATGCCGTCGAAGCCCCAGCGCTCGCGCAGGATGGTCGTCAGCAGTTCACGCGAAGCAGCGCAGGGGACACCGTCGACATCGTCGTAGGCATGCATCATCGAGCCGATGCCGGCCTCGCGCACGGCGGCCTCGAACGGGAACAGGAAGCTATCGAGGAGTTCGCGTGTCCCGATGTGCGCCGGCGCCTGGTTCAGGCCGCCCTCGGGGAGGCCGTGGCCGACCATGTGCTTGCCGGTCGCGATGACCGGCCGCTCGCCGACCGGCGTCACCTGGATGCCGTGGACGTACGCGCAGCCCATCTCGGCGGCCAGGTAGGGATCCTCGCCGTACGTCTCTTCGACGCGTCCCCAGCGCGGGTCGCGCGTGATGTCAAGGACCGGCGCGAGAGCCTGGCTGGCTCCGATCGCCCGCAGGTGGCGCCCGATGCGTCCTGCCATCCGTTCGGCCAGCCCCGGATCCCAGGTCGCGGCCACACCGATGGCCTGCGGGAAACAGGTGGCGTCACGGGCCATCACGCCGTGCAGGGTCTCTTCGTGGATGATGGCCGGGATACCTAGCCGGGTCTCCTCGACGAGGTAGCGCTGGATGGCATTGCCTAACTTCGCCACCTCGTCCGGTGGCAGGTTCGTCGCGCCCGCCACACGCGTGATCTGGCCGAGCCCATGGGCGAGCTGCTCGTCGGCGCTGGTGCGATCCAGCCCGACGCCGTCGAACAGTTCGAACGCCCAGCGGGACCCAAGCTGCGCCAGCTTCTCGGCGATGGTCATCCGCCTCAGCAGATCGCGTGCCCGTTCCGCGGGCGACAGTCGTACATCCCGGTAGGGCAGGTCGCCAGACCCGTCTTCGGAGGTCTTGCGACGCGGCGCTGGCGTGGTGGCTTCTGACATGGTGGCGTCTGACATGGTGTCCCCCTTGCGGGTCGTCATCCCTTGACCGCGCCGGCGGTGAGGCCGCCCACGATCTGGCGCTCGGCGATGACATAGAAGATGAGGGCGGGGATGATGGACAGGGTCGTGAAGGCGAGGACGCGTGCCGTATCCGAGGTGTATTGCGTCGAGAAGTTCATGACTCCCAGCGGCAGCGTCCACTGGTCCGAGCTGCTGAACACGACCAGCGGCAGCAGGAACGCATTCCAGCTGCCGACGATGGCGAGCACGGCCACGGTGGCGAGGGCTGGTCGCGACAGCGGCAGGACGATCCGCCAGAAGAAGCCGAACGCGCTGCAGCCGTCGATACGAGCCGCATCTTCCAGTTCTATCGGGATGGCCCGGAAGAACGGCCGCAGGATGACGATCGTCAGTGGCAACCCAAAGGCCACCTGGGGCAAGGCCACGCCCAGTGGGCTGTCGAAGAGTCCGAGCTGTCGGATGAGGACGAACAGCGGCAGGATGGCGATGGCCAGCGGGAACAGCAGACCCAGGACGAACAGGGTGTAGAGCTTCTCGCGCCCCGGGAACGTCAATCTTGCGATCGCGAATGCAGCCATGGCCGCGAGCCCCACGACCAGGAGCGTGGTGATCGTCGCCACCACGATGCTGTTGAATAGTTCCTGCCAGTAGGTCCCGGAGCCCAGGATCTCCAGGTAGTTGTGCGGGAACCAGTCAGACGGCAGGTCCACGGGCCGATTTCGTATCTCGCCCGTGTTGCGCAGGCCGCTGATGGCCGCGTAGCCGAGCGGGATGATGATGGCCGCCGCGACGCCGAACATCACCACCACGCGCAACGTCGTACTGGCCCCCCGGCGGACCAGCTGCTCGGCCGTGGGTGATGGGACGCTGGCTGAACGACGAACCATGGCTCAGCCCGGCCCTGCGGTGGTCGCGCCGTCAACGTCGCGGCGCATCACGAAACGCTGGTACAGGAGCGCGACGATGAAGGCGATGACGAAGAGGATCACCGCCGTGGCACTGCCGTAGCCGAGCTGGCTCCGTCGCAATCCCCAGTCGATCATGTACGTGGCCATGGTGTTGGAGGCGTTGATGGGACCGCCCTTGGTCGTGGCCCACACCAGGTCGAAGAGCTGCAGAGCACCGATGATCGACAGGAAGACGGAGACCCGGATGGTCGGGCCGAGCAAGGGCAGCGTGATATGGCGAACGGACTGGTTGCGGCTGGCGCCGTCCACCAGGGCCGCCTCCTCGACCTCGCGGGGGATGTCCTGCAGTCCCGCCAGCATGATGATCATGTGGAAGCCGAAGTACTTCCAGGAGATGATCACGAACAGCGTGACCATCACGATGTCGGGATCGGCCAGCCAGAGCTGGACGAGCGATCCAGGCCGACGGCCTCGAGTGTCTGGTCCACCAGTCCGTCCGGCGTCAGCATCAGCTTGAACACGATCCCGGCGATGACCTCGGCGATGACGTACGGCGCGAAGAACAACAGCCGCAGGACCGCGCGACCCGGGAAGTCGCGATTGAGGATGAGTGCCAGGCCAAGGGCGAAGGGGATCTGGATCGCCAGGGACAGCACGATGATGAGCGCGTTGTGACTGATGGCGCCGATGAAGACCGGGTCGGATAGTGCTCGTTCGTAGTTGGCCAGCCCGACGAAGTCGGTGAGCGGCTTGAGACCGTTCCACTTGAAGAGGCTGTAGAAGGCGGCCTGGGCGATCGGCAGCAGGACGAACGCCGCGTAGATCACGAGCGCCGGCAGCACGAAGAGCGCGACCGTGGACCGGCGAGTCCAGCGACGCGCTCCGGGTCGGGGTCCTACGCTCGTTGTCGTCGTCACGAACCGTCTCCAGGAAGCCCTCGGGCCGGCCTTCCAGCCGGCCCGAGGGCAAGTACTCCGAGGTCGGAGCGATCACTCGCTCTGGGCAGCGTCCGTGATCATCGCCGAGACGTCTTCCGGAGACGCCTGCCCGGCGACCAGCAGCTGGATGGCGTCGTTGATCGCCGCTCCCAGTGCCGGTGATGTGGCCTGGTCCAGATACAGCTGGGCGAAAGTCGCCTCAGCGCGCTTCTGCAGCAGTGTCTGCAGGGTGGGGTCGGTGACAGAGTCCACGGCCGCTTCCGTCGGCGGAAGGATACCGGTGTTGGTGGCCCCGAACCGCTCTGCGACGGCCTCGCTGCTGAGGTACTTGATGAAGTCCACGGCTTCCGGTGGCGCGTCCTTGCCCACGGCGTAGCCGTCTGCCCCGCCGAAGACGTCAGTCGCCAGGCCCGAGCCGCCCTCGAGGGTCGGGAAGGTGAACCAGTCGAGGGCATCGCCGATGCCTTCGCCGGATTCGCTCTCAGCCACTTCGACGCCTGGCGCCCACTGACCCATCAACTCCATGGCAGCCTTGCCATTGCCCATCGTGGAGGCCTGGTCGGCGTTGTACGCGGCGGCCAGGAAGCCATCCTGGAACGGCTCCAGGTCGACGAGTCGCTTGAGTTGGTTGCCGGCCTCGATGAAGGCAGGACCGTCCCAGTTACCGGTGGCGATGGCCTCTTCCATGGCCGCCTGGCCGCCGGCGCGCAGGGCCAGGTACGCCCAGTAGAACATCGCCGGCCACTTGTCTCCGGCAGCCAGGGCGATGGGCGTGATGCCGGCATCCTTGAGGGCCTGGACGTCAGCCAGGAACTCTTCCCATGTGGCGGGTGGCTCGCTGATGCCGGCCTGCGCGAAGAGGTCCTTGTTGTACCAGAAGCCCACCAGGCCGAAGTTGTAGGGGACTCCGTACTGGACGCCGTCGACCTGATAGATGCTCATCGCGGCCGGGTTCATGGTGTCGACCCAGTCGGCGATCTCATCCTCGATGGGCCGGGCCATCCCGGCCTCGGCCTGTTCCGCGAGAACGCCGCCGCCCCACGAGTTGAAGATGTCCGGCGCGCTTCCGGCCTGCATGTCCAGTGCCAGCTTGGACTTGAAGGCCTCGTTTTCCAGGACCGTGATGTTGATCTTCACATTCGGGTGGTCGGCCATGTACTCATCGGCGACCGCCTGCCGGAGCGACAACCCCGGGTCGTTCGTGTCGATGTGCCACCAATCGATCTCGACGGGATCCTGAGCGACCACGACGGCGCTTCCCAACGCGCTCACCAGGATGGCTGTAGCCCCTGCAAGCGCTCCCAAGCGTAGATACCGCGACATCCGACTCCTCCTTGATGTTGGTCCATGGTCCGGCGGGCTCCCTCGCCTCCGGCCCTTCTGCGGATGGACGTGTTCTACCACACTCTTGTAAGCGCTTGCAAGGGAATCCGGTCGCGGTATATTGGCGCGATGGGATCCGAAGATGCGCGTAGACCTCATGAGGTGAGGGATGGTGTCCTGTTGCGTCCGTCCGATCCTCCACGGTCGGGCAGCTCCAGATCGAGGTCCATACGTCCGACCATCTTCGACGTCGCCGACAGCGCTGGTGTCTCATACGCCACCGTGTCTCGGGTGGTCAATGGCCACCCCAGCGTGCGCGAGTCGACGCGCCAACGCGTCCAGGAGGCGATGCTCGAGCTCGGCTACGTCGCACATGTCACGGCACGGGCACTGGCCAGCGGCAGGACCAATACGGTCGGGCTCCTGGCGGAGGAGATCGACAACCCCTTCTTCTCGGTCGTCATCAAGGGCATCGACCACGAGGTCTCGGCAGCCGACTACGACCTGCTGCTGTGCACGACACACAACCGCCGCCAGAAGGAGGCCGAGTACGTGGCGCGGCTGTCGCATGGCATGGTCGATGGCTTGCTGATCGTGCTGCCGACCGGCCTGCCCGAGTACGTGGCGCAGCTGCGCCACGAAAGCTTTCCGTTCGTGCTCGTCGACCACGACAGTGAAGCGCCCGGCTGCACCACGGTGAATGCTGCCAATCGGCCCGGGACAAGAGAAGGGATCGCGTATCTCATCGGCCTGGGACACCGACGCATCGGGTTCATCACCGGGCGCCAGGACGTCGGCGCGACGCATCAGCGCCTCGCTGGGTACCGTGACGCCGTCCGGGAGGCCGGGTTCCCAGCCGACGACTCGCTCGTCGTCGAGGGCGATTTCCTGGAGCCGCGCGGGTACGAGGCAGCCGGCGAGCTGCTCTCGCTCACCGATCCGCCAACGGCCATCTTCGCCTCCAGCGATGTGGCTGCCCTCGGCGTCCTGCGGGCTGCTCGCGATGCCGGCCTCGAGGTGCCGCGTGACTTGTCCGTGCTTGGGTTCGATGACATCGTGGAGGCGTCGTACGCGAGCACGGCGCTCTCGACCGTGCGCCAGCCACTGCGTGAGATGGGGCACATCGCGGTGCAGCGCCTGATGAGCCTCCTGGCGGACCCTGCGCAGCCTCCGGTCCGGATCGTGATGGAGACGGAACTCCTCGTCCGTCAGACGACGGCCCCACCAACTCGTCGCCGTTCGACATAGCGTCCTCGTGCCGTCCCCGCTGGATGCTCTCGCGACCCTCGACGTGCGCGACACCATCGCGCCCGTGGATCGGCATGTCTTCGGGTCGTTCGTCGAGCACATGGGCCGATGTGTGTACGGCGGGATCTACGAGCCCGGCCATCCGACAGCCGACGCCGACGGGTTCCGTGGCGACGTCCTGGAACTGGTTCGCGAGCTTGGCGTGACCATCGTGCGCTACCCAGGGGGCAACTTCGCTTCTGGGTATCGCTGGGAGGATGGAGTCGGTCCCATCGATGATCGCCCAGTCCGCCTGGACCTCGCCTGGCACAGCCGTGAGCCCAACGCCTTCGGGTTGGCCGAGTTCATGCGCTGGACCCGGGCTGTGAACGTCGAACCGATGCTCACGCTCAACCTTGGCACCCGAGGCGTGCAGGAGGCACTGGATTCTACTCGAGTACGCCAACCATCCGGGCGGCACCAGGCTTGCGGACCTGCGCGTCGCGCACGGTGACCGGGAGCCATACGGCATCCGCACGTGGTGCCTGGGCAACGAGCTCGATGGGCCATGGCAGCTGGGTCACAAGAAGCCACTCGAATATGCCCGCCTTGCCACCGAGACCGCTCGGGCCATGCGCCAGTTCGATTCCTCGCTTCGGCTCGTGGCCGCAGGCAGTTCGGCCACGACGATGCCGACGTTCGGCGATTGGGAACGAACCGTCCTGGAAGCGGCCTTCGAGTTGGTCGACGACATCTCCCTGCATGCCTACTTCGAGGAGGGTGATGACCTCGCCAGCTTCCTTGCCTCGAGCTTGGTCATGGATCGCTCGCTCGACGAGGTCGCGGCCATCGCCGACGAGGTCGCGCGACGAGCCGGGAGCGAGAGGCGCGTGGGCCTCGCCGTCGACGAGTGGAACGTGTGGTACGTGCGTCGTCACCTCGACCGGTTCCACCCGGCCGCCTGGCTTGAAGCCCCGCCGATCAGCGAGGACGCCTACAGCGTGGCCGATGCCGTCGTGGTGGGCAGCCTGCTCATCTCGCTCCTCAAGCACGCGGACCGCGTGACCTATGCCTGTCTCGCACAGCTGGTGAACACCATCGCGCCCATCAAGACCAGTCCCGGAGGACCGGCATGGCGAGAGGCGACCTACTACCCGTTCGCTCTGACCTCCCTCCATGCCCGCGGTGAAGCACTGCGTCTGCGCTTGTCATCTCCGTCGTTGGAGACCGAGGCGCACGGCGATGTCCCGAGCCTGGATGGTGTCGTCGTCCTCGCAGACGACGGATGCACAGTCTCCATGTTCCTGGTCAATCGGAATACCGAGCGACCCGTCCGACTCGAGGTCGACCTGGCGACGTCGACCTGTGCTTCGATCGATGCCGCAGTGGTCCTGACCGATGCCGACGTGCACGCGACCAACAGCGTGGACCAGCCACTCCGCGTGCGCCCGCGCACGCTCACCCAAGTGGTCAGCGAGCGCGGTTCGTTGACGGCTGTGCTGCCAGCGGTGTCGTGGACGACCATTCGGCTGAGGCTGGGATAGGCGTCCGACGGTGCGACCACGTCACTTCGCGCGGTCCGGCGTTCGCTAGCATCGGTCTGGCAGCATAGACAAGGAGAGGGACGCACCATGTCGATCACGACCACGCAGTTCGCTGGGCATGAGGCCATCCAGATCGAAACCGGTCCGGTCCGGCTCATGGTCACGACGTCCGTTGGGCCGCGGGTGCTGGGCCTGCTCACGCAGGACGGCCGCAACCACTTCGCCGAGCTGCCGCAGATGACGCTCGACTGTCCCGGCTCCGATCCCATCCACTTGCGTGGTGGCAGCCGCCTGTGGGCCGCGCCGGAAGATCCGCGCTTCACCTACCGACCCGACGATGACCCCGTCGGCGTGGAGGAGATCGGAGACGGCGTCAAGCTGGTCACGCGACCCGACCCGGTGGCTGGCACCAGCCGCGAGATCAGCATCGCCGTTACCGGCCCGGGGCGGTTCGCGGTCGACTATCGCGTGATCAATCGCGCCGACGGCCCACAGCGCCTGGCAGCCTGGGCCATCACCATGATGGCGGCGGGTGGCCGTGCCTGGCTGCCGGTCCTGACCGAGCCCTTCGATGCCGGCGGCTTCCAGGGCCAGCGCAACATCGTCTTCTGGCCCTACGCGCGCAACGACGATCCGCGGCTTCTGCTCACCGAGCATGCCATCGAGCTTCACGCCAGCACCGATGATCGCCTGGGCCACTACAAGGTCGGCACCTCCCTGCGCCGCGGCTGGGTCGCCCACTGGCGCGCCGGCCTGATGCTGGTCAAGTACGCCGGCCACGACGAGTCGCGTGAGTACGCCGACATGGGCTCCTCCGGCCAGGTCTATACACAACACGACTTCACGGAGCTGGAGACCTTGGGCCCCTTGACCGATCTTGCGCCCGGTGAGGCTGCCGAGCATCACGAGGACTGGGCCGTGCATCTGGTCGACGAAGCCGAAGCCGAGCGCCTGGTCACATCGGGCGAGCTCGATCGCTAATGAAGGGGGACAACGTGAGCACATCCGGCATCGTCCTGGGCCTCGACGTCTCGACGACCGCGACCAAGGCCATCCTCATCCGGCCCGATGGCTCGGTGGTCGGCATGGCCTCCTCCGAATACGGCTTCGAATCGCCTAAGCCCCTGTGGGCCGAGCAGGACCCGGGCCTGTGGTGGACCGCTGCGCAGGCTGCCATCTCCGCGGTCCTGCGGGAGACGGGGACGACCGCCGATGAGATCGTCGCCGTCGGCGCGGCCGGGCAGATGCACGGCCTGGTGCTGCTCGATGAGCATGAGGAGGTGGTCCGACCGGCCATCCTCTGGAACGACCAGCGCACGGCCGCCGAATGCGACTGGATCCGCGAGACGGTGGGTCGTGAGCGTTTCATCGCCATCACCGGCAACGAGCCACTGACCGGTTTCACGGCCGGCAAGCTCATCTGGGTGCGCGAGCATGAACCTGCGAACTGGGCGCGCGCGCGACATCTGCTGCTGCCCAAGGACTATGTGCGCTTCAAGCTCACCGGTGAGCACGCGCTCGACGTCGCCGATGGCGCCGGGACGGTGCTCTTCGACCTGCGCCGGCGCACGTGGTCCGATGAGATCGTGGCCGCGTTGGGGCTCGACCCGGCGATGCTGCCACGAACGGTCGAGGGACCCGAGGTCGTGGGCACGGTCACCGACGAGGCTGCTGCTGCCACCGGTCTGCGAGCCGGCACGCCGGTCGTGGGTGGGGCAGGAGACCAGGCCGCGAACGCGGTCGGCGTAGGTGCGGTCGTGCCCGGTATCGGCGCCATGTCGGTCGGCACCTCTGGCGTCGTCTTCGTGCCCACCGCCGGGCCGGCCATCGAGCCCGACGGTCGGCTGCACGCCTTCTGTCACGCTGTTCCCGGAACGTGGCACCTCATGGGCGTGACACTGTCGGCGGCGGGATCGCTCAAGTGGCTTCGCGACGAGCTGGCGCCGACCAGGTCGTGGGATGAGTTGACGGCGCTGGCGGAGCCGGTCCCACCCGGTGCGGAGGGCCTCGTCTTCCTGCCCTACCTCAGCGGCGAGCGGACCCCGTACCCTGACCCCCTCGCGCGTGGTGCCTTCGTCGGCCTGACCGTACGCCACGGCCTGGGCCACATGGTGCGTGCCGTGCTGGAGGGCGTGGCGTTCAGCTTGCGGGACACCTTCGAACTCGTCCGCGAGACGGCGCCGGAGCCGCTGCGCGAGCTCCGCGCCTCAGGCGGTGGCACCAACTCGGCGCTGTGGAAGCAGATCATCGCCGACGTGCTGGACGTGCCCATCTCGCTCACGCGTTCTGCGGAGGGTGTGGCCAGCGGTGCGGCCATCCTGGCGGCGGTGGCGGCCAGCTGGTATGCCACCGTGGAGGAGGCCTGTGAGGCCATGGTGGAGGTCACCGACACGACCGAGCCAGGCCCCGATGCCGGCGCCTACGAGAAGGCCTACGCGGTCTATCGAGGCCTCTACCCGGCCTTGCGCGAGTCGTTCATCGCCCTCGCCGACGTGTAGGCGCGGCGACGAGCTCGGCGTCCAGAGCGTGTCGTGCTTCCCGCGCGCAGCGGTCCGGGAACGATCGGGAGCCGCCTCGGTGGGACCGCCCGCCCCGCCCCGCCCCGGCTACAGGCCCTCGGCCTCGGCGCGGTCGGCGTGGGCGCGCACCAGGTTGGCCAGGCGCGCCGTGGTGGACTCACCCGGCGCGAGTCGCAGTGGCCACACCCACAGCAGCGCGCCACCCTGGTGATTGCCCTCGAAGCCACTCTCGGAGAGTGACATCGTCTCGATCGATGACCACCAGGCGGCAGCAGCCGGTGTCGGCCGCGACTCCAGCTCGACGCCGATGTAGTCGTTGCCCATGCCCACGTGGTCGGTCGGCCCGACCGACTTGCGAACGTCGAAACTGCCGGTCTCGCCGTTGACCTTGTACCAGGCCGACGGATTGCCGCCACCGCCGAGCAGGTTGAGGTCGAACTCGAGTCCCAACAGCGCGTCGATCGGTCGTGCGCCCAGGTTGGTCAGCTGGACCGTCATGTCCAGCGTCGGCGCGCGTCGATCGGCGCCGAAGACGTAGGACGTGTGTGCGCGCAGCGGCGCAGCCGAGCCATCCTCGACCCGAACCGAGCCATCTCGCACCAGCTCGACTCCACCGTCGTCGGCCCGTACCACGGTGAAGGCACCCGAGACGAAGTCGCCCAGCTCATCGAACGACGCCTGCTCGAAGTCGCCGGGCGTCGTGCCGGTCGGCAGCACGTGCACCAGCCCAGACAAGCGTTCGTATCGGTCGTACCAGAGCCGTGCGCTCATGCCCGGATCGTTGACCTTGACCAGGTCATGGATAGAAGCGGCGCCCTGGCCCGCTTCCTGTTCGGCCACCTCGCCGGTGTCGGCGGCACGCAGCGTGTCGTGATACGCCTCCGGCCGCCGCCGCAACACCGATGTCAGCGCGTGGCGGACCGCGCGGATGTCCCAGCTGCCGATGCCGCCACCCTCGCTGGGGTTGAGCATCACCACCTGGCCCGGCGTGCTCACCAGCAGCTCGTCGTAGCCGTCCACATCGAAGTCGGAGGTCTGGATGCGAACACCGGTGAGGCCAGCGGCGCGGTCGGCCGCGTCCTCGGCGGCGATAAGGTGCTCCAGGGTCGCCAGGCGCATGTGCGAGAGGTAGATGCCACCGAACAGGCCGTGCCAGTAGCAGTCGTTGGACTGGCCCTGGTAGAGATGGTCGCGGATCGTCGCCAGCGCCTCGGGCTGGACGTCGCCGGCCTGGATGGCGGCGACCTTTCGCGAGGCCCGCAGCATCTGCTTGTGAAGGTCGTTGATCTCGCGGTAGTTGATCTGGAACATGCGCCAGAAGCCGCCCCGCATCCAGCGCGCCTCCGGCTTGCCCCGTGCCACCGCGTCGTGCAGCAACCGGGTGAACTCGCGCCGCGCCTTGAGCGGCAGCGACCATTCGCCCATCTCCGCATAGGATCCGGTGGGCAGGTACACCCGGCCGATGGGCGGGTGCGCCGAGAGCGCTTCCGACGGTCGCAGCATCCGCAGCCACTCGCTGTTCTCTTCGAGGGCGTCGAAGAAGCGCTCCACCCATCCGCCCTTGCCGTAGCAGAGCTCCCAGGTCCCCGGCCAGGTGCCGAACTTCTCGCCGTCGTCACCCATCATGCCCACCAGTCGCCCGTCCTGCGTGGCGTGCTCGCGCAGGTAGTCGATGACCTCTTCGACCGGACGGAAGGGGATGCGGTAGCGCAGGCCCTGCTCGGAGCCGAACACCAGCAGCCGATAGCCCTGGTCGTCGGTGGAGTAGGGGCCCCAGTGCAGCTCCTCCGGGATGGCGGCGGCGCGGAAGTGGGCATCGTCCACGATGGTGTAGGCGTAGCCGGCCTTCACCAACGAGGTGGGCACATCCGGCTCCCACACGCGCTCCGCCAGCCAGGCGCCCCGCGGCCGCTCGCCGATGAGCGATGCGATCTCGTCGGCCATGCGGGTGAGCTGCCCGACCCGGTCGTCTTCGGGCAGTGACGCCAGCACCGGCTCGTAGTAGCCGCCACCGAGCACCTCCACCTGGCCGCGAGCGACCAGCGCTCGCAACCGCTCGATGACCTCCGGCCGTTCCGCCTTGAACCAGTCCAGCAGCGGCCCCGTGTAGTGCAGGCCCAGGCGCACGCCGGGGTGCCGCTCCAGTGCCTCGAGCATGGGCGCATAGGCCTTCTGGTAGTTCTCTTCGATGACGAAGCCGAAGTTGCCCACCGGCTGGTGGTTGTGCAGGACGAGCGTGAGTGAGATGCGGCGGTCGGTCATGGCGGGCACATCCTAGACCGACCGCCTGCGGCACGCCGAACTCTGATGCATGCAAAGGGTGGCCGACTCCATGGAGCGGGCGTATCATCCGCACGCTGGTCAGGGAGAACGCCTCCGCGGCTAGCGGCAAGAGCCACCGACGCCTTTGGTGGCCACAAATGGAGGAGGAACTGCTCGACCATGTCGAACAAGTTCAAGGTCGCGGCCCTGACGGCCGCATTCGCGCTCTCGGTGGGCGCCGTCGCGCCTGTGATGGCGCAAGACAACGTCTCGTTCGAGATGTGGACCAAGGAAGGTGAGGCCGACGGCTCGCTGGCCTGGACCAGAAGCTCGCCGACGACTACATGGCGGCGCATCCGAACGTCACCATCTCTGTCGTCCAGAAGGAGGTCGGGGGCAGCAAATCTCTGCGCCAGGACTTCCAGACTCCAGTCCTTCGCCGGCAACCCGCCGGCGCTGCTCTGGACCGTCGCGGACCACCTCGGTCCCTTCACCGCGGCTGACCTGCTGCTGCCGCTCGATGGGCTCATCGACTCGTCGCAGCTCGTGTCCAACGGTGACTCCATGCGCACGCCCGACGGGACGCTCTACGGCGTGCCTATCAACGTCGGCAACCAGCTCATGCTCTACTACAACAAGGACATGGTCGCTGAGTGCCCCGCTGACAGCGATGCCCTGATCGAGGCCGCGAAGGCCAATACCGATGCTGCCGCCGGTACATACGGCATCGTCTACCGCCAGGATGAGTCCTTCTGGCTGGTGCCCTTCCTGGGTGGATATGGCGGCCGCGTGTTCGCTGATGACGGCGTCACGCCGACCCTTGACACCGAGGCCATGGTCAAAGCCCTCACGTTCATGAACGGGTTGGAGTTCGTCGATGGCGTGATGCCGGCTGAGGCCGACTACAAGATCGCGGACGACCTGTTCAAGCAGGGCAAGGCCGCGATGACCATCAACGGCGACTGGACCCTTGGGTCCTATGCCGATCTGTTCGGTGACAAGCTGGGACTCTGCCCGCTTCCTCCGATGACCGGTGGCGAGGATCCCAAGCCATACGTCGGCGGGAACTTCTTCATGGTCTCCAAGTCCGTGGCCGACGACGAGGCGCTCCAGGCGACAGTCATCGACTTCATCGATTACGTCACCAGCCCGGAGGTCCAGCTCGAGCAGCTGGCCACCCTCAAGCGTCTGCCATCCAACGTGGAGGCCCTCAACGACCCAAGCCTGTCGGAGGACCCCTTCCTTGCGGCATCCGCGTCGGCTGTCCAGAAGGGCATCCCGCAGCCGACCAACCTCGAGATGCGCTGTGTCTTCGATGCCATGACCACCGGTGTCCGACTGAACGCCGCCAGCGCTGACGCCGATCAGGCGCAGATCGCTGCTGATATGCAGTCCGCTGCCGACGCTGGTGTGGCACCGGGAGGCGAATGCGCACCCGAGTGATCGTCGTCTAGATCGAGTGAAGCGTCGGGCCTCGGCAAACGCCGGGGCCCGACGCCATACTGGGGCCCAGTTCCGGCAGGAGTAGCCCATGTTCGACGTCGAAGACGGCCTGGTCGCGTTCACTGACGTCGCGATCACGTTGATCGCGATGCTCATCGCCGTCGTGCTCATCGAGGTCGTCCTCTACCTGGTCCTGATCCGCTGGCGCAGATCGCGGCTGGCCGTGCCCCTGATGCTTCTGGCGCCAGGCTTCGTCGCCGTCGATCCTGCTCTACGGCTACCCGCTCCTGTACGAGCTGAACCTGTCGTTCACGAAGATGAACATCCGGAACTTCATCCAGCCAGGACTCCTGGGCCTGACCTGGGAGGGCACGCCCCTGGCCGGGACGCCCCTGGCCGCGGAGAAGGATATCTTCGTCGGCTTCCAGAACTACATCGACGTCTTCACCAAGCCCGTCCTCAAGCAGACCAGCTTCTACCAGCTTCTATTCCAGACGCTCGTCTGGACGGTCGTCAACGTGTTCTTCCACGTGGTGCTCGGCGTGGGACTGGCGCTCCTGCTGAACCGCAAGATGCGCGGGCGGACGTTCTATCGAGCCGTGCTCATCCTGCCCTGGGCCATCCCCATCGTGGCCTCACTGCAGGTCTGGCGTACCGAGTTCAACTTCGAGTTCGGTGCCGTCAACCAGATGCTGGGCGTGTTCGGCCTGGGACCCGTGCCGTGGACCTCGGATGCCTTCTGGAACTTCGCGGCCATGGTCATCACCAATGTCTGGCTGGGGGTGCCCTTCATGATGGTCATCACGCTCGGCGGGCTGCAGGCCATCTCCAGCGAGTACTACGAAGCGGCGGACATCGACGGCGCCACGGCGCGCCAGTCCTTCCGCAAGATCACGCTGCCACTGCTGAAGCCGGTCCTCGTCCCGGCGGTCCTGCTCGGTACGTTCCTGACGTTCAACAACATCTCGGTGCCCTACTTCATCAACGCCCAGGAGCTGGAGTACGAGTGAGATCCTGGTGACTGGCCTGTACCGCGCGGCCTTCAACTTCTCCCGCTTCGGCTTCTCCGCCGCGTTCGCGTTCGTCGTGTTCGGCATCCTGATGGTGTTCACGATCTGGTATGTGCGCCAAACAAAGCGCACTGAGAGGGGCATACGAATGACCGGCATGCAGATGCGCGAGCTGGCAGATGCCGAGAAGTCGCGACGCGACGACGGCCTGTGGTCACGGGCGACACGACCACCCGGTCGAGGCCAGGACGCGCCGCTCAAGCGCGCGCTCATCCACGTCATCCTCATCCTCAGTTGCCTGGTGGTCCTCTTCCCGGTCCTCCGGGTCTTCAGCACCGCGCTTCGTCCCGGCAACATGATGCTCAGCACCTCACTGGACATCATCCCGGAAGGGGCGACGCTTGACGCCTTCAACAAGGTGCTCTTCGACTCGAGCTTCCCGAACTGGATCTTCAACAGTCTGATGGTCGACGATCGGTACGGCCACGGTCGGCGTGATGCTGGCCGCCTCGGCGGCGTACACGTTCTCGCGCTATCGGTTCCGCGGCCGGAATGCGACCCTGACGTCCCTCTTTGCCACGCAGATGATCCCCGGGGTCATGCTCATCGTGCCCATCTTCGTGGTCTTCGTGTTCATCGGTATCGTGGGCTCGACGCGGGGCCTGGTGCTCGCCTACGCGGTCACTGCTGTGCCCTTCAGCGCCTGGATCCTGAAGGGCTACTTCGACACCGTACCGCCGGACCTTGAGGAGGCCGCCCAGATCGACGGTTGCTCGGAGCTGCAGGCGTTCTACAAGGTACTGCTGCCGCTCTCGGTGCCCGCCCTGGCCATCGTCTTCCTCTTCAACTTCCTCGCGGCATGGGGCGAGTTCTTCTTCGCCAACGTCATCATCGGCTCGAACAAGGCGTTGCAGACGTGGCCTGTGGGCCTCGTCTCGTTCCAGGGCCAGTACCAGACACAGTGGTCGACGCTGTCCGCAGCCGCCATCCTAGTGAGCATCCCCATCGTCATCCTCTTCATCTGGATCTCCAAGTACCTGGTGTCCGGCTTGACGCTTGGAGGCGTGAAGGGCTGAGCGCGTTGATGTCGGTCACCTGGTCCAGGCGCGGAGCCGCGGTCTCTGTTGTGCTTCTCCTCCTCGCCCTGAACCCCGTCACGGGGTCCGGCCTTGATGCTGAGCACCCCAGCCTCGACGGTTCCATACGCGACGCGGATCTGCAGCAAGACAGTCGGGACGACCTCTACCGTGCACCGTCGGGGGCCGTGCCCGCCGGGACGCCGGTGAGCCTGCGGATGCGTGCTGCGATGGGTGACCTGGAGCGCGGCCGAGGTGCGCCTCTCTGATCGCCTCGCGGGGACATCCTGGTCATGCCCATGGAGCGCGTCGCCAGCGACCCTGAGAGCGGCGCCGTACGGCTATGACTACTGGGAGGCTGAGGTCGTGACGGGCCCGGCGCCGGCGCATCATGGACTACTCACTTCGTGGCCGCGGACGGCTCCCAGCGTCGAGACAGCTCGCGGAGACCCGCCCTCGATGGGGGCACTGGCCAGCTCGGCCGCTCGGCGGTGTCCGGACAGGCTTGGCAGATCACCGCCTACGCCCCCGCGTTCGAGACGCCCGCCTGGGCGCCCGGTTCGGTCGTCTACCAGGTCTTTCCCGACCGCTTTGCCAACGCCGACCCGTCGAACGACCCCTCGCCCGCGCCACGCCCGGCCCATCGGGGGCGGAGGTCTACCGTCACGGCGAGGTGCACGGCGTTCCCATCATCAACAAGGCCTGGGACGAGCTGCCTGAGGGCTACTGCCGCGACTACCAGGCCCGAACCCTGCGACGAGCAGGCGCAGAACCGGGACTTCTTCGGTGGCGACCTGGCCGGGATCACCGCCGGGCTCGACGACCTCGCCGACCTCGGCGTGACCGTGCTCTACCTCAATCCCATCTTCGCGGCACCGTCGAACCACCGCTATGACACGTCGGACTACTTCTACGTCGACCCCGACCTGGGCACGGCCGAGCGAGTTCGCGGCGCTGGTCAGCGAGGCATCCGCTCGCGGCATTCGCGTGGTCCTCGACGGCGTCTTCAACCACGTCTCGGCCGATTCGCCCTGGTTCGACCGCTTCGGCCACTACCAGGCCGTGGGTGCCTGCGAGTCGGCCGACTCCGAGTACCGCGACTGGTTCACCTTCCGACCGCCGGGTCCGGGCCAGCCCGAGCCGTGCGCCCCGACCGAGCCCGGCGGTGACGACACCTACTACGTGAGCTGGTGGAACTTCGATTCGATCCCCGAGCTCAACGAGATCGGGCCGGTCGTCGAGATGTTCACCGGGCCCGATGGCGTGGTCGAGACCTGGATCGAGCGCGGGACCTCTGGCTGGCGGCTGGACGTGGCCGATTCCATGAGCCACGAGCTCCAGGCAGGCATCCGCGACGCCGCCAAGGGCGCCGACCCCGAGGCCATCGTCATCGCCGAGCAGTGGGGTGACTCGACACCCTGGCTGTTGGGCGACCAGGCTGATTCGACGATGAACTACCGCTTCCGTCGCGCCGTCATCGGGCTGGTCAACGGCGCCACCGCGGATCCCGATGGCTCGATCGAGGCGCTGACCCCGACCGGGTTCGCCAACGCCATGCTGGGGGTGAAGGAGGACTATCCGGCGCCGGCGTTCAGCGCGTTGATGAACCTCGTCGACAGCCACGATACGGCGCGCATCCTGTGGACGCTGACGCCTGGGCTTGACGATGACGTGGCCAAGACGGAGCCGGCAGCGTTGGCGGCAGGCAAGACTGCGCAGCGGCTGGTGGCGGCCATCCAGCTGACGTTCCCGGGCATGGCCTCGATCTACTACGGCGATGAGGTCGGCCTGACCGGTTTCGATGATCCCGACGACCGCCGACCCTATCCGTGGGGTGCCGAGGACCTGGAGCTACGCACGTGGTACCAGACGCTGGCGCGACTGCGAGCATCACATGAGGCGCTGCGCGAAGGCGACCTGGAGTTCCTGCTGGCTGACGACGGTGCACGGACCTTGGCCTACTTGCGGCGCAGTCCCTCGGCGGCCGCGGTGGTGGCGCTGAACCTCGGCGATCGCGAGCGTGAGCTGGCGATCCCGGTGGCCGATCGCATCCCCGATGGCGTCGTGCTGGCCGACGCGCTCGATGTTGTTCCGGCGATCCCGGTGGCCGACGGCGAGTTGGTCGTGACGTTGGCGCCCGGCTCGGTGGCGGTGCTGGTGTCGGCCGACGATGCCGACCTGCTGGCGCCTCCGGCGCCGACTGGGGTTGCGGCGGTGGCCGGACCGGGTCGCGTGGGACTCACCTGGGAGCCGGTCGAGGGTGCGGGGAGTTACCGCATCTTGCGCTCCATCGTGACCGGCGGCGGGTACGAGGTGGCAGGGGAGACTACCGAGCTGACCTTCACCGATGCCTCGGTGCGCGACGGCGTCCCGTACCACTATGTCGTGGTGGCGCTCGACGCGGTCGGCAACGTGTCGGCGCGATCCGAGGAGGCCGTGGCCGTGCCGCAGCTGACCATCGCCGAGGCGCGGCTCCTGGGTGTGATCGATGACGACGGCGCGGTCGTAGGACAGGTGCAGCGACCACTGTCGGCCGTCGATGGTGCCGTGGAGGTCGACGTGCGCGTGGACTCCGGGCCCGATGGTGCCGGCGTCGACGGTGCCCAACTGGCCGAGGGTGTCCTCGTGGACGTGCACATCCGACCAGCCGAGCTCAGCGCCGTCCTCTGCGAAGGCGGGACGCCGAGTCGGGCCCAGGTCGTCGAGGTCGCCGAGTCGGGCGCGATATTCCGTGGCCTGGTCCAGCCCGAGGGGGTCGGCAGCTATACCGCGTCTGCCTGTGTCTCGACCGATGGTGGCGAGACCTGGCAGTCGGCACTGGGTGTCGGCTCCATCGAGGTCGTCGAAAACGAGGACGCCGTGGCACCGCCCGCGCCCGGAACGCCCGAGTTGCTCGATGTCTCCGGCGAGCTGGTCCGTTTCCGTTGGGCGAGCCCGGAGGCGGACGACCTGTACCGCTACCTGGTCTTGCGGGGCCAGGAAGGTGCCGCAGCGGAGGTCATCGGCACGACCGATGTAGAGGTCTATCTCGACTCGTCGGTCACCGCCGGTTCTGCGTATGCCTACTCCGTGGTGGCGCAGGACGCCGCCTACAACCGCTCGGAACCGTCTGGTGTGCTCGATGTCACCGCGGAGGAGCGCATCGTGGATGTCGTCTTTACCGTCACCGTGCCGCCGAACACCACGCTCGGGGAAACCATCTACATCGCCGGCTCGTTCCAGGGCTGGGACCCTGGCGGCGATCCGATGACGCGGGTGGACGACTCGACGTGGACCATCACGCTCCCGTTCGTTGACGGCATCCAGCTCGAGTACAAGTACGCGCGCGGATCGTGGGAAGCGGTGGAGAAGGATGCCGGCTGCGGAGAAGATCGCCAATCGCATCTTGACCGTCGAGTACACCGCTGACGGTCCCCAGGAGGTCAACGACACCGTCGAGAAGTGGCGCGACCTCGATCAGTGCCCTTGACCGTCGGCCCCGGCCAAGCCCGCGATGGCGGCCAAACCCTCCCACTCCCCCAGTCAGGCCGGGACATATTCCAGTCGCCCAGGATGCATAGACGGCCCGCCTTGGCTGTCTGTCAGTCACTCGGGGGCATGATCAAGGTGGTGCTCGCGGGGAATGTGCCTCGGGCAAGCGCGAACCATTCACCTTGCGTGACCGATCTGGCCCCCAGGCACCATGCTTCATGCCCGTAGCTTGACTGGGATATGCCCCGACCCGACTGGCCGGGAGAGAGCCGCTGCGCGGGCGACCAACGCGCGAGACTGCCGTCCAGAGAGATGGCCCAGGCGGTCCAGCCTACGTGAACGAAGCCCGATGTGCGGCGTAGACCCCCTCGCGATGGACGGCGGCGCGGGAGCGGATGTAGGGGACATAGGCCGGCCACCACATCGCTTCATCCACCACGGCCGACAGGTCGGTATCGGAGCGAACACCGGCCACACCCGAAGCCACCGCTTCGGTGGCCACCGCCAGCGCCACCTCACGTGAGATGTCGGCCAGCGACTCCACGGGCGGGTACAGGGCGCCAGAAGCCAAGCGCTCGTCGCTGACCTGGTCGGAGAAGGACCGTGCCGCGACGAGGAACATCTCCTCGGTGATTCGCGTGGCCTCGGCCACGACCGCGCCCAGCCCCACCCCCGGAAAGATGAAGACGTTGTTGGCCTGGCCGACCGGGCGTCGTCCGCCCTTCCAGGAAACCGGCGCGAACGGGCTGCCGGTGGCGATCAGCGCTCGGCCGTCGCTCCAACCGAGGATATCGGCCGGCGTAGCTTCCACCCGGCTCGATGGGTTCGACAACGCGAACACGACCGGTTGCTCCACGCCCTCGGCAAGCGCTCGGATGACGTTCTCATCGAACGACCCCGGCCGTCCGGTCGTACCGATGAGCAGGTCAGGCTTGACCACGCGAATGACCTCGCAGAGGCGCGTATGGTCGTCGCCCTCGAGCGACAGGCCGAGTTGGTGGACGCGATCGGCGGAGATGGCGACCTCGCGTTTGAACTCGTCCAGGTCGGTTCGATCGGAGTGCACCAATCCGCGAGAGTCAAGTAGCGCGATACGCGATGCGATCTCATCCTCGGAAAGCCCTTCGTGCTCCAGCGCGCGTCGCAAGAGTCGGGTGATGCCGATCCCGGCGGCCCCGGCGCCTGCCAGCACGAAGCGCAGGTCGGTGACCTTGCGGCCCAGCTTCCGTGCCGCTGCGTAGATACCACCGAGCGTAACGGCGGCTGTACCCTGCACGTCGTCGTTGAAGCTGGGAACCCGCTCCCGGAAGTGGCCCAGGATGCGCAGGGCGTTGGCGCCCTTGAAGTCCTCCCACTGGATGATGCAGCCGGGCCAGACCTCCTCCACACCGGCCACGAAGGCCTCGACGAGCTCCTGGTAGGCAGCACCGCGCAGGCGCCTGGCCCGATAGCCCATGTACAGCGGGTCACGCAGCAACGTGCGGTTGTCCGTGCCGACGTCGAGCGAGACCGGGAGCGTCAGCGAGGGATGTAGTCCGCCGCCCGCCGAATAGAGCGCCAGCTTGCCCACGGGGATGCCCATGCCGCCGGCGCCCTGGTCCCCAAGTCCCAGGATGCGCTCGTTGTCGGTGACCACGATGAGGCGCACATCGGCATAGGGCGAGTTGCGCAGCAGTTGTGGGACGCGGTCGATATCCGTCGGCGTGATCCAGATGCCGCGCGTGCGTCGGATGATGTGGCTGAACTGCTGGCAGGCCTGGCCCACGGTGGGCGTGTAGACCACCGGCATCAGCTCATCGAGATGCTCGGCCAGCAGCCGGTAGAAGAGCGTGGCGTTGCGATCCTGGAGGGCAGCGAGGCCGATGTACTTCTCGAGCGCGTCCTCCTTGCGTGAGAGGTGCTCCCACTCGAGTTGCACCTGCTCCTCGATGCTCTGGACTCGGTCGGGCAACATGCCCCGCAGGCCGAAAGCCTCACGCTCATCCTGGCGGAAGGCCATGTCCTTGGTGAAGAGGCGCGCGCCCAGCAGCTTGTACCCTCGCAGGTCGATCTCCGCAGGGCGGCCGGCGACGATGGAAGCGAACGGTTCCTCGAGCGGCTTCACGACGCAACGGTAGCCCCATCAGATCGCCTCTGTCAGCGCCCCGAGGTCGCGTCGTACCCGGCCGTTCGGCCTATCCGGGACCACGAGCAGCGACTGCCGACGTCTGACCACCGGTATGCTGGTGGGGTGAGCACCAAAGAGCGCCTCCTCGTCGTGTCCAACCGTCTGCCACTGACTGCCAAGCGCGTCTCGGGGCGCTGGCGTGGGGAGCGTTCATCGGGCGGCCTGGTAGCCGCCATGGCTCCGTTGATGGAGCAGTCCGATGGTCTTTGGCTCGGCTGGCCCGGCGATTCGCTGCCCGGCGAGCCCGAGGGTCGCGAGCGTCTGATGCGTGACTGGGAACGCAAGCACGGCTACGTGGCGGTGGAGATCCCGCCCAAGATCTCGCGCTCCTTCTACGAAGGCTACGCCAACGACACGCTGTGGCCGCTGCTCCACGGCTTCCCGACGCGTGTCGTGTTCGCGCCCGAGAGTTGGCATGCCTATCGCGACGCCAACGAGCGATTTGCCGACGCGGTCGCCAGTCGCATGCGCAAGGGTGACCTGGTGTGGGCCCACGACTATCAGCTGATGCTGGTGCCACAGCTCGTCCGTGAGCGCTCGCCCAGTGCGCGCATCGGCTTCTTCCTGCACATCCCGTTCCCCTCATCGGAGGTCTTCCGCATCCTGCCCGAGCGTGAGGACGTGCTGCTGGGACTGCTGGGCTCCGATGCCATCGCGTTCCAGACGCACGGCCACCTGCACAACTTCCGCCGCTCGCTCCTCCAGGTGCTGGGACTGGAGAGCTCGATGGACGAGGTCCAGGTCGATGGCCGCCGGGTGCATCTCTCGGCCCTGCCCATCGGCATCCAGTCGGACGAATGGGAAGCGCTCACCAGCACCGACCGCAAGGTCGCCAAGCGCAAGGCCGAGCTCAACGAGCGCCACCGCGGACGCAAGCTCATCATCTCCGTCGACCGTCTCGACTACACCAAGGGCATCCCCGAGCGTCTTCGCACCTTCCGCCGGCTGTTGCGGTCGGCGCCCGCCTGGCGGGGCAGGGTCACGCTGGTGCAGATCGCGGTCCCCTCGCGTGAGCGGGTACCAGCCTACGCGGAGCTGCGGCGCAAGGTCTCCGAGCTGGTAGGTGAGGTCAACGGCGACTTCGGCACGCCCGAGTGGCAGCCGGTGGTCTACCTGCGCCGATCGGTCAACAAGCAGGAACTGGCCGCGCTCTACTCCGCCGCCGATGTCGCCTGGGTCGGTCCTCTTCGGGACGGCATGAATCTCGTGGCCAAGGAGTACGTGGCCTGCCAGCACAAGGGTGATGGTGTCCTCGTCTTGAGCGAGTTCGCCGGTGCTGCCCAGGAGCTGGGTGAGGCCCTGCGCATCAACCCTTACGACCAGGTGGGTACCTCGAACGCCATCCTGCGGGCGTTGGAGATGGATGTCGATGCGCGGACCGAGCGCATGGCCGCTCTGCATGAACGGGTCAACCGCAATGACGCGGTGGTCTGGGCCGAGCGCTTCATGGCAGGACTGCGGGAGGCGACGGCGCCGGACAGGATGACGATGCACATCGATCGCCCCGCACCCGACCCGGTCAAGTTGCGTGGCGAGTTCGGCAAGGCCGATCGCCGGCTGGTCCTGCTCGACTATGACGGCACGCTCGTGCCCATCGCACAAAGGCCCCAGGACGCCGCTCCGCCGGACGACTTGATGGACCTGCTGCGGACCCTGGTCTCCCTGCCCGACACGACCACGGCCATCATCAGCGGTCGTGCCCGGGTGGACATCGAGGGCTGGTTCGGTGGGATCGACGGTCTGGGACTGGCCGTCGAGCACGGTGCGCTCCTGCGTGCCCCGGGCGCCCGCGAGTGGCAGATGCTGCGGGGCGGCATGGACCTCTCCTGGAAGGATCGTGTGCGGCCCTTGCTGGAGCAGTTCGCGGCCAGTGCACCCGGCTCCCTCGTGGAGAACAAGGATTACGCGCTGGCCTGGCACTATCGGCTGGTCGATGCCGAGTTCGGCGCCTGGCTGGCCAATGAGCTCGTGACTACGCTGGAGAACCTGCTGAGCGGCACCGAGCTGGCCGTCATCCACGGCAACAAGGTCGTGGAGGTGCGCTATGCCTGGGCCAACAAGGGTGAGGTCGCGGCTCGGCTGGTGACCGGCTTCCGCCGCAAGTCGCTGGTGCTGGCGCTGGGTGACGATCGGACCGACGAGGATATGTTCGCCCGACTGCCACGCTCGGCCTGGACGATCCGCGTCGGTTCTGGCTCCACCTCCGCGCGCTTCCGGCTCGCCGGTGCCGAGGATGCCAACGGCCTGCTGCGCCTGCTGGCTTCGCCCTCGGATGCCTGAGCGACCTTCAGATGCCTGAGTCGGCCGACGCCCCACCCGCTCGTCCGCTGGTCGGGATCCTGCTCTTCGATGAGGTCGAGGTGCTCGACTTCGCCGGGCCCTACGAGGTCTTCAGCGGGACGCGCTCGCCCGAGGGTGCACCGTACGTCGATGTCGTGACCGTCGGTCCGGCTGCCGCGATCATCGCGCGTGGTGGGCTGGAGGTTCGGCCGACCCACCTCGTGAACGACTGCCCGGGTCTCGATGCGCTCGATCATCCCCGGCGGCCCCGGGGCCGATGAGCGGACGGTCATCCAGGATGACCGACTACTGCCGTTCATCCGCGAACGAGCCGCATCGACGCCGACCGTGGCGTCTGTCTGTACCGGGGCATTCCTCATGGGTCGTGCGGGCCTGCTCGACGGCCGCCGGGCGACAACGCACACCCTGGCGCTCGACCGGCTGCGGGCGGAGTTCCCTCGCGCCGAGGTCGTCGCTGCCAAGGTCGTCGACGAGGGGGCGATCCTGACTGCGGCCGGCGTCAGCTCTGGCATCGATCTGGCACTGCACCTAATGCAGCGCTGGTTCGCCCCTGAAGCACGCTCGCGCGCGGCGGCGAACCTCGACGGCGCCTGGTCCTGATCCAGGGTCGCCGAACGCATGAGAAGACCCCGCCAAGACGGGGCTTGCGTCACCCCGTATCCTTGTGGCGCCGCAATCGCGGTGTCTGCCCAGTGCCCGGTCAGGCCCAGGTCAATCGCACCTGTCGGAGGAGAACGACCGTGGCACAGCACACACCCGCCCAGCTGGGGGCGACGCGTATCCCCATGATGGACGCGTCGAGTCTCGATGCCAGAACGCGGCCACTCGACCATGAGCCCACGCCGATCTGGCTGAAGCACCGGCTACAGCGTCGCGACATGCTCGAAGCCGCGCCACCACCCAGGCGTGCCCGAGAATGGATCAACCGCCTGGCGGGACGAACTCGGAGCCTGACCGCTGCCATGCGCCGAGTCGGGGTCCCCGCCGACTCCGCCCGCGTTCTGCGTGGCAGTCACATAGGTGACGCTGAGCCAGCGTTCCCCGGCCCGCGTCCTTGACCCATACGCAAACCACCTGGACATCGGTCCATGGTCGGCACTGCCATGCAAACGCGAGACACACCGCGGCGCACGTCCGGCTGTTGTGTGCCTGGAGGGCAAACGGCGGCAGACATGGGCACCCGACGCCCGCCCGGTGCTTGCCGACGCATGCCCCGTCATCGCCCGTGCCTTGACGGTCGCTTCGTCACGCATTATAGTTGCGGAAGCAATGATTGACGTAGCAACTACCGAGGCAACGATGACCACCGCCACGTACCCGCACGACCAGGCCACCATCGATGAGTTCCGTGCCAACGAGGGCCGGGT
Source organism: uncultured Chloroflexia bacterium (assembly GCA_963778955.1). GTDB lineage: Bacteria > Chloroflexota > Limnocylindria > Limnocylindrales > CSP1-4 > JAFMJV01. The sequence goes on from CAVZWI010000001.1 coordinate 1,167,808, forward strand.
CGGTGGCTACTTCACGCACCTGACCCTGCTGCTCCTGCACCACAAGGGCGCCAAGTCCGGCCAGGCGCGCATCAACCCCTTGGCCTGTCTGCCAGTCGAAGGCGGCTGGGCCGTCTTCGCCTCCAAGGGCGGGGCGGACGAGAACCCCGCCTGGTACTACAACCTGCTCGCCGACCCGAACGCGACGGTGGAGTTCGGCACCGGGACCTTCAAGGTGAGGGCACGCGAGGCGCACGGCGACGAGTACGAACGCATCTGGAGCGAGCAGAAGGCCACAGCCCCCCAGTTCGCAGAGTACGAGCGCAAGACGAAGCGCGACCATATCCCGGTGGTGATCCTGGAGCGGGTGTGATGACGGCGAGCCTCCGCGCGTGGCTGGTGGAGCGGGCGCGAGGCTGACTCGCCAGGGATTCAGGCGCGCTCGTAGGCCGCGCTGAGCCAGCCGCGCAACTCTTCGTCCACCTCAGCCACGCTGCTGAGGTTCACGATGTGCGTGCACATGCCGCTGGTCGCGGTGAGGCGCTCGGTCGCGCTCGCGTCGGGCAGGTTCAGGCCGACTTCCATCCGTGACTTGCTGGCCGGCTTCAGCAACCCGAACTGCTTGTTGCGGCGCAGGCTGACATACGTCTTCTTGGGCGCCGGTTCGACGTCGGCCCCGAGGCTCATCGCCATGGCCATCACCGCCTCGTAGATCGGACGCAGTTGCTCCTTGCCGCGGTACTGCGCCGCCACCAGCTCGTCTGCCGTGGCCGGCTGATGCAGTGACTGCATCGCCACGAGGTTGGCGTAGCCATGGGTCATGCCGTGCTCGGACTTGAGGTACCTGATGATCTGGCCATGCTTGGTGAGACCCTCCGCGCGGACGAGCTCGACCCACGAGTCGAGCGAGCGTCCGGTCTTTTCCTCAAGGTTGCTGGCCATGGTCGCGAACGCGGGGTCGGTCATGATGGTGTGTGGTCTCCTGCTGCTGGCGCTCTGGCTTACCCCTCCGTCACCGTACCGGGCGAACCATGCCCGCGTCTTGGATGTTTGTCACCTCCGTGTCAGAGACCGGGTACGAATAGCCCGCTGTCATCGCCGTCAGCCGTCATGTGTCGCGCACGCTGGCGGAGGTACTCGGTCGGTGTGATGTCACCGAAGGCGGTGAAGTCGCGGTTCATGTGTGCCTGGTCGTAGTAGCCGAGGTCGTGCGCGAGCTGCGCCAGTGGACGGTTACCCGGTCCCGCCAGGCTCTGCAGGGCGCGGTCGAAGCGCTCCACGCGCGCGAATGTCCGCGGTGAGAGGCCGACATATCGACCGAACAGCGCGTTGAGATGCTTGCGGCTCACCTCGAGCTCCGCGGACAATGCGGCGACGTTTGGGATGGCGGGTCGGGCCAGCCTGGAGACGGCGTACGCGACGCGGCTCGGTGGCCCAGCGCTGTGCCGTGCCGCAAGTCTGTCGGCCAGCACCTCGATGCGCGCGCCGGCATCGGCGGTGCGGTCGAGCCGCTCCCGCAACCGCTCAAGGCCCGGGCCCCACAGGAGGTCGAGGTCCACGATGCGGATCCTTCAACTCGAGGGTATCGATCCCGAACAGGACGCTGGCGCCCCACGGCCGGAGCGTGGCACCCACCACGTTCGTCTCAGCTGAAGGGACGTTCTCGACGTAGCCGGTCTGGGGCCCGACGACCCAGCCATCGGTGCGCAGGCCATCGCCATCGTCGCGACGGGACGCCCGCACGCGAAACGGCGATCCCAGGTTGACGATGAGGACCGGACTGGTGGTGGGCATGATGCGCTCGCGCGCATAGGCGATGGTGCCACGGGCCACCCAGATCGCCTCGACCAGGTCCGTCAGGGGAGGCAGGGGTGTGGCTTGCATGAACGAGAATGACGGCACGACGGGGGTCATGGGCCGCCCATTGTGGCCGAGGACTTCGACGGACGTGGCATGCTGAGCCCATCGACCGGCGAGCGCAAGGAGAGTCACGATGGCTGATCGGCAGCGCGTCCTGATCATCGGGGGCGGCTATGGCGGGCTCTATGCGGCTCGGGCCCTGCGCAAGGCCGATGTGGACATCACCCTCGTGGACCGCCGCAACCACCACCTCTTCACGCCGCTGCTGTACCAGGTGGCCACGGGTGCCCTGGCGCCGTCGGACATCGCCCAGCCTTTGCGCCTCATCCTGCGCCAGCAACAGAACACGCGGGTGCTGCTGAGCGAGGCCGTCGGCATCGATCCCAAGGCCAGGAGCGTGCGGCTCGATGATGGTGCCGACCTGCCCTACGACTCGCTCATCGTGGCCACCGGGACGAAGCATTCCTACTTCGGGAATGACGCCTGGGCGGAGTTCGCGCCGGGCATCAAGACGCTCGAGGATGCACTCCAGATGCGCGCTCGCATCCTCGATGCCTTCGAGCATGCCGAGCTGGAGACGGACACCAAGAAACAACACGAGTGGATGACCTTCGTCATCGTCGGCGCCGGGCCCACCGGCGTCGAGTTGGCCGGATCGCTGCTGCGAGATCGCCCGCGACGCGCTGCCGCGTGACTTCCGGGCCATCAACACCGAGGAGGCCCTGATCTACCTGGTCGAGGGCACCGACCGCGTGCTGCCCACCTACCCGCGCTCGCTCTCCCGTGCGGCCTCGCGGCAGCTGGCGCAACTCGGTACCACCATCCGCACCAGGACGATGGTCACCGCCATCGATGCCGACGGAGTCACCGTCCGCGGCGCCGAGGGTGGAGAGAGCAGCCGCATCCCGGCTCGCACCGTGCTCTGGGCTGCCGGGGTCTCGGTGAGCACGTTCGGCAAGGCTGTGGCGGAGGCCACCGGTGCTCCGGTCGACCGTGTCGGGCGCATCGAGGTCGCGGCCGACCTGACGGTCCCGGGCTATCCAGACATCTGGGTGGTGGGGGACCTGGCCGCGGCCGAGTGGTCTCCCGGAAAGATGGTGCCGGGCGTGGCGCAGGGCGGCATCCAGGGCGGGCAGTACGCGGCACGCTCGATCCTCGCCAAGCGCGATGGTGTGACCATCCCCGGTTTCGAGTTCAAGCGATCTTGGCGAGCTGGCCACCATCGGCCGGCTGCGAGCGGTCGCCGACTTCCGCATGGTCCGCGTCAGCGGCTTCGTCGCTTGGTTCATGTGGCTGGGGATCCACATCTTCTGGCTCATCGGCTTGCAGAATCGCGTACTGGTGATGGTCCGCTGGGCGTGGTCGTTCCTGTCGCGCGGTCGCGGTAGCCGACTCATCACCGGTCTGCCCGGTCACGGCTCCGACCGCGAGGGTGGCAGTGGCCTGGGCTAGCTGGTGAGGCTGGTCAGCCGGCGGTTCAGCCGCGAGCGATGGTCTGCTGGCGCAGCAGATAGGCGTAGCCGGAGAGGCCCAGGCCGGTGGCGATGAGCAGGACGCCCAGCAGGTTGAAGATGCCGTCGACGGCATCTGCGCCCCGCGCACCCGAGAGCATCAGCACGGCGCCGGCGAGGGCCAACACCGCATTGAGCACCAGGTTGGCGACTGGCAGCGGTGCGTCGTCAGCCCTGCGGACGAAGCTGGTCGCGATGCCGGACAGGCCGAAGATGATGAAGCCGATGCCGACCACCACGGCGAGTGCCGCAGTGACCGCATCGGTCACCGCGGTGAAGAACGTGGCTACCACGACCACCAGGCCGACGGTCACGCCCGAACCCGCCCGGAAGGCCGCCAGCGTCTCCAAATCCGGCCGCATCTGCTGACGCCACACCTGGAACGTGGTGATGAGGGCTCCACCCAGCAGGATCAGACCGACGAGCTGCAGGGTGGTGCTGGAGCCGCCAAGCGGCTTGACCAGGAAGATGAGCCCCACCAGGGCGGCGACGATGCCCTCGACGAGGACGATCGTCCAGGAGGTCCGTGAGCTCCACGGCGCTCCGCGATCGATGAGGTCTCCCGTGATGGCCGTGGCCTTGTCGACGCTGGCGCGCGCACCCGATACTGAGGCTGAGGACCCTGCCTCGCTGGGCGGCTGTGATGCGGTCAAGCTGGTATCTCCGCTGCGATGCCCGATGGGCGCATCGTAGCGCGTCGGCGGCGTCGAGCGTGGACCGGGGCTATTAGGACGCTGGGCTTGCCTCGGGCTCCGGGCTCGCCTGCGGCCCTGTGCTCGCGTCGGCCTCGTTGGCGGTGCGCCACTTGGCGAGCGCGATGTCGATGGCCGCCGAGACCGACCCGAGAATCGGGTGCCTGCAACGGCACGCCGTCGACCGTCACCGTGGGCGTGGCGCTGATCCCCAGGGCCATGGCGTCGCGGCGGGCTTCAGCCTCGATCTCGGCGAAGCGCGCACGGGCGTTGTCAAGGGTCAAACCTGCCTTGAACTGGTCCATGTCGAGTCCTGCCGCCGCACCCATCTCGAGCAGTCGATCGAGGTCGTAGGAGCCACGGTTCTCGCCCTTGAGGTTGGTGAAGAGCAGATCATGGAAGGGCCAGAACTTGTTCTGATCCGCGGCCAGGCTGGCGGCCACCGCAGCCCAGTGTGATTCTTCGCCCAGGAAGGCAAGGCTGCGGAAGACCAGGCGCACCTCGCCACTGTTGACGTACTGCTCCACGATGCTGGGCTCCACCTCGAAGGTGAAGCGTTGGCAGAAGGGGCACTGGAAGTCTTCCCAGATCTCCACCGTGACCGGTGCGTCGGGCGAGCCCATGGCGAAGCCATCGACCTGATCGGTCGGCGACCAGATGGACGGCTGCGTGATCGGCGGCGGGGTCACGAGTGGCGCCCACGTCAGTTCCGGCTCCTCGCCTTGGGCAGATACGGTCATCACGGAGGTGACCACGAGCAGCAGTGCGATCAGCAAGGAAGCGGCGGCGGGCACGATGCGAGCAAGACGGAGGATGGCGATCATCGGGGTCCTCGTACAGGAAGCGGTCGCGCCAGCATAGTCGAGGCCCGGGCTTTGAGCCCCAAGGCCATGGCGTGGACGGACGCGAGCCTGATGGGACGCTACCCGTCGCTCTCAGGATCGTCGTCACCCATGCCGCCCGTGCCGTGGCCATCGTCCATGCCCGACATGCCCATGTCGTCCGTGACGGGGCCGGTACCGACCGCTGCCGTGACCGTCTGGGATCCGGCGTTCAGGAAGTCGAGTGTGATCTCGACTTCCATGCCCTCCGTCAGCGGCTCGAGCAGGTTGATGAGCATGATGTGGTAACCGCCCGGCTCCAGGACGGCATCGCCGTGGGCCGGGATGGGGATCTCCTCGACCCGTGACATGGACATCACACCCTCGTCGTCCATGGAACTCTGGTGGATCTCGACTACTTCGGCCACTGGGCTGGAGGCACCGATGAGCGCGTCGGCGGCGTCGGTGTTGTTGTGGATGACCAGGTAGGCCGCGCCGGCCAGATCGACCATGGGCGATTCGCGCGTCCAGGCATCCCGCACGTACAGGCCTGGCGCCATCGGCTCCATCGAGCCCGTGGGCTCCACGGACTCCATCGGGGCTATCGATGCCATGTCATCCATGCTCCCGTCATCCTGGGCCGCGACCGAGCCGAAAGCCATGCTGGCGGCGACGGCGACGCTGGTCCCGGACAGGAGCATCAGGCGCTTGCTACGGGACATGGGTCCTCCTCTCCCTGAAAGCGGGGTCACTCGGCTTCGAGCGCCGCGATGTCTGCGGCGATCTCTGTGGCCGGGGTGCCGAACGGGTAGGACAGCAAGAGCTGGCCGTGTTGATCGATGAGGTAGAGCAGCGCGGTGTGCGCCATGGTGTAGCCGGCCGACGAGTCCGAGTCAACCCTCGCGAAGCGGACGCCGTAGCCGTCGGCAGCGCGGCGGATGGCATCGGGGGTGCCGGTGACCGCGTGCAGGTTCTCCGGCAGATAGCGGGTCCACTCTGCGAGGAACTCGGGCGTATCCCGCTCGGGGTCGACGGTGATGAAGAGCGCCTGCATATCGGGTTGCTCTTCCCACACACCGAAGAGTTCGCCGATGGTCTGGGGGCAGACGTCGGGACAGTGGGTGTAGCCGAAGTAGACGAGCACATTGCTGCCCCGGTAGCCCGCCAGGTCGAAGGGCGACCCGTCAGAGTTCACCAATCCCGCCAGCGCCGGTGCGGGGCGTGGATCGCCGATCGGCGAGGGGATGATGGTGGCCGATGGAGCGGCCGAGGATGCTTGGTCAGCCGCGGCGACCTGGTCAGCCACTGCGACCGGCGAGACCGATGAGGCCGGCGAGGCGTCCTGTGCGGCCGCGACTCCAGCCATGCCAAGGATCAGGATGAGTGTGGCCATCGGGGCCAGGATGCGCGTGGGCCGGAGCGTGATCATCGGACTCTCCGTCGGTCGGTGCGAGTGCCAGGCAGTCTGTGCCCTTCCGATGTCGAGTGTATGACATGCGGCCCCAGTCGCCCGAACCGTTGCTGTGTGAGACTGTGTATCAGTCCACGGCGCGGAGGTAGGTTGGAAACACTGGTCAGCCCGTTCATCGACAACGCCTTCATGCTCCGCGCGCTCGTCGCGGGCATCCTGGTGGCGATCGCCTGCGCGGTCATCGGCACCTTCGTGGTGCTGCGCGGTCTGGCCTTCATCGGGGATGCGCTGGCCCACGGCGTGCTGCCCGGGATCGCGGCCGCCATCCTGCTGGGCCTGCCGGGCATGCTGGGCGCGGCGGTCGGCGCCGTGGTCATGATCGGCGGTGTGACGATGGTGACCAACCGCTCGCGCCTCTCCTCTGATACGGCCATCGGGCTGCTCTTCGTGGCCATGCTGGCGCTGGGCGTGGTGATCGTCTCGGCCTCGAGCGCGTTCCAGGGCGACCTGCTGGCCATCCTCTTCGGCCAGATCCTGGGTACCGGGACCGAGCAGCTGGTGGTCATGGCCATCGCCACGGTCGCGGTGGTGACCATCGCCATCGCGGCGTCGCGGCCGTTCCTGTTGCTGAGCTTCGATCCCGAACAGGCCGACGTGGCCGGCTTCTCCTCGCGTCGATACCACACGCTGATGATGCTGCTGGTGGCGCTGACGGTCGTGGTGGCCTTCCAGACGGTCGGCACCCTGCTTGTCTTCGGCATGCTACTGGCGCCTGCCGCGACCGGTGCCCTGCTGGCCAACCGCACCAGCTCGATGATGATCATCGGCATCGTGGTGGGCTCGGCGAGCACGTACATCGGCCTTCTGGCGAGCTACTGGTATGACGTCGCCGCGAGCGCCAGCATCGTGCTGGCAGCGGTGGCCATCTTCTTCGCCGTGCTGCTGATCACCAACCTGCGCCAGCCACGCCCCGTCGACGGGCGCACCGATCCCGAGACGGGAGAGACGCGGCCGTGACCGCCATCGAAGCCCGTGGCCTCACCATCGGCTATCGCGGCGAGGTCGTCGTGCCCGACGTGGAGCTGACCGTGCCGGAGGGCGGCTCGCTGGCGCTGGTGGGCACCAACGGCTCGGGCAAGTCCACCTTCATCCGCGCGCTGGTGGGGTTGGCGCCACCACTCTCAGGCTCGCTGCTGGTGCTGGGAGAGGCGGCGGGCAAGTCACCGGCGCGACTCGCCTATCTCTCGCAGTTCCATGAATCGGGTTACATCCTGCCCATCCGCGCCATCGACGTGGTGCGCATGGCCCGCTACGCGTCCCTGGGTCTCTTCGGCCGCACCAGCGCTGAGGATGCGGACCTGGTCGACTGGGCCATGGAGACGATGGCGGTCACGGATCTTCGCAACAAGCCCATCCGTGACATGTCCGGTGGCCAGCGCCAGCGGGTCTACCTGGCCAATGTGCTGGCGCACCGTGCCGACCTGATCGTGCTCGACGAGCCCACGGCCGGCCTGGACGCCGCCGGGCGCGAGCGTTACCTGGACGCCTTCGCCGGGGAGTTGCGGCGCGGTTCCGCCCTCGTCACCGCCACTCACGATATCGGTGAGGCGGTCGAGTACGACCAGGTGCTGCTGCTGGCGCGCCGCGTCGTGGCGCTGGGGCCGGGGGCTGACGTGCTGACGCCGGACCAGCTGATGGAGACGTTCGGCATCGTCATCTCCGACCCGCATGAAGAGCACGTGGGTCGCTTCACCATCGCCGAGCGTACACACGGCTCACCCCAGACCATCGACACCCGCCCGCCGGCCGAATAGGGCCGGGGTTGGCGTTACCCTTGAAGTGCAGACGAACGGACGAGGAGGAGGCGCATGGCCAAGACGGTGAGCGAGCTGGCCAGGGAGATCATCAGGCGCCTCGATCGAGGTGAGTCGCTCGATGGCGCCATCTCGATGGCGCTCACTGGGGAAGGCGTGGACGACGAGGTGCTCGTGGAGCTGCAGGTGGCAGGTCTGCGCGACGCCGTCATCCACGAGGCCTTCCACGAGCTGCTCGACTGGCACGCCAACTTCGGCGGCCTGGCCGAGTTCCTTGAGATCGATGAGGCCATCCATCGCACCGCCGAGCGCATCGGCCACGACTTCGATCAGGACCTGCCCGACCATCCCGACGAGGGACGCGCGCGCCTGGTCCACTGACGCAGCACGTCGCGACTAGGCCGAGCGCATCGCCACCGGTGTCCGCGTCGATCGGCACGCTGCCCTCCCGTCGGCAGGATCGCGTAGCCTATCGGTACTAGCCGCAAGGGACCAACGACTAGTCCTACAGGGGTAGGCCACGTGGCTACGATGCCCAGACCCGAGGTGGGCCAGCGAGTCTGCCGTGCCCCCGGCAACGGCCACCTCAAGTACCAGAGTGGAGCGGAGAGCGGTGCCCCTAGCGTATCCCGTGCTGTGGTCTCGAGTCGCGACGCGCGCGCTCGTCGGGGCCATCGCCTGCGCGTTGCTCGCGTCCGCGATCGCCGTCGCACCGGAGCCGGCCAGCGCCTCGGGTCTGGGTCGATCAGATCTCGGCCAATCGGTCGGGCCAACTCTATGCCGAGCGAGCGATGCTCACGCAGGATGCGGTGCTGGCCCAGGTCAAGCGCGACCTCAAGAGCGCCAAGGGCGATCTCAAGCGCGCCCGGCGCGCCCTGGCGCACGGCAAGCGTGCCCGAGCGCAGGTCTCGGCACTCGTTCGCGAACGCCGGAACCGCCTGGCACAGGTCGAACAGGAGCACGCCGATGCACTCGAGGCGTCCCCGCCGCCGGACGGCGAGCCGCCAGCCCAGAGCGGCTATGAGCAGCGCCTCAAGAAGCTCCGACAGGACATCCGCAGCGCGGAACGCCGCGAGCGGTCGGTGAGTTCCCATGTCCGCGCCCTGGCCCGTGCCAAGTGGTCCAGGCAGGCGCGCGCACGGTCGCTCGAGAGCGCCAAGCGTGCCACCATCTATCGTCGCGAGGCGGCCGAAGGCGCCCTCGCCAGCCGCATCGTGCAGATGACGAGCCTGGCCGCGGCGCGTGCCGACAACCAGTCGGCGGTGAGCCTGACGGGTCAGGCTTCGTTCTCCTGGCCCACGACCGGGCGTCTCGTCCAGTCCTATGGTTGCACCGGCTTCTACCTCAATCCCCGTCGCGGTTCCTGCCGCCACTTCCACGATGGCGTGGATATCGTCGACGGCTACGGCACTCCGGTCCGGGCTGTGGCGGTCGGTGTCGTGGCCTATGTCGGCTGGAACCCCTGGGACGAAGACGGGCGCGCCTGGATCGTGGTCGTCGTCCATCCCGACGGCTACGTCTCCCGTTACGGACACCTGATCCCGACCGACACGGTGCGCGCCGGCGAGCTGGTCCACACCGGCCAGATCGTGGGCAAGATGGGCAGCACCGGCAACAGTACTGGCACTCACCTGCACTTCGAGCTGTTGCGCGGCGGCAGGGACGTCAACCCGCTGGGATACCTGCCCACGGGCGTCATCAAGATCGACAAGACCTCGACCAAGCAGGGCCAACGGGCGCTGCAGGCGAAGCAGAAGAAGCACGAACGCGCCAAGCAGAAAGCCAAGGCGCGGAAGGCTGCCGATGCCGCCAAGGCCAAGGCCAAGGTCGAGGAAGCTGCGCCTGAGGCGGTCGTCCCCGACGCCTGCCTGCCGGTCGATCCGATCGCCGCCACGGCCGACGGCGACGCTGACGGCTCTGGCTCTGGCGGCCTCGATGGAACCGCCGACGCCACCGGATGCCCCACCGATGTCCTGCCGTTCGATGCCGTCGAAACGGCATCGTCCGCGGCGCGCGATCAGCTCTCCGTCTCATCCGAGCCGGCCGTGGCTGAGCTACCCGGCGTGAAGATGCCGCCGCGGGGAACCTCGCCGGTGCCCGCCTGACGCCACATCCGGGCCGGCCATGGTGGTTTCCTCTCGGCCCGCGCCCAAGTTCGGCCCAGCGGCGCTACGCTGTGCCCATCACCCGCCGGTCCGGCCTGAGGATCCGACGGCCCCATGGAGGTTGATCCCTTGAACTCCCGAACCAGGACTCGCGGTGCCCTCGTGGGTCGGACCCGAGTGGTCGCCGTCGCACTCGCGAGCGTGTTCGCGCTGTCCCTGCCCGCGGCGGGCCTGGCGCAGGATGCATCGCAGAGCCCGGCGGCCTCTGCCGTGCCGGCCATCGACGCGAGTGGCATCGACTTCCCCATCATGCTGGGCGGACAGCTGCTGGCAGCTGAGACGTACAGCGGTCCCGAGTGGCTCGCCCAGGCTGCTGCCGGCGCCACGGCCGACCCCACCTATGCTGAGCGCACGCAAGCGCTCGTGGAGAGCGTCGGCAAGAGCATCGATGACCTCACCGTCAGAACGGCGCTGTACGAGCCGACCCCCGGCAACAACGCGGTGGTGGCTGCCTTCCGTATCGCGGGTGCCGACGCGCGCGACTTCGCGACCGGCGCGGTGGACCTGTTGATGGGTGACCTCACCACGCCGGCCCTGGTCATGCGCCCCTTCGGCAACAAGTGGACGCTGCGCGTCGTCGATGCCCAGATGCCCGGTGTCTACCCGCGCACCGTCTACCTCAAGGACGACACGGCCTGGATCATCGAGGGCGATGAGGACTACGTCTGGGATGCGCTCGACCAGCTGCCCGGGCCCACCCCGGTCGGTGCCCTGGGCGGTGACTCGCTGCTGACAGAAGTCCCTTACGCGCTTGCCGATCGCCGCCGCATCGGCCTCTATGAGTCCACCGAGCCGCTGTTCCTGCCCACGCTCAGCGAACGCCTGGGTCCGGAGGTCGACGCCTGGCTGCTGGACCTGTACCTCAACGCCGGCATCTCGCCCTCCGAGATCCTGGGCGTCATCGCCTGGTGGGGACTCGATTCCAGCCAGGACAGCATCCAGATCGAGGGCTACCGCCTGCCCGCCGGTGCTGCAGACCAGCTGGAAGTACTGCGCTCGCAGATCATCCTCGGCGACGGCGCCGACACGTCCAGCTATGCCACCCTGATCGAGGGCGTCGGTCGCAGCGAACAGGAGATCGGCGGACACGCCGTCACCGTCCTCGACTACGGTGAGACCAAGCAGTACGTCTTCAGCAGCGAGGACACCGTCTGGGTCGTGACCGATCACCTCGGTGAGACCGAGATGGCACAGGAGGCCATCGCCGCGCTGCCGTAGTCGGCTCAGGCGAAGATGGCATGAAGCGGCCACCCGGTCGGCCGCACGAGCGGGGGTATACCGAACCAAGGGGTATGGACCGGGAACTCGTGGTGCGAGCGCAAGGTGGCGACCAGCGTGCCTTCGAGGCGCTGACGGTGGCCAGCCACCCGCGGCTCTTTCGGCTGGCGCAGGGCATCCTGCGCGATGCGGTGCTGGCCGAGGAGGCCACGCAACAGGCGTTCATCGACATCTGGCGCTTCCTGCGCCGACTGCGCGAGCCGTCTCGCTTCGAGGCGTGGTCATACCGGATCATGCTCGATGCATGTCGGGTTGCGATGGCAGGTCAGCCTGGGCGTGCGGACGGCTCGGCGCCCTCGGGATCGCTGCCCGACGGAGGCCCGAGCGGCCTGGATCGCTTCGGTGGCATCATGGATCGTGACCAGCTGAGCCGTGGCTTCGCACGCCTGTCCGTCGACGACCGAGCCGTCATCGTGATGCGCTATCTGCTCGACCTTGACGTGGACGATACCGCCGGCGCGCTGGGCGTCTCACCTGGCACGGTGGCGGCACGGCTGGAGCGGGCGTTGCGGGCGTTACGGGCCGCCTTGGACACCGACGTCCGTCCGGCTTCGGCGGCCTCGCCTGGTGGGGGTGGCGCCTGATGGACGACGTTCGGTTGACCGTCGGCCTGACCGCCTGGCTGCAGGACGGTGAGGTCCCGCCACCTGATGCGCGCATGAGCGCCGGACGTGTCATGGCTGGCGTGGAGCAGGCCGGCCAGCTGGGCCGCTGGTGGCCGCCCGCGACCCTGGCCGGGAAAGTCCAGCCAGTGCCGGCGCTCGGCGCGGCCCGCCCGCTCGGTGCCTCCGGCGCAGCCACCGGAGCGTTGGGAGCGTCGGCGCAGTCGACCGCGCCAAGCGTCGTCTCCAGGTTGACGCCACTCCGGATCTTCGCGGCCCTCGCCGTCCTGGTGCTCATCTCGGGGGCGTTGCTGATCGTGCCTCGGCTCATACCAGGGCCCGGGGACCCATCCGCCGGCGCCGTTGTGTCGCCCTTCGCTTCGCCGTCGGCCACGAGTGCTGCCGTCCCGACCTCATCGCCTGTGCCCACCCCCGCCGTCATCCGCAGCGCCAACGGCCAGCTCGCGGCCTCGACCCATTCCGGCACGAGCTGGCCTTTCGAGTGGCGGAGCAGTGGCATCGTGTCGCTCGCGGACTCCGTCTCGCTGCGCATCGGTGACCTGGAGTTCAACGCGCCCGGGGAGGTCCTGGTCGCGGGCACCACGCAGGCGGATCATGCCGAGCTGGAGGCACGCTGGTTCGAGGATGACGTCGAGCAGCGACTCGACATCAGCCTCGATCTCGACGAGAGCCACTGGTGGGTCGATTCGATCCGGGCGGGCGACGGCGCGACCGATGGCGCTGGGTCGATCTACTTCGACGACCTCCAGGCGCTGACCCGGACGCCGCTCGGGCAGAGTCTGGTGGGCGATCTCTCCGTCCGCAGCACCTCGGCCACTCGAGCCGAGCTCGCGCCTGCGGGCTCTGCCTGGCTGCAGCTCGATGGGCTCAAGCTGACCGCATTCGAGCCTGGTTCGCGACCGGCACCGTTGCCTGACTGCGACTACTTCGTGGACGACCGGGTCAGCCTGGAGTGGATCGAAGCCGCGGATCCTGCCGACAGCTACTGGTCCACCGAGATCTCGGGCCGCCCGCTGCGCGGTTCGGGTGAGCCCCTCAAGGGCATCAAGCGGATGTCACCGGCGGAGGTCGAGGACGTCCTGCAGGGGCTCGGACTGTGCTACCGCTTCGTCCACTCCTGGCGACCGATGCCACGGTTCGAGGACGAGCGACTCAACGAGGCGCTCGGAGTCTACGTGGACCGTCGATGCACGGCCCCCGAGACCGGCCAGGTCGGCGAGATCGACTTCGGGCCTGATGTCGGGTCTGACCCCGCGTCTGGCCAGGGCGGGTCGGGGATCGTCGTCTACGTCGGTGTCAACGAGGAGAAGCCGCAGGCTTGGCCCGAGCCGCCCCCCGGAGGCACCGACTGCCCGGTGCAGTGACGGCCCGGGCCTCGGCGCTCGTGGTATGGCCGTGCGCCACCACGGCGCCGCACGATCAGGCTTGGCCGAGCGGCTCCAGGCGCGCCGTGAAGTGCCGTAGCCAAGGGGCCTGCTCGACGATCTGATAGCCGCGCATCTCGCCTGCTCGTGAGGCGACGTCGATGACGACCTCGCCCACATAGTCGATGTGACTCTGGGTGTACATGCGCCGCGGGATGGCCAGGCGCACCAGGTCCATGCCGGCAGGCTCGTCAGTCTGCCCATCGCGAGCTCGACCGAACATCAGCGTGCCGATCTCCACGCCGCGCACGCCACCCGCCCGGTACAACTCGATGGCCAACGCCTGCGCCGGGTACTGGTGGGGTGGGATGTGTGGCAGGAGCGCCTTGGCGTCGAGGTAGACAGCATGTCCGCCGGGTGGCCGTACCGTAGGGATGCCGGCCGCGTGCACCTTCTCTGCCAGGTACTCGGTGGAGCGGATGCGGTAGCGCAGGTATCTCTCGTCGACGACCTCCTCCAGCCCCTGGGCGATGGCTTCGAGGTCGTAGCCGGCCAGGCCGCCGTAGGTCGGGAAGCCCTCGGTCAGGATGAGCAGGTTGCGCGCCTGAAAGGCCCACTCGCGGTCGTTGAGTGCCAGGAAGCCGCCGATGTTGGCGAGGCCGTCCTTCTTGGCCGACATCGTGCAGCCGTCGGCGATGGAGAACATCTCCTGGGCGATCTGTTTGGGTGTCGCCTCAGCGTAGCCAGGCTCGCGCAGCTTGATGAACCAGGCGTTCTCGGCGAAGCGGCAGGCATCGAGGATCATGGGCAGGCCGAACTCGTCGCACACCGCCCGGACGGCGCGCAGGTTGGCCATCGACACCGGCTGGCCACCACCCGAGTTGTTGGTCACCGTCACCATCACCAGTGGGATCCGGTCGGCGCCGTGCATCTCGATGGCGGCGCGCAGCGCATCGATGTCCACATCGCCCTTGAACGGCAGCTCCGCGGACGGGTCGCGAGCCTCTGCCTTGACCACATCGAGCGCCGTCGCAGCGCGGTACTCGACATTGGCGCGGGTGGTGTCGAAGTGGGTGTTGTTGGGCACCACATCACCCTCGTTGACCGCCACCGTGAAGAGGATCTTCTCCGCCGCGCGTCCCTGATGCGTGGGGATGATCTCGGCGTAGCCGGTGAGGTCACGAACGACTTGCTCGAAGCGGAAGAAGGAGCGACTGCCGGCGTACGACTCGTCACCCAGCATCATGCCGGCCCACTGCTTGCTGGACATGGCACCGGTACCCAAATCGGTCAGCAGATCGATGATGACCTCGTCGGCATGCAGCCCGAAGAGGTTGTAGCCGGAGCGGATGAGAGCGGCCTCACGCGCGTCACGGTCGGGCAGGTCGATAGCCTGCACGGTGTGGACGCGGAACGGCTCGATGATCGTCTTGTAGGCCATGGCCCCCTCGGTTCGTGCGGTGTCGATCGGGTCAGTCTCGCACCCGTGGCCACGACCGGTGCGGTGATGTGGGCCGCGGATCAGCCGCTCGGCGCTCGGAGAGGGGGTCGTAGCAGGACGGCGATGAGTCCAGCCACGGCGATGGCGAAGAGGATGGGGATGGCCGCCTTGGCCGCACGGTTGGGGAGGACGAGCTCGAAGAGCGGAACGGGATCGCCGAGCTCCGCCTGCATGGGGCCGAAGGGGCAATCGCCACGCCCGATACCGAGGGCGACACCCTCGGCGAGCAGTGCGGTCGCGCTCGCGGCCAAGGCTCGGTCCCGCCGGCGCGTGAGGGCACAGAACCAGACGTATCCGAGCGCAGCCGATTGCACGAGCGCAAATGCCGCGTGTGCCAGGCGGAAGGCCTTGGCTCCTGTCCCGAGACCAGACCAGCGTGTCGCTTCCATGCTCCCTCGATACACAAGACGAGTCGTCATGTTAAGGCCGTCATCATCCCAACCGGACCCACGCGCGAAATGTAAGACATTCTTGACGTGGTGTCATGTATGTTGTACTGTCCGTGGTGTCAGACATCTTTGACACCAAGAGGAGGCTCACATGTCATTTCGCGCCAAGGTCGCCGCAGCGTTCCTGGTCATCCTGTCCATCCTGTCGGGGTGGTACTTCATCCGGCTCGCGCTCGATGTCAGCACGACGCCAGTCAGCGAGATCGACTATGAGGCGTCGCTGGTGGCGCTCATCGTCGGCATCGTGATCGCGATGATCGTGGCCATGGTGGTCATCGCTATCCGCGCGGCGCGACGGCTCGAACCCATCGATGAAGAGGACGAGCGAGACAGGCTCATCGACATGCGCGGCGACCAGGTCAGCACCTATGTCCTCGTAGCCGGTATCGTGCTCGGCATCGGGTTGGCGATGCTGCAGGTGGACTATCTCTGGATCGCCAATGGTCTGCTGGCAGCCCTCCTGGCGGCCGGCATCACCCGGTCGGCAGTCGTGCTCTACGCGCATCTCCGGGGCATCTGAGCGTGGCCAAGCCGACGCGGATCACCAACGACATCCGGGCTCGACGGTTCGCCGCGGGCGAGATGACCCAAGCGGAACTGGCGGCCTCGGTCGGCGTGACGCGGCAGACCATCATCGCCATCGAACAGGGCCGCTACTCGCCATCGCTGGAGGTGGCCTTCAAGATCGCGCAGGCCCTGGCGTCGCCGCTGGAGGCGGTATTCCACTATCCGGGTGAGGCGTTGCCGCCCGGCGGTCGCGAGTGATGCGGGAGGATGCGATGACAGCACCGATGGTCAAGCAGTCGCGACGTCGGCTGCGTCGTGGCGGAGCTTCAGCCGCCGTAGCAGCTGGGCATTGGCCGCCACGATGATCGTCGAGGCGCTCATGAAGATGGCGCCTACAGCCATCGGCATGACGATGCCCCAGGGGGCCAGCACGCCGGCCGCGATGGGGATGGCGATGACGTTGTAGCCGGTGGCCCAGGCGAGGTTCTCGCGCATCTTCCGATATGTCCCACGCGACAGCTCGATGGCACCCACGACATCGCGGGGGTCGTCGCGTACCAGTACGATGCCGGCCGACTCGACGGCTACATCGGTACCGGCGCCGATGGCGATGCCCACGTCGGCCTGGGCCAAGGCGGGGGCATCGTTGACCCCATCACCGACCATGGCCACGCGCTGGCCGCCCTCCTGGAAGCGCGCCACGGCCGCAGCCTTGTCTGCCGGCAACACCTGCGCCTTGACCTCGTCGATGCCGAGGCGGCGTGCCACCGAGTCGGCGACCGCCTGGCTGTCGCCGGTGATCATGGCCACCCGCACACCCAGCGCATGGAGTTCGGTCACGGCCTCGGCCGACTCGGGTCGGATCTCGTCCTCGACCGCGAGCGCTCCGACCACCTCGCCGTCGGCCACGACATGCAGCACGGTGCGACCATCGGCCGCCCAGTCGGCGGTCTTGTCCACCAGTGCCGCGGGGACATCGACCCCCAGTTCCTCGAGCAGACGTGGACCACCGATCGCGACCCTCCGACCAGCCACGGTGGCCTGCGCACCGCGGCCGGCGAGCGACTCGAAGCCGGACGCATCGAGCGGCGTGACCCCGCGCTCCTCCGCGCCTGCGACGACCGCCCGGGCGAGCGGGTGCTCCGAGTCCGCCTCGATCGCCGCGGCGAGGGCGACGACCTCATCGGCCGAGCGACCCTCGGCAGCAGCCGCATCGACCAAAGCCGGCTGGCCACGGGTCAGCGTTCCGGTCTTGTCGAAGATGACGACATCCAGGTCACGGGCGCGCTCCAACGCGATGCGGTCCTTCACCAGCAAACCGTTGCGGGCACCCAGCGAGGTGCTGATGGCGATGACCAACGGGATGGCCAGGCCGAGGGCATGGGGGCAGGCGATGACGAGGACCGTGGCCGTGCGCACCAGCGCCTCCTCCGGTTCGCCCGCGAGGAGCCAGGCGACGAGCGTCACGATGCCCGCGGTCAGGGCGATGTAGAAGAGCGCGGCCGCAGCGCGATCCGCGAGCGCCTGGGCGCGTGAACCAGAGGCCTGCGCCGCCGCGACCATGGCCATGATGCCCGAGAGGGCGGTCTCGTCGCCGACGGCGGTGACCCGGATGCGCAGACTGCCACCAGCGGCGACGGTCCCGGCCACCACGGTATCCCCCGGCACCTTGGCCACCGGCACCGACTCGCCGGTGATCATCGAATTCGTCGACGTCCGCGCTGCCTTCGACGATGACGCCATCGGCCGAGATCCGGGCGCCCGGTCGGACGAGCACGATGTCATCGACTGCCAGCTCCGACAGCGGGACCTCTACGGTGCCGCCCTCCATCACGCGCTCGGCGGTGTCGGGCAGGAGCTCGGCGAGGGCCTTCAAGGCACCCTGGGCCCCCGCGATGGAGCGCATCTCCATCCAGTGGCCCAGCAGCATGATGACGATGAGCGTCGAGAGTTCCCACCAGATCTCGATCTCGAAGAGGCCGGCCTGGCCCATCCAGCTGACCACGAAGGCGACCACGATGGCCATCGCGATGAGCGTCATCATGCCCGGTTGGCGCTCGGCTAGCTCGCCCCGTGCACCGCGCAGGAACACCCCGCCGCCGTAGAGGAAGATGACACTCCCGAAGAGCGCGGGGATGTAGGCCGAGCCCGGGAACGATGGGGCCGTGTAGCCGAACCAGCTCTCGATGTCCGGGCTCCAGATGAGCACCGGGATCGTCAGCAGCAGCGACAACCAGAACTTGTCCCGGAACATCGCCACCGAGTGGCCCTCGTGGCGGTCGTGAGCCTCGTGGCCGGCGTGGCCCGACTGGCCATCGTGTGTGGCTTCGTTGTGGTCCATGTCGTCCTCGGACCGGCCTCCTGGGTTCATGCGCTATACCGCAAACCTTCGAGTGCAATCTAAGAGTCAAGGCTACCGCGCCAGACCGTGGCTCGAACGGACGCTACGAGGCCGAGGTGGCGGCGCAGGCAGAACGACCCGGGCCATTCACATCCGCTCCTTGATGCCCGAGCGGACGAGCCACCAGTTGACCGGGAAGGCCGTCAGGAACCCCAGCGCCATGCCGATCTGCATCATCAACCAGAAGGTCACCTCGTTGGGATGGAGACCCTCGGGAAAGATGACCAGCTGGACGAGGATCATCCAGGCGAACAGGCCGACCTCGAACGAGATCAAGGACAGGGTGTCAGCCTTGAGCGCCGCGACCAGCCCGTCGCGACGTGACAGGCTCCGCATCGGCGCGATGGTCAGATACTGGAAGATGACGCCCAAGGTGAAGGCGAACACGAAGTCGATGGCCAGCTCCGGCCAGAGTGCCAGGCCCAGGAGTTGCAGCCCGACGACGAACACCAGCGTGCTGCCGACGATGTCGCCGAGGGTGCAACCAGCGCCACAGTGGCTGACTGCGAGTGTCGTGGCCACCGGCATCGACCGCTCGGGCATCGCCGAGTCGGCCGGGACGCGCCAACGGCGATACCAGTAGACGGCAAGCGGGCCGAGGTACAGGGCGGTCACTGGCCAGACCACCTCCATCACCGGCATCTTCAGTCGGTTGCCGTGGATGCGGATGTCCCAGGCGATCCAGCCGGCGGAGACGAGGGCGATCGTGATGGCGACCGCCGCCAGTAACGGCAGCATGGGAGAGACGCTACGCGGGCGAGGCTTGCGACTGGGTCGCCACGGAGGGTCGATCGGCTATCGAGCGCATCTCAAGGCCAGACCTCACGGCGCACAATAGGGAGTGACAGGCGGTGGCCACAACGGCCGCACTCGCCGTGGCCGTGGTGAAAGTGAGGAGTGACGTGGACGTCGGGCTGATCGGATTGGGGCGCATGGGCGCCAACATGTCGCGTCGCTGGGTCAAGGACGGCCACCGCGTGGTCGGCTATGCCCGCACCCGGAGCACCGTCGAAGGCCTCGTCGCGGACGGCGCCATCTCCGAGGGGGCGGACTCGCTGGCGGACCTCATCGGCAAGCTGCCCTCACCGCGGGTCATCTGGCTGATGGTCCCGACCGCCTCGGTGGATGCCACGCTCGATGAGCTCACGCCCCACCTGGCAGCCGGCGACATGGTCGTGGATGGCGGCAACTCCTACTACATAGATGACATCAGCCGCTCCCGGGCGCTGGCAGAGCAGGGGATCGACTACCTCGACTGCGGCACGAGCGGCGGCGTTTGGGGACTGGAGCGCGGCTACTGCCTGATGATCGGCGGACCGGATGCCGCGGTGGAGACGCTCGACCCGCTCTTCCGCAGCCTGGCTCCCGGCGTGGACGCCGCGGCCCGCACACCCGGGCGTGACGGCCGTCCCGGCAACGATGAGGAGGGTTACCTCCATTGTGGCCCAGCCGGTGCCGGGCACTTCGTGAAGATGGTCCACAACGGCATCGAATATGGGGTCATGGCGGCCTACGCTGAGGGGCTCAACATCCTTCGCCATGCTAACGAGGGCCGCGAGCAGCGGGACGTCGACGCCGAGACGACCCCATTGCGCCATCCCGAGCACTACCAGTACGACCTGGACCTGCAGGCTGTCACCGAGGTCTGGCGTCGCGGTAGCGTCATCGGTAGCTGGCTTCTGGATCCTCACGGCCCAGGCCTTCCAGCAGTCCCCGCAACTGGCCGACTTCGCGGGTCGAGTGAGCGATTCGGGAGAGGGACGCTGGACCAGCATCGCCGCCATCGACGTGGGCGCACCCTCGCCCGTGCTGACCTCGGCCCTCTACGAGCGCTTCAGCTCGCGCGGTGAGGCCGACTTCGCCGACAAGGTGCTCTCGGCCATGCGCTTCGGTTTCGGCGGGCACCTTGAGAAGGACCGCTAGCGCGGCCAGCGATGTCGCCCACCACCACCGGCCGTTCGGGTCCGCGCCCCGCTCGATCGGACGCCTTCGTCTTCTTCGGGGCCACTGGTGACCTGGCCTTCAAGCAGATCTTCCCCGCCCTCGCGGGCCTCGTGCGCGACGAAGGCTGGACGATCCCGATCATCGGCATCGCTCGTCATGGTGACCTCGATGCCCTGCGTGACCGCGCCGGCCAGAGCCTTGATGCGCACGGCATCTCCGACAGGGCCCTGGTCGGACGTCTGCAGCAGCAGCTTCGCTTCATCAAGGGGTCCGATGACGACCCCGGCACCTTCGAGCGGCTGCGACGCGAGCTGGGCGCGTCGGAGCACCCGCTGCACTATCTCGCCATCCCTCCGTCGCTGTTCGCGGCAGCCGTCGCGCAGCTCGGTGAGTCGGGTTGTGCCGACGGAGCTCGCGTCATCGTGGAGAAGCCGTTCGGCAAGGACCTGGCCAGTGCCAGGAAGCTGAACGCGACCCTGCATGAGGTCTTCAGCGAGGAACGCATCTTTCGCATCGACCACTACCTGGGCAAGGAAGCGGTCATGAACCTGCTCTACTTCCGCTTCGCCAACCGCTTCCTGGAGCCGCTCTGGAACGCGGAGCACGTGGCCTCGGTGCAGGTCACCATGGCCGAGGCGTTCGACGTCGCCGATCGGGGCGCCTTCTACGACACGGTCGGCGCCGTCCGCGACGTGGTCCAGAACCACATCCTCCAGACCATCAGCATCCTCGCCATGGAGGCGCCGTCCGGCCACACCGCGGAGGCGGTCCGCAACGAGAAGCACAAGGTACTCGACTCGATCGCGCCGCTGCGAGCGGAGGACGTCGTGCTCGGCCAGTACGACGGCTATCGGAAGGTGGACGGCGTGGCGGCCGACTCCAGGGTGGAGACGTTCGCGGCCCTGCGGCTGCGCGTCGATACGTGGCGCTGGGGTGGCGTGCCGTTCCTGGTCCGCACGGGCAAGTGCCTGCCGGTGAGCGCGACCGAGGTCGTCGTCGAGCTGAAGCCCACGCCCTACGACGTCTTCGCCGAGGGACCGGCGATCGACGCCAACTACGTCCGCTTCCGTCTCTCGCCAGATATGTCCATCTCCCTCGGGGCCCGGGCCAAGAAGCCAGGTGAGCCGATGGTCGGGGAGGAGGTCGAGCTCTTTGCTCGCCATGAGTCCGATGCGGAGCGCCCGCCCTATCAGCGACTCCTGGGCGACGCCGCCAAGGGCGACCAGATGCAGTTCGCGCGCGAGGACACGGTCGAGGCAGCTTGGCGCATCGTCGATGCGGCGCTGGACCCGGCGGATCGGCCCTTGCCCTACCGGCGCGGGGCATGGGGGCCGAAGGAGGCGGAGGCACTGCTGCCCGCGGGCGTCCGATGGCGCGACCCGGTCGCCACTCTGTCGGGCGGATGAACCGGGTCGGCCCGACGTCGGGTGGAGGCTCGGCCCCCGGCGCACCTGGCATCGCACCGACCTGGTCGAGCAGCGCCAAGGACGCGATCGGCACCTCGCACTTCGCCAGCCGCGTCTGGTTCACCGTGGGCCGGGGCATCGTCAACGAGGTCTACTGGCCCCGCGTCGACCGTCCCCAGGTGCGCGACCTCGGTTTCATCGTGGCCGACGGCGCCGGCTTCTGGAGCGAGGTGAAGCGCCGCGATGTCGAGTCCGAGGTCAGTTTCGTCCGGCCCGGCGTCCCGGCCGTGGTCGTCATCCATCGGCACGCCCGCTACGTGCTCAGGCTGCGCATCTGTGCGGACGATCATGCCGACGTCATCCGCATCGAGACCCGGCTCGAGGACACGCGCGATCCTGCCGATTCCACGCGCGGCACGACTCCGCTGCGCCTCTATGCCCTGCTGGCACCCCATCTCGGCCTCAGTGGCTGGCACAACCGCGCCTGGACCGGTGCCTACAAGGGCCGTCCGATGCTCTACGCCGCGTCCGGCTCCAGTTCACTGGCGCTCGCGAGCGACCCCCCTCCGACACGCCAGAGCGTCGGCTTCGTGGGCGCTTCGGATGGTTGGCAGGACTTCGCCACGAACGGTCGCATGACCTGGACCTACGGCTCGGCCGATGCGGGCAACGTGGCCGGCATGGTCGAGATCGACGCGGGCGACGTCCCAGCCCAGATCGCGCTGGGCTTCGGCGACCATCCCGAGGCGGCCGCGCTGCAGGTCTCGGCTGCGCTCATCGGCCACTTCGAGGTGGCCTGGGATGAGTACGCGGCCAATTGGCAGCGGTTCCTACACACCTGCACGCCCCCGGCGCCTGAGCTTGGCGATGACCTGGCTGCCCTCTATCTCGACTCTGCGGCCGTACTGCGGACGCACCAGGATCGGGCGGCTCCGGGTGCCACCACGGCCAGCCTCTCGGTCCCGTGGGGCAACGCCCGCAACGACCTTGGCGGCTATCACCTGGTCTGGTCGCGAGACCTCGTCGAGACGGCCGGCGCGCTGATCGCCCTGGGCGCTCGAGCCTCAGCGCAGCGCACGCTCGCCTACCTCGTCGCCACCCAGGAGCCAGACGGTCACTGGCCCCAGAATCAGTGGGTCGATGGCGTGGCCTACTGGAATGGCATCCAGCTCGATGAGGCCGCCTACCCCATCCTGCTGGCCGGCGCGCTACGCGAGGCGGGGGCGGTCCACATGCACGGACAGCACGCGGCGACGGCCGACTTCGAGCATCTCGTCGATGAGGACGCGCTGGGGCGGATGAGTCGCGCAGGCGGCCGGGTTCATGGCGCGGACCGGACCCGCGACCCAGCAGGACCGCTGGGAGGAGAACGCGGGGCTGACGCCGTCCACGCTGGCGCCGGTCATCGCCGCCCTGGTGGTCGCGGCCGACCATCTGCCCGAGCCGTCAGCGGCCTATTGCCGGGAGCTCGCCGACGACTGGAACGCATCGATCGAGGACTGGACGTTCGCGACAGGATCCGCGGCTGGCACGCGAACATGGGGTCGACGGTCACTACCTGCGCATCGCCTCGCCACAGGTGCTGGCTGGGGCGCCCGTCGCCACGCGGGTGCCGGTGCGCAATCGGCCTGCCGAGGACTCGACCATCCCGGCCGATGAGATGGTCGGCACGGACTTCCTCGCGCTCGTCCGCTTCGGCCTGCGCCGACCCGATCGATCCTGCATCCTCTCATCGCTGACCGTGGCCGATGCGATGCTCCGGACCGAGACACCGAATGGCCCGGTCTGGCACCGCTACAACGGCGACGGCTACGGCGAGCACCCCGATGGCGGCCCCTTCGACGGCACCGGCGTGGGGCGAGGCTGGCCGCTGCTCACCGGAGAGCGCGGCCACTACGAGCTCGCGGCGGGCCGCGACCCGCGACCCTATCTCGATGCCATGCGCCGATTCGCATCAGCCGGCGGCATGCTGCCGGAGCAGGTCTGGGATGCGCCAGACATCGCCGAGCGCGGTCTCTTTCTGGGGGGACCCAGCGGCTCCGCGATGCCGTTGGCGTGGGCTCACGCAGAGTACGTGAAGCTGGCACGTTCCCTGGCTCTGGGCCATGCCATCGACCGACCGGAAGCGGCCTGGCGGCGCTACGGGGGCCAACGGCCGGCAGCCGTGCGTGCGACCTGGCGCTTCACCGCGCCACGACCGACGATGGTCTCCGGACGCTCGCTGCGCTTCGAACTGCTCGCTCCCTGCCGCGTCCACTGCTCGTTCGATGGCTGGCGCACGACGCAGGACATCGACGCGCTCGATACCGGTCTTGGCGTCTGGGTGGCCGATGTTCAGGGATCGGCAAGCCTTGCCGCCGGGGCCGCCGTGGAGGCGACCTTCTACTGGCCGGACGTGGACCGCTGGGAAGGACGAAACGTCCGCGTGGCGGTCATCAGCCAGTGACGGTGAGCGTCCCGGTCATGCCGCGCTGTTCGTGATCGGCGAGCCGGCATACGAACTGATAGTCGCCCGGCTCTAGTGTCACCACCAGGTCCCGCTCGAGGCCCGGGACGAGCCCCTCCACCTCGTCGATGACCCGGTCGCCCTGCAGGTACCTCGAACTCGTGCTCTTCGGTGCCGTCGTTGCGAAGCGTGAACGCCACCTGCCCCGCCGGCACCGTCAACGTGTCGGGGTCGAACGTGTACTCGTCCGCAACGACCGTGACGCTGGTCGTCTGGGCTGCCGAGTCCTGGTCGTCTCCGCAGGCGACCAGGGCAAGCAGGAGGATCGTCGCGGCAAGGAGCAGGCGATGCATCGGCGACGTAGCCTCCATGAATGGTCTTGTGACTCAGACGTTGACGGGACGGGTCCGTGTCAGGAGCCGCTCATCGAAGACGAAGAAGATGAGCACCGGCACGAGGTAGGCGAAGTACGCCACGAGCTGCAGAGCCGAGGGTGCCGACTGGTAGCCGAGCAGGCCGGCCAGCAGTGAGCCGAGCGGCGAGCTGACCGGCAGCGTCGCACCCAGGTCGATGACCGTCCCGCTCGCCGGCAGGAGACCGGCCTCGGTGAACTCGGCCACCGCATACATCACCAGGCCAGCCGCCACGAAGATCAGCAGCACTCCCGTCCAGGTGAAGAAGCGGCGCAGGTTCACGCGCATCCCCAGCGCGAAGATGGCCCAGCCGATGGTGACCGCAACGGCGAGGCCGGCGATGCCACCCAGGAGCGCGGCCGCGGTGTCCCCACGCGACGTGACGACCGCGCCGAGGAAGAGGACGGTCTCCAGGCCCTCGCGGATGACGGCCAGGAAGGCCATGGCCACGAGCCCCAGCGCGGTCCCAGAGGCGATGGCTGCTGCGAGATCACTCTCCAGCTCACCCTTCAGCGCACGGCCCTGACGGCGCATCCAGAAGAGCATCCACGTCACCACCACCACGGCTGCCACGGCAGCGATGCCCTCCAGCGTGGCCTGGGCCTGATGCGGGAGCCGCCCGATGGTCGCGACCACGACCATGCCCACCGCAAGGCACAGCCCAACGGCCAGGGCTACGCCGAGCGCGACCGGCTTGAGCAGATCGCGCCGCTCGACCTTGACCAGGTAGGCCGCGATGATGCCGACGATGAGCGCTGCCTCGAGGCCTTCGCGCAAGGTGATGAAGAAGGTAGCGCTCAAGATGGCTCCCGCGGCTCCGTGCGTGGACGAGTGACGGCGACGCCGTCAGGCCGACAGGTTAGGCCACCTGTTCCGCTTTGTCCACCATGCTTGATGCCCATCATCAAGGTCACCTGAGTCGAGGCCCGTGAGCCTTGCATGAGAGGCGATGTCTCAAGTTGACCCGCCACGGGGGTGAAGCGACGGAGCTAGGCACCGCTGCAGCCCCTGGAGCCGTCGATCCACCCATCCCACGGGTGAGATGACGGCTGCTCCGTCGTTCTGCCCGCCCCATGGGTGAGACAGCAGAGCGACGAGCGCTGCTCCGTCAGATGACCCGCCTGACGGGTGAAACGACGGACCTACGGACGAGGCTCCGTCCGATGACCCGCCACCTGGGTCGGCTCGAGGCTCGGGGATGGCTGCTGCCGCCGGGTCGCAGGGCCACACCCCGCCACGACGTCATTCGGTGTGCTCGCTCACCCAGCCTTTCGCTTCCTCGAACTGGTCCGCGGTGTATGTGCGCACGTCCCCAGGGATGATCCAGCCGAACATCTTGACCGCATCACGCAGGACGACGTGGTCGGTCACGACGGCCATCCGATCCCAGGCGGAGAGGTCGTGGAACCCCAGTCTGGTGTCCTCCCACATGGCCGCTGCCGTGAAGCCGTCGTACCGCTCGCCGAGCAGGTACAGCAGTCGCACCCTGTCGTGGACCTTCATCGCCGCCGCGGCGGCCGGGTCCAGGACCTGCCGGTAGTCGGCCGCCTCTACCTTGCCCACGGCCTCGATGCCGATGACGTCGTCGGGGAGTCCCTCGATGAGCTTGAGCATGTCTGACCTCCTTCCATTCGAACGTGCTCGTAGGGCAGAGCCCGTATCGTCCATGCGATCCTGCGCAACGTCGTCGGCTGACGATACGCCACGGCTCAAGATCGAGCGCACGGCACCGGCTACGGTCATGGATACTGATGGTGGCCGAATACATCCGCCGGCAGCGCGTCCGCGCCGGCCTCGTCACGTAGGGGGGTGAGTCGAGCATGGACTCGCAGATGGTGCTTCTGGTCGTTCCGCTCGTGGCACTGGAGCTCGGCCTGCTGATCTGGGCCTTGTATGACCTCACCCGACCGGGCCGCAAAGTCAGGTGGGACAGCAAGGTCCTCTGGGCGGTGGTCGTCATCGTCATCGGCATCGTGGGGCCGATCGTCTACTTCCTCTTCGGGCGCGAGGAGACATGACCGCTCCGTCCGGGTCGGTGAGCGCCGACGACGGACCAGCCATCGAGGTGCGGGGCCTGAGCAAGCGCTTCGGCAAGGTCGTGGCCCTCGACGGCCTCGACCTCGATGTGCCACAGGGCTCGGTCTTCGGCTTCCTGGGACCGAACGGTGCGGGCAAGACCACCGCGTTGCGCCTACTGACCGGGCTGGGACGACCGAGCGGCGGGACCGCCAGCGTCGATGGCATCCCCGTCGCGTCGGGGGATCCGGCACTGGCGCGCCGTATCGGTTACCTCGACCAGGACCCGCGCTTCTACGCCTGGATGACAGGCCGCGAGCTGCTCGAGCTGGCGGGGCGTGCTTACGGCCTCGAGGGCCAGGACCTGCGGCAGCGAGTCGATGACATCCTGGAGACCGTCGGCCTCACCGACGCGGGCCATCGTCGGATCGGCGGCTATTCGGGTGGCATGCGCCAGCGTCTGGGGGTGGGGCAGGCCATCCTGCCTCGCCCGAGGGTCGTGTTCCTCGACGAGCCCGTGAGTGCCTTGGACCCGGCCGGGCGGCGCGATGTCCTCGGGCTCATCGGCAGCCTGCGCGGCGCGGTGACCGTCGTGATGAGCACCCACATCCTCAACGACGTCGAGCGGATCTGCGACCGCGTCGCCATCCTCGACCACGGTCGCCTGGTGACCGAGGCGCCCATCGAGGAGCTGCTGGCCCGCCACGCCAGGCCCATCATCGAGATCGACCCCGAGCCGGGTCAGACCGACGCCGTGGCATCCCTGGCGGAGCGGCTGCAGGCGACCGACTGGGCAAGCGATGTGCATCTCGAACACGGCCTGGTCCGGGTCACCGTGTCCGATGCGGAGGCCGCCGCCGCCGGCGTGCTGCCCGTGGTGGTGGCCACCGGAGTCCGGGTGAACCGGATCGAGCACGTCCGGCCGAGCCTCGAGGATGTCTTCCTGCAGCTCGTGGGCAGGGACGGCTGAGCCATGCAGGGCCTTGGTCTGTTGCTGCGCAAGGAACTCCGTGAGCTGGTCCGCACCATGCGCTTGCCGGTGGTGCTCATCGTCTTCGCCATCCTGGGCCTCATCTCGCCCCTGCTCGCTCGCTACATCCGGGAGATCCTGCAGGCCGTCGGCGGAGCGCAGTTCCAGGGCGTCATCCCCGACCCGGTGGCCCGCGACGCCGTCGCCCAGCTCACCAAGAACGTGGGCCAGTTCGGGGTCCTCATCGCCATCCTGGTCACCATGGGCATCGTGGCCGCCGAGAAGGAGCGGGGCACCGCCGCGTTCCTGCTGACCAAGCCGCTCGGACGGGGAGCCTTCCTGGCCGCCAAGGCGGTCGCCATCGGGCTGCTCCTGGTCATGGCCACCGTGCTGGCGGGTGTCCTGTGCTGGACCTACACCACCATCCTGTTCGAGCCACTGCCGGTCGCCGGCTTCCTCGCGGCGCTCGGGCTCGTGTGGCTCTCCCTGGCCGTGTTCGCGGCCGTCACGTTCCTGGCCTCGGTCGTCGCACCATCGGCGCTGGTGGCCGGTGGCATCGGCCTGGCCACGCTCATGCTCGCGGGGTTCCTATCGGTCATCCCCGGACTTGCTCTCTACCTGCCGACGGGCCTGTGGGGCATGGCCGAGGTACTGGCGGTCGGCGATGTGCCCGATGGCCTCATCGGCGCCATCGCTTCCAACGTGCTCATCATCGCGACCGCCCTCGGCTTTGCCTGGTGGAGCTTTCGCCGTCAGGAGCTGTAGGTGGTGTCAGCGTGCTGCGTGCGGGCGAACCGAGCGGGCCGTCGTGGAACCCTCAGCCGGGGCGCGGGACGTTTCTGGTCGGGACCCTCGGCAGGAAGAAGCCCAGCAGGTAGGGCAGCCAGATGACGAACAGCCCGAGGAGCAGCATGCCCGTGCGCACGTAGCGGACATCCAGGTCGAACTTGTGGGCGAGACCACCACACAAGCCGATCAGGACCTTGTCGTCGGTCGAGCAGTAGAAGCCCCGATAGCGCTCATCCAGACCCGCGGGCCAAGCGGCATCCGCGGCTGCCGCGCGTGGCCGTTCAGCAGCGAGGTAGACCTCGGTCGCACGCCCGCCGTCAGCAGCCACGAAGTCGACTCGTTCTCCCTTGACCGGCGGCTGCTTCTCCTTCCAGTCACCAGCGCCAAAGGCGTAGCGGACGCCGTCGTCACCGCTGATGAGCGCTTGGTTCCCCGTCAGGTCGACCGTCAGCACCGTGCCCTTCATCGCGCTCCTTCCAGCACTCGCTTGTGTGACACACATCGACCCAGCGCGAGGACGGCCTGGCACCGGGCGGTCGGTCGGCCAAGTGTGCCACTTCGCATGTTCTGGCTCACGGCTGACCGCGTCCAAGGGCGGCCAGGCGGTCTGTGATGCGATCGAGGTTCTCTGCCAGGCCCCCGTCCCCGGGAAGCCGAACGGTCGCCAATGCTCCCCGGATCAGATCTCGGCGTCCCACGACCAGGGCATCCCTGAGCCGTCGACCATCCGCCGTCAGTCGAACCAGCATCGCTCGTCGGTCCGACTCGTCGCGCTTGGCATCGATGAGCCCTCGTTCCTCGAGGCGGCGCACCAGGCGACTGGTAGACGGCCCAGAGCCACCCAGCCGAGCGGCGATCTCGCCGACGCGAATGCCCGACGGAGCCGACCCGATGACCACCAGCGCGCGCCATTGGCGCAGCGTGAGCTCGAGGGCCGGATCGATGTGCGCGAGGGCCAGGGTGGTGACACCGATGGCCTCGACGCTAAGACGTTCGACCGCCTCGACGATCTTCGTGTCAGTCATATGCGCTCCAACAGTAGATGTCGTATGGTACGTATAGTGCCGCACTTGACAAATCCCTGACACCGAGAAAGGAGTGTCGAGATGGCTACCACCTACCAGGGCATCAGACAGCGCGCCATCTGGCAGCGTGGAGTCGAGGGGGCGCGATCATGAAGGTCGCACCCCACATCCACCGCCTCGGCGATGACAGCACGGTCAACGCCTATCTCATCGAGGAGTCCGGGGAGGTCACCATCATCGATGCTGCGATGCCCGGCTTCTACGGCCTGATCCCCCGAGAGCTTGAGGCTATGGGCCGGACTGTGGCTGATGTTCGCGCCGTCGTGCTGACCCATGGCCATTCGGACCACCTTGGCTTCGCCGAGCGGGTCCGTGTCGAACGCAAGGTGCCCGTCTGGATCCACGAGGCTGATGCAGCGCTGGCGCGCGCCGAGGCCGACCCCGACAACCCCATGGGCAAGATCCGGCTCGCGCCGTTCCTGCGATTCTTGTGGCTTGGGCTGCGGAACGGCGGGTTGAAGCGCCCGGTCGTCAAGGAGGTGTCTACCTACGGCGACGGCGCCACGCTCGACCTGCCCGGCAGCCCGCGGGTGATCCTGGTGCCAGGTCACACCCCGGGCAGTGCGGCGCTCCACGTGCCAAGCCTGGATGCGATCTTCGTAGGTGACGCGTTCGCCACCTACTCGGTGACCGACGGGGCCGTGGGTCCGAGCGATCGCTCCGTTCACGGCTGACCGTCAGGCCGCCCTCGAGTCGTTGTCACGGCTCAAGGATGTCGCTGCCACGCTTGCGCTTCCCGGTCACGGTCAACCCTGGACCGGCGGCATGAGTGACGTGGTCTCCCGGCTGCAGGCCAACGGAAATGCCACGGGATGATCGTCCCTGCGGCGAACTGCCGCGTTGCGACAGGCACGTGGCTGCGGTGGTCCGCGTTCCCGTAGCGGGCCAGCCTGAGGTCAGCCGCGATGTCTGAGCTTGAAGCCGCTCTGCCGACATGGCACGACTTCTTCGTCGCTTCGGCCGGTGCGGCAGCTGTGCTCCTGGGCCTCACCTTTGTCGGTCTGGCCGTCCACGTGGAACGTCGCCGACTCGATCTCCTTCGTCGGGGCCTGGCCATCGGCTCGGCCACGAGCCTGGTCTATGCCCTGTTCACGTCGTTGATCATGCTCACGCCGCAGGGCGTTCCGTATGTGCAGGCGGTCGGCCTGGTGCTCGTCGCCCTGTTCGGTCTCATCTCGTCGACGTCGGCGCTGATGAACGCCCGCCGCGCCGGCCTGGCGCCGCCTGCACTGGCGTTCCAGTTCGTGCTGCCCTTCGTCGCCATCGGATTGCTCCTTTTCGCGGGAGTGGCCCTTGCCCTGGCCCTCGAGCCCGCCGTGTGGGGCGCCGCCACCGTTGTGTTCCTGCTCATCGCCGCTGGGACCCAGAGCGCGTGGGACCTTCTCTTCCGTTACGCACAGGCCGGAGATGAGTAACTGATCTGCTCGCAGGAGGTGACGCAAGCAGCCGACCTTCGCCCTGGTGCCGGGGATCGTCACGACCGGTGACGATCCCCGAACGTGCCCAGCGGGACTGGGAGGGCTCAGACGGCGACAGGCGCGGCCGCGGTCCGAACTTCCGGCGCGGCCGTGTCGCGTATCGCCGCCGTTACCTCGGCCACGACACGCTCCGGTTCGGCGACCTCGAGGACGAGCTCACGGTACCGTTCGTCACGGAGCTCGATGATGACCGTGCTGGCTGGGTCGTGGACATCGAAGAACACGGACTTGCCATCCTTGTGGAACGTCCCGGCCTTGACGAAACCCGGGATCCACGTGCCGGGCCCGCGCAAACCGCTCCACCGCTGCCTGACCCGATCGGGATCACGACGGATGCCGCGGACGTTCCGGAGCGGGATGTCGATATGGCTGTGAAGGGACCAGAGCTTGTCGGCGCCATGCATCTCGACGCCGAGCACACCATCGTCGATCGTCAGGCTGACCATTGGGGATGCTCCTTTCGAGGTGGTCCGCTGGTCCGCGCTGATGAACCGGACCATGGCGGGGATGAGCTGCCGTGTGCGTTGCCGTTCGCGACCGAAACTACGCTAGGCCCACGGGCATGAAAGGATCGTGAATTGCTCGAGGTCTCCGGCGGATGTACCCAGCGCGCCAGGCACAGGACCCGGGTCCGTTCCTTACCCGATAAGGCTCCCGTTCGACCGGTAGCGACCATGCTGGTGGGCGGCCTCGACGAAGGCGTGCAGGTTATCCGCCGGTGTCTCCGGCGGCAGGGCACAGCCGGGCCCGATGATGAGCCCGCCACCGGGCGCCAGCACCGCCAGCTCGTCGCGTACCGCCTGGCGCACCACGTCCGGTGCCGAGCGGGCGATGACGCCTGACGGGTCGATGACACCCAGCACGGTCGCCTTGCCCGTGGTGGCCGCCTTGATGGCCGGCAGGTCGCACTTGTAGTCGAGCTCGAGGACGGCAGCCCCAGTCTCGACCATCTCGTCGGCGATGCCGGTGGCGTCGCCACAGATGTGATATGCGAGCCTGATGTCATCGGCCGCCAGGCGCTCCACGAGGCGCTTGTCCGCGGGCCAGGCCCACTGCCGATAGACGGCCGGTGAGCAGACGTCGGGTCCGGCCAGCGATTCACCGATCGAGGTCAGGTGCGCGCCCTGCGCCATCTGTGCGGTGGCGTAGCGATACACGACCTCCTCGGCGAAGGCGAACAGTCGCGCCAGCTTCTCCTCGTTACCCGGCAGCGCGGTCGCCATCAGGAACGTTTCCATGCCTACCAGCATCGAGGCCAGGCTGAACGGTCCCTGGTCGGCGCGCCCGATGATGAAGGCCTCGCGACCGATCTCGTCGACCACGATGCGGGTGGCCTTGAGGTTCTCGGCCAGTGGCTCGGTGGTGTAGGGGTCGGGCATGACCAGCTGGTCGATATCATCGAGGCTGGTGATGGCCGAGGTGAAGGAGACCGGGGCCGAATCCGCCATGTACTCGACACCTACGCCACAGGCCTCTGCCAGGGCCGCGGTGCCGTTCTCGACGAGCACCACGTCGTGGCCGAACTCGCGCCAGTCGGCGATCTGTCCAGCAGCCATGGCCTCGCCATTGCGGAAGTACTCCCCGAACGGCAGACCCGATCGGTGCGCCGCCACCATGAAGTCGTGGAAGTCCACCGGCACCCGGTCGGGGACCCCATCCCGCAGCACCGTCTCCACCCGCTCGATCGCGCTCATCGTGCCCATGCGTCGCCTCCTGCTCCCGACTAGTAGCGGCCGAACTCCAAGGCGGCGTCGAACAGGGCGAGGATGTTCTGCGGCGGCACGTCGGCCTGGATATTGTGGCCGGCCGCGAAGACGAAGCCCCCGCCGGGCATGAAGGCGTCGAACAGCTCACGGGTCGCATCGCGGACCTGCTCGGGCGTGCCGAAGGGGAGCGTGTCCTGCTGGTCGAAGCCACCCCAGAAGGTGATGTCGGCCCCGAACTCGCGCTTCAACCTCGCCCGGTCGCCCATGCCCTCGGCTCCCGGCTGCACCGGGTGCACGGCATCCACGCCGCCCTCGATGAGCATCGGCAGCATGGGCACGATGCTGCCGCAGGAGTGGTAGAAGATCTTGGCTTGCGTACGCGAGTGGATGAAGTCCCACAGCTTCTTGTAGCGCGGCCAGACGATGCGCCGGTAGACCTCGGGGTCGATCATCGGTGCCCGTTGCGTGCCCAGGTCCGAGCCGGTGTCGATGAAGGAGGCATACGGACCCACGCGGTCGAGCACCTCGCCCACCAGGGCGAGCTGGTACTCGAGCATGGCATCGAGCTGTGCCTCGGCCAGGGCCGGGTTCAGCAGCAGGTCCTCGAAGAAGCCGACATAGCCCCGCAGATACCAGCTGAACTCGAAGAGCGAGGCGATGATGTTGACGCCCAGGGCCGCGCCCGAGCGTTCGTGGATGGCCCGTGCGGCCTCTTCGAGCCCCGCGTAGCGAGCCGGATCGTGGGGATCGGGCCAGGGGTAGGCGGCGATGTCGGCGACGGTCCGGGCGTCACTGAGCGGGTGGCCGATGAAGTCGTAGTAGAGCAGGTGGCCGTCCGACCGGATGGCGGCCTGGCGGACGATGCCGAACTCGTCCTGGTAGGTGTCCTCGGAGAGCTCGATGTCCTGCCAGTCACGCGAGGCGCGCAGATAGAGGTAGCGCGAATCGACGTGCAGCCGTTCCAGGAGGGCGTCGTCGGGGATGGCCAGCTGCTGGACGCGGTCGGCGATGGCATCCGGCTCGTCGATGCCCAGGTGGGCCTTCAACGCCGCGCTGGCACCGGTGCTGATGCCGGTGACCATGCCGCCCAGGTCGATGGGCACGCGATCGGGCTCGCGATGCTCCATGGCCGCCTTGAACCGTTCGCGTGACTCCAACGTGCCCCTCCGATGTCCCTGCTTCGCTATGGCCGCCACCATTCTGACTCCGGCTCGCCGCCGGAGGCCAGAGATGATGATGAGCGTCGCGCTTGACGGCGTCTCTCAAGGCGGCGCGATCGCCTTGGCGCTGACTTGATCGTCACGTTGGCCCGGCGGCACCTCAGCGTGGTGCGGTCTCCAGATGGACGACACTTCCGGCTGCTTCCCGAGACGATCTCCGTCCCCAGGGAGGCAGCGGCGTACGTGACGACCGACGCGCCGCACGAGGCCTGACGAGCGCGGCTTCGACGACCGTGGGCTTCACAGCTCGGGTGCCTTGACCACGTTGTCGGGATAGACGGTGGCGCCGTTGGCGAATGAGAAGGTGAGGACGCAGCGGTCGCTCGTCTCCTTGGTGTTCTTGCCCTCGCCGCTGGAGATAGTGACGGTGTAGTCGACCACGCCCTTGCCCTGGCCACCGGAGAGCTTCCAGCGGCTCTGATCACCCTTGGTCGACTTGGTCT
The DNA here is from genome assembly GCA_963778955.1 of uncultured Chloroflexia bacterium. Taxonomy (GTDB): domain Bacteria; phylum Chloroflexota; class Limnocylindria; order Limnocylindrales; family CSP1-4; genus JAFMJV01. The sequence goes on from CAVZWI010000001.1 coordinate 1,202,100, forward strand.
TCTTCTTGCTCTTGGCCGTCTTGGCCGTTCCGACTGCGGCTCCGGCGGCCGTCGGACCACCCGTCCATTCGAGGTGGGTGAAACGGAAGTCCGCCGAGGCTGAGAGCTTGATGTCGCCTACGCCGACGCAGCCCGAGGCCAGCGAGGCGATGACGAGGACCGCGACGAATGCGGCTGCCCGCTTACGGCGCACCAGCGAGAGCAAGCCGAAGGGCACCAGCGCGACAGCCAGTCCTATGGGCATCCCCGCGTCCTTCCCGATCTTCTCGGTCGAGAACTCGAGGTGGGCGATGATGTCCTCGTCGTTGACTTGGACATCCGAGACGTAGAAGAACCCGCCGGGCTGCTTGGGGTCGAGCTTGAAGGGCTTCTGCTGGTCCCAGGTGAGCTCATCGGGCTTCGCCGGTACGTAGGTGCCCTTGGTCGCGGCCAGCTGAGAGAGCAGGCCGATGACGTCCTTCTGCTGGATCTGCTTGGCGAGGTCGGCACTCTCCTTGCAGGTCGAGTCGACGAGCTTGGACTTGCTCGCGGCGAAGACCCAGTCGCCGCTGAGGTCGACCGGGTCGAGGTGCGCGGTGAAGGTCGCCGGCGCCTCCCTGGCGACCGCGACAAAGCGGACCTTGCCGATGCCGAGGGCACTGTGCAGGGGGCCGAGCACGAGCTCGCTCTGGCCGTCGTGGTGCTGGACCGCTCCGCCGTCGACGGTGTACCAGTACTCGGCGCCCGGCTCGACCACGAGCATCGCTGGCTGGCCCGGTGGGTAGCTGCCACCGGTCACGCCCTCACCGGCCGTGCCGCTCGCGACGAGCAGCGGGTAGATGCTGTCGGCCTCGATCTGAGCGTGGATGACACCGGTGCCGACATCGATCTGGGGCGCGTAGCTGTTGCTGCGCAGCTGCCAGGGCTTCGTATCCTTGGCCTTGATGATGGCCAGGTGGTCGCCGACGCGATCGCCGGTGGCGAAGGGCAGCACGGTCGCGACATCGCCGAGCTCGCCGGTGAGCGCGTACTTCGCATAGCGCTCGATGCCGTCGGCGAAGGCCGTCCGTGTGGCGCTGTCGGTGAGGGGATAGGTGCCGGCGTTGATGGCGGCCACGAACGATTCGCGCGTGAAGGCGCAGCCCGATGGGCACATCGAGGCCCAGACGCGCTGGGCCTGGGCGTATTCCTCGGTGTCCCATTGCAGCGGCGAGCGGGAGAAGATCAGCGTGGTCATGTCCGCCAGGGTCGAGCGCCCGTAGAGGTTCGCCTCGAAGGTCACCGCGGCCGGCTCGATGAGGAAGGTCCCGACCTCGGCGGCGGTCTCGAGCCACCAGGTGGAGTCGCCGAAGATGGCGCCGTAGCCCATGGTGTACTCCTCGTCCTCGATCGAGTGGAAGAGCTCGTGCCAGAGCTCGAGGGTGGCGGAGGTCGAGAAGGCCGCGAGCTGTTTGGCGGCCTCGGCCCCGAGACTGATGGTGCCGAGCCTCCAGCTGTAGGACGGAGAGCCGTCGCCGGGTAGCACCGCGATGTCCACCTGGTTGATGCCGCTGATGTCGGCCGCGAGCAGGCCGAGCCCCTCGTAGCGGCCCATGGCTTCGATGGTGGAATCGATGAGCGCGTCCGCCGTGGCCGCATCGATGAGCGCCGGGTCGTCCCAGAAGACCTTGACCGATCCGTCGGCGGCCAGCCGGCAGTTCTCCACCTCGATGGTCTGGAAGTCTCCGGTCACGGCGCACCAGCCGGGCTCACGCACCGCGGCATCCTGGGCGAGCACGGACGAGCCCAACGTCGTGGAGGACAGGATCGCGGTCACCGCGGCGATCCGTGCGGTGCGGACGAGGTGCTTCATCGGTTCCCCCACGAGTGCGCTGCCAACGCCGGGCCGGCCCCTTGCTCGCCTCGTCGTGGCATCGGTGCTTGGGCCTGAGCCTCGCGCCATCCGCGTGTGCGGTCAAGTAGGCCCTCTGGCGCGCATAACGACCCGGTCGGCTGGTCGTGGCCCTGCGCATGCCCTCCAATTGCTCGATCCATGTCGATGGGATGGACCATGTCGACCGGAAGGACAAGGGAGACCCGACAAGCGTCCGCCCAACACCTGGAGGACACCGATGGCCTACGTGATCGAGACACCCTGCGTGGACGGGGGAGAGACCCTCGGGCGCTATGGTCCAACTCGCCCGCAGCGCGAAAGTGTGCCAGCCTCGAAGAGCGTCGAAGCCGTCACAGGGCAGGACGTCGTCCTCGGCGATCAGCTGGACATGGCCTTCATGAATACCCCGGTGACCCACGGCAGCGGCCTCATGGTGGTGACTGGTACCGGGGCGGACACCGCCGTGGGCCGGATTCTCGGGGGCGAAAAGATCGTCGGCGAAGCCTGAGGAGGGTCACGCGCGGGCCGAACCCGTCGCAACAGCGGCCTGAGTGCCGCGAACCTGCGGCACCGACCGCCGAGATATGAAGGAGACGGGGATGGCGAAGAAGAAGGACCGGAAGCAAGAGAACGAGGCGCGCGAAGCGAGGCTGAAGGCGCCTGCCGAACCGGAGCCTAGGTTGAAGGCTAAACCCTAGGAACGCGAGATGGCTCGCCTCCAGGGCGAGCTCGTGGCCATGCAGGAATGGGTCAAGGCCGTCGGCGCGAAGGTCGTCGTCTTCGAGGGCCGCGACACGGCCGGTAAGGGTGGCGTCATCAAGCGCATCACCGAGCGGGTCAGCCCACGGGTGTTCCGCGTCGTGGCGCTCGCCGCTCCGACGGACCGCGAGCGGTCGCAGATGTACGTCCAGCGCTACCTGCCCCATCTTCCCGCAGCCGGCGAGGTCGTGATCTTCGACCGCAGCTGGTATGACCGGGCCGGCGTCGAGCCGGTCATGGGCTTCTGTACGCCTCAGCAGACAGCGCAGTTGCTCGAACAGGCCCCGGCCCTCGAGAAGGTCATGGTCAACTCCGGGATCATCCTGCTCGAGTACTGGCTGGAGGTCAGTTCCGACGAGCAGACGCGCCGGCTCGAGGGTCGCATCCACGACCCTCGCAAGATCTGGAAGCTCTCGGATATGGACCTCAAGTCGTACAGCCGCTGGTATGACTACTCGCGCGCCCGCGACGCGATGTTCGAGGCGACCGACACGCCCTGGGCCCCCTGGCATGTCGCCCACACCGACGACAAGAAGCGGGCACGACTTAACATCATCAGCCACGTGCTCGAGCAGGTTCCCTACGAGCGGCTGAAGCTGCGCGCGATCACCCTGCCGAAGCGCCAGAAGGCCGGCGGGTGTGTGCAGCCCGATCTGCCCTTGAAGTACATCCCGACGCCGTTCTAGCGCCCCCGCGTGACCTGGCCGGCTGGGGTAGCCGGCCGATGGTGTGAACATCACCCGGACCGGGTGATGTTCACCCTACCCCGGTGGCGCTATCGTCAACGTATCCTAACGTGCCGGGTTCGTGCCGGCCGGTCGAGAACTCGCGTAACGGGGAGTGATCGGGACCATGACCTCGGCTGCTGCATCCGGCGTCAGCAAGCGACGCAAGCCGTCCATCCTGCTCTCGGGCATCCTGCCCATCGATCCATCGCGCATCCCGACGGAGGTCGTCGCTGGGGCGACGCTGGCCGCCTTGGCGATGCCAGAGGTGATGGGCTACGCCAACATCGCCCAGATGCCGGTCGTTACCGGCCTCTATACCATCCTCCTTCCAGTCCTCCTCTTCGCCATCTTCGGCTCGTCGCGGCATCTCGTCGTGGGAGCCGACTCCGCCACGGCCGCGGTCCTCGCCGTGGGCCTGGCTGGCATCGCTGCTGCCGGCGCGCCGGCATCCCCTTCGTGGGTTGCTATGGCCGGGCTGGCCGCCCTGATGTGCGCGCTCCTGCTCATCGTGGCGCGGCTCCTCAGGCTCGGCTTCATCGCCAACTTCCTGTCGCGCAGCGTGCTCATCGGATTCCTCACCGGCGTCGGCATCCAGGTGGCGCTGGGTCAGGTGGCCGGCATGTTCGGCGTCAGCGACGGCAGCGGTACCACGCTCCAGAAGTTCGGCCATACCCTCCAGGCCATCGCGGCCGGCGACTCCAGCGCCCCGACCCTCATCATGTCCGTCGCGGTCCTCGTCGTCATCGTGGGCCTTGGTCGCGTCAACAAGAAGATCCCCGGCGCACTCATCGCCGTGATCGGGGCGATCGCGCTCAGCTACCTGCTGGACCTTTCAGCCGAGGGCATGACCACGGTCGGTACGGTCCCTGCCGGTCTGCCTTCGCTCGCCCTGCCGGACATCACCTCCGACCAGCTGCTCGCGGACATGTCGGCGCTGCTGCCCGTCGTCATCGCCATGGTCGTCCTCATCCTGGCCCAGAGCGCCGCGACATCGCGGGCCTACGCCATGAAGTACGACGACAGCTTCGAGGAGAACACCGACCTCGTGGGCCTCAGTCTCGCCAATGCCGCGGCCGGTATCTCCGGCACCTTCGTCGTCAACGGCAGTCCGACCAAGACCGAGATGGTCGACAGTGCCGGCGGTCGGAGCCAGATCGCCCAGCTGACCACGGCTGCCATCGTGGTGGTCGTCCTGGTGTTCCTCACCGGGCCGCTCTCCTACATGCCCAACGCCGTCCTGGCCGCGGTCGTGTTCCTGATCGGACTGCGACTCATCGACTACCGCGGCATGCGCGAGATCGGCCGGCTTCGCGTGGGCGAGTTCGCGGTCGCGGCCATCACCGCCGCGACGGTGGTGATCGTGGGTGTCGAGCAGGGCATCATCCTGGCCATCGGCCTGTCCATCATCGAGCACCTGTACCACAGCTACAGGCCCTTTGACACCCTGCTCTCGGTCGCTGCTGACGGCCACACGGACATGTCGGAGCTGCCCGCCGGGACCCAGGCAGTCCCTGGACTCGCGATCTACCGCTTCGGCGCCAACCTCTACTACGCGAATGCGACCCGTTTCACGGCCGAGATCATGGACATCGTGGAGGATGCCTCCCCACCGCTCCGGTGGTTCGCCCTCTCCGCCTCGGCCATCGGTGACATCGACTATTCCGGTGCGGACTCCATCCGCCAGGTGCGGGAGGAGCTCGGTCGCAAGGACATCACGTTCACGCTGTGTGACGTCGACCCGAAGGTCCGCAAGCAGCTCGATGCCTACGGTCTCACCGAGAGACTCGGGGCCGCCAACATCTACCCATCGCGCCAGCGACTGATCGTGGCGTACCAGTCGGCCGCAGGCACGAGTCGTCCATCGACCACGAACGCCGCTCCGGAGGCCGTCCCAGAGGATGGTTGATCACGGCTCGTCGTCGCGACCCTCGGTCCAGGATCGCCGCCTCGCCGGACAGGCTGCCCGAACGGCGACTCCACCGTCGACCCACGGGCGCTGGATCCCGTCGCCTGACCGTCCGGATCCGGTGGCGCTCTTCGAGGAGCAGGCGCTGACGAGGATCCCCTGGCTCGTCCCGGTCCGCCATGGCCGTATGGCGGTCTCACCGCTGACCTACTTCCGCGGCGCAGCCCTCCCGATGGCAGCCGACCTGGCGACGACGCCCAACAGCGGGATCATCGTGCAGGCCTGCGGTGATGCCCATCTCTCCAATTTCGGCCTGTTCGCCTCGCCCGAGCGCGACTTGGTGTTCGACATCAACGACTTCGACGAGACACTTCCCGGCCCCTTCGAGTGGGATGTCAAGCGTCTGGCGGCGAGTCTGAGCCTGGCTGCGCGGTACCTGGGGTTCTCGGCGCATGATGGTCGACACGCCGCCCGCCTCGCCGTCCACGAGTACCGGCACCGCATCCACCAGTATTCGACGATGCGTTCCATCGAGGTCTATTACTCCCGCCTCGACGCTGGTGGCATCCTCGACTACGTCCACAAGCGCGCCCATCCGTATCTCGAGCGGGTCGATCCGATCGGCAGCCCATCACGACGCCCTCCACGAGCTGCCGAAGCTGACGGCGATCGATGCGGCTGGACGCCGCCGCATCGTCGATCATCCACCCGTCATCAGCCACCCGCCCGAGATGACCCTCCCGCTGGTCGAGACCGCCCTTGAAGCATATCGAGCGAGCCTCCAGGAGGATCGGCGTGTCCTGCTCGACCGCTACCAGCTCGTCGATGGGGCACTCAAGGTCGTCGGCGTGGGCAGTGTCGGCCTGGCCGCCTTCGTATTGCTCCTCGACGGCGGAAGTGGTGATGACCCCATGTTCCTCCAGGTGAAAGAGGCCGAAGCGTCCGTGCTCGAGCGATACCTGGGGCCGGGCACCAGCGTCACCCACGGCGAACGGGTCGTGGCGGGACAGCGACGCCTGCAGGCCACCAGCGACGTGCTCCTCGGCTGGACGATCGGTGCCAATGGCCGACACCTGTACGTTCGCCAGCTCCAGGACCAGAAAGCCGGTGCGATCATCGATGCCATGACGGTCGAAGACCTGCAGGCATGGGGTCAGATCTGCGCATGGGCGCTTGCGCGGGGCCATGCTCGGTCAGGCGATGCGCTGGCGCTCGCCGCATATCTCGGGGACGACAGTGAGTTCGACGATGCGATCGCCACCTTTGCCGAAGCCTATGCCGACCAGAGCGAGCGCGACTACGAGGTATTCGTTGCTGCCATCAAGCAGGGACGGCTCAAGGCCGAAACAGGTGCCCAAGAAGCGCCTCCTGCACTCGAAGGCCTACAGGCTGGGACATGACATGAAGTGAGGCGCGTCTCACCGCTGCCGCTCACCCAGGCACGCACCGAACCTCTCCGGCGCGCCTAGCGCCAGCCGAGCTCCGGCGCCACGAACTCGAGGATGCTCTCGATGGCGTGGGCGTTGTACTCGACCCCGAGCTGGTTCGGAACGGTCAGCAGCAGGGTGTCGGCGGCCGCGATGGCCGTGTCCTGGGCGAGCTGCTTGACGAGGATGTCGGGCTCCGCGGCGTAGGACCGCCCGAAGATCGCCTTCGTCCGCGCATCGATGTAGCCGACCTTGTCCGACTCCTCGCTGCCCCGGCCGAAGTAGGCGCGGTCCCGATCGTCGACGAGGGCGAAGATGCTGCGACTCACCGACACCCGCGGCTCGCGCTCGTGTCCGGCCGCTGTCCATGCCTCGCGGAAGCGGCGGATCTGCTCAGCCTGGAGCTCGTGGAACGGCACACCGGCGTCTTCGGTCAGCAGGGTCGATGACATCAGGTTCATTCCCAACTGTGCCGTCCATTCGGCGGTCGCGCGGGTTCCGGCGCCCCACCAGATGCGCTCGCGGAGGCCCGGCGAGTGCGGTTCCGGGCGGAGCAGCCCGGGAGGATTCGGGAACATCGGCGCGGGGTTCGGCTCGGCGAACCCGACCCCGTTGAGGGCCTGGAGGAAGAACTCGGTGTGCTCTCGCGCCATGTCCGCGTCGGTCGTGCCTTCCCGGGGGTCGTAGCCGAAGTAGCGGAAACCGTCGATGACCTGCTCAGGCGAGCCCCGGCTGATGCCGAGCTGGAGGCGACCGCCGGCGATGAGGTCGGCCGCCCCGGCGTCCTCGACCATGTACAGCGGGTTCTCGTAGCGCATGTCGATGACGGCCGTGCCGATCTCGATGCGCTTCGTCCGGGCCCCGATCGCGGCGAGCAGCGGGAACGGCGACGCCAGCTGCTGGGCGAAGTGGTGCACCCGGAAGTAGGCGCCGTCGGCGCCGAGGTCCTCGACCGCCTCGGCCAGCTCGATCGACTGGATGAGCGCGTCGGACGCCGAGCGAACCTGGGAATGCGGCGACGTGGACCAGTGCCCGAACGAGAGGAAGCCGATGGTCTTCATCAAGGTAGTCTACGGATGACGGTCGTCAACCGCGAATAGCTGCGATGCCGTCGGGCCAGACACGAGGACCGGCGCCCCAACTTCGCACGCACGGCGGGCATGCTCAAGATGGGCAAGCTCGACGTGGGCGAGCGCGAGCGAGCCACCGACGGCCGAGCCTGGACACCGATCAGGGACCATCCGTCATCGGACGCGCAGCCTCGCCGACCTATCATGCGCAACCCTATCCCCCGCGCCCACAGCAAGGAGGCCTCCGTGGCAAATCTCGTGGTCCATTTCGAGAGTCCGATGCATCCGAGCCGCAGAAGCTCATCCAGTTCTACTCCGAGCTGCTCGGCTGGCGGTTCCAGGAGTTCGGCGTCGGCGAGCAGCCGTACTGGGTCATCGACACCGGTGAGGGCGCCATCGGCAACGCTGCCGGTCAGGCGGGGTTCGGGATCAACGGTGGCCTCACGCAGCGGCAGGGCCCGCGGCCGGAACTCGGCGCAGCCATCAATGGCTGCAACGTCGTCATCGGCGTCGACGATGTCGATGGCTTGATGCGGCAGGGCGTCGAGCTCGGGGGGACCGAGGCGCTGCCTGCCGCCGACTGGCCGGGCATCGGGCGCGGCGGCTACCTGCTCGATCCGGACGGCAACGTCTTCGGCCTTATCTCGCCGCTCCTCTCCGACGGAACGGTCGCGATGGGCGCCGGCGCCGAGACCTGAGCGGGGAGCCCGCCGCGGCTGTGCCGGGCCGGAGTTCTCCGGGCCGCCGACTCAGCCTCGGAGCCGGGCTCGGAGCGTGGCCCGATCCCGGGAGATCCAGCTTGCCACGGTGCCCTCGGGAACCCCGAGGATGCGCGCCACCTCTGATTGCGTGTAGCCATCGACCGCGTTGAGCAGGAGGGCCGAGCGCCTGCGTGGCTCGAGCTCCCGGAGGGCGGTCAGCAGGTCCGGGTCCACGATGTCGTCCCAGGTCGTGGCATCGCTCCCGGCCGGCCGCCGCAGCCAGCGACGACGGCCGCGAAGCTGGTTGAACGCCAGGCGCAGCGCGATGGTGTAGAGCCAAGCGCGCACATCGCGACCATCGAAGCGCGACCAGGCCCCGAAGGCCCGCAGGTAGGTCTCCTGTGCGACGTCCTCGGCATCGTGGACATTCCCGACGACGAGGACGAGCCGACGCAGGAGCGGCCCGTACAGGGGCCAGGTGAGAGCCTGGAAGGACGCCGCGTCAAGCGTGGCATCGGCATCCCCGAGGATCCGGGTCCCATCGGTCCGGGGGCGGTGCGCTCGACGGCAGTGGGCGAGCGTCCTCCATGTCAGGGCATCCTCATGTCGACGCAGGCACCTACGCCGCTGGCATCCGCACGTTGATCCACCACCATGTAGAGCGTGCCGTCGATGATGGAGCCGGGGACGACGTACCCGTGGGCAGGGGCTGAGCGCTGTTGGGTCGAGATGGAGCGCCCGTCCTTGTCCCTACCCGACTCCACCTGCCACAGGACGTCGTCGAAGCCCTTGCGGGCGAGGAAGCGCTCGGCCTCAGGCGGGCTCATGCATTCGAGCTGCGCCCCGTGGAGTGGCTGCCCCCGGTTCTCGACACCGGGATATCCCTTGGCCTGGAGCCCCTGGAGGACGGCTGTGCCCGCTACCGCAGAAGCTCCGACCAGCAGCGTCAGGCCACCGGCAACGAGAGCCAGCGAAGCGGGGCGCCGGGAACGATCGAATCCGGGCGGGCGAGAGTGCCGGAGCCTGGCCGAGGGCTGGCGCTCGTGCCTCGAGCGCAGCGAGGCGACGATCGAGCTCATCGTGCGTCATGACGGTCCTTTCGGGGTCGCGGCCGACGTCATCATCGGCCATCTGCCAACTACAACACCGAAAGCGGACGGATCCATGCGTCACACGCTGGTCGACAAGTCCGGCAACGCCGGCGACGCTACTCGTCCACCGCCAGCGCACTCGTGGCAGGTTCCAGGAGTTCCGCCGGGTGGCCTATGAACGAGGTGGGCTGACCGTGCTGCCCCGGACCGTCAGCTGCGGGGGTACCAACACCTGCTCTGCCACCGTCTGGCTGCGGTTCATCCGGTCGAGGAGGAGCCGTGCTCCGGTCCTGCCCATCTCGTCGGCAGGAAAGCTGACCGTGGTGAGGGGAGGGTTCGCCATCTCAGCCATCGACTCGCTGACCATGCCCACGATGGAGAGGTCGTCCGGGTATCCGCAGATTCCGGGCGCGTGACGCCTTGAGCAGGCCGATCACGGACTGCTCCTGGAGGGCCAGGAAGGCGGTGATATCAGCGTGCTCGTCGAGCAGGTGTTGCGCCGCCTCTGACACATCCTCGGCTGTCAGGCCTCCGACCGCACTCACGGCGCCCAGTCCCAGTCGCTCACAGGTCCGCTGGTAGGCATCCAGCGTCCACGTCGCGTATCCGTAGCGCTTGTTCCCGACCGCGGGGTCGATGCCGACGAAGCCGATCCGACGGTGGCCGATCCCCACGAGATGCTCCATCGCGATATCGATGCCGTACTGGACGTCGACGTCGACGAAGCTCATGCCGTCACTGTTCGTCCGATGTCCGATCATGACGAAGGGGTAGCCGTGGTCCCTGAGGATCTCTGCCCGGCGATCGTCGGTCAGCACCTCCAGCAGGATGATCCCGTCTGCCTGGCGACTGCGGAAGATGGCCAGGAGCTCGGAGTCGGACAGCGCCCTGGTGATGATGTTGATGGAGTAGCCGGCCTCCTCGACGCCGAGGGCCGCGGTCATGATGACGTCGTGCGCGGGCGGGTTGAAGTCCTGCGGAAAGTGCATGGCGATGAGGCCGGTGCGACCGGAGCGGATCTGACGCCAGGCGCTCTGCGGCGCGAACCCGATCTCATCCATCACCTGCAGGACGCGCAGGCGCGTGTCCTCGGCTACGTCCGGCTTGTCGTTCAGGATGCGCGACACCGTCGCCACCGACACTCCGCTGGCCTGGGAGACGTCGACGATGGTCGGCTTCCTCGACCGGGCACCTCCAGCCAACGCCTCTGCTGCTCCTCTCGTCTTCACCACTCGAACGTGACCGTCGGCCCAGAGTAGCCGAGCCGTCGGCGCTCGAGGCGCGCGCCGTGGAGCACGAGGATCAGCTCCCGTTCGACGAGCATGCCGGCGAAGCTGCCACTGCGCTCGTCGATGGTGAGCCGCCGAGCGGCATCGTCCCATCGAAACTCGATCGTCGAGAAGGCTCCACTCTCATAGCCGTGGCCATCGCCGTCGTCCTCGTACAACGAGAAGGTGGCGTCCCGACCCGGGTAGACGTGGACCTCGAGCGGCGCGTCCGGCCGGTCCTCGGCGTGTTGCCTGGCGGGGCCCATGGGCACGATCGAGCCGGCGCGCACGTAGACCGGGATCCGTTCGAGCGGGGCCTCAGCCTCGAGCGTCATGCCGCCCGCCAGGCGGTCATCGGTCCAGAGGTCGAACCAGTCGGCGCCCGCCGGCAGGTAGACCGATCGACGACGTGGCACATCGCCGAGCGCGGTAGAGCCCGGGCCCCACGCCATGGGTTGATGGACGGGGCACACCATGAAGGCCGACCCGAGCATGAATTGGTCGGCCACGCCGTACACGGCCGGGTCGTGCCGGAAGTCGAAGGGCAGCGAGCGCAGCATCGTGTAGGCCTGCTGCGTCGTCCATCCGGCGAGCGAGTAGATGTACGGCAGCAGCCGGTAGCGCAATCGGAGAGCCGCCACGAGTGCGTCGTACACCGGCTCACCCGGCCCGCCGAAGCGCCACAGCTCACGTGGCGTGTCCGTACCGTGGGCACGGAGCATCGGCAGCCAGGCAGCGTACTGGAACCAACGCAGGAAGAGTTCGCGATAGCCCGGGTCGTCCACGCCGGCCTCGAAGTCACCGGCCCAGAACCATGCGTCATCGCGGTTCGCGACGAAGAACCCGCCGACATCGGTGGTCCAGTAGGGCATGCCCGTAGCACAGAAGTTGAGCCCGTCAGCGATCTGGCGGCGCAGCGTCTCCCACGTGGCCGAGACGTCGCCCGACCAGGTCACGGTGCCGAAGCGCTGCTGCCCGGCAAAGGCCGAGCGCGTGAGGTTGAGCATGCGCTTCGACGAGCCGGTCGAGCGCTGGCCGCGGTAGAGGCCCTCTGAGTGGAGCAGCGAGTAGGCGTTGATGACCTCCGGGTCCAGGTAGCGCTTGGCCTCCTCGCTGTTCAGACGCATCCGCTCCTCGGGGTCCGGCTTGATCGGGCCCAGCCAGTCGGCCTCGAAGGGCTCGGTGCAGTCGGTCCACCAGGCGTCGACCCCGTGGCGGAAGAGGCCCCGCTCGGCCTGGGCCCAGTAGCGGGCCCGGGCCTGCGGATCGAAGGCGTCATACGTGGCGCCGTTCCCCAACAGTTGGCCGGCCTCAGAGAACTCTCGCCAATCCTCCCCGCCGGGACGCATCGTCGGCCAGATCGAGACCATCAGGCGGACATCGAGCTCGTGCAGCTCGCGCGTCAGGCGATCGGGGTCAGGGAAGCGCTCTGGATCCAGCGACTTCTGTCCCCAGAGCTCCCCCGTCCATGACTTCCAGTCGAGCACTACGCAGTCGAGCGGGAGCTCTCGGCGCCGGTACTGGCGAGCGATGTCCAGGAGTTCCTCTTGCGTCGCGTAGCGTTCCTTCGACTGGATGTAGCCGAATGCCCAACGCGGCAACATCGAGGCCCGACCCGTCAGGGCACGCATCTCGGCCACGATGTCGTCGAACTCCGGCCCGATCGTGAAGTAGTAGTCCAGTTCGTCGGCGACCTCGGACCAGACGTACGAGCCGGCCTCGTCGTCGTGGAAGGTCATCAGGGAGGCGCTGTCGAAGAAGACCCCGTATCCGCGTGTCGACACGAGGACCGGCACGACCACCTTCATGTTGTGCTGGTAGAGGTACTGGTGTCGGCCGCGCAGGTCGAACATGCCCTCCTCGTGGCAACCGAGCCCGTAGAGCGCTTCGCCGTCGGCCCATTCGAACTCGACCTTGGTGTGGTAGGCCTGCCGATCCACGACCTGGCGGACCCCGGTCGTGTCCATGCGCAGCCCGTCGATGTGCTTGTCGGACACGATGGCGTCCGCGCCTTCGAAGACCGAGACCATCACGTCCGTCGGCTCCAGCGTCTTGCCGCCGCGATCTGGCTCCTTCGTCAGGATCTGGCCGGCGCTGTCGCGATAGGTGAAGGCGGCGGTCTCACGATCGATCTCGATGGCCAGCGCGTCGGTACTTAGCACCAGCAACGAACCTCGGTCCTGCACGCTGAAGCGCACCGGCTCGGCCCCGGCGGGGGAGGCGACCACGGTGAGGCTGGGCCTGCTGCTGAAGGTCCCCTCCAGGGTGTAGCGGATGCGCATCGTCCTGCTCGAGACAGGTGCGAGCGACATCAGGCCCTGGTCGAGTCGGAGCGTGAGCCCGTGTTCGTCGACCGTGTGCGAGACGACGCGGGGCGGCGAGGCCGGCGGTCGCCAGTCGATGGTCGACGTCATCGATAGTGCTCCGCGATGGCCAGTGCGGCGTCGATGTCGGCTGGCGATCCGAAGTCCATCAAAACGTGCATACCCTCCGGCCCCACGGCATCCAGCAGCGGCGCCAGCTCTTCGGTCTGCACCCACGTGGCCATGACCGACTTGCCCGCCGCGCGGATTCCGCCGGTAGAGGTCGAACCAGGCCGGATCGCCACCCTGCGGCTGGTCCACGCCTGGGGTCCACTGGACCGCGTCCAACTCATCGATCTCCAGCAGGGCATCGAGGTGGCGGATGGCCTGCACGCCGTCGAGGTGGTACAGCGAGTGTTCAAGGTAGCGGCACTGCGCGGTGATGTACGGGACCACGAACCGGCGGAAGTGGTCGGGCGAGATCATGATCGAAACGTCGCACTGGAGCTTGGCCATGCGCCCCGGCGACCACAGGGAGAAGTAGCAGAAGGCCATCTCACCGTCGACGTTGATGACCTCGTAGATGCGCTCGAAGACGTCGAACCAGATGTCGTTGACCGCCTGCAGATCACGCTCGAGCCTTTCGGGGTCGGTGATGATCTGTTCCATGACCGGTGCTACGCCACGCAGGCCCGCGAGCGTGTCGAGACCTTCCATGAGGTCAGGGCAGCCCACGAAGTAACGGCCGTTCGAAAGTTGCTGGCAGGCGCGCACGATGCCGAGGTGCGCGCGGGTGCCTGGGCCGTCAGGGTCGAACACGACCGGCGCGTCCGGCGCCACCGCCTCGATCCAGATGGTGTCCTCGCCAGCGACCAACTCGGACCCCAGGCAGGCGGCCAGCGACCCGGGGCCGAGCTGCGTGTTGGCCACCGGCGGGATGTCGGCTCTGAGCTCGCTGCGCGAGAGTCGGTAGTGGATGTCCGCTGCACGCCAGTCGGTGTCGAACCAGCGCTGGTCCAGGTCACGCGCCGGGGGAGGGGCGGGCACGTCCTCGTGGCTGAGACCGTCCACCTCGAGGTGCTCCCACATACTGAGGACGAGCCCGCGGCCGGTCCACCAATCGAGGTAGCGCGCTCGCGATGTCTCCCAGTCGTCCTTCCACAGCGAGTGGCTCATGGTCATCCCTTCACCGCGCCGGAGGACATGCCCGAGAGGATCCAGCGCTGGGCCAGGAGGTAGATGATGATCACCGGCACGATCGTCAGGACCACGTCGGCAGAGACCAACGCCCAGTTCGACTGGTACATGCCGAAGAAGTTGTAGACGGCCAGCGTCATGGGCCAGTCCGAGCTGCTGTTGAGGAAGTACAGCGGCATCAGGAACTCGTTCCAGATGTTCAGGATGCTCAGTACCGAGAGCGTCACGAGGACAGGCATGAGCAGCGGGAAGATGATGCGGAAGAATGCACGCACCGGCCCGCAGCCGTCGATGAAGGCAGCCTCATCCAGTTCTCGCGGGATGGACCGGATGAAGGCGAAGACGAGGAAGACGCTGAAGGGGATCTGCATCGCCGCGTAGAGCAGGATGATCCCCATCTGCGTGTTGACCAGGTTCGTCCACTGCATGACCTGCATCAGCGTCACGAAGTTGGTCGGCATCGCGATGCCCATGATCAGCAGCAGGTAGATGAGTCTGTGCCGGCGGGTGCGGCGCCGGGCCAGCACATACGCGGCCATCGAGGCCAGCACGACGCAGATGGCAGTGGCCGCCAGCGAGTAGAGCAGCGAGTTGAAGAAGGCCACCACCAGGTTGCCGTCCTCGATGACGGTGGCATAGTTCTGCCACTGTGGCAGCGCCGGCAGGCCCACACCCATCGAGCTCGACTCTCCACGCGTCTTGATCGAGTTGATGAAGACGAGGTAGATGGGCACGAAGACGAGCAGGCCCACGACCAGGGCGATGAAGTGGTTGGCCGAGCCACGGGCTCGATGATCGATCCGCATCTCAGTCGTTCTCATCCGGTTGCATCACCCGGATGACCGCGTACGCCAGCACCACCATGACCACCAGCAGCAGGCTCGACAGTGCCGTCGCGAGACCCCAGCGGCCCTTCGAGAAGTCCTCGAAGACCATGGTGTAGACGGTATCGGTGGCACGTCCGGGGCCGCCGCGCGTGAGGACGAAGACGATGTCGAAGACCTTCAGCCCATAGAGCAGGTTGAGCACGGTCACCACGGCCAGGACGGGCATGAGCAGCGGCAAGGTGACATGCCTGAACTTGCTCCAGGGACTGGCACCGTCGATCGAGGCGGCCTCGTAGTACTCGCGTGGTATCGCCAGCAGGCCCGCGATCAGGATGACCATGATGTAGCCCACGCCGCGCCACACGTCGACGGCGATGACGCTCCACATCGCGAGTGTCACGTCGGTCAGCCAGTGCAGCGCGAGAGCATCGAGGCCGACCGCCCGTAGCGTCTCGTTGAGCAGGCCGTCGGCGGGGTCGAGGATCGAGCGGAAGATGAGGCTGACGACGATGATCGGCAGGACCGCCGGCAGGTAGAAGAGGACACGGTAGAAGCTCGCGGCGCGGCGGATGCCCTCGGTGAGCAGCAGGGCCAGCGCCAGGGCGATGACCGTCTTGAGGGTGATCGTCGCCACCGTGAACATGATCGTGTTGCCGATGACCCGCAGGTAGTTCGAGCCAGCCGTCAGGATGGTGGCGAAATTGTCCAGGCCGACCCAGTTCAGCTCGGTGGTGTAGCTGTTCCAGTCGGTGAAGGCATAGAGGATGCCGAGCACGCTCGGCAGCAGGGTGAAGACCCCGTACAGCAGGAGCGCACCGAGAGCGAACCACGTGGGGTAGGCGCGGCGCGAGTTCACTCGGGTGGTCTCCTGTGCCGTACCGCTCGAAAGAGTTGCCGGGGACAGCGGAGGAGGAGGCTGTCCCCGGCCATGATGCGGGGCCAGGCCCCGCTAGTGCTCGACTACTGGGCCCAGGCGGGGTCGCCGGCCGCGGTGGCAAGCTCGGTCCGTCGCTGGTCGATGGCGGCCATGACGTCCTCGGCGGACATGCCACCGACGAACATGTCGGTCATGTCGCGACCGAGGTCCATCCACTGCGGGTTGAGGTAGTTGACGATGTCCTGGTAGACGATGCCTGCAGCCGGGTAGGTGTCCAGGAACGCCTGCTGGGCCTCATCCCACTTGGCGCTGATGCCCTCGAAGGGCAACGACACGAACTGGGGCTCGTTGTCGAGCAGGTACTGCAGGCTCTCGGGCTTCATCAGGTAGGCCAGGAACTGCTTGGCCTGGTCGATCTTGTCAGAACCCGAGTAGATGAACTTGGCAGGCCCAGCCGGATGGACCGGCTGATACTGGTTGCCGAAGGTCGGGATGGGGAAGAAGCCGAAGATGCTCGGGTCGACGTCCGGGTAGTCAGCCGTGACGGCGGCGGGCATCGAGAGGGGCGCGACCGACATCGCGTAGTCGCCACTGGCGAGGGCACCGGCGGTATCGGCATAGGCGTCTGATAGCGCGTTGTCGCCGAAGCAGCCCATCTGGTACAGCTCGTTGACCTGGGCCATCGCCGTCGTCATGTTCTCGTCTGTCGCGAAGGTCGCCTCGTTGGCGTTCAGCGAGTCGGCTAGGCCGGGCTCAGCCGCCTCGAAGGCAGGGCCGACCATGGGGAACCAGAGGACGTGATGCCAGCCGTCCGATACTGGCTCGAAGACGGGCGTGATTCCCGCGTCCATGATGGTGGTGCAGGCGGCCTTGAAGCTCTCGAAATCGGTGGGCACGCTCAGGCCGAGCTGGTCGAAGATGTCCTTGTTGTAGACCGTCACGAAGTAGTTGGACGCGATGATGTCCCAGAATCTCGGCCCCGTAGACGACGCCGTCGAGGCTGGACATCTCGAGTGCCGCTGGGTCGATCCGCGTGGTCCATTCCTCGCCGCTGAGATCGACGGCGTTCTTCTCGACGTCGTACTGCAGCTTCAGGTCGGACTTGCCGGTCTGGCCGCCGAAGATGTCCGTGGCCTCGCCTGAGTTGAGCTTGGTCTTGAGGACGTTGAAGTACTGGTCGGAAGGGATGATCTGGTAGTCGACGTGGATGCCGGTCTCCGCCTCGAACTGCTCGGCGAGGATCGATCTCTGCCGGCTTGATCCAGTCCTGGCTGGCCATGACCGTGATCGTCTCGTCCTGCGCGGCTGCCGGGGCCGCCGTCGCGACCGCGCTGCCGACAAGCATGGCGCCGACGGTCAGAGAAGTCATGAGCCTGGTGCGCTTGTTCACTACGTGCTCCCTTTCAGTGTCACGAGTCTCGGTGAGCTGGCCCCGCGAAGGGGTGCCGTGGGCTGGTCGATAGGCCTCCTCCATTGCCTAGCGAGCGGTGACGCGCGAGTCCGGTATCACTACCGGTATCATTTACGGCGACTGTAGGCGGGCGCCGGTACGGTGTCAATAGCCTGGCCTCAGGGTTGTCGCGGGACAGCGATGCTGTCCTCGATAGTCGGCCAGCGACTTCTTCACTCTCGGACCCATGGGACCGACGCCCGAGCGACGGTCCCAGCTTGCACCTCTCGACCTGACCCGTCAGGCGGGTCATCTGACGGAGCAGCGCTCGTCGCTCTGCTGTCTCACCCATGGGGCGGGCAGAACGACGGAGCAGCCGTCATCTCACCCGTGGGATGGGTGGATCGACGGCTCCAGGGGCTACAGCGGTGCCTAGCTCCGTCGCTTCACCCGTGTGGCGGGTCGCGGCGATGTCGACAGGCGTCGTGCACTGGGTCCCGCCTCGCCCGCCATGTCGTGAACGCTACGCCGGATCGGCCTGCCGACGCTAGGCACCAAGTCTCCTCGGCCCATGAAGGAGCCAGTGGTTGTCGCCAGCGGGCTATTCCGCACTCAGATGGGATGCCCGCGAGGTGCGACTCGAACCTTCGGATTCCCTGATCCAGAAACACCCCGCTCGGGAAGGGCCTCCTGTCTCTTCGACCGCGGATGCTGTTGGGTGGCGCCTCCCCGTCAAGACAGGGGACGCCATCGACACGCTCGACCCTGGAGGGTTCCTTCGCCACATCACGCTGAGGTCTGCCGTCGCTTCCGCACGCACTCGCGCGATCGCGCGAGTGCCGACTTGACAATCCCATGGGAGGGTGTGTAGGTTCCCATCCAACACGGTGAGAACGTTCTCACGAACTGACCCAAACACGTGCTGACACGCAACCTCGAACACGTCGCATGCGCCGAAGCCGGACCCAACGCCCGCTCGGAGGTGACAAACACATGGCCGACCTTTCCGCACTCGTGGAGGCCGCGAGGCTCAGCGAGTTGTTCACGGCGCCCCGCCTGGAGGCCGACCTTGATGCGTTCCTCGCGGAACAAGGGGACAGGCTACGGCAGCTGGCCCGACGGGCCGTCGCAGGTGAGTTCGACCACATCTACTTCGTGGGCAGCGGCGGCTCATGGTCGAACATGTTCACCGGGAAGTACCTGACAGACCGCTACACACAGGTCTCGTCCGACGTCCTCTCCAGCTACGAACTCATCTGGCGAGATCCTCCGCAGCTGCACGGTCGAGCCCTGGTGTTCCTTGCTTCGTACTCTGGTGCCACCGAGGACACGCTGGCGGCGCTCCGGCATGCGAACGAAGCTGGGGCGTACACCGTGGCCATCACTCGTGGTCGATCGAGCCCGATGGCCGCGGAGGCCGCCGAGGTGATCGATTACGACTCGTCGGCGCTCTACATCCTGCCGCTCGCCGCCGTCACTTTGTTCGCGCTGGAGATCGCCCGCCAGACGGAAGGTGCCAACCGGGACGAGGCCGAGCGTGCCTTCGCTCAGCTGCCAGAGTTGCCGGCCATGCTCGGCCAAGTGTATCGAGACACTGAAGCCGCGGGTCTTGAGCGTGCTCGCGCGTTCCTGAGTTCTACGGCCATCACCGTCCTTGCGAGCGGCCCGCTCTTCGGGTTGGGCTACAAATTCGCACTGACGGTGTTCATGGAGAACATTCGCGTCTCGGGCTCGATCATCGAATCCGCCGAGTTCCGTCATGGCCCCATCGAGGCCCTGGAGCGCTCGAGGATCGATTTCGTCGCCCTACTCGGCACGGACGCCTCGCGCTCGATGACAGAACGGTCGATCGCAGCAGCGGAGGCCGCTGGATCTCGCGTGCTCGTGTTCGATGCTGCCGACCATGAGGGACTCCACCCGCAACTCGCGCCCTTCCTGCTGCTTGTCCCCCTGCAATGGTTCACGGTCTACTCCGCACTGCTGCGCGGCATCACCGACCTCGACGAGCGCGTGTTCATGGGCCACCGCGTCCTCGCGACCGGCCCGGACGCGACCTGGCCGTGAGCCACCAACTCAGCCCATCCAAAGGAGCCACACGCCGATGACCACAGACATCCTGCCGCCCGTCACCCAGCTCAAGCCACTCCCGACCGAGCCGCGCTCCGGTATGCTCCGCGCGCTCGGCCAGCGCGAGGAGATCGAGACGGTCGCCGCGGACGCAGTCAGCCGCGGCCTTCGCAATGTGTTCCTGCTGGGAAGCGGCGGGGGCCTGCTCACGCACTCGGGGATCCAATACCTGCTCGAGCGCCGGGCGACTCGCTTCCCGGCATTCGCGCTCTCGGCCAACGAGTTCATCTATCGCGACCCTGCTGCTCTCGGTGATGGGTCGCTCGTCGTTCTCGCCTCGAACACGGGCACCACGCCTGAGGTGGTCGAGGCCGCCCGCTTCGCGCGGGAGCGCGGAGCCAAGGTCGTTGCGGTCGTGAAGAAGGCAGAGAGCCCGCTGGCTTTGGCAGTCGACGTGGCGTGGAGTTACGAGGACGACTCCGGCGTCGGTGACCCCAAGGGCATCCAACTCGCCCTGCTCGGCCTGGCGTTGCTACGGGAATCCGGCGACATGGACGCCACGGAGTATGACGCCCACATCCGGGCGCTTGCGGCACTGCCGACTGCGCTCATCGAGTCGTGCCGGGAGACCGAGGAACTCAACTCGACCATCGCCCGCGAACTCCAGGATGCTCCCGTCATCTACATCATCGGCGCCGGCCCGAACCACGGTACCGCTTACTGCCTCGCGATGTGCTATCTCCAGGAGATGCAATGGAAGGACGCCGCGAGTTTCGACTCGGCGGAGTTCCTGCACGGCGCCATGGAGGTCGTGACCGAGGACACCGCGGTCATCCAGTACCTCGGTGAGGAGTCGACCCGGCCCATCGACGAGCGGGCGAAGGCGTTCCTCGAGCGCTACACACGGCGGGCCTTCTTCATCGACTCGCGTGACCTGACCCTGTCTGGCATCGACACCGAGATGCGCCCATTCGCATCCCACTTCGCGCTCGACGCGGTGATGAGTCGACTCGCCCAACACTTCGAGGCCGCCACCGGTCACGACCTGCAGAACCGACGCTACATGTTCAAGGTTCCGTACTAGCCATGCACCTCGCTGGCGTGGGCGACAACGTCGTCGACCGCTACCGCGACCTCGGGGTGATGTTCCCGGGTGGGCAAGCCCTCAACGTCGCGGTGCACGCCCAGCGAGCGGGTCTTGAGGCCGCTTACGTCGGCGTGTTGGGCGATGACCGGGCGGGGTGCCATGTCCTCCAGGCCATCCACGCTGAGGGGATCGACGCCTCGCATGTTCGGATCGTGCCGGGGCCGAACGCGTATGCGGACGTGGGACTGGTCAACGGCAACCGCGAGTTCCTCGGAGGGGATCCGGGGGTCTCGTGCTTCCGACTCTCCGAAGACGATCTCGCGTTCCTGGTCGACACGAGCCTCATCCATAGCAGCGAATCCAGCTATTTGGAGGACCAAGTCGGCCTGCTCGCCGGAGTCGCACCGCTCTCGTTCGACTTCTCGGTCCGCCGCGATGGTGCGTACCTGGATCCCATCCTGCCGTACGTCACCATCGCGGAGTTCAGCCTCGCTGGGTTG
Organism: uncultured Chloroflexia bacterium; assembly: GCA_963778955.1. Lineage (GTDB taxonomy): Bacteria > Chloroflexota > Limnocylindria > Limnocylindrales > CSP1-4 > JAFMJV01. The sequence continues at coordinate 1,223,150 of CAVZWI010000001.1, forward strand.
GACGACGACGAGGCTACGGCTTGGATCGAGCGGATCCACCGGGCAGGACCGCGGCTCGTCCTCGCCACGCGTGGCGCGGCAGACGCGCTCCTCTCGGACGGTCGGAGGGTCTGGCGACAGCCGGCCCTCCCTGCTCGGATCCGGGACACCCTCGGAGCTGGTGATGCGTTCATCGCCCGTGTGCTTGTGGGATACGTTCGCGCCGAGCCGTTCGACGTGTCCCTCGCCTCAGCCGCACAGGTTGCGGCCACCACATGCGCCTCGTACGGGGCCTTCGGCCACGAGATCGAGGACGTCCAGCCTGTGCCGATGACCACCGATAGGTGAACCCGTCGGGGCACCGGTCAGGCGCTAGGAAAAGCAGACAGAGGAGGTATGTCATGAGATCACAATCCAGCGGCCGCCCGCACCGGCGGGCTCTCCGTGGTCTGGTCGCAGTCACGGCGATCATCGTCGCCGCCATCTCGGTCGGACCCGCCACCGTGGCCCAGAGCGAACTCGACGGCACCATCAGCTTCATGCACAAGTATGGAGACCCGCGATACACGCCCTACTTCGACTCGGTCGTGGCCGCATACGAGGAGGCCAACCCCAACGTCCACATCGACGTCATGGCTGAGACCGATCAGGGCGTCAAGGACAAGTTGCGTGTGCTGGCCGCCTCCAACACCCTGCCAGATGTCTACTTCTCGTGGGCCGGCGACTTCACGAAGAAGTTCGTCCGCGGCGGCCTCGCCAAGGATCTCACCGAGGACGTGGCCGGGGACTGGCAGGCAAGCTTCACCCCAGCCGCGCTGGATGCATATACCTACGACGGCAAGCTCTACGGCGTTCCCATCACGCTGGACGCGAAGTACCTCGTCTTCAACAACAAGATGTTCGAGGACAGTGGGATCGCGGTCCCGACCACCGTGGAAGAACTGCTCTCCGCCTGCGATGCGTTCAAGGATCAGGGCATCACGGACCCGATCGCGTTCGGCAACCAGTTCGGCTGGCCAGCGATCCACTTCATGACCCAGTTGAACGCCTACTACGTCCCGCCCGCCACCCTCGCCACCGACTACGAGCCTGAGACCGGTGCGTTCACGGATCCCGGCTATCTAGCGGCGCTCCAGGCATTCGCTGACATCAACAGCCACTGCCTGAGCCAGGGTGCGAACGGGATCTCGCACGAACTCGCCCAGGCCAACTTCCTGACCGGCAAGTCACCGATGCACTACATCGAGGCGGTAGAGTTCCAGGTCCTCACCGAGGCCGGTGGGGCCCCGGCCGACATCGCGGCGAACTGGGACTTCATCAAGCTCCCGCCGCCCGCGGACGCGCCAGGCGACACGGGCGCGCTCGAAGGGGCTCCTGACGGCTTCTTGGTCAATCCGAACTCTGAGCACCCGGAGATCGCCATCGACTTCCTCAAATTCCTCACGAGCCTGGACAATGCCCAGAAGCTGACCTCGGAGTTGGGTTGGCTGAGCCCGGTGATCGGCTCGGCGACCGCCGAGAACACGTTCCCGCAGAACGTGCGTGTGGTCGAGGACATCTCAGGGGCGTCGAGCATGGCTATCTGGCTCGACACCGTGACCCACATCGATGTCGCCAACGCTTATCTGAATGGTGTTCAGGCGATGCTCGACGGGACCAAGGCACCCGCCGACGTGGTCGCGGACGTCCAAGCGGCCGCTGCGGCCGCGAAGGCGACCACCGCCCAGTAGCCCACAGGACCGCGGGAGGCGGTGAACCTGCCTCCCGCTCGACCGCAGCAGCGACGAGCGTACGGTGCCAGGAACGACCAGGATCGGCCGATGGTCGATGCTCTTGTGGGTGGCTCCGGCGATCGTCCTGCTCGCGGTCTTCGTCTACTACCCGGTCCTCGAGAACCTTCGCCTCAGTCTCTTTCGGTCGAGCCCGTTCACGACGGACACGTTCGTGGGGCTCGACAACTATCGACAGCTGGCGGCGGACCCGGTGGCCTGGGGGGCGCTCTTCAATAACACCGCCTTTGCGATCGTATCGGTCGTGTGCCAGGTCGCCGGCGGACTCGCGCTCGCCGCGGTCCTCGAGGAGCTCGTTCGAGGCCGACTCAAGGGCATCCTGCGCACCATCTACTTCGTTCCGGCGGTGCTGTCACTCACCGTCGTCGGCCTCCTCTTCACCTTTGTCTACAACCCACAGATCGGGCTGGTCAACGGGTTGCTCGACCTCGTAGGCCTACAGGGATGGAAGCACTCGTGGCTCGGGGAGTCCGCAACGGCGATCTGGTCGATCATCGCCATGAGCCAGTGGCAGAACGTGGGCTACCTGATGGTGCTGTTCATCGTGGCCATGCAGCGCATCCCGCGAGACCTGTATGAGTCCGCGTACCTCGACGGGGCGTCCCGGGTCGGCGCGTTCCGTCACATCACCGTGCCGCTCGTCCGCCCCATGACCCTGCTCGCGACCATCATCACCATCTCGGGGGCATTTCAGGTCCTCAACGAGGTGTGGGTGATGACGGCCGGCGGACCCAACAACTCCAGCCACACCCTGGCGTCGTGGCTGTACAAGTCCGCCTTCTTCAACGACCAGTTCGGCTACGCATCCGCGATCGCGGTCGTCATCTTCTTCATCACCATGGGTGCGGCGATCTTCCAACTCTTCCTCAACCGTGGCGAGACAGCACAGTTCTGATGTCTGCAGACGTCGATCGCGATCCCTCGAGTCCCCCTGGCGCGTCTCGAACATCGCATACCGGTGTCAGTGTCGCGTCTGCGATCACCCATACTCTCGCCTGGGTCGTCCTGGTCGTACTCGTCGTCGCCATCGTCTACCCCATGGTGTGGGCGGTCCTCAATGGGTTCAAGTCGAACCTGGAGCTATTCGGCAACCCCTGGGGCCTGCCTGCCGAGCTACGCTGGGAGAACTACCAGAAGGCGTGGGATCTCGGCGTTGTCCGGTACTTGCTCAACAGCGTCATCGTCACCGGCGCCTCGGTGGTCGCCGTCGTGCTACTCAGCTCGATGGCCGCGTATTCGCTGACCCGCCATCAGATCCCGTTCGGGCGAGCCATCACCATCTTCATCCTCGGGGGGATGATGCTTGCCCCCGCCGTAGCGCTCATCCCGCTTTTCCGGCTCCTCCAGACACTCGGTATCTTCAACACCTACTGGGCGCTCATCGTGCTCTACACAGCGTTCCGGATACCGTTCACGGTGTTCCTCATCCGCGCCTACATGATCACGCTGTCGCGCGAGATGGAGTGGGCAGCGATCGTGGATGGCGCAAGCAACTGGCAGGTGTTCTGGCTCATCGTCATGCCGCTATCGCGCCCCATCATCGTGTCCGCAGCATTGCTCCAGGCGCTGTTCGCATGGAACGAGTTCGCGTTCGCGCTCGTGTTCATCAACGATACCGACCTAAAGACGCTCCCGGTAGGCCTGCTCCAGATGCAGGGACGCGTCCTCTCTGATTGGCCGGTACTATTCGCGGCTCTCGTCATCGCTTCGATCCCCATCATCATCCTGTTCCTGATCAGCCAGCGCCAGTTCATCCGAGGCCTCTCCGAAGGGTTCGGAAAGTAGCGGGGCAGCCCGCGGCCTCTGGCGCACGTCCGTGCCCGCGACACGCAACATGGGAGCGAGTTCATGAGACCACGGACCCGGCCCGGGCACCCCACCCTGGATGATGTCGCCCGAGAGGCTGGCGTGTCCCGGGCGACCGCGGCGCGTGTCCTTGGTGGGTATGGACCTGCGAGCGCCCACGCGCGCGAACGAGTGCTCGAGGCCGCGAGCGAACTGCGGTACCGTCCGAATACCCTGGCGCGCGGGATCCGCTCAGGGAGTACCCGTACACTCGGCCTCGTGGTGTCGGACATCCAGCTGGCCTTCTTCTCGCAGGTCGTCCGCGAGATCTCCGACATAGCGCACGATGCGGGATTCGAGGTCATCCTCATGAACACCGACGAGGACCTTGTAGCCGAGCGTGCGGCGGTCGGCGTTCTCCTCGACAAGCGAGTGGACGGGATGTTGGTCGCGCCGGCCGATCCATCCGAGACCAAGCATCTTCGGGAGGTACAGGAGCGTGGGATCCCCGTGGTCCTGTTCGACCGTGGTGCACCCGACCTGCAGTGTGACGTGGTCGTAGTCGACAACGCCAGTGCGGCGCACAACGCGGTCCAGCACCTCGTTCGCCTTGGCCATTCGCGCGTGGCTATCGTCGTGGAGATCAGATCCGCCATCTCGGCAGTCGAACTCACTGGCTCGCGTCCGGCTCCCGATAGCGGGGTGCCAAGCCAACTGCGGCAGTGCGGCTGGGCTTCTGCGCTCCAAGAGGCAGGGCTGCCGGTCACTGACGGACTGATCCTCGGGGCACGCTACGACCGAGCAGACGCCCGCAGAGTGACGGCGGAGGCCCTAGTGTCACCGACAGCACCTACGGCGATCGTGACCACGGACGAGACCATGACCCTGGGGGCGCTCGACGCTGTGCGTGAACTCCGCCTTGAGGATCCCGACAGACGTGTCGGTGGTGAGCTTCGATGACCTCCCGTGGACGACCATCATCCGACCACCGTTGACGGTCGTCGCGCAGCCCGTCCAGGAGATCGGGGCGACTGCCGCACACCTACTGCTGCGGCGCGTCCAGGGGGGCTCCGGGCTTCCTCAGACGAAGATGCTCGATACCACATTCGTGCTCCGGGGCTCCACTGGACCGCCCAAGTCGGGCCATCGGTCCGAACTGCGAGACCGGTAGCACGGAGGACTGATCCCTTGGCGCGGCCCACGTGTCGTTCGGTCGATGGCCTCCGATGCATCCCCGACGTAAGCCTGCGCTTCTGGGACCCACCTGAGCACGGCGAATCTGAGCGCAAACGGTCTGCAGGTGCCGATGACGGCCATCGGCCGGAGAAGCCTGGGTGAACTCCGTTGGCTCGGCCGTCAGCTCGACCCACATGCCTTGCGCGCCGTGTTCCCCACCCGTCCCGCGACGGGCTGGGCCTGTAACTGGTCGCAGTCCTTCCAGCGTGGAGGTCGCCGAGGATGGGCAGTCGTTCACGGGCACCTGGACGCCGGAGCTCCCGGCGGCGGCCGCGGCGATGACCGGTGCGCCAGCGGGCCAGCTCGGTCCCAGCGACGTGACCGGTGAGCGCATCGCGGCCGAGCCTCCGGGAACGCCGGTCGGGCCGACGCCCGATGCGCCGGGCGAGCCGTCGCCTTCCCCCGCGGCGTCCCCAGCCAGCTAGACCGTCGTGGGGTGGCCGGGGTCGAACCGGCTCCAGCGGACCTCTTCTAATCGGTGAGTCGCGGCAGCCAAGATCGCCGACTGTCGGGCCGTCAGTGTCCACCCCGACGGGCTGGTCGACCCAGGAAGGCACCGTATACCTGGACGGCCTGCTCAAGTTCACGCTCGACCGCAGCAGGCAGGCGTTCGAATGGGGAGGGGTGTACCACGACCTCACGCGCGCTCCTCGCCGCCTTCCAGGTACCCACGACCAGACCACCGGCGACGATGGTGGGCTTGAACATGCCGTTGCTGCCCGGGACCACGAGGGCACTGTGCTCAGGCGCCAGGGCTGCGCTGCGGTCCCCGTACCCGAGCAGATACTCATCGAAGCCCGGCAGGAGATGGACGCGAATGACGCGCGCGGTGCTTGCCAGCGTTTCTGGCGCGAGGTGGTAGCTGACCCCATCGATCTCACGCGTCGCCAGCCTTGCGCCGCAGACCGCCAAGCCGCGGCGCACCTCCATCAGCGTCAACCCGGACCACCGAGCGAGGTCTCGTTCGGTGGCCGGACCATGGCTCCGGAAGTACCGCAGTGCGAGCTCCCCGAGCGCTTCGTCCCGCTCCAGGTGCCGGTCGGGGTGAGGCACCCACTCGTCGAGCAGGACGAACGACTGCTGCGCGCCCTGGGTGGGACCCATCACGAGCGTGCCCGTCTGGGCGAGATACCAAAGCAGGTGATAGCCGCGCTGGCCGGCCGTGCTCAGGCCTGCTGCTTCCAGCGTGGCCAGGAGTGTTCGGCGCGTGTGCCCGCGACCGCCGCTCAGAGCGGCTCCGACGATCTGTCGAGCTCGCTCCAACTCGGATGTGGTCAGCCCGAGAGCAGCCCGCCGGCGCGCTGTCGCGGTGATCGTGCGCGGCGTGGTCAGGGCCAGCAGCCAGCGGAGGTCTTCGCTGGCGACGAGATGCAGGGTGCCTCGCAAGGGCCAGGAGCGCGTGACCTCGCCGGCGTCCAGGGCCGCATCGACCGACGCGACGGATGCGGCAGCCTGCCGCAGCCCGACCGACCACTTGACGCCGGGGAGGTCCTGTGCCTGCAGGGCCAGCATCCAGCGAACGACATCGACAGGTGTCGAGAAGTCGTGCTCGCCGACGCGCTGAGCGGCCAGCCGCAACGCGGCCAAGCGTCGGCGACGTGCGCTCAGGTCGGGTGCGGCCATCCGCGCAGTATCGACCGAAGTTCGAACACCGGTCGGCGACGAGGCGACGAGGCGACGAGGCGACGAGGCGACATGGCGACTGAGCGAGTTGCCGAGCGCTCCGGGATGACCCGGGTCGAGAAGATCGGCTGGCGAGGAAGCCCGGCGAGCAGGAAGCCTGTGCCCAGGCCGATGTGCCGCTTCTCATCGAGACCTCATCGCTCGCACAGGACGTCACAGGCGCGAGCCTCCATCGTGGCAGGACCGGCCGACATGCGGCCACCAAGCACCGGAGGACACCCATGGCCTACGTGATCGCGGCACCCTGTGTGGACCACATGGACCGTGCCTGCCTCGACGTCTGCCCGGTCGATGCCATCACCGCGCAGGATGGCGTGGACCGCAAACTGTTCATCGACCCTGACAACTGCGTCGACTGTGGCGCCTGTGAGACCGCCTGCCCGAACGAGGCCATCTTTCGGGCCGACCGACTCCCGGGCCAGTGGGTCGATTTCGCCTGGACAGACATGGCCTGGTACCGCGACGCGGCAGCTGCGCGCGGGGTCGTCGATCAGCTCGTGCCGCGAGGTTCGACCCCGTGACGCTCGCCACCGCCGGGCCGATGGTCAGGCCGGACCTGCTCACACTCGCTCCCCGGACGCGTCCAAACCCGGGGGCCAATGCCACCCTCGTGGCGCGCGAGGACCTTGGCCGCACCATGGCGCGGTTCCGCTTCCGCCATGACGATGGACCCAGCTCCTTCGTCGCCGGCCAATACGTGCCGATCGCGCTGGCCGACGACCCCGCACCGCCGCGGCCCTACTCGATCGCTTCGGGCCCGGGCGCGTGCGAACTCGACTTCATCATCTCGCTGGTAGCAGGCGGTGCCCTCACACCGCGCCTCTTCGGGCTTCGCATCGGCGAGCGCGTTCACCTGGGAAGAGCACGCGGTCTCTTCCGTCTTGACGATGCCGACGAGCGGGATCATCTGCTCATCGGCACAGGGAGTGGCGTCGCCCCGCTCCTCAGCATGATCGCCGCCCTCGACTCGAGGGCCATGCCACCGAGGACCGTGCTGCTCCATGGTGCCAGGGTGCGGGAGGAACTGGCGACCCCGGGTGTGGACGCTGGTGCGGATCGGGGGTGGTTCTCCTATCGGCCGACCTTGTCCCGCGCCCCGGCCACGAAGGCCTGGATGGGACGTCGCGGTCGCGTGGGCATACATCTTGATGCTCTCATCGCGGAAGGAAAGATGTCACTCGAACGGACGGTCGCGTATCTGTGTGGTGGACCCGCCATGATCGAGGCCTGCAGCAGCCGGCTGGCTACGCTCGGATTGCCGCCCGATGCCATCCGAAGTGAGCGTTTCGTGGCTGGGTAGGTCAGCCCCGACCCCTCGACGGATGGGCGACTCGAGCGGTGGCCGCCCATTCGAGCCGGAAGCTGTGGAACAGGTGCCGGATGCCGTGCCAAGGAGGGTCATTTCGACCTGAACCAAGCATCGCCGTGGACTCATCATCGCTGACATGACCCTCATCGCTCGCATCCGCCAGACGGCTCGTATCCCGGCGCCCTCCTCCTCGCCGCACGAGAGTCGCGCGACCTCGTTCCTGCGGCCCGCGGTCTTCGGTGGCAGCGACGGGCTCGTCTCGAACCTGGCGCTGGTGATGGGCGTCGCCGGTGCCACCGCCGACAACCAGGCCATCGTCATCGCGGGCATCGCCGGTCTCCTTGCCGGTGCGTTTTCGATGGCCGTCGGCGAGTACATCTCGGTCCGTTCGCAGCACGAGCTATTCGAGTCGCAGCACCGACTGCAGGCACGGCAGCTGAAGGAGGACGAGGCGGGCGAGCGGGCCATCCTCGAGGGCATCTATCGGGAACGCGGCTTCACGCCCGAGGAGTCGCGATCCATCGTGAGCACGCTCTTCGCGACGCCTGAGCGGGCGCTCGAGGCCATGCTTCGCGATGAGGTCGGGCTCGATCCCCGGGCTATCGGCGGTCCCTGGGCCGCGGCGGGGAGCTCCTTCGTCGCCTTCGTCTCCGGAGCCATCATCCCATTGCTGCCGTTCCTTCTCCTCAGCTGGCATGTCGGCATTCATCGGGAAGCGTCGGGCTCTCGCTCGCCGCCCTCTTCCTGCTCGGCCTCGGTGTGAGCTTCCTCACGGAGCGTCCTCCCGTACGCTGCGGCCTACGACAGCTCGCGCTGGGCGGCGCCGCCGCGCTCGTCACATACATCATCGGCCAGGCCATCGGCGCCGCCCTCTGAGCCGCCCTCTGAGCCGGACCGCGGTCGCGATGGTCCGACGGGCCGGCGATCGCCCGCGACCTGCCACCGAGCACGCAGGAGACGGTCCACGCAGCCCTCGCACCAGCGGGCCCCGCTCGATAATCTCGGTGGACCGACGCCGATCCGGTGTCACGACAAGGAGCAGAGCTTGAAAGCTGCCATCGACAGGTTCGACGCCATCACCGCGCGACTCCTCCTTCCGCTCACGCTCGGTGGGTTGTTGATCGGCCTGGCATTCTCCGTGGCCGGCAACGAGGCGGCCGCGACGTGGTTCTGGGCCATCCCCTCGCTCCTGGTCGGCGTGTGGTTGACCATCTCCATCATCCGCGATCTCCTGCATGGCGAGGCCGGCGTCGATCTCATCGCCGTGCTGGCCATCATGGGAGCGCTCCTGCTGGGTGAGGCGCTTGCAGCCTCGGTCATCGGCGTCATGCTGGCCACAGGAGAATGGCTCGAGCGATACGCCGCTGGTCGGGCGCACAAGGAGCTCTCCGCGCTCGTCTCGCGCGCACCTCGTGTCGTCCACCGTTACCAGGCCGGCAGCATCGAGGACCACGATATCGCGGACGTGGGAGTGGGTGACCGTCTCATCGTCAAGCCGGGCGAGGTGGTCCCGGTCGACGGCCATGTCGTCGGCGACCCGGCCGTCCTCGACGAATCGGCCCTCACCGGAGAAGCGCGCCTGGCCACGCGTGAGGCCGGCGACCCCGTGAGCTCCGGGACCGTCAACGCCGGGGCGCCCTTCGACCTGGTGGCCAGCGCCACGGCGGAGCGCAGCACCTACGCCGGCATCGTGCGGCTGGTCAAGGAAGCCCAGACCTCCAAGGCTCCCTTCGTGCGCATGGCAGACCGGTACGCGATCCTCTTCGTGCCGCTCGCGCTCATCGTCGCCGGCATCGCCTGGCTCGTCTCGGGGGATCCCGTGCGAGCCCTGGCCGTCCTCGTCGTGGCGACGCCGTGCCCGCTCCTGTTGGCCGCGCCGATCGCCATCGTCGCAGGCATCAGCCGCTCGGCGAAGCGGGGCATCATCGTCAAGGGCGGCGGGGCCCTGGAGACCATCGCCCGGGCGCGCGTGGTGCTCTTCGACAAGACGGGCACGCTGACGGCGGGTCGTCCACACCTGGCCGAGGTGGTAGCCGCTCCGGGGCACACGCCGGACGTCGTCCTGGCCCTGGCGGCCTCGCTGGAGCAGGTTTCGCCGCATGTCCTTGCCGCCTCCATCGTGGGCGGCGCTCGCGAGCGCGGCGTCCAGCTGACGTTGCCCGATGACGCCACTGAGGTGCCCGGTGCGGGCGTCTCCGGGACGGTCGGCGGCGTCCGTGTCATGGCCGGCACGGGCGAGTTCGCGGGCAGCGGCGCGCCCCTGCCGTCCTGGGCCCGCGACGTGCGCCGCCGCGTCAACCTCGAGGGTGCGACCAGCGTCTACGTGGCTGCGGACGGCGTCCTCGTGGGTGCCCTCGTCCTTGACGACCCCATCCGGCCCGAGACCTCGCGCGTCATCCGCTCGCTACGACGCGTCGGCGTACGGCGGGTGGTGATGGTGACCGGCGACCACTATGGCGTGGCTGACATGGTGGCAGCCGCCATCGGTGTCGACGGCGTCCTCGCCGAGCGCAATCCGGCCGACAAGGTGGATGCGGTCATCGGCGAGAAGCGCGAAGCCGATGGTGTCCTCGTCATGGTCGGCGATGGCATCAACGATGCGCCGGCCCTCGCGAGCGCGGATGTCGGCGTGGCCATGGGCGCACGCGGCGCGACGGCCAGCTCGGAAGCTGCCGACGTGGTCATCACCGTCGACCGGCTGGATCGACTCCCCGAGGGCATCCGGATCGCCGGTCGGGCTCGGCACATCGCCGTGGAGTCGGTGGTCATCGGCATGGGCCTGTCGATCGCTGCCATGCTCTTCGCCGCGGCGGGCTTCCTTCAACCCGTGGCTGGTGCGCTGGTGCAGGAGGCCATCGACGTCATCGTCATCCTCAACGCCCTTCGTGCCCTCACCGGCGGCGTCGAGCGCTCACTGAAGGTCCCCGGCTGGGGCGACCTGAGTGCCCGCCTGCAAGCTGAGCATCGTGGTCTTGCCCCGGCCATGGCCGAGTTGCGCTCGCTGGCCGATGCCCTCGGATCGTTGGCCCCTGACGAGGCCAAGGCGCGTCTGGACGGAGTCCGCTCGTTCCTCGTCGAGACCCTGGTGCCGCATGAAGAACACGAGGATCGTGAGGTCTTCCCGATGCTCGCACGGGCGGCGGGAAGCGATGACCTGACCTCCGCGCTTCACCGCACCCACACGGAGATCTTTCACCTCATCCGCCTGACCGACCGGATGGTGGGTGAGCTCCCACCGGAAGGCCCGGCACCCGAGGACCTCAATGACCTACGGCGTGTCCTCTACGGGCTGGACGCCATCCTGCGGTTGCATATGGCCCAGGAAGAGGAGCTCTACATGGCGCTGGGCGATGAACACCCCGCCGGCGCCGCGCCGGTGACCGTCTCCGCCTGAACACAGGCCGGCCGGTACGGAGGAGGCGCAGACTCGCCGGATCCGTCGAATGTCGGAGAGCCCATCGCTGACCTTCGGCAAGGCGCCTTGGCGACCTTGACTCCAGTGATATCGTCATGGGACCGGTTCCATGGGACCGGTCCCAACGAGGAGGGAACAGTGGCGAGTCGGACGCTTCTGGACGTCGCTTCTCACGCCGGGGTCAGCAAGGCCACCGCTTCCCGAGTCCTCAACGGCAGCTCGCAAGTCGATCCGGCCACGCGCGAGCGGGTCCTGAAGGCCATGGCGGAGCTCGAGTACATGCCCAGCAATGCTGCGCGTCGGCTGAGCTTCGGGCGGACCCTGACCATCAGCGTCGTGACCTCGTTCCTTACCCGGCCGCAGGCTGCCGAGCGCCTCCGGGGGGTCGAAGCCGTCCTCAGTGACAGTGAGTTCGACCTTGTCATCCACAACGTGGAGACCGTGGAGAAGCGGGATCAGTACCTCCGCGGTTTGGCCTTCGCGCAGCGAACCGATGGGATGCTCATCATCTCTCTGCCCCCACGTGAGGAAGAAGTCCAGCGTCTCGCCGCGGCCGCGATCCCGGTCGTGGTCATCGACGCTCATGCGCCCGCCGTAGAGGGCCTGCCACACGTCGTCGGTGATGACATCGCCGGGGGTGAGATCGCGACCGCGCATCTCATCGAGCTAGGGCACCGGCGGATCGCCTACGTCGGTGATGGATTCGACGATCCGTACGGTTTCACCTCGAGTCGTCATCGGTACCTCGGCTACGAGCGAGCGCTCATCAGGGCCGGCATCCCGGTCCGCCCCGACCTCATCGCGCTCGGCGCCCACAGTCGGTACGAGGCCCGCGAACTCGCCGCCGCACTGATCGCGTCCCGCCAACGACCCACCGCCGTCTTTGCAGCCAGCGACACGCAGGCGCTCGGCGTCGTCAGCGCCGCCAACGAAGCCGGCCTGCGTGTCCCGGACGACTTCTCGGTCGTCGGCTACGACGACATCGAGATCGCCGAGTACCTGGGGCTCACGACGGTCCGCCAGCGGCTTTTCGAATCGGGGCGGGTCGGGGCACGCATGCTCCTTTCCGAGATCGTGGCGCGCTCGGCCACGCCGCCGAGCGTCGTCCTTTCCCCCGAGGTCGTGGTCCGCGGCACCACGGCTTCAGCCAAGGAGGTGAAGACGTTGCCCTGATGCCCGGTTGACCCTTTCCCGTCCCAAGAATATGGAGGAGGTAGGAACGATGTTCGAACAAGGAGCCAAGGGACCACGTGCAAAGGTCTCGGCGCTCGTACTGACCGCGGCGATGGCCGCGATCGTGCCCACGTCGGTCGCGGCGCAGGACGAAGCGATGCCCAGTTGTGGAGCGGACCCCGTCGAGTTGCTGGCCTACTTCGAGACCGGCTTCCCCTTCCAGAAGGCGCTCGCCGACGAGTTCACGGCGCAGTATCCCAACGTGACCTGGAACATCCGGGAGGACCAGTTCTCGAACCTGATCGCGCAGACGCCGCGATTGCTCACCAGCGACAACCCGCCGGACCTCATCCGACTGCCGACGATGGTCGACCTGGTCCGTGACGGGCTGCTGCTGGACCTTGAGCCCTATGTGACGGCGTTCGGCTGGGACCAGTGGCCGCCGTCATTGCTCACACCACACCGGGTCGCGGATGGTGGCCGACCGCGCGGTGAAGGCGATCTCTACGCCGGTGGCCTCAACTACTCCACGACCGGCGTCTTCTACAACAAGGATCTGGCCGAGCAGATCGGCATGACCGCTCCGCCTGCGACGCTGGAGGAGTTCGAGGGCTATCTCGCCACCGCCAAGGAGATGGGGCTTCAACCCATCATGCAGTGGAACGCCGCTGCGAGCGGTGGCGGCCTTGCCTTCCCGCTGCAGAACCTGATGGCATCGCTTGGACCCACCACGCCCATCAACGAATGGATCTACCAGAAGGAAGGCGCGACCATCGACACGCCGTCCAACGTCGAGGCGGCACAGCACCTCCAGCAGTGGATCGATGCCGGCTACTTCCCCGAGGATGTGAACGCCATCGAGTACACCGACTCGAACTCGCGCTTCGCCAACGGCGAGGGTGTCTTCACCTTCAACGGTGACTGGCAGAACGCCGGGTTCGACGACCTCGCACCGGGCAATGTCGGCTTCTTCCTCTTCCCGGCAGCCGAGGCGGGCGCGGGGCGTGCGGCGATGTCGTCGCCGGTCACGTTCGGCATCGCGGCCACGGCCAAGAACCCTGATTGCGCTGCGTTCTTCCTCGACTGGGTCGCGACGAACCCCGAGGCGCGGCAGATCAACGTGAGCCTTGCGGGTTCAAGCCCGGGCGGCCCGAGCGACCTGCCCATCCCGGAGGTCGCCGAGGGATCGGTCACCAACGAGACCTTGGCCGCGGCTCAACAGGTGGCAGCCGAGGGTGGCCTCATGGACTTCATCGCCAACGCCACCGGGACGATCTTCCTCGAGTCCGGCGGATGGACTCCCGAGCTGCAGAAGATGGTCGGCGGACAGCAGACCGCCGAGGGCTTGCTGCAGACGGTCCAGGCGACCTATGAGGAGGGCCTCAACCAGTGAAGGCACCCGCTGACGGGGCATGAAGGCCGACGACGGCGTCGCCCTGGCTGCCCCCAAGGCGGATCCTTGACACCTGCTTCCCTGCGGACCTCGCGCTGGCACGAGGTCCGCAGGAAGGGCTGGGCCGGTTGGCTCTTCGTCCTGCCCGCGCTCGTCATGTACAGCCTCTTCGTGCTGGTCCCGCTGGCGATCACGGTGTTCTATTCGACCCTGCGCTGGAACGGGATCGGGCCCTGGGAGTTCGTCGGCTTGGACAACTACACCAAGACCCTGACCGACCCCGACCTCTACGGCACCATCGTCAACGCTTTCAAGTTGATGTTCTTCTTCAGCTTCGTGCCGGTGGCGCTTGGCTTGCTGGTCGCTTCGCTCATCCGGCGTGTCGCGACCGGCGCTCTGGGATCGGCCGCACGGACCGTGGTCTTCCTGCCGCAGGTCATCCCGCTCGTCGCCGCGGGCATCGTGTGGAGCTGGCTCCTCTCCAAGAACGGTCTCATCAACCAGTTCCTTGCCGCGATCGGTCTGGGCGACATCACGCGCGCCTGGCTTGCGGATTTCGGCCTGGCCCTGCCGGCCGTTGGCGTGATCGGAGCGTGGGTGCTGCTGGGCCTGTGCACGATCCTGCTGCTCACGGGCATGAGCAAGATCGACCAGGCGCTCTACGAATCGGCCCGCATCGACGGCGCCAACGCCTGGCAGGAGTTCCGTGCCATCACCGTGCCCAGCCTGCGATATGAGATCGGCGTCTGCATCACCGTGACCGTCATCGCGTCCCTGGCCGCCTTTGACATCATCTACATCTCGACGCTTGGCGGTCCCGGCACCACGACGGCCGTCCCCGGACTTGAGATCTACCGCCTCGCCTTCCTCGGGCGGAACGTCGGCGTGGCCTCAGCCCTGGCGGTCGTCCTGGTCGTGCTGGTGCTCGTCACGGTGCTGCCCATCCAGCGCCTGACCCGCGAGGAACCGACATGATCGTCGGTCGCACCGAGGTCTGGACCGGGAGACTGCTGCTCATCGCCCTCATGGCCGTGACCATCATCCCGTTCCTGAGCGTCTTCACCACGGCGTTGCATCGATCGGGGACGGTCCCGCCCGGCCTGTCCTGGCCGTCCGAACCGCAGTGGGGCAACTTCCTCGAGGCCTTTCAGCAAGCCCACATGGATGCCCTGCTCGTCTCGAGCGTGATCATCGTGATCGGCGTGGTCCCGGCTTCGGTCATCCTCTCGACCATGGCCGGCTTCGCCATCGGACACCTGCGTATCCCCGGTTCACGCTGGCTGTTCATCCTCTTCCTGCTGGGTCTGACGCTGCCGCTGGTGGGCATCGTCATCCCGCTCTACTACCTCGTCCGCAGCCTGGGCTTCTACGACACGAAGCTCGCCATCATCCTGCCGCTCATCGGGTTGTACATGCCCTTCGGCGTGTTCTGGATGCGTGCCCATTTCCTCAACATGCCGAGCGAGCTTTCCGAGGCCGCCAGGGTCGACGGGGCCACGACCAGAGACCTCTTCTGGCGCATCCACATACCGCTGGCGATGCCCGCGGTCTCCTCACTGGCCATCCTCTTAGGCGTTTGGACGTGGAACCAGTTCCTGCTTGCGTTGGTGCTCGTCGAAGACCCGACCCAGCGAACGATGGCCGGTGCGCTGGGCGCCTTCCAGGGCCAGTACGCGACCAACATCCCGCTGTTGTCCGCAGGCTCGCTCGTCATCCTGACGCCGACCATCATCGTCTTCCTGATCTTCCAGCGGCAGTTCGTCTCAGCACTGCTGGTCGGATCGCTCAAGGGATAGGCAGGTACACCATGACGTCATCTCGCGCTCTGGCTGACCAGGCAGCGGCAGCGGGACTCGGTCCAGCGTTGCGCCATGGCCCTCAGCTCATCACCTACGCCGATTCGCTGGGGGGTGACCTGGCGGCCATCCACGCCCTTCTGGCAGGACCGTTCAACGGCCTCTTCGGTGGCATCCACGTCCTGCCGCCGTTCCCGTCCTCGGGAGATCGTGGCTTCGCGCCCCTGACCTATCGTCAGATCGACCCCCGGTTCGGAGATTGGGATGACATCGCGGCGCTGGCCCAGGACCACGACGTGGTCCTCGACCTGATGGTGAACCACATCTCCCGCCGCAGCGAGGAGTTCCGTGACTTCGAGCGGTCAGGACGCGCCTCGGGGTCAGCTGACCTGTTCATCACGCTTGACAAGGTCTGGCCCGATGGCCGCCCGCATCCGGGTGATGTGGCCCGTATCTTCCTGCGCAAGCCGAACGACCCCTTCACGACGGTCGACGTCGGATCGACTGGGAGACACGAGACGATCTGGACGACGTTCGGCTTCGGTGATCGGGTCGAGCAGATCGACCTGGACCTCACGTCGGCCGCCACGCGTGAGCTCATCACGGACTGGTTGGCGTTCTTCGCCACCAAGGGTGTCCGCATCGTCAGGCTCGATGCCGTCGGTTACGTGGTCAAGAAGGCGGGCACGAGCTGCTTCATGGTCGAGCCCGAGATCTGGGAGGTGATGGACTGGCTGCGAGATGTCGCCGAGAAGCTGGGTCTGGCCATCCTGCCCGAGGTCCACGATGTCCACGCCACGCACCAGAAGCTGTCCGATCACGGGTACTGGACGTACGACTTCGTCCTGCCGGCGCTCCTGCTGCAGGCTTTCGAGTCGGGCGATGTGTCACGACTCACCCGACACCTGGAACGCTCACCTGACAGGCAGTTCACCATGCTCGACTGCCACGACGGCATCCCGGTCAGGCCAGACCTCGATGGCATCCTGACCCGCGATGAGATGGTGAACCTCGCGGACCACGTCCTCGAACGTGGCGGCAATATCAACCGCATCCTGTCCGACTCCGGGGTGGATGACGTCGACGTGCACCAGCTCAACTGCACCTACTACTCCGTCCTGGAGGAGGATGACGATCGATACCTGGCCGCACGAGCCATCCAGCTGTTCGCCCGCGGCATCCCCCAGCTCTACTACGTCGGACTGCTCGCGGGAGCCAACGACCACGTGGCTGTCGCACGTACCGGCGAGGGACGTTCCATCAACCGACACGACTACACCATGACCGAGATCGAGGCAGCCCTGGACCGGCCCGTGGTGCAGCGCCTTCTGGCGCTGGTCCGACTCCGCGGCACGCATCCTGCCTTCCACGGCCGGCTCGCCGTCGACGTGCCGGAGGTCGGCACGCTCCGCATGACCTGGACATCGGGAGACGCCAGTTGCAGCCTCGAGGTGGACGTGCGCGAGGGCTCGATGAGCATCGACGAGGAGGCTGTGGGCTCGGATCTCGTCCAGTCTGATCGGTACGTTGGGTCCGGCGCCTCAGTGGTTCCGGGGGCTCGATGGCGGTGAGCCGTCAGCTCTCGAGGGCATGCTCGCGAAACGCTTCGGCCGCAAGCCAGGTGTCGAAGAACTCCTGGAAGCGGACGATCCTTCCGTCCGTGACGGTCACGAGGTGGACGAAGTCGGTGTCGTAGCTCCGCCCGGTGGGCCGGGCGACGACTCGTGTGCGGCCGATGACGGCGGCAGTGTCGCCCTCGACGAGGAAACGCATCGGTACGAACTCGACGATGGCCTCCGTCTTGTTGCCGACCTGCAGCCACTCCATGACACCGGCGATCCCATGCCGGGTACCGGCCGATGGGATGTGCGGGTTGTCAGGCTCGCCCCACTCCACCTCCGGGCTGAGCAGCGCCAGCAACGCCTCGATGTCGCGGACAGCAAAGGCCTGGTAGGCGGCCTCGACCACGCTCAGCGTGGATGCGGCCTGTGGCATCGCGGGCTCGTCACTGCCGTCCATCCTGCCTCCTTGGGGTCACATGCCGCAGATCGACGCCTATCAGGCGAACTTGCGGCGGGCATCGCGGCGATAGGCCCACATCGAGAGGACGAAGAACAGGGCCGTGTAGCCGGCCAGCCAGACCACGCTCGTCACGACCGGCTGGCTGGGCGCGCCGATCGAGGCCCACGCGAGCTGAGCGTAGTGGTACGTCGGCATGTAGGGCGCGATGGCCGCCAGGAAGTCGGGCATCTGGTCGAGCGGAACGAACATGCCAGAGGCGAAGGCCATGACGATGAAGACCATGTTCGCTACCGCCGGCGCTGCGCTCGGGCTGGCGGCGTAGGCGATGAAGAACCCGAAGAAGATGAACGGGATCGCACCGAGGAGCATCCACCAAGTCATCTCGAGCCACACGCTGGCCTCGAGGCGGATGCCGGCGGTGACGATAGCGACGGCGAACAGAGCGAGCAGGGCCAGCAGCCCGAAGCCGAGCGCCGCGATGGCACGGGCGAGCATGTAGACGCCACCGGGCAAGGGTGTCGCTCTGAGCAAGACGTCGATGCCCTGGCCCCGGGCCAGCGCCAGGGTCACGCCGAAGCTGAATACCATCGTGCTGGCCACGGCGTAGGCGGCGAACGAGGCCAGCATGTAGGTACCGAGGGTGATCCCCTGCAGATAGGGCGTGGAGGCGTTGGGCAACCCGAAGAAGACGAACATCACGATGGGCAGGAGCATGCTCACCGCACTGAGGGCGGGGGTGCGCCAGAAGATGCGCGCCTGGTCGAGCGCCTGCAGCCGGAGCATCGGCCACACGGCTGCGACTCGCTCCTGCGTGGGCTCTGCCCCCGAGGCGGTCCTCACCGAGCGACCTCGGCGGTAGAGGCTGGCGGGAGTTGAGGATCGCTGGCAGGGGCAGGGACGGGTTCGTCCGCGCCGGTGAGCGCGAGAAAGGCTTCCTCGAGGTCGGCGCCGCCCACTTCAAGCTCATCGATGGCAACGCCTCGCCGGAAGAGGTCAGCCAGGACCATCTCGGGCGTCGCGCTCAGGAAGCTGACGCGCCTGTCGGAGACGGAGAGCGCGGTGACAGGCAGCCCTGTCAGATCTTGGGCCTCGAGCGGGACCGTTGTCCGGAACCTGACCCGCTTGCCGACTACGCGCGACTTGATGCGCGCCGGCGTGTCGTCGGCGATGATCCGGCCCCTGGCGATGACCACGATGCGGTCCACCAGTTCATCGGCCTCATCCATCAGGTGGGTCGTGAGGATGATGGTCCGCCCACGACGGCCATATTCGGCGATGCTCTCAAGGAACGCGTTGCGCGAGGCTACGTCCATCCCGACGGTCGGTTCATCGAGGAACAGCGCTTCCGGGTCACCGCATACCGCAAGGGCGAAGTACAGGCGCTGGCGCTGGCCGCCCGAGAGTGTCCCCGCCTGGCTGCGTGCCTTGTCCGAGAGGCCAGCCAGGCCGATGACATCGTCGCGGGGCAGCGGGTCAGGGTAGAACGTCCGGAACATGTCGACGAGCTCACTCACCGTGAGGTTCATCGGTACGCCCGACTCCTGCAACATGGCGCCACGTTTCGTCCGTGCCAGGCGATCGTCCGGCGGGCGGCCGAACAGACGGACCGTGCCCGCCGTCGGCGCTCGTAGCCCGAGCAGCAGGCTGATCGCGGTCGTCTTGCCGGCGCCGTTCGGTCCCAGGACCGCCACGACTTCACCGGCCTCGATGCGAAGGTCGATCCCACGCAGGGCTTCGACCGTCGCGTACGACTTGCGAACGTCGGACATCTCGACGACCGGCGCGGTGCTATCGCCGAATGACACGCGACCCTCCCTCAGGATCCGTTCGAGCTCGCGCCGGCCCCCACGAGCGAGGCTTCCATCGTCCCGGGCAGGAGGACCGGTTCGAGAGATGCCAGAGTCTCTCGGACCTTCCCATCTCGCACGTGCACGATGCGATGGCAGGCATCGCCGACCTCCGGGTCATGGGTCACCAGCACGAAGGTCTGGCCGCGCTCCAGGTTAAGGCGGCGGAGGATGGCGAGTACCTCAGCCGATCGCTCCGAATCGAGGTTGCCCGTCGGCTCATCGGCGAGGACCAGACCCGGTTTGTTGACCAGGGCCCGGGCGATGGCGACGCGCTGCTGCTCGCCACCCGAGAGCTCGGAAGGCCGGTGGTCGGCACGGTCGGCGAGACCGACCAGCTCGAGCGCTTCGAGCGAGTCGTGGCGCGACTGCTTACCCCTGACGCCGGCGTAGTCGCCGGCGAGCATGACGTTCTCGAGCGCGGTGAGGGTGGGGACGAGGTTGTACTCCTGGAAGACGAAGCCCATCTCGCGAGCCCGGATCCGGGTCCGTTGCGACTCACCAAGTGCGACCATGTCCCGCCCACCGAACATGAGCTGGGGCCGTGGGCCATCGTTCATATCGGGCGCGTGCAGCAGGCCGAGGATGTGCATGAGCGTGGACTTGCCGGAACCGGATGGCCCCATGATGGCGACCATCTCGCCCGCCTCGATGGCGACATCCACGCCGCGCAGCGCCGCGACAAGGTTGTGTTTGCCCAGCCGATAGGTCTTGCGAAGGTCGTGACCCTCGAGCAGGGGCATCGTCGGTCCTCCCGATATGGTGGCGGTCATTCGTAGCGAAGTGCCGTCACGGGATCGAGCCGCGCGGCGTGGAGTGCGGGCACGAAGCCTGCCAGCGCGCCCAGGATGGTGCCGAAGGCGATGGCGGTGATGGCCGTGCCCAGGGTCGGCTCGAAGAGGACGGTCCCCGACGACCGACCGGCCTCGTTCGCCACCAGCGCGACCGCGACGCCCAAGACCAGGCCGACGACGCCGCCGATGAAGCCGATGAGGGCGGACTCGGTGACGAGCTCGCGGACGATGCGCGCCCGTCCCCCGCCGATGGCTCGCTTCACGCCGATCTCGCGCGTGCGCTCGGCGATCGACATGGCCATCGTGTTGATGACCGACAGGCCACCCACGATGAGGCTGATGAGCGCCACGCCGACGAGGATGGCGTTGAGGATCGAGGTGGCCGACCCGATCTGCTGGTCGAAGTCCTTGCCGGTCATCGTGGCGACGTCTGGCACTTGTGCTTCGATCCTGTCGGCGAGCGTCTCCACGTCGACCCCGGGTTCCGGGTACACGACCATGCTGGTGGCCAGGTCCGAGGCCGTGATCGTCGACTGGAACATGGGCGGCAGGCTGGCCACGAGCAGGCGCTGCGCGGCGGCCATCGGCACCGATGCGCCCTGGTCGGGTGCCGTGAGCGTGGGCTCGAGCACGCCGACGACCGAGAACGACTCGCCCTTGAGCGTGACCGCGTCCCCCACGTGCTTGTCGAACTTGCGCGCGATGTCCGATCCCAGCACGGTGACGTTGCTGCCCTCGTCGGCCGCGGTCAGGCCGCGGCCCTCGGCGTAGCGGACGGTGAAGTCATCGAGCCCCTCGTCCGCACCCGCCACGGTGCCGGTGACCATCGGCGGGACGCCCATGCTGATGCCGGCCTGGTCGTCCATGAGCATCATCACCGAGGGTGAGACGGCCGCGACGCCGGGCACCTGTCGGACGAGCTCGGCGGTCGCGAGCGACATCGGGGCGCTGGCGAAGCCTCCGAGCGCGCCGGAAGCGTCACTCAGGGTGATCTTGTCGGCGTAATAGTCGCTGCCACCAGAGACCAGGGCATCGATCTTGTTGGCCATCGAGCCGAAGACCACGAGGGCCCAGATGCCGATGGTGATACCGGTGATCGTGAGTGACGTCCGGACCTTCCGACGCCCAAGGTTCCGCAAGCTATGCATCTCAAGCCCCCAGGGTCGAGCGAGCGCACCGGGGCGCGCATGGCCGCGTGCGGTCTGAGTCGGAGACCCGGTCGATGATGGTGCGGGACGGATGGCTTGCTCCGTCGGCGCGCTCGAATTGTCGCGCATGCCCGCACCGCCGGGAGAGCCGGAGGTAGCCTCGAAGAGGGCCGAGTGTCACCCGGCTACATGGTCGAGATCGTCCGCGACCAAGCTCGGGACAGGAGCGCGCGCGCTCGGTCGAGGGTTGGAGCATCGGGCCAGTCCCCCCGGTGTCGATAAGGCTGAAACCAGCGCCGCGCGCCGCGGCCACCTCGGTGGGGTGATGACCGTCTCGTCGCACTGGCGATCTGCCACGACTTCGTCTACACCTACCGGATCTCCGATCCCGCGTTCGAGGATACTCGTGGCCGCCGAGCGATGGTGCACGCCGCCGCCGGCCCAGGCGGCCCGCGCGTACACGCGGGCGGAGCGCAAGCCGCGTACGGACCCACTCGGCAACGTGCAGGCATGGCCGTATGAGACCCTGGACGATGGTAGCGTCCGTATCCACGTCGAAGACGATGTGGCTCGCCCATATCGCGTGCAGCCACCGGTCGGCTGGGGCTGCCCGGCGCGCTGAGCACCGGTCTCCGGTCAAGGGCCTCTTTCAGCGTCGACGAGTCCGACGCTATCCACCTGCGGGCACTCCATCGACCAAGTTCGCCGTGGCGAGCAGACGGACCCGATCATCGCGGGCGCTGGCACACTCGAGCGAGCGGTCGAGGTCCTCGGCCTCGAGGTCGGTCGCAGGATGCCTCACGGTCTTGGGATCACTGGTCTTCGCCCTGCGCGGCCAACGGTCGCTACAGCGGCCGACGGCGGGAGACGACGACGAAGGCCGCGCCGAACGCGAGCAGGCCGGCAACGGACATGCCTGCGGTCTGCGAGCCCTCGATGGCCGGGTACGCGCTCGCGGGCACGACCCGGCGCACGCGGGTGACCTCTGCCGCGTACCACTCGCCCCGCGACACGCCGGCCGGCTTGCGCTCGTCGAGGGCGCGGCGGTGCAGGAGCTCGCCGTCGACCTCGAAGCGGACATCGTGCTCGGCGAGCACCGCCTCCTGCTCGGTCCAGGCGCCGCTGACCGGGTCGTATCCCTCTCGCCAGGTCTCGCTGAAGAACTCCGCGGCCAGGTAGCGCGTGCCCGTCGCGCCGAAGACGATGACGATGGCCATGAGCACGCCGCCGACCACGAGCGCCGGCAGCGAGCGCCCGATGAGCGCCCCGAGGAAGAGCGCGGCGCCGAAGCCGAACAGGCCGTAGGCCACGAGGGTCATGCCCGTCGAGCCGAGCTGGCCCAGCTGGTCCGCCCGCGTGTCGAGCGCGGTCGCGACCGCCTCGGCGAGCTGGGTCTGGGCGATGGCGATGACGCCGAGGCCGACGGCCAGCAGGACGAGGAGGGGGAGGGCACGATGGAGCAGCCAGGTGCGCCGGTGCGCGGCCAGCGACCAGGCCAGCAGCGTCGTGCCTCGCTCGACCTCGCCCGCGACGACCGGCACGCCGAGGATGAGCCCGAGCCCGGCCGCCACGAGCGTGGCCACGCGACCGCGCAGGAGGTCGGCATCCCAGGCCGCGCCACGGTAGGCCCCGATGGCCTCGCGGCAGGCCTCGTCGTCCGAGGTCAGCTCGCAGCCGGCTGGCGGCACGAGGCCCTCGAGGTGGAGCATGGTGCCGACGACGGCGGCAGCGAAGACGGCCACCACGATGATGGCCACGAGTGCCACGAAGCGGTGGATGCGGAAGGTCAGCGCGATGGGGCGGACGATGGCGCTCATACGACGGCCGGTCCGTGTCGCTCGTCATCGTCCGCGACGAGGTAGCCGAGCACGAGGTCCTCGAGCGTCGGGGTCGCGCCCCCGGTGGCCCCGCGGCTGAGCCAGGTGGTCGTGTCGTCGAGCCGCCGGATGCGGCCGATCGGCTCGCCGACCGGATCGGCGCTGAGCCGGTGCGCCTCGAGCGCCGCGGCGAGCGTGTCGTCGAGCCGGACCCGGCCGCTCGAGAGCACGACCAGCCGGTCGCACGCCATCTCGATGTCGCGCACGATGTGCGAGCTGAGGATGGCCGTCCGGCCCCGGGTCCGCATCTCGCGCCCGAGCACACGCAGGAACTCGGTCCGCGCGAGCACGTCGAGCGCGACGAGCGGTTCGTCGAGGATGAGCACCGGGGCGTGGGTCCCGAGCGCGAGCGCGAGCTCGAGGTGCTTGCGCTGCCCGCCCGAGAGCGAGCCTGCGGCACGGCGCAGCGGGGCGCCGAGCTCCTCGATGATGGCCCGCGCGCCCTCGACGTCGAAGCCCGGGTGGAGCGACTCGGCGAGCTGCAGGTGGCGCTCCGCGTCGAGGTTCGGATAGAGCCCGCCCGACTGGGCGAGGTAGCCGACCTGCGCGATGGCGGCGCTGCGGTCGGCGGCGAGGTCGGTGCCGAGCACCGCCACCGAGCCCCTCGTAGGCCGCTCGAAGCCGAGCCAGGCGCGCATGAGCGTCGACTTGCCCGCGCCGTTGGGGCCGACGAGCGCGACGATCGAGCCCTGCGGGACCGTGAGGTCGACGTCGGCGAGTGCCCACGGGCCGCGCCGGAAACCGTAGCGGTGCCAGACCCCATGGGCCGCGAGCGCGGGCGCCGCGGGGTCCGCGGTGGTCATGGACATCGGCTGTCGGCCTTCTCCTCGTTCGGTCTCGGGTGCGGCCCCTCGGGATGGGCGCGTCCGTCGTCGCCCACGATGCGCCGTGGCGCGAGCGTAGCCCCTCCGCGACTCCGCGGCGTGTCCGTCCCGTCCGAGCTCGGTCGATCGTCCGAGGTATGGTGCCGCTGCGGGCCACGGCGCGACGAACCTGCCCGACGGCTCGGTGCTCGTCATCGGCGCCATCGACAAGCACAGCCGGGGCGACCGCACGATCGGCACCGTCGAGACCTGGCGACCCTGAGCAGGGCCCCGCAGGCGGCTGCACCACGTCAGCGGCAGCCCTGCCATGATGACGGCGCCCGCACGCCTCAGTCGGCCTGGTAGCTCACTCTTCCAGCTGACGCGTTAGCGTGGCCCGGCGAGGTTGTTGCGTCTCATCCTGCGGGCCAGGCCCCCAGGATGTCATCCGCGTCCAGCACAACGTCGAACGCCGCCGAGCCGTCGTCGTCAGTCCCGGCTCGCGAGACGGCCACGGTTCTCGTCTTCGCGGGCTCTACACCTGGGACTTGGACAGCGTTCCGTAGCAGGACTGCGTAGTCGGCGTCGGTCATCGGCTTCGCCTCTCGCCACTTGATCGATCCCACGAACATGACCCGCTTCGCCGGCGGGGTGCCGCGGTTCGCCCCGACGAGATCTACCTCGACCCGGTTGTCGCCCGTCCAGAAGGCACCGACAGCTGCTGCCGGTCCGAAGCGCGAGTCCGGCAGCAGCTCTGCAAGCGACTTCCGGACTACCGGTTCGATCGCCTTGCCTCGATACGCCAGCCAGTCGCGCAGGATGAGTGAGGTCGCGATGCGCCCGCGGGCACGCTCGATTTCGCCGCGGTAGCGGTCGACGAACCTCATATAGAAGCGCAGAAACGGGTCGACGATCTCATACCGCGTGTCTCTCGATGAGAAAGTCGAGAGCGGTTGTCGGCCCTCGACCACGCGCTTCTCCTCGATCAGAAAGTCGAGCGGTCGCTTGATGTTGGCTGAGTCGATGCCGGTGTCGCCTGAGATGTCGCGACGCTTGCGCAGCCCTTCGCCCAGGACGGAGAGGATGCTGCGCGCCTGCTTGTTCGAACCGAACTCCGAGTCGAGGATGAGGCGCCCTGTGGTCACGAGCGGCGTCCCGTCGTCGGCAAGTTGGTCGGCAAGGAAGTCCTTCAGAGGCTGGTCCATCTTCGCGCGCACGACCTTGGGGAACCCACCTGTGACAAGGTACGAATCGAGCGCATCGGCACCGGTCAGCCCGGATAGCGCGGCCGCCTCGGCTGGGTTCAGCGGCGGGACGACGATTTCCCGGCTCGTCCTCTGATGTAGCGGCTGCTTGGGTGCGGTGATCATCTCCATCATCGCTTGGTCGGACCCGACAAGGATGAGGAGTACCGGCTGCTTGGAGAGGGTTCGGTCCCAGGCCGCCTGGACGGCACCGAGGACCGCCTCGCGTGCGTCTTTCGCCTCAGCGAGAAGGTAGGGGAACTCATCGAGCACGATCACACTCGGGCGGGCGAGGTCGACACCGGCGGCAGCACTCACGAGCGCCGACTGCCAGGTCTCGAATGCCACCCCCGCGACCTGTTCTCGTGATGGCAGCGACGATGTGGCAAGCGCCTGGGCGAACAACGCCAGTTCGCGGTCCTGAGTCTGGCGGCTTGCGGCGAAGAAGACGTGCGGCGGGTCGACTCGGTCGATGAACTCCTCCACAAGCCATGTCTTGCCGACACGACGCCGTCCACGGATCGTGATCGATCCGGCCTTCGCTTTCGTCGCGCGCGCTCGTCCACTCGCGCTCGAGGCGCGCAAGGAGGTCACCTCGACCGACGAACGTCCTCATGCTGTCTCCTTGCTACACTGTAAGACCATTACAGTGTATCGTACACACAACAACAAGCGAGCTGGCCGAGACGCGTGCGGGCCCTGTCGTTCCACGACTTGGGGGGTGATCAGCGCGGCCACGCGCCGCGGCTCTTCCAGAACACGCTGGTGTTCCTCGCGATCGATGGCGCTCGACTGCAGGATCTCGACGAGCCGATCGCGCCGGCGTTGGAGGGCGGCGACGTTGCGCCGCGGCAGGTCATCGGACACCGGAGCGAAGCGAGCGTGGGAAACGCCACTTGGGCGCAGGGATGGCTGGCGAGGAAGGATTCGAACCTTCAATCCCCTGATCCAGAGTCAGGTGCCTTACCGTTTGGC
This sequence comes from uncultured Chloroflexia bacterium, assembly GCA_963778955.1. GTDB lineage: Bacteria > Chloroflexota > Limnocylindria > Limnocylindrales > CSP1-4 > JAFMJV01. The sequence goes on from CAVZWI010000001.1 coordinate 1,249,419, forward strand.
CACTCGCCACCGAGACGAACAGGATACCAAACCTCCGCTACCGCCCCCTGTGGGCGTCTATTCCCCACGGGACTGCTGTGGCGGCTCGGGGAGTCGATCCCCTGGTCCGAGTAGACGATACACGTCCACGGGAATGAAACCGGCCGACGGATCGGGCGTCCGAGTCCCCGGGGAATGGCACGAACATGCGGGCAGTTCGATGTCCCGCGCGTGTCGCCGGACCATTGGCCACGCCGTCATAGCAGTCCCCCAGGGAATGCCCTGCCACACGCAGTCTCGCTGCACGGCCCGTTCGATCCATCCGCCTCGGCCCCTGCGCCCGTCAACCTCCGAAGACCGACCTCGCCAGGGTCACCCAGGTCGCCAGCCGGGTGCGGTCACGGCCGATGTCGTAGACGTCACGGAAGAGCAGCTCCACGTTGCCGCCGCGGGCGGCGTCGAGCGTCCGGCGCAGGTCCGCTTCGGCGCGCTCCCAGTGGGGCGTCGGGCCACTGATGGGCACCGGGTCGGGCTTGCGAGAAAAGACGTAGCGATCGCCCAGCATCTCGCCCACCTTGGCGAAGTCGGCACTGGGCGGGACTGACACCGAGCGCAGGTTGGGCATGGCGTCCATGATCAACCCGAGCCGGTCGTGGAGTGGCTCGCAGCAGCCGTAGTAGACGAGGCCGAAGCGGTCGGTCAGCCGCTTCATGTAGGGCAGCACGAACTCGGCATACATGGCCGGGCTGATGGGTGCCGATTCCTGCGATTCGGCCCAGCACCACAGGTCCGAGAGGTGGCCCGGCTCGCTGTCGTCGGCCGCCGGCAACTCGGATACGTAGCCGTAGGCGCGGGGGCCCGCGAGCTGGTTGTCAGTGTTGGGCACGATAAGCCCCTCCGCCTCGACGAAGGAGAACATGCGCTCCCGGTCACGCGCCATGTACTCCATCAGGCGGTGGATCGTGTCGGGCGATTCGTAGACCCAGGAGAGCAGGCCCTCGTTGCCCACGAAACGGTAGAGCTGCCAGGTCAGGCCGATGAAGTAGTTGCCAGCCCAGCTCTCGGCACCCTGCTCGACCATGAAGTGGTCGTAGTTGCGGACCTTGATCGGCAGCACGTCGCCGAAGGTGTCCTGCAGCAGGCGCTGACGGGCGAGCGTGGCGTCGCGGTCCACGCGGAAGGTGCGCGGTCGCAGCAGCCCGGCGTCGCCGGGCGTCCGGATGGGGAAGTTGAAGGTATAGCCCAGGGGATCTCACCCTCGGCTACCTCTACCGGGATCTGCACCACGTCCACGCCCCAGGACGAGGTCACCAGGTCCCAGCCGAGTCGGTAGTAGGGCTCCAGCACGAGGTCGTCGCCGACCTCCTCGAAGTGGCGGATGTTCTCGCGCATGGTGGCCTCGACGGCGCGCAACACCGGGTGTTCGCAGCGCAACTCGTCGGGCGCGACGTACTCGTAGACCGTGTCGGTCTCGAAGAGGATCATGGGCCGCTCGGGACGCAGGTCATGGAGCGCGCGCCAGCCGCGTTTGCGCTCGGCCATCAGCGGCAGCGCGGCGATCTCCGTCCAGCGCTGTGCCAGCGCCCGGATGATCTCGCGATCAGCGTCGCTCGGTGATGCTTGCCTCATGTCGCTACCGATGGTAGAGGGTCAGACGCAGCCGAGTGCCAGCCCCAGGACACGGCAGGCTTCGTCCATCCTGTCGTCACTGCGCCGGCAGATCATCGTGGTCGTGCGAGGACCCTCCCTCAGACCGTGTCCTCAGACCGTGCCCTTCTCGTCGAGCAGCTCCCCATCAGGTCCGCGCAACTCGAGGCGCACCGCAGCCATGCCAAATTGGTGGGTCGAACAGGACAGGCACGGATCGAAGGCTCGCACCAGGGCAGAGACGCGGTTGACGGCGCCTTCGGCGATCTGGTTGCCGTCGATGAACCGGGTAGCCACATCGTGCACGCCACGGCGGATGGCGAGGTTGTTGTGCCCGGTGGCGACGATGAGGTTGGCCCAGGTCATGGCGCCGTTGTCGTCGACCCGGTAGTGGTGGATGAGCGTGCCGCGCGGCGCCTCGATGACGCCCACGCCCTCCAGGTCGTTGACGCCGGCGTGCGCCCGGACCTTGGTATCGAGGATGTGCGGGTCCTCCATCAACTCGCGCAGTCGCTCCATCCCGTACATCGCCTCTATGAGCCGGGCGTAGTGGTTGTGGAAGCTGCTCTGCACGATCCGTCCCAGCCGTCCCCGCATCTCCTGCAACTCCGCGTTCGCGAGCGGCGTGGAGATCTGGTCGCAGACGTTGAGTCGAGCCAGCGGGCCCACCCGGTAGATGCCGTCGGCCAGGCCGCGCGGCTTGAAGTAGGGGGCCTTCAGGTAGGAGTCGGCCATGGTGGCCTCACCGATGTAGGCCTGGTAATCGGCGGCCTCGATCTGGTCGGCCACGATCTCACCATCGGTGTCGCGGAAGCGCAGCTTGCCGTCATACAGTTCCAGCGAGCCATCGGCTGCCACGGTGCCGCAGTACATGGTGGGGAAGTTGGAGAACGTCGCCACCTCGTCGGGGAAGCTGTCGATGGTGCCCTTCCACATCTCGATGGTGCGCAGCAGGATGGCCATCGCCTCGGGCCACTCCTCCAGGGTCTGCTCGCGCGCCCTTGGATCGAGTTCCTGGTTCACGCCGCCGGGCACGGTCCACGAGGGATGCACGCGCTCGCGACCCAGCCGCTCGATGACCTGCTGCCCGAACTTGCGCAACCGCACGCCGTCCTGCACCACCGCGGGGTGCTCGGCGAGCAGTCCCGCGACATTGCGCCTGGCAGGGTCGTAGTCCATGCCCAGCAACAGGTCCGGCGCCGACAGGTGGAAGAACGACAGGGCGTGCGACTGCACGATCTGCGCCATGTGCAGCAGCTCGCGCAGCTTGGCCGCGGTCGAAGGGATGCGCACGGCCATGATGGCGTCGCAGGCCTTCGACGATGCCAGCAGGTGGCTGACCGGGCAGATGCCGCAGATGCGCGCGGTGATGGCCGGCATCTCGTAGTAGGGCCGGCCCTCCACGAACTTCTCGAAGCCACGGATCTGGGTCACATGGAACTGGGTGTCCGCGACCTTGCCGTCCTCGCCCAGCTGGATGGTGATCGACGCGTGGCCTTCGATGCGGCTGACGTGGGGGATATTGATGGTCGTCACGGTCGGTCTCCTCAGCCGAAGCGCTGGCGTGAGCCGACATCGGGGATGCGGCCGTCGAGCAGTTCGCCCAGCACGTAGAGGATGGTCTCCGGCCTGGGCGGACAGCCGGGGACGTGGACATCGACCTTGACGTGGGCGTGGAGTGGCTCGGCCTGCTTGAGCAGCGCCGGCACACCGTCGGTCGGGATCTGCTGCTGCTCATCGGAGCCCTCGACGTAGACGCGCTCGAGCAACGCGCGCGTGGGGATGCCGTTGCGCATGGTGGGCACATTGCCGGTGACGGCACAGTCGCCCAGGGCCACCAGGATGCTGCTGCGCTCGCGGGCTTTGGTCACCAACTCAAGGTCGTCAGTGCTGCTGACAGCGCCCTCGATGACGGCCACATCGACCCCTTCGGGCCACTCCTGCGCATCGACCAGGGGGCCGAAGACGATGTCCGCCCTGGCCAGCACATCCACGATGGCCTCATCGATGTCCAACAATGACATGTGGCAGCCCGAGCAGCCGTCGAGCCAGCAGGTCCCGATCCTGGCCTTCTGCGCCGCCTCCGCCGCCTGAACCTCGTGCTCCATCACTGCCCCTCTCGCATCGTGTTCAGGGTGCTGACGACGCCACGCTGCTTGGTCATCTCCTCCACGGCCCAGCCCTTCTCGGCCAGCGCGCCGGTCGGGCAGGCCTGCACGCACTTGCCGCAGCTGGTGCAGCTGGCGGCCTCTCCCCACGGTCGTTGCAGCTCGCTCACCGGCCCAGACGCGATGCCGCGACCGGCGATCTCCCAGACATGGGCGCCCTCGATCTCCGCGCAGGTGCGCACGCAACGCGCGCACAGCACGCAGCGGTTGGGGTCGAAGACGAAGCGCGCGTGCGTCGTGTCGGGAGTGAGCTTGGGGTAGTTGTAGGCGTAGCGTACGTTGGTCATGCCGTGCTCTTGCGCCAGGCTCTGCAGCTCGCAATGACCCGAGGACACGCAGACGGCACAGATGTGGTTGCGCTCGGCGAATAGCAGCTCCAGCGCCATGCGGCGATAGGCGTGCAGCTGGGCGGAGCCCGTGGAGACGGCCAGGCCCTCCTGGACCGGCGTGGTGCAGGCGGGCAGCAGACGCTTGACGCCGGAGACCTCGATCATGCACAGCCGGCACGAGCCCTGCGGTGAGAGGCCCTCCATGTAGCAGAGGGCCGGGATGTACTTGTCATTGGCGCGCGCGACCTCAAGGACGCTCTGGCCGGCCTTGGCCGCGACGACCTCACCGTCGATGCGGACCATCACCTTGTCGGTCACGGCGGTCCTCCTAGTTCTCGAGGCTGCGGATGTCGCAGCGCAGGCAGCGATGCGCTTCGGCCAGGGCGACCGCGGGCGCGAGTCCCAATGTGACCTCCGCGTAGGAACCCACGCGTTCGGCTGCCGGCAGCTCGGCCGGGGTGTGGCGCCCCGAGGGGCTGGGTGGATCGGGTGGTTCCATCTGGTAGACGAACTCGGGCAGGACGCTGGGCGTCAGGCGGTCCATCAGCCGGTGGTCGATGTTGCGCGCGGCCTTCTTGCCGATGCCCATGGCATTGGACACGTTGGAGGCGCCGGTGATGAGGTCACCGCCGGCGTAGAAGCGATCGCGGCTGGTCTCCAGCGAGTAGCGGTCGACCTCCAGCGTGCCTTCGTCCTCGTTGACCCGCAGGCCCGACGCGTTACAGAAGTCGGGATCGACGCGTTCGCCCACGGCCAGGATCACGCTGTCGCACTCGATGCGCATGACCTCGCCGGTCGGGACGGGACGGCGGCGGCCGGAGGCATCGAACTCGCCCGGACGCGTCCGCACCACCTCGATGGCGCGGACCTTCCCCTCGGCGTCGCCGATGATGCGCTCGGGGGCGGCGAGGTAGGCGATAGCTGGCGCCCTCGTGCTCGGCCGCCCGGATCTCCTCCGCGATGGCCGGCATGTCCTTGCGTTCGCGGCGGTACACGATGGTCACCTCGGCGCCCATGCGACGCGCCGTCCGGGCCGAGTCCACCGCGGCATTGCCACCGCCGATGACGACGACGTTGCGACCTACCGGCACCGCTTGCTCCCGCGCCATGGCCTCCAGGAAGGGCAGTGCCGGGATGACCCCGGTCAACTCGGTGCCGGGCAGGTGCACCCAGGCTTCCTTCCATGTGCCGATAGACAGGAAGACGGCGTCGTAGCCTTCGGCGATCTCATTGAGCCGGACGTCCTCACCGACCTCGACGTTGAAGCGGAACTCCACGCCGACGCGTTCGATGAGTTCGATCTCCTTGTCCAGCACCGACTGCGGCAGGCGGTATTCGGGCAGCGCGTAGCGCAGCATGCCGCCGGCAGCCGGTCGCGAGTCGAAGCAGGTGACCTCGTGCCCGCGCAGCGCCAGGTAGTAGGCACAGGTGAGGCCGGTCGGTCCCGCACCCACCACCGCCACGCGCTGGCCGGTGGGCTCCATCTTGCGCTCCAGGACCTTGGCCACCATCGTCTCGAAGCGGTCGGTCAGGAGCACCTGGTCCGCGATGGAGCGGTGCACCTCACGCATGTTGACGGCCTCATCGACGGCTTCACGGCGGCAGCGGTCGTCACAGGGGTGCTGGCAGACGCGGCCGGTGGATGCCGGCAGTGGGTTGTCCAGGATGACCGACAGGAAGGCATCCTCCAGCCGATCCTCCTTGTACAGCTGCAGGAAGCGTGGGATGTTCATGTGCAGCGGGCACGAGTTCTCGCAGGGGCTAAGCGCGAGGTCCTCGCACACACCGGCTCGGCAGCGCTTGGCTCGGACGTGGTCCTCGAACTCGTGGCGGAAGTGGCGCAGGCTGGTCAGCACCGGGTTGGGCGCGCTCTGGCCCAGGCCGCAGAGCGACATGTCCCGCACCATGCGGCAGAGCTCCTCGAGCTTGTCGAGGTCGGCCAGGGTGGCCGTGCCGTGGGTGAAGCCGTCGAGCATCTCCAGGGCCTTGTCCAGCCCCGTGCGGCAGGGCACGCACTTGCCGCACGACTCCGAGTGCGTGAACTCGACGAAGTAGCGGGCCACGTCGACCATGCAGTTGTCTTCGTCCATGACGACCATGCCGCCCGAGCCCATGATCGAGCCGATCTGCGCCAGCGTCTCGTAGTCGACCGGCGTATCGAGCATGTCGGCCGGGATGCAGCCACCCGACGGTCCACCCGTCTGCACGGCCTTGATCTCGCGGCCGTTGCTGCCGCCACCACCGATGTCGTAGATGAACTTCGAGAGCGGCGTGCCCAGCGGCATCTCCACGAGGCCGGTGCTGGCGACCTTGCCCACCAGCGAGAAGACCTTGGTGCCGGCGCTCTTGGAGCTGCCGATGTCGCTGAACCAGGCTGGTCCGCGGGCCACGATCGGCGCCACGTTGTACCAGGTCTCGACGTTGTTGATGTTGGTGGGCTTGCCGAACAGGCCACGCTGCGCAGGGAAGGGCGGTCGCGGTCGAGGCCGGCCGGCCTTGCCCTCCAGCGAGGCGATGAGCGCGGTCTCCTCACCGCAGACGAAGGCGCCGGCCCCTTCGACGGTCTGGATGTCGAAGTCGAAGCCGCGGCCGAAGATGTCCTGGCCCAGGAGCCCATAGGCGCGAGCCTGCGTGATGGCGCGCTCCAGGCGCATGACGGCGATGGGGTACTCCGCGCGCACGTAGATGATGCCGTCCGTGGCGCCGGTGGCGAAGGCGGCGATGAGCATGCCCTCGAGCAGCGCATGCGGGTCCGACTCGATCTCGTTGCGGTTCATGTAGGCGCCCGGGTCGCCCTCGTCGGCATTGCACACGAGGTACTTCTGGTCACCCGGCGCGGCGCGCAGGAACTCCCACTTGTTGCCGGTCAGGAAGCCGGCGCCACCGCGGCCACGCAGCTTGGCCGCCTTGATCTGCTCGATGACCATCTCCGGGTGCTGATCGATGAGCACCTTGTAGAGGGCCTGGTAGCCGCCGACCGCGATGTACTCCTCGATGTCGTCGGGGCTGATGAGGCCGCAGTCGCGCAGCACGATCTTGACCTGGCCGTCGAAGAAGGGCACCTCGTTCCAGGCGGGCACATCGGGGTAGCCGCTGCCGTAGCGCACGTTGCCAGTGAGGTGGTCCCACTCCTCCACCTTGCACAGCAGCATCTCCGCCGGCGGCAGGCGGTCGTGGCTGATGGCCTCGAGGATGTCGTCGACCTGGTCGGGCTGCACGCGGCGCAGGATGAGCAACGGCCGGCCGGGGAGGCGCACGTTGACCAGCGGCTCCTCGGCGCAGAAGCCGAAGCAGCCCACCGGCGCCAGGCGCACGTCCAAGCCGCGCGCGTCGATAGCCGCCTTGAACGCCGCCAGCACGCCCTCAGCGCCGTTGCCGCTGCCGCAGGTGCCCATGCCGACCGCGATGCGCGGCCGCTCGGGCAGCAGCTTCGCCAGCCCGGACTCACGGACGGCTGCGAACGCCGCCAGGTCGGCGATCCTCATCGGGCGCCCTCCCGGCGCAGCTGCTCGACCTCACGGATGAGCGCCTGTTCGGTGACGTGGCCGCGGATGGCGTGGTCGACCTCGATCACCGGGGCCAGCGCGCACTGCCCGAAGCAGGCCACGGTGCGGACGGTGAAGTCGCGGTCCGGCGTGGTCAGCGAAACCTTGTCGGCGTTGTCACCGGAGGTACGCAGGCCCAGCTGCAGCTTCACGCGCTCCAGCAGCGGGCGCGATCCGCGAGTGTGGCAGGCGGTGCCGCGGCAGATGGCCACGGTGTGCGTTCCCTGCGGCTCCAGGTTGAAGAGCGCGTAGAACGAGGCCACGCTGATAGACCTGCGCCTGTGGGATGCCGCTGCGCACGGCGACGTACTCGAGCGTGGACATGTCGAGGTACTTGTAGCGGCTCAGCTCCTGGAGCCGCTGCAGGATGCCCAGCAGGGCACCCGGTCGCCCCACCTGACCGGCGATGATCGCGTCGATCTGGTCATGATCCGCCACGTCCCCGAGCACAGCGTCCCGGGGCGCCGTCTCGCGTACGGTCGCCATCGAGCCCCCTATGGATACACCGTGCATCGAGAGCCGGTTCAGAGACGCGGCTCCTGGACGACGCGCGGCGTTGTCTGCAACGTACGGCCCTCCGACCCGACTCCACAGGGCCATGTGGACCATCTGGGGCAGGCCGGCCGTGGCAACTAGGGCTGCCGCGCGGCGTCCTCAGCCCCGTCGGGTTGGGGCCGTGTGGACCTTGGCTGCGGACGCGGTGTCGGCCAGCCTTGGACTCCGGGGGACCCATGGCCGACACCGTCTACGTCAACCTGCACACGCACACCGTCTTCAGCGATGGTGCCTCTTCGCCTGAGGTCCTGGCCGATCGGCTGGCTGCTGCCGGCGTCCGCTACGCGGCCCTGACCGACCACGACACGCTCGAGGGACTGGCTCAATTCCGGGCGGCGGCCGACGCCAAGGGCATCCCGACACTGCCGGGCGTGGAACTGACGGCTCGTCTCGATGGACGGATGGCGCACCTGGTCGCCTACGGGTTCGACCCGACGCATCCGGAGTTGCTGGCCACGCTGGCGCGCATGCGACATGGTCGCGACACCGATTTCCACACCCTCACCTCATCGCTGCGTGCGGCGGGCCGTCACCGCCAGGCCGACTCGGCCGCCACCCCCGCTGTCGAGGCTGCGAACGATGGCCACCTCGATGTCGGCGACGCCATCGCCCTGATCCAGCGCGCCGGAGGGCGCGCGTTCCTCGCACACCCGCTGGTCCTGGAGCCGGACCTGGATGCGCTCGAGGTCCTGGTCGTGGGGTTGAAGGGCCGCGGTCTTGACGGTATCGAGGCCGTTTACGATGAGTTCAATGAGGAGCAGCGGGCACTGCTCACGGCGTTGGCACGCAGGCATGATCTGCTCGTCTGCGCCGGGACCGACTACCACGCCATCGAGGGCCTCGGCAGCCGCGCGCTGGGCATCGAGATGCCGCACGCGGAGTGGCTACGCTTCCGCTCGGCGGTGCTCGATGGCCCCGGTCTCGTCGAGCAGGGACCGGACGGGGCCCCAAGCGGGCAAGGTGCCCACGCCGGGCAAGGCGCCCCAGCCGGGCAAGCTGCCCACGCTGCGCGAGTCGAGCCGCCTGAGAGCGCGCTCCATGCGCCGCGCCGCCCCTTCGTCGTCCGTGTGGTCCTGCCCGCGGCCGCCGCCCTTGTGCTGTTCCTCGTCGCCCTCTGGGTGCTCGTCCTGCCCTCCTTCGAGCAGACCCTCCTCGAGCGCAAGCGCGAGATGATCCGGGAGCTCACCAACTCCGCCTGGAGCGTGCTGGCCGCCTACGAGGCCGACGAGCGCAGTGGGCTGCTCACCCGCGAGGAAGCGCAAGCCGCTGCCGCGCGCGTCATCTCCGAACTGCGCTATGGCGAAGACCGTCTGGATTACTTCTGGATCCAGGACACCACCCCGAAGATGATCATGCACCCGTATCGAACCGACCTGGACGGCCAGGACCTGTCGGGTTTCGAGGACCCGCGCGGCGTGCCCATCTTCGTGGAGTTCGCCGACCTGGTGAAGCGCGCCGAGGAGGGCTATGTCGACTACGTCTGGCAGTGGTTCGATGATCCCGGTCGGCTGGAGCCCAAGGAGTCGTACGTCAAGGGCTTCGAGCCCTGGGGCTGGATCATCGGCACCGGCCTCTACACCGACGACGTGCGTGCCGAGATCGATCGCATCCAGCGCAACCTCCTCTTCGCCACGCTGGCCATCTCCGGCCTCATCGCGTTGCTGCTGCTGTTCGTCCTGCAGCAGAGCCTGCGCATCGAGCGGCGACGGGAAGAAGGCCTGGAGCGGCTGCGCGATTCCAACGCCCGCTACCACGCGCTCATCGAAGCCACGACCGAGGGCACGCTCCTGGTCATCGAGGGCCGATCGCGCTACGCCAACCCCACCTTCCTGCGCCTGCTCGGCTACAGCGCGCGGCAGTTGGAGTTCCTGGAGCTGGCTGACCTGCTGCCGCGTGGGTCTGGCAACGAACCGCTCTGGCGAGTGCTGGACGCGGGTGGCGCCGATGACGCCGATAGCACCGGTGACGCCGACTCGGCGGTCCTCGGCGTCGGTCACGAGGGCGTGCTCAAGCGCAGCGACGGCAGTCTGGTCGAATGCGTGCTGACGCTCGACCCAGTGGCATTCGGTGATGCTGCCGGGCACGTGCTGCTGGCCCGCGACATCACCGCTGCGGCCGACGACGTACAGGGTGATGCCTCTGCCCTGGGGACATCGGTCGGCGTGTTCCGGGCCGTCGCCGCGCGACGGGGTGTCTTCACCGCGCTGAGCCCAGCCGCGCGACGGATCCTGACCCTGGCCGGTGGCGAGGATCTGCCTCAGCCCGCGCTGGCCGACCTCTTCGTCGATGCTGCCGACTTCGGCCGGTCGTTCCATCGACTGCTCGACGAGGGTGAGGTGCGCGACCAGATCCTCACCATGGAGTCGGCGGCCGGCACGCATGCGGTGCTGCTGTCGGCGGCCCTGGTGCGCGACGAGGAGGGCGAGCCCGCGCACATCGACGGCGTGTTGGTCGATGTCACTGCCGCGCGCGACGAGGTGGCCAGTCGGGAGATCCAGCAGCTGCGGGCTTCGATGCTGTTCCTCCATGCGTCCGTCGGGTCCCTCGCGAAACCGGCGCCGACCATCGGCATGGAGACGAGCCTGAGCGATGCCGCCATGCGCATGACCGAGCGGGAGGTCACTGCCGCACTGGTGGCAAGTGGCTCGGGCGTCGTCATCGGCATCGTGACCGACCATGACCTCCGTGCCCGCGTCGTGGCTCAGCGCCGCTCCCTCGACGAGCCGGTCGAGTCGGTCATGACCGCGCCGCTGATCCGTATCCATCGGGGCCGCCCGGTCTACGAGGCGCTGCTGCGGATGGAGGACGGGGCGGTCGGCCACCTGGCCGTGGAAGACGACGCTGGCCACATCGTCGGCGTCGTCGACCGCGACGACTTGGTCGGTTCGCCACGCTTCGCGCCGCTCGTGCTGCTGGCCGACATCGCCCGGGCCGCGACACCGGACGAAGTCGCTCACACCTGCGAACACACACTCCCGGCTGCTGCCGCTCTCCTCGGGAGCAGCGCCCGTCCGCGCCACGTCAACAGCATGCTCACCTCGGTCTTCGATGCCGTCAGCAGCCGCCTGATCGAATTGGCGCTGGCTGACCTGGGTCCGGCACCGTCAGCCTTCGCCTTCTTCGCCATGGGCAGCCAGGGACGGGGTGAGGTCCACCTGTCGTCGGACCAGGACAACGGCATCGTCTACGCGCTGCCCCCTGATGCCGCGTCCGATGCGGCCGCTCCCGAAGGTATGACTCCCGCAGGCGCGACCCTCGATGCGGCTGCCTCCCGTGTCGCGACTCCCGAAGTCGCGGACTACTTCCTGCGCCTGGGCGCGCACGTGAGTGACGGGCTGCACGCCGCCGGCTACCCCTACTGCCGCGGCTCGGTCATGGCCAGCGATCCTCGTTGGTGCCGTTCGCTGCCTGAGTGGATCGCCACCTACGATGCCTGGCTCCGTCGCGCCGAGCCGCAGGACGTCACCGAACTCAGTGTCTTCCTTGACTTCCGGTTGGTCCACGGCGATGCAGGGCTGATCGATGCCATCCGGCGTCACATCCACGAGACCCTGCCCGACCAGCGTGGCGTGCACTACCAGCTGGCGCGCAACGCGTTGACCTTCCGCCCCCCACTACGCCTGCCGGGCAACATCTACCTTGGTGGTGCGGCGGAGCAGAGTGGTCGCATCGACCTGAAGGACGCGTTGCAGCCCATGGTGGCCTACGCGCGGGTCGATGCTGCGCGCCACCGTATCGACGCCACGCATACGCTCGGACGCATCGTTGCCCTCGCGGACCGAGGCCTGCTGCCGTCGTCGAGCCGCGAGGAGATCAGCGACGCGTACGACTTCCTGATGGGCCTTCGCCTCGCCACGCAGCTGGCCGATGTCCAGGCTGGTCGGACCCCCTTGAGCGTGGTGGAGCCGGCCAAGCTCAGCCACACGCAGCAAGAGCTGTTGCGTGGGGCCTTCACGCAGATCGCCAACCTGCAGAAGACCGCCGAGAACGAGTTTCCCGAAGCCGGCTGAAGCGGGCGCGCGGCGCGTGGGCCAGCCCGACCGGCGCCTCGAACCTCGCGGACGCGGCCAACGTCCCGGCTACCCACCGGGTGGGCCATCCGTCGGAGCCGGGCACGTCCTGGAGGGCGTCCTCCGTCAACTCGCCCGCCGGGTGGGCAACGCCGGGTGGCGGCTTGCGTGACGTGCGGCAATCCGCAATGGATCTGTCACGCCTTGAGCACGAACGTAGATGCGCTGGCCGCTGCCTTTGAGCCACGATTCGGTGCAGCGTATCGCGAGCGGCGTGACCGCACATCGAAGGGAGGCTTTCGTGCTCATCGACATCATCGCCTGGCTGGTCCTTGGCGCCATCGCAGGCTACCTCGCCGGGTTCCTCGTCCAGGGCGACGAAGGGCTTGGCGTCATCGGCCACATCGTGCTCGGCATCGTCGGCGCGGTGGTGGGCGGCTTCATCGTCGGCGTGCTCGGCTTCAACACCGGCCGCCAGGAGGGCGACATCCTCAACCTGGCCTCCATCGTCGTGGCCGTCATCGGTGCCGTGGTCACCGTGCTCGTGGTGGGCTTCTTCACGGGCAATCGCCGCACCGCCTGAACGTGCCTGCCGGGCGGTCCCGTGGGGCGCCGAGAGCGCGGCCTTGCGATGCTCAGCTGGCGCTCGGACTCGGGATGGCGCTCGGGCTCGGAGTGGCGGCCGCGGGCGCCCTGCCGGCTGTGCCACGGAGCTTGACGCGCGCCTGGCCACGCCCACGGTGCGCGATGAGCAGGGCGTGCTGGCGGGAGACGCTGGACGCCATGATCGACCGGTTGGACGAATGTGCGTCACGAGGCCCCGTGGCGACTCGTCAACGTCGACCGTGTGTGCCTTGAGCAGGCCCTCACCAACCTGATCGTGAACGCGGTCGCCTATGGCCCGCCCGGGGCGCAGGTGGACGTGTTAGCCGAGGTGCGGCCGACTCGGGTCGACGACGCAGCCCCGGCGCCCGAAGCATCGCCGGTCCCCGCGGAAGCCTCAGCCCTGACGCTCGTCATCGACGTGCTCGATCGCGGGCCCGGCATCCCCGAGGACCTCCGGGCTCGGATGTTCCAGCCGTTCGATCGCGGTCCGGACACCCCCGGGGAAGGGTCCGGCCTCGGGCTCGCCACCGTGGCGGCCGCAGCCAGGGCCCACCACGGCACGATCGTGGTGTCAGCACGCGAAGGCGGCGGCACGTGCTTCCGGCTGGAAGTGCCCGCGTAGACGCCACCCGAGGGGGTATCGTGAGGACCACGATGGGTCAGTCAGGCGGCCAGCAGGAAGCCGGGCCCGAGCGACCCGCTGAGCCCGGCGAGGACACAAAGCGGCCCTGGTTCACGCCGGGCGTGCGGGGCATCGGCCTGGCCAGCCTCCTGTCTGACGCGGGCCACGAGATCCCCACGGCCCTGCTCCCGGGCTTCCTGAGCACGGTCCTGGGCGCCCCGGCCGTGGCCCTCGGGCTCATCGAAGGCATCGCCGATGCGCTGTCGGGCATCGCCAAGGTCATCGGCGGGGCGCTCGCGGACGATCCCCAGCGTCGTCGCTCGATCGCGGTCGGCGGCTACACGCTGACGGCGATCCTCTCGGCCGCCGTCGGCCTCGCGACGGCGGCCTGGCAGGTGGCCATCCTGCGCGCGGGCGCCTGGGCTGCGCGTGGCATCCGCGTGCCGTCGAGGAACGCGCTGCTGGCCGACGCGGTCGATGCCTCCGCTTTCGGCCGCGCCTATGGCTTCGAGCGGGCCATGGACAACCTCGGTGCGGTCATCGGCCCCACCGTGGCCCTCGTGCTGGTCGCGGCCGTGGGCATCCGCGAGGCCATCCTGCTCTCGGTCATCCCGGGCCTCCTCGCGGCAGCGGCCATCGTCTACGCCGTGCGCCACCTCGAACGGCCGAAGGAGCGCCACACAGCGCCCGTCCGCCTCGTCGTGCGTCCGCTCCTGCACGGTCCGCTCGGACGGCTCTTCGTGGGTATCTCGCTGTTCGAGGTGGGCAACATGGCAGCGACGCTGCTGATCCTGCGGGCCACCCAACTGCTGACGCCCGAGTTCGGACAGGATGGCGCGGCCACGGTGGCCATCGCCCTCTATGTCGGCTACAACATCACCGCCACGCTCGCATCGGTGCCGGCCGGGCGCGTGGCCGACCGGATCGGGCCCCGTCGCGTGTTCGCGGCCGGCGTGGCGCTGTTCGCCATCGCCTACGCGCTGTTCGCCGTGGCTGGGCCGTCGGTCGTGTGGCTGGGCGTGGCCTTCATCATCGCCGGTATCGGTATCGGTGCGGTCGAGACCGGCGAGCATGCTGCCGTCGCTGGGCTGGCCCCGGCGCATCAACGGGGCTCAGCCTTTGGGCTCCTGGCCGGCATCGGTTCGCTCGGCGACTTCGTCGCGTCCGCCCTCATCGGCATCCTCTGGACTATCGCTGGACCAGGCATCGCCTTCGGTGCAGCCGTGGTCGCGATGCTTGCCTCGCTCGGTTCGTTGGTGTCGCTGCGGTCGAATGCCGCCGCAGATATCGAGGGAGCCGACGGGTGACTCGCACACCCGACGCTGGGTGATCGCGGTACCTGCAAAGGCAAGTGGCGGGTGGTACATCCACCCGCCACATAGGCCCGTGATCAGGGGTAGCCCAGCGCTTACAGAGCGTCGGGGCGTGTGCCCAGGTTCACGTCGACCGCCAGCGTCTGTCCGTTACGGAGGATATCCAGGGTCACGGTGTCACCCGGGGCGTGCTGCAGCAAACGCTGACGGACTTCGCCTTACGCGCATAGCTGTGCCACGCGCATAGCCGGTCCAAGAGCGTTGTAGATCAGCCTGAGGAGAGCCGCATGGGAACGCTGCAAAGGACGCAGCGACGTCGCCGCCTCGCCGTTGGCGACCACATCGACCGCGTGGCCGTCGGCGACCAGGGCGGTGCCTATGGCCGCGGCGACATCGGGCTCGTCCTCGACGCAAAGGATGCGCATCAGCCGTCAGTGCCCGGAGCGTCGGGCAGGGGATCTAGAACTCGGCGGAGCCGGGCGTTCGCGGGAAGGGGATGACGTCGCGGATGTTGGCCATGCCGGTGGCGTAGGCCAGCGCCCGGTCGAACCCCAGCCCGAAGCCGGCGTGCGGCACGCTGCCATAGCGACGCAGGTCGCGGTACCAGCCGTACGCTCGAGCGTCCAGCCCCATCTCCTCGATGCGCCGGTCCAGCACGTCCAGCCGCTCCTCGCGCTGCGAGCCGCCGACGATCTCACCCATCCCCGGCGCCAGCACGTCCATGGCCGCGACCGTGCGTTCGTCATCATTGAGGCGCATGTAGAAGGCCTTGATCTCCTTGGGGTAGTCGACCACCACCACCGGCCGCCTGGCGACTTCTTCGCAGAGATAACGTTCGTGCTCGGCCTGCAGGTTGGCGCCCCACAAGACGGGGAACTCCCAGTCCCGGTCGGCCCGCTCCAGGATGGCCACCGCATCGGTGTAGGTCATGCGCTCGAAATCGGACGCGACGAAGGCCTCCAGGCGCGTCACGGCCTCGGGGTCGATGCGCTCGGCAAAGAAGGCCATGTCGTCCGCCCGCTCGTCGAGGATGGCTCGGAAGGCATACTTCAGCAGGTCCTCGGCCAGGTCGGCATCGTCCGAGAGGTCGGCGAAGGCGATCTCCGGCTCCACCATCCAGAACTCCGAGAGATGCCGGCTGGTGTTGGAGTTCTCGGCCCGGAACGTGGGGCCGAAGGTGTAGACCCTGGTCAGTGCCAGGCAGTAGCTCTCCACGTTGAGCTGGCCTGACACGGTCAGGAAGGTGGGCCGGCCAAAGAAGTCCTGGCTGAAGTCCACCTTGCCCTGCGGCGTGCGCGGCAGGTTGGCGAAGTCCAGGGTGGAGACGCGGAACATCTCACCGGCCCCCTCGGCATCGGCGGCAGTGATGATGGGCGTGTGGATCCAGTAGAAGCCGTGCTCGTGGAAGTAGCGATGCATGGCCTGTGCCAGCGCATCGCGCACGCGCGCCACGGCGCCGATGGTGTTGGTGCGCGCGCGCAGGTGCGGCACCTCGCGCAGGTACTCGAAGGTGTGGCGCTTGGCAGCGACCGGGTATGAGTCGGGATCGTCGACCCAGCCCACCACTTCGATCGCCTCGGCCTGGAGCTCGACCGACTGGCCTGCCCCCTGCGATTCGGCCAGCGTGCCGTTGACCCGGACGGCACAACCGGCAGTGAGGTGCTGGACCTCATCCTCGTAGTTGGCCAGTGCCGCCTGGGCCACCACCTGCAGGGGCGCGAGGCTCGATCCGTCGTGGACCTGTACGAACGACAGGCCGGCCTTCGAGTCGCGCCGAGTGCGCACCCAGCCCTGGATCGTCACCCGGTCTCCGGCTGCGTAGGACCCGTCGAGCACCTCGGCGATGCGGACTACCTTGGCCATCGATACCTCCCTCAGGCTCCGAGGTTACGCGATGCGGTGGGCATGCCGTCGTGCGCTCAGACGGCCGGAGGGTCCGCAGGTGCAGCTGATCCGCCCCCGTCCGTCCCGTCCAACTCGCCCAACTCGCCCAGTCGTGTCTCGGGCAGCAGCAGGCTGATGCCGAAACCGAACAGCACGAACACGAGTGCGGAGAAGCCGGTCAGGCGCGCAGCGCCTACGAAGGCATCGTCGAGCAGCGGCACGATGGCTGCGGCGTCCGCTTGCGTTCGGATCCGCTGATGGCCTGGCCGCCCGATGTCTCCATGGCAGTGGCGATGCCCTCGCTCGCCGCAGGGGGAAGACCGGGGACACCCGCAAGCTCGCTGCGCACTCCATTACCTAAGCTAACGAACAGGATGGTGCCCAGGATGGCGATGCCCAGGGCGGATCCCACTTGTCGCATGGTCGAGTTGGCGCCCGACGCCAGACCCGAGCGCTCCACGGGGATATCGGACAGGGTGACGCTGGTCAATTGCGCGGTGGCCAGACCGACGCCGACGCCGTAGATGAAGAGCGGCAGGGCCAGCTGCAGCCCGGTCACGGTCGTGCCCAGCAGCAGCGTGACCGCCAGGATGCCCACCGCCTCCAGGGCCATGCCCAGGCTCACCGTGCGGCGAGGGCCATAGCGGTTCGCCAGCTGTGCTGCGATGGGCGCCGCGATGAATGCCCCGACCGCGAGCGAGACGAAGATGAGCCCCGTGTCGAAGGCCGACAGCCCCAGCACGGCCTGCAGGAACAGCGGCAGCACGAACAGCAGCCCGAACTCACCCAGCGACACGATGGTGCCGGCCAGGTTGCCGTAGCGGAAGGCAGGGAAGCGCCACAGGTCGAAATCGAACAGGAAGAACTTCCCGGCGCGTGCCCGGCGCAACTCCACCCAGGCGAAGAGGCCCAGCGCCACGATGCCGAAGCCGATGGCGAACGGGATGACCGATACGCTCTCGAGCGGCCACGTCCAGCCCAGCACCTCGAACGGCTGCTTGGGGGCCCACCAGCCGAAGGTGTTGCCCTCGATGAGCCCGAAGATGAACGCCCCCAGACCGGCGGTGATGAGCACGAAGCCAGGTAGGTCGAAGCCGGCCTGCGCATCCGGGTCGCGTGACTCTCCGATATAGCGCAGGGTCCCCGCGATGGCGATGATGCCGATGGGAACGTTGATGAAGAACGACCAGTGCCATGACAGGTTGGTGGTGAACCAGCCACCCAACAGCGGGCCCAGGGCGGCCATGCCGCCGATGACGGCGCCGAAGATGCCGAAGGCGATGGCGCGGTCATGGCCGCGGAAGTTGGTGTTGAGGATCGACTGCGTCGAAGGCAGGATCATGGCGCCACCGACTCCCTGGAGCAGGCGCGCGGCGATGAGCATCGTGCCGCTGTTGGAGAAGCCGGCGATGACCGACGCGATGATGAAGACCACCAGCCCCAGCAGGTACATCTGTCGTCGGCCGCGTTGGTCGCCCAGGCGGCCCAGGGTCACCAGCAGTGCCGCGAACACCAGCGCATAGCTGGTATTGATCCACTCGGCCTCGGTCGCCTGCAGCCCCAGGTCCCCGATGATGGTGGGGACCGAGACGTTCACGATGGTGACGTCCACGATGATCATGGCGACACCCAGGCTGAGCATGGCCAGGCCCAACCAGCGCCCGCGGCCCGACTCGCTGATCGATGGCATCCCTGCTGCTTGGTCGGTCATCTCTTGACCCTCACCCCTTCGTCGCTTCAGCGCCATGGGCGCTCGACCCCAAGGCGCCCTTGTGGCCCACGATACCGCCAGCGGTGGACCGGCTGCAGGGCAGCCCGTCGGCCGTGCCGGACGCCGCTCAGTCGTCCGTTGCGGGTTCGCTGTGTCGCTCGGCCGCGTCGAGAGCGGGTTCGAGCCCCGGGTCGATCTCGGCCGCGGCGAGATTGGCGCCGGCGGCCGCTGCGGCCATTGGTTGCGCACCAGGGCCTTCCACGAGGCGCCGGCCGAGGTCCAGACGACGTAGCTGGGGCGCCCGGAAGGTCACCACCGTCACCACCAGGATGGTCAGGATGCCACCGGCCACGACGCTGGGCACGACTCCGACGAACGTGGCTGCCACGCCACTCTCGAAGGCGCCCAGCTCGTTGGAGGCACCGATGAACAGGTGGTTGACCGAGGCGATGCGGCCGCGCAACGCCTCTGGTGACTCCACGCGCAGGATGACCAAGCGGATGACCACGCTGACGCCGTCGGCTAGGCCGGCCAGGAAAAGCGCCGCCAACGACAGCAGGAAGCTGGTGGAGAGGCCGAAGACGATCATCGAGACGCCGAAGACGGCGACGAAGCCCAGGAGCAGGCGACCCGCGTGCTCTCTGGGTGGGATCCGGGTGGTGGCCAGCATCGACAGCAGCGCCCCCACCGAGGGTGCCGTCCGCAGCAGGCCCAAGCCCACCGGGCCGACGCCTAGGATGTCCGCCGCGAACACCGGCAGCAGCGCGATGGCGCCGCCGAAGAACACGGCGAAGAGGTCGAGCGCCATGGCGCCCAGCAGCACCTGGTGGCCGATGACGTAGCGCACGCCGCCCGAGAGGCTGCGTCGGATGCTCTCGCTGCGGTCGGGTTCGGGCATGGGTTTGCGGCTGATCCGTGACACCGCCAGGACCGAGATGGCCATCAGCAGCGTCAGCGCCAGGTACGTGGCCGGGATGCCGATGAACGCGATGGCGAGACCGCCGACGGCGGGGCCTATGATGGCCGCGCCGGTCCAGGCCGCGCTCGTGAGCGAAGCGCCATGTGAGGCTTGTCCGATGGGGATGACCTGGGCCTCGAAGGCCACCAGGGCCGGACGCTCGAAGCCGGCGGCCACGCCGATGAGGAAGACCACGGCCAGGATGCCGGCGAAGCTGATGCCCGCCGGGTCGAGCGACATCAGCGTCAGTGCCAGCGTTCCGATGGCCAGCATCGTGCCGGTGATGAGGATGATGGAGCGCCGATCGCGGCGGTCGGCCACGTGTCCACCCAGCAGCATCAGCGCCAGTGCCGGGATGGCCTCCACGAGGCCCAGCAGCCCCAGTGCCAGCGGTTCGCCGGTGACCTCGTAGGTCTGGAAGGCCACCACCGTGGCGATGGCGGTCATGCCCAACGCGGCCAGTCCGCGCGCGATCAGCAGCGCCCGGAACTCGGGCAGGGCGAGCAGCGCCAAGGTCGGGTTCGAGGACAGAGGCGGTGTCACCATCCGAGCGTAACCGCTCCACCGGCGCCCGCGACGCCGGACGTGGTCGCGCGCCCGAGCTTCGGTCCGGGGACAGCGAGTTCGGTTCGCCAGCCACCCGGTGGGTGATTTCAGCGGAGCCAGGGACCGCCGAGGCATCACCCTGACCCACCCGGTGAGTGATTCGGCGAAGCCAGGTGCCGGGGCATCACCCTGACCCACCCGGTGGGTGAATCAGCGGAGCCAGGCGCCGCCGCGGCCCCCGGAGCCATGGTCTCACCCACTCCACGGGTGAGACCATCGATGGCTCCGTCATCTCACCCACCCCGTGGGTGAGACAGCCGAATGACGGGCGATGCTCCGTCAGATGACCCGACCCACGGGTCGGGCGGGCCCGAACGCCCGGGCTGGTCGCCACCGCCTGGGCTCTGCCCGCCGGAATGCAGTCGATCTTCCATCGCGGCGAAATGGCGTCGCCGGAGGCATCCGCCGCGTGCGCCCGGTGGAGGAGGGGAGCCAGTGGACAAGTTGGTGGTCAGCATCGCCTGGGGACCACGGTCCGCAGCCATCCACCGCGGAATCAGGCGATAATTGCAACAGGCTGCAAGTGTCGAATGTCGCGATGCCTGCCATCCATCAGTGACCGATACAGGAGCGATGCCCCATGTCTACCAGCAGACCTCGTCCATCCACCGCCACCTGGAGGCGACTGGCCGTCGGCGGCCTCGCCCTCGGCCTGCTGGTCGGCGGGTCCGGCATCGCGGCCGCGCAGGATGACCCTGCCGAGATGGTCAGCCTGACCGACTTCCGCGGCCACAGCATGGATGTGCCGGCGGGGACCGACCGGGTCGTCTTCCTCGTCGAGAACGCCATGAACACGTTCTACGCGGTGGGTGGTGCCGGCCACATCGCAGGCATCGGCGACATCTGGCAGCCGGCCTACAAGGAAGCCTTCTTCGCCGCGGTCGACCCCGGCTACGCCGAGACACCGCGCGTGGCCTCCAGCGATGGCGCCCTCGACCTGGAGTCGCTGGCTGCCACCGATCCCGAGTTGGTCGTGCTGTGGTCGGCTGACATCGACGATCGCGACACCACGGCCATCGAGGAAGGCCTGGGCGTCCCGGTCTACGGTGTCTTCCTCGACTCCTTCGACGACCTCACCAAGCTCACCGCCGACATGGCAGCCATCATCGGCGACCCTGCCCGCGGCGACGAGGTAGTCGCCCAGATCGCCGCGGAGATGGAGAAGATCCGCGCTATCTCCGATGCCATCCCGGCCGCTGAGCGGCCCAGCGTCTACTGGATGTGGGGCGATGTCTTCGGCACGGCCGGCACCGAGTCCACCGCGAACGAGCTGATCGACGCGGCCGGCGGCGTCAACGTCCTCACGGGCTGGGATGACGAAGCCCGGACGACCGAGCACCCGGTGCTTTCCATGGAGACCATCGCGCTGCTGGACCCGGAGGTCATCTACCTCTGGTTCAACCCTGAGATCGAACCTGCCGACATCATCGAGGGACGCTCGGTCGCCGGGGTGGACTTCAGCACCTGGTCCGGCCTGCGTGCCGTCCAGTCGGGTCGCGTGTATGAGTTGGACGATCCCTTCCTGTACGACTTCATGACCGGTCGCCAGCCCATCGCCACGCTCAAGATCGCCAAGGACATCAACCCTGAGGCGTTCGCCGACATCGACCTCACGTCTGAGTACGACGCGTTCTTCCGCCAGATGTACGGCGTCACCTATCCGGACTACGCGCCGGTAGGCTGACCTCGGACTGACCGATGGCCGGACGCCAGCTGAGCCAGTACTTGCATCCGACGTCCGGCCCACTCGTCGGCTGGCGGGCGGCGGCCGTCGTGCTGCTGGCGGTCTCGCCGATCCCGGCCTTCTTGTTCTCGATGCTGCTGGGCAGCTACGGGCTGGCCGTGGTCGATGTCTTCGGGGTGATCTGGTCGCGGCTCGCCGGCACCGATGCCTATCAGGCCGGCGTGTACACGGTGCTGCTCGACATCCGCCTGCCGCGGGTGCTCTCGGCGATGCTGGTGGGCATGTCCATGTCGGTGGCCGGTGCCGTGCTCCAGGGGGTGCTTCGCAACCCGTTGGTCGACCCCTACATCCTGGGCCTGTCGGCCGGGGCGGCATTCGGCGCGGCCCTGTCCATCGCGGTCATCCCGGGGCTGCCCCTGCAGTTGAGTGCCTTCGTCTTCGGCCTGTTGGCGATGGGTATCGCCTACTGGATGGCGCGGACCGGCGGCCGCGTACCCATCGTCTCGCTCATCCTCTCCGGCGTCATCACCGGATCGATCTTCACCGCCCTGCTCTCGATCGTGCAGATGAGCGCCCATGAGCGCTCGCTGCAGACGATCATCCGCTGGATCATGGGCAGCTTCAACGCGGTCACCTGGTCCGTGCTCTCCACCGCTTGGATCCTGATGGTGGCCGGAACCCTGGTGATGATCCTGCTGCGCTGGCGCCTCAACGTGCTGGCCCTGGGTGACGACGAGGCGCGTTCGGCGGGCATGAACGTGGAGCGCTACAAGGCAGTCTTCATCATCTGTGCCGCGCTGGTGTCCGCGGTGGGTGTCTCGATCGCGGGCATCGTGGCACTGGTGGGCCTGATCGATCCCGCACATGATTCGCATGATCGCCGGGCCGGACCATCGCACCCTGCTGCCGTTGTCGGCAGCGGCCGGTGCCACCTACCTGGTGCTGGTGGACGACGTGGCTCGCGCAGCCTTCGGCTTCGAGGTGCCTCTGAGCATCATCACGACGCTCATCGGTGCCCCGTTCTTCTTCCTGCTGCTGCGCTCGACCAGGACGAGTGGCTGGGAATGAACGAAGCCATCCTGGAGATCTCCGCGGTTTCCGCCGGCTACGGCGATCTGGATGTGCTGCGGAACGTCTCGTTCAGCGTGCCAACGGGCTCGATCCTGGCCTTGCTGGGACCCAACGGCTGCGGCAAGACGACCCTCTTGCGCATCATCGGCAAGCTGCACACGGCCAGCGCCGGGACGGTCACGCTCGACGGGCACGATGTCGGCTCGATGAGCCAGCACGCGCTCTCCAAGGTGATGGCCAGCGTGGCGCAGTCACAACGCACCTCGTTCCCGTTCTCGGTGCTCGATGTGCTGCTCACCGGCCGTCTGCCCTACGTGTCGGCCCTCTCCTCGCCAGCGGTGGCGGACCGCGAGTTCTGCCGTGAGGTGCTCGACTGGTTCGGCATCCGCCACCTGGAGCAGAAGAGCATCACGCGCCTGAGCGGCGGCGAACGCCAGCTGGTGATGATCGCGCGGGCGTTGGCCCAGGATCCGCGCGTGCTGCTGCTCGATGAGCCGACGACCTACCTCGACCTGCGCAATCGCGTCCGGGTCCTGGACACCATCCGCCGCCTGGCTCGCTCCCAGGATCTGACGGTGCTCATGACGATCCATGAGCCCAACGAGGCGCTGACATATGCCGACCGAGCGGTGCTGCTGCGCAAGCTGGCAGCGCTCGAAGGCACGGACCCCAGGGCGCACGAGTCCAGCCCTGCCACCAGCGTGAGCATCATCGCCAGTGGTTCGCCGGCAGAGGTCCTCACGCCCGCCAATGTAGACGAGGCCTACGGGGTACAGGTCGATGTCATCGAGCACGCCCACCGGCGACTCGATCGTCCCTGCCGACTGAGGCCACGATGATGCCCGGCCAGTGCGTCCGGCCGGGCGGGGGCGGCGGGAGTGGGGCTGAGATCCCCAGGGCCTTGGCCTTGGCGGCCGCGAACTCCTCGTCGGTGAGGATGCCCTGCGTGTGCAGCGAGGCCAGCTTCTGCAGCTCGGCCATCTGGGAGTCCACGGCCTCGGCCGCGACCGGTGCCGCCGCGGCTGGAGCGGGTGCCGGGGCTGCTGCAGCAGCCTGCTGGGCCTGGAGCTCAGCGATCTGCTGGCTCTGAGCCGCCATCTGCGCCTGCTGCGCTTGGGCATTGGCCTGTGCGGCCGCCTGCTTGTTGGCGCTTGATGCGCCCACGTGGGCTGCACCGCCGACCACGACCGCCGTTGCCAGCAGCCCGGGTCCTCGTCGTCTTCGCATCGTGGTGTCGTGTCCTTTCTTGACTGGCCGGTTGACTAGGCGGAAAGCTCGCCGCTCTCGAGTTCTGCGTTGACCATCTCAAGGATCTCGGGTGCGATGGTCTCGCGGCTGATGAGGAAGCCGCCGGCATCCACGATGGCCGACTTGATCCTCACGGCCCAGCGGTGCTCGAACAGGAGCACCAGGCCGGAGGTGTCATCGGGCAGGTCGTCAGCCAGCCGGTCGATGTCCTCCGGTGTGAGCAGGCCGCCGAGGTCGGCGATGAGTGGAGCGAACCCGGCGAAGCGCGGGTCCTCGGTGTTGTCGATCTCGACCACCGTGACGTCGCCGTCGCCGTCCTTGGTGATGAAGATGACGTCGACGAGGGAGATCGTCCCGGACTCGACCACGCGGAGGATCTCATCCGCGATGGCGCCGTTGAAGTCGTTGCCAGCAAACCCGATGACCGTGTATTCGAGCGGTCCTAACGTCATGTGTCTCTCCTGCGGACCCCGGCATGTCGCGCTCGCCGGATGGCGGCAAGGTTCGGGGCGTCCAGCCTCGCGCACGCGACCGCTTATGATAGCCCGCCGTCCTCTGGTCGGCGGATGGGACCCCTAGCGGGCTTGCTTGGCGAGAACGAATCCGAGGCGGGTGTCATCCTGCGAGCTGGTCAGGATCAGCATGGGGCCCTGGTCGGGGTCCTGCTTGGTCTTGAACGTGTCGGCCGTACCGAGCGCCGTCAGGTATGCGTTCTCGACCGCCATCACCTCGTCGGCACAGGTTCGCTGGGTCAGCACGAAGTCTCCAGTCTGGAAGGCGCTGCCAGTGGCGCTGTAGCTCGCCGAGTACGTATTGCAGCCAGCCGAGCCGCTGACGGTGTCGGTGCTGAAGTCAGCCGTGACGTTCAGGTCCGCCAGCGGCACCTTGTTGCCGTCACCGTCCTTGAGGGCGCTCAATGTCCAGGCCGAGTCCGCCAGCGGGTCCGCAGGTCCCGAAGTGGGTTTGGGCGTGGCCGTGGGGGCAGGCGTCGGTTCCGGGGTCGGTTTGGCGGTGGGTGTCGCCGTCGGCCTGGGTGTCGGCTTGGCGGTGGGTGTCGCCGTCGGCTTGGGTGTCGCGGTGGGTCGTGGTGTCGGCTTTGGTGTCGGCTTGGCGGTCGGCTCGGCCGTGGGCTCGATGGTCGGCTCGGGTGACGCCTGCGGCTTGGCCACGCTCGGTGGCGCGAGGACCAGCTGCATCGCATCGCTGCTGTCGCGTAGCACGAGCAGGTTACCGTCCATGGCGTAGGTCGCCACCTTGTCGAGTGCCACAAGGAAGAGGGCCTCCTGCGCGGCCAGGTCCTCGCCCGGGCAGAACGACAGTGTCGTAGCCACGGGCCCGATGGTCATGGCTGACTCGGTGGCCACGAAGGGGCCGAAGTAGCTGTTGCAGCCGGTCGAGCCGTTGACCGCGCCATCAAGCCCGAAGCTCACCGTCAGTATCGATCCCTCGAGGGGCGACACGACAGCTTCAGCGCCGTTGTTGTAACCGGTGACCAGCCAATCGCCCAGGTAGCTCGGGATGGCGGCGGCTGCGAACGTCACGGTAACGGCGCCCTCCGCGTTGCTGAGCTGGAGGCCGTCGGCGACAAGGGCTGCCGCCGTCGAGGACGAGAGGGCCTCGAGATACGCAGCCGCCTGCGCATCGAGCAGTTCATCGCCACAGGAGGCAAGGGTCGACACGAGCGGGCCGATCTGCAGCGTTCCATCGGTGGCGGCATAGGTGCCGGCGAAGCGATTGCAGCCGGTACTACCGGCGACCGTCCCGTCGGGCAGGAAGACGGCCGTGAGTCGGCTCTCGCCACCCACGCCCACCTGGGTCCCGGTGGCATCGGCATATGAGACGACGATCCAGGCTCCCTGCACGATGGGTGCCTCCGGCAACGTGTAGACCAGCAGTGCGGCCCCGGTGTCATCGACGAGGATCAGGGTCGTGTCTACGAGCGTGTAGCCGGCCACCAGGCCAAAGCTGGCGAGGTATGCAGCTTCGAGCGTGCCGGCCGGCTCCGGGCAGGCCATCCTGCTGCTGGCGAGCGGCCCGAAGGTCAGGCTGCCGTCGGTGGTCTCATAGCTGCCGAAGTACGAGTTGCAGCCGCCGAAGCCGCTGATCTCGTCGCCGGCGAGGGTCATGGTCGGGACGACATCGCCGGGCACCGCCGTGAGTGTGCCATCCTGGTCGATCTGTGCGAGCTGCCACTCGTTGCCCTCAAGTGTCGGAGTGGTCGCCGCCGTCCCCGGTTCCGACGAAGGCGATGCCGACTGGGCCAGCGCCGTGCCGGCGAGGCTGATGGTCAGTGCCAGGGCGACCAGAGCGATGGCGAGGCTGCGAAAGGCCGAACGGACCAAGGACATGGTGTTGGATACCCCGGTGCAGGTGGTGATCGAGCGACGTCGCGCCGCGAGCATCGCTTTGGTCATTGTGCTGCAGCCTGACGCATCCTGCCGCGACGTTGCTGGGTCGGTCAATCAGTGGTGCCGCCCAGACGCCTTCGTACCGGCCTTACGATGAAGGCGACTCGCGCCGAGTGACATCTGTGGGGCAGTCGTAGGATGCACGTTGGCTGAGGCTCTATGTCGTCGCGGTGCCCAACCAGAGAAGGACTTGTTCGTCCAGTTGTATCGCCTCACGGCTCGTCGGTCTCTCATCCGCACGGGCCCGCGCAACCTCGCTGTCATCGTGGCCAGTGTCGTCGCGGCCACCCTGGTCGTCGCCGTGCTCGAGATCGTCCTCGAGCTGCCCGACGCGTCGTCGGTCTACCTCGTCGCAGTGGTCCTGTCGGCCATGGTAGCTGGCACCGCCGCGGCGCTGGCCACCGCGGTCATCGGCGTGCTGACATACGACCTCATCTTCACGGCCCCGGCGATGACCCTCCAGATCGCGGACACGGGCGAGTGGCTGAGCCTGCTGCTCCTGTCGTTCGTGGGCATCACCGTGGGCCAGATGGTGGTCATGCAGCGTCGTCGTACCGACGAGGCGCTGGCGCGTGAACGTGAAGCGCAGGCCCTCTACGCGGTGTCGCATGCCCTCGCCACGCGCGCGTCGACTCAGGACGTGCTGCCCAGCATCGCCCGCATCCTCGCCGACAGGGCCGGCTTCGATCGCGTCTGGATCGGTTTCGGTGAGAACGAGAGCCGCGAACGCGTCGTCGCCGACACCGGCAGCGGCCCACGGTCTGTCAGTACGTCGGTGGCTTCGCTGCGCCGGACTCCGGACGGACAGCCGGGCGAATGGGTGATCGTCCATTCGGCGGGTCGCGACCGGAGGCCACCCAGCCATCGGAGGCCACCCAGCCATGCCAGCTTGCGGTACCGGGTCGTCATCGAGGCGGCCGGCAACATCATCGGTTCCTTGTGGGGTGTCCGTCCGCGCACAGCGCCGCCCACCGACCCGACGGCCACCCGTCTCTTGGCCGCGACCGCCGACCAGATCGGCCAGGCAGCGCACCAGGACAGGCTCGCGACCAGGGCGGCCGATGCCAAGGTCGCACAGGAGGGTGACGCACTCAAGAGCGCGCTCGTGGAATTGGTCTCCCACGACCTGCGCATCCCGCTGGCATCCATCCGCGCCGCGGCCGGGCCGTTGATGGGTCCGAGTGCGGAGTCGCTCCCCGCAAGCGTCCACGAAGCCGCCGCCTCGATCGACCGCGAAGCGGCCCGACTTGATCGCCTGGTGGCAAACCTGCTCGACCTGGGCCGGATCCAGGCCGGCATGCTCAAGACACGCCCTGAAGCCGTGGAGCTCAAGGAAGTGGTGCTCCGCTCGCTGCGTCGTGTCAGCGAGACCACGTCGGGGCCTGCCGACCATCCGATCGAGCAACGCGTCGAGGAATCCTGGGTCGATGCCGATCCGGTCCTGCTGCAGCAAGCGCTGCGAAACGTGCTTGAGAACGCCCTTCGACACACGCCGGCGGGAACGGCGGTCGTCATCTCTGCGTCGGGCATAGAGGCCGGGTCGTGGGTCCGTCTCAGCATCGAGGACGCTGGCCGCGGGGTGCCGGCCAAAGCTCTGCCTCTGCTGTTCGAGCGCTTCTATCGCAGCTCCTCGAGCGGGACGACACAGCGACCGGGATCCGGCCTCGGGCTGGCTGTGGCACGCGGTTTCATCGAGGCCATGGGTGGCCGGATTCTCGGCCCGGCAGAGCCGACTCGGTGGCTTGGCGATCGACATGGACCTGCCGGCCACGCTCCTGCCGGAGCATCTCAGGGCTGGTGTCTGATGCTGCCGACCGCTCGTGCCACGGTCTTGATCGTGGAAGACGACGCCGCCACACGGACCGCGGTCGCGCGCGACCTCCGCCTCCGGGGGTTACGCGTGGAGGAGGCGCCCGATGGGAGGACGGCGCTGGAACGCTGGGGCATGCGGCGGCCGGACGTGATCCTCCTGGACCTGGGTCTACCTGACATGGAGGGCATCCGCATCATCCGGCACATCCGACGCGAAGCCGCGACGCCCATCCTGGTGCTCTCGGTCCGCGATGACGAGCGCGGCAAGGTCGAGGCGCTCGACGCCGGTGCTGACGACTACGTCACCAAACCCGTCGGCATGGCGGAACTCGACGCTCGACTGCGGGTGGCGCTGCGCCGTTCGGCTGGACCGAGTGCTGGACCTGGTGGCCGGCTAATCGTCGGGCCCCTGGTCCTCGACGGCGTCCGCCACACGGTCCACGTTGTCGACCGTCAGGTGGAACTCACACCCCGTGAGTTCGAGCTGTTGCGCGTGCTCATGCAGCATGCCGGCAGGGTCGTGACCCGGGCGCGACTGCTGCGGGCGGTTTGGGGGGAGGCCTATAGCAGCGAGAGCCACTACCTGCATGTCTATATCAGCCAGGTGCGCAGCAAGTTGGCTGCGGCCGATCCCGACGGGCTTCTAGGCGACATCATCATCACCGAACCAGGGGTCGGCTATCGCCTCAAGGACGACGGGGATTCGAGGCTCCAACCTTGAGGGCTTCTTGAGCCTACCGCGAGC
Organism: uncultured Chloroflexia bacterium; assembly: GCA_963778955.1. GTDB lineage: Bacteria > Chloroflexota > Limnocylindria > Limnocylindrales > CSP1-4 > JAFMJV01. The sequence continues at coordinate 1,278,320 of CAVZWI010000001.1, forward strand.
GCCGGTACGTCTTGCATCTTGGAGTGCCGGCGCATCGTGAGGCTATGGAAACGTCCAGTTACGAGGGCCTATCACAAGCACGACCCGGGCCCGGGGTCACGATGTCGGCTGGCAACGAGGCCGATCACCAGGAGGCCGACTGCCAACAGGTCCGTGGTGCCATCGCCATGGTCGCCAATGGCTTCGCGGTCGGCGTCATGCTCTGTGGTTTGCAGGCGCCGGAAGCCGCCGCCGCCGCGTTGGTGGCCACCGCTGCCGCCGCCGGAGTCAAGCTGCGAGTCGAGCGAGACGCGTCCGGTCATGCCTGTGTAAAGGTCGGCTCGCACTAAGCACGTGAGCAGCAGCAGACCCATCCTGCGGGGACGCAGGCCGGGCGATCGACGAGTCCGCGTCGAGGCAGCCCGATACGCACCCTACTTCCGCTACGCAGGCCCAGGCCAGTACGTCGCCAGGTTGGCGGCCAGCCGACCGAATACCAGGCTGGGCCGGACCTTGGCCGCCGCACGCTCCATCGTCATCGGTCGTCCCCTTGCCAACCACGAGGAGATCGGTGAGCGCCTTTCAAAGCTGAAGGCACTGGCAATCTTCAGCTCCGACCCCATCAGCTCGACCGCCTACGCCACCGAGGAGATCCTCCGGGTGCTGGTCCTGGCGGGTGCCGGTGCGCTCCTGCTGAGCCTGCCGGTAGCGGCTGCCATCGCCTTGCTCATCGTCATCGTGTCCACCAGTTACCGTCAGATCGCGCACGCCTACCCGTCTGGCGGTGGCGCCTACGCCGTGGCACGCAAGAACCTGCCGGAGATCGCGGCGCTCGTCGCGGCGGGGGCCCTGCTCGTCGATTACGTCATGACCGTGGCGGTCTCCGTGTCGTCCGCGGCACAGCAGGTGGTGTCCGCGGTGCCGCAGTTGATGGGCCTGGAAGTCGGTATCGGCATCGTCGCCATCCTCCTCATCACCGTGGGCAACCTTCGTGGCATCCGCGAATCGGGCAACATCTTCGCGCTGCCCACGTACCTGTTCGTGGGCGCCACGCTGCTCATGATCGGGTTGGGCATGGCGCGGGTCCTGTTCCTTGGTGAAGGCGGACCACCACCGATGCCACTTCCGGGTGCGCCCGATCCGCTTGAGCCTCTCGGCATCCTGCTGATCCTGCGCGCGTTCGCCTCTGGCTCGGTGGCGCTCACCGGCACCGAGGCCATCGCCAATGGCGTGCCGGCCTTCAAGCGACCGGAGCCTCGCAACGCCGCTACCACCCTGACCGTGGTCGCGGTGCTCCTGACGGTGCTGTTCCTCGGCATCACCTTCGTGGCCGACAGCTACGGGCTGGTGCCCGCCGATGGTGCCACCACCAAGACCATCATCAGCCAGGTCGCTGGTGTGGTCTTCGGCGCCGATTCGCCGGCCTTCTACCTGTTCCAGGCCGTCACCGCACTGGTGCTGTTCCTGGCCGCCAACACCAGCTACAACGCGTTTCCCCGACTGGCAGCCATCCTCGCTCGCGACGAGTACGCGCCTCGCCAGCTGGCCCTCCGCGGCGACCGACTCTCCTACAGCGTCGGCATCTTCATCCTGAGCGGCCTCGCCATCACGCTACTGGTTGCCTTCGGTGGCGACACGCATGCGCTGATCCCGCTCTATTCGGTCGGCGTGTTCCTGTCCTTCACCATCAGCCAGGCCGGCATGGTCGTGCACTGGCTTCGCGGGCGCGGCCCCGGCTGGCGCCGCCGGCTGGCGCTCAACGGCGTCGGCTGCCTTGTCACCGCCGTGGTGGCCGTGATCGTCGTGATCGCCAAGGCTCCAACCTCGCTGCTGGTGGGTCTGGTCATCCCCGTCCTCGTGTTGATGATGTTGTTCATCTCGCGTCAGTACCGGGCCTCAGCCACCAAGCTGGCGTTGCCCAGCGAGGCGCCAGCTCGGCTGACGCCCCGGCGCCGACGAGCCGTCGTGCCCGTGGCCGGGTTGGACCGTTCGGTGGTCCAGGCCGTCAACGTCGCGCGGACCATCTGCCGGGAGACCGTCGCGGTGATGGTCACCGTCGACGCGGAGGAAGGGCTCGGGTTGCGCGCTCGCTGGGAGCGGACGTTGCCGGACATTCCACTGGTGCTGGTCGAATCGCCGTTCCGTGCCTTGGTCGGCCCGCTGGTGGCCTACCTGGACGTGCTCGACGAGAACCCGGCCGACGCGCGTGACGCCGCGATCACCTTCGTGGTCATCCCGGAATACGTGGCACGCTCGTGGTGGGAGCGCGTCCTCTACAACCGTACGGCTCGACGGCTGAGCGCGGCATTGCTCGGACGGCCGCACACGGTGGTGGTCAACGTTCCATACCGTCGCGAGGAGCCCGAGTCGCTGGCCGATGCAGTCGAACAAGGGCTTGCCAGCGAATCCCTCGCTCCAGCCGGTCATCTCCCGGGACTCGGCGTGCCGATCGATTAAGCGTTGCGCTCGCGCACGCGATCGTGAAATCAGGGCTTGCGGGCGGTCAACAGGAAGAGGGGATAGCGGCGTCCATCGCGGTCGAGATCGTGGACGATGCTGGCCTCGGCCTCGACGAAACCGGCGGCGCTCGCCATCGCCACCAATCGCGTGCGGTCGAAGCCCTGGTGGTGGATCCCCGGCTGATCCGCGCTGTGGAAGGAGCCGTCCTCCTCGTCGAGGTCGATGAGCGCGATGTGACCGCCGGGCAGGAGCATCCCCAGGATCGAGCGCAGGGTCGCCTCCGTGTCCTTGACATGGTGCAGCACCAGCAGCGAGACGGCCAGGTCGAAGGGTGCGCCCGGTGGTGGCGCGACGGCCGGGAAGTCGAACACGTACGCGCGCGCATCGACGATGCCTTCCGACTCGATCTTGCTGCGCGCCACCCCGATCATGCCCTCGGAGGGGTCGGTCAGCACCACCGACCCGACGTCGTGGAGCAGGTCCAGACCGAGGAGCCCGGTGCCGGCCCCGATGTCGATGATGCGCATGTTCGGGCGCAGCGGCACGTGGTCGCGGATGATGTCGGCCAGGACGTGGGCCCGTTCCAGCCGTTCCGGGGTGTCCCAATCGGCTGCCTTGGCGTCGAATTCACTCATGTCGCCATGATGCCCGATACGAGGCGGCACGCGAGCGCCCGGCGTGGCACCCTTCACCCATGCGATCGATCACCTCCGAGAACGTCGCCGGCTTCGTCCGGGATGGCGTGCTCGATGTCGAGGCGGGCTGGACGCTGGCGCCATCGGCGCTGGAATACCTGCGGCGCAACCACGTCCGCTTCGCCGGCGAGGAGTCGCGCGCCGCGGCCGCGGCGGCGGCGCAGGACCTGGTCGTCATCACCGTCCAGGGCATCGACAAGCCCGGTATCGTGGCCACGGTGGCGGGGGAGGTGGCACGTCAGCACGGCAACATCACCGACCTCAGCCAGACCATCCTGGCGGGCGTCTTCGTGATGGTCCTGGTGGTGGACATGAGCGCGACCGCCGGCTACGACGTGCTGGCCGAGGGTCTCACCAGGGTCGGCGCGGAGATCGGCATGGAGATCTCGGTGCGGCTGTACTCGGTCTACGAGGCCATGCACCGCATCTAGCGGGGCAGGGACGGACAGCCATGGCACGCGGCCTGCTGGGCATGGATGAGATCCTCGAGAGTGTCCACATGGTCGGTCGGGACCATCTCGACATCCGGACCGTTACGCTCGGCATCGACCTGCGTGGCTGTCGATCGCCCGACGACGTGGTCCACCGCATCACCTCCACCGCCGGAGATCTCATCGGGATCACCGACGACATCGCGGCCGAGACCGGCATCCCCATCGTCAACCGGCGTATCTCTGTCACACCCATCGCCTGGGTGGCGGAGCGCCCCGATCAGGAGCTGCTGCTCGATCTGGCACGGGCCATGGACCAGGCCGCCCATGACGTCGGCGTCGACTTCATCGGTGGCTTCAGCGCGCTCGTCGAGAAGAACGCCTCGCGCATCGATGAGGAGCTGATGGCGGCGTTGCCGTTGGCGCTGGCCGAGACGAGGCGTGTGTGTGGCTCGGTGAACGTTGCCAGCACCCGCGCCGGCATCAACATGGATGCCGTCAACTTCATGGGGCAGGTGATCAAGGAGATCGCCGAGCGTACGGCCGCAGAGGCAGCCATCGGTTGCGCCAAGCTGGTCGTCTTCGCCAACGCCGTGCCCGACAACCCCTTCATGGCCGGCGCCTTCCATGGTTTCGGCGAGGGTGACGCCGCCGTCTCGGTGGGCATCTCCGGCCCTGGCGTGGTCGCCAACGCGCTACGTGTCCTGCCGCCCGGGGCGCCGATGCAGGAGCTGGCCGAGGAGATCAAGCGCACCGTCTTCAAGATCACCCGCGTCGGGGAGCACGTGGGCCGGCAGGTCTCGCGCCGCTTGGGCGTGCCCTTCGGCGTGGTCGACATCTCGCTGGCGCCGACCTCGACGCCGGGAGACTCGGTGGCGGAGATCCTGGAGATCATCGGGGTCGAACGGGTGGGGCTACCGGGCTCGACGGTGGCGCTGGCCATGCTCAACGATGCCGTCAAGAAGGGCGGTGCCATGGCCACCTCACGCGCCGGCGGCCTGTCGGGCGCCTTCATCCCCGTGAGCGAGGACGCCAACTTCGCGGGTGCCGCAGCCGACGGGCACCTGGTGCTGGAGAAGCTGGAGGCGATGACCGCGGTCTGCTCGGTGGGCCTGGACATGATCGCGCTACCGGGCGACACGTCGGCGCAGACGATCTCCGCCATCATCGCCGACGAGGCCGCCATCGGCATCATCAACGACAAGACCACGGCCTGTCGGTTGGTGCCGGTGCCGGGTGCGGTGCCAGGGGAGTGGGTCGACTGGGGCGGCCTGCTGGGTCGAGCTCCGGTGATGTCGGTCCGGGACCGGGCCACGGTCGGCGTCGTCCAGCGTGCCGGCCATGTGCCGCCACCCTTGCGTTCGTTGGGGAACTAGCCGACCACGTGGCCAAACCATTCGTCGAGGATCATCCGTCGCGACCGGCATCGATCTCGGTGAGCATCTGATCAAGGTCCGCCGTCGGGGCCTGCAGGCCCTCCAGCGCCGCCAGCGCGCCCGAGCCGTCCGGTTCGTCCGTTTCGTCGGGGGTGCCGAGCAATTGCTGGGCAAGTGCGCCCCGTAGCCACCTCTCATATTCGTCGGGCGTCCAGCCGTGCACGCCTATCAGCTCCGTCCACATCTCGGGCATCGTCAGGGCGTCGAGGATGGCAGCTGCCTTCGACGCCGTGATGCCGCCGGTCAGGTCGGGCTCCAGTGCCGAGGCCAATGTCGCCAGGCCGGCACGTCGCCGCGCCAGCGTCCGTCCGACCCCCGCCCGGATGGCCGGATCGGTCACCGCGGCGTCCCGATGGATGCCCACGATGGCGGCACCGTTCTCCCAGCGACGGCGGATGGAGCGCGCGAACAGCGCCAGACGTCGTGCCGCTGCCGGCTCCTTCATGACAGCGCCGAATAGCGTGTCTGCGGCGGGATCGTGGATCACGCCCTGGGTCAGGGCATCCAGGATCCCGGCCTTGGAGCGGTAGACCGCGTAGACGGTCTGGACCGCGACGCCCGCCTCCTTCGCGATCGCTCGCATCGTCGTGGCGCCATAGCCATCGCGTTCGAACAACGCCAGAGCCGCCATGGCGATGCGACGGCGAGTGACCTCGGCGCGCTCCTCCCGGAGACTCAAACGTCCCACTTGCGCATGTGCCTGCATCGGAATAGAGTACCGCTCTGATTGCTAGAGTGTTGGTCTATTACAATAGAGTTACACTCTATGCAGCAAGCATCAAGGTCTCATGGAGGTTCGAGGCATGTCGGTCAAGGACAACAGCGACGCGATGCGACGGCTCATAGGCGACGCGTTCACGAAGGGCGATCTGGCGGTGATCGATGAGCTGGTGGCGCCCGATTGCATCGAGCACCAGCGCGGCAACCACGATGGCGCTGAAGGTGCCAAGGAAACGGCCCGCACCCTGCACCGGTGGATGTCCGACTTCTCGCTCACCATCGAGGATCTCATCGCCGAAGGTGACATGGTGTGGACGCGCAATCGAGCGCGCGGTGTCAACACCGGCCCGGTCATGGGTCATCCACCGACGGGACGGCCGGTCGAGGTCGACGTCATCGACATCGGCAGGTTCGAGGGTGGCCGCATGGTGGAGCATTGGGGCATCGCCGACCAGCTCGGCCTCATGATCCAACTCGGCATCGTGCCTGGTCGCCCGTCGGGGCCGCCCCGGGAGACCGACGCCTGATCAGCGGATCAGCCGTACCTCATCACCGAACTCGAGCGACGCCCGGGCGACCGTCAACTCCCGATGCCGACTGACATGGTCACTGACATGGTCGGTGCCGGGCGCCGTGCCTTAGTGGACGTCGCCCTCGACTGCTGGCCCATCGCGAGACAGCTGGCCCTGAGCGGAGCGGTGACCCTCGCCACCGCCTGCGGGGTGAGTGCGGTCTTCGGACGCCATCAGCAGGACGAGGATCGACTCGAGCGTGAGGCTCGTTCGCGCTGAAACCACTCTTGCGATCTTCCAGGGATCGCCCTGGGCATGGCGTAGCCGTTCCCGGTCCAGTCCGGGCCAGATGCTGAGAGCACGCCGCTGGAAGTCGCGACGAGTCGGGGCCGGCAGCGGTGGACTGTCATTCCAGTCGGCGACGAAGGCGTATGAAGGGTGTAGCGACGGCATGTCGGGCCTCCTTTCCTGTGTCGGCCATCGCTGGGAGGATTCGGTTCCTCTCGCTGTGGTCGTTCCTAGAGTCGCAGCCTGACCATGAAGAGAACGTGAAGCGGCCGACGAAGCGTGCACCAATCGCTGCGGCCTACGCACCCGGCGCCACGCTGTCACCGTGACCCGCCCCATGGGTGAAGCGACGGAGCGAGGCACCGCTGCGCCCATCTTGCCGTCGGTTGACCCGCCCCATGGGTCAAACAGTCGAGCGAGGCACCGCTGCGCCCCATCTTGCCGTCGGTTGACCCGCCCCGTGGGTGAAGCGACGGAGCAGGGCACCGCTGCGCCCATCTTGCCGTCGGTTGACCCGCCCCATGGGTCAAACAGTCGAGCGAGGCACCGCTGCGCCCCATCTTGCCGTCGGTTGACCCGCCCCGTGGGTGAAGCGACGGAGCAGGGCACCGCTGCGGCCCATCTGGTCGTCGGTTGACCCGCCCCATGGGTGAAGCGACGGAGCGGGCACGTGCGGCCATCTGGCCGTCGGTTGACCCGCCATGGGTCAAACAGTCGAGCGAGGGGCGCTGCTCCGCCAGCCGTGACGCGAGCGCGGTCCCACGGCATCTGCCAGAACCGCGCGTCGACAGGAATCCCAGCCAGGGTCGAACATGGGGTGGTCGACCCGTGGCTGCGGTCGTCGGTCGTCGGTCGTCGGCCGTCGTATGGGAGCGTCAGGAGGTGGACGGTGCGAGTGCTGCTCGTTGAGGACGATGAACGCCTGACCAAGTCGTTGGGCGACTCGCTGCGCCTCGAGGGCTATGCCGTCGACACCGCCGCGACGGCCGAGGATGGCCGGTGGCTGGCGACCGAGGTTCCGTACGATGCCATCGTGCTCGACGTGGGCCTCCCCGATGGGGACGGCATCGACCTTTGCTCAGCACTGCGCGCCGGTGGCGTTTGGGCGCCCATCATCGTGCTCACGGCGCACGCCGAGATTCGCGAACGTGTTCGAGGCCTCGACTCGGGAGCCGACGACTACCTGGCCAAGCCATTCTCGCTCGATGAGCTGATCGCGCGCATGCGTGCCCTGATACGCCGTGGCCAGGTCGAACGACCCGCCATCTTGGCGGTCGGCGCCATGCGCCTGGACCCGGCAGCGAGGCGAGTCAGCGTCGATGGACGGCCGTTGCCCATCGCGGGACGGGCGTTCGCCATCCTTGAGTTGCTCGTCCGCCACGAGGGTCGGCTGGTGACCCGCGCTGAGATCGTGGAACATGTCTGGGATTGGGCCTGGGACGGCACCTCGAACGTCGTCGATGTCCATGTCTCTGCCCTGCGCGCGACCCTGCGCCAGGTCCCGGGTGCGCCGGTCATCGAGACCGTCCGTGGGGCTGGATTCGTCCTGCGCAGCCCAGAAGCTGCCGAGGTCGAAACCACCGGATGACGATCCGATCGCGTCTGACGATCTGGTATGGATTGACGTTCATGCTGCTCGTGACCGTGGCTGGGTTCGCGGTCTGGTCGCAGGTCCAGAGTAGCTTGCGCGCCTCGACGGAGGAGGCACTGCGGGTCCACGCGTCGGATGTGGCCGATGACCTCAGCCAGGGCGGCTCGACCATCGATGCCCTGGACCCCCCGTTGCCCGGTATCTTCACGGTGCTGGTGGATCCGGCCGCGGCGACCGTCGACGCCGGCCGCGGCGCTCCGCCTGATCTGCCCCAGCTGCCGCTGGGCGATTCCGACCGTCGGCTCGAGCCTACGGGGCCGGTCTACGCGTTCCATGTCGAGCTGCTGCCCGACGGCCGTCAACTCATCACGGGCAGTTCGCTGGCTGGCGTCGACGACGTCGCGGCGCGTCTCTCGGGGCTGCTGATCACGGTGGGTACCCTCTGTGCCATCGGCTCGCTCATCGGCGGTTGGTGGCTGGCCGGGCGTGCCCTCGCCCCCATCCGGCGCCTGACCCGCGAAGCGGATGCCATCAGCCCACATGACCTGGGTCGTCGATTGCCGACGGTCCCGCAACAGGACGAGGTCGGTCGCCTGGCCCTCACGCTCAACCGTCTGCTCGCTCGGGTGGAGGATGCCGTGAGCCATGAGCGAATGCTGATCGCGGGCGCTGCCCACGATCTGCGTACCCCCATCGCAGCCCTGCGGATGCGGCTCGATGGCCTGCTGCGCGGTGGTGCCATCGACGGCAAGGCCCGCACCCAACTCCAAGATGCGAGGCAGGACGCCATCGACCTGGGTGAGCTCGCCGCTGCCCTGTTGGGGCTGGCCGAGGCGCAGGCGATGGGGCTGGATGACGAGATCGACGAGCACGTCCTGCCACTCCTGGTGGCACGTGTCGAGCAGGAAGTCGAATGGGTGGCGCGCGAGCGCGATGTCCGCATCGTGCAGACGGTCGACGAGGTCTCGGTCCGTATCAGCGCCGTCCGCTTCCATCAGGCTCTCACCAACCTGCTCTCGAACGCGGTGCGCCACGGCCCCGCCGGTGGGACCGTCGAGCTGCTGGTCCGCATGGAGCCTGCTGTGCCCGGCCTAGGGACCGTCGTCAGTGCCGAGGTGGCCGATCAGGGCCCTGGTCTCCCAGCCACGGGGCGGGACGACATCTTCATCCCGTTCGTGGCGCGTCGGGAGGGCTCGACCACGCATGGGCTGGGGCTCGCCACGGCCGCCGCTGCCGTGGAGTCACAAGGAGGCCAGATCGGCTATCGCGATCGGGTCGGTGGAGGCTCGATCTTCTGGTTTCGCCTGCCGGTCGCTACACCCGGGACGGTCATCCGGGACAGCTGATGCGGCACGATGCCGACCAGCAGGCTGCCGACCAACGTTGACCGTGCCCGGCAAGGTCTTCGTCGGTGGCGTTCCTCGTGAATCGCGTTGTCGAAGGACCACCCGTCGTAGCGACGGGTGGTCCTTCGGTCCTTCACGTGGCCTCGATCAGGTCATCGCGCGGAACGCCTCGCAGGTCGAGCGGTGACCACCGGTGACCGTGGCAGTGACGCCGCCCCGGTTCGCGTAGTCGTTCAGGAAGTACCCGGCCGACCCGTCCGGGAGCGCTACCTTGCCTGAGTCCGAAGTGCCACTGAGCAGCGGCGTCTTGTGCCAGACGACGTTGCCGCCGACGGCGCTGCACGTCCCACCGTTGACATCGATGACCACCTGTCTACCCGGTGGCAACCCATCGAGCTTCCATTTCAGGATGCCGGTCTTGCCGTTGGCGTCGACCCTGACCACGACTCTGCCTGTGATGCCATGGCCGTCGATGGGAGCCGCATAGCGTGTACCTGTCGCGTCGGCGGCGGCTACCGGCGCGGCCAAGAGCAGGACTGCCAACATCGGGATGGCGAGTCCGAACCGAAACATCTCCGGATCCTCCGATCATGCGTGGACGAACGCCACGCGTTGTGCGAACGATGGAGCGGGCGACATGAAGAAAGACTGAATCTGGGTCTGCGGGTCTTCCCGTAGGTAGCAGCAGCCCCTGCTGACGCTTCAATTCCTCGACGCGGAGCACGAGTCCTCGTTGCTGCTGGATGAGCACACGACGCGCAAACGTTTCCCGTTCAGTGCGGTCGCTTCCGAACGATCGGACCGCGGAGGGCGAGCACAGGCGCGTCAGGACGGCAGCTGGGAAGGGTCTAGGCAGCCAGCCCGATCACCAGCCACATGAACGCGACAACCCAGCACCGTACAGGCGATGGTCAGCCGGCTCGGGTGGTGGGCGTGGGCCTCGGGCAGGATGTCGGAGGTCGCGAGGTAGAGCAGGATCCCCGCGAAGAATCCTGGTACAGGGCCTCTGGCAACAGGTCGAAGATCACCACGCCCAGCATCAACCCGGCGGCCAAGCACAGCACGAGATGCGTGTAGTCACGGAGATGGAGGGCTGCCCATCCCCCGAGGAGCGTGGTCAGAAACGAACCCAGCGAGACGAAGACCGGCACGGTCATCGAGCCCCCCGACCGGCGGCTGGGCGGAGAAGCGGCGAGGCCCGATCCGCTGGCGCGGCCGCACGCCAGGGAGGCCGACGGTGCATGGTTCGACTCTGCGTGACACCGCAGGGACAGCCCCACGGATGCCGGCTCGGTGCCGCTCGAGAATCCTCCGCGGCAAGCGCTTCGTCCATCCTACTCCTGCGAATGCCTGGACCACCCCGCTCGCCCGGATCGGCTGACGCGACCGCGTCCGTGGAGCCGCGATCTTCTGGTTTCGCCTGCCGGTCGTTGGGCACGAAGAGGCCGCTCGTCGGAACGAGCGGCCTTCGGGGGGGCCGACGCGGCAGGAGGAGACTGCTAGGTCGGTGCGACCTCGCTGTCCGAATCGGCCACGAGGCGCGACGACGATCCGTTGAGCGGGGCGCTGATATCCACGCCATGGACCTCGCGTGCCTTCTGCCTGAACCAGGTCGTGAAGGCATCATCGCCACTCGTCAGCTTCGCGAACGATCGCTCCGGGTCCTTGCCCTCTAGCGTGACGATGACGACATCGCCTCCGGGCGTCTGCTGCAGGAACGTGCGTTCGTGGACACCGGCCCGGCTACGTGAGGCGGCGAACTCCTCGTGGCGTGCACCATTCAACTCGTTCATCCAGGTTCGCCACTCCGGGACCTTTCCCGGCAGGATGGGGAACGTGACTGCCATGACTGACATTCGAGGCTCCTTCTCGACTCCGGTGAGCCGAAACTTGCTGCTTGCCCCTGGCGACCACCTGTCGCGTTCCGGGGTGTCTTATCGGGTCCTACCTTGGACCCGGCTGCATGAAGGAACCGTTAAGCACTAGCTGCGAGGTCAGGGGTCAGCGGGCGTAGCCCTCGGCGGGATCTTCCGGGTCGGCCCCCGAACCCGCCGGCCGACCGATCTGCGACTGCAACACGACCGCGTCTCGTCGCAGTCCGCGGAAGTCGTCGAGCGAACGCCAGCCGCGCTCGGCGTGCCGATCGAGGAAGGCGGACATGCCCTCGGTCAGTTCCCGGATGACGTTGGGCCCGATGGCCTTGTCCAGCATGGCCGCCGTCGCCACCTGTACCGTGCCGCAGCCGAGCATGACGTAGGACAGCGCGTCGGCCCAGCTGGAGATGCCGCCCACACCGGAGAAGGAGCCCTCCGGGAAGGCCTTGGTGAGCGATGCCATCTTGGCCAGCGACTGCATGAGGATGGCCGGACCGCCTAGGCCGCCGGGTGCCACGAAGCCGTCGACGTTGACCTCGAACTCGAGCGTCTCGGGATCGATCGGTGGCAGCGAGGGGAAGGTGTTGGACGACACGATGGCATCGGCCCCACCGCGGAAGGTGGCAGCGGCCTCCTCCACGATGTCGGCTGTAGCCGGCGTCAGCTTGGCCCAAACCGGTACGCGCGCCACCTCCTTGACCGCCTGTGTCGTGGTGGACACCAGCCCCGCGTCCTTGCCCAGTCCTGAGCCCATGTCGTCGCGGTCCATGTGCGGGCACGAGTAGTTCAGCTCGATGGCGTCGACGCCCTCATCCTGGACCGCCTGTACCAGCGTCTGCCAGTTGCGCATCTCCTCGTCCGAGCCGGAGCCGGCCATGATCGAGGCCACCAGCACGTGCTTGGGGTAGTCGCGCTTGATGGCCGAGAGCTTGCCGATCCACCGATCGAGGGGCTTGTCGCTGATGAGCTCCCAGTTCCACGAGGCCATCACGGTCGAGCTGCCGCGTTTGGCCATCGAGGCCCGCGAGCCGCCGTCGTCGAGGCGCAGGAACTTCGTCTTGGGCCCGCGGACGTTGTGGACCTGGTGCAGGCCGATGGTCTTGGTCACCACACCGCCCCAACCAGCGTCGAAGGCGCGGCGGATGTTCGACTCGGACTCGGTCGGCGGGGCCGAGGCCAGCATGAACGGATTAGGGAATCGGATGCCGGTGAACTCGGTCGACAGGTCGGCCATGTCGTATCTCCTCGCAGGTCGGAAGACGGCATCGTAGAGCACGCACGCGTTCGCATCAGTGCCTCTCGGCAACTTCTGGCCGAACGTGCCAGACCGTGCCGCCACCGAAACCATCTCGCGCCAAAGTCCGCCACTTCGTACGATGTGCCGATGACCGTACTCGCACCGTTCCGCCTGAAGCCCGTCCTCGTCGAGCGTCCCTGGGGTGGGGATCGTTTCGCCAGGTACGGCGAGGCATCGCCCGACGGGGTCTCGATCGGGGAGAGCTGGGAGTTGTGTGACCTGCCGCAGCACGTCGTGCCGCATGTCGACGATCCCAGCAGCACCGTTCTCGACGGTCCCTACGCTGGAGCCAAGCTGCGGACCGTCGTGGCCGAGGCGACCGAAGCCCTGCTAGGCCCCGTGTCGCCGACGGCCGATGGCCGTTTCCCACTGCTCTTCAAGCTCCTCGATGCGCGCGAGCACCTGTCGGTCCAGGTCCATCCCCACGCCGAGTACGTGGCCACGCACCCTGAAGCGCGACTCAAGACCGAATCCTGGTACATCGTCGATGCCGATCCCGGTGCCGCGCTCTACCTCGACGTCACGCCCGGGACGACGGTGGACGATGTCGCGGCGGTCATGGGCACGCCCGGCATCGTCCCCTTGCTGGGCGAGCTGCCGGCCGTCCCGGGTGCGTTCCACCACGTCCCGGCCGGCCTCATCCATGCCCTCGGAGCGGGCACCTTCGTGGCCGAGGTGCAGACCCCCAGTGACACCACCTTCCGCATCTACGACTGGGCGGTCGAATACGGTCGCGCACCCCGGCAGCTCCACCCTGCGGAGTCGATGGGCAGCATCCGCCTCCATCCCGACGATGCCTTCTCGCTCGAGCCGCTGACGAGGCCCGGCGTCCGGGAGCTCGTGCGCAACCAGCACTACCGGATGCGCGAACACCGGGTGGTGGGAGCGCGCAGTGCCCTCATGGCCACGCCCGGTCCGAAGATCCTGCATGTCACGCGTGGCGCCATCGTCCTCGCTGACCTTGAGCTCAAAGAAGCGACCACGGCCATCGTGCCGGCATCGTCGATGGTGTCAGCCTTCGAGGCCGTAGACGCGGTCGTCCTGGAGATGGCTCCGGTCTGATCGGTGTGCCGGACGCCGACTGACTGACCGCCTACCCGCCGTCGGCCGCGGATCGACCCCGCGGAGCCTCGTTGGCGATGGCCTCGATCTCCTCCTCGTCCATCTCACCCGCCTCGAATGCCTGGACGCGACCGCGCACGCGCAGCACCATGGCCACCGTCGGCGCTGAGAGGGTGGCGCCCAGCACGCCCACCAGCACGGAGCCGATGATGGTCGAGCCGAACGAGACGATGGGGTGCAGGTCCAGCGCGCTGCGTTCCAGCTGGCGCTGCAGGTATCGGCTGGACCACGTTCTGGGCGACCAGGATGACGATGAGCATGATCAGCGCCGGCACGATGCCGCCCGAGCCGAAGGCGATGAGCAGGGCGAAGACCGACGAGACCAATGCGCCAAGGTAGGGCACGTACGAGGTCACGAAGGTGATGAGGCCGATGGTGAAGGCCAGCGGTATACCCAGCACGACCGCGGTGAGCCCCACGATGATGGCCACCGGCAGACTCGACAATGTCAGCACGTAGAAGTAGTCGCGGAACGAGCGTGTCGCGTCCTCGACGATGCCCTGGCCCAGGCGGGACGGCACGCCCAGGTGTGACCCGACCCAGGCGCACAATACCTCCCACTCTGCCAGGACGAAATACAGGATGAACAGGGCGATGAAGGTGCTGAACAGGAAGGTGCTGATGCCGGAGAAAGCGCTGGGCACGTAGGACAGCAAGCCCGGCAGCACATCGTCCACGAAGGTGCTGAGCTGCGCTTGGACGTCTTCGACGATCAGCACCGACACACCCCGCTCGGCGAGCCAATCGCGACCCAGGTTGATGGCGGCCTGGGTCTGGTCCACGATCTCCGAACCCTGGTCGATGACACCCACGACCACGACCGCGATGGCCACCACGGCCAGCACGATGATGCCGACCAGGACCACCAGCGAGGCAGCTTGACGCGGCATCACCCGCGTCAGCAGTCGGGCCACGGGCTCGAAGACCATGCCCAGCACGACGGCCACGATGAGCGGCAGCACGAAGCTGGAGATCGCCGAGAGGCCGGTATAGACCATGGCCGCCAGCAGCAGGATGCCGACGAACGACCAGGCTCGGATGCCGGCGCTGCGGATGTCGCGGTCGCGCTCGGGGCTGAAGTAGCTGGTGCCGCGACGCGGCTCCCTGGGCGGGACGGGGGTCACCTGCACATCATGCCTGTGGGCCGGCTCTAGCGCTCCGCGGGTCCACTCCCGTGCGAGATGCCGCGCAACAAGCGGCCCAGGATGTCGGCCCCGGTGATGATGCGCCGCTGCGCCCCCCATAGGAGCACCACGTCGTTGTCGATGACGTCGTCGTCGCTGCGGACCCCGCTGGCCTGGAGGCGACCGATGATGCGGCCGAGGGGCAGGGCGGGAGTCCAGGACGATGACCGGGCGGTGGCAATGGTGCGCTACTTCCGCCTCGCTGCCGTGGACGAGCACGTCACGCAGGAAGCCGTCGGCATCGAGCGCCATGCGCGGCTCGCCCTCCCGGTCGGCCAGGATGACCCACTTGTGACCGGAGCGATCGACCTGCTCGACGAAGGCATCGTCGGCGCCGCCACTGATGGTGGGTAGTCGAAACGTGGCATCGCCATCGTCGCGTAGCGGCAGGGTCACTACGCTGCGCTCGTCGAGGAGCTCGCCTTCGTCCGCCACCAGCACATCGTCGAGCGCGAAGAAGTTGAGCGCGCCCAATGCCTCCACGCGATCGACCTCGTGCGCGGCAGCTGCGTTCATGTGTTGACGGATGAGCTCCTTGAGCTCGATCTCGCGGAAGTAGGTGGTGGCCTCGCGGCCCAGCAGTGCGTCCAGCATCCGAGCGGAGGGCAGCGCCACCGGCGCCAGCACGATCTGCCACGCCCGCAGCACCGGCGCCAGCCGTGAGGCCATACGCAACGCGTTGCGAGAGAAGTAGGCCTGTGGCAGGATCTCGCCGCCGAAGGTGATGATGACCGTGCTGAACACGAACGCCATCACGCCAAGCAGGACCGATCCCACCAGCAGCGTCAGCAGCACGTTGATGGCGACGTTGCCCCAGAGGATGGTGGTGAGCAACCAGCTGGCATCCTCGCGCATCGCCAGCACGCGCTCGGCACGCGTGTCGCCGGCCTGGAGTGCCACTTGCAGCTCCAGGCGGCTGAGGCTGAAGAAGGCCAGGTTCAGGCCGGAGAACATGGCCGACTGACTGACGCAGAAGAGCACGCCCAGCCAGACGAGGGCGTTGGTCAGGGTGGCGTCCACGCGGTGCTCGAGCCTCCGGTCCTGTCCCGATCGCGCGCCGCGGCCGGTGTCGCTTCCGATGATAAGGTCGACGCCATGAGCGACAGCGACACCGAGGGCATCCGACGCATCTCGAGCGAGCTGGACGCGCTGCCGCTCGAGGCCAGGCGCTTCGTCTCGGTCTACGCCTACGTGCTGGCGCGGGTAGCGCGCACCGATCCCGGCTTCAGCGATGCCGAGCGGGTGTTCATGGAGCAGGCGGTCGTGGAGGTGGGTCAGCTGAGCGGGCCGCAGGCGGCGCTGGTAGTCCAGAGCGCGCTCGGCTTCGGTGCGCTCTACGGGGCTACCGAGGACTACGTCGTGACGCGTGAGTTTGCGCGGGTGGCGACGCGCGAGCAGTGCGAGGCGCTGTTACAGACGGGCTTCGCGGTGAGCGCGGCCGATGACCACGTGAGCCAGTCGGAAGTGGCCGAACTCAACGAGATCGGGGCGGAGCTGGGCCTCGACCCTGACGAGGTCGAGGCCATCCGGCGCACCGCCCTGGAGCGACTTGGCCGACCGCCCGATGGGCAGGAAGGATCCGAGGACACACCCGACTGAACCGATCCCATCGAACGGCTGGTTCAGGCGGCCGGGACATCCGTGGGGAGGTGGTCGTGCGCGTAGGCCACCAGTGCCCGCAGGTTCGCCGGCGGCGTCTCCGGGGACACCTCGCAACCGGTGCCGACGATGTGCTTCGAGCCGCAGATCCGATGGCACTCGGCCGCTGCCGCGTAGACATCCTCCGGCGTACCGGACAGCATCTCCTCGACGGTGTTGACGTTGCCAAGGATGATCTCGTCGGGACCCAGCACCTCGCGGGCACGAACCAGGTCGACCGGGAAGTCGAGCTCGTAGATGTCGACCGGCAGCTTGAGCATCGTCGGCAGCAGGTCGTCGGTGCGACCGCACATGTGCAGGCGGATGACGACATCGGGGCGTCGGGCGCGGATGTCGTCGACGATACGGAGTTGCGCCGGGAAGATGTAGCGCTCGTAGTGCGCGGGGCTCATCATCGAAGCTGCCGCGTCGCTCATGCCGATGGTGTCGGCTCCGGCTTCCACCTGTGGCCCCCAGTAGGCACGCGCCACCTGTGAGGTGAAGTCCAGCAGCTCGTCGAGGAACCCGGGGTCCGCGTAGGTGTCCAGCATCAGGGCCGACAGGCCGCGCATCTCGGCGCCCAGCGCCAGGGGGCCCTCCACCCAGCCCACGATCGATGTCCCCGGCCCGGCGTTCTCACGCATGATCTCGATGGAGTCGATGCGGTCGCGCATGCGTCCCGGTGCCATGGGGTCAGGCACCCGCAACTCGGTGAGCTTGCCCTTGTCGAGCAGCAGCGCGCGCGATTCCACGATGGCGGGGCCGCTTTGGGCCCACTCCACCGAGCTGTCGTCACCGGCCGCGATGTCGATGAGCTCACGTGCCGGATCGGAGCATTGCATCAGGCAGTCGATGCCGTACTCCTCGGCCATGGCCATCTGGGCCTCGGCCAGGCGTCGGCCGTCGGTCACGTAGTCGTTGTAGTCGATGCCGGCGTGGCGGGCGGCGAACTGCATGATCAGCGGCTGCACCGCCAAACGGTCGACCGGCCGACCGGCCACCACGTTGCGGATGCGCTCGAGGCTCTGCATGCCCGTAGGGTCTCCGAACAGCCGCCTCCGGGACAGGGCGATACGGACCCTATCGACGGGCTGCTCGGGTGTCCCGGCCACGTATCGTCTCTCAGCGATCTCTCATCCACGCCCGCTACGCTGTGCTGATGCACCTGCTGCTGGTCGAAGACGACGATCGTCTGCGCACGCTCCTGGGGCGACTGCTCAGGGAGGAGCGGCACCTTGTCGAAGTCGCCGCGAGCGGCCGGGAGGCCCTGGACCTGGCGTCCGATGGCCGTGGCCTCGATGTCGTCATCCTCGATGTCGGGCTGCCGGACATGAGCGGCCTGGACGTGGCCCGCTCGCTACGAGCCACCGCCGCTCCGGTGGCCATCCTCATGTTGACCGCGCGTGACACCGTGGCCGACCGGGTCGCCGGTCTCGACAGCGGCGCCGACGACTACCTGGTCAAGCCCTTCGCGTTCGCGGAGCTTGCGGCGCGGGTCCGCGCCATGGGTCGCCGCAACGCCGCCGCGCCGGCACGGACGGAGAGTGTGCTCACGCACGGCCCCATCCACCTTGACGAAACGACGCACCAGGTGTTCCTCGAAGATCGCCCCATCGACCTCAGTCCTCGGGAGTACTCACTGCTCGAGTGCTTCATGCGCCACCCTGGCCAGGCGCTCAGCCGGGACCAGTTGCTCGACCACGCCTGGCCGTACGGTGCCGAGGTGACGCCCAACGCGGTCGATGCCTACGTGCACTACCTGCGTGACAAGCTCGGGGCCGCGGCCGACCTCATCGTCACCGTGCGCGGCGTGGGCTACCGCCTGAGCGGCGCCTGATCACGCGATGGGCACCCCTCTGCAGTCGCCCGAGCCGGACGGCGTCGAGCGTGACGCACTAGAACGCGATCAGGCCTTGCTGCGTTCCACGAGGTGGCGCCTGGTGGCCTGGAGCGGGGGCATCACCCTCATCGTCCTGCTCGTCCTCGGGGGCACGTTCTACGCCGTCGTCAGCCGCTTGCTCGAGGATGCCAGCGTGGCACGACTGGAGGCGCGCGTAGCCCAGCTGATCCCGACCGGGCCCACGGACCTCGATGACATGCCGCCGCTCGAACGCGTCATGGGCGGCACGACCTCCGGCACCTTCGCCTATGTCATCAGCGCTGACGGCTACGTCTTCCGACCCAGCTCCGGCGGGCCGGCGAACCTGCCCGATGCGGATTCGGTCGGCTCCGCGGTCGTGGATGGCCGCGACTTGCGCACGACCACGGTGGACGGGGTGCCGTTCCGCGTGCTGAGCCTACCGGCCGCGGGATCGGTGCTGAGCCCGACCCGGGGTCGGGTCTCGGTCGCCGCCATCCAGGTCGTCGAGGATCGCGTCGCAGAGCAGGAGGCCCTCAGCCTCATGCTCGACGCCATGCTGCTGGGCGGTGCCGCAGCCATCATCCTGGCCTTGTTCGCCGGGGCGTTCTACTCGGGTCGCGCCCTGGTCCCCATCCGTGATTCCTTGGCGGCGCAGCGTCGCGCCCTACGTCGCCAGCGCGACTTCGCTGCGGACGCCAGCCACGAGCTACGCACGCCGCTGACCATCATCCGCACCAGCGTCGAGGACCTGCGACTGCACGCCGACGCGCCGGTGCGCTCGGTGGGGCGGGCGCTGACCGACATCGAGGCTGAGGTGACCCAGATCACCGGCCTTGTCGATGACCTGTTGCTGCTGGCGCGCTCGGAGTCCGGTGCCCTGGACCTGGCATTCGAGCCGGTGGAGCTGGGCGATCTGGCCGCCACGGTGGCGGCAGCCATGTCCCGTTTGGCGAGTGAGCGGACGGTGACCATCACCATCGATCCGGAGCCGGTGATGGTCCGTGGCGACCGCATGCGGCTTCGCCAGCTGGTCACCATCCTCGCCGACAACGGCGTGCGTCACAGTCCCCCGGAGGGCGTCCTCACCATTCGCGTGCGCGCCCGGGACGACGTGGCCGAGTTGACCGTCGAGGACCAGGGCAGTGGGATCCCGGCCGACGACCTGCCGCACGTCTTCGACCGCTTCTGGCGGGGCCGGCAGCCCGACCGCAAGGGCACGGGTCTCGGGCTGGCCATCGCCCAGTCGATCGCACAGAGACACGGTGGTGACATCGCGGCTGCCAACCGTCCCGAGGGTGGCGCGCGCTTCACGGTGCAGCTGCCGCAACAGGCGCCGAGGTCGCGGAGCCCGGAACCAGGAGCAGCGCCGGCGGGCTCGGGCGAGTGGTCAGACCCGGAGGTCGTCGCGCGGACCTGAGTCAGCGGCCAGGCAGGGGCCGACAGGGGATCGTCGGTCGTCGTTTCTCATGCGCCTCTCATCTGGGACCACTACAACCGTGTCAGGTTCGGTGGACGTCGGATGCCCGGGCCTCGGGAGCCCATGGGTCCCGCGACCCCAGGTCCGACGTTGAGGATCCCAGCGACATGACATTCGACCCGAACACGCAGCGCCCGAACACGCAGCGTCCGACCCTGCAACCCTCCGGCCAGGGCAGCGCCCCTCCGCCGCACCGGCCCCCCGCCCATGGCGCCCCCCGCGCCCCTCGCCGCATGGCGCTGACGACGACGCTGACGCTGTGCCTGCTGTCCGCGCTCGCGGGAGGCTCGTTGGCCATGGCCACTGGCACCATCGCGGCCGGCCCGGCGGCCGCCACGCCCAGCGCCAACGTGGAAGCCGTAACTCCCGTGGCCGGCAGTGCTGTGGCAGCGGTCAACACCGTCAGGGACGTGGCCCAGGCTGCCAGCCCCTCGGTGGTGGCCATCGTGAGTGGCGGCAATCCGGTCCCCGGAAGCTACGGCCTCTCCCCCCAAGGCGCGGGCTCGGGCGTCATCGTCGACAAGGACGGCCTCATCCTTACCAATCACCATGTCGTCGGCGACAACCCCACGGTGGACGTGTACCTGGCCGACGGACGGCAGTTCACGGGCACCGTCCAGGGCGTCGATACGCTGACCGATCTGGCCCTGCTGAGCATCGACGCGACAAACCTGAGCGCAGCCCCACTCGGGGACTCGTCCGCCGTCCAGGTCGGCGACCTGGCGGTGGCCATCGGGAACCCTGAGGGTGACCTACCCGGTAGCGTCACAGCCGGCATCGTGAGTGCCCTCGAGCGCGAGGTCGTCGTGGGCGATCCCAGCGGGATGCAGGCGCCAGAGGCCCTGCGTCATCTGATCCAGCACGACGCCGCCATCAATCCGGGCAATTCCGGCGGCCCGCTGCTTGCCGCGGATGGCAGCGTCATGGCCATCAACACGGCCATGGCCGGTGGTGCCCAGGGCATCGGCTTCGCCATCCCCATCAACCTGGCCAAGCCCATCATCTCGCAGGTCCTCGCCGGAGACGCCATCCAGCGGCCCTACATCGGCGTCTTCTTCACCGAGATCGATGCCCAGCTTGCCCAGGATGAGGGCCTCGCGGTCGACAAGGGCGTGTTGATCCGCGGCGACGCGAGCTCGGGACAGCCCGGAGTCATCGCCAACGGTCCCGCCGACAAAGCCGGCCTCCGCGACGGCGACATCATCACCAAGATCGATGGCCAGGCCATCGATGCGACTCACCAGCTCGACGTGGCGCTCCTCGAGCACGGGCCTGGAGACACGGTCACCCTGACGGTCCTTCGGGACGGCCGCACCCAGAAGGTCGATGTCAAGCTGGGGACCCGTCCCGCGGATACCCTCCGGTGAACCTGACCCTGGGCGCCATCCGGTCCGGGTCCGTGTCTCGGAGCACCTCGCCGACGCGGCGATGGTCAATCGGCCCCGACGAGATCCTCATGGCCGTGGCCGCCAACGCGCTGCTCATCGGTGCCATGTGGATTCCGCCACGGCGGGCTCGACCTGGTCACCGGCGCGGGCGGTCTGGCCACCGCCGCGGGACAGTTGCTCGCCCTCTACGGCACCTTCGCGGCCCTGTTGGAGCTGATCCTGCTCTCGCGCAGCCCGTGGCTCGACCACACCATCGGGACCGACCGGCTCGTGGGCTGGCATCGCTGGGTCGGTTTCGCCTGCATCTGGCTCATCAGCGGCCACTTCCTCTTCACCACCATCGGCTGGGCCGCAACGAGTGGTGCCGGCGTCGTGGACGAGCTGGGCTCGATGCTCATGAACGAGGCGTACGTGCTCATGGCCACGGTGGGGTTCGTGATGTTCGTGGCCGTGGGCCTGAGCTCCATGCGCGCCATCCGCTCGCGCCTCTCGTACGAGACGTGGTACGGGCTCCACTTGTACGCCTACGTCGGCATCGCGCTGGCCTTCCTCCATGCGCTCGCCGTCGGCACCGACTTCCTCAATGATCCGATCGCCAGGGCCTACTGGGTGGCGCTCTACGTCATCACCTTCGGGCTCTTGCTGGTGTTCCGCGTCGGTTCGCCGATCATCCTGAACTTGCGCCATCGACTGGTCGTATCAAGCGTGGTGGGGGAGGGCCCGGGTGTCGTCTCCATCTACATCACCGGCCGGAACCTCGAGCGCCTGGCGGCCCGTGCCGGTCAGTTCTTCCAGTGGCGTTTCCTGACCGGGGGCGGTTGGTGGCGAGCGCACCCCTACTCACTCTCGGCTGCGCCCAACGGGCAGTACCTCAGGATCACCGTAAAGGACGACGGACTCGACTCCGGCCTGGCCCAGCGCCTGCAGCCGGGCGTGCGCGTCCTGGCCGAGGGCCCCTATGGCGCCTTTACGGCCGACCGCCTCACCCGATCTTCAGCGCTCTTCATCGCGGGGGGCATCGGCATCACGCCGCTCCGGGCGATGATGGATGAGCTACCCCGGCACCACGGGGACGTGGTGCTCATCTACCGTGCCTCGTCGTGGGCTGAAGTCGCCTTTCGAGGCGAGTTCGACGCACTGGCCCGGAGGCGAGGCGTCTCTGTCATCTACCTGGTGGGACGTCGTAACGATCCCCACCTGGGCGGCGAGCCGCTGTCGCCGGCGGCCATCGCCCGGATCATCCCCGACTACGCCGTGCGGGACGTCTTCGTCAGCGGCTCCGAAGGGTTCATCACCTATGTGCGCAGCAGCCTGAGGAAGCTCGGCCTGCGAGGAGACCAGGTCCATGCCGAACGTTTCGCCTTCTAGCCGTCGCCCTCCGAGCCGGGTCCCGCGTCGCGGTCTCGCTGCCCTTGTCCTGACCGCCACGGCCGTGGCCATGCTGTTCAGCTTCAAGTCGCCCTCGGACATGTTCGCGAGTGGCCCGGGTGGGGTGTTGATCGCCAGCGCCGGCGAGCCGCTCGGCCCTCCAGCGCCATCCATGCCACCGGCGACCGAACCCCTTGCGACGATCGCTCCGCCATCGAATCCGCCGGCCTCCGACATCCCGCCCACGGACCCGCCGGCCACCGAGCCGCCAGCCCCGGCGCAACAGGTCCTGACCGGCCAGGCGGTGCGGACACCGTACGGTCGCATCCAGGTGGAGGTGACGCTCGATGGCAACTCGATCGTTGATGTCCAAGCCCTGCAACTGCCCTTCGACCGTTCCTACTCGGCCCGCATCAGCAACTATGTCGAGCCGATCCTGCACGACGAGGCGCTGCAGGCACAGAGCGCGAACATCAACCTCATCTCGGGCGCCACGTACACCAGCAAGGGCTACGCGATGTCGCTCCAGTCAGCGCTTGACCAGGCGGCCTGATCGATCAGACCCAGCCGATGCGGCGCAGCACGGCCAGCACGGCCCCGGCGATGACGACGGTCACCACGCTGACGATCCAGAACCCAACGCCTTCTCGGCCATCCAGCGCTGAGGCCGCTTCGCTCATGCCGAAGATCCCAGCCACCGCGGCGATCCCGGCCAGCACGACGGTGGCGCCGGTAAGTCGCTTCATGATCACCGTCAGGTTGTTGTTCACCGTCGAGAGGTAGAGCTCGATGGTGGAAGCCGTCAGTTCCCGGAAGCTGTCGAACTCGTCGGTCAGCCGGACCAGGTGGTCGTAGATGTCGCGGAAGTACAAGATCTGAGGTTCGCCGATGACCTCGTGTTCGCGGCTGGTGAGTTGGTTGAAGACCTCGCGGCCGGGAGCGATGACGTGTCGGATCCTGATGAGCTCCCGCTTCATGTCCAGGACCTTCTGGAGCGTCTCGCGATCGGGACGCTCGAGGATGCGGTCCTCAAGGCGATCGATCTCGTCGGCCAACTGGTCGAAGACCGGGAAGTAGCCGTCCACGACGGCGTCGCACAAGGCCCACAGCAGCGCGTCCGGTCCGCGCCGCATGACCGTTCCCGGTCCGGCCCTGAGCTGGTGCGCCGCGCGGATGTCCCAGCTCGACGGATGGACCGTCAGCAGGGATCGGCGGCCCAGGATGAAGTCGACCTTGTGGAGCTTGGTCTGGTCATCGCGCGTCAGCGCGAAGAGGACGATGTGGAGGATCTCGTCCACTTCCTCGAGCTTCGATCTGGCGTCGCTTTCGACGATGTCCTCGACCACGACGGGATGGACGCCAAGCATCGAGGCCAGGGTGTGCACCTGCTCCGCCGGCGGATCGGTCAGGTCGATCCAGACGACCGAGCCTTCGTCGACCAGGAGCGCGGGCAACTCATCGATGGTGCCGGGCTCGACCACCATGCCGTCCCTGACGGAGACGATGGAGATGTCGCTGCTGCCCACGAACTGGTCCCTTCCGCCGCTGGCGCCTTGCCGCATCGAGCATGCGGTGGCTGGCAGTATCGCACCGCGCTCCTAGTCAGCGGAGTCGCCGTCGCAGCGGTGCGCCCGGACGGTCGTCAGGTCCGCGCTGACCCCGGCTTGAAGGCGATGATGGTGCCGGTCTCCGCCAGCGTTCGACGGGCGCTGGCGCCAAAGTCGTAGCCGGGCAACATCCGCGGCAGCGTCTGCCTTGCCGTCCGCTCGTGCTCGACCTCGTAGTGCTCCAGGACTTCGTACGCCTCGTCTGGCTGGATGAGTCGGAAGGTGGCCTTGTCGTACCGCCTCCGGCCGTCCCACAGCTCATCGACGCCGCCGGCCTCGATGTTGCGGAACCAGTCGGCCTTCCTCCCCCAGGCCGAGAAGACGAACAGCTCGCCACCGGTCCTCGTCAACACCTCAAGGCCGGAGACGTAGCGCTTCCCCGACTTGCGGCCATGGTGGACGATGGCCACGACGCGACCGCTGAAGAGGAAGCCGAGGTGGGCGCGGTAGAGCCACACCGGGATGGCGAAGCCCAGCTTGGCCAGTCGCGATGGCCGTGCGCGTCGGGCGGTCATGCCGCATCGTCCGGCCGCTTCACCACCACCGCGAACTCGGGCAGGGAGGGCTCGTACGGCTCGCCGGCGACATCGCCGTAGACCGCGTCGACCCGCAGGCCTGCCGCCTCGACCTCCGCCGTGAGCGACTCCAGAGAGAAGTGCTGGAACCAGTTGAAGTACTCGGTGCTGCGGTCCGCCTCGACGATGAGGTACTTCTCCAGCACCACCTTGGCGTCCTCGTACTTGAAGGTGTTCTGGAAGCCGTAGTAGGGCTTCGTCGACCAGAAGCCGTCCATCATGTCCGGGCCGTAGGCGGCCATCTCCTCCCACGTCTCCAGATAGGCCCATGAGTAGACGTCGAACAGGAACGCCCCGCCAGGCGCCAGCAGCTCCCCGACGCGACGCAACAGCCGACCGCGCTGCTCGGGGCTGAGCGCGCAGTAATCACACATGATCATGCTGGCCAGGTCGTAGCCGGACTCGATATCGAGCTCCAGGTAGTCGCCCAGCCGATAGTCGATGTCCAGCCCATCCTGCTCGGCCCGCTCCCGCGCGTACTCGATCGAGCGAGGCGAGAAGTCGACCCCGGTCACCGACGTACCTGTCCGTGCCAGCCGATTGGCATAGAGCCCAGGACCGCAGCCGAGGTCGATGAGGCGTTTCCCCGGGCCCAGGTCGAAGGTGCGTGCGATCCACGCGAAGGAGGCCTCGATGAACTCGGTCCGGCGTGAGGCCAGGTCGACCTCGCCATCGAGGTGGTAGCGCAGCATCATCTCGGAGATGTCCGGTGACGACCAGAGTGCGTCCGCGGTGTAACGCGAATAGACGTCGGGACGCTCGTTGATGCGCTCCAGCTCCTGGAACAAGGTCATGCGGCCTCCGGGGTCTCGAATGGCACCTTCTGCTTGAAACGTCGCTCGTCGACCGGTGCGCCGACGCGCAGCAATGCCTGGCGCCAGCGCGGTGAGGCGGCCAGTGCCCAGCGCATGCCGGCCGTCGCTGCCAGGCCGACCTCTCGGGCGGCCGGCCGCGGTCGCAGACCGAGCGTGCGCAGGATCCGAGGGGGCAGGGTCACGATGGCCGCACTCCCAAGCACCTGGTACGCCACCAGCACCGACGGATCGAGGGGTGGTCGGCGCAGGAACGCGACGGCTTCACGCATGCCCGGGGAGGGTCCGACGGCCGGATGCTCGGCGATCCAGCGCGAGAGCTCGGCCGCGGTCTCCGGCAGCGGGTCGGCGTCGAGCAGTCGGCCGATGCGGCCCTGCTCGCGCACGAACTCGTCGGCCTCGGCTTGGCTCAGTCGCCGCGCGCCGTAGACCTGGTTGCAGACGAGGAAGGACTCGGTCAGGGAGTTGTGCACCCAGGCCGCCAATGGCGGATCATCGGCTCGGTAGGGGACCCCGCGATGGGACGCACCGACCACCCGCCGATGGACGGCCCGCACGATGCGCACCGCCTGCTCGACCTCCGCCATGGCGCCGTACGAGGTGGCGGTCACGTAGTCGGACGTCCGCGACAGCCGACCCAGGGGGTCCTCGCGATAGCGCGAGTGGTCAACGACCCCGGCCACCACCTCCGGGTGCGCCGCCTGGATGAGGAGGGCACGGATGCCGGCCACGAAACCAGCGACGTCACCCACCACCTCCCAGGTGATCGAGTCGGGGCCGAAGAGCCCGGGGTCACCCACGTAGTCGAGCGTGTGGGCCATGGGGTCGGAGCCGTGCGCGAAGAGACCCATGGTGCGGGTGACGATGGTACGTCGGAAGCGGTCGACCGGTGATGCCAGCATGTCGTCAGACACTGTAGTCGTCTTCCGCGGCATACTCGTGGAATGCTGATCGGTGTCGACTGGGGTGGGACCAAGATCGAGGCTGTGGCCATGTCACCCGATGGCGTGGAGCACTTCCGCGAACGCGAGGACACGCCGCGAGGGGACTACGCCGCCTGCCTGTCGGTGATGTCCGAACTCGTCGATCGCGCTGAGGCGGTTGTCGGCCCGGTGGGTCGCGTCGGCGTCGGCATCCCCGGGTCGATCGACCCCACGACGGGCTTGGGCAAGGGCGCCAGCTCGACCTGGATGATCGGCAAACCGGTGGAACAGGACCTGCGCAAGGCGCTGGGTGGCCGCCAGATCCGGGCGGTCAATGATGCCGACCTGCTGGCCGCATCGGAGGCGCGCGATGGCGCCGGCGCCGGTTACCGCGTCGTGTTCGGTGCCAACTTCGCCAGCGGCGTCGGTGCCGGGGTGACCATCGACGGCCGCGCCCATCACGGGCCCAACAACAACGCTGCCGACTGGGGGCACAACCCACTGCCCTGGACCCGGGCCGACGAGATACCCGGTGAGACCTGCTGGTGTGGCATGGTCGGCTGTATCGAGACGTGGGTCTCAGGTCGCGCCTTCCAGGCGCAGTACGAGGCCGCGTCGGGTACGCGCTTGCATGGCTCGGCCATCGTGGCACTGGCCCGTTCGGGCGATGCGCTCGCGAGCGAGCTGCTGGACCGCTACATCGACCGTGTCGCTCGAGGGCTGGCGGTCGTGGTCAACACGCTCGATCCGGACATCTTCGTCTTCGGCGGTGGCATGTCCAACGTGGACGAGCTATACCAGCGGCTGCCCGCCGAGATCGTCAAGTACACCTTCACCACGGTGTTCACGACGCCCATCGTCAAGTCGGTGCACGGCGACTCCAGTGGCGTGCGTGGCGCCGCCTGGCTGTGGGCAGAGGATGGGACATGAACGACGGACTGACCGAGCGCTTCGAGTTCGGAGCGGAGTTGATCGCGGAGGCGGCGGCCCTGGCGCAGCGGTACTACGAGAGCCAGGGTTCACTGACGGTCCGCTCCAAGGGCACCCAGGACATGGTCACCGAAGCTGACGCCGAGGTGGAGAAGCTCATCCGGGGTGCCATCGAGGCGCGCTTCCCGGGCGATGCCTTCTTCGGCGAGGAGTTCGGCCACAACGAGGTGGAGGGCGCCACTGACATCTGGATCGTGGACCCCATCGACGGCACCCAGCCCTTCCTGTGCGAGCTCTCGTCCTGGTGCGTGTCCGTCGGCTTCGCGCGCGAGGGCCGACTGGAGATGGGCTTCGTGGCGGCGCCGGCAAGGGCTGAGATCTTCATGGGCCGTCGCGGGCAAGGTGCCAGCCTGAATGGTCGCCCCATCCACGTGTCGGACAGCACGCGCCTTGATGACGGCCTCCTGTCGATCGGTATGTCGCCGCGCATCGGTCCCGACGAGATCCTGCCCATCGTGGACACGTTGCTGCGCCAGGGCGTCGTCTACTACCGCGAGGGCTCGGGTGCGCTGTCGCTCGCCTACGTCGCCGCGGGGCGGCTCATCGGCTACATCGAGTCACACCTCAACTCCTGGGACGGCGCCGGCGGCGTGGCCATCGTGGAGGCGGCCGGTGGCCGCGTGAACGACTTCCTCGCTGGCGATGCGCTGCGCAAAGGCGGCCCCGTCATCGCCACCAACGACGCGCTCTATCCGGCATTGGAGGCGGCGCTGCCCGACCACGTCCGCCGCTAGCCGGTCTGCCACGTTCGCCGGCGGCCGGCCGACCACGTTCGCCGGCGGCCGGCCGACCACGTTCGCCGTCGCGCACGGTGGGCCCAACGGGCGCGATTCCCAGATAGAGCGAACACCACAGCCCGTTCCGTGGCGGCACGACCGGTGACTGGGCCGATCGCACCCGCTGAGCATGCAGGACGATGCCCTCAGGGGCATGGGTACGGTCTCGCGCATCGGGCCTGCGGGTCCGGTCGACTCCTCCGGCCGCGTTGCAGGCATACCTAACCCTCGTCCCCGGCCTGCGGCGGCCCAGTCGGGCCGGACTTGTTCGGTCTATCTGGGATTCCGGACGGGAGGGACGAGCCTGGTCAGTCGATGAGGTACTCGTAGCTGATGACCATCTCGTCGCCAGGCTCGACCGAGATCTGCCAGCGCATGATGTTGCCGGCTTCAAGCTGCGGCTCGATGGATGCCTGCAGTTCCTCCGCCTGCGGCGGCAGATAGTCGACGATCTCCATGTGGACCGTGGTGGGCGTGAAGTTGCTGATGGTCAGCTCTACCTTGGACTGGTAGTCGAAGCGCCCCATGTCGACCGCGCTCTGCGTCTCCGCGCGCTTGACGCGCACGTCCTGGAGGTGACCCACGGTGACGCTGCCCTCGCTGCCGACCGGCGTGAGTTCGATGTCATCACTGCCCACGAAGAGTCCGTCCTGGTAGGAGCGGACGACACCTGCCGCGAAGGGTTGATCGACTCTCATTGCTGACCTTGTAGATGACGCTGACCTGCCCATCGGTATTGGCGTTCCAGAGTTGCAGACGCCGCGCCGGCAGGGTCTGGCCGACCATCTGGGCATAGACCGTGTCCCCGGGTTCGGCTGTCAGGTCGCCCACGTCGTAGATGTGCTGGATATCGACCTGCCCGGTTGGCGCTGTCGGCTCGACCACGCCGTCCTCGTAGCCGGCCAACAGCTGGTTGGCGCTGTACCTGGCCATCGGCGCGACGGGGCTGGACAGGTCCACGAACCCGGCAACCAGGCGCGTCTCCACCTCGTCCAGGCGCAAGGCGCCATCGGAGATCTCGGCGAAGAAGTCGAAGTCCACGGTCTCATCGGCATCGGCGCCCAGCCACATGTCGTAGGTGGGCCGCCAGCCGACGCCGCCCAGCAGGTAGTCGAGCGTGACGTCGCGCAGTTCGCTGTCGGTCGCGCTCTGCCATCGGATGGCCAGCTGGCCGCTGCTGCGATCGAGTCGGTAGTCCGGGACGCGCTCGCCGTTCTCGCGCAGCACCAGCGTGTCGGGATAGATGGTGTCCGGCAGCACCACGCGCACATCGACGCCGCCCGGCAGTGACACGGCGTCCTGTGCGAAGGCCACGTCGTTGAGGAACACGGCCAGTCGGTCCGGCTGGCTGGTGTAGCTCGATCTGGGCCGCTTCCGGGGCCGCTGCGGCACCGCTGGCTCCTCCGAGCAGGCCGAGGATGACGGCGGTCGTGGTGGCTGTTCCGAGTGCTCGCATGCTGGGCTCCTCCCCCTTGGGCACGCCGAAGGACTGGGCGCGCGTTCCCAGCATGACGCCGACGTTGCCGATGATGTTCCCACCGCGAGGCGCTGCGTCCTCTCCTGGAGCGCGAGACAAGGCCTGCATCGTTGCTGTGCCGTACCAGCAACGGCGGTGCCGGGAGCTGCAGGACCTAAGGTTTGGCGAGGCTCCCCTGCGGGAGATCGTCGCGGAGCGTGTGCGCGACGACTTGGCTCGGGGAGACACGAACACGCGGGCCGCGGTCGCGCGCTCTGTTCGGCGCAAGTACACGATCGTCGTACCGACTCCGGTCATCGCTCAGGTGCACCGCGGCTTTCACTACCGAGCCCGTGTCGACCGCGTCCTGAAGTCTGTCGACAGGTTCCTACCAACCATGGTGTTGACTGCCCATCGTGCCGGTGAGTTGCTCGGTCGTACAGGTACGTCGGATGTGGTCGATGTCATCGTGGCAGCGGACGCCATCACTGGTGCGCCGGCTTCGATCTTGACGAGCGACCCAGGCGACCTAAGATCGCTCGTGAATGCCGAAACGACCCAAGATCGCGTCTCGGTCATCGGTATCTGAAGGACGCCTGGCTCGGTCGGCGAATCCCCGCCGAGCCTCGACTCAGCGGGCGATGTCCCTGCGACCGATTCCCCAGGCGCCCACGGCGATGCCGCCAGCGGCGATGACGACGCAGGCGACGACGCCGAAGAAGTCCCACGAACCGATCATGGGCTGTCCCAGGTTGGCCGTCAGCGCCAGGCGGTGGAACCAGTCGGGCAGCCCGAGCGGCGGCGCCAACAGGTCGATGAGAAACGTGGCGGTGACGAAGACGGCCGCCAGCTCGGCCGCCAGCGACGCCCGCCAGAGGCCGCCGATGCCGACGCCGACGCCGATCACGGCAGCCGCGTACAGCCCCAGCGCGGCCGAACCTGCCATGGCACTGCCTGCTTCGACATCCGCAGAGACAGCACCGATACCGATCCCCAATGCCAGAAGGACTGTCATCACCGCCACCGCGACGATGGCGGCGATGCCGCCCGAGACGACCCAGCGCCCTCGCGTGAGGGGTGTGGCGAGCAGCGCTTCCAGGCGCCCGCCGGTCTCATCCGAGGCCCAACGGCTGACGAACGTCGCGCCCGCGAAGCCCACCACGATGAAGAGCAACTGGGCGTAGATCTGGAGGAAGCCGCCTGCGGTCGTCGGGTCGAAGCCGGGGAACAGGGTCCGGAACAGATCCATGAACCCAGGCTGGCTGGCCAGCTCGTCCGACAGGGATCCGACCAACGACGCCAGCAGCAGCCCGACGAGACCCAGGCCGATACCCCACGAAAGGGCTCGTGGCATCTGGTCGCCGAAGGCGCGCGCGGCCGGACCTCCGGTCCCGAGGGTCGCCCGAGGAAGCGCGGGGCCCGGGATGCCGGCCGTGACGCCCAGATCGCGCCGCGCGAAGAGTTCGACGCCGATCCCGAGCAGGACCGCCGCGACGACGCCGGTGAGGACCAGCGAGGGCCAGTCGTAGACTCCCACGATGGCCGCCTGGGATGCCGTCCAGCGGAAGGGCGTCAGAACGGCGATGAGGTCGAGCGAGGCGTAGCCGTGAGCCATCCAGCCGCCGGCCATGATCGCGCCAGCTACGCCGGCGGCTCCGGCGCGGCCGAGGAGCGGCGAGAGCGCGAACGCCGATCCGCCGAAGGCGAGGGCTACGAGACCCACCCAGAGGGCGAAGCCGATGGCCGCCAGGGGCGGGATGGCGTCACCGAGGGCGGCGTCGCCGAATGCTGCGGCGGTACCCCAGGCGGTGACGGCCAGGATGGCCATGGACGCCGCCATCACGGTGAGGTGGGCTGCCACCTTCTCGAGGGCGATGCGACGCTTGCCGAACGGAGCGGCAGCGACGAGAATCGAGGCTGCCCCGGCTGGCCTCCCCGGCGAGCGTCCCGGAAAGGGCCAGGATCGACCACAGCCCCGCACCCAGCACGAAGAAGGGGCCGTACTTCCAGTTGATGACACCTGGCAGCGTGCCCAGGTCGATGGGATCGCCGAAGAGGCCGGCCATCGACGCTGGGATGCTGCCGATGAGGGCGTCGATGTCGGCGCGTGCCTGGGGCGTCGGGAAGACGCTTTCCATGGCCGCTCCGGCGGCCAGCATCATACCTGCCAGGATGCCCGTGATGATGAGGAAGGCGAGGCGCGAATCACGCAGCGTCTTGCCGTAGATGCTGCCGAACCCATACAGACGATGCCGCAACGGGATGGGCGAGATGGTCACCGCCTGGCGCGGTGCACCGGCTTCAACCGACATGGCTGTCCACCTCCGTGGGGACCCCACCGTATTGGGCCAGGAACGTCTCCTCCAGGCTGGGCTCGCGACTCACGAAGTCGAGCAGCTCGAAGCGCGCGGCGGCCCGCACCACCGGCGTGATGGCGCCGGACACGCGCAGGCGCAAGACGTGGTCATCGGCCGTCACGTCGCTGACGCCTGGCAGGGCAGCGAACTCGGCTTCGGGGACAGGGCCGGCGAAGCGCAACTCCACCTGGTGATGCGCCAGGTCGCGCAGCCCCTCGACGGTGTCGACCGTGGCCAGGCGACCCTCGCGGATGATGGCCACGCGGTCACAGCTCTTCTCGACCTCCGACAGGATGTGGCTCGAGAGGAAGACCGTGGCCCCGTCGGCGACGGTTTCCCGCAGCGTGCTGAAGAACGTCTGCTGCACGAGCGGATCGAGACCGGAGGTCGGTTCGTCGAGGATGAGCAGGTCAGGTCGGTGCTGCAGGGCGATGATCACGCCCACCTTCTGCTTGTTGCCCTTGGAGTACTCCTTGAAGCGCCGGCTGGGGTCGAAGTCGAAGCGCTCGATGAGCGAACCCTGGTAGGCAGCGTCGACGCCGCCGCGCAGGTTGGCGAAGTACTGCAGCGTCTGGCGACCGCTGAGGCGGTCATAGAGCGTGAACTCGCCGGGGATGTAGCCGATGCGTCGGTGGATGGCCACCGGATCGGCCGTCGAGTCGATGCCGAAGACCCGCGCGCGCCCGCTGGTCGGCCGGATCAGGTCCAGGAGCACCCGGATGGTCGTCGTCTTGCCGGCACCGTTGGGACCAAGGAAACCGAAGACCTCGCCCTGTCCGACGTCGAGGTCCACGTCGATGATGCCGCGATGCGAGCCGTACGACTTGGTCAGCTGCTCGATCTCGATGATGGCGGTCATGGATGTCCTTTCGCGCTTCGGTCGTCAGTCGAACCAGACGTGCAGCGTCTGGTCATCGAGGTAGTGGAACGATCCCTGCCGGAGCCCCAGGACTCTCTCGGTGGCGCGGTCGTAGGCGGCGAAGGCCTGCCTGATGTCCTCGATCGTGGCGGTGCCCGTCTGCCACCTCACGAGCAGGTCGATCGCCACATCGCCCAGGCCCTCGAACAACGACCACAGGACGTGTCCGGTGTGCTCGGGCGAGTCGACCCTGAAGGTGCCCTCGGCTTGACCCTGGCGGACGATCTCGGCGAATGGTCGGCCGATCGTGGCCATGGACAGTCGACGGATCCTCTCGCGCACGATGGCATTGGCGTCGGATCGCCATATGTCGAGGAAGCCGAGCATCAGTTCGCGCCGTTCGGCCTTCCACGCGCCCAGCGCCAGGAAGATTCGCTGGAGCTTCTCGTCTGCTCTGGTCTCCGGATCGGCCACGATCGGTTCCATCACCGCCAGCGCCGCGGAGGCGATGCGTTCCGTCGCGGCCTGGAGCAGCGCTTCCTTGGAATCGTAGTAGTGGTAGAAGGCGCCCTTTGAGGCGCCGACCTCGTCCAGGACCGCCTGGATCGTCATCTGCTCGTAGCCCCGTGTGCGGATGAGGCGCTCGGCAGCGTCGATGAACGCCTCTTGCCGGATCGCGTATTCCTTGGGCTTGCGAGTGCGGGGCACGGGATTTCCCTGTCGATAAACCGACCGTCGGTTTAAGTATACGACCGCGTGCAAGTAGTGGACTTGGCTACTGGTCCCTCCACGCGGCCGGGCACTCAGCCCTGAAGGTGGGTGGGTGAAGTGACGGAGCCTGGGCTCCCTCGGGTGATAGAGGAGAGGTTCGGACTGAGCGCGAACAACCCTTGGAGGGCTGGGATCGCCCGGCGGGTCCGCTCGACGCCCTTTCCAGTGCGGCAGTCGGTGTCTTCCGTCAACGGAAACCCCACAAGACCAGTAGATAGGTCACAAATCAGGTCCCAGACTCGCGGGATGGCGCTAGTTCGTCGATGAGCGGTCTGGGGGCGTGCGCGCGTGCGCCGACGGCGACCGACGTCTTGCGAGTGGCAGGCAGGGGTGATGTCGGACCGTGTTTCGGCAGGCTCCTCAGGAGGTTTGCCCACCGACTTCAGCTGCGGACTTCGACGCGACCCGAGCATTGGCACGGGTGGGCACGCTGAGAGGGGCTCGATGACGACGCTTGACAGGGCAAGACGGCAGTACTGGCGTGCTGTACTGGGTAGCGGCGGGTTCACCGCCATCCCGCGATGGACCCTCCATCCGGTGCCGGGCATCGAGACCCACGACGTCACGGTGTCCGGAGATCTTGCTGCGTCGCTGCGCAGCGTGGCGGATGAGTTGGGCCTGCCGTTGTGCTCGGTGGTACTCGCGGCCCACGCCAAGGTGCTGGCCACGCTGTCTGGGGAGACAAGCGTATCGCTGGGCTACGTCCCGAGGGAGGGGGGACCGCCGCTGCCCTGTCGGGTGATGACGGAGACTCGCTCGTGGACGACGCTGCTGTTGAGCACCCATCGAGTCGTGACAGAATTCGAGGCCAACTCGGCGTATCCGTTCGACGATCTGCAGAGCGAGCTGGAACTTGTCGACCAGGTCCTCGAAGACGTGTTCGATCCGTGCGGTCGAGGCCTGGACCTCGCCGCGGAGACGGTGCTCGCCGTCGACTTCGCACAAGATGACGGCGAGCTCATCCTGAAGTTGCGCTACCGAACCGACGCGCTCGATGAGGGCAGCGCCGCCAGGATCGCCGGCTATCACCTCACCGCGCTTGAAGCGCTGGCGTCCGACCCGTCCGCCGCGCACACCCACCAGACTCTGGTCTCGGCCGATGAGTTGCACTTCCTCGTCGAAGGACTGGCCGGGCCGCGCCGTGAGCTCCCGGACCGGCGATTCCATGAGCTGTTCGAGCTACGGGTGCGAACTCACCGGGACACCGTTGCTGCCACGTGTGGCGCGGATTCGCTGACCTATCGCGAGCTCAACGCGCGCGCCAACATACTCGGGCGGGCCCTGCTGGCGCTGGGGTTGATGCCGGAGGGCATCGTCGCGGTCGTGAGCGAGCGTAATCTGGACTGGATGGCCGCCGTCATCGCCGTCTTCAAAGCCGGCGGCGTCTACATGCCCATCGAACCCCACTTCCCGGCCGCTCGGATCAGGGCCATGCTCACGCGCTCCGAGTGCGCCCTCGTGCTCGCCGAGCGAGGCAGCACCACGACCCTCGAGGCTGCGCTCGAGTCGATGCCCGACGTCCAGACGCTCTTCATGGACGACGCGTTCCAGGAGGGTCACGAGGACGGCGACCTCGGCGTCGAGGTCAAGCCGGACCAACTCGCCTACATCTACTTCACGTCCGGCTCCACGGGTGAGCCCAAGGGCGCGATGTGCGAGCAGAAGGGCATGCTGAACCACATCTACGCCAAGCTCGATGATCTGGGGATCAGCGAGGGCCAGGTCGTCGCTCAGGTCGCCCCACAGTGCTTCGACATTTCGCTGTGGCAACTGGTCGGCGCCCTCTTGGTCGGTGGGCAGACCCTGATCATCGAGCAGGACGTCATCCTGGACGTGGAACGGTTCGTGGACACGATCATCGATCACGGCGTCTCGGTGACGCAGGTAGTGCCGTCGTACCTCGAGGTCGTCCTGTCGTACCTCGATCGTCATCCTCGCGAGATGCCCAACCTGCGGTGCGTGTCCGTCACTGGCGAGGCGCTGAAGAAGGAGCTCACCGAACGCTGGTTCGCGGCCATGCCGGCTGTCAAACTCGTCAATGCATATGGCTTGACCGAGACGTCCGACGATACCAACCACGAAGTCATGGAGCGGCCTCCAGAGGGAGATCGCGTACCGCTCGGTCGTGCCATCAGCAACGTATATGTCTACGTGGTCGACGAGGACCTCGCGCCGGTGCCGCTCGGCGCCCCGGGAGAGATCGTCTTCTCGGGCATCTGCGTGGGCCGCGGCTACATCAATGATCCCGAGAGAACCGGGATGGCGTACGTGCCAGACCCGATCCGCCCCGGCAACCGCCTGTACCGAAGTGGTGACTACGGCCGTTGGCGACCGGACGGCAAGCTGGAGTTCCTGGGCAGACGGGACGCCCAGGTGAAGATCCGTGGCTTCCGGATCGAGATCGGCGACATCGAGAGCGCGCTCCTACGGGTTCCGGGCGTGCGCAACGGCGCCGTCGTGGTCGCCGATCGAGCCGATGGCAGCCACCAACTGGTCGCCTTCTACTGCGGCCCCGAAGCGCTCGAAGTCGATCGGATGCGGGAGCAGTTGGGTGAGTCGCTGCCCGAGTACATGGTGCCGTCGACCATCCATTGGATGACGGATCTGCCGTTGACCGCTAACGGCAAGATCGACCGCAAGCGACTCAGGCCTATGGCGGCAGAGCTTGACACGGCGGAGGTGAGCCCGGAGCCCCCGACTACGCCGACCGAGAAACGATTGGTGTCGGCATGGGCTTCGGTGCTGAGGTATCCCCGAGGGCCGGATCGGCCGAAGGGACAGCTTCGTCGATCTGGGCGGGACATCGCTGTCCGCAGTCAGGCTAGCGGTGGCGCTCGATCGTGAGGTGTCGCTGAATGATGTCACGAGCAATCCGGTCCTGGCAGATCTCGCCGCGCTGGTCGACGGCCGCAGCCGACAGCAGCCCTATACGACGGAATGGCAGCGCAAGCTCACGCAGAAGACCATCCACCGGGTGTCGGATGGCAAGCCAGCTCCCGCGGCGCAGACGAGCATCGCCGAAACGACGCCGATCCCAGCGCTGCCCAACGTCACTCGCTATATGGAGGAACGCGCATCGCCGCATCCGGAGCACTGGAATTTAGGCGTTCTGCTCGTCCCCTCACGCCCCCTCGACCCCGAGAAGACGCGGCAGGTGATCGCGACCCTGTATGCCAGACACGATGCCCTGCGGCTGCGCTTCCATCGCGATGGCAGCGGCTGGGTCTCAGCGCTCGCCCCGGTAACAGACCCGCCACCCTTCGCGCGTAGCGATCTCTCCGGTGTGGCAACGACGGAACGCACTGCTGCCCTCGAGCGTCGCGCGCGCGAGCTGCAGGAGAGCTTCGACCTCGAGCGTGGTCCGCTGATCCGTGTCGAGCTGTTCGACCTTGGTGACGGTGCGCAGCGCCTGCTGGTCGTTGCACACCACTTCGTGATGGATCCGCTGTCCTGGCCGCCGCTCTGGGAGGACTTCGAAGCGCTCTACGAGGGAGCGGAGCGCGGCAGCAGTGTCCAGCTCCCACCCATTCCGACTTCGTTCGAGGACTGGGCGCGGGCTCTGAAGCGACGAGCCGACTCGGACGAGCTGCGTGCCGAGATGCGTGCCTGGCTGGACCTGTCCTGGGAGCGCGTACGAGCCCTGCCGCTTGACCATCCTGATGGCGCCAATACGAACGCTTCGGCTGAACAGGTCCAGCTGGTCCTGACGGCCGACGAGACCACCACCATGATCCGCCGCACCCCAAGCGTCGCCCGCAAGGCCGATCTCGTGCTCGCGGCGCTTGGGCGCGCGACAGCCGCGTGGACCGACACCGACACCGCACTCGTCGATGTCATGGGCCACGGACGAGATGAGGCTATCGCTGCCGGTGTCGATCCCCTCGAGACGGTGGGTTTCTTCGTCTCCTACACACCGGTCGTACTTCAGGCGCCTGACTCGATGCCGAACACTGTGACCGCGTCGCTCATCGAGCGGATCGAGCCACTGCTGCGCCGCGGACTGGAGTTCGACCTCCTGCGCTACATGTCGAGTGACGCCACCGTGAGGCAGGCCTTCAGGGAGCTGCCGCGAGCTCAGATCCTCTTCAACCATCTCGGCCAGCGTGACGAACCCGACGAGATTCCGCGAAGCCAGATGTTGGCGGCTGCGCCGGAATCCATCGGTCCGACGCACAGCCCGGAAGGTCTGCGCTACTACCCCATCGCAGTATCGTCTTGGATCAACTACGGGAAGCTCTACGTGAATTTCGTCTACAGCAGCAACCTCCACGACCGCTCTACGATCAAGGCCTTCGTCGACGAATTCAATCGTCATCTGGTCACGGCTATCGCGGACTCGGTCGCCTGACGACGAGCGAGCGGGGGCCCAGGTCTGTTCGCGAGGACACCGAGAAACGCCTGGCCCGCCCAGTTCCTCGCTGAGACCATCGGCCGGGTGCGGCATGCCGGAGCCACCAGGAGCTCACGATGCGCGACGACTGTGGTTTCTTCGCCCGGCCGACCGCATCACCACGTGGTCGTGATCGTCGCTACGGGCCTCGGCATCGAGCTGATCGTCGCGAGGCGTCGCCACCCGAGAGGTCGCCACCCGAGAGCAAGACGCTCGGGCAAGGATGATCGTGCCCTCTTCGTGATGCGTGTCAGTTGCGTGCCGGCCGGTGCGGTCATGACCATCGTCCTCTTGTCCGACGTGAAGATCGCGGCACCCGTGATGGGTGCCGCGATCTTCTCTGACGAGTCGGCCAGGATCAGCCCATGGTCAGGGCCATCACCGCCTTCTGGGCGTGGAGCCGGTTCTCAGCCTCGTCGAAGGCGGCTGACTTGGGGCCGTCGATGACGGCATCGGCCACCTCCACGTTGCGGTCCGCGGGCAACGGGTGCATCCAGATGGCGTCATCCTTCGTCAGCGCCATGCGCCGCTCATCGGAGATCCAGTCGGTGTACTTGGCTGCGATCCTGGCGCCCTCCTCGTCGGACACGCCCAGCAGCGGCGCACCCCACGACTTGGCATAGACGATGTCGGCACCATCGAAGCCGGCATCGAACTCGTCCAGCTTCTCCAGCGTGCCACCAGAGCGGGCAGCATTGGCTTCAGCCTCGGCCACGATCTCCGGCATCAGCGCGAACTCCGGTGGATGCACCAGCTTCACGTTCATGCCGAAGCGGGTCGCCGCCAACACCAGCGACTGGGGTACGGAGATCGGCTTCTGGTAGCTCGACGCATAGGCCCAGCTGACCGTGATCGACTGACCCTTGAGGCGCCCCTTCTTCTCGATGATGGTCATCAGGTCGGCCAGGATCTGGAAGGGGTGGTAGATCTCGCACTGCATGTTGAGGACCGGCACGCGCGACGCCGCGGCGACATCACGGATGTACTGGTTGCCCTCACCGAAGGTGACGTGGCGGATGGCGATGCCGTCGTTGTAGCGGCCCAGGATCTCGCCGATCTCCTTCGCCGTGTCGCCGTGCGCGATCTGGGTGGTGCGGCTCTCCATGAACATGCCGTGCCCGCCGAGCTGGGCCATGCCGGCCTCGAACGAGGCACGGGTGCGGGTGGATGAGAAGAAGAAGAGCATGGCCAGCGTCTTGTCGCGCAGGTAGGCGTGCGACTCACCGAGGGCGCGCTTGCGCTTCAGGTCGAAGGCCACGTCCAGCGCGGTCTCGATCTCCTCGTTGGTCCAGTCCGACAGCGCGATGAGGTCGCGGCCACGAAGTCCGGTCTGCATCGGTCGTCCTCTACTCGGCCTTGCCCAGGATCAGCGTCAGCAGCGCCATGCGCATGACCACGCCGTTGAAGGCCTCCACCCAGTAGCGGCCGAAGCGCGTCTCGTCGACGTCGGTGGTGAGTTCGTCCATGCGCGGCAGGGAATGGAGCACGAAGGCGTCTCGCTTGGCCTTCTCATGCAGCAGCTTGAGGTTGACGACGTACTCGGGCGGCGTCAGGCCCTTCTCGACATCGGCCGAGTCCACGCGGCCCTTGGTGTAGTCGGCCTGCACGACCGGCTCCATGTAGATGACGTCAGCCTCACCGATGACGTCACGGATGTCACCCACCTCGCGGTAGTAGGTGGAGCGCTCGTCGAGCTCCGCCTTGAACTCGGGCAGCAGGCTCATCTCATCGGGGCCGATGACGATGGCCTCCATGTCGAAGCGGGACATGGCGTACAGGATCGAGTGCATCGTGCGCATGCGCATGTCACCGACCAGGATGACCTTGAGCCCGTCGAGCGTGCCCTTCTCCTTCCAGATGGTGTAGAGGTCGGTCAGCACCTGCGTGGGATGCTCGCCCCAGCCGTCGCCACAGTTGATGACCGGCACGGACGACCACTTGGCCGCCTCGTGTGGCGCCCCCTGCTGGAAGTGGCGGATGGCGATGACGTCGCCGTAGTACTCCAGCATGTGGAAGGTGTCCTTGATCGACTCCAAGTAGAAGTCGCCGGCGCGGGTCATCTTGGCGTCGCTGAAACCGAGCACGTGGCCGCCCAGTCGATGCATCGCGGCCTCGGTCGAGAGGCGCGTGCGCGTGGACGGCTGGTAGAACGCGGTCAGCAGGGTCTTGTCGGCCAGCAGGTCGGTGTTGCGACGGTCGCGTGCGATGGGGGCCAGGTCGTCGCAGACCTGGAAGATGCGCAGGTACTCGTCGCGGGTCATGTCCTTGAGCGACAGGATGTCGCGACCGCGGAAGCTTCTCATGGGGGTGTCTCTCCTCCTGGTGGTGGCTATGGCTGCTGTTGGCTGTGGCTGCCCGTCCTAGCGTCGGGCGCCGCTGAG
This sequence comes from uncultured Chloroflexia bacterium, assembly GCA_963778955.1. Lineage (GTDB taxonomy): Bacteria > Chloroflexota > Limnocylindria > Limnocylindrales > CSP1-4 > JAFMJV01. The sequence goes on from CAVZWI010000001.1 coordinate 1,318,884, forward strand.
GATCACTGCGGCGGTCTCGTCGGGGCGGACGATGCCGTCGCGGGTGAGCGCGATGAGGCCGGCGAGGCCGGCGGTTCCGGTGTGGTCGGCGTCGATGCCGAGCATGGGGCGGGCGAGGGCGTTGGCTTTCTCGAGCGTGGCCTCGTCGACCACGACCGAGCGTCCGCCGGTCAGCAGCATGGCACGAACGACGGCCAGCCAATCGTACGTCTCATCGTCGAGGATGCCATGGGCGATCGAGACGGGCTCGGTCTCCCAGGCCCACATGTAGTCGCCGCGATGGTGGGCGATCTCGGGCAGGCCTGCTTCCACGGCGCCTGCGTCGAGCGGCGTGCCTGCGGTCGCACCAAGGTGCTCGAGCACGCGCCCGTAGGCACGCGCGAGCGGATAGCCACCCCGCGTCTGGACGGTGTCGATGATCGGCAGGCGAGCCAGCCGGCCCAGCGCCACCGACTCCTGGAGTGCCATGGCGGCCGAGGATGCGAAGGCGCCACCGCCGACATGGATGACGAGGCGGTCGAGCGCTGAGGCGTCGTCGGGCAGCTGATCGACGAGCTCCCAGCCCAGCGTGGCGCCGCCCTCGATGGCGAGGCCATTGAGGTTGCCCTGCACGGTGAACGGGACGGCTCCGCCGGCGATGGCGGCCATCAGGCGCACCACGGTGGGGTCGCCCGCCTGGCCCGCCACGCGTTCACAGACCTCGATCTCCGCATGGAGGTCGCGCAGCCGCTCGATGACGGGCTCCTCGGCCGTTGGTGGCACGAAGACGAGCAGCCGGCGTCGTGCCGCTCGGGCCACCACGGCGGCAGCCAGCGCGGCGTTGCCGCAGGAGGCGATGGCCAGCGGAGACTCGGGGTCGGCCAAACCCATCGCCGTGGCGACCTGGAGCCCCAGCATCACGCCCATCAGGTGACGTGCCTTGTGTGAGCCTGAAACGTTGCCGGTCTCATCCTTGACCCAGACGCCGGCGCCGGGCTCGAAGCCGAGCTCCTCATCGAGGCTGGTGGAGCGCACGATCGGCGTGGTCCGGAAACCGTGACCATCAACGTCGGCGATGGCTTCGTCCAGGCCGCAGACGAGGTCGATGAAGCGGCCGTCGCTCCAGCCCGCCGCACGCGCCACGTGATAGGCGTGGAAGCGCGTGCGGTAGCGGACGAAGGGGTTGGTGCTGGGGGCGGCATCGCCGGGCTGCGCCACCGCCGCCATGGCGGACGGATCCAGCACACGCTGCAGCACGTGGTCGATGTCATCGCCGCCGCGCGCTTCCGGGCAGGCCCAGGTGAAGGGTGCCTCCGCCGGCACGAACGCGCCGCAACCGGCACAGACCAGTCGGCTGACCGGCGCTTCGGCACCCGCCCCGGACGGCGACCCGGCCATGGTCAGGCGGCCACCCGTGCGTTGAACTCGTCGATCATGGCATCCCAGACGTGGACGATCTCACGCGTCTCGACCCAGAAGTCCTGGCTGCGGCGCGCGCTGAACTCCTCGATGGTCACGCCCTGCTGTTCGACCCAGGTGTAGTAGCCCAGGTTGAACATGCGCAGGCGGTCCTCGTGGCTGCACTCGAGCATGTCCGCGGTGTCCATACCGTCAAGGTAGGCCGCACGGACCTCGCCGGCTGCGGCCGCATCGAAGGTGCCGCGATGGTCACGCGCCACGATGCGGTCGATCTCCGAGCGGTACATCTCCGCGCCGTCGGTGGCCACCGTCGCCAGCACGTCATCGGGTCCCAGGCCCTGCTGCTTGGCCACCTTGATGGCCGCCAGCACGTTGCAGATCGAGGAGAAGCCGAAGGAGGGCAGTGCCTCGATGACCGACTCGGGCACGCCCATGCGGTCGCGCAGGTGCGTGCGACCGGCGTCGGTGTTGAAGAGCACCAGCAGGTTGTCGGTGGCCCTGTCGCTGATGTCGACCACGAAGTCGGTGTTCATGGTGTTGTGGATGAGCGGCACGTGCTTGTCGCCGATGCCCTGGATGTTGTGCTCACCGAAGCCGTTGCGCAGCAACGTGGGGCATTCCAGCGCTTCCACTGCCGCGATGCGCGTGCCGTGGCGTTCCTTCAGGTAGTCACCCGCGGCGATGGCGCCGGCCGATCCGGTGGCCGAGACGAAGGCTGCCAGTCGCAGGCCAGGGTCCGCCTTGACCAGCTTCTCGAAGACATCTTCGATGGCTCGACCGGTCAGAAGATAGTGGCCGATGTGGTTCCCGAACTCGCTGAACTGGTTGAAGATGACCGTGTCGGGGTCGCGGTCAAGCTCGGCGCACTTGTCGTAGATCTCCTTGACGTTGGACTCCGTGCCCGGCGTGCGGATGATGTCGTCGGGTGACGTCACCCACGAGGTCAGCCAGTCGAAGCGCTCCTGGCTCATGCCCTCCGGCAGCACCGCCACGCCGTGCGCCTGCATGATGCGGCTGACCGCTACGCCGCCCCGGCAGTAGTTGCCCGTCGATGGCCACACCGCGCGCTGGCTGGCCGGATCGAACTGCCCGGTCACGATGCGCGGTGCCAGGCAGCCGAAAGCGGCGATGAGCTTGTGCGAGTGGATCATGGGGAAGCGGTCGCCCAGCAGCACGACGATGGGGGATGGCACGCCGGTCAGCTCGGGTGGCAGCACCACGTGCGCCGGAGTCGGCACCGGCATCGGCTCGCCGGTGTCGTTGTACCAGTGGGCGCGGAACAGGTTCAGCGGATCGGGCCCGTCGGGGTCCACGCGGGCCACGCGGGACAGCATGTCCAACTCCATGCTGCAGGGGTCCGCCAGCTGGGCGAAGGTGGGCATGACGATGCTGGCCTGGCGGAACCGTCGCACCGAACTCTCGTAGACATCCTGGTCCACCACGTCACGCTCGAGTCCCAACCGTCGCATCTTCATCCTCCTCAAGGTCATCTCGGTCTGCAGCCGTCGCCAAGTCAGGCCGGGGCCTCCGAGTGAGTGACGGGTCCGAACGGGCCGTGCCTACGAGTCGTGCGGCACCAGCGCCATCGGGTCGTCAAGACGTACCCTGTGACTTGGACATGGGGTTTCGCTAGGGCCAGATGGCCCCGCCCTCGAGCACGAATGGTAGGACTGGTGGACTTCGAACTCAACGGTGTGCCCCACTCGACCGTGATCGAACCGGGGATGACCTTACTGCAACTTCTCCGAGAAGGGCTCGGGCTACGCTCGATGAAGGACGGCTGCGCGCCGGAGGATCCTGCGGCGCCTGCACGGTCATCGTCGATGGTCGGGCCGTCGTCTCCTGTGCCCAGCCGGCGGAGCGCTTCGCGGGTCGATCGATCGAGACGCTCGAAGGGTTGGCTGACGATACGCGAGACCTGTGGGCTGACGCCTTCGCCGCCACGGGCGCCTCGCAATGTGGCTACTGCACGCCGGGCATCGTGATGAAGGCGGAGGCGCTCTTGCGCCGCGAGGCCGCGCCCGGGCGCGACGGCATCACCAAGGCGTTGGCCGGCAACCTCTGCCGCTGCACCGGCTACCTGTCGATCATCGATGCCATCGAATCGGTCGTGGTCGCACGTGACGGCGGTCCCCGTCCGGCACCCCATGCTGGTGCCGCGGTCGGTGATCCGGCACCCAAGTACCGCTCACGCGAGCAGGTCCTGGGCATGCAGGAGTACGTGGCCGATCATGTCGTGCCGGGCATGCTCCATGGCGCGCTGCGCTTCTCCGATCACCCGCGCGCGGTGGTCAAGGCCATCGACACCTCGGCCGCCGAGGCGGCGCCTGGCGTGGTCGCGGTCATCACTGCAGCCGATGTGCCCGGCAAGCGCAACCAGGGCCTCATCTACGACGACTGGAACCAGCTGGTGGCGGTGGGCGAGACGACCCATTACATCGGTGACGTGCTGGCGGCCGTGGCCGCCGAGACCCGGGCGCAGGCGCGAGCTGCCGCCGAGCTCATCGAGATCGAGTACGAGGTGCTCGAGCCGGTGACCGATCCCTTCGAGGCCATGGCTGAGGGTGCGCCCCTCGTCGGCAGCAAGGAGCGCAACATCCTCTCCCACTCGGCGTACCAGCGCGGCGACGTCGAGGCCGCCATCGCCGGCTCCGCCCACGTCGTCTCCGACAGCTTCACGACGGCGTCGATCGAGCATGCCTACCTGGAGCCCGAGTCCAGCCTGGCCGTGCCGCAGACCGGAGGTGGTCCACGCCTGCACGTGCTCTCGCAGGGCCAGGGGGCCTGGGAGGACCGCCGCCAGATCGCGTCGCTGCTGGGCTGGCAGCCGACCGACGTGCTGGTCACGCAAGTGGCCACCGGCGGCGCCTTCGGCGGCAAGGAGGACCTCAACGTGCAGGGCCACGCTGCCCTGCTGGCGCTGGCAGCCGACCGGCCCGTGCTGTTGGCGCTGTCTCGTTCGGACTCTCTGCGCTTCTCCATCAAGCGCCACCGTTTCTGGATGGAGTACACCGTGGCCTGCGATGCTGATGGGCAGCTGACGGCGGTCAAGGCGCGGTTCATCGGCGACAACGGCGGCTATGCAAGCGTCGGGGCCAAGGTCCTCGAACGTGCCGCCGGTCACGCCTGCAGTGCCTACATCGTGCCCAACGTCGATGTCCAGGCCAACGCCATCCTCACCAACAACCCACCCTCCGGGGCGATGCGCGGCTTCGGTGCCAACCAGGCCAACTTCGGCATGGAGACGCTGCTCGACCGCCTGGCCGAGGAGGTCGGCATCGACGGTTGGGAGATCCGCTGGCGCAACGCACTGGCCGAGGGCGACCGCTTCGGCACCGGCCAGAAGCTGGGCCCCGGCGTGGGCCTCAAGGACACGCTGCTGGCGGTCAAGGACCAGTACAAGGCCGCGAAGTACGCGGGCATCGCCTGCGGTGCCAAGAACACGGGCATCGGCAACGGCATGAAGGAGTACGGCCGCGCCGTGATCCGACCCGAGGGCGACGGCAAGCTCACGGTCTTCCACAGCTGGACCGAGATGGGCCAGGGAACGCACACCGTGATGCGCCAGATCGCCGGTGACGAGCTGGACCTGGAGCCGGAGGCCATCACCGTGGTGGTCGACACCAGCCATGAGCTCGACACGGGCATCACTACCGCCTCGCGCGCGACCATGCTCGGCGGCCGAGCCGTGCTCCAGGCGTGCGAGTCGCTTCGCGCAGCGATGGTCGAGCGGCGCTGCCTGCTCGACGACCTCGCGGGCGAGGAGTTCGCGGCTGAGATCCTGGTCGACTGGACCACGCCGTTGGGCGCAGACGTCGACGAACCCGTCACGCACTTCGGCTACGGTTGGGCCACACAGGTCTGCATCCTCGACGACGAGGGCCGCATCGAGAAGTTCATCGCCGCCCATGACGTGGGCAAGGCGCTCGACCCCCTGATGCTGGAAGGCCAGGTGGTGGGCGGTATCCACATGGGCCTGGGCCACACGCTGAGCGAGGCCTTCGTGACCGAGGGCGGCTTCCCGGTCACCGATACGGTCAAGTCGCTCAACATCATCGGGGCCGCGGGCATGCCGCCGGTGGAGACCATCCTCATCGAGGAATACCAGCCTGAAGGCCCATATGGCGCCAAAGGCATGGGTGAGGCCGTGCTGGTGCCGACCGCGGCCGCGGTGGCCGGTGCGCTCTACGCCTTCGATGGGGTCCGGCGCACCAGCCTGCCGATGCGGGATTCGAGCGCGGCGCTCGCCGCCGTGCCCAAGCTTCGTCGCCGCCAGGCCGACGGACAGGAGCACAAGGGGGACTGACATGAGCCTGCTCATCGCCAATGGCACCGTGGTCACCTCGCTCCATCCGGTCGCGGTCCAGCCGGCCGACGTCTTCATCGGCGGCGGCCACGTCGTCGGCCTGGGGGACCCCACTGCCGAGGAGGCGGCCGAGCGCGTCGTGCAGACGACCATCGATGCCTCGGGCTGTCTGGTCATCCCCGGCAACGTCAATGCCCACATGCACCTCTATTCGGCGCTGGCGCGGGGCATGCCCTATGACCTGGAGCCGCCGACGAGCTTCCTCCAGATCCTGCAGCGCGTGTGGTGGCGGCTCGATCGAGCGCTCGATGACGATTCGGTTCGCGCCTCCGCTCTGGTCGGCGGCATGGAGGCGCTGCTGGCCGGCACGACCACGCTCATCGACCACCACGCCTCGCCGCACGCCATCGACGGCTCACTGGACATCGTGGCCGAGGCACTCTCCTCGCTGGGCCTGCGCTCGGTCTGCTGCTACGAGGTCAGCGACCGTGATGGTCCCGAGCTCGCAGCCGCCGGCTTGGCGGAGAGCCGCCGCTTCGCACGGCGTGCCGGCGCCGGCGAGCTGCCACTGGCGCGCGCGATGGTGGGCGCCCATGCCTCATTCACGCTTTCCGATGAGACGCTGGCGGCGTGCGTGGAGATCGCCCGCGACGCTGGGATCGGTATCCACATCCACGCCGCGGAGGATGCCGCCGATGAGGCCGATGCGGAGCGTCGCTTCGGCATGCGCGTGGCCGCGCGGCTGGCCGATGCCGGTGTGCTCGACGAACACACCTTGCTCGCCCACGGCGTCCACCTCGACGAGGATGAGGTGCGGTTGGTGCGGGCCGCCGGCGCCACGCTGGCGCACAACGCGCGTTCCAACATGAACAACGCTGTCGGGCGCACACCGCTGGCCGGCCTGGGCGAGCGGGTCGCACTGGGCACCGACGGCATCGGCTCGGATATGTTCGCCAAATCACAGGCGGCCTTCCTCCGCCACCAGGAGGACGGCTCGCCCGGCTACGATTGGCCGCTGGCGCGCCTCTCGGTCGGCGCCGCCGTCGCGGGCCGCGCCTTCGGAGAGCCGCATCTCGGCCGTATCGAACCCGGTGCCCCGGCTGACATCACCATCCTCGACTACGACGCGCCCACGCCCATGGATAGCGGCACGTTCGCCGGCCACTGGATCTTCGGCCTCGGTGCCCGCCATGTCCGCGACGTCATCGTGGCCGGCCAGCCGGTCGTGCGCGACCGGCGGCTGACGATGGTCGACCAGGACGCGCTCGTCGCCGAAGCACGGGTGCAAGCAGGGCGGCTGTGGGAGGAGCTCGAGACCATCGCCGTCCATCCGTTCGACCCCGCCGCCGACCCCGCGGCGAGATAGGCCATGGGCGACCGCTTCCGTCCGGTCTCGATGGAGCAGCTGACCGACTGGGTCTTCGACGAGCTGGAGCAGAAGGACTCGATCTTCGGCGTCCCGCGGCCTGCATTCTTCGTGCCCGCTGAGGCCGACCGCTTCCGAACACACGCCTACGACCAGATGCTTGAGACACCCTTCGGGGTGGCAGCCGGGCCGCACACCCAGATGGCGCAGAACATCATCGTCGCCTGGCTGGTCGGCGCCCGCTTCATCGAGCTCAAGACCGTGCAGACGCTCGATGAGCTGGACGTCAGCAAGCCCTGCATCGACGCGCAGGACGAGGGCTACAACGTCGAGTGGAGCCAGGAGCTCAAGGTCTTCGAGTCATTCGATGAGTACCTGCGCGCCTGGGTGCTCATCCATGCCCTGCACCACCGGCTCGGCTTCCCCGGTGAGCGAGCAGGGGTGCTCTTCAACATGAGCGTGGGTTACGACCTTGCCGGTATCGGCAAGCCCAACGTGCAGTGGTACCTCGACACAATGGCCGACGCCTCCGCCTTCCTGCCGATCTACGTCGACATCGTGGCCCGCCGCTATCCCGACGTACGTGAGCTGGACATCCCGGCGCGGATCTCGGACACCATCACCCTGTCGACCATGCACGGGTGCCCGCCCGATGAGATCGAGGCCATCTCGCTCTACCTCCTGCAAGAGCGGAAGCTACATACCTCGGTGAAGTGCAATCCCACGCTGATGGGTGCAGATGGGGTGCGCGCCATCATCAACGACGACCTGGGATTCACCGATGTCCCGATACCGGATGAGGCCTTCGGGCACGACCTCAAGTGGGCCGATGCGGTGCCCATGTTCCGGAATCTGCGGCGGGTCGCCGGCGACGAAGGTCTGGCCTTCGGGCTGAAGCTCTCCAACACGCTCGAAGTCGAGAACTGGCGCACGGTCTTCGAGGGCCAGCCGACGATGTACCTGTCGGGCCGGGCGCTCCATCCGGTGACGGTCAACCTCGCGGCGCGCCTGGCCGACGAGTTCGGTGGCGACCTGATGCTCTCGTATGCGGGCGGCGCCGATTGCTTCAACGTGGCGGACCTGCTGGCGGCGGGGATGGCGACGGTGACGGTGTGCTCCGACCTGCTCAAGACCGGCGGCTACCTGCGGATGATCCAGTACACCGAGAACCTGGCGGCTGCCATGGAGGCGGCCGATGCGGACGACCTTCCCGGCTTCATCGCGAACACGGCGGTGGGCGACGGCGACGATCCCGCGACACCCCAGAAGGACCTCATGCGTTCGAATCTGCGTCGGTATGCGGCGGCGACCCGCAGCGACTGGCGCTATCAGAAGGGCTCGCTGCGAACCGATCGTTCCAAGACCTCGCGTCGGCTCGGGCTCTTCGACTGCATCGAGGCACCCTGTGTCGACGAGTGCCCGGTCGACCAGCAGGTACCGCTGTACATGGACGCGGTGCGGCAGGGTGACTTCGCGGCGGCGGCGCGCATCACTCGTCAGGACAACCCCCTGCCTTCCATCCTTGGCCAGGTGTGCGACCACCTCTGCGAGAACACCTGCATCCGCACCCACCTTGACCAGCCGCTGGCCATCCGTCACATCAAGCGTTTCATCATGGAGCAGGAGCCGCGGCAGCCGATCGCGCTCGATCCCAGGCCCCGATCCGGCACCAGGCCCAGGGTCGCCATCATCGGCGCCGGCCCGGCCGGTTTGTCGGCTGCGCAGGAGCTGGCTCGGGCCGACGTCGCGGTGACGATCCTCGAGGCACACGAGTACCCCGGCGGCATGGTGGGCGGAGCCATCCCGGCCTATCGCCTGCCGGCGGCCAGGATCGACCAGGACCTGGCGGTCCTGGCACGACTCGGCGTCGAGATCCGCTACGGGCAGACCGCCGGCGTCGACTTCTCCCTGGACGACCTGCGGGAGGAGGGGTTCGAGTCGGTCTTCATCGCCGTAGGTGCCCAGCGTGCCAAGCACCTGGGTCTCGCCGGTGAGGACGCCGAGGGCGTCATGGATGCGCTGCACTTCCTTCGATCGGTGCGTGAGGGTGCACCCGTGCCCATCGGCGGCAAGGTCGGTGTCATCGGTGCCGGTGATACGGCCATGGATGCCGTCCGTTCCGCGCTGCGCGTCGGCGCCCGGGAAGCCTCGCTCATCTACCGGCGCACCGTCGACCAGATGCCCGCCGACCCCGAGGAGATCCATGCCTGCCGTGAGGAGGGCGTCCGCATCGTCGAGCTGGCCAGTCCCTATGCGCTACACGTGGAGGAGGGGAAGCTGGCCGGTCTCATCTGTATCCGTACCGAGTACCGCGGCGACCGTGATGTCACCGGCCGCAAGGTCCCGCATGACGTTCCGGACTCGGCGTTCGAGATCCCGCTCGACACGCTCATCCTGGCCATCAGCCAGCATTCGGTGCTGGACTTCTTTGCTGACGAGTTACCGGCCCTGACCGAACGCGGCTACATCGACGTGGACCCGTTCACCTTTGCCACGTCGATGGCCGGCATCTACGCCATCGGTGACGTGGCGGCCGATGGGCCCTCCTCGATCGTGAAGGCGGCAGCCGATGGCAAGGCCGTCGCGGCGGCCATCATCGCGGGGAGGTCGGGCCTGTCGTTGGAACCGTCGGTCGACCTTGCTCCGGTCGACCCCCACGAGATGGTCATCCGTCGTGCTCGGCGGCAGTACCGGGTGCCCATCGAGTCCGCACCGCTGGAAGCGCGCGACGGCTTCGCGCAGACCGTCCTCAGCTACACCGCCGAGCAGGCCATGGCCGAGGCCAGCCGCTGCCTGGATTGCCACCGCATCTGCAGCCTCTGCGTCGGCGTCTGCCCCAACATGGCGCTGCTGACGTACCAGTCGGAACCGTTCCGCGCGGCACTGCCGGAGCTGCGGGTGGAGGATGGCTGCGTGATCCCGGGCGAGCGACATGCCTACCGGGCCGAGCAGGCGCTGCAGATCGCGGTGCTGACAGACTTCTGCAACGAGTGCGGCAACTGTGTCACCGCCTGTCCGACGTCCGGGGAGCCCTATCGCGACAAGCCGCGCCTCTATCTCGACCGCGCCGATTTCGAGGCCCAAGGCGACAACGCCTTCATGCTCTTCGCGGACGGCTCGCTGGAGGCACGCTGGGACGGTGAAACGCACCGGCTGTCGGTCAACGGCGCGGTGGAGTACACCTCCCCGGCGCTGACCGCGCGGCTCGATACCGAGACGTTCGAGTTGCTCGGCTCGACCCTCGGCAGTGGCGCTGTCGACGCACTGGCCCTGGATCGAGCAGCTGACATGTTCGTCCTGCTGCGCGGGTTGCACGGTTCGATGCCTCACCTGCCGCTGGTGTCCGATGCCGGCACGGGAACCAGCGTGTCACACCCCGGCTACTCGGAGTAGCCGAACTGGTCATATCGTGCTTCAACGCGACTGCGGTACCGTCGCTGGCATGAGGCGCTTGCCGAGATCGGTCCTGGTGGCGCAGGTCCTGTTGCTGGCGCTTGCGGTGCTGGCGCCGCCTGGCGCGATGGCGACCACTGGCTATGGCCCCGATGCCCCGACGCTGGTCAGTCCCTCCGACCGCGAGGCCGACGTCACACTATCCCCGACATTGGTCGTCCATGTCATGGATCCAGAGGACGATCACGTCACGGTGACGTTCTACGGCCGCCCTTACGCCAGTGGCACGTTCGTCGAGATCGCCCAGGTCGATGGCATCGTCTCAGGCTCGGACGCATTCGCACCTTGGCCCGACCTCTACGCCGGCCAGGAGTACGAGTGGTACGCCACGGCCAGCGATGGCGTCGCCGACCCGGTCCCGAGCGCGACGTGGCGGTTCCACACGCTCGCGAGCAGCGATCCAGTGCTCGTCGGCGCCGGTGATATCGGAGACTGTGCTCGCCAGCAGCGGTTCGCCACCGGCAGGATCATCTCCGGCGTCGACGGCCAGGTCTTCACCGCAGGCGACAACGTGCAGACGTCCGGGGCGATCGAGAACTACGCTGACTGCCTCCACCCGGCGTGGGGCGGCTTACGTTCCCGCATCCGACCAGTCCCCGGCAACCATGACTGGCACGCGGTCTACGTCCCTGACAACCTCTCGGGCTACTTCGGCTACTACGGCGCGGCAGCCAACGCGCCCGGGCCCAGCTACTACAGCTACGACCTTGGCGAGAGCGACTGGCACGTCGTCAGCCTCGATACCCAGTGCTCGATGGTCGGAGGCTGTGAGGCGGGGTCCGCCGAGGAGTCATGGCTCCGCGGGGACCTGGCTGCCAATAGTGACAAGAACGTCGTCGTCGTGTGGCACAAGCCACGCTTCAGCTCGGGCGTCACCAGCCTCGCTGCGCTCGGGGACCTCTACGACACCATGTACGAGTTCGGGGTCGACCTCCTGGTCCAGGGCCACGACCACTTCTATGAGCGCACCGCGCCGATGGACCCCACGGGACTGGTCGACCAGACCTTCGGCATCCGTCAGTTCACGGTCGGGACCGGTGGTGCGCCGCTCCAGACCTACAGCCCCAGGCTCGCCAGCAACGAGGCCGGGAGCGCAACGCACGGTGTGCTCAAGCTCACCCTGCACCCCGGGTCGTACGACTGGGTCTTCCTGCCCATCGCTGGTCAGGGGTTCACCGATTTCGGGCAGCGGCTCCGTCCACGGCGCCCCGCCGGCGGTGGCCACGGTCGAGTCGCAGGCGCTTGTGGCCAACGTCGAGCCGCAGGGGCTGACGGCGAACACCGGGTAGTGTTGGCGCATGCAGCAGGAGGTCTCCGGGTGATGCGACTTCGACAGCCTTCGGTCGCCGCGTTCCTGACGCTCGTCGTATGGGGGTCGAGCATCGGCGCCGCTACACCCGCCATCGCGGCGGATGATCCCGTCTACTACCTGCCCGCGCCCGCTGGTACCACGCTCGTCGTCGCGCGCGGCAACGGCGCGACCGAGGGTCGGTCCGCGCAGCAGCAGTACGGATACACCCTCACAGCTGCCGCCGAGCCGGCGCGATTCGCGGTCGTTGCCGCTCGCGGCGGCACGGTCATCAGCACTCGCATGGGCGTCAAGGGTGGCCGCTGCGCAGAGCCCCTGGACGGACCACGCCCAAGGTGTTGGCGTGATGTCAACCATGTCCTGATCGATCACGGTGATGGCACCTCGGCGCTGTACTCGCATCTCAAGCGTGGAGACCCGGTGGTCCGGCGCGGCCAGGTCGTCAGTGTCGGCCAGATCATCGGCACCGCCGGGACAAGCGGGTGGACCGATCGCACCGGCCTGGGTTTCCAGGTGCAGCGCACGCCCGCTTGGAGCGAGGTCGGTCGCGGCGGCTGGTTCCTGACCGACTCGATCCCGGTCGCCTTCGCCGACCCGGACGTCGTGGCCCAGCATCCCGACGGCGTGCCCCAGGCCGGCGACGAGATCACGTCGGGCAATCCCGGCGCAGCCTTTGTCCCGTTCCGCTTCTCACCCCGCCCGGCGGGTCTGCCGGCCAGCGTCCCCATCGCGACCGGTGGTGAGTACGGGATCAGCGCCGCCTACCTCGCGGACTCGCCCGATGGCTATGGACTCACCTTTGCGGCTCCTGTAGAGGCTGTGACCGACTCGCTCGACCCGGGCTTCATCCCGGGCCCACCGGTACGCCCGCTCTTCGGTGGCCAGCTCGTCTTCGCCGGCTGCGCGAGCGGCCGCTCGGCCTCGTTGGGACGAATGGTGGCCGTCAGCCTGGAGGTCGAGGGCACCCCGTACCTCGCCGTCCACGGCCACCTCTCCTACGTCGAGCCGACCCTGCTTGACCTTGACCCGGCAACCCCGGCACCGATCGTGGGTCCGGGCGATGTCATCGGGCACTACGGCCTCAACCCGCCACTGCCGGAGCACCAGACGCTCGACTGTCCCGACGGTGACCCCCAGTCGACCGACCCCACATCTGCCGACTCCGGGTCGACCGATCTTTTCGTGACCATCTTGCGCGACGGCGCCATCAGCCCGCAAGGCGAGATCGTCGCCGGCACGCCGGTCTCGCCCGAGCCACTCGTGGGCGAACGCGGGTACGAGGGCTTCGCCTGGTGGCAGGGTCCGGTCGTGGCACTCGACGTGGCCGAGGAGTCCGGTCGTCCCCGTGCGCGTTGGAACGCCAGGACCGCGGCCAACGGCTCCCACATCACCTACGGTGACACGGTTCGGCTGGTAGCTCGCGTGCTCGATGTGTCCGAGATCGCACAGGTACGCTTCCGTGCCTATTACCCGCGTTGGCCGCAGGTCGATGCCAGCCGCGACCTGACCTCGTTCGACCCCATGGCCACGTGGCGCGAGCTGGCCGGCTGTGCCGCTCCCAACGCAGGGCAACGAGGCTTTGGCGGACCGTGTGTCTGGGATGGGGATGCGCGCGATGCCAGGGTCACCTACGTCTGGGATCCGCAGACCGCCAAGGCGCAACCGACGGCTCCATGGCTGCCGCCGGCCGAGCGGGCCATCACTCGCGAGAGCCGACGCTGTGTGCCCGTGTCGCTGGCGGTGGAGATCATCGATCGTTCCGGCCACGTCTTTTCGCAGATGAAGCGGCTGCCCGTTCCGAGCGCCTGTGACGACCGCCGTGCCCAGTCCGCCGATGGTGCCCGCGTCGATCTACCTCGATCCGCTGGTCCCGCCTCGCCCGCCGGAGACCCGAGGGTCCGTCCGGGCCCGCGGTTGGCCGCCCGGCACCGGCCCCGACCCGCTGGGCGGCGCCATCGTGTGGCGCGACCGCTCCGACAACGAGGATGGCTTCAACATCTACGCACGGCGCAAGTGGCTACAGACGGACTGCTCCATCGTCGTGGGGCCGTGGCGCAAGATCGCGGACGTGTCGCCTGACACGGAGCGCTACCTGCCTCGCCACCAGCAGGTCCTCAAGTCGATCAAGGTACCGGTGATCGAGGGCGTCCCCGGTGCACTCGACCGCCTGGAGTACAGCGTCTCTGCCTTCAACGAAGCCGGTGAGACCCGCCGGGTGCAGGTCGCGGCCTTCGTCGGCGGATCGGAATGCGACACGGGCCTGGTCCCGCCACCCGGGTTGGAGCCCTGAGTCTCAGTCGTCACTCGCCCTTCGGTCGGTCGGCCCGGAGGGCTCGAGGAAGCAGGCCCACCGACCGGCAGACGTCATCCGACGGGCAGGGCGTGCCCGGCGAGGCTGACGCGGTCCGCCTGTCCGGTGTGCCCTGGCGCCGCCTCTTCGGCTACCTGCGTCCGCAGCTCAGGCTCTTCGGGCTTGCCGTCGTAGCCCTGCTCATCTCGACCGGCTTCGGATTGCTGCTGCCATTGGTGGTAGGCAGCCTGGTCGGCGAGGTCGTGAGTGCCGGCGACACGGCCGGGCTCGACCGGCTGCTGCTGATGCTGGTCGGCATCACGCTGGTCCTGGCCATATCGGGCTTCATCCAGACGTGGTCGCTGGGCGTCGTGGGCGAGCGCATCGTGGCGCGCATGCGGGCGCAGGTTTTCGATCGCCTGGTGGCACTCGAACTCGACTTCTACGTTCGGCGGCGGGTGGGTGAGCTGATCTCGCGGCTGTCGAGCGACGTCACCCAGGTGCGCGCGATGCTGACCCAGACGGTGACGTCGCTGCTTTCGTCATTGCTGGGCCTGGTCGGCTCGGTCGTAGTGCTCTTCCTGCTGAGCCCCGGCCTGTTGCTGGTCATCCTGGCCCTGGCCCCGACCATCGTCATCATCGCGGTCGTCTTCGCCCGCCCACTGCGCCGCCTCGCGACGCGTGTCCAGGATGCTATCGCGGCCTCGACCACCACGGCCGAGGAGGCTCTGGGCGGCATCCGCGTGGTCAAGTCGTTCGGGCGCGAGGAGTGGGAGCGTCACCGCTATGGGGAGGACCTGCGCGATGTCGTGGGCATGGCCACGCGCCTGGTGACGTGGCGTGGCCTCTTCGGGGCGATGATGACGGTGCTGGGCTTCGGCACCCTCATCATCCTGCTCTGGTTCACCGGTCACCAGGTCATCGAGGGCACCTTGACCATCGGCGCCCTCACGACCTTCCTGCTGTACGGCATCACCATCGGGACCAGCCTCTCGACGATCGCCGGCATCTACGGCCAGTTCCAGGAGGGCGCCGGTGCGGTGGCGCGCGTCTTCGAACTCATCGACGAGCGGCCCACCATCCGTGAAGATGCCTCGGCCGAGCCGGTCGGGAAGGTGGCCGGGCGTATCACTTTCGAGAAGGTGACCTTCGGCTATGGCGATGGGCGCGTGGTGCTGCGGGATATCGACCTTGACATCGCGCCGGGCGAAGTGCTTGCCGTGGTCGGTCCATCGGGTGCCGGCAAGACGACCTTCTGCAACCTCATCCCGCGCCTGTGGGATGTGACGGAGGGCCGCATGCTGGTCGATGGTCGCGACGTTCGGCGTCTACGGCTCCGCGGTTTGCGGGAGGCGGTCGCATTGGTGCCGCAGGACGCCACCATCTTCGGTGGCACCATCGAGGAGAACATCCGCTATGGCCGACTCGACGCCAGCCCCGAGGAACTCATCGCCGCGGCGCGGGCGGCCAATGCGCACGACTTCATCGAGGCCATGGCCGATGGCTACCAGACCGTGGTGGGTGATCGAGGCATCCGGCTCTCCGGCGGCCAGCGGCAGCGTGTCGCCATCGCTCGGGCCATCCTGAAGGATGCGCCCATCCTCATCCTCGACGAGGCCACCAGCTCGCTTGACAACCAGTCGGAGCGACTGGTCCAGGAGGCGCTGGCGAGGCTGATGGCCGGCCGAACGACGGTGGTGGTCGCACATCGACTCTCGACCATCCGCTCCGCCGACCGCATCGCGGTGCTCGATGACGGCTGGCTGCTGGAACTTGGCACGCACGATGAGCTGCTGGTCGCCGACGGCCTGTATGCGCACCTCTGGCGGCTCCAGGCCTCCGAGCGCCCCGCAGCCGCAGAGCGCCCCCTCGCCGCCGAGCGTGTGCTCAGGCCAGTGGCAGCTCCGCAGGTCGGGTGACGCAGGGATCGACCACGACCAGTCCATCGAGGTCCTGTCCACGCTGCAGTCCTTCGTCAGCAGGAAGCGGCAGCCGGCGGCACGGGCGGCGGCCACGATCTGGGCATCCCATGCGCATCGATCCATTCACGTGCCCGCGGCGGCCTGACTGGTTCCGTTGCATCACGCGCGCAGATCAGGACGTTGGTGTCAACCAATACCGTCGCGGTCCCGGTGCTGCTCGACCTGATCCGCTGCTGCTCGGCCCGACCCGCGGGGCGGGTTATCCGACAGCGCCCGCGCCAGCGAGCGACCCGGGGCACCTGACCTCACCCGCGGGGCGGGTCATTCGACAGCGCATCGCCCGTATCTCCGCTATCTCACCCACGTGGTGGGTCAAGTGACAGCACAGCCGGTCGATCCAGTCACCCCAAGGGCATGGGACGACGATGCCACGGGTCGCGGTGGCCCCAGGCTCCGTCGACTCACCCACATGGCGGGTGAACACGATGACTGACGTTGAAGCCCTACGCGATGGAAGGGCTTCCCCTGTCCTATGGCGGCGCGTCCTTCCTTTCCGGAGGTGACCAACCCCGATACGATGAGGTCGTGAGTTCCACCACGTCCCGGAAACGTTCGACGCTGCCTGCCACTGCGGCCGGGAGCAACGTTCACGCCTACACGCTGGGCGACTGGGGCCTGCTGGCGGTCATCGCGCTCATCTGGGGTTCATCGTTCCTGTTCGTGGAGATCGGGCTGCGATCGTTCGCGCCCGGTGTGATCACCTTGGCGCGCATCGGCCTGGGGACGGCCACGGTGGCGCTGGTCGCCAGGGCACGAGCACCGGTCGACCGCGAGGACTGGGGACGCATCGCCCTATTGGGCATCGTCTGGATGGCCCTGCCGTTGACTTTGCTGCCCATCGCCCAGCAATCCATCAGCACCAGCGTGACCGGCATGATCAATGGCGCCATGCCCATCTTCACCGCCGCCTGGGCCACGTATCTGTTGCGCCGCATGCCCGGCTGGCGGCAGCTACTGGGCATCGCCCTGGGCTTCGCCGGCATCGTGCTGGTGTTCCTACCCGAGCTGCAGGCGGGGACAGACGAGTTCATCGGTGCTGTCATCGCACTCTTCGCCATCTCGTTCTACGGACTGGCCACCAACCTCGCTGTCCCGCTGCAGCAGAAGTATGGCTCGCTGCCGGTCATCTTCCGGGTCCAGCTGGTGGCGTTGGTGGTGGTGGCGCCCTTGGCCGTGGTGCAGTTGCCCGCTTCGTCGTGGTCGTGGGAAGCGGCCCTGGCCATGGTCCCTCTCGGCGTGCTCGGGACGGGTGTCGCCTTCGTGTTGATGGCCACGCTCAGCGGCCGCGTGGGTGGACCGCGCGCCTCGATCGCCATCTACTTCCTGCCCATCGTCGCCATCGCGCTGGGTGTGATCGTCCTGGGTGAGGCGGTCGCGCCGATCGCGTTCGTCGGTGTGGCGCTGGTCATCGCTGGCGCCTGGTTCGCCTCCCGCCGCGAGTCCTAGGTCCCTGCCGCGCGGCGGGAGCGCCTGGCGCAGACTGGCGGCATGCAAGTCGAGGCCATGAAGCGAGCCGCCTCCAATTCGCACTTCGGCTCGCTGCCCGATGGGCTCGTCCCGAGCCTCATCACAGGCGCCCGGATGATCGCCATCCCCGCGGGCGGGACCAGGCGCCGCGAAGGCGATGACCACGAGCACCTGGATAGCGTGGCCGACGGGTTAGCGCGCGTGTTCGTCTCCACCCTCGACGGGCGCACGATGACGGTGCGCTACTGCCATGCTGGCGCCGATCCTGGGCGCGATCTCTCTCTGTCGGTCACAGTGCGCTGACCGAGTTCCGTGGTCGTCATCGCCGTTCACGATCGCCGGCGGGAGGCGATCCAGGCGACGGGTCGCGCGCAGGCGGGGCCTGACTCCGTTGGTGGGGCCGCCGCCTTCGTCCGGCTTCCCGTTGCTGGGGACAACGCGACCGACCGGCCGTGCTCGATGCCGGGACTTCCCCCCTCGCGGGACACGGTGCCACCTCTTCCCGATGGTCTGGACGAACCTGCCGGGTGCGGGGACAGACTGATCGCGTGTCCCGCTGCGTGGGAATGCCAGCCGCACTCGCGACGTCGTCCGCGCCCTGCCGTCCGCCCGGTCGCCCTCGCCGTCCGCGGCTCAGTGGAGCTTGGCGCGCTCCTCGCTGGTGACCTCTTCGAGCGACTTGCCCATGATGATCATTCCCAGCACATCGTCGGGCGTGACGTGGTCGCGGTTGACGATGCCCACGATCTTGCCGTGGTACATCACCGCGATGCGATGTGACAGGTCGAAGACGTCGTGGATGTCATGGCTGATGAGGAAGATGCCGATGCCTTCCTTCTCCAGCTGCTTGATGAGGTCACGCACCTGTGCCGTCTCGGCCGGACCCAGCGCCGCAGTGGGCTCGTCCATGATCAGGATGCGGGCGTTGAAGTGGACCGCCCGTGCGATGGCCACGGCCTGCCGCTGGCCACCAGAGAGCGACTGCACCGGCGACTTGAAGTTCTGGAAGTTGGGGTTCAGGCGCGCGATGACCTCACGAGTAGCGGCCTCCATGGCCGCATCATCGAGGTTGCCCATGCGAGTCTTCAGCTCGCGTCCCAGGAACATGTTGGCGGGCGCATCCTGGTTGTCGGCCAGCGCCAACGTCTGGTAGATGGTCTCGATGTTGTAGCGCTTGGCCTGGCGCGGGTTTCCGATCTCGGCGGGTGTGCCATCGACGAGGATCTGGCCGCTATCGGGCGGATGGGCACCCGAGAGGGCCTTCATCAGGGTGGATTTGCCGGCACCGTTGCCGCCGACCAGGCCCACGACCTCTCCCGGGTACAGGTCGATGCTCACGTCATCCACGGCGTGGACGCCACCGAAGGCGACGCGGATGTTGCGCATCTCCACAAGTGGCGTGCCGCTGGTGTCGACACGCGCGCGCACCTCCGCCTCGGGCTCCGGCACAGGTGTGGCCTCGGACGCGGTGGCCATGTCTTCGGCGGTCATGAGGAGGCCCTCCTGCGATAGGCGGTGTCGATGCCGACGGCGACCACGAGCACGATGCCGACGACGACGTTCTGCTGTGCGGTGTCAAAGCCGATGAGCACCATGCCCGACTGCAGCGTCTGCATGAAGAGTGCGCCCAGGATGGCGCCCGGGATGGTGCCGATACCGCCAGCGAAGGAGGTACCGCCGATGACCGCCGCAGCGATGACGAAGAGCTCGTTCCACTGGCCCAGCGCATTGGTGGCGGCATCCAGGCGACCAGAGGTGATGGCGGCGCTGACGGCCACCAGCACACCGATGAAGGTGAAGGTCAGCAGGATGGTGCGGCGTACGTTGATGCCGGAGAGCTCCGCTGCCTCAGGATTGCCACCGATGGCATAGACATAGCGGCCGAACTGGCGGCGTCGAGCGATCCAGGTCATGACGGCGGCGACGGCGATCATGATGAGCACCGGGTAGGCGATTCCGGTGGAGAGGATGAGCCCGCCATCCGGCACCTCGATACCGGCCGATTCTGCGTAGCGTTGCGCCACACGGATGGGCCACTGGTAGGCGTTGACCAGCCAGACCCCGCCCAGCACCAGCACCGAGCCCACGACCACGATAAGCACCTCTGCCCAGCGCGGCCGGGTCGGGAAGTCGAACGCTTGGCGCCGCCGGCGTGCCATCACGACCAGCACGACCAGGCCGCCCACGACCAGGATCCCGAGTATCCAACTCAATGTCGCCGAGCCGACCCCGAGGTCCATTCCCAGGCGGCCCAGCGAGCCCTGTGTGCCACCACCGATGGCGCTGAAGTTGGGATCGAGTGGCGCGATGGTCCGGCCGCTGGCGAGCAGGAACGCACCGCCGCGCCAGACGAGCATGCCGCCCAGGGTGACGATGAATGCCGGGATGCCCAGGAATGCGATGAGAAAGCCCTGGCCTGATCCGATCGAGCGCACCCAGCCCGATGCCCACCGCCAACGCGATGATCCAGGTCATCGAATTGTTGAAGCCGATGATGTCGGGCAGGATCTCCTTCTGCACGATGGCCATCACCATGGCCAGGAATCCCAGCAGCGAGCCGACCGAGAGGTCGATGTTGCGCGACACGATGATGAGCACCATGCCGGTGGCCATCACCGCCACCGAGGCGGTCTGCACCGACAGGTTGAAGAGGTTGCGCGGCGTCAGGAAGCTGCCGCCGAAGATGGAGTCGCCACCTTGGCCGAAGACCTTGGAGAGGATGTCGAACATGATCCAGGCCAAGGCCAGCGCGATCATCAGCCCCAACAGTCGGCCATCGACCTCTGCCGAGCGATAGAGCGCCCCGCCGGCACGCTTGAACTCGCCGAAGCCGCGGCCGCCTGAACCGCTGTTCGGCCGCGACGAACCCGTGGCCGGCGTCTGGACAGGGGTCGACGGGGTGTCACTCATTCGGGCTCTCCCCACCTGTGGGTGCGTGTCGTGTCATATCCCGGATAAGGGTACGCGCCCTGCGAGGCTCTTTGCCTGTGCAGGGCGCGTATCGATTACGGAGTGGAGAAGCCTAGCCGCAGGCTGCGACCGTGCCGGGCTCGACGCCGGCGCAGAGCTCGTCCTGGCTGATCCAGCCCGCGTCGACCACCAACTGCAGGTTGTCCTGCTCGATCGGGGTCGGGGCCAGCAGCTCGGACTGCATCGGGATGCCCTTGGGGCCATCGGAGAAGGTGGTCAGGCCCGCCGGATCCTCGCCAGCAGCAGCGGCGAGGGCGATCTCAGCGGCAGCCTTGCCGAGTTCACGGGCGTCCTTCCAGACCGTCACAGTCTGGGTGCCGAGCGCCACACGGTTGAGGGCGGCGTTGTCCGCGTCCTGGCCGGAGACCGCGACGACGCCGTCGAGGCCCTGGGCGGCGAGAGCGGCGATGGCACCACCGGCGGTGCCGTCGTTGGAGGCCACGACCGCATCGACATTGTTGTCGTTGTCGGTCAGGATCTGCTCCATGTTGCGCTGGGCAACGGCGGGATTCCAGTTATCGGTGTACGCCTCGCCGACGTTGACGATGTCGCCAGCGTCCATGGCGGCCTGCAGGACCTCCTGCTGGCCGGCGCGGAGGAAGTCCGCGTTGGGGTCAGCCGAGTTGCCCTTGATGAAGACGTAGTTGCCCGCGGGGACTGCTGCCTCGATGGCACGCGCCTGCATGCGTCCGACCTCGACGTTGTCGAAGGTGACGTAATAGGCGCCCGGTGTGGCAGTCTCGAAGAGACGGTCATAAGCGACGACGGGGATGCCCTGCGAGAGGGCGTCCTCGATGGCCGGCAGGACGGCCTCGTTGTCCTGCGCCAGAACGATGATGGCATCAGCGCCCTGGGTGATCGAGCTGTTCGATATCGGTCGCCTGCTTCTCGGCGGACGACGCGGCGTCGGTGGAGATGTACTGCGCACCGGCGGCATCGAGCACGGCCTTGATGGCCGGCTCATCACGAAGCGCCCAGCGCTCCTCCTGGAAGTTGTTCCAGGACACGCCGATGACGGGCCCATCGCCCTGGGCGACGACAGCGCCCATGCTGGCCATGGTGCCAGCGGCGGCGACGGTCAGCGCCATGAGCGCGACGGCGCCCTTCTTGGTATTCCGCATTCGCGGTCCTCCTCCTATGTGGAACGGGGGGAGACGTTCCCTTCTGAAAAGGGAACGATGTCGTTCCGTGATCGGAACGTTCGCGTTCCTTCGCTCGCACATTACCGCACTTGGCTGGTGCCGATGTCAAGTTGGATGCATCGGAATGCAAGCGCTTACAGCAGGCAAACGATTACGTGGGGAAGTTCCTCGTCATGGCCCGGTCCGGGCGCAGCAGGAAGGGCGGCAGATAGGCCGGAAGATTGGAGAATGGCAACACGTCGGGATGCAGTTCGATGCCCAGCTGATCGCGCATGAACGAGCGTCGCGCCAGGATGCGCGCCCACATCTCCGGGTAGCCGTCGGCCAACTGGGACCGAAGCTCCTGGTCGGCGAGGGCGAAGGGACTCTCCACGTTGGTCGTGAAGTACTCGGTCCCCGTGGCTGGGATGACGTCCAATTCGAGGACCATGCCCGAGCGCAGCTGCACCGTGGAGCCGGGGCCGATGGGCGAGTGCAGCCACTCCTCAAGACCGATGAGGTGACCCGGTGTCAGGAAGATGCCGAAGAACGGGTCAGCCAGGTGCTTCTCGATGACGGCCTGGAGGACGCCTCCGGGAAGCCCGACCCGCAGCACCTCGAGCCACTCGGCGACGGCGTCGAAGTAGGGCGCCACCAGCTTCTCGACGTAGTCACCGATGCCGACTGGCAGATCGCTCGCCCCTTCGACCACGAATCCGGCGCGGCAGTCGAGTGCTCCCCAGATGCCGTAGGCCACCGTGAAGCGGTCACCGCGCTCGATGACCCGGTCGGTCGGGCTGAGCATCCCCAATCGTGCGCGCTCACCGCTCGACAGCATCAGGTGGCATGAGAGGGGAGAGCCGCCCCAGCCCAGCAGCCGTACCGCTTCCTGCTCGGTCATACCTGGTCGAAGCCCGCGCAGCATCCGCTTGATGCCCTCGGACGTTTGGCAGGCGGCGTACTCCATGACGGACAGCTGCTCAGCTTCATTGATGGCCCGCAGGCCGCTGGCGGGGTCGCTGAAGATGTCAGCCGCGTTCTCCACCAGCCCCTCATCTCCGACGCGGACGCGGAGCGTATCGATGAGGAAGGCCGGCGTCTCCAGCCAGCGCCGGTCGGCTTGCGCCTTCCAGCCGGCCACGCCGACGCGCGAGCCAGGCCGGATCGCCTCCGCGGCCAGCGCATCATCGAGACCGCGGGCCGCCGGCCGCGGCATGCCCGGCAGGCTCAGGTCGGGTGCAAGCTCGACACGCATCGGCAGCGGTGCGCTGCGCGCCATGCCCACGCACTCGATGCCGGTCAGCAGCAGCGGCTCGGAGGCGTCACCGACGATCAGCAGCGCCTCTTCGAAGCGTGGGTCGAAGCCACTGAGATAGCTCAGGTTGGCGCTGTGCTCGCGATCGGCGTAGACCACCAGCGCGTCGTAGCCACGTTCGACCATGCGCGCACGGACGTGCGCCAGGCGCTGACCATACAGATCGTCCGGCAGGGTCGGCATCGTGCCGGGCATGCCGAAGTCCGGCAGGCCGATGGTCTCGAGTCGTGCGCGGGTCATCTCCACTCCCTTCACAGAGCGGCACGCCCGCCCGACGCAGCTGTCAGACGGGCGTGCAGGTCGGTCGCGTGGTCGGCCTATGGGCGGCTGACCACCATGCCGGGATCTACGGGCAAGCGGCCACGGAGCCGGGCTCCACGCCCGCGCAGAGTTCCTCCTGGCTGATCCAGCCGGCCTCGACGAGGACATCAAGGTTGTCCTGGGTGACCGAGACCGGGTCCAGCAGGATGGCCGGCACGTCCACACCTTCAGGGCCGTCGGAGAAGATGGTCATGCCTGCGATGTCCTCGACCGACGCGCCCTGCGCCAGCGCCACCGCGGCTTCGGCTGCTGCGGTGCCCTCGGTGCGAGCATCGACCCAGACGGTCTGGGTCTGGGTGCCCTTGGCGATGCGGTTGAGGCCGGCGACCTCGGCATCCTGTCCGGAGACTGCGACCTCGCCCGCGAGGCCCTGCGACGCGAGCGCCGCGATGGCACCACCGGCTGTGCCGTCGTTCTGCGCGATCACGGCCTGGACGTCGTTGTTGGTGTCGGTCAGGATCTGCTCCATGTTGCGCTGGGCGACGGCCGGATCCCAGTTGTCGGTGTACTGCTCGCCGACGATGGTGATGGCGCCGCTGTCGAGCGCGTCCTGGAGCACTTCCTGGGAGCCCGCGCGAAGGAAGTCGGAGTTGGGGTCGGCAGCGTTGCCCTTGATGAAGACGTAGTTGCCCTCGGGCACGACATCCAGCATGGCGCGCGCTTGCATGCGCCCGATCTCGACGTTGTTGAAGGTGATGTAGAAGACGCCGGGGTCCTCGATGAGGCGGTCGTAGGCGACGACCGGGATGCCTTCGTCGAGGGCAGCGGTCACGGCCGGCATGATGGCCACGTTGTCCTGGGCCAGGATGATGAGCGCGTCGGCCCCCTGGTTGATGAGCGCCTCCACGTCGGTCAACTGCTTCTCGATGTTCGACGCGGCGTCGGTCGAGATGTACTGTGCCCCGGCAGCGTCGAGAGCGGCCTTGATGGCTGGCTCATCCCAGTTCCCCCAGCGCTCCTCCTGGAAGTTGTTCCAGGACACGCCGACCACGAGTTGATCGTCCTGGGCAGCCGTGGCGCCGACCGTAGCCGCGACACCCGCAGCAGCAACGCTCAGGGCCAACAGCCCCGCCATGCCCTTCTTCAGCTCATGCATCAGAGTGAACCTCCTCACTGCTGGAACGGGTCGGCCCGGGGATCGGGGCGACGGCGTTCCCTCAGGACCCGATTACCGCATGCGGACGGCCCTGATGTCAACGATTGCATGTGAGATGCTTCGTCAAGACCGACCGATCAGAACGCCAGGAGTGGAAATGAGCAACTTCAGCTACGACCTCGCCACGTTCATCGACTTCCGCGACACTGCCCAACTGGCCCGCGTGCGCGCCATCCCGCGCTCGGAGATCACGCAGCATCCCAATCCCGAGTTCCACATCCGCGTGGAGGACGATCGGGACGCCTTCTACACCGCCTTCGCGAATGACATCGTGTCGCGCATCGAGACCACGCGCGAGGAGGGCCGTGACTGCGTGCTCATCCTGCCGGTCGGTCCCGTGCCGCAGTTCACCAAGGCCGTGGCCATGATCAACCAGCGACGGCTGACGATGCACCACGTCCACACCTTCAACATGGACGAGTACGCCGACCAGGATGGGGTCACCGCGCCGACGTCCTGGAAAGGTTCCTTCAAGCGCACCATGTTCGAGGTCTTCTTCGACCGTATCGACGCGGACTTACGCCCACCCCTGGCGCAGATCCACTTCCCCGCCACCGACACCATCGAGGGCTATGGCGAGCAGATCGCGGCGCTCGGTGGCGCCGACACCTGTTACGGGGGCATCGGCTGGTGTGGCCACATCGCCTTCTGGGAGTCGAGCTTGGGTCACGAGTTCGCCGGTGACCTCGCCGCCTACAAGGCGGCCGGTCCGCGCATCGTCGAGCTCACACCCATGACGGTCATGCAGAACGCACTGCATTCGTTCGGTGGTGATTGGTCGGCGGTGCCGCCCAAGGCGGCCACCATCGGTCCCGCCGAGTCCTCGGGGCCGCCCGGCGCAGCTTCTGGTTGGACGGCGATCTCGGTGGCGGCGTCTCCTGGCAGCGCTTCATCGCGCGCCTCGTGGCGCACGGCCCGGTGAGCGAGTTCGTGCCGGGCTCACTCTTGCAGACCGCGCCTACCGACTACACCATGCTGGGCGGCGTGGCCGACGACGTCCGCATCGACATGGCGTAGGCCCACGTGGATGCCGTGCGTCGGTAGACTGACGCCACCATGACGCACGCAGTCCATGCCGCTGCCGCGGCGCTCCTGTCGATGGCGCTGGCCGCACCTGCCGTCGGTGCGGCGCCGGACGCCACGGGGCGCGCGGCCGCATCCGACGCGCCCGCGGTGCCCCACTTCGTGGAGGAGGCAAGCACCGGCGTCGACCACAGCTATAGCGGGTCATGGCAGTTCTACACCGGCGGCGGCGTGGCCGTGCTCGATTGCGATGACGACGGCCTGCAGGACCTCTACTTCGCCGGCGGAACTGACCCGGCCGGTCTGTATCGGAACACGAGCGCCTTGGGCGGCCCGCTTGCCTTCGAGCAGATCCGGGACGACGCGACCGATCTGACCGAGGTCACCGGTGCCTACCCCATCGATATCGACAGCGACGGCCAGACCGACCTGATGGTGCTGCGACGTGCTGAGAACGTGTTGCTGCGTGGCTTGGGCGGCTGTCGTTTCGAACGGGCCAATGAAGCCTGGGGCTTCGACGGCGCGAACGACTGGAGCACGGCCTTCAGCGCCAAGTGGCAGGACGGAGACGTGTTCCCCACGCTGGCGGTCGGGGACTACCTGACCATCGTCGGCGACGGCGAGACTCCCGAATGCGACGACAACGCCCTCTTCCGGCCACAGGGCGCCGACTATGCCGAGCCGGAGGTCCTGCCCGGCCACTGCACGCTGTCGATGCTCTTCAGTGACTGGGACCGCTCGGGCCGCCGCGACCTGCGCGTCAGCAACGACCGCCAGTACTACCGGCCCGGCGAGGGCGAGGAGCAACTCTGGCAGGTAGGCCCGGAGGCGCCCGCGCGAGCGTACACACGCGAGGATGGCTGGGACTTTCTGAGCGTCTTCGGCATGGGTATCGCCAGCGCTGACGTCAGCGGTGACGGGTACCCCGAGTACTTCATCTCGACGATGGCCGGCAACCGGCTTCGCCAGCTGGTCGATGGACCGGAACACCCGACCTTCGGTGACACCGCCTACGCTCGTGGCGTCGGCGTCGCGCAGCCGTTCGCTGGCTCGGATCAGGGCTTGCCATCGACCGCTTGGCATGCCGAGTTCGATGATGTCAACAACGACGGGCGCCTCGATATCTACGTCGCCAAGGGCAATGTCGAAGCCATGTCCGACCACGCTGCGAACGATCCCAGCAACCTGCTCATCGGCCAGCCCGACGGCACCTGGGCCGAGGGTGCCATCGAGGCCGGCATCGTCCACTACGACAAGACGCGCGGCGCTGCCCTGGTCGATCTCAATAACGATGGCCTGCTCGACCTCGTCGAAGTCGCCCGGGCTGCGCCCGCTCGGACCTGGCGCAATGCCGGCGCCGGCACTGCCGTGGAGCCGGCACCGATGGGTCATTGGCTCGATGTCGAGTTGGCGCAGGCGGCTCCCAACACCGACGCCATCGGCGCCTGGGTCGAGGTGCGCTCAGCCACCGGCGAGGCGATCCGCGAGGTGACCATCGGTGGCGGCCACGTCTCAGGCGCCCTCGACCCCATCCACTTCGGCCTGGGTGACGCCCGCAAGGCCAAGGTGCGTGTGACCTGGCCCGACGGCGAAGTGGGGGAGTGGCTACCGGTCGCTGCCGATCGGCGCCTGCGCATCGAGCGCGGCGTCGCCGAGCCGGCCGTGCTGACGTCAGCCACGACCATGACCGGAGCGCTCGGGGTCGCGCGTGAAGACCCGCAAGGGCCGGTGCTGCCGCCGGTCGAACCGATCGACCCCGCCACCTGCGTGCGCAGCGCCGATCCGGGCAAGTCGGTGGCGCGGCTCTGGGACGAGGCGCTGCTCGATGCCATCCGCCGTGATTTCCCGGCCCCTACGGTGCACGCACGCAACCTCTATCACGCGTCCGCCGCCATGTGGGATGCCTGGGCGGCCTATCGATCCGGTCGCGGACGGCGTCTTCGTCACCGAGAAGGCCACGGCGCGCGACCCCGCCGCGGCCCGCGACAAGGCCGTCAGCTATGCCGCCTATCGGGTGCTGTCGCACCGCTACCGGGAGGCCGTCGGCGGCGAGGTCAGCCTGCATGAGTTCGACGAGCTGATGGCCGCCCTCTGCTACCCCACCGATCGCACCGGCACGCGTGGCGACTCGGCGGCCGCCCTGGGCAACCGCATCGCCGCCACCATCATCGAGGCCGGCCTCAAGGACGGTTCACGCGAGCAGCACGGCTACGCCTACCCCAAGCAGGGCTACCAGCCGGTCAACGAGCCCATGGTCGTGGCGGATCCGGGGACGGTCATGAAGGACCCCAACCACTGGCAGCCGCTGGCGCTCGCGACGGCCATCGCCCAGAACGGCCAGCTCCTGCCCTTCGGACCGCAGCACTTCGTGGGCCAGCACTGGGGCCACGTCACCTCGTTCGCCCTACCGCCGTCCGACACCGGCGTGCCCGTCGACCCGGGGCCACCGCCCTACCTCGGCGACCCGGCCAGCGACGCCGAGTTCAAGGCCGAGGCCGAGCAGGTCGCCGAGTTCAGCAGCCGACTCGATCCGCGCGACGGCGTCGTCATCGACATCTCGCCCGCGACCCAGGGCGGCAATCCGCTGGGCACCAACGATGGCACCGGGTACGCGCAGAACCCGGTCACCGGCGAGCCCTACACGCCCGAGCCGGTGCTCCAGGCCGACTTCGGCCGCGCGGTGGCCGAGTTCTGGGCCGACGGACCCAGCTCCGAGACACCGCCCGGCCATTGGAACACGCTCGCCAACGCCGTGACCGACTCGGCCGGCTTCGAGCGTCGCATCGGCGGCAGCGGCGAGGAACTGGACCCCCTCGAGTGGGACGTGAAGATGTACCTCGCGCTCAACGGCGCGGTGCACGATGCCGCGGTCGCCGCCTGGGGCGCGAAGGGCTATTACGACTTCACGAGGCCCATCGCCATGATCCGCTACATGGGCGGCCTGGGCCAGTCGAGCGACCCGGACCTGCCTTCGTACGACCCCGAGGGACTGCCGCTCATCCCCGGCGAGGTCGAGCTCATCACCCCCGAGTCGGCAGCCCCCGGTGAGCGCCATGCGCACCTGGCCGACCACATCGGCGAGGTCGCCATCTACGCCTGGAGCGGTGGCCCCGACGACCCCGTCAATGACCTCGGTGGGGTGGAGTGGATCCGCGCGGTCGAGTGGGTGCCGTACCAGAAGGCGACCTTCGTGACGCCGGCCTTCGCCGGCTATGTCAGCGGGCACTCGTCGTTCAGCCGCGCCGCGGCCGAGGTGCTCGCGGCGATGACCGGGAGCGCGTACTTCCCCGGCGGACTCGGCACCTGGACCATCCCGGCCGGCTCGCTCAAGTTCGAGCGGGGACCGGAGAGCGACGTGGTGCTGCAGTGGGCCACCTACTTCGACGCTTCCGACCAGGCTGGCCTCAGCCGCCTGTGGGGAGGTATCCACATCAGCGCCGACGACCTGCGTGGTCGCGTCATGGGCTCGGTGTGCGGCAAGGACGCCTGGGCGCTCGCGCAGCGCTACTGGGACGGCAGCGCCCGAGCCTGAGCGGGGACGGTCATGCGGGCGCAGACGGCCACTGGCATGAACGCGCCAGCTACGTCGTCAGGCCGCCAGCCAAGACGGAGCCGGCTGATCACAGGCCGAACGTGAGCAGGATCGACTCCCAGTTCGTGGACAGGTCCCAGAGACCGGCTGCGATGAGCAGTACACCGGAGAGCAGCTCGATCCCGCGGTGATGGCGGGCCAGGAAGCGCACCACGCTGTCCTGTCGTGCGCGCGCCAGCAGCGATAGCAGCACCAGCGGCAGGCCAAAGCCGAGGCCAAAGGCGAAGAAGGTCGCGAGCGCGCCGACCGTTTCTGCGGCTCCCACCGAGATGGCCAGTAGCGCCACCAGGAACGGGCCGGCACAGGGCAGCGCGATGGGGCCCAGGAACATGCCGTAGACGAACGCTTGCGAGAGCGGCCCTCTGGCGCCCGGAACACGGATCGTGCGCACCCGCATGAAGGGATTGACGCCTGCCAGCAGCATCATGCCGAGGGCGATCAAGAGCAGGTCGATGAAGGGGATCGCCAAGCCGAGGATCCGAGCCATCGGCACCGCGATGGCGAAGACCAGGAGCCCGATAAGCATCATCGAGCTGAGCAGGCCCAGCAACACCGCCAGGCCGAGGAAGCCCGAGATGCGCCGGGCCCCGCTGCTGCCGGCCTCCACGCCCGAGGCGCTGGTCAGATAGGCCAGGAAGGCGGGGTAGAGGGGCAGCAGGCAGGGGCTGGCCGCTGATGCGAGTCCTGCGCCGAAGGCGACCACTAGAGCATCCATCTGCGGTCAGCCTCGTGTTCCGATTCTCGACCCCCGGGCCCTTCAAGCCGGATCTGGGTCTTGCCAGCGGCGCTGAGCTCGACGTTGGCCGGTGCTCCACCCAACGTGGCACACGGAGCACCCCACCAAGTACCATGCCTACGAGCATATCGGCAACCCGTCGGTCATCGACTCCGACGGCATCCTCTATGGCCTGTACCGGGCTCCGCATCTCGTCGACACCCCCATCACCTTGGCCATGACTCGGCCGAGTGGACGACCAGCGTCGAGGTTCCAGCCGACGTGACGGGGTTGTACGTCCTGCCCAGCGTGGAGTCCAAACAGCAGAAGAACTACGTCAGCCACCTCATCGAGATCAGCGAGTATCGACGAAGGGGAATGCAGCCATGTCCACATCCTATCCTGACCGCACCGGCGAGAACCGGGCGGGCCGAGCCGGGTCCAGGCGACGCCTTGGTGCCGTGATCGCGGCCATCCTCGTCCTCTCCAGCTGGAGCTCGGCGGTCGCACAGCCCGAGAGCCCGGCTGCGATCGATGGGGCGGCATCGGTGGCGCCGTCCAGCAGCCCCGAAGCAGACGGCGCCCTGTCCGAGCGGCCGGAGTGGTTCGACCTGGAGATGACCGACGCCCTGACCGGAGAGCCCTTCCGCATCAACGACTACGCCGGCAAGGTCGTGCTCCTGGAGGCCATGGCCATCTGGTGTCCCACGTGCCGCAGACAGGGTGACGAGGTCAAACGGCTCCACGAGCTCCTCGGGAACCCGGAGGACCTCGTGTCGATCAGCCTCGACGTCGATATGGGCGAGGACGCTGGCATGCTGAAGGACTATGCCCAGCAGTTAGGCTACGAATGGCACGTCGCCGTCGCCCCACTCTTGGTCGCGCGAGCGCTCGGCAACATGTACAGCGCTCAGTACCTGAACCCGCCGGTCTCGCCGATGCTGGTCATCGACAGGGACGGCAACGTCCTTGGCCTGCCCTTCGGTAGTGTCAAGAGCGCCGAGGGCCTCGAAGGGGTGGTTGCGCCGCTGCTCGACTCCTAGCGACGTCTGAACGCTGGCGCAGCCCTACTGGCGTGCCAGTGCCATGCGGATCTCCGCCTCGTGATCCAGGACGTGCGCACCCGGTACGTCGTGGACGACCCCGGCGATGGTGCCGCTGAAGGCGAACGGCGGCCGGTAGTCACGAACCACGGGTGCACCGGCGCCGCGGTCCGTCTCGCGGCACGCTAGCCTCCGGGTGTGGGAGTCCTGCGTTTCTTGCGCGCACACATCGACACGCTCGTGGCCGTCGTCCTGTCGGCCGCGTTCCTGGCCGAGGTGTACCGGGCTACCGAGAGCCTGGCCGGCCCGCCGCTCCTGACCGGAGTGGAGCCCGACCAGAACGCCGTCGCCGCCACCTGGCTGGCCTTCCTGCTCTCGCTGGCGATACGCACCCGCTTCCCGCTCGTGCCGTTGGGGCTCGGCATCGCCGGGCTGGCTCTGGCAGGGCATGCCGGCGCGGAACCCTTCTACAGCCTCATGGTTGGACTCCTGCTGGCGGCCTATTCGGTCGGCGCGTGGGGCGGTGGCCGCGTCGGGCAGATCGGGGCCCTCGGCGTCGGTGTGATGGCGAGCCTCATCGTCGTGCGCTCGTTCGAGGGGACGCTCGACCCGGATGTGCACGCCGTGCCCGCCCTCTCCCTGGTGGCTGCCTGGCTGCTGGGCCTGGGCATCCGCAGCATCCGTGCCGGGCGCGGCGATGAGCGTGTAGCCGGCGACCTGGATTGGGAAGCCGGTGTCGCGGCGCCTGACTCAGCCGGCCGCGACGAGCTCGTTCGCGAGCTGCGGGATGTCATCGAACGCGCCATGAGTGCGGTCGTCCTTCATTCGCGCGAGGCGCGTCGCACGCTCGACGACGACCCGAGGTCGGCCCATCGTGCCCTGGCGGTGGTGGAGGCTGCGGGCACCGAAGCGCTGGAGGAGGCACAACGCATCACTGGTCTGCTGCTCTCGCCCGATGGCACGCCGCTACCGGAGCCACAGCCAGGGCTGGCCGATGTCGACTTCCTGGCCGAACAGGTCACGGCGGCCGGCGTGCCCGTGGCCATCCGCGTCGAGGGCCGGCCGTTGCCGCTCACTCCCGACCTGGACGCGGTCGCCTATCGCGTCGTGCACGAGGCACTGATGGCGACGCTCAATGGCACCACCGAGGCGCAGTCGAACGTGGTCATCCGCTACGAGCCCGACGAGCTGCAGATCGAAGTCGTCGATGATGGCGTCAGCGCCGCCGCCGACGTGGTCGCCGAGACCGCTGGGCTGGCGGCGGCCAGGGACGAGGTGATGCGGCTCGGCGGCACGCTCGATGCCGGCCCCGGCGAGAAGCGCGGCTACTGGGTGCTGGCACGGCTGCCATATGAGCCTGACTGGGGCTGACGAGTCAACGGGGCTGACCATCCCAAGCAGGTGGCACCGCGGAAGGCAGCCGGAATCACGAGAGCCGCCCGGTGTGCCCGGGCGGCTCTTCGGTATCGGTCGGACAGCGGCCTAGGCGGCCGGAGATGCGAGAGCGTCAGCGGCCATCGACTCGACGGCACCCTGAACGTCGGCAGCCATGGACTCGACAGCCTCCACCTCAGCGGCGGTGGACGCGACAGCTTCAGCAGCCATCGACTCGACGGCCTGGGCCGGCGCGGTGGGCGAAGGCGTGGCCTTGTTGTCGTTGCAGCCGATGACTGCCAGGCTCATCACCAGAGCGGCAGCGACGATGATCTTCTTCACGGGCATGGTTCCTCACGTACATGGCTTGTTCCAGAACGACTCGTATCGTAGCCACTTCCCGCCCATACGTCACGCTGGGCCTGTCAAGGCAGCGTACCATCGCCCGGCGCGGGACGGTCATGTGCCGCTTCCGACACGAGTAGAAGGAAGGAGCCTGTCGAGTATGCCCATCGAGTGGCGCAAGGATGGACGCCAACTGCATCTGTACAACGACCGCATCAGCTATGTCATGCGGGTGCTCGAATCAGGCACATTGGCGCACCTCTTTTTCGGCCCCCGACTGGCCACCGGGCGCGGCTACGCGCACCTGTCGCGTCGCTCGTTCATCACGCGATCCAATCAGGTCCTGGACCCGACGCCGTGGGAGTTGCCGACGGCCGGCAGCGGTGATTTCCGTATCCCGGCGCTCACCGTCCGGCATGCCGATGGCAGCACCGTGCTCGATCTGGTCTACCGCGAGCACCGGTTGATCCCCGGAAAGCTCCCTCTCGATGGACTGCCCAGCACGTACACGGTGGCCGACTCGGAAGCGGATACCGTCGAGATCCTCCTGGTCGATGGCAACTCCAACCTGCAGGTCCGACTGCTCACCACCATCTACGCCGACCGACCGGTGATCACTCGAAGCATGCGCGTGGTCAACGATGGTGCAGCTGACGTCAAGCTGACGACGGCCATGAGTGCGAGCCTGGACCTGCCCGATCCCGACTGGCACCTGTTGCAGCTCACCGGTGCCTGGGGCCGCGAGACGCACATCACCGATGGCCCGCTCGTCCCCGGTACTCGCGCGGTACGCAGCCAGCGTGGTTCCAGCGGCCACCAGCAGAACCCCTTCATGCTGCTACGTCGGCCATCTACCACGGAGGCCGCCGGTGAAGCCTTCGGCATGTCCCTGGTCTACTCGGGCAACTTCCTCGCCCAGGTCGAGGTCGATGCCTACGACACCGTGCGCGCACGCATCGGTTTTGACCCTGACACGGTTCGCTGGCAGATCTCGTCAGGCATGGACCTGCAGATCCCCGAGGCGGTGCTGGTCTGGTCCGATGAGGGCATCGGCGGCGTCTCGGACACCTATCACCGGCTGTACCGCGAACGACTGGTGAGCGGCAGCTGGCGTGACAGGCCCCGGCCGGTCCTTCTGAACAGCTGGGAGGGCGTTTACTACGACTTCGATGAGGATGCCCTCGTGGAGATGGCCGTCGCGGCACGGGACCTGGGCGTCGAACTCTTCGTGCTTGACGACGGCTGGTTCGGGCAGCGTGACGACGACACTTCGTCGCTCGGTGACTGGACGGTGGACCTGCGCAAGCTGCCGACGGGCCTGCCCGACCTGGTCAGCCGCATCAACGAGCTGGGGCTCCTGTTCGGGATCTGGATCGAGCCGGAGATGGTCAATCCCCGCAGCCGGCTCTTCGACGAGCACCCCGAGTGGGCCGTCGGATTCCCCGGCCGTCCGCGCTCCGAGATCCGTAACCAGTATGTGCTGGACCTGTCCAATCGGGAGGTCGTCGACTACCTTGAGCGTGTCATCGGCGCCGTGCTCGGCAGCGCGCCCATCGCCTATGTCAAGTGGGACATGAACCGCGTCATCACCGAACCCTACGGTGCCTCGCTGTCACCGGAGCGGCAGAACGAGTTCTTCCACCGCTACATGCTCGGTGTGTACGACCTGTATGCCCGACTCACCGAGCGATTCCCGGACATCCTGTTCGAGTCCTGCGCCAGCGGCGGCGGCCGCAACGATCCGGGTATGCTCGCCTTCGCGCCGCAGGTGTGGACCAGCGACGACACCGATGCCGTCGAGCGCCAGC
The DNA here is from genome assembly GCA_963778955.1 of uncultured Chloroflexia bacterium. GTDB lineage: Bacteria > Chloroflexota > Limnocylindria > Limnocylindrales > CSP1-4 > JAFMJV01. The sequence goes on from CAVZWI010000001.1 coordinate 1,353,238, forward strand.
GCATCCAGTACGGCAGTTCGCTGGTCTACCCGCTGGTGGCGCTCGGGGCACACGTATCGGCGGTGCCCAACCACCAGGTCGGCCGTGTCACTCCGCTCGATACCCGTGCCGCCGTGGCGTTCTTCGGCAACCTCGGCTACGAGCTGGACCCGCGGGCGCTCGATGACCTACAGCACGAGGCCGTGAAGGGGCAGATCGCCTGGTACAAGGATCATCGTGACCTGCTGCATGGAGGCCGCTTCCACCGTCTCCGCAGCCCCTTCGAGCACGACCGCAACGAGACGGCCTGGATGGTCGTCGCCGACGATGCCGGTCAGGCGTTGGTGGGTTGGTACCGGACCCTGGCACGGCCGCTGCCGGGTCCGTCGCTGCTGCCCTTGCGTGGTCTTGATCCGGCGGCCTGCTACGCGGTCAGTGTCTGGCCCGACGGTGACGATCGGCTCGTTCACGCCAACGCCATGGAGCGCGGCGGCGACGATCTCATGGCGACTGGTCTGTTCCTCGACGATCACGCCTGGGAATCGCAGGGACGGGGTGACTTCGAGGCTCGCGTCTTCGAGCTCGTGCGAGTGAACCGGTGAGTGCCGACCGTCGCGTCCCGGACGATCCCACCGATCTGGCCATCGGCCAGCCCTTCCCCGTCGGCGTCAACTACTGGCCACGCCGCAAGGCGATGTACTGGTGGCAGGACTTCGAGCGTGACGAGGTGGCGGCCGAGTTCGACCTGATCGCCGGCCTGGGCATGACGCTCGTGCGTATATTCCTCTTGTGGGAGGACTTCCAGCCGACGCCGACGGTCGTCTCCGAGCGAGCACTGGCCGACCTCGAAACGGTGGCCGACATCGCCGCCGAACGTGGCCTTGGGCTCGATGTGACCTTCTTCACCGGCCACATGAGTGGCCCCAACTGGGCACCTTCGTGGCTGCTCGGTGGCCGCGAGCCAGTACCGGAAGGTCGGCAGGTCATCAGCGGCGACGACATCGATGCCGGGCCATACCGCAACCCGTATGTGGACCCCGTCGCGCTGGACGCCGCCGAGTTGCTGCTGCGCCGGGTCGTGGGTCGGCTGCATGACCACCCGGGCGTTTGGGCCTGGAATCTTGGCAATGAGCCCGACAACTTCGCCATCCCGCCCGACGACGTCGCCGGGCCCGCCTGGGCGGAGCGGATGTTCGGCGTGATCAGGGAGCTCGACCCGGCGCGCCATCGTACTGTGGGGCTGCACTCGCCCTCGTTGATGTCGAGTGCCAACCGTCTGCGCGCCGACCGCATGTTCGTCGAGGCCGACTTCGCGGTCATGCACACCTACCCTATCTACGCCAACTTCGGCGCCGGGGCACTCGACCCCGACACCGTCCCTTTCGCCACCGCACTGACGGCGGCACTCTCGGGCAAGCCCACGATGATGGAGGAGTTCGGCGCCTGCACCGCGCCTCCCGGCTCCGACACCACCACCTGGGAGTGGCGCGAGCCAAGCGGCGTCTCTCGCCAGATCATGCTCTCTGAGTCGGTCCTGGCCGACCATCTCGAGGTGGTACTGCCGCGGCTGGTGGAGGTCGGCTCGCGGGGAGCGTTGGTGTGGTGCTTCGCGGACTATGACCAGCAGCTTTGGGATCGGCCGCCTTGCGACACCAAGCTGCACGAGCGGCACTTCGGGTTGGTGCGTCCCGATGGGTCGATGAAGCCACATGCCAAGGTGCTGGCCGACTTCATCGCCGCGCGCCCGCGCATCTCGACGCCATCGTCTCGGGCGCGCATGGCGGTCGATGGCGACGCCTTCTACGCTGACCCATCAGCGGCGCTGCCGGGGCTATACCAGGCGTTCAAGGGGGGCTGATCGCCCTGACCCGTGGTGTGGGTCAGCGTGAGGTGTCGGCGAGGTCACGCACGTGCTGCGGTACCTCGATGTCAGGCGCGAGGCGCGGATCCGACGAGGGCTGTCCGATGTGGGTGCTGACCGGCAGCACGCCCGCCCAGATGGGCAGGCCGTAGTCGGCCTCGTCATCGACCGGAGGACCGCTGCGCACCTTGGCGGAAGCATGCTCGAGCGAGATGCGCATCACGGCCGTCTGCCTGACCTCCGCTTCGGTCGTGGTGCGAAGCTGCGCTCCACGACCGGGCAGCAGGCGCTCTACGAATAGCCCCAGGGCGCGGGTGCGTTCGCGCTCGTCGCTGATGAGCTCAGCCACACCGTGGATGACCACGGAGCGGTAGTTCAGCGAGTGGTGGAAGGCCGATCGCGCCAGCACCAGCCCGTCGAGGAGCGTCATCTCGACACAGACCGACTGCCCATGCCCGCGCCGCATGGTGCCGGCAGCAGGCGATCCGTGCAGCAGCAGCCAGTCGCCATCACGCACGGCCAGCATGGGGATGACGACCGGCTCGTCGTCGCGGATGGTGGCGACGTGGGCGATGAGCGCGGCATCCACGATGCGCTCGATGGTTTCTCGATCGTAGGCGGCTCGCCGGGCGGCGCGGCGGACACGAAGGTCGTGACCGGGGAGAGTGACGTCGTTCGGCATCGGTCCACACAGCCTACGTGCTTGGCAGCTGGCGCGTGCTCGACAGCTGACATGCGAACATCCGAGCATGACCACCATCGCCGCCAACGGCATCGAGATCAGCTACACCGTGGAGGGCCAGGGACCGCCACTGGTGCTGCTCCACGCGGCCACCTCGTCAGCGACCGAGGACTGGGCGGCGCAACGGCCGTCGTTGCGGAACCACTTCACGCTCTATCTGCCCGACGCGCGCGGCCACGCCGCCACGCGCTGGGATACCGACCAGGGCTGGAGTCAGCAGATGCTGCTGGCCGATGCGGTCGCCTTCGCCGATGCACTGGGGCTGGAGCACTTCCACGTGGCCGGACTCTCGATGGGTGCGGGTACGGCGCTCGCCCTGGCCATGACCCACCCGGAGCGCGTCACCAGCGCCGTCGTGGCGGCGCTGGGAGTGGAGCGTGAGCCGCGAGCCAGCGTGGCGCGTGGCCTCATGGACCCCGAGAGGATCGAACGCGAGGATCCTGGATGGGCGCGCCGCCTCGCTCAGCGGCACGATCGGGTCCAGGGCGCCGGAGCCTGGAAGAAGCTGATGCGGGCGATCCGGGATGACATCGTGGCCGGCCGCCTGCCTACCCCTGAGGAGTTGCGCCGGGCGCGTCTGCCCATCCTGCTCGCCTATGGCGATCGCGACCCCTGGGTGCCGCTGGAGCAGGCGGTACGGTTGCGTCGTCAACTGCCTGATGCGCGGCTCTTCGTGGCTCCCGGCGTCGGCCATGTGGTCGTGGCCGAGCGACCGTCGGCTTTCAACACGGTGATGCTCCAGTTCTTGCGTGCCACCACGCAGCATCGACCGCCCGCCGCCGCCGTCCGAGCCTCGAGGCCCTGAGCCGGAACTGCCTGAGCCCCGAGCAAGGCACGTCAGTCCCCGACTCGACTGGCAGGGGAGGCCCTTTGCCGCAGGGGAGGCCCCTTGCCGCGGTGGAGGCCTTCTTGCAGAAAGACCGGGAGGCCCTGCGCACGGCGCCTGATGATTCCGCACGCTGCGTGCCGCCGACGGCAAGGCGGTAGCATCGAGACCATGAATCGGGACCCGGGACGAAGCATCCGCGAAGCCTGGATCGTCGAGGCGGTGCGAACGCCCATCGGTCGCCGTGATGGCGTCCTGCGGTCGGTACGCCCCGACGACCTGGCCGCACTCGTCGTCCGTGCCGCGGTCGAACGCAGTGGCATCGACCCCACCAGCATCGACGATGTCATCCTCGGCAACGCCAACGGCGCGGGCGAGGAGAACCGCGACGTGGCGCGCATGGCCGTGCTGCTGGCAGGGCTCCCGGTCGAGGTGGCCGGCCAGACGGTCAATCGGCTTTGTGGCTCGGGCCTGCAGGCGGTCAACAGCGCCGGGCACGCGATCATGGCTGGCGACGGTGAGGTCATGATCGCCGGTGGAGTCGAGTCGATGAGCCGCGCTCCCATCGTCGAACTCAAACCCGACCCCGGATCCGACGAGCCACTTCAGCGTGCCGATACCACCCTTGGCTGGCGCTTCGTGAACCCGAGGATGCAGACCGCCTACCCGGTCCTGCCGCTGGGTGAGACGGCCGAGGTCGTGGCCGACCAGTGGGGCATCACCCGCGAGGAGCAGGACGCCTTCGCCTTGGCCAGCCAGCGCCGCGCCGCAGCCGCCATCGAGGCCGGTCGCTTCGAGGCACAGATGGTGCCGGTGGAGGTGTCGCGACCTGACGGCGAACGCCTTATCGTCGACCGCGACGAGCACCCACGCCCGGGCACGACTCCGGAGGCGATGGCCGGTCTCAAGCCGGCTTTCCGTGAGGGCGGCACGGTCACCGCCGGCAATGCCTCGGGCATCAACGATGGCGCAGCGGCCCTCGTCGTCATCGAAGCGGGACGCGCGCAGCGGCTCGGACTGCGGCCCATGGCGCGCATCGTCAGCACCGCCGTCGCGGGCGTGCACCCTTCGGTGATGGGCATGGGGCCGGTCCCGGCCACACGCAAGGCGCTCGAACGTGCCGGTCTGTCGGTCGCCGACCTCGACCTGGTCGAACTGAACGAGGCCTTCGCCAGCCAGTCGATCGCCTGCATGCGCGAGCTATCGCTGGATGCGGACCTGGTCAACGTCAACGGCGGCGCCATCGCGTTGGGTCATCCGCTGGGCATGAGCGGTGCACGGCTGATGACGATGCTGGTCCACGAGCTGCGCGCTCGGGGTGCACGCTACGGCCTGGCGACCATGTGCATCGGAGTGGGACAGGGCATCGCGACCATCGTGGAGAACCTCGAAGGCTGAAGCCCCCGATTTGGGTATCGGTGGTCCGGCTACCAGCGCTTGCCGTAGAAGTCGTAGACCACCATGGTGGTGCCGTTGCCGGTGGCCACGCCGATGCCGACCGACTTGTAGCCCGCGTTCTTCATGTTCTGCCAGTGCCCACCGCCGGAGGGCTGCTCAGCCTGCATCGCCAGATGGGTGGCGAGGATGACGTCCTTGGCTCGATCCGTATCCCCATCCGCAGCCGACGTTCTCGCCGTAGTAGCCGAAGCGGAAGCCCCTGCGCGCCAGGCGCGTGCCCAGCTCCGGCCTGCCGGCGATGACGTGACCGCAGACGTCATGGTTCACCAACGCCCTTGCCCACCGCCAGGCCACCTTGCGGCTGATCCCGCGGTGACGAGGCAACGGCTTGCGATAGGTGGAATGCGCTCCACTACCACGTTCGCTGCAGCTGCCGTCTGCCTCGACCCAGCCGCCGGTACGTGTGCAGTTGAGCAGGCTCAGGGCGTACTTCTCGGCGTTCCAGACGCGGGCCACGGAGACCTCCGCGCTGGCCGGAGGGACTGCTGCGACAGCCAGCAACAGCGCCAACATGACGCTGAGACTGCCGATGCGCGCAGGTCCGGATTTCATGCTGGGAGCCTGACCAGTCGACGTGTTCGCAGCCATCACCCGGGGGTACGGCTCGAAACTGACACAGACCACCCTGCGCCACACCAGCGCCCCACCCTTGCCCAATCCTTAGCGTAGCGGTACGATTTAAGACCGCGGAGTTGTCCGCACCGCCAGTCTGATACCCGGAGGTCCTCACTCGATGCTCGAGACGCAACCCCAGACCACCCCGACCGCCGTCCCCGAGGTTACGCCGCTCGTCACCCTGTCCGACGCTGCGGTGGCGAAGCTCACCGAGCTCACACGCGAGGAGGCTGATCCAAACGTGGGACTCCGCGTCTACGTCTACAGCGGCGGCTGCAGCGGCTATCGCTACGGCATGATGCTCGAGGACCAGCCCGCTGATGAGGATATCCGCGTCGAGTCCAAGGGCATCCGCGTGTACGTCGATCCACAGTCGAGGCAGCTGCTCACCGGCTCGGAGATCGACTATGTGGACACGCTGATGGGTGCTGGTTTCACCGTCAACAATCCCAATGCCGTGTCGGGTTGCGGCTGCGGTAGCAGCTTCCGTACCGAGGAGTCGGCGGGCGCACCAGGCGCCTGCGGTCACTAATCTGGCGTCGGCGCCCCACTCGCCGACGGCACTCCAGCGTGGATGGCGGGCTCGGCCGGGCCCGCCATCCTGATTCTGTGTGACAATTCCCCCGTGACCGAGATCCGATCTTTCCGCTTCGTTCCGTGCTCTGCCCCGGTCTGGCGTTGCCGCTCCACATCTTCGAGCAGCGCTACCGTCTGATGATCGAGCGCTGCATCGATCGTGGCGAGCCCTTCGGCGTGGTGCTCCTGCGTGACGGTGCGGAGGTGGGTCCACTGCGGGGGCAGGTCGCAGCGGTCGGGACCACAGCGGTCATCCGACGCGCTGGTGCATACCCGGACGGACGCCTCGACATCCTCACGGTCGGGCAACAGCGCTTCCGGCTCGACGAGATCGACACCGTGTCCGAGCCGTACCTGCTGGGGCACGTGAGCCTGCTCGATGAACCCACGGGGCCAGAACGCGAACTCCCTGACCGTGCCGGACGCGTCGGCCAGCGTTTCCTGGAGTATCTCGAGTTGCTGCAGCCGGCCGGAGTCACCGATGGCCCGGAGATCGAGGATCGAGATCGAGATCGACGATACGGATGACGACGTGGGCGGTTCCGACGCGCCGGGCGGCGCGGAGAGGGCGGCTGCTGGCGACAAGGCCGAGCCCGACGTAACCGACCTCTCCCCCGACGATCGTCGCGAGTACTTGATGTCGGCCGCGCGCAAACTCACCGCCACCGACGACCCGACGGCGCTCTCATACGTTCTGACCGCGCTCATCCAGGTCGATCTCGCTGCTCGACAGGAGTTGCTGGAAGCACCCGACACGACTCAGCGGCTGGCCCGGCTGGACGCGCTGCTGGTGCGCGAGACCTGGTTCCTGAAGCAGGGCCTGCGACCCATCATCATCGGTACTCAGAGCGTTCCCGGACGCCGCAGCTGACGCCCGGCGCGGCGCCGCTGCCGCGGCCGGCGTAGTCGAGGCAAGAAGAGACCCCGCCTGCCGGTCCGGAGACCGAAGTGGCGGGGTCGTTCTGCTGGTGCTAGCCCTGTGGCCAGGCGCTCGGTGGCTGCCCGCCTTGCGGCGGCCACTGACCCTGGGGTGGCGCGTAGGTCGGCGGCGGAGCGTAGGGGGGCGGCGCATAGGCCGGGGGTGGCACCTGCATCGGCTGGCCATATGGTGCGCCGTAGTAGCCGGGGGGCACGGGCGGTACGCCGCCGCCACGGAGGACGCGCCAACCGGCGAGGGTGACAGCGCCGGTGCCGAAGATGCCGGCCAGCATGGGGACCACCGCGGTCCATGAAAGGAGCAGCAGGATGATCATGCCCAGGAAGGCCGCGCCGTAGGGACGATTGGCCATTCGGGCGCGGGGCAGGAGGCGCTCACCGATCCAGACACCGACGACGATCTGGCCGAGGAATACGACCATGCCCCACAGCAACATCAGGCCCAGAGCCAGTGGGATGCCGACGATGGTCACGAAGAGCAACCCGATGACGATGCTCGGCACGATGAGCATGAGGATGCCCACGACGATGGTCTTGAGCACGTCACCGCTGATGGTCGCCGCGGCGCGTCGCACCTGCGCGGTGCCGAAGGCGATGACGAGCAGCGTCACCGCCAGCCAGGCGATGAAGCCACCGATGATGAGGAAGATGATGCCGATGATCAGGACCGCCGCCAGTGCGCCCAGGGCAGGAGCCAGTTCCTTCTGCGCGTCCACCTGCTTGCCGATGGAGGCGGTGGCGTCGATGGCGGGTTCGGTCCCGGTGTAGGTCAGCGTGTCGATGGTGGCCCCGGCCCCGACCTCAAGCGTGCCACCGACGATGAAGAGGTCGCCGACGCTGGCGCTCGGCCCGCTCAGGACGACATCGGAATCGACCGCGAAGACGCCGTCGACGGCGCCCTCGATGAGGGCTGCGCCGCCGATGATCACCACGCCATCAGCGGTGTCCGCAGGGCCGACGGCGATATCGCGACCGGCGCCGATCAGGACGTTGTCGTCATTCGCTGAGAGCAGCCAGCCTGGATCCTCCGACTGGGCCATCGCCGGCAGGGCGCCGACGATCATCATGGACATCGCGAACAGGAATGCTCGCCACACGTTTCGTTGCATCTTGTCCTCCATTGGGGGCCAACATTCCTCTGCGTCCCCGTCATGCCAGAGTATGCACGCTAGGGGCCGTGCGACACCGCGGAGACATGACCGCTCACCTGCCTGACTGGGGGCCTATCGGCCCTGCCATCGGCCGTCCATCACGGCGCACACTAGTCGCGACCCGCGGCCGCCCCCTTGGCCGCGGGACCTACTCTTGAACCCGAGTCCACCCTCAACGAGCCCGGGTGATCCAAGCCCACAGACCAAGGAGGCCTGACACATGGCCCAGAAATGGGAGTGTCTCGACGGGAACGAGGCCGCCGCCCGTATCGCGTACCAACTGAGCGAGGTCATCTCGATCTACCCCATCACGCCGGCTTCGCCGATGGCGGAACACACCGACGACTGGGCAGCGCAAAGCAAGCCGAACATGTGGGGCGTCGTGCCCGATGTGGTCGAGATGCAGTCCGAGGCGGGTGCCGCCGGCGCGCTCCACGGCGCGCTGCAGAAGGGCGCCATGGGCGCCACCTTCACGGCATCACAGGGCTTGCTCTTGATGATCCCCAACATGTTCAAGATCGCCGGCGAACTGACGCCCTCGGTCATCCATGTCTCGGCTCGCAGCGTGGCTACCCACGCGCTCTCGATCTTCGGCGACCACAGTGACGTCATGGCCGCCCGCTCCTGCGGCTGGGCCATGCTCGCCGCCGCCTCGGTGCAGGAGGTCCAGGACCTGGCGCTCGTGGCCCACGCGGCCACACTCCGCTCGCGCATCCCGTTCCTGCACTTCTTCGATGGCTTCCGCACCTCGCATGAGGTCGACAAGATCGCCATGCTCGACGGCAGCGACCTGCGAGCGCTGGTGCACGAGGAGGATGTGCTGGCCTTCCGCGCTCGCGGCATGTCTCCAGAGACCCCGGTCGTGCGCGGCACGGCCCAGAACCCCGACGTCTTCTTCCAGGCTCGTGAAGCCGCCAACCCCTACATGGATGCCGTCAAGGGCATCGTGGCTGAGGTGATGGCCGAGCTCAGTGAGCGTATCGGCCGTCAGTACGATCTGGTCACCTACACCGGCGCACCCGATGCGGAGCGTGTCGTCCTGGTGATGGGTTCCGGCACCGGTGCGGTGCGTGAGACCGTGGACGTCATGACCGCTGCCGGCGAGAAGGTCGGCATGGTGCAGGTGCGTCTCTTCCAGCCGTTCCCATCAGACGAGCTCTTCGCGGCCATGCCCAGGACCGTCAAGTCCATCGCCGTCCTTGACCGGACCAAGGAGCCCGGTGCGGTCGGCGAGCCGTTCTACCTTGAGACCGTGGCTGCTCTCAACGAGGCCATGGACAGCGACGATGCGCCCTTCGAGGTCGCGCCGCGGGTCATCGGCGGTCGCTACGGGCTTTCGTCCAAGGAGTTCACGCCGCAGATGGTCAAGCCCATCTTCGACGAGTTGGCCAAGGATGCGCCCAAGCGGCACTTCACCGTCGGCATCTACGACGACGTCACCAACCTCTCGCTCCCCATCGACCACGAGTTCGCGCCCCCGCGTCCGGAAGGCCAGGTACAGGCCATGTTCTTCGGCCTCGGCTCGGACGGCACCGTGGGTGCCAACAAGGCTTCGGTCAAGATCATCGGTGAGGGCACGGACCTCTACTCGCAGGGCCACTTCACCTACGACTCCAAGAAGTCGGGCGCGGTGACCGTCTCCCACCTGCGCTTCGGGCCGGCGGAGATCCACTCCACCTACGAGATCTACGCGGCCGACTTCATCGCCTGCCACCAGTTCGGACTGTTGGCCAAGATGCCGGTCCTCGACCGCGCCAAGCAGGGCGCGACCTTCCTTCTCAACAGCCCCTACGGGCCTGACGAGGTCTGGATGCACCTGCCCACCAAGGTCCAGCAGCAGATCATCGACAAGGGCATCCAGCTCTACGTCATCGACGCCTTCGCCGTGGCCGGCGAGGTGGGCATGGGCAACCGCATCAATACCGTGATGCAGCCCTGCTTCTTCAAGCTCTCCGGCGTGCTGCCGGAGGCTGAAGCCATCGCGGCCATCAAGAAGTTCGTCGAGAAGACCTACGGCAAGCGCGGTGAGAAGGTGGTGCAGCGAAACTTCGCCGCCATCGACCTCTCGCTGGAGCGGCTGCACAAGGTGGAGACCGGTCCCGCGCCGGCCTCGGTCGAGTTGGCCGCCATCGTGCCCGAGGAAGCGCCTGAGTTCGTCCAGAACGTGACCGCCCGCATCATGGCCGGTGAGGGTGACCTGCTGCCGGTCAGCGCATTCCCGGTCGACGGCACCTTCCCCACCGCCACCACCAAGTGGGAGAAGCGCGCCATCGCCCAGGAGATCCCCATCTGGGACGAGACGATCTGCATCGACTGCGGCAAGTGCGCCATGGTCTGCCCACACGCGGCCATCCGCATGAAGGTCTACCCCGCAGCGCAGCTGGCCGAGTTGTCAGGCGACTTCAAGTCCAAGGACTTCCGCTCTCGCGAGCTGGAGGGTCACAAGCTGACCATCCAGGTCGCGCCCGACGACTGCACAGGGTGTGGCGTGTGCGTGGACATCTGTCCGGCCAAGTCCAAGACGGAGGTCAAGCACAAGTCCATCAACATGCAGCCCTACCGGGCACATGCCGAAGCGGAGCGGGTGCGCTGGGATGAGTTCCTCTCCATCCCGCAGCTGGACCGCAGCCTCCTGCCCCGCGACACCGTCAAGGGGTCGCAGGTCCTGGAGCCCCTCTTCGAGTTCTCCGGTGCCTGTTCCGGCTGCGGCGAGACGCCCTATGTCAAGCTCGTCAGCCAACTCTTCGGCGATCGCATCGATCGTGGCCAATGCCACCGGTTGTTCTTCGATCTATGGCGGCAACCTGCCCACCACGCCGTGGGCGACGAACGCCGCGGGTCGTGGGCCGGCCTGGAACAACTCGCTGTTCGAGGACAACGCCGAGTTCGGCCTGGGTATGCGGCTGGCGCTGGACGTCCAGACCAAGCAGGCCAAGGTCCTGCTCAAGAAGCTGTCCTCCATCGTCGGTGAGGAGCTCGTCAACGAGATCCTCGACAACGAGCAGGACAGCGAGGCCAGGATCGCGCAGCAGCGCCAAGCGGTCGAGAAGCTCCGTGAGGCGCTCAAGGGTGCCGGCGCCGAGCAGAAGGCTGAGGCGGAGACGCTCCTCTCGCTGTCGGGTGACCTCATCCGCACCGGCGTCTGGATCATGGGCGGCGACGGCTGGGCCTACGACATCGGCTTCGGCGGCGTCGATCAGGCGCTGAGCTCCGGTCGAGACGTGAATATCCTCGTACTCGACACGCAGGTCTACTCGAACACGGGCGGCCAGGCCTCCAAGGCCACGCCGCGCGGAGCCGTGGCCAAGTTCGCGGCTGCCGGCAAGCCCAGCGGCCGCAAGGACCTGGGCGCCATCGCACGGGCCTATGGCAACGTGTATGTCGCCCAGATCGCCCTGGGCGCCAGCGACATCCAGACCAACAAGGCCATGCTCGAGGCAGAGGCCTGGCCCGGTCCATCACTCATCATCGCCTACAGCACCTGTATCGCCCACGGCGTCGATATGTCGCAGTCGATGGTGCGTCAGCGGGATGCGGTCAAGTCCGGCTTCTGGCCGCTGTACCGCTTCCAGCCCAGTGAGGCTGCGGAGGGTCAGCCGTTCAAGCTCGACTCGAAGGCACCATCCATGCCCATCAGCGAGTTCATCTCTGGCGAGACGCGGTTCGCCATCCTGCAACGCACCCAGCCCGAGCGTGCTGCGGAGCTGGCGGCACTGTCACAGGCCGACGCCGACGAGCGCTGGCGCTACTACAGCCAGCTGGTTGATGTCCAGCGCTCCATCCCGAGCCTGGAGCATGAGCCTGCGGTGTCACCGGCCGACGCCTCGGCAGCCGGCAGCAATGGGAAGGGGGAGTCGAAGTGACAGTCGATCTCAGCAGCCGATACCTGGGGCTCGAGCTTCGCTCGCCGATCGTCGCATCGGCCTGCCCGTTGACCCGCGACCCGCAAGCGGTCGCCAAGATCGAGGAGGCTGGGGCAGGCGCCATCGTCATGCCCTCGCTCTTCGAGGAGGAGATCGAGAACGAGGAGATCGAGCTCGCAGCATCGCTGGAGCAGGGGACGGAGGGCTTCGCTGAAGCGCTCGACTACTTCCCCGAGGTCGATACCTTCATCGGCGAGGGCGACCGCTACCTGCGCGCCCTCGAGACCATCAAGGGACAGGCGTCGATCCCGGTCATCGCCAGCCTGAACGCCAACTCGGTGGGTGGCTGGGTGCGTTTCGCCAAGCTCATGGCCGATGCCGGGGCCGATGCCCTGGAGTTGAACCTCTATCGCGTCAGTGTCGATCGCAGTCGGACCGCAGCCGACATCGAGGACGAGGATCTCGACCTCATCGCGGCCGTGCGTGCGGCGGTCAACCTGCCCCTCGCCGTCAAGCTCAGCCCCTACTACTCTTCGCTGGCGAATTTCGCCGGCCGTGTGGTGGAGGCCGGGGCTAACGGTCTCGTGCTGTTCAATCGCTTCTACCAGCCGGACATCGATCTCGACGAACTGGCGGTGGTGCCGCGCGTGAGCCTGTCGCACCCGTCGGAATTGCGTCTGCCGATGCGCTGGACCGCCATCCTGCGCCCACAGCTCGGTCCAGAGGTGGCCATCGCGGCCACATCGGGCATCCACAGCGGCACCGATGCGGTGAAGGCGCTGATGGTCGGCGCGGACGTGGCCATGGTCGCTTCGGCCATCCTGCGTGAGGGTCCGGGCAAGATCGCCGACATCGAGTTGGAGATGAAGGCCTGGCTCGAGGCGAATGAGTACAGTTCGGTCACCCAGCTGCGTGGTTCTGCCAGCCAGGGCAGCGTGGATGATCCGGACACGTTCGAGCGCGCCCAGTACATCCGCACACTGCACTCCTGGAACACCCCGGCGCAGCGTCTCGCGACCGCGTAGCCTTTCGTCACCCAGCCACCCCACGGGCGTCCGGCCTTCCGAGCCGGGCGCTCGTTTCAAATCTCCCCGGCAGTCGACTCGCCCCGCGACCGCCGCACCCCCGTGGGTGCAGCGTCCGCTTCGAACGGACGGATCGGCGCGGTCGCGACCTTCCCGACCCTGTTGGGCGGTCTTTCGGGGCTGAGTAGGACCGATCCACGACCAAACCGTCCGCTTCGAACGGACGGCGCGGCTGTTTGATACCGAGATCGGACCGAAACGCCGGGGATCGTTCGCTTGAAACGGTCGAACCTCCGGTTCAGGCACCTCGGCACTCGGACCGATCCGTGTCTACTCGCGCGTCGCCTGTCGTGCCCGCCACTCGTCGGCCAGGATGCCCATGGTCAACTCATCCCAGCGGCTGCCCTCGCGCAGGATGGCCTCTCGGTGCCGCCCTTCGAGCGTGAAGCCAGCCTTCTCGTAGCTGCGGATGGCACGCGAGTTGAAGCTGAACACCGTCAGGGCCACACGATGCAGGCCGATGCGTTCGAACGCGAGCCACAGCATCAACTCGGCCGCTTCGGTGCCGTAGCCCTCGCCCCAGGCATCACGCTCGCCGATGCTGATGTGGAACAGCGTGCTGCCATTGTCCGGGTCCAGGTTGCTGAAGGTGGTGGAGCCGATCAGCCGGCCGCTCTCCCGGACGACGATGGCGTAGCCGACCTGCTCGGGTGAGAGCAACCGACCGTGGAAGAAGCGATCCACTTCCTCGATGTTCATGGGACGAGGTGAATAGCGCGTCAGGCGTCCCAGCTCGGCGTCGCGGTACCAGCGACGCACATCGGCCAGGTCGTCGGGATGGTGATGGCGAAGCAGCACCCGTGAGCCCTTGATGGTGGCCGGGTGCCAGACTTGACGCTGCTCCGAGAGCGTGACCATGGCCAGCGATGCTAGCGCAACCGACCGCGCACGATGTCACGCACGGTACCTCTACGATGGAGCCATGAGCGAGACGAGCCGCGGCTCGATGCGGCAGTGGGCAGAACTCGCGGAACGTATCCGCGCCGCCAGCAAGACGTCCGAGAAGAGCGCCTTCGTGGCCGGCTACCTGCGTTCGCTCGAGTCGCCGGACCTCGAGATCGCGACCGTCTTCCTGAGCGGACGGCCATTCCCCGAGTGCGAGCAGCGCCAGATCGGCCTGGGCTGGGCCGCCATCACGGCGATCCTGACGGACGTGGCGGGCAGTGATGAAGACGCTCTGGGACGGGCCTATGACCGTTCGTCGGATCTGGGCACCGCGGTCGCAGATGTGCTGACTGAGGCCGGCCACATGGGCCAGAGCCCCGAATTGATGCTGGCCGACGTCGCGACCGCCTATGGCGCCCTGGCCGCTGCCAACGGCCGCGCTGCCAAGGCGGCCATCTTCGCCACGCTGTTACGCCGGGCCGACCCCCTGAGCGCGCGCTACCTGACGGCCATCCTCAGCGGCGAGCTGCGCATCGGCTTGCGTGAGGGCCACCTGGAGAAGGGCATCGCCAGCGCATTCGGGCGTGATCTGGCGGCCGTGCAGTGGGCGGGCATGCTCAGCGGTGACATCGGTCGCACCGCCTGCCTGGCTCGCGACGATGCTCTCGCCTCCGCGCAGCTCTCGCTGTTCCATCCCCTGAAGTCGATGCTGGCGACCCCGGTGGCCGACGAAGCGGCGGCCGTCGCCCGCATGGGCTCGCCCATCTGGGTGGAGGACAAGTACGACGGTATCCGCGCCCAACTGCACAAGCAACGTGAGCACGTGCGGCTCTACAGCCGTGACCTCAATGACATCAGCGGGCAGTTCCCCGAGATCGTGACCGCGGCCGCGGACGTGCCGTGGGAGGGCATCCTCGACGGCGAGATCCTGGCCTGGAAGGACGGCTTGGCCCTGCCCTTCCTGGCGCTGCAGTCGCGCCTCGGTCGCAAGAAGCCGTCCGCCGCCATCCTGGCCGATATCCCGGTCATCTACGTCGGCTTCGATGTCCTGGCGCTGGGGGAGGCTGGTGCGGGACCCGAGCCGCTCCTGCAGCAGCCCTTGCGTGAGCGTCGCCGCCGCCTGGAAGGGCTCGACCTGCCGCATACGCCGGGATTCGGTCTGGCCGCCCTGGTCGACGCCGCCGACGCGGTGGAGTTGGAGCGAATCTTCGGCGAAGCACAGGGGCGCGGGAACGAGGGTCTGATGCTCAAGGACCCCGACTCGATCTACTCGCCCGGCCGGCGGGGATACGCCTGGCTGAAGCTGAAGAAGGCGCTCACCACGCTCGACTGCGTGGTCATCGGCGTGGAGGTTGGACACGGGCGTCGCCATGGGGTGTTGTCGGACTACACGTTCGCGGTGCTCGATGATCGGCCCGATGCCGGCGAGGGCGCGCTCGTCCGCATCGGCAAGGCCTACAGTGGCCTGACCGATGCCGAGATCGGCCAGATGACGCGCTGGTTCGAGGAGCACACGCTCAGTCAGCAGGGCCGCTACCGGGTGGTGGAGCCGCGGATCGTGGTCGAGATCGCCTTCGACGTGGTGCATGCGTCGGGACGGCACGCTTCCGGCTTCGCCCTGCGCTTCCCGCGCATCGTGCGCATCCGCGACGACAAGTCCCCGGACGAAGCTGATCGCTGGAGCACCGTGGCCGCCCTCCACGCGCGCTTGCAGGTCGCCGGTCGCGCGGGGGTGCTGACCGATGAGCGCGGCCGCGGCGGGCACCACTCCGCCTGAGCGATGATGGGGCCATGATTCCGTCCCTTGCTCGGCCATGATCGCCAGCCTGGTCCGACCATGAACGAACCGCCTCGCCGATTCGATCGTGTCCGCGGCCTGCGCGAGGCCCTGACCTCGACCGGTGCCGGCATCAACCTCTCCACGCATCTCGCGGGGCCCATCCCGGCCGAGGCGATGGCAGCGGTGCACGAATCGGACGAGATGGAGTTGCGCATCGGTCGGGCCGGCCCTGATCGTGACGAGGACATGATGCAGCGGCAGCGAGAGGCGCGGGCCGTGGCGGCCGCGGTGCTCGCAGCCTCGCCAGAGCGGATCGTGCTGACCCACGGGGTTGCCGAGGCTGCCCGTCTCGTGGCCCTGGAGGTGCTCGAGCGACGCGAAGGCGCGGGCCAACGCGTCCTCCTGCTCGAAGGACTCGATCGGATCGTGGCGGCAGCCATCCGCGATGTGGCCGACGTCGCAGGCGCGGGGGTCGAGGTGCTGGCGGAAGCGCCCCGCATCCTG
The DNA here is from genome assembly GCA_963778955.1 of uncultured Chloroflexia bacterium. Lineage (GTDB taxonomy): Bacteria > Chloroflexota > Limnocylindria > Limnocylindrales > CSP1-4 > JAFMJV01. The sequence continues at coordinate 1,369,499 of CAVZWI010000001.1, forward strand.
CCGGCCGATGTGGCGTTCGTGGCGATGGCGCACGTGGATCATGATGGTCGCCTCGCCGATGTGCCGGCCGTCGCCGACGCCGCCCACAAGGCCGGGGCACGCCTGCTCGTGGATGCCGGCCTCAGCCTCGGCGCGCTGCCGACCGATGTCGAAGCGATGCGGGCCGACTTCGTCGTCGCCGACACGCACCGCTGGCTGCTTGGCCCCGATGCCGTCTGCATCGCCTGGGTGAGCCCTCATATGGGCGCTGAGGTCCCCGAGTGGTTGCGCCAGGCCAGTTCGTCGTTCGCCCGCGGCTCCCTGCTGGCGCTGTCACGGAGTGTCGGCTGGCTGTTGATGTACGTGGAACTGCCCTGGGCCATCGACCGTACCGTCGGGCTGGCCGACCAGCTGTACGCGGATCTCGCTGCCATCCACGGGGTGCAACTGGTCGCCTCGGCCGATGCCCACGGGGCCGTGGCAGCCTTCCGGGTGGTCGGCTGGGATGCCGAGAGCGTGGCCGAGGAGTTGGGCCGCAGCATCTTCGCCATCGTCGAGGCCGATGCCGAGACCGATGTCGTGCGTGCCAGCGTAGCGGCATGGAACCGCGAGAGCGAGTTGGAGCGCTTCGTGCAACGTGTCGCGGAGATCGCGGCGCATACGCCCCAGACGCTGCCGCGGCGTCCCTCGCTTACCGTCATCAGCGGGCCCATCGGATCCCGAGGAGGGTGCGTGAGCGACGGCCAGGGTGTCCCACCACGTGAGGTACGCCATCGCTCCGAGTGGGAGATCCGCTGGCGTCAGGCACGCAACGCCCCGCCGCCGGTCGTTCGTGCCGTGCTGGCCAACGTGGCCGTGGCCACCGTGGGCGGCATCATCCTGCTACTGAGCGACTGGCTGGCCAGCCACGACATGCTGCCTACGTTCGTCCTGGACCTGGGTCCGCTGCTCTACGTTACCGTCGTCATCGTCAGCGGCACCGTCTTCACCTACCTGTGGGTCGAGTTGCCCACCGGCGTGCCCGGCCAGAAGCGCCGCTCAGCCTGGTCGGGTGTGCTGGGCTTCTTCGCCAGCATCCCCATCGTCTACTTGGCGCTGGTCATCAGCTTCGAGTTCCTGCGTCCGTTGCTGCCGTAGCGGTCCCATCCGGCTTCATGCGGCTCCAGGCGTAGGCGCTGGCGATCAGCAGCAGGCCGAGCACCATGAGCGTGATGACGCGGTAGACCACGTCCAGCGAGGATAGGTCGACCAGGAACACCTTGACGGTGGCGAGGCCTAGCACAGCCAATCCGGCGATGCGGAGCTGCCCACGCCGCAGCAGCAAGCCGAGGCCCAGGACCAGGAAACCGACTGCCGTCCACAGGACGCTGAGTGACACCTGTGCCTCGTTGGTCAGTTCTTCGAGGCGAACGAACTGCCGAACGTCCAACTCGTGCGCTTCGACCGCGTAGACGTCCACGACAGCGACCGAGAACAGGTACAGCGCCGTCGCTCCAGCCAACGCGACCAGAGGGGTTACCATTCGTGCCGGCCACCGCGTCCTGCCGATGACTGCGACGGCGCCGACGCCGAGGACCAAGCTCCCCAGTGCCAGCGACGCGTTGCTCACCAGCAGTGGGTGTGGGGTCACGCCACCGAGGCCCACGACCAGCCGGTTCGGGGGTGCTTCGATGAGCGCGAGCGCCGCCAACACCGCCAGCGAGAGGAACGCCATCCGCTGGTAGGAGAACGCGCCGGAAGCGTCGACCGCAGACATGGCCGCCGCACCGATCGCGAGCGCTGCCCACACGAGCACGTACCAGGGCACCGCGATCTGGGTGAAGGACACGATGCCCACCGTCAGGCCGGCCGCGAGCAGGCTACGACGCAAGCAGACTCGCCCACCGACCACGAGGCCGACGGCGACGAAGCCGGCCGCGAGCGCTAGCCCGGACAGCCCGGCGCGATTCGTGAACGGCACCTCCGGCAGGCGGTAGTAGCCCAGGAGCGCAATGACGGTGCCCGCGACCGCAAGGATGGTCGCCAGGGTGCCGGCGAAGATCGGCAGCAAGGCCGCTCCCGGCTCCGCTTCGACAGCGGCAGGCCTGAGCCAGTGGAGCGCGGGACCGAGCCGCCAGCGGATCTGGCGCTGGGGCAGCAATGGCGCCCAGCGAGGCGCGCCGAAGGTCGTGACCGCGATGGCCATCCAGACCGCGACGGTTGCGGCTCCATCGAACACCAGGTTGGTGAGGGGCAACGCGACCAGGGCGATGAGACCGGTCACGAGGAGCTGGATCGAGCGCACCGGGATGGCGATCAATTGCGTCACACCGGCAGCAGCAAAGAAGGCGAACGCGACGACCAGGCTCTGGGTCGTGCCGGCGGCGAGGACCGCCCCTTCCGACCACCACATTGGCCCGATCGACAGCGCTTCGGCCGCGATGCGCCAGGCGGCGAGGGCAGAGAGGACGGCTGCACCGATGAGTGCAGGCCCGTGGGCGCGGCGCCCGGCCAGGATGGCCAGCGCGGCCGCTTCGGCCGTCCACACCACTGAGGTCGCAGAGACATCCAGAAGCATCGGCACCGCGGCGCTGGCCATGGCGATGCCGTAGGCACCGGCCAGCAGGCCGAACGGATCCAGCAGCCCACGTCGCTGAGCGAACACGGATGTCACCAGACCGTTCAGGAGTGCCAGCACGATCAGGAACCCAGCACGTTGCGTATCCGTCGGCAGGATGACGAAGCCAAGGCCGATCACGCTCGCGCCCACCGCCATGAACAGCGGAACGGAGGTAAGCGAGAGCGCCCGACGGCTGGTGCGGAAGGCGTCGCCACCGGCCGCGACCGTCATCACGGCCCAGTAGGCCAGCAACGCGGGCACGCCCAGGACCAGCTCCGGACCGGTCGTGATCCACTGGTACAGCTGTGGCAAGGACAGCAGGAACGCGACCGGCGGCAGCCACGACCAGGTCCTCGCCAGCGAGATCGCGGCGATGCTCACGAGCACGACTGCCATGTATGCCACGGTGGTCAGATCAGGCGCAGCGCCCATGATCGGTGGCGCAGCCAAGGCCGCCGCGAGACCAAAGCCCGCCACCACCTGGGAGTCGTTTCGGATGGCGATGGCCGTCGTTGCTGCGGCGGCGAGGAACACGCCCGCCAGGGCAAGTGCCGGCTCGATGAGCTCGTACAGAGAGGTCGCCGCGAAGAGTGACAGGCTGATGACGGCCAGGCCGACCGCGGTCAGGACGTGACCGACGATCTGCTCCCCGTGACCGAGCAGGAGGCCGCCCAGGAGGAGCCCGAGTCGATCCTCCGAACAGGCCAAGCACGACCTGCATCTCGGGCGTGATCGAACCCCGGCTGAAGGCGAGGCTGAGGAAGAAGACGGCACCCAGGAGCAGCGCTGCACCGCCAACGAGCGCGAGCGCCCGTCCGGCGAGGCGCTCCTCGATATCGCGGAGGTCAAAGACTGGACCCGATGGCCGGGGTGGGGCGACGGGCGGCCGGAAGGGGATGTCGCGTGTCGCGGCGGCTTGGAGCTTGCGCAGATCCTTGCGCTCAGGCTGTACCTGCGGTTCGGATACGGGCGCCTTCGACCGGGACGCGGTCGCACGTACGACCTCGGTCGCGTTCGCGATCCCGACCGGTCCGACCTCGATCGCCTTCGACGGCCGCGACAGGCCTGATCCCGCGAACGCTGCTTCGGCAGCGTCATCGAACACCACCGCTTCGAGTGACTCCAGGCGCGTCTGGATCTCGTCGATACGTCTGCGAAGGTCCCCGTCGTCGATCTCCGGCGTGAAACTCATCTCGTCCCTTTCCGTCGCGCACCTGGCTTGGACCACGTGATCGCCCCAAATGGTGGGTCTGAGTCACGTCGCTGCCATCGTCGCGGGCCTTAGCTGGGGCCTTATTCCGATGTGGCCTCGGCAGGCGCAAGCCACGGGCTGTGTCCGCACCTCAGTCGCCTGGTGCACCCTGCTACCATCGGGACGCTGTCGCTGGCGCCTCGATGGGGGAGTAGCTCAACGGTTAGAGCGTCCGGCTTATATCCGGATGGTTCCAGGTTCGAATCCTGGCTCCCCTACCAGCTCTCACAAGGGAGACGGCCGATGTCAGAACCTACCGATGCCACCGACGTCTGGCAGTCCGCGGGTATCTCGGCGATGACGTTGTTCGTCGATGACCTGGAGGTCGCGCGGGACTTCTACCGCCGCGCGTTCGACTCAGAGCCGGTCTTCGAGGAGGGCGATTCAGTCGTCTTCCAGGCGGGCGGTACGTTGGTCAACCTGCTGCGCATCAGTGCGGCTGATGAGCTGGTGGGGCCGGCGACGGTCGCACTGGCCGGCAGCGGAGTTCGTGCCGTCTACACCATCACCGTCGAGGATGTCGCTGCCGTGGTCGAAGGGCTCTGCGCCCGCGGCATCGAGTTGCTGAACGGCCCCATCGATCGCTGGTGGGGACCAAGGACTGCCAGCTTCCAGGACCCCAGCGGGCACATCTGGGAGATCGCCAGCTAGCAGCGACGGGCTGCGGCGCTTCATCCCCATCGCGCTCGTCCCGCGTGACTGCCGGGCTGGGCGCGGTTCGTCGTGGCGCGCGAAGGCCGCGCGGCCGACCCTCTGGGGGTCAGCGCACGCGGCCCGTGCTGCGAGCGAGCGTCAGCTGGCGAACCAGCCGCCGCCGCTCACCTTTGGTTCAGGTGCCGCCTACTGGCAGTCCGGGCTGGTGCCCGCCTCGACCGGTGCGAACTGGTAGTAGTCGCAGGCGTTCTCGGGTGTCAGCAGGACCATGCCGATGGACTGCTTCTCCTCCCTGGTGGTCGTGCCACCGGCCTTGATGTACTCATCGGCCTGGATCGCGGCCTGCAGCGCCATATCGGCGACCGGCTGGAGCGACGTGGCCTTGAGCTCGCCAGCGTTGATGGAGATGATGGCGTCATCGCTGCCATCGAAGCCGACGACGATGATGTCCGGCTTGCCGGCGGCCATGACCGCGGCCTGTGCGCCGAGAGCCATGGTGTCGTTGCCGGCGATGATGCCCTTGACGTCGGGGTACTGCTGCAGCAGTGCCTCGGTGACTTGGAAGCCCTCATCCTGGCTCCAGTTGGCGGTCTGCTGGGCGACCATCTCCATGGCGGGGATGGCGTCCAGGACGTCGTGGTAGCCCTGCGAGCGAACGTGGGCGTTGGTGTCGGTGTCCTTGCCGGTCAGCTCGATGTAGGTGCCCTCTTCGCCCATGAGGCTGGCGAACTCCTCGCCCAGGATGGTCGCGCCCTGGTAGTTGTCCGAGACGATCTGCGCCACGGCCACGCCCTCAGCGGTGATCTCACGGTCGACGAGGAAGCTGGGGATACCGGCATCCTTGGCTTCCTGGACCGCGGCCACGGTGGCGTCGGCGCCGGCGTTGTCGAGGATGATGGCCACGGCGCCCTGCGCGATACAGGTCTGGATGAGTTCCAGCTGCGTGTTGGCGTCGTCGTTGTGGACGAGTCGGCTGGTGGTGTAACCCAGCTCCTCTGCCTTGTCGGCAGCGATCTGCTGCATGGCCCCGAAGAAGGGGTTCTCCACCGGCGGGACGATGACGCACATCATGCCACCCGCGTCCTGCGCCGACGCGACCGCGCCGGTCGAGGCCATCATGGCCACCGCTGCGCCCACCACGAGCGCGCTGCGCATTCCAGTCTTGTTGAACATCCGTTCCTCCACTCTGCTGCTTGTCGCGCCGGAATCTCCGGTGCGCTTCGAACACTCCGTTTGGGTCACGTCTGAGCTTCCCCTGGCGGCTCCTCCTTTCGGTGCTGCTCGATGTCGGTGTCGGTCAGTCTTCGGTAGCGCCGACCTGGGCGGCCTGCTGCTGCAGGGCCAGCCGCCGTTCGGCGCGCTGCTGGAGCTGGTCGATGATCAGGGCCAGCACGATGACCGTGCCGGTGATGATCAGCTTGGCGAACGAGGAGATGCCCATCAGCGTCAGGCCGTTGTTGAGCGTGCCGATGACGAGGGCACCGATGATGGTGCCTACGATGGTGCCCCTGCCGCCTGCCAGCGAGGTGCCGCCGAGGACGACGGCGGCGATGGCGTAGAGCTCGAAGTACTGGCCGGTGGCGGGGTGGGCAGCGACCAACTGGCTGGCGATGATGAGCCCAACCGTGGCGGCGCAGAAGGCGCTGATCATGTATACGATCATCTTGGTGCGGTTGACGCGGACGCCTGAGAGCTCGGCGGAGCGTTCGTTGCCGCCGACCGCGTAGACGGCCCGGCCGAAGGGGGTCCTGGTGGTCACGAACCAGGCCACCAGCGTGAAGATCACCAGGATGACGATGGCCCAGGGCACCAGGTCGGCGAGGCTGCCCGTGCCCAGCTCCCGGAAGCCGGTGTTGCCCAGCGCGTCCTTGCCCACCAGATTGGGAAAGGTCCCGCCGTTGTTGATGAGCCCGGCCAGGCCGCGCGCCACCATCAGCATGCCCAGGGTGGCGATAAACGGCGCCACGTTGAAGCGAGTGATGATGAAGCCGTTGATGGCGCCCAGCGAGGTGCCGGCCGCAAGCGAGATGACCAGCACCATCCAGGTGTGCGGGTAGATGACCCAATCGCCGATCTGCAGGCCCTGGTTGATGAGCAGGCCGGCGATGATGCCCGTGAAACCCACGATGGAGCCGACCGAGAGGTCGATGCCACCGGTCAGGATGACGAAGGTCATGCCGATGGCGAGCATGCCGTTGAGGGCCGTTTGTTTGATGAGGATCTCGATGTTGGCGCCGGTCAGGAAGGTGCTCTGTGCCCAGGCGAAGAACAGCACCAGCACGATCAGCGCGATGAGGGCGCGGCCCCGGAGCAGGAACTGGGCGACCTCGGTCCGGGTCATGCCGCGCTTCATGGTCGCCTGCGCGCTGGCGGTCACTGGGTCACCTCGACTGTCCCTCTCTCGTTGCCTGTGAGCCGCAGCGCTGGCCCGTGGCCGATGGCTGATGCGTCGACGAGCTCCTTCTCGGAGGCCTCACCGCCCTGGAACTCGGCCACGATCTCGCCCTTCGAGAGCACCAGGATGCGGTCGGACATGGCCATGACCTCCTTGAGCTCCGAGGAGACGAAGATGATGCCGAAGCCCTCTTTCGCGAGCCGGCTCATCGATCTGGAAGATCTCCGACTTGGCACCGACGTCTATGCCCCGGGTGGGCTCGTCGAGCAGGAGCACCTTGGGCTCGGTCAACAGGCCCTTGGCCACGACCACCTTCTGCTGGTTGCCGCCGCTGAGCGAGCCGATGTTGTTGGCCGGATCGGCCACCCGGACCGACAGGTCCTCGATCATCCCCGCCACAGCGTCGCGCTCCTTGGCAAGCGAAAGGTAGAACCGGTTGAGGTAGCGCGAGAGGCTGGACAGGACCATGTTGTGGGCCACTGAGAGCGTGGACACCAGTCCCACCGTCTTGCGGTCCTCGGGGACCAGCACGATGCCCGCCTCGATACGCTCGGCCACGGTGGCCCGGGCCAGGTCCCGGCTCTCCAGCACGACCTCACCGCTGGCCTCGGGTCGGACGCCCGCGAGGACCTCCATCAGCTCGGTGCGTCCGGCGCCCATGAGGCCGTAGAGGCCCAGGATCTCACCGGCGCGGACCTCGAACGAGACCTGGTCCAGGAGGAACCCGCCACCGAGACGTGGCAGGGTGATGTCCTTGACCTGCAGCAGCACCTCGCCCACGTCGTGCTCGGTCCGGGAGAACAGCGAGGCCGGAGAGCGGCCCACCATCTGCTCGATGATCCAGGCCACGTCCACGTCGGCCGCCTCGGCGTGCGCCACGATCCTGCCGTCGCGGAGGACCGTGATGTGGTCCCCGACCTGCAATAGCTCCTCGAGCTTGTGGCTGATGTAGACGATGGCCACGCCGCGCGCCTTGAGGTCGGCGATGATGCGGAAGAGGCCCTCGACCTCAGCCTGGCTAAGCGCCGAGGTCGGCTCGTCCATGATGAGCACGCGCACGTCGTGCGTGAGCGCCTTGGCGATCTCGACGATCTGCTGCTGGCCGATGCGCAGGTTGCTGACCAGCTCGTCGGGGTCGATATCCTGGCCCAGGCGCACCAGCAGCTCCTCCGCCTTCCTCTTCTCGGCGCCCCGGTCGATGGCTCCGCCGCGGGTCATCTCCTGGGCCAGGAAGAGGTTGTCGAGGACGCTCAGGTTGGTGCACAGGTTGAGCTCCTGGAAGATGATGCCGACACCCTTGGCAGCGGCATCGGTGACGGTCGGCAGGACCACCGGCTCGTCATCGATGAGGATGCGCCCGCTGGTGGGCTGCTCGACACCGGCCAGCACCTTCATGAGCGTGGACTTTCCCGCACCGTTCTCGCCGACGAGCACGTTGACCTGGCCCTCGAGCACGTCGAACGTGACGTCGTCGAGCGCGGTGGTACCGGGGAAGACCTTGGTGATCTGTTCCGCGCGCATGGGCACGCGCTGCGCCGTCGGTGCCGCTCCGGCCGGGATGGCCACGGTCATCGCTCGATGACCTCGATGGGCACGATGTCCAGCTCGCTCACGTCGAGGGTGGGCCGGTTGGCGATGCGCAGGCCGAGGGCCCCGGTGAACTCCACGTTCTTGCCGACCAGGTTCTCCTTGTCGAGGCTGGCCAGGTTCTCGACGACCTTGGTGTTGATCTCCTTGGCGACCTTGCCGAACTCGGTCTGCTCGCGGAAGTCACCGAAGCTGATGAAGCCGGCCGCGTCACGGACCGCGGAGTCGTCACTGGGGATGCGTGGGCCGATCCAGGCGCGCAGCTTGATGGGGCCGTCGTAGCCGTCGACGGCGATGCCGATGCTGCCCTTGCTGCTCTCGAGGTCGACATCGGTGACCGTGCCGGTGCCCGTCACGCGGTAGACCTGGGCCTCGCCACTGAGCTCGGAGCCCATGGCCGCGACGACGGGCGCGAGATCGGCGGTGGCGATGGTGCCGTCCGCTTCCGGCTGGATGGCGTTGAGCAGATCGGCGATCGGCACCGCGCCTTCCTTGATGGCCAGTTGCACCGCCTCCCAGTTGTCCTGGACATAGGCGGCCGGGTCGAACGAGACGGTCAGCGCCTCTTCCTCCTGGGTCGAGATGACGGTGAAGCCGAACAACAGGGCCACCACGACGAAGACCACGACGGCTCCGATGGCGACCACCCGACCGGGACTGACCTTGTCCTTCATGCCACCCCTGCTCCAATGGTTCCTGGTTCGAGTCCCGACCCGGCAAGTCGGCCTTCGTCGGCGCCCACGCCGCTCATCTGGAGCAGCCGTTTCGCGGTATGCACGTCGGTGATGAGGCAGTTGATCCAGCCGCCCAGGAGTGCGGCCCCGATGGCCTCCGTCTTGCTGGGCCCGCCGGCCACCGCGATGGCACGCGGCACGCGCTTGAGCTGCTCCAGGCTGATGCCGATGACGCGATCGTCGAGTGGCGTCGGCACCGGCTGGCCATCGGCACGGAGGTAGCGCAGGCCGATGTCACCCACACCGCCGGCGTCCCGCACTGTCTGCAACTCCTCTGCGGAGAACACGTTGCCGCTGCTGGCGAGCAGCCCCGAGGGTTCCTGCCCACCGATGCCCACCAACGCCACATCGAGCCCCTCGAAGAGTGACACGGCCCGCTGCACGAAGGGATCTTCCAGCAACACCGCACGTGCCTTCGCCGAGCCCACGCTGCTGGGAGCCGGCAGGAACGTGCCCTCGCCGTGGAGCAGGTAGGCCAGGCGGCGCACCAAATGTGTGGCATGGCCTTCGGCGGCCGGGTCGCCGCCGCCGCCGAGGATCTGCACGACGCGCGTGCCGCTCACGCCGCCGACCGGGTGCATGGCTTCCACCATCGCCAGCAACGTGGCACTCCAGGAGCTGACGCCGATGACGTCCCCCGAGCGCACGGTGGTCTCCAGCTGGAACGCGGCGGCTGCTCCCAGCTCGCGCACGGCGGCGGCATCATCATCGCGGGAAATGTCCACGACCTCCACCTCGGCCAGACCGAGGCGTGCCTCCAGCGCCTGCTCCAACTCGGGATTGGTGCCGCTCGGGGCGCGCACGGAGATGCGCACGATGCCCTCATCCTGGGCCCCCTTGATGAGCCGCGAGACCTTGGGCTGGGACAGGCGCAGGCGCGAGGCGATCTCCGGCTGCTTCAGGCCCACCTCGTAGTAAAGCCGGGCGACGCGAGTCATCAGGCGCAACTCGTCGGCTCGTGCCATGTCAACGCTCCAAGACCTCTTGGGCGGCCGCCGCGATGCCCTCGGATGTGAGCCCAGCGTGCTCGAGCAGGAAGGTCGGCGATCCGGTGGGGCAGAAACCGGGGAAGCCCAGGATGCGCATCGGAACCGGCTGTTCGGTCACGACCACCTCGGCCACGGCGCCACCCAGGCCACCGCGGATGATGTGCTCTTCGGCGGTGACGATGGCGCCGGTCTCGCGAGCCGCGGCGATGATGGCCTCACGGTCGATGGGCGCCACGGTGGCCATGTTCAGCACGCGCGCCTCGATGCCCTCGTTCGCCAGCGCGGCGGCAGCCTCGAGAGCCCGCGTCACCATGACGCCGTTGGCGATGATGGTGAGGTCGGTCCCGTCGCGTAGCCGGACGGCCTTGCCGATCTGGAAATGGTGGTCCGGCGCATGGATGATGGGCACGCCGATGCGGCTGGTGCGCACGAAGACCGGACCATCGTGTTCATAGGCCGCGCGGATGGCCCAGGCCGTTTCCACCGGATCGGCGGGCACGATGACGACGAGCCGGTCGATGGCTCGCAGCCAGGCGGTGTCCTCGATCGAGTGGTGGGTGGGGCCGAGCTCACCGTAGGCCACGCCGCTGCTCACGCCGACGAACTTCACATTGGCACCGCTGTAGGCGGCATCGACCTTGATCTGCTCCAGTGCCCGTGCCGTGAGGAACGGCGTCGCGCCACAGATGAAGGGGATCTTGCCGCCGTTGGCAAGACCGGCGCCGACTCCGACCATGTTCTGCTCGGCGATGCCGACGTTGACGACCTGCTGGGGCAGTACCTTGTCCAGCTTGGTGACCTTCGTGGACCCCAGCGAGTCGTTGACGATCGCGACCACGCGGTGATCGGCCTGTGCCAATGCCACGAGCGTGTCGGTGAAAGCGTCACGGCAATCGAACAGCTGTACCGGTGCCTCAGCGGTCACGCTCGGCTCCCTTCCAGCTCGGCCACCGCCCGGGCGTATTCCTCGTCGTTCGGTACGCGGTGGTGCCACTCCTTGCGGTCCTCGATGAACGACACGCCGCGTCCCTTGCGGGTATTGGCGATGACGCAGTTGGGCTTGCCGGGCGTGAAGGGCAGTGCGGCGAACGTTCGCAGCAGCGCCGCGGGGTCATTACCGTCGGTCTCTCGCACGTCCCAGCCGAAGGCGGCGAACTTGTCAGGCAGTGGATCGAGGCCCATGGTGGTCTCGGTGCGGTCGCCCTGTTGCAGGCGGTTGCGGTCGACGATGCAGACAAGCTTGTCCAGCCCGAAGTGGCCGGCTGCCATGGCTGCTTCCCACATGGAGCCTTCCTGGAGCTCGCCGTCGCCGGTGAGGACGAAGGTGCGTCGCTCGGCGCCGTCCATCTGGCCCGACAGGGCGATGCCGACCGCCACCGGGAAACCGTGGCCCAGGGGGCCGGTGTTGGTCTCCACGCCGGGCACCTTGTTGCGGTCGGGATGCCCGTTGAGGCGCGAGAGGGGGGCGAGCCACGTCGCGAGCTCCGCGGGGTCGAAATACCCGGCTGTCGCCAGCGTGGTGTAGAGCGCCGCGGCCGAGTGGCCCTTGGAGAGGACGAAGCGATCACGCTCGGGAGCCGCGGGGTCGGCCGGGTCGTAACGCAGTACACCGCCGAAGAACAGGGTCACCAGGATGTCCATGGCCGAGAACTCACCGCCGAGGTGACCCATGCCGGCCTCGTAAACCATGCGCATGTCCTGCAGCCGCAACTCGCTGGCTCGCTGTCGCAGCGCCTCAACCTGCGCCTCACTGGACTGATCGCTGGCTTCGCTCCCTCGCCACGGCACCAGTCTGCGTCCCTCCACTGAATGGCTATTCATGTACGCATGACCAGTCCAGAGCATAGACGATCCCACCGCCTCGTGTCAACCTTTCGCGGACGGAACGTGGTGGGACGCGACACGGCGACGAGCACCGGCGCAGTGGGCTTGGCCAGGCGGCGCTATGCGGGGTGCAGGGTCGTGCGAGCGACCGCGTCCTGCCAGCCGGCGTACAGCCGCCTCCGTTCCGCCGCCGCCATGGCCGGCTCGAAACGAGCCACCGATCGAGGCAGCGCGCCGATCTCATCGAGCGACGACCACACGCCTGTGGCCAGACCGGCGAGATAGGCGGCGCCCATGGCCGAAAGTTCAGCGGTGTCGTTGCGTTGCACGGGCACGCCCAGGATGTCCGCCTGAAACTGCATCAGCTGCTCGTTGCGCGTGACGCCGCCATCGGCCATCAGTACACGCAAGGAACCTCCACTCGCTGCCTGCATGGCATCGAAGACATCTCGCACCTGGTACGCGATCGACTCGATGGCTGCCCGCGCCAGCTGCGCCAGCGTCGATCCGCGCGTCAGGCCGCTGATGAGCCCACGTGCACTGTCATCCCAGTGTGGCGCGCCAAGGCCGACGAAGGCAGGCACCAGATGGATGCCATCGGTGCTGGGTGTCCGCGCCGCCAGCTGCGCCACCGCGGCAGGCCCCTCCAGACCGACGAAGTCGGCCAGCCATTGGACGGCCGCGCCGGTGACGTTGATGTTGCCCTCGAGCGCGTAGACCGTGGTGTCCAGGCCCCAGGCGATGGTCGCGGCCAGGCCGGCCTCGGACGCCAGACGTGTCGGGGTCGGCATCATCAGTGAGCTGCCCGTGCCGTAGGTGGCCTTGATGGCGCCCGGCTCGAAACCTGCGTGGCCGAAGAGAGCGGCATGCGAATCGCCGACCAGCGAGCCGATCGGGACACCGGCCGACAGATTGCCGATGGCGACCGTCTCGCCGAACCGAGCACTCGACGGCCGGATCTGCGGCAACGCTTCGATGGGCACCCCGAAGGCCTCAGCCAGCCAGGATCCCATGCCACCGCGGCCAGGTCCATGAGCTGTGTCCGTGAAGCATTGCTGGCGTCGGTGGCATGGGTCGCGCCACCGGAAAGGTGCCACAGCAGCCAGCTATCGACGTTGCCCAGGCGGATCTCGCCCGCAGCTGCTCGAGCTCGCCCTCCTGGAACCGAATCGAGCAGCCAGCGCCACTTGCCGGCGGTGAAGCCGGGGTCCAGCGGCAGGCCAGTCCGCGCCTGGATCTGGCGTGCTTGGCCGACCACTCGCAGCCTGTCGCACAGTTGGCTCGAACGACGGCACTGCCAGGTCACCACGGGGCCGACCGAACGCCCCGAGTCTCGCTCCCAGGCCACGCCCAATTCGCGTTGGTTGGAGATGCCCACCGCAGCCAAGGCAGGGGAGCCTGCCACGTCCAGCACCTCGTCGACACACTCACGCACGCTCGACCACAGGGCGCTCGCGTCCTGCTGCACCCAGCCCGGCTGGGGGTACTCGATGTCCATCGGTCGCGCCGCGACGGCCACCACTGACCCACCCGGGTCGACCAGGACGGCCTTGGTGTTGCTGGTTCCCTGGTCGATGGCGAGGATGAGTCGGTCGGTCGGCATGGTGCATCGAGGATACGCGGGGAGGGACCGTCTGCGCGACGGCTCGACGCAGGCGAACGCGCGGTCGTACTGTGGTCCGGAACCCGAAACGGAGGAGCACCACGTGAAGAGATCCAACCTGCTGGACGCGATCGCCCGTGGGAGGTCCAGCTGATGGTCACGCAGTACGTGGCCGCGTTCGGCGACCCCATCGAGGGCAACCCCACCTCGATCATGCAGAACGCGGCCTTCGACCACGTCGGCCTCGACTTCCACTATCTCGACTTCACGGTCACCGCCGACGAACTGGCAGATGCCATCAAGGCCATCCGGGTGCTCGGCTTCGCCGGCCTGAACCTGACGCTTCCGCACAAGGTGGCCGTCATCCCACTGCTGGACGGCCTGGAGCCGTCGGCCCAGATCAGCGGCGCCTGCAACACCGTGGTCCGTCAGCCCGACGGGCGCCTCATCGGCTCCAACAGTGACGGCACGGGCTTCGTCTGGTCCCTGCGCGATGCTGGAGTCGAACCCGCCGGGCTTGACGTGGTGCTGCTGGGAGCGGGTGGCGCGGCGCGTGCCGTCTCGGTGGAGCTGGCACTGGCCGGCGCCAAGCGGGTCAGCATCGCCAATCGATCTGCTGCCAAACGTGATGAGCTGGCTGCCCTCCTGGATGCCCGGACCTTGGTCCAGTCGGTCTCACTTCCCTGGCAGGGGACGCTGGCAGTCCCGCCGTGTGATGTGCTCGTCGATTGCACGCCGGTGGGCATGGGCACTGGCGCCGCAGCCACCGCATCGGTCGATGTCGATCTCTCGGCACTGTCGACCGAGACGCTGGTCTGCGACCTCAACCCGGAACGCTCCGACACCGCCTTCCTGCGCATCGCCCGGACCCGTGGCCATCGGACGCTCGACGGCCTGGGGATGCTGGCTCGCCAGGGTGCGTCGGGGTTCAAGTCCTGGACCGGCCAGGATGCACCGCTCGAGGTGATGATCGCCGCCCTTGAGGGCTGACGGCCGCAGGATCGGCTGGCCCTGCCTAGAGCGGTTCGGACATGAAGACGTCCGCCCGACCCGTTGGGTCTGCGGCGGACGTCAGTCTTCGTTCGGCGGCCTGGGCCGCCACGCGGAGTGCGCGCGGGCGTCTCCCTACTTCATGCCGGGGGCGGGCTTGGCGTTGGCGGCCTGGTTGGCCGCATCAAGCTGCTCGATGGCAGCCAGCTGCTCCGGAGTCAGCTTCGACTTCTCGTTCTCGACGAATGCCTGCTGGACGCCGGGATAGCTGAGGTACAGGTAGATGGCACCGGCCAGCAGCCAGCCGAGCGTCTCGAACTCGTAGCTGGAGCTGTTGTTGAACACGAGGGCGAAGAAGCCCCAGATCAGCGTGAAGAGGCTGATGAAGATGCCGAACTGAACCGCGTAGGCTCGCAGGTTCCAGAAGCCCACGGCCACCCACAGCCAGATCGCCGCGATCAACAGGGCCCACAACGCCATCCCCCACTGGGCTTCGGGGAACGAGACCTCCCTGGTGCCGATAGGGAAGTTGACGATGCTCAGGTACACCAGCATCTTGTAGATGTTGTACAGGGCCAAAAGCCCAGCGCCCGCTGCCAGCAGGACCACTCCGATAGGTCGTTTCATTCTGTCTCCCACTCGCACGTCCATCATTCGCCCCGCACGCCACGCACGACGGAGGCAGAGGCGTCGGCCGAATACGGCCAATTCGTCGTGTAAGCGTAGCACCCCGTGAAGCCCAATCATCATCCGATTCGGACCATGCGCCGGACGAATGTGAGTCCGCCGCACGAGCGCCCGACCGCGCGGACTGGTCGCGGATCGTGGCCGCTGCGGAGGGCTGCGGTGTCGTCCCGTGCACACAAGTGTGGCGTTCGGTCACCACATCGGCTGCCAACCTCCGATCGAGAGCCCGGATTCGGCCGGCCCGCCGCATACACTGGCGGTCCAACTTCTTGGAGGAACCATGTTCAGTCAGTCCGCGGATGAGCCTGCGACCGATCAGTCCCCAGCTCCGATCGGTATGCGCGAGCTGCCCCCGCAGCCGGCCAAGCCCGTGATGCCGGCCTATGCCACCACGACCCCGGAGCCCGTTGCCGAAGCAGCCGGGCCGGGTCCCGGGCCGGAAGACTCGGTCATCGCCAAGGATGACCATCTTGAGGGCACCTTCACCTCTCGTGGCACCGTGGTGGTGATGGGTTCGGTCAAGGGCCGCATCGAGGCCGTGCAGGTCCGCATCGAGGACGGCGCCAGCGTCGATGCCGATGTCATCGTCGACGAGGCCATCATCGCCGGTGAGTTCACCGGCAACCTGACCTGCCGCGATCGTCTTGAGGCACGTGCCAGCGGTCGCATCAACGGTCGCGTCGAAACCTTCAAGCTGATGCTCCACGAGGGTGCGTCGGTCGAGGGTGAGATGCACATGCTCACCGAGTCACCCAAGGACGCCTCCGCCACCATCCGCGGCAGCGCCCCGTTGCGTGGCGAGAAGGAGCCTGAGGCCAAGAACGAATCCAGGTCCTCCGTAGCTTCGGTGCCCGCCGCCACCACGCCGGCACCAGCCGTGACGCCGACATCGAGTGGCAAGAGCAGCGCCGCGGCCGGCAGCAGTGACACCACGGCGACGGCGTCGACGGGATCATCGGCATCGGCATCGGCATCGGGTGGTTCGCCCGAGGCCCGAGCCACGCGCTCGTCCGTGGCGGAGACGCTCCGTGCGGAGACGCTGTCGATGCGCGTCGCTCCACGCACCACGACAGCCTCCCGCGGCTACGGTGGCTCCGTGCGCAGCAGCGCCAACGGCAGCCGCAACAGCGCCACCACGAGCGGCTTCTAGAGGCCCCGGGGGCGATGCGCCCCCAGTATCGCCGGGCGTACGGATGAAAGTGTCAAGTGCCCGGCATGGGTATACCCTCTGGACGGACGCGGTCGACCGCCTGGCGAAGGGTGGGGTGATGGGGATCATCCTCACCGCGCAGCCTTGTCCGGCCCAGGTCGTGACTCGAACCAGTCGCTCCCCGTTGCGGGGACCGCGTCCCTGACGCCTCCCGTCCGGCCAGCCGGTCGAGCGCCCGGCGCTTGGTGCGCACCAGGTCCGCCCGGGCGTCCCGGTAGTCCTGGTCCTTGGTGGGCAGGTGCCAGGCGATGATGGCGAGCTTGCGGGCGACCGCGATGATGGCCACCCCGCCACCCCGGCGCGCCTTGATCCGGGCATGGAAGCCCGCGAGCGGTCCGGGTGAGCGGATGGCCGAATGGGCGGCCTCGGTCAGCAGGCCCCGCGCATGCGCCTGACCGGCCCGGCTGATGTGGCCACCCCATGCGGGTCGATCCCCCGACTGGTGCACGCGGGGATCGAGCCCGAGGTAGCTCACCAGCTTGGCCGGTCGGCTGGACCGGGAGACGTCGCCGATGACCGCGAGCAGACCGGCGGCGGTGACGAGCCCGATGCCCGGGATGGTCAGCAGCCGGTGCACCCGGGGGTCGTCGACCACCATGGCCGCGATGGCCCGGTCCGCGGTCCCGATCTCCTCACCCAGCAGCGCCTCGAGCCGGAGCGCCGGATCGAGGCCCAGGCGCTCATCGGCTGGCAGCTCGAGCGAGCCCAGCCAGCGTCGCCCGGCCACCCCGAAGGGGTCGCTGGCCGGACACCGCAGCAGGCGGCGCGACACGATCGCTGTCACCCGGTCGCGGGTCGCGGTCCGGTCGCGCACGAGACCCGCCCGGTGGGCCACCAGCCGGCGCAGGGAGCGGGTGGTCTCGTCGGGCACCCACACCTCGGGCAGGTAGTCGGCGGCGAGCAGCTCCGCCAGGGTCGCGGCGTCGATGTCATCGGTCTTGCGCTTGGCCTCCGCGATGGCCCGGGTGCGGAGCGGGTCGGACACCACCACCCTGCCGGCATGCCGGCCCAGCAGCTCCGCGAGCGCCCAGGTGTTCGTGGACGCCTCCAGGGCGACCACGTCGTGGTGGACCGAGCGTCGCGGCGAAGTCCCGGAACGGGTCGCCCATCGCGACCCTGGGCAGCTTCCGCGCCGACCCCTTCTGCTCCACCACCGCGACGTGGGCGAAGTCGCGTCCCACGTCGAGTCCGACATATCGCATCGAAGGCCTCCTTCCCCGATCGGACGATGGACACCTGGAGGGGCGACACGACACCTACGGATCCGTGCTCGAAGCACGACCGGTCAAGTCGCAGGGGCGGCCAGATAGACTCTCGGACTCTCACGTCCACTACGCTCACGGCCCGCCCTCTGGTGTCCCACGAGCCCCTGTCCGGTGGCATCAGCCTACCGGTACAGGTGGCCCCAGGCACGTTCATACCCGATAGACTCGGTCGATGATGAACGACGCATACGGCGCGGCGCGAGCCGCGCTCGAGGCTGCTCGGCCTGGGCTCATCGAGCTCTCGCACCGCATCTACCACAACCCCGAGCTCGGCTTCGAAGAGGAGAAGGCTGCGGGCTGGCTCGCGGATGCCCTGGAGGCGGCAGGCTTCGCGACGCAACGCGGCTATGGCGAGATGCCCACCGCGGTCGTGGCGTCGGTGGGCGATGGCCCGCTGCATGTGGCCATCTGCTCGGAGTACGACGCTCTGCCCGGCGTCGGTCACGCCTGCGGCCACAACGTCATCTGCACGGCCGGACTTGGCGCTGTCCTGGCCTTGGCGCCCGTGGCGGACGAGCTGGGGCTGAAGGTGACCCTGTTGGGCACACCGGCTGAAGAGGGCGGCGGTGGCAAGATCGGCTTCGTGGTCGGCGGCTTCTTCAGGGACGTCCACGCCGCGATGATGGTCCACCCGTACACCAAGGACGTGCTGGAGCCAAACATCATCGCGGTACAGCAGCTGGCCATCACCTACACCGGGGTGGAGGCGCACGCCTCCGGCTTCCCCTGGGGTGGCATCAATGCTGCCGACGCCATGGTCCTGGCCCAGACCGCCATCGGCCTGCTGCGCCAGCAGATCCTGCCGGACGACCGCATCCACGGCATCGTCACCAAGGGCGGCGAGGCGGCCAACATCATCCCTCGAGAGACCAAGGCCGACTTCATGGTGCGTGCCGGCAGCGCGGAGCGCCTCAAGGAGCTGTTGGTGAAGGTGCGCGACTGCTTCGAGGCCGGCGCGCTGGCCACCGGCTGCAGCGTCGAGATCGCGGCTGACACGGCCTACACGGACATGCGCCACGACTCACAGCTGGCGGCCCTCTATCGCGTGCACGCCGAAGCGCTGGGTCGCACCTTCGACGATGACCCGCCTGCCCCGGTCTCGACCGACATGGGCAACGTCAGCCACGAAGTGCCCTCGATCCATCCCTTCATCGGCGTGGACTCGAAGGGCGCGGTGCCCCACCAGGCGGCCTTCGCCGACGCTTGTGCCACGCCATCGGCCGACCAGGCCGTCTTCGACGGTGCGCTGGCCATGGCGCTGACGGTGATCGACATGGCGACCGACGAGGCGATCAGGAACCGACTGCTGGCCAAGTAGCCGCGCGCTACTCCGCGCGCAACAGGAGCGGCCGCTTCCGACCTGGGCGGCACCGAGGGGCCAAGCCTCCTGCTGTCCCGCTGCTCGGGAAGCCTCGACCTGGGCATGGCCGAGGATCCACGGGGCAAGCCCAGCCGCCTACTCCGCGCGCAACACCAGGATGTGCTGGTGGACGATGTTGGGCACGAACGCGTGCGGATAGCCGTACGGCCGCAGGCGAGTGCCGGCCTGATACCAGATGAGGTCGCCCTTGGCCGTGAAGCCGTGTGGCGCTGCGCGCGCCGCCAGGTCGGAGGCCACGAAGCGATAGCTGCCCGCCTGGTACGCGTCACGCACGATGATCACGGCGTAGCGCCTGGGTCGCAGCACACGCCGTAGCTCGGCGAAGAGTGCCGCCATACGGTCGAGATACTCGGCGTACGTGGCGCTGTTGGCGAGATCTGCCGGGTCGTCGGTGATCATGGCGTAGTCGGTGCGGCGATTGGCGAACTGCTCGGCCAGCGGTCCGCCGGACATCGTGACCTTGAGTTGTGGGTTGTAGGGCGGGTCGGTGGCGATGAGATCGATGCTGGCGTCGTCAAGGTCGCGCACCAGGGTCATCGCGTCCCCGACCTCCAGCCGGCTGCCGGCCGGGTCGAATCGTCGTGGGCCACCCGGATCGTTGTCGCCCAGGTCGGTCAGCATCGGGCCGGCCCCCTCGTTGTCGGCCACCGCTGCCGCCACCACGTCGTGGTAGACCGCCGCCCAGCGTGGCTCGATCTCGAACCCCAGCGCCCTCCGGGGCGAGCGACAGATGGCGGCGCCAAGGAGCGTGCCGCCGACTCCCGCGAACGGGTCCAGCACCAGCTCGTCGCCCTTGGTGAAGAACTCGATCAGCCGTGCCATCAGCCGCGGTGGCTTGTTGGCACCGTGCGCCTTGCGTGCGGCGTGTCCCAGCTCGGAGGGATAGGCGGTCGTGAGCAACGACTTGGTGAAGTAGAGCCATTCATCTCCGCCGAGTTCGTTCAGGGTGTTGTTCGGATGCACCGTTCTCGCCGTCGGGCGCGCTTGGCTGTCTGACACGAGCGAAAGTATGTGGCACGCGGCGTCTATGCTCTCCCAATGGCGTTCTTGGGCCGGGAGCGCGAGCTGGCTCTGCTGGCCGAAGCCGTGCGCCGGGTCGCTGAAGGGAGACTCGGTCGTGTCGTGCTTACCGGGCCGGCCGGCATCGGTTGCACGCGCCTTCTCGATGAGCTTTCGAATCGTGTCTCGAGCGTGCCGGGCGTGCTTGCCTGCCGCGGCCGTGCTTATGAGCCTGCCGTCGGCAGCCCCTACCAGGCGCTCGGTGACGCGCTGGCCTGCTCGTTCGCGCAGCTGCCCGATGAGCGTATCGCCGGGGTGGTAGCCAATGCCGGCGACGACCTCTGCGCGCTGGTGCCGGGCCTCCAAGCCCGGCTCGATGCGCTTGGCATCGATCACCGCCCGCCGGAGTTGAGTGCACCCGAGCAACTCGGGCGCCGCGTGCTCGAGTCGATCCTGGGGACGTTGGACCGTTTGGCCGGCGATGGCGTGATGCTGCTGGTGCTGGAGAACGTCCATTTCGCCGATCCGGCCACGCGCAAGCTCATCGAGGCACTCCAGGACGTGGGCCGATCGCTGCCGGTCTGCCTCGTCATCACCTACCAACCGGACGAGGTCCATCGCCGGCATCCCATGGCGGCACTGGCTGAGGTGCTCACCGCCGATTCCGAGGTCGTCCACATCGAGCTCGGGCCTCTGCCGCCCGCGGACGTCGAACGACTGGTCGTCGATGCCCTTGGTGAACGTCCGGCGCAGAACGTGCTGACCGCGGTCAGCGAGGGCGCCCGAGGTAATCCACTGCTGGCCCTGGAACTGGCCCGAAGTGCCGGCGTGCTCGAGGGTGTGCGCCTGTCTGATCCGTTCGACCAACTCTACGGTGCTAGGGTGGAGGCGCTGTCTCGCGACGCTGTCCGATTGGTCCGCGTGCTGTCAGCCGCGCGCCTGCCACTGCCGCGCTCGACCGTCCTCGGCGTGCGCTCACCGGAAGGCCGACTCACCATCCAGGGGCTGGAGGAGGCCCTCGATGGTGGCTATGTCATCGCGTCGGGCGACCCCGACGACCAGCGCATCAGCATCAGCCATGAGCTCTGCGCCGAGGCCGTGGAGGCCATGGAGCTGACCCCGGAGCGGCAGAGCATCCACGCCGCCCTGGCCGAGCAGCTCGCTGACGCTCCGGCCCTCGCGGCGTGGCACTGGTCTCGCGCCGCACGACCGCCCGAAGCACGCGCCGCGCACATCCGGGCGGCGCAGCTGGCAGCCCGCCTCGATCCGGCGGAGACCGTCCTGCTGCACTACGAAGAGGCCCTGGAGTTGCCCAGCCTGGAACCAGTGAGCCCCAGCGCCCAGGCCGAGCTGCTGGCCGGCGCTGCCAGGGCGTCGGCATCGGCGGGGGCGTTCCGGCGTGCGGTGGCACTCATGCGTCGGGCCATCGAAAGCCGCGCCACGCGTGAGGCTTCGGGGCGGCGCGGCGGGCGTGACGCCGAGACTCGCCTGTCGTTGGGTGAGATGCATGAGGAGCTGGGTCGGTACCAGTGGCATGCCGGCGACGTCAAGGCTGCCATCGACAGCATGGAGCGTGCGTTGGGCATCATGCCGCCTGAGCCCAGTCGCAGCCGCGCTTGGGTGCAGGCATCGCTGGCACAGCACCTCATGATCGATGGCCGCTTCGCCGAATCGCTCGATATCGCCCGCCAGTCGCTGATGCTGGCCGACGCCGCCGCCAGGGCCGGTGAGGAGACACTCGCGGAGCGGGCCCACGCCATCTGTACCCAAGGTGTCGATGTCGCCTACCAGGGTGATCTCATCGGTGGCCTGGAGTTGCTGGAGCAGGCTGCCACCATCTCGCGCCGATGTCGTCGGCTCGATCACCTCATGCGCGTCGCCGCCAATCGCACCACGCTGCTGGACCTCGACCTTCGTCGTGAGGAAGCGCTGGAGGTCGTGCAGGAGTTCCTTACCGAGGCTGCGGCCGGTGGACTGGAGGCGACCTACGGCGCGTTCCTGCGTGGCAACGCGGCCGACATCCTGTTCCAGCTTGGTCGCTGGGAGGAGGCGGAGCGTGAGTGTCGCAGTGACCTTCGCTGGCAGACCGGTCGCCGTGAGATCACCTGGCTCTCGCTGCTGGTGCTAGGACTGCTGCTGACAGAATCGCGTGGCGACGAGGAGGCCGCCAGCATCGTGGGCCGGGCTCTCCTGGAGCTGCAGACCGTATCGCCCGGCCACTGGACCGGCATGGTCATGCGCTCGGCCATCAGCCTGGCGCTGTGGAACGGCCGAGTCGAGGAGGCTGTCAGCATCGCCGAGCGCGAGTGGCCTCGGGCCCTCGAGAGCGATGAGCTGAGCATCGTCGCCTACGCCGCCTCCACGGCGCTGGAGGCTGCCGCTGCGGCTGCCGAGCACGGTCGCGCCACTTCTGACGCCGGCCTCATCGCACGTGCTCGAGCGCTGGTCGAGAACGTGCTGCCGGCAGCCGAGGCCTATCTGGCGGGCTCGTCTTTGAGCGCCGGACTTGGTTCCCGCAGTGAGGCGGAGCTGATGCTCGATGCGGCTCACGCCCATGCACAGCGTGTCCGTGGTACGGCCGATCCCGCCGCCTGGGCCAGGCTGGCAGAGGCTTGGGAAGATCACTCCATCCCATACAAGTGTGCCAAGGCGCGTTGGTGGCAGGCGCTCGCCATCCTTGCTGCGGTACCGGAAGAGGACCGTAAATCGGCCCGCTTGAAGGCGCGGGCGCCGCTGTCGGAGGCGTACCGGCTGGCGCGTGACCTACCGGCGCTACCGCTCCTGCGCGAGATCGTCGACCTGGCCAAGCGGGCACGGGTGGCGCTGCCGTTCACTGAGGGCTCGGCAGCCGGGCTGGTGGCCGTCGGACCCGGCAAGAAGACGCCAGTTGCGGTGGCCGTGTCGGCAGGCCCGGGGCTGCCCCCTGGCTCGATGCCCCCCGCACCGGACATCGCCCAGGCCATCGAGGAGCGCGTCCTCGCGGCATTGCGGCGTGGGCCGGCGGATACGTACGGCCTCAGCCCGCGCGAGCGGGAAGTCCTCGACATCCTCGCCGAGGGCCGGACCGATCGTGACATCGCCGCGCGACTCTTCATCAGCGAGCGCACCGTCCACGTCCATGTCCGTCGCATCCTCTCCAAGCTCGGCGTCTCGAGCCGCACCGAAGCGGCCGGCGTCGCCATCCGACAGGGCCTCGTGCCGGCGGCGGCGCCCCTCGCGACGACCACTTCGCACGATCCAAACGTGGCGAATGACGTAGCATCCCGATCATGAAACCATCGCTCCTGAGGGCGGTCCTGGCCCTCGTCGCTCTCACCTTCATCGCGGCTGCGTGCGCCAGCGATACCGGCGCCGAGTGGACCTATGCGCCGGTCACCGTGTCGAGCCAGGCCCCGGGTCCTGCTGGGTCGCCCGCCGCGACGGCGCCTGAAGCGTCCGCTGGGCCTGTGTCAGAGGCGACCTCGCCTGCGCAGTCACAGGAACCCGGCCAACAGCCGGCCCAATCTCCGGCCGCGGGCGGTGAGCCCCGTGTCGTCGAGCTGCAGGCCACCGCAGCCCTGCAGTTCACCGATCCCAGCGGCCAGCAGGTCACCGATATCCCGGTCACGCCCGGCGAGACGATCCTCTTCCAGGTCGACAACGTCGCCGGCTTCGAGCATGATTTCTGGATCGGCACCAACAGCGAACTGTCGACCCCCAACGCCACGACCGATGTCGGCATCCCCGCCTGGACGAGTGGTGTCCAGACGGTCGAGTGGGTGGTGCCGGCCGATGTCAGCGGCCTCAAGTTCGGCTGCACCGTCCCGGGGCACTACTACACCATGCAGGGCACGTTCTCCGCCAGTGCGCCTGCCGAACCGGCTGCCAGCGCGGCCGTCGAGCCGGCTGCCAGTGCGCCTGCCGAACCGGCTCCCAGCGCGGCCCCGGCCCAATCTCCGGCCGCGGGCGGTGAGCCCCGTGTCGTCGAGCTGCAGGCCACCGCAGCCCTGCAGTTCACCGATCCCAGCGGCCAGCAGGTCACCGATATCCCGGTCACGCCCGGCGAGACGATCACTCTTCCAGGTCGACAACGTCGCCGGCTTCGAGCATGATTTCTGGATCGGCACCGACAGCGAACTGTCGACCCCCAACGCCACGACCGATGTCGGCATCCCCGCCTGGACGAGTGGTGTCCAGACGGTCGAGTGGGTGGTGCCGGCCGATGTCAGCGGCCTCAAGTTCGGCTGCACCGTCCCGGGGCACTACTACACCATGCAGGGTGACTTCACCGTCTCGGGCTAGCGACGGGCACAGGGGCTCGCACCGGTAGACTGCGGACCCATGCAGGACGACACTGCCGGCAGTGTTCGGCCCCAGCTTCGTGCACGTTCCATGGGCGACGAGGCGCTCATCGACGGGCTCGATGCGGGTCGCTGCCCGATGTGTGCCCACATCGAGAAGGTCGCCCCCAAGTACCTCGACTCGTTGCTGTACCAGCACACGGCCGATCGCACCTACCGCGATCGCTTCCTGGCTGGGGGTGGCTTCTGCAGGCGTCACGTTCGCGCCGCGGTCGTGGCCGACATGGCCGGCAACGGCGATGGCGTGGGTGGCGGCATCTTCCTGCGCTCCCAGCTCGCCGCACGACGCCGGGCGCTCGAGGCCGCGGACGGATTCCGCGCCGCCAAGCGCCTGCGTGAAGCCACCCGGCCGGCCTGGGACTGCCCAGTCTGCGAGCAGGAAGAGGCCTTCGCCCGCAGCGTGTCCAGGCGCCTGCTGCAGCTGGCCTCGAGCGAGCCGGCGTGGCACCAGGCGGTGACCTCGGCAGCGTGGTGTCTGACACACCTGGGTGTGATCCTCGCTGCTGCGGCCGAGGCCGGCGGCCGGACGCTGCATGAGTTGCGTGATCGGCAGCTGGCCGGCATGCGCGACATCGAGGCACGGCTCGAGGCGCTGGCCCACGATTCCAGCCACGGTCGCCGGGATCGGCTCACTCCGGAAGTCCGCGCGTCCGTGAGCGAGGCAGCCGACCTGCTTGCCGGTGACGAGGGGCGCTAGGCGCGGTCGGCCGCGATAACCTCCAGGAACTCGCGCAACGTGGGGTAGATCACATCGGCCCCGGACTCCGCCAGCTCGGCCTCGGTGGTGGCGCCGGTCAGCACGGCGATGGCGCGCATGCCGGCCGCCCTGGACGCCAGCATGTCCCAGCGTGAATCGCCCACGTACCAGGCCTCGCCTGGTTCGACGTGGAGCAGACCGGCGGCCTTGAACAGCAGATCGGGAGCTGGCTTGGCGTGCTCCACATCGGCGCCGTCACAGATGAGCGGCATGGTGCGCAAGCGCAGCGATTCGACCAATTCGCGCGCGTCGTCAGGCAGGCTGGAGGTGGCCACGGCCCAGGGCATGCCCCGGTCGGTCAGCGCTTCGAGGATGTCGCGTGCAGCGGGCAGGGCACGGGGATGGGCGTTGAGGGCGCGGAACTCGACGCCGGCCTCGATGTCGATCTGGGCGTCGTCCCCAGGCTGGAGCTCCACGCCGTAGTGCTCGGCGACCATACGAGCGAGGAGCTTGCCATCGGAACCCATGAGTGGCGCAAGGTACTCGGGATCGGGGTCGATACCGAAGCGGGGAAAGACCGCCATCCACGACTCGACGCGAGTGCCGACGGTGTCGACGAGTGTGCCGTCGAGGTCGAAGATGATGGCGCGCGGGGCGCCGTTAGCCGTCATCGAGCGTGGTCAGCGTGCATGGCGCTAGCCTACGACGTCGGCGTGTCTTGCAGTTGGCCGGCCAGCCCGGTGGGGTCGGTGGTCGGCTGGCGACATGCGAAGCCTCGGCAAACCCAGGCCGTGGCGGCCCCATCGATGGCACTCCGACCCTGGAACATCGGGACGTTGGAGGTCGCCGGGTCGGCCGTGAGCGCGAGAACCTGGCCGGGCCGGTAGCGTCCACGCGCCGCCGCCAGCAGGGCCTTGGTGTCGGTCGCCTCGGGCTCACCGACGATGGCGACCTCGTCGATGGGCGTGCTGGCGAGCTGGTAGGCGATGAGCCACTGGGCGAGTCCGCTGGGATGCCGTGCAGCGAGGCCAACGACGGGGGCAAGGGCAGCCTCTGCGGCGATGCGATAGCGCCCGTCGCCGGTCAGCGCAGCCAGCCGAAGGAGCACGGTGGTGGCCATGGCGCCACCCGACGGGATGGCATTGTCTTGCACGTTGCGTGGCCGCGCGAAGAGCGTCTCTGCGTCGTCGGCAGTGTCGTGGAAGCCACCGTCGTCGGCGCCGAAGTGGTCCAGGATGACCTCGGCCAGCTCCCGGCAGGTGTCGAAGTAGCGCTCGTCGAAGGTCGCCTCGTAGAGTGTCAGCAACCCCTCAGCGAGGTGCGCGTAGTCCTCGAGGGTGCCGGCGTGTTGGGCGCGACCGTCCTTCCATGAGCGTCTAAGACGTCCATCGGCGGTGCGCAGGTTGGCCAGGATGAAGTCGGCCGCTTCGCTGGCGATCTCCACGAAGGCCGGCTCAGTGAGCGCGACTCCGGCATCGGCGAAGGCGCCGATCACCAAGCCGTTCCAGGAGGTCAGCACCTTGTCGTCACGTGCCGGCTGGGGCCGACCGTCGCGGGCACGCAGCAGCTTCACGCGGGCTTCGGCGAGCGACTCGCGGATCTCGTCGCGCTGACGTTCGAACTCGACCGCGAGGTCCGTGTCACTGCGGACGCGATGCAGGATGGTGCGGCCTTCCCAATCGCCGTGCGGGGTGACCCCGTAGGCCGATTCGAAGAGTGGCGCATCGTCGCCGAGGTTCTGGCGGATCTCTGGCGCGCGCCAGACGTAGGTCCGTCCCTCCTGGCCCTCGGTGTCCGCATCCAGACTGGAGGCGAAGGCGCCAGCTGGCAGGTTGCGTAGCTCGTGGACCACGAAGTCGAGGGTCTCACGGGCGACGTAGGCGTAGTGGTCGTTGCCGGTGACCTGCGCGGCATGGGTGTAGACGCGCGCCAGCTGCGCGTTGTCGTAGAGCATCTTCTCGAAGTGCGGGACCAGCCAGGCCTTGTCGGTGGCGTAGCGGGCGAAGCCGCCGCCGAGGTGGTCGTAGATGCCGCCGGCGGCCATGGTGTCGAGCGTCTTCTCGACGATGGTGAGTGGGTCCCGTGCGGCCGTGCGGAGGTGCTCGCGCAGCAGCAACTCCAACGTCATGGGCTGGGGGAACTTGGGTGCACCACCCCAGCCACCATCGATGGCATCGAAGTTCTTGCGCAGCGTATCGACGGCGCCTCTGAGGACGACGGCCGGTTCAGGCGCGGCTGTGGCGACTTGCCCCGCCACTCGTTCGGCGAGTTGCTCGGCCAGGCGCGATGGTGCGTCCTGCTCGCCGCGGACGTGCTCGGCGACGTGGCTGGCGCTCTGCTCGATCTCGTCGCGCTGGGCCGTCCACAGCTCGCTGATGCGCGCCAGCAGCTGGCGGAACGAAGGCATGCCATGGCGCGGTTCATCGGGAAAGTAGGTGCCACCGTAGAAGGGGCGGCCGTCCGGCGTGAGGAAGACACTCATGGGCCAGCCGCCCTGCCGCGTCATCGCCTGCACCGCGTCCATGTAGAGGCTGTCGAGGTCGGGGCGCTCCTCACGGTCCACCTTGATGGCCACGAAGTGCGCGTTGAGATCGGCCGCCGTCTGTTCATCCTCGAACGACTCGCGCTCCATCACGTGGCACCAGTGGCAGGCGGCATAGCCGATGCTGAGGAAGATGGGCACGTCTCGCTCGCGAGCAGCGCTCAAGGCATCCTCGCCCCACGGATACCAATCCACGGGGTTGTGGGCGTGCTGGAGCAGATACGGGCTCGTCTCGCCGGCGAGACGATTGGTGTGCTGGGGTGTCGTGCTCATCCTGCCCAATGGTAGGGGAGGCGCGTGACGACCCGGTCACGACGCCCGCTCACGGTATAGCGGGTCAGGCTGACGGCACAGCGGGTCAGGCTGACGGCACACGCCACAGCCGGCCCCGGAACGCAGCCTGCCCCGGAACGCAGCCCATTCCCCCTGGGACTCCTATGGCGGCTCGGCCGGCTCCCTGTGTCTCCGAGCCGAGCGCCGCAAGAGGATCCATGCCGGCCGGGAATGATTCGTCCGCCCTGGCCGCCGGCATATTCCCCTCGGGATCGATCACTTGTTGCCAGAGCCCGCAGCTCAGCACGACGAGCGCTGCGACGTGCTGACGTCGGTCGTACCAGTCCCCTTGGGAATAGAAGCTGGCCGTCGGCAGATCTCGAGGAGGCGCTGAGCCGCACCGAGACCTACAGCACCACGATGCCGTTGGCGGCGGGCCGCGCGCCGCGCGCCAGAGCTTTCATCACGGCAGCCGTATCGAGCGGAAACGTGATGGCCAGCGCCGCGCGGTGCTCGCGGAGCACGGCTCGATCGCGCCGAGTGTCCGCGACCAGCAGGATGAGCCGGTCGACATGGCTGTCGCGCAGCTTGGTCTCGCAGCGACGCTGCAGCGCTTGTACGTCGTGCAAGCGTGTCTCGGCGTCGATGGCGATGCTGCATCCGTTGCGTATGACCGCGTCCCACGCTCGCAGATCGCCGAACCCGGCCACGGGCACCTCGCTTTGCCAGGTCCAGTTGGCGTGGAGGCGGACCCGGAAGCGCTGCAAGAGGCTGAGTTGTGCGGCATCCCGAACTGCCACGCCCTCCGGGTAGGCCTTGATGGAGAGTCGCAGACCGAGTACGGCTGCATGCCGGGCCAGCTCATCGAGCCGGGGAGGGTTCCGCTCGATGCGTTCGGTACGACTGATTCTCGCCTGGCTTAGGCCGGCGGCTTTGGCCACGTCCGTCTGGCTCGATCCAGCGGCGAGTCGAGCGTCGCGCAGCTCTGTTGCCACGCTGCTCCAGAGGCGCAGCGCCATCCTCGAGCCTCGGTCACGGGATGATTCGCGTGTTCCCATGCCGCAAGGGTGGCGGCATCGACATCACCGCGACTACGTTGCGGCTTATCGGCCGGTTGCCGAAGGTCTACCAGCCGCCCTCCTCGCGGAGGAGCCGATGCAGCACGCGCGCGCTGACCGAGCGTCGGTATTCAGCCGTGGAGCGCACGTCGTCGATGGGGCTGAGTTCGGCAGCCAGCGCCTCCGCGGCCGCATCGGCCAGTGCTGCCCCCGGTCGCGAGCCTTCCAGGATGGCCTCCGTCTGGTGCGCCCGGATGGTCGTCGGCGCCACCGAACCGAGTGCCACGCGGACCTCGCGCCACGTGCCCCCATCATCGCGGTAGCTGAGCGCGAGCACGACCTTGCTGATGGCCTGTGCCGCCCGGGTGCCGACCTTGCGATAGCGTGTACGTCGTGTCCGCTCGACGGGGAAGCGGATGCGCACCAGCAGCTCATCAGGGCGCAACGCCGTCTGTCGATAACCGGTCCAGAACTCGCGCGCCGGCACGGTGCGCACACCCTCGACCGAGCCCAGATCGAAGGTCGCGTCCACGGCCAGCAGCACCGGCAGCGAGTCACCCGCCGGAGAGGCGTTGCAGACGTTGCCGCCGATGGTGGCGCGATTCTGGATCTGCGCCGCACCGATGGTCGCAGCCGCCTCGGCCAGCGCCGGCAACCGCGCCGAGATCGCCGGCGAGCGCCGCACCTCAGCAAACGTGGTCAGAGCGCCGATCGAGACATCGTAGCCATCGGTGCTGACACCGCGCAACTCATCGAGGCGCCAGAGATCAACACCGCCGCTGGCGGCTCGGCGACGTCAGCCTCGAGTTGCACCATCAGGTCGGTGCCACCCGCGAGCGGGCGGTAGTCTCCCGCGGCCTTGAGGGCATATGCCTCAGCCAAGGTAGCGGGGCTAACGACCGGCGGTTCGACCGCCATCAGACGTTCTCTCTGGCCAACGCCGCAGACTCGATCGGCGCGGATCGATCTTGGTGTAGCCGGTACAACGACAGAGATTGCCCGCGATGGCCTCGCGGATCTCGTCCTCTTCCGCGCTCCCCCCGTCATCGAGGTACGCCTGCGCTGCCATCAGCATGCCCGGCGTACAGATGCCACACTGGGCTCCACCGTGCTCCAGGAACGCCGTCTGCAGCGGGGCAAGCGCCCCAGTCTCTGCATCGGCGAGCCCCTCGACCGTGCGTACCTCGGAGCCGTCGACCTGGCAGATCGGCACCAGGCAACTGTCAACCACCAGCCCGTCGAGGATGACCGAGCAGGCACCGCACTCGCCCTCGCCGCAGCCCTCCTTGGTGCCGCTGAGGCCGAGGTCCTCGCGGATGACATCGAGTAGGCGTCGCATGCCGGGGACGGATACTTCGCGAAGCTCACCATTGAGCGTGAAACGATAGGGACCACCGGAGGCGGCCGACCGTTCCGCCGGCACGGCAGTCATGCCTCACCCTCCAACGCCCGAAGGATGCGCTCCGGCGTTGCGGGAAGCTCCGTCACCCAGACCCCGATGGCATCGTGGATGGCATCGACGACGGCAGGCGCCGCCACGTTCATGGGCAACTCCCCGAGGCCCTTGGCGCCGTGAGGTGTGCCGCTGAACGGCTTCTCCACGAGGATGGCCGTGATGCGCGGGGCGTCCATCGAAGTCGGGATGAGGTAGGTGGCCAGACGATCGTTGAGGTAGCGGCCATCCTGCAGCTTGATCTCCTCGATGGTGCCGTAGCCGACCGCCTGGAGCGTGCCGCCCTCGACCTGTCCTTCTGCCAGCAATGGGTGGATGACGTGGCCGGCGTCATCGGCGCTGACCACACTCCGCACGCGCACCTCGCCGCTGTCGAGGTCGACGTCCACCACCGCCACCGCGCATGCCCAGCCGAACGCCGGATAGGCGTCACCGGTGTGGGTCTCCTCATCGAACTCCACCTCAGTGGCCGAGCGGAACTGCTCGTCGATGCGCGTCGCGCCGTGCCGTCGGGCATCCGACCGATACACGTCGGCGAAGGACCCGCCCGAGCGCGCTTCCACGGTCTCCCGCAATCGTGCCGCCGCCCTCGACAGCAGGCCGCCCACGACCATGACCGTCCGTGATGCCACCGTGGGCCCGCTGTTAGGCACGATGGACGTGTCGATCGGCGCCATCTCCACCTCGGATGGCTCGATGCCGAGCACGTCGGCCACGATCATGGGCAGGACCGTCTTGGTGCCCTGGCCCATCTCCGTGTTGGCCGCCAGGATACGCACGATGCCATCCGCAGCCAGCTCGACGCTGGCCACACTGGCCATGTTGATCTCGCCACGGCCGGTGAAGCCGGCACCATGCCAGCCCATGGCGACACCGATGCCCGAGGCGCTATGGACTCGAGTGGAGTTGAAACCGGCGCCTGCCTCGGCGGCCTGGCGCCAGCGGATGGCCCGCGTCTGGCGGCTGACATCGCGAACACCCTCGTAGTCGGCTTCCCGTGTCGCCTGATCGAGCACATCGTCGGCGGCGACGCTCTCGCGCAGCACCTGGCCGCTGGGGGTCACGCCGCCCTCACGATAGGCCCAGCGACGACGCAGTGCCGCCGGCGACACGTCCAGCTCATCGGCGATGCGCGCGACCTGCAGCTCATGAGCGAAGCCGACCTGGGGCGCACCGAAGCCGCGGAATGCGCCGTTCGGTGGCGTGTTGGTGGCCATGGTGCGCCCCTTGATGTGGACGTTGGGACACTCATAGGGGCCACCAGCGTGGAGCACGGCGCGAGACAGCACCACTGGCGACAGGGTGCAGTACGCCCCGCCGTCCATGATGACCTCGACGTCCTGGGCGATGAGCCGCCCATCGGCGGACACGCCGGAGCGGTAGCGGATCGACCGCCGGATGCCGCTTGGTGGTGGAGGCGATGTCCTCGTGCCGGTCGTAGATCATGCGCACCGGTTTGCCGATGCGCTGCGCCAGCAAGGCGGCATGGATGGCCACGACCGAGGGGTACTCCTCCTTGCCGCCGAACGCGCCGCCAGTCTCCGCCTGGGTGATGACCGCCTGTGTGTCGGTCAGGGCCAGCGCGCGCTTCAAGGCTGAATGCACGTAGTAGGGGCACTGCAGCGAGCCCGTGATGGTGATGCCACCGTCGGGTCGAGGCTCCGCGATCATGGCCTGGTTCTCGATGTAGAGCTGCTCCTGGTGGCCGACCCGGTACTCGCCCTGGACGATGAGGGTGGCGGCAGCGAAGCCTGCTGCCAGATCGCCGCGATCGATCTCGTAGGCTGCGAATTGCTGGCTCGACTGGAGCGGGTCGAAGACGGCCGGCAGGGGCTCGGTGCGTGGCCTGATGCGTCGCTTGGCCTCGCGAAGCGTGGCCTTGTCCGGCGCTGCCACCAACGCGACCGGCTCCGCGTGGTGGCGGATCTCACCGTCGGCGAGGGCCGGCATGTCATCCTGGATGGAGCTGACGATGTTCTCACCGGGGATGTCGGCGGCCGTCATGACGACGACCTTCGACCAGTCGAAGTCGGGGTCGAGTTCCAGGCCCAGCAATCGAGCGTGTGCCTGCGTCGAACGGATGGTGGCGCCATACCAGGCACCGGGGAAGACGAGATCGTCGGTGTATCTGGCCTCACCGGTGAGCTTGCCCTTCCCTTCCCGACGGAGTGGGGCAGGGGAGGCCAACCCGAGGACCGGCGCCGCGATCTCACCCGGCGCCGGCGGGGACAGCACGATCGGCCCCTCTGCGGTGACGCGTTGGCCGGCGACTCGTTCGCTCAAGAGATCTTCTCCCTCACACCTGGATGCTGGGCCCGTATCGTAGGCCCATAGGCCTGGCTTTGGCACGCCCGCTGCTCTTCGATGCTCCTGACCGGTTGGCCGCGACGGGGGCGTGTCGGCCCGAGTACCCTACGGCCATGTTCAACCTTTGGCTGTTCCTGCACATCCTGGGGGCGATCGCGGCCTTTGGCTTCGGCTTCTACGCACCGATCTACGGGGCCGCGGCCTCAAGGGAGCCCCAGCACGGCAATTGGTACCTGCGCGCGACCAAGCGCGTCTCGAACGGCGTGCTGGTGCCAGTGGCCATCTCCATGGCCGTCACGGGCACGCTGCTGGTCCTCTCGAGCGGCGGCATGCGTCGCTTCGAGGAGCTTTGGCTCGCGTTGGCCCTGGTCCTGTACGTCATCGCGTTGCTCATCGTCTTCCTGCGACAGCGGCCGATACTCGACCGGGTCATCGCCCTCACCGAGCAGCCACCCGGGCCTGAAGGCCCCTCGGCCGAGTTGGCTCCGAGCGTCAGGAAACTGCAGCTCTACTCCATGATCCTGCTGGTCCTGATCATCGCCATCGTGGCACTGATGGTCTGGAAACCGGTGCTCTAGGACCGGCCGGCCTCCAGCAGCAGTGCTGACAGGCGGGAATAGCGCGCATACACCTCTTCGTATCTGGCTGAGCGCACGGCGTCAGGCTCGCTCACCCTGAGCGGAGGTCGAGCGGCCTCACTGGCCTCGGCATAGCCGGCGTAGACGCCCCCGGCGATGCCGCCGATGAGTGCCGCGCCGACTCCGGAGCGCTCGCGGGCATCGACATAGGCCAGCGGCTCGCCAAAGACATCGGTGAGGATGCTGCGCCACAACGGGCTGGCGAGACCGTTGCCGGTCGCCAGCCAGGACTCACAGTGGCCACCGGCATCGATGACCGCATCACGCGTGGCCCGTAACGAACAGGCGACGCCCTCCAGGACGGCTCGTGCCAGGTGCGCGCGGCGATGTCCCAGGGTCAGCCCGATGAACGCGCCGGTCGCCTCCGGGTCCATGATCGGGGAGCGCTCGCCGACGAGATAGGGCAGGAAGATGAGGCCGTCGGCGCCGGCAGGGACGTCCGCTGCCAGCCGGTCAAGGGCCGCGTACGGGTTGTCTGTCTGCAGGCGCAGTCGGTCACGCAGCCAGCGCAGTGAGAGTCCAGCCGAGAGCGTCGCGCCGAGTTGGTACCAGCGGTCAGGAACGGCATGGCAGAAGGTGTGGATGCGGCCCAGTGGATCGGCCTTGGGCGCGTCGGTGGCCACCACGATCTGGCCGCCCGTGCCCAGCATGACCGAGCCATTGCCGGGGTCGATGAGCCCATTGGCCACGGCCTGCGCGCACTGGTCGGCACAGCCGGCAGCGACGGGGATGCCCGCCCGCAGCCCCAGCAGTGCTGCTGCGTCGTTGCTGAGATGACCAGCCAGATCGGCTGACTCGAGCAGGGGCGGGAGGATGCGGGTCGGTGCGCCCAGCCGTTCGCACAGGTCAGTCGACCACGTGCGCGCCGCAACATCGAAGATCGCCGTCCCGGAGCCGTCGCTGATGTCGGTCGCGGCTTCATCTGTCAGACGTAGGCGGAGATAATCCTTGGGCAGGACGAACATGTCGGCCGCATCGAGGCGCTCGGGTTCGTAGCGACGCAACCAGGCGAGTGTCGGCCCCATGAAGCCGGCCGCCGGTCGTGTGCCCGCGATGGCGAGGAAGGTCTCGACACCGATGTCAGCCTCGATCTGGGGGATCAGCTCCGCCGCACGCTGGTCGGCCCAGGTGATGGCTCGGCCCAGCGGTCGTCGCTGCGAGTCAAGCAGCAACCCGCCGTGCATGTGGCCGTCGAGGCCGATGGCCGTGATGTCATCGGTGCCAGCCTCGTGGCGTGCCTGGCGCACCGCCGTGACGGTGTTCGTCCACCACGCCTCGGGGTCCTGCTCGGCGCGGTTGGGCGCGGGCACCTCCATGGGGATCTTCACGCATGCCCGTACCCAGCACGTTCGCTGCCTCATCGACGATGACGGCCTTGACGCCTGAGGTGCCAAGATCGATGCCCAGCAGTGCCATGGCCGAATGCTAGCCGTCGGCGCTCGTCTCCAAGCGACGTCCGCGCACCCAGGCGGCGCGGACCATACCGGCACGTTCGCGGAAGATCAGGCGGTTGGCGACCTCGTCGATGCCATGGCTCGACTCGGCCTCCGGCGGACGGCCCAGCTCCGGATCGACCGCGATGAGGTCGGCGTCCTTGCCGGGTTCGAGCGAGCCGATGACCTTCTCCAAGCCCAGTGCGGCTGCACCCCCGAGCGTGCCCAGCCGCAGCCAGTCGAGCGGTCCCGGGAGCGGCGCATCGTCGCCCACGACCGTGGCGCGGGCGTTGTGCACGAAGAAGCCCAGGCGCATCTGGGTGATGACCGACAGTTCGGGCGCCCCGGCCACGTCCGTGCCCAGGCCCATGCGGATGCCCTCGTCGAGATACCGCGCGATGGGCATGACGCCGCTGCGGATGAACATGTTGCTGACCGGGCAATGCGCGACCGCCGAATCGGTCTCGACGAGTCGAGCGATCTCGCGGTCGGACAGGTGGATGGCGTGCGCAAGGAGCGCCTTGCGACCCAGGCCACCAGCGCGGTCATAGACATCGAGGTAGTCAGCCGCCTCGGGGAAGTGTTCGGCGACGGCGGCCATCTCGCCTGCGTCCTCCGCCAGGTGCGTCTGCCAGGTGGCGCCATAGTGCTCGGCGAGCGAGGCCGATTCGCGCAGCAGGTCGGCCGTGCAGGAGACCGCGAAGCGCGGTGTGAAGGCGTACCGCAGTCGGCCATCGGCGGCACCGTGCCAGCGCTCGCATAGCTCCGCCGAGGCGCGCATGGCGTTGTCGAGGATGTCACCGGGCGGGGTGCGGTCGTCGTAGCTCACGCGGTCCATCAGCACGTTGCCGATGACCGCGCGGATGCCGTGCTCCTCGGCAGCGCGGAAGCAGGCGTCGGCGGAATCGGGCCAGACCGCAGCGTAGCCGGCGAAGGTGGTGGTGCCGGCAGCGGCCATGGCACGGTAGACCTGCGGCGCCAGTCGCTCGGCCGCGGCCACGTCGAAGGCACGTTCCAGCGAGAAGACATAGCGCTCCAGCCAGTCCAGCAGCTCCATGCCGGCGCCCAGACCGGCCGCGGGGATCTGAGGGATGTGCACGTGCGTGTCGACCAGGCCGGGCATCACCACCAGCGGGCGCAGATCGGTGGCGGCCTCCGCGGCCCGGGGAGCGTCGGCGGTGGCGCGGATCGATCGGATGCGGCCGGCTTCGTCCACCTCGATGACCCCGTCAGGCTGCCACAGCGTGGAGCCATCGGCGAGTGGGCTCAACAGGCGCGCACGCAGGACGAAAGGTGCTTGTCGGGGGAAGTGCCTGGACACGCTAGCGAGCCTAGGTCTCAGCCAGCGTCCGCGTCAACGTCGTGCGTCGCGTTGCGCAGTCGGATCCGGTTGGTCGAGGATGAGCCCGAGCAGCAGCACCTGCTGCACGATCGTGGCCAGCGCTCCAACCTGGGCCGCATAGAACCCGACCAGCCCGCCGGCCACGAGACCGAGCAGGGTGGCAGTCAGGGCGACGTTCATCGCCGCCATCCGACGCCCTCGAACCAGCAGGAAGAAGGCGACCGCCGAACCGAACCCCACAGCCGCGCTGATGCCCAAGAACAGGAGCAGCCAGGCCGGTTCCTGCGGGATCTCGAGTCGTCCGCTGTCGTCGGTCAGTACGGTCGACCAGTCGAGGTCGCTCGTTGCCGCGGCCACCAGGATCAGCACCGAGAACAGGGCAGTGGCGACCGAAAGAAGCAGCCCGATCGCGACCAGCCAACGCTCCAGTCTCGAGGGCAGGAACCGTTCAAGGAGGCGACGCGCATCGCCGCGGGCCACGAAGCCGGGGGACGCCAACCGCTCATCCATCGCCGGCGACTCGAGCACCGCGATCAATGCTGCAGAAAGCCGTTCTTCGTCAGTCGCCTGCTGGGTCCCCGCCCGCGCCTCGCGCAACTGGACGGCGACGCGCTCGCGATCGGGCCTGGTCAGACGACCGTCGACCCCGGCAGCGAGGGCATCGACGACGGCGTGCATGGCGGCGCGGCTGTCCGGCCGCCGGCGACGCACGATGGCCCAGAGCAAGATCAGCAGCAGGATGACGCCGTAGATCAGTGGCGCTGCCGGCGCGAAGAAATAGTCATTCGCGGTGGTAAGGAACTTCCCGACCTCGTCGATGAATAGACCCGCACCGAGGCCAGCCAGCGCGGCCGACAGGAGCAGCGTTCGCTGGCCAACGTAGAGCAACTGCAGCAATGCCGCCACGAACAGCGCCAGTCCGCCCCAGATCGCGTGGGCGACGTGCAGGTCACCGCC
This sequence comes from uncultured Chloroflexia bacterium, assembly GCA_963778955.1. Lineage (GTDB taxonomy): Bacteria > Chloroflexota > Limnocylindria > Limnocylindrales > CSP1-4 > JAFMJV01. Next base: position 1,406,687 of record CAVZWI010000001.1, read on the forward strand.
GCCGACGGTCGGGTAGCCCGCCGTGTCCAGGTACCAGCGCACACCGGCCACCGTGACCGCGAACGTGGCGATGGTCAGGATGAGGTAGCGCTCAGCGAGGTCGCGGCGCGTGCCGAGGGGGTGTCGAAACATCGCCGCGAAGCGTAGGACATCCAGTCTCCTGACGCCCGCCGTTTCGATGCGCCGCGTCTCGCCGCTACCTCCGGCGATCCTCTACTGCGGCGATCATGGCGTCGAACGCGCGAGCGGCTGGCTTGCGGCCGGATCAGCGGAGTGATGCCGCGACGCGATGTCAGTCCATGGGTGGCGGGAACTCGGGCGTGTCGCGTCGGTCGGTGCCCGCAGGCGCGGCTCGTTCGGGTGGTTTCGGTGAATCGCCATCGGCCGGCTCGTCGCCGTCGCCCCGTCCCCCGTCGCCCCGTCGTTCGTCGGGACAGGCACAGCGAGCGATGTAGAACTCGTACCCGTAGGTCTCGGGATGCTCGCGGCGGATGCGGTGCTCGGTCAGCGTGCCATCGATGACCGCAAGCGCAGCCTCGTCATCGGCGTACTCCTCCTGGAGTCCCGGGATCCGTGCCTCCAGCGGGGTCTGGTAGTGGGTCCACCAGGATCCGTCCGGCAGCGTGAAGTGGCCGACGACCTCATAGCCAGCCGCCTCGATGCGCGCGAGGTTGCCGGCGACATCGGTCATGCCGGGGTACTCCGCGGCCCAGAACTCGCGTACTTCCGCGGCCGGATCAGGGACCAGCCAGGTGGCCTCGCTGACGACGACGTAACCACCGGGTCGCAGGAACTCGCGCCAAACAGAGAACGCCTCGCTGATGCCCATGATGTAGGCGGCACCCTCCGACCAGATGAGGTCGAACGTGTCGGGGCCGAAGGGCAGGTCCTTCATGTCGCCGCGCATGACATGGAGACGCTCGCGCATCCCAGCCGCCTCGGCGCGCTGCCGGAGCTGGTCGAGGAACGGCTCGTGGGCATCCACCGCCGTCACCGTACCGCCCGTCGCCGTGGCCAGCGCCAGCGTCTGCATGCCGGGACCGCAACCGACATCCAGCACCTCCGGTTGTGCGGGCAGCTCGGTGCACATCGCCAACGCACGAAGGGTGGATCCGTCGTCGCCGGGGCCTTCCCGCGGCAGGTCTCGATGCAACTCGAAGAAGACCTCGGGCAAGCGTTCGTTGGCAGCCATGTGTTGCAGAGAGTAGCGACCCGTCTGTACCCATGCGCCCCTATTCGCGACCTCTCGAACAATCGAAACGTATACATCAGATCTACGACGTATACTCACAAGATGCGCAGGCTGCAGATCTACATCGACGAGGACCTCGACGAGGTGCTCGCTCTGATAGCAAGGCGGGAGGGATCGTCAAAGGCCGCCCTGATCCGAGCGGCCGTTCGCGAACAGTACGCCGACTACTCTGCGCAGGGACCCGCTCGTGATGCACTCGACTCGTGGGTCGGAAGCGTCGACGCTGAGGCCGCCGATATCGACTCGATCGTCTACGACGGATGAGGTTCGTCGATACCTCGTTCTGGGTGGCTCTGGGCTTAACACGCGGTGCCCATCACGACGAAGCCCGCGCGATCTGGCACAGGACTACCACCGTAGGCTTGCTCACCTCGAACCATGTGGTTGGTGAGACATGGACGTTCTTGCGCCGACGGGCTGGCCACTCAGTTGCGTCGCGTTTCCTCGACCAGGTCGCACAGAGTCGACGAGTCGCGATCATCCATGTGCGTGAGGAGCTCGAGGCTGAGGCGCTCGCGTGGCTCCGTCGCCACGATGAACGCAGCTACTCCTTCGTCGACGCCACCAGCTTCGCGGTGATGCGAGGTAGTCGGAATTCGCGAAGCCCTCGCGTTTGACGACGACTTCACGGCCGCAGGTTTCATCGAGGTGCGCCGCTAGCCTTTCCCTGCGGCGCCGCTGTAGACGCGCTACGCGCGGCTGAGGATGTCGTGTCCGCCGATGCGCCGCCAGCGGATGGCGAGCTCGCCGTCGACCTCGATCCACTCGAAGGTCGCGCGACCGTCGGGCCCGGCGAACGACCACGTCATCTCCCAGACACCCGGCATGCCCTGCACGCGTTTTACTCGTAGGCTGCGCGGCCAGGGCGCAGCTGGGTCGTGCCGGTAGCGCTCACACGCAGGATGGAACCGTTCGCGAACGACTGACTCGAACAGCCGCCGCTCCCGTGCCGATAGACGTGACCAGTCCGCACCGAACGATGACAGCCAGTCGAACTTCACTCCTGCTGCGCGCGTTCCAACTGCTGGAAGAACTCGTCGATATCCGTGGCTCTTGAGACTCGTCCGGCGGCGATGTCCTCATCGGCCTCGCGCTCCATGGCCTGCCAGCGTTCGGTCCAGAACCAGCGCTGGTCGGCCGGGAATTCGGCAGCATCGGCTGCAACTCCACCGTGCCATCCTCACGCTCGATGATCTGCACCTGGGCGCCTGGCTCATCAAGATGGAGACGACGACGGAGTTCGGCGGGCAGGGCGATGGTCCCGCGGGACTGGACCGAAACGTGATAACTCTTCATGGTGCGCTGCAGCATAGCGGTAATACAGTATTACTGCCAGACTGAGTCATCGCCAGCGAGACGCGGAAGCACCTTCAATTGACCGGGCTGGTCCTCCGGAGCGAGGTGGGCACGCCGACCGCGTGGCTCAAGTGGCCATCCACGAGGGCGAACGGCGGCAGGTCGAGGGCGTTCATGTCGGTCGCCGCGAACTCCTCGAGCAGGTACTCGGCAAACTCGCGCTCCACATCCAGCGGCAGGCACAGGATGAGGTCCCGCATCGGCGCCAGTACCAGGCCGCTGCGGCTCCCCAGTACGCGCACCAGCTCATCGGGCAGCAGCAGCAGTGATGAGGCCCAGCCTTCACGCGACTGGAAGGCGACCGTGGGCACATCGGCGACCCGCTCACAGACAAGGGCGAACTGCTTGCGAGCCGCGACCCTGGCCCGGACGTTGTCAAGCGCCTGTTCGAAGGCGCGTTCGGCCGACACACCCCAGCCGGTCAGCTGGTGATCGCTGACGAAGAGCATGGCCGGGCCGATGTCGAGGCCCAGGACCGCGCGGATACCGGGTGCGAAGTCACGCTGTGCCAAGTCCTCGGGATCGACGGGGAGCGCCCGGCGACGGGGGAGGGCGAGGCGGAGGTTGGGCGCCACCTCACTCCAGGGTGCGGCAAGGTCGACTGATTCGATCGCCTGGACCACCTCATCGACCGAGGCTGTGGTGACCAGGGGGTCTTCGATGGTGCTCATGGCAACACCATGGCGGCGCGGTCTTGGCGGCGGGTTTGCCAGCGCTTATCGGTCCCTTTCGCCGCCCCGCCGCTTTCGCCGCCCCGCCACCGCGCCGTCACGACGACGCCGCCTTGGCCGTAGCATCGAGGCGTGAGCTCCAGCCACGCGTCCGCCCCTCGGGTTCGCCGCGCCTATGTCAACCAGGCGGCCATCAGCTCCAGCTTCTACCTGGTGGGGGCGGTCGCGGCCTTCATCGCGGTCACGCTCGGGCTCTCGGAGACCGAGACCGGGCTGCATTCATCGGCGATGGCGATCGGCATCGTCTTGTCCGGCCTGACCGGTGAGCGCGTGGACCGCCGCTTCGGTGTCCGGCGGGCACACCGGGGTGCGATGGGCCTGCTGGCCGCTGCGTTGCTGCTGCTGGCCTGGGCGCCGACACTCTGGGCGACACTCACCGGGGCGCTGGGGATCGGGCTCGGCAGCGGCATGATGTTCGTCCACGTCAACAGCACGCTGGGCATGGGCGGCGGGGTCATCGCGCGCGTCCAACTTGCTCGAGCGTCCTTCGTGGCCAAGGCGTCACAGCTGCCCGTGCCGTTGATTATCGCGGTCGGTATTGCCATTGGTGTGGGCTGGCACCTCGTCGTCGTCCCGGTGCTGCTGGTCCTGGGCGTCATCCTCGTGATGAGCCGCGAGTCCCGCGAGGAAGTGGCCTTCCACGATGCGGCGGGCCGACTGCCGTGGGCCTTCTGGCTGCCGTGGATCGATGACGGTGTCGATCATCTCGATGGAGTTCTGCATCGTCTTCTGGGGCAGCACCATCGTGGCGCGCCAGGCAGGGGTGTCGCTTGAGGACGCGACCCTGACCATCAGCGCTTTCATCGCTGGCATGATGGCTGCCCGCGCGGCGCTGTCCTTCCACGCCATGGGCCGGCTCGATCCGATGCAGGTCATCCGCTTCGGGTCGTTCGTCACCATCGTGGCGGTGCTCGTGCCCTGGCTCTCCGGCGAGCTCGTCGTCAGTGGCGCCGGCATGCTGGCCGCTGGGTTCGGCATCGGCATGCAGTTCCCGCCCGCGGCCTCGATCACGCTGGGAGCCGTGCCGGAGCGTGCCACGGCGGCGGCCTCTCGCCTCACGCTGGCCGCTGGGGTCGCCATCCTGGTGGCGCCTTTCGTGCTGGGCGTGCTAGCCGATCTCATCGGCATCACCGCGGGCTGGTTGCTGGTGCCACTCATCTGCGTCTGGGTCATCGGGCTGACGGTGCCGGTCGAACGCGCCCGCCGAGCACGAACGGCGATGGTGGGTTAGCCGCGAGCCTCAAGCGTCGTCGAGATCTCCACGACGACGCCACCGAGCCGGTCGCGGATGTCGCACTCCCAGACTTCGAAGACCTGCCACTCGGCTTCCTCGAGCTGGCGTCGCTTGCGCGCATCACGCTCCCGGTTCAGCTCGAACTTGCGTGCCCAGAACTCCGGGTTGGACTTGGGCAGGTTCGGGTGGCAGCGTGGACAGTGGTGCCAGTAGCAGCCGTGCACGAAGATGGCCACGTGCCTGCCCGGGTACGAGATGTCCGGCCGACCCGGTGCGCGCTTCCAGTTCAGCCGATACCCCGGGTAGCCGGCCTTCCGAAGAGCAGCCCGAAGATCACGCTCAGGTCTTGTGTCCTTCGCTCGATTGGCCTGCATCACGGCCCGAGTCGCGGGTGAGGAGGGAGGCGGGTTGGGAAGTTGGAGTCCGGCCATCGCGGGCCGAGTATCCGCCACCTGACAGTCGCATACTGGATCGATGCGGATGCAGATCGAAAGTCACCAGTTCGCGGAAACGGTCCTCCAGGGGCAGTTCCGGGAGGAGTGGGGGCAACTGCTCGACGTGATTGGGACGCTCGCTGTTCCGCTCCGGCCGGTTGGGCCGTTCACGAGCACGGGTCGTCCCAAGTCGCCAAAGCGCCAATACCGGTTGGTCGGCGGGCGGCGGGCCAGCGCCCTGATGCCGGTGGACCAGGCCTCAATGAACGGAAGAATCCGCACGTCGCTGGCAGCCCTCGGGTGGCATCCCGAGCCGTACATCCTGATCGACCGCGAAGGGAAGCCGATCGACACTCGGCTGCGCGGCGACTTCGAGAAGTCCGGCGTATTCGTCGAGGTCGAGTTCGGCAATGTCGCCAGCTACTTCCGGGACCTGTTCAAGTTCCACATAGCCGGAACCACCGGTGCTGCGAAAGTCGGAGTGATTGTTGTCGCGACCGACGCGCTTGCGCGGCTGTTCGACCAGGGGCAAGCGCGATTCGAGCAGGCGGTGTCTCTGCTGCCGTACATGCGGGCGGGCGTCCAGCTCCCGACGGCGATCATCGGTATCGACGCCAACGACTGGCAACCAATTCGCGAACGCTATGAGGAGATGCGCGCTCTCGTCGAAGCCAACGGTGAGCCTTGCCACCCATTCGATGCGGTGATCTCTGGCTAGGACGCTTCCCGTTCTTCGGCTAGCGAAGCAGCTGCGACGGATCCAAGGCCACTCAGTTCGGCCATCAGTTCCGCCCCCACACGTTCGATGAGCCCGACCACGAGTGCGTTGCCCATCATGAACGCGCGTCGACCCTCTGGCATGCCGGTGTCGGTCCAGTCGTTGGGAAAGCCATTCAGCCGCTCGAGCTCGCGAGGCGTCAGGCGCCGGAACCGTCCGTTCTCCACCTGCACCAGGTGCTTGAATCGAGATGGCGTGCGTCCGCCTTCGCCCGTGAGGATCGTCCTGGCCGGCCAGTCTGTGCGGTCTGGATAGGGGATAGGCCCCTCGACGTAGAAGTAGGGCGTGTTCGAGCCCTTGTGATGGCGCTGCTCCCGCTTGGCGCCCTTGAGATACTCCCAACGGGGCAGTTGCTCGGCTGGGATGAAGAATGACTCCGGGACGTCGCTCGCCCGCTCGAGCACATCGCCCAGCGTCACGAACGGTCCATCCCAGGCGGAGTCGAGGTCGAGCGTCCACACGCGTCGCTGGGACATGTAGCCGGCATTCCGGAATGGCGAGACGCCCTTGGTCGCGCCGAAGGCCTCGGACACGTCGGCCGGTGTGCCGTCGAGGCTGAAGGTCGGGACCGATGAGAGCCTCGGCCCAGCCGCGACCGGCAGCGCCCGTGCCAGGGGTCCGGCGTAGAGGGCATCGTTCGGGTCGCGCTCGGCGGCACCCGCATGCCGCCCGACGAGCAGCACGCGCCGACGCTTCTGGGGGAAGCCATAGTCGGCCGCATTGACCACACGCCACTCGACCTCGTAGCCCAGGTTCGCGAGGGCGGCGAGCATCACCCCGAAGTCGCGACCTCGCTGTTTGGTGGGCGACTTGAGCAGCCGATCGACGTTCTCTAGGAACAGGTAGGGCGGTCGCTTCATCATCAGCAGCCGATAGATTTCCCACCAGAGCACGCCCTTCTTGCCGACGATGCCTGCGGACTGGTTGAGCGTCTTGGCGACCGAGTAGTCCTGGCAGGGGAAGCCGCCGACCAGCAGTTCATGATCAGGGAGGGAGCGACGCCCAGCCTCCGCCTCGTTCATCACCTCGTGGATGTCCTCGCACACTGCCCCATCCGCGCCGAAGTGCTTCACGTAGCAGTCGAACGCGTGTTGGGTCCTGGTGCTGGGCTCCCACTGGTTCGCCCAGACGGTTTCCCAGCCCGATCGTTCAAGCCCGATGCGGAAGCCGCCGACACCTGCGAACAGTTCGACGACACGTCGCTCCTGCGGATCGGTCTTCATCGGCATCGCGTCATCCTACGGGGTTTCGAAGGGAGGATCGACTGAGTCTACTCAACCAAGGACTTGCCCAACTGGGCCAAGTCAGTACATGATCGGGATGACATGCATGACCTTGGTGAGCAGAATGGCTGAGCCCTCCTCCCATGCGTTCGAGACCTTGGCCTCCGCTGATCTCGTAGTTGACGCCGTCTACAAAGGCGGAGCCGCTGGCAACGTCGGTGACGATCCACTCGGCCGGCTTCTTCCATGCGGCAACCAGGGCGGGTTTCGCTACAAGCTCGACGCAGACAAGGAGCCGTTGTTCGTCGTCATCTATTCGGACCTGTCGGACCCCGACTGGCCGGATGTGCTTGACGTCGAACTCGGTCGGTTCACATATTGGGGTGACAACAAGCGTGCCGGGCAACGACTGGCCTCGACAAAACGTGGCGGCAACCTGATCCTCCAGAAGGTGTTTGACCGGCTGCACGGCTCTGTCGAGGAACGTAAGCGCATCCCGCCGTTCTTCGTGTTCACCAAAGGCGCCAAGGGTCGTGACGTTGCCTTCAGGGGTTTGGCGGTTCCGGGGGCTCCGGGCGTCACACCGAACGAGGACCTGGTCGCTGTTTGGCGAACGGGCGACACGGGCCAACGAATTCCAGAACTACCGGGCGCTGTTCTCCGTTCTTGACGTCCCTGTGGTGACCCGAGAGTGGATCAACGACTTGGTCGGCGGTGTCCGCAATGGGTCGAATGCGCCGGACGCCTGGTCGCGGTGGCGCGCCGGCAAGACGGCATCACTGCTTACAGCCCCCGCGTCCTTCCTCGCCAGGTCGAGGGAGCAACAACTTCCAGCAGTCGCCGACCGTCCCATGATCGAAGCCATCACTGCTCACTTCCCGAACCCCACAGACTTCGAGGCGTGTGCTGCGCGACTCTGGGAGATGCAGGCCGGCCGAATCGAGTACACCATGACTCGCCCAAGCCGGGATGGGGGTCGCGACGCGTTCGGGACGGTCCGGGTTGGGCCCGAAAGCGACCCAGTACGACTTGACTTCGCCCTGGAGGCGAAACGGTATGTTGAGAACTCTGTGAGCGTTCGGGATCTGGCGCGACTGATCTCGCGAATCCGCAATCGGATGTTCGGGGTGTTGGTGACGACGTCCTACCTGAACCCCCAGGCGTACGAGGAGTTCAAGTCGGACGGGCATCCCATCGTGGTCATCGCCGCCCGAGACATCGTCGACATCCTCAAAGCCAATGGGTACGGCAACGCTACTGACGTCCGCGAGTGGCTGGAGCGCGAGTTCCCAGTTGCCGACCCCCAGGCCGACGGACCGCAACAGGTTCTCACCGCCTAGGCGCCGACCCGGTGAGTGGGTTGTTGGTCATGCCAGGGGTCGTCTGCTCCGCCGCCACCTCGCTCAACCGGCATAAGGCGTTGGCGAGCATCATCTGGCGAGGCGAGTGTGCCTGCACGCGGATGAGCTCCGGTGACGCGACCACCAGGGTGAGGCAGCGGGCGCGAGAGGTGGCCACGTTGAGGCGGTTGAGCGAGTAGAGGAACTCCATCCCGCGCGGGGCGTCCTCCGGGCGCGACGTGGCCATCGAGTAGATCGACACCGGTGCCTGCTGGCCCTGGAACTTGTCCACGGTACCCACCGGCACCTGCGCACAGGCCCGCCCGCGCGCCGCCAGTCTGGTGCCGATGAGCTTGCGCTGGGCGTTGTAGGGCGTGATGACCAGGATGTCAGCCGGCGTCATCGGCGCCTCCACCAGCTCGCGATCGATCCATGACGCCCGCCCGGCGAGCAGGTCAGCGATGAGGTCGGCGATGACCTCTGCCTCTTCCGGCGAGCGGTTGTCGTTGCGTGCATCCCCATGGTCCACCGCGACGAAGCGGATGCCCTGCCCATTTGCCACCCCCGACCCGGCGAGCGCCTGCCGCTCATTGCCTGCCTCCGGCAGCAGCGCGCTCTCGTAGAAGACCTCCGAGGTGTAGCTGCAGATGTCCGGGTGCAGTCGCCACGTCTTGTCCATGAACAGGCCCAACTCCGCCGGCATGACCGCATGCTCGCGACCCAGCAGGTGGGCAAGGGCACTCCGTTCGGCGCCGACCGGATGCGAGCCTTTCAGCGGCTGGTCCAGCTGCTGCGGGTCGCCCAGCAGCACGATGGACTTGGCCGCGGCCGACACCGCCACCGCGTTGGCCAGCGAGAACTGGCCGGCCTCATCGATGAAGAGGACATCGACCGCCTCATTCGGGATCTTGGCGCTTGCCCATAACCAGGCGGTTCCGCCGATGACGTCGGCTGCGCCGTCTGCCAGCGCAGCCGCCACGTCCTCGGCCGACTTGATGCCCTCCGCCGAGGCGCAGGTCAGCTCGCCTAAATCGCCGGGCTTCTGGCGGATGACGACCTCGCGAGCCTTGAACGCGGGATGGTCGGCCTGTGCCGTCCAGACGTTGTCCAGCAGGTTGCCGATGACCTTGTGGCTGCCGGCGGTGACCCCCACGGTCTTGCCCTGCGCCACGAGGTCCAGGATCATGCGCCCGCCGATCCAGGTCTTGCCACTGCCGGGCGGTCCCTGGATGGCCAGGCAGGTCCGGTCGAGCTGTCTCACCAGTCGCCTTGCCGCATCCCCGGCCGATTCACCGTCGCGCCGCAGCGGCTCGCCGTCAGCATGACCCTCGATGCGCGGTGTGCGGCCCAGGATGAGGTCTCGCGCGGCGCGGTAGTCGCCGTCGCCATCGATGCCGTGCTCCACGACCGACGCGCCGATGTCCAGCAGCCGTTGCTCCTGCGCCTTGCTGGGCACCACCGTCGTGGCCACCAGCGCTCGCGGATGCTCGATCTCTCGCCCGCGCGGGAAGCGCAGCACGATCTCGTTGCCATCAAGGTCAGTCTGGACGATGGGCAGCTGCTTCATCGTCACCGGGTCCGTGGCCGCTTTGCCCACGTCGAAATCCTGCTCCGGATATCGGTAGCGATACGTCCGCGCGGCCTCATCCTCGACACCGACCAGCTCCAGGCCGGCCAGCGGCTCGCGCGCCTCGATCAGCTCCTCCTCGGTCATCTCCAGCTGGCTGAACCAGCGCCACCAGTCGGGTTTCTGCTCGCGCCGGTGCCAGCCCAAGAGGTTGGCCAGCAGCACCCGCCCTCGCTCCTGCGGCGCCCACTCGCGCTCCGACTCATCGACCGGGATACCCTCGAGCAGCGGATCGGCCACGGCCTTGACGCGTTGGAGCCAGGCAGACAGCTCCTCGCTCGATTCGCCGTCGCGTACCTGCGGTCGGGGCAGTGTCTGTCCCATCCGCTTCGAGAGAGCCGCACGCCGGCCCTCCAGCCAGCGATGGAGTTCCATGGTCGAGACGACGTCATCACGGTTGTAGGCGGTGATCTCGATCGAGGATCTCCTCGCCCACGCCGCCGACGCCGCCCAGCTGCAGCCAGTGCTCGAACTCCACAATCGATGAGCCCGCGTCGCGCAGCTCGATCTCACGCGCGAAGCCGTAGAAGGGCTCCAGCTTCTTGATGGAGTAGCTTTCCACCGAGGCGCGGATGCCCTGCCGCACGACCCCGTAGAGGTCCACCAGCACGTCACCGCGGAAGAGCCGGTCGACCTCCTCCTGCCGCGTGTTGTAGCGACCCATGAGCTTGCCCAGGTGGCTGGGCTCGTAGGGCGCGTAGTGGTAGACGTGCAGCTCCGGAACGGCATCCAGGCAGCTGATGATCTTGTCGATGGTGGCCTCGAACGCCGCCTTTTCCGCGGCCTCCGTCACTCGACCTGCGGCGTCCCGACTCCAGAAGGCGTCGAAGTGCGGCTGGCCGTCGGCATCCTGTTCACTCGGCTGGAGCAGGCCGAAGAGGTAGTCCATGCCGTCCTCACCCGCGAAGGGATCGACCCTCCAGGTCCAGGTAGAGGTCTCCGGGACTGGGCGCCGGCAGCGCCAGCAGCCCCTTGGTGGTATCCAGCTCGCCGTCCGGCGTGAGGTGGGGCTCCAGCAGTTCGTGGATGTGGCGGCCCTCATCCTCCCCCTGCACCTGGATCCGCGCCTGCTCGCGCACGCGCTCCAGCACCTCTGGTCGGGTCCCCTCCAGTCGCGGCTCCAGCGGCAGCGCAAGAGCACCCAGCGCGCGACGCGTTGGGATGTGGCGGTCCACCAAGGCGCCCCGCGTGCGCGACGTGATGTTGGCCACCAGCGACAGATGGTCATCCGCTCGGCGTCGTTTGCTGCAGATCTCATCCCAGCTGCAGACCCCGCAGTGCTCGTTCGGCTCCGGATAGGACGGCGAGGGGGGAGGGTAGTCGGTCGGCATGGGGCGCCCCACCGCGTCGAGGAAGCGGGACCGGGCCGAGCGAAAGTAGGCTCGAAAGTCGGCCGTGCGGAAACCGGCGGTCTCCTTGTCCTTGCCACCGAGGGCCACGTACATGCGCTCCGGGTACACCCCCTGGATGGCGGCGAGCAACTCGTTGTAGACGCAGATCTGGAGCAGCGCGGATGCCTTGACCCCGTGGGCCAGCTTGGTGTCCGCGACCTCATACGACCAACCCAGCGGCACTCGCGGATCATCGACGCGCAGCAGGAAGTCCGCGAAGCCCAGCCATGTGCCGTCGAAGAAGCAGGCCTGGAAGATGACGTCATCACCGCGCTCGATGGCTGTCCGCGTGATCCCCGCTTGTTGGCGATAGAAGTCCTCTCTCTCGACTTCCCTGGGTCGCTCCGCGGACACGTCCGAGATGGTGCGGCCCTCTTGCTGAAGGCGGTCGATGTAGACGCGTTCGTGCTGCTTGCCACGCTCCGCGATGAGGTCCAGCTCCGGATCATCGCGGATGGGCTTGGCCACGAGGTTCGCGAGCGCGCTGCGTTCAAGGTCGGTCAGGTGACCGCAGACGAGATAGCCCACCAGGTCGGTGGCGGAGTAGACGGGCTTCCCGTCGAGGATCTGCATGGCCCTCGATGGTACGCGGCCCCTGTGCCACCTTGTGTGGCACAGGGGCGCTACATTGGGCGTGATGCCCACCTCGCGTGCCGCTTGGCGACTCCGTATCTCTGCATGGCTCCGGCGATGGCGGCCGATGCTGCCGCTCTTTGGCGCAGGACTGATCGTGATGATCGGTTTCGGCGCTCTGTTGCCGGTGCTGCCGCTGTACATCCAGGAGCACGGCATGGACGCCGGGCAGCTGGGCCTGATCGTCGCCGCGTGGTCCCTGGCCAAGCTCATCTTCGAGCCCATCTTCGGCTGGTGGGCCGACCGCCATTCTCGCAAGCCGCAGATGGCGGCGGGCTTGCTCCTGTTGGCCATCGTCAGCCTGCTGCCGCTGTTCTTCACCAGCTTTGCCGCCTTCGTCACGCTGCAATTCGTGGCCGGGGTGGCCACCGCCATGTATGACCCCGCAGCCCGCGGCATGGTCGTCGAGGCGACCGACGAAGATGAGCGTGGCGAGGCTTTCGGCTACTACGGTGCGTTCTCCACGGGTGGCTTCGTCATCGGACCTGCCCTCGGTGCCATCGGGGCATGGCTGTTCGACGGCTACGCCTTCCCTTTCATCATCACCTTCCTGCTGGCCCTGGTCGGCACCGCGGTCATCGCCCTCTACCTGGCACCCAACCCGCATGTGGTCGAGTCGCCCGAGTTCGAGCACCATCCCGACGCGCTGGCGTTGCCTGCCGGCGAGCCCTTCACGGCTTCGGAGATCGCCGTGGTCCCGACCGACCCGATACCGGAGCGGGCGCAGGCGCCGCTGCGTGCCGTCTTCAACCGCAGGGTCATCGCCGCCCTGGTGCTCGCCTTCGGTCTGCATCTCTCGTTCGGCACCTACGAGGTCATCTGGTCGATCTACATGATCGCCCTGGGTGCCACGGTCCTCTGGATCGGCTTGACGTTCGTGATCTTCGCCATCCCCGAGATGATCGTCGGCCCGCTCGCCGGTCGCTACGTCGACCGACACGGACCGGTGCGGGCCGTGCTCGGCAGTGGCGTGGTCATCATCATCGCCGGCTCCATGTATGCGCTCGCGCGCAGCTTCTGGGTACCGACGGCTGTGGTCCCGTTCGAGGCGGCAGCGACGGCGGCCATGCTTCCCGCCCTCTACGCCATCCTCGCTCGAGGCACACCACCGGGTCGCGCCTCCATGGCCCAAGGCTTGTTCGGCGCCGTGGCGACGCTGGCGCTGACGGTGGCGTCGGTCGTCGCCGGCTTGCTCTTCGAGCGTGGGATGGGGCTGCCCTTCTGGTTCTTCGTGATCGGCATGATCGTCTGCCTGGTCGCGGGTTTGCTCATCTACCGCTCCGCCGAGCCACGTTCCGCGGCGCCTCACACCGCCTCGCCTCACACCGCCTCATCGGCGTAGGACCACTTCGGTCCGCATCGGGTCCATTCGGCCCTTTGACGAACGATGTAAACGATGTCATGCTGCGGTGACAACGTTTACATGAGGAGGTTCGGGTCTATGTCCTGGGTCTTCATGGTGTCTATCGTCGTCCTCCTGGCGGCGGTCGTGCTCATCGAGTACCGCGCCATCCGCGCCGGCGATGAGCGTAGGCGCCACGCTCCTGGCTACGCCTTCGTCCTGGGTGGTCTGGTCGTGATCAGCATCGGCATCGCCGCTGCAGCATCCGAGCAGGTCGCAGTCGCGCTGATCGCGTCCCTGGCCGGTCTCGTCTTGGTCGTCCTGGGTGTCATACGTGGCAACGAGGCGGCAATCCACAAGGGGCACTACTCGCATCGATAGGAACGGCTGCCGCTCGGATCGGCCGCCGCTCACGAAGAGGAACGCCCGCTCAAGCGGAGCCCGTCCGGATCTCCTCCGGGCGGGCTCACCTCATTCCCCTTGGGACTGCTATGACGGCGGAGGGCGCGTGGGATCCGCATCAAGTGCGTCTCGGGTGCGAATCAGCCCCCCGGGCGGGCTCGAATGAGCACGACCTGGCCGATCCGAGTCCGGGTCGGAATGGCTCGACCGCTGGGCGCCCGGATCTGCCCCTCAGGGTGAGCCGGCCCGGTCGTAGCATTCCGAGCGGGAATAGCCGACACCCCGAGGTCTCGGCTCCGCCCGAGCCCCACGCCAGGCCGGCGACGCTCAGATGGTCTGGTTGGCCAGTCGCAGTTGATGCACCGTCCGCCGCTGCAGCGCATCGAGGCGCGAGTCGCTCAGCACCTCGCAGGCCCAGTCCCAATGCAGCGACACCACATCCCCGACTTCCACATCTCGAACGAAGCCGGTGCCGTCCAGCCAGCGCCGTACCGTCTGCACCCTGGGCTCGGCCAGCGCCAGTGTGCCGTCGACCAGGCCCAGTGGCACCGCGTTGACGATTAGCGAGTCTCCGCTGATTTCCAGCACGCGTCCCCAGCGGATGCGGCACGAATCCATGAGGCCGACCGCGTCCGTCACGGCACCACCGCGCATGAGCCCCACGCGCGGAAAGATGTCGAACACGTGGAAGGCATGGGTCGGTCGTGCCCCCGCCTCCGGCTTGCCCGCCAGCCACTTCCAGGCCTCCGGCAGCACCTGCGAACGGAAGCGCTGATCCATCGATGCCATCATCAAGCCCGGATCCACGCCATCGGACAGCGCATTCCCGACCCAGTAGGCGTCCACCACGCGCAGGTCCATGGGGTCGGCGATGCCGTGGGCGGAAGCGATCAGCTCCAGATACGGATAGGCGCCCTCGAACCCCGCAGCCAGATCCCGCAAGCCGTGGTCGATCTCGATCGCCTGGGCGTCGGTGGCCTCGGTGGCGTCCGACGCAGCACCCAGCTCCAGCAGTGAGCGCCAGTCCTCAGGCCCGCACAGGCCCAGCCGATTGGGGCCGAAGGCGTAGCGTGCGAACAGCACCGGACCCGTGGGCATCGGGCGCGAAGTGGCAACTGGGGACGTGCGTTGATCCATCAGGAAAGGGCTGGTCGTCAGCCCGCCGAGCCCGCCGAGCCCGCCGTGGTCGCCGACTCGTCGATCGGATTGCCCTCTAGGTCGGTCAGCCCATAGATCACGCCAAAGGCATGTGCCATCTCTGCTGCCTGGTCCTCGTCGAGCTTGCGGACCACGGTGCCGGAGTTCACCAGCACCCAGTCACCGACGATCAGGTCCGGCTCCAGCAATGTGGAGGCCTTGTCGACGCGACCGCCGACCTCGACCTCACAGATGCCAGCTTCCACGGAAACGACTCGAGCGGGTGCCATCAGGCACATGGGGCGACCTCCCGGCATACGACGGCCGGTCCCGGAACCTGGGGCAGGGGAGCGCCGCAATGGTTGCACTGCGGATCGGCAGGCGAGGCCGTGACGGCCAGCTCACCGCACAGAGCACAGTGCACATCGTTGGTGGTGATGGTGAACACGGTGGAGTCGAAGCCGTGGTCGGCGAGGATAGCCTCCGCATAGAAGGCTACCGCCTCCGCCTCCGCTCGGGTGGCGTCCCGGATCTCCAGCTCGAGCTGGCCACCGGCACCCAGCTTCGGCCAGTCGTGGATGATCTTTTCGATAGCGCCGCCGACGGCTCCGGCCTCATGCATGCCCCCAGCATGCCGCACGTTGGCGGAGCGCGCCGATGCCGAGCGGCCCGACCGTGACGGGACTTGCGGCCCCTGTCGCCGGCTACACGCATCCAGCCCGGTCCAGCACAGCCAAACGGCCCATGGCGACCGTGCCCATCGGCCCTGTGGGCCTCTCGGAGTCGAGGCGCACCGTGGGTCCATGACCGATACCGCCACGTTGGTCTCACGCATCAGTGCGACGTGGTTCGGCTCCGGCCTGTCGGACGGCTCGGTCGAGCGTCTCGCCGGCATGGCTCGGGAGTACGAGACCCCGGCGCGCGCGCGCCTGCTCCGCGAGGGCGACGAGACGAAGGAGCTGAGCGTCCTGCTGGATGGGCGCGTCGCGCTCACTGAGCATGTCGCCGGTCGCGGCTCGGTGACCCTCATGACCGTGGAGCCGGGCGACATCTTCGGCTGGTCCGCGCTCATCGAGCCCTACAAAGCCACTTCCACGGTGGTGAGCCTGGAACCGGTCAAGGTCATCGCCTTCGATGCCGCCAGCCTGCGGGACGAGGTCCGCCATGACTGCGTGTTGGCATCGGGCATCTACCCCCGCATGCTGGAGGCATTGGCTCGCCGCCTCGGCGCCACGCGCCAGCAACTGCTGGATCTCGATGGATCGGAACAACGGGAGCCCTGGTAGGCCGAGGCAGAAGCACCGAGACAGAAGCACCGAGGCAGAAGCACCGAGGCAGATGAAGCACAGGTGCAGCAAGGAGGACGCCTGGCTGTGATCGACCGGACAACGAGAGCCTGGCTGCCCCGTGAGGGCCTTGACCACCTCATCGCCCTGCTGCGCGAGGACGGCCGGATGGTCATCGGACCGACGGTCGCCGATGCGGCCATCGTCTACGCCGAGGTCGATGCCGGCGGCGACCTGCCCAACGGCATGGTCGATGAGCAGGCGCCCGGCCACTACCGGATCAGCCGTGACACGGACGGCAGCTCCCACAAGTCGTTCGACTACGCCTCGTCGCCGACCTCCTGGAAGTCCTACACCTTCCCCAGTTCCGTGCCCATCGCCAAGGCCCTACGCAACGGCGACCAGCTGAGCTACGAAGAGGTCGAGCACGACGCGCCACGCATGGCGTTCCTGGGTGTGCGCGCCTGCGACCTGGCCGCGCTGGCCGTCCACGACGATGTGCTCAGCGGCGGTCCCTACATCGATGAGGACTACGCCGACCGTCGCGGCAAGGCCTTCATCGTGGCCGTCGATTGCGCCAAGCCGTCGGGCACGTGCTTCTGTGCCTCGATGGGCACGGGACCGGAGGTCAGCTCCGGCTTTGACGTCGCCCTCGTCGAGTTGGACGACGGCTACGTGGCGCGGGCCGGCAGCGATGCCGGACAGCAACTCCTTGATCGCCTCGCGCTGGGTGCGGCCACCTCGGTCCAGATGCACGCCGCGGCCGGTGTCGGCGTCGAAGCCCGCGCCACCATGTCCGAGCAGCTCGGCGTCACGCGTGAGGGTCTGCGCGACCGACTCATGGCCCAGCTCGAGAGCACCGGCTGGGACGAGGTTGCCGAGCGCTGCCTGGCCTGCACCAACTGCACCATGGCCTGTCCCACCTGCTTCTGCACCGACGTCAAGCAGACATCCGACCTCCTCGGGACGGAGACGGTGTCCGAACGCCAATGGGCCTCGTGCTTCACGCTCGACTTCGCGCGGGTCGCGCACGGCAACTTCCGGCCGCAGGTCAGGGATCGCTATCGCCAATGGCTGACCCACAAGTTCAGCACCTGGGTGGACCAGTTCGGCAGCTACGGCTGTGTCGGGTGCGGCCGTTGCATCACCTGGTGTCCGGTGGGCATCGACGTGCGCCGGGCATTGGCCCGCATCGCGCCAGTCAAGCCGCCGCTGGAGGGCACGCAGCAGCCGGTCCCGGTCTCGGCCAACCCTGGTCGCTACTCCATCGGCACCGTCGCCGAGATCTGGGCCGAGACGAAGAACGTCTACACGCTGCGGCTCAAGGACTTGCCTGAGGCGGTCTGCTGCGGCACGCCCGGTCAGTTCCTGATGCTGGACCTGCCCGGTTTCAGCGCGGTGCCCATCTCCGTGTCGCGCTATCGCGAGGGTGAGATCTTCCTGACCATCCGCACCGAGGGCCCCACCACGCGTGCCCTGGCCTCGTTGCGACCGGGCTCCCAGATCGGTCTGCGCGGTCCGGTGGGTCGTGGCTGGCCCATCGAGGAGGCCTTCGGGCGCGACGTCGTCATCGTCGCCGGTGGCATCGGGTTACCCCCCTTGCGACCGCTCATCGACAATATCCTGCGTAGCCGCGGGCATTTCGGCCGGGTGCGGCTCTACTACGGCGCTCGCACGCCCACCGATCTGCTCTACACCGAGGAGCTCAAGACCTGGGCCGCGCGCGACGACATCAGCGTCGGTGTCACCGTCGACCGCGCGCAGGTGGGGACCTGGAGCGGCGCCGTGGGCGTCGTCACCCACCTCTTCGACCGCGAGCCCATCGACGGCAGTCACACCACGGCCTACATCTGCGGGCCGGAGAAGATGATGTCGGCGACGGCCAACGCCCTCGCCGGGCGCGGCATCCTGCCCGAGCACATCTTCCTGTCGATGGAGCGGCACATGCAGTGCGGCATCGGCCTCTGCGGCCACTGCCAGATGGGCAAGAGCTTCGTGTGCAAGGACGGTCCGGTGTTCTCGCGCCGGGAACTGGGCGAGTCACTGGACGTGGAGGGACTGTGATGGCTGTCTCCAACGGCGGCAAGCTGGTCCGCGTGGGTGTCGTCAAGTTCGCTTCCTGCGACGGCTGCCAGTTGGGTTTCCTCGACCTGGGTCCCGTGTTGTTGGACATCGGCATCCGCTTCCAGATCGTGGAGTTCGGCGAGGCGTCCTCGAACCGCTCGCCTGATGGGCCCTTCGACATCCTCTTCGTGGAGGGCTCGGTCAGCACGCCCGAGCAGGCCCAGCACATCCGGCACCTGCGGGGCCGGGCGACGCTGCTGATCACCATCGGCGCCTGTGCCACCAGCGGTGGCATCCAGGCGTTGCGGGCATGGGCAGGCAACGATCGCGGCATCAGCGGCTTCATCGACGCGGTCTATGCCACGCCGGAATACGTGGAGACGCTGGAGCGCGCGCAGCCGGTGTCGGAGATCGTCGAGGTCGATGCCGAACTACGAGGCTGCCCCATCGACACCGGGCAGCTGGTGGAGCTGCTCACGGCCACCGCCATCGGCCGCCGACCACAGCTGCCGAGCGAGGCGGTCTGCGTCGCCTGCAAGCGCGCCGGGCGGGTGTGCGTGATGGTGGCGCGCGGCGAGCCCTGCCTGGGGCCCGTCATCTCGACCGGTTGCGGGGCGCTCTGCCCGGGCATGGACCGCGGTTGCTACGGCTGTTTCGGCCCCCGCGAGAGCGCCAACGGCAAGGCTTTGTCGGACTGGTTCGGCGCCTCGCTGGGTCTCAGCGATGAGCAGGTCGCGGCCAGGTTCGCCGGCTTCACCGCCTGGGCGCCGGAGTTGCGCGAGGTCATCGATGCGCACGGAGGCCCGCCGGGCATGCGCGCGACCGGGGCGCCCGACTCCAAGGGGGGTGCCTCGTGAGCCGCGCCAGACCGCCTGAGCCGACCATCCAGCAGGAGGAGCGTACGTTCGCGGTCGATTCGATGTCGCGCGTGGAGGGCGAAGGCCGACTCAAGGTCGTCGTCCGTGGTTCGGAGGTGTTGACGGCCGAACTCTCGATCTTCGAGGCGCCGCGGTTCTTCGAGCGACTGGTCGTGGGGCGTGAGCCCGACGAGGTGCTGGACATCGTGGCGCGCATCTGCGGTATCTGCCCGGTGGCCTACCAGATGACCGCGGCCGAGGGATTCGAGCGGCTCTTCGAGGTCCAGCTCGACCCGCAGGTGCGGCAGCTGCGCCGCCTGTTCTACTGGGGTGAATGGCTGCAGAGTCACGCCCTGCACATCTACCTGCTCAATGCGCCCGACTTCCTGGGCTACGACAGCGCCATCGACATGGCTCGCGACCATCGGGCCATCGTGGAACGGGGACTGGCCCTGAAGCAGGTCGGGGTGGACCTCCTGAAGCTGGTCGGCGGACGCGCCGTGCATCCGGTGAGCATGCGCGTGGGTGGCTTCTATCACGTGCCCGGCCGCGACCAGGCGCGGGCGTTGCTGCCGGCGCTGGAGAGGGCCCTGGCCGATGCGCAGGAGACGGTCAAGTGGACGTCCGCCTTCAGCCTGCCTGACTTCGAGCGCGACCCGCTGATGCTGTCGATGCACGATCCCGAGCTGTACGCGCTCGATACGGGACAGCTCATCACCACCGAGGGTCTGAAGGTGGATCCGGGCGCCTGGGATTCGGCCTTCACCGAGCAGCACGTGGAGCACTCCACGGCGCTCCAGGCGTCCAGCCTCGACGGCAAGCATCACCTGCTGGGCCCGGCTTCGCGCGTGGTGCTGGCCGGTCGCGCGCTGCATCCGCTGGCCAAGGCGGCGCTCGAGGCGGCCGGCGGCACGGAGGTCCTGCGGCGCAACATGTTCGCGGCCATCACGGCGCGGGGTATCGAGATGATCCACGCCGCGGCGGAGGCCATCGCCATCATCGAGGCATACGAGGTCCCGGACCGGCCCTACACGCCGTGGGAGCCGCGAGCGGGTGTGGCCGCGTGGGCCTCGGAGGCACCGCGAGGCGTGTTGTTCCATCGCTACGATGTCGATGAGCTGGGCCGCGTCGTCAAGGCGCGGATCGTGCCGCCGACCTCGCAGAACCAGGCCTTCATGGAAGATGACATGCGTGGCTACGTCAGCAGCGTCCTCGATCTGCCCGAGCCGGAGGCGGCATCCCGGCTGGAGGCACTCATCCGTTGCTACGACCCCTGCATCAGCTGCGCCACGCACTTCCTGCGCCTTGAGGTCGAGCGCGTCTAGGCCGGCCACGGAGGCTCGCTCCGGTTAACCCCGGCGGCTTTGCAGCAGATGCAACAACTCGACATGGTGACCGCCGAACGTGCCGTTTTCGTTCATCGGATGCACGGAAGTGTCGTCTCTTTGCATCTGCTGCAAGCAACCTGCCGATTCCCGGCACGGCATGTCGAGTTGTTGCATCCAATGCAAAGTGCGGCCGAGATCGGCAACACGACCGAGCGCGGCCCGGCGCACGGCTGATGTCGCTCGACGACGGGGTGCCCCGACGTCTGCCCGCCGAGCGCCGGCGCGTGGTGGTGTTCGCCTGCGGCGACCCGTTGCGCGGCGATGATTCAGTCGCGCCGCTCGCCTGTACCTCGCTGCCGCCGGAGACGTTGGCACGCGCGGACGTGAAGCTCGTCGGGGCATTGGAGGTGGAGTACCTGCGCGATCTGCCGGCGGGTGTGTGCGCGGTCATCGCGGATGCCGTCGTGGGTCTGCCGGCGGGACAGCTCGTGGAGATGGACCTGGCCGACCTGAACGGACGCGCGGAGCGGATCGTCACCACCTCCACGCACCAGCTGCCGCTCGACCAGGTGGTGGCCATCGCGCAGCTGCTTCGAGATGAGCCGGTAGTCGGCCGTTTCGTGGGCATCGGTGTGGAGGCCGTGGCCATCGGAGCAGAGCCGACGAGTTCGGTCGCGGCGTCCGTTCCCGCTCTCCGTGATGCTGTCGCCCGCGCCGTCGCGGCGCTCGACGTACGCGACTGATCCGGCGCCGAGACTGGCCTCCTTCGGAGCAGTCCGCGGGCGGCCGGGCACATCTCACACGCCGCACGGTGACTGGTGCAGACTCTGAGCATGACCGAACGCCGCATCGCCGTTCCGGGGGGCCAGCTTGCCGTCCATGATTTCGGTGTCGGTCGCCCGGTGGTGCTGCTGCACGCCGGCATCGTCAACTCGTGGGCGTGGGAGCCGTTGACCCCATACCTGCTCGATGCCGGCTACCGGGTGGTCGCCTTCGATCGCCGGGGCAGTGGCGATTCGGTCACCGACGACGTGGCCTACTCCAACCGTGCCGACATCGTCGCCGTGCTCGATGCACTCGGTCTTGACCGTGCAGCCCTCGTCGGCAACTCGGTCGGTGGCCAGATCGCCGTCGACACCGCCATCGAGTTCCCGGCGCGCGTCGCGGCCGTCGTCACCATCGGCGCCAGCATCGGTGGCTGGTTCCCACAACAGACCCCGGAGGAGGATGCGCTCGACGCAGAGATGGAGCGCCTGGCGGCCGAGGGTGATTCCGAAGTCATCGCCGACCTCGATGTCCGCGCCTGGGTCGATGGCCCCGGCCAGCCGGCCGACCGCGTGCCCGCGGAGATTCGCGAGCTGGTACGTGAGATGGACCGCGAAGCGATCCGCCTCCGACCGCCCTCGAGGCAGACCCATCCCGCTGGAGCCATCCGCCGCCAGACAGCTCGATCGGTTGGGTGCATCGCTGTTGGCCGTGGCTGGCGAGCTCGACTTCTCCTTCGCCGCCGCCACGGCCCGATACCTCGAAGCCAACGCGCCGGATGCTCGAGCCGTGCTGATGCGGGACGTGGCCCACATGATCGCCCTGGAGGCGCCCGCCGATCTGGCGACGCTCATCACCGGCTTCCTCGCGACCGTCTGGAACGATCTGCCGAGCGAACGTACCATCGGACAGTGATCACCCCTCGCAAGCCGCGTGATGTCGGCAACGGCCTCGTCTGCGCCTCCTTCGGTGGCAACGGCGAATGGCTCAGCCTCGCCACCGTCCATCCCAAAGCCGGCTTCGTCGAGCTCACCGGCCTGCCGTTGTTCGCCCCCGAGTGGCGTGGCGACGCCGATGCCGTACGCCGCTATCGCTCCTGGATGCGTCGCGAGGAGCATGCCTTCCTCCACGTAGAGGCGGGGCGGGCCACCATCGCCACCCGCCAGGATGCGCCGCGGGGGACACGAGGCGTGGTGCAGCGGGTGGTGATCACTGCCTCGCGACGCGATCGCCCGGCGGGCATCCGGAATCCGGCTCAACGGCCGGCTGAGCTTGCCCGCCCTGGCTGAGATCCGCGAGGTCGATCCGCCTCCACCCGAGTCGGGCATCAAATCACGCCTCAAGGTGCGCGAGGGCACGCTGCGCCTTGCCGGTGAGGGCGGTCCCGTCGTGGTGCAGGCCTGGCTGCGCAAAGGTGGTGAGTCATCCGCAGGCTCGACGGAACGACGGTCTGACGCGCGCATCGCCTGGAAGGTACTGCGTCGCCGCATGCCCACGGCGGTGGCTTGGATCGATTGGCCGGGCGAGGCAGAGGAGGTGCACCTGGACATCGCTTGCACCTTCGACACGCCCGCGAGCGAGCCGCCTGACTGGCTGGACTCGACGCGACTCGCACCACCTCCGGCCACACCGGAAGCGGTCCGCGACCAGTTACGGCCGCTGCTCGTGCCGGCTCGCCTGGTGAAGGCCCTGGGCCGCATGAACCAGCGCGCCGCGACCTATGTCCGAAGTTGCACCGCGCTCCAGGTCGATGGATCCGAGCGCACCATCCTCGCCGACCACCGCATCCTGCCGCTGTCATGGAACCGGGATGCGTACTGGAGCGCTCGCTTGCTGCTGGCCACGTGGGGACGCGGCGGGCACGATGAGGACGAGCGCATCGTGGCCGACCACTTGCGTTGGCTCTTCCTGCATTGTGAGCGACCCGACGGTCGCTGGGTTCGCAGCCACTACGCCGATGGGCGCCGCAAAGATCATCCTTTCGTGGCCGACCAGCAACTCTATCCACTGCTGGAACTGGCTGACTTCATCGCGGTCACCGGCCGCTTGCCGGCCCTGCCGCCCGGAGCCGCCTGGCCCGACCTGGTCGCCTCCGCCTGGGCGGCCGCGGAAGGTGCCATCGACCCCGCCATCGGCCTCGTTCGTACCGAGGAGACCGCCACCGGCGATATGCCGGCCAATCCCTTCCTACTGACCGACCAGCTGCTCCTGTGGCACACCGTGCGGCGACTGGCTGCCGTGGCCGATCGCCTGGCCTTGCCGAAGGCATCCCTGCTCGAGCTGGCCACACGGCTGCGGGCGACGACTTCCGAACGCTTCGTGGTCGAAGGGCCATTGGGCTCGATGTGGGCCGGCTCGGTCAATGGCCGTGGTGGCTTCGAACGGTACCTCGATGCCACCGACCTGCCGGTCGCACTGGCGCCGATATGGGGCTTCTGCAAGCCCACCGACCCGGCCTGGCGGACGACGGTGCGCTTCGCGTTCGACCCTGAGAACCCCGGTTTCGAGACCGGTCCCTGGGGCGGACTCGGCTCTCGACACACGCCGGGCACCTGGTCGCTGGGTGACATCATCGGCTGGCTAGCCTTCGGCCTGATGGACGAACGAGCCGCGTCCGAGGCGGCCCTGGAGCGGCTGACGAAAGCGGCGTTCGATGACGGCATGTTGCCCGAGGCCTACGACCCCGATGGTTCCGGGGCTGCCGTCCGCCACTGGTTCGCCTGGCCCGGTGCTGTGCTTGGCGCGCTCGTGTTGGACCATGCCGCCCGCGACACCGGCGAGTAGATCGCGGCTCCCGGCTCCGGCCAAATGCTTCTCGCCCCGGCTCGACTGGGGGAGGGAACCTTTGTTGAGGCCAGGCACCGGCGAGCTCGCGAGCACCGTCGGATGTCGACGCCGGGTGAAGACTGAACACTTTCCGCCAGCCGAACCCTGGAGTACATTCATGCGGTGGCGTCGGCTGTGCGATGTCCAGCGCGCAACGCCTCGACCGAGTACTCCCTCGCCCGGTCGTGCGATCGCTCCGATGCGTTCGGAGCACGACAGGAGGAATCGATGGCCTCGGAGTTCTGTCACAGGGTAGGTTGCGGGCGTCTACGGGGTCTGACAGTGGCGCTGCTCGTCATTGGCCTAGTGTTCAGCACGATGGGCCTCGCGCCGTTGAGGACATCGACGGCGAGCCGGTTCGACGCGGACGGTGATGAGATCAACGGCTGGTGGTGGTTGCGCGACACCGCCGGACAGCAGTCGGCACACTGGGTCTTCGACGAGCTGCCAGTGTCGGGCTCGGTCACCATCTGGTTCGAGCTCCTGGCTACCGACCGGATCAACGGTGGCCCCGGAGTCGATGGCCGCTTTTGGCTGGAATACGGCCCCGTCATCGAGGGCGACGAGCTCGATGCGACCACTTCGCCGCTGCTGATGGCGCTCCCCAACGTCTCGCCGACCGACGATCTCCTGCGCTACTGGGCACGAGGCTGGTACGGCTTCCCGCTCGATGCCCTACGCCTGTCTGCGCTCGAAAGCGGTGCGGTCTACCGAGCTCGTCAACGGGGCGGCAGTCCCGGGTCGATGCCAGCGGTCGATGGCCTATGGGTGACCATCGGCCGGTCAGGTCCCGATGATTCGGTCACCAGCGAGCACATCGCTGTGCGTGAATTGAGCGTCCAACTGCAGGCTGGTCCCAGCATCACCACGAGCGGCGATGGCGAGGTGACGGTCGAAGCGACCCCGGCACCCACGTCGACCCCGGCACCCACGTCGACCCCGGCACCCACGTCGACCCCGGCACCCACGTCGACCCCTGGTCTGGGTGGGCCGCCCGCAGGGACCCCGACCGTCGTCTCCATCGGCGATTTGTTCATCTCTGGCGAGGGCGGCCGATGGGCCGGCAACACCAACGACAGCTACACCCGCACCGACGCCCTGGGTTCGACGGCCTACTACGACATCCCGGGCAGCGAGATGATCGCTGGTTGCCATCGCTCCCGGTCGGCAGAGAATCCACATCGGGGCCAATCCATATGGCCCGACCGTCGACTCCATCAATCTCGCATGTTCGGGCGCGACCACGGAGACACGCGACGTCGGCGACGACTACAAACCCGGCATCGACCTTTGCCCTGATGAGTACTACTGCCCGGACGGTGTCCTCAAGGGCCAGGCCACGCTCCTGCACGAGGTCGCTATCGAGCACAACGTCGACCTCGTGGTCCTGTCGATCGGTGGCAACGATTTCGAGTTCTCATCCACCGTGACCCAGTGTGGCGAGGACTTCATGACCTCACCGTACGTCCACAAGGACTTCTGCCATGACGATGGCTCGGTCCTGGAGCGGTTCACGGAACTCAATGTCACGCTCGTCAAGCAGCGCCTCGCGCTTGCCTACCAGGCCGTCCTTGAGGCCATGAGCACGGCGGGCTACGAATTGGACGACTGGAGTTTGCTGGTCCAGACCTACCCATCGCCGCTCCCACCCGGCAGCGACATCCGCTACGTGGAATGGGGCTTCAGTCGTTACGAGGACGGCGGTTGTCCATTCTGGAACACTGATGCCGACTGGGCCAACAGCACGGCCCTCGCGCTCATCAACGACACCGTTCGAGACGCGGTCGCTGAGCTCGATGCCCCCAACGTGGCCATCCTGGACGTGAGCGGGATCCTCGTCGGCCATCGGCTCTGCGAGGACAGTGTGGACCTCGTGGGCCGCGACCAAAGCATCAAGGTCTGGACCGACGCCAGCGCTGCCGACGGGAGCGAATGGGTGGCGCAGATCCGCGCCATATTCAGCGAGGGTGGAGCCATCGATCTGCCCGGTTCGGTGTATGACAAGGACGAGTCCTTCCATCCGAACTACTGGGGTCAGTTGGCGCTCCGCAACTGCCTGCGCCAAGCCTACAACAACGGCAATGTCCGGGGCGGAACCTGCACGTTCCTGCAAGATGGGCTGAACGATCGCGGCGAACCGCAGGTGATGCTGGCGCCGACGAGGGAGGGCAAGTAAGTCGGCCCGTCAGCCTCGCCGTCACCCCATCGATGGCGGGGTCGCGTCGGCTACCGCGGGCCCCAGTTCGGCGCCGGCGGCTCGCACGTCCGCGGCGAAGGTCTCCAGTGCCTCGGGCCCGTCGACCATGCCATCGATGAACGACTGGACCCTCGAAAGGCCCAGTTCGCGATAGGCCCCGAAGAGGTCGACCCGCTCCTGACCCGCCGTGCTGACGCCGGCCAATTCGTACCAGGTGTGGACCGACACCGCCAACGAACCGGGATCGCGGCCGATCTCATCGCAGCGCGCCCTGATGACCGGCAATGCCTCCGCCACCTCAGTGGGGCTCATGCCGTCCAGGTTGAGTTCGTCGGCGAAGCGCGCCGCCAGACGCCACGTCACGTCGGGGCCATTGCCGCCCACCATCACCGGAACGCGCGGCTGCTGCAGCGGCTTGGGCTGGTTGACGGCACCGGCCACGCGCGCATGGCCACCCTTGAATACGGCCCGACCCACACCTGGCTCGAGCATGCGCGTGATGACCTCCAGGTGGTCGCGCAGTGCCGCCAGTCGCTCGCGTGTCGTAGGGAAGTCGTAGCCGAAGGCGTCCCACTCCTCTCGCTTCCAGCCGGCGCCGATACCCAGTTCGGCTCGTCCGCGGCTGACGACATCGAGGGTGGAGATCATCTTGGCCGTCAGCGCCGGGTTGCGGAAGCCGGTGCAGATGACGATGTGGCCGATGCGGACGCGAGTCGTGAGTGCTGCCAGCGCGGTGAGCGCCACGAATGGCTCGAAGACGATCTCGTCGGCCGCCCGTGGCCAGGTATGGAAGTGGTCGTACATCCAGATGGACTCGAAGCCCAGGTGCTCGGCCTGTCGGGCCACAGCCACGGTGCGATCCCACGCCGGCCCAGCCTCCCAGCCGCGGTATTCCCGCACCCATCCCTGGGGAACGACGATCCCGATCTTCATGTGGCTCCCGGGTTCGCAGGCGCGGCGCTACCGCGACTCGCGGTAGCGCTGCGCAGCCTCCGCGCGCTTGCGCACGTTCAGCTTGTGCAGGATGTTGCTGACGTGCGTCTCGACGGTTCGCGGCGAGATCGATCAGCGCCGACGCGATCTCCCGATCGGTGAGGCCGTCGGCAAGCATCCGCAGCACGTCGGTCTCACGCGGGCTGAGTCCCTCGAGGGCGCCGCTGCGGCCGATGCGGCCCTTCCGCGCCGCATCGATGAAGTGGCGCATGATCCGCGCGGCGTGGCGACGCGACATCGCCAGCTCACCCTTCTGCGTCCCTCGCAGCGCACGCAGCAAAGCCTCTGGATTGAGATCCTTGGTGAGGTAGCCGGCCGCGCCGCGGGCGAGGGCCTCGATCATGTCACGCTCCGAATCCGACACCGTGAGCATCACGATCTTGGTGTCCGGAAGGCGCGGCGCCAGTTCCTCGAGCATCTGCAGTCCATTCATGCCCGGCAGGTCGATGTCGAGCAGCATCACGTCCGGTCGAACTGCCAGCGCCAGGGCGAAGGCATCCTCCGCGGTGGCTGCCTCACCCACCATCTCCACGTCCGGGGCATCGATCGCCTGGCGCACCGCGGAGCGCACCAATGCGTGGTCGTCCACGAGCATCACGCGCAAGGTGCGAGCCGCCGCGGCTCCCAACGTGGCAACGGCGGCGATGTGCGTGTCTCCGATGGTCATCCAGACTAGCCTCGCACACCGGTGGGCTTGATGTCGGGTGCATTCGTCGTGCCCGGCATGGGCGATGATTCGCCGATCTCGGCGGCGTCTGCGGCGACGACACCGGGCAACTCGAGCTGGGTCGCGGGCGACGGTTCGGGCTCGTCCCGCGGCGCCATGGCCGTCCGCTCACTGGTTTCGGAGACGTTGCCGATGCCCGGCATCGTCAATGGGGCCCTTACCTCGATGGTGGTGCCGCCGGAGATTTCCGATCGCACCGTGAGGCTGCCGCCCACGAGGCGCGCACGCTCGCGCATGCCCTGGAGGCCCATACCGCGCTCGAACGCCTCGGCCTGTGCGAACCCGCGGCCGTTGTCGGTCACGGTGATGAGCAATTCGCCATCGGTCACCTCCGCCACCACACGCACGATGGTCGCATCAGCGTGCTTGCGGACGTTGTTGAGCGCCTCACTGATGATGCGCAGCAGCTCAACTTGCACACGTGGTGCCAGCGCCGAGGGGATGCCGGTCGAGGCGGAGAACTCAGCACGCAGCCCCGAGGCATCCTCGAAATCGTCGACGGTGCGCACGAGCATGTCGGCAAAGGGCACGTCGCCTTCCAGGCTGGAGCGCATCGTGACCAGTGCTTCGCGGGCTTCGATGATGGCCGCGTCAAGTGCCTGGGTCACCTCATCGGCCAGGGGCCGGTCGTCCTCGGATAGCGTGGAACTGAGGCGTTCGAACTTGAGCTTGGCGAACCAAAGGTGCTGGGCCAGACCGTCGTGGATCTCGCGCGCCAGTCGGGCGCGCTCTTCGAGCGTCGCACGCTCGGCTTCATTGACGCGCATCCGGTCGAGCGCGGTGTAGGCAGAACGCAAGGCTCGCAGGTCGCTGCGCTGATCGGCGAAGGCGCCCGCCAGCAGGACGGTGTAGGCCACCAGCCGCATCACGTCGGAGATGGTCACCAGGTTGGTGTAGACGGTGGGCCACAGCGCATACTGCACTTCCGCCACCGCCAGGACGACGAGGCCCAGCGCCGTGAAGGCATCGCTGGTCGGTCCGCCGCGCGCCCAGGTGAGCCGATACAGCACGATCGCGGCGACCAGGCCGGTCACGGTCGCCACGACCATGACGAGCGCGACGCCGGTGAAGCCCGGCAGCGCCGCGAGTTCGCCGGGAGCCGCAAGCAGTGCCTGTAGTCCCTCTTCCTTGATGAGCTCCGGCAGCAGGTCGCGCAACGGATAGATGAGCACCGTCACCACGAAGATGACCGCGACGGGCAGGAACGCCATACGGAAGCGCCGTTTGGCGCCTCCATAGACGCCGGTGATGGCGGCGATACCACTGAGCATGAACAGGCCTGAGACGCTGATGCGCACGAAGCCGGACACCCACGCCGGCAGCTGCTCGGGCGCGCCCAGCGTCATGCCCACGCGCGCGTCGAGTCGGAACACGATCAGCAGCAGCGTGGCCAACGTGAACATCGCCCACAACACGAATGCCGACGACTGCAGGAATGACGCCAGCCGTCCGGTCTCTCGATAGCGCAGGTAGGTCAGCACGGCCAGGCCGGCGACGGCCACGAACGTCAGGGCCGACAGCGCGACGTCCAGCGTGCGGTCCTTCATCACGATGTTCAGGTCGGGGTCCAGCTGCGGCAGCAGCGTGGCGACCAGCAGGATGCCAGCCGTCGCCAAGAGCAGCACGTCGAGCTGGATGGTGCGACGTCGATGCCTGGTGCCGCGCGGGCTCTGCATGAAAGCGATGATAGGACCGCCAGAAAATGCGAGAGCCGGACGCGCCCCAGCGCAGTCCGACTCTCTTCTCGCTCATTCCGACCCCGCCGTGAAGGGCCAAGGGAGCAAGTGCGGGTGTTCGTTGTTGTTCCAAGATGATGCCCGCACGCCCTGCCGCGGTCATCCGTGCTGCTACGGAAATCGGTACGGACTCATGCGTCCGTAGCACCACGTAGAGCACCCGGATGTCCACGGACCCGATCAGGCACGGAACGTTGACCCCGCGCACCGATCGCTGAGGAGTTGTGAGGTCATACCCGTAGCGTTCACGGATGGCGGTGTGTGCGCGGAGGCGCCGTCAGCCCGCTCTGGGCGGGCGCGGGCAAATCGTGGTCGTTGGCGTTACCGTGGTGGCGTCATGACATCGTTCGCCGGCTCAGCGCCTCTCGCTCGCCTGGCCGCCCTGTCGTTCACGTTGCTGTTGCTGGGGTTGCTGCTGCCGGCAGCAGTGGTCCAGGGCGCGACGAGCTACGACCTCGAGGCGCGCTACGACGTCGACCTCCACCTCGACTGGGACACACGCAGGATCAGCGTCACGACCGATATCGACTTGCGAAACACCAGTGGCGACGCGGTCGACCGGCTCGAACTCAATACCGTCGCGGCCAAGCTGGGTGGCCTGCGCGACCTGCGCGTCAAAGTGGATGGCTCACGCGTGGCCGCGAAGACCACCGGCCAGACCATCAAGGTGCCCCTGGGCAAGACCGTGCCGCCTGGTGGCTCGGTCGATGTGCGCGTCGCGTACAAGGCTCGTCTGCTGACCACTTCAGCCGCACGAGGGTACCTCTTCGCCAAGCTCGATGGCGTGGCTCAGATCTATCGCTTCATCCCCTGGCTCAGTCGCCGCATCGCCTTTGGCGCCAGCAGCCACGGTGAACCCTTCATCACGCCCACCAGCCCTCGCGTGGTGGTCACGCTGAGCGCCGACCGCAAGCTGGTTTGGGCGACGAGCGGGCACCGGGTCGCCAAGGTCGACGGCAAGACATCCCAATTCGTAGCCACCAACGTGCGCGACTTCAACGTCGCCGCCAGTCCGGGCTGGAAGACGGCCCGCACCACGTCCAGCGACGGCCGGACCAAGATCGTCGCGTATGCGCGCCGGCACGATGCCCGCCGACTGGTCGCTCTCGCCAAGGAGGAGTTGGCACGCTATCAGCGCATCACGGGTGTGCCGTACCCATACGCCACGTACGCCATCGCCGAGAGCGGCGGCGGTCCGGCCATGGAGTCGCCGGCGCTGATCTGGATCCCGGCGGCCCGCGCGGCGTACGACCACCCCTATCTCGTCTCGCACGAGACCGCCCACCAGTGGTGGTACTCGACGGTGGGCAACGACCAGTCCACCGACGCCTTCGCCGACGAGGCTCTGGCCGACTATTTCTCACGCAAGGCGCACCTCTCGATCCGTGCCTCGCGCTGTCGCATGGATCGGCTCGATCGCGAGATCCGCTCGTACTCTGACACCTGCTACTTCGAGGTCATCTATATCCAGGGCTCACGCTTCCTCGACAAGCTGCGGAAGGACTTCGGCGGCGGCAAGTTCAAGGCTGCCGTCCGTGCCTACACCCGGGACCACCGCATGGGCATGGGCAGCAACGCCCGCCTGCTGGAAGCGTTCCGGGCGGAGATGGGCAACGGGGTCCTGAGGCGCTATCACAGCCGCTTTCCCAGTCTCTACTGAGGACTCGGCCGGACTGCTGTCTGCATCGAGCGGGTCCCGAGGATCGTTGCCCAGCGCTGCCACTCCATCTGTCCAGATGGTTCCCCCATTGGCGTCAACGAAGTGGTCGAACCTGTGTCTCCGCCTGATGGGGTCGCGATCGGGAGCCCAACGTGCAACGGACGTGCCGGGCCGGTGCCCCCGCTCGACTGAGGGCCGGCGCCGACGGTAGACTGGCTCGGTGCCATCAGACCAGACGCATATGTCTAAGGCCAGTATCGAGACCACCAGCGATGAGGTCGACAGCCGCGGTGCCATCCACCGCGGCTGGATGCCGCTCACCGGCCGGCGTCGCTGGATCGAACCGTTCGTGCTGGCCATGCTCGCGCGGGGCGGCACCTACGGCTACGCCATCCTCGGCCGCCTCGAGGAGATGCACGTCAGCAACGGCCCCCTCGACGTGGGACTCGTGTACCGCACGCTTCGAGACCTGGAGCGGGACGGACTGGTGAGCTCGTCCTGGGCGCCCAAATCAGCAGGGCCTCGTCGCCGCGCCTACGAGCTGACCGCGGCCGGTCTGGGTGCGCTCGACGACTGGGCCGTGGTGATGCGTGAGCGCGCCCGACTCGTCGGCGAGTTCAACGCCGACTACCTTGAGGGGGTGAGCACGCCTCGACGCAGTCGGCATTGAGCCAGCGAGTCGTCCCGAGGCTCGCCGACGGGAGTGCTCGGGCCGACGGGAGTGCTCAGACCGGCTCGGACGTGGCGTGCTCGAGCCCTCGGGCCAACTCGTCCTGTTCTGCCGGCGAGAGATTGTGGTCCAGGACCCGCAGATACTCCTCCTCCTCGGCCAGGTGCACCTTGAGCACGGCATAGAGGCGATACAGGACACGCCGCAGGCCGATGGCACCGGCCGGACCCAATGCATCTTCCGCGATGGCGTCAGCGAACGTTCGGAGTCGCGCCACGAGCCCTCGCAGATCTTCATGCTCGCGGCGCATCTGCACCATCGAATGGCGGTTCTGCATGAGGCGGTCCAGTTCGGGGTAGAGACGGCTTTCGACGATTTCCATGTGTGGCACGAGCATCTCGGTCACGAACGAGCAGAGCTCGGCATAGCGCGCCTCGAAGTCGGCTGGCTGGGGTCGCTCATCGAGCATGTCGGCCAGTTCGGGGAGACCATCCAGCATCGCGTGGATACGCTCATGATGCTCATGTCCGGCCATGGCTACCGATGCCAATCGGCTGGTCCTCCTGCTCCGACGTTGCCGCCAGTATGGAGAAGCTGGCGCCTGACCGCTGTGGCGATCCGGGTCCCTGCACGAGGCCTGTCGGCCAGCCATGTCGCCAACCCACATGCCCACATGCGCTTGTGGGCATCAGACGGTCCATCCGGCCCGCAACGTCGGTGCAATATGGCACACGCATATAGATGGACGAGCCATCTAGATAGTAGTTGCGGCTCGATCAGCCAGGCCACCCCACCACCCAAAGGATGTACGCGCGCATGGACGCTCCCGAGAAACTGGTCATCATCGTCACCCACGGACCCGACGAGCCCGAGCTGGCGACGCTCCCGTTCGTGATGGCCGCCGGCGCGCTGGTCTCGGATATCGAGGTCGTCCTCGCCTTCCAGGCGGAGGGCGTTCGCCTCATCACCAAGGGTGGCGCTGATGGCGTCCACGCCGAGAGCTTCCCGCCACTGGCCGAGCTCATCGGCACCGTCGCTGAGATCGGCGGGCTGCTGATGCCGTGCTCACCGTGCCTGGAGAGCCGTGGCATCACCGAGGATCAGATGCTCGACGGCGTCGAGGTCATCGGCGCGGCTCGCCTGGTGACCGAGATCACCTCGGCCACGGCCACGCTCAACTACTAGCCAACCACGAACGGAAGGAACCGACGACATGGAAGCACAGCTCGATCAGGCCGGACTGGCCGCCCTGGAAGCCGCCAAGGTCGCGGACGCTCGCGGCAGTTCCTGCCCCGGCCCGCTGCTGGAAGCCAAGAAGTCCATCGGCGGCGTCCCCGTCGGTGGCGTGCTGGAGATCGTCACCACCGACCCACAGACCAAGTCGGACATCGGTGCCTGGTGCAACAAGGTGGGCCACGGCTTCCTCGGTGTCGCCGGCGCCGACGGCTATGAGCGCGTCTACGTCAAGCGGGCCAAGTAGGCACGCCGACCAGCTGACCGCCCCGGGGGCTGACCGCCCCGCCAGGCGAACCGCAGGAGGACGAGCGAGATCATGACGGACGTCGCGACGAGCGCGGTGCTGGAGTCGGCCACCCGGCCCACCCGCATGCTCGTCATCGCCACACTGCTGTGCTCGTACCCGGGCATCGATGCCACGGGCCAGGCGCACATGGAGTACCCGCCCAACACGTACGTCATCCCCACGCCAGACCCGGTGATGTTCCCCGAGTCGTTCTACCTCTACTGCTTCGAGCGTGGCGTGGACGCCATCCTCATCGCCTCCTGCGGTACCGACAGTCCCTACAAGGGCTCCTTCGAGCAGCTGGCCAAGCAGATCGACCGCACGTACGCGCTGATGCGGGCGCGAGACATCGACATCCGGCGCCTCAAGCTGACCGCCATCTGCAGCGTCTGCACCAAGGCCTTCATCAAGGAGGTCGCGGACATGGAGCAGGTGCTCACGGACCTCGGCCCCATCGGCCCCATCGGCCCCGTGGCAGAGGTGGCGGCATGACCGCGAAAGCAGCGCCAGCCAGCGACTACGACGTGCTCGTCATCGGCGGCGGCATCGCCGGCCTGCAGACGGCGCTCGACCTGGGCGACCGTGGACGCAAGGTCCTCATCGTCGAGAAGGAGCCCAGCATCGGCGGCAAGATGATCGCGCTCTCGAAGGTCTTCCCGACCATGGACTGCGCTTCCTGCATCACCACGCCACGCATGTCCAGCGCCGCCCACCATGACAATGTCGACATCTGGGTCTACTCGGAGATCGACCAGTTGCTGCCGGCTGATGACGGCGGCTTCGATGCCACCATCACGCGCAAGGCGACCTACGTCGACGAGGATGTCTGCATCGGCTGCCGCCTGTGCGAATACGCCTGCCCGGTGGATGTCCCTCACGAGTTCGAGGGCAACATGGGCGCCCGCCGCGCGGTCTACATCCCCTTCGGCACGGCCATCCCGCAGAACGCCATCATCAATGCGGACGAGTGCATCTTCTGTGGCAAGTGCGAGAAGGTCTGCCCCACCACCCCACGGCCATCGACTTCGCGCAGCTGCCGCGCACCGCAACAGCTGCATTTCGACGCCGCCGTGCTGGCCACCGGCTACCAGACGACGCCCATCGACGCCAAGGCTGAGTATCACGGCGAGTCGTCGAACGTCATCGGCGGCCTGGACATGGAGCGGCTGCTCTCGCCCAACGGCCCCTACGGCCGCGTGCTGCGACCATCGGACGGCAAGATCCCGATCGCGTCGCCTATGTGCAGTGCGCCGGCTCACGCGATGAGACCCTGGGCGTGCCCTATTGCTCGCGCGTCTGC
Organism: uncultured Chloroflexia bacterium; assembly: GCA_963778955.1. Taxonomy (GTDB): domain Bacteria; phylum Chloroflexota; class Limnocylindria; order Limnocylindrales; family CSP1-4; genus JAFMJV01. Next base: position 1,441,498 of record CAVZWI010000001.1, read on the forward strand.
TGCATGTACGCCATCAAGCAGGCGATGCTGCTGTCAGGTGCCCTGCCGCTGGCAGATATCACCATCTACTACATGGACATCCGCGCCTTCGGCAAGGGCTACGAGCAGTTCTATCAGACCGCCCGGGCCATGGGCATCGAGTTCGTCAAGGCCAAGGTGGCCCGCATCGACGAGGTGGCCGACGGCGACCTGAAGCTGCGCATCGAGCGCATCGAGGGCGACGGCTCGGTGGATGAGCCGCTGCACGACCTGGTGGTGCTCTCGGTCGGCATGCGGCCTGGCACCGACCCACGTTCGTTCGTGGGCGTGGACCTGGATGCCGACGGTTTCATCGCGCCGGCCGATCCCAAGCTCGATACCACCCGCACCCGCCTGCCGGGCTTGTTCGCCACCGGCACGGCCATCGGCCCCAAGGACATCGTCGATAGTGTCGTCGAGGCCAGCGCGGCGGCCGCCAAGGTGGAGGCCTACTTGGCCGCGACCACCGGAGCCCACACGCAGCGGTCCAAGCCGCTCGTCTCGGTGCGCGAGATGAGCCGCGACGAGTTGAAGGCGGCCGGCGTCCTGGAGGAGGTGCACCATGGTTAGCCAGGAATGGCCTGCGTCCGAGCAGCCCGACTGCCCCGAACCGGCCGGTGACCTTGGGCCCGTGACCGGGTCCGACCAGATCGCATTCGACGCCTCCGACGCGAAGGCTGGGCCCGGCGAACGCTTGGGTGTCTACGTCTGCCATTGCGGCGGCAACATCAGCGACGTCGTCGATGTCGACGCGGTCGCCGATGTGCTGAGTCGCGAGCAAGGCGTGACCATCGCGCGCCACGTGCCCTTCATGTGCTCCGACGAGGGGCAGCAGAAGATCACCGAGGACATCGCGGAGCTCAAGCTCGACCGCGTCATCGTGGCGGCCTGCACGCCCTCGCTGCACGAGACGACCTTCCGCAAGGCCGTCATCCGCGCCGGCATGAACCCCTACCTGTTCCTGCCGGCCAACATCCGCGAGCAGGTCAGCTGGGCCCATCCACATGACACCAAGGCGGCCACGGACAAGGCCGTCGCGGTCGTTCGTGCTGCGGTCGGCAAGTCGCGCCTGCTGGAGCCGCTGCAGGCGGTGCGGGTGGACGCCGTCCATCGCATCCTCGTCGTCGGCGGTGGTGTGGCCGGCTTGCGCGCCGCGCTGGACACCGCGGCCATGGGCCAGGCCGTGACGCTCATCGAGCAGGCGCCCTTCCTGGGTGGTCGCTCGATGATGCTGGGCACGGTCTATCCGACCGATGAGCGGGCCGTGCCACTGGTGCGCCGACTCATCGACGAGGTCATGGCCGACGAGCGCATCGAGGTGCGCACCTGCACGCGCGTGACCGGACTCACCGGCTTCCTGGGCGATTTCAGCGTCACGCTGACGACCGAGCCACGCGGCGTCGACGCCGCGCTGACCGACGCGGCTGCGGCCATGGAGGCCTGCCCCACCATCGTGCCCGACGAATTCCAGGGCGGGCTGGCTACGCGCAAGGCCTTCTACAAGCCCCACCCCGACGCGGTGCCCGAGCTGCCCGCCATCGACTGGGTCAACTGCACCCGCTGTGGTGAGTGCGTGCTGGCGGCCGGTGCGGGCATCGAGATCGACGGCGTGCCCGAAGATGAGGTCATCGAGGTCGGCGCGGTCATCCTGGCCACCGGCTACGACCACTACCAGCCCGCCGAGGGCGAGTACGGCTTCGGCACCTCGGAGCGCGTCATCACGCTGCCGCAGCTGGAACGGCTGCTCGATCCCGATGGGCCCACCGCCGGCAAGCTGCTCATCGACGGGTCGACACCGCGCAGCGTGGCCTTCATCCACTGTGTCGGCAGTCGCCAGATCGCCGGCGTCGATGAGCCCAAGCCAGGCTGCGCGCTCAATGAGTACTGCTCACGCGTGTGCTGCACCGCGACGCTGCAAGCCACCAACGACCTCCGCCGCCGGCTGCCGGAAACGGCCGTCTACGACCTGTACCGCGACATCCGCACCTATCAGAAGGAGCAGGAGCGCTACTACGTGGAGGCCTCCAAGCTGGGCGTTCGCTTCCTGCGCTTCAGTGACGATACTCGGCCGCAGGTGCTGGCTGCCGACCGCGGCGACGACTATCCGCTCCTCGTGAGGGTCACCGATACGCTCACCTTCGGGGCCGAACTGGAGGTGCCGGCCGACCTGGTCGTCCTCGGCGTGGGCATGGAGCCACGCGACGTCAGTGACATCGTGGACATGACCAAGAACCCGGTCGGCAACGACGGCTTCCTGCTGGAGGTGCATCCCAAGTTGCGCCCGGTGGAAACGGCCATCCCGGGCATCTACCTGGCCGGTGCCAGCCAGGGCCCCAAGGACATCACCGAGTCGACATCCTCGGCATCGGCGGCGTCGGTCAAGGCGGCCACCGTGCTGGCCAAGGACTACGTCGAGATGGAACCCTTCGTGGCCCGCGTCGACCTGTCGCGCTGCACGGGGGCCGGAACCTGCGTGGAGGTCTGCCAGTACGACGGTGCCATCAGCATGACCGAGGTCGAGGTGGAGGAGGGGGTCTTCGCCGCGAGGGCCTACGTCAACCCCGTCGCCTGCGTCGGTTGCGGAGCCTGCGTCGCCGCCTGTGCCAGCGAGGCCATCGATGTGCAGGGTTGGGAGATGGATCAGTACCGAGCCATGATCGACGCACTCACCAGCGCACCACCCCAGCCGGTCGCGGTGGAGGTGCCGGCGTGAGCGCGACCGGAGCCCGCGGGGGCGTCCGCACGGATGAGAGCGGCCAGACACCGTTGGAGATCTTCAAGGCGCGCCAGGGTGCCGCTTCTGACGAGTTGCTTGGCCGCGTCAAGGACCTCAACAAGCGTCGCAACGCCATCAAGAAGGCCCTCAAGGACGGCCCCATGACGGTGCCGCAACTGGCGGCCGCGACCGAACTCGACCCCGCTGACGTGCTGTGGTCACTGACCGCCATGCGCAAGTACGGCCTGGCGGTCGAACACGGGGTCGATGGCGACTACCCCACGTATGCGCTACCGGAGAAGGAAGTGAAGCGATGACGGTCCGGGTCGATCCGGCGCTGCTGCCCGAGATCAAGCAGTACGGTGGATTCGACGTGGATGCCTGCTTCAATTGCGGCAACTGCACCGCTGTCTGTCCACTCTCGGAAAGCGACACCACGTTCCCGCGGCGCATCATCCGCTATGCCCAGGTGGGCATGCGCGATGAGTTGCTCAGCAGCAAGGAGTTGTGGACGTGCTACGCCTGTGGCCAGTGTTCGGAGACCTGCCCGCGACAGGCAGAGCCGTCCGAGTTCATGGCGGCCTCGCGCCGCTACGCCATCGCCGCCTATGACCGTACGCGCCTGGCCAGATTCCTCTTCCTGCAGCCCCTGTTGGGCACCATCGTGGCCGTCGTGTTGGCGGTCTTCCTGGGCCTCTTCATGTATGTCAATCGCGCCGGCCCCGCGCCGCAGGGCGAGATGGCCTTCTTCGACTTCATCCCGGCCGGCATCATCCATGACATGGGTATCGTGCTCATGATCCTGGTCTTCGTGGCCGGTCTCGCGGGCGTGCTGACGATGATCGGCAAGGTCGCGCCCGCCAGCGGCATCGACTGGAAAGGCCTCGTGAACCGTGAGGGCCTCAAAGCCATCGGCGGCGCCCTGTGGTCGTCGCTGGCCATCGAATCGCTGGGCCAGAAGCGCTACCGCGAAGACTGCGAGAACGACGAGGCGCAGCTGGCCTGGTATCGCCGCCCCTGGGTCATGCACGCCGCCACCATGCTCGGCTTCCTGGGTCTCCTGGCGGCCACCACGCTCGACTTCGGGCTGGAGATCATCGGCGTCCGCGAGACCGGCACACCGGTGCCGCTGTGGTACCCCGTGCGCCTGTTGGGCACCGTGGCCGGCCTGGCCATGATGTACGGCGCCACCGGCCTCATCATCCGGCGCTGGCGCAAGGAGGGTCGCACCGTGCAGCACTCCTTCACCTCCGACTGGATGTTCCTATGGCTGCTCTGGATCGCGGGCCTGACCGGCTTCGTCATCGAGCTGGCGCTGTATCTGCCGAGCGCGCCCATGTGGGGCTACGCGCTCTTCCTGGTGCATGTCGCCATCGCCATGGAGCTGGTACTGCTGGTGCCGTTCACCAAGTTCGCTCACGCCATCTACCGGCCGGTGTCACTGTTCCTGCAGGCGTTGGCACGACGCGGAGCGGGCAGCGCCGCGGCCTGACCCTTGGTCACGGCGCCAGTCCTTCATCCGCCCCGAACGCCCCGCCCGCGTTTGCGTGGCAGTCACTTTGCGTGGCAGTCAGGTAGCTGACGTCCGACCGGTACTGGTCGTCCCCCTGTTGCCTGGTGAGCAGTCAACGATCACGCATCGAGGGCCCGGTGGCCCTCGATGTCCTGTCGGTCGTCGGTCTGAGGATCCGATTACACTTGGGGGACTGGCGCCCGGTCTTCCTTCCGACGCGCGCCATGCCCATCACGTTCTGACAATCGGGGTTCCTGGATGAGGATTGCCACCGTCAAGGAGACTGCGCCCTACGAGCGGCGCGTCGCCCTCGTGCCTGAAGCCATCGGCAAGCTGACTGCTGCCGGGCACGAGATCCTGGTCGAAGCCGGCGCCGGCGATGGCGCAGCCATCCCCGACGCGGACTACACCGCTGCCGGCGCCAAGGTGGTCGCGAAGGACGCGCTCTACGCTGATGCCGACGTCGTGCTGCGCGTGCAGAAGCCGACGCCCGAGGAGATCGGGGCGCTCCACAAGGGACAGGTCGTCATCGGACTCTTGCAGCCGCTCATCGATCCGCAGAATGCGCAGTCGCTGGCCAAGGCCGGCGTCACGTCGGTGAGCCTGGACACGCTGCCTCGCACGCTCTCTCGGGCACAGACGATGGACGCGTTATCGAGCCAGGCGAACGTGGGCGGCTACAAGGCTGTCATCATCGCGGCCGAGGCCTACGGCCGGTACTTTCCCTTGCTGACGACCGCTGCCGGCACTGCCAAGCCGGCCAACGTGCTCATCCTCGGCGTCGGTGTGGCCGGCCTGCAAGCCATCGCCACGGCCAAGCGCCTGGGTGCCGTGGTCAAGGCCTACGACGTGCGCTCGGAGACCAAGGAGCAGGCCGAGTCGCTGGGTGCCCGCTTCCTTAAGCTCGAGTCGGTCGCCGATGCCACCGGCTCGGGCGGCTACGCCCGCGAGCTGACCGATGAAGAGAAGAAGGCCCAGCAAGCCGAGCTCAACGACCACATCAGTGCCATGGATGTGGTCATCACCACGGCGCAGGTCCCCGGGCGACGCCCGCCGCTGCTTGTCACAGCCGACGCGGTGCGCAACATGAAGGCCGGCTCGGTCATCGTGGACATGGCGGCCAGCGCCCTCGGCGGCAACGTCGAACTCTCGCAGCCAGACGACTCCGTCGTGACCGACAACGGCGTCACCATCATCGCGCCCACCAACCTGCCGGCGACCATGCCCGCCGGTTCCAGCAGCTTCTACGCCCGCAACATCACCGCATTGCTGACGCACTTCATCAAGGAAGGGGAGATGACGTTCGACTTCGACGATGAGATCACCGCGGGTACCGTCATCACCCACGACGGCAAGGTCGTGCACGACGCCACCGCCAAGCTGCTGTCAGAAGGTGGTGCCGCATGAATGGTGAGATCAGCCTGCTTGGCTCACTGGTCATCTTCATCCTGGCCGTCCTGGTCGGATTCGAGGTCATCAGCAAGGTCCCCGCGACGCTGCACACGCCGCTCATGTCGGGTGCCAACTCGATCCACGGCATCGTGCTCGTCGGAGGCATGATCATCGCGGCCGAAGCGAACGATCCGCTCGGCTACATCCTGGCCGCCATCGCGGTCTTCTTCGGCGCCGTGAACGTGGTCGGCGGCTACGTCGTCACCGACCGCATGCTGCAGATGTTCAGAAGGAAGCCCACCGCCCCCAAGGCTGACGGCAAGGAGGCCTAAGGGTGGACCAGGCGACACTCAGCACCATCTTCATCCTCATCGGGGCATTGGCCGCGGGCAGCTTCGTCATCGGCCTGCACTTCATGAACAGCCCCGCTACGGGGCGAAACGGCAACCTCATCTCCGCCGGCGGCATGACCGTGGCGGTGATCGCCACGTTCCTCTACCTGCTGCTCCGTGACTGTCAGGAAGGCGCCGAGTGCGTCATCGGCGGCCTCACCATGCCAGCCCTGGTCATCATCGTGGCCGGCTTCGTCATCGGCGGCGCCGTGGGCCTGATGCTGGCCCTGCGCGTGGCCATGACCGCCATGCCGCAACTGGTCTCGCTCTTCAACGCGGTCGGTGGTGGCGCCGCCGCCCTGGTCGCGATCTTCGACTACCTCAACATCGTGGGCGGCCCCAGGGAAGAGATCTCCACGGTCGTCTTCGTCATCCTCGGCGTGGTCATCGGCTCGGTCACCTTCAGCGGCTCGCTCATCGCCTCGGGCAAGTTGCAGGGACTGCTGCCGGGCAAGCCTATCGCGGTGCCGGGCGGGACCTACACCACGGCGGCACTCGGGGTGGTGGCGCTGGTGACCATCGTCCTGCTGGTGCTCAGCGCCGGGGACGCGCCGGTGCTGGACCTGGGCAGTGAGATCAAGACGGTCATGCTGCTGGTGCTGCTGGCCTCGGCGCTGACCTTCGGCGTGACCATGGTGCTGCCCATCGGCGGCGCTGACATGCCGGTCGTCATCAGCCTGCTCAACTCGTTTACCGGCACAGCGGCGGCCATGTCCGGCTTCGTGCTCGACTCCCCGCTGCTCATCATCGCCGGTGCCCTCGTGGGAGCGGCTGGTGGCATCCTCACCAAGCTTATGGCTGACGCCATGAACCGCTCGCTGCTGAACATCATGATCGGCGGATTCGGCGGTGGTGAGGGCACCCAGGCTGACCCGGCCGCTGCTGGCGGCACGGTCCGCGAGGTCGGCGTCGACGATGCCGCCATCCAGCTGGCCTACGCTCAGAACGTCATCATCGTGCCCGGCTACGGCCTCGCGGTGGCCCAGGCACAGCACGCCTGTCGCGAGTTGGGTGACCTGCTCGAGGATCGTGGCGTGAACGTCAACTACGCCATCCACCCGGTGGCCGGGCGCATGCCAGGCCACATGAACGTGCTGCTGGCGGAGGCCAACGTGCCCTACCCGCAGCTGAAGGAGATGGAGGAGATCAACCCCGAGTTCCCCCGATGTGACGTGGCGCTGGTCATCGGCGCCAACGACGTCACAAACCCGGTGGCCCGGACCGATCCCTCCTCGCCCATCTACGGCATGCCCATCCTCGATGTGGATCAGGCCAAGTCGATCATCGTCATCAAGCGCTCGATGGGTCGCGGCTACGCGGGTATCGACAACACGCTGTACAGCGACCCCAAGACGGGCATGCTCTTCGCCGACGCGAAGGCCGGCCTCGAACAGTTGCTGGCAGCCGTCAAGGCACTGTAGGCGGCCGAGACCCGGAGCCGGGAGGCGACGCGCTCGGTTCAGCCCCGGTAACGTGCCGCCGCGGCTGCGTGCTGCTCCGCCGTCCAGGCGCGCAACTCCGGCGGTTCCAGGACTTCTGCAGCCGGCCCCCAGCCGAGGATCCAGGCGCGGATCTCCAGCACGCCGGAGACGCGCGCGCGCCACAACAGCGAGCCGTCGTCCTCCAACTCCTCGACCTGGCTGGGGTGCCAGCGGGTCTCGTGCACGCGCTGCGTGACGGAGGGGTCGAAGCGGATGACGATCTCCACCGGGGTGTCGTCGCCGATGACGTCCCAGGCATCGCGCATCTGGCGCGCCACTGAGGCACCCGGTGGCGGGAAGGTGTCCGGCGTGATCGATACCGACCCGATGCGCTCCACCTTGAAGGTGCGGCGGTCCTGCCGCTCTTCGTCGAAGCCGATGACGTACAGCGCGCGCGTGTTGGCCGATGGCTCGATGGCGTAGGGATGCAGCCGCACGCGCCGCACCGGTCGGCTGGCGTCGTACACGCCGGATTCGTAGTCCATCTCCACGATGCGTCGCTCGGCGAGCGCGTCGGTCAGGCTGCGCAGCACGCGGGTGAAGGCATCGACGCGCGGTGTGTCGGCGAAGGCATCGGCCGTCTCGTGCAGCTGCTCGGCCAGCACGGGCGGCAGCACCTGCGCCAGCTTCACGAAGGCTCCGATGATCTCGGTATCGAGCTCGTCGGTGGCCTTGGTCAGCAGGCGCGCGGCCAGGAAGAAGGCCATCGCCTCGTAGGGCGTCAGTGCCAGCGGCGGCAGGAAGGCATCGGCATCAAGGCCGAACTTGCCGCGGTCATTCCAGATGGGCAGGCCGGCATCGAGGTCCATGGCCTCCAGGTCGCGGTAGACGGTTCGCCGCGAGACGCCGACTTGGTCGGCCAGCGCGACCGCGGAGATGCCGGTCTCACCGTGGGCTCGCAGTACCTGGGCGATCTTGAGGTAGCGCGCGGCACGATCCCACTTGGAGCCGCCGCGGTCGTCGTAGGTGGTCATGGTGCCACCGACTGTAGCGCGGCCCCATTCGTGGCACCCGGCGCCGTCGTAGCGTCCGATGATGGCGCGGGCCGGGGACTCGGCGACGCATCGGGCGTCGCCGGTATGGCGACCTGCACGTCCCCTTCCCGATCGGTCGCCTCCAGGCGTGCCTGCAACACGACGCGCACGCCCTCGGCGTCCCAGTCGGTCTCGGCGCGCGAGCCGGAGACCTCGGCCGAGGCCATGCCCAGCTGGCCGTCGGCAAAGACCCACCAATCCAACTCTCCGCGCCAGCGACCGATGGCGTTGTCGGCAGCCTGGGAGCCGTCGTACAGCAGCCAGCGCAACGGCAGGAACGTGTCGAGTGCGGTGTTGCCGTCGATGAAGGTCCGACAGTGCCGGGCACGCGCGCCCTCGATGATGACCAACCCCAGGTCCTCGGCCACGATGCTGCCGCGGGGTACGTTCGCGACCGCGTGTGGCGGGCCGTCCATCGTCAACGCCCGACGGCCCAGCAGGTCGAAGGGGTTCGGCACGGTCTGTTGCCACGTGGTCCCCGGCGACCGGGGATCGTCACTCGTCGGGTTCAGCCAGGCCCGTCCGTCAACGCGCCGGTAGGCCAGCTGCCCGCTGCCGTCGGGGCCATCCCAGGATTCACCCCAGCTCTCATCGAGACCATTCCGCTGACCATCCATGCGGGCACGACCACGCACCTCGTTATCCAGGCTGGAGGTGGCTTCCACGAAGATGGTGGCAGCGGGGCCGAGGGCGATCGGTTCGTCGCAGAAGGGTGGCTCGATATCCGGGTCGGTGGGACCGAAGCGTGAGGCGCTCACCTCAGCGCGTCGCAGTGACTGGTCGTTGACGACCGCCACGAACACGAAGGCGAGGCCCACGACCAGGGTCAGCAGGACGGCCAGACCGATCGCGGCCCATGTCGCCTTCCGCTCCAGCGGCGTGACAGCGCGCCGGCGATGGACGAGGCCGACGACGCTGAAGAAGGCCATCGCGATCAATGCCAGGGCTGCCGCGTAGCCCTCTTCGAATGACGGCACGAGGCTCTGAGGGCCGTCCGTCACGAGGGTGCTCACGACGCCGTAGAGGATGGGGATGCCGAAGAGCAGCGCTGCGATCCACACCCACACCATCACCACGCGGTGCCGCCGGCTGAGGCCGGTGACGGGCCAGACGAATCCGGCGTCGGCGACGAAGACCGGGATGAAGCAGGCCAGGGCGACCACGACGTCGAGTGGTCCGCCGGGCCGATATGCGGTGGCGATGGCGATGGCGATGGCAGCCCACAGGACCACCAGCGTGGCTGCCAGGGAGCGCATTAGGCGGCGGTCGGCAGCGTGCTCGGTCATCCCGACGGCAGCATACTGCCGCCGCGACCTCGCCCGCGCGCGGACCATCGCCCTCGCGCGTACCATCGTGGCGCCATGGCCCACACATACACCCACACCGTCACCACGCCGGCCGCGACCGATGCCGGTCGGGCTGGAGCGCCACCGTTCGTGAGCCTGCTGAGCGACTTCGGGTTGCGAGACCCGTCGGCCGGCATCATGCGCGCGGTGGTGACGCGGATCTGTCCGCGGGCCAACATCGTCGACCTGGCCCACGATGTGCACAAGTTCGCCATCAGGGACGGCGCACTCCTGCTGTGGAGCGCGGTCCCGTACCTGCCCATCGGCACCCACGTCGCGGTGGTCGATCCGGGGGTCGGCACGGCGCGCCAGGGCATCGCCATCGCGACCTTGCGCGGCGACCACCTGGTCGGCCCCGACAACGGATTGCTCATGCCCGCCGCCGCACGCCTGGGTGGCATCACGCGGGTCCATCTGCTCGAGAACCCGCGCTATGCGTTGCCTGATATCTCCAACTCGTTCCACGGACGCGACGTGTTCGCGCCGGCCGCCGCCCATCTAGCCGACGGTGTGCCCATCGAGGAGCTGGGTCGGGCGGTCGATCCACGGCGACTGCTGGACCTGGACTGGCCGCGGCCTGACATCCGCCCTGGCCGCCTGCGAGCGCAGGCGATCTACCTGGACACCTTCGGCAACGTCAAGCTCTCCGCTCTCGCCGATGATCTGCTGGTGGCGCTGCCCGGTCTGGCACTGGGTGAGCCGCTGTCCCTGCGCGTCGGTGATGGCCCGGATGCGCGCGAGGTGCCGGCCACCTGGGCGCGGACCTTTGGCGACGTGCCCGAGGGGGCGCTACTGCTGACGGCTGATTCATACGGAAGAGTGGCACTCTCGGTCCACCAGGGCTCGGCCGTCGACCGCTATGGCGTGACGCTCGATTCGTCCATCGATGTGGCTCGTCCGGCCCGACCGCCTCGACCGGTCCCGCCGGCGGCACGACCAGCGGCTACGCCAGCGCCGTCCTCGCGCTCCCTGCAGTCACCGCCGCCTCCTGGGCCGGATCGGTCACGTCCCTGAGGAGCGCGGCGGCCCGGACCGTGGACAGGCTGGTCTCGTCCACCGGCGTGCGCGGCGGCACGAACTCGGCTGCCAGCGCCAGACCGTCGGCCGCGGTCGCGATCTGGTCGCGACCGGCCCGCTTGGCAGCGTAGAGCGCGCGGTCGGCCGCGAGCAGCAGTCCATCACGGTCGACGGCATCGGCCGGGAACGCGGCGACGCCCACCGAGCAGCGCACGGCTGCCGCCCGTCCGTCGTTGCCAAGGACCGATCGGACGGCGCCGCGGACGCGTTGGGCCACATCGACGGCGTCCCCCACCGTCGCCTGCGGCAGGATGAGGCAGAACTCGTCGCCGCCGTAGCGGTAGACGCGGTCGCCCTCGCGACAGGCTTTGCCGACCGCCGTGGCGATGCCGACCAGCAGGGCGTTGCCGGCTTCGTGGCCGTGTCGGTCGTTGTAGGACTTGAAGTCGTCGAGGTCGAGCATCAACAGGGCGAAGGGGTGGTCAGCGGCGACCGCCATCAACAGGTCCTCGCGGAAGGTGCCGTGATTGCGCAGTCCCGTGAGCGCATCGGTCTGCGCCCGCAGCTCCACGACGCGGTGGGCCAGCGCGTTCTGCAGCGCGATCGACACGTGGGCCGCAAAGAGGCGCACCAGGTCCAGTTCACGCGGCTCGAACACCGCACCTTCGCCCAGGCGCTTGAGGTGGAGGATGCCGAGCACGCGTTCTCGACCCTGGAGTGGTGCCAGGATCAGGGCAGCCGGCGGCACGCCACTGCGGCTGCCACGACCGCCACGACTGACGCTGCGCGCCTCGCCGGTGGCGAGGACTTCCGATACCACGGCGCCCGAATCGGGCAAGCGCCGCGACAGGAAGGCAGATGCGCCGACGCCCCGCGCCAGCAACGGGCTGAGTCTGCGCCGCGCCGGCTCGTGGACGTAGATGCCAAGCGTGTCGACCGGGATCAGGCCGACCAGGCTTTCGGCGATCTCGGCCACCACCGCGGCAGGGTCGAGGTTGGTCAGGATGCGCTCGGTCACGCGCAACAGCTCGGCCTGGCTTCGCAGCTGGCGGTCGAGCGTCTGTGCCTGTGCCTGCAGGCGCTCGCTGATGTCGGCGTTGGCCATCGCCTGTGCCGCGATGGTGGCGTAGATGCCGAGGTAGCGCAGGTCGTCCGGTGTGAAGCGGTCAAGCCCCAGCTTGGCCAGCACGATGACGCCGATGGTCTCGCCTTCGTAGATCATCGGTGCCAGGAGAAGCGACTCGGGCAGGTCCTCCTCGGTGCCCGGGATCTGGGCGCCGCGCGGATCATGGGCAGCATCGGGCAGGTACTGGGCGATGCCATGCTGGGCGACCCAGCCGGTGATGCCCTGGCCGACGCGCAGCCGAAGCTGCTCGACCAACTCACCGGTGTAGGTGCCGACCTCGCCACGCCACGCGACCGGCACCACGTCCTCGCCCTCGACCCGATAGACGCGCACGTTGTGGTAGTCGATGAGCTGCCGCAGCTCGAGACAGATGGCAGCACCGATCTCGGTGACCGTGCTGAGGTGATTGAGCCTGGTACCCAGCTTGGCGATGGACTCGATCTGTGCCTCGCGGTCCACTTCCGGCGACGGCGCGTTCTCGGCCGCAGACATGAAGGTGCGCAAGTCATCCACCAGGAAGCGGCGGTCGCCACGTCCGTTCACTCGCAGGCAACGCACGCGCCCCTGGTCCGCCCACGTGCGCAGCGTGTTGGGGTGCACACCCAACAGGCGAGCGGCTTTGGTGATAGGCAGTGACGAGGTTGGGGCTGTTCGGTCCGTCATGATGCTGGCTCGTTGGCGCAGGACGTTGGCACTCCTGCTGACGCGATGGTGTGCGAACCTCACAACTCCTCATATGGGAGTTCCGTACCGGGTGGGCAGTGCCGCGGTGCCAGCCGGCACCACCAGTGTCAGTCCGTGCCGTTCCTGCCGCGAGTCGTCACTCGCACGATGAGGAACGTGACGATGGCCGTGCCGGCGGCGAGAGCCACCACCGCGGCGATCGATCAGAAGGGGATTGCCCACCAGCCCTGGACCGGCGCCCTCAGACCGAAGGTCGCCACTCGCGAGAAGGTTGGCGGGCGAGGCCGAGGTGGTCGGGAGGGCCGATGGATCCGCGCCGAGGGCCACCGCCGTGAAGAGGCCGATGACGACGATCGCGCAGCCGAGGGCCACCGCGACCGAGACGCGGCTCATGCGCCCAGCACCAGCGCGATGAGGCCGAGGCCGATGAGGACGGGCGTCGCCACCAGCAAGCCCGAGGCCAGCAGCAACTCGTTCCGTCGCTCCGAGGCCAAGACGCGCATGGCCTCGTCGATCTCCAGTGTCGTGAGCAGCAGCGGACGCGAGAGGCCCGGGCCGAGGGTGACCGAGCCGTCAGGGCCGATGACGGGGACACCCGCCGCGGTGGCATGCTCGGTCGCCGAGATCTGTTCGATGCGAAGGCGCACCGGCCTGTCCGGGGGGAGTTGTGGTAGCGGCCCAGCGAGGGCCGCGGCGGCGAGGTCGGCCGCCACACCGACCAATTCGCGGGGGACGACGACGAGGCCGTCGCCGAGCGATGCAGCATCGATGGCCACGCGTTCGCCACGCTCGACCAGCCCGAAAGGCACCGCCAGACGCTCGTCGTCGAACGTCTGCCACCCGGAGCGGCCGCGGCGGTGCTGCAATCGCCGTCGCCGAAACACCAGCGGCTTGCCGTCATCGCCGGGGAACTCCTCAGCGCTGTCGATGCGGCCGTGGAGCCGCATATAAGCGGTTTCACCGCTGGCGGCGCTGGCGACAGCCTGGCTGAGGCTGCGTTGTGGTGCCGCCGCCAGCAAGCGGCCGACCCGCCAGCCGCTGCCACCGCGCCGCAACAGGAGCCAGCCGAGGAGGCCGGCGGCCAGGCCCAGGACGATGAGCGCTGATCCGATCATGCGTGCCCTTCGGAGTCGGCCGATGCGTGACCGGTGATGGGCATGCAACGACCCGAAGGAACCTTCCACACGACGTGGGCCGTGATGTCATCTTGGCCGTTAGTCGGTTCCAGGGCCCCTTCGGGTCGAGGCCGACGGTAGGCGTGGCGATGGTCGTCGGTCAACGGTACCGATGGGGTATGTGGTGTCGGTACGCACCGAGCTATCCACCGTTCGTCCACAGCGGTCACGCCAGTGCTCGTCCGGTGCCCGGATCGAAGGCGACCACGTCACCGCCGTAGCTGAGCAGCGTGAGCGTGCCAGCCACCAACTCGGCGCCCGTGATGACGTCGCTGTGGGCAACCCGCCAACGCACCGCTCCTTCGCCATCGAGTGCCAGCGTCTCCACCTCGCTCTGCACGATCACGTGCGACAGACGCGAAGATCCCAGCACCGTCACCACGGGCGTTCCAGAGCGGAATGACCAGCGCAGCTCACCACTTCGACCAGCCAGGCCGTAGACGACGAAACCGTACTTGACGACGAGCTGGGCCTGGGCATCCCAGAAGAGACCGGCAGGCTCGTCGAAGACCGGCGAGGCGAAGCGCGCCGTCCAGGTCCCGAGTGGTCCCTCCACGCGCAGCTCGGCTCGGCACATGCGGGCGGGGTCGCCGCCGGCGAGATCGGCATGGTCGGTCAGAGCGCCGCCACTTTCGCTGAACGCGAAGACGGCCTCTCCGGAGCCCGATCCACCCCAGCGGTAGCGCGCTGCGAGGCCACCGGGATAGCCCACGCTCAAGCGCTGGACCTCGCTCACGGCGCCTCAACCGTGGCCGGCGACGAGGCCGTGGCCGGCGACGAGGCCGGGTCGGGGTCCTCGGCGCAGGGCGCCACCAGTGCGTCGGAGAGCATCGCCAGCGTGGCCGGTGTGATGGCGAACACCGCGTTGGGGGTGCCGGCCGCGGCCCACACCTCTTCGTAGCCATCGAGCGCTGGGTCCATCACCACGGGGATCCTTCGCGGGTGACCGAAGGGCGGGATGCCGCCGATGGAGAAGCCGGTCGCGGCAGTCGGCTTCCTTGGCGCTGGCACGCCGCAGGCGCGGGCGGCCGCTGACGCTCGCCAGCCTGGCGATGTCGACGCGATCGGTGCCGCGCACCAACGCGACGATCGGCGACAGCTCACCATCGTCACGGGCCGGATCCGCCGGCGCCATGAAGACGAGGCTCTTGACGATCTGACCCAACTGCACGCCGATGGCATCGGCCGCTTCCTGGGCGGTGTGGGTCGATTCATCGAAGGTCACCACCTCGATCTCGACCCCGTGTCGTCGGGCGGCTTGTCGGACGCGTTCGTGAGCGGGATGGGCGGCAGCGGGCATGCCTGCGAGTCTAGGACATCGCCCACTCGCGGCGCGGGTGTAGGATTCATGGACACAAGCACATATGGGACAGGGGAGCGCCAAGGCGGCGCTGAGAGTGCGGGCACACCGCAGACCCTCGGAACCTGATCCGGTTCGTACCGGCGAAGGGAGTCGAAGACGTGGCCTCCGTCCCATCCGAGATGGAGGTTTCGACGTTCATGGCCAGGTCCGATCAGGCACTCGTGGTCGCCGATGGCGATGTCGATCTGGGGCTGCTTGCGTCGCTGGCGACGGCCGCACCGCGTCCCCTGCTGATCGCGGCTGACGGCGGTGCGGGGCGTGTCCTCCAGGCCGGCCTGTCGCCTGACATCGTCGTCGGTGACTTCGACTCGCTGGCAGGGGCAGAGCGGGTTCACCTCGAAGCGGCGGGTGTGGAGATGCGCGTGGCGGAACGCGACAAGGACGAGAGCGACATGGAACTGTGCCTGCTCACCGCGCTCGAAACGCACGCCACCCGCATCACCATCCTCGGTGCGCTGGGCGTCACACGACCGGAGCACAGTCTTGCCAACCTGCTGCTGCTGGCCGATCCGCGGCTGGATGCGACCGAGGTCGTCATCGCCGCCCGCGGCTCGCGCATCTGGCGCATCGGCACCGCGACCAGCCCCGGTGAGGCGCAGATCGATGGCCAGCCCGCCGACTATGTCTCGCTGTTCGCTATCGATCCCGAGGTGGTCGGCGTCAGCACCGAAGGCCTTCGCTTCCCGCTCGCCGCCGAGACCCTGCGCCTGGGTCCTTCGCGCGGCCTGTCCAATGAGCTCGTCGGGTCGCGAGCCCGTCTGACCACCCGCCGCGGGCGACTGCTGGTGGTGCACACCGACCGCGACCAGGACTGACTGGAGGTTCCCGCATGTTCCGTCCACGTATCTTCCGACCTCGCTGCATCGCCATCGTGGTGGCCGGTGGCCTGCTCCTGGCGGGCGCCGGCGGAGCCGCGGCCCAGGGGCGCACGCTGACGCTGATGACCCACGACTCGTTCTACCTGCCCGATGGCGTCATCGAAACGTTCGAGGCGGCCAACGATGTGGATGTCCGACTGCTGCCCGCCGGCGACGCCGGCACCATGGTCAACCAGGCCATCCTCACCGTCGACCGACCGCTCGCTGATGTCCTCTACGGAGTGGACAACACGTTCCTCTCGCGTGCCGTGGAGGCGGGCATCTTCGAGCCCTACCGGTCGCCGGAGTCGGCTGCTGTGCCGGCCGATCTGCAGCTGGACCCTGACGGGCGCGTCACCCCCATCGACGTGGCCTACGTCTGTCTGAATGTCGACCGCTCGGCCTTCGGCGAGGGCGGACTGCCCGTTCCCGTTCGCCTCGAGGACCTGGTCGACCCGGCATTGGCTGGTCAGCTGGTGGTGGAGAACCCAGCCACATCGTCGCCCGGGCTGGCTTTCCTGCTGGCCACGGTGGCGCACTTCGGGGAGATCCGGAGACCGGATGGACGGCCTTCTGGTCGGACTTGCGCGACAACGGTGTGACCGTGGTCAGCGACTGGGACCAGGCCTACTTCGGCAGCTTCTCGGGCGGTTCGGGCGAGGGTGAGTTGCCGATAGTGGTGTCCTACGCCTCCAGTCCCACGGCTGAGTTCCTGGGTGCCGGGCCGGGGGCCACGGAGTCGCCTACCCTGGCCATCGACGTCGGGCTGCTTCCGGCAGATCGAGTTCGCCGGCGTCCTGCGCGGCGCCGACGAGCCCGAGCTGGCCGGCGCCCTCATCGACTACCTCCTCTCGCCGCCGGTGCAGGCCGAGCTGCCGCTGGCCATGTATGTCTATCCGGCGCGGTCGGACGTGCCCCTGCCGGCGGTCTTCGAGCAGCACGCGCTGGTGCCGTCGGCGCCGCTCAGCCTCGATCCCGCCGTCATCGATGCCGGCCGTGAGGCCTGGATCCGCGAGTGGACCGACATCGTCCTGCGCTGACGCGCCGCTGGGCCCTGCTGCTGGCGCTGCCACCGCTGGCCTTCCTGGGCCTCTTCTTCCTGTGGCCGGTGGCGAACATCCTGGCGCTCGGGCTGGCACCCGGCGGACATTGGCTGCCGGGGACGGTGGTCGATACCTGGCGACAGCCGTTCGTGCTCGACATCGTGCTCTTCACGCTGGCGCTGGCCGGTCTGTCCACGCTGCTGACGGTGCTGCTGGGCATGCCCGCCGCGTGGGTCTTCGCGCGCTTCGACTTCCCTGCCAAGCGCGCCCTGCGGGCACTCACGGTGGTGCCATTCGTCTTGCCGACGGTGGTCGTCGGCGCGGCCTTCCTGGCGCTGCTCGGCCCACGCAGCCCCATCAATGCCCTCGGCGAGCTCGTGTTCGGCACGGACGTCCCGCAGGTCCGCCTCGACGGATCGGTGGGGGCGATCCTGCTGGCCCACGTCTTCTACAACATCGCCGTCATCATCCGCATGGTGGGCGGCCTCTGGGCGCATATCGACCCGCGGACCGAGGAGGCCGCCCGGATGCTCGGCGCCTCGCCACTGCGTGCCTTTCGCGAGGTGACCTGGCCGCTGCTGCGCCCGGCGCTGATCTCCGCGGCATCGATCGTGTTCCTCTTCACGGTGACCTCCTTCGGCGTGGTGCTGCTGCTGGGCAGCCCGCGCGACACCACGCTGGAGGTGGAGATCTACCGCCAGACGGCCATCCTGCTGGACCTGCCCACGGCCGCGGCGTTGACCATCCTGCAGATGAGCGGGGTGCTGGTGCTGCTGTTGGCCAGCGCGCGCGCCCAGGAACGCCTCTCGATCCAGCAGCAGCTGCGGCCGGCATCCGAGACCGTGCGTCGCCCGCGGCCCGGTCGTGAGCGCGCTATCGTGGCGGCCATCCTGGTGGCCACGGTGGCGTTCATGGTCACGCCGTTGCTCATCCTGGTGGAACGCTCGCTGGCAGTACCGGCCGGCTACGGCATCGACGCCTACGGGGCGTTGCTCAGGGTGGACCCTCGTATGCGTCTGAGCGCCCCACCCTGGCAGGCAGTGGTCGATTCCCTCACCTTCGCCGCCGTCACCACGCTCATCGCGGGAACGCTCGGCGTCCTGGCCGCGGCCGTGGTGGGCTATCGTCGCGGCTGGCTGGTCCGTGGGCTGGACGCCTTGATCATGCTGCCGCTGGGAACCTCGGCGGTCATCGTTGGCTTCGGCTTCCTCGTCTCGCTCGATACGCCGCCGCTGGACCTGCGCACCTCGGTGTTGCTCATCCCCATCGCCCACGCGCTCATCGCGCTGCCCTTCGTGATGCGCGCGGTGGTGCCGGTCATCCGCTCCATCGACGACCGCCTGCGTGAGGCGGCCGCGGTGCTGGGCGCATCGCCGGCGCGAACCTGGCGTGAGGTCGACGGACCCATCCTGGCGCGAGGTGCCCTCGTCGGCGCCGGTTTCGCCTTCGCCGTGTCGCTGGGTGAGTTCGGTGCCACGCTCTTCATCGCGCGGCCGGACAGCATCACCATCCCGGTGGCCATCTACCGCCTGCTGGGCCAGCCGGGCGCGACCAACTTCGCAGCGGCGATGGCGCTGTCAGTCGTGCTGATGGTGCTGACTGCCAGCGCGGTGCTGCTCATCGAGCGGCTGCGCGGCAGCGGGCCGCAGCCGTTCTGAGGCGCCAGCAGGGAGATGGGATGCTCCAGGCCAGAGGACTGAGCTCCGCCTACGACGGCACGCCAGTGCTGCGCCACATCGACCTCGACGTGCCCGGCGGCCAGCTGTTGTGCGTGCTCGGGCCCAGCGGCAGCGGCAAGTCCACGCTGCTGCGGGTCATCGCCGGACTCGAGCTACCGACCGCCGGCTCGGTGCGACTCGACGGACGCGACCTTGCCGGCGTGCCACCGCACGAGCGTGACGTGGGGCTGATGTTCCAGGACTATGCCCTGTTCCCGCACCGGGACGTGGGCGAGAACGTGGCGTTCGGCCTGCGCATGCAAGGGCAGGGGACGGCCACTCGCCGGAACCGCGTGGCGGAGCTGCTGGAGCTGGTGGGCCTACCGGGCGCGCAGCGTCGGTCGGTCTCGCAGCTTTCGGGCGGGGAACAGCAGCGGGTGGCGCTGGCGCGCGCGCTGGCGACGAGCCCACGCCTCCTGATGCTCGATGAGCCGATGGGTTCGCTGGACCGTTCCCTGCGAGAGCGTCTGCCCGACGAGCTGCGCACCATCTTCAGTCAGCTGGGGCTCACCGTCATCTATGTCACACACGATCAGGACGAGGCCCTCGGGGTGGCCGACCGTGTGGTCTTGCTCGACGGGGGCCGGCTGGTCGCCGACGGCACGCCCGAGGAGCTGTGGAACGCGCCGCCGGACGAGTGGACGGCGCGCTTCCTGGGCTTTCGCAACATCGCGCCGGGGCGGTTCGGCGATGGGCTGCTACGCACGCCCTGGGGCGACCTTCCCACCGCCGCTGTCGCTGCCGATGCTGCTGCTTGCCGCCTCGGGTGGGTCGGCCCATCCGGCCGTCGCGGCGTCAGCGGTCACCGTCGTCCTGCGCCCAGGATCCGTGGTGGCCGATACCGCCGGCCCCATCGCCGGTCGCGTCTCGGCGCGACGCTTCCGCGGCGACCACGTGCTGCTGCTGGTCGAGGTCCCGGACGCGCCGCTTCTGCACGTGGAGGCGCGTGACGGTGAGTTGCCCGCCGTCGGTGCCCCCATCAGGCTGGCGGTGCTTCCCGGCGGGGCCCATGTCATCGCGAGCCGGTCCGCGCTACCCTTCCGGGCATGACCGATCAAGCCGCCAACACCATGCCCGCGGTCGGCGAGTCTGCCCCGGCGTTCTCGCTCCCCGACGACGCTGGCACCATCCGTGACCTCGTTGCCCAGCGCGGCCGATGGGTGGTGCTGTTCTTCTACCCCAAGGACTTCACAGCGGGCTGCACCAAGCGAGGTCTGCGAGTTCCGCGATCTGTCAGCCGAGTTCGAGGCCGCAGGGGCCACGGTCTGGTCGATCAGCGTCCTCGACGCTGACTCCAAGGCCAGATTCAAGGCGCAGCACCAGCTGACATACCCGCTGTTGTCCGATGTCGACCACAGCGTCGCGGAACGCTATGGCGTCTGGGTCGAGAAGAAGAACTACGGCAAGACGTACTTCGGCATCGCGCGCACGACCTTCCTGGTCGACCCGGATGGCCGCGTCGCCCACGTCTGGCCCAAGGTGCAGGTCGAGGGCCACGCCGCAGCGGTGCTCGAGATGGTCCGTTCAGTCACGGATACTGACTGATGGACGAGGGCCATCGGCGCAGGCCCAAGACAGAAGAAGACGTCGCTCGTGGGGGGAGACGAGCGACGTCACCTCAAGAGCATAGCGGCATCTCGGCAGGAATCAAGTACCAATCTAGTGTTTCTTTTCTTGACCATGCCACGGCCGCCCAGGAGCGGCGCTGATGCACCTTGGCCGACTGCCTCGCGCAGAGCGACCTCGGCGGTTCCTGGTCATCGTGGCCCACCCCGGCGACGCCGAGCCGGCCATCGGCGGCAGCATCGCAGCCTGGGCGGCCGAGGGCACGGTGGTGCAGCTCGTGTGCTGCACCAGTGGGGATGCCGGCGCTGTAGATGCCACGACCGATCCGTTGGCGTTGGCCGCTCGACGTGAGGCGGAGCAACGCACCGCAGCCGAGATCGTCGGCTTCGAGAGGGTGACGTTCCTGCACCGGCCCGAGGGTGCGCTCGCCAACGACTTGGCGCTCCGTGAGCAGCTCGTGCGCGTCATCCGCGGATTCGGGCCTGACGTGGTCGCCGCGCCCGACCCGCGGGTGCTCATCTACGACGTCGGCTCTGTCCACACCGATGGCGCTATCCACGCCGATAGCCCGGTCAACCATGTCGACCATCGCGAGGCCGGTCTCGCCGCCATCGACGCGGTCTCGCCGGCGGCCCACAACCCGATGGCCTTTCCCCACCTCGTCACGTCGGAGGGACTGCAACCACATCGGACTGAGCGGCTCTACCTCTTCGGCAGCGACCGTCCTACCGCGGTCGTCGAGATCTCAGGCACCCTGGCGGTGAAGTCACGCGCCATGGATACGTACCGCGGCACGGCGCTCCCAGAGGGCAGGCCGACCGACGCGTCCACAGCGATCGACATCGGGTCCACTGAGGCGTTCTGCGTCGTCGAGCTGCGCTGAGGTCGTCGCAGCCAGCCCGGCTCGCTCAGCCGGGCACGCTCCCCAGGTCGTGGCGGTCGGTCAGCAGCACCGGGCGCACCTGGCCCCACTCGTTCCACAACAGTTCCAGCGCTTCTGCTCGCCGACCCAGGGCGCCGACCAGCTGGTCCACGCTCAGACCCGGCGCCCGTGCGGCCAGGAACGCCCGAGCATCGACACCGATCGAGCGAGGCAGCAGACGCAGGTCCTCGGCAGCCGGCAGATCACGCATGTTGCGGGCGTCGAGTCCGGCATACGCGAGTGCCATCGACAGGTCACTGGGTGCTGGTGCGCGTCCTGCATGCCAGCCCTCGGATGGTTCGAACAGGAAGCCCAGTCGCGCCAGCGCGGCGATGACGTCACGTGCCTCCTCGAATTCGAGGTACGCCCAGAACGGATGGGCGGGGTCGAAGACCAGGAAGCCTGCTTCGGCGGCTGCCGAGACGATGGCGCCCACCAGCTCCTGGAGTTGCAGCTGTGCTTCTGCCGGGGTGCTGCCGGTGTGGGCGGCGACCACCGACGCGGCCAGTTCCAGGGCGCGGCGATCGCCGCTGATCATCGACTCGATGACGAGAGGCGGGCCATGCTCGGCATCGCCGATACGAACCGCATGGCCGCCGGACGGTGCCTGCGGACCGCCGCTGACTGCCCCGTCGTCCGTGGCCACGTCGACCGACGCGGCCTCTTCGCACGCTGCCAGACGCACCCTGGCGTCCAGGCACGCGGCCTCCGCTCCTTCCGCGCCGATGCGCGCCTGACGCTCCGCGCCCTCGGCTCCTGACACCGTCTGCTCGAGCTTCGCCACGGCCGACTTGGCTTCCCTCACGGCACGTTGCGCCAGACTGCCGGCACGATTGATGTGGTCGATGGCACGCGCCCAGGCAGCCGTTGCCTCCCGGAGCTCATCCTCGCTGCCGCCGCTCCTGCGGGCCAATTGGTAGCGATCGCGCGCGGCGGCTTTCTCGGCGTTGCGCTGCTTGGGATCGGCGGCAGCGACAGCGTCGGTCTGACGGCGCTCGGCCGCGACCAGGTCCCGCCGCAGCTCGCGCAGGCGTGCCACCGCCGCCTCGTGGGCAGCGCGGGCTTCGTGTGCTTCGCGACAGCGTCCGTTGACGGCGGCGCGCAACTCGGCGCAACGGTCGGACGGCTGTTCGGCTGGCGCTCCTGCTGTCGACGGCATGGGCGCAACATACGAGTCACAGGCGCCGCGGTCAACGTGCAGATGGTCCCGTCTCTTCACCCACGGGGTGGGTCAACCGACGGAGCAGCGCCCGCCCCACGGGTCAACCGACGGAGCGACCACGGCGACGAGGGGTGTCATCCGTCGCTTCACCCACCGGGCGGGTCATCTGACGTGCGGGTGGGTCTGGTGCGGCCCTGCTCCGACGTTTCACCCACCGGGCGGGTCATCTGACGGAGCGACCACGACCTTGAGGGGTGTCCTCCGTCGCTTCACCCGCCCCGTGGGTGATTTGACGGCTCCGTCAGGTTTGCGCGGCGCTGCTCCGTCGCTTCACCCACCGAGCGGGCCATCTGACCGAGCAACCACGGCGACGAGGGGTGTGCTCCGACGTTTCACCCGCTGGCCGGGTAGCCACCCGCAGTAGACGTTCCGGCCGTGCTGCACGTCAGGTCGCGGCTCGACTGCTCCCACGCGCGATGAGCTTGGGCTGCAAGCGGGTCGTCAGAGGCTCGATCTCGACCGGGGAGCTGCGACGCCGCGCGAGCCGTCGGATGGCCTCATCGATGCCTTCGACGGCCAGCACACCGGCATCACCAAGGGGCTGATGAACGGTCGTCAACGGCGGCCAGTAGTGAGAGCCTTCGGGGATGTTGTCGACGCCCACCACCGACAGGTCCTGGGGTATACGACGTCCCAGGATATGGGCCGCGTGGAGCACACCCAGGGCCATCTGGTCGTTGCTGGCGAACACGGCGTCCACGGTCGGCGAATCCGCGAGCAGGCGATGGAGACCCGCCTCACCGCTGGCCGCGGTCCAGTCGCCCTCGAAGACCGGCCCGGTAGTGTCTCCGTACGCGCTCGTCTTTGCCGTCTCGCGCCAGCCGGCTTCTCGTTCTCGTGCCTCCCACCAGCTTCGTGGACCAGTGATCAGGCCGATGCGACGGGCGCCGCCGGCCAGCAGGTGCTCGGTGGCCAGCCGGCCGATGGCCCGGTTGTCGATGCCGATCGAGGGCAGCGACGTCTGACCGGCCATGCCGCCTACGAGCACGATCGGCATGGGCAGCTCCTGCGGCACTCGATGCGACCAGTCCAGATTGCCGCCGACCTGTGGGATGGCCCAGATCACGCCGTCCACTCGGCGAGCGAAGAGACTGCTGAGGACGCCCTGGACGTCGACCGTCTCAGGTTGATGGACCAGGTTGAGCGAGATGGAATAGCCCATCTCAGCCGCTTGCACATCGATCCCCGTGAGCACGCGCGACGGCCCGAAGTAGTCCAGGCCGAACGCCACCACGCCAAGCACGTGGCTGCGGCCTTGGGTAAGGCCGCGAGCGAGCATGTTCGGTGAGTAGCCGATCTCGGCGATGATGCGCTGGACTCGGTCATACGTGCCCGGCGCGACGTCCGGGCGATTGTTCAGCACCCGAGAGACGGTCTGCGTGGACACGCCCGCCGCCTCCGCCACCTCTCGTATCGTCAGCCGCCCTCGTTGCGACATGAGTCCTCCGCAGCCGACACTGGATGACACGCCCAGATGGATGTCCGAGCCGACTGGGTCTGATAGCCTGGCCAAGCCGGACTCACCACCGTAGCTCCCCCCGATGACGTGTGGCCGGCCTGTCCGGGAGTTGATCGGAGGGCCAGGCGGGCCCCCAGCGCGACACCGCGCTGCGGACGACGCCTGGATGTTACCGCTCCCGTTACCGGTAACATCCACGGTACCAGAGACTGGACTGTCAACGCAAGGGTCGTTTCTTCGGGAATCGTGGACGCCGACCGTACGACCTCTGGCCTGCGCGCTCGAGCAGGTCGGCTGCCGTTTTCTGTCTTGACGCCCCACCAGCAACGATGCTAGGTTGTTACCGCTCCCGTTATCGGTAACGGGAGCGCTAACGGCAGGGGAAGGCGACCACTGGCTTCTGAGGGGCCGAGGAATCACTGCCGCAGCAGCATCGTGTACGAGGAGGAGCCGATGGTGTCGTGAACCGCCTGACGACCGAGCCTCAGGCTTGGAGCAGACGGTGACTTCGGTCGGCAGAACCCGGCGTGGTTCCTTGCCGGCATCGACTGCGCCCTTGAACGGGTCTACAAGTTTCAGGGAGGAAACCAGGACCATGATTTCTAGATCACTCGCTCGCGCTGGGCTGGCGTTGGTTGCAGTTTCGGCGATGGCTGCGATGTCCACGGGGGTCGTCGCGGCACAAGACCCTCTCACCTACCAGGACATGACCGTCGGCTTTATTCAGACCGGTTCTGAGAGCGGTTGGCGTGCGGCCAACACGGCGTCCTTCAAGGAGACCGCGGAGCAGCTGGGTATCGATCTCAAGTTCTACGACGCCCAGAACAAGCTGGAGAACCAGGTCTCGGCCTTCCACCAGTTCAACCAGGACCCTGCGGTCGACGTCATCATCCTGGCTGCGCTCGACGTGACGGGCTATGACGAGGTCCTGCAGGAGGCCCAGGACAACGGCAAGATCGTCGTCCTCGAGGACCGCCGCATCGACGCGGATCCTCGCTCTACGCCACCTACATCGGCTCCGATTTCAACCTCGAAGGCCAGAAGGTCGCCGCCGCCATGTGCGAGCTGCTCGCGGACAGCGAAACCAAGAACGTCGTGGAGATCACCGGAGCCGTTGGCGCTTCGGCCGCCATCGACCGCGGCGCGGGTTTCCGCGAGGCCATGGGTGAGTGCGGCATCAACATCCTCGACAGCCAGACCGGCAACTGGGGCGTGGCCGAATCGAAGGCCGTGATGGAAGCGTTCCTCAAGAAGTACGACAACATCGACGGCGTCTTCGGTCACAACGACGAGGAGGCCATCGGCGCTGTCCAGGCCATCGAGGAGGCAGGTCTGATTCCGGGCGAGGATATCAAGGTCATCGGCGTCGACGCGACCGCCCACGGTTTTGAATACCTGATCCCGGGCCAGATCAACGCCCTCATCGAGTGCAACCCGTTGCTCGCACCGCAGGTGTACGAGGCGGCACTGGCCGCGATGAACGGCGAGGAGCTGCCCACGTGGGTCCCCTCGCAGGAAGGCGAGTTCTTCGCCGCCCAGGGCGCGGACGAGCTGACCGCCATCCTGGCGACCCGCAAGTACTAGCCAGCTAAGCGTCCGCTCGATCACGGGAGGCGGCCTCACCCCGCCTCCCGTGATTCGGGCGCCAGCCTGACTTCTCTCGAGGCATATCGACCGTGTCCGACCAAGCGCCGCTGCTCTCGATGCGGGGCATCTCGAAAGCGTTCCCCGGTGTCCAAGCGCTTGCCGATGTGGATTTCGACCTCAACGAGGGTGAGAGTCCACGCGGTCGTCGGCGAGAACGGCGCAGGTAAATCGACCCTCATCAAGGTCCTCACCGGCGTGGAGCGCCCTGATTCCGGCGAGATGACCTTCGCGGGCGAGCACTACGAAGTCCACTCACCGCAACACGCCCAACAGCAGGGCATCAGCACCGTCTACCAGGAAGTCAACCTCTGCCCCAACCTCACGGTCGCCGAGAACGTGCTCATCGGCCGGGCCCCGATGAGGTGGGGCGTCACCATCGACTGGGGGACGCTGAACAAGCGAGCCAGGGAGATCCTGGCGGGCCTGGACATCCACATCGACGTCACGCGACCCCTGGGTTCGTACTCGGTCGCGATCCAGCAGATGGCGGCTATCGCCCGGGCGCTCGACATCTCGACGGCCAAGGTCCTCATCCTGGACGAGCCGACCTCCAGCCTGACCCTGCGTGAGACGACGCAGCTCTTCGAGGTCATGGGCAAGCTGAGGAGCGAAGGCATCGCCATCGTCTTCATCACACACTTTCTTGAGCAGGTCTACGAGGTGAGCGACCGGGTCACCATCCTGCGCAACGGGGAAGTGGTCGGGACCTACGACCCGGCATCCCTGCCGCGACTCGAGCTTGTCTCGCTCATGCTCGGCCGGTCGCTGACCGCTCTCGATGACATGGCCGCGCACAAGATGGAGACGCGTGAGCGTATCGGCGCCGAGGCGTTCCTGCAGGCGAAGGGGCTCGGCCTAAGCGGTGCCATCGAGCCGTTCGACCTGGACCTACACACGGGCGAGGTCGTGGGACTGGCCGGCCTGCTGGGATCGGGCAGGACCGAGCTGGCGCGACTCGATCTTCGGCCTCGACCGGCCCGATAGCGGCACCCTCGAAGTCGCCGGTACGGAAGTCAGGGACTACTCACCCGCCGCGTCGATCCAGCGCGGTGTCGCGCTCGCGCCCGAGGATCGTGGGGCAGAAGGCATCGTCGCGGACCTGAGCGTCCGGGAGAACATCATCCTGGCGGTGCAGGCCAACCGCGGCTGGCTGAGGCACCTGGGTGCCCGGGAAGCGGGGGAGATCGCCGACCGCTTCATCGAGCTGCTCCACATCGCGACACCGTCGGCCGACCAGGCGGTCAAGAACCTGAGCGGTGGCAATCAGCAGAAGGTCATCCTGGCTCGCTGGCTGGCCACGGACCCGCGGCTGCTGATCCTTGACGAGCCCACGCGCGGCATCGACGTGGGTACCAAGGCTGACATCCAGAAGCTCGTGCTCGACTTCGCCGAGGAAGGCAAGTCGTGCATCTTCATCTCGTCGGAGCTCGACGAGGTGCTGCGTACGAGCCATCGCATCGTGGTGCTGCGTGACCGGGCCAAGGCGGCCGAGATCACAGGTGAGGTCGACGAGAAGGAGCTGATGTCCTCGATCGCCGGGGTGGGCACGTGAGCAACGCCGTTCGTTCGCTTAGGGCTGGCGCCGGCGACAGCCGCCTGCTCCTGCCCCTGGCTGTCCTGGGCCTGATCTTCCTGTTCGACCTGATCTTCATCCCCGGGTTCTTCGACATGGAGATCAGGCAGGGCCACCTCTACGGCAGCCTCATCGACATCCTGCGCAACAGCGCGCCGATCATCCTTCTCGCGATCGGCATGACCGTGGTGATCGCCACCGGCGGGGTGGATCTATCGGTCGGCGCGGTCATGGCCATCTCCGCGTCGGTGGCCGCCATCCTGATCGACCCCAGGAAGGTCGGCTTCACGCTCTCGGGTGATATCACCGCGGTCGTGGGCGACCCGACGTACAGCTTCATGCCGCTACCGGTCGTGATCGCGGTGGCGCTGCTGGCGGCCCTGCTATGCGGGATCTGGAACGGCACTCTGGTGGCCTATGTGCGGATCCAGCCGATGGTGGCCACCCTGATCCTCATGATCGCGGGCCGGGGGATCGCGCAGTTGAGCACCAACTCCATCAAGATCAACATCTTCAACGACGCCTTCTCGTTCCTCGGGAACGGCTTCATCCTGCTCCTGCCGCTGTCACTCTTCGTCGTCCTGGCGATCTTCCTGATCTCGTGGCTGCTCCTGCGCAGGACCGCTCTGGGCCTGTTCGTGGAGTCGGTCGGCATCAGCTCGCGGGCGAGCCTATTCGCGGGCATCAACGAGAAGCGCATCAAGATGTTCGCCTACGTGTTCTGCGCGCTTTGCGCCGGGATCGCCGGCCTCATCGCCGTCTCGAGCATCAAGACGTCCGACGCCAATGTGATCGGCCTGTACACCGAGCTCGACGCCATCCTCGCGGTGGTCATCGGCGGCACGATCCTTGGTGCCGGCGGCAGGTTCTCCTTACTGGGTAGCGTCCTCGGTGCGCTGGTGATCCAGGCCACGATGACCTCGATGTACCACGTCGGCGTGCCGGCGAGCGCGATCACCGTGGTAAAGGCCATCGTGGTCATCCTCGTCATCGTGCTCTACTCGGAGCAGGCCAAGGACTTCATCCGGCGAGCCGTCGCCCGGACGCGGACTCGCAAGCAGGGCGTTTCAGCGTGACGCAGGCATTGAGCGTCCGGCTCTCGAACGGCAGGAGATTCCTGCCACTCGGCGCGACGATCGCCATGTTCCTGCTGGTCTACGTGTTCGGCGTGGTGGCCTTCCCGGCCATGCAGGACAGCCAGCCGCTGTTCAACTTGCTGAACACGGCGCCGTTCCTGTTGATCGCCGTGGTCGGCCAGGCGCTGGTCATCATCTCGGGCGGCATCGACCTCTCCGTCGGCGGCGTCATCGCCCTCACCACCGTGGGAGCTGCCGCGCTGCTCCGCGACGGCTGGGACCCCGTCGTGGTCATCGTGCTGATGCTCCTGATGGGCATCGGCATCGGCGGGGTGATGGGGTTCTTCATCACCTACATGAAGGTCCAGCCCTTCATCGCCACCCTAGCCGGCATGTGGTTCGCGCGGGGCATGTGTTACGTCATCAGCGACGCCGAGATCCGCATCTACGACCCGACCTGGAAGACGCTGGCCGGCGTCAAGGTCCTCATCCCCGGACTGGCCGACCCCGTGGCCAAGACGGGTAGCTACATCACGAGCCTCGTGGTCATCGCGCTGGTCGTCCTCGTGGCCGGCCTCTTCCTGGCTCACCTCACCCGCTTCGGCCGCACGTTGTACGCGATGGGCGGGAACAGTGGGCGCAATGAGCAGTCCGCGCGCTTGATGGGCCTGCCCGTGAACCGCACCAAGATGCAGGTCTACATGGTCAACGGGTTCTGCTCGGCCCTGGCCGGTCTCGTCTACAGCATCTACGTCGGTTCTGGCCACGGCTCACATGCGATGGGCATGGAGTTGGTCGTCATCGCCGCCGTGGTCATCGGCGGGGTGGCCCTGACCGGCGGAGAGGGCTACGTGCTGGGTGCCTTCTTCGGTGTCCTCATCCTCTCCCTCATCCAGGCGTTGATCCTCTACAACGGCCAGCTCAGCTCCTGGTGGACAAGCATCTTCATCGGCCTGCTGATGCTGCTCTTCATCGGCGTCCAGAGCGTGCTCGCGACGCTCAACGCGCGCGGGCTCGCGAGAGCCAGGTCCGGTGGCGCGAGCGTTGCGCGCGGGGCGCCGTGGCGAGATCGCCGGCTCCTGGCGGGAGCGGGCGTGGTGATCGCGGCCGTCGTCGGCATCTATCTCGTGGGTCCGCTCACCACGACGCCCCAGTCCTCGGTCGACGGGAACGGTGGGGTGGCTGCAGAGGCCTGCCAGCCGGCGGAGTCCCGCGAGCAGGAGGCCGCGGACATGCAGGCCGACGGAGCGGCCATCGTCTTCCAGAAGTTCGGCGGCCCCAGTTGCGTGGACCAGCTCTTCGGTGCCTATCCCGACGGCCGCGTCGTCGGCGACGACGGTACGCAGCAGCTCGAGACCCAGGTGGAACCGGAGGTCGTGACCGATCTCGTGGCCAACCTCGAGGGGCTGGGGTGGTTCACTGACGAGATGTACACGACTTGGCACCATCCCTGCGGTGAGTGTTTCACCTACTCCGTCACCGTCACCTCGGGCGACGAGACCAAGACCGTGGGCGCGGTCGATGGCGGGACGGACGCGCCGTCCGAGTACTGGCTGGTCACGAGCCGGATTTCGGCCATCCTGCCCGAATCGAACGGAGCTCCATGATGCGCTTCACGACCCACGGGGTGATCGGCCTTGGCGCGCTGGCGCTCTGCGCCGTCCTCGCCGGCTGCGACTACATCGTCATCCCTGAGTCGAAATCGACACCGCCGCCGGCGGAGGCCGAGGGCATCTGGACCGGCGTGGCCACTAACGTCGAGGAGTCGGCAGATGGCCTGCGCGTGGACCTGGCCATACGCAACGACACCGGCAACTGGAGCGCGATGGAGATGGCCGAAGGCCGCTCGGTCACAGTGGTCGATGCCAGTGGCAGCAGCAGACCATGCGCCACGGCTGTGGTCGGGACCGGCGGGACCAGCATCCCACCGGGCTTCATCATGCGAGGCTTCACCGGCGGGACGAGGTTCGAGCCCCAGACCGAGCTGCTCAGCGTCGAGTGTGCAGGCGTGGCCGGAACCGCTGGCTCGACGCTCAGGATCCCCTACTCGTTCACCACCGGCGAGTTCAACTTCTACCGGCCTGCCCCCGCGCAGAGTGGCACGCTCTCGGTCGACCTCGATGCGCCCATCACCGACCTCGCGTATCCCATCGGCACGGAGACGGACCTCGCCGTCACGATGGTTGGCGAGCCGATCGAGGCCATCAACAAGATCATCCTCACGCTCGTGGACGTGCAGCGATCGGATGACGAGATCCAGTTCACCTGGCACACGGAGAACCCGACCAATTATCAGGCCTACGTCCACATCGGCAACCCGTCGGTCATCGGCTCCGACGGCATCCTCTACGGGCTGTACAGGGCTCCGCATCTCGTCGACACCCCCATCACACTGGCCAACGACTCGGCCGAGTGGACGACCACTGTGGCGGTACCAGCCGACGTCACGGGCTTGTACGTTCTGCCCGGCGTCGAGTCCAAGCAGCAGAAGAACTACGTCAGCCACATCATCGCCATCCCCGAGGAATGACCCGGGCGACAAGGCCGTGGCACGTCGCACATCCGCCCTTGGCCCAGCGCTCGATGGCTCCGGACTGGCGTTGCCGCGTGTCGCCGCGGCCATCCTGGAGGTCAACCAGCAGCCTGACGGTTCGGTCGTGGTATCGGAGGTGTTGCGGCCGCGGATGGGGGAGCGCATCTCCGCCGACTGATCGCCGGGCTGCGGCTCATCCCCGAGACACCCGACGCCCATGGTCTATCGCGGAGCTACCCACCCCATGGGCCACCTGACGGAGCGACCACGGCGACGAGGCGTATCCTCCGTCGTTTCACCCGCCGGGCGGGTCACCTGACGGAGTCCCCGACGCTTGGCCCGCCCTATGGGTCATCTGATGCTGCGGGTGGGTCTTCTGCGGTGTTCCTCCGACGCTTCGCCCCCGGACGGGTAGCCATGGGCCAAACAAGCGCGCCACGTCGGTCAGCCGGCTCGTCGCCGAGGAGATCGATCGCCTGGTCGGCGAGGATCAGGCCTACGAGCAGGCTTGGGTCGAGGCAATTGCGGATCTCGAGTCCGGGTTTGATCTGGGCAGCCGAGGGATGTTGCCCGGGCGGGCTGATGCCTACGATCCCTCAAGACATGCCGCTTGGGTCAGGAGGCTGGTGTGGGCGTGGGAATGGGGGTCGGTTCGGGCTCGGGGTCTGGTTCGAGGTGCTTCAGCGTTGCCCGTGTCAGCTTGTCGGCAAGGGTCTGGATGTTGGTGCGACCCAGGTTGGTGAGGACGACGACGTCGATGTCGTCCACCGGCAGTCGGTACATCAGTGAAACATAGCCCCGCAACGAGCCCCCATGGCCGATGGCGAGTCGGCCGTCCAGGACCGCGTAGCGCATCCCCAGGCCGTAGCCGCTGCGCGGGTTGAATCGCAGCATGAGTGCCAGGGATTCCGGTTCCAGCACGTGGCCACCCAGGAGCGCATCCTGCCAGTCGGAGATGTCGCGGACCGACGAGACCATGGCGCCGGCCGCATCGGCGACGGTGGCTCCGGAGGTGTTGGGGCGATAGCGCGAGCCATCGGCAAAGCCGACCCAGTTCTTGCCGATCGACCAGTAGCCCTTGGCCGGCTCCCGGCCGATGGGTTCCTGGCCCTGGAAGTACGTTTCGGTCAGGCCCAGCGGCTCGAGGAAACGCTGGCGGATGTTCTGCGCCGGCGACTCGCCGGTGACCTTGCGCACGATGATGCCCAGCAGCACATAGTTGGTGTTGGAGTAGCGGTAGCACTTTCCCGGCCGGCAATAGCGTGGACCGGTGAGCTTGAGGATCTCGCCCGTTCGCCAGTGGTGCTTGGGCCGTCCGAACACACGCGTTTCATACCGGGGGTTGGCGAAGTAGTCGAAGATGCCACTGCGGTGGCTGAGAAGCATCTTGAGGCTGATCTTGTTCGCCTTGGGATAGTCGGGCAGCCAGGTCGAGAGCTTGCTCCCGAGGGTCAACTCGCCCTCTTCGTGCAGCTGCAGGATGAGCGCAGCCATGAACGTCTTGGTGAGCGAGGCCACGGCGAAGGGCGTGCCGGGTTTGACGGGCTTGGCGCGCTTGCCCGTGTTACGGGTGCCGGACGTGCCCAGCCAGCGGCTGCCATCGGGCAGGCGCACCGCGGCGGCGACACCGGGAGCGTGGTGGTTGACCCGCCACTGGTCGAGCCGGACCTGCAGCTTGGTGGCGAGCTCAGGATCGACAGGCGGCGCCCCGGCTGCGACGGGGCCGGCCATGGCCACGACCAGCATGATGGTGGTCAGCGCAGCGACGAAGCCTCGAGTCAAGGAGATCTGGTTCACGGCGAGCCGAGCATACCGCCCGCGGCTGTTCTTGCTTCTCTATCGGGCCCGATCCGTTGGCTTCGCTGCTCCCGTCGAGCCGCTGCTATCCTGCGGCTGCCGGAGAGGTGGCCGAGTGGTTGAAGGCAACGGTCTTGAAAACCGTCGGGCGTGCAAGCGTCTCGTGGGTTCGAATCCCACCCTCTCCGCCAGATTCGAGCGTGAACTCAGTGCCACATCCGCCGACAATCCTATGTCCCGATGACGGACGTTGCGCTGTGGCATGTCCTTGACCTCGGCGAGGAACTCATCAGAGAGGATGGAGATGTCCGGCTTCTTCAAGCCTGCGACATCTCCGAACTCGCGTCGACCATGAAGTGCCGGGGTTCAGTCAGCGGAAACCGTGTGCTTGACGCCACGGCCAGTGAGCACTTCGGTTATTGCCTTGGGATGAACGCCGATGCCGAGGTTCATGAACTGGTGCTCGACCGTCTTCCTACCGCGGTCCTCGATCTCCGGGTTGAACCCGAGCGGCACATGAGCAGTGCGGCTCTGAAGTCGCCGCGACCCTACTCGGAGGCCGTCACGGCCTCGGGGGTGATGACGTAGGTGCTGACCTCCTCCGAGGGGTTCATGCCCGAGTAGTTATCGGCCCGCGCCCAGACACCGCCATCGGGCGAGATGTCGAGGTCATGCACGCACGAGCCCCGCAGGTACGAGGTCCATGTCGTGCCGTCGTAGTGGGCCACGCCATCGCAGTAGAGGTTGGCGGTACTACCGTTCATCCACAGGCTGCCATCCGGAGCCGCGTGGAGTAGGTCCGTGAAGATGAAGCCCTGGCCACCCCAGTGCTGCACGCCGTCGGCCTCGGTGAAGGTGGTCCAGCCCAGATCGATCGAAGCGGGCGAGGCCAGCCCCGTTCCAGTCGTCACCCTCCGGGTCGCGGGTGTGCACCCACAAGGTGCCGTCGGGACCGAAGGCGATGGACTGGCCCAGGTTATTGTTGATGAACCCGTCTGGACCCGGGACGAGGTGCCACCCCTCGCCATCGAAACGCAGCAGTACGTCGGCCTCCAGCGTGTCAAGGCGGTCCTTGCCGATGAGCCACACGTCACCATCGGGAGACACCGCTAGTTCGTCGCGCGACACGCCCCTCGTAGATATCGGCCCAGTCATCGATGGTCGTCAGGGAGCCGTCCTCGTCGAGCCGCATGAGGACCGTGAACGGGCAGTCGGCAGGCGAGTCGAGACAACGCTCGTCCCGGGTGCTCGCCGTGACCCAGACCGTCCCATCGGGTCCGATAGCCAAGCCATCGCCACGTATCCGCTCTGTCCACGTCTCGCCATCGAACGATCGGATGCTGCCGCCCTCGCCGATCGCCCAGAGCGAGCCATCGGGGGCCACTTGCTTGAACGGAGGGTTGTACGTGGGGTCCTCGAACGTGGCCTCGTCACCAAGTCGGAACAAGCCTTTCCTTCCGCCCTCGCCCGAGAGCCAAACGCTGCCATCGGGAGTGACGTTCACGAAGTAGCCGGGGAAGCCTTCGTCCGGGTACGAGAGGTCCCGCACGCCGTCGTTGATGACCCGGAAGACCCCCGGCTCGACCTCCTCGGTGAGCATGCCCGAGAGCAACTCCTGCGTGGACATCGGCGAGGGCGAGGCGGTCACCGCAGCCGGGGCCATCTGGTCGTCATCCGGTGTGGTGAGGATGCCCGTGAGCAGGAAGCCGCCGAACAGCGCCACGATGACGGCAGCGGCGATGGACTTGAGTGAGGAGAACATCGTGAACCCCCTTGTGGACGCATGCCCGCTCGTCGGGACAGGTGTTCCAATCGGGCGACCAAAGGGCCACCATCGATGGTGTCGCTGCGGCGTGTCGGCCACGGCAGCGCGGATGGTGCGCAGCATCGCAGCGGTGTCGGGCTGGGTGGTGAACCCATCCACGAGCCACGTCTCGACGATCGTCTCGGTCGTGCGGTCGGTGGTCATCGCGACACCTCTTGCATCGTGCTGCGGCCCGGTACGGCGCGCTCGTCGGCGTCGATGGCGGCCCGTAGGCCCCGCATCGCATGGCGCAGGCGTGAGCGGACGGTCTCGACGGGGATGTCGAGGGTCTCCGCGATCTGTCCCTGTGTCTGTCCGAGATAGTGATGGAGCACCACGACGGCGCGGTGCTCGACACTGAGCCGAGCGAAGCCGCGCCACAGTCGATCGCACTCGACGAGGACATCGGTGGGATCGGCGGTGACCGGCTCGGACACCGTGGCGTCCATCGTCCGCAGTCGCCACCGACGCCGCCTGCCGGCCTCCTTGTAGCAGGCCCGGATGAGGATGCGGTAGGCCCAGCCTTCGAACCGCTCGGGCTGCCGCAACCGGGGCAGGTCACGCCAGATGCTGATGAGCGCCTGCTGGGCGGCATCCTGCGCGAGGTCGGTGTCTTGGAGGACGCGGTAGGCGACCGCGTGGAAGCGCGCGACGAGTCCCGTCGCCAGCGTGTCGAATGCCCGCTGGTCGCCCTGCTGTGCTCGCTCTACCAGTCCTGCTTCCACCCGTTCCCCCACCGAGGCCATCGGCTTTGGATGGTGCCTCTATACGGTAGGGCGGCTGGCAAGGGCGAGTGGGTCAAGCAACGAGTACCGAGACTCCTCGGTGTCCGCATCCGGCACCTGTCAGGTCAGCAGCGTCACATCTAGGTTGCCGAGGTGCCCAACGAGAGGGTCATGGTGTGACCACCTTTGAGCGTGGCGGACACCTGTTGGACACTCCGAACATCGCGACCGTGCCCATCACGTGCGCAACAGGCAGCAAGTGGTGACCGTTCCAGCGATCAGAGCAAGGTCTGTGGGGACGAGCGGTCACGTCGAAGGTGTCCGCGAGGCAAACCCGGACGGTGGATAGGCGGCAGGATGGAAGGCAGAGTCGACGCCGCGAACGCCGATTGCTTCATCACTCGCTTCCCGGCTCCCCAGACGGCTCCGGCAGCGACCACGAGGGGCCGGGGTATCTCAGCGAACGGTCACCCCTAATCTGAGGCGACCTTCGCGCAACGATGTGTTGACTACCCCTGAAAGCCCAAGCTCGCGGAATCACACCCGCTCGGGCGGTGACGCGTTGGGCTACTATCCGGGACGTGCGGGTCGGTAGAGGCAGATGCAGGTGATGCAAATCCATGTTGTCGCTGGTCGTCTCGACCGGGAGCCCATTCGGCCGACAGCCAGGAAGGCATGACGTGGACTCGAGCGAGGCTCACAAGCCAGCCATCGCCCGCTACTACGACGAAGACGTCTCGTACTGGCGGGACGTCTACGTCGACCCATGGGATTCTTTCGGGTCGTACGAAGTCGTGCATCGGAAGAACATCGTCCTGCGTCTCGTCGAGCAGTGTGCGTGGAGCGGGTCGAAGTCCGCTGATATCGGCTGTGGCTCCGGCGCCTTGATGCTCGATCTCCTGAAGCTCGGACACCATGTGACTGGCCTCGATATCTCCGAGAAGATGGTCCAGACCGCTCGGCAGGCCGCGGACACCCAGTTCCCCGGGCAGAGCGTCTGTGTCGTAGGCGACGTCGAGGACCTGCCCTTCGAGAACGGGTCATTCGACTGTGTCGTGTGCGTCGGCGTTCTCTCGCACCAACCCGACCCCGGGCGCATGGTCGCCGAACTGAGCAGTGATCGTGGGGGATGACGGCTGTGTCATCGTGACCGTGGTCAACCTGATCAAGCTCCACCAAGTCCTTGACCCGCACACACTCGTCACCATCGGCTCCCGACTCATTCATGGACTGCTCCGCTCCGGACGGGGCAACAGGCCGGGAATCAGGCAAAGGGTTCGAGGCGGTTCGTTCTTGCTCCGCACGTATCACTTCCGGGAGCTCGAGCGCATCTTCGATGGCAGCGGGCTGGCCATCCGAACGATCACTTCCCGTGCACGTTCGGTCCACTTCGTTTCTGGGGGAAAGAGGTCTTGCCGCGGCCCACCTCTGAGCGGCTTTCCAGGCGTCTCGAAGCCCTCGCCGCTCGCAGAGGGTTCGGATCCATCCGGCTCTTCGCCAACTCCTGGGTCATCTGCCTCGATAAGTCTAGGAACCCGACCAGGGCGTGGGCGTCGGGGGACCCGGATGCTGCGCGCCCATTGGCTCGTGACTGTGCGAGCTGATCGACGGACAGTGCTCATGGTGGGCAACACTCGGCCCTCCTTGGCAGTGGCCCGCGCACTGTCGGCGGCAGGTTACCGCGTCAGCGGCGGGGACGCTGGTGAGTTTCAGGCGCTCGCCGTGTCTCGCCACTGTCACGAGGTCTGGGCCCATCCGCCCGTCGCTGACAAGCCGCGCTTCCTGGATGCGTTGACCGCCTACCTTGCCGCGCGGCCGGATGTCACGACCGTGCTTCCGATAAACGAGGACTATCTCGTAGCCTTCGCCGAGGACCGTACGATCCTTCCCGGCGGCGTCGTGCTGGCCATGCCGAAGCCCGAGACCGTCTTGACTTGCCTGGACAAGCCAGCCATGTACGCCGTCGCGGAGGACGCCCAGGTTCCCTACCTGCCACTGGCGGTGGCGCGTGACTACGAGTCCGTCGTCGCTACGTGTAAGCGCATCGGCTTCCCGGTCATCATCCGTCCGACCGGACAGGAGCCTCGACCGGACATATCCCACCTCAAGGCCGCGATATGCTCGAGCGTGGGCGAGGTCAGGCGAGCGTGGGGCCGGTGGCAGGAGTACGACCTGGAACTTGTCGTCCAGCGGTACGTCCTGGCTCCTCGCCACAACGTGTACTTCGCCGCGCGTGCGGGACGCGTCCTGGCATGGAGCGAGTCGCGCATCGTCCGCACCGATCGACCCGATGGGACCGGCGTGAACGTGGAAGCCATCACCGTCGAGCCTGATCCCCGACTCACGCGGTGGCTGTGCGCGCTGGTGAGACGACTTGACTATACGGGGGTTGGGCTGGCGCAGTTCCTGATGCCAGCCGGTCGGGACCCGTACTTCATGGAGCTGAATCCGCGCATCGGCGCGGGAGTGGCGCTACCGCAGTCACTCGGGCTGGACCTAGCCGTCGCCGCGTGCGAGCTTGCCTCCCCTGGGAGCGCCTGGCGACCTGATTCGCGCCACAGCAAACAAACCGGCAAGCGATTCGTCTGGACGTCGGGCGCCCTCCGGGGACTCCTCGTCGCGCGCCGGCGCGGAGAGCTCACGAAGCGGGAGGCGCTACGTTGGCTGATCCGGACGATCATCGCCGCAGTGCGGGCGGACGTACACGCCACTTGGTCGGTGCGCGACCCCGGGCCCACGCTCGTCATCCTCATGAACCAGCTTCGACGAGGGCGACGCTGAGCCCCGAGGTATGAGACTCCGAACCGAACCGAGCGTCGTCCTCATCGATGTGGGCGACACCATGGCCAGGGCGCATCCCTCGTGGCTCGATGTCTACTCGACCGCGCTGGACTCGAACGGGTCCTCCGGCAGGTCAAGCCGGACGCGACAGATCGGTCCATCAGCGCGATGGCAGGCCCCCCTCCGTCAGGTCCCAATGCGATACGTCGATGGGCGTGGGTTCGGCTGGGACACCTACATCGGTGCAGGAGCGTACGAGGGGCTCATCGCCGTGCTCCACTGCACTTCCACGGAATGTGAAGGCCGATCTTCGAGGGCGAACTGCCGCCGATGCCTGACCCGGTCGAGGCACCGGCAGACTAGCGACACGGCGAGTGGGCTGGCGCCTACGCGGGCCTGAGCGCAGTGCGTGTAGGGCAGGTCTCTCGGTGGAGAAATGGACCCGATGAGGCCCTTCCGAGACTCATCAGGGTAGTGGGGGGCTCTGAGGCTCGGCCCGTCGATCATGGCCGCCTGGACCGCGCCAAGCCACTGGCGAACCCGACCCACTCAGGATGGGAGACAATTCCATGCGCAGGATATGGGCCACTGGCGTGGCCGCATCGGTATGCCTGCTGATCGGGTCGGTCGTGACCACGGCGCAGGACCCATCGGCGATGTCATCCGAGACTCCCGGCCCGGCATCGGCGAGCGCGACCATCGGGTTCGCCAACTTCCACAGCGGCTACGACTTCTTCGGCCAGATCGAGACTGGGGCACAGGAGGCCGCTGATGCGGCAGGTGTGACGATCCTGGCCGAGGACGCCTTCGGTGACCCAAGCATCCAGGCCGCACAGGTCGAGGGTTTCATCACAGGCGGGGTCGACGCCATCATCATCGTGCCCATCGACCCCTATGTCATCGTGTCCTCGGTCGAGGCGGCCAATGCAGCCGGGACCCGGTCATCGCGGTGGACCGGACCGCGAACGGCGGAACCATCACCTCGCTCATCGCGTCCGACAACGTGGCGGCAGGCCGCCAGGCGGGCGAGGCGCTGTTCAGCGTCATGGGCGGCAACGGCAAGGTCATCGAGATCCAGGGAGATATGGCCGTCTCGAGTGGCTCGGAACGGAGCGAAGGGTTCCAGCAGGCGCTCGATGCCGCTCCGGACATCACCCGTCTCGTGCAGGAGTCGGCCTTCTTCGACTACGGGATGGCCTCGCAAATCACACAGCGTGGACTTGCGCAGGACCCTGACATCAGCGGCGTCTTCGCCAGCAACCTTGACATGCTCTACGGGGCCGCCGCGGGCGTGGCCGCGGCGGACAGGCAGGGCGAGGTGCAGGTCGTCGGATTCGATACCGACCCGGTCCTCCTCGACATGATCAGGGATGGCAGCATCGTGGCGACGGTCGGCCAGCAGCCCCGGCTGATGGGCCAAGAGGCCGTCGGCGCCGCTCTTGCAGCTGCCGCCGGAGAACCGGTCGACGCGTTCATCCCGATCGAGACGATCCTCGTGACCGCGGACAACGTAGACCAGTTCCAGGCCGGTGAGGTCGATCGCGGCTGAGCCGGCCCAGGACGAAGCAGCCTCGACGGCACCAGAGGTGGCCATCACATGGCCGCAACTCACGCGATTCCTTAAGTATGGCGACGACGTGAAGCAGGTCATCCACGTCTACGAGTTGGAGCCTCGAGCAGGCTTGCGGCCCGCCGTCGTGTTCTTCCACGGTGGTGGCCTGGTGACGGGGCAACCGCTCCAGGACGCCGACTGGGCAAGTGCGTTGGCGGAACAGGGCTACGTGACGTTCATGGCCGGGTATCGCCTGTTCGACAAGGTCGACGGCGCGAACCCGTGGCCAGCACAACTCGATGACGTCCAGCGAGCCATCCAGTGGGTCCGTGCGCACGCGGATGAGTACAACGTCGACCCGGAACGCGTATGCGCCTTGGGCCACTCCTCCGGTGGCCACCTCGCCGGCCTCGTGGGCACGACGGAGACCAAGGCCAGTACTGATCCCGAGCTGGACGGCATCTCGAGTCGCGTCGACTGCGTGGTGACGGTGTCGGGCGACGCCGACCTGATGGTGCCGTACGAGCACACCTACTGGACCGAGGTCTTCGACCAGATGCTCGGCGGGACGGTCGAGGAGGTCCCGGAGGTATGGCGGGCCGCATCACCGACCTACAACGTCGATGAGGACACGGTGCCGTTCCTCATCATCCACGGCAACCATGACGAAGAGGTCCCGGTGGAGATGTCGCGGAACCTGGCTGACGCGCTTGCCCAAGCGGGCAGGGAGTACGTGTTTGCTGAGGTCGATGCGGGCCATCTCGACGTCGGGGACCCGGAGGCCAGCGGCAAGCTCCTCGAGACGTATCTCGGCTACCAGTTGCATCCGGAGCAGTAGCGACATCATGCCGCCGCGGCGGCGGCCAGCGGCGGCCGATTTGGACCCAGCATGGCCGCCGCCGACTCATACCAGTAGCGGGAGGCTGCGAGGCACGGTCCGTCGATCATGGCCGCCTGGACCGTGCCGAGCCACTGGCGAACCTGACCCGCATGAGCAAGAGGGGATACTCATGCGTACGTTGCGCGTGCTCCTGGCAGGGACGGTGACGCTGCTCTTGATGGCTGGGCTGAGTGGGCCGGCCGTCGGACCCGCGCTTGCCGTCCAAGAAGCGGATGGTCCTCGACTTCGTCACCCACCCGGACGGCGAGGGGAGGTTCCTGGTGACGCGAACCAGCATCCGCCTCGATCGGCCCGACGGGTCGTGGGTCGGCACCGGGGTCGGCATGGTCTACCCGGACGGAAGTTCCATCGGTCAGGATGTGCTCGTCGGGCAGGGGCGTTCGAGGGCCTGAGCGCGGTTCTCGATTGCGGCATCGACTCCAAGTGTGACGGCTATATCTTCCAGGGCGACATGCCACCACAACCGGACCCGGTCGAGGCGCCAACGGAGTAGCGCCAGGCCGGGGCGCTCGGCGCCCCACGTCGGCCACGACGTCAAGCGCGAGGGGGCTGAGGTTCGCGACTCCGGGACGGTCGTGCCACACTGGCCGTAGCCGGTCAGTCGCGACCGCCAACCTTGCCCACCCGCGCCACCGACCGGAGCCCTCTGGCGACGTCGTGGCCGCATCCGCACGTCAAGACAGGGGCTACACACATGATCGTCGCCGTCATCTTTGACATGGACGGCCTGCTGGTCGACAGCGAGCCAGCTTGGTATCGAGCACGGGTCGATCTGGCTGGTGAGCACGGGACGATTTGGACCGAGACCGACCAGATCGCCATGGCCGGCGTCCACACCGATGTCTGGGTCGACGCGCTCTACGACAAGCTCGAAGGGAAGCTGAGCCGGCAACAGGTGCTCGATGGCATCGTCGGCCGCATGGTCGGCTACTACGAGGCTGGTGAGGTGCCCATCCTGCCCGGCGCGGACGAGGCGCTCGGCGCCTGCGCCGACCGATTTCGCGTGGCGCTGGCGTCAGGATCGACGACGGCCCTGATCGAGGCCTGTCTCGCGGGCGCCGGATGGCGCGACCACTTCGAGGCGCTCATCTCGAGCGACGAGGTCGAGCACGGCAAGCCGGCTCCGGACGTCTACCTCCAACTCATCGCCCGCATGGGCCTGGACCCCGCGACCACCGCGGTCATCGAGGATTCCGGGGCCGGCATCAAGGCCGGCAAAGCGGCCGGTGCCAAGGTCATCGCCGTTCCCAATCCGAGCACCCATCCTGGCACCGGAGATCCTGGGTCTTGCCGACGCCCAGATCGTCTCGCTGCATGAGCTGGTCGGAGCGCTGGCCGACCTGGGCGTCAGACCTTAGCGACCTCAGAAGGCTCCGAACCGCGGCTCGCTTGGCGGCTCACACGCAACGCAAGGAGAGCGGCGCCCAGTCGTATGGCGACCTCGCCATCGAGTGACACGCCCAATAGGCTTTCGATGCGCTCCAGCCGATAGGCGACCGTGCGCGGGGCCAGGTGCAGGCGGCGGGCGGCTTCGCGAGCGTTCTGACGTGAGCCGAGATACACCTCCAGCGTCTCAAGGAGCTCTTCACCCATGCGTGCGTCGTTCAGCAGTGGCCCCAACTCCCGCTCGACCGCCGACCGCACCAGGTCACCGTCAAGCAGGAAGGTGGATTCCAGCGCCAGTTGGCTGGGGTCGCTGATCCATCCGTGCTGCCCGAGCGCGGTGGCCACACCCAGACAGTAGTTCGCGACCTCCAGCGCCTCGGCCAATGCCTCGCAACCTTCGACCGGTCCGGCATCGACGGCCACCACGCCCTCGCCCATGACCAACGGCAGGGCATCACGAAGGCGCTGCTCACCGAGCCACGCGCCGGTGGCGAAGACGAGCACCCGGCCCCGCCAGGACAGCACGACGGGCAGGCGGATGCCGGGCTTGTCCCGATGGTGCGCCCTCGACGCGTCGATGTGCTTCTGCAGTCCGTCCACGGCCGCATCGATCGTCTCATCGTTCGACTCCGGCGCGTGGATGAGGATGAGTCGATAGACCGCTTGCGGCGGCAGCCCGTGCCGTTCACCAAGACGCCGGATCCGCGTCCGGTCCTCAGGGGTGGCACGCGGCGCCGCCAGCAGCTCGTCGAGGACGGCTCGACGTCCATCCGAGTGAGCCGCCGCCAATTCGACCTCGACGCGGACGTAGCCTTCCGAGATCGCAGCCACGGCATCGTCCAACCCGCGTAGCAGCCGATGCGCGAACTCCAGCACCACCTGGTGATCGATGTCCTTCTCTCGCATCACCGCTTCCCAGATGGCCCAGTTGAGCGACAGGTACCCATCGAGCACCCGTTCGGTGGGGGCACCGGCACGTGCCAGGCGCACGCCTTCCTCGCGCCAGCGCGCGATCTGCTCAGGGCTGGGGACCGGCTCGGCCACGAGGGCCAGGACCTCATCGAACGCCGGGACGATGTGGATGGGGTCGATGCCGGTGTCGCGCGCCGTGATATCGACGACGGACTCCTTGGCCACACGCAGTCGCTCGAACAAGACCCCCCAGGGGTCGTCTGCCCTGGGATCGACCATCCCGACCATCGGCCCGAGTCCTCCGTCTGCCTTGGTGATGCAGTATGGCTCCCATCCCACCGGCTTGGTCGCGCCCGCATGGTTGCATACCTGTGGCAGCCGGCTGCCCCGGGGTACCATCGGGGTCAGCCACCCAGCGCAGGGAGACCATCAGCAATGTCCAGCCGCTCGACCCGGATCGCCCTGAGCCTGCTGTCGATGACGGTGCTCGCCAGCCTGATCGCGACGGCTCCAGCCCTGGGGGCCAAGAAGTCGAAGCCGACCGAGCCGCAAGGCCCGCCGCCGCCCATCGCCTCCATCACGGGACGCCAGGAGCGTATGGCCAGGACCAGCATGGCCGGCCGCCTGACCCGTATCTCCGACGCCGGCGGTGACCAGGTCCTGGCCGATGGCTCGCCCGCACTCGACGCGCCCGCCTGGACCGATATCGCGTCGGTGACGGTGGCGCCGAGCAAGATGCCGGCAAAGCTGCTGAGCGCGATGGCCAGTGACTTCCCGGTCGGCACACTGGGTGCGTTCTACGGCGCCCAGGCCGACTGGCAGAAGGGTGACCCCGGC
The DNA here is from genome assembly GCA_963778955.1 of uncultured Chloroflexia bacterium. Lineage (GTDB taxonomy): Bacteria > Chloroflexota > Limnocylindria > Limnocylindrales > CSP1-4 > JAFMJV01. The sequence continues at coordinate 1,485,066 of CAVZWI010000001.1, forward strand.
GTGTTCGTGGCGGTGAAGATGGCCGATCGACTACCCCATGAGGTCCAAGGTCAGCAGGTCGAGGTCGGCATCGGCGGTTCCGGTGCCACCGCCATCGGCGCCGACTCCTGGGCTGACACGCGCGCCGGTGTGGAGCGCTTCAGCCTGAGCGGGGTCTTCAACAATGGCACCTTCGCCAGTGGCACGACGGATGTCAGCGGTCGGCAGCCGGGTGATGCTGTCGAGTACTACAACACCGATTCGGGCGTCTTCGGCTTCTACCAGGCCAAGACGGCGACCTGGTACCTCATGATCCCGCGCCAGAAGGACAGCGACTCGGTCGTGGTCAGCGTGCGCAGCAACACCGACGCGGGTGAGGTCATCGATCGTCTTGAGCTGCCAGGTGGCGGGCACTTCATCGACCTCGCCGATCCGGCTTCGGGCTGGGACAAGAAGGCCGGCTTGCCACCGCTGGAGTGCCGCTCGCTGGAGACGTACAGCGCAGCTGGGGCTGAGGCGGCTGGGATCCAGCTGGCCGATCCGGACGGGACGGTCATCCGCTACACGGCCGGCATGGGCCTGACCGGGGATGGCGAGCAGCCGGCCACGCTGCTGCAGCCGGCCATCGACGTCATGGGCAGCATCCCGGTGGCACTCACTGCCGTCGGCACCGACGGGGAGTCCGCGCCGATGGTGGTGGACGCGGACCTGGCTGTGGCGCCTGCGCAGAACGCCGTTTCGCTGACGTTCGAGGCGCCGGCCGGGCAGTGGGCCTTTGCCCTCGCCGACGGCGTGGAGCTGTCGACGCCCGCGGGCGAGGCCATCGTCGACCACACCTCGTTGACCGGCGCGGCTGGCGTGCGCACCGGGCCTGGACTGGATGGTCTCGTGGCTGGCGACCTCTCCTGCGCGATCGCCGGTTCTGCGGCACCTGGGACTGACACGTCTGGGGCTGCCACACCCGAGCCGACCGACACGGCTGAGCCGACTGACACGGCCGAGCCCTGATCCCTCGTCCAGGGCGGACCACAACCTGGTTCCCGCTGCGCGGGACAACCGGAACGACCTGACGGCGGAATCCGCGGGTTCTTCCCGTGTGACGGGCGCCGGTGACACTTCTTCCCGCACGCCGGGAGGAAGCAGCTCGATCGGCGTGCGACGGGTCACGTTGTCCCGCGACGCGGGAAACATCAGGCCCTGGCGACCGCAGCGCCGATGGCCGACCTACGTCTTCATCAGGTACGGGAACAGCCGCATCTTGAGATCGTTCAGCGGCAGCGCGCCCACGATGCGGTCGACCACGCGGTCGCCCTTGATGACGATCATGGTGGGGATGCTGCTGGCGCCGAACTGCTGCGCTAACGCGGGGTTCTCGTCGACGTTCACCTTGACCACCTTGATGCGGCCGGCGTATTCCCGCGAGAGGTTCTCCAACATCGGCCCGATGACGCGACAGGGTCCGCACCAGGGTGCCCACAGGTCGACCAGGATGGCCACCGAGGAGCGTGCCTCGTAGACGAACGTCGTGTCGGTCGCGTTGACCAGCCACGGCAAGGCCGCCCCACAGGAGCCGCAGTGAGGCGCCCCTCGCTCGGCCGGACGGATCCTTGTTCTTCTTGCCGCAGGCCGCGCAGGTGAGCATCGACACTGGGCCGGCGGGTGCAGCAGCCCCTGGGGTGGGGTTCGTCTGGGTCATGGTCGCTTCAGATCATACCGGGCCACCGGCTCAGTCGCCGCCGCGAAGCTGGTAGCGCGAGAGCCGCCAGCTCCCAAGCAGCCACGAGCCGACGATCACGACAGCCAGCACGATGACCGAGGTCGTCGGGTCGAGTGCTGCGCCTCGACCAGCATCACCCTGGAGCGCGTCGGCCAGACCGAGCGTGGCCTGCCGGATCGAGAAGGCCTGGGTGCCCGGCAGCAGGCCTGCCAACACGCCTTCCCACAGCAGCACGTAGCCGAGACCGATCGCCAGTGCCCGCGAGGTGACGCTGCTGAGCGTCATGAAGCCGAGGGCGTAGGCCGTGCCGCCGACCGCGGCGGCGGCCGCATAGGCCAACGTCGGGCCGATGAAGCCATCGCGATAGGTGGCCACGATGAGACCGGTCAGCAGGGTCGCGGGCACGACCAGCGCAGCGGTGAGGCCGGCCGCGACGACGCCCTTGGCCAGCATGATGCGAGCACGCCGTCCCGGCTTGGCCAGCAGATAGACGATGGTGCCGTCCTCGAGCTCCGAGCCCAGGGCGCCGGTGCCGAAGACGAGCGCGATGAGCGGAAGCACCGCCTGCACGATGAGCCGATCGAGCACCTGTCGGCCGAAGCCGACGTCACCAAGCGTGCGACCGAGCAGCGTGATGGCCACCGGTGCGGCGGCCAGGAGCAGCATCAACCAGAAGCGCCGCCGATCGAGCAGGCTGCGCAGGGTGATGGCCACCACCGGCATGCTGCGGATCATCGGCCCACCAGGTAGGCGAAGACCGACTCGAGCGAGTCGTCGGTGGGTCGAAGTTCGTGGATCGATATCCCGCCATCGCGAGCGATGTGTGGCAGGCGGCGCGTGAACTCACCCAGGTCTGACGTGCGCACGATGGCGCCCTTGCCGTCGAGTTCGACGCCGAAGACGCAATCGAGGCGCAACAACTCCGATGCCAGGCGACGGTCGTCGGTCGAGCGAACGTGGAAGACGTGGGGTCGGTCGGTCATCAGGCGTCGGATGGAGCGGAAGTCGCCCGACGCCGCCAGGCGTCCGGCGTAGATGACCAGCACCAATTCGGCCATGCGCTCGACCTCTTCGAGGATGTGCGAGGACAGCAGCACGGTGCGTCCCTGGTCGGCCATGCGTCGCAGCAGCTCGAACATGTGAAGGCGCTGGCGCGGATCCATGCCGTTGAAGGGCTCATCGAGGACGAGCACGGACGGATCGTGGACCAGCGCCGCGGCCACCTTGATGCGCTGGCGCATGCCCTTGGAGTAGGTGCCCACGCGGCGGTCGGCAGCGTCTGCCAGGTCGACCAGGGCGATGGCGCGGTCGGCGGCCCCATCGACATCGACCAGACCCTGCATGCGGGCGTTGGCCACGATGAATTCTCGGCCGCTGAGGAACGGATAGACCGACTCGCGTTCCGGCACCAGGCCGACGTGGCGGTACATCGCGGGGTGGCCCCAGGCAGGATGGCCTTCCACCTGTACTTGGCCGGCTGAAGGCGCGAGGAGACCAGCGATCATGTGAAGCAGCGTCGTCTTGCCGGCGCCGTTGGGTCCCAGCAGCCCGGTCACACCGGGGGCCACCTCGAAGCTGATGTCGTTGACGGCCACGACGTTGCCGTACCAGCGCGAGACATGCTCGACGGCGATGGCCGGTGCCGTGCCGGGCGGTGCCGCCGTGCCGGAGGATGCCGCCGCGCCGGGCAGGGGCTGCGCGGTCACGTCGCCAGCCTCTGGTAGCGCCGAAGCAGGATAGCCAGCGAGCCGATGATCCAGGCGGCTGCGGCCGCGAGGTAGATCCAGCCATCGAGGCTTGCCTGCTGGACGCTCAGGTTGTCGCCCGCGACGTCGAAGAGGAAGGCATTCACACCATCGAGCACATCGGACGGGCTGAGGAGCAGGGCCGGACCCAACTCGCTGCGAAGCGTGACCAGGAGCGTGGCGAAGACGTTGGGGATGAGGAAGACGGCGATGATGGCCACCGTCGCGTACGAGCGACGCGGCGTCATGGCTGCGATGGCAGCCGACAGCGAGCCCACCACCAAAGCGATGATGAGCCCGACCACGATCGCCGTGGGCACTTGCGGCAGCTCGTCACCCAGGCCGGTCATCACGTCTGGCGCCACCAGCACTCGGCCGATGAACAGGATCAACTGCGGCACCAGCACCAGCACCAGCAAGGCGATAAGAAGACCCAGCATCCGTGCCATGGCGTAGTCGGACCGCGAGATGGCACGTGAGAAGTACAGCGGCAGAACACCCGCCAGCTGGTCGCGCCCGAAGAGCTCGGGGGCTTGCGAGGCGCAGAAGAGGAAGACCAGCACCGCCGTGAAGGGGAAGAGCGTCGAGTAGCGCACTGGCGAGAGCGCATCGACGGCACCCGCTGCCTGGCTGCCGGGAGCGAACTGGGCGAAGAGCACGATGACGCCGACCGCCAGCAGTGCCGGCAAGGTCGCCAGCAGCACCAGCCCCACCGGCATGATCTTGGAACGGGCGCTGCGGCCGAGGCCATAGGCGGTGCGCAGGGTGTGGGTCAGGAGCGCTCCCAGGGCCGCCCGTCGGCCCAGGCGCGGGCCTTCGTAGCCACGGTAGCCGAGGTCATAGATCGAGCCACCGCGGTCGGCGTGCTGGCGGCTCCCGGTCGGTGCGCTGGTCACGAGGGGGCCTCGACCGGCACCGCGTCGCGGAAGAGGTCCTCCAGGCTTGCCCGTCTCGGCTCGACACGGATGAGCGCCAGGCCCAGGTCCGCCACGTTGTCGCGAACGTGGTCGTAGGTCTCATCACCCTGGATCACCACCAGGACGAGCGGACCGTCCACGCGCGCTACGAAGCCGGCGGCATCGAGGCGCGCCGCCAGGTCGGCCGGTCGCTCATCCACCTCGACGACGAGGGTGCCGGTCTGCTGCGTGAAGGTGCCCAGCGCTGCCGCCTGCAGCAGCTTGCCGCCGTCGATAGCCACCAGGAAGTCGGAGACCCGCTCGATCTCACCGAGGAGGTGGCTGGCCATGATGATGGCGATGCCGAAGACCGTACCGGTGCGCTCGATGAGGTCGAGCATCTCCTCGCGGCCGGCGGGGTCAAGGCCATTGGTGGGTTCGTCGAGCAGCAGCAGGCGAGGGTCATGCACCAGCGCCTGGGCCAGCTTCACACGCTGCTTCATGCCCGTGGAATAGCCGCCCATGGGCCGGTAGCGCTCTTCGAAGAGGCCCACGTGCCGCAACACCTCCGCGGTGCGCTCGCGGGCCGACGCACGTGGCAATCCGCTCATGCGCGCCATGTGGTTGACGAAGTCGCTGGCGCTGATGTCGCCTGGCAGGCAGTCGTGCTCGGGCATGTAGCCCACCAGCTGGCGGATGGCCAGGCCCTGGGTCCTGACGTCCAGGTCGAGCACGCTGGCCGAGCCACTCGTGGCATCGAGCAGCCCCAGCAGGATCTTGATGAGCGTGGACTTGCCGGCACCATTGGCACCGACAAGGCCGATGATGCCGGGCTCGATGGTCAGCGTGAGGCCATCAAGGGCCGTGACCCCAGGGTACTGCTTGGTGAGCCCGTCAAGGGCGACGAGGGACATTCCTCTTGAGTCTACCCCGGCCGAGACAGACACCGGCGTCCAGCGGAGTTGCTGGGCTCGCATATCGTTGTGCCGTGGATGCGACAACGACGGCCGGGGCTATCCGGCTCGATCTGCCCTTTCGCGGTCGATGGATGGCGCGCCACAGCCCCGCCCGGCGAACCCCGAGCCACGGGACCGACCGATACGGCCTGACCTACGCGATCGACTTCGTCGCCGTCAACGATGCGGGGCGACCGGCCCCGCGCAGCTGGCGGAGTCTGCTGTCAGTCGAGGAACCCGAGGGATTCGTCGGCTTCGGGGCGCCCATCCTGGCACCGCACTCCGGCACCATCGTGGCGGTCCACGACGGTGAACCCGACCATGTCGCGCGACGGTCCCAACTCCGTCTGCTGCCGTACATGCTCGGACAGGCCAGCCGGATACGCGAGGGACTGCCCGCCATCGCCGGGAACCACGTCGTTATCTCGATCGGCTTGGCCGGTCCCTTCGTGTGGTTGGCCCACCTTCGCGAGGGGTCCGTACGGGTGCGCGTCGGCGACGAGGTGACCACGGGCGAGCAGGTCGGGGAGTGCGGCAACTCCGGCAACAGCACGCAGCCTCATGTGCACGTGCAGACCACTGACTCGCTGACGTGGGAGACGGCGCGCGGCTTGCCCGTCGTATTTCGCTCCTACCGTCATGTCGTCGATGGGTTCAGGGTCGAAGAGGGAGTCCCGGACGAGTCGGAGGTCATCGAAATGATCTGAGCGGGTTTCGCCGCCACACGTGCGGGCGATCCCGATGTGGGCCTGCAGTCGGCGCGGAACGGCGGTGGGTCGGGTCTGCTAAGATTAGTTCGTTCGGCGAGCGAATGAACGCGGAGGCGGGGCGATGAGGACAGGAGGAGGGGGGCTGATCCGCGACCTCAATCGCGCCCTCGTGTTGAACCTTGTTCGCGAGCGCCGCGCCATCTCACGCGCTGACATCGCTCGAATCACCGGGCTGAGCCCGTCGACGGTCACTTCCATCACTGGCTCGTTGCTTGCCGATGCTCTGCTGGTCGAGGAGGGGCCGGAGGCGAGGGGTCGCGATCGCAGCGGCATCGTCGGCCGCCCGGCTACTCGCTTGCGCGTCGACCCGGCGGCTCGCCATGTGGTTGGCGTGAAGTTGGCTCCCGAGTCGCTCACCGTGACCGTCACCGATCTCGATGCCGAGCCACTGGGCATGGTGACGCTGCCACATGGTGCCCGTGCCACGCTCGACGAGGTCGCCGACCTCTTCACATCCGCTCTCGACTCGCTGCTTGCCCGGGCGGGCCTGTCAGGAGAAGAGCCCCTTGGCATCGGTATCGGCATGCCCGGCGCGGTCGACCCAGACAGTGGCGACGTGGTGCGCACCCCGCTGCCCGAGTGGATCGGCTCGGGGCTGGCGGGGACGCTCGGTGAACGCCTGGGCGTTCCGGTCCTCATCGACAACGACGTCAACACGCTGACTGTCGCTGAGCACCTCTACGGTGCCGGGCAAGGCCTCGACCATCTCCTTGTCATCTCGGTCGGCCGTGGCATCGGCATGGGGGCGGTCGTCGACGGCGCCATCGTCCGCGGTGCCAGGGGAGCGCTGGGCGAGATCGGCCACACCGAAGCCGTACCCGAAGGTCGCGAATGCTGGTGCGGCAAGCGTGGCTGCCTGGAAGCCGAAGCGGCGGAGCCGGCGGTCGTCCGCGACGTGCTGGCCGTCACCGGCCGCCTGGTCTCGCCCGCTGAAGTGGCTGGCGTTGCCGAGGACGATGAGCGCGTCGCCCGGATCCTGCGTGTTGCAGGCGGGTTGGTGGGTCGGTCCGTGGGCACCGCCATCACGCTGTTCGACCCCCAGCGCGTCGTCGTCTCAGGGGAGGGCGTACGACTGGGGCACCACTACCTCGACGGGCTCCGCGATGGAGTCCTCCACAGCCTCATGCCCGATGCCGAGCCCGAGCTCGTCTTCGAGCCCTGGGGCGACGAAGCATGGGCGCGCGGAGCGGCCAGCCTGGTCCTGCGTGAGCTCTTCGCACCGGCTCATCTGCGTGACGATCGACATCCCGCTGGGACGCCGACCACGCTGAGGGGCGAACCCTCAACCGCACGGGCCTCGTAGGCCAAGGAGGAAGACGATCATGGGTCTGACCGATCGGAGGCGGCTCTTCGCCGTCGTTGCTTTGCCAGCCGCGCTGGCACTGGCGCTCAGCAGCGTCGCCGTCGCACAGGATGGGGCCATGGCACCAGACGAGTCGGTGTCAGGCAGTGTCACCTTCTGGAACGGGTATGGCGCTGATGGCAGCGAGATCACCACGTTCCGTGAGGAGGTCCTGCCGGCCTTCCAGGCGGCCTATCCCAATGTCACGGTGGAGACGCAGGAGATCCCGTACGACGACTTGCGACAGAAGCTCATCACCGGCCTCGCCGGCGGTGTGCTACCGGACGTGTTGCGCGCGGACATCATCTGGGTCCCTGAGTTCGCCGACCAGGATGCCCTCCTGGCCCTCGACCAGGAGATGCCCGATTTCGCTGACCTTGCGGCCGGCGTCTTCCCGGGTCCGCTCTCGACCAACAAGTGGGGCGATCACTACTACGGCCTCCCGCTTGACACCAACACCCGCATCATCTTCATGAACGACGCGGTGCTCGAAGCCGCCGGCATCAGTGCGGCTCCGGCAACCATCGAGGACTTCGAGGCCATGCTTGCCACGGTGTCGGAGACGATGGGCGAAGGTGTCTACGGCTACGCCGAAGGTGGCACCGGAGCCTGGAGCGTGTTGCCCTGGATCTGGTCCATGGGCGGCGCGGTCACCGACGAGGGCCTGACCACCGCCAGCGGCTATCTCAACGGTGAAGGCACGGTCGCGGCGGTGACGATGCTCAAGGACTGGCTCGACAAGGGCTACCTGTCTCCCAGCATCCTCGGCGGCGGCACCAACACCTCCGACCAGTTCGGCAACGGCCAGACCGCCACGGTCCTTGAGGGCCCATGGATGCCGGGCATCTTCGCCAACCAGTTCCCCGAACTCAGCTTCAGCTTCACACCGGTGCCTGCGGGCCCCGCTGGCAGCCAGTCGGTGGTCGGCGGCGAGGACATCGTCGTCTTCAATACCACCGAGAACAAGGATGCGGCGCTCGCGTTCGTCCGCCACATGCTGTCGGAGGAGTCGCAGCTGGCCATGGGCAAGGTGGGCCAGATGCCGGTGTTGTCCAGTCTCGTCGGCAATCCCGACCTGCCCGACTACTATCCCACCTTCATGCAACAACTCCAGACGGCCAACGCCCGAACGCCGGTGCCGTCCTGGCCCAAGATCGATGAAGCCATCGGCAATGCTGTGCTGAAGGCGTTGCGCGGTGACATGGAGGTCCAGGCGGCACTCGACGAGGCAGCCGGCATCGTCGACGGCCTGCTGGCCGAGTAGTCGCCCGGCTAACGTACCCTTCGAACGACATGTGGACGGGCCGCCGAACCGTAGCGCTTTTCGGGCGGCGGCCCGATCCTCTGCCCGCGGGCATCGTGCTCGTGGAACCCTGGAGCAGTCGCCTTCGGCGACTGCTCCCTATCTACGGCCTCATCCTGCCGGGGTTGCTCCTCTTCGCGATGTGGGCAGCCTTCCCCATCATGAAGTCCTTCGTGATGAGCTTCACCGACTGGAAGCTCCGTGGCGAGACGTCGTTCGTCGGGCTCGACAACTACGCCCGAGCTCTGGGTGACCCGCTCTTCTGGCGCTCACTCAGCGCGACGGTGGGCTACACCGTCGCGACCGTCGCCGGGCAACTGGTGTTGGGCCTGGGTGCGGCACTCCTGCTCAACGAGAAGATCCACGGCCGTTCCGTGTTCCGGCTCGTCTACTACCTGCCCGTCATCAGCAGCTGGGTCATCGTGTCACTGATCTTCGTCTGGCTCTACAACGGGCAGTCGGGCGTGCTCAACTGGTTCCTCAAGGATGTCCTTGGGATCATCGACAAGAACGTCGCCTGGCTCGCGGAGCCGGCTACCGCGCTCTGGGCCATCGCCATCCTCGGGGTCTGGAAGGGCATCGGCTGGACGATGGTGGTGTACCTCGCCGGTCTGCAGGGTGTGCCGGTGGAGCTGCACGAGGCCGCCGCGATGGACGGTGCGGGCGCCTGGGCCCGGTTTCGCAACGTGACGCTGCCGTTCCTGCGAGCCACGACGACGTTCCTCCTCATCGTGCTCACCATCGGCGGCTTCTCTGCCTTCATCAGCATCTTCGTCATGTCCACCGCAGCCGTGGGCCAGCTGGGCGGGCCGCTCAACAGCACCGATGTCGTGCTCACGTATACCTGGAAGCAGGCCTTCCAGGAGATCGACCTGGCTTACGGTGCGGCGCTGTCGTTCATGGTCGCCGCCGTTGTTGCTGCTATCAGCGTGGTGGAGTTCCGCTTCGCGCGCCAGCAGGAGGGGTCGTGATCGGCGGCTACCGGAGGGTCAGGATTCAGCGCTGGATCTCGTTCAGCCTGGCGCTGGCTTTCGGGCTGGTCATGATCGCGCCGTTCGCCCTGATGGTCAGCACGGCCTTCAAGCCGCACGCCTACGTGCTTGAGATCCCACCGCAGCTCATCCCCGAGGCGCCCACGCTCGACAACTTCACGCGTGCCTGGTCGAGCGGCGACTTCGCGCGGTACTTCGTCAACAGTGTGCTGGTGACCGCGAGCAGCACGGCCATCTCCGTGTCGCTCTCGGCCATGCTCGGCTTCGCCTTTGCCCGTTACCGCTTCCCCGGTCGGCGCATCCTCTTCGCGGTGCTGCTGTTCACCATGATGGTGCCGGGCATGCTGCTGCTCATCCCGCAGTTCATCCTGGCTCGCGACCTGGGGCTGCTCAACAGTCTGTGGGGACTCATCGTGGTCTACTCGGTGATGAACCTCGGGTTGAATACCTTCCTCTTGCGTGGCTTCTACTCGGCGATGCCGCAGGAGCTCTTCGACGCGGTGGCGGTGGACGGGGCCGGACCCTGGCGAGCGTTCAGATCCATCGCCCTGCCATTGTCGAAGCCAGGCCTCGCCACGGTCACCATCTTCAGCTGGCTGGCCGCCTGGGACGAATTCACCTGGGCCATCACCATCCTCGCCGACAAGGAGCTCTACACGCTGCCCATCGGCATCCGTATGCTCCAGCGTGCGCAGTCGACCGAATGGGGCCTCGTCTTCGCGGCTTCGCTCATCGCCCTGGCACCGGTGTTGGTCCTGTTCGTGGCGCTGCAGCGACAGTTCGTCAGCGGCGCCTTCGTCGGAGCTACCAAGGGGTGACCTTATGACTGATCGCGGTCTCGCCGCTCCTAATCTCGTCGAGTCCAGCCTGGCCATCATCGGTTCCGGGCAGGCCGCCAGCGGGGCCTTCGTGGCTGGTCCCACGTTCAGCCAGTACGGCTATTCGTGGTTCCGCGATGGCGCGTTCATCGCCGAGGCGCTCGACAACGTGGGCCAGATCGAGCAGGCGGCGCGGTTCCACCATTGGGTCGCCGACGTCGTGATATCGACTGCCCCCGGGCTTGAGCGAGCGCGCGAGGCCGCCCGCGCGGGTCGCACGCCCGCGGCGAGCGATTACCTGCATTGCCGCTACGGAGCCGATGGCCTGCCCGCCGACACCGACTGGCCGACGTTCCAGCTCGACGGACCCGGCATCTGGTTATGGAGCCTTGCTCATCACGTCCTGCATGGAGGCCGACTCGATGCGGAGTTGGTCTCGGCCGTGGAGCACGTCGCGCGCTATCTGGGTCGATCTCTGGTCGTTGCCGTGTGCGGATGCCTGGGAGGAGTTTGACGAGCACGTTCACAGCAGCACCCTGGCTGCCATCCGAGTGGGCATGGAGGCGGCCCTCTCGATGGTCCCGCAGCTGGCGGCAGAGCCCGCCATCGGGCAGTCGCGGAACGAGATCGAGGACCGCATGTCGGTCCGCGACGGTGCCTATACCAAGTGGCTCGGCAATCCTGAGGTCGACGCCAGCCTGCTGTGGATGGCGGCACCTTACGAGTCGGTCCTGGCGACCGAGCCACGGTTCGCCGCCACGTTGGGTCGTATCGAGCGTGAGATCGTCACCGCTGGCCCCGGCGTCCATCGCTACGCCAGCGACACCTACTACGGCGGCGGAGCCTGGCCGGTGCTGACTTCCGCTTACGGGCGCGTCCTCCTTCGTCGGGATGGGCCCGGCGATGTCGAGCGTGCGCTGCAGGCCCTTCGCTGGATCGAGGCCCAGGCTGATGTTCGAGGCCAGCTACCCGAGCAGGTCGCCGACCACGCCCTCGCACCGGAACGCATCGATGAATGGCGTGAACTCTGGGGTGACGCGGCACGACCATTGCTGTGGTCCCACGCGGCCTACCTCTCATTGCGCAGCGAATTGGAGCGACGAGTCGACCTCTCGAGCGACCGGGCGTGACCGGCGCCAAGCCTGCAACCCCCGCCGACTCGGTCACCGTCGTGGCCTTCGGGGCGCTGCGCCATCGGGTGACCCCGGGGGGCGAGCTGATGATCGTCGCTGAGCTTGCCGTCGACCAGGCCGTGAACGTCCGGCTCGAGGTGAGCCTGGTCGACCTGGCTGAAGAGGTCACCAACATCAGCGAGTCGTTCGATCTCGTCGTGGGGACGTCTACGCGTCAGTGGCCCATGCCGGTGCCCGCCATGGCCCGCCACGGCTACGGGCTGCGGCTACGGGTGGTCGCTGGACCCTCCGTCGTCGAGGCATCTTCGGTCGTGGAGGCCATCGAGGGTTGGTGGGAATCGCCTCGGCACGCGGCCATGATCGACTATTCAGACGCACCGGCTGCCGCCCGCGCGACCCGCGACCTCACAGCTTGGCACGTCAACGTGGTGCAGCACTACGACTGGATGTGGCGCCACTACCGATATCAGCCACCCGACGGCGGCGACGCCTTCGTCGACGCACTCGGGCGGACCGTCTCGCACGCCGCGGTGCGAGCCTCGGTCGTCTCTGGGCACGCCTGTGGGATCGCGTCACTGGCCTACGGAGCGGTCTACGGTGCGGAGGCGGACTACGCGGAGCAGCACCCCGATGAGCGAGTCTTCGATGCAAGGGGCGAGCCACTCAGCCTGGGCGGCATGTTCTACATCACTGATCTGCGGCCGGGCTCCCTCTGGCGCACCCGATTGCTCGACGAATATGCGGCCGCCATCGAGGGCTTCGCCTTCGATGGGAATCCACATGGACACCTACGGTCCGCCGCACACGGCCGTCGCCGCAGACGGTGCGGCCATCGACTTCGCGGCGCTCTATCCGGCACTCATCGAGGAGGCGGCCGAACGGGTCGCAGCAACGGCGCCCGGCACGCGCGTGCTCTTCAACTGCGTCGATGGCTTCCCGCTCGACACGGTTGCGCAAGCGCCGGTCGCGGCGCTGTATCTTGAGTTGTGGCCGCCAGATCGCGAGTTCGCTGACGTCGTGCGCTGGATCGAACACGGCAGATCGCTGGCCGCTGGGCGCCAAGTCGTCATCGCGGCCTATGCGGCCCCACTGCGAGACAGCGTCGCCGCCGAGGACCGTGCGGCCGCTTTCGAGGCGTCACTGTTGCTGGGTGCGCTGATCACCGCCAGCGGCGCCTATCACCACACCCTCGCCGAGAGAGATCGACTGCTCGTCGAGGGCTACTACCCCGCCGCCGTCCCGCTGCTCGAGGCTGAGACCACGGAGATGCGCGCATCATGGTGCTTCAGCGCGCGCTACCTGCACTTGTTGTCGGCGCCGGACCTGGAGCACGCCGACACGACCGCTGTGCGTATCGTCAGTGCCGACGGCCGCGAGGTGCGCTGCTCATCGAAGCCCGAGGCGGGCGCCATCTGGCTGCGCGCCACGCGCACGGACCATGGGCAGCGCGTCCTCCACTTGCTCGACTTGCGGGGCCAGCCTGACACCTACTGGGATACGCCGAAAGAGCCGTCCGTCGAACAGGTGGGACTGCGTCTCTACTGGGATGACCTCAAGGCACCGGTCGCCGCTTCGCCCTGGACCGACGCGGGGGCGGCCGCGCCACTTGTTGCCGAGGGTGGTGGTTGGGTGCTGCCCACGTTCCGACGTTGGCTGATGGTGGTGGGCGCTACTCGGGAGTAGCCACGAAGCCGAGGTGCTTGTCGACGACGTTCTGGAGTGGCTCCCCGGCCAGGTAGCGTTCAAGGTTGGCCAGGAACGCCCGACTGAAGGCGGCCGGGGTGTCCGCCACGTCGCCGCCGATGTGCGGCGAGACGATGACGTTGGGCATCTCCCACAGGGGGCTGTCTTCGTCCAGTGGCTCGTGCTCGAAGACGTCGAGTGCCGCACCGGCCAGCTCTCCCGCGCGCAACGCCTCGATGAGCGCAGCTTCCACGACCACCGGTCCCCGGCCGATGTTGACCAGGCGAGCGTGCGTCGGCAGCAAGGCCAGCTCGGCCCCGCCGATGAGCCCCCGCGTCTCTGGCGTCAACGGCGTGACCAGGATGAGCCAGTCGGCGTCCGGCAACAGCGCGGGTAGGTCCGCCACGGCGCGGATCCGTCCTTCGCCGGCCTTGCCCTCTCGCTCTAGGCGGCCGACCAGGGTCACCGACATGCCCATGGCACGCAGCAGCCTCGCGGCGGCACGAGCGATCGAGCCGGCGCCGACGATGACCACGCGACCGCCCGCGAGTGGCTCCAGCATCCGATGCTGCCACTGGCGCTGCTCCTGCGCCCGGATCGTCCTTGCCACGTCCTTGGCCAGCGCCAGCATCAGTGCCAGAAGGTATTCGGGCAGCGTGGTGTCGAAGACGCCGCGACTGTTGGTCAGCACCACGTCACTCTCGACGAGCTCGGGAAATAGCGTCCAGTCGACGCCCACGCCACCGACGTGCAGCCAGCGCAGTCGCCCGGTCAGCGCCCAGTTCGCACTCAGCGCGTCGCGCGGGCGACCGTAGTGGAAGACGACGTCGCAGTCGGCGAGGTGGTCGCGCACGTCGACCATCAATTCGGCCATGACATACTCGGCCCCGGTCCGCGACTCGGGCAGCCCGAACGGTGGCTTGCCACCCTGGCGCCCGATGACCATCACTCGCGTCGACATGCCCTGACTGTACGGCGTGTGCGCGTCGCCGGTGGTAGCGTCGACCGCATCGGCATCACCGGCCCAGCTTTTCGCCTCACCCTGGCCGACTGATCCCGACACGATCCAGGCAGCCAGGAGGGGAGTGGCCATGTTCGATCCTGCAGTGCTCGATATCGCACCGCCGATGGGTTCGCGGTCGTACCGCATCGGCCTCATCGGTGCCGGCAAGATCGTGCGTGAGTGCCACCTGCCCGCCTATCGCTCGGCCGGCTGGGAGGTCGTCCGCATCGCTTCCAGAACGGCCGAGTCGGCGCGGCTCGCGGCGGCGGAGTTCGGCATCACGGCGGCATCGGGCGACTTCCGTGACGTCATCGACGACCCGCAGGTGGAGGTCGTCGACATCTCCCTGCCGTCGCATCGCCATCGTGAGGTGGCGATCGCTGCCCTGGAGGCCGGCAAGCACGTGCTCCTGCAGAAGCCCATGGCCAATACGCTCGCCGACGCCCAGGCCATCGTCACTGCGGCCGAGCGAGCCGGCGTGAAGCTGGCGGTCAACCAGAACGGCCGCTGGGACCCGGCCATCCGCGCCTGTCGCGAGTTGCTCGACCGGGACATCTTCGGCCAGCTCATCACGGCATCGATCGAGATGCGTACGCGGCAGCCGTGGCAGGAGTACTGGAGGGACAGCGACAACTATCCACGCCTGATGCTGCTGGGCATGTCCATCCATCATCTCGACCAGTTCCGCTACCTCTTCGGTGAGCCGCTGGAGATCACCGCGCATCTTGCCGGCTATCCGGGTCAGCCGTGGGCCGGCGAGAGCATCGCGCTGTACGTGCTGCGCTACGCGTCGGGCTTGCTGGCGACCGGCTTCGACGACGGCTTTCCCTGGACGCGTGACTGGTCGGAGGACTACCGCATCGAGGGCATGGATGGCATAGCTCGGGGCACCATCGGCTGGCCCACGGGAGACTTCAGCACGCTCGAGTTCACCACGCGCGATCGGCCCGACACCTGGATCCGGCCGGCGTTCACTCGCAAGTGGTTCCCCGACGCCTTCCGAGCCACGATGGGTGAACTGTTCCTGGCCATCGAGGATGACCGCGAGCCTGCCATCTCCGGGCGCGACAACCTGCACACCCTGCGGCTTGTCGAAGCCGGCTATCTGTCGGCCGCCGAACGGCGGACCGTGCGTCTCGATGAGGTCGCGCTGTAGGGTCGGCACGGTGGCCTGTCCTATACGGCCAGGGAGATTCAGTGGTCCACGCCCAAGCTGGCGAGCGTAGACTTCGCGCCATAGGTCAGACTGACCCTGGGAGGCTTCCGCGACTCGCTTTGGGGAAAGGAGCCGAGCGCAGACCGACCTGTTGGGGATGCCCTGAGGGGGATCCGTGTTTCGTCAACACAGACACAACGGAGGAGTCAAATCTCGATGATCAGGAAGAGCACACTCTTGGCGTTTGGTGGCAGCCTGCTTCTGGCCGCCTCTCTGCCGATGGCCGCTGCGGCGCAGGGCGATGGCAAGGTCTATTACTGGATCTCCCACGGCGATCCCGCGGATCCGGTCTGGACCTACTTCCTCGATGGCGCCAACCAGTGGGCCAGCGATACGGGCCACGAAGTTCGGACGTCGTTCCACAGCAATGACGTCGCGTTGCAGCAGGAAGCGGTTCGTTCCGCCATCGCCGCCGGCGCAGCCGGCATCGTCACCACCAGCCCCGACCCGGGCAGCCTGGTCGAGCTGACGGCTGAGGCCAATGCCGCCGGTATCCCCATCATCAACATCAACACCCCAGACCCCACGGCCAGCTTCGATGCCTACGTCGGCACCAACAATGAAGTGGTCGGGCAGCGCTGGGCTCAGTTCCTCGTGGACGGCGGCTACGTCTCCGAAGGCGACTTCGTGTGGATGCCTGTCGAGGTTCCTGGCGCCACCTACGGCGTTGACGAGGAGCGCGGCATCGCCAGCGTCTTCGAGCCCCTCGGCATCACCTGGGAAGTCACCGACGCCACCTACGAGCAGGCCACCGTCATCGACGAGATGGTCAACTACCTGACCGCCAACCGGGACAAGATCGACGCCATGATCGGCCTCGGTGACCTGGTGACCGGCTCGGTCGCTCGTGTGTGGGACCAGGTCGGTGTGGCTGCGGGTGAGATCCCCGTGGTCGGCTGGGGCAACTCGGTCGATACCGCCCAGGAGATCATCGACGGGTACGTCCTTGCCGGCATGTGGCAGGATCCCCAGATGACCAGCTACGTCGGCCTGAGCCTGGCTGCCGCTGCGTCCGCCGGCTACCCCATCGGCTTCGACGTTCTCGTCGGCGCGCTGTACGAGGCGGACACCGCCCAGACCTACCTGGACATCCTGAGCCAGTAGTCATCCAGACCGGTGCGGTCCGGCACGTGTCTCCGATGCGTCCCTGACCGCACCCTTCGCAAGGCGAGGCCGGCACCCCAAGGCCGGCCTCTCCTGTTTGTTCGTCGGCGTCAGGCCGGCGACACAACTGTCACGCGACGGCGTGGAGGGTCATGAGCGCAGCAACGGCACCGCCAGTCGACAAGCAACCCTTGTCCAAACGTCTCAGCAACGGGTTCCGACGTCTCAGCAACGGGTTCCGACGAGTCCTCCGCGAGCCCGAAGCTGGGCCATTCGCCCTTCTCATCGGGGCCATGGTCACGTTTACCCTGCTCAACGGTACGTTCGCCTCCATGCTGAACGTCGGCAACCTGCTGGCGTTCACGCCCGAGCTGGGCATGATCGCCCTGGCCATGACGCTGCTCATGACATCGGGCGAATTCGACCTCTCGGTCGGCTCGGTCTTTGGCTTCGCGGCTGTGCTGATGTGGTTCTTCTTCAACGAGGGCATCTTCTCGCTAGAAGTCGCCTTCCTCATCACCATGTGCGTGGCGGTGCTCATCGGCCTGACCAGCGGGTTGTTCGTGACCAAGCTGGGCATCCCCTCGTTCCTCGTGACGCTGGGCATGCTCCTGGTCGTCCGGGGCGCCGCCTTGTGGCTGACGCAAGGCTTCCCGCAGCGCACGTGGGCTGCGGAGGGTTCGATCCTCGCCGAGATCCTCGTGAGCGACCATTCCTTCGGCACACCGTGGGGTGAGCTCAAGCTCTACACGTCGCTCTTCTGGTTCGCGCTGCTGGCGATCGTCCTCGGCTACGTGCTGATGTCGGCCAAGTACGGCAACTGGATCCAGGCCTCCGGGGGGAACCCGTTGGCGGCCACGGCACGCGGTGTCCGCGTGGCGCGCACCAAGATCTCACTCTTCATCCTGACCGCGGTCGTGGCAGCCTACTCCGGCGTCACCAGCTCGATCCGCGTCAGTTCCGCCAACCCCAACAGTGGTGATGGCTATGAGCTGGAAGTCATCGCCATGGTGGTCATCGGCGGCACGGTCCTGACCGGCGGGAAGGGCACCGTCATCGGCACCGTCATCGGGGTGCTGTTGCTACGCGTCATGCGCAACGGCATCGTCATGGCGGGAGCGCCCGCGCTGGCCTACAAGATCTTCATCGGGGCCATCATCCTGGGCATGATGGCGCTGCATTCGTACATGCAACGACGACAGCGAGCGATGTAGCCAAATGACTGACGAACTGCTTCGACTCGAAGCCATCTCCAAGTTCTACGGGCGCGTGCAGGCGCTCGAGAGCGTGGACCTCCGCTTCGGCACCAACGAGATCGTCGGCCTGCTTGGCGACAACGGCGCCGGCAAGTCCACACTCATCAAGATCATCTCCGGTGCCGTGCCGCTCACGACCGGGCAGCTGTACTGGCACGCTAAGCCAGTGACGATCAAGGACACCAACGACGCCATCAGCATGGGTATCGAGACCATCTACCAGGACTCGGCACTGGTGACGCAGCTGTCGATCGCACGCAACCTGTTCCTGGGTCGCGAGCCGCTCAAAGGGCCGCGGATCTTCAACCGCATGGACAAGGGGCTCATGGAGGAGGTGGCCGTCAAGCTGCTGGGTGAGGTCGGAATCACCAAGGACATCCCGGCCAAGACACCCATCAACGCCCTGTCCGGTGGTGAGCGCCAGGCCGTCGCCATCGCGCGCGCCATGCACTTCGACAGCGAGCTGATCATCCTCGATGAGCCCACCAACAACCTGGGCGTGGCCGAGACCCAGGGCGTGCTGCGCTTCGTGCGCAATGCGCGCGACTCCGGCCACTCCTGCATCTTCATCGCCCACAACATCCACCACGTCTTCCAGGTGGTGGACCGCATCGTGGTGCTTCGGCGAGGCCAGGTGGTGGCCGATGACATCGACCCCAAGACCACGACCATCGAGGAAGTCGAGAAGGTCATCACCGGGGACCTCGACTTCATCGAGGGTGAGATGGTATCGGCGACGGACCACGTCGAGGCCGCCGCCGGCGGGTAGTCACAGCCGGCGGGTAGTCACAGCCGGCTGGTCGCGCCGGCCCGACGCACCCGGCGACTCACCTGACCACGCAAGCACGCCGCTGCCTCGCGAGCGGCGCGGCGGCCAGGTCGGCTGCCTCCGCGCCTACGCCTTGACGGCGCCGCCCTCGATGTCGGTCTCAGCGTGGCCCACGTTGCCGTTGATCGAGAGGCCGCCGTCGATGACGATCTCCTGCCCGGTCATGAAGCGTGACGCGTGCGAGGCCACGAAACAGACCACGTCGGCCGTCTCTTCGGGCACCGAGATGCGATGCAGGCCGATGCGCTCGACGTAGGTGGCGCGTGCCTTGGGCGTCCAGGCCGTCGTGTTCAGGGGCGTGTCGGTGGGTCCCGGTGAGACCGCGTTGACGGTGATGTCGTACGGGGCCAGCTCCAACGCCAGCACGCGGGTGAGTCCGTTGATGCCGCCCTTGGCGGTGATGTAGGCGCTGAAGCCGTTGATGGCCTGCACGTCCGACTGGGAGGTGATGTTGATGATGCGCCCTGGACCATCCTGCGCGGCCATCTTCCGCGCTGCGGCCCGGCAGCCGAACATGTAGCCATGCAGGTTGGCCGCCAGTAGCCCGTGCCATTGCTCGGTGGTCAGTTGCAGGAACGGCTTGACGAAGATGCGCGCGGCGTTGTTGACCCAGATGTCAAGACTGCCCCAGCGCTCCGCGGTCTGGTCGGCCAAGGCGTCGATGTGGGCCTCGTCGGCGGTGGAGCCCTGGAGGATGAGCACCTCGCGGCCATGGGCCTCGATACGTCGCTGCGTCTCGGCGGCGCCGGCCGAATCCTTCTGGTAATCGCCGGCGACGTTGGCTCCCTCACGCGCGAGTGCTTCAGCGATGGCCTGGCCGATGCCGCTGGACAGTCCGGTGACGACGGCGTTCTTGCCTTCGAGGCTGAAGGTGCTGGACATCGGTTCGGTCTCCTTTAGCCGTCCATTCGTGGATCGAGCATGAGCTTGAGGCCGTCGGCCCGGCGCGTGCGTCCGAACGAGGCCTCCCAACGCGACAGGGGCGAGACGTCGGTGACGAGCGGGTCGAGCACGACGTGGCCCTGCGCGATGAGCTTCTCCACCCGGTGCCACGACTGCGGCGTGCTGGCGAAGCCCGACGTGACCACCAACTCCTTGAGGCAGACCAGGTCGATGTCGACGGCGATGGGTCTGCCAGCCAGGCCGACCTGGACGTAGTGGCCGCCCTTGCGCACCGCGCGCAAGCCGGCATCGATGCCCCGTTCGTTGCCGGAGGCGTCCGCGACCACGTCGAAGCCGACACCGGGGATCGCACCATCGAGGTCGGCAGCCAGTACCGGCTTGAGTCCCAGCGAGGCGGCGATGTCCAGGCGTTGTTGGTCGGCAGGCGTGCCGGAGATGGTGACCGTGGCACCCTGTGCCCGTAGCACCTGTCCACTGAGGATGCCCATGGCACCGGGGCCGACCACGAGGGCCGTGTCGCCGGGCGAGGCGACGGCTGGGTCGCACAGACACTGCGCCACACAGCTGAGTGGTTCGTACAAGGCCCCGGCGTGCTCGCCCACCGACCCGTGCACCTCGTGCAGGTTGCGCTGGGGCACCAGCACGTGCGTGGCGAAGCCGCCGTTGACGTGCCGATCCGATGGAGCGACGCGTAGGGCATAGGTTCCGCCGGCCGGCTCGACAAGCGTCACAGGTGTCACAGGTGTAGAAGTACGTCTCCGGCGCCACGCGCTTGCCGATCCAGTCTTCCGCACCTGGGCCGGCCTCGATGACACGACCGGTCACCTCGTGGCCCATGACCACCGGCGGGATGCTGGGGAACTCATCGTGCTGGATGTGAAGGTCGGTGCCGCAGATGCCGGTCGCGAAGACCTCGATGACGACCTCGTCGGGACCCGCACTAGGTCGCGGAACGGTGGCCAGCCCGACGTTCTCAGGCCCCTTGGCGCGCTTGATCAGGCCGGGCATCGCGTCGGGCATCGCGCCCGCGATGGAACTGTCTGCGCTCATGGCTCGATTGTAGGTGTCGAGCGCCCGCGCGGAGGACCCCTAGCGACTCAAACGTGCTATACGGTTGGCGGCCTTCATCACCCGTCGCGCGGTCGCGGGCGAGGTGCGGGAGATCGATTCGAGCGTCTCGGCCAGCTCGTCCTCGGGCAGGGAGCCGAAGAGGCGTAGCAGGTTGTCGAGCGTCTCGTCCGACACCCGCGCCAACACTGCGAAGCCCCCGGCGATCTCATCGGCCTCGGCCCGTGAGAGCGTGCGCAGGGCACGGTCGAACAATGTGGCCAGGCCCTGGATCTCCGCCGATCCAGCTGCGCAGACGCCGCGCTTCGATGTCATCGGGCGAGGCATCCACCGCCTGGTCGGCCAACTCCAGGCACACGGCCAGGCGCGGCTGCAACGGATCGGCCTCACGCGCCCGGCGCTCCTCTGCCACTCGCTGGAACCAGCGCCAACGATCGCCGACCACCCGCCAGGCCACGGCCGATGGGCCGGGCCGAGGGTCGCGCCGCGGGTCCTCCAGGCGTTCGACCAGACGCCACTCCTCGAGTTCCGCGAGCGCCAAAGAAGCGGCGCGGTGGCTGAGCCCCAGGGCCTCTCGCACATCGCGCTCGGTGAGTGTGCCGCCGGCCGCCAGCAGGTAGCCGTGCACGCGTGCCACTGACGGCGTCACGTTCCAGGCCGGACCCATGTCGCCCCAGGTGTCGGCGAAGGCGACGCGCACGTCCTCGGGCGTCGGGGAGTCGAGCGAGGCGGCCGACGCCTCCGTGGTCTGCACTGTCACGCAGGCACGATAGCAGGCTGCCGGCCCTTGTCGACACTGCGGATCAGGGTCGAAGACCAGGCCACTCCGGCGCCGCGGCACCCGGCTCAGGTAGCATGCTCGGACCGCGCACCCATCGCCGATCGACCCCCAAGGAGATCCCACCCCGTGCCCGATGCGACCTCCGAGATGATCCGTGCCACCTTGCGGACCGTTTCGGCCGGCCAGCCACTCTCGGCCGAACTGGCCGAAGAGTTCATGGCTGCCGTCCTCGATGGCGAGGTGACCCCGGCGCAGCTGGCGGCCGTGCTGGTGGGCATGCGCGTCCGCGGCGAGGTCACCGACGAGCTCACCGGGTTCGTCCGGGCGTTGCGCTCTCGCTCGGTCCGGGTGGCGGCCCCGGAGGGCACCATCGACACCTGCGGAACCGGCGGCGACATCCACCAGACGTTCAACATCTCCACGGCTGCCTCGTTGGTCACGGCGGCGGCGGGGGTGACCGTGGCCAAGACCGGCAATCGCGCGGTCTCCGGCATCTCCGGCAGTTCCGATGCCATGGCTGCCCTGGGCCTCACGGTGGAGCTCGACCGCGAGGCGGCTGAGGCGTCGTTGCGCGATGAAGGCTACGCCTACCTGCACGCACCGGCATTCCATCCAGGCATGCGCCACGTCGGGCCGGTGCGCATGGAGCTGGGGGTCCGCACCGCGTTCAACTTCATCGGACCCATCGCCAACGCGGCACAGCCCCGCCGGCAGCTTATGGGCGTGCCCGACGAGGAGATGGCGCGCAAGGCGGCTGAGGCACTGCATGCCCTGGGCGCGGAACGTGCCTTCGTCGTCACCGGCGACCACATCGATGAATTGCCGCTCGATGACAGCGGCATCGTCTTTGACGTCACGCCAGATGGCGTCGAGCGTCGGAGCCTGACTCGCGCCGACCATGGCCTCCCCAGCGCCCCGACTCGCTCGCTCGAAGGAGGCGACGGCATCGCCAACGCGGCGCTGATCGAGTCCATCTTCCAGGGCCGGGTGACCGGCGCGCCACGCGACGTGGTCGTGCTCAACGCGGGTGCCAGCCTGGTCGTGGCCGGTCACTCCGGCGATGTACGCGAGGGTGTGGCACTGGCCCAGGCGACCATCAATTCGGGTGCCGCCTGGGACCTGCTGGAGCGGCTACGGCTGCGGTCGCGAGCGGGTAGCGTCGCCGCCGAGGGGGCCGGCTGATGCCTTCTCCGGCTTCAGTCCTGGCTGAGATCGCGGAGCGACGCGCAGCTGACATCGCGGCCGAACTGGGCGACCGGGACCTGCGGGCCATCGTGCGCGAGACAC
Source organism: uncultured Chloroflexia bacterium (assembly GCA_963778955.1). Taxonomy (GTDB): domain Bacteria; phylum Chloroflexota; class Limnocylindria; order Limnocylindrales; family CSP1-4; genus JAFMJV01. Next base: position 1,507,847 of record CAVZWI010000001.1, read on the forward strand.
CGCCCGGCCCACCCCGCCGCGACGTCGTCGGCCGGCTGGCTCGGTCGGGGTTGCACCTGATCGCCGAGATCAAGCGTCGTTCGCCATCGGCCGGGTCGATGGTCGATGGACGGTTGGATGTCGCCGAGCGAGCCCGCGCCTACCAGGCCGGCGGCGCCTCGATGATCTCCGTGCTCGTGGAGCCGCACTGGTTCGGTGGCTCGATCGATGACCTGCGCGCGGCACGGGCGGCCACCACCCTGCCGGTCTTGGCGAAGGATTTCGTGGTCGACCCGCGGCAGCTGCCACTGCTGCGCGCGGCCGGCGCTGATGCCGTGCTGCTGCTGGCCGCCCTGCATCCAGCCAAGCGCCTCGTGCGACTCGTCCGTCAGGCCTTCGAGGCCGGCCTGGAGCCGCTGGTGGAGGCGCACTCGGCGAAGGAAGTCACAGCTGCCGTCGCCACTGACGCACGTCTCATCGGCATCAACAACCGCGATCTCAAGACGCTGGGCGTCGACCCGCGCCTGTGCGAGCGGCTCCGCGGCCTGGTGCCGGACGACCGGCTGGTGATCGCCGAATCGGGCGTGCGCGATGCCGCCACCGTCCGCCGCTGGCGCGCACACGGCTTCGACGCGGCCCTGGTAGGCGAGGATACTCCATGCGCTCCGGCTCGGACTCCGCGTCCGTCGAGGCGCGCGTGGCCACGTTGGTGGCAGCCGGCGCGGTGCCCGGCCCCGGGGTGGACCCCGCTGTGGATGGCCGGGCGCCGTTCGTGAAGATCTGCGGCATCACCGAGGCGGCCGGCCTGGCTGCGGCCATCGGCGCCGGTGCGGACGCTATCGGACTCAATCTCGTGCCCGGCACCCCGCGTGCCCTCGAAGAGCCTGAGGCCGCGGCGCTCATCGCTGCCGCCCGTGCTGCCGATGCGCCGGGCAACGGCCCGCTGCTGCTGGGCGTCTTCGCCGACCGTCGATCCGCTCGAGGTCGCCGCCATCGCTGCTCGCCTCGACCTGGACGCAGTCCAGCTTCACGGCTCGGAATCGCCCGACGACCTCGACGCCATCCCCTTGCCGGTGCTGAAGGTGCTCCACGTCCCCCCAACCGACGATCCGGACGATGCCGAGGCGGCTGCGGTCGACCTTGCCGGACTGGCCGAGGCCTACCAGGCCAAGTCGAACCTGCAGGCGATCCTGCTCGATACGAGCGACCCGGCAGCGCTCGGTGGCACCGGGCGCCGCGCCTCAGCCGCGATCACGCGCGCCATCGCCGGTCGCGTGCCGGTCATCATCGCCGGTGGTCTTTCTGCTGCCAACGTCGCGAGTGCGCTGATCGACCTCCCGGCCATCGGCGTCGATACCTCCAGCGGCGTCGAACCGACTCCGCGACCAGAGGGTCGGCCAATCAAGGATCCACTCAAGGTCGCGCTCTTCGTCAAGCGCGCCAACGCCGCTCGGCTCTACCGGCCCACTGTGCCCTTCGGTCCGCGCCCCATCGATCCCGGGCTGCTCGATGCCGACGACCGAGGCCATTGGGGTCGCGACCGCGCCTTCGGTGGTCGATTCGTGCCCGAGACGCTGATGGCCGCCCTGCTCGACCTGGAGGCGGCCTACGACGAGCTTCGGGCCGACCCCTCATTCTGGGCCGAGTTCCGCGAACTGCTGACGACCTTCGTCGGTCGCCCCACACCGGTCTACCGCGCCGACCGCCTGGCGGCCGAGCTGGAACGACGCAGCGGTCGCGTGCCCGGGGCTCTGCGTCTCTATCTCAAGCGTGAGGACCTTGACCACACCGGCGCCCACAAGATCAACAACGCCCTGGGCCAGGCGCTGCTCACCCAGCGCCTGGGCAAGCACCGCGTCATCGCCGAGACCGGTGCCGGCCAGCACGGCGTCGCGACGGCCACCGCCTGTGCCTTGCTCGACCTCGACTGCGTCGTCTACATGGGCGCGGAGGACATCCGCCGCCAGGCGCCCAACGTGCTTCGGATGCGCGCGCTCGGTGCCGAGGTGCGCGAGGTGACCAGCGGCACGGCCACGCTCAAGGATGCCGTCAACGAGACGATGCGCGATTGGGTCACCAACGTGGAGACCAGCCACTATGTGCTCGGATCGGCGGTGGGGCCACATCCCTTCCCAACCATCGTGCGTGACCTGCAGCGCATCATCGGCGATGAGGCTGCCGAGCAGGTGCGTGCTGTCGAGGGGCGTTTGCCGGACATCGCCATGGCCTGCGTCGGCGGCGGTTCCAACGCCATCGGCCTCTTCACGCGGTTCATCGGTGAGACCGCCACCCGCCTGGTCGGCGTCGAGGCCGCGGGGGAGGGGCTTGGTGGTCGCCACGCCGCGGCACTGGCGGCCGGCAGCGCGGGCGTGCTGCACGGATCGCGTTCGTACCTGCTGCAAGATGATGACGGCCAGATCACCGAAGCCTTCTCCATCTCTGCCGGCCTGGACTATCCCGGCATCGGCCCACAGCTCTCGGCGCTGTTCGAAGCCGCTCGGCTGGAGATCCTGAGCGCGACCGACGATGAGGCACTCGAGGGCGTGCGGCTGCTGACGCGCACCGAGGGCATCCTGCCGGCGCTGGAACCGGCGCACGCCATCCACGCGCTGCTTGACCTGCTGCGCGGTGACGGCATCGAGGCCGCGGCCGACGACGACATCATCCTGCTGGGCCTGTCCGGCAGAGGCGACAAGGACATCGCCGCCATCGAGGAGCGCCTGATGGCCGGCGTGTCCGGCTCGACCGGCATGGAGTCGGCATGACCGCGATCATCGCTGGCCCGGCCCGCATCACGGCCGCCATCCGCGCCGCCAACGACGACGGTCGCGCCGCGCTCATCACCTATGCCGTAGCCGGCTATCCCGATGCTGACACCTCGTTCGCCATCGCCCTCGCCCAGATCGAAGCCGGTGCCGACCTCTTGGAGATCGGGCTGCCCTATTCCGACCCGTTGGCCGATGGGGCCACCCTCCAGCGCGCATCGATCGTGGCGCTTGCCAACGGGGCCTCACTCGACGACTCCATCGCCCTGGTCGGCCGCATCCACGAGGCACGGCCGCAGATCCCGCTGGTGGCCATGGGCTACGTCAACCAGGTCCTCGGCGGGGCGGACGGCCAGACCGTGCTGCGACGCCTGGGTGAGGCCGGCGTGTCGGGCTTCATCCTGGCCGACCTGACGCCCGACGAAGGTGCCGAGCTGGAGGCGGAGGCCGCCGGCTTCGGTATCGGCATCGTCTACCTCGTGGCCCCCACCACGCCCGTCGCTCGCCGAGCATTCGTGGCCTCGCGCAGCCAGGGCTTCCTCTACGCCGTCTCGCTGGCCGGCGTGACCGGTGCACGGACATCGTTGCCAACAGGCGTCAAGCATTTCCTGAAGGATGTGCGTGCCGTCAGCCCCGTCCCGGTGGCGGTCGGCTTCGGCGTCTCCAAGCCCGCCCAAGCCCGTCAGCTGGCCCCGGTCGCCGACGGCATCATCACCGCGTCAGCGTTGGTCGATGCGCTCGGTCCGGACGGCCGCGATATCGACAAGATGGCGGCGCTGGTGCGCTCACTCGCGGCGGCGACGCGGCGCTAGCAGCGCGTTCTCGGAGGGGACACGTGGACGAGGCACGAGCCGACGGATCGCAAGCGCACAGCTGGAGATGGCCGACCCGGTCCCATCGCTGCGAGATCACTTCGAGATCCCCTTCGGTATGGCGCTGGCGCCGCTCTACGACACCTATGGCGACGCGGTGCCGTTCGCGCGTGTGCTCTGCGAGGTCGTAGCGAGCTAGCCGATCGAGATATGCCCGCGGCATCGGCCTCAGCCCGTCAGTCGGGTCGGCGCATATCAGAGTCGCCCATGGGGCATATCTCGGGCTTCTGCTCGAGATATGCAGTCCGCCAGGATGATTGGTGTGTTGCCGACGATGCATCCGCGGTTCGGCTCCGCGATCGGTCGGCAGATGGACTCGACCCCTGCTTCTCATCCCGACGCCCTCCGGCGCGTGGACATGCCCTCAGCGTGACTGAGATGTGCCCCGACTTGACTGGGGGAGCAGGGGCTCGCCGAAACGCTGGTGAGATCGAAGGGCTTGCCCTTGACAGACTCGGCCCACCGGCGTCGTCCAGGATGACGTGCGAACCGGCCCCAGCAAGTCGCCGGGGCCGGTTCGTTTGCTCGCTGGCAGAAGTCCGGGGTGATCGACCCCGCTACCTGGCCATGGATCAGGCCGCTGGGCTCGCTTCGGGAAGCAGCGACGCCACGGCGCTTTCGACAGCGCCAGCCGCGGCGGCCATGCTCTCCTCGGCCCCCGATACAACTGCCGAAGCCTCAGCCTTCATGCTTGCCTCGGCCCCGGACACAGCCGCCGAAGCCTCAGCGGCCATGCTGGCGCAGTTCGTATCGCCGGCCGCCGCGACGAGTGCGTCCACCGCCTGGCACCACATCGAAACCATACGCTCACCCGACTTCTTGGGGCATCGTCCGGATCGGGCGAAACGGCCGGGCGTTCAGGAGCTGCGGAGTCGCGTGCTCAGGGGGCGCCACCACCGCCTTCGGTGCCCCCGGCCATGGGCGGTCCGACGGGCGGTGTCGTGCCCCCGGGCGAAGGTGGCACCGCTCCTGCGACTCCATTTTCGTCCTCGGCCAGGTATCCCAGGCGCATCTTCTCCTCCTCGTCCTTCTTGGGGAAGAAGAGGAACACCAGCCCGGCGCCGATGAGGACCGCCACGAAGCCGGCGACATAGGCGAGCTGGTCGCCCTCGAGGAAGGACGACTTGGCCGCCGCGAGGATCTCGTCGCTGTACTGCGGATACTGTTCGGCCATGTTCGCCGCGCTGGCATACGAGAGTTGCAGCTGGCTCTGGGTGGTGGCGGTCACGTCCTGGCCAGACTCCGAGATGGCCACGCCCATGGAGGACGCGTAGCCGACGGTCAGCAGTGCCCCGAAGATGGAGGTCATGAGCGCACCACCGAGGTCGCGCTGCAGGTCCGCCGTACCGGAGGCCATGCCCGCGCGGCGCACCGGCACCGAACCGGTCAGCGAGTTGGACGACGGTGTGCCGGCGAGGCCGACGCCGATGCCCATGAGGCAGAGCGGGACGGCGACGAGCCAGTACGGGCTGTCTTCCTGCCACAGGAAGAACATGCCCACGAAGGAGAGAGCCAGGAACGCCTGCCCCAGCAGCAGGGTCGCCCGCGATCCGCGATCGTGGACGAGCTTGGCCGAGCGAGGTGCGACGACGACCATGAAGAAGACAGCCGGTAGGATGGCCGCGCCGGCCGCGAGCGTGCCATAGCCAAGCACGTCCTGGAGGTACTGCTGGTTGACGAAGGCGATACCCATCAGCGAACCGAAGACGATGATGCCGCCGATGGCGGCCACCCAGAACGTCTTGCGCGCAGCGATCTTCAGGTCATAGAGCGGGTTGGCGGCGCGCTTCTGGCGGAACACGAAGAGCAACAGCACGATGACGGCCACCACGATGAGGCCGACCGCAAGCGTCTGCAGGTTGGGCACGGTGATGAAGTTCAGGGCCACCACCAGGGCACCGATCATGATCGCGGACAGGATGCCGCCGATGTTGTCCACGCCCAGAACGGACTCGTTGACGTGGGCGGGCACGTTCTTCCAGGCCATGTACAGGGCGAGGAGCGCGATGGGGACCGTGATGATGAAGACCGAACCCCAGGCGAAGAACTCGAGCAGCAAGCCTGCCAGCAGCGGGCCGAGCATGGCCGCGCCGCCGCCCAGGGCGGACCACATGGCGATCGAGCGCGTCCGTGCCGGGCCTGACCACAGGGCGGTGATGAGTGCCAGCGTGGTGGGATAGGCGAGGCCGGCCGAGACGCCGCCCACGATGCGGGCCCCGAGGAGCACGGTGTCCGAGGGGGCGAAGGCCGCCACGATCGAGGCTGGGATGGCCAGGGCCATACCCAGGATGATCATCATCTTGCGGCCGTACCGGTCGCCAAGTGCTCCGAACCAGAGGACGGAGGCGGCCAGGCCGAGCGAGTAGCCCACGGCGATGAGGTCGAGCATCGTCTGCGACGAGTCGAACGATTGGCCGATGGACGGCAGCGCGACGTTGGCGACCGAAAGGTTGAGGTTCGCGACGGCCGCGACCACGATCAGCGACAGCAGGACGATCTTGGCGTTCTTGGGTGCCGAGCCCTCTATGGCGGCGACCCCGCCTGTGGATCCATGGTCAGACCCGGTCATCGACATACCTCCATCTTGGTAGTGGTCGTCGGACGACAGCCGGGCGGCCGTCCGACCGTTGAGACCAGGTGGCTGTCAGCCGGCGAGGCCGGCAGCGACTGTCTGTTGGCGTGTGATCTCGTGGCCATTCCTTCTCCTACTGGTTCCCCTACCTGTCAGGGATCGAAATCAATGGGACGGGACGGACTCACCTCCCGTGGACGGAGGGTCGGGCTCGATGTCGAGACCCAGGTCGTGCATCTCACGCTTGGACTTCCCGGCGAGCTTGCGTCCTAGCAGCGGCCGCCCGTCGGAGTGCTGATACACACCCTCCGGCTCCGACGCCATGGGTTCCTCCCAGCCACGATAGAGTGCCAGGACCCGAAGACCGAAGCCCACGAAGAACGCGCCGGCGACGGCACCCCAGGTGCCGGCTCCGAACGCGTAGAGTACGATCCAGACGGCTCCGGGCAGCGCCGCGATGGCCACTAACCACTCGCCACGGATGAACTGCTTGGGTGGTAGGCCGCTGGTGAGGTCGATGAAGTAGCGACCGGCCGTCGGGCTGACGACGGCCAGGAGCAGGCAACCCAGCACCGGGATGCGGCTCCCCGTGGGATGTCGGCGAGAACCCCAGGGGTCTGGCTCAGGCATCACCCTATCTGGAGGAAAAGCGGATACCGGCTCGGCGATCAGCGGTCAGACGACGCCGCATCCAGTAGCACGCGCAGTACCAGCGGTTCGGACCAGTTGCCCGCGATATCGCGCCACTGCACATGGATGGCCAACGGCTCGAGCGCCGAGGCAGCCGGCGGTTCCGGTGCAGCGGTCGGAGCCAGGCTCGGGTCAGGTTCGGGACCCCCGCCCGGTGCGAAGACGTCGTCGATGGGCTCTGCGCCGGGCAGTGCCACCGTCACCGACTCGCCGGCCGGGAATGTGGTCCCGTGCCGGAGTGCCCCGCTATCGGTCAGCTTGCTGCGCGTCGAGACGCGCACGAAGGCGACACCACTCCCCTCCGGTCCGTCCGTTGCCTCCAGGGCCAGCGATGCCCGCGGGCCGACCACCACCCGACCATCGTGTTCCGTGATCACGCTCCCCGCCTCCACGCGTGCAGTACCCGTCGGTGCCGATCGATCCGGGCGGCGCTCAAGACCGTACCTCAGGGCAGACCTCAGCTCGGGCCTGTCGCCGTCGTAGCCGAGGGCCCAGATTCCGACGCCACGCAGGCCCTTGCGCCGGGCCAGCCCGGCCTTGGCCAGCACGCTGTCGGCGTCGTCGTACCAGAGTTGTCGCCAGCTCACAGGGCAGGTCTCGCACGCTCGCGAGCGATATGCGCTCCATGCTGAGCCCTGCTGCGCGTCCCAGTTGCGTCCGGCTGTCGCTGCCCGAGGAAGCGAGACGCGGTAGAGCGCAGTCGCCGGATCGAGGAAGCGATCGCCACTGCGGGTCCGCGAGCCGGGCTGGTCGGAGCGGGTCGACCATGCTCTTCCGTACCAGGGCATGGCCAGGATGACCTTGTCGGCCGGGGCTTTCGTGAGCGCCCGCGCCACCGACTCACGCACGTCGAGTCCATCGGGGTCACGCAGAGGAGCGACCGAGCCCGCGACCCTGCTACCCAACGTCCGGTACTCGTAGCCCATCAGCACCGCGGCATCTGCCGCGCCGTCAGCCACCAACCGGCGGAGCGGGAAACTCTCCACATCCGGGGTCAGGTCGAACGTCAGCTGGAGCGTGGGGTCGACCGTATCGAGCCCGCGACGTAGCCCGCGCACCAGGCGCACGAAGTCTCCTCGGGACTGTCGTGGGAGCGGTTCGAAGTCGAGGTTCACGCCGTCCGCTTGGCCCGCCGTGACGACATCGACGATGTCCTGCACCAGCGCGGCCCGGGCGTCGGGATCGGTGAGCAGCGCCTTGGTCGTCCGTTTCCCCGCCTTGTCCCAGGAGAACCGCTCCACCGTCAAGATCACACGCACATCCGCGACTCGTGCGCGTTCGCGCAGTTGCGCGAACGTCTCGCTCGTCCAGCCTTCCCAGCCCGGCACCGGCTCGCCATCGACGGTCTCCCGGACCAGTCGTCCATCGCGGCCGGCTTCGACACCGAACCAGGCCAGGGTCGTGAGGACGCCGAGGTCGATGTCGCCAGCACGCCCCAGCTCCCAGTAGGGGAGGAACCCCAAGACTTCGTCATCGGCAAGGGCTGGAGGCGACGGCCCATCGTCCCCAGGCGACTGGCCGAGCGTCACGGCTCCGATGCTCGTGGCGGCGATCGCCATCGTGAGGATGAGCGCCATCTGGATCCCGGCGCGACCGACCTTGGTCATGTTGACGCCAGTATCACCCATGCGACCGAAGACTAGCCCTCCAGCACACCCCTGACGGCCGCGACGACCTCGTCGTGGATGCTCGCCGCGGTGACGACGGCACCATGATTAGCCGTCATGCGCTGTCCGGTGGTGATATCGAATGGCTTGCCCTCGACATCGGACACGCGCCCGCCGGCCTCCTCCACGATGAGCATGCCGGCGGCGTGGTCCCAGATGTTCTCGCGGTAGTCGCCGCGGGGCACGCGTAGGTAGATCGAGGCATCACCTCGCGCCACCATGGCGTACTTCGTCTGTGAATCGAGGCGTATCGGCTCGGCGGTGATGCCCAGGGCGGCACCGATACGGGCCGCCTCCGACCGGTCGGAATGGGCGGCCTCGACCGACTCGGCATAGCGCGCCTCCGATGTCGCGACCGGAGCGGCGACGTGGATCGGTTCACCGAACTGATCGGCCGATGCCTCCGCGAGCGGCATCATGCGTGCACCCGCACCACGCTCCGCGACGAACAACACGCCGATGGGGCCGGCAACGGAGGGATCGCCCGGCTCGCCACAGTAGGGGAGGTTGGGACAGCCCATCACGGCCAGCACCACTTCGCCGTCCTCGATGAGCGCCAGCGCGACCGCGTACTGCTCGTTGCGCAGGAAGCCCTTGGTGCCGTCGACCGGGTCGAGCGTCCACCAGCGTCGCCCCGGACCGGCTGGGTCGTCACAGGCATCGAGGGCCGCGTGGACGTCATCGAGTGTGACATCGGGTCGCTGCGCCCGCACTCGCGCCAGGACGGCATCGGCCAACTCGGTCGACTCGGCCAGGGGACCGAAGTCCTCCTCGCCCAGCATGCCGTCACCGGGGAGCGCCTCGGCGAGGGCCATGCGCACGAGTGCCTGGGCGCCCAGGTCGGCCACCGTGACCGGCGAGGAGTCGGCCTTGGCCACCGCGTCGGTGGGGTCGAAGTCATCCCGCACGGCCCTGGTCAGTCGGCTGGCCGCCACCACAGCCTCGATGGCGAAGCGGCGTTCGGTCGCCAGGGTCGAGGGGTGCGTCTCCTCGGCGATCACTCGGTCGCGCTCGCCTCGTCGGCCTCCCGCTCGGTGGCGGGAGTCTCCTGCTCCGAGTCCGACGACCCGGACTCGTCGGTCGCCGGCACCGGGACGTCGGGCTTGTTGCGGGCAGCCTTGAGCGTCTTCCTGATGACGTCGAGCGGAGCGGTCTCACCGGTCCACAGCTCGAAGGCGGCCACGGTCTGCTCGATGAGCATCACGTCACCGTTGACGGCACGCTTGGCGCCGGCGGCCTTGGCTTCCCGCAGCAGGCGCGTCTCCTCCGGCACCACATGCAGGTCGAGCACCAGGATGTCCGGCGGCAACAGCTCGGCCGGGATGGGCGTCTCATCCGGATCGGCGCCGATGGCGCTGGCGTTGACCAGGATGTCGGTCTTGGCCAGCTCCGCCTCGATGACCGACTCGTGCCAGGGTCGTGCCTTGAGGTCCATGTGGGACGCGCTGCGCGCGAAGTGCTTGACCAGTCGCTCGCCGCGATGGAGGTGGCGGTTGAAGAGCGCGATGTTCTGGAAGCCCATCGAGATGAGCGCGTAGATGGCGGCGCGACCACCGCCACCGGCTCCGATGACCACGGCGTTGCGTGGCATCTTCTGGTTGCCCACCAGCTCCTCGAGCGCGGGCTTGAACGCGCGCACGTCGAGGTTGTGCCCGACCAGCTGATCGCCGTCACGGGTGATGGTGTCGACGGCCCCGGTCACCTGCGCCTCATCGGTGAGGCGGTCGAGCAGCGGCACCACGCGATCCTTGTGCGGGTGGCCGATGTTGGCGCCCAGGTACTCCTCGCCGCGGAGCGCCTTGATGGCCTTGGCCAGATCCACCGTGGGTGTGTCGATGGGCTCGTAGTGGGCATCGATGCCGGCCGCGGCGAAGGCTGCTTCCTGCAGCGCCTCGGACAGCGAGTGCGTGACCGGCTGGCCCAGAAGGACGACGCGTTTGGACATGACCATCATCTCCCGGATACGCGGGCGGCGGGCCGTCCGCAGCGTGGTCGAGTGGGGGACTCCCGCCGGCCACTGATGCTCAAAAGGCGCGACGGACAGTGCCCGGCACGCCTGTTCTGGTGGTGAAGGTCGATGATACTCGCCATCGTGCGAGTGCGTGCTACCATCGGCCCGCCGCTGCGGAGAGGTCGCATAGAGGCCTAGTGCGCCGGTTTGCTAAACCGGTGAGTGGGGTAACCTGCTCCGAGGGTTCGAATCCCTCCCTCTCCGCCAGTCTCAAGGGCGCCCGTAGCTCAGTGGATAGAGCATCTGGTTGCGGACCAGAAGGTCGTGAGTTCGAGTCTCGCCGGGCGCGCCAAAGCCACACTCTGGGGCAAGGCCAGAGCCAAACCGTCCGCCTCGGCTCCGTCCCGTGGGTCTCACTCCCACGAAGCGGTCGCCTAGCGGTTCGATCTGACGATCGCAGATGAGCGTTGGCGAGACCGCCTGCGCGAGATCGACCAGGGCCCGAGAACTCGTCTGCGACTACCTCATCGGCGATAACGAGCACGGCTCCTCGCCCGAGTCGCTCGACGCCTGGTTCCTCCCGTTCGCGATGGCGGCCCGACGCGGGCACTAGGGTTTGCGTTCCGACCGGCCTCACCGGGGTCAAGGCCCAGCTCTTGGCCCACGTGCCACCAGCGCTGGCCGAGGGCTCCTCGAACGCGCCTACCCGGGTGAACCATGGTCCGTTGCGGCGGGGTGCGCTCCGGTCCCTCCCCGGTGCCGCTTGATCGGCACGAGCGGGACACCACCACCGAACCGCCGCCGGAAGTCACGCCCGAGTCGATGAGCCCACGGTCGCGGCCACCCGCTGGCCGTCGCTCGCAAACCCCGCACATGTGCATCCATCCGATCGCATCGTGATGCTACGCTGCGAGCATGCGAACGACGGTGAACCTCGACGATGACGTCGCGGTCGCGATCGAGCGGCTACGACACGAGCAGGGATTGGGTGTCAGTGAGGCGGTCAATCAGCTCGCCCGGGCGGGTCTGCGTCAGAAGCCCAAGCGCACGCCGTTCCGCCAACGTCGAGCCAGGATCGGCTTGAAGATCGATGTGGCGAACGTTGCGGAAGCGCTCGAGGAGCTCGACGGGCCAGCGGCTCGCTGAGTCCTGGTCCCTCTGATGTTGATCGATGCAAATCTCCTCGTCTACGCGGCAGACGTGACCGTGTCCGAACATGGCAAGGTTTCGGACTGGCTGACCGCCCAGCTGAATGGCGACAGACGGGTCGGCATCCCATGGGAGTCACTGAACGCGTTCCTCCGGATCACGACGCATCCTCGGGCCACGACACATCCGCTCCGACCAGCCGATGCCTGGCGTTTCGTCCACGACTGGCTCGCGGTCGACCTCGTCTGGACGCCAGTCCCGACGGCTCGGCACGCCGACGTGCTCGGGCGACTCTTCGGTCGATATCGAGATCTCCGGCAACCTGGTCCCTGATGCCCATCTCGCAGCTCTGGCCATCGAACACGGTCTGGAAGATCTGCTCCGCCGACACGGACTTCGCCCAATTCACCGAGGTCCGCTGGCGGAACCCGCTCGCCGACTGAACGCGCGTATCAACTCTGTGCCGCGTCGACTTCTTCCAGCGCTGGCTCCCATTCTGCGCGAAGCAATCACGTCCTATTCGAGGCCAATCCTGACCAAGTACGGCGCTGCGTCGCTGCTCATGATGCTAGGCGTTTCTTGCCCATCGTCGAGCCCGTGGAGGACGGGATCTCGAGCCAGCGGCGGTCGAGTGCAGGCCGGAACCTACGATCACCAACGCGAGCTCGTAGAAGTCGTGGAAGTGCATGAAGACGTTGAGCGGCTTGGTGGGCGATGCTGAAGCCTACGAGTTGGTCGGGCTCCATGAAGGCGTCCGCCGACAAGGCGTATCCGGGGCGTGCGGCAGGTAGGGCAGCGTCGGGAGCTGGGGCACGGTTCGGGACGCTAGCATCCCGTTGTCTCGCCTGCAGCGGATCGTGAGCTATCTGAGGGCAATCATCGACAAGTCCGTGCACCCGACACTCCGCGATAACGGAGTATCTCCGGCTTCAGCCTTCATTCGTCGACTTCCTGCAACACCTGCTCCCAGGTGGCTTGCTCGGCCAGCGGCGCCAAGCGTCCCACCACGAACTCGATCTGTGCCATGCAGCGGTCGCGCCAGATGGCACTGTCGATGAACGCCCTGTGCCCCTCCTCGGTCCGCAGGTCCATGTTGATCAGGATGCGGCAGTCGGTCGCACCGTATGCCGCACCGAATTCCTCCATCAGCTCTGCCGTGATGAGACGCGCCACCCGCTTGGCTGTCCGGTGGTCGGCGATACGCTGCCCGGCGAGCATCCCGATGGCCAGTGCCGCCCCGGAGATGGCGCCGCAAGGCCCGCCGCTGTAGGCGAGTCCGCCGTTGAGCGCCATGGCCGCTGCCGGGTCGGCGCCATCGGACAGGCCGAAGGCCGACGCCAGCACGATGAAGGTGGTCTCGGCACAGCCATAGAGGTTGCCGTCATCGAGGAAGAGGTCACGTGCGGCGGTGACAGCGTCGGTGTCCACGTCAGACAGGGTAGCCCGACTCGAGCCACCAGTGGCGGTTACCCTCTGGGGCATGAAGCCTTCCCACCGAGCCCCGGCTCGGGCGCTCAGCCATTTCGTCCTGGCTGCGATGCTGGGCCTCATGGTGATCGTCATGGGCGGCTGCTCGAGCATCGATCGTGGCGCGGCCAGCCTGGGGACTCAGGCGACCTCCCTCTCGACTGAGGCGGCGACCCCAGCGGCCGCTGCGAACCCTGCGGCATCGCCACGCTTCGCGGGCGCACCGCCGGCCGACTGGGATGGCGCGATCGTCCGCACAGACGAGCTGCCCGCTGAAGCGCTGAAAACGCTCGCGCTCATCGCTGCCGGCGGGCCGTACCCCTATGACCAGGACGGTTCCACGTTCCAGAATCGTGAGGGTATCCTGCCCCACCGGTCGAGCGGGTACTACCGCGAATACACCGTCGACACGCCCGGCTCCCCCGACCGAGGTGCGCGCCGTCTCGTGGTCGGGGACGACACGGCCGCCTACTACACCGACGACCACTACGATTCGTTCCGGTTCGTCGCGCCATGACCAACCCGCGGGCGTTGTCGGGCGACCCACTGCCAACGGATCTGCGGTCGGGCATCCATCGGCTCGAGTCACGACGCCCGACGGCCAGCATCCGCTCCGAGCTCGAGGCAGCCGGTTGGGCCGCGACCATCGTGGACCTGCGTGCGGCATCGGAGAAGGGCACCATCCTGGCGGCCTTCGCACACGGGCTGGCATTCCCCGGTTGGGTCGGACGGAACTGGGATGCGCTCGATGATGCCCTGCGGGATCTGTCCTGGTGGCCGCCCGGCCCACGGGGCAGGCTCATCATCGTTCGTGGCGCCGAGCGATCGACCGTGGGCACGACTGCCGATCGCCAGAACGTCAGGGAGATCCTGGAGACCGCCGTCGCTCGCTGGGCGCGCACAGACGTCCCGCTGGTCGATCCTGCTGCGCTCCTGAACCAGGCCGCGCGTCGCAGGTGGCAGTCACGGCCTCAGCGAGGTCGGCGCATCCTTTCTCGGACCTCGTAGCCGCCCGCCTCGGCATGGCGGACCTCGAAAGCTGGCTGGTCGTACACCGAGGGACCGGCTCGCACGCGACCGTCTCGCAGATCGAACCGGGACGCATGCCAGGGGCACTCCAAGCAACCATCGCGGACGGTGCCCTTCGACAGCGGCCCGCCGGCGTGGGCGCAGGTGTCAAGCAAGGCTCTCACGGTCTCGCCCTCGCGGACCAGCACCAGCGCCTGCCCGGCAGCAGTGGTGCGCACGGGTTCGTCCTCCGGCAGATCATCGCCACCATCGATGCCAAGCGCCTGCCAATCCCTTCCCAGCGCTCTCCGCCAGGCATTGCGGTTGACACCGGAACCGAGTGTGTACGCGACCTCGCCGCCGATCCAGGCACCCAGCGCCAGGACGAGGTAGCCCACGAACCCGAGCACGACCGCCAGCCCACGATCGTCGCCGGAGGCCGTCCGCAGCACCAGGGAGAGCAGCAGCAGGAGCGTGGCCAGCATCATCGTCGCGGCGTGGACAGTGGTGACCGTGCGCGTGTGGCCGTGCAGGTCGACCGCATCGGCCGAACCCGTCACGGCAGCCGCCAAGAGTGCCAGCAGGGAGAGGGTCAGGGCGACATCGGCAGCCACATCCTGGCCGGCGATGTCGAGCACGACCATGAGCGTGAGCATGCCGATGGGCAGGGCAACCAGCAGCGGATGGACCGGGTGCCCCAGCCAGGTGCCGTTGAGCACGTCGGTGATACCCCCGGCGCGCTGGAACAGGGGTCTCAGCAGGCCCTGGCCGCGGTCACCCAGGGGACGTGCCCAGCGAGCCTGCGCATCGGTCAGGCGCATGAGGAAGCGGGAGATCATGTCGGCACCGTCGCATGGGCCGGATGGCAGACGTCTCGCAGGTGGCGACCAAGGCCTGTCAACTTCACGACAACCGCCCGCGACCGAGGACGCCAGCTCGTCGGCTGAACATCGAGTCCAGCTTACGGTCCATCTCGCAGATATCGGCGCAGCGTCAAGGCGTCGCGCACGGCATGGCCGGCGCCATCGTTGTTGAAGTAGGCGTAGACGTCGAGGCCCTCGGCGAGATATCGCCTGATCCGCTGAGCCGCCCCTCTGATCGTCGGCGGCTGATAGCCACCCGTATAGGGCCGCCTCGGATTGGGCCCGTGGAAGCGCAGGTAGACCCAATCGGCGGTGAGGTGGCGCGGGTGGTCGGCGAACAGGTCGTGGAGGCAGAGGGCAGCGCCATGCTCGCGGAGGACCCGGCAGGTCGAGGGATGCAGCCAGTCGCGGTCGCGCAACTCGACGACGTAGCGGTGGCCGTCGGGCGCCATCTCCAGCAGTCGCGCCAGGCGTTGCGCGTCTCGGTGCCAGTGCGGCGGCAACTGGATCACGATCGGCCCCAGCGCCGATCCCAGTGGTGCCAGCGGATCGAGCGAGCGCGAAAGCCACAAGTCGGGGTCGCGCAGTCGCTTCAGGTGAGTGCCGTAGCGATGGAGCTTGACGGAGAACACGAAGCCGTCCGGGACCGAAGCGGCCCACCGCGCGACCGTGGCCGCAGCGGGCACGCCGTAGAAGGTGCTGTTGATCTCCACCGTCCTGAATGTCGCTGCATAGCAGCTGAGCCACTGGCGCTGCGGCAGTCCGGCTGGGTAGAGGATGCCGCGCCAGTCTCGATACTGGTAGCCCGAGGTGCCGATGCGCAGCTCAGGCATGCGGTCCCCGACGCACCACGGCGCTGGAGCGGGCAGAATCGATCGGACCCACCCACGCTCGCACTTGTCGACACCGGAGGTGTTTCATGGCCGTCCCCTCCACGATGCTCCCACTGGGTACCCCTGCTCCCGACTTCTCGCTCCCGGATCCTCGTCCGGCGACACCGTGGCGCGGGATGATCTCGCCGCCGCGCCCGCGCTGCTGGTGATGTTCATCTCCAACCATTGCCCCTACGTCAAGCACGTCGCCGACGAGCTCGCCCGACTGGGCCGTGACTACGGTTCGCGTGGTGTGGGCATCGTCGCCATCTGCGCCAATGACGTGGACACGCACCCAGACGATGCCCCGGTCGCTATGGCCGCATTCGCGGCGCGGCACCGCTTCAGCTTCGCCTACCTCTACGACGAGTCCCAGTCGGTAGCCAAGGCCTATCGGGCAGCCTGCACGCCCGACCTCTTCCTCTTCGATGCCGACCGTCGCTTGGTCTATCGGGGACAGCTCGACGGTGCGCGCCCGGGCAATGATGTGCCGGTCGACGGCCGCGACCTCCGCGCAGCGCTCGATGCGGTGCTGGCCGGTGAGCCGGTCGCCGAACCGCAGCTACCCAGCATGGGCTGCAACATCAAGTGGAAGCCGGGCAACGAGCCCGATTACTTCCCGCTCTCTTGATGGGGAGCCAGGACCGCTGGGTGTGACCGACCGAGCTGAGCGTCCGCCCACCGCCAGGCGCTCGCTGCTCTTGGTCGCCTTCGAGTGGCACGCCCGGATGAGTCTGATACGCGGGATGGAGATCGTCGCGCGCCGAGGTGGAGGGCGACTGACCAGTCCATAGCACGGCCGGCAGGTATCCTCCGGCCCTTCCATCATCCGTCGCCCCGGGCCACGCTGGACAGGCATGATCACGCGAGGCGAGGCACTCATGGGCATCGGGCTGGTGCTCGCACTGGTCCTGGCCGCGCTGCTTCCACCACTGCGCCTGCCGCTGCTGGTGGCCTTGGTGGTCGCCGTGCTGGTCGCCCGCCGGGAGTCCGCCTGGCGCTGGGCCCTAGCCTCAGGCATCCCGGTCGCCATCATCCTCGTTTGGGGCGGCATCGTCGGCGACCGCCTGCTCACCGACCGCTTCGACTGCGCAGACCCGTGGTCGCCGGTAGCCTGGTTGCGCGTGGCCGAATTTGCGCTCGTCATCGGCAGCATCCTGCTGCTGGCCCGCTATCTGGGGACATCGCTTCCGGCGCTTGGCCTCCAGCGGCCGTCTCGCCCGGAGGCCATCCTGGGCGTCGCCGCCATCCTGCTCATCCCCATCCCCAGTCTCATCGTGGGCGCCATCCTGGCCGAGCCGTTCTTCGGCCCCATTCGGCTGGACCTGACCCAGCCACTGGCCATCCTGCCGGCTTTGACCCTGGCCGTGGCCAACGGCAGCATGGAAGAGTTGGCCTACCGGGGCGCGCTGTTGTCGTGGCTTTCCCGCACCAGCGGACCCACGGTCGCCTTGATCGGCCAGGCCATCGTCTTCGGCGCGGCCCACACCGGCGCCGACTATGTCGGTTCAGCGCTGCCCGTCGTGCTGGCCGTCATCGCCGCGGGTCTCGTCGCCGGGCTCATCGCGAGACGGTCCGGCTCACTGTGGTTGCCGATCATCGTACACATCGCCTTCGACGTCCCGCTCTACTACGCGGCTGCCTGCCGTCTCGACTGAACCGCACCCGAATGAGGCGGTCTCCAAGGTGCAGCCTGATGTCGACACCCCGCCTTAGGCCGAGTGTGGGGACATGGACGAACAGGAAACAGGCACCCTTCCCCGGGCAACCCGCCGACGCGTATGGTTTGCCGGCGCCGTCACGACCGCCATCGTGGTGGTCCTGGCCGTAGCCTCGATCTTCCTGATCGGCGGAGAGCGCGAAGCAGCCTATCCAGCCGGTTCCCCGGAGGCAGCCTTCCAGGCCTATGCCGGTGCCTGGGAAGCGGGCGATGCGGAGACTGCCTGGGCGGCACTCACCGCGGGTGCTCAGACGCGCGTGCCCTGGTACCAGTTCATCGGCGCCAACCGCGCTCGGTCCGACGCGACGCGACGCGTTTGGATCGATGACGCCAGCGGCACCGACGACCGCGTCGTCCTCCGCCTCTCGGTGGAGACGATCCATCGGGGTGGTCTTCTTGGCTCGAGTCGGTACCGCGACGAGTCACGAGTCACGCTGCTGCGCGAGGACGGCGCATGGAAGATCGACACCCCGCTGACGGGCTACTTCGTGTGGTAGGAAGGAACGACCGATGCTGACCATCAAGCGCCTCTATCTCTACGGCGTCCTCGCTGTCGCCCTGGTCCTGCTCCTGTGGGGCCTGACCGACCTCAGCCGGTTCACCCTCGATGAGTTGGCCCGGGCGTTCGAGCGGATGCCAGCCTTCAGCGGGGATCTTGCCGGGGAGGAGCTCAGCCGCGCAGTGGCACTGGTGCTGGTGGGCGGCACCATCGTTGGCGTCCAGCTCGCCCTCGTTCGCCGCTCCTTGCGGGGCACGCCCGACCACGTCGCCGATGAGCGCGCCTCGGTCTCGCGATCGACCTACTTCTTCCTGGTCTTCGCCGGTACCAGCCTCGTCCTCTTCTGGGCCCTCGTCAGCCTCACCTCCGGACTCATCAGCTCGGTCGTGTTCGGGGAGCGCGGTGCAGACATCATCGGGCCACTGGGTCCGGCCATCGTCGTCGGCGTCGCCTGGCTACTGCACCTGCTGGCCCGTGCTCGCGACCTGCGTATGGCTCCGCAACGCACCGCCGGTGACTGGTCGACCCGACTCTATCTCTACGGCGCGCTGTTCCTGACCTTCCTGGTCCTGGCGGTCGAGGCCGGCGATGCGCTGACCACGGTGGCCCGCGAGGTCCTCGATCTGCGACCGGCCTGGGACGCGAACCGCTGGTGGCAGGATGCCATCACGCCCGCCATGTCGGCCGTGATCGTGGCCTCCGTCGGCTGGCTCACGTACTGGCTGCTGGGGGAACATCTGCGGCGTGCCCCTGAGCCCATGGGGACTGCACATCGGATCGCTCGGACGCGTCGCGGCTACTTCCTGACGGTCGCCTTGACGGCAGCGGCCGCTGTGCTCGTCCTGGCGTCGATGAGCGCACGTGAAGCCCTGGGGTCGGCGCTGGGAGCCACCGCCTCGACATCCGGCAACCGAGTGCTGGAGGATGTCGGCGGCCCACTCCTGATGACGATCCCATTCGTCCTCGCCTGGTGGTGGCATCTGCGCCGCGGGCGACACGAGGCGTTGGTGATCGACGGTCCACGTGGTGCGCGTTCCGCTCGTCGTGCCGGGCGGCTCACGGTCTCATTCGTGGGCCTCGTTGGCCTCGTCATCGGCCTGGCCTGGGAACTGCAGGTCCTTGTCGATATGATCGGGAGCAGTGCTCCTGCGGGCATCGTCACCTCCGCTGCCTTCGACGTCGAGGGCTCTGGGGCCTTGGGGTTGGCGCTCGTCGGACTGGTGCTGTGGGCCCCGGCATGGGCGCTCCTCCAGCAGGACCGCGCGCATTTCAGCCTCGAAGCGGCCACGGCGACCTCGCGCCGTGCCTACCTGATGCTCGTCTGCGGCCTGTCGGTGGTGGCGCTCATGGGCTCACTCGCGTTCCTGGTCTGGCAGGCCACGCGCCTGCTGATGGATACTGGCGATCCGTCCGACTCGTCGTGGGCGGTAGCGATCCTGCTGGTTTCTGCTGTGGTCCTGGCTTATCACCTTTGGCAACTCCGCTCCGATATGCGTTTGGCGAGTACGGTCGGGGTGGGGGAGGAGCAAGACGGACCACTGACCAGCGGCTCAGTCTCGACCCGCGCGCTCGAGACCATCGAGATCAGCGCCCCTGCCGGGGCGGACTTCCGAGTCCTCAACGCGGCCATCCGCTCCGAACTACCCAGCGGCTACGAGTTCCGCCTCTTGACCACGCGAGGGGTCGGCATCCCAGGGACATCCGGAGCGATTGGTCCTGATCTGGGTCCCGACACGCCCTGACACGATCGCGGGTGCCGGCGGGGGACTGACAAACCACCCTTCGGATAAGGCAGGCTCATCATCGTCCGTGGCGCCGAGCGTCGATCGCCAGAACGTCAGGGAGGTCCTTGCGACCGCCGTCGCTCGCTGGGCGGGGACGGACACGCCCCTGGTGGTCCTGTTGCGCCCCTGATGGTCATCCTGGTGGAGAATCCCCGGAGACGCCACACATCCTCCGACTCCAAGAACCGAGGTGACCGATGGTCGCGACCGCATCCACGATGCTCCCACTGGGCACTCGCGCGCCCGACTACTTCCCGCTCGTTTGATGGGGAGCCAGGGAGAAGCCCCCATCCGTGGTCGCAAGGTCTGGCTCCGCGCGTTCGAGTCGTTCGACCTGCCGGCCTATCGACGCGCGGTCAACTCGATCGAGGTGGGCACATGGGCGGGCTTTCCCTACCCTCACTCGGAGGCGTCCAGCGAGCGTTGGCTCGATGAGGTCAAGACGCGGCACGGCCTCGGCGAGTACTGGTTCGCCATCTCACCGCTCGGCAGCGACGAATTCATCGGCAGCGTCTGGTTATGGGGCAAGGGCACACGCCTCGATGGGCTGGAGCTGAGCGTGTTCCTTACCGCCGAGGCCGGTCTGGGCCGGGGCATCGGCACCGATGCCATCAACGCGGCACTCGACTTCATCTTCGGCAGCTACGAGTTGGAGCGTGTCTGGCTCACCACGGAGGCCTCCAACGCTCGCGCGCAGCGTTCGTTCGAGAAGGCCGGATTCCAGGTCGATGGCACCATCCGCCATCACTTCCGCCGGGGAGGAGAGTGGCGCGACTCCGTCCTGATGGCCATCGTCCGTGAGGACTGGGAAGCGCTCGACCGACCGCGCAGTTGGGACTTGGCGGAAGCCACGTCACAGCAGGATCGCGGCGACTGATCGCTCGTCCTGACCAACATCGTCGCCGCAGAAGGGGGAGCTACGGAGTCTGCCGTTCGTCACCTTCGACGAGCGGCTGTCAGCTGCGGCCACTCGCGAGGGTTTCAGGGTCATCCGGCCTGGGATCCCGTACCCGACACGCTGAGACCTCAACAGGTACCGTTGAGGGACCAATAACCCTTCCTCGGAAAGACCACTTGACCACGCCATCCCCATCCGACGCACCCGAGCGCAGCGATTTCATCCGCGACATCGTCGCCGCCGACCTCGCGGCCGGCCGCTACGACACCATCGTCACCCGCTTCCCGCCCGAGCCCAATGGCCACCTGCACATCGGCCACGCCAAGTCCATCGCGCTCAACTACGGCATCGCCCGCGAGTTCGGCGGTCGCTTCCACCTGCGCTTCGACGACA
The DNA here is from genome assembly GCA_963778955.1 of uncultured Chloroflexia bacterium. Lineage (GTDB taxonomy): Bacteria > Chloroflexota > Limnocylindria > Limnocylindrales > CSP1-4 > JAFMJV01. The sequence continues at coordinate 1,528,996 of CAVZWI010000001.1, forward strand.
CCAATCCGACGAAGGAGGAGCAGGAGTACATCGATGCCATCGAGACCGATGTGCGCTGGCTGGGCGCCGACTGGGGCAACGACCTCTTCTACGCCTCCGACTACTTCGAGCAGCTCTTCGCCTGGGCTCTTCACCTGGTCGATGACGGACTGGCCTATGTCGATGACCTCAGTGGCGATCAGATCCGCGAGTACCGCGGCACTCTGACCGAGCCCGGCAAGCCCAGCCCCTTCCGCGATCGGGCTCCGGCCGAGAACCGTGAACTGTTCGAGCGCATGCGAGCCGGAGAGTTCGCCACCGGTGAGCGGGTGCTTCGTGCCCGCATCGACATGGCCTCGCCCAACATCAACCTGCGCGATCCCATCCTTTATCGCATCGTCCACGCCGCACACCCGCGCACCGGCGATGCCTGGTGCATCTACCCCACCTACGACTTCGCCCACGGCCAGTCGGATGCCATCGAGGGCATCACCCACAGCATCTGCACGCTCGAGTTCGAGAACCATCGGCCGCTGTACGACTGGCTCCTCGAGCACCTGCCCGTGCCCTCACGGCCGCACCAGTACGAGTTCGCGCGGCTGAACCTGACCTGGACGGTGCTCTCCAAGCGCTTCCTGCTGCGCCTGGTGCAGGATGGCCGTGTCCGCGGCTGGGACGACCCGCGCATGCCCACCATCGCCGGCATGCGCCGCCGTGGCTACCCCGCTGAGGGCATCCGTGACTTTGCCGCCGCGATCGGTGTCAGCAAGGCCAATTCGACGGTGGAGTTGGCGCGCCTGGAACACTCGGTGCGCGCCGTGCTCAATCGCGATGCGCAGCGGCGGATGGCGGTGCTCGATCCGCTCAAGGTCGTCATCACCAACTACCCCGACGGCCAGACCGACGAGCTGGATGCGGTCAATAATCCCGAGGACGAGTCGGCCGGGACCCGCGCCGTGCCATTCGGTCGAGAGCTCTGGATCGAGCGCGACGACTTCATGGAGGATCCGCCCCGCAAGTTCTACCGACTGGCTCCGGGACGAGAGGTGCGCCTGCGCTACGCCTACTTCATCACCTGCGACGAAGTGGTCAAGAACGCTGCCGGAGAGGTCGTGGAGCTGCGCTGCTCGTACGATCCCGAGACGCGCGGCGGTGATGCCCCCGACGGTCGGCGCCCCAAGGCCACGCTGCACTGGGTCTCCGCCCAACACGCGGTGCCGGCTGAGGTCCGACTGTACGAGTCGCTCTTCGTGCGGCCCGATCCCGGCGCGGACGGCGACCTGCTCGACGATCTCAACCCCGATTCGGAGGCGATCCTCACCGATTGCTGGCTGGAGCCGGCAGCTGCCGCGGCGCCGGTCGGCGAGACCGTCCAGTTCGAGCGACTGGGCTACTTCTGTGTCGATCCCGACTCGAGGCCCGATCGACCGGTCTTCGCCCGCACGGTCACGCTCAAGGACACCTGGGCCCGGCTTCAGCAGCAGGGCGCATAGCCGTAGGCGGTCAGGCGAAGATCGAGGTCGGCACGTAGCAGGTCACGATCCAGTTGGGCTGGTCGACGATCTCACTGATGCGCAGCTCGCCGGCCACCGAGATGAGCATGTAGGCATCGGCCGGGGCCAGCCCATGGCGTACACCGAGGCGATCGATCATCCGCCGGGTCGCGTCGCGCGCGGCTTCGAAGAGGTCGGGCCCCACGCCGTCGGTGGCGAACCAGGGCGCGGTGTTGGTGGCCGTGCCCAAGGGACCGGCGGTCTCGAACTCGGGTGACGTGACGTGCACGTCCTTGCGCACCGTGAGGCGGATCTGCGTTCGCATGGGCGTCTCGATGGCGGTGCCGCAGACCTCACCATCGCCCTGCGCTCCGTGCCCGTCGCCGAGGCTGAAGAGTGCGCCTGGCACCTGCACCGGCAGCCACAACCGGGTGCCCTGGGTCAGATGGCGGGTGTCCATGTTGCCACCGGTCTCGGTGGGCGGGATGGTGCTGCGCGGCTCGCCCGGGGCAGCCAGACCGAGGACTCCGCAGAATGGCGCCATGGGGATGCGGATGCCGGGCATGAAGGCAGCCGCCCCATCGGCCAGCCGGCTGATGCGCAGGCTCGGCTCGGTGAACTCGTCGGCCAGCAGGCCGAAGCCCGGGATGCAGGCCGTCCAGCCCCAGTCGGCCGGCTCGAACTCGAGCAACTCGACCTCCAGGGTATCGCCCGGCTCAGCGTCTTCGACGAAGACCGGTCCCGCGACCTGGTCCACACGTGAGAAGTCCAGGGCCTCCAGGTCCGCGACGACCGAGTCGGCGGTGATCTGGCCGCAGGAGGCATCGAGCACGTCGAAGGAGACGGTGCTGCCCGACGCGACCGTGTGGACCGGCGGGATGGATGCATCCCAGAACATGTGCCAGGTGTCGGGTCCGATATGGGGTGACATGTGTTCCTCCTGCGTGGCCGATGGTCGAGGCTTGATCAATCGAGCCAGCAGCGGCTGGCCCGGCCCTCGCCGAGCTGGATGAATGGGGGCGTCTTGTCACACTGGCCGAAGCGGTGTGCGCAGCGTTCGCGGAACGAGCATCCTGGCCCCTCGGCGGCCTCGGCCTGGATCTCGCCGCCGGCCCGCTCGGTCCGCAATCTGGCCGCCCAGGCCGAGTCCTCACCGGGGATCGAGGCCAGCAGGGCTCGCGTGTAGGGGTGATGGGGTTCGTCGAAGACCTCGTGGACGGTGCCTTCCTCGACGATCTCGCCGAGGTACATGACCGAGACGCGATCGGCCGCGTGATGCACGACGGCCAGGTCGTGGGCCACGAACAGGTAGGCCAGTCCGCGCTCCTCTTGCAGGTCCTCCAGCAGGTTGACGATCTGCGCCTGCACCGATACGTCAAGGGCCGACACCGGCTCATCGAGCACCAGCAACTCAGGGTCCACGGCCAGGGCCCTCGCGATCCCCACCCGCTGCCGTTGACCGCCCGACAGTTCGTGCGGGTAGCGGCGCGCATGCTCGGCGCCCAGGCCGACATCGGCCAGCAGCGTTGTCACCCGATCGCGGCGTTCCTGACCGGCGCTGCCGATGCGATGGACGGCCAGCACTTCTGCCAGCGTGTCGGCCACGGTGATGCGCGGGTTGAGCGACGAGTAGGGGTCCTGGAAGACGATCTGGATGCGCTCCCGCAGTCGGCGCAACTGGCCCGACGACGCTGCCAGCACGTCCATGCCATCGAACCTGATGCGGCCGCCACTGGCCCCCACGAGGCGCAGGATGGCTCGTGCCGTGGTGGTCTTGCCACTGCCGGATTCACCGACCAGCGCCAGCGTCTGACCGCGGCCGATGGAGAAGCTCACGCCCCGCACGGCGGCCACACTCCGGGCCTCCCGGCCGGTCAGGCGATCGCCGATGCTGCGGCCACGCTCGAACGTGACGCGCAGATCCTCCACGACCAGGAGCGGCTCGGACGTCGTGGGCTCGCCCACGGGGACCTCCGAAGCCGCCGGCGCCAGAACGCTCAAGCGGCGCCGCCCGCGCCGGCACCACCGTCAGCCGTGTTGCTGACGCCGCCCGGAAGGCCGGTCAGCGGGCCGGCTCCGGCGCTGCGCGGCAGTTCGCGTGGCTGGGGCGTGGTCAGTGCCGACGCCCGCGTCTCCACCGCACCGCACTCGGCGCGCGTGAGGAAGTCGGCCAGCACGCCCATGTAACGGTCGGGCTCCTCGTAGTGCGACATGTGGCCGGACTGCTCGAAGATGACCCACTCCGCCTGCGGGATGCGCTCGGCCACGAGGGCCATCTGTGTCGGCGTCGCCTCGTCGTGTCGGCCGCTGGTGATGAGCGTGGGGACCTCGATGTCACCGAGTCGTGCGCTGATGTCCCAGTCGCGCAGGGTGCCCACGACGTGGAATTCGGTGGGCCCGTTCATGGTGCGATAGACCTGCGGGTTGCGGGCCGTCTTGGCGTTCGACCGCGTCACCGCCTCGGGGTTCGGCACCACCCGGCAGAGGTGCCGCTGGTAGAAGACCTCGACGGCCGCTTCATACTCGGGATCGTCCCAGGTGCCGGCCGCCTCGTGACGCTCCAGGACCTCGATGACGTCGGGCGGCAGGGCGGCCCGCTGTTGGCCAGTCTCGGCGATCCACAGGGGCATGCTCGCTGGCGAACTGGCGATGGTTCCCGAGACGACCCCGGCAGGCTTGCGCACGAGGTATTCCATGAGCAGCATGCCGCCCCAACTCTGGCCCAGGATGTGGACGCGCTCCAGGCCCAATGCCTCGCGGATCGCATCGACCTCGCGAAGGTAGAAGTCCACGGTCCAGCGCTCGGGGTCGTCTGGCTGGTCGGAGTTGCCGCAGCCTTGCTGGTCATAGAAGATGACCCGCCGACCGGTGGCCGAGATGGCGGCCATCGATTCGATGTAGTCATGGCAGGCTCCGGGACCGCCGTGCAGCAATAGCAGCGGCGCCCGGCTCTCGCGGCGCTCGCGCTCCTCGTCACCCACGATCGCGACCCAGGTCCGCTGGCCCTCGAAGCTGACGAACCGTTCGTCGGCCTTGAGGGTGGGGTCGATGGTGACCAATGCCGTGTCGTTCATGTCCGAACCTCCCATTCGATCTTCAGGCTTCCGTCGATGAGCTCAGCGCTGCGGTGACAGGCCGAACGTCGGCCCTGGCCGACATCGGTGAGCGGCGGCATCTCCGTCGCGCAGCGGTCCAGGGCGACCGGGCAGCGCGGTGAGAAGGGACAGCCCGGCGGCAGTGTCGCCGGATCCGGTGGCGTGCCCTGAATCTGGGGCAGCCGCCTCCGTCGCTCCAGGATGGAGGGGATGCTGGCACCCAGGCCGGACGTATAGGGGTGGAATGGTGCCGACAGCAGCTGCGCCACCGGCGCCTCTTCGGCGACCCGCCCGGCATAGAGCACGATGGCCCGCTCGCATAGCTCGCGCACGACCCCCAGGTCATGGGTGATGAGCAGCAGCGCCATCCGCCGCTCGCGCACCAACGAGCGCATCAACTCCAGGATCTGTGCCTGGACCGTCACGTCCAGGGCCGTGGTCGGTTCGTCGGCGATGAGCAGGTCCGGCCCACCGGCGAGGGCCATGGCGATCATCACGCGTTGGCGCATCCCGCCAGAGAGCTCGTGCGGATAGCGTTCCGCGACGTCCGCCGGCTGGGGCAGGCCCACCGAGTCGAGCAGCTCGATGACGCGCGTGCGGGCGGCCGAGCGGGACAGTCCGAAGTGGAAGCGCAGCACCTCCGCCACCTGCTCACCGGCCCGGTAGAGCGGGTCGAGCGCGGTCAGCGGATCCTGGAAGATCGATCGCCACCCGCTCGCCACGCACCCGGCGATACCGCGATTCGGGCAGGCCCACCAACTCGTCGCCTTCGAGACGGATGCTGCCTTCGATGGTGCTGGTGCGGGGTGGCAGAAGGCCCATGATGGCACGGCTGCTGACGCTCTTGCCCGAGCCTGATTCGCCCACCAGCCCCACGATCTCGCCGGCCCCGATGGTCAGGTCCAACCCGTTGACCGCGTTCACGGCACCTGCCACGGTTCGGAACCGGACCGAGAGGCCGCGAACCTCGAGCAGGGGTCGCGGCTGCTCGCCTCTGGCTGGCAGTGGCGCTGCCTCCGCACGCGTGGTCGTCATCGCTCGCGCTCCCGCGGGTCGAGCTGGACGCGCAACCCGTCACCCACCAGGTTGAAGCAGATGACCGCGATCATGATGGCCAGACCGGCCGACACTGCCGGCAGTGGGTTCTGCAACAGGTAGGAGCGGCCGTCGGCGAGCATCGAGCCCCAGTCGGGATCGGGCGGTTGCTGGCCCAGTCCCAGGAAGCTCAGGGCGGCGATGTCGAGGATGGCGTAGGCCAGGTCGATGGTGGACTGGACCACCACCGGTCCCACCAGGTTGGGCAGGATGTGGCGGAAGATGATGCGCCGGTCGGAGTAGCCCAGCGCGCGCCCGGCATCGACATAGGCCTGGTTGCGTTGGACCAGCGTGACGCTGCGCACCAGGCGTGCCATGGCCGGCACGTAGATGATGCCCAGCGCCAGCACCACCGTCTGCAGGCCACGACCGAAGGTGGTGACCACCAGCACGGCCAGCAACAGGGCCGGGAAGGCCAACAGGGCATCGAGCGGCCGCATGATGGCGGCCTCGCGCTTACCGCCGTAGTAGCCGGCGATGAGTCCCAGTGGCACGCCCACCACACCGCTGACGACCACCACCACGAGCGCGCCCAGCAGCGTCGGAGCGGCGCCATAGATGACACGGGCCAGGACGTCGCGCCCGGGCTTGTCGGTACCCAGCGGATGCGCCGCGCTGGGACCCAGCAGTGATTTGGAGAGATCCTGGGCGATGGGGTCAGCGTTGGTCAGCAGCCAGGGCACCAGCGTGGCGACGAGCAGCGGGATGAGCACGATGAGCGCCACCAGGGCGGCGCGGTTGCGAACCAGCGGGGCGGCTGCGACGCGCCGCAGGAAGAGCCGGTACCTGGCCGGAGTGGGCAGCGTGGATGCCAGCTTGACGATCATGTATAGCGGATGCGTGGATCGATCACGGCGTACAGGAGGTCCGTGAAGAGGTTGAGCAGGATGAAGAGCACGGTGAGCAGCAGCACCGAGGCCTGGATGACGGGGTAGTCGCGGTTCTGGATGGCGTCGGTGATGAGGGAGCCCAGGCCACCCAGGCCCATCGTGCTCTCGACCAGCACCGTGCCCACCACCAGGAACCCCACCTGCAGCGAGATGACCGTCAGCACCGGGATGAGCGCATTGCGCAGGGCGTGCTTGACCAGGATCGTCCGCTCGGGCAGGCCCTTGGCGCGGGCTGCCTCGATGAAGTCCGACGTCAGGACCTCGAGCATCGCGCTCCGTGTCATCCGCGAGGTCAGTGCGATCATGCCCAGGGCCAGCGCCACCGCCGGCAGGATGAGGTGGCGCAGCTGGTCGACGGGATCGTCACCGCTGCCGAAGGCCGGCAGGACCCCCAGCCAGACGGCGAACACGAGGATGCCGATGATGGCCGTGAAGTAGACCGGTGAGCTGACGCCGATGAAGGCGATGAAGGACCCGGCGTAGTCCACGGCGCTCTCACGACGGCGGGCCTGCAGCACGCCCAGCGGGATGCCCAGCAGGATGGCCAGCAGGACGGACATGGCGATGAGTTCGACGGTGATGGGCAGGCGGGCGGCGATGAGGTCGCCCACCTCCTGTCGCAGCTTGTAGCTCTCGCCGAAGTCGAACTGGATGGCCCGGCCGACCCAGGCCAGGTACTGGCTGATAGGGTCGCCCACCAGGCCGAACTTCTCGCGCAGCTGATCCATGAGCTCGGGGCTGATGCGCTTGCCACCCAGGACGATGAGGACCGGATCGCCCGGCGCCAGGCGGACCAGGCCGAAGGTGACGAAGGAAACGAAGATCAGGGTGGGGATGGCAGCCAACAAGCGACGCACGGCGTAGCCGGCCATGACTGCTTCCCCTCCCTGCTAGACGTGGAACGCCCTCGTCTCCGTCAGCGGGGGACGAGGGCGTTGCCGCACGTGGTTACTGGCTGACCCAGACGTCCTTGAACAGTGACGCCCAGTACCACAGGGGGCCGATCTCGGCGCCGTGGACGCGGGTGTTCACCGCCAGCGGCCAACCGGGGTTGGAGACAGAGATGAGCGGCGAGTCCTCGGCGATGATGGCCTGGGCCTCGATGAGGAGTTTCGCGCGCTCGGCCTTGTCGACCAGCGCGTTCTGTTCCTGCAGCAGCGCATCTACGTCGGGGTTGCTGTAGGCAGAGGCGTTGGAGCCACCGGCGGCGATGTTCTCGGAGCCGAAGTTGGGGCGCAGGTTGCCCGATGGATCGGGGAAGTCGGAACCCCACGAGCCTACGAAGATGTCGTAGTCGTCGTGGTTGCCGAACTGCTGTGCGATGTTCTCCTGGTAGGTGGTCTTGTTGGCCTCGATGGTGATGCCCAGCTGGGCCATCGAGTCGATGAACGATTCGGCGATGCCCTTCATGGACGGAGTCGACTCGTAGTAGGAGATGGTCATGCCGTTGAGCTGGTCGGCCACACCTGACTCGTCGAGCAGCTGACGCGCCTTCTCAAGGTCCTGGTCGTAGGCGGGCAGCACGTCCCAGGCGGCCTGCCAGGCGTCCTGCTCGAAGGTCCACATGCTGGGGTAGACGAGGGTGGCCTTGGTGTCGGGGGTGTCAGGCCAGTAGAGCGCCCGCAGCCCGGCCTTGTCGGTGGCGTAGTTCAGCGCCTGGCGGACCATGGCGTTGTCGAAGGGCGGTTCCTGCGTGTTGAAGGTGATCCACTCGCCGTAGAAGGACGGAGCGAAGGTGAGGTTGATGTTGTCGAAGCCTTCGACCGTGGCGTACTGGTCGGAAGGCACGTTGTTGACGAGATAGTCGATCTCGCCGGTGTCCAGGCCCGCTACACGCGTGGTGGGCTCGGGCAGGATCTTGATGGTGATCTCGTCGAGGTACGGACCACCGGCTTCCTTGTTCCAGTAGTCGTCATTGCGGGCCAGCTTCTGCTGGACGCCGCTGGTCCACTCCACGAACTTGAACGGCCCGGTGCCGATGGAGCCGACCGACGGCGTGCCGTAGTCTGACCCGGCGGCCTCCACGACCGCCTTGCTCACGACGTGCGCGGCGGTGGAGGCGAGCGCGTACTCGAACAAGGCGTCAGGCTGCGACAGCGTGATGACCACGGTGCTGTCGTCAGTCGCGGTCACGTCGGCGACGCTATCGAGCATCCAGCCCACGTACGAGCCCAACTCCGGGTCGCGGATGCGGTCCAGGCTGAAGACGACATCTTCGACGGTCATGTCCGAGCCGTCGTGAAACTTGACGCCGTCGCGGATTGTCAGCGTATAGGTCAGGCCGTCATCGCTGACGGTCCAGTCGCTCGCGAGGTTCGGGCAGAGCTGCGTGTCGCCCTCGCAGAACTTGATGAGGGGTTCGGTGATGCTTGACGTTGCCAGACCGGACACGAAGTCATAGTCGAAGGCGGGATCCACCGAGGTGGGCTCGCCCTCGATCACCGCGACGAGCGAACCGCCCATCTGCGGAGTCTCTGCCTGTGCCAGGCTTGCTGCAGGAAGGCCGGCGGCGACGGCGAACACCGCGGTCGCGCCTACTCCGAGCCTTCGCTGCCATGGGGATAGAACACTCGTCATCCAGTTCCCTCCGATCGGATGGTGCTGGCGTCGCGGCCGCGCCGGCGCTCAGCCCAGGTGGCGATGAGGTTCGCCGCCACGAGTGTAGCCAACGCGATGCTCTCTCGGCCGGGCTGTCCACGCCCAGCGGTCGCGAGATGCTGGCCGTAGACGTAGCGGATGGGTGACGATTCGGATACGCGAACGGCTACTCGCCGATCTGGGCCAGGATCTCCGCCAGGGGACGACCACTGACCTGCGCCAGTTCGTAGCGCACGCGCGTGACCGGCTTGTCCAGCTGGAGCAGGCGACCCAGGTCGATCGGCGTAGCCGCCAGCACGATGTCAGCATCGACCCGCTCCAGCGTTTCGCGAAGTTCCGCCATCTGGGCGTCGCCGTAGCCCATCGCCGGAACCAGCGGCTCAAGATCGGGATAGCGCTCCAGCACGGCCTTGATCGATCCCACCGCGACCGGTTCGGGGTCCACGCATTCGGCGGCACCGAAGCGTCGTGCCGCGACGATGCCGGCGCCGTAGGTCATGCCGCCATGCGTCAGTGTCGGGCCGTCCTCGACCACCACCACGCGCGCTCCTTCGATGGAAGGCCCGTCGAGCGTGAGGTCGGAGCGAGCCGTCAGGATCTCGGCATCGGGGTTCATCTCCCGGATCGATGCGGTCACGGCCGCCAGGTCCTCCGCGGTGGCCGAGTCGACCTTGTTGATGATGACCACATCGGCCATGCGCAGGTTCGTCTCGCCGGGGTGGAAGCGACGCTCGTGCCCGGGGCGCAACGGATCTGCCACGACGATCGAACAGATCGGGCAGGAAGAAGGGCAGGTCGTTGTTGCCGCCATCCCAGAGGATGACATCGGCCTCCTTCTCAGCCTCGCGCAGGATGGCCTCGTAGTCAACCCCGGCGAAAACGACGCGGCCGGCCTCGAGGTGTGGCTCGTACTCCTCGCGTTCCTCGATGGTGGTGTGGTGGCGGGCGAGATCTTCGTGATTTCCAAAGCGTTGCACGCGCTGCGCGACGAGATCGCCGTAGGGCATGGGATGGCGGACCACCACCGGTGTCAGGCCGCGCTCGGCCAGCAGCGCCGCCACGGTCCGCGTGGTCTGGCTCTTGCCGGCACCGGTGCGCACGGCGCACACGGCAACGACGGGTTTGGTCGACTCGAGCATGATGCCGCGTGGTCCGATGAGGCCGAAGTCCGCGCCCGCTGCCATCGCGCGAGAGGCGGCATGCATCACGGTCTCGTGGGGCACGTCGCTGTAGCTGAAGACGACGAGGTCCACGTCGTGGTCGTGGATGAGGGCCTCGAGCTCCGACTCGGGCACGATGGGGATGCCCTCGGGGTAGTGCTCACCGGCCAGCTCCGGTGGGTAGCGTCGTCCATCGATGCCGGGGATCTGCGTGGCCGTGAAGGCCACCACCCGCGCTCCCGGGTCATCGCGGTAGACGACGTTGAAGTCATGGAAGTCACGCCCTGCGGCGCCCATGATGACGACCTTCGTGCGATCCACGATTGCCTCCCATACGCCCCGGGCAGCGCTCGGCGCAGTACCTTCGAGGTGCCGCATCAGGGTGCCACATCAGGGTGGTACGCGACAGCTTCCCGTGCGCGGTCAGGCCACCAGCAGCGGGATCCCGTAGACCTCGAATGCCGGGTCGCGTGTCACGATGGTCAGGCCCTCGATCCGTGCCTGTGCGATGAGCAGCCGGTCGAAGGGGTCAGCGTGGTGCGGCGGGAGCGCGCCAGCCAACTCCGCGTGCGCGACGTTGATGGCCAGTTCTGCGAAGCCGTTGGCTGCCATCGCGTCGACCAGATCCGTCGGAGATTCGAGACGGCCCTTGGCGCGTTTGATGGACATCTCCCAGGCTGAAACAGCGCTCACATGCACTATCGAGCTGCTCGCCGCGATCGCCTCAAAGGCAGCTGCGCTGAGCTCGTCACCACCGGCGAGCCACCACAACAGCGCGTGCGTGTCCAGCAGTAGCCGCATCAATCGATGATGCCGAAGAGACGGGCCAGCTCCTCGTCCATCTCGTCGAAGCCTGGGAGGATCTCGACTCGCCCGCGCCAGTAGCCAGGCTTCCGCGGCTCACGTTGCTCCTGGTACGGGACGAGTCGTGCGACCGGGCGACCGTTGCGGGCGATGACGGTCTCCTCACCGCGTTCCGCCTGCTCCACGAGGCGAGAGAAGTGCGTCTTTGCGGCGTGGATGTTGACGGTGGTCTTGGGTTCGATGATGGCCATAGAACCTAGTCTAGTCTAGTCCGACTGCGCGTCAAGGTGCGGCGATCGCCATGGAGGCACCGCCCGCACCAGGGCAGTGCCCGCACCACGGCACCGCGCCCGTTTGCGTGGCAGTCACGGAACTGACGACCGACCGGAACTGCTCGTCCCTCGGTTACCTGGTGCGCAGATCTCGCTCGCGCCGGGCGGAGATCGGGGACTCCCAGGCAGATCACCGACCTGCGGCGCCCGTGCGCGTCTCGTCTATGTGCCTGGTGGTCAAACGCTGGGAGTGCGACTGGCTGCGCGTCGTGGCCGCAAAGAGCACTTGACAACAGCGCGCTGGCGGCGAGAGTTGCGGCTACGAGGCTGCTGTAGCCATCGATGCATCGAAGAGGTCGTTCGCCATGTCCAGCCGTTTCCGGCTCGCTGTCCTCGGATCGGTCCTCGCCCTCGCGGGCTCGATCCCTCTGGCACCGGCTGTGCTGGCTGCCCCGGAACCACCCGGCGATTGCCCGGCGACGCTGCCGCTGCCCAGCGTCGACGACGGAGCCATCGGCGTCGGCTGGACCGTCGTGCGTGGTACCGAGCCCAAGCCGTTCGCGGTCGAGATCCTGGGGGCATATCCCAACGGCGTGCTGCCGGGCCACGATGTGATCCTGGCGCGCATCTCCGACCTCGGAGGCGCCCACTTCATCGCCGATGCCGGCGGTGTCTGGGCCGGCATGAGCGGCTCGCCGATCTACATCGGTGACGACCTCATCGGTGCGCTCGCCTACGGCTTCAGCACCGGCCCCTCGACCCTCGTCGGCATCACGCCCATCGACGAGATGCTCGATATCGCCGCCAACGGTGAGATGGCCGATCCCGACGAGCCACTGCGGCTGTCGCCGGCCGCCGTGCGGGATCTGCGGGTAGCTGCACCCAAGGCGGTCGCATCCTCCTTCGCGCGGTTGCGTATCCCGGTCGCCACAGCGTCGTCCTCGACCTACCGGACGAAGGGCCTGCGGCTCGCCGACCGCAAGCGCCTGCGCCGACTGGCCGATCCGCGCCGGGCGCTCGACCGCGCCGGCCTGCTGCGGGTCCCCCTGGTGGCCAAGGTCTCCCGAGTCGGTATCGCGGACGCTGCGGAGCGCCCGGTGGCCGGCGGCAACTTCGCGGCCTCGCTCGCGACGGGGGATGCCATCGCGGTCGGCGTTGGCACCACCACCTGGGTCTGCGGCAGCAAGGTCCTCGCCTTCGGCCACCCCATGCTCATGGATGGGGCCGCCAACCTCGGTGCTCTTCATGCCCGTTCGCTCGACATCGTCGACGATCCGACGGTCGATCCCTACAAGCTCGCGGTCCCGGGTGCCGTGTTCGGCCGCGTCGTGGCCGATCAGCTCACCGGGGTCGGTGCCCGCATCGGGAAACAGCCCACCAACGTGCTCAACGTCACGTCGCAAGTGCGTGACGGCGCGCGCTCCCGGAGCGGTGTCTCCGACATCAGCGTTCCGACCTCCTGGCTGCGCTCGTCACTGCTCGCGTCACACGTCTCGGGCAACGTCATCTCCGTCGCCCAGCGTGACACCGAGGGCAGCGCCAGCGTGTCCATGACGCTGACAGGGCGGCGCGACGACGGCTCGCGGTTCGAGGTGCTCCTTGGGGATCGCTGGATCGCCACGAATGGCCCGGTGGGCTACTTCTACACCGTGGCCGAAGCCGCTCAAACAGCGGCCGCGTCGTTCTACTCCCTCTTTGCCGACAACCCGTTCGAGGAGGTGAGCATCGATTCGGTCCACCTCGACATCGAGCTCGGGACGGCTCGTCGCTGGGCCATCCAGAGCATCCAGGTCCGGAGCGGGAACGGCGCTTGGCGGCCGCTGGGCGGCAAGCTGCAGGCCAAGCCCGGGACCGAGGTGACGGTTCGCTTCCGACTCGCCGACCTGGGCACCACCTCCGGCTGGGCGGTACCGGGACCGAACGCGAAGCGGATCACCCGTCTCATCCGCGTGGTCGTCCCGCATGGTGCCAGGACCATCGAAGCCGGCAGTGGTTTCGGGATCGACCCCATGTCGTCTGGCGTCGCCGCGTTCACCTTCGGCGGCCTGCAGCGTGAGGTGTCCTCGGCCGTCCGCAGTGATGAGCTCTTCGTCCGGGTCGGGAACCGTGAGGAGCGCAAGCGGATGCTGCGCGTCCTCGATGGCCCCACGATGCGGGCGAGGATCGTGCGCTGACCGGCACCAGCGCCATGCCCGACGGCCTGACGTGGCCTGACCATGGACCCACTTGACGGCTGACCGCACAGGACTGACAGTCACTCCACCGGCGGGCACACAGCCGCTGGCGCATCCGAGGTGGTGGCATGCCTGAGACACTCGAAGACAAGCTCGTCGTCGGGATCTTTCGCGTGCCCTGTTCGACCTGACCGATGCCAACGAGGTCTTCGAGCAGGGGGGCCTCAGCGCCTATCGCGAATACCAGCGCGAGCACGAGCGCGATGTCCTCGAGCCGGGCACGGCGTTTCCCCTGGTGCGTGGCCTGCTGGCGGTGAACGAGCGCGCCGGTGAGCGATTGGTGGAGGTCGTCATCCTCAGCCGCAACGACGCCGATACCGGCATGCGCGTGCTGCGCTCGGTGGAGGCCCATGGGCTGGACATCACGCGCGGTGTCTTCCGAGGTGGTCGCGACCCCTATCCACTGCTGCGTGCCATGAGCTGCGACGTCTTCCTCAGTGCCGAGTCGTCACAGGTGCTCAAGGCGCGCGAGCAGGGCGTGGCCGCCGCGTTCATCCTGCCCAGCGCCAGGTTCGCCAACGACGACCTGACTGAAGTCCGCATCGCCTTCGACGGCGACGCGGTGCTGTTCGATGCCACCTCCCAGCTGGTCTACGACAGCGAGGGGCTCGATGCGTTCCACCAGCACGAGGTCGACCACGCTGACGAACCCATGTCGCCGGGCCCGTTCCGCCCCTTCCTGCAGGGTCTGGCGCGGATCCAGTCTCGCTTCGGTGCCACCTCGCCCATCCGCACGGCGCTGGTGACCGCGCGGGCGGCACCGGCCCATTTCCGCGTCATCAACACGTTGCGCTCCTGGGGCGTCAACGTCGATGAGACCTACTTCCTCGGTGGCGTGGACAAGGCAGCGGTGCTGAAGGCCTTCGGCGCCCACATCTTCTTCGACGATCAGCGCGTCCACGCCGAGTCTGCGGCCGCGCTGGTGCCGGCGGCACAGGTGCTGTGGTCAGAGGAAGACCTCCCGCCGCCCCGGCCCAGGGAGGTGCCCGTGGTGATCGACCCAGCGCCGGCCACGGAAGACCGCCAAGTCAGCCAAGTCGGCCAAGACGACCAAGACCGCCAAGACCGCCAAGACCGCCAAGGGGCCCTCGGGGCATCAGGCGGTCGAGTCGGCTAACCCCCGTGGAGCTGCGCGTCCGGTGGGCCCACGCGAACCGGCTCGAACCGAACGCTGAGGCCGGTTCTCGTCGGCGAGCAGCACATCGGACCAGCCCGTACCTCGGCTTCGGGTGGGAAGTAGGCGACGCGCAGCAGACGCCAGTCGCCTCCGTCGCCGACGCGGTAGCGGACCGTCACGGCATCACCAGCCCGACTGGCACGGAACGTCAGGGTCTCGGCAGTGGCGCCGTCGGGGAGGGGAGCGACCGACCAGTCGGACATGCCCACCGTCACCACCACGCTGGCGAACGCCTGCCCATCGCTGAGCTCAACCCCGGTCTTCAGCCACAGCTCCGGCCCCGCGTAGAGCATCAGCCCGGCCTGGTCGAACTGCTCGCTGAAGTCACCCCGGAAGGTGACCTCGATGGCACTATCCGGAGCCAGCGCCGCGCCCAGGAAGTGGCCGTCGTGGTGCCGGAAGCCATAGCTGGTGCGATGCCAGAAGTCGGTCTCCCGGCCGGTCTCGACCACGATGTCGTCGGCCTCGGATCGGACCATCGGCGGCTCGTTGAGCCATCGCATCGTGTCCCACGGGACGGTCTTCATGTGCTCTCCTTGGTCGGTCTCTTGAGTCGGTCGACGTGTCGGGGCCATTGTGCGCGCTCGCGAACCTATACTCGCTCCGATGCTCCGTGACACCTTGCTCCATCTCGTGCGTGGCTTTGCCATGGGTTCGGCCGACATCGTGCCGGGCGTGTCGGGTGGCACCGTCGCGCTCGTGCTGGGCATCTACGAGCGGTTCATCGCCTCGCTCCGCGCCGGCTCCAAGGCCCTCACGCAGTTGGTCCGTCGTGACCGGGCCGGCTTCCGTGAGTGGATGGCGGCGGTCGAGTGGGCCTTCATCATCCCGCTCGGTATCGGCATCCTGGCCGCCGTCCTGACGCTGGCACGCGTCATCAGCGACCTGCTACACGATCGACCCGAGATGATGTCGGCGGTCTTCCTGGGTCTGGTGGCCGGGTCGGTCGTCGTGGCCTGGCGCCTCATCCGTGAACCGCACCTCCAACACGCGCTCATCATCGTCGTCGCCGGAGTCATCACCTTCGTGCTGCTGGGCGTGCGCAGCGGCACCGGCGAGGAGTCGGTCAGCCAGATCGCTGAGCCTGCCCTATGGGCCTACTTCGTCGCCGCAGCCATCGCCATCTGCGCCATGGTCTTGCCGGGTGTCTCGGGTTCGTTCCTGCTGGTCCTCATGGGCATGTATGGCCCGGTGCTGGCCGCGGTCACCGAGCGCGATGTGCTGGTGTTGGGGATCTTCATGCTCGGCGCGGTGGTCGGCCTGGCGCTGTTCTCGCAGATCTTGCATCTGGCCCTGCAACGTGCCCACGACGTCGTGCTGGCTGTCCTCATCGGACTGATGGCCGGGTCGATCCGCGTGCTGTGGCCCTGGCCTGACGGGGTGGATTTGACGGAGCTGGGATCGCCCACGGGTGACTGGATGGTGGCGCTCCTGTTGGGCGGGGTGGCCTTCGTCGTGGTGGTCGTGGTCGCGCGCTACGCCCAGGATCTGGAGGAGTCTGATGAGCACCTGATGGCCGAGGCACACGCACTCGCCGAGGCACACGCACTCGCTGAGCCAGCCGACACGGACGAGACTGCCAGCGCCGGCACATGAGTGCCGCGGCTCCCGGGCCGGATGTCCATGCGCACCGGCCCGACGACGGCCACGACCATCCACCTGACGAGCCAGGCCTGGTCGGCCGACTGAGACACCTGTTCACGGCGCACAGCCACGATCCGGCGGCGGGCTTCGACAGTGCGCTGGCATCGAGTCGGAAGGGCGTCTTCGCGGTCAAGGTCTCATTGCTGGCGCTGATGGTCACTGCCGTCCTGCAGTTGGTCATCGTCGCCTGGACCGGGTCCACCGCCCTGCTGGCCGACACCGTCCACAACTTCAGCGACGCCCTGACTTCGGTGCCCCTTTGGATCGCGTTCGTCATCGGCCGGCGAGCGGCTGATCGGCGCTACACCTACGGCTATGGCCGGGCAGAGGACCTGGCTGGGCTCCTGGTCGTGGGCATGATCGCGCTCAGCGCCCTCGTGGCCGGCTGGGAATCGATCCAGCGACTCTTCGATCCTGCCGTCGTCAGCGATCTCTGGCTGGTCGCCCTGGCCGGCGTCGTGGGGTTTGCCGGCAACGAGTTGGTGGCGGTCTACCGGATCCGGGTGGGACGTGAGATCGGCTCACAGGCGCTGGTCGCCGATGGGCTGCACGCACGCACGGACGGCCTGACGTCGCTGGCCGTCGTCCTGGCTGCCATCGGGGTTGGGCTCGGCTACCCGCTTGCCGATCCGATCATCGGCCTGCTCGATCACCGCCGCCATCCTATGGGTCCTGCGTGACGCGGCGCGGGCGGTGTTCCAGCGGCTGATGGATGCCGTCGACCCAGCGCTCGTGAGCCAGATCGAGCAGGTCGCCGCCGACGTAGATGGTGTCATCGAGGTCGAGCGCGTGGGCGTTCGCTGGATGGGTCACCGCCTCATCGCCAGCACTGACCTGGTGGTCGACTGCCGACTGACCGTGGCTGCCGCACACGACATCGCCGAAGCCGTCCGGCACGAGCTGTTCCACCATGTCCGTGGCCTGGACACGGTCATCGTCCACCTCGATCCATGTGAGCATGGTGGTTCCGATCACCACGCCGTGACCCGCGTTCACGACGAGACGATGCGTCCGCTCAGCCCGACCTGAATCGCGCCGCTCCGGGTCAGCGGAAGACGCTGCTGCCGGGTCTCCCGATGGGCGAGGCGATGGGCAACGGCACGTTCCATCCGATGAGCTCACAACCGAGGAAGTGCGGCGCCTCCAGGCCAGGTGTGCAGCGAGGGCAGCCCCAGTAGGCCAGGCCACCCTCGTCGGGCAGGAAGTCGACGTGGCAGATGTCTTCGACCGGGTCGCAGCGCCGGTCATGGCACTGGCATACGCAGTCGACCGGATGGTCGCAACTGCAGACCGCATCCGGGGAGGGCTCACGGATCACGGACGCGTGGATGGGTTCGCGCTGCACCATCGAGATCACCCTCGCTGGCACCGAGCCCTCGTCACGGCCCCCCGGGCCTGGCGTCCACGTATCCTCTCAGACGCGTCAAGCGGATCACGCTGCGTGGACTGGGCCGACCGGCACGGAGTGTGCGCGACTACGTCGAAGAGGACCGTGAGCCGTGGGCCAAGCCGTAGCCGACCCCGATGGCTACAGCTTGCGAGCGATGTCTCCGGGGCGCACCGTGCCCGACCGGAGGACGGTGGTGTTGGCGCCGCGCATCCGCCGCGCCAGACCGCGCTCGGTGCTGATGAAGCGGAGGGCCTCATCGCCCCACCACTCGCGGAACTGGGAGCAGCCGGTGTGTGGCTGGGACTGGATCTCCAGCACCACCTCGCCGATGCCGATGCGGGTGCCGGCGGGCATGTTGGCCTCGGAGATGTCCAGGTCGAGGTAGAGCTGGTCTCCGCAGCGGGCCCAGCTCGACGGCTCCGGATCGCCGCTGATGAGTTCGGCCACGCGCGAGTCCATGACCGTGACCTGCGCATACAGGCTGGGCTTGCCTGTCCTGCGGCTGGGCCGCCTGATCCAGTCGTCGCCCACCAGTCCGCGTTCGGTGTCGAACTCGGCGACCGCCAGGGTCTCACGCTGCCCTTTGCCCGGTCGCCGTACCACGAGCCGCACGGCGCCTTCATCCCTGGGCGCATCGATGACGCGAGCCAGGCCGTCCTCAAGCTCTTCGGTGGTCCGATACGTCATGGTCCCGAGTATGCCCTATGGGTGCCTCCATGCGTGCCTCCCGGGGTGCGTCGTCTGATCGTCACACAGGTCTGCTTGGATACATGCCCATGACCGGTGTCACCACCCCTCCGCCGACGCCGCTGCCGCACCGCGCCACGGCATCACGCTCCGCGGACCTGGCGGCCTTCCTCGCGGGCGGGCTGGCCGCTGGCCTTGCCATCGCCATCGGCGAGCTCATGGCCGGGCTCATCGTGGGTGCCCCATCGCTGGTCATCGCCATCGGCGACTTCATCATCGAGAACCAGCCCGACTGGGCCAAGGACGTCGCGGTCGGCCTCTTCGGCACCAACGACAAGCTGGCGCTGAATGCGAGCATCGTGATCGGTGCCGTCCTCATCGCCGGACTCCTCGGTGTCGCCGGCCGGCGCAGCTGGAATGTGCCCCTCATCGGTTTCGGCATCGCCGGGGCGCTGGGCCTGCTGGCCGCGCTGACGCGTCCCCTGGTGAGCCCGCTGTGGGCCGTGATCACCGTGGTGGGGGCGATCGTGGTGGCCTTGGTCGCGCTGCGCCTGATGCTGGCCGCGACGAGCCCCGCCTGGGCGACCGGCCCGCCGCCAGCACCTGCTTCCGATGCCCCGGTCCCGGCAGGCGGCATGCCCGACTGGGATCGTCGGCGGTTCCTGCAGGTCGGCGGAGGGGTCGCCGTGGGCGCCGTCGTGCTGGGCGTCCTCGGGCGCAACCTGCTCACCAGCCGCCCGGCGGGCGGTCTCGCCAGCGCCCAGTTGCCGAGCGTCGCCGCGCCGCTCCCGAAGGTGCCGGCCGGCGCCTCGCTGGATGTGGAGGGCATCTCGCCCATCGTCGTGCCCAACGGCGACTTCTATCGCATCGACACGGCGCTCATCAGTCCACGCGTGGACGCTGACACCTGGACCTTGACGGTCAAGGGCATGGTGGACCGAGAGGTCACCCTGACCTACGACGACCTGAGGTCGATGCCGCTCTTCGAGCAGTACGTCACCATCGCCTGCGTCTCCAACGAGGTCGGTGGCCGCCTGGTCGGCAACGCCCTCTGGACGGGCGTGGACCTGCGCTCGGTGCTTGACATGGCCGGCGTCCACCCTGACGCCGACCAGATCGTGGGCCGCTCCGTCGACGGTTTCACCACCGGCTTCCCGACGCAGTGGGCGATGGATCCCGATCGCCGGCCGATGATCGCCATCGGCATGAACGGCCAGCCCCTGCCGGTCGACCACGGCTATCCGGCGCGTCTCATCATCCCCGGTCTCTACGGCTATGTCAGCGCCACCAAGTGGCTGAGCGAGATCGAACTCACCACCCTTGAAGCGTTCGACGCCTACTGGGTCCCGCTCGGCTGGGCCAAGGAGGCGCCCATCCTGACGCAGTCACGCATCGATACACCGCGTAATGGTGCGCGCCTGGCTGCCGGCGCCGTCGTGCCCATCGCGGGCGTGGCCTGGGCACCCGATCGCGGCGTGAGCCGCGTCGAGGTCCTGGTCGACGATGGCCAGTGGCAGGAGGCTCAACTGTCCGACCCGCTCACCGATGCGGCCTGGGTCCAGTGGAAGCTGCCGTGGACGACACCCTCGGATAGCGGGCGCCATCGCATCCAGGTCCGTGCCACCGATGGCAAGGGCGTGGTGCAGACTGCCGAGATCGACCCCGCCACGCCCAGATGGCGCTCGCGGGTATCACAACATCAACGTCTCGGTCGGCTAGCTCCAAGTCGCCGGCTCCGGCGCTCATGTGATTCCGATGGTGCCCTCGATGAGCGTGTGGGTCTCGCCACCGATCCAGATGGCGCCATCAGGGTCGCTGCTGATGCGTGGTCGGCCGGTCCGCCCCAGCGCGGTGCCTTGGCTGACCGTGTATGGCGCGGCCATCCTTCCGCTTCCGATCAGCCACTGTGCCAACGAGGCATTGAGGCTGCCGGTCACCGGATCCTCGACGATGGCGCCACGGTCGTCGCTGAAGATGGCGCGCACCTCATAGGCGCACTCGGAGCCAGCCGGGTACGGGCCCACGATGCCGATATCGAAGCGATCCGCGCTCGCCGATGGCCGCAGCGCCAGCACAGCCTCGGCCGACTCGAGCAGCACCGCCACCCAGCCGGGACCGTTGTCGACCCACTGGCTGTCCACGATGGCGGCCTCGCCGAGGCCGAGGATCCCCGTCGATCCGCGACAGCTCCTCCCCATCGACCGGCCCCGAACGCACCAGCGGCGGTGCCTCGAAGGCCAGCACGCCATCGATGCGGCGGATGGGGATGAGCCCGGCTGGGCATTGCTGCACGATGTGGTCGGGTTCTCGCGGCTCACCTCCGGCGCGCAGCCATGCGTGACACGTCCCCAGCGTAGGGTGGCCGGCGAAGGGCAGTTCGCCGGAGGCCGTGAAGATGCGCACCGCATAGTCGGCAGTCGCATCGGTCGGCGGTACCAGGAACGTCGCCTCGGACAGGTTGCTCCAGCGCGTGAAGCGCTGCATCTGCCCGGTCGTCAGACCTTGGCCGTCGAGCACGACGGCCACCGGGTTGCCTAGCAACGGCTCGGGTGAGAAGACATCGACCTGACAGAAGCGGCGCATCCTGCCAAGGATAGTCAACGCCATCAGGCGCCGGCCGGCCCTCCGTCACTGGAAACCAGGTGGGATGGCGCGCCGTGGATCGCGGGGATGGAGCCCAGCCGTCCGGCCTGGTAGTCGCTGAACGCCTGCACGACCTCCTCGCGCGTGTTCATCACGAACGGTCCCATCCAGGCGATCGGCTCGCGGATGGGCAGGCCGCCCAGGATGAGCACGTCCATGCTCGGGCTGCGGCTCTCCTGCACCGGCGCCGCCCGCACCGTCAAGCTGTCGCCGGGTCCGTAGACGGCCAGCTGGCCCATGCCGATGGGCCGTCGCTCCGGGCCGACCTCGCCCTCGCCGTTGAGCACATAGAGCAGGCCGTTGTAGTCGGCGCGCCAGGGGAGGGTGAGCTCGGCGCCCGGACTCAACGTGGCGTGGACCTGGGTCATCGGTGTGTATGTCGAACCGGGTCCGGCGAAGCCGGCGACCTCGCCGGCGATGATGCGGATGAGCACGCCGCCGTCGGGGCTGGAAACCAGCGCCACCTCGTCCGCGCGCAAGTCCTGGTACCGCGGATCGGCCCACTTGCGCTCCCGTGGCAGGTTCACCCAGAGCTGGAAGCCGTGGAAGAGGCCGCCGCTCACGACCAGGTGCTCGGGCGGCTTCTCGATGTGCAGGATACCGGCACCGGCCGTCATCCACTGGGTGTCACCATCGGTGATGGTGCCACCACCACCGTTGGAATCGGCGTGCTCGAAGATGCCGTCGATCATGTAGGTCACGGTCTCGAAGCCGCGATGCGGGTGCCAGGGCGTGCCCTTGGGCTCACCCGGGGCGTACTCCACCTCGCCCATCTGGTCCAGATGGATGAAGGGATCCAGGTCGCGCAGGTCGACGCCGGCGAAGGCGCGCCGCACCGGGAAGCCCTCGCCCTCGAAGGCGCTCGGTGCGACCGTGACGCTCTTGACCGGGCGCGGACGGGCCGCCAGGGGATCGGGTGCTGGGATGCGCGGCAGGATGGTGATGTCATCGACACTGATGGCTGGCATGGTTGACTCCGGGGGGAAGGGGTCTCTACCAGCCAAGTATCGCACGAAGTAGTTGCTGCCGCAAGTATCCCTTTGACCGGGGGGACGGCTCCGGACCGGTCGTGCCGGCGACTACCGTTCCTGTTCGGCGGCCGCCCGCTCGGCCGCCACGCGTTCGACGATGACCTCGAACTCCTGCCAGGAGTGCACGTCGACCACGCCCTCCATGGGTCGGTTCCAGGGATGGACCATGCGGCAGACCACGGCCTCTGGTAGCCCAGCCTTGAGATCCGCCAGCTGGTGAGGCGCATCGTCGAGATAGATGTCACAACCGGCCAGCGTCTTGTCCCACAGGAAGTGGACCTCGCGCGCGGGGACGCCGTGGTCGGCCAGCCAGGCCAGCGAGTCCGGGATGGCCCAGTCGAACTTGGAGCTGACGATGACCACGCGGTGCCGCGCGCCGATGCGCTTGATGGCCTCGATGGCGCCGGGAAGGGGCGGCGCATCGCGGAACGTCGAACGACCGTCGCCCTGTGCCCATGCCCAGAAGTCGGCCATCGAGCCGAAGTGCGTCAGGCGGTAGAGGCCATCCCACTGCTGCACCATCGACGCCTCCAGGGCGGTCTTGAAGTCGCGGTTGTAGCGTGTCATCCAGCCGGTGTTGAAATCGGCCAGGACACCATCCATGTCGATGCCGATGCGGATGCCCGGCAGCAGGTCGCTGAAGATCTCGTCGCGGTCGCTCACAGTGAGGCGTCGTCCATGCCGTCACTCCCGAACAGGCGTGCATGTGTGCGCAGCGCGAAACGATCGGTCATGCCCGCGATGTAGTCGGCCGCCTGGGTGACCCGGTCGGCGTCGTTGTCGCGATAAGTGGCTGGGATGTCATCCGGGTGGCGCAGATGGTGGTCCATCAGCCGGCGGATGACGTCGATCGCGGCGGCCTGCGGTCGCCGCTGCGCCGGCGTCACGTAGACGTGCTCGAACATGAAGTCGCGCAACTCGTTCATGTCGGCCAGGACCTCGTCGTCCATGCGCACCTCGCCGCAGGCCAGTGAACCGTCGATGACCGCGTCGATCATGCCCCCGACCCAGGCTGAGCCGGGGGAGCCGAAGCGCCTGGTCATGGCCGCGGGGAAGGCATCGGCGGTGAGCACACCTGCTCGCATGGCGTCGAGCGCATCGTGGGTCAGGTAGGCGATGCGGTCGGCATAGCGGACACAATGGGCCTCGGCGGTCGCCGGTGGCGGGTCGATCTTCCAGGAGTGCCCGCGGATGCCGTCACGCACCTCCCAACTGAGGTTGATGTCCTCCAGCACCTCGTAGATGCGTACCGACTGTGCCGCATGGTGCCAGCCGCCGCTGCTGGGGAAGTACGGCGACAGGGCCGTTTCGCCGGTGTGACCGAAGGGCGAGTGGCCGACGTCATGGCCCAGGCCGATGGCTTCCGTCAGTGACTCGTTGAGCGACAGGGCTGCCGCCAGCGCTCGCGCGATCTGCGTCACCTGGATGGTGTGCGTCAGGCGCGTGACATAGTGGTCACCCTCGGGATTCAGAAAGACTTGCGTCTTGTGCTTGAGCCGCCGGAAGGCCTTGCTGTGCATGATGCGGTCGCGATCGCGTTCGAAGGCTGTGCGCATGGCGTCCGGTGCCTCCGGGCGTGCTCGACCCCGTGACTCGGCCGCAGGAAAAGCAGCCGGCGCCAAGCGGCTGGCCTCCTCCGCCTCGCGCCTGACCCGATCTCGAAGGATGAAGCATTCGCTCATGGCATCGCCGAGGACTTCAGTCCGCCGTGGCGGACACGGCCTGGAGGTCGACCTCCGCCACGAACTTGGCGTCGCTGCCCTCGATGATGCGACGCCGCGCCGCGCCCGAGATGGTGTCGACGAGGATGGTGGCGACGATGACCACCAGGATGACGGTCCCCGCTTGCGGGTAGCGATGGAACTTGAGGGTCTGGTCGAGCAGGAAGCCGATGCCGCCCGCGCCGACCACGCCGAGCACCGCACCGGCACGGATGTTGATCTCGAAGCGGTAGAGCCAGAAGCCCATGAGCTCCGGCAGCACCTGTGGCAGCACACCCCAGCGCTGGACCTGTAGGCCTCGTCCTCCGGCTGCCCGTGCTGCCTCGACCGGCCCGTTGTCGATGCCCTCGATGGCTTCAGCGGTGAGCTTGCCCAGGGTGCCCGCCGAGTGCAGGCCGATGGCCAGCGCGCCTGCCACGGGTCCCAGGCCGGCGATGGGGATGAAGATGGCGACCGCGAGCACGAGCTCGGGAAAGGCCCGGATGCCGTTGAGGATCTGGCGCATGACGTTCGAGACGAGCCCGCTGGAGACGTTCTTGGCACCGAGGAACCCGAGCGGCAGCGAGAGCGTGGCCCCGATGATGGTCCCGATCCAGGCCATCTCGATCGACTCGATCATGGCCGAGACGGCGTTGTCGAGGAACGCCGGGTCGGGCCCGCTCTTGAGGAACATCTCGTAGAAGATCGTGTAGACGCCGCTGGGCAGCCGCCGCAGATCCGCGAGGTCGACCCCGACGCTCAGCGCGGCCCACAGGAACAGGGCGGCTGCGCCCGTGATCCACAGGTTGCGCTTGAGGCTCGAGGGCCGCTTGGGTCGGACGTTCGGAACGCCGCCTGGCCCCCGCATCAGACGAGCCTCCGGCGCAGGCGGATGGAGACGAGTTCGATGCAGAAGACGATGACGAACAGGCAGATGACGATGACCGAGAGGTTGCTCCACTGCAGGAACTGGTACTGGGTGCGGAGCAGGAAGCCGATGCCACCGGCGCCGACGTAGCCGAGCACGGTCGAAGCACGCACGTTGAGTTCGAAGGCGTAGAGCGAGAAGGCCACGTAGTTGGGCAGCACCTGCGGCAGGACGGCCCAGCGCACCATCTGGGTGCGACGGCTGCCACCCGCGTCGACCGCCTCGATGGGGCCGGTATCGACGCTATCGACGGTCTCGGAGAGGAGCTTGGCGACGACGCCGATGTTGAAGAAGATGAGGGCCATGATGCCCGGCAGGGGCCCGATGCCGACGGCGGCCACGAAGATGAGCGCATACAGCAAGTCGGGGATGGCGCGAACGACACTGAGGATGCCGCGCGAGATGACCAGCGTGGCGCGGTTGGGCACCGTCGTGCGCGAGGCCACGAAGGAGACGGGCAGGGCGATGGCGCAGCCGATGAAGGACGCGACCACGGCCATCTGGACGGTTTCGAGGAGTGGACCGACGACGCGCGGCAAGAACGCCCAGTTGGGGTTCAGCAGCTGCCGCAGGATCTCGACGCCACGCCCGATGTGGTCGACGAGGAACGGGAT
Organism: uncultured Chloroflexia bacterium; assembly: GCA_963778955.1. GTDB lineage: Bacteria > Chloroflexota > Limnocylindria > Limnocylindrales > CSP1-4 > JAFMJV01. The sequence continues at coordinate 1,554,430 of CAVZWI010000001.1, forward strand.
ATCCAGCCCGATGCCCCACTCTTCGCTGGCCGAGATCAGCGTGATGGCGACGAAGGCGAGGATGCCGACGTAGACCAGCGGCGAGCGACGCGGCTTGGTCGGCCGGCGGCTGGCTGCTGCGGCCGCGGTCACGCGCTGATGGCGGCCGGGGCGGCATCAGCCGCGCCCATCATGTCGTCGGCCGTCAGCGAGCGGCCGTAGATGTCACGGAAGACATGTTCATCGGCTTGGGCGCTGGTCCCGTCATAGACCAACTCGCCGGCGCGTAGCCCGACGATGCGCTCGCCATAGACCTTGGCCAGGTCAAGGAAGTGAAGGTTGACGATGGTGGTGATGCCCAGCTCGCGGTTGATGCGCTGCAGGTCGCGCATGACGACGTGGCTGGTGGGCGGGTCGAGGCTGGCCACCGGCTCGTCGGCGAGCAGGATGGTGGGCTCCTGCGCCAGTGCCCGGGCGATGCCCACGCGCTGCTGTTGGCCGCCAGAGAGGTTGGCCGCGCGCACATAGGCCTTCTCCACGATGTCGACGCGTTCCAGCGCCTGCATGGCGATCTCCACATCGTCCGGCTTGTACCAGCCGAGCAGCGAGCGCCAGGTGCTGGTCGAATGCAGTCGCCCCATGAGGACGTTGTTGAGCACGCTGGTGCGCTTCACCAGGTTGAAGGTCTGGAAGATCATGCCGATGTGTGAGCGCAGCTCGCGCAGCTGCTTGGTGGAGGCCCCACGAACACTCACGCCATCGACGACCAGATCGCCGCCGGTCAGGGGGACCAGTCCATTGATGGCGCGGATGAGCGTCGACTTGCCGGCACCGGACAGGCCCACGATGACGATCATCTCGCCGTCCGGGATCTCCAGGCTCAGGTCCTTGAGGGCGTGCACGCCGCCGGGGTAGGTGACGGACGCCTTGTCGAAGATGATCATCGAGCTGCAGTATCAGGATGCAGAACGGGCGGGCCCGTCATCAGGCCCGCCCGTTGGCAGCTGCGACTAGGAGCCGTAGCCGAGTTCCGCGACCGCGTCACGGATGATCTGCAGCGATTCCAGGTTCGGCTCGCCGAACGCGGTGATCTGGTAGATGCTGTCGAGGACGACCTTGCCCTCGTCGGTCGCCGCATAGTCGAGCAGCGCCTGCTTGATGTTCGCCTTGAGCTCTTCGGACAGGTCGCCGGCGACGGCGACGCCGTCGTTGGGGATCTCGGGGCCGTAGGCGAAGACGACGACCTTGTTGGGGATGTCGCAGTCGCTGACGGCGGCCGTGCGAGCATCGTCGAAGCTCACGCCGACCTCAGCCTGGTCGTTGCACACCGCGATGACGGAGGCGTCGTGGCCTCCGGCGAAGATGGCGTTGAGGTCGGTCTCGGCGTCGAGGCCGGCCACGGTCTTGAAGACGGTGGCTGGGAAGATGAAGCCGGAGGCAGAAGTCGGCTCCACGAAGGAGACCGTGGTGCCGGGCTCCACCTTGGTCAGCGCGTCGACGCCGATGGGGCCCTTGGGGGACTCATCGAACGCACGATCGGTGCCGTTGCAGTTGAGGTACGTCACCATCTCCTCGCCCACCTTGCGCTCGTTGGTGACGGGGTCATCGGTGCAGTACTTGGCCGCGTCGGTGGTCATGAACTGGGTGTGGTACGAGGTGCTGCCGAAGCGGTCCGACTGCAGGATCATCTCGGCACCGGCCAGGTCGACCGCCTGCACCAGGCCGAACGGCGGCAGTGCCGCGATCTGCGCCTGGCCGGTCTGCATGGCCGTGACCATGGCGGTGTAGTCACTCGAGACGAAACCCTCGACCGGGATGCCGAGCTGCTGGGACAGGAAGTCGGCGAGCGGCTGGATGTCTTCGACCAGGGCCCCGGCCTCGACGGACGGCACGAAGCCGATGACCAGCTTGTCGGGATCGTCCTGAGCCAGGCTGGGGGCAGCGCTCAGGGCCGTCGCCGCCAGGACGGCGGCAGGCAGGAGCCAGATGGAGCGGCGTCGTGACATGAGTCTCCTCCGAGTCTTGCCCGCGGGCACGAGCGGGCGTCGTGTCCGGGCAGCCACACGAGGCACGGACACCGCAAGTCTAGCCCTCAAGCCGTCCCCGGAGGAACCCCGTTCGGCAGTCGATCGTGCCGCCCCCATGTTCACTGGAGCGGACCCGGGCTCATTTGCATCTGCTGCAACATCTCGACGTGCCGACCAGCCCATCTGCCGATCTCTTGCATCAGATGCACAGGACTGACGTTCTCTTGCATCAGATGCAATGGAATCGGCGACTTCGGTCGCTTCCAGGTCGAGATGTTGCATCTGCTGCAAAGGCTGCCACGCCGGCCTCGGCGCGGCCGCCCTGGCCCGTGGCGAGGGAGCATCAGCACCGGAGATCAGATGCCTCCGGCAGTCGCCCTGCCTACTCCGCCGCCAGGGCGGGGAGCAATCGCTCGGCGATCAGTCCTCCGATCTCGCTCGATGTCATCGTCACGCCCTCGTCGGTGCCGTCGAGGAAGACCGTGATGTCGAGCACACGCGCGCCATCGGGGAGCTGCACGATGGTCTGGTCGCCGGCCGACATGGCTGGCTGCCCAGCCACGCTGACTGTCTCGAACTCGGGGATCCAGAGCTGGTAGTCCTCCAGCGTCGCCTCGCTGACATAGGCGATGACGAAGTGCATGCCGGGCTCGCCATCGAGCGACATGTATTGACAGGTTGAGCCATCGCCACTGGCTTCGTCGAAGCCCAGGCCGGTGAGCTCGTTGAGCTGCGCCACCGGCAGGCTCTCACAGAGCGAGACCTCTGGCGTAGGTTCAGGCGTCGGCTCTGGCGTGGGTGTGGCCACCTCTGAGAGCCGTGGCAGCACCAGCTCGGCCAGCCCCACGGCCTGGGCGATGGCGTTCACGCCCGCGGGCGGGTTCTCACCCAGGCTGACGGTGACCTGGAGGACGTTGGGTCCAGCCTCCACGAAGAGCTGGTCGCCCGAACTGAAGGCTGGGTAGCCTCCCACCTCGAGCTCCTCGTCCACGGCGAACGAACGGCGGAAGGCGTCCATGTCGTAGCCCTCGTTCAGGACGAGCGTCGCGCTGTGGTAGTCCTCGAAGTCCGCCATCGACGACGAGACGGTGCAGACGACCTCGAAGCCCATGGCGGAGGCGTACTGCAACTCGCTGATGCCGTTGACGGCCTCTGGCTCGAGCAGCGAGCACAGCCCATCGGTCGCCCAGGTCTCCTCGACGGCCGGCTCGACCGGTTCCACGAGGCCCCCACAGACGAGCCATTCGCCGTCCTCGCGCGTGATGGTGGAGTACGTCGTCGAAGGGCTGTGTCTGGTTGAAGGCGCTGCCCATGATGCCCATCATCATCTCCACGTCCGCATCGCTGGCAGGCGGGTCGTCAGGGCCCCGGTCGGTCTCCATGATGGCTCGCACCAACGCCTCCAGCTGGTCCTCCGCCACCGACACCGACATCGTGGCCGTGACGTGCACGGTGGCGCTGTCACCCTCCTCGCTGACCGGTTCGACCGACCGGTCACGGATCTTCGATCCGGAGCGCGTCGGACAGTGGGTCGCCGTCGTCGAGACCGAGTTGGGCCCCCAGGTCGAAGTTCTCGAGCACGGCCGTGCGGTCCGCGCTGCAGACCGTCGTCTCGAGACCTGTGAAGTCGCCGGCGGCGATCATGTCGAAGAGCTCGTTGACGGCGGCCTCGGGGCTGTCCGCGGCGCCGACCGGCGATGCCATGGCCACTCCGCTCGATGCCAGTACCAGCGCGAGGGGGATGCCAAGGAAGCGGGAACGGATGTGCAGCATGTGGTCCTCCGGGTCTCTTGGGGGAGCGAGCTGCCGCGAGCCGGCCGCCCGGCGAAGTGACCCCCTAGTTGGACGGGGCGGCGGCTTGCTGCGCCGCGAGACGCGCATGGTAGCGGTCCTCGATGGCCGCGAGCAAGGCGTCGAACCTGCTCTCGATCTCGGCGCGCTTCAACGCGACACAGGCGGTCAGCAGCGCCAGGCTGCCCCACCAGATGACGGGCATGGCCAGCAGCACGCCGATCGGCAGCAGCCAGCGCTGGCCGCGCCAGGCCGCGAACACGATGACACCGACCGCGAACGGCAGCCGTAACGCTAGCGGGATGGGCACCGACCCGGGCACCGTGCTGGAGCCGGTGCTGCTGGTGAGCAGCTGGAACCAGTCGGCCCACAGCCCGGGCGTCAGGAGCGCGGTCACGGCGATGACTGCCAGTGTGGCCGCGATGGCCAGGCTGAGGTTGAGCCATTCGCGGCGCACCCCGAACCAGAGGATGCCCAGGCCGGGTGTCACCTTGGTCAGCAGTGGGAAGGCCCAGGCCGCCGAGCGGCCAAAACCGAACACGATCGCCGCTGCCAGCAGGATGGTGATGTTGCCGCCCCAGATCTCCGGCAGCGCCAGCAGCAGCAAGGGCAGGAAGAGCAGGGGACGCGCCATCCAGAACAGCACCGCCAGCAGCCCGGCCGTCCAGATGCCCAGGAACAACGGCCATGACAGGGCGCGCAGCGGGCTCAAGGCGACGAGGAAGGCCGGGGAGTACAGGTAGGCCGACTCGTGGCCCACCGAACCGGGCACGTATGGATCGTCGAGCGGCGCGGCCCAGTAGGCGCGTGCATCGTGGCCGGGCCCGAAGCTCTCCGGCTCGAATGGCTCGGCCAGCGAGGTCATCAACACCACCAGCAGGACGGCCACGAGGACGCCCCACACACCGAGCACCCGCCGCAGGTAGGCCGACCTCATCTGTCGATGATCCCTCTCCGTCCTTAGTCGGTCAGCGCGTCGACGCTGTGGCCCAGCATCAGCGGCTTGCCCAGCTGGTCCGTGTAGCGCGGGCGCAGCCGATCGATGTCATACATCGTCTTGGTATCGACCGACACGGCGGTGTCATCCTGGCTCGGCAACGGGGAGTGCGCGTAGCGCCCGTCACGGATGGCCGTCATGCGGCCGCGCTGGCCGTTGGCGACCATCTCCACCGCGATGTTGGCGAAGGTGATCGAGACGAGGGTGTCGACCGTGTCGGGCGGCCCCGACCGCAGGTCGTAGGTCAGGTCGGAGTTGATGGTGTCGATCCCGGTGCGGCCCTTGATCTCCGAAGCCAGCAGCTCTGCCACGTTGGCCTTGTGTCGATGGCCGAAGGCATCAGCCTCGCCGACGTCCCTGATCTCACCGCCCTGCCAGATGGCGCCCTCGGAGGAGATCACGATGGCGTAGTGGCTGGAGTTGCTGGCGTGGTCCGAGGCCAGGAGTCCCGCCAGCTTGTCGATGTCGTAGCGATGTTCGGGGATGACGCAGCGGGCGGACGTCGTATAGGCGGTGTACAGCGCGGTGAAGCCGGCATCGCGACCGAAGACCCGGAACACGCCGATGCGCTCGTGTGAGCCGATCGTGCTGCGCTGGCGGTCGACGGCCTCGCGTGCCCTCGTGATGGCGGTGGAGAAGCCGATGCAGTACTCGGTGCCCTGGACGTCGTTGTCCATGGTCTTGGGGACCGCGATGATGTCCATGCCGGCGTCATGCAGCGAACGGCTGTAGCTGAGGGTGTCGTCGCCGCCGATGGGGATGAGGTAGTCGAGACCCATGGCCTCGATGTTGTCCATCACCACGGGCGTGATGTCGTAGCGGTCCTCGCCCACCTTCATCGACTCGGCCCGGGCCTCGTCCAGGTGATCTGGGAGCGCTGCCCGCTTCATCTTGCGCGGGTTGGTGCGCGAGCTGTGGAGCCATGTGCCGCCGGTTCGGTCGATGGTGCGAGTGTTGTCGAGGTCCAGCGGGACCACGTAGCGATCGTCGGTGAGGCCGCTCCCGGGCCGCTGGTGCGTGAGGCCCTCCCAGCCGCGCCTGATGCCGATGACGTCATAGCCGAGTTCGTGGGCTCGGTAGGTGACACCCTTGATGACGCCGTTCAGGCCGGGGACGTCGCCGCCCCCGGTAAGGATGCCGATGCGCTTCTTGGCCATGACTCTCTGCGTGATCCCCTCTGGGCGAGGCAAGGACTCGCCCGCGTGTTCGACTGATGGCAGGTTTGCGTCAGCAGATGGTACCGCCTCTCGACGCGAGGTAGGATGGCCCGGAGGCGCCGGAGGGTGCCAGCAGAGGATGCCGACCAGCCGGTCATGAACTACGAGTTGTACATGCGCGCCGCCCTTGGCGAGGCCGCCCAGGCCGCGCGTGCCGGTGAACGCGCCAATGGTGCCGTGGCCGTGCTCGATGAGGCCATGGTCGCGCATGGGCGCGAGTCGGTCGTCAGTAGCGGTGATCCCACCGCGCATGCCGTGATCATCGCCCTGCGCGAAGCCGCCACCCGACTCGGCCGCCGTTCCCTGGCCGGCACCACCGTCTTTTGCGTGGTGGAGCCCTGTCCCATGTGCGTGGGAGCGCTGCTCGCCTGCGATGCCGACGGCGTCGTGTTCGCGCTGTCCGATCCGACCGGCGGCGCCTGTCTCTCGGCCATGAAGATGGCCGAGTCGAGCGGCGTCGGTCGTCGCCTCCAGGTCGTCTCGGGCATCCTGCAGGAGGACGCGGCAGACCTGCGCCCTGACCTGGAGCCGCAGGGCGCGTACTTCTAGCAGCGACCGCCCCATCGGGCGGCGGTTCTGGGCATCCGGCTCCCCGGCCCCGGCTATCGGGCATCCAGCGTGGCTTTGCTAGACTCCTGCGTGGAGAGGTGTCCGAGTGGTTTAAGGTGCCGCTCTCGAAAAGCGGTGTGCGCAAGCACCGCGGGTTCGAATCCCGCCCTCTCCGCCACTTCTCCTGTCGGCATGTCGGTCCACCGCGCCCGTACACGGCTTCGGCACGACCGCGCAGCCCTTGGGTTAGTCTGCAGGTCAGCAAGCTCGCCGACCCATGCGGTCGCTGGCAATCCGCTGGCCAGGAGAGGTCGCATAGAGGCCTAGTGCGCGGCACTGGAAATGCCGTATGGGGAAACCCATCGCGGGTTCGAATCCCGCCCTCTCCGCCACCACCCCCGCTCCTTTCTCTTCGACGCTATGATTCCCGTGCCGTGCTAGGCGGGGAACTAGCGGTGCCCTGTACCTGCAAACCGCTCCAGCAGGGCTGAATCCCCTCCCGAGGTCCGCCTTCGCGGAAGCCAACGGGACGATGGGCGTTGAGGATCGGGTCCCGCGCAGCGGCGACGCGTGAACCACGTCAGGTCCGGAAGGAAGCAGCGTTAAGCGCTGCTCGCCGGGTGCCGCGGACCGGCCTGGTCCGAGCTCGTCGTCTCGGCAGGGCCCGTGGCTGGTCGTGATCGACGGAGGGTGCACGGCAAATCAGCTCATCGGTGTGTCAGTCTGTGGAGGGCCGCACACCAGGCCCGGCGGCCTTGCCGCGCGCACGGAGACCGATGACCGACATCCCGACCACCACAAGTCAGCACAGCGGCTCTGCCGGTCGGGCCATCTACCGGCGCTTCCGCGCGCAGACGTTCTCGCAGATCGTCGGGCAGGACGCCGCGGTTCAAACACTGCGCAACGCCGTCCGACTGGACCGGGTGGGGCATGCCTTCCTGTTCGTGGGACCCCGCGGCACCGGCAAGACCTCCATGGCGCGCATCCTGGCCAAAGCCGTCAATTGCACCGATTTGCGCGACGGCGAGCCCTGCGATGCCTGCCCCAGTTGCGTGGCCATCCGTGAAGGCCGCGCGCTCGATGTGGTGGAGCTGGACGCGGCTTCCAACAACAAGGTCGATGATATGCGCGAGCTGGTGCCGCGCGTCTATACCGGCGCTGCCGACCTGGCACGCAAGGTCTTCATCATCGACGAGGTGCAGCGGATCAAGGAGGGCTGGGACGTCCTCCTCAAGACCCTCGAAGAGCCGCCCGAAGGGGTCCTCTTCATCTTCTGCACGACCGACCCCAGCCAGATCCGCCCCGCCGTGGTGTCGCGCCTGCAGCGTTTCACCTTCCGCCCCTTGTCGGTGCCAGAGATCGAGGGCAAGCTGCAGCGTATCCTTGCCGCGGAGGGCCGTTCGGTCGAGCCTGCGGCGCTGGCGTTGGTGGCGGAGATGGCAGGAGGCGGCATGCGTGACGCCGAATCCATGCTCGACCAGGTGCTTGTCAGCGTGGATGATCCCATCACCGCCGCTTCCATCCAGGACTCTGCTCGGCCTGGCCGACGCGGACATGGTCGATGGCTTCATCGAGTCCCTGGTCGATCACGACGTCCTGGCAGGTATCGGCATCCTCGATCGCCTCGAATCCGAGGGCCGCGACCTGGTCGCCTTCAGCGAACAGCTCGTCACGCGCCTCCGCGCGGTCCTTGTCGAACGCCTGACGGCGGGCACGGGGGCTGACCCCGGTGCTGCTCGCCCCTTGGTCCAAGCGGCGCGCCGGCTCACCGGTATCGATGCCAGCCGCTCCGGGCTGGGCGGCTATCGGTGGCAACTCGAGCTTTGCCTGCTGGCGGCGGCCGAAGCTCCCGCTCCGCCATCGATCGGCCCGGGCCAGCCGGTGGTCCCGGCGCCTCAGTCGAGCCCGGAGCCGGTTCGGCAGCCGAGCGCCCAGCCGGCGACCGAGCCTCCGGCAGCGCCCGCAGCCCCGCTCACAGGCGCCGTGACACCCTCCCGCCCCGAAGCCGCTCGGGCCACGCCTGGAGCGGCCCCGGGCGGAGACATCGCGACCGTCCGCAAGGCTTGGTCCCTGGTCGTCGCGGCCATCGGAAGCAACCCCGCCAACCGGCCCCTGGTGGCGTCGTGCCGCCCGGTGGAGATCGATGACGGCGTGCTGGTGCTCGGCTTCCCGGAAGACCAGGCGTTCATGCGTGACATAGCTGAGCGCAAACGGCGCGTCCTCGAGGATGGCATCGCGTCCGTCGTCGGCCGCTCCATGGCAGTACGCTGCGTGGTGACCAACTTGGAACTCGTCGAGCCGGTCGACACGGGCGAAGGTGACCTCGTCTCCCAGGCGAAGCGCATCTTCGATGGCGAACTGGCGGGGGTCGAGGACATCGACTAGCAAGGACAGACAAGGAGAACAAGCGTGGGCATGGGCAACCTGGCCAAGATGGCCCAGCAGATGCAGGCAGACATGGCGCGGGCCCAGCAGGAGCTGGATGTGCTGCGCGTGGAGGGCAGTGCCGGTGGAGGCGTCGTCAAGGCGGTCGTCAGCGGCAAGCTCGATATCGTCTCGGTGAGCATCGACCCCGAGGTCGTCGACCCTGAAGACCTGGACGACTTGCAGGATCTCGTCGTCGCCGCCGTGGCCGACGCGCAGACGAACGCCAAGGCCGCGGCCGAAGAGAAGATGAGCCGCATCGCGGGCGGACTCGGGCTGCCGGGCGGCCTCGGCCTGCCGGGCATGTAGCTCGGGCGACCGAGCGGATCCCGTTGAGCCAGCTCATCGAGCCGGTCGCCCGGCTCATCGAATTGTTCTCGCGACTGCCCGGCATCGGCCCCAAGACGGCGCAGCGCTTGACGTACCACCTCCTGCGCGCACCCGAGACCGAGGCGCGCACGCTTGCCGCGGCCCTGGTATCGGTTCGTGACGATGTCGTCTTCTGCGATCGCTGCTTCGACATCAGCACCGGCCCGCTGTGTCCCATCTGTGTCGATCCCATGCGCGACGACACTCGTCTGTGCGTGGTAGAGGAGCCGCTTGACGTTCTCGCGCTGGAACGCACTCGTGCCTTCAAGGGTCGCTATCACGTGCTCCACGGGGCCATCTCACCGGTCGACGGCATCGGGCCGGAGCGGCTGCACATCCGCGAGCTCCTCGAGCGTGTGACGGAGCGAGCCAACGCCGGCGAGCACTACCAGGAGGTCGTGATCGCCACCAACCCCACGCTCGAGGGTGAGGCCACGGCCATGTACCTGGCGGAGCGCATCAGTGGCCAGGTCGACGCCGTGACGCGCATCGCGCGCGGCATTCCCGTGGGCGGCGACCTCGAATACGCTGATGAGGTGACGCTGGTTCGGGCCCTCCAGGGCAGACACCAGCTCGATGGGACCACAGGCCGATGATGTACCTCGTCAACGAGGCGCTGTTGCGCCTCATCAAGCCGCTCATCGCCCTTGTCCTGGGGCTGCTGCTCTACGGGGTCATCACCGGCATCCTTGGCGAGCCTGGCTCGGCGCTCCTCGCGCTCGCTTGCTGGGTCAGTGCCGGCGTCTTCATCCAGCTGGTCGAGACGGGTGTGATCTGACGCTGCGAGCCGGATCCGGGGGAGTTGGATCCGGGGCGGCATACCGACGATCCGGGGGCCGGCATTCCGACCTCCGGCGGCCGGCGAACCGACGCGCGGCCGATCACGCGGTCGCCGCGAACTCGTGAACCCGACCCTGGGCCCGGCGCCGGCGACGGCCCTGCCCACGCCACCAGCGGGTCGATGGGCCCCACCTCAAGTCCCGTCTTCGGGACCTGCTTCACAGCCCGGAGGTGCGAGAACTCGGCCGGCGACCGCCTCGGTTTGACGGTTTGCTGACGGAGCCCTATCATCCTGTTTCTGCGCCGCGAGGACCTCCGAGCAGCGCCATCCCGGATCCAGCCGGGTCCGGGGTCGGTAAGCCCTGTGTTTGACAGCCCTAACGGGTGTGTGTCATCATGGGCGGCCGCGCCGGGTCCAGTGAGACTGGGCCGGGTGGAGCACCTTAACAAGTGAAGAGTGACAGACAAATCTGTTTGTGTGAGCGGGCAAACCCCGAAACAATGAGGACGATCCGCAAGGTGAGTCCTTCATATCGGAGAGTTTGATCCTGGCTCAGGATAAACGCTGGCGGCGTGCATGAGACATGCAAGTCGAACGAACGACCTCGGGCTTGCCCGGGGAAGTGAGTGGCGAACGGCTGAGTAACGCGTGGGTGACCTGCCCAGAAGTGGGGAATAACTGCCCGAAAGGGTGGCTAATACCGCATGTGGTCACAAGTTCATTCTTGTGACCAAAGCCTTCGGGCGCTTCTGGAGGGGCCTGCGTTCGATTAGCTCGTTGGTGAGGTAATGGCTCACCAAGGCGACGATCGATAGGTGGTCTGAGAGGATGATCACCCAGACTGGGACTGAGACACGGCCCAGACTCCTACGGGAGGCAGCAGTCGGGAATTTTGCTCAATGGGGGAAACCCTGAAGCAGCAACGCCGCGTGAGGGATGAAGGCCTTCGGGTTGTAAACCTCTTTTCTCAGGGACGATAATGACGGTACCTGAGGAATAAGCCACGGCTAACTACGTGCCAGCAGCCGCGGTAATACGTAGGTGGCAAGCGTTGTCCGGATTTACTGGGCGTAAAGAGCGCGCAGGCGGCGAGGTCAGTCGAATGTGAAAGCCCCCGGCTCAACTGGGGAAAGTCATTCGATACTGCCTGGCTTGAAGATAGGAGAGGGAAGTGGAATTTCAGGTGTAGTGGTGAAATGCGTAGATATCTGAAGGAACACCAGTGGCGAAGGCGACTTTCTGGCCTATTCTTGACGCTGAGGCGCGAAAGCTAGGGGAGCGAACGGGATTAGATACCCCGGTAGTCCTAGCCGTAAACGATGAACACTAGATGTTGGTGGTATCAACCCCGCCAGTGTCGCAGCTAACGCATTAAGTGTTCCGCCTGGGGAGTACGGCCGCAAGGCTAAAACTCAAAGGAATTGACGGGGGCCCGCACAAGCAGCGGAGCGTGGGGTTTAATTCGACGCAACGCGAAGAACCTTACCAGGACTTGACATGACCAGGAATCCGGCGGAAACGTCGGCGCCCCGCAAGGGGCCTGGCCACAGGTGTTGCATGGCTGTCGTCAGCTCGTGTCGTGAGATGTTGGGTTAAGTCCCGCAACGAGCGCAACCCCTACTGTGTGTTGTATCACTCACACGGGACTGCCGAGAGAAACTCGGAGGAAGGTGGGGATGACGTCAAGTCAGCATGGCCCTTACGTCCTGGGCTACACCCACGCTACAATGGCCGGTACAGCGGGCTGCTAAACCGCGAGGTGGAGCTAATCCCTCAAAGCCGGTCTCAGTTCGGATCGCAGGCTGCAACTCGCCTGCGTGAAGCTGGAGTTGCTAGTAACCGCGGGTCAGCATACCGCGGTGAATATGTTCCCGGGCCTTGTACACACCGCCCGTCACGTCATGGAAGCCGACAACACCCGAAGCCAGTGAGCCAACCGCAAGGGGGCAGCTGTCGAAGGTGGGGTTGGTGACTGGGACGAAGTCGTAACAAGGTAGCCGTACCGGAAGGTGCGGCTGGATCACCTCCTTTCTAGGGAGAGGGAGCCGAGGCCATCGGTGAGGCCGGAGCGTTATACACCCTCCCAGGTTGATCGACCGATCGCCATCGCTCACCCGCTGGGTGGGGAGCGGCGCATGGATCCGTCCATGTGAGATCGAGTCGACCCAGCAACCAAGCACCGAAACCGTTCATGCAGCAGGTTGTCTGTCACTCTTCAAGTGTTAAGGTGCCATCCCTCTCGACGAGGCGACTCGTCGCGGAGCGATACCTGGGCGTTTAGCTCAGTTGGTTAGAGCACTGCCCTGATAAGGCAGAGGTCTCTGGTTCGAGTCCAGAAACGCCCACCACGTAGCGCCTGGTGAGAAGGGCCTTGAGGGGGCGTAGCTCAGTTGGAAGAGCATCTCCTTTGCAAGGAGAGGGTCAGGAGTTCGAGTCTCCTCGTCTCCACCATCCTCGCCAGGAATGTATTCGAATGAGGAACACAGTCTGCTGACCGAGCACCTGACGATGGAACTGAAGATCGGGTAGACCCCTAGCGCTCTCGAAGAGCAAGCCCTGGCTGATCATGACGACGGCTCGAGGTCTTCGAGCCGTCTTGTGGTGTCAGGACCCGGTGAACCCCTGATCCGTGGGCTCCAGTGCAAGACTGGAGGTCACCGACCAGCGGATCGCTGGAATCGCGAGCAACGCTCGCAGCACCTTACAAAGTGAAGACGTAATCGGAAGAAATTTAAGTCTTTTTTGAACTTCGATTTCTGCCGAGGAATAGAACGACAAGGTGAATTTTCCCGGACGTCTCTTGGCAACTACCTTCGGGTGAGTTGCTGAGAGAGGTCAAGCTACACAGTGCACGGGGTGGATGCCTTGGCGCCAAGAGCCGATGAAGGACGTGGCAGGCGACGAAACGCCCTGGGGAGCTGCGAGCAAGCTTTGATCCAGGGGTGTCCGAATGGGGAAACCCGGCTGGGGTAATGCCCAGTCACTCCGGGCTGAATACATAGGCCCGAAAGAGGTAAGTCCGCGAACTGAAACATCTCAGTAGCGGGAGGAACAGAGATCATTCCCTGAGTAGTGGCGAGCGAAAAGGGAACAGCCCAAACCAACTCAGCGTGATAGGCGGCAGCCGTTTCTGAGTAGGGGTTGTAGGAGTCGACATCGGGGTCCTGCCGGACTCCGCTGGAGTTACAAAGTCGATCGTGAGTCGAACCCGTCAGGAAAGGCGGGCCACAGAAGGTGATAGCCCTGTAGACGAAGCGAGCGACCTCCAGGTCGGCCACCTGAGTACCACGTGGAAGGTCTCTCATGTGGGAATCTGGGCGGACCACCGTCCAAGGCTAAACACTCTTGGCGACCGATAGTGAACCAGTACCGTGAGGGAAAGGTGAAAAGAACCCCGGAAGGGGAGTGAAATAGTACCTGAAACCGCGTGCACACAAACAGTCAGAGGGTGTTGCCGGCTTGCCGGTAGCCTAATGGCGTGCCTTTTGAAGAATGAGCCGACGAGTTACTTGTATGTGGCAAGGTTAAGTCCGAGAAGGACGGAGCCGAAGCGAAAGCGAGTCTGAATAGGGCGTTCAGTCGCATGCAGTAGACCCGAAACCGGGTGACCTACCCATGGCCAGGTTGAAGCGGGAGTAATGTCCCGTGGAGGACCGAACCCACTAGCGTTGAAAAGCTAGGGGATGAGCTGTGGATAGCGGTGAAATGCCAATCGAACCCGGAGATAGCTGGTTCTCCCCGAAATATCTTTAGGGATAGCCTCGAGCGTTCAATCACGAGGGTAGAGCACTGAATGGGCTAGGGGGCTTCCCGCTTACCAACCCCAATCAAACTCCGAATCTCGTGATTCTAGAGCTCGGGAGTCAGACTACGAGGGCTAAGCTTCGTGGTCAAAAGGAAAACAGTCCGGACCGTCAGCTAAGGTCCCCAAATGCAGACTAAGTGGGAAAGGATGTGGAGTCGCTGAGACAACCAGGATGTTGGCTTAGAAGCAGCCATCATTGAAAGAGTGCGTAACAGCTCACTGGTCAAGTGGTTCCGCGCCGAAGATCCAACGGGGCTCAAGTCTGCTACCGAAGCTACGGGTCCGCGGTTTACCGCGGGCGGTAGGGGAGCGTCGTGCATGCAGCGAAGGTCGATCGTAAGGACGGCTGGAGCGTGCACGAGTGCGAATGTCGGCATGAGTAGCGCAATGTGGGTGAGAAACCCACACGCCGGAAGCCTAAGGTTTCCTGAGGAAGGCTTGTCCACTCAGGGTTAGTCGGGCCTAAGCCGAGGACGATACGTCGTAGGCGATGGACATCCGGTTGATATTCCGGAACCACCAGAGATCGTTTGCACCGCAAGGTGTCGCCTGGGGAACGCGACCCCGTGGTTGGTCTGGCCGTATAGGTCATTCCGAAGCGGGTGAGTTGAACCCAGGTGAGAGCAAGGGCATGACCCAGCATGGTAGTTCGAGCGTGTTATGGCTATACGCGTCTAAGCAGGTAGGCGGGGAAGACAGGCAAATCCGTCATCCCATCCAACGCCGAGAAGCGAATGAGAGCGGCAACAGCCGCGATTCGAGTGAGCCAAGCTGGCAAGAAAAGTGTCTAGCGAGATCAAAGGTGACCGTACCGTAAACCGACACAGGTAGGCGGGTAGAGAATACCAAGGCGATCGGGAGAACCCTCGTTAAGGAACTCGGCAAATTGGTCCCGTAACTTCGGGAGAAGGGACGCCTCGCCGGCAGCTTGCTGCTAGGTCGAGGCCGCAGTGAAACGGCCCAGGCGACTGTTTAGCAAAAACACAGGTCCGTGCTAAAGCGAAAGCTGACATATACGGGCTGACGCCTGCCCAGTGCCGGAAGGTTAAGAGGAAGGGTTCACGCTCTGAATCGAAGCCCCGGTAAACGGCGGCAGTAACTATAACTGTCCTAAGGTAGCGAAATTCCTTGTCGGGTAAGTTCCGACCCGCACGAATGGCGTAACGATCTGGGCGCTGTCTCAACGAGGGACTCGGCGAAATTGAAGTACCTGTGAAGATGCAGGTTACCCGCGATAGGGCAAAAAGACCCCGTGGAGCTTTACTACACCCTGTCATTGGATTGGGATTCAGCACGTGTAGGATAGGTGGGAGGCTGAGAAGCTGGGGCGCTAGCCTCGGTGGAGCCGCCGTTGAAATACCACCCTTGTTGTGTTTTGGTTCTAACCGCGACCCGTAATCCGGGCGCAGGACAGTGGCAGGCGGGTAGTTTGACTGGGGCGGTCGCCTCCTAAAGAGTAACGGAGGCGCCCAAAGGTTCCCTCAGGCTGAATGGAAACCAGCCGTAGAGTGCAAAGGCATAAGGGAGCTTGACTGCGAGACTTACACGTCGAGCAGAGACGAAAGTCGGGCTTAGTGATCTGGTAACTCCGAGTGGAAGGGTTATCACTCAACGGATAAAAGCTACCCCGGGGATAACAGGCTTATAGGGCCCAAGAGTTCACATCGACGGCCCTGTTTGGCACCTCGATGTCGGCTCGTCGCATCCTGGGGCGGTAGTACGTCCCAAGGGTTTGGCTGTTCGCCAATTAAAGCGGTACGTGAGCTGGGTTCAGAACGTCGTGAGACAGTTCGGTCTCTATCCATCGTGGGCGTAGGAAACTTGAGAGAAGCTGCTCCTAGTACGAGAGGACCGGAGTGGACGAACCGCTGGTGTGCCAGTCGTCCTGCCAAGGGCGTCGCTGGGTAGCTATGTTCGGTTTGGATAAGCGCTGAAAGCATCTAAGTGCGAAGCCAGTCTCGAGATGAGGTTTCCCACCGGGTTAACCGGGTAAGACCGCAGGGAGATCACCTGCTTGATAGGCGGCATGTGGAAGCTTGGTAACAAGTGAAGCTGAGCCGTACTAATGGTCGAGGGCTTGACCTTTTTCAGCAACCCAACCAAGGGCAGCTGTCAGGAAGGTCCGGAATTACTTCACCGCGTCTGTGCGACATGTCGTTCGTACCGCGGCAGGAAGCGAAGTTCAGACTTGTGCGCCGGCCCGTCCGGCGCGTCCGATCACGTCCTCACGAGAACACACGCACAGGATCCTGGTGACTCTAGCGGAGAGGCCACACCCGTTCCCATCCCGAACACGGCAGTAAAGCTCTCCAGCGCCGAAGATACTCAGGGGGCAGCCCCTCGGGAAAATAGGTCGTCGCCGGGGTCTTTTGCGTTGCCGAAGGCGTATCCGTGGGCCGCCCTGAGGGTGGCCCTTCATCGTGTCTAGCCCCTGATGCCGGGTGACGCCGTATCATCGGCACGTGCAGACCGATCCCGGCGATACACCCCCGCCGACGCAGGACATCCGTGAAGGTGACCGTGCCGACTCGTCGCCCGGCAGTGAGGCGACGGCGCCGCGGGTTCCCTCGCAACCCTCCCCGCCCCGAATGCCGGGTGGCGGCGACCCCGGTACGCTGTCGGGCCCGGGCCCGGGCCCGGGCTCGAGCCAGGCCGCTTCCCCACCGCCACCCCGGATGCCGCCGGGGCCGATGGCACCACCGCCGCCCCTTTCCCCCCTTCCGCCGCGCATGCCCGGCACCGTTGCCGCGCCGCCGTCACCATCAGGCGCATCACCGGCGACAGCGCCGTCGAGTCGGGAGGAGGGACCTTCGGGTACGTCACGGTCGTCGAGCGAGGTCGCCACAGGCCCTGGTGGAGCACCGCCCGCGGACCATCAGCCGGACCCCGGGTTGGCTGTCACTTCTGGAGGCGACCAGGGCGTCACTCCGCAGCCGGATGGCGACGGGAGCGAGGCAGGACCGACGGTCGATCCCCGCGCGGCCGCGCGGCCGCCGGTAGCGCCCGTGGTGACATCGCCGATGGAAGAGGACTGGCAGTCGAGCATCTGCCCGTATCTGCAGTCCGAGGATGGTGCCTACCGTCTGAACCAGCCTGATGACAGCCATCGGTGTGCGGCGCAGGACCCTCCCGGCGTGTTGCCGCTGGCGTTCCAGGAGCGTTTCTGCCTGACCGAGCGATACCCCCGCTGCGAGATGTACAAGTACGCCCAGGAGGTTGCAGCGACGGGCACCGTTCCTTTGGATCCGCTCGCGGGCGGCGCCACGGCGTACGCTGGCGGCGCCATGTCGATGGCCGCGGGCTCGCCCGGCAGCAGCGCCACCCGCCGGCCCGGGCTCATCGCAGCGGCCGGCATCGGCGGCGCTGCCATCCTCATCCTCGTCCTGGTGCTGTTGCTGGGAAGCTGCTCGGGTGGCTCCGGCACACCCGGCCGCACCGCGGACGCGTCATCCTCCCCAGGCAGTAGCGCGGTGCCTGCGGCGGCCACCTCACGGCCCGAACCGACCCCGACCCCCAAGGCCTCGCTGCTGCCGGGCGGCTCGGGTGATGCCACTGCACCGCCCCAGGCGGGAGCTCGGGTGATCCTCTACCAGGTCCAGGACGGTGAGGCCTTGGTGAAGATCGCCGAGACCTTCGGCACGAGCAGGCGCGACATCATCAAGGCCAACGAGGGTATGGCGGACCAGAAGCCCTATGTCGAGACCGGCCAGGTCATTCGGGTCCCGGTCTCACCTGATCTGTCGCTCGAGGAGCTCGAGTCGCTCCCGGGATATCAGGGTCCAGCCTCCCCGTAGCGACCCAGCCGCCGACGTTCGCCTACGTCTGGCAGGTGCGACACCATGTCGTGGTGAAGCCGCCCGGTGATACCTCGCTCAGGGTGGCCCCGCACCGCGGGCAGGGCTCGCCTCCATGGAGGTGGACGCGCAGGAAGTCACGGGCCTGCTTTTCGAAGGTCGGTGGCACGCGCATCCGTAGCTCCTCGGTCGCCCACGAGACCACCTCACGGGCGGACCGCCACAGCGCTTCCAATTCCTCGGCCGCCAGCGTCGAGCGCTTGCGGAATGGCGCCAGGCGCGCCCGCCATAGGATCTCATCGCTGTAGGCGTTACCGATGCCGGCCACGAACGCCTGGTTCTTGAGCAGGTTGCCCAACTCGCCGTTGTGTCGGCGGATCCGTGCTTGCCAGGTGGCGAGGTCGAGCGCCGGGTCGTCGATGTCCGGACCGAGTGCCTCCCAGCCCGCCACCTCGCGCACGACGCCACGGGGCAGCAGGTAGATCTTGCCCATCTTCCTGGGGTCGCGATAGCGCAACTCCGGCGTCGCCCCATCGCTTGGCAGCCAAGCCGCTCCGTGGGTCCAATCTGCGGTCTCCGCCTCGCGCGGGAGGCCGTCACGCGGTCCGAACCGCAGGACCAGCACGGTGGAACTGAAGGCTCGTGCCTCCGGGGGTACAAGGCCAAGACGTCCGGTGAGCATGGCGTTGACCACGATGCGATCGGCACCGAAGTCGAGGGTCAGGAACTTGCCGCGCTGGACGACTCGCTCCAGGCGCCGTCCCTCGAAACCGCGAAGCTCCGCTACCGTCCCCCGCAGGACCAGCGACTGCTTGAGGACAGACGCCTCCAGGACACGACCCGCCAAGGCTGTCGTGAACGCGTCTGCGAGGATCCTAAGGTCGGGCAGCTCAGGCATCACCCCATTGTTGCCCGCTTCCGCTCGTGATAGCATTCGCGAGCCCTACCGAATGAGAATACGTAGACCCAGCAGACCCGGACACGGAGGAGTCATCCCGCCCATCTGGCCATGGAAGACATACCGCCGCTTGAGAGGCCCGGGTCACTGCCCGGGCTTCGCGCATGCTCAGGAGGCGGGAGCCTATCCACCAAGGAGATCGAAGAGTTGACCGTAGAAGA
This sequence comes from uncultured Chloroflexia bacterium, assembly GCA_963778955.1. Taxonomy (GTDB): domain Bacteria; phylum Chloroflexota; class Limnocylindria; order Limnocylindrales; family CSP1-4; genus JAFMJV01. The sequence continues at coordinate 1,573,282 of CAVZWI010000001.1, forward strand.
GCCGAAGACCACCGACACCGAGACCGCCGCCAGCGAGTCAGAGACAGCGAACGAAGCCGCCGAGGCCACAGCCGCGGAGGCCCCTGTCGAGGCCGCAGCCGAGCCGGAGTCGGGTGAGACGGCCGCTGCCGAAGAGGCAGAGTCGCCCGTAGAGGTCGAGACCCCAGCTGAGGTCGAGACCCCAGCCGCCGAGGCGCCGGTCGAAGCGACGGCGGAGCCAGCCGCCGAGGCGCCGGTCGAAGCACCGGCCGAGGAAGCACCGGCCGAGGAAGCACCGGCCGAGGAAGCACCGGCCGAGGAAGCACCGGCCGAGGAAGCACCGGCCGAGGAAGCACCGGCCGAGGAAGCACCGGCCGAGGAAGCAGCGGAGCCGGCCGAGGAAGCACCGGCCGAGGAAGCACCGGCCCCGGTCGACCTGCGGCCCGAGCCGACCACCATGGAAGAGCTCCTCGCAGAGCAGCCGGGTGATATCCCCAGCCTCAAGCATGGTGACGTGGTCGAAGGCAAGATCGTCCGCATCGACAAGGATGAGATGCTCGTCGACGTCGGCGCCAAGTCCGAGGGCGTCGTCAGCAACCGCGAACTCTACGGCCGCAACGCCGAGTCGCAGCCCGACCTGAACGTCGGCGACACGGTCCTCGTCTACGTCCTCCAGCCGGAGTCCGCCGACGGGCATGCGGTCCTCTCGCTGCGTCGTGCCGGCTTGGAGCGCAAGTGGCGCTCGATGCAGGAGCAGTTCGACGAAGGTGAGATCATCGACGCCCCGGTCATCGACCACAACAAGGGCGGCCTCATCGTCGATTGCGGCATCCGCGGCTTCGTGCCCATCAGCCAGATCGTCGACTTCCCGCGCCGACCCCAGAACGACCAGCCGCGCGACGCGGCCCAGGAGATCGCCGAGAAGCTGCAGCCGTATGTCGGCCGCAAGCTGCGCCTCAAGATCCTTGAGGTCAACCGCAAGGCCAACCGCCTGATCCTTTCGGAGAAGGTGGCGCTGTACGAGGAGCGCCGCGAGAAGCGCGACGAGCTCTTCAGCAGCCTCGAAACCGGCCAGAAGGTCACCGGTACCGTGCGCTCCATCGCCCCCTTCGGCATCTTCGTCGATCTCGGCGGTATCGACGGCCTCGTGCACAAGAGCGAGCTGTCGTGGAACAAGGTCAACAACCCGGAAGGCGCCTACGAGGTCGGTGACGAGGTCGAGGCCGAGGTCATCGACATCAACCACGAGCGCGGTCGCATCAGCCTGTCGATCCGTCGGCTGCTGCCCGATCCGTGGCAGTCGACGGTGGCAGACCTCAAGGTCGGCGACCTGGTAGATGGCACCGTCACCAAGATCGTGAACTTCGGCGCGTTCGTCCGCGTCAAGGATGGCCTCGAAGGTCTCATCCACATCAGCGAGCTCTCACACCAGCGCGTTGCCCATCCGGGTGATGTCGTCCACGAGGGCCAGACGATCAAGCTCAAGGTCATCTCGCTCGACTCCGAGCGCCATCGCCTGGGGCTCAGCCTGAAGCAGGCTGAAGAAGCTCCGGTGCGACCAGCGCGTGAGCGTCGGCCGCGTGGCGAGCGTGGCGGCTATGACCGCTCGCAGGCCATCCAGGAGCCCGAGGGCGGCATCGACAACACGCTGGCGGCAGCGTTCGCGCAAGTACGCCAGCAGATCGCGGAGCAGGATGCTGCGCAGTCCGACGGCGCCGAGACGGCCGTGGAGACCGTCGAGGCTGAAGCCGTCGCTGAGGCCGCGGAGACCGTCGACGCCGATGCCATCACGGCAGAGGCCGAAGGCCTCGAACAAGCCGTCGAGGCCGAAGAGGTGGCTTTGACCGCCGAGGCGGTCAAGGAAGGCGCTGAGGCGGAGATGGTCGCCGAAGTCGATGAGGCCACCGCAGCCACGGCCCCGGAAGAGGCGGTCGAGGCCCTTGAGGCGGCCGTCGAAGCCGAGGGAGTCGCCGAGGCCGCCGAAGCGGTCGAAGCCGAGGCCGTCGCCGAAGAGGTCGCGGACATCGAGCAGGCTGTGGAAGCAGAAGCTGAAGCCGAGGCTGCCGAGGCGATCGCGGAAGCCGCCACGGAAGAGGCCGCTGCCGATCTCGAGGTCGCTGCCGAGGCCGAGGTGGTGGCCGAGGTCGAGGCAGCGGCGGAGACCGTGGTCGAGGAGTCCACGGAGGCCACCGCCAAGGACTAGCCGCCGTCGGGCGACGCCAGCCTTATCGCTGAGGCTGCCGGGGTACCCCGGCAGATCGCCGTGCGGCCATGCCTGGCATGACGATGAGGTGACATAGATCTGGGCCTGGTCGGCCAGTGTCGGGTCTATGGAGTCGGGTGCGGTGGTAGCATGACCCGGCGGCCTTCAAGGGGTCGCCTGCAAGGAGTCGTCGCCAGCCCCTATGGATCGGTTCGACAAGTTCACCGACCGCGCTCGCAAGGTCCTGACGCTAGCTCAGGATGAGGCGCAGCGCTTCAACCACAACTACATCGGCACCGAGCACCTGCTCCTCGGACTCGTCCGCGAAGGAGAGGGTGTGGCTGCCCGCGTGCTCGAGAACATGAATGTCGAGTTGCCCAAGGTCCGCACCGCCGTCGAGTTCATCATCGGCCGCGGCGATCGTCCCGTGGTCGGCGAGGTCGGCCTGACACCCCGCGCCAAGCGCGTCATCGAACTGGCCATCGACGAAGCTCGCCGCCTCGGCCACAACTACATCGGCACCGAGCACCTGCTCCTCGGACTCGTCCGCGAGGGTGAGGGCATCGCCGCCGGCGTCCTGGAATCCCTCGGTGTCAACCTCGACAAGGTCCGCCACGAGGTCATCCGCGTCCTCAGCCAGTCCAGCGCCTCGGGCTCCAGCGGTAGCGCCGGCGGTGACGCCAAGCGTGGCAGCGGCAGCAAGACGCCGACCGTCGACCAGCTCGGCATCAATCTCACCGAAGCTGCCCGCAACGGCAAGCTTGATCCGGTCGTGGGACGCGAGAAGGAGATCGAGCGCGTCGTCCAGATCCTGTCGCGTCGCCGCAAGAACAATCCGGCGCTGATCGGCGAGCCCGGCGTGGGCAAGACCGCCATCGCGGAGGGCCTAGCCCACCGCATCGTCTCGGGGGACATCCCCAAATCGCTGGCAGACAAGCGCGTCCTGACGCTTGATATCGGCTCGCTGGTGGCCGGCACCAAGTACCGGGGTGAGTTCGAGGAGCGCCTCAAGAAGATCATCGAGGAGTTGCGCAGCAGCAACGACGCCATCCTCTTCATCGACGAGTTGCACACGCTGGTGGGTGCGGGAGCGGCCGAAGGCGCTATCGACGCGGCCAATATCCTCAAGCCGCCGCTGGCGCGTGGCGAACTGCAGTGCATCGGGGCGACCACGCTCGATGAGTTCCGCAAGTACATCGAGAAGGACGCCGCCTTGGAGCGCCGCTTCCAGCCGGTGATGGTCGAGGAGCCCACACTGGAGCAGACGATCGACATCCTCTTCGGTATCCGCGAGGGCTTCGAACAGCACCACCGCGTCAAGATCACCGATGAGGCCTGTCGTGCGGCGGCGGATCCTGTCCATCCGCTACATCACCGACCGGCATCTCCCGGACAAGGCCATCGACCTCATCGATGAGGCCGCCAGTCGCGTACGCCTGCGACACAGTTCGACACCGCCGGAGTTGAAGGCTAGTCAGAAGGAGCTGGAGCGGATCGTCAAGGAGAAGGAGGCCGCGGTCAACGACCAGGATTTCGAGCGCGCGCAGGATCTGCGCGATGCCGAGTCCGCGGCCCGGGCCAGCGCCGACCAGTTGCGCAGCGATTGGCAGGCGGCACTGGCCGCCGAGACACCAGAGGTGACCGACGAGGACATCGCCCAGGTGGTAGCGCTGTGGACGGGGATCCCGGTCACGCGCATCGCCAAGGAGGAATCACAGCGGCTGCTGGAGATGGAGGCTGCGCTCCACACTCGCGTCATCGGCCAGAACGAGGCCATCGACACCGTTTCCCGGGCTGTTCGCCGTGCCCGTGCCGGCCTCAAGGACCCCAAGCGACCGATCGGCTCGTTCATCTTCCTGGGTCCCACCGGTGTGGGCAAGACGGAGTTGGCCAAGACGCTCGCCGAGTTCATGTTCGGCAGTGAGGACTCGCTCATCAAGATCGACATGAGTGAGTTCATGGAGCGCCACAACGTCAGTCGACTGGTAGGTGCCCCGCCCGGCTATGTCGGCTTCGAGGAGGGCGGCCAGCTGACTGAGGCCGTGCGGCGCAAGTCCTACTCGGTCGTCTTGCTCGACGAGATCGAGAAGGCGCATCCGGAGGTCTTCAACATGCTGTTGCAGATCCTCGAAGATGGCCATCTGTCCGACTCCAAGGGCCGGCGCGTGGATTTCCGCAACACCATCATCATCATGACCAGCAACGTCGGCGCCAGGGACCTGTTGAAGGACACCTCGCTCGGCTTCCGGCCGGTCTCTCCGGACGAGGGCAAGGAGCGTGAGGCGCAGTACGAGCGCATGAAGACCAAGGTGCTCGAGCAGCTCAAGTCGAGCTTCCGCCCGGAGTTCCTCAATCGCATCAATTCGCAGGTCGTATTCCGGTCGCTCAGCGTCGACGAGATCCGTGAGATCGTGGACCTGCTGTTGGCTCGTGTGCGCAAGCAGCTCATGGCCCAGCAGATCGACCTGGAGGTCACCGAAGCCGCCAAGGATCACGTCATCAAGCTCGGCTACGACGTCGACTATGGCGCTCGACCGCTGCGACGGGTCATCCAGAACATGGTCGAGGACCCGCTGGCTGAGGCGCTGCTGCTGGGCACCTTCAAGGCCGGCGACACCGTGCGGGTCGACCGCTCGGACGACTCCGGCCTGTCGATCGAGTCCATCACGGAGAAGACCCCCGTCGAGGCCATCTAGGCCAAGCCGTGGCGCGCTCCCGGTCGGCCAGCGCGTATGTCTGTCAGGCATGCTCGGCCACGTTCCCCAAGTGGGAAGGGCAGTGCCGCGGTTGTGGTGCCTGGAATGCATTGGTCGAGACGTTGGTGCGGCCGTCCGAGCGACGGTCGCGCGCACGCACCGGTGCTCCAGCGGCGAACGCGGAACCGCGTCCCTTGGGCAGGCTGGCCGCGACCGCGACCGCCCGTCGACCGACCGGCCTGCCAGAGGTCGATCGCCTGCTGGGCGGCGGTTTGGTGCCGGGGTCGATCCTGCTGCTTGGTGGCGAGCCAGGCATCGGCAAGTCGACGCTCGTGCTGCAGGTGGCCGGCGCGCTTGCTGCGGCCATCGCCGTCGAGTCCGACGGTGACACCGTCCTCTATGCCAGCGCCGAAGAGTCGGCCTCGCAACTGCACCTGCGGGCGGCTCGCCTGGGGTTGACCGGCGGGCCGGCCGACGAGGCCCTGACGGTGCTGGCCGGCACCGATGTGGCGGCCATCATCACCGCGGCCGCCGCGGCGCAGCCGGCGTTGCTCGTGGTCGACTCCATCCAGACCGTCGAGGTCGATGGGCTCGAAGGGCCGCCCGGCTCAGTGGGACAGGTGCGCGAGTCGGCTGCCCAGCTCGGAGCGTTGGCACGCGAGCAGGGCGTGCCCGTGCTGCTGGTCGGCCACGTCACCAAGGACGGCACCTTGGCGGGGCCGCGCACGCTGGAGCATCTGGTCGACGCGGTGCTGATGCTGGAGGGCGATCGTTACGGCTCGCTGCGCCTGCTGCGCGCGCTCAAGAACCGCCACGGGTCGACCGAGGAGGTGGGCGTCATGGAGATGACCGCCGATGGCTTGCACGAGGTGCAGGACACCGCCGCAGCGTTCCTCGGCAGCGGCCATCGCGAGGCGCCCGGCGTGGCCGTGGCAGCCGTGCTGGAGGGCAGCCGTCCCCTGCTGGTGGAGGTGCAGGCGCTGGTGGCACCGGCGGGCGGCATGGGTCCACCCCGCCGCACCGTGGCTGGCCTGGATGGCAACCGACTGGCGTTGCTCATCGCGGTGCTTGCCCGTCGTGGCGGCATCGACGTCAGCGGTCGTGATGTCTATGCCAGCCTCGCGGGCGGCCTGACCGTCAGCGAGCCGGCGCTGGATCTGCCGCTCGCGCTTGCCATCGCCGCTTCACAGCGGGACGTCGCGCTGCCGGCAGACATGCTGGTCTGCGGCGAGGTCTCGCTGCTGGGTGAGGTCCGGGCGGTGCCCGGACTGGACCGGCGTCTGCGCGAAGCCGCTCGCCTCGGCTTCCGTCGTGCGCTCGTGCCGGGGGGTCCCAGCGGTTCCTCGGGGGCGCCGCTCCCCAAGGGCCTCAAGGTCATGCGTGTGGAGTCCTTGCGGGAAGCACTCGCGGCCGCTTTCGATCCCGAGGCCGCGATCGATCCCGCGGCTGGTACATCTGGGTAGACACCGCCCCGCCATGCATTCTGGTAGCGTCCTGTGGCCATGCTGAAGTTCATCCGCCTGCTGGGGGGTGCGCTGGGAGTCATCCTTGCCATCGCCCTCACGGGCTTCGACGGCACCTCTGCCACGCTGCTCGACGATTCGATCGGCGGTCGCCTGATGCTGGCTGGCTGGATCGCGGCCTGGGGTGTCGTGGGCTTCGCCATCGCCCCCTATGTCACCATCGTGCCTGCGCGCTGGCTGATGCGGGCGGTCACGGACATGTCCACCGACGAGTTCGTGGCCGCCGTGCTCGGTCTGCTGCTGGGCCTGTTGATGGGCTTCCTGCTGGGCCTGCCGCTGACGGCATTGCCAGGCCCGGCTGGCTTCCTGCTGCCGGTCGGAGTCTCGATCGTGCTGGCGCTGGGCATGATGGGCCTGACGGTGGCCAAGCGGAACGACCTCCGCGACGCCGTCCGCGAACTGGGCGTCTTCCGCCGGGGTGCCGAGGTGGCGGAGGAAGAGACGCTCAGCTCCGGCCAGGTCACCTATCTCGATACCAGCGCCATCATCGACGGCCGCATCGTGGACGTGGTGGCCTCCGGCTTCCTGTCCGGGCTGTTGGTGGTGCCGCGCTTCGTGCTTGGTGAGTTGCAGCACATCGCCGATGACTCGCACCCTGGCCGTCGCAACCGCGGCCGTCGCGGCATGGATGTCCTCGCGGTCCTGCAGAAGGACCACCGCATCGAGCTCGAGATGAGTGCCGAGGACGACCCGAGCTCGTCCACCGTCGACGCCAAGCTCATCGGCCTGGCGCAGCGGCGCAAGGCGGCCATCCTGACCACCGACTACAACCTCAACCGCGTGGCCCAGTTGCAGGGCGTGCGCGTGATGAACCTCAACCAGCTGGCCAATGCGCTCAAGCCGGCCTTCCTGCCCGGCGAGGAACTGCGTGTCAAGGTCATCCAGGAGGGCAAGGAGCCCGGCCAGGGTGTGGCCTTCCTCGAGGATGGCACGATGGTGGTGGTGGAGGGCGGCAGCGACCACATCGAAGGAGAGGTCGACGTCACGGTGACACGCATCCTCCAGACCGTCGCCGGCCGCATGATCTTCGCCGAGCCGGCAGCGGGTTCCTGAGCACGCGACTGCGCACACGACCGTCGGCGCGACATGAACCCGCGCGTCGGGGCACACTTGGGTGGTGACCCAACAACACGTCGCTGACGCCGTCGTCGTGGCCGCGGGCAGCAGCAGCCGCATGGGCGGAGGCGACAAGCTCGCGCTGAGCGTCGCGGGGCGTCCCATCCTGCGCTGGACGCTGGAGGCCATCGCTGCAGCGCCGGAGGTGGCGCGGATCATCCTCGTCACCGCGCCGCCGCGGGTGGACGAGCTGAGCGCCACACCCTGGCTGGCCGATCTCGGGGCTGTCGTCGTGCCCGGCGGACGCCGACGCCAGGATTCGGTGGCCGCAGGCATACGTTCCGCCGTCGCCGACATCGTGCTCGTCCACGATGCCGCTCGCCCGTTCGTGTCGGCCTCGCTCGTCTCACGCGTGATCGCGGGTGTGCAGCGCTACGGCGCCGCCATCCCGGCACTGCCGGTGGTCGATGCGCTCAAGAGGGTGGAGGGGCTGCTCATCACCGCCTCGGCCGAGCGCGGCGGGCTCTACCGGGCACAGACGCCCCAGGGCGCCCGTCGCGAGTTGCTGCTGGCTGCCGTGGAGGCTCACGCGCACGGCGAAGAGGACATCCTCGACGAGGCCGAACTGCTCGCGCGCGACGGCGTCGACGTGGCCATCGTGCCCGGCGACGCCGGCAACATCAAGGTGACCCTGCCGGAGGACCTGTCGCTGGCGCGGCGCCTCGCGGGGGAGGGGGTCCGGCGGCGAGTCACGCACGGTCGTGACAGCCACCCCTTCGGTCCGGGCGATGGTTTGCGCCTTGGTGGCCTGTCCATCGATGGCGCGCCCCGACTCCAGGGTCACTCGGATGGCGACGCCGTGCTCCATGCGCTGTGCGACGCGCTGCTGGCCGCATCGGGCGATGGCGATCTGGGCCGGCTCTTCCCATCTGGACAGCCGCACACACGCGGCATCGACAGTCGTGAGCTGGTGGCGGCGGCGGTAGCGCGGGTCGAGGCGGCCGACCTCGTGGTCGAGAGTGTGGACGTGACCATCCTCGGATCTCGCCCCCGCCTGGGTGGGCGACGGCTTGATGACATGGCGCTCTCCATCGCCGGGCTCCTGGGCATCGAACCCGGCCGCGTGTCGGTCAAGGCCGCGACCGGTAACCTCAGTGGCGATGAAGGTGCCGGACGCGCCATCAGTGCGTCCTGCCTCGTGAGTGTGGTGGCCAGATGAGTCTGCGGTTCCGTAACACGCTGGGTGGCGCGATCGAGTCGTTCGAGTCGCTGGAGCCCGGACATGTGCGCATGTACAGCTGCGGGCCGACGGTCTATGCGCCCGCTCACGTGGGCAACTTCCGTTCCTTCGTCTTCTCCGATCTCGTGCGCCGCGCTCTGCTCTTCTGCGGCTATCGGGTGACCTGGGTGATGAACATCACCGACGTCGACGACAAGATCATCCGCGACGCATCCGCCGCCGGTGTCCCCATCGGCGAGCTGACCTCGCGATTCACTGCTGCCTTCCTCGAGGACATGGCCCGTCTGGGCATCCCCATCCCGGACGTGATGCCGCGCGCCACCGAGCATATCGAGGACATGGTCACGCTCATCGAAACGCTCATGCAGAAGGGCTACGCGTACCAGACCGACGACGGCTCGGTCTTCTTCCGCATCGCTGCCTGGCCGGATTACGGTCGGTTGGCACGCCTCGATGCCGACCAGCAGCGCAGTGGTGAGCGCGTGGAATCGGACGAGTATGAGAAGGATGATATCCGCGACTTCGCGCTTTGGAAGGCGAAGAAGCCGGACGAGCCCAGTTGGCAGACCTCCCTGGGCGAAGGTCGTCCCGGCTGGCACATCGAGTGCTCGGCCATGAGCATGCGCTACCTGGGGCCGACCTTCGACATCCACACCGGCGGCATCGACCTGGTCTTCCCGCACCACGAGGATGAGATGGCCCAGTCGGAGGCGGCGACCGGCGTGCCCTTCGTGCGCACCTGGCTGCATTGCGCGCACCTGCGCATGGGTGGCGCCAAGATGGCCAAGCGCAGCGGCAACTTCAGCCGCCCGTCAGACGTCTACGCCGCGGGCATCAGTCCGCGGGCGCTTCGGTATGCGTTGGCCGCCGTGCACTACCGCTCACCGATGGAGTTCAGCGAGCGCTCCCTGGAGGCTGCCACCGCCGCCATCGACCGCATCAGCACCGCACTGGCCGCGCTCGATGGCTACACGGAGGAACGCCCCGACGACGAGACGCTGCTGCCGGCGCTGGTGTCCGCACGCGCGGCATTCGTGGCTGGCATCGAGGACGATCTCAATATCTCGGCGGCGCTGGCCGCGCTGTTCGACCTGGTGCGTGAGCTCAACTGCCGTGTGGCGGCTCGCTCGCTCTCGACCGCCGATGCTCGTCGTGGTGCGGCTGCCATCCGGGAGTTCGATGTTGTTCTGGGTGTGCTTGACGAAGGCGGCGCCGATCTCGACGCCGAGTTGGTGACGTTGCTGGAGGCCCGCATCGATGCCCGCGCCCAACGTGACTGGGCCCGCAGCGATGAACTGCGCGACGAGCTGGCCACGGCCGGGATCGTGGTCGAGGACACGCCCGATGGACAACGCTGGCGAAGGAGCCGACCATGACCGACGAACCACGCCAGCGCGCATCCGTGCCGGAGCCCGACCGAGGTGATAGCGGCGACCGAAGCGACGGGGTCGATGGACGGCCACCCGCCGCTGCGGGGCCGCCCTCCGCGGGGCCGCCCTCCGCGGGGCCGCGCCAGGGCACCCCGTCCGAAGGTGGCCGAACATCCGACGCACCACCGTACGGCGCCAAGCCGCCGGCCAAGTCCGCGGCTCGACCCTACGACACGAGGTCAGGCGGGCCGCCGCGCGGCGGACGGCCCTACGCTGACCGACCAGCTGGACCACGCCCGTATGGTGCCAAGCCGGCTGATCGTCCCTACCGGGGCAAGCCCGACGACCGCTCCTATGGCGCGCGGCCCGCAGGCCGGCCCGACGATCGACCCGACCGACGCCCCGACCGTTCATGGAGTGGACCGCCCGGTGAGCACCCGCGTCGCGACGGTCCACCGCCGCAGCGACGGGTCGAGTACAGCCAGCGTGACCGACGTGGCGGACCACGTCCGGCCCGTGGGCCCTGGGATCGGGGTTCGGGGCCTCGTGGTCCGCGGCGCGACTGGGAACGCCCGGGGCGGCCCTTCCAGGCTCGTCCCCCGATGGGTCCGGCGCCCGCAGAGATGCTCGGCGAGGACGAGGAGATCGTGGCCGGCCGCCGGCCGGTGGAGGAGGCCTTCGCCGCTCGTCGCGAGGCCAGGCGGCTGCTGGTGGTGCCCGAGCGGCGTGCCGCGCTGGACCAGCTGGTGCTGCACGCGACCACCCTGCGCATCCCGGTCGTGGAGGTGGAGGGCGGCACCATCACCGCCGTCAGCGGCTTTGACGGACACCAGGGCATCGCGCTGGTGGTGGCGCCGCGACGCTGGGCGACGCTCGATGAGGTCCTGGCGCTGGCCAAGTCGCGGGCTGAGCCACCGTTCCTGCTGGCCCTCGACCATCTCGAGGACCCCCAGAACGTAGGCACCCTGCTGCGTTCGGCCGAGGCTTGCGGCGTCCACGGCGTCATCTTCCCCACACGAGGGGCTGCGCCGATCAGCCCCGCGGCCATCAAGACGTCGGCCGGTGCCGTGGAGCACCTGCTGCTGGTGCCACTACCCGACTTGGCCGCCGGCCTGGTCGACCTGCACGCTCGGGGTGTGCGCGTCATCGGCGCCGACGGCGACGCCTCGATGACAGTTCGCGAGGTCGACCTCCGCGGTCCCGTGGTCATCGTCACCGGCTCCGAGGGGCGCGGGCTGGAAGCCAAGGTACGCAAGCGGGTCGACCTCATGGCACGCATCCCCATGCGTGGCAAGGTGGCCTCGCTCAACGCGTCGGTGGCAGGGTCGGTGTTCCTCTTCGAGGCTGCGGCCCAACGCGACCTGCCCGAAGCCGAGCGGCCGGAGGGTTCGAAGCCGCGTGCGGAGGCCGAGCCTCCGGCCGAGGCATCCCACGAGCGACCGCCGTTCACCGACGAAACCATCGCTGCCGATGGAGCCGCGCCAGCCGCCGACGTCATGGCCGACGACATGGCCGAGGTCGGTCCCGGCGTCGAAGGATCGTCGGACCAGGCATCGCCCGCCGCCGCGCCAGAGTCCCAGGCTGACGACCTGCTCCCCGAGGCGCCGCCTCCTTCGTCGTCGACCGACCACGGCTGAGGCGAGCACGGTTGGGGCGAGCTGGGGTCCGCGCTTGCGGATCTTGCCGTTCGTGCGCTACCATTCGGCGTCGCCGCCGACGTAGCTCAATTGGCAGAGCAGTGGTTTTGTAAACCACAGGTTCCGGGTTCGAGTCCCGTCGTCGGCTCCAACAAAAGAGGACGCTGTGTCCCTCCTTCACCACAGGGGTTTCGGTCCCGAAGGGGTGCACGGTAAACATGGGTAAGTTGAGCAGGTGGTGAGCTCCGCTGACTGTAGATCAGCCGTCTTCGACTGTGGGGGTTCGATTCCCTCCTTGCCCACCATTCATTCGGCGTCCTCTGGTTAGAGCCCACAAACGCCCAGCGCGCCCACATAGCTCAGCGGCAGAGCACTTCCTTGGTAAGGAAGAGGTCTTGGGTTCAAATCCCAATGTGGGCTCCACCTGATCACCTCTCACTCGCCCGCCTCGAAGAGGCGCGCGTGTCGGGGGCCAAGCGGATTACTAGGATGGCCAAGCAGAAGTTCGAGCGCAACAAGCCCCACGTCAACATCGGCACCATCGGTCACATCGACCACGGCAAGACCAGCCTGACGGCGGCCATCACCAAGTACCTGGCCCTGAAGGGTGAGGCCAAGTACCGTGCCTTCGACACCATCGACAACGCCCCCGAGGAGCGTGAGCGCGGCATCACCATCGCCATCGCCCACGTCGAGTACGAGACCGACAACCGCCATTACGCCCACGTCGACTGCCCCGGGCACGCCGACTACATCAAGAACATGATCACCGGTGCCGCCCAGATGGACGGCGCCATCCTGGTGGTGGCGGCCACCGACGGCCCCATGCCCCAGACGCGCGAGCACATCCTGCTGGCCCGCCAGGTGGAGGTGCCCTACGTGGTCGTCTTCCTCAACAAGGTCGACATGGTCGACGACGAGGAGCTGCTCGAGCTCGTCGAGCTCGAGGTGCGCGAGCTCCTCTCCAAGTACGAGTTCCCCGGCGACGACCTGCCGGTGGTGCGCGGCTCCGCGCTCAAGGCGCTCGAGGCCCCCGACGACGTCAACGACCCGGCCTACGCCTGCATCGCCGAGCTGATGGACGCGGTCGACTCCTACATCCCCACCCCCGAGCGTGCGGTCGACAAGCCCTTCCTCATGCCGGTCGAGGACGTCTTCAGCATCAAGGGCCGCGGCACCGTCGCCACCGGTCGTATCGAGCGTGGCACCGTCCACGTCGGCGAGGAGATCGAGATCGATCGGCATGAAGACCACCCGCAAGGTGGTCGTCACCGGCGTCGAGATGTTCAACAAGCTGCTCGACTCGGGCCAGGCCGGCGACAACGTCGGCACGCTGCTGCGCGGCATCGAGCGTGACGAGGTCGAGCGCGGCCAGGTGCTCGCCAAGCCCGGCTCCATCAAGCCCCACACGAAGTTCACCGCCCGCGTCTACGTGCTGACCAAGGAGGAGGGCGGCCGCCATACCCCCTTCTACAACGGCTACCGCCCGCAGTTCTACCTGCGCACCACCGATGTCACCGGCGCCATCAGCCTCCAGGGCGGTGCCGAGATGATCATGCCCGGCGACCATGTCGACATGGATGTCGAGCTCATCACGCCCATCGCGCTCGAGCCCGGCCAGCGTTTCGCCATCCGCGAGGGTGGCCGCACCGTCGGCGCCGGCGCCATCATCTCGGTCGAGGACTAGACTGCAGTGGCAAAAGCTGAAAACAGACCCGTCATCACGCTTTCCTGCATCGAATGCAAGGAACGCACCTACACGACGGAGAAGAACAAGAAGAACGATCCTGCTCGTATCGAGCTGCGTCGCTACTGTCCTCGCTGCCGAAGACATACACTTCACCGCGAGACCAAGTAGGGGGCAAAGGCTCAGCGTAGGCGCGTAGCTCAATTTGGCAGAGCACTGGTCTCCAAAACCAGGGGTTGTGGGTTCGAGTCCCGCCGCGCCTGCCACCTCCACCAGCAGCCCCAGATGAGGCATCGAGAAGATTCGTGATCGGAAAGATCCGCCAATACCTGACCGAGTCTTGGTCAGAACTGAAGAAGGTGACATGGCCCACCCGGGAGCATGTCCGCAACCTGACGATCCTCGTCTTCGTGATCAGCGGCATCTTCGGGCTCTATATCGGATTCTGGGACCTGCTCTGGACCAGCGTGCTCCGTTTCATCACGGATACGTTCTAGATGACCAGCTTCCTTGAGCACCTGACCGAGTCGGCGCAGCCGGAGAAGCGTTGGTACGTCATCCACACATATTCGGGCTACGAGAAGAAGGTCAAGACCAATCTCGAGCATCGGATCGAGACGATGGGCATGGAAGACAAGATCTACCAGGTCCTCGTCCCCGAGGAGGATGAGATCGAGAATCCGCGGCGGACAGCGTGTCACCGTGCAGAAGAAGGTCTTCCCCGGCTATGTGCTGGTGGAGATGATCCTTGATCCCGAGTCATGGTTCGTGGTGCGCAACACGCCCGGCGTGACCAGCTTCGTCGGTGGCGGCAATATCCCCGGCTCCCGCAATGAGCCGGTCCCGCTCGAGGAGCACGAGGTCAAGCAGATCCTGCGCCAGATGGGCGTGGAGACACCCAAGTACCGCGTCGCGTTCACCAAGGGCCAGTCGGTGCGTGTCACCGATGGTCCCTTCGCCGAGTTCATCGGCACCGTCGACGAGGTCAATCCCGAGCGCAACAAGCTCAAGGTCCTGGTCAGCATCTTCGGGCGCGAGACGCCCGTGGAGCTGGACTTCCTGCAGGTCGAGAAGCTCTAGTCACGCGACCGGCACCCTGACGATAACGAGGTAGAACGAGACGAACCGATGGCCAAGAAGATCCGCACCGTCCTGACCCTGCAGCTGCCCGCCGGGAAGGCCACGCCGGCCCCGCCCGTGGGTACCGCGTTGGGCCCGCACGGCATCAACATCGTCGAGTTCACCAAGACCTACAACGAGCGGACGGCTGCCCAAAGCGGGCAGATCATCCCCGCTCGGATCACCATCTTCGAGGACCGCAGCTTCACCTTCGTGCTCAAGACGCCGCCCGCGGCTGACATGCTGCGCAAGGCGGCCGGGTTGGAGAAGGGCTCCGGCGCCACGGGGCGGGAAGGCTACGTGGGCCGGGTCACCCAGGCGCAACTGCTCGAGATCGCCGAGGTCAAGAAGGCTGACCTCAATGCGAACGACCCGGAGATGGCGGCGCGTGTCATCGCCGGTACGGCTCGCTCGATGGGCATCGAGGTCGTCGACTAGCAGCAGCGGGAGTACCGTCCGCGCGCCGGAGCGGACGGGTCAGGGCGGACGGGCCACGGCGGCCCAAGCCGCCACATCGGCACGTCCACCCCGCGTCACCAGGGGGAGGCCGCCAGCGGCCGCGATGAAAGGGATCAGTCACATGGCCAAGCACGGAAAGCGCTACCAGGACGCCGCCAAGCTCGTCGAGCACGAAAAGACCTATGAACCCGACGAGGCCATGGCGCTCCTCAAAGAGACCTCCACCACCAAGTTCGACGCCTCCGTCGAGGCACACATCCGCCTCGGCGTCGACCCCCGCCATGCCGAGCAGATGGTGCGCGGCACGGTGTCGCTCCCGCACGGTAGCGGCAAGGTCGTGCGCGTGGCGGTGTTCGCCGAGGGCGACAAGGCTGCCGAGGCCACCGCCGCCGGCGCCGATGTCGTAGGCGCCGATGACCTGGCCGAGAAGATCGAGGGCGGCTGGCTCGAGTTCGACGTGGCCGTCGCCACACCTGACATGATGGGCCGCGTGGGCAAGCTCGGCCGCATCCTGGGTCGGCGTGGTCTCATGCCCAACCCCAAGGCCGGCACCGTCACCTTCGACATCGAGCGGGTCGTCAACGAGCTCAAGGGCGGCCGCATCGAGTTCAAGGTCGACAAGGGTGGCATCATCCATGTGCCCTTCGGCAAAGCTGGCTTCGGGCCGGACCTGCTGATCGACAATCTCGCAGCCCTGACCGACGCCATCAACCGCGCGCGTCCCAAGGAGGTCAAGGGCCAGTACTTCAAGAGCCTCACCGTCGCGTCCACCATGGGCCCCGGCATCCGCGTGGATGTCCCGGGTCTGCTGGCCCGGGCATCGGCCTGACGGCAGCGGGCGCCTGGACGCCCGTAGCACAGCGTTGACGGGGCGCTTCCCGTCGAAAAGAAAAGACGTTCCGCCAGAGACCGCGATGCGTCCGAGGGAGCCACGGCTCCCATGCCGCGAACCGACCCGTTCGGCTCGCCGGACCGGACCGAAATCGTCGACCGGACCGCAGGTTGCGGGGACGCCGACGGGCACGCCAAGGCAGGTGTCGAACCGGACCTCCGTCCGGGGCTGCGAGTCGCAGCGACCGACGCTCCTGTGCGGGACACACAGGGGCCGTCGCAGTCGCGCCGCTCCCATGGAAAGGAGGTCACATGCCTACAGAAGCCAAGCAGGCAGCCGTGGCGGAGCTCGTCGAGCTCCTCAAGGAGGCGGACACGACGATCGTCTCTGACCATCGCGGCCTGTCAGTGGCTGATCTGCTCAAGGTGCGCCGCGAGTTGCGCGCGAAGGACATCCAGTATCGGGTCATCAAGAACCGCCTGGCCAAGATCGCGGCTGAACAAGCCGGTCGCCCGGAGCTGATCCCGCTCCTGATCGGTCCCAGCGCCATCGCAGTCGGCGCGGCAGACGAGTCGTCACTCGCCAAGGGCCTGATGGATGCCACCAAGCCCTTCTCGGTCGAGATCCGTGGTGCTGCCATGAACGGCGCGACGATCGACGCCGCCGCTGTCGCGGCACTTGCCAAGCTGCCCGGCCGCGACGTGCTGTTGGCCCAGCTGGCTGGTGCCATGGCCGCACCGATGAGCACGATGGCCGGCCTCTTCGCCGCTCCGCTGCGTAACCTCGGCTATGGCCTGGTACAGCTCAAGGAGCAGCGTGAAGCCGTTGCCGAAGCCGCCTAGCACTCACCCACCCACTGACACCTGACCTCATCGACACCTAACGGAAGGAACGACAACCCCATGGCCAAGCTTTCCCAAGAAGATCTGCTCGTAGCCATCGACGGCATGACCGTGCTCGAGCTGTCCGAGTTCATCAAGGCCTTCGAGGAGCGGTACGGCGTCACCGCCGCCGCCCCGGCCGCCGCCGCTGCTGCCGCGCCCGCGGTCGAAGCCGCCGAAGCGGTCGAGGAGCAGACCGAGTTCGAGGTCGTGCTGACCGAGGTCGGCCCCAACAAGATCCCCGTCATCAAGGTCGTGCGCGAGCTGACGGGTCTTGGCCTCAAGGAGGCCAAGGACGTCGTCGATGCCGCTCCCAAGGCCGTCAAGGAGGGCGTGGATAAGGACGAGGCCGAGAAGATCAAGGCCGCGCTCGAGGAGCAAGGCGCCAAGGTCGACATCAAGTAGCCACCCCACCGCCCGATGAGGAGGGGAGCCTGACGGGCTCCCCTCCTCATCGTTTCGGGGCTTCGGCCGGCCCCGGGTCCCCGCCGTCGCTGCCGGCGAGGCCCGCCTGGCTGCTCCCGGTTCGTGGCTGCGCATGGCGGTCGGACTGCGCGGCAGCCGCATCGAGCCCCTCAGCCCGATGTTTGCCTGATAGGCACACACCAGCCACCCTACCGGCGTTTCGGTGCCTCCTTGGTCGCGAGTGCGGCGACCCGGTGGTAGTGCGCGGGGCCGTCCCTCGGGCCGATGCAGGACGAGTGGCATTTGACGGGATTCGGCCGACTGCGGTATCGTTGGCGGTCGGTGAGCGCGGCCTTTTTCCTTCCAACGACCCATGTGGTCGGATTCCCGTGCCTTGATTGCCTCTCCCTGAGGCCAGGAGTGCCCCATGACCTTGTCTGAAGTCGATCGTCGGCGTGCGCCCATGACGCTGGAGCGAGTGCGCTACTCTCGGATCCCCGAGGTCCTGCCCATCCCCGACCTGATCGAGCTTCAGCGCAAGTCCTACGACTGGTTCGTGGAGCGAGGCCTGCGCGACCTCCTCGATGAGATCAGCCCCATCTCGGACTTCACCGGCAAGTCCATGGAGCTGCACTTCAACGCCTACGAGTTCGGCGAGCCCAAGTACGACCAGCTCGAGTGTCGGGCGCGTGACCTGACCTACAGCCGTCCGCTGTACGTGGAGGTCGAGCTCGTCATCCACGAGACCGGCGAGCACATCGCGCAGCGCGTCTACATGGGCGACTTCCCCAGCATGACCGAGCGCGGCACCTTCATCATCAACGGCGCCGAGCGCGTCGTGGTCAGCCAGCTCGTGCGTAGCCCCGGCGTCTACTACACCAGCACCGAGGATGCCAACACCGGCCGCCAGCTCTTCAGCGCCAAGGTCATCCCCAATCGCGGTGCCTGGCTGGAGTTCGAGACCTCTGCCAAGAACGTGCTCTACGTCAAGGTCGACCGCAAGCGCAAGCTGGAGGCGACCAAGCTGCTGCGTGCCGTGGGCTACGAGAGCAACGACGAGATCGTCGGCCTCTTCAAGCGGGTGGACACCGGTGAGACCAGCTTCATCAGCGAGACGCTGGACAAGGACACCACGACCACGCGCATGGAAGCGCTCATCGAGGTCTACAAGAAGCTGCGTCCGGGCGACCCGCCCACCGGGGACAACGCTGAGAAGCTGGTGGAGAGCCTCTTCTTCAACTTCCGCCGCTACGATCTGGGTCGCGTCGGCCGCTACAAGGTCAACAAGAAGCTGGGCGCGGTCGCCGATCGCATGGGCATCAAGCTGCCCGACCTCGAGCGCACCATCACCAAGGAAGACATCGCCGTCATCGTCGGGCACCTCATCGAGCTGGACAACGGCCTGGGTACGGCCGATGACATCGACCACCTCGGCAACCGTCGCATCCGCGCCAACGGCGAACTCATCCAGAACGCCTTCCGCGTGGGCCTGCTGCGCATGGAGCGGGTGGTCAAGGAGCGCATGACCATCCAGGAGCCGGAGAAGGCGACGCCCAACGTGCTCGTCAACATCCGCCCCGTGGTGGCGGCCATGAAGGAGTTCTTCGGCGGCAGCCAGCTCTCCCAGTTCATGGACCAGACCAACCCGCTGGCCGAGCTCACCAGCAAGCGCCGCCTCTCCGCGCTGGGCCCGGGTGGCCTCTCGCGAGAGCGTGCCGGCTTCGACGTGCGTGACGTCCACCACAGCCATTACGGTCGAATCTGTCCCATCGAGACGCCCGAAGGCCCGAACATCGGGCTCATCGGCTCGCTCGCGACATACGGCCGCATCAACGAGTACGGCTTCATCGAGACGCCCTACCGCAAGGTCAAGCGCAGCGCCGACTACAAGGACAAGGGCCTCATCGATGAGATCGCCGGCGAGGATGTCGTCACCTCCGCCGGAGTGGTCGTCCTCGAGAAGGGCCAGCCCATGACGCCTGAAGCCGTCGAAGAGTTGAAGGCCCAGAAGCGCAAGGCTTTCAAGATCAAGCCGCGCGTGACCGATGAGATCGAGTACCTCGCCGCCTACGATGAGGAGGAGCGCTACGTCGCGCAGGCCAACTCGCGGCTCGACGAGCGTGGCTACTTCGTGGATGAGAAGGTCGCCACCCGCTATCTCGACCAGTTCCCCGAGGCTCGCCCCAGCCAGGTCGAGTACATGGACGTGAGCCCCAAGCAGGTCGTGTCGGTGGCCACCGCGCTCATCCCCTTCCTCGAGCACGATGACGCCAACCGCGCCCTGATGGGATCCAACATGCAGCGCCAGGCGGTGCCACTCCTGGAGCCGGAGTCGCCCATCGTAGGCACCGGCATGGAGGCCCGCGCCGCCAAGGATTCGGGCCAGGTCGATCGTCGCCCGCGCCGCCGGCGTGGTCACGTCGGTGACGGCCGACCTCATCACCGTCGAAGAGGACGACGGTGAGCTGCGCCGCTATCCACTCGAGAAGTTCGTCCGCTCCAACCAGGGCACCTGCATCAACCATCGGCCCATGGTCGAGGTCGGGATGCGCGTCGCGGAGAGCGCCGTGCTGGCCAATTCTTCCTCGACTGATGCCGGCGAGTTGGCGCTCGGCCGCAACATCCTGGTGGCCTTCATGAGCTGGGAAGGTGGCAACTACGAGGACGCCATCGTGGTCAGCGATCGCCTCGTGCGAGAGGATCTCTTCACCAGCATCCACATCGAGAAGCACGAGTTGGAGTCGCGTGACACCAAGCTGGGCCCGGAAGAGATGACCCGCGACATCCCCAACGTCGGCGAGGACTCCCTCAAGGACCTCGACGAGGACGGTGTCGTCTACATCGGCGCGGAGGTCCAGCCCGGTGACATCCTGGTGGGCAAGATCACGCCCAAGGGTGAGACCGAGCTGACCGCCGAGGAACGCCTGCTGCGCGCCATCTTCGGCGAGAAAGCCCGTGAGGTGAAGGACTCCAGCCTGCGCCTGCCCCATGGCGAGCGCGGCAAGGTCGTCGATATCCGCGAGTTCAACCGCGACAACGGCGACGAGCTGCCTCCAGGCGTCAACCGCCTCATCCGTGTCAGCGTCGCCGCCAAGCGCAAGATCAGCGTCGGCGACAAGATGGCCGGCCGTCACGGCAACAAGGGCGTGGTCGCCAAGATCCTGCCCCAGGAGGACATGCCCTTCCTGCCCGATGGCACCCCCGTCGACATCATCCTCAACCCACTGGGCGTGCCCAGCCGCATGAACATCGGCCAGATCCTGGAGACGCACCTGGGATGGGCGCTGCACGAGCGTGGGATCGAACGAGGGCCGCGTCATCAAGGCCGCCACGGCCGTCTTCGATGGTGCCAGCGAGAAGCAGATCGAGCAGGAGCTGCTGGACGCCGGGCTACCGGTCACGGGCAAGACCACCCTTCGCGACGGTCGCAACGGTGAGGCCTTCGACCGCGAGGTCACGGTGGGCTACATCTACATGCTCAAGCTCCACCACCTCGTGGAGGACAAGATCCACGCCCGTTCTACCGGTCCCTACAGCCTCATCACCCAGCAGCCGCTCGGTGGCAAGGCGCAGTTCGGCGGCCAGCGCTTCGGCGAGATGGAGGTCTGGGCCTTGGAGGCCTACGGCGCCGCCAACATCCTGCAGGAGTTGCTGACGGTGAAGTCCGACGACGTCATGGGCCGTGTCCAGACGTACGAGGCCATCGTCAAGGGCGAGGACATCCAGGCGCCCGGTGTGCCGGAGTCCTTCAAGGTCCTCATCAAGGAGCTCCAGAGCCTTGGGCTCAACGTGGAGATCCTCAACGAGAACGAAGAAGAGATCCACTTCGCCGAGGATCCCTCGGCGTATCCGCTGCCGGATCTGGGCGGCATCAATCTCGCTGGATTCGAAGACTAGCCGACACCCCTGGGACACCGGCCCGGAGCCTGCTCCGAGCCACCCGCGCATCCCGCACCGCCAGAGCGACGGCGCGGTTGAAGGAGAACGATGCTCGAGGTCAACAACTTCAACGCCATCCGCATCTCATTGGCGTCGCCTGACCAGGTCCGTGACTGGTCCAAGGGTGAGGTCACCAAGCCCGAGACCATCAACTACCGCACCCTGCGGCCGGAGAAGGACGGGCTCTTCGACGAGCGCATCTTCGGCCCCTCCCGCGACTGGGAGTGCTACTGCGGCAAGTACAAGCGCATCCGCTACAAGGGCATCATCTGCGACAAGTGCGGCGTCGAGGTCACCCGCGCCAAGGTCCGCCGAGAGCGCATGGGCCATATCCAGCTGGCCAGCCCGGTCAGCCACATCTGGTACTTCAAGGGCACGCCCAGCCGACTGGGCATCCTGCTCGACATCAGCCCGCGCAACCTCGAGGGTGTCCTCTACTTCGCCAAGTACATCGTCACCTGGGTCGATGAGGACGCCCGCGCCAAGCTGCTCCAGCAGCTCGAAGATGAGGCCGAGGGCCGTGGCAGCGGCGGGCAGGCACTCAACGACCTCGAGGATCGCCTGCAGGCTGACATCAACAAGCTCTCCGATGAGCTGAATGCCGAGTTGGCGCAGTTCAAGACGGAACGCGAGCAGGAGCGCGAGACGCGCACCGCCCAGCTGGTCGAGGCGCAGCAGGCTACAGAAGCCGCCCTCAAGGCCCTCGGGTCAGCGCCCGCCGCCGACCCCATCGTCTTCGAGGAGACCGGCGAGGTGCTGGTGGCTGCCGGCGAGAAGGCCGCCAAGTCGACCTCCACGCAGCTGCGCAAGCTGACCGCCGAGTTGGTCGAGAAGATCAACGACGACATCAAGGAGAAGGAGGCCCAGGAAGAGGCCGCCGTCGCCCAGCGCATCGAAGATGCCAAGCTGGAGATGAGCGCGGCCATCGAGACCGAGCAGGAGCGCCTCAAGGTGGAGGCCGAGGGCCTCAAGGAGGAGATCCGCAAGGCCCGCGACGAGATCACCAAGCTGCAGGCCGGCGACCTGCTGCCGGAGATCTCCATGGACGGCTGGAACTTCCGAGATCTCGACCGCAAGTACGGCAGCGGCATCCGTGGTGGCCAGCGGCTCTTCGCCGCCGGCATGGGCGCCGAGGCGGTGCGTGAGCGCATCACCCGGCTGGAGCTCGAGCCACTCAGTGCCACGCTGCATTCCGAGGTCCGCACCAGCAGCGGCATGCGTCGCAAGAAGGCCATCAAGCGACTGCGCCTCATCGAGGCCTTCCGCCGTTCCGGGCGCGCGCCCCGAGTGGATGATCCTCTCGGTGCTGCCGGTCATCCCGCCCGACCTGCGCCCTATGGTGCAGCTGGACGGTGGCCGCTTCGCCACCTCCGACCTCAATGACCTCTATCGCCGCGTCATCAACCGCAACAACCGGCTCAAGCGACTCCTGGAGCTGGGCGCCCCGGAGATCATCATCCGCAACGAGAAGCGGATGCTCCAGGAAGCTTGCGACGCGCTCATCGACAACGGCCGTCGTGGCCGCGCCATCGCCGGCACCGGCAACCATCGCCTGAAGTCGCTCTCCGACATGCTCAAGGGCAAGCAGGGCCGCTTCCGTCAGAACCTGCTGGGCAAGCGTGTCGACTACTCGGGCCGCTCGGTCATCGTGGTCGGCCCCGACCTGCAGCTGCACCAGTGCGGCCTGCCCAAGAAGATGGCGTTGGAGCTGTTCAAGCCCTTCGTCATGCGGCAGTTGGTCGAGAAGAACTACGCCCACAACATCAAGAGCGCCAAGCGCCTCGTCGAGCGTGTCGAGGACGTGGTCTGGGATGTCCTCGAGGACGTCATCAAGGACCACCCGGTGCTGCTCAACCGCGCACCCACGCTGCACCGCCTGGGCATCCAGGCCTTCATGCCCAAGCTCGTCGAGGGCTCGGCCATCCAGATCCACCCGCTCGTCTGTTTCGCTTTCAACGCGGACTTCGACGGCGACCAGATGGCTGTCCACGTGCCCTTGAGCCGTGACGCTCAGGATGAAGCTCGGCGCATGATGCTCTCCACTGAGAACCTGCTCAGCCCGTCCGACGGCGCGCCGGTGGTGGCCCCGACCCAGGACATGATCCTGGGCTGCTACTACCTGACCATGGACGCGGCCACGCCCATCAAGGGCGCCATGCCCATCTTCGAGACCGACGCTGAAGCGCTGTTGGCCTACGAGCTCGGTGGCATCGACACGCGTGATGAGGTCGATGGCCTCGCCGCCCATCGGGTCCGCCGCATGAAGCTGCACACCCCGGTGCGGATCGTCCGCGTGGGCGTCTGGGACGACGCCAGCGAGGGGCTCGTCGAACAGCCCGTCGAGACCACCATCGGCCGGCTCATCTTCAACCAGATCCTGCCACCGCAGCTGCGCTACACCGAGCGCACCAACCGGCCCATGGCGCGCGTGCAGCTGCGCGAGGTCGTCTCGGAGTGCTACCGCCTGCTCGGTCGCAACGAGACCGCCCACCTCGTCGACGGCATCAAGCGTGTCGGCTTCCGCTACGCCACCCAGGGCGGCATGACCATCGGCATCGACGACATCAAGGTGCCGGTGGAGAAGGTGGCCCTGCTGGAGAAGGCGGACCAGGACGTCATCGGCGTCGACGAGCAGTACCAGCGTGGCCTCATCACCGAGGATGAGCGCTACACGCGCGTGGTGGCCATCTGGAAGGAGACCACCGACAACGTCAGTCAGAAGATGATGGACAACCTCGACCCGGAGGGCTCGGTCACCATGATGACGGCATCGGGTGCCCGCGGAAACAAGGGCAACATCGGCCAGCTGGGTGGCATGCGTGGCCTCATGGCCGACCCGTCCGGACGCATCATCGACGTGCCCGTGCGGTCCAACTTCCGCGAGGGCATGACCGTGCTGGAGTACTTCATCTCCACCCACGGTGCCCGCAAGGGCCTCGCCGACACCGCCCTCCGAACCGCTGACTCCGGCTACCTGACCCGGCGCCTGGTGGACGTGGCGCAGGACGTCATCACGCGCGACGACGACTGCGGCACGCAGGAGGGCACCTGGATCACGCGCGTCGAGACCGAGGAGTTCGCCGGTTCCGAGCCGGATGCCTTCTGGCGTCGGCTGGCTGGTCGCTTCGCGGCCGGTCCGGTGGTGGCACCCGGAGCGAAGAAGAAGGACAAGCCCATCGTCGAGGCCGGCGAGTTGATCACCGAGGACATCGCGCGGGCCATCGACGCAGCCGGCGTCGATGCCGCCGTGGTGCGCTCGGCGTTGACCTGTCAGTCACGCCTCGGCGTCTGTCGCACCTGCTACGGCGTCAACCTCGCCACGCGTGAGGTGGTCGAGGCCGGTGAGGCCGTCGGCATCATCGCCGCACAGTCCATCGGTGAGCCCGGCACGCAGCTGACCATGCGGACGTTCCACACCGGCGGTGTCGCCGGCCTGGACATCACGGCTGGCCTGCCACGTGTCGAGGAGTTGTTCGAGGCGCGCATGCCCAAGGGCAAGGCCGAGATCAGCCACATCGACGGAGTGGTCGAGATCCTCGAGGGCGAGGACAGCATCCGCCGCGTCAAGGTGACCAGCCGCGAGGCGTTCGATGTGCCCATCAAGCTCACCAAGAAGCACGAGCGGCTGGTGGCCGAGGGCGATGCCATCGAGGTCGACCAACTGGTGGCACGACTGGAGCAGGATGACGAGGTGTTGGAGGTTCGCGCCCCCGACAGCGGCCTCGTCACCTTCACCGAGGAAGGCATCAAGATCGCCGGCGAGGATGTCGTCGAGCGCGAGTACGCCATCCCCCACAACGCCAAGCTGATGGTCGAGGACGGCCAGCAGATCCGCGCCGGTGATGCCATCACCGAGGGTCCCATCAACCCGCAGGAATACCTCGAGACTCGCGGCCGCGACGCGGTGCAGCGCTACCTGGTCAAGGAGGTCCAGAAGGTCTACCGCAGCCAGGGCGTGACCATCAACGACAAGCACATCGAGATCATCGTGCGGCAGATGCTGCGCAAGGTGCGCATCGACCAGCCCGGTGATAGCGAGCAGCTGCCCTTCGAGCTGGTCGACCGCTTCGACTTCGAAGACATCAACGAGAACGTGCTCGCCGAGGGTGGTGAGCCGGCCACGGCCGAGACCGTCCTGCTGGGCGTGACCAAGGCGTCGCTCAACACCAGCAGCTTCCTGGCTGCGGCGTCCTTCCAGGAGACCACGCGGGTACTGACCGAGGCTGCCATCAATGGCGCCAAGGACGGCCTCGTGGGCCTCAAGGAGAACGTCATCATCGGCAAGCTCATCCCTGCGGGCACCGGTGCTCCGGCCAACATCGCGCGCCGTCGCGAAGAGGCCCGCATCGCGGCTGCGCAGGCACTCGCCGGCGGCGAGCTGCCGGAGGGCTTCGGCGAGGAGTACAACGTCTTCCTGGCCGACGGAGCCGGTGCCGCGGCCGAGCGCGACGAGCGAGGGGAGAACCCCTTCCTCGAGGGTGTCGAGTCCAAGGCCGACGATGCCGAGGATGCGCCCGAATACAACCCCTTCCTCGAGGGCGAGCGCGCCACGG
Organism: uncultured Chloroflexia bacterium; assembly: GCA_963778955.1. Classification (GTDB taxonomy): domain Bacteria; phylum Chloroflexota; class Limnocylindria; order Limnocylindrales; family CSP1-4; genus JAFMJV01. The sequence goes on from CAVZWI010000001.1 coordinate 1,598,861, forward strand.
CTGATTCGACCGATCCGGACGTTCCGGCCGAGTCGGCCGAGTCGGAAGGCTCCGGATCGGGCGCACCCGAGGCCGATATCGAAGCCAAGGACTAGGGGGCAGGCGGCGGCCGGCGTTGATGGCCGGCGGCCAGCCGGCCATGTCGGGTCGAGTTCGATCCGGGTGTGCCATCCTGCGGCAATTCGGCCACACACGATGGACGTCGGCGCAGGGCGTACCCGTTTGATGCCACCCCTCGTGCCATGTGACCAGCTGCGCGCCTGCTGCGATCGAGCTGGTCGAGCACGAATCGATGGGGAGGCATCTGATCTCCGGTGCCGATGCTCCCTCGCCACGGGCCAGGGCTGCCGCGCCGAGGCCGGCGTGGCAGCCTTTGCAGCAGATGCAACATCTCGACCTGGAAGCGACCGAAGTCGCCGATTCCATTGCATCTGATGCAAGAGAACGTCAGTCCTGTGCATCTGCTGCACGAGATCGGCAGATGGGCTGGTCGGCACGTCGAGATGTTGCAGCAGATGCAAATGAGCCCGGGTCGCTCCAGTGAACATGGGGGCGACACGATCGATGAGGGCGGCGACGCAGGGACGCCGCTGCGATATGGGGTCGTCGTTGACGAGCAGACGGCTCGCTGCTAGACTTCGCGGTCGCGGCTGAAACGGCCGCGTCGGTTTCGTGCGCATCGACCAAACGTCGATCGGCACACCGGGCGGCACTCCTGAGAGGGGGCCCGTCGATCGGGCCCAACACTGGGATCCCCAGAAGCCGCCACATCAGACCAGACACCGATAGTGACGGGAAGCGTGCGCTCCGCGTGCCTTCCTTCAAAGCGCGTCACCACGACGCCCACCGATAGGGGAGATCAAAGCTCCGTGCCGACCATCAGCCAGCTCGTGCGCAAGGGCCGCAAGCCCAAGCAGGCGAAGATCAAGGCCCCGGCCATGCGCAAGAACTGGAACAGTCTGCGCCAGCGCCAGGTGCCGACCCCGGGTGCCCCGCAGAAGCGCGGCGTCTGCCTGCAGGTGCGCACCATGACGCCGAAGAAGCCCAACTCGGCGCTGCGCAAGATCGCGCGTGTGCGCCTCACCAACCAGATGGAAGTCACCGCCTACATCCCCGGCATCGGCCATAACCTGCAGGAGCACTCCGTGGTCCTGGTCCGTGGCGGGCGCGTGAAGGACCTCCCGTCGGTCAAGTACCACATCATCCGCGGCACGCTTGACGCATCGGGCGTGAACGATCGCAAGAAGAGCCGCTCGCTGTACGGCACCAAGAGGCCCAAGTAATGCCCCGTCGATCGAAGATCCTCGCAAGGTCAAGTACTCGCCGCCCCTCGCGCGCACCACGGACCGCTTCGTGGTGAAGCTGATGAAGGATGGCAAGAAGGGCTTGGCTGAGGGCATCCTGCGTCAGGCGCTGGCGCGTGCCGAGGCATCGGCCGGCCGGCCCGGCCTGGAGGTCCTTGACGCGGCGCTGCGCAACGCCACGCCCATCATCGAGGTCAAGCCCCGCCGCGTCGGCGGTGCCACCTACCAGGTGCCCGTCGAGATCCGTGGTGACCGCCGCACCTCGCTGGGTGTGCGCTGGTTGGTGCAGGCTGCCCGCAAGCGCAACGGCAAGTCCATGAGCGAGAAGCTGGCCTTCGAGCTGGTGGATGCCATGAACGGCCTGGGCGCTGCGGTGAAGCGCCGTGAAGACACGCACAAGATGGCCGACGCCAACAAGGCGTTCAGCCACTTCCGCTGGTAGCCCCGGCCATCGCCACCACCACGAGGACCCTGTAGACCGATGGCACGGAAGTTCCCGCTGGCTCGTACGCGGAATATCGGAATCATCGCGCATATCGACGCCGGCAAGACCACCGTGACCGAGCGGATCCTGTTCTACACGGACAAGATCTACAAGATCGGCGAGGTTCACGAAGGCGCGGCCACGATGGACTGGATGCCCCAGGAGCAGGAGCGCGGCATCACCATCACGGCCGCGGCCACGACGTGCTTCTGGAAGAACACTCGTATCAACATCATCGATACGCCCGGACACGTGGACTTCACCGTCGAGGTGGAGCGAAGCCTGCGCGTGCTGGACGGCGCGGTCGTCATCTTCGACGGCGTGGCCGGTGTGGAGCCGCAGTCGGAGACGGTCTGGCGCCAGGCCGATCGCTACCGGGTGCCGCGCTTCTGCTTCATCAACAAGCTCGACCGCACCGGTGCCGACTTCTGGCGCTGCGTGGAGTCCATCCGCGAGCGTCTCGGCGCCAATGCCGTCCCGGTGCAGATCCCCATCGGCCAGGAATCCGCCTTCCTCGGCGTGGTCGACCTCATCGAGATGCACGCCATCGTCTACCACGACGAACTGGGTGCCAAGCCGGAGATCGTGGAGATCCCGGCCGAGATGCTGGCTGAGGCGGAGAAGCACCGTGCTGCCATGATCGAGGCTGTGGCCGAACTGGACGACGAGCTGACCGCCAAGTTCCTCGACGGCGAGGAGCTCACCCCTGACGAGATCCGGCACGGCCTTCGCGTGGGCACGCTCCAGAACCGCGTCGTGCCGGTACTGACCGGCTCGGCCCTCAAGAACAAGGGCGTGCAGCCGATGCTGGACGCGGTCGTGCACTACCTGCCCTCGCCGCTGGACGTGCCGCCCATCACCGGCCTCGACCCGGATGGCAATGAGGTCGTCCGCGTGGTGGATGACAAGGAGCCCTTCGCCGCGTTGGCCTTCAAGATCGCGGCTGACCCCTTCGTGGGCAAGCTGGCCTTCTTCCGTGTCTACAGCGGCAAGCTCAAGACCGGTTCGTATGTCTACAACGCCACGAAGGGCAAGAAGGAGCGCATCGGGCGCATCGTCGAGCTCCACGCCAACTCGCGCGAGGATATCGATGAGGTCAGTGCTGGTGACATCGCGGCCGCGGTCGGCCTCAAGGAGACCTACACGGGCGACACACTGACCGACCCCGAGCACCCCGTGATCCTGGAATCGATGGTCTTCCCCGAGCCGGTCATCGAGGTTGCCATCGAGCCCAAGACCAAGGCCGACCAGGACAAGCTCGGCGTGGCCCTGCAGCGGCTGGCCGAGGAAGACCCCACCTTCCGCGTCCATACCGACGAGGAGTCGGGGCAGACCCTCATCGCCGGCATGGGTGAGTTGCACCTGGATGTGCTGGTCGACCGCATGGTCCGTGAGTTCCGGGTGGCCGCCAACGTGGGCAAGCCCCAGGTCTCGTACCGCGAGACCATCCGTCGTGCCGCCGAGGGCAACGGCCGCTTCGTGCGCCAGACCGGTGGCCGTGGCCAGTACGGCCATGCCGTCATCCGCCTGGAGCCGGGTGAGAAGGGCAGCGGCTACGAGTTCGTCGACAAGATCGTCGGCGGGATCATCCCGCGCGAGTACATCAAGTCCGTCGATGCCGGTATCCGTGAGGCGCTGGAGACCGGCGCCTACGCCGGCTACCCCATGGTGGACGTCAAGGCCACCCTCTTCGATGGTTCGTTCCACGACGTGGACTCCTCGGAGATGGCCTTCAAGATCGCCGGTTCCATGGCCGCCAAGCTGGCTGTCCAAAAGGCGGATCCAGCCATCCTGGAACCGGTCATGCGCGTCGAGGTGACGATGCCCGAGGAGTTCATGGGCGACGTCATCGGCGACCTCAACAGCCGTCGTGGTCACATCGAAGGGATGGACAACCGCAACGGCACCCAGGTGGTCAGTGCCTTCGTGCCGCTGGCCTCGATGTTCGGTTATGTGACCGACCTGCGCAGCATGACGCAGGGCCGGGCGACCTCCTCGATGGAGTTCGCGCGCTACGCAGAGGTCCCCAAGAACCTCGCGGCTGAGCTGGTCCAGAAGGCAGCGGTCTAGCCCAGCCACACGGTCGAGCCCACCCACACAACCGCCCCAGGGCGAACACGCGGCAAGTCCGAAACCGATCACCAGGAAACAGCAAGTCAAGGACGTAGTAGAGGACGACGGCAATGGCCAAGCAGAAGTTCGAGCGCAACAAGCCCCACGTCAACATCGGCACCATCGGTCACATCGACCACGGCAAGACCAGCCTGACGGCGGCCATCACCAAGTACCTGGCCCTGAAGGGTGAGGCCAAGTACCGTGCCTTCGACACCATCGACAATGCCCCCGAGGAGCGTGAGCGCGGCATCACCATCGCCATCGCCCACGTCGAGTACGAGACCGACAACCGCCATTACGCCCACGTCGACTGCCCCGGGCACGCCGACTACATCAAGAACATGATCACCGGTGCCGCCCAGATGGACGGCGCCATCCTGGTGGTGGCGGCCACCGACGGCCCCATGCCCCAGACGCGCGAGCACATCCTGCTGGCCCGCCAGGTGGAGGTGCCCTACGTGGTCGTCTTCCTCAACAAGGTCGACATGGTCGACGACGAGGAGCTGCTCGAGCTCGTCGAGCTCGAGGTGCGCGAGCTCCTCTCCAAGTACGAGTTCCCCGGCGACGACCTGCCGGTGGTGCGCGGCTCCGCGCTCAAGGCGCTCGAGGCCCCCGACGACGTCAACGACCCGGCCTACGCCTGCATCGCCGAGCTGATGGACGCGGTCGACTCCTACATCCCCACCCCCGAGCGTGCGGTCGACAAGCCCTTCCTCATGCCGGTCGAGGACGTCTTCAGCATCAAGGGCCGCGGCACCGTCGCCACCGGTCGTATCGAGCGTGGCACCGTCCACGTCGGCGAGGAGATCGAGATGATCGGCATGAAGACCACCCGCAAGGTGGTCGTCACCGGCGTCGAGATGTTCAACAAGCTGCTCGACTCGGGCCAGGCCGGCGACAACGTCGGCACGCTGCTGCGCGGCATCGAGCGTGACGAGGTCGAGCGCGGCCAGGTGCTCGCCAAGCCCGGCTCCATCAAGCCCCACACGAAGTTCACCGCCCGCGTCTACGTGCTGACCAAGGAGGAGGGCGGCCGCCATACCCCCTTCTACAACGGCTACCGCCCGCAGTTCTACCTGCGCACCACCGATGTCACCGGCGCCATCAGCCTCCAGGGCGGTGCCGAGATGATCATGCCCGGCGACCATGTCGACATGGACGTCGAGCTCATCACGCCCATCGCGCTCGAGCCCGGCCAGCGTTTCGCCATCCGCGAGGGTGGCCGCACCGTCGGCGCCGGCGCCATCATCTCGGTCGAGGACTGAGGGTGGCTCGGCAGCGGATCCGGATCCGCCTCAAGGCATACGATCACCGGCTGCTGGACCAGTCCGCGCTCCAGATCGTGGAGACGGCCCAGCGCACCGGTGCCGAGGTCGTTGGCCCGGTGCCGCTGCCGACCCGTATCGAGAAGTTCACGGTCTTGCGTTCCCCGTTCATCGACAAGGACAGCCGGGAGCAGTTCGAGATCCGCACGCACAAGCGGCTCATCGACATCCTGGATCCCTCGTCAAAGACCGTCGACGCGCTGATGCGGCTTTCGTTGGCCGCGGGCGTCGACATCGAGATCAGGATGTAGATGTCAATCGGAGTGATCGGCCGCAAGGTCGGAATGACACAGGTCTTCGCAGAGGACGGCACCATGGTGCCGGTCTCCGTGGTGGCCGTCGAACCCAATACCGTGACCGTGCTGCGCACGCTCGACCGCGACGGCTACACCGCCGTCCAGGTCGGTGCCGGCCGGGCGCGCCATACCACCAAGCCCCGGCTGGGCCAGCTCAAGGACCTGCCGCGCGTCCGCGACGTGCGCGAGTTCCGGGTCGATGACGTGGCCGACTACCAGGTCGGCCAGACCCTCGACGTGAGCATCTTCGAGGTTGGTGAAGCGGTGAGCATCACCGGCACCTCCAAAGGCAAGGGCTTCGCCGGCACCATCAAGCGCCACCATTTCCGCCGCGGTCCCGAGACGCACGGCTCCGACTCCCATCGCGCCCCCGGTTCGATCGGTGGCGGCACCTATCCGGGCAAGGTCTTCCGCGGCACGCCGATGGCGGGCCACATGGGCCATGAGCGGGTCACCGTCAAGAACGCGACCATCCTGCGCACCGACAGCGAGCGCAACCTGCTGCTCGTCAAGGGCCCGGTCCCGGGTCCCCGCAACGCGCTCGTCGTGGTCAGGAAGTCATAGCCAGATGCCAACCACACCACTCTTCGACAAGTCCGGCACCGAGTCCGGCACCATTGACCTTCCCGACGCGTTGTTCGCGGCTCCGGTGAACACGGCCGTCATGCACCAGGCCGTGGTGGCACAGCTGGCCGGTCGCCGCACCGGCACGGCCAAGACCAAGACGCGCGCCGAAGTACGCGGCGGCGGCCGCAAGCCCTACCGCCAGAAGGGCACCGGCCGCGCCCGGCAGGGCACGCGCTCCGCGCCGCATTACGCCGGCGGTGGCGTGGTCTTCGGCCCGACGCCGCGCAAGTACGACAAGCGCCTGCCCAAGCGCATGCGCCGCCTCGCCCTCGTGGGCGCGCTCACCAGCAAGTTCGACGACGGCGTCATCAAGGTCGTCAACGATCTCTCGCTCGACGAGATCAAGACCAGGCAGCTGCTGAGCCACCTCTCCGCGCTGCAGGCCGCCGGCAAGGTCCTCGTCGTGGAGGACGGCAAGAACGAGGCGCTCGAGCTATCCGCTCGCAACGTGCCCGACCTCATCGTCATCCGCGCCGACTCGCTCAACATCGTGGACGTGCTCGATGCCGATGCCATCGTCATCACCGAAGCGTCGATCCCGACCATGTCGGAGGTGTACGCATGACCCTCTCCGCCACGCAGATCGTCCTCCGGCCGGTCATCAGCGAGAAGTCGATGGACCAGACCACCCTCCATAAGTACACCTTCGCCGTTGCCGACGAGGCCAACAAGCTGCAGATCAAGGCGGCCGTGGAGGAACTCTTCAAGGTCACCGTGCTCAACGTCAATGTCTTGACGTCGAAGCGCAAGGAGAAGTCCCGCAATCGCCGCCGCGGGCGCCAGGTCGGATTCACCACGCCCTGGAAGAAGGCCGTCGTGACCGTCAAGGCCGGCGACTCGATCGAATTCTTCGAAGGGGTCTAGACGATGCCGATCAGAGGCTACAAGCCGACATCCCCGGGTCGCCGCTTCATGACGCGGTCGACCTTCGAGGAGATCACCACCGACAAGCCCCACAAGCCGCTCGTCGAGTCCAAGAAGCGCGGCTCCGGTCGCAACTCGCAGGGCCGTCTGACGGTCCGCCACCGTGGCGGTGGCGCCAAGCGCAACTACCGTCGCATCGACTTCCGTCGCGACAAGTGGGACGTGCCTGCCAAGCTGGCCACTGTCGAGTACGACCCCAACCGCTCCGCCCGCATCGGCCTGCTGCATTATGCCGACGGCGAGAAGCGCTACATCCTGGTGCCCAACGGCCTGCAGGTGGGTGACACCGTCGTGGCCGGGTCCAAGGCCGAGGCGCGCGTGGGTAATGCTCTGCCGCTGCGGTCCATCCCGCTTGGCACCCAGCTGCACAACATCGAGCTCATCCCCGGCAAGGGCGGGCAGATCGTCCGCTCAGCCGGCACCTCCGCCCAGCTGATGGCCAAGGAGGGTGTCTATGCCCTCGTGCGCCTGCCCTCGGGCGAGGTCCGCCGTGTCGACATGCGCTGCATGGCCACCGTCGGCCAGGTCGGCAATATCGACCACGAGAACCAGAGCATCGGCAAGGCCGGTCGCGCCCGCCACATGGGCAAGCGGCCCGAGGTCCGCGGTGTGGTCATGAACCCCAGGGACCATCCCCACGGTGGTGGCGAGGGCAAGTCGCCCACGGGCATGCCGCCCAAGACCCCCTGGGGTCAGCCCGCCATGGGTCACCGTACCCGAACGAACAAGAACAGCGGGAGGCTCATCGCGACCTCCCGTCACCGCAAGTAGGCGAGGAGGAGCGTCATGTCGCGAATCCCTGAAGAAGGGACCGTACGTCGAGCAGCGGCTCCTGGCCCGCGTGCAGACGATGAACAGTCAGAACCAGAAGCAGGTGTTGAAGACCTGGTCACGCGCCAGCGTCATCTTCCCCGACTTCATCGGGCACACCATCGCCGTCTACAACGGCAAGAAACACATCCCGGTGTTCATCTCCGAGAACATGGTCGGCCACCGCCTTGGTGAGTTCGCCCCCACCCGCAACTACCGCGGTCACGGGCGCCACACCGAGCGGTCGACGACGCTGAAGTAGGGGCCGCGATGCGAGTTTCTGCTACTGCCAAGTACCTCCGCCGCTCGACGCGCAAGACGCGCCTGGTCACGCGGGCCATCGTCGGACGTCCTGTGGAGGAGGCTGCGGCGCTGCTGCAGTTCATGCCACAGAGTGCGGCGCGGGATGTGGCCAAGGTGCTCAAGAGCGCCGCGGCCAACGCCGAGAACAACCACGACCTCCCCATCGACGAACTCTTCGTCGCGGAGGCCACAGCCAACGAGGGACCCACCATCAAGCGCTGGCGACCACGCGCACAGGGGCGCGCATTCCCCATCAGCAAGCCCATGACCCATGTAACGGTCGTGGTCGAGAATCGGGAGGCCTAGGCATGGGACACAAGGTCCACCCCAACGGCTTCCGGCTGGGCGTCTCGCGCACCTGGAATGCCAAGTGGTATTCGGACAAGGACTATCGGGACCTGCTGCATGAGGACATCGCCATCCGCACGCTGGTGCAGAAGCGACTCGCCAACGCCAGCGTCTCGCTGGTCGAGATCGAGCGTGGCATCAACCACGTGACGGTCACCGTCCACACCGCCAAGCCCGGCATCGTCATCGGCAAGGGTGGCGCCAACGTGGAGTCGCTGCGCCAGGCGGTGGGCAAGCTAACCGCGCGCAAGGTCAAGCTGGAGATCCGCGAGATCCGTCAGCCCGAGCTCGACGGTGTGCTGGTGGCGACCAACATCGCCCAGCAGCTGACTCGCCGCATCGCCTTCCGCAAGGCCATCAAGCAATCCATCCAGCGCACCATGAAGGCCGGCGCCAAGGGCGTCAAGGTCCAGGTCTCCGGTCGCCTCGGCGGCTCCGAGATGGCCCGCCGTGAGTGGGACAAGGAAGGCCGCATCCCGCTGGGCACGCTGCGTGCCGACATCAGCTACGGGCAGGTCCTCTCGCGCACCACCTACGGCGCCATCGGCGTCAAGGTCTGGATCTATCGCGGCGACGTCATCCCCGAGAAGACGGCCCCCAAGGAGGCAGTCGCTGCCGGGGGAGGGGCTTGAAGACATGTTGATGCCCCGTCGCGTCAAGCACCGCAAGCAGCAGCGTGGCCGCATGAGCGGCATCGCCAAGGGTGGTTCCACCATCGCCTTCGGCGACTACGCGTTGATGACCGAGGAGCCCGGCTACATCACCAGCCGCCAGATCGAGGCCGCACGACGTGCCATGACCCGCTACGTCCGACGTGGCGGCAAGATCCTGGATCCGCATCTTTCCGGACAAGCCGGTCACCAAGAAGCCGGCCGAGGTCCGGATGGGCAAGGGCAAGGGCGCAGCCGACCATTGGGTCGCCGTCGTCAAGCCTGGTCGCATCCTGTTCGAGATGGCCGGTGTCCCACACGAGGACGCGGTCGAGGCCATGCGCCTGGCCAGCCACAAGCTGCCCACCAGCGTCAAGGTCCTGATCAGGGAGGGGGTCCATGATGGAGATCGCTAAGGCCCGCAGCCTCTCTCAGCAGGAGCTCGAGGATGAGCTCGTGACTGCTCGGCGTCATCTCTATGACCTGCGTTTCCAGCTGGCCACGCGCCAGCTCACCGATTACAGCCAGATCTCGCAGACGCGCAAGGACATCGCTCGCCTGCTGACCGTGCAGACCGAGCGGCAGCTCGAGGCAGGGTCGGCGGCCGGTTCGCGTGCGGCTGCCGGAGGGGAGTAGATGAGCGCCGCCACTGCACCTGAGCGCGGGAAGCGCAAGGCCAAGGTCGGCCGCGTCGTTTCCGACAAGATGGACAAGACCATCGTCGTGTCCGTCGAGCGACTTGCCCGCCATCGTATCTACAAGCGCGTCATCCGCCTGACGACCAAGTTCAAGGCGCACGACGAGCACAACGAGGCCCACGTCGGCGACACCGTCCGCATCGAGGAGGCCCGTCCTCTCTCCGCGACGAAGCGCTGGCGCCTGGCCGGGATCGTGACCAAGGCTGGTCTTGGTGCCGGTGAGGACGTGGTCGCCATGGAAGCCGAGACCGCCGAGGCCATCCATGGTGCGGCGCACCCGGCCCGGGTCGAGGCCGATGCCGTGGCCTCGGCCGACGCTGAGGCGTCGTCGCCCGAGACCGCCGCTGCCCCCGAGGTCGCTCCTGAGGTCGTCGCCGATGATGCCGCCGCCCAGCAGCCTGCCGAGGGCGGGGAAGTGTCGGCATGATCCAGCCCAGCAGTCGGCTCCGGGTGGCCGACAACACCGGTGCCCGCACCGTCGAGTGCATCCGCATCCTCGGTCGCTCGCAGAAACCCACGGCCGGCGTCGGTGACGTCATCGTCGCCAGCGTCAAGCAGGCCATCCCCAATGCCGCGGTCAAGAAGGGTGACATCGTGCAGGCCGTCATCGTTCGCACCGCCAAGGAATACGGGCGCCCCGATGGCAGCTACATCCGCTTCGATGAGAACGCGGCCGTGCTCATCAACAACCAGGGCAACCCGCGCGGCACCCGCATCTTCGGCCCGGTGGCCCGTGAGCTGCGCGACCGCAACTACATGAAGATCATCTCGCTCGCACCGGAGGTGCTGTGATGGCCCCTACCGCCAAGCCCCGTCGCCACACTCGCGTCCCGGACCTGCGTTCGGGCGACGAGGTCGTGGTGCTCAAGGGCAAGGACGCCGGCAAGCGTGGGGTCGTGCAGCGGGTGCTTCGCCACCAGCAGGGCTGGGCGCGCTCTTCGGCGCGCTTCGGTGCCGGCTGGCAGGACAAGGCGCCGCTGTCGGGCGCCGCCGTCGTCATCGAGGGCCTCAACATCGCCAAGCGGCATACCAAGCCGCGGCAGGTGGCCGGTCGGACGGAACGTCAGCCCCGCATCCAACAGGGTGGCATCCTGGACATCCCACAGCCCATCGCCATCAGCAACGTCATGCTCGTGTGTCCGCATTGCTCGCGTCCCACCCGGGTCGGCCATGCGCGCACCGGTGACGGCCGCAGCATCCGCACCTGTACCCACTGCAGCGAGTCCGTGACCCGAGCGGAGGCAAGGAAGTGAGCAGCGGACTGCGACAGCGCTACGACGAAGAGGTGGTTCCGGCCCTGGTCAAGGAGTTCGACTATCGGAACCCCATGCAGGTGCCTCGCCTCAGCAAGATCACCGTCAACATCGGCCTGGGCGAGGCGCTGACCAACGCCAAGGCCGTCGATGCGGCGGTGACCGATGTGACCACCATCACCGGCCAGAAGCCGGTGGTCACCAAGGCCAAGCGATCGATCGCCCAGTTCAAGATCCGCGAAGGCAATACCATCGGCGTCAAGGTCACCCTGCGTGGCCAGCGCATGTGGGATTTCCTGGAGCGTCTCACCCGCATCGCCCTGCCCCGTATCCGTGACTTCCGTGGCGTCCCCACCAAGTCGTTCGACGGACGTGGCAATTACTCGCTGGGACTGCGTGAGCAGCTGGCCTTCCCTGAGATCGACTACGACAAGGTCGATCGCCTGCGAGGGCTGGAGCTGACGGTCGTCACCACCGCCAAGACCGACGAGGAAGGTCAGCGCCTGCTGGCCCTCCTCGGCATGCCGTTCGAGAACTAGAGGAGCGTTGCCAAGTGGCCAAGAAGTCGATGATCGCCAAGGCCAAGCGCAAGCAGCGCTTCGAGGTGCGCTCCTACCACCGTTGCTTCGTCTGCGGTCGTCCCCGCGCCTACATGCGTCGGTTCGGTCTCTGCCGTATCTGCTTCCGGGAGCGTGCCCTGCTGGGTGAGCTGCCGGGCGTCACCAAGTCGAGTTGGTAAGCATATGAACATCTCCGATCCCATCGCCGACATGCTCACCCGCATCCGCAACGCCAGTCGGGCGCGCCACGTCGAGGTCTCCATGCCCGCGTCACGCACCAAGCTGGCCATCGCGGCCATCCTGAAGGAGGAGGGCTTCATCGAGGACTTCTCCGAGGCGCAGGCGGGCCCGCGCAAGGACATCACCATCAAGCTCAAGTACGTAGGCAAGGTGCCGGTGGTCAGCGGCCTCAAGCGCATCAGCAAACCGGGCCTGCGTGTCTACGCATCCAAGACCGAGATCCCGCGCGTGCTGGGCGGACTCGGCGTCGTCATCGTCAGCACCAGTCAGGGCATCATGACCGGCGCGCAGGCCCGTAGGGGCCAGCTCGGCGGCGAGGTCCTGGCATATGTCTGGTAGGCCGCGCTGATGTCACGAGTCGGCAAGCTTCCTATCGCCATCCCGTCGGGCGTCGATATCGACCTGGCGGGCAGCCATATCACGATCAAAGGCCCCAAGGGCACACTCCAACGTGACCTCACGCCGGTGCTGTCGGTGGTGACCGAAGACGGCCAGCTTCGCGTCGTACGCCCCAATGAAGAGAAGCGCTCGCGCGAGCTCCACGGTCTGACCCGCACCCTCATCAGCAACATGGTGGTGGGTGTGACCGAGGGCTACACCCGCAAGCTCGAGATCCAGGGCGTGGGCTACCGTGCCCAGCTGGTGGGCAAGAAGCTGCAGCTCAACCTGGGCTACAGCCACCCCATCGAGATCGACCCACCCGAGGGCATCACCTTCGAGGTGGAGACGCCCACCAAGGTCGCCGTGACCGGCATCGACAAGGAGTTGGTCGGGCAGATCGCCGCCCAGATACGCAGCACCCGCAAGCCCGAGCCTTACAAGGGCAAGGGCGTCCGCTACGCGGGCGAGGTGGTGCGCCGCAAGGCCGGCAAGGCCGGCAAGATCGGCGGCGCGTAAGCACCCCCGACCCACGTTCATCCCAAGAGCAACCCTGGTCGTGGCGCCATCCCTGGCGCCCGGCCGATAGAGGAGACCGACGACCGCGATGCCAACGGCACGAAGCCGCTCCGCCGCACGTCAGAAGCGTCACTCGCGGCTCCGCCTTCGCGTGGCGGGGTCCGCTGAGCGACCGCGCCTGGCGGTCTTTCGGAGCATCAACCAGATCTACGCCCAGGTCATCGACGACTCCACCGGGCACACCCTCGCTGCCGCTTCCTCGATGGAGGCTGGTGTCAAGGGTGCCGGTGGCACCAAGACCGAGCGCGCCAAGCAGGTGGGGTCCTTCATCGGGGATCGCGCCAAGGCCGCTGGTGTCGAGCGTGTCGTGTTCGACCGCGCCGGGTTCAAGTTCCACGGACGGATCCGTGCCCTCGCCGAGGGTGCGCGCGACTCCGGCCTGGAGTTCTAGGAGGGCCCATGGCTCGGATCGATCCCAACAAGCTCACGCTCGAAGAGCGCGTCGTCCAGATCAACCGCGTGGCCAAGGTGGTCAAGGGTGGTCGCCGCTTCAGCTTCAGCGCCGTGGTCGTCGTCGGTGACGGCGAAGGCCATGTCGGCGTCGGCCTGGGCAAAGCCGGCGAGGTGCCGGAGTCCATCCGCAAGGGCGTCGAAGACGCCAAGAAGAACCTCATCAAGGTGCCCCTCGTCGGGACCACCGTGCCCCACGAGGTGCGTCAGCAGTTCGGTGCCAGCACCGTCATGCTGAAGCCGGCCTCACAGGGGACCGGTGTCATCGCCGGTGCCTCCGTGCGTGCCGTGGTCGAGGCAGCCGGCATCCGCGACATCCTGTCCAAGTCGCTCGGTTCGAACAACCCTGTCAACGTCACCCGTGCCACGCTCGAAGGCCTGCGCAACATGCGTTCTGCCGCGGAGCTGTCGGAGTGGCGCGGCAAGAAGCTGCACAGCGTCATCCCCGGCCAGCCCAAGCCGGGCTCGGCCGATGGGGCCCTGGTGGGGGAGGTCGGCGATGGCCGCTAAGCTCCTCGTCACCCTGGTGAGATCCACCGTGGGTACCAACCCCAGCGCCCGCGGCACCGTGCGCGCCCTGGGCCTGCGGCGCATCGGCCAGACGGTCGAGCTGCCCGACGACCCGGCGGTCCGCGGCCAGGTCCGCGCCGTGCGCTACCTCGTCGAGTGTGAAGAAGTAGCTGCGGCAGCGACCGGCAAGAAGGCCGCCGCCAAGCAGAAGGAAGAGGCCGAGGCGTGAAACTCCACGATCTGAAGCCGGCGCCCGGCTCCACCAAGCGGCGCATCCGCGTCGGTCGTGGCATCGCGGCCGGCAAGGGCAAGACCGCGGGTCGCGGTACCAAGGGCCAGAAGTCGCGCTCCGGCGCCAGCATCCCCGGCTGGTTCGAAGGTGGCCAGACACCCATCCATGTGCGGGTGCCCAAGCTGCGCGGCTTCAAGCGCCGCGGTCGCATCGAGTACCAGGTCGTCAACATCGGCCGTATCTCCGAGTACGCGACAGCCGGTCGTTTCGGCGAGCTGACGGGCTCCGAGCCATTGACCGTCAACGCCGAGGTGCTCGCCGCCGCGGGGCTCATCAGCCACGCCGACCGACCCGTCAAGGTGCTGGGGTCCGGTGACCTCGGAATCAAGCTCTTCGTGGCCGCGGATGCCTTCACCGCGTCGGCCGCGTCGAAGATCGAGGCAGCCGGCGGTTTCGTGCAGTCACTCGCTCCGGCGCCTCCGGCTGACGCGCCGAAGGCCGAGGGCCCGACGGTGGAGGAGTCCGCCGCGACCGACGAGGCCGCGACGCCGCCGGCCATCGACCCCTCCGACGACCCGAAGGCGACCGAGTAAACCGTGTTCGACGCTCTCGTCAATGCGTTCCGTGCGCCGGATATCCGCAAGCGCATCCTCTTCATCCTGGGGATGCTCGTCATCGTGCGGATGCTGGCGCACGTCCCCGTGCCCGGCATCGACCGTCAAGCACTCGAAGGGGTCATTGGCCAGAACGACTTCCTGCAGCTGCTGAACCTCTTCTCCGGAGGAGGTCTCAAGAACTTCTCGATCATCGCGTTGGGCGTGAACCCGTACATCAACGCGTCGATCATCATGCAGCTCATGACGGGCGTCGTGCCTCGTCTGCAGCAACTGTCTCGCGAGGGTGAATACGGTCGCAGCAAGATCAACTCCTACACGCGATACCTCACGGTGCCGCTGGCGATCCTGCAGTCGTACGGCTACCTGGCGCTGTTGTCCTCCCCGCAGAACGGCGTGGTGCAGGGCTTCGACCTGACCAGCTTCACGACCATCACGCAGATCATCTCGCTCACCGCCGGGACCATCCTGGTGATGTGGATCGGCGAGCTCATCACCGAGCGTGGCATCGGCAACGGCATCAGCTTCATCATCTTCGCCGGCATCGTGGCCGGCCTGCCCGGGGCCGTGAACACCTTCCTGACCTCGCCCGACCTTGCCGCCGGCCTGGCCTTCGGCCTGCTCGCCATCGTCGCGGTCGCGGTCATCGTCTACGTCCAGGAAGGTCAGCGCCGCATCCCCATCCAGTACGCCAGCCGTGTCCGTGGCCGGCGCATGTACCAGGGTGGCGCGACATTCCTGCCGCTGCGTGTCAACCAGGCCGGCGTCATCCCCATCATCTTCGCCGTCAGCATCCTGCTGTTCCCGGTGCAGATGGCGACCTATTTCAGCGCCTCCGGTGGCATCGTGGAGGCCGTCGCCAACACCATCATCACTTGGCTCAGCCAGGGGAGCCCGCTCTACGCGATCGTGTTCTTCCTGCTGGTCGTCGGATTCACGTACTTCTACACGGCGTTCACCTTCAAGCCTGATGAGACAGCCGACCAGCTTCGCAAGAACGGCGGCTTCATCCCGGGCATTCGACCAGGTACGCCGACCCGTGACTACCTGGCCAAGGTGGTGTTCCGCATCAGCCTTGCGGGCGCCATCTTCCTGGGCACCGTCGCGGTCAGTCCGATCATCTTCGGCATGCTCTTCGCGGGCAGCGTCATCGGATCCTTCGCCTTGGGCGGCACAGCACTGCTGATCGTCGTCTCGGTGGTGGTGGAGACGATGAAGCAGCTCGAAGCGCAGCTGATGATGCGCAACTATGAGGGATTCATCAGGTGACATCACAAGCTACCGTCGAGCCCAGCGCAGACACAGGAGGGCACCGCCGCATCATCGTGATGATGGGTGCCCCCGGCGCGGGCAAGGGCACCCAGGCCGAGCGTCTGGCACATGAGCTGGGGCTGCCCCACGTCTCCACCGGCGAACTGTTCCGAGCCATGCTCAAGAGCGACTCCGCCCTCGGCAAGAAGGTCCGCCGCTACGTCGAATCAGGTGGTCTGGTGCCGGACGACATCGTTGTGGCCATGGTCAGGGACCGCCTCGACGAAGCCGATGCCGAGGCCGGCGTCATCCTCGACGGGTTCCCGCGTACGGTGGCCCAGGCTGAGGCGCTCGACAAGATGCTAGAGAAGGCCGGTACCGCCATCTGCGCCGTGCCCTATATCGAGGTTCCCCAGGAGCTGCTGCTGCAGCGCCTTACGGGCCGCCGTATCTGCACCAAGGACGACCAGCACGTGTACCACGTCCTGGGCATGCCGCCGGCGGTCGAGGGGATCTGCGATGTCTGCGGAGCCGAGTTGTACCAGCGCACTGACGATCGTGCCGAAACGGTGCAGGGCCGGCTGGACCAGCAGTTGCCGCCGATGTTCGAGGTCATCGACTACTACGCAGATCACGGGGTGCTCTTCTCGGTCCCCGGCGATCAGCCGCCGGCGGCTGTCACCGCCGAGCTGCTCCGCGTCATCGCCAGCAGGAAAGCCGCCTAGCGTGCTCTTCGACCGTCGGCGCGTCACGCTCAAGTCTCGATCCCAGATCGAGAAGATGGCCGTGGCCGGGCGCCTCACGGCCGCTGCGCTCGACGCGGTGGGGGAGGCCATCAAGCCCGGCATGACGCCGTTGCAGCTCAACGCCATCGCCGACGCCGTCATCCGCGACGGCGGTGGGACACCCAATTTCATCGGTGTCCCCGGCCACCTGGCGCCGTTCGCCCACGCGACCTGCATCTCCATCGATGATGAGGTCGTCCACGGCATCCCCGACGATCGAGTCATCCGCGAGGGCATGATGGTCTCGGTCGACTGTGGCGCCGAGGTGGACGGTTGGAACGGCGACTCGGCTCGCACCTTCCTCATGGGCGAGGTGCCGGAGGCAGCGCGCCGCCTGTCAGAGGTCACGCGTGCGGGCATGTTGGCGGGCGTCCGCGCCTCGGTCGCCGGCGCCACGCTCGAGGATGTCGCGGCTGCCATCGAGGACGTCGGCTTGGCGGCCGGCTACGGCATCGTCCGCGGCTACGTCGGCCACGGCATCGGCAATGACATGCACGAGGAGCCACAGGTCACCAACTACCGCACTGGTCGCAAGGGTCGCAAGATCGAGATCGGCCTCTGCATCGCCATCGAGCCCATGTTCACGGTCGGCGGCTTCGACACTCGTGTCAAAGCCGACGGCTGGACGGTCGCCACGGCCGACGGCAGCCTGGCTGCCCACTGGGAGCACACCCTCGCGGTGACGGCCGATGGTCCGCGCATCCTGACCCTGGCCGCCGGCGAGGTCGTCGAGGGCCTGACCATCAGCGCCGTTTCGAGCGTATGAACGCGACCCCGACAGCGGTTGCCGGTTCGGTGCGACTTCTGGTACACTCATCCTTCGCGCGCCGGGGCGATCTCGGCGCTTGCTGGCGCCCCGCCGACCGTGTCGGATCTGGCGTCGGGCCCATTCCAGTCAACCAGTAGTCGGGGTTTCAGCGGTCGCCTGTGGCAAAGAAAGATGCAATCGAGGTCGAAGGCACGGTCATCGAACCGTTGCCCAACACCATGTTCCGGATCGAGCTCGAGGATAAGCATCAGGTCTTGGCGCACATCAGCGGCAAGCTGCGGATGAACTTCATCCGCATCCTCCCCGGCGATCGCGTTCGCGTCGAGTTGTCGCCCTACGACCTCTCGCGCGGCCGCATCACATATCGACTCAAGTAGGACGGTAGAGAACGACGTGAAGGTCTCTGCATCGGTGAAGAGGCGCTGTGAGCGCTGCAAGGTGGTCAGCAGGAAGGGCCGTGTGATGGTCATCTGCTCCAACCCCAAGCACAAGCAGCGCCAGGGCTAGGAGGAACGGTGGCACGTATCGCCGGCATCGATATCCCCCGCGAGAAGCGAGTGGAGATCGCGCTGACTTACATCTATGGGATCGGGCTGCCGACCAGCCAGAAGGTCCTGACGCAGGCCAACGTGAATCCGGACACCCGTGTCCGCGACCTCACCGACGAGCAGGTCAATCGCCTGCGCGAGATCATCGACCGCCGCTACACCGTCGAGGGCGACCTTCGTCGCGAGACGGCCATGAACATCAAGCGGCTGACGGAGATCGGCTCCTACCGCGGCCTGCGACACCGGCGCAACCTGCCCGTCCGCGGCCAGCGCACCAAGACCAACGCACGCCAGCGGCGCGGTCCCAAGAAGACCGTCGGCGTCCGGCGCAAGAAGTAAGCACCTTCGCCGCGGCGATCCGGCTCAGCGGAGCCGGTCGACCATGCGGCGCCACGCAGGAGAGACACCCGATCGATGGCGGAACGCAAGCGCGCCACGAAGTCCAGGCGCAAGGAGAAGAAGAACATCCCGTCCGGGCATGTTCATATCCAGGCGACCTTCAACAACACGATCGTGACGATCACGGACCTCAGTGGTGCCGTCGTGGCTTGGGGTAGCGCCGGTACGGCCGGGTTCAAGGGCTCTCGCAAGTCCACCCCGTACGCGGCTGCGCTCGCCGCCGATGGTGCCGCCAAGCGCGCCATGGAGCACGGCATGCGTCAGATCGAGGTCTTCGTGAAAGGCCCCGGGTCGGGTCGCGAGCAGGCCATCCGTTCGCTGCAGGCGGCCGGGCTCGAGGTCAGCGCCATCACCGACGTCACGCCACTCCCGCACAACGGCTGCCGCGCCCCCAAGCGGCGCCGGGTCTAGGGAGGGCAGTAGGCAATGGCTCGATATCGAGGACCCGTCTCTCGCCTCTGTCGGCGTGAGGGCATGAAGCTGTACCTCAAGGGCAGCAAGTGCTACACCAAGAAGTGCCCCTTCGAGCGCCGCGGCACCCCGCCCGGCCAGCACGGCATCCGACGCCGCAAGATGTCCAACTACGGCGTCCAGCTGCGCGAGAAGCAGAAGGTGCGTCGCGTCTACATGGTCAATGAACGTCCCTTCCAGCGCTACTACGCCACCGCGGCTTCGCGTCCCGGCGTGACCGGTGAGAACCTGCTGCGCCTGCTCGAGACCCGTCTTGACAACGTCGTCTACCGCATGGGCTTCGCCAGCAGCCGCGCTCAGGCGCGCCAGCTCGTGAACCACGGCCACTTCGACGTCAATGGTGTCCGCACCAACATCCCCTCGTTCCGCGTCCGTGAGGGCGACAGGCTCGAGGTGCGCGGCAGCAGCCGCAAGACCGAATACTTCAAGCAGCTGAAGGACGCCATCGCTGGCGCCCAGAAGCCTGACTGGGTCAGCGTGGACGCCGACAAGCTCGTCGGGACCGTTGCCGCGATGCCGACCCGCGACCAGATGCCGCTCGAACTCAACGAGCAGCTCGTGGTCGAGTACTACTCGAGGTAGCGCCAGCCCATGATCGAAATGGAGAACGCCCAGATCGAGTCCGTCGAGGAACTCGAGACGGAAACATACGGCAAGTACGAGGCCAGCCCGCTTCGCGCCGGCTACGGTGTCACGTTGGGCAACGCGCTTCGACGCGTGCTGCTCTCCTCCCTGGAGGGGGCGGCCGTCACGTCCGTGCAGATCCGCGACGTCAGCCACGAATTCAGCACCATCGCCGGCGTCAAGGAGGATGTCATCCAGATCCTCCTCAACCTCAAGCGGCTGCGGCTCAAGAGCTACGTCCCCCATCCCACCCAGCTCAAGCTCATCAAGAGCGGGGCCGGGCCGGTCACCGCCGCTGACATCGTGGAGTCTGCCGACGTCGAGATCGTCAATCCCGATCAGCACATCCTGACGCTCGAGCCCGATGCCACCATCGAGATGGACCTGACCGTGGAGCGGGGTACTGGCTACCTGTCCGCTGAGGAAACCAAGGAAGGACTCCCCATCGGCGTCATCCCCGTCGATGCCATCTTCACGCCTGTGCGCAAGGTCGACTACCACGTCGAGAACACCCGTGTCGGACAGGTCACCAACTACGACAAGCTGACCCTGGTCATCGAGACCGATGGCACCATCTCGCCGGAGGAGGCGCTCTCGCGCGCCGCCGAGATGCTGGTCGAGCAGTTCAGCCAGTTCACCACCGCCGGGCGTCAGCTCACCAGCGACGTGGAGGCCGTGGCCGGCGCCGAGTCGTTGCCATCCAACGTACTTGACATGCCCATCGAAGACCTGGACCTGCCGATGCGCGCCTACAACTCGCTGAAGCGCAACAACATCGTCAAGGTCGGCCAACTGCTGCAACTGCAGGATGAGGATCTGCTGCGGATGCGCAACTTCGGCCGCAAGTCCCTCGACGAGATGAAGGAGCGCCTGCGCATGCGGGGCTTCCTGCCGCCCGAGGATGAGGCCCTGGAGGGTTTTGATGCCGAGGATGACCTCCAGGACGAGGATGACGAAGACGAGGACATGATGGACGTCTCCGACGATGAGGGCGATGAGCCCTTCACGGAGGACGCCTAGCCATGGCGCATCGTATCGATGGCCGCAAGTTCGGCCGCAAGACCGCCCCGCGCCAGGCCATGTACGCCAACCTCATCGTATCGGTGCTGCGCTACGAGCAGATCAAGACCACCGAGGCCAAGGCCAAGGAGGTCCGCGGCATGGTCGAGCGTGTCATCACCCTGGCCAAGGGTGGGACGCTGGCCGAACGCCGCCGCATCGTGTCCGAGCTGCCCAATGAGCCGCTCGTGATCGAGAAGCTCTTCGACGAGATCGTGCCCCGTTACGGGGATCGCAGCTCGGGCTACACCCGGGTCGTCAAGCTCGGCCCCCGGCCCGGCGACAACGCCCCCATGGTCCAGCTCGAGCTGGTCTAGCCAACCCGCCACGCCAGACGCCCAGGCGTCTCGGTACGACGGACAAGATGAAGCACGCCCGAGAGGGCGGCCCCGTGCGGTATCGCGCCCGGGTCCAATACGACGGCACTGAGTTCGCCGGCTTCCAGGCCCAGCCTGGACGTCGGACCGTCCAGGGAGAGTTGGAACGCGCCTTGGCCCGCCTGTCGGGCGGCCCACGCGTCCAGGTCAAAGCGGCCGGTCGGACGGACGCCGGGGTGCATGCCACGGGGCAGGTGATCGCGTTCACCTGGACCGGCAGCATGTCCGCGAAGCGACTCGGTCCGGCCATCGGGGCACTCCTGCCCCGGGACGTCGCGATCGGTCCGCTGACCCGGGTGGCGCTCGATTTCGATCCACGTCGCGCCGCGACGCGGCGGACGTATCGCTACAGCATCTGGACAGGCCCACGCAGTCCGCTGCGCAGCCGCTTTCTCCACGAACTCGATGAACGCCTCGATGTCGAGGCCATGCAGGACGCCGCCAGCCAGCTGCTGGGGCGTCATGACTTCTCGCCTTTCGGGCGCGTTCAGAACACTGCCACCAGGACCTTGTATGAGGTCCGCCTGCGCAGGCAGGGGCACCTGGTCACCATCGATGTGACCGCTGACGCCTTCCTTCGCAAGATGGTGCGCAGCATCGTGGCCGCGCTCATCCGGATCGGGATGGGACGTGCCACGGCGGAGGATCTGGTCAGGCAGCTTGGCTCGCCGGGCCGGGCCTTCGACGGAGCCATCGCTCCGGCGCAGGGTCTCTGCCTGCGACGGGTGGTGATGGGTCCGCCAAGCAAGACCAATGACAAGGAAGTACGACAGGGGCCATGAGCAGGACCTACACGCCAAAGGCAAGTGAGATCGAGCGCCAGTGGCTGGTCGTCGACGCCGACGGTCAGACGCTCGGCCGTCTCGCCACGCGTGTGGCGCGACTGCTGACGGGCAAGCACAAGCCCAGCTACGCGACGCACATCGACACCGGCGATCACGTCATCGTGATCAACGCCGAGAAGATCAGGCTGACCGGCAACAAGCTGGACACCAAGCGGTACTACCGCCACAGCGGCTATCCCGGCGGCTTCCGGGAGGAGACGCTGGACCACCTGCTGGCGCGACGCCCCGAGGAGGTCGTGCGCCGTGCCATCAAGGGCATGGTGCCGCACACCAAGCTCGGCACGCAGCAGCTGCGCAAGCTCAAGGTCTATGCCGGCAAGGATCATCCGCACGAGGCACAGCAGCCGGTTCCCGCTCCGGCAGGAGGCGCTAACTCATGAACCAGGCCACCTTCTACGAAGGCACCGGCCGCCGCAAGACGGCCATCGCTCGTGTTCGGCTGCTCTCCGGCGAGGGTGAGGTCGTCGTCAACGGGCGTAGCCTGGAAGAGCACTTCGGCAACGCGGTCGATCTCAATGACATCATGATGCCCTTCCGTGTCACCGGGACCGAAGGTCGCTTCAACGCCATGGTCAAGGTCGAGGGTGGCGGCCACCACGGACAGGCCGGTGCCATCCGGCACGGCATCGCTCGGGCGTTGCTGCAATCCGATCCAGAGGGTGCGCGCCTGCCCCTCCGCCAGGCCGGACTCCTCTCGCGCGACCCGCGCATGAAGGAGCGCAAGAAGTACGGCCTCAAGCGAGCCCGCAAGGCGCCGCAGTTCACCAAGCGCTAGCGCGCCGGCTCGCCATCGCGCGAGCCGTCTGTGGCCGGGTTCGTTGGGCGACCCCGGGAGACCTGCCCCGGTTTTGGACCACCCTGGACCATACCCATCCACCCCGTGGGACCTTCAGGGCATCGTCCCGGGGTGTCCTGCTGCCTGATGGTAGGTGCCGATGAGCGATCCGGTCTCCACGCGCTACAAGGACGCGCTTCGGCGCGGGCATCTCGCGGTGGTCAGAGGGCGCCCACGCGAAGCCGTCGCTCACTACGAGGAAGCCGCTGCGCTGGCCCCCGACCGGCCCCTGCCCCTCGTCTCCATCGGCAACGTCTATCTGCAGATGCGTCAGCCCAGGGAGGCGCTCCAGGCGTTCGACCAGGCCCTGGCGCGCTCGCCATCCGATCTCGACGCCATGCGCGGCAAGGTCGCCGCCTTGGAGGCAGAGGGCAAGGAACTGGAGGCCGGTGCCCTGCGCATGCGTGCCGCCGAGCTCGAGGCCATGGAGCGCGCCGGGCGCCGTCGTGCCGCGGCAGCCGACCCTGGGTCGCTGGAGCTCGAGGGCCACGTGGGCAACGGTGCCGCTGCTCGCGCCGCGGGGGACCTGGACATCGCCGTGGCTGCCTACCTCACCGCGGCCAACGGCTACGCTGCCATCAACGAGCTCGATGCGGCCATCGACGCCTGCCTGCGGGCACTCGAAGCGCGCTGCGGCAACATCGATGTCCACTTCACGCTGGCCATGCTCTACCTGCGCAAGGGCTGGGCCGAGCATGGTGCGCAACGCGCGCTGCTGATCGAACGCCGGCTGGACATCGACGACGACCCGCGTCGGCGCGCCGCCCTGCACGCCCTGGCGCGAGATTTCCGGTCGCTCGGGCCGGACCTCGAGCGCCTCGCCGGCTCACGACCGTGATGGCCGCCGGACCCCGGTGGCGGTGGTAGGCTCAGGCGTCGATGGACCTCTTGAGCGACCTTGCCACGGACCTGAAGGTCGATCCGCGTGCGCTCCTGGACATCCTCCTGACTGCCGTCATCATCTACCTCGTACTGCGCCTCATCCAGGGCACGCGCGCGGTCCGGTTGGCCATCGGCGTCACCATCGTCTACGCGGTGTACGTCATCGCCCAGTCGCTGGAGTTGCGGCTCCTCTCGGCCATCCTCCAGGCCGGCGCGGTGGTCGGGCTGCTGGCCGTCGTGGTCGTCTTCCAGCCGGAGTTGCGACGCGGACTCGACCGACTCGGTCGCGTCGGTTCCTGGGGCTGGCTGGGCGCCTCTGACACGGGTGGCCACCAACGCATCGCGGCGCTGCTGGCGACCGCCGCGGCCAAGCTGTCACGTCGGCGCACCGGCGCCCTGATCGTGATCGAGCGGGACACGGCCCTTGGCGACATGGCCGAAGCCGGCGTGATGATGAATGCCGACCTCTCCGCGGAGCTGCTGTCATCGCTCTTCGCGCCGGGCTACCCGCTGCACGATGGCGCGGTCATCGTGCGCGGCGATGAGATCGTGGCAGCCGGCGTGATGCTGCCACTGGCCGAGCGCGACGCCTCCCTCGAACAGTACGGTACGCGTCACCGGGCCGCCCTCGGGGTGACCGAGCAGACCGATGCCCTGGCGCTCGTGGTCAGCGAGGAGAGTGGCAGCATCAGCCTTGCCCAGGGCGGCACCATCGTTCGAGACCTCGACGAGGACGAGCTGCGTCAGCGTCTCTACGGCCTGCTGGCCCCGCCCGACATGACCGGCCGCACCCTCTGGGGATCGCGCCGCAGCCAGCCAGAGTCCGTGGCCGCGGCGGCATCGAACGAGGCGGGAGAGGAGTCGTGAGCGGCCTGGGACGCTGGCTCTTCTCCAACTGGCCGCTCAAGCTCACCGCGCTCGGCCTGGCGATCGTGCTCTATGCCGGGCTCGCCATCTCCGAATCGACCCGCACCTGGACCGGTCCTGTGCCCATCGAGGTGCTCAACGCGCCCACCGGCGGTGCCCTGCTCGACGATCCCGGAGCCATCAGCCGCATCGAGTATCGCGCCCCCGACGATATCGCCGCCCAGATCAGCAGCGACAGCTTCCGCGCCAGCATCGACCTGTCATCGGTCCAGCCGCGTGTCGGTGTCGCCACCGTGGAGGTGCCGGTCCAGGTCTTCCCCGTGGACCCACGCGTCCACATCGTCGGCTACGAGCCCACGGGCGTGGTCGTGCGCGTCGACGAGGTGGTCACGCGGGTGATGCCGATCCGGGTCGACCACGGTGCCTTGCCTGAGGGCATCCAGCTTGGGCCGGTCCGCGTCGAGCCCAACCGCGCCACCGTCAGCGGCGCCTCCTCGCGCCTCCAGAACGTGCGCAGCGTGGAGGGCCATTTCGTGGTCGATGCCAGTGGCATCAACATCGACGAGGACGTGGCGGTCGAGGCGTTCGACGACGTGGGTGCCATCGTGCCCGGCATCGATGTCGAGCCGTCCACCGTGCGCGTGCAGGCGGACGTGGCGCGACAGCTGGCCTACGCCACCCTGCCGGTCATCCCCCAGATCACCGGCGAGCCGGCCCGCGGTTCGCGCGTCGACAACGTCTCGGTGGTGCCGGCTACCGTCACCGTCAGCGGTGAGAGTCCCGCCGTCCGCCAGATCGAGTTCATCGCCACCGAGCCGGTCGACATCAGCGGCCAGTCGGTGGAGCTGCTGGCTGATGCCCGGCTGGTCCTGCCCGGCGAGGTGACGAGCACTGGCGATGATGTCGTGACAGTGCTGGTGACCTTCACCGCGTCCATCGGCTCGCGCACGTTCGAGATCGGTACCGTGCTCGTCGGTGCCCAGCCTGACTTCTCCTATCGAGTGGACGAGTCGTCGCTCAGCGTCATCATCTCTGGCCCCGTGAGCCAGCTCGACGAGCTTGCCATCGACGATCTCAGCGTCGAGGTTCCCGTCGATGGCTTGCCGATAGGTGACAATGACGTCATGCCGATCGTCCGAACCCCCCGCGGCATGAGCGTCGTGCGCACCACCCCGGAGACCGTGCGTGTCACGGTCACCCCTGCCTCATGAGCAATCTCTTCGGTACCGACGGGATCCGCGGCGTTGCCAACGAGGACCTGAAGCCCACCCTGGCGCACGCGTTGGGGCGAGCCATCGCCACCCGCCTGGCGGGCCCCGGCGGCCACATCCTGGTGGGCCAGGACACGCGCCGCTCGGGTGACATGTTGGTGGCGGCGCTGATGTCCGGTGTCACCTCCGCGGGTGCCCACGTCCACGTCCTGGGCGTCTGTCCCACGCCGGCGCTGGCGCACGTCACCGCGGTCGGCGACTACGCCGCGGGCGTGATGGTCAGCGCTTCCCACAATCCGGCCGAGGACAACGGTCTCAAGGTGCTCAGCGGCAAGGGCCTGAAGCTCGATGATGAGATGGAGGACGAGCTGGAGACGCTCATCATCCGTTCCGAGGAGCTGGGCGCACCGCGTAATGACGAGCTGGGCCGGGTCATCGACGCTCGCGGCGAACTGCGGCACTACATGGAGCATCGCATCGGCATGGCCCGGCGCATCGGCTCCGGCTTGCGTGTGCATGTCGACTGTGCCCACGGTTCGGCTTCGGCCGTGGCGGCCGAGATCCTGGCCGCCTCGGGTGCCTCGGTGACGGCGCACTTCGACGCCCCCGACGGCTGCAACATCAACCTCGACTGTGGCGCCACCGCTCCCGCCGCGCTGGCCGCCATCGTGGCCGCCCGTGGTGGTGATGTCGGCTTCAGCCTCGATGGCGACGCCGACCGCTGCGTCGCGATCGACGAGCGCGGCGAGGTCGTCGATGGCGACCAGCTGCTGGGCATCATCGCGCTCGATCGCCTCGCCCGCGGTGCCCTTGCCGAGGATACCGTCGTGGTCAGCGTCCTCTCCAACGGCGGTCTGGCGCGCGCGGTGGAGTCGGCCGGTGGCCGCATCCTGCGCACCAAGGTGGGTGATCGGCACATCGTCGACTCCATGCTCCTTTCGAACGCCGGGCTCGGCGGCGAGAAGAGCGGCCACGTCATCATCCGCGAGCACACCACCACCGGCGACGGCATCGTCACGGCGCTGGAAACGCTGGACATCCTGGCGCGGAGCGGCCGGCCACTCTCTGAGTTGGCGGCGGCCATCCCGCTGGACCCCCAGGAGCAGCGCACCATCCGCGTCCGCACCAAGGAATGGCGTGCCGACCGCGCCCTCAGTGATGCCGTGGCCGCCGCCGAGGCGGAGCTGGCCGAAGAGGGGCGCGTCGTCGTCCGGCCCTCCGGCACCGAGCCGGCGCTGCGCGTCATGGTCGAGGGTCGCGACGCCGCTCGAGTGCTGCGATTGGCCGACCACTTGGCGGCCCTGGCGGCCGACCGCCTCAACCAGGACCGCTGAGCCATGTGCGGCATCGTCGGCTACGTCGGCCATGACCAGGCAGCACCCCTGTTGCTGGAAGGTCTTGCCCGTCTCGAGTACCGCGGCTACGACTCGGCCGGCATCGCGCTCGTCACCGAATCGGGGGACCTGTTCATCAGGAAGCGGGCCGGCAAGGTGGCTGGTCTGCGCGACGCGCTGGCCGATGGCACGCCGCCGGCCACAGCGGGCCTCGGCCACACGCGCTGGGCCACGCACGGCCGACCCAACGACCTCAACGCGCATCCGCATGTCGATTGCACCGGTGAGCTGACCGTCATCCACAACGGCATCATCGAGAACTTCATCGAGCTGCGTGCGGAGCTGGAGGCGGCAGGGCACGTCTTTGGCTCGGAGACCGATACGGAGGCCATCGCCCATCTCGTCGAAGAGGCCTACCAGGGCGATCTTTCGGCCGCGGTGCGGACCGCGCTCCAGCGCGCCCATGGCGCCTATGCACTGGCCGTCATCCACAAGGGTGAGCCCGATCGCATCATCGGCGCCAAGATGAACGTGCCCCTCATCGTGGGGCTCGGCGAGGGTGAGGCGTTCCTGGCATCCGATGTTGCCGCAGTCCTGGCCCACACGCGCCGGGTGATCTTCCTGGAGGAGGGTGACGTCGCCGATATCCGTCCCGGGAGGGTGGCCATCACCGACCTCGTCGGTCGCGACCTGGAGCGTCCGATCCACGAGATCGACTGGGATCTCGAGGCTGCCGAGAAGGGCGGCTTCGAGCACTACATGAAGAAGGAGATCCACGAGCAGCCGGAGGCCATCCGCGCTGCCATCGCCGGACGCATCCACGAGGATGAGGTGCGCGTACCCGAGCTGGAGCCGCTGCGCGCCATCCTGCCCTACATCGAGCGTATCGAGCTGGTGGCCTGTGGCACGGCTGCCTACGCCGCGGCCGTGGCCGCCAATGCCCTGCAAGCGTGGACCGGCCTTCCGGCACGCTGGAACATCGGCTCTGAATTTCGCTACGACCCACCGCCGCTGGACCAGAAGACGCTGATCATCGCCGTCACCCAGTCGGGCGAGACCGCCGATACACTGGCGCCGACCCGCATGGCGCGCGAGCGCGGCTGTCCGGTGGTGGCGGTGACCAATGCCGTCGGCTCGGCCATCACGCGCGAGGCTGACGCGGTGCTGTTCCTGCAGGCCGGTCCCGAGATCGCCGTCGTGGCCACCAAGACCTACGTCACCCAGGTCCTGACGCTGCTGCTGGTGGCGGCCCAGATCGCCAAGATCCGTGGCGGCCTGGACGCGCTCTACGAGAAGACGCTGGTGGAGGGGTTGCGGGCGCTGCCGGCGCAGGCAGCGCGCACGCTCGAGATGAACGATGGACCGGCCGCGGAGCTGGCCAGGCGCTACGTCGGTTCGCGCGGGTATATGTACGTGGGCCGCGGCATCACCTATCCGGTGGCCCTGGAGGGCGCGCTCAAGCTCAAGGAGGTCAGCTACGTCCACGCCGAGGGCTACGCCGCCGGCGAGCTCAAGCACGGGCCCATCTCGCTGCTCGACGCGGAGGTGCCGCTGGTGGCCGTGGCCACGCGTACGGCGGTGCACGACAAGCTCGTCAGCAACCTCATGGAGGGCCGCGCCCGCGACGCCCGCGTCATCGCCGTGGTCACCGAGGGCGACGTGCGCATGAAGGCCGTGGCCGATGACATCCTGTGGGCGCCAGCGACGGTGGAGATGCTGAGCCCGGTCCTGGCCATCATCCCGCTGCAGCTGTTCGCTTATCACACCGCCGTCGTGCGCGGCACCGATGTCGACCAGCCGCGTAACCTGGCCAAGTCCGTGACGGTGGAATGACCACCCTGCCGAGCCCGCCCCCCGGCACCACCGAGCTGGGCATCGACATCATCAAGGTCGAGCGCATCGAGAAGGCCATCGCCAAGCATGGCCGTCGCTTCGCCAAGCGGGTGCTGACCGACCACGAGGACGCCTACGTGCGCGACCGGCCGGAGAACTTCGCCGGGCGCTGGGCCGCCAAGGAGGCCGTGTCCAAGGTGCTGGGCCTCGGCGTGCGCGGCGTCGGCTGGCGTGAGATCGAGATCATCCGCCTGCCCACCGGCGCACCCGTGTGCCGGCTGCACGATCGCGCCCTGCGGCGCGCCAACCAGCTGGGCATGGGGCGTGTGGCGGTGTCGATCAGCCACGAGCGCGAGTATGCGGTCGCGGTCGCCTTCGGGGTCCGCACACAAGGTGGCGAGTATGTCTTCCCAGTGGACATGGAGGCCAGGCTGGGCGATCGCGAGAAGCAGCTGCTGGCGCGCATGCGCGCCCTTCAGGAGCTGCATGCCGAGGTCGAAGCCGCGGAGGCCGTACCCGGCGCAGATGCATCCGACGAGGGAGGGGGGTCGCGTTGAAGCCGGGTGCGCCGGCGCTGCTTGACGCGGCGGCTGCTGCGGCGCTGCTGCCGGCACGTGACCCTCGCGGCCACAAGGGTACCCACGGCACCGTCGTGGCGGTGGCCGGCTCGCTCGACTATGCCGGTGCCGCGTTGATGACCGGCGCTGCCGCGGTCCGCGCCGGCGCTGGCCTGGTGATGATCTGCGTGCCGGCGTCGCTGCAGCCGCACGTCGCCGGGCGCATCCCCGAGCTGATCACGCGCGGCCTGCCGGAGTCGCGGCCGTACGAGGTGGACGCGGCTGCTGCTGCCGCCGATGTGGCCGGCATGGACGGCGACGCGCTGCTCGTCGGCCCCGGGCTGAAGCCCGGCCGCGGCACCACACGCTTGGTGCAGGCGCTGCTGGCTGCCGATGGCCCCCCTGCGGTCGTCGACGCCGGCGCGCTGACGGTGCTCTCGCAGGTCCCACGCTGGTGGACGCGCCTGGGCCGGCCGGTCATCCTGACGCCGCATCCGGGTGAGTTCGCTCGGCTCGGCCGCGTTGCCGGGGTGTCCGATGAGTCTCGCTGGGAGGCGGCTCGCGCGGCCGCGGGCGAGTGGGGCGTGGTGGTCGTGCTCAAGGGTGCCCACACCGTCATCGCCGACCGGGAGGGGCGTGGCTTCATGGCGCCGTTCGAGGTGCCTGCGCTCGGCTCCGGTGGTACCGGTGACATCCTGGCCGGCGTCATCGCGTCGCTCGTGGGCCAGGGCGTGCCGCCGTTCGAGGCAGCGGCGTTGGGCGTCTACCTGCACGCCCGCGCCGGCGAGCTGGTCAGCGCCGAGCAGGGTGATGCCGGACTCATGGCGACGGACCTGCTGGCGGTCATCCCGCGGGTCCGCCACATGCTCACAAGGGTCCCGCGGCCATGACCATCACCTTCGCGCCGCGCCACCGGAGTGTCTGGCTGGAGATCGACCTCGACGCCATGCGCCACAACATCGGCATCATCCGCTCGGTGGTGGGTTCGGCGGCGATAGCTCCGGTGGTGAAGGCCGACGCCTACGGGCACGGCGTGGCCACCGTGGCGCCGGTGCTGGCGCCACACGTGGAGGCGCTCTGTGTCGCCACCCTGGACGAAGCCATCGCGCTGCGCTCCCGGGTGGCGGGTCGCATCCTGCTGCTGTACCCGGTGCCGGCCGCTGCCGCCGCCGATGCGGTGGCCGCGGACATCGAGCTGGCGGTCATGTCGGCGGCCGACCTGGATGCCATCCGTGCTGCCGCCGCCGCAGCCGGTCGCTCGGTGCGGGTGCACCTCGGCGTCGAGACCGGCATGGGCCGTGGTGGCCTGTTGCCTGACTCGGTCGTGGCGGTGGCCGAGGTGGCCGCCCGCGATCCGCGCATCGAGCTGGCCGGCGTCTGGTCGCACCTCCACAGCCCGGAGGACCCGCCTTCGTCCGATGCCCAGATCCTGCGCTTCGAATCCGCGGTGGACGCGCTCCATGAGGCCGGCATCGTCATCCCGCCGCGCCACATCGCGGCATCGGGCGGCATCTTCACCCACGATGAGCCATCGCTGGACCTGGTGCGACCCGGGATCGCCGTGTACGGCGTGCTCGACGTCGACCTGCCCATCGCCCCTGATGCCGTCGCGGCCGCCGGACGGCTACGCCCGGCGATGTCACTCAAGGCACGTCCCACGGCGTTCAGCGATGTCCCCGCCGGGGGGACGGTGGGCTACGGCGGCACCTGGCGAGCCGAGCGGCCGTCGCGGATCGCCGTGCTGCCGGTGGGCTACGGTGATGGCTACCTGCGCGCGTCACAGCCCGGCGGCGTCGCCCTCGTGCGGGGCCGACGCGTCCCCATCGTGGGTCGTGTCTCGATGGATGCGGTGACGGTCGATGTCACCGCCATGGACGGCTTGGGCTACGACGAGGAGTTCGTGTTGATGGGCCGGCAGGGCGCTGGATCGATCACGGTCGGGGAACTGGCGCGTCGGCGCAACACGATCGCCTGGGAGGTGCTCACAAGCATGGCTCAAAGGGTGGACCGGGTGTACTATCCGCTGGCCGATGCCGTCCCCCCAGGAATCGACAGCACCGGCATCGGCGGAGACATGACAGGACTGGCCGCGCGGACCCGGGTCGAGAGGGGCCCGACCTCGTAGCCTTGCCGGTTCGGCATGTCTCGAAGGAGGGTGAAACGGGATTGTTACGACCACCTGTTACGATCGAGCCGTACACCGTAACGCGTGATTTCGGCGCCTTCGGTGGCGACGATGTCGAAGCCTTGGCGCGTGAGATCCAGCTGCGTGGCGTGACCATCCCGGCCGTCCTGTTCCTGGAAGCCAGCCGCGGTGTCGCCCCCCTCGACGGGCTGGGCATGCTCTTCTTCGACCCCGTGCTGCGCGGCATCTTCGGTGGCGACGATCCCGGCGCCAGTAACCTGCTGGCCGACGATGATGACATCGAGCGCCTCATCGAGCGCCTCGAAGAGCTCGACGCTGAAGCGCACCTATACGCCTGATCGGGCACCCTGATCGCCCCGCCGGGCTACCATCTGTCGCGTGACCCAGGACACTCCCGCCTTCTTCACGCTCGACCGTGGCACGGTCAGCACGGCCGCAGCGCTCATCGCCCCGGTCGATGGCCGCTATCGCATGCTCGCGGCGGGTGCGGCTCCGGTGGCCATCGACCCGGTCTCCATCCTCGAGGATCTGGCTTGGCGTGTGGCGCGAACCGATGCCAGCCTGGCTGGGTCGATGGAGGGCTGGCGTGATTGGTCCCGCCTGGAGGTCCGCAGCGTCCGTGTACCCCGTGCTGTGCTGGTGGCGGCCTCGGCCCTGACCGGCGATCTGCTCGAGCGTGCCTTCAGTGGCGCTGGGTGGGCGGTGGCGGCGCGGTTCTTCGGACCAGGTCCCGATGTGGTGGCCCTGGGCGAGGCCTGTCTAGATCCGCGCGTGGACGCGGTCATCATGGGCAGTCGCGACGGCGTCGAGGAACCGGAGCAGGAAGCGGCCCATCGGCTCTGGTCGCGCACCGGTTCACTGTCCCGCTTCCGCGACGACCTGGCTGTCATCGCCTGTGGTCCGTTCGCTGAGCGACCCGAGGGCATCCCCGACACCCGGCTCTTTTCGTTGCCGGCGCCCGATGTCGCGCCGTCGACCGTGGACTCCCTGCTGCGCACCGCCGCACAGCAGGTCGGCGTCCACCTCGTCAACCACGGTGAGTCCGCGGTCGCAGACAGCCGCACCGCACTGCGGGCGTCGATCGCCTCGCTGGCCGCCATGCTCGGGGTCCGCATCGACGGCATCGAGATCGGGATCGCGGCCGGCTCACGCACGCTCGCCACAGCCGATGGCCGCTCTCGGCATGCGACCCTGGCGGGCGCGGGCCTGTGGCCAGGGGATCTGCTCGACGACGAAGCCGTCGGCGACACGCTGTTGCGCTGGTCCACGCTCTCGGGCGATCCGGCGGCACGGCTCGACGCCCTGCGCGAGCTGACGCTGCGGCCGTGGACGCGCACCGATGACGAGGGCACACACCTGCGATCAGCGGCCCTCCGCGCCGCCATCGAGCGTCTCAGCGCGACGTGGAGAACGACGGCGACCGATGCTGCCGAGGCGGGCGATGCCGCCGACGTGCTGGTGCTGGCCGGCGGTGGGTTCGCCGCGATACCGCCCACGGTTGCCGCGCTGGCCGTGGTCGACGGCATCCGCCGAGCCGGTGCCGTGAGCATCCTGCACGACCACGCCGGTGTCCTCGCCCCCCTGGGTGCGTTGCCGGTGGAGGACGACCGGCGACGCTTGCTGTCCGACCTCATGGCTGATTGCTTGCTGCCGCTCGGCAGCGCGCTCGTCACCGGGCCCTTGGGCAAGGAGGGCAAAGAGGGCAAGGATGGCAAAGCGGAGGTCGGCAGTGGCTCGCTGCGGATCGAAAGCACGCTGGGCGATGAGCGCATGCGCCTGGAGCCGGGACTTCTGCGGCTGGTCGACTTGCCGCCCGGCATCGGCGCTCGACTCGATATCGATCCCGGGGAGGGCAGCGTCCTCGGCGTGCACGGTCGTCACCTCACCATGGAGGTCCGCGGTGGCCTGGCCGGCCTGCTCATCGACACCCGCGGCATCCCGCTCGACCTGCCCGAGAGCGGTGAGGTTCGGCGTGCTGCCCTGGCTGCCTGGGAAGCCCCCGCCTGGGTGGGTACCGACCGATGACCCTGCTCGACCCCGCCCGCTTCGTCGTCCCGGCTGCGGTGCCCGAGCGTCAACGTCTGCTGCGCTTGCCCCTGGGCCTGGCTGATCGTCCGCTGGTGGCAGCCGGCCAGCGCGTGGAGTTGGGGCAGCCGGTCATCGAGCACTTTCGTGACCAGGAGGCCATCGAGCTCCCCACCAGTGCCCAGCTCATCCGACTGCGACCCGGAGACGTCCTCGACAATGTGCCCGTGTCCCACTCGGGCCGCCTCGGTCGCAAGTCGGCCGCGACGACCCATCGCACCCGCGTCCTGGAGCACGGCCGGGACGGCATCACTCGCCTCGTCGCCGGTAGCAACGACATCACCATCAACGCCCCGGCTGCCGGCATGATCGAGGCCGTCACGCCGGGCCGCATCGATCTGCGTGCCGAGGGCCTGTCCGTCGATGCCCTCGTCGGCTGGGGTCGGCCGTCGTGGGGGCGTATCGTCATCGCTGTCGACCGGCCCGACGCGGAGATCCAGGCGTCGCGCATCGATGTCGCGGCTGCCGGTGCCATCCTGGTGGTCGGGACGCGCATCGACATCGAGGCCATGTCCCGCGCTCGTGCCATCGGCGCCGCCGCGGTCATCTCCGGCGGGGTCGCCAGCCGCGACCTGCGGCAGATGTCCTCGTCCGAAGCGCGCCAGCAGGCTGCCCTGCACGCGGCGGCACCGTTCGGCCTCCTGGCCCTTGGCGGCTACGGTCGTGTGCCCATCCCGGCGCAGTTGTGGGACCTGCTGCTGGCCGCCGAGGGTCGCGATGCCGGCATCCTGCCAGCTGGCCGCACCCTGGTCATCGCTGGTGATCCGGCGCCGCTCATCGACGCTGCCTCTCGCCCACCCGGCACGGTGCGGGTCATCAGCGGAGCGCATCGCGATCACGAGGGACGACTGGTGGGCCTGTCTGGACCGCGTCGCTGGGATGGCGGTACCTATGCGCCCGGCGGCTTCGTGGAGCTGGCCAGTGCCGATGGTGGGGCTGAACGCCACTGCGTGCCGCTGACCGCGCTGGAGCGACTCGGCTAGGCTCCCGCGATGACCACGTCCCATCTCCTGCCGCCCGTCGTGGCGCTGCGTGTGAGCACCAGTTCGACCGAGGAGACCCGTGCCGTCGCCGCCGCGCTCGCCTCGGCTGCCCGGGCGGGTGACCGCCTGGCGCTGGTGGGGCCGCTGGGTGCCGGCAAGACGCAGTTCGCCAAGGGCTTCGCCGTCGGCTTGGGCATCGATGCCGTCGTCAACAGCCCCAGCTTCACGCTCATGGCCGAGTACGAGGGCCGCCTGCGGTTGTTCCACCAGGACCTCTACCGCCTCGCCGGAGCCGACGAGATCATCGCCGGCGGTCTGCTCGATGAGCGTCAGGACGGGGGTGTCACGCTCAGCGAATGGGCCGACCGGCTCGATGACCGGCTGGATCCGGAGCGTCTGGTGGTGGCCATCGACGTCAGTGGCGAGGAGCGACGAGACATCGAGATCAGCGGCCGTGGTGAGATCGCCCAGCGTTACCTGGGGGCCGCTCGGGGCTGGCAAGCGGCTCAGGGTCGGTCGTCGGGCCGGGGTGTGGGGGCGTGACCCGGGCTGTCCGCGTGGCTCTGCTCCTGGCGCTCGACACCTCGACCCGTAGCAGCGTGGTGGTCGTCGGCCGTGACTCGCCGCTGTCGGTGAGCCGCCGCGAGGTCCGGCATCGCCATGGCTCGCATCTGCTCGAGCAGATCGACGAGGCACTCGTCCAGGCACACGCGATGCTCGATGACGTGACCGCGCTGGCGGTCGGCACCGGTCCCGGATCGTTCACCGGGCTGCGGGTCGGGCTGGCCACCGCCAAGACCATCGCCTATGCGCGCAGGCTACCTCTCGTGGGCGTGATGTCATCGGATGCGCTGCGCGTGGCCGCGATCGCCTGCGGAGCACCCGAGGATGCCGCCGTGGTGATGCCGGCCGGTGCGCACGATCACTACCTGGCGATCCCTGGCGCCGACCCTGCGCTGGTCGCCCCGGGCGGGCTACCCGAGGCGCTCGGTGAGCGGGCTGCCATCGCGGTCGACGTCGACGAGGCGGTCCTCGGCGCCGACGCGGCCCGCTGGGGTGCGCTGGCGCTGGCAGGCCTGCCGGAGGCGCTGCTGGCCATCGCGCGAGACCGCCTCGCAGCAGGCGACATGGATGATATCGAGGCCTTGGCGCCAGCCTACGTGGCCTTGCCCCGGGGTGTGACGCGGGCGGCCGAGGAGTTGGGATGGTCGCCCGACCTCCGGTAAGGCTCTCGGTGCAGCCCATGGGCACCGACGACATCCCCGCCGTGCACGCCATCGAGAGTGCCTCGTTCCCGACGCCCTGGCCGCCCTACGCCTTCCGCCAGGAGTTGGAGACCAACCGCATGGCGCGGTACATCGTGGTCCGTGCTGGCGATCGCGTCATCGCCTACGCCGGCATCTGGCTGATGGTCGATGAGGCCCACGTGACCACCTTCGCAGTGCTGCCGGCCTACCGGCGTCGTGGTATCGGAGGGCTCCTGCTGTGCGAGCTTATGGCCATGTCGGAGGCCATCGGCGCTGCCGTGGTGACCCTGGAGGTCCGTCTGGGCAACGATGCCGCGCGCAAGCTGTACGGGTCGTTCGGCTTCCGACCGGTGGGTGTGCGCCCGCGTTACTACTCGGATAACAACGAGGACGCCCTGGTCATGACCACCGAGCCCCTCGGCTCGCCTGAGATGCAGCGGCTGCTGGCGCGCATGACGGCCCGCTACGGCAGTGACGTGTTGCCCGAGGATCCGGGCTATGAGCCCGACCCCGATGAGTAGCGGACGCATCCTGTCAGTCGAATCGTCCTGTGACGAGACGGCCGTGGCCGTGGTCGAGGGTGGGCGGCGCATCGTCACCAGCGTGGTCGCCAGTCAGGTGCAGCTGCACTCCGCGACCGGCGGCATCGTGCCCGAGGTCGCTGCGCGTGCCCATCTTCGCTGGATGATCCCGGTGCTCGACGCGGCGCGCGAGCAAGCTGGTATCAGCGACTTGACCGAGTTGGATGCCGTCGCCGTCACCGAAGGGCCGGGCCTGGCAGGCTCGCTGCTGGTCGGCATCACCATGGCCAAGACGTTGGCCTGGAGCGTGGGCCTGCCGCTGGTGCCGGTGAACCATCTGGAGGGCCACATCTACGCGGCCTGGCTGCTCGATCCCGGTGAGGCAGAGAAGCCGGCGCCCGAGTTCCCGCTGGTGGCGCTGGTCGTCAGCGGGGGCCACACCTTCATCGTCGAGATGGCCGACCACTTGAGCTACCGCCTACTGGGTCAGACCGTCGATGATGCTGCCGGTGAAGCCTTCGACAAGGTCGGCCGCCTGCTGGGTCTCTCGTACCCGGGCGGCCCGGCCATCATGAAGGCGGCGACCGGGGCGACCACATACGACCGGCGTTTCCCGCGGGCCTGGATGGGCGATTCGTACGACTTCTCGTTCAGCGGCCTGAAGACCGCCGCCCGGCATGCGGTGGCGGAAGCGCTGGACTTGCCGCCCGGTGCACGCGATCTCGACGGCGCCGACCTGCCGGCGACGGTCGTCGCCGAACTCGCCTGGGCCTTCCAGGAATCGGTCGTCGACGTGCTGGCCACCAAGACGCTGCGGGCGGCTCGCGAAGTGGGCGCCCGGACCATCATCATGGGCGGCGGCGTGGCTGCGAACTCCGTGCTGCGCGACCGCATCGCAGACGGTGCCCGCGGTCTAGGTGTGCCCCTGGTCGTCCCGCGTCCAGGACTATGCACGGACAACGCCGCCATGATCGGGGCGGCCGGCTATCACCGCTATCAGGCCGGCGCCCGTGCCGATCGGACCCTCGATGCACGGCCCTCGTTGAAGCTGGCGGTCTGATCGTGGCGCGGGAAGGCGTGACGCGGGAGTCGGATGCGCTCGATCCCGCGCACCTGAGTCCGGAGACGGTCGAGCGTTACCTGCGGCGCAACTGGCTCGGAGCGCGCAAGTCGTTGTCGCAGAACCATCTCGCCGATGGGATCGTGCTGGAGCACATCCTCGAGGTCGCTGCTGTGCAGTCGGGTGAGCGCATCGTGGAGGTTGGGCCGGGCATCGGCATCCTGACCGCGCAGCTGCTGGCAGCCGGTGCCGCGGTCACCGCGGTGGAGCTGGACAGCCGCCTCGTGGGGCACCTGCGATCGCGTTTCGCGGATGAAGCCGCGCTCTCGCTGGTGGAGGCGGACTTCCTCGATGTCGAGATCGGGTCGCTGGTGCCGGTCGCCTCGGAGCCGTGGGCGCTCGTGGCCAACGTGCCGTACCACATCACCAGCCCCATCCTGCACCACGTGCTGGGGCGCGAGCCGCGGCCGACGCGCTTCGTGATGATGGTGCAGCGGGAGGTGGCCGAGCGCATCGCCTCGCCACCGGGCGGCATGAGCTACCTGTCGGTCTTCGTCCAGTATCACGCCGACGTAGAGGTGGCCTTCATCGTGCCGGCCGCGGCGTTCGAGCCGGCGCCCGATGTCGACTCCGCCATCCTGGTGGGGCGGACGCGGCCGCGGCGCTTGGGTGCCGACGACGAGGACGAGCTTTGGCGCCTGGTGCAGGCAGGCTTCCGCGAGCGCCGCAAGATGATCCACAACGTGCTGGCTCGGCAACTTTCAGGGCTGGATCGGGAGCGGGTCGATGCCGCCCTCGCCAGTCGTGCCATCAGTCCCGATCGACGGCCGCAGACGCTGTCGGTGGCCGAGTGGCTGGCCCTCCGCGAGGCGCTGACACCGCTGCCGTGACCGTCCTTCGCGCCAGCGCGCCGGCCAAGATCAACCTC
This sequence comes from uncultured Chloroflexia bacterium, assembly GCA_963778955.1. GTDB lineage: Bacteria > Chloroflexota > Limnocylindria > Limnocylindrales > CSP1-4 > JAFMJV01. The sequence continues at coordinate 1,637,178 of CAVZWI010000001.1, forward strand.
GCCCTGGCCGTCACCGGCGTGCGCGGCGACGGCTACCACCTGCTGCGTTCGGTGTTCCTGCGCCTGGCCCTGCATGACGTGCTGGAGGTGGAGTCAGACCCCGGGACGGCGGCCAATTCGCTCTCCATCGATGGCGCCCTCGCGGCCAGTGATGACAACCTGGTGCTGCTGGCGGCGGCACGACTCCGGGCTGCCATCGACACGTCCCTACCAGCTCTCCGCTTCCGCCTTGTCAAGCGCATCCCGGTGTCGGCGGGACTCGGCGGTGGCAGTTCGGACGCCGCGGCCGCGGTCGACCTCGCGCTCCAGGCGTGGGCCCTCCGTTTGCATCCGGCCCAACGACTGGAGGTCGCGCTGCGCCTGGGTGCCGATGTGCCGTTCTTCGCCTCGGGCAACGGAGCCGCCCTGGTCGAGGGCATCGGCGAGCATCTGGTACCCCTTCGGGCTCCGCAGCCACCCGCTGGGCTGGTGCTGATCACACTCGCGCAACGGCTCTCGACTGCGGAGGTATTCGCCGAGTTTGACCGGCAGCCATCCCGGACCACGCAGGTGGGGGACCCCGTGACCGAGATGGTCGACCTGCTGCGCGAGGAGGTCGACGGTATGACACTGGCGGCCACGACTACGATGTGTCGCGATGCTAATGACCTCTGGTCGGCGGCGATCCGACTGTCTCCCGGCCTGGCCGCAGCCCGGGATGCCGCCGAACATACCTTGGGCCGCGCCGTGCTGCTCACCGGCTCCGGACCGACCCTGTTCGCGGTCTATCCTTCCGAAGCGGCCGCCACGCGTGCCGCGATCACGCTCCAGACCGCCTGTCCCACCGAGCTTGAGGGTGCCGCCATCATGACCACGACCAGCATCGCAACCTGAGGAGAGATCCGTGAAGCAGCGCATCCAGACCGCGGCGGCCCCCAACGCCCTGGGTCCCTACAGCCAGGCCATCGTCACCGACTCGCTCATCTTCTGCTCGGGCCAGGGCCCGGTCGACCCGGCTACCGGCTCGGTCGTCGCGGGCGACGTGGCGGTCCAGACCGAGCGCACCATGAAGAATATCGAGGCCTTGCTGGCCGAGATGGGGCTCGACTTCAGCGATGTCCTGAAGTCGACCTGCTATCTGGCGGACATGGATGACTTCAAGGCTTTCAACGAGGTCTACGGCTCCTACCTGCCGGAACCCTATCCGGCCCGCACCACCATCGGGGCCGCTCGCCTGCCGCTGGACATCCTGGTCGAGATCGAGGTCATCGCCCAGAAGCGTTGAGATCGCGCCCGCGCCCGACGCTGGGCGTTCCTGGGTCGTTTGACACTCAGGCGGGCGCGCGCCTACAGTCAACCGACCTGATGTCCGACAAGCCCCCATCACCGACCGGCGGTCCGTCCGCCACGTGAACACGCACCAGCCCCAGCGCCTCACCGCGGTCGTGATGGCTGCCGGCCTCGGCACGCGCATGCGCTCCAGCCTGCCCAAGGTGCTGCATCCGATCTGCGGTCGGCCCATGCTGGCGTATGTGCTCGATGCCGCCGTGGCGGCCACCGGATCGCGGCCCCTCGTGGTCATCAGCCCACCGGTCAGCCAGATCGCCCAGGTCTTTGCCGCTGAAGCTGACTTCGCCACCCAGGCTGAGCCGCGCGGCACGGCCGATGCCATCGCGGCTGCGCTCGCCGCGCTATCCGACGACGTCCACGAGATCATCGTCTTGAGTGGTGACGTGCCCTTGGTCGACTCCGAGCTGATGGCCGAGCTGGCCACAGCGCGCCGGGACAATGCTGCGGCCGTGGCCCTCATCAGCGTGGATATGGACGACCCCGCCACGCTCGGACGCGTGGACCGCGGACCCGACGGCCGCATCACGGGCGTGGTCGAGTACAAGGACGCAGCCCCCGACCAACTCGAGATCGACCGAGATCAACTCGGGGCTCTACGCCTTCGATGCTGACTGGCTGCGGACCCGCATCGGTGACATCAAGCCCTCTCCGGTGACCGGCGAGCTCTACCTGCCCGAACTCATCCCGCTCGCTCGCGCCGACGATCGAGCCGTGGCCACGCTCGAAGTCGAGGACGACGGCACGTTGCTGGGCATCAACGATCGCGCCCAGCTGGCCGATGCCGAACTGGAGATGCGGCTGCGCATCAACGAGGGCCACATGCGCGCCGGCGTGACGCTGCAGGACCCGGCCACGACCTGGATCGACGCCGGCGTGCGCATCGCCGAAGATGTCACCCTCGAGCCCAACGTCATCCTGCGCGGTGCCACCGTCATCGAGCGTGACGTTCTCATCCGCGCGGGCTCACAGATCTTCGACACGCATGTCGGGGAGCGCTCGGTCGTCTGGGCCAGCGTGCTGGAGGATTCGTTCGTCGGCTCGGACGTCGCCATCGGACCCTTCTCGCACGTGCGCAAGGGCGCCCGCATCGGGCCCAACGTGGAGCTGGGCAACTTTGCCGAGGTCAAGAACAGCACCATCGGTGCTGGCACCAAGAGCCACCACTTCAGCTATCTCGGCGACGCCGATGTGGGCGACAAGGTCAACATCGGCGCCGGCTCGATCACCGCCAACTACGACGGGGTGAACAAGCATCGCACGCGCATCGGCCGGGGCGCCTTCATCGGCTCCGACACCATCATGCGTGCTCCCGTCAGCATCGGCGAGGGTGCTTATACCGGCGCCGCCTCGCTGGTCACGCACGATGTCCCCGACGGTGCCACCGTGCTGGGCGTTCCCGCGCACCCCTATGAGCGCCAGCCTCGATCCGACCCCGACCCCGACCCCGACCCCGACCCCGACCGCGACCGCGCGGGAGACCAGGCCGCCCCGGAGGACGCCCTGGACCGCTGATGGGCAGTTCCCTCTTCGAGATCGTCGTCATCGCGCTGCTGATCGCGCTCAACGGCCTCTTCGTGGCGGCTGAGATCGCGCTGGTGACGGTGCGCCGCAGCCGCATGCGCCAGCTCAGCGACGAGGGTGACAGACGGGCCAAGCGCGTCGCCCGCATGACCGAACGTCCCGGTGGCTTGCTGGCGACGATCCAGCTGGGCATCACCTTCATCGGCTTCCTCGCCGCCGCCTTCGCGGGCGCCAGCATCGCGAAAGGGCTGGCCGAGTGGCTCCGCGACATCGGACCACTCTCGACCTCCGCCGACGTGCTGGCGCTGCTGATCGTGACCCTGGTCGTGAGCCTCGTGACCATCGTCTTCGGTGAGCTGGTGCCCAAGACACTGGCCCTGGCGCACGCGGAACGCTACGCCCTGGCCTTCGCTCGGCCGGTCGAGGTGCTGGGTGTCATCCTCGGCCCGGTAGTGTGGGTGCTGACCACGACGACTCACATGGTGACGCGTTTGCTCGGTGTCGCCGATGCCGCCGACGAGGCCATCAGCAGCGAGGAGTTGCGCATCCTCATCGAGCGCGGCAGTGAGCAGGGCACCATCGAGGCCGAGGAAGAGCAGATGATCGGAGCGGTCCTGGAGCTCGGCGAGCAGCGCGCTCACGAGGTCATGGTGGCGCGCGTCGACATGGTGAGCCTGCCTGTCAGCGCATCACTGGGCGAGATCGTGGAGACCATCGTGAGTGAGGGCCACTCGCGCATCCCGGTCTACGAAGAGAACATCGACAACATCATCGGCATGCTCTATGCCAAGGACCTGTTGCCCTACCTGGTCGGCGACGACCGTCCGCCCTCGATCCGCCGCCTGCTGCGCACGCCCCTGTTCGTGCCCGAGTCGATGCTGGTGGACGACCTGCTGCGCAGCCTGCAACGACGCCGGGTGCACATCGCGGTCGTGCTCGATGAGCACGGCGGCACGGCCGGCCTCGTCACCATCGAGGATCTGCTCGAGGAGATCGTGGGCGAGATCCAGGATGAGTACGACGAAGAGGAGCCCATGATCGTGCCGCTCGGGGAGTTCGAGGCGCGCATCGACGGCCGCACTGACGTGGATGACATGCTGGAGCACTTCGACACCACGCTCGACGGCAACGACCAGGAGGAGTTCGACACCGTCGGCGGGCTGATGTACCACCACATCGGTGGCGTGCCCGCGGTCGGCGACACGGTCGAGGTAGATGGGCTGAAGCTCACCGTCGAGGCGACCGATGGGCGGCGCGTGCGGACCGTCCACGTCGTCCACACGCCCTCCGCCGATGACGACGATGAGCGCGACGACGATTGACCTCGGATGTCGGCCACTCCCGCACCCCGCTACCCGACCTGCTCGGCACCCCGCTACCTGACCTGCTCGGCACCCCCGCTACCCGACCTGCTCGCCACCCCCGCCACCCGCCGGGCGGGTGAACCGGTACAGCACGCGGGCTCGACGGACCACTCCTCCGTCGAACGACCCACCCCGCGGGTGAGATGACGGACGCACTGCCGTTTCACCCAGCCCGCGGGTCACGTGGGGGAGGTGGACGGCCAACTCCCCGAAGACGATGACCAACTCCGACGCTTCACCCGCCCTGTGGGTAGCCCGCCGTCATCTAGGCGTCCTGTCGCCGATCGCGCTCACGATCGTCAGGTGTCCAGGTCAGACTTCTTCCTCGGCCGGTGCATCCCCATCGAGGACCGGTGCGTCCACATCGGGAGGGCGGGCCCTCCGTTGTCGTCGGACGACCAGCGCCTGCAGCGGGAAGAACAAGACCCACGCTGCCTCGACCGCGTAGGGGTGGACGACGAGCAACGGCAGACTGGCAAGGAACACCAACGGCAGGAGCAGGCCGCGGATCGTCGCCAGCCGCACCGTCTCGCGTCGCGTGCCGTGGCGGATCATCCCGTTCCGGTCCGCGTAGATCCAGGTCACTGTCCCCAGCAGGCCAGCGCAAGCCACGATGACCGCGTAGAGGATGACTGGGCCCGCCTGGTCCCCGTACTGACCCAGCAATGCCGTCGGGAAGGGGATGAGTGCGATGAAGGCCAATTGGGCCAGATTGATCATGGCCAATCGCTCATCCGCTCGTTCGATCAGGTCATAGCGGCGCCAGTGCGCCAGCCAGGAAAGGCCGATCACGCTGAAGCTCAGAAAGTAGCTGAACACCATCGGCGCGAGGCCGGCGATGGCGGCTTCGAGGTCGCCATCGCCGGCACCCTCGGGCAACCGGATCTCGATGGCGAGCAGCGTGATGGCGATGGCGAACACGGCATCGCTGAAGAAGACCAATCGCTCCAGCGAAAACGGCACGTGCTCATCGTCAGAGCCGGATCTTGGCTGCATCGCAGGTGAGGGTAGCGCGACGTCCGACTGGCCGTCAGCCAGGCCTTGCGCCGAAGGTTTCCGCTGATGGAGGCGTGCACAGGGCGCCAGCATCCCCGCTACCCGCCCGGTGTGTCGACCGACGAGCTACGCGCTGATTGCGGCTCGCACGACGTCACCCAGTCGCTCGATGGAGGCTCCGTCGACGTGCCCGGAAGCGGCGAGCTCGGCGAGTGCCTCGTCGCGGTAGGCCCGGGCTCGGCTGCGGGTGTACTCCTGTGCCCCGACACGCTCGAGGATGTCCAGCACCTCCCGAGCCTCCGCGTCGGTCGGCTGCGCCTCCGACTCCGTGAGCTGGGCACGCAGGCGCACGCCATCGACTCCGGTCGCGTTCGCCAAGGCATAGATGAGCGGCAACGTCTTCTTGCGTGTCGCGATATCGGACGTCTCCTTGCCGGTGATCGCCTCATCGCCCCAGATGCCCAGCAGGTCGTCATTGAGCTGGAAGGCCAAGCCCAGGGCCCAGCCGAAGCGACGGTAGGCGGCGATGACCGTCTCGTCCTCGGTGGCCAGCACGGCCCCGGCCTCTGCCGAGCCGGCGATTAGTGACGCGGTCTTGCGGCCGATCATGTCGAAGTAGTAGTCGACCGACATCCACTCGTCGTGCTCGGACGTCCAGATATCCATGAACTGGCCTTCGCACAGCCGGAGGCAGGTCTCGTCGTACAGGCGCATCAGGCGCAGCACCCGGGCGTCGTCGAAGCCCTCCTCGGTGAGCCGATAGAGCGCCATGCGGCTGAGCGTGAACAACGTGTCGCCGGTGTTGATGGCCTGGGCCACACCCTCGATGGTCCACAGGGCCGGCCGATGTCGTCGCTCCGCGCCGCCGTCCTCGATATCGTCGTGGACCAGGCTGAAGTTGTGGCCCATCTCGACCGCCGCCGCTCCCGGCAGCGCCTTCATATGGTCGCCGGCGATCGACTGGTACGCCAGCAACCCGATCAGGGGGCGCATGCGCTTGCCTCGGGGCGCGTCGCTGTCGAGGCCCATGTGGTAACGGACCATCCGATACAGCTCGCGGGTACGGCTATCCTCGGCCCGCGCGATGACGCCGAGCATCTCCTGCTCGGTATCGGCGATGAGGCGGTCGAGGTCGATGCTGGTCAACACCTCGACATGATACTCGTATGTAGCACATTCGCCCTTGGCATTCTGGCGACAAACGCCGATGGCGACCCACGCGCCGGTCGGATAGGCTCGCCCTGTGCCTCGTCCACGGAGCTACAAGACCCGCGCCATCGTGCTGGCCCACTTCGACCTGGGCGAGGCCGATCGCATCATCACGTTGTTGACCCCCGAGGATGGCAAGATCCGTGCCGTGGCCAAGGGCGTGCGTCGTCCCAGGAGTCGCATCGGCGGCAGCGTGGAGCCGTTCGCCGAGCTGGACGTCGTGCTGGCTCGCGGTCGCAATCTCGACGTCATCACGCAGGTGAGCGTGGCGCACGCCTGGCTGCGGTTACGCGACCGCCTCGAGTCGACGGCGGTCGCTTGGTACCTCGGGGAGCTTTCCGACCGCGCGGTGGGGGAGGAACACGGTGGCGCCCACCCGGTGTACGGCTTGTTGCGGCGCGCCTGCCAGCTGCTCGACGACGGCATGGCGCCGGGGCGTGTGGCGCGCTGGTTCGAATCGGGTCTGGCCGATGCGCTGGGCGTGCGACCCGAGCTCGACCGCTGTGTGGAATGTGCGCGCACGCTCGAGGAGACCGACGAGTTCCGCTGGGTGCCGGCCCTCGGCGGTGTCCTGTGCAGCTCCCATCCTCCGCCGCCGGCCGAGTCGGTTCGCTTGTCGGTCGACGCCCTGAAGCTCCTGAAGGCCTACCGACGCTTCGATGTGGAGGCCATCGCCGCCCTGCGCGTGCCGGCAGCGGTGGAAGGCGAGGTGGAGTCGGTGATGCGTCGCTACACGCGTTTCATCCTGGAGCGGGAGGCACGCTCGCTGGCCTTTGTCGATGAGGTGCGACACCGACCGAGCTGAGATGCGTGACGTCTGCGCGCCGGCGAGAGGCGTGACATCTGCGCGCCGTCCGACCATAATCCCGGCCTTGCGGCGTTCGGCTGGTCAAGGAGCCGACGCCCGTAGCATCGACACGGGAGGTCCCCCATGCGATCCATCCGAACAGCCAGTGTCTTCGCGATCCTCGTCCTGGCCGGGGCTGTCGTCGCGCCATCGGTCGGCGCCTTCGAGGAGCTCAAGTCCACCGGCAAGGCCGGCGAATACACCGTGCCTGACTACAACGATCAGCCCGGTGCCATCTGCCGATACGAGCATGGACATTTCTCGGGTCTCAAGGATGAGATCGACAAGGTCAGCAGCAGGAGGGTCTGGACCCATGGGCCGTTCTCGCAGAAGAGCTGGGTAGGCCACCGCGTCATCTTCCTGAAGAACGCCAAACCTTGGGGCGACCACAAGTTCCGCGTCGTGCACAAGAGTCCCATCGTGAAGGAGCGTGCCAACGACACTCAAGTCGCATTCTTTGGTGCCAGCCACTATCGGACGCCGGAGAACAACAAGAGCGAGTACCGCGTCCAGCACATCTTCATCTACTACAAGAAGGGCTCCAAGACGAAGGTCATCGGCCGGGTACAAGGCCTGGTCGAGGTCTATCGCCTGAAGCATCTCTACTACGTGGACGGAACCTCCGGGACCGAAGGCGGCCCAGCCGGCCGCTGCTCCAACTTCATCGTCTGAGGCGCCACGGCAAAGCCTGGCAGGTGGTCGACCGGCCCGTCGGCCGCCTTCTGCGTTTCCCTGCCACAATCGGGGGGCCTATCGACCGGCACTGCCATCGCCGGCGCCCTTCTGAGGAGACCCCGACCCGTGACCGATCAGCCCAGTCCCGCCACGCCCGACGCCGTCAGGGCGCCCGACCCCGGCCCTTCCGTGGCCAAGCTCGACATCATCGTCTCGCTGGCCAAGCGGCGCGGCTTCGTCTTCCCCAGCTCGGAGATCTACGGCGGCATCAACGCGGTCTGGGACTACGGACCCCTGGGCGTGGAGCTCAAGAACAACGTCAAGCGGGCCTGGTGGCGCTCGATGGTGCAGGAGCGTGACGACATCGTGGGCCTCGATGCAGGCATCCTGATGCATCCGCAGGTATGGGTGACGTCCGGCCACGTGGGCTCCTTCAGCGATCCCCTGGTGGAGTGCGATACCTGCCACCGCCGCTACAGGCTCGATGAGTTGCCGGGCGCAGAGGACCTCTCCGCGACCCAGCTGCAGGACGAGGGCATCGTCGAGAAGTCGGGCCTGGTGTGCCCGGTGGACCAGGGGCCGCTCTCCGCACCGCGCCGCTTCAACCTGATGTTCAAGACGCACATGGGCCCCGTCGAAGACGAGGGCGCGGTCATCTACCTGCGCCCGGAGACCGCCCAGGGTTCCTACGTCAACTTCAAGTCGGTACAGCAGTCGAGCCGCAAGAAGGTGCCCTTCGGCATCGCCCAGATCGGCAAGTCGTTCCGCAACGAGATCAGCCCCGGCAACTTCGTCTTCCGCATGCGCGAGTTCGAGCAGATGGAGATGCAGTACTTCGTGCGACCGGGTGATGCCGCGACGGACGCTTTCGAAGAGTGGCTGCCAGCGCGCAAGGCGTGGTACGAGCGCTACGGGGTGAACCCGGCGCGGCTGCGCTTCCGGGAGCATGCGTCCGATGAGCTGGCGCACTACGCCAAGAAGGCCATCGATGTGGAATACCGCTTCCCCTTTGGTTGGAAGGAGCTTGAGGGTGTGCACAACCGTGGCGACTTCGACCTCGGTTCACATGCCCGCGCCTCGGGCGAGAACCTCGAATACTTCGATCCGACTGCTGAGGAGCACTTCATCCCCTGGGTCGTGGAGACCGCGGCCGGCGCCGACAGGGCTGCCTTCACCTTCCTCATCGACTCGTACCATGAGGAAGAGCTGGAGAAGGGCACGCGCGTGGTCTTGAAGCTGCACCCGGACATCGCACCCTACAAGGTGGCGGTCCTGCCACTGCTCAAGAAGCGCCCTGAGATCGTCGAGCTCTGTCACCGCATCAAGAACGATCTCAAGAAGGACATCATGGCGGTCTACGACGACACCGCCGCCATCGGCAAGCTCTACCGGCGGCAGGACGAGATCGGCACGCCATGGTGCGTGACAGTGGACGTCGATTCGCTCGAGGACGGCGCGGTCACGGTGCGTGATCGTGACAGCATGAGCCAGGAGCGCGTGCCAGTGGAGAACGTCAAGCGTCTCATCCTCGACCGCATGGAGGCCGCGCGCGAGGCGTAGCTACGTCGAGGCGGCGCTGCCCTCCTCGGCTCGGGCCGCAGCCACGGCCTTCGGCAGCAGCTCGGCGACCGTGCCCAGGTACTTCTCGATGGCGCGGGCCGCGCGCTTGCCGTCGCCCATGGCCAGGATGACGGTGGCCGCGCCACGCACGATGTCACCACCGGCAAAGATGCCGGGCACGCTGGTCATGCCCTGCTCATCGACGATCAGGTAGCCCCACTCGTTGATCTTGAGGTCCGGCTCGGACGCGGTCAGCATGGGATTGCTGCGGGTGCCGATGGCCACCACCACCATGTCGCATTCGATGACGTATTCCGAATCGGGGATGGCCGTAGCGCGGCGTCGGCCGGAAGCATCGGCCTCGCCCAGCTCCATCATCTGGCACTCGACCCCGGTGACCCAGCCATCCTCGTTGCCGAGTGATCCGCACCGGCGACGCCATCAGCTCGAACTTGACGCCCTCTTCTTCGGCGTGGTGGATCTCCTCCGCGCGCGCCGGCAGCTCCTCCTTGCCGCGACGGTAGGCGATGATGGCCTCCTTGGCACCCATCCGACGCGCGGTGCGCACCGCGTCCATGGCCACGTTGCCGCCACCGACCACGACGACCTTCTGGCCTTGCAGCACCGGCGTGTCGGTGTCCGCCCGGAAGGCGCCCATGAGGTTGACGCGGGTGAGGTATTCGTTGGCCGAGTAGACGCCCTTGAGGTCCTCGCCGGGGATACCCATGAAGACGGGCAGGCCGGCACCGACGGCGATGAAGACAGCATCGAAGTTCTGGCGCAGCTCGCGCAGGGTCCAGGTCTTGCCCACGATGGCATTGACCTCGATGGTCACGCCCAGCTCCTTCAGTCGATCGACCTCACGCTGCACGATGTCCTTGGGCAGGCGGAACTCGGGGATGCCGTAGATGAGCACGCCACCGGGAGCGTGGAAGGCTTCGAAGACGGTGACCTTGTGGCCCGATCTGGCCAACTCGCCGGCCGCGGTCAGACCAGCCGGCCCGGAGCCCACGATGGCCACGCGACGGCCGGTGTCCGGGTCCACGTCGGTGTCCAGCTCGTCGAGGTGATCGAGGGCCCAGTCGGCCACGAAGCGCTCAAGCGCACCGACCGCCACCGGCGAGCCCTTCTTGGCCCGGATGCAGAGGCCCTCGCACTGCGTCTCCTGGGGACAGACGCGGCCGGTGACGCAGGGGAGGGCATTGTCATCGAGCAGTGACTCAGCGGCCAGCTTCATCTTACCGGCGGCGAGGAGCTCGATGAACCTGGGGATGTTGACACGCACCGGACAACCGTCGATGCAGCGGGGGTTGGCGCAGTCGAGGCAGCGCTCGGCCTCTTCCATGGCCAGCGCCTGCGAGTAGCCCAGGTTGACTTCGCGGAAGTCCATGGCGCGGATCACGGCCGAGCGAGCCGGGACCTCGTGGCGCTCGATCTGCATCCGGTCTCGGGGGGTCAGGTCGGGACGCTCGGTCATCGCGGGGTATCTCCTCCAGCGGCCTCGGCCAGCCCCTCGATGAGACAGCGACTGCCTTCGAAGGCACTCTTCTCGACATCGCGGTACATCGCCAGCCGATCGGCCAGCTGCTTGAAGTCGACGGCATGAGCATCGAACTCCGGACCGTCCACGCAGGCATAGACGGTCTTGCCACCGACTTTCACTCGGCAGCCGCCGCACATGCCCGTGCCGTCCACCATGATGGCGTTGAGCGACACGGTGGTCGGCACGTCGTACTCACGGGTCACGTTGGCGACGGCGCCCATCATGGGTACGGGGCCGACGGCGTAGACATGGTCGACCCCACCTTCCTCGAGCAGATCGCGGAGCTCGTCGGTCACGAAACCATGGCGGCCATAGGAGCCGTCGTCGGTGCACACTCGCACGTCGCCGTAGCGCTGCAGCTCGTCCTCGAAGATGACCCACTCTCGAGCGCGACCACCGATGATGCTGGTGACCTGGACACCCTTGGCCGCGAGGCCCTGCGCGAGGGGGTGCACGACCGCAGTCCCGACGCCACCCCCGACACAGACGGCGTGGCCGGCTTCGATGAGCTCGGTCGCCTCGCCGAGCGGGCCGGCTACGTCCTGGATGGCATCGCCGACCTTCAGCAGGCAGAGGTCGCAGCTTGTCTTGCCGACGGCCTGGATGGTCAGTGTGATGGTGCCGGCTTCCGGATCCGCGTCGGCGATGGTCAGCGGCACACGCTCGGCACCTTCGCCGAGGCGCACGATGACGAACTGGCCCGGCTGACGCACCTGGGCGATACGGCCGGCCTCGATCTCAAGACGGGTGACGTTGGGGGAGAGGACCTCCCGTTCCACGACTGGATGCATTCGACCCCTTCAGACTGCGCGATCACTACTCCACAGGCTGACTGACGACCCGTGAAACATGTACCAACGTACGCACTATTCTATCGGGTCGAAGGTCATCTAACCTGTGAGCGGGCACATCATTCCGGTTCCTGGCCGGCCGCATGGCCCTCAGGCTACCCGGTGGGGCTCTTGCCCTTGGGCCAGTAGAGCTCCTTCTTGACGTGGAACTCCGGAAAGCCAGCCTCCATCAGGACCGTCTCGGCGTTGATGATCGATCTCCGGGTTGCCGCACAGATAGACGACCGTGGTGTCCGGCTCCAGTCCCTGCGCCTGGCAGACATCCGCCACGACATGCTCGGCGCGACCGGTGTAGCCCGTCCAGCCGGCGTTGCGCGGATCCCCTGGACGCGAGATGGTGGGTACATACGTCATGGGGTAGTCGCTGTCGCGCTGCAGGCCTTCGAGCATCTCGCGGTAGCCCAACTCGTCCTGGTAGCTGCAGCCATGCAGGATGACCGTCTTTCGCGGCTTGCCATCGTGCATCAACTGGCGCGTCATGGCGATGAAGGGCGCGACGCCCGTGCCGGTGGAGATGAAGAGGTGGGTCCGGTCGTCGTCCGGCTCCAGCATGAACCTGCCCTTGGGTCCGATCGATGCGCATCTGATGATCGACCGGCAGCCGCCACAGCAGCGTGGTGAAGCGCAGGATGGGGACCAGCCGGACGTAGAACTCGTAGCCCTGCTCGCCGGTCGCCTCCGGCGCCGAGGCCACCGAATAGGGGCGCTGGTACAGCTTGTCATCGGCATAGACGCCGATGGTCATGTACTGGCCGGGCTCGAAGTGGGCAGCGTCGCCGTCGGGGCGGACCCAGAAGCGGGCGAGCGAGTCGGAATCGTCCTCGCGCTTCACCAGCGTGGCGTTGTACTTCTCCGCCTCGGGGATGATGACGCGCTTGTCATCTTGTAGATCGGTCATGTGTTCAGTGTACCCAGCCTGAGCCCCGGACCGGCTTGTCGTCCGCAGCGCAGGACGGCCCTCGGCGAGGCGGCCACTGGGACTGCCCTTCTGGGGGCCGGATGGCAGTAGCCCATCGCCGATGGTGCCGTATGATGGGGGTGTCCAGATACCGATGCTGCGGCACTCCCATGCCCGCCAGCGCACACCCTGAGGTCACCTCGTCTATGTCTGCTTCGACCCGTCCCCAAGTCGCTGCCAAGCGATACGTCTATGCCTTCGGCGCCGGTGAGGCCGAGGGTGACAGCACCATGCGCGACCTGCTCGGCGGCAAGGGCGCCGGCCTGGCCGAGATGACCAAGGCCGGCCTCCCGGTGCCGCCCGGCTTCACCATCACGACCGAAGCCTGCAACGACTACTTCGCTGCCGGCGAGACGCTGCCCGAGGGGCTCTGGGAAGACGTCCAGGCCGCCATCGCGCAGATCGAGGAGCGGACAGGCAAGGGCTTCGGCGACCCGCAGAACCCGCTGCTGGTCAGCGTCCGCTCCGGTGCCAAGTTCTCCATGCCCGGCATGATGGACACCGTCCTCAACCTCGGTCTCAATGAGGAGACCCTGCAGGGCATCATCAAGCTTACCGCCAATGATCGCTTCGGCTGGGATGCCTACCGCCGCTTCATCCAGCTCTTCTCCCGCATCGTGCTGGGCGTCGATGGCGAGAAGCTCGATGCCGCCCTGGAGCGCGTCAAGGAGCGCCTCGGCGTGTCCCAGGACACCGAGGTCGATGCCGAGGGCATGCTGGCCGTCTGCGCCGACCTCAAGGTCATCGTCCTCGAGGAGACGGGCAAGCCCTTCCCGCAGGATCCGTACCAGCAGCTCGACCTGGCCATCAAGGCTGTCTTCGCCAGCTGGTTCGGCAAGCGCGCCCGCGACTACCGCGAGAACCAGAAGATCGCCCACGACCTGGGCACCGCCGTCAACGTCATGACCATGGTCTTCGGCAACATGGGCGAGGACTCCGGCACGGGCGTGGCCTTCTCGCGCAACCCCAGCACCGGTGAGGACACGCTGTTCGGCGAGTACCTCACCAATGCCCAGGGCGAAGACGTGGTGGCCGGCATCCGGACCCCGTCGCCCATCGCCCACCTGGCCGAGCAGATGCCTGAAGCGCACGCCGAGTTCCAGGCCATCGCCGACCGGCTCGAGCACCACTACCGTGACATGCAGGACATGGAGTTCACCATCGAGCGTGGCAAGCTCTACATGCTGCAGACGCGCTCGGGCAAGCGCACTGCCGCAGCGGCGGTGAAGATCGCCGTCGACATGGTCCAGGCTGACATCATCACCAAGGAAGAGGCCCTCGGTCGCATCGAGCCGGCCATGGTCGACCAGCTCCTGCGGGATCAGTACGACCCCGCGGCGCTCAAGGGTGCGACCCGCATCGCCAAGGGCCTCAACGCGTCGCCCGGTGCGGCCGTGGGGCGTGCCGTCTTCTCCGCCGATGACGCCGTCGAGTGGGTCGAGCGGGGCGAGAAGGTCGTGCTCGTGCGCGTCGAGACCAGTCCTGATGACTTCCACGGCATGGCCGTGGCGCAGGGCATCCTGACCGCACGCGGTGGTGCCACCAGCCACGCTGCGGTGGTGGCACGCCAGATCGGCAAGCCCTGCGTGGCAGGTTGCGCCGAACTGACCGTGGACTACAAGACCGGCACCGCCAAGAGCGTGGAATTGGGCGTCTCTTTCGCCGAGGGTGACTGGATCAGCCTTGACGGCAGCACCGGCGAGGTCTACGAGGGCGCCTTGGGCACCGTCTCGGCCGACTACGACGAGCAGGATGACCTGAAGACCGTGCTCGGCTGGGCCGATGAGGTCCGCCGCCTGGGCGTGTGGACCAACGCTGACAAGCCTGAAGAGGCCGAGCGTGCTCGCAGCTACGGAGCCGAGGGTATCGGCCTCTGTCGCACCGAGCACATGTTCCGCGAGGGCGATCGGCTCGAGATCGTGCGTGGCGCCATCCTGGTGTCGGGTGCGGCCATGCGTGCTCGTGCCAAGGCTGAAGCCGGTGAGGCCATCTCGGCAGACGAGCAGGCCGCCATCGACAAGTTCGATGGCGCCATGAGCCAGCTGGAGACGCTCCAGCAAGGTGACTTCGAGGGCATCTTCGAGGCCATGAAGGGTCTGCCGGTGGTGGTTCGCCTCATCGACCCGCCGCTGCACGAGTTCCTGCCCAACCTTGAGGAGACCCTGGTCGAGGTGACCAAGGCCGGCGATGCCGCGACTGCGGAGCAGAAGCAGCTGCTGGCCACGATCCAGTCGATGCACGAGCAGAACCCCATGCTGGGCCTGCGCGGCGTCCGCCTGGGCCTGATGATCCCCGACTTCGTCAAGATCCAGACTCGCGCCATCCTCAACGCGCAGGTCGCCGTCAACAAGGCCGGTGGCGATGCCATCGCCAAGATGATCGATCCCGCTCGTCGGGCATGTGAACGAGCTGTCACGTGTGCGCGGCCTGCTCGAGGCCGAGGCCAAGAAGATCGAGGAAGGCTCCGGCGTTCCGCTCGATTACAAGTTCGGCACCATGATCGAGATCCCGCGTGGCGCCCTGACGGCCGACGAGATCGCGAAGGAGGCCTCCTTCTTCAGCTTCGGCACCAACGACCTCACGCAGATGGCGTTCGGCTACAGCCGTGACGATGCTGAGGGCGGTTTCCTGTTGAAGTACGTCGAGGAGAAGATCCTCCCCTTCAACCCCTTCCAGACCATCGACGCCGTCGGTGTCGGCCAGCTGGTCGAGATCGCCGTCAAGAAGGGCCGCGCCACCCGCCCCGACATCGAGCTTGGTGTCTGTGGTGAGCACGGTGGCGATCCCGAGTCCATCCACTTCTTCGACAAGGTCGGCCTCGACTACGTCAGCTGCTCACCGTTCCGCGTCCCGGTGGCGCGTTTGGCGGCGGCACAGGCGCACCTCGCCAACAAGTAAGCCGGCAACGGACAGAGGCCCGGTCGCGGCAAGCGACCGGGCCTCTTCTGGTTCATGGGGCGGTCCGAGGACGTCCCGCACGGCACGATAGACAAAGAGTGGACACACATTGTACGGCATGGTACAGTCCGCAGACACCGTATCTAATGCAAACTATATAGGTAATGGAAAGTAGCTCTTGATCCAGCGACCCATCGAGGAAGAGATCCTCGATCACTACCAATCCCTGATGCGCAACGTGGCTGATTCACATGCCCACGAGTTCCTGGCCGTGGATGTGACCATGTCCCAGGCCAAGGTCCTGTACGTCGCCTCGTTGCGACCCGGCATCGGCATGACGGCACTCGCCCACGAGCTTGGTGTCGGCCTGTCCGCGGTCAGTGGCCTGGTCGAACGGCTCGTCGCGAGCGGCTACCTGGAGCGCCACGAAGACGCCGACGACCGGCGACAGCAGCTGGTCACCCTGACCGCGAGCGGAACACGGGCGCTCGACCGCTTGCGCGAGTTGCGAGCCGAGTTGGTGCGCCGCCTGTTGATCGGGCTCGATGCCCACGAGCTCGTCTCACTGCGTGATGGGGTCGCGGCCCTCGATCGCGAAGCCCAAGCCATCACCCAGCCCGACGCCGTCGCCCATCCCGAAAGGACCACCACATGATCCGCCTGACCAAGTTCGCGCTCAGGGAGAAGAGTGTCATCATCCTGCTGGCCGTGGGCGTCTTCCTGGCCGGCATCTACTCGTGGAACCAGCTCCGCCAGGAGCTCATCCCGGACATCGAGCTGCCCTTCGTCACGGTCATCACGGCGCTCCCGGGCGCCGGTGCCGAGGACGTCTCCACCCAGGTGACCGAACCCATCGAGCGGGCCATCGAGAGCGTCCCCCGACTCGAGACCGTGCAGTCAAGCTCGGGCAACTCCATCTCGCTGGTCTTCGCCCAGTTCGACTTCGGATCTCGACCTCAAGCAGACGCTGGCAGAGGTCGAGAGCGCGGTGGGGCAGGCGGACCTGCCCGACGGCACAGCGCCACAGGTCAGCTCGTTCGACTTCAACGCCTCGCCCATCATCATCGCCACCCTCGCGCCGGTCGAAGGCGCGGACCCCGTCGAGGCCGCGGCCATCGTCCGCGAGCAGGTCGTCCCGGCGTTGCTCGGCATCGACGGTGTCGCCACCGCCGAGCTGACCGGCGGCGAGACCACCATCCTCGACATCGTCCTCGATGCCACCAAGATGGCCGAGAAGGGCATCTCGCTGCAACAGGTCCAGGGCATCCTCTTCGCCAATCAGATGCACCCTGCCCTCCGGATCGATCGATGAGGGCGACCTCCGGCTGCCCGTCTCGACCGAACACCGCTTCACCTCGATCGCGGAGTTGGAGGCCCAGATCGTGGGCGCCAGTGCGCCTGCCGCCGGGGCCGGTGCCGCAGCCGGCAGTGGGGGAGCGCCCAGCGGAGGCCAGCCTCCCGCCGGGAGTGGCGACAGTGGCAGCCAGCAGCCTGAGGCCGGTGGCCTGGCCGCTGCCCTCGCCGCCATCCCCATGCCGGTCACGCTCGGCGAGATCGCCACGATCGAGACGCGCGACGTCAACCTCTCGGGCTATGCGCGCACCAACGGCCAGCCTTCGCTGACCGTCAGCATCACCAAGAAGTCCGGCGGCAACACCGTCAGCGTGGCCGACGACGTCTTGGCCGTCTTCAAGGACACCGAGGCCAACCATGGCGACGTCGTGTCGGTGGCGGTCATCCAGGACCAGTCCACGTTCATCCGCGATTTCACAGCAGGGCCTGGTGCAGGAAGGCCTGCTGGGGGCCCTCTTCGCCATCCTCGTCATCTACATCTTCCTGCGCAGCGCGCGCACCACGTTGGTAGCCGCCATCAGCATCCCGCTCTCGATCATGGGCGCCATCGCCGTCTTCGGCGTGGCCGGGCTGACCATCAACATCCTGACCCTCGGCGGTCTGGCCGTCGCCGTAGGCCGGGTGGTCGACGACTCCATCGTGGTCCTGGAGAACATCTTCAGACATCGAGCCCTCGGGGACACCAAGTCCGACGCGGTGCTCAACGGGACCCGGGAGGTCGCGGGAGCCATCACCAGCTCGACCATCACCACGGTGGCCGTGTTCCTGCCCATCGGATTCGTGGGTGGCATCGTCAGCCAGTTCTTCCTGGACTTCGGTCTGGCCGTCACCTTCGCTCTCCTGGCCTCGCTCATCGTGGCCCTCACGGTCATCCCCGTCCTGGCCTACTGGTTCGTCGACAAGGTCGACCTGAAGCTCGATGAGCATGGCCACCCCGTACCCACCATCTGGCAGAAGCTGTACACCCCGGTTCTCATCCTGGCGCTCAGCCGACGCCTCACCAAGTGGGCCACCCTGGGCATCGCGGGCGTCCTCTTCCTGGTGGCCATGTCACTGGCTAGCTTGCTGCCGACCGCATTCATCGATGCCGGCGGGGAGAACTTCGTGACCGTCACGGTGTCACCGCCGCAGGGTGCCTCGACGGCTGGGGTCCAGGAGAAGACGCTCCAGGCCGAGGACATCCTGCTGGCCAACCCGCAGGTCGAGCTGGTCCAGTCGACCATCCCCGGCGAGACCGACACCGGCGCCCAGGCGCAGCAGGCGGCCTTCGCCGGCCGCGCCTCGAACAGTGCGGTCATCACGGTCAAGCTCGTCGACGACGCCGATCTCGCCGCCGGGCGTCAGCAGATCAAGACTGACCTTGAGCCGGTCACGGCCGACGGCTTCGACGTGACCGTCTCCGAGGTCGACTTCACCGGCGCCGGCGGCGGCCTCCAGATCGTCGTCAGTGGCCAGGACCCCGTCGAGATCAAGGCTGCCAGCGATGCCATCGCCACGGCCCTCCAGTCGCTCGATGGTGTGGACAACGTGGCCAGCGACGCCGTCGCGGAGGCCCCGCAAGTCACCGTCGCGGTCGATCCCAACAAGGCTGCCATGATCGGGTCGTCCACGGCCCAGGTCGGCCAGAGCATCCGCAACGTCCTGGTCGGCCAGCCCATCGGCGACTACGCGCTCGAGGACGGTACCGTCGCGCAGACGGTGCTGCGCGTCGACGATGCCGGCATCGACGGCGTCGACAGCCTGCGCCAGATGCCGGTCTCCGGCACCGTGGGCACCTTGCCACTCGGGCAGGTCGCCGATGTCGAGGCTGTCAACGTCCGCGGCACCGTGACCCGCGTCGATGGCTCGCCGGCTGCGACCGTGTCGGCAGACATCACCTCGCAAGACACCGGCGCCGTCTCCATGGCGGCCCAGGACGAGGTGGATGCCCTCATCGCCAGCGGCGACATCCCCGATACCGTCACGGTCACCTTCTCGGGTGCGACCGCGCAGATGAACCAGGCCTTCGGCAACCTGTTCTTCGCCATGGCCGTGGCCATCCTGGTGGTGTACATCGTGATGGTCCTGGCACTGGGTTCGCTGGTGACGCCGTTCATCATCCTGTTCAGCCTGCCGCTGGCGCTCATCGGTGCCATCCCGGCTCTGCTCGTGACCGGCAACCCGCTGGGCATCAGCGCCATGATCGGCTTCCTCATGCTCATCGGCATCGTCGTCACCAACGCCATCGTGCTGCTCGACTTCGTGGAGCAGCTACGGTCGCAGGGGGTGCACACCCATGCCGCGCTCGTGCGCGGTGCCAACACCCGCGTCAGACCCATCCTCATGACGGCCACGGCCACCATCCTGGCCTTGACGCCGGTCGCGCTGGGCTTCTCACACGGGTCCATCATCGCCGCGGAGCTGGCGACCGTCGTGATCGGCGGGCTCTTCAGCTCGACCTTCCTGACGTTGATCGTGATCCCGGTCCTGTACTCACTGGTCGACGGGGGCAAGGACGGGTTCTGGAAGCGCTTCGGTGGTGGCAGGGATGCGGAGGCCGACCAGGACTCCGGCGCGCCGACCGGCGTGACCGCGGGGCCCATGCCCACCGGCGGCTGATCGCCGGCTGATCCCGGCGGCTCATCTCCGGCCGCCCCCGATCAGACCAGACATCCATACCAAGGCCCGGTCGCCACGAGCGGCCGGGCCTTGGTCGATGACGCTCGGCCTACGACTTCGGGACCAGCGTCATGTCGTCGCGACGCCATCCGGTACGTATAGTTGCCACCATGCGAACTATCCGCACCACTACAACTGTGTGAACGGCGAACAGCGAAGCTCGGGCGCATCGCTGTCGGATGTCACCGATGCGCTGGAGTCGCTCCTGCGCAATGTGGCCGGTCGCAATGCCCCCGAATTCCTCGGCGTGGAGGTGACCATGTCCCAGGCCAAGGTGCTGCACGTCACGATGCTGCGGCCCGATATCTCCATGTCCGCACTGGCCGCTGAGTTGAAGGTCGGCCCGTCGGCCATGAGCGGCCTGGTCGACCGGCTCGTCGAGCATGGCTACGTGGACCGCCAGGAGGATCCGGCCGACCGGCGCCAGCAGCTCGTCAGCCTTACGCCTGCCGGACGCGACGTCGTCGATCGCATCCGGGAGTTCAGCGTCGACCACATCCGTCCGCTCCTGGTCCGCCTCAGCCCCTCCGAGCTCGACGGGCTCCACGTCGGCATCACTGCCCTCGATCGCGAGGCCCGTGCCAGCCTGCCGCCTGCGGGCATCGGCCCCCCTGTCCATGAAAGGACGTCCCCATGATCCGTCTGACCGAGTTCTCGTTGAAGAAGAAGAGCGTCATCATCCTGCTCGCGATCGGCGTCTTCCTGGCTGGCGCCTTCTCGTGGACGACCCTCAAGCAGGAGCTCATCCCCGACATCGAGCTGCCCTTCGTGATGGTCATCACGCCCATGCCCGGCGCCGGCGCAGAGGACGTCGCCTCGGCCGTGACGGAGCCGGTGGAGCGGTCGCTCCTCAACGTGCCGCGCCTGGAGACGACGCAGTCGACCTCGTCCAACTCCATGTCGCTGGTGTTCGCCCAGTTCGACTTCGGCACCGACATCAAGGAGGCCACTGCGGAGGTCGAGCGGGCCGTGGGCGCGCTGCAGTTGCCCGAGAGCGCCAACCCCACCGTCAACTCCTTCGGCATCGACGATCTGCCTGTCGTCACGGCCACCATCGGTGCGGCCGAAGGGGCCGATCCCGACGCCATCGCCACGGTGGCGCGCAACCAGATCCTGCCGGCACTCCAGGGGCTCGACGGTGTGGCCTCGGTCGACCTGACCGGCGGCGCCACGCCGGTCCTCGACATCGTCCTGGACCCCGAGGCGATGGCCAAGTACGGTATCTCCCTCCAGCAGGTCCAGGGCATCCTCTACGCCAACCAGATCACGCTGCCATCGGGTTCACTCGCTGAGGGCGACCTTCGCCTGCCGGTCTCGACACAGCACCGCTACACCTCCATCGACGAGCTGAAACGTCAGATCGTGGGCTCCAGTGCCTCCGCTGGCGCGACCTCCAGCGGGACGACCTCCACCGCGCCCGACTCCGCCGGCGCGACCGACTCCGCCGGCGCGACCCCCAGCGAAGCGCCAGCAGCGGTCGATGGCAGCGGCGATGAGCCCGCCGCGAACGAGGCTGGTGGCTTCAAGCTGCCTGATCTCGGCAAGCTCACCGCCGCGCTGGCCTCCATGCCCATGCCGGTCACCCTCGCTGACATCGCCAGCATCGAGCAGCGTCAGGAGAACACCTCCGGCTACGCGCGCACCAACGGTCAGCCCTCGCTCACGGTCAGCGTGTCGATGTCGTCTGGTGCCAACACCGTGCGACTCTCCGACGATATCGAGGCCGTCTTCGAGGAGGCCCGTGCCGCCAACCCCGACCAGATCGTCATCGAGACCATCACTGACCAGGCCACGTTCATCACCGAATCCGTGGATGGCCTATTGCAGGAAGGACTGCTGGGCGGTCTCTTCGCGGTCTTCGTCATCTTCGCGTTCCTTCGCAGCGTCCGTACCACGCTGGTCGCGGCCATCAGCATCCCGCTCTCGCTGTTCATCGCCATCGCGACGTTCGGCCTCTTCGGGTTGACCATCAACATCCTCACCCTGTCCGGCCTGACGGTGGCCATCGGCCGCGTGGTCGACGACTCCATCGTCGTACTCGAGAACATCTATCGCCATAAGGGCTTGGGTGACGCCACCGGGGAGGCTGTCATCAACGGCACCCGCGAAGTAGCCTCAGCCATCACCTCCAGCACGGTGACGACCGTGGCCGTCTTCCTGCCCATCGGCTTCGTCGGCGGCCTGGTGAGTCAGTTCTTCCTGCCCTTCGGCCTGGCCGTGACGTTCGCCCTGCTGGCGTCGCTGATCGTGGCGCTGACCGTCATCCCCACGCTGGCCTTCCTCTTCATCGACAAGGTCCACATCACCCTGGGCGATGATGGCGAGCTGCCGGAGACCATCTGGCAGCGCCTGTACACGCCGGTCCTGCAGCTGGCGTTGCGGAGCCGCGTAACCAAGTGGGGCACCGTCAGCATCGCCTTCGCGCTCTCGGCCGTCGCCATGGCCCTGGCCGGGAGTCTGCCCACCGCCTTCATCGACATGGGTGGCGAGAACGTGGTCCAGATCGACTGTCTCACCGCCGCAAGGCAGCTCCACCGCTGGTGTCTATGGCAAGACCCTCGAGGCAGAAGCCATCCTGCGCGCCAATGACCAGGTGGAGCTGGTGATGGCGACCATCCCGGGCGACTCCGACACGGGTTCCCAGGTGGTGCAGTCGGCCTTTGCCGGACGGGCGCCCAACAGCGCCATCATCACCGCCCGACTGGCCGGCGATATCGATCTTGACGCCGCCCGCGAAACCATCAAGTCGGACCTCCAACCCCTCAAGAGCGATGGCTATGACCTGAGCGTGGCGCAGCAGAGCGCGATGGGCACCGGATCGGGTCTCTCCATCGTCGTGAGCGGCCAGGATGCCGCCGAGATCAAGGCAGCCAGCGACGCCATCGTGCTCGCCCTCGGCGACATGGATGGTATCGACAACATCGCCAGCGATGCGGTGGCGGAAGCACCGCAGGTTTCCGTGGCGGTCGACCCCAACATGGCCATGATCGATCGGCTCCACCACCGCCCAGATCGGCACCGACATCCGCGCTGTGCTGGTGGGTCAGTCCATCGGCTCCTATGCCCTCGCTGACGGGACGGTCCTGGAGAGCAGGATGCGTGTCTCCGATGCGGGCATCGACTCCGTCGATGGCTTGCGTCAGATGCCCATCAGCGGCATTGCCGGTACTCGACCCTTGGGCCAGCTGGCCGATGTCGAGGTCGTGAACGTGCGTGGATCGGTGACGCGAGTCGATGGCGCACCCGCGGCCACGATCACCGCTGACATCACCGTCAAGGACACCGGCGCAGTCTCCGAGGAGGCAGCGAGTCGCATCGACGACTTGCGCCAGGCTGGCGAACTCCCCGCCAGCGTCGAGACGACCTTCGCTGGCGCCACTGCCCAGATGAACGAGGCCTTCTCGTCACTGTTCCTCTCCATGGGCTTCGCCATCCTGGTCGTCTATATCGTGATGGTGCTGGCCCTGGGCTCGCTCATCACGCCGTTCATCATCATGTTCAGCCTGCCGCTGGCTGCCATCGGCGCCATCCCGGCGCTGCTCATCACCGGCCATCCGCTGGGCATCAGCGCCATGATCGGCTTCCTCATGCTCATCGGCATCGTGGTCACCAATGCCATCGTGCTGCTCGACTTCGTGGAGCAGTTGCGCGGGCGAGGCAGTATCGACGCACGACGCGCTCATCGGTGGTGGTCGCGTGCGCGTGCGGCCCATCCTGATGACCGCCATCGCCACCATCCTGGCGCTGACACCCGCGGCCATGGGCCTCGCGCACGGCTCCATCATCGCCGCGGAGCTGGCCACGGTCGTCATCGGCGGACTGTTCACCTCCACCTTCCTGACGCTCATCGTCATCCCCGTGGTCTACTCGCTGGTGGACGGTGGCAAGGTCGGCTTCGGCAAGCGCTTCGGCGGTCGTTCCCAGGCAGGGACGAGCGTGGGTCAGGAGGTGGCGGGGGAGGCGTGAGGTCTGCTGTCGTTCAGCTAGCGGACCTCGAGCCCCTCGAGCAGGTGCCTGGTGGCCGCCGCCACCTCGTCGACCGCGGCCAGAAAGGCCACTTCATTGCGGCGTGACGGCTTGCGATAGCCGCTCAGCTTGCGCACGTATTGGAGCGCGGCTGCCTGGATGTCTTCATCGGTGGCGGGGGGAGTCGCCCCCCGGAGCGTCTTGATGGATCGGCACATGCCCGTGATCGTAGCGCCCTGCCGATGGCAGCGCCCCGTTGACCAAAGGCAACAGCCCCGGCACGAAGAAACCCTGGGCGCTAGACTCGGCTGGAACGCATCGGCAGCGGGGTCCCTTCTTCGGAGGTGTGCCCAGATCCCGTCCGGCCGTGACGAAGTCGTCGCACGACCAGATAGGAGCCGCCCCCGCATGAGCCGAGCCCTTCTTGGCCTGATCAGCGCCATCCTCGTCTTCGCCCTGTCCGGCTGTGCCGGGCTGGCGGCGGGAGCCGAGCGTGACGATGGTTCCGGCGCCAACGGCCAGACCGCCAAGTCAGCCCAGGCTGACAAGTCGGCCACGAAGCGCCAGCCCACGCCCGAGCCGACCGAACCGCCCATGCAGGTCGCAGATCTGCTCGGGACTGACGGCAGGCTCACCGTCCTCATCCTCGGCACCGATGCGCGCGAGAACGTCATCGGGCACCGCACCGACGCCATCATCTTGGCGACCATCGATCCGCAGAGTGGCAAGGTCGCCATGGTCAGCCTGCCGCGCGATACGGTGAACGTTCCCATCGCACCCGGCAAGGCCTATCCCGACCGCATCAACTCGCTCTACTGGGAGTTCGAGCGCAGCACCGGCAAGACCAAGGAAGCGCTTCGCAAGCTGAAGGGAGCGTTGGCTTACGCCTTCGACACGGAGATCGACTACTACGCCCTGGTCGACTTCACCGGACTCGTACGGCTCGTCAACAGCATCGGTGGCGTGGACGTGACGCTCGACGAGCCACTCATCGACCCCAGCATGCACATCGGCAGCAAGGGTCTCAAGTTGAAGTCCGGCGAGCGTCGGCTCGATGGCAAGCTCGCCTTGGCCTACTCGCGCTCGCGCCACACTGACAGTGACTACGAGCGGTCCGCGCGTCAGCAGCAAGTCATCGCTGCCGCCGTCGAGCGGGTGCGCTCGCGGGGC
The DNA here is from genome assembly GCA_963778955.1 of uncultured Chloroflexia bacterium. Taxonomy (GTDB): domain Bacteria; phylum Chloroflexota; class Limnocylindria; order Limnocylindrales; family CSP1-4; genus JAFMJV01. The sequence goes on from CAVZWI010000001.1 coordinate 1,662,076, forward strand.
CTCACGGCGCTGCCGGCCCTGGTCGAGCTGGCGCGCAAGAAGATCACCACGGATATCCCCATGCGTGCCGCGCCGGCGCTGTTCGGCCTGGCCGCGCAGGCCAAGCTGGCCAGCCCAAAGTCCGTCGTGCTCGCGCCCAGCCGCTGGGCGCGGCCCATCGCCGGCACCTACACCATCACGCCACGTGTGCTGGAGGTCCAGAAGATGTTCGACCGGGTCTTCAGGCCGCTCAACGGCTGACCGCTGCGCCGTAGCGGTAGCGGTAGCGGTGGCGCCAGGTTAGCGGTGACGCTCCCGAGCCAGGACCGACCTCCGCCATCAGATAGCAAAAGGCCGCCGGTCAGATGACCAGCGGCCCAGCGGGTGGACGTGATAGGCGGGCGGGCTGCTGCCCGCCCTTGCGGGGTCCGCAGGGTGACTACGCCGCGACCGGCTCGTCTTCCTTGCGACCACCCATGCCGATCCAGACGAGGCCGCCGCCGACGACCACGAAGCCGAGGCCCATGAGTGCGGTGATACCCACGATGCCCAATGCCAGCTGCAGGCTGGTGGCGGTGGTGGCACCGACGCCGAGCTCAGCGAAGAGGCCATGCACGGTGCCGTTCCAGGCGAGTTCACGTGCCGGTCCGTCGAGCGGGTGGCTGCGATTGAACTTGGTGTAGTAGCGCCCGTCAACGGGGACCTTGTACGTCCCGGGCATGAAGATCGATCGGCTGGTCGGTGGTTGATGGATCCCACGTGCCGTCGGGCAGGGAGGCTGGCGAGACCACGGTCGCACCTGCAGCCGTCGCCTCCTCGGGGCTCACGACACTCGTGCCGTCCCAGCCCACCTCCTGCGCGAGCACGACGTTCTGTACGCCGGTCAGCGTGTGGTGAGCGATAGTGGCCATCTGGTACATGTACTCGGTGGCCGTGTTCACGATGGGATCGTTGGGGTCGAGTTCGCCATTGTCGATGGGCCAGCCCCAGGTGTCGCCGAGGAGGGCAAGGATGGCGTCAGCGCCTTCGACGCTACCGCGATCGACCAGTTGGCCCTGGTCGTTGTAGCTCAACGTCACGTCTTGGGCGGCACTGAAGCCCTTGAGTGCATCGGCGCCACTCTGGGTCTTCATGTACGCGTACCCGGCCGCGCCCCAGGAGATGATGCCGATGACGATGAGCACGACACCGACGATCTTCAATCTGGATGCCATTGGTTGGGAAGCTCCCTTCTATGTGGATCGCGCTACGTCGAGGACGGCACGACCGCTCGTCCACAGGTCGGACCTCGATGCCGAGTGGCGGCTATCGCGCAGACCATAAGTATTGATTGCTGCCATCATGGCCCAACTTCACGCAGGAGGCGGGGGCCGTTCGGCCTGATCGGGCAGGTCTACTGGATATTGTCCATCAAGTCCGCCTGATTCGCTCGACCCTTGGTCGCGCCCGCAGGCACCGCCCGCGCAACGGGGTCGGCCAGGATCTCGGGGTCACCGATCGATGGCGGGCCGGGCGACCTGGGCCTGCCAGTGCGCCAGGAAGTCCCGCGGGCTAGCGGGGGGATTTGCCGTAGAAGTTGATGACGAGTTGCGATTTCCCGGAGCCACGCCTGGCGACGGCGACACCCATCGACTTGAAGCGCTTGTCCTTGAGCTGGCGCCAATGGGCCCCGCGATAGGCCTGCTCGCGCTGCCACCAGCGCACGATGAACTTCACCGTTCGCTTGGGGTCGTAGCTGGCACAGCCGACGCTCTCACCGTTGGCGCGGTGCTTGAGGCCGACGGTCGCGAAGCGCCGGTCCACCGTGGACCGTGCCAGGCTGTGGCCGACCCAGCAGGTGCGCTTCGAATACAGCTTCACGGTACGCCGCGCCCAGGGCCACGACACCTTGTTGGAGATCCGGTGGCTGACCTTGAGGGGCGCACGTTTGGTCGAATATCTGCCGGTGCCGCGACCCTTGCACTTGCCATTGCTGGTGACCTTGCCACCGGTTCGCAGGCAATTGACGAGGCTGACGGCCAGCTTCTCGGCGCTGCGTACGCGATGGGGCTCCGCAGCTACGGCGGACCCGGCGGAGACGGCCACCAGGGCCATCATCAGCAGGCTTGCGATGAATAGATGCGAGCGCACAGCGTGGCGACTCATTCGGCAGCGCTCCGCTGCCACACGGCTTCGATCAACGGTGGGCCTCCGTCGTATTGGTCGTCACGAGGCGAATGAGCTGGGGCTCATGGCCGGGCACTGGCGGTGATCGTCCCCCGTGTGGGCCGGCTGGCGCTGGGGCGTCAGTCGGTCGTGACCGCCATAGGGTACCGCGCCCGGCAAGCCCCTGTCCCGACGCCTCGCGCTGGCGTCGTCTCGACGCGTCGTGCCATCGGCAGTGCCTGCCGGGCGAGCGCTACGCTACCCTACGGCCCAGCGGCATGGGACCGGGCGTACGAGGTACGTGCGACAGGGGAGGATGTGATGCCGTCGGGGTAGCGTGGGAGCAGTATCCGCATATGTGGCCTCGCTCCTCTGGGTCGCCGATGGTAGCCACCTTCCGCAGCGTGCCGGCTCCATGTTGAGCCTCGCGCGGATCGACGCCCACCACCACTTCTGGGACCCGGCTCGCGCCGAGACCGGCTGGCCCTTCGACGCCCAGAATGAGTTCGCCCGCCCGTATGGCCCCGCCGACCTGGTGGTCGAGCTCGAGGCCGAAAGTACGACGGGCTCCGTGCTGGTCGCGGCCTCGCCGTCGACGGTCCAGACCCGTGACCTGCTGGCGCTCGCCGCGCCGGTGCCCTGGGTGCTCGGCGTGGTGGGCTGGGTCGACCTGACCTCCGCGGACGTCGCAGGCCAGATCGCCGCGCTGCGCGCCGGCCCCGGGGGTGCCAAGCTCGTCGGGCTCAGCCATCGCGTCTCCGACGAGACGGACCCGGTATGGCTGCTCCGCGACGATGTCCGACATGGCCTGGCGGCGGTCCAGTCGTCGGACCTGACCTTCGACCTGCGCGTCCGGACGCGAGACATGGAGGTCGCCTACCAGACCTGTGACGCCCTGCCAGCGATGCGCTTCGTACTCGACCATCTGGGGTGCCCGCCGATCGCCAGTGGCGATCTGTCGGCGTGGGGTCGGGCGTTGCTGCGGTTGGCCGAACTGCCCAACGTCAGCGCCAAGATCTGTGGCCTGGTCACCGAGGCCGACTGGCACACCTGGTCGATCGACGACCTGCGAGACCCGGTGGAGTTGGCCGTCGACGCCTTCGGCCCGCGTCGCTTGATGCTGGGTTCCGACTGGCCCATCTGCTTGCTGGCCGGCTCCTACACCGACGTCATCGATTCGGTGCGCTACTTGCTTGCCGAGCTACCCCGGTACCAGCAGGATGAGATCCTCGGTGGCACGGCCATGCGCGTCTATCGTCTTGGAGCGCGGGCCGCCGAAGGATCAGGACAAGCCGAAGGATCAGGGCAGCAGGAGACGGGCGCGTGAAGTCGGTCATCATCGCGCACGACCTGGGCACCAGCGGCGACAAGGCGTCGTTGCACGCTGCCGACGGTCGGTTGCTGGCCGCCCATACGGTCACCTATCCGACCGACTTCGGGCCCGGCGGCAAGGCCGAGCAGGATCCGGCCGATTGGTGGTCGGCCTTCTGCACCGCGACGAGCCGGCTGTTGTCGGAGGCCGGAGCGACGCCCGACCAGGTCGCCTGCGTGGTGCTGTCGGGCCAGATGCAGAGCCTGGTGCTGGTCGGTGCGGATGACGAGCCGCTGCGCCCGGCCATCATCTGGGCCGATACGCGCGCCGAGGCCGAGCGCGACCTGCTCGCGGAACGGATCGGCGAGGACGGCGCCTTCGAGATCATGGGCCACCGCCTGGGCGCCACCTACACGCTGCCCAAGGCCATGTGGGTCCGTGAGCATGAGCCCGCGACCTTCGCGCGAGCCGACGGCATCCTGGTCGCCAAGGACTTCGTGACGCTGCGAGCCACGGGCCGGCGCTGCACCGACCCCTCCGACGCCTGCGGCACGAACGCCTATGACCAGCGTGCCGGCACGTGGTCGGCAGCGCTGCTGGCAGCCGCCGAGCTTGACCCATCACTGTTGCCCGAACTGTTGCCGTCGGCCAGCGTGGCTGGCGGGCTCACGTCCGCCGCCGCCGCTGCCACGGGCCTTACCACCGGCACCCCCGTCGTCGTCGGTGGTGGGGACGGCGCCTGTGCCGCCCTGGGTGCAGGCCTGGTGGAATCGGGACCGGTGGCCAATGCGACGCTCGGCTCGAGCGCCTGGCTGTCGGTCGTGACCGATGCCCCCGTGCGTGATCTGCGCAAGCGGACCGTGACGTTCGACCATGTCATCCCCGGTCGCTATCTGCCGCTGGGCGCGATGCAGGCCGCGGGTGCCTCGCTGGACTGGCTGGCGATGGCGCTGGGGGTCGCACCCGGCGCCGAGTTGAACGCGCTCCTCGCGGGCGCTGCGGAGGTCGAGGCGTCCGCTGAGGGCCTCTTCTTCCTGCCCTACCTGATGGGGGAGCGGGCGCCGCTTTGGGATCCTCGGGCGCGCGGCACCTTCGTGGGGCTGGCGCGTCACCATGGTCGCGCCCACCTGGCCCGCGCCGTCCTCGAGGGCGTGGCATTCGCCTTGGCATCGATCTTGGCGAGCCTGCGCGAGGTCCTGCCTGGCGATCAGTCGGTCGACAGCATCGAGGCCATCGGCGGTGGTGCGCGCAGTGACCTGTGGCTGGCGTTGATGGCCGATACCTGGGGCCTGCCGGTCCGCCGGCGGACCGTCGTCAACGAGGCCAATTCATTGGGAGCCGCCGTCGTCGGAGGGCTGGCCGTGGGCCTCATCGATGACTGGTCCGCGGCTCGCTCGCTCTCGTCGATCGATGCCACGTTCGAGCCCGACCCGGTTCGTCATGCGCGCGCGGTCGATGCCCAAGCACGTTTCGAGGACCTCTACGCGCGCCTACGGACGTGGTTCTGACCGCTGACAGCGGTGTGTTGCGTGCGCGCAACGCAACGGTCGCGGTTCGGAGACATCTGCCTGCCGCGCTCGCGCTGAGTGGGGTCTCCGAGCGTGGCCGCGTCCGGCCAGAGTGGTCCTCGCGCATGGCGGAGTGGTATCGTGCGCCGACGCGGGGGGTGCGTGTGCGCCCTCCTGTCCGGATCAGGAACAGAGGAGGAGAGGTCTTGAAGAGACTCGTACCCGGGCTCGTCATCGGAGCCCTAGTCCTTGGATCGTCTGCCGTATACGCCCAGGACGGTGGCAGGCTGGCCGAGGTCCAGGCACGCGGCCAGCTCGTTTGCGGCGTCAATGGCGGCTTGCCCGGCATGAGCGTCCTCAACGCGGACACCGGCCTCTACGAGGGCATGGACGGCGATTACTGTCGTGCCGTCGCGGCGGCCGTGCTGGGTGATCCCAACGCCGTCGAGTACCGAACGCTCACCGCCGACCAGCGTGCCACTGCCATCCAGGGTGGCGAGGTGGACGTCATCTTCCGCAACACCACCAATACGCTCAGTCGAGACGCATCGTGGGGCGATTTCGGCCCGACCATCTTCTATGACGGCCAGGGCATGATGACCCGTGCGGACCTGGGTGCGACCACCCTTGAGGACCTCGACGGGGCCACCATCTGCGTGACCTCGGGCACGACCACGGAGCAGAACCTGGCCGACCAGATGACCTTCCGTGGGCTGACCTACGAGCCGGTCGTGGCGGCCGAGATCGATTCGGTCTACGGCACCTACGAAGAAGGTCGCTGTGACGCGGTCACCAGTGACCGCTCGCAACTGGTGGGTCGTCGTTCGACCTTCGCCAACCCTGCCGATCACGTCATCCTCGACGTGGTGATGTCCAAGGAGCCGCTGGCTCCGCTGACCGCCCATGGTGACGACCAGTGGACCGACGTCGTGACCTGGGTCGTCAACTCGACCATGGAAGCAGAGGAGCTGGGCATCACGTCCGAGAACCTGGCCGATTTCCAGGGTACCGACAATCCCGTCGTGCAGCGTCTCCTCGGCGAGACCGGTGAGCTGGGCTCGCTATTGGGTCTCTCCAACACGTTCGTGGTGGACGTGCTCTCGGCCGTGGGCAACTACGGTGAGATCTACGACCGCGCCTTCGGGCCGGACACAGCCCTCGCACTGGAGCGGGGCCCCAACGCACTCTGGACGAACGGCGGGCTCATGTACTCGCCGCCCTTCCGCTAATCGAGCCACGTAGACTGATCCCCGGGGCGACGACTACCCGTTGCCCCGGGGTTTCTTCATGCCGACCACCTCGTGCGTAGCTGACGCTCCATGACCGAGCCGCAGAGCGATCGCCCATCCACCACGTCCATCCCGTTCTATCGGGATGTCCGCGTGCTGGCGGTCTTCAGCCAGATCATCGTCCTCGCGGTCGTCCTGCTGGTGCTCGGCTACCTGTTCAACAACCTCTACTCGGCCATGGCCGAGAAGGGCTTCCTGCCCAGCTTGAGCTGGCTGGGACTGACCGCCGGCTTCGAGATCGCGGAGTCGGTCGTCCCCTACGATGCCACCCATCCCTATTCCGACGCCCTGTTCGTCGGCCTCCTGAACACGTTGATGGTCAGCGTGGTGGGCATCTTCCTGGCGACGCTGCTGGGTCTCCTCATCGGCATCGCCCGGCTCTCGAAGAACTGGCTCCTCAACAGGCTCGCCCTGGGCTACGTCGAGCTCTTCCGCAACACCCCCTTGTTGGTGCAGCTCTTCGTCATCTACTTCGTGGTCTTCCTGCAGCTGCCAGGCGTGCGCGATTCCATCACGCTGCCCGGCTCGGTCTTTCTCAGCCAGCGCGGCATCTTCATGCCGCGACCGCAGCTGGCCTCCGATGGCTGGATCTGGCTCACCCTCCTCGTCATCGGTATCGTGGTCGCCGCCCTGGTCTGGTCCGCAGCCTGGCGCCGCGAGGCGGCCGGTCGACCGGCCAACGGCCTGCGGCCCATCGCGCTGCTCATCCTGTTCGGCGTCCCTCTCGTCAGCTGGTCGTTGATGGCCGCGCCGCCGGTCACCTTCGAGGAGCCCCTGCTGGGCAAGTTCAATCTCACCGGTGGCCTGAAGTTCACGCCCGAGTTCGCCGCCTTGACGCTGGGTCTGGCGCTCTACACCGCGGCCTTCATCGCGGAGATCATCCGCGGCGGCATCGAGGCCGTCAGCAAGGGCCAGCTCGAGGCCGCGCGCGCCATCGGGCTCAAGGAGAGCGAGACGCTGCGCCTGGTGGTGCTGCCGCAGGCGCTGCGCATCATCATCCCGCCGCTGACCAGCCAATACCTGAACCTCATCAAGAACTCCAGCCTGGCCCTGGCCATCGGCTATGCCGACCTCTTCAACGTCAGCCGCACCATCTCGGAGCAGACCGGGCAGCCGGTGGCGGTGATCATCATCGTGATGGGTGTCTACCTCGTCATCAGCCTGCTGACGTCGTTGCTCATGAACATCTACAACCGTGCCGTGCAGATCCATGAGCGCTAGGCCACCCGGCGTGTCGACGCCTTCCGGGCCCTCCGGGTCCTCCGAGCCGGCCAAAGTGGCCGAGATCCGCCCGCCGAGCACCGAGGTCGGGGCCATCGGTTGGCTGCGTCATAACCTGTTCAACAGCAAGCTCAGCGGCCTCACCACCATCATCGTCGGCGCGCTGCTCGCATACGCCGCCTGGAAGCTCCTGGAGTGGGCCATCTTCGATGCCCGGACCGGCGTGATCACCAGCAACATGCGTCTCTTCCTGGTGGGTCTGTACCCCCAGGAGGAGATCTACCGCGTCTGGGTGGCCATGCTGACGTTGTCGGTGATGACCGGCTTCACCGCTGGCAGGCTGCATAGCGGTGCGGTCCGGATGATGGCCATCATGCTGGCTGCCGGCCAGGTCGCCATCGCCTTCCTGGCGGTCGTCTCGGGGATGGGCTTCGCCGGCGCCGCGGCCATGGTGGTCAACGCGGTGCTGCTGATGGCCGCCATGACCGCGGCCAAGCGTTGGCCACTGTCGCGGCGCTGGCTGCTGCTGGGCTGGGCCGTGACCGCCGCCGCCGCCACCCTGCTGCTGCAGGGGCTCGGCGATTCGAGCCTGCTGCCGGGTGTCTCGACCAACGTGTGGGGTGGCCTCCTGTTGACGATGCTGCTCTCGACCGCGGGCATCGCGCTCTCGTTCCCCTTCGGCGTGGCCCTGGCGGTCGGTCGGCGCAGCCGCCTGCCGGTCATCCGCCTGCTGAGCACGGTCTTCATCGAGGTCATCCGCGCCGTGCCGCTGATCACCATCCTGTTCATGGCGGCGCTGATGTTCCCGCTCTTCCTGCCCGAGGGAATCCGCGTCGAGAACGTCTTCCGTGCCATCGGCGGCATCACCATCTTCAGCGCCGCCTACGTCGCGGAGAACGTTCGTGGCGGGCTCCAGGCCATCCCCCAGGGCCAGGTCGAAGCGGCCCAGGCGATCGGCTTGCGCAGCTGGCAGACCAACCTCTACATCGTCCTGCCGCAGGCGCTGCGCATCACCATCCCGGCCAACGTGGGGCTCTTCATCAGCCTGTTGAAGGACACCACGCTGGTGGCCATCATCGGCCTCCTTGAGCTGCTCGGTATCGGTCGCGCCGTGCTGGCCCAGCCGCAGTGGATCGGCGCGTCCTTCGAGGTCTACCTCTTCGTGGCCGCCATCTTCTTCGTCCTCAGCTACACACTCTCACAGGCAAGCTATCGTCTTGAAAAGGAGCTTGGGATCGGTGAACGATGAGTGACCCGCACGTGCAAGGCATCTCGACCAAAGCCCGCGACGTCGATCGCACGCCGCCGGGCGATGACGCGGACGACATCATCGTCTGTCGTGGAGTGCACAAGTGGTTCGGTGAGCTGCATGTGCTGACAGGCATCGACATCACCGTCAAGCAGGGTGAGGTGCTGGTCATCGCCGGTCCTTCCGGCTCGGGCAAGTCGACCTTCATCCGCACCATCAACCGGCTCGAGGAGCACCAGCGCGGCGACATCGTCGTGGATGGCATCGAGCTCTCCAACGACATCCGCAACATCGCCGCTATCCGCAGCGAGATCGGCATGGTCTTCCAGTCGTTCAACCTGTTCCCGCACCTGACCGTGTTGCAGAACGTGACGCTGGGGCCGATCCGTGTGCGCAAGGTGCGTCGCGAGCAGGCCGAGGAGCAGGCCATGGTGCTGCTCAATCGCGTGGGCATCCCCGAGCAGGCTCTCAAGTACCCCGCACAGCTGTCGGGCGGCCAGCAGCAGCGCGTGGCCATCGCCCGCGCCCTCGCCATGCAGCCCAAGATCATGCTATTCGACGAGCCCACCTCGGCCCTGGATCCGGAGATCGATCTCGGAAGTGCTGGATGTCATGCGTGAGCTGGCCGAGTCGGGCATGACGATGCTCTGCGTGACCCACGAGATGGGCTTCGCCAAGGCCGCCGCCGATCGCATGGTGTTCTTCGACGCCGGCAACATCGTGGAACAGGGGCCGCCTGAGCAGATCTTCGAGAACCCGCAGCACGATCGCACCAAGCTCTTCCTCTCGCAGATCCTGACGCACTGATCGGCGAGCCGATCCGCTCGCGCCCAGGCTGTCGAACCCTCGTCTACCCGCCCCGCGGGTGAACTGACGGCGCACGGCCTCCTGGATCGCGGCAGACCCAGGCCACCCCGACGTTCTGCCCGTGGGGCGGGTCGATTCTGCAGGATCCCCGACGTTTCACCCGTCCGGCGGGTCGTTTGACCGAGCAGACGGTCGACGGGGGCCGGATTCGCGGCCAAGGGGTCCGCTGCTCCGACGCTTCACCCGTGGGGTGGGCAGGGCAGCTACCCTGGCGGGTGAGGGGTCACGCCTTGAGGAGTACCGCGGGTCCGCCCGGGTGATCATCGTCGGCGAGTCCGGTCGGGCACGACGGGATGGCACGGGCCGACCCTCGTCAGTCGTCGAAGATCGGCAGCAACTCCCTGACGATCCGGGCGGAGCTGGCCGCGGCCGACTCCAGGAACGTGCGGAAGTCGACGAGTGACTCCTCGCCGGCGCGGTCGCTGAGGGCGCGCACCACCAGCCAGGGGAGGCCGAACCGCTCGGCCACGCCACACAGTGCTGAGCCCTCCATCTCGATGGCGAGCGCCTCCCACTCCCCGGCCAACTCGTCGCGGACGCGGGGCGAGGCCAGGAACGCATCCCCGCTGATGATGGTACCCAGCGTGGCCACCGACCCGGAGGCGTCGAGGGTCTCAAGGATCCGCGAGATCGAGGTGGTCGGGAGTCGGTAGCCCGGGTCAGGCCTCACCTCGGGGAGCGGCAGAGTCCCCGGCTGGTAGATGATGCGCCCGGCGTCGGTGATGCGGCCATAGTCGATATCGATGACGCGATCGGCGACGACGATCGCACCGATGGCCAGGGCCTTGTCCAGACCCCCCGCCACCCCAGTGAGCATCAAGGCGCGGCACCCGAACCGTTCCACCAGCAGCGTGGCGGTGCTGGCTGCCTTGACCTTGCCCACGCCCGACGCTGCCACCACCACCTCCCGCCCATCGAGCTGGCCGCGGCGCGCCTCCAGCCCGGCGCCAGGCAGGGGAGATGGGTCCCCCAGTGCCTCGATCAGCAGTGCCTGTTCTTCGGCCAGCGCGCAAAGGATCCCGATGGGCCTGCGGCTGGGGGCGATACTCACTTCGAGTGCGCGTACCAGATGCGCCCTCCGACCGTATAGGCGACGTGGTCGGTGCGGGTCCCCTTCGCCACGGCCAGGGTCACCTCGTGGGCGGCTCGGGCATCGAGACGCACGCGATGCCAGGCCCCTGACGACCATTTGGCGAACCAGACGCCCTTCGTGGGCGCATCCCGCAGACCACCGATCCGTGCATGTCCGCCGGCGCCAAGTCGAAGCTGGCTGTCGTGGCCGTCTCGCCACACCCGTGAGACCTGCCAGCCCGACGCCGCGCGCTTCGCCTGGTAGGTGCCGTCGGCCGCGTCGAAGGTGAAGCGCGGGTGCCCTTTGGCGTCGAGGACGAGCGACGGACCAGTGGCACCGCGCCTGGCCACCACCAGCTCGGTGGCGAAGCTGCCAGTCTGGGTCGCGCCTCGCGCGAGGCGGATGGCGTCCGCCTTGCGAGACGGCCCGTGCACCTGGTAGGCGATGACGGGCCGACCCTGCCGGTCGAGGGCCAGAGAGGGCTCACCAGCGCGGCGCACACCGGTACCAGAGATGTCCTGGTGCGTCCAGCGGCCGCTGGCGTTGGTGATGAACTCGACGACGATGGCGTCATAGACCCCGACGTTGGCGGCGATGGCGATGACGCCATCACGGACCACCAACGACGGGTGCGAGGTGTATGGCCCGCCGCCGTCGGGGATGCTGCGGGGTGCCGACCAGGCGTCGGTGCCACTCGAGTGCTGGTTTGTCACGTATGCGAGCGAGCTGCTGCCGGGACAGCACTGGCCGTCATCGACCTCGTATACGACCGTCAGGCTGTGGTCCGAGCGATCGAGCGCGATCTGCGGGCTGCTGCCGCGGTCCGCGATCCGGGTCCGAGTCCAGTGGCCGGTCTCGTTCGTGAGATACCAGATGCCCGTCTTGCCGACGACCGCCATTTGGACGGCACCTTGACCGTCCACGACCATGGAGGGCGATGAGTACTTCGCGTCCCAGATGACCTTGGGTGTCGTCCAGCCGGTCGCGGCAGACGCGGGCACCGAGAGGCTGACGATGGCCAGCAGGGCCGCCGCGAGGATTGCGATCTTGCGCATTCGTGTGATCCCCCGATCGCACTGCCGCCGGGTCATGCACGCCACAGAGCGATCTCTTGGGCGCAGCATCGACCTCCGAGGTGACCGCGTGAAGGGTCCATTCGTCACCTGCACGCCATTCGGTCGATGAAGTTGTCTTCACCTGATCGCCGCGGCGCGCTACGGGCAGCGTGGTCGCGCCAGATCGTTACCACTGGTGGGCGTGACCGATTCGTACACCCCGCCCTGCCTGTGCGGGTCAGCGACGTCCCGACCGTGTCGTGCCATGTTGAGGTCACTGGGACAGGTCGCTTGCCTGCCGCCTTCCTCTTCCCGGTCGCACCGTCGCTGACGGCGCGCGATCGGAGCTCGACGGCTCCGGAACAGGCTTCCGCCTTCGCCTTGGCGAAGTTGGTGCCACATACCGAAGGAGGTTCCCATGTTCGAGCTCCTGTCAGGTCGGGAAGAAGAAGGTCAGGGTCTTGCCGAGTACGCGCTGATCCTGTCGCTGATCGCCATCATCGCGATCGGGGCCCTCGTCTTCCTCGGCGGCGAGATCTCGTCGATCCTCTCGTCGATCGGCGCAGCCGTCTAGACGACGACTATCGGATGGTGTGCTAGTCCGACACACATCGACGATGCTCGCCTCAGCGCCTGAAGGGTCGGTGAGACTCCCACACGCTCCACCACGGGAGTGCGGAGATGTGATGGCGAACCGATCGGACCCGATCCGCAGCGCGTGCTCCTCCAGCCAGGAGGCCGGCCTCTTGCTTGAGGGCTTCGACTCCCTTCGCCCCGCGTAGCAGGCTCACCGACGCCGCGGGCGCGCTCAGGGGTCGGGGTATGAGGCTACCGCCGTGGTGCGATGGTGGCGCGTCGGGATGCGCTCCTCGCTCAGGCCCCGGGAATGACGCAGCCGCGTGGCACGTCGACCGTGCCCGGTCGGCAGGTTGGCACCGGTGCCGGGCCGTCATCGCGACCACCTCCGCGAGGCTTGGTGGTGCTGTCACTGCCGCCGCCGTTGTCGCCTGATCCGGACGAGCCGCTCGAATCGGGCGGCGGCGTCGTGATCGTCGGCACGTCCACCTGCCGCGGACCGCCCGGCTGCGTGCCCTGGATATAGAGCTCGGTTCCCCCTGAGCCGGAGGCTCGGATGACACTCTTCGGTCGCTTGAAAGTCGGCGCGGGCTTGCCATTCATGTAATCGCGCACGAAGGCCGTCCAGGTTTGGCCGGCGTTGTCCAACGAGTAGCGCAGGAAGCCGAGGTTGGGGCTCGAGCTGTCGCTGTTGCCGTACCACACGCCGACCGCGAGCGCGGGCTGGCGCTTGCTCTTGGGCATCGGCAGCAAGCCGTAGGTCGAGTAGTCCTTGAGGTCGTTGGTCGTGCCCGTCTTGACCGCCGCCTCGCGGCGCGAGCCATCCCGCGTGTTGTGCAGCTCGAAGACCGCACCCCAGGCAGGGTTCACGGCACGGTTCGTGTTGCCGGCGAGGATGTCGGCGATGATGTAGGCCGTGGCCGGCTTCCATACCTGCGTGGTGACGGGCTTGCCGGCCTCATAGATGACCTCGCCATCCGGCCCCAGGACCTTGAGGATGTAACGCGGCTTCGTGACCTTGCCGCCGTTGCCGAAGGCGCCGAAAGCCGCCGTCATGTCGAGCGGTCGCACCTCGACCGTCCCCAGGGCGCCCGCCAGGCCGGCCTGGTCGAGCATCCTGGTGTTGCCGCCCAGGAAGGTGAAGCCTGCCTTCACAGCGTACTTCCGGACGGTGGCGATGCCCACGCGCTGGAGGGCCCGGATGGCCGGGATGTTGAGTGACTGCTGGATCGCCTCGCGGACCTGGATGAGTCCCCGGTATACGCCGTCGGCGTTCCTGGGCGTCCAGCCCGGGCCGAACTGCTCCTGCCGGTCGAGCAGGTAGGTACCTGCCGTCAAGCGCTCGGTATCGATGCCGGTGGCGTAGAGGATCGGTTTCCAGGCCGATCCGGGCTGTCGATGGGACGCTCCGACGTGGTCGACCTGCGGTGCGAACCGCGGCGTCTCCCGTCGGTAGTAGCCGGCCGAGCCGACGTAGGCGAGGATGTCACCCGAGCGATAGTCCATCGCGACCATCGCCCCGTTGCGCAGGTTGGAGCCGCGGAGGCGAGCGATCCAGCCGGCGTCCTTGCGCAGCTTGAGCCTGTCGAGCTGCTTGACGTATTTCGACGAGGGCAGATTGGGCAGGACGGCGCCCGCCTGGATGACCTTCTCGGCCAGGCGCTGCGCCCGCATGTCCAGCGTGGTGATGACCTGGTACCCACCGCTCTGGATGGGCTCGCGGTCGGCGAGGATGAGGTCGAGCTCCGGCAGCAGCGCATTGACGAAGTGCGGTGCCTGCCAGCGCCGCGCCTTGGGCGGCTTCACGACGATCTCCTCTTCCAGCGCGGCCTGGAGCTGGTCCTCGCTCAGGGAGCTCCAACGGCCATTGCCAGCGGCGAGGCGCCGCAGGATGAAGTCGCGTCGGATGACCAGCGGCGAGTCCTGGCATGCCGGACCCTTGTCGACACAGGTCTTGAGGACCAGCCGTGTGTGCCGCTTGCCGGACTTGGTCTTCTTGCCCTTCTCCTTGGCGAGGTAGAGGTAGCGTCCCGTGCGGGCGTCGCGCTTCCAGGGGTAGAGCTGGGAGGGCGCCTGCGGGATGGCCGCCAGCAAGGCGGCTTCGCTGGGGGTCAGCTTCGCGAGCGGCTTCCCGAAGTAGAGGTCTGCCGCTGCCGCGATGCCGAGCGCGGCGCCGTAGGAGATCTCATTGAGGTAGGCCGTGATGATCGCTTCCTTGCCTTCCTCGCCGGGGAAGGCCTGCGTCAGCTTGTACGCCTGCAGGATCTCCTTGGCCTTGCGGATGTAGAGCCCTTCTCTGGTGCCATCGTTGTCGGTGACGTCGGCCGGCAGCAGGCGGGCACGTACGAGCTGTTGGGTGATGGTCGAGCCACCACCCCGGTCGCCGCCCCCGGCGGCCTCGGTGACGAAGGCATTGAGGGTGGCCCCGAGATCGACGCCTGGGTTGGACCAGAACGTCGTGTCCTCGGTGGCGGTGGTGGCATCCAGCACGAGCGGGGGGATGTCCTCGAACGCGATGACCTCACGGCGCTCATCCCAGAAGCGGGCAAGCTCAGTCTTGCCCCGGCTGTCGAGGATGCGGGTGGGTTGCGAGAACCCGAGATCCTGGAAGGACTGGATGTCGGGAAGGCCCTGATCGAGCGAGGCGATGACCACGCCGGCGGCACCGCCGGCCACGATGCCCGAGGCGATGGGGATCGTCGCAGCCAGGAGGAGCGTGACCAGCAGGAATATCAGCAATGCGCTCGGGCTGCTGGAGGCTCGCTTCCGCTTGAGCGTACGCTCCACGGCGAGCCTGGCCGCATACGATCCGAGGCGAGAGCTCCCGTACCCGTTCCGGTCGACTGAGGGACGACGAGGCTTCGGACGATACGGCATTCCGGACCGATTATGGATGGGATTGCCGAATACCGCGTGGCACGCAAATGGAGGCCACCTGGCCTTACCCCGCCACGTGCCAGCGTGCGGCCGGCTGCGCGTCGGTCTCCCACAGGAAGCGGAAGCGCACATCGGCGTGGCGGAAGCCGATCGCGTCGCCGAATTGCTCCCGGTCAGCGCGCCGGCAAGGTCGGCGATGCGGCGCGCGACCTCGTCGACAGGGTCCCAGTCGTCTGGGCCATTCGGCTCTGGCGGGCGGCCCGGCGCGGGCCCATCCTGCTGCCGACGGTGCGGACGAGCCATCGGCCGACGTGCGACGACGGCTGGCTCCTCGTGGCCCTGCCTCGACACCGCCTGAGATGCCGGCGGTGGACGTCGGCCGACGATGGCGGAGGGCCAAGTGGAGATGCGTACACGCTTCACGTTCGTGATCGGTCTCGTCCTGTCCCTGGTCGTGCTGCTGCCTGGTGTGGCAGAGGCGGGCACGCGCACGCTCGTCAGCGATCTGCCGAGGCATCCCGACGAGCTCACCCCCTACGGAGGCAAGCTCATCTTCGTCGCATACACCGCGGAGACAGGCCGCGAGCTCTGGAAGAGCGACGGCACGGAGGCGGGTACCAAGCTCGTCAAGGACATCTGGCCCGGCGAGGAGTGGAGCGACCCCGACGAGTTCGCCGTCATGGGCGGCATCCTCTACTTCGCCGCCAACAGCCCCGACCACGGCCGCGAGCTCTGGCGCAGCGACGGCACGCGGAAGGGCACGCGCCTGGTCAAGGACATCATGCCCGGCACCGGGGATGGCTCACCCATGGGCCTCATCGGCGCCGGCAGGCGGCTCTTCTTCTCGGCACAGCATCCGACCAAGGGTCGCGAGCTCTTCGTCAGCGACGGCACGAGCGGCGGCACCCGTGCCATCGACGTCCCCAAGGGAGCCACGGGCTCGTACGTCGGGGGCATCGTGCGGCTCGGCAAGCGCGTCGTCTTCGGGGCCGAGACCGCCGAGTTCGGGACCGAGCCCTGGATCAGCGACGGCACCTCCCGCGGCACGAAGCTGCTCAAGGACCTGTCACCGGGCCGGACCGGTTCGGGCGTCATCGCACCCGTGCGGATGGGCGACAGGGTCTACTTCAAGTCCACGACGCCCGCGACGGGGGTCGAGCTCTTCCGCACCGACGGCACGCGCGCCGGGACCAGGATCGTGCGCGACATCGTCCCCGGTCCCAAGCACGGGCACGGCACGCCGCTCGCCGTGCACGAGGGCAAGCTCTACCTCGCAGCACGGAAGCTGGGCGCCGGCCAGGAGTTGTGGATGACGGACGGGACGCGAGCAGGCACCAAGCAGGTCCGTGACATCGCCCCCGGCAAGCTTGACTCGGAGCCGCGGGATGCCGTCAGCGCCGGCCGCTACCTCTACTTCACCGCCGAGATGCCCGCCCAGGGTCGCGAGCTCTGGCGCAGCGACGGCACGAAGGCCGGCACCCGCCCGGTGAAGGACATCGCGCAAGGCACGACAGGCTCGGAGCCCGGGCACCTCACCGCTTTCGACGGGACCATCTTCCTCTCCGCCTGGGAAGAGATCCACGGCCGCGAGCTCTGGCATGGCAAGGCCCTGCGTGTCTGGCGCGTGAAGGACATCGAACCGGGAGCGGTCGGAATCCGAACCGCGCGAGCTGACGAAGGTCGGACAGCGTCTCTTCTTCAGCGCCTCCGACGGCGACCACGGCCGCCAGCTCTGGGTCTGGACACCGTAGACCCGGCGAGCGGTTCGAGCGCCGTGCCAACACGGTAGCGCGTTGAAGACAGCGTGATGGGCCTGCACGGGCGCCCACGAGTTGGGAAACGACACGATTTACTGGTCTCCGATTTGCCGCGGGCGCGTCGAGCAGTACCTCGGTGGCTCACAGCGAGGTCGACCGAGCCTGTGTCGTCGTGGCGCGCTGGCGTTGCCCACGCACCGATACCACCCCAGCTGACGGCCCGAGCCGGGCACTCACTCACGTTCGACTTCGGCCCCTTCCGTGTCGATGTGGTTTCGTCACGGTCGAGCGAGATCGCCAACATCCTCAGCTGATCTCGTACGCGAGGGGGCAGGACCCCGGCGCAGCGACCGCGGGCCCGCTGGTGGCGCGGGTCAGCTGGGACTGGTGATCGTCACCTGGGGAAGCAGACGCGCTGCGCGACGCGCTCGACGCCGGTGCGGGTCCCGCCGCCGGCACATTCGGTGATGCGGTCGAAGCCCCTGCCGCCGACGAAGCGGCCGCCGTTCTGCATGCGCACGGTATCGCGACCGCGGTCGCCCTCGAAACGACCGCCCGCGAGGTAGTTCACCCGGTCCCGCCCGTGTCCGCCGATGAAGCCACCTGCGAAGAGCGTGCCAACGCGGTCGGCGCCGGGGCCGCCCACGATCCGCACGGGGCCATCGGCCGTCCTGACGATGTCGTTGCCGCCCCCTTCGAGGAAGACGCCGGCCATCATGATCGTGACCCGGTCGTTGCCGTAGCCGCCGACGAAGCGTGCGGCCGGGTAGCGGGTGGCGGTGGCGGGGTTACCCTCGGCGAGGTCGAGGTCGGAGCCGAGCACGCCGACGCGGTCAGCGCCACCGTGCCCCAGGAACGTGCCCATGACGCGGTCGACCGAGTCGTCGCCGGGTCCGCCGCAGACGGTCATGCCGTCGAGGACGTCTCCGCTGCCGTCGATGTCGAGAAGGTTGCGGGTATCGCCGCTCGGGTCGTAGCCGGGCTGTGTCGTCATGTCGTGGTCGCACTCGGCGGCCGCGGCCACGCCGGGGATGGCCATCACCACGACGGTCAGGAGCAGGGAGCGCAGGATGGAGTGGCCGTGGCGCGGAGCCGACATGAAGGGATCCCCCGTCGTCAGGGACGTGGACGGTCCGAGGTCGCCGCCGGCGCGCGCCTGTCGTACCGGTCGAGCCAAGGGCATCCCGGCCTCGATGTCAAGCCGTACCGTGTCCGGCTGGCCCGGAGCGATGGTCCCGTCCGCGCCGGTCGGCAACGGACCTGGCCGCCGCGCGATCCCGGGGGGATGCTGCGGCGCTCCACCCCGCGTCGGTCGAGATCACAAGACCTGACGACAATTGTCGGATGGACACGAAGATGACACGCGGGGGTGGACACCAGATGGCACGCCTTGAGCAGCAACCCGATGTCGCCGCGCCGCCATCGTTCAGTCGGCAATGGCCGTTGCCGGAATCCAACCAAGACACGTGCGTGCCCGTGCCACTACCTGGCGACTGACCACCGATCCGGCTCGATAGGCCAGACGAGGCATCCATGGACTACCATGCGGTCCGCCCCTCTGGCAAGCCACTCGGGGCCTTGGGAGACGATTTTGGACGAACGATCCGCGTCCCGGTTACTCGATGATGCCGTCTCCGCCCCCGCGGATGCGGCGCTGCCGGGGTGTACGATGCCGCTCAGGGGGGAGTGACCGCCAGCCGACGTGCCCACGATGGTGAGGAGTCTGAGCATGCGTCGCGTGGCCTTGCGGTCCCTGGTCCTCGTCCCGGTGGTCCTGGGCCTGCTGTCCCAGGCGGCACCGGTCAGCGCCGGGCCGCCCATCGACCTGCCACGTCTGCCGATCGACTACGACTACGCCACGCCGATGGAGAGCCACGGCTACTGGGTCGGCACGCTTCGAGGTGGCGAGTGGCGCGTCGTGGGCAGCCAGCTCAGCCGGGGAGACCGCCTGACCCTCGATGTGGAGGTCCGGCCGCCGGCCATCTCCGTGCCGCTCGAGTCCGGCCCAGCGGTGTTGTTCGGCAGGCTTGGACTCACCGGCGGGCTGGGCGGCGACGTCGGCGCAGGGGCTCCGGTCCCTCGGCTGGTCGCGCAGGTCCTGCCCGCCTGTCCCGACCCGACCGACTGCGTGTACCGGGGCTCGATCACCCTGCCGACGCACTTGTTGCCCCGTCTCGCTGAGCGTGCTCGGGCCGAGAGCTGGAGCGCGGCCGAGATCGGCCTGACCCTCGTGCGCACGTTCGCCCGGGGGACCTGGCTGCAGGTGCTGCCGCTGTACGACGAGCTGCGCGACGAGGCCGATGGCAGCGTGGCTCGCCCGCGCCGCATCAGGAGCCAGATGCTGGCACTGGGGGCGGCCCCCGTCGGCGACCGCGAGCTGTGGAGTCGGCGCGACCGGGCGGTCCTCGACCGCATCGAGCGCTTGCGCCGGAGCGTCGATGACCCCAGCCGGCTCCCCGACACGCAGCCGTTGCTCGTGGACATCGAGACCGCTGCCTGCACGCCCGGCTGGACGATCGCCACGGCCACGGGCGACGTGCTCATCGACGTCAAGGAGCCCGGACCAGCCGTCCCGGTGCGGGTCGAGGCACCGGTCGGGGCCGCGTGGACGGTGTCGGTGCCGAGCATCGATCGCGCCCAGGGCACGGGTGACCCGCCGCACACGTATGGCCCCTTCCGCAGCGACGTCCCCGGCCTGGTCAGCGGCTCGGTGTCGGGCGACCCCTATCTCTGCGAGGGCGTCGAGCCCGGTTCGGTCTCCTGGCGGCCGGCCACGGACGACGAGGTGGCGAGCTTTGCCGAAGGGGACCCTGCCGACGTGCTCGACACCTACGCCACGCTACCCGGGATGCTGGCGAGGATGGAGGGAGGCCCGTGGAGCGTACAGCTGGCGACTTCGCCCTTCGAGCGTCTGTGGCAGCCGCTCGATCCCGCCGATGTCCCGTTCGAGTATGTCTGCGAACCGGGCCTGCCGTTCACGACCTCCGACCTCGCGAGCGCCCGCGGATTGGACGATGTACCCGAGTCGCTCGCCGACGCGGTGAGCTCCTGGGCCGAGCGTATCTCTTCGGCGACCGATGATTGGACCGTGGCCCGAGAGGACGACGGTCAGGTGCTCGCTCTCGCACCCGGGCGCCGTGGCTGGATGGAATCCATGAGACTCGTCCACCAGTCCAGCGACACCTGGGCCAGCCCGGACCTGGGAGACCCCTGGGATTTCGCGACCGGTGGCGACTGTCAGGCGCAGACCACGTTCGGCGCCGGTCGCTGGCGCCTCGACCATCGGTTCCCCGCCCCAGGTCCGCGGACGCGGACGCTCCATGTCGTCGGTTACCTCGGCTGCAACGGCACCGAGAAGTCAGGACCCGCCCACATCCATACGACCGACGACGCCATGCTCATCGCCATCCCCATGCGATCGACCATGGACAGCGACATGTGCCACGGGATCGGCCCCACCAGGATGACGATCAGGCTCCCGAAACCGCTCGGTGATCGAGTCCTGTACGACGCAGGGAGCCTCCCGATCCGCCGCATCGGACCCGAGACCAGCCTGGGCATCAAGAAGGACGTGCCGACGAAGGGTCAGGGTGGCTGACGCTGGACCGACCGACTCGTGCTCCGCAGGGGTGCGATGTGCGGGTCCTGTTCGGCGCTCGCCAGCCCGTACCCGGCCGCGCACGTCGATTTCAGGGCTGGCAGTCGCCTGGCGTGCCAGGTTCCGGGGCTGGGCCTGCGAGGGGCGGACCGACCCATACGTCGAGCCGTCCGCAGGTCAGGTCGACGCGAGCAGCCGCCCCGCGCATGCTGACCTGGCCATCGCGACCGGACGTGGTCGAGACGCTATCGGGCTGGACGGTCAGGCGCAGGAGCGTGCGACCACGCTCGGTGCGAAGGTCGACCAGCCAGGGTGGGTCGGGTAGACGGTGGGGTCGATCGCCACCGGATCGCTTCGCGGGGCGACGCTGGCGACGCGCTCCCCGTTCACGAACACCTCCACTGGCAGCGTGGTCTGGTCGTCGACGTGCAGGTCGCTCGGTCGTTGTGCGGGCTTCGGTCGGCGGTCCAGGATCGAGACGTCGAGCACCTCGCCGGTCCAGGGGTCCATCGAGATGACCCCGCGGGAGGTGAAGGGATGGTCGAGCTCGAGGGTCAGGATCCGCTGCGCGGGCATCCTCGATCGCCCCGAGCACCATGTCTCGCTCGTACGTCGGCCCGGGCGAGAGATCCACCGAGAAGCAGTACGAGCACCAGCTGTCGCGTGAGGGGTCGTCATCGACCCAGGCGCGGAACTCCGGCTCCGCGAGCGCGATGTCGATGAGCTCGGGCAGCGAGGGCGTGCCCGGCCCGTCGCCGGTCAGCTCGAGGCTGGTCGTGGCCGTGATGGGCTCGACCAGGCGAGCGCCGCGCCTGGAGCTCACCCTGGGTGGTGTCCCGCGGCCGAGGAACGGCCACGAGACCGTGACCGTCACCTGCCCGGGCGGCAGGGGCTGGAACCACTCCGCCCCGTCGTAGCTGCTCGCGGCATACCAGGCGAAGCGTTCCGTCGTCGTCGCACCCGGCTTCAGCCGACGCGGGCCTGGCGCGATCGGTGCACTCGACGAAGGCGCGGCCGGCGAGCGAGATGCTCGCGCCCGAGGCGGATCGCGGGAGGTGGCGGCGCTTGCGAAGGAAGAACCCATGACGGAGCCGGCCCGGATGGCGGCCGCCTTGAACGCGGCGGCGTTGCCGGTCTGCTCCTGCCCCATCGGGATGACCGGCGAGAGGTCGACGGTCACGCTCGTCCCCGAGGTCCGGCATCCGCCCGACCAGGCCCACGCGGCATCGTCCCGCAGGTTCGTCGTCCGGACCACGGCCTGCACCCTCTCGCCGGGTGCGACCGTCGGCGAGGAGAGCCACAGCTCCACCCGGATGCCGTGCCTGTGGTCGTGGCGTCCGGCCGGCCCTTCGGCTCGAAGCGCGCGGGCACGGGGACCTGACGGGGTGGCGGGAGCGTCGGCCACGGGAAGGGGTCGTCGGTCGACGTGACCGGGGCGGTCGGGCTGGCCGGCGTCGCGCTGGTCTCAGGCCCGCTCGGTCCGGGTGCGACCGATGGGTCCGGAGCGGGGAGCCCTGCCACCTCCACGACCACTGCCGCCCGGAGTCCGTCGGTGATAGGCACATCCGGGACGTCATAGTCGGCCACCGCGTAGATGCGGTACGTGCCCGGGGTGAGGCGGAGCTCGGGGTCATCGAACCAGAGCCCCCAGAACAGGGCGGTCAGGCGGTCGGCGTCGTAGGCGCCGGACTTCACGTAGGGCACGGTCATGACATCGCCCGTGGAGAAGTCGTAGCCCTGGGCGCTGCCGATCACGAGTGGCCCCATGGCGAACGGGCCGTCGAGCTGCTCGATGCCGAAGTGGACGATGCCGCCACCGGAACCGATCACCGTCATCAGTGGTGCCGCGCCGATGTAGGCGAGGGTCGCGGTGATCTCGATGGGCTCACCCAGGGCCCAGCTCACCTTCGGCGTCGTGATGGTCAGGGCGAAGAGGTCGTCGGCTGCCGTGTCCGAGGATCCCGGCGGCGGACGGTGCCCTCCTCATCGGACTGGGCCAGGGCCGCCGCCGGCCAGACGGCGGCGAGAGCGAGGACGACCGAGATGGTGAGACGGGACGCCGAAGACCTGCGTATGGTGCGACCTCCCCGGCGCCACGGGACGGGACGCCCGAAGTCTACGCTCGCCGCGCCAAGCGCCCACGAGCCCCCGGCGCGCTGGTCCCTGGCGGTGGTCGCTGGCCGGGCCAGCGACCCGACAGACCCCGCACACGCGTCGACTCGCCCCCCGGCGGCGATCGCCATGCCAAGCGCCCACGAGCCCCGGCGTGTCGGGCAGGAAGTGTCGGGTCGCTGACCCACCACTCTTCGAGCCAGGCCCGATCGAACGAAACACAGTCGCCGTCCGACAGACGCGTCCTGCCCCGCGACTCGTCCGTGACCACATGTGGTCGGTCATCGGCCTCACCTGCATCTTCCTGACCTTCCCTGTCTCTCGGTGGAGTCGGCGAGCGCGACGACGGCCCAGGCGGAGGCGACGGCGTGGTCGTCGGGACGTGATGACAACAGGACGGGGATCGGGCGCCAGTGACCGCGAGCCCGCGAGGGTCCCATGCCCGTCGGTCTGTTGAGGGAACTTCACGCGACCTTGGCCAGCGATGCTTGACACGGCGCGCGAGGGCGCCGAGGCTTCGCAGTCGGGGGTGACGATGAGTCGAGCAACCTGGACGCGGACCCCACGGTCCGCACGAGCGCTGGTCGCCGCAGCGATGGTGGCCTCGCTCCTTCCGACGGGGCTACCGGCCATGGCGGCCGAGCCGTCACCAGCACCAGCAGCGACATCGACGACCGTGGCTGGCCTGTGCCCCGCTGACGACATCGTGCCGACGGTCGGGGCAACGCCGGAGGCGAGCTTGCTCGCGACCGCTGCGCCCACGGCCGAACCTACTCCCGAGGCAACTGCGCTCTCGAGCCCGAGCCCGGGCCTGAAGGAACCGCCTTCTCGACCACCGACGGGCCTCGGTGGCTCGTGGTCGGAGTTGCCACGCTCGCCGTTCGCCTCCGCCAACCCCATGGCGGTCTGGGCCGGCGACCGGATGGTGGTCATCGACCCGTGGCGCAGACGCACCGCCACGTACGACCCAGCCACCAGGCGCTGGGAGGAACACCAGCGCATGCCGGGGAGCAACCGGGTGCACCGCGAGATCAATCTACGGTCTCTTCCAGCCGGCGTGGACCGGGTCCGAGGTCATCGTGCTCGGTGATCGAGATCGGCAGGACTCCATCCAGAGTCTCGGCTTCGCCTTCGACCCAGCTCGTGGCCGCTGGCGTGCCATCGCGCCGCCGCCGATCGATGACGCGCGAGAGACCGCCTGGACCGGCAGCCTCCTGCTCGTGGCCGCGCCCGACCGCCAGATGGCGGCCTACGATCCGACCGCGGATTGCTGGCTGCTGATGCCGGAGATGCCACTTCCGGAGCTACCGGAGAACGCCCGTCGACCCCCGCGCAAGGCCGTGACCGCGGACACGCGGCCATTCAGTGACAAGCTCAAGCGCGCCATCTCGAGCCGCCGCAAGACGGCTTCGCCACTGACCCCGACGTCGTGCGCCCGATCATGCGCTGATCCCTACCAGCCGGAGAGCCGCCAGCACGGCTTCCCCATGACCGAGGCGGAGTCGCAGGACCTCCTGACCCGCAGCTCGTTCGCCGGGCGCGCGTCCGACATCCAGAAGTGGCTGCGCAATCTCCCGACCTTCGGCGGCCTCTGGCAGGACCAGCGCGTGGGCGGCGACATCGTCATCGCGCTCACCGGAGGCCGACTCCGAGGTGCTCCAGGGGCATCGACCAGCGCTTCACCCCGTACGACACGCCGACGCCCTGGCGGCTGGTCGATCGTGCCGCGCACGGAGCGGGAACTGAAGCGAGCCCTGTGGCGGGTCGGCGCGGTGAGCAAGCGACTCGACCCCGCTGCGATGCTGTGGGCGGCCGGCGTCGACCTGAGCGCAGGACGGCTCTCCCTCACCTATGACCCCGACGACGTGGGGCGCATGCGCCCCCGGAAGAAGGAGCTCGAGAAGGGGCTGGGTGTGCCGGTGCGCATCACCAGCGGACGAGTCACGGGACAGTAAGGAGTCGATCATGTCCAGGATGCTCTCGGCGGCTGTCGTGCTGGCGCTGTCGCTCTCGGTCATGGCCCCGGTCAGCACGCAGTGCCGCATCGCCCGAACCGATCCCTCGGCGTCGGCGATGCCCGGACAGACGTCCGGTCGAGCTCACCGTCCGCGCCGATGGCGAGCCCTGCCGCTGGGAGTTCGGCTGTCTGGCCGGCATCACCTCACGCCGGTCGGGAGCGACGTGCCCGTGCTCGACGGCACCATCGACCCCGCCGCCGACTCGACGTCACCCGAAGGCTCGCTCGAGGCGACCCTCCCACCGGGCACGTACGTCGCGAGCGTCACGGCGCTCGGGGTCACCGAGCCGCCGCCGAGGGGTGCGCCACCCGAGCGCCGCCACGGCTGGTGATGGGCGGCTGCGCCAGGACGATGGAGCTCGCGGCCGAGCGACCCGCCGTCGAGCTGACTGCGTCGATGGCCTGGGACCAGCCGGCCTGCGGCATCGCCATCGAGCCCGCTGGCCCCGCGGCGCCACGTCCCGGAGGATCGCGAAGCGCATCGTGGAGCCCAAGCGCGTCCCGCGCTTCAAGCCCCGCGGCGCCCCGACCGCGAGCACCACGGCGAACGGCATCAAGCTCGAGCTCTGGGTCAAGGACGCGACGCTCCGGCCGGGTCAGTGGCTTCTCGCCCACCTTCGGGTGAGCAACGTGGGCGACCGGGTCATCCGGCACAACGGCAAGTTCGAGGGCCTCGATTGCCCGCCCATCAGCCCCCGCGCCGACACGAGCGACCTCTTCGACCCAGGGCTGACCTGGACCGGCGTGGCCGCCACCTACAAGGAGCGCTTCTTCCGCGATGGCCTGCTCACGCGTACGGGTTCGCCATCCCCCGCTACGCGCGAGGGGACGGCTGCGGGGACGTCGGCCAGGCCGGACGTCTGCGGCCGGGCGACGTCGAGGACGTCCCGCTCGCAGGCATGCCCAACTACTGGCTGCGCGACCAGCCGCTGCCCCCGGGCACGATCCACCTCAGCGTCGGCTTCGACGGGTCGCGACGCAGTGACCGCGTGTCGGTCTCGACCGACGTCAGCTCGCGGGCGAGCCGGTCGACTACGCCACTCCGGGCCAGCTCGTCGATGCCGCGCTCTCGACGCCGGGCTTCGTCGAGACGCTCGAGCGACTGCCCGACCCGAAGGACTGGGCGAACGCCCACGTCAGCTCCTGGATGAAGAAGCCCTACCCGCCCCAGCCGCGCCTCGAGGGCGCCCGCGATGCGCCCGACGGCATCATCGAGATCATGCAGTTCTTCACCGGCTCCGATGCCGGGACGCCCTTCATGGTGAACGCCGTCATCGATCCCTGGACCGCGGAGTCGTTCGGCGCCTCGGCGTTCCCCGGGTGGGTCACGCCAGGGACGGCTACGGCAGACGACTCTCGAGTGGCCCCGGCCGCGGACTGAGCGGTCGCGATGACAGTTCCGTTGCCGAGGCACTCGTCGCCGACGAAGATGGAAAGTTTCGGGCCAAAGCGCCCTTCATACCTCACAGAGGACACCGCCAAGCGCCCTCTGTCGCACTTCGGCGACGATGATGATGTGAGGTCGATGGACGCAGGACTCGTGAGCAGAGCACAACGGGGGGACCAGCGAGCCTTCCACGCATTGGCCCAAGCCGCCCAGCCGCGCCTGTACCGACTGGCCTTCGGCGTGCTGCGCGAGCGTGCCGCGGCGGCCGACGCCACCCAGCAGGCGCTCATCGCGGTCTGGCGCTATCTGCCCCGCCTGCGCGACCCCGCTCGCTTCGATGCCTGGTCCTACCGCATCCTCGTGCGCGCCTGCTCGGCCCAGCTCGCCGAGACACCCCGCACGGTCGCCCAGACCGACCTGCCGACCGCGGCCACGTCGGTCGTCGATGACGGCTTCCTCGCGGTGCTCCAGCGCGACCAACTCGAGCGGGGCTTCGCGCGGCTCTCGCTCGACCAGCGCGCGGTCATCATCCTGCGCTACCTGCTCGACCTGCCCCTCGCCGAGGTGGCCGAGGTGCTCGACGTGAGCGTCGGTACGGTGGCCAGCCGGCTGCACCGGGCGCTCGCGGCCCTGCGCGCCGCGCTCGAGGCTGATGCCCGCGTCCCCATATCCGCCCAACCGAGGCTGGCCCGATGAACGACGACCGCCTCGGACGCGTGGCCGCCGCCTGGCTCCACGACACCGACCTGCCCGCGGCCGATCCCGGGGGCATCGTGGCCGCGGCGATGACCGCAATCCCCGACCTGCCCCAGGCGCGCGCCTCGGGGCTGCGGGCACGACTCGAGCGGGAGGTGGTGCCCGTCCCGGGCACGGCCCGACCCGCCAGCGACCGACCAGTAGTCAGGGGGAATGACCGGATGTTCGCGACCCTACGCTTCGCCATGGCGGCGATCGTGCTCGTCCTCGTGGGCGGCCTGCTCGCGGTGCTCACGCAACCTTCGCTCGAGCGGACGGTCCCGCTGGAACCCGCCGTGGGCACCGCCTCACCCGGACCGACCGCATCCACGGCGGTCTCGGAGAACACCTCCGACGGGACGTTCGAGCTGACCATCTCGAGCCCGAAGGCCACCTGGACCGTCGACGAGCCGATCGACGTCAGCGCCACGTTCACGTACGTCGGCGAGGAGCAGCAGAAGACGATCTTCGCGACCGGGGGTGGACCGGTCGGGTTCTGGTTCGAGCAGCTCGACGGCTCGCTGACCAACGTCGACCGCCTCGTCGGCGATACGTCATGTGGGTCCCACACCTATGTCCGTGGCGAGCCTGAGGAGGTCCCGTTCCGCAAGAGCGGTATGGTGGGCAGCCGCGACCCGGACCGGGCATTCTGGCGCGCGTGGCTGAAGGACCCGGAGTTCCATCTCCCGGTCGGCACCTATCGGATCTCCGCGGGTGCCAGCTACGGCCTATCCGGCTGCGACGAGACCCAGCTCGGGGCGGCCATCACGATCGCGGTGGTCGAGTCGGGCGAGGCGACACCCGAGGCCAGCGGTTCGCCCATCCCATCCGCCATCGGGTGGGGTCCGCTCGCGGTCATCTCGGAGGGTGGCGCCTCCGACGCGGGGCTTGGCCCGGGTACGCTGTCGATCGGCCCCGACTGTGTGACGTTCCACGGCGACCGATCACCGGACGACATCGGCATCACCCTCGTCTGGCCCAGCGATCAGACGCGGTGGCTGCCGCCCGACCAGCAGATCGTGTTCGAGGACCCGATCGACGGGACTTTCCAGCTCTCGGACGGGGATCACGTCACGTTCGGAGGCCAGGGGCTGGGCGGCGACTCGCCGAAGGTCGCCGAGCAGGTCGCCGCCTGGCTCGAGGGGGTCTGGGTCCAGCGGCCCGACTCGTCGTGCCCAGGGGGCCTCTGGCATGTCGGCGAGGTCCAGATGGTCCCGCGCGTCGAACTGGTGGACCCGGAGGGTCGCATCCCAGGCAAGAGCGCCGCCGTCAGGGCCGAGAAGGTCGTCGCCAAGCGGGCTGACTACGCGGGCCTCTACGTGGACGCCAAGCGCGACGGGCTACCCGTGTACCTCTTCACCGGGGACCTCGACTCGGCCATCGAGCAGCTGCGCGAGTCGCTCGGGGAGGATGCCACGTTCGAGGTGCGGGAGGTCGAGCGCTCGTCGTCCGACCTCGACGCCATCGGACAGGCCATCCTCGATGCTGACGAGGAGCTGCGCCAGCAGGGCATCGACATCGTGGAGGTCGGCACCGACATCCGCCGCAACCAGGTCGTCGTGGGCGTGCTCGGGAAGATCGACTTGGCCAGCAACCTGCTGTCGGACCATGCCG
This sequence comes from uncultured Chloroflexia bacterium, assembly GCA_963778955.1. Lineage (GTDB taxonomy): Bacteria > Chloroflexota > Limnocylindria > Limnocylindrales > CSP1-4 > JAFMJV01. Next base: position 1,690,446 of record CAVZWI010000001.1, read on the forward strand.
ATGCCAGCGCGTTCCGGGTCGAGAAGACCGGAAGGCCGCAGGCTGGCTGACGGCCGCGCGCGCGGTGCCGAAGCCCTGAATCCCCAGCCAGGTTTCTGAGGACTCAAACCAACCGTCCTTGACGCACATGGACCCGCGCATGACACGTGGACCGGTTTGCCGATGCTCGCAGGTTGGCGTGGCGATGGCGCCCCCCGGGCGGGCTCGAAGACGCGAAACCCAAAGCCGCGGACACGCTCACCTGGTACGCGTCAGTGCCAAGTCGAGTCGGTGCCGACACCTGACATAGGAGCCGGTGGTCGCTACTCGCGGCCTGCCGCCTCGGTCAGGACCAGGCGGGTCCCGCGTCGCAGTGGCTCCCCGTCCAGCGAGGCGATGCCTGACCAGAACAGGACCTCGTCGCCCGTCCAGACCCTGGCTCCACCGCCATAGATGCCGGAGGCAGGCCGGTCCAGCCGGACACAATCACCGCTGCGGACGTCCATGGCCGCTCGGCCCGATCCGAGGACGATGCGCGAGCCCGCGGCGACCGCCTCGATCGTGTACACGCCGCACGCCGACTCCAGTGGCCGCCATGCATCCGCGACGGGGTCGTACGCCGCATCCGACTCCGGACCGGCGATCTCGTCGTCCGTCCGCAGGTAGGCGAGGACGCCGTCGATCCAGACTCCCGGGCCCACGGCCGGCGAGACCGGCCCCGGAGCGGCTGGTGTCCACTCGCCGCATGTCGGGTCCAGCCGCCAGACGACGATCGGTTCGTCGTCGTTCGGCCCCTGCGTCTCGGCGAGGACCTCGGAGCCGGTCCAGGTCAGGCCGATGACCCAGCGACCGTCCGGGGCCGAGAGCGGGGCCCACGCGTCCCCGGTGGGATCGTACGTCGCGGCCTGTGGCGGGTTGCCACCGGTGACGACGACCTCGTCGCCGGTCCAGACGGCGAACGCGGGGTCGAAGGAGATATCCGGCGGCATCGGCGACAGAACTCGCCATGTGTCCGTGACGGGGTCCAGCACCATCGGGTCACCGGAGAGGCGATTGGGGAAGACCAGGAGTTCGGTACCGGTCCAGGCGGAGGGATCGGAGGGGTCGAACGGCACGGGTGCGGGGGCGAGCTCGGTCCACGCATCGCCGACTGGATCGTAGCTCGCGGCGCGAGCGGTCTCGGGGTCGACGACGACCAGCGCATCGCCGGTCCAGGCGGCAGCCGGATGCTGCGCACCGAAGAGCGAGCGCGCCATCGGGACCCAGGTGCCCTCGATCGCCCCGGGCTCGACGCCGGTTCCCGACTCGGCTGGAGACGGCGAGGGCGTCGGATAGTCGCCCTCTGGAGCACCGGCGATGCCACTGACGATGGTCGTCTCGAGCACCTCGCCCGTCCAGGTGTCGATGACGAGATCCCGGACCCAGTCCCCGTTCTTGCCAGCCGCCTGCGAGTTGATGTGGATGGTCTCCTCAGGGGCCGGGCCGCCGACGTACCCGTCCTTCGCCCATCCCCGGTACGCGGGCTTCCGCCAGGGACCGTCCACGTTGGTGTGGAACATCGCCTTGGGTCTCCGGTCCTCCACCCAGGTGCGGAACGTCGGGTCGCTCAGCATGGCGTCGACGAGCGCCTGCGGGGACGGGTACTCGACCTTCGGTCCCTTGATGCGGACCGGCGCGCTGACACACTCGTCGTAGGCGCGGTCCGCGGCCGGGGCATCGTCGCTGTACCGCCCGAACTCGAAGCGGTAGCAGGCGGTGACCTTGGCCTGCCCGCTCGGCAGCGGCTGGCTCGCCCAGGGATAGCGGGCGAAGGCGACCTTGGAGACCGTGAAGGCGCGGCCCGACTCGAGGGTCTCGTTGGTCCCGACGCTGCCGAGGCAATCGGTCCGCACCGGCTGCACCGTCGTCATCCCGCTCGAGACCCATTGTCGAAGGAGGAGCTTCTTGAAGCGAGCGGCCTTGCCGCTCCACGCCTTGCCGGCATCGAAGAGGCCGCCGAAGGCGAACGACAGCTGGTCGTTCCCCGTGTCGCAGCCGACCTGGCCGTAGTGGTTGATGGGCCGGCCGCTGAGGTTGGTGACGCGCATCGTTGCCGGCACCCAGCGGCCGCTGCGGATCGCCTTCTTCGGCACCCACAGCTCGAGTCGGACCCCGCGTCGACTGACGCTGGCGTCGGGAGCACGATCGATGGCGAGGACCGGCTTACGGCCCTTCGGCAGGAGCAGTGGTTCGTGTAGTGTCGGGCGCTCCGAAGTGGCTTGCGCAGTGGGTGAGCCGGTCGCCTCGGCTGGCGTCGGCTGCACCGACTCGGTCGGCTCCGGCGAACCCGACTGCGCATCGGCATGCGAGGCCGAGATGAGGATGAGCGCGGTCACGACGATGGCTGCGACGACTCGCACGGCGGATACCCCCTTCTGCTATCGCGCCTCCCTCACGAGCGAGGGTACCACCGGGGCTGCGGCCAGACCAACGAGGAGGGCCCCGATGCGACGGATGGCCGCGCTGCGGGGTGTCCGCCGCCTCACTCCGTCGGTGGTGCCGTCGTCGTGCGCGCTGGCGGCATTCCGGTGCTACGCGGAGACTCGTTAGGTCGGCGTCGGGTCGTCAGTCCGACTCTGGCCGGGGGTCCTCCGATGTCCAAGGTCGCTCGATGACGGCGAGTACCTCGCCCGTGAGGGTCGACCAGACCGCCCATGAACCGCTCCCAGTAGTGCGTTCGCCAGGCGCCGTGCTCGAGGACACCCACGCTCCACAGGTCCAGGTCCGCGTCGTACTGGACGATGGGAGTGTTGCCATCGCTCAGAGTCGAGCAGCGGTCCATGAGGGCCGCGAAGTCGGCACGGCCAGGGCGGCGTCCACGATCTCCATGGGATGGAGCCGTTCGTCCGCGAGGCCGCCGACGATGAGCACATCGAGTGAGGCCGCGACCGTCTTCTCGGGCCGGCCCTGCTCGCCGGCGCGCTTGTAGTTGGCGAACTCTCCGGTGATGGTGGCCAGACCACTCGGCGGCGGCCCGAGCTGCCATTGCGCGTAGCCGTCCCAACGACTCCGGTCGGTGAAGGTCTTGCCAGGCGGGATGCGGTCGGTGTGGCCGATCTCGGAGCAGCCATAGCCACCGGTGCCGATCGGAGGCCTTGGGCTCGATCTCGAGCTGGATGGTGGGACCGCCATCGATCCGCCAGTGCGTCGTGGTAGTACTTGAAGTCGCTGTAGTCCTGGGGTCCGGCCGGAAGGCCGTCCCGCCATGCCTCGTCCTTCATCTCGCCCTTGACGAGGACCGTGGCGTCGCACCGACCGTAGTCCCAGACGATGTCGTCCTTGCCCGTATTGGTCAGCTTCGTGGTGATCCACACCGGCCGACCGGCGACCACCGGGTTGGCCTCGATCTCCATGGAGAGCCGGATGCCGTCCTCCTCGACCGTCACCGACCGCTCGAGGGCGAGCGGCTCGGTCTGCGCGGACACCGGGATACCGACGAGCAGCATCGCTGCGACGGCGATGGCGGTCCTGGTCGGTGTCGGTCTCATCCGTACCTCCTCCAGCCGGTGCCGATCAGGACGAACTCCCTGATCCTGATGCTGGTCCCGGCCTCTCGCACCGGACGATACCCCCCTTCTGCTATCGCGCCTCGCCGGGCGGCAAGAGACCTCCGGTCGAGCCGACCGTGCTGAAGACCTCTCGAGGTGGGAAGTAGGCGCCATCGTGGACGGTGCGGCGCCCGATCCGCCGATGGAGCCAGACGGTGAATGGCGCCGCGGGTGGCCCCGGGCAGTCGGCGGCCGGGGTTGCGCCGGCTGGCGGTGACCGGGTACGTCCGCACCGCGACGGTGACGCTGTCCGGCGAGAAGTCGACCATGGGTGGCACGGGGCGCCCGGCCGGTGGGTGTCATGACGGCCAGGTTGCATGGCCCGACGGGACGTCCAGGTCCAGTCGCCACCCGTTGGGGCGGATGGCCACGTCCGCGCCTTGTAGCGCGCGGACACGATCGGCGGCATCGAACCGCCTCAGAGTCCTCGGAGCCGCTGCGCGATCGCCTCACGCTCGCCGCATGACTCGTTCGGCCAGGTCGCGGCTTCGGCGAAGCCGCTGACGTAGGCGTCCGCCGACGGACGTTGGCTGAGTGCCGCGAGCCGCCGGTCCTCGAGCCGCCAGCGCTGGCTCGAGGACGAGGTGCTCGGCGGGACATTCGGGAAAAGGCAGTCGTAATGCGGGCATGCGGTTTGGGGTTGATGCAGCCCAGCATCCGGCTCACTGCTGACGCTGCTCGAACCGGGGCACCCCCGACCACCCTCTTGGCGTCTGCTCAGATCAGCCAACTCTCGTGTCATCTTGATGTCCAGTTGGCGTGTCATCTTCGTGTCCACTTCCAGTGCCACCTTCATGTCCATCCGACAAATGGTCCCAGCCCATCGACACGCTCGAACATCCCTCTTGTCAACCCCTTGTCAAGAGCCTAGAATGTGGCTTCGGAGCCTTGTCAAGACTTGACAAGGCGACTCGTGTGTCCGTCGAGCGCAGGGCGGATGGGTCGGGCGGGCGGTCTGCCGGTGAGGACCGCGATCGGCCCACGCTGAGGATCGCGATCTTCCAACGCTGAGATCGCGGAGCGACCCACGACGCCAGGGGGACACACCAGAGAAGGGGCATTGCCAGTTTGTCGATCGGCGTAGCCGCCACCATCAAGGAGAAGCTGGACATCGTCGATCTCATCGGCGAGACCATCCAGCTGAAGAAGGCCGGGACCACGTTCAAGGGTCTCTGCCCGTTCCATGGTGAGAAGACACCCTCGTTCACGGTCACGCCCACGCGGGAGCGTTGGCACTGTTTCGGCTGCGGCCGCGGTGGGGACATCTTCAACTTCGTCATGGAACGCGATGGCGTGGACTTCCCCACGGCGCTGCGCTCCCTGGCCGGTCGGGCCGGCGTCGAGCTCAGCGAGCGCACCAGCGCGGAAGACGCCCAGCGCAAGCGACTGCGTGACGCGCTCGATGCCGCCATCTCGTTCTACCACCACGTCCTCACCACTCACCCTGCTGGTGAGGCCGCCCGCACCTACCTGCATGATCGCGGCTTCACCGACGAGACCATCGAGACCTTCCGCCTGGGCTGGGCGCCCGACGCCTGGGACGCCATGACCCACGCGCTCAACGGCAAGCGCCAGATCCCCGAAGCGGACCTGGAAGCTGCCGGGCTGGTCAGCCGTCGGCGCACCGGCCGCGGTGTCTACGATCGCTTCCGGGCACGCGTCATCTTCCCCATCCGCGATGCCTCGGGCGGCGCCACCGGCATGACCGGCCGCATCCTCGGCGCCCAGGGTGAGGACACAGGCCCCAAGTACCTCAACACACCCCAGACGCCGCTCTTCGACAAGGGTCGCACGCTCTTCCTCATCGACAAGGCCAAGTCGGCCATCCGTAAGGCGGGCGTGGCGGTGCTCGTGGAGGGCAACACCGATGCCCTGATGGCCCACCAGGCCGGCTTCACCAACGTCGTCTGCAGCATGGGCACCGCGCTCACCGCGGGCCAGGTGGAGCTGCTGACACGCTACGCGCCGCGCATCGCGCTGGCCTATGACGTGGATGCAGCAGGGCAGGGGGCCGCCGCCTTCGGAGCCACCGAGCTGACGGCGCTGGTCGGTGAGATCGAGCGTTCGCCGTATCGGGGTCGCCTGACCGACGTCGACGTGGTCCGACTGCCTGACGGCCGCGATCCCGATGAGATCATCCGCGACGATCCGGACGCCTGGCGGGAGGCCACCGAGCACCCCCAGCCCATCATGGAGTTCCTCATCGACCGCGCGGCGTCACGCTTCGACCCCAGCACCGTGTCGGGCCGCGAGAAGCTGGTCGCGGCCGTGCTACCGACGCTCCGTACCATCGGCGACCCGGTGCGCCGTGATGGCTACCTGCAACTGCTGGCTCGCCGCTCCGGCGTCGAAGAACGCACCCTCCTGGAAGCGCTGCGTCGGCGCGATGAGCCGCTTCCCGGGGGCGCCCGCCACGCCGCGCAGGTGGGTTCGCGCATCAACCTCGAGGCGGTGATGACCCAGCCTGATGCCCTCGATCCTCGCGCCGTCGAGCGTGCCATCGAGCCGGCCGAGGCCTCCCTGTTGCGGCTGATGCTGCGCTACCCCCGCCGCTACCACGCCACCGCGCAAGGCCTAGAGCGAGACCCCTTCGTGACGCAGCCCGCGCGCGAGCTGTGGAAGGCGCTGGGCGAGGCGCTCACGCAGCAAGGCTCCGACCATTTCGACCGGGCGGCCTTCATCGGGACGTTGGATCCGACCGTCCGAGCCGTGGCGCAGACGCTGATGGCCCGCACCGACCCACTGCCCGACCAGGAGGCGCAGATCCAGCAGGCCATCGACCAGTGCCTGCTGACCCTGGAACGCGGCCGACTGGCCGAACGCATCGAGTACACGCGTGCCCGCCTGGCCGACGCCGAGGCCGACGACGACGACGCTGAGCTCGGGCGGCTCCAGCACGAGGTCCTGGACCTGCAGCGACGTCGCCTGGAGCTCGATCGCGCCGTGGCCGATTCGTCGCTCCTGGCACGAAGACGCATCCATCCCCGGCCCGCCGACGAAGCCGACGAACACAACCGACCCAACCAGTCCAACCCATCCGATCAAGTGGAGGTCACCCATGGCAACTGACGCTACTGACAAGCTGCTCGTGGCATCGGTCCTCGAGCGGGGCAAGCGAGACATGGACGGCGATACCGTCCAGCCGGAGGCGGAAGACGTCATCGGCGCACCGCGCAACTTCGGCGCCGCGGCCGAACTGGGCGTGCAGGTCACCGTCGAGGAGAGCCAGAAGCAACCCTGGCAGGACCCGCCGTCCAAGCTCGAGGATGACGACGACGACAAGCCCTCCACCCAGGCCGAGCTGGAGGCCATGGCCCAGGACATGGTCGGCATCGACGACCCCGTCCGCATGTACCTCAAGGAGATCGGCAAGGTCCCCCTGCTCAACGCCGAGGAAGAGGTCGTCTTCGCCAAGGCCATCGAGCTCGGCGAGCAGATCGTGGCCGAGCCCTGGCGGGCGGTGCTGGCGCTGTGGGAGTGGACCAAGAACGACACCGAGCACAAGAGCCGCCAGAAGCGGCCCGAGCACCGGCTCGACTACTTCGCGGCCGATGCCGAGCGCATCGTCATGGGTGCCATCCGCGCTGGCGAGAAGGACGGCCTCCTCGTGGCCTCGCCCGACCTCAAGCTCACCGGTGCGCAGCGGGCGGCCACCGAGGAGCACCCCAAGGCCGTGCTCAAGGACGCCAAGAAGATGCTGGCCGACTATGACGAGGCGCCCGACGCGGACAAGTTCGCTGCGCTCGTCGACTTCAGCTACATGTCGGTCCACAACGGCGACCAGGACTGCCGTGACAACAAGGGGCTGCGGGCACTCTTCGACTGGTCGCAGGGCATCGCGCTCGAGTCGTTGCGCCGTTACATCCTCGCCGGCAAGGAAGCCGACGTCATGGACGCCTGGGGCTGGAATCCGGAGATGACCCAGGAGCACCTGAAGCCGCGCAACCGGCGAGGCATCGTGGTGCGCTATGGGCGCGAGGGTCGCGAGTCGCTGACGTCCGCCAACCTGCGCCTGGTGGTGTCGATCGCGAAGAAGTACATCGGCCGCGGCATGTCATTCCTGGACCTCATCCAGGAAGGCAACATCGGCCTCATCCGCGCGGTCGAGAAGTTCGACTACGAGAAGGGCTTCAAGTTCTCCACCTACGCCACGTGGTGGATCCGCCAGGCCATCACGCGCGCCATCGCCGACCAGGCACGGACCATCCGCATCCCGGTCCACATGGTCGAGACCATCAACCGCCTCATCCGCGTTTCGCGCGGCCTGCTCCAGGAGCTTGGTCGTGAGCCGACGGTCGAGGAGATCGCCTTCGCCATGACGGTCGGGCCGGAGTTCGCGACCGAGATCCTGCACCGCTTCGGTGGAGCCGTGAACTTCGCCCATATCGAGGTCAACACCGACAAGATGGCAACCATCACGGTGCACGTGCTGGACGACCGCAAGGTCAGGCCGACGGTCAACGTCGACTACGCCATCGAGGGCGAGGGCCACACCTACGACGTGAAGCTGCCCAAGAAGAAGGACAAGGAGATCGACAACGTCGTCCTCATCACGCCCGACAAGGTTCGCGAGATCATCAAGGTGTCACAGGAGCCGGTCTCGCTCGAGACGCCTATCGGTGAGGAAGAGGATTCGCACCTGGGCGACTTCATCGAGGACCGCGCGGCCCTGGCGCCGGCGGATGCTGCCTCGCATCAGCTCTTGAAGGAGCAGGTGGAAGCGGTGCTCGACTCGCTGTCCGGTCGCGAGCGGCGCGTGCTGCAGCTGCGCTTCGGTCTTGAGGACGGCCGCTCCCGCACCCTCGAGGAAGTGGGCAAGGAGTTCAACGTCACCCGCGAGCGCATCCGCCAGATCGAGGCCAAGGCGCTGCGGAAGCTGCGTCACCCCTCGCGCAGCCGCAAGCTCAAGGACTACCTGGAGTAGCGTTCACGGGGTGGCAGGGCGCCCGCTTGGGACCTCCGTTGACCCGGCGGGTGCCGCCGCCCCACCCCTGTCTCGCCGCCCCACCCCTGTCTCGCCGCCGTTTGCATTGGATGCAACATCTCGACCAGCTGGCACGCTGATCTGCCGATTCCTTGCGTTGGATGCACGCGGTTGCCACTGCTTTGCATCGGCTGCAAGGTTTGAGCACATTCGGTGGTCAACGTGTCGAGATCGTGCATCAGATGCAAAGCGGCCCGGCGTAGGGAGCGGCAGCGGACCGCCCGCCCTTCTGTGGCCGCCACGGGGGCCTCTCGCCACGGGGGCCTCTCGCCACGGGGCCTCTCGCCACGGGGGCCTCTCGCCACGGGGGCCTCTCGCCACGGGGGCCTCTCGCCACGGGGGCCTCTCGCCACGGGGGGCCTCTCGGCGCCGTTTGCATTCGATGCAACATCTCGACCAGCTGGCACGCTGATCTGCCGATCTTTTGCATTGGATGCGCGTGTTTGACAGTGCTGTGCATCGGCTGCAAGGAACCGGCACATCCGGTTGTCAACGTGTCGAGATCGTGCATCTCATGCAAAGCCGCCCGAGCGGCAAGGTGGTCTCGCCGGCCGAGGATCAGAGCAGGACGATGGCGTTGCCGCCCGGATCGGCCGAGACCGCGAGTCGGTCGAGTGCCTGCCTGCTGCTCACGGGGAAGTCGGCCAGGAAGCCGGCACCCACGCCCCGCAGGAAGGCACGGTTGTGTCTGGTGTCCGCCAGGAGGAGGATCAGCCGGTCGACAGCGCCGTCGCGCTGTTTCAGCGTCAGGCGCCGCTGCAGCTCCTGGGCATCGCGGGCACGGGTCTCAGCCTCGACGCCGATCCGAAGATGGCCGAATTGGATGAGCGCATCCCAAGCTCGACGATCGCCGGGATTCGGCAGTGGCACCTCCGTTCGCCATCGGGCCGTGGATCCAAGCACCGACAGCAGCCGTTCGAGGAGTTGCAAGTGCGCAGTATCACGGACCACTTGGCCTCCGGGGTAGGCGCGGACATGGAGGTCCAACCCGACCACGGCAAGGGCTCGAGCGAGTGTGACCAGCGGCAGGTAGGTGCTGCGCCCACGTTCCAGCCGACTCCAGGACGCCGCGGAGATGCCCATCGCGCGTCCCGCGACCGCTTGGCTGAGGTCGTGGTTGAGGCGTGCCAGTTCGATCTCGCGGCCCAGGGCCGTCAGCGCCTGCTGTGCCTGCCGCTCCGCCCGAGCGTCACGCTTGGTATGACCCGTCATCGCCGCAGATGCTGAGCCGCGCCACATGACTGTGGCTTATCCGACCCTTACCCGGCGCTTGCACCGCTGGCGGACCGCCACCACGCGTACACCGCCCGCATCCCAATGGCGATCCCGAGGCCGATGGCCAGACCGAGCATGTTGTTGATGACGTCGCCGCTCTCGCAACCGCGACCCAGGCCCACCAGCACCAGTTGCAACGTTTCGATCATCAGTGGCACCGCGAACGCCAGGACGATGAGGATGATCGACCGTCGGGCCAGCGGCAGCAGCCCCAATGCGAAACCGAGCGGTACGAACAGCAGGACGTTCAGGCTGACGTCATTGGGTCGGAGCAGCTGACTCAGCGATGGCAATCCCATCTGCCGAAGACTGCACGTGCCACCGCGCAGCACCTCCCCGGCCACGGCTTCCGATGTCGGCGTGAGCGTCGCGGTCAGCGTCAATCCCAGTGAAGCGAGGACCAGGAACGCGACCAGCCGCGACGTATCGAGCGCCCGTGCCGTCGGCGCCGACAGCACGACCGATAGCACCGCCCAGACCGCCAGAGCGGGCAGGAACAACGGCACCGGGCCGGAATTCCAGGCTGTGGCTAGCGACACGGATCGCGCATGTCCAGAGTGACCATTCGATGGATGCTACCGTGCGGCGGCCGTTTGCCACCCTGACACCATTCGCCTAGAGCAGCACGACCACCGCGAGCACGACCGTGGCCCGGTTCGTGTGGCCATCGCGTCCTGTCGCCATCGAGCCGCGTCAGCTCGTCGAATAGATGTCGGCAGTCGGCCGGACCCGCTCGGCGTCGTCGGCGCTGAACGAATCGACCGTGCGCCAGCCGAACATCGGCCGCAGGAACGTCGCCGGCACCTGCAGGATGGTCGAGTTGTACTGGTAGACCTGGTTGTTGAAGAGTTCGCGGCGTCGGGCGATGAGCGTCTCCAGTCGCTCGATCTCCTCCTGGAGCGCCATGACGTTGGCGTGCGACTTCAGCTCCGGGTAGTTCTCCACGGTGGCGAACAGCGAACGCACCGCCGAACTCGTCTCCTCGGAGACCACCGCCTGGTCGTGTACCGGCGCATCGGGCTCGTATCGCGCCCGCGCGCGCGTCACGGACTCGAGCACCTGTTCCTCGAAGTGCATCGCTCCGCGCACGGCGGCCACCAGGTTGGGCAGCTGGTCGTGGCGTTGTTTGAGGGCCACGTCGATATTGGCCCAGGCGCGCTGGCAACGGCGCTGCAGGGCGACCACGTTGTTGTAGGTGACGACCACGAGGAAGACGACCAGCACCAGCGTCAGGACGGCGGCCACGATGAGGGCCAGCTCGAGCGCCATGGCTACAGCGTACCTGTGAGGACGGCGCCGAGGGCGAGTGCGCACATCACCGCCATCACGGCCCCGACGACGCCGACCCAGAAGGTGGGATCGTGGTGGCTGGTGGCGTCGGTCGGCGTGCCCCGGTAGATGACCATGCCGCCACGCAGGCCGCGCGAGAGCACCAGCTCCTCATCGGGGATGTCGTACCTCTCCAGCGCCGCCCGATGGATCTCGGCCGACGGCACATCGGGCTGGTGGACACCGGGGTCAAGCTCTGGCTGGGCGGTCGGGGCACCGATCCCGAAGCCGGGGATGGCGGCATTGCCCCAAGCCTCCTCCGGGCTGGCCGCCAGCACACCCAACTCACGCGCGTAGGCGAGATCGGCAGCGATATCGGCCTCGACGTTGTTGCCCGGCTGCCAGGCGAGCAGCGACTCGCGTACCTCGCTCCATGGCCAGGCCTGGCCCAGGATCGTCACCGTCTCACCCGGCTCCAGTCGTGCCTCGCGGTAGCGTCGGCCACCCTGTCCGCCCCCGAAGACAGAGGCGGACACCCCGCCATCATCCCAGTCGGCCCCGTCGAAGCTCTCGGCCGGGCGCTGGACCGTCAACAGGGCCTGTGCGGCCGTCTGGCGTTCGAGCTCGGTCATCTGCTCGGGATCTCGCTCGACGAAGGAGGCGTACGCGGCCCCACTGCGGCGTTTGAGACCGACCGGCTCGGCCCCCATGATGCTGGTGCGCTCGTCGTAGACGGTATCGATCTCCCAGCGTGCGCCTCCCGGCACCACGCGGATCTGGCCGGTCGCGTTGCGGACCCGGAACTCCTGGGTCTTCTCCTCGTTCAGCAAGACGCGCGAGTTGTCGCCGGTGGTCTCGACGCGAGCCCGATACCAGACGCACGGCTTCGACTGCAACGGTGAGATGAGCGTCTGGTCGATGGGCTCGACGACGCCGCTGACGCGGACTTCGCCGGCGGCGATGCCATCGAGGCTGGAGGTGGCGACCGATGAGATGAGCCGATCACGTCGATAGGCCACCAGGCCACGCACGAACAGCACGATGCCGCCGATGAGGCCGGCCGCGACGAACAGGAGCCATGGGGAGGAGAGGTCGCCGTCCACTCGACCGATGCTAGCGGTGGCAGGACGCACCACGACAGGGGTCCGGAAGTACTCCCGGGCACGCCCACGGTGCGGCCAGACGCCGCCGCGCGGAAGGGGACCCGCGGAAGGGGAGTCGGCCGCCAAGATGCTATCCTCTGGCCGCGCCCGTTCCGGCGTAGCTCAGTGGTAGAGCGGTCGGCTGTTAACCGATTGGTCGTAGGTTCGAATCCTACCGCCGGAGCCAGCTTTCCTTCGTGGAATGCCATCTTCGGGCGACTCCGTCCCACTCCCGACCACCCCGTTCCAAGCATCCGTGACTGACTGCGTGACTGACTGAATAATCCCGACCGTGGGCCCAGCCGGCGGACGGAGGTCAAGCTGATGCTACCCCTCTCGATCCGACGTTACCCCGTCCCGTTCGGACGACGCTCGACGCGCGCCGTCAGCCCTGACCGGGCGTTCTCTCGGCATCCAACTCCGCGAGCATCGTCTCGATCCTCGTGGTGAGCTCCGGCAGGTCGATCGTGATCGCGTCCCACACGATCTCGTCATCCACGACGTCATAGCCATGGGCGAGGACATTGCGGAATCCCACGATGCGCCCGATGTCCGGGATGCGCCCGGCGAGTTCCGGTTCCTCGCGGCTGAGCCGGTTCAACGCTTCGCCCACGATCTCCAACTTGCGCTCGACAGCGGCTCGGACCAACTCGTCGGCACGGAAGCTATCGAGGTCCAGGTCTCGGCGGAAGCGCTCGATCGACCGAGCGGCCTCGAGGGCGTCGGCCAGGAGCGCTCGCGGATCACGCGGCATAGAGGGGCTCGCGCGTGGCCTCGATCTCCTGTGCGAAGTAGCGGTTGCGCACCCCGGTCGGCATGACAAGGTCGACGGGTCGCCCGAGGAGGCGAGAAAGCTCGCTCCGCAGGCCCATGTAGGCATGGAACGTGTTGAGACCAGGATCCGGCTCGAACTCGACGAGGAAGTCCACGTCGCTCCGGGCGGGATCGAAGTCCTCCCTGACCGCTGAGCCGAAGACGTCGAGACGCTTGACCCGGTAGGTGCGGCAGAGCGCTTCGATATCCGCGCGGTGCCGATCGATGATCGTGGTCATGGTGACCTCCTGGGAGAGGATGGTCGCACACGCTCCAAACCGCCGCTCGCAGCGGACGATCCTGTCCTCCCTTAGCTCGCGTCAATCACCACCTTCGATCCCAGGTACCGGCTGTCACCCATCCCAGGACGATATCGTGAGTCGAGTCGCTCCTGATGGAGAGCGATGCGCAGTGCGTCACCTGGAGGTCGCAAACGACAGCACGCCCTACCATCGACCCGTGGCCATGAGCGAGCTCCGCGCCGTTCTCGACATCCCCACCGCTGAAGCCATGGCTGGCCGGCGGTCCTTCGAGCGCGGCGTCGGATATGTGGCGGACGGTCGCGTCGGAGACGTCAGCGCATCGAACGACGCCATCGAGGCCGTGGTACTCGGCACCGAGCCCTACGTCGTCCGGCTCTGGGCCGCTGAAGGTCGTCTCATGAACTCCTGCACCTGCCCGATGGGGGACGCCGGCACCTTCTGCAAGCACTGCGTGGCCCTGGCTCTCGCCTGGATCGAGCCCGAGGCAGAGCACGTCTTCGCGGCGCGACGCACCGGCCGCGCATCATCGGCTTCGGCAGTCCTCCGACCCGACGCGTGGTGGGATGAACCGCTCGGGACGGTCGATCCCGACGCCAACGACCCCATCAGGGCGTACCTCACGGACCTCGACCATGACCAGCTGGTCGAACTCACCCAGGACGAGATGTCGCGCGACGATGCCCTGAGGACCCGCATCGAGCTGCGCGCCGACACGGCTGCCACAGGCTCGCTGCGACACCTGCGCCGGGCGCTCGATCGTGCCACCGCCGTGTACGGCTTCCTCGACTACGCGGAGGTGCCGACGTGGGCGGCGGGGGTGGAGGACGTGGCCGATGCCATCGAGCGGGCCATCGGCCAGGGCCAGGCGGGAGCGGTCATCGGACTGGCCGAGCGCGGACTCCAGCGCGTCGGCGCAGCCATCGAGAAGAGTGACGACTCGGACGGCTACCACGCGGAGTTGCTACGGCGGTTCGAGCAGATTCATCTCGCGGCATGCCGAGCGGCCGGGCCTCGATCCGTTCGACCTGGCTCAGGATCTGTTCTGCAAGGAGCTTGTGAGTGAATGGGACGAGTTCTCGGGCGCGGCTGAGCGCTATGCCGATGTGCTCGGCAAGGACGGGCTGGCCGAGTATCGGCGCCTTGCCGAGGCGCAGTGGTCGGAGGTCCCGGCGCGAGGGCCCGGTGCCGATCCCGACCGGCTGCCGCCCCGGCAGAGCCACCGCGACTTCACCTTGACCAGGATGATGGAGTCGCTGGCCCGTGCCCAGGGCGATGTGGATGGGCTCATCGAGATCATGAGCCGCGACCGCTCGAGCGCCTACCGGTTCCTTGAGCTGGCGCAGGTCTGCCGGGGCGCCGGCCGGCTCGACGAGGCGCTCGAGTGGGCCGAGCGAGGCGTCGAGGCCTTCCGCGTGCGCACGGACCGACGGCTGGTCGAGTTCCTGACCCGCGCCTATCTCGAGCACGAGCGCGGCGACGACGCCGTGGCCCTGGCCTGGAGGGCGTTCGAGGAGCGACCGGATCTCGAGTCGTACCAAGTGCTCAAGCAGACGTCCGAGAGCATCGGCGCGTGGGCCGCATGGCGGCCACGGGTGCTGGAGCGGGTCCGGTCCGCCTATCGCGACCCCGTGGCTGCTGGGACCACGCTCGTGACCATCCACGAGCGAGAGGCCGAGCACGATGCTGCCTGGAACGCTGCCCATGAGCTCGGTTGCGAGCGCGTCGTGCTATCGAGGCTGGCCAAGCGGACCGAGGACACCCATCCGGAGGAGGCCATGGCGGCCTTCAAGGCGGAGGTGACCGAGGTGCTCCGACAGGCGGATCGCCGCAGCTACACCACGGCCATCGGTTTGCTGCGGCGGATCGAGCGCATCAGCGTCGCCTTGGGCCGGCAGGGCGAGTTCCGGGCGTACGCGGCGGCGGTCCGCGAGGACAACAAGCGCCGGCCCGCGTTCTGTTCGATGTTCGACGCTGCTCGCTTCCCGTAGGGGCGTAGCCTGAGGGTAGCGATGGCTGACTCCGAACCCGCCAAGCCCAGGGACATCGCCGTCTTCTGGTCACGCCGCGACTCGCACTGCGACGGCTGCGACGCCGACCTGGGCCGCGGCAGCGCGATTCGGCTCGACGGCGACAAGGCCTTCTGCCTCGCATGCGCGGACATGGAGCACCTCTGGTTCCTGCCCAGCGGCGATACCGCCCTCACCCGCCGAGCTCGCAAGCACTCGCGCCTCTCGGCCGTGGTCCTGCAGTGGAGCCGCAGCCGCCGGCGGTACGAGCGGCAGGGTGTGCTGGTGGAGCCCTCAGCGGCGAGACTGCTCGAGATCGATCCCTGCCTCTCCCATCCTCTCGGCCTCGACCGCGAGCAAGATGATCGGGCGAGCCCGCAGCGGACGCTCGATGGCCTCAAGCGACTGGAATCCGCGGGCGTCCTGGCCCAGATCAGCCGGGGGACGTGGGACCGCCAATACGCCGTCTGGGAGTTGTTCGATCTCGTGGCCGAGTGCGAGGCGAGGATCGCCGGGGTAGTCCGTCGTCACTAGCCGTACGGATCTGGACGGTTAGCAGGAATGGAACACCCTTGGCGGAACCCTGCAACAAGTACCGCCCATGTGGTGCTAGCCGGCTGCTAGCCGAGTGGCCATCGGCCCTGAAACCTGCCCGCCGGCGCCCGGCAATCGAGGTCGGCAGCCAATGGGTGGCGCCAATCGTTCTCCGGTCGACCGGAACACCTATGGAGATACTATCTCGCAACTGTCAGAAGCCAAGGCATGACCGAACGGCTAGCTAGGATGCTCGGCGTGCAGACGCTTGCGCGGATTCGTCGCCTGGGCTCTTGACGATGAAGCGCGTGAAGGCTCCCTCAGGTTCATCGACCTCCTCGTTCGTGTTAAAGTCATCTGGAGAGACCACTTAAGCACGACGGTAGCCACTCGAGGCATATCAAAGGAGATCGGAGCGCATGTGTGCCCGAGTAGCACGTATGGAAGGCACTGGTGACAGCCGCTTGCATATGACACTGGCCGCCGGCGCCTTGATGAAGCCCCCAACACGATGCTGACCGTGGGCTCATCTGGAGATGCACGGTGATGGCACAGGGCAACTTGGGCCGCGCTGGCCGCTACGTCAACCAGCTGACGGGCTACCGAGCCTTCATACCCGCACCGTTGCCGCCGGAGCCTCCTCTCTCCATCAGCCCGGTGGAACTGGGTCTCCTCTCGGCGGCCGACCAAGCGTTGGGTCGCCTCGATGGCGTCGCGTACATCCTCCCCAACCCCTCCCTCTTCGTAGCGATGTACGTTCGTCGCGAGGCCGTGTTGAGCTCGCAGATCGAAGGCACCCAGAGCACCCTGGATGACGTGCTGGCGTATGAGCTCGAGGGCGAGTCCAACGACCTCCCCGCCGACGTCCATGAGGTAGTCAACTACGTCCGTGCGATGTATAGCGGCCTGGCGCGGCTCTCGGAACTACCCATATCGCTCAGACTCATCAGGGAGTATCCACGCGGAG
Organism: uncultured Chloroflexia bacterium; assembly: GCA_963778955.1. Classification (GTDB taxonomy): domain Bacteria; phylum Chloroflexota; class Limnocylindria; order Limnocylindrales; family CSP1-4; genus JAFMJV01. Next base: position 1,707,265 of record CAVZWI010000001.1, read on the forward strand.
CTGCTAGCCACTGGCCGGGGAGCGGAGCGCCAACCTGGTGAGTTCAGGACATCACAGAACTGGATCGGCCCCGAGGGTGGGACGCTGGCTACGGCGAGGTTCGTGCCTCCTCCGCCACATGAGATGAATCAAGCTCTCGATAACCTGGAGAAGTACCTCCATGCGCCCTCACCCTGGCCGAACCTGATCGACCTGGCGATGGTGCACGCGCAGTTCGAGACCATCCATCCGTTCCTCGATGGCAACGGCAGGGTCGGACGACTGTTGGTGACCTTCATGCTGGTCCAGCGACAGGTGCTCAGGCAACCGTTGCTCTACCTGAGCTACTACCTGCGCCTCCACCGAACCGAGTACTACGACAGATTGACGGCCATCCGAGAGCAGGGAGACTGGGAGGGCTGGATCCGCTTCTTCCTCGATGGCGTACGCGTCACCGCCAGTGAGGCCGCCCAAACGGCTGCGAGGATCGTCGCGCTGCAGGAGCACCATCGACACCGGGTGGCGGATTTCGGCGCGAATGCTCTCAAGCTCCTGGACCACCTGTTCCAGCAGCCGCTCGTGAACATCAACGCCGTGCGCACACTGCTCGACGTTTCCTTCCCGACCGCGGCGAAGCTGGTGTCGTCGTTCGAGGAACTAGCGATCCTCAAGGAGGTGACCGGCTTCAAGCGCAACCGCGTCTACAGATATGACGAGTACCTGGGCTTGTTCTCCCAGCCGGCGGCTAGCGATGACCCCGGTGACCTCGAGGCGACGGAACCGGAGTCCTGAACCAGCGGACGTATCCTCCGGTCGGCGACGCAGCGCAGTATGCGGCGTCGGTTCTCGTTGTCCGCGACCTCATCGGCCCGTCGCTCTTCGCCATGCTCTACGCAGCCTGGTACGACCTCATGGGCTCACCCGCGGCCATGGAATTCGCCCAGCTTCCGCGTGCCAGAGGAGCCAGCACGTCCGTGTCATTGCGCTAGCTACCTCGCACGGTGTGATCGAGGCGGCGCGTCCAACACGATGCGCGTCCTCCTGCCGGGCGTCCGAGAAAAGACCGCCGTCTTGGATGCGCACCGGCCGAGCCCCGGTGCAGTCCAGAATGGATTGAGGCCTCGAGGTTCAATACAGGTTCGCCGTCGAGACAGCGCGACCGTCGAACCCGTCGGCTGCTGGTCGATCGGTCGTAGGGTCGGATCCTACCGCCGGAGCCAGCTTTCCCTCGTGGCATGCCCTCTATTGCGTGGAAGACCTAGAGCAGAGGGCGATCCTCCACTTGTGCCGGATCACCGCGAATCCTCTACTTGTACCGGACATGGGACGACCCGGTCCCGTGGTGGCCAGCCGCAGGCATCTGACCTTCCGAAGGACGCCGGCAGCCCGTGACCGAGGGGTGCTCGTCAGCCGTCTCCCTCGGCTCGCCTCGGACGGCTCCAGAGGCCGGGCCCGATCAGTAGGCGATCCATCCGCTTGGAGGACGTCGAAGCGTGGGCCGTCGAGCTCATCCGGGCCGGTCCATCCATGACCTCGGTGGCCCGTCCCGCGAGGGGTGGGCCACTTCGTGCCCTATGCTCGTTCCCCCAGCAACGCCTCGAGCACAGCTTGAGGATCGGCGTCGTCACCGGCCATCGCCAGGGCGCGGCCCAACTGCGCGCCCTTGGGCGACAGCCGTAGCGCCGGCTTGCCATCCTGGTTGACGTACTCCTCGACCAGGCCGGCCTCGGAGAGCATGTCGGCGGTGGCTTGAAGGTCAGGTTCGTGGTTCATGGCGAGAGAGTAGCGGGGGGTGCTGGTGTCCTGCAGGTTTGACCCCGATGGCACTTGCGCGCGGTCCTGAACCGAGGTGAGGCTGTGTTGTCGGGCCTTGGTGGCGCCCGCGTCCCGCACCTGATCGCCCAAGGCAGAGGGGATGGACGCGAAGAAGGGGGTCCTCACTCATGCGCAGGTTCGCAGTGTCCGCGATCATGGCGGTCTTCATCGTCACGGCCCTCGGGTCGGTGGCCGACCCCGGGCCGACCGTGGCTCAGACACCGGATGTCGAGGTAGCCGCACCGGGCGATGTCGTCGTCGACGATGTGTCCGCTGGCTTCCGACGGGTCGGTCCCGGCTGGCGGGCATCCTTGGGTGGCTACGCCAATCATCACTTCTGGCTGCCGGCCCGGCGCACGCAATCGCGCATCGGCATCTGGAGCGTCACCTTCGATGAGCCGGGACTGTACGCCGTGTCGGTGAAGATTCCGGGCGCGCACGCCAGCAGTCGCAAGGCCGCGTACAAGATCAAGACGCAGGACGGCTGGGTCCAGCGCGTGCGCAACCAGTACGCCAACCGCAACGCCTGGATGGACCTCGGCACCTTCCGACTCGCCGCGAAGGCCGAAGTCCGGCTCAGCGACAAGACCCTCGACTCACGAGGGTCCCGTCGCAAGCTCGCCTTCGACGCTGTCAGGTTCGTCCCGCTCGATCCGCCCGATCCACCGGTCATCACGCGCCTCGACGTGGAGCCCAAACACGACCGCGCCATCGTGACCTTCAGCCTCGAAGCCAAGGGTCCGGCGCGGACCGACTACCGCGAGGCAGGGACGACCCCGTGGAGCGTCGGCGCCAACGAGACGAGTTCCAAGTACGCCGATCAGCGCCAGGTCGTCACGGGACTGAAGTCCGAGACCGACTACGAACTGCGTGTCGTGGCCACGAACCTCGGGGGCGAGACCGTCTCACCGATCGTGCGCTTCACCACGCTCGCGCCACCGCCACCGGTCATCAAGGACATCAACGTCGAGCCCGCCGACCAGCGGGTGGTCGTCCGGTTCAGCCTCGACAAGCCCGGTCCCGCACGGACCGAGTACCGCCGTTCCGGCGCGAGCGATTGGCGCCTCGGGGCCGAGGAGACGAGCTACAAGTACGCCGATCACCGCCAGGTCATCACGGGACTGAGTCCCGAGACCGACTACTTGCTACGGACCATCGCCACCAACGCCGGCGGCAAGACGGTCTCGGACGTGCTTCCCTTCCGCACCCTGCCCAGGGTCGTGGACTGTGGGGACGGTGACGACCTGCCGGCGGCGGTGCGTACCGCGAAGACCGGCGACACGCTGCTCGTGAAGGGCACCTGCAACGTCGACTGGGACTCGGGCATGCCCGAACTGGACAAGGACCTGACGATCAAGGGCGTGGGGGACGCTCCTACCCTGCAGGCACCGATCCCTGGGACGGCCCTGAGTATCGCTAGCGGTGCCACCGTGGTCATCTCCGACTTGCGGCTCCATCGCGTCGGGATCACCAACGCCGGGTCCGTTCGGCTGGAACGCCTGAGGATGCCCGGCAGTGCCTTGACCACCGGGGTGTTGAACAGCGGCGACGCCGTCGTCCTGGATACGGTCATCACGGAGCACGAGCAGGCGATCGACAGCAGTCGTGGTTCGGTGACGCTGACTCGGTCGACGATCACCGACTGCTATGGCGGAGATCACGAGCCCGAGGTCTTCAACCGGTCCGGCAGCTCGATGATCCTCCGCGACTCGGAGGTGAGCCAGTGTTTGGGAGCGGTACGCAACGAAGGGTCGATGGAACTGGAAGGGACCCGAATCCTTCGAAACTCCGGAGACCGTGGCGGCGGGTGCAGTGGGATTGGCAACAGCGGTTCGCTGATCATCCGCAACTCCACGCTGAAGGGGAACACGAGCGAGCAGTTCGGGGGTGCCTTGTGCAACAGCAACTGGGCGACGGTCACGGACTCGCTGTTCGCGAACAACACCGCCGCGACCTATGGCGGCGCCATCTACAACACTGGTGAGGTCAGGGTGTATGACTCGTCCATCACCGGCAATCGTGCTGGCACGACGGGTGGTGGCATCTACAACCAGGGGTCGATCACCATCCAGGGCTCAACGGTCGAGGGCAACACCCCGAACGACTGCGTCGGCTGCTGAGGACCAGGGCAGCAGGAGAGGCCCGACCGCTGCCACCCGAGCGACCGGCGCTGTGCTCCCCTCCGGCAGCCGTCGCTCGCATGACCTCAGCCTTTCGCCAATCGCCGCCGTCGCGCCACCTATCGGGGACCGCCGAGTCGGGCGCGGTGCCCGGGGCATCGGTGCCAAGTGTGCGACGAGCGGACGGCTCAGGTGAACATCTCGGCGGGGAGGTCCAGGGTGTCGCACGCCTCGGCCAGTCGATCCGGCGAGGGCTGTGCCTCGGTCGCCATCCGTTCCAGCGCCACTTCCCGGGTCAGATTTCCCTCACGGACGCGGTTCGCGAAGAAGCGGCAGACCTGACCATCTCGCGGTGACAGGTCACATGGTCACTTCAACGTCAGGGCTCGTCGCGACGCCGGCGCTTGCTGGGGCGGCGGGGCACGCGGGTGCGTACCTGGTGGACGGTGCTGCCGACGACGCTGCGTAGGCAGCCCAGGACATAGGCATACCAGGCATCCCCGAAGGGCACATAGCAACGGACGCGGTAGCCCTCGCCGATCAGTCGATCACGCAGGTCGTGCCTCACGCCATAGAGCATCTGGAACTCGAACGCGTCCTTATCCAGACCGAGCAGCGCAGCCGTGGTCTTGGTCTTCGCGATGGCTCGCTCGTCGTGGGTCGCGATCGCCGGCTGCACGCCTCCCCGAAGCAGGCGCTCGATGTCAGAGATGAACGCCCTGTCTGTCTCCTCGCCGCGGAAGACCACGTCGGACGCCTCCCAGTAGCCGCCTTTGACGAGGCGTACACGAGATGAGCTCTCGATCAGCCGATCGAGGTCGGCCTGTCGATGGCGCAGGTACGACTGCACCACGATGCCGACCGCGTCGGGACCGTAGCGGCGGCGCACGTCCTCGAAGACGGCCAGCGTGTCGTCCACGTACGCGGACTCCTCCATATCGATGCACACGAAGACCGAGGCGTCGTGCGCTGTCCGCAGGATCCGATCGAGCTGGGCCCGGCAGAGATCGGCATCGACGTCGAGTCCGATCTGGGTGAGCTTGATCGAGACGTGACAGTCGACAGCGGCGGCTTCGATCGCTCGCACCATATCGACGATGGCATCGGTAGCGGCGACACAGTCGGGCTCGTGGCGAACGTGGGTTCCCAGGTAGTTGAGGCTTGCCCTCGCGCCCCGGCCATCGAGGTCGCGCACGACGTCGAGGCCGGCGTCCAGGCTCTCGCCCGCCACGAACCGCCATGCGACATCACGCAGCAACGGGGTGCTGACGGCGGCCTTCCGCACCCAAGCCTGTCTGGCGATGATGGAAAGCGCCCGCCGGTGTAGCGGCCCGGTCGTACTCACTCGATGAACGTACCGCTCAAGTCGTACATGCTGCCGTTGCCTCTCCTGCGATGTCAGGCGATGGGTGAAGGCACATGAGCCCGGCAGGGAGTCGGGCTGCGGGCTATCCTCCAGTATCGTCGCCCGGTGCCGGCATGACTCTACCTTGTAGCAGAACCCAATAAGCTGATTAGCGCGATCCGTCCTGTCGCGGGGTCGCGCGGCATCGACAGCCCAGTCGTGGTCTCGGATCACGAGATCGCCAAAGGGGGAACCTTCGTCGTGGTTCCAGGCCTTGAGCCGCCGAGCTCGCCCCCAGAGACAGTGCCCCCGGTCGACGTGCAGTCGTATCGGCCCAGCGACCCCTCGTGGGATGCCAGCCTGGCCGACGTCCGACACGATTTCCACCACTCTGCCGCTTACCACGCGTTCTCCGAGCGGACAGGTGATGCCTCTGCTTACCTGGTCGTGGCCCGCCGCGGGCAGCAGGGTTTGGCCTGGCCGTATCTGCTCAGGTCCGTGGACTCACCCCCCGAGCTGGCCGGTTCTGGTGCCGTCGATGTCACGTCGGTCTACGGCTACCCCGGACCCTTGCACTGGGGCTGTGAAGTGGATGACCCCTTCCTGACAGACGCCTGGCGCGCGATCCTGGCGACGTGGCGTGCTCAGCACGTAGTGTCGGCGTTCACGCGCTTCCATCCTCTGCTCGGCAATGCATCGATCGCGCCCTCGTTGACCTGGCCGCTGGACCCATCACACGGGACGGGCGGCGTGCACATGGTTGGCTCGACGGTGTCGATCGACCTCGAGCCAGACATATCGGCCATCCGGGAGGGCTACGGAAGAGACGTGCGTCGTCGCATCAACCAAGCACGCCGTGCCGGCGTCACCACGCACCACGACGAGGACTGGCAGCAGATATCAGCGTTCACGCAGCTCTATCGCCTGACGATGGAGCGCGCAGGAGCCGCTAACGCCTACTTCTTCAACGACGCCTACTTCGAGCTCCTGCGTACCAACCTCGACGAACACCTTAGCTTGCTCCTGGTTTCACAAGCCGAGACGGTCCTTGCGGCTGGCCTGTTCACCGAGTTCGACGGTTTCGCGTCGTGGCATCTCGGAGCGAGTGACGATGCCTACCTCCCACTGTCACCGAACCGTGTCCTGGTCGATGACGCCATCCAGTGGGCGCGAGATCGTGGCGCCCGGGTCTTGCATATCGGTGGGGGTCGAGGGGGACGATCCGATTCACTGTTCTGGTTCAAGAGCCAATTCTCTCCGCGACGGCACGGATTCCACGTCGGTGGCTGGGTACTCGATCGACGAGCCTACGCAGATCTGCTTCGGGCACGAGCGTCGACCCTGGAGCCAGGGGCAGCCCTCGATCGAGACTACTTCCCCGCGTATAGGGCGCCGCTGACGACGGCTGACCCCACGTTGCCGTAGGGGCCCATTCGCCATAGCGGGTCAGTGTGGACGGGACACCGGAATCCACAAGCTTCATTCAGATGAGCGCTACGACAGCCTGTCCCGGCTGAGGCTACGCGGGTACGCCGGCGGTCAGCAACTCCTGGGCTCGCATCAGGCTCTGCTCCGCGCCTCGCACGAGCATCTCCACGACCTCGGCAGCCGGGAGCACCGAACGGACGGCACCGCTGCCCAGGCCTGAGACCGGGACGTCCGTTTCGCTGGCTGTCTCGGACGTCACCGGCAGGGAGACGTAGGGCACTTGGCCGTCGGCACTGCCCGGCTGCATGAGCGCTCGCTCGAGACGGAGCCGTTCGTCCGATGGAGTCTCCAGCAGGCGCTCCTTCCAGCCGTCGTTGAGCGAGGCCTCGTGGGTCGCGAGGAAGCGGGTCCCGACGTTGGCGCCGACCGCGCCCAGGAGCAGGACGGCCGCAACGCCGCGCCCGTCACTATGCCGCCGGCCCCCACCATCGGCATGGGCGCCACAGCATCGACGACCTGCGGGATGAGCGCCAGGCCGCTGAGGGGAGCGCCGTAGCCGCCTGCCTCGGCACCCTGGGCGATGATGATGTCCACGCCCTGGTCCGCGGCGATGCGTGCCTGTCGCCTCGGCGGTCGGCGCACGACGAACGTGCATCGGCGCGCTGTCTCTTTCTGGAAACAGACGACGAGGACGCCTAACTGTCTTGCCGCGACACCCTGATAGCCACCCTGATCTCGCTCAGACCGGGCTCGAGCTTCACCTCGGCGCAGTGCTCGGGGACCCGTGGCCTTTGCGACGCTTACGGCGCCTCGTCGCGGACATGTACGTCGCCGATGGAGAAGCCGTTGATACGGAAGGCGGCAAGGGTGAGTCGTTCGACCGACGGGTCCACGACGATGCTATCCGGGAGGAGCGGGACACCGCTGTCGACGATGCCGCCCCCGGGTCCGGTCGTGGCCCGGCGCGAACCGCGGATGGTCATAGGGACATCGATCTGGAGCCTTCCCCTGCAGCGGCCCCGAAAGGCCCAGGAGGCACCGACTGCCGATCCGGCCACCGCCGCGTCGAGGCTGCCGGGCGCGTCGTCGACGACGCAGGTACGATCGAACGTCCGCGGCTGATGCCAGTCCCACATGGGCACGTCCGGCAGCTGTCGTCTCGTGGCGTCGGGATCGCCGATGACGATGCCGCCGCGGATGGCGATGCCGATGCTGAGCTCGTCGACCGCCGGGTCCACGATGAGCGCCACCCGACCGGAACGGCTACGGAGTCTGGGCTCGAGCGTCATGTGGTGGAAGGGCAAGGGCCGGTTGAGGTACATCGTGATACCACCGATGGCGAGTGGTTTGTCGATGACCACGGTCTCGCGGCAGGTCCCGCTCACCAGCAGCAGGTCGTGGGGACGTGCTCGGTGGACCGCGGCCCGGAGACTCCGGCTCCCGTGACCAGTCCGCTGGTTTGAGACCGTGCACCCGCTGAGCCACGACTGCCTCAGCGTGCCGCTCGTCTCCACCGCCGCAGCAGGCAGCTGCACCATGAGCAGCAGCAGGCTCGCGAGGATGGCGGAGCCCAGGCTCCTCGTTTGGACGGACATCGTTCCTACCCCCCTTGGTCTCTCCTGCGCGACGCCCGCGCTGGCGCGCAAGCCGCCGAGAAACAGGTCGTCCGCGCCGCGCGACCCGCGGTCGAGGTCACCGTAGCACTGCGCCCAGTCCCGAGTCCGGCGTGCTCACGAGCAAACCGGTCTGAGTATGGTAGTATGGCCGTAGTATGGCGACGACCAAGATGACGTTCAGTCTCGACGAGCCCACGGCCGTCCGGCTGAACGAAGCATCCGTCTCGCTGGGCAAGCCCAAGAGTGAGATCGTTCGGGAGGCGATCCGCGACTACGCCGAGCGCATGGGCCGGCTTTCGGAGGTCGAGCGGATCCGCATGCTCGGTGTCTTCGACGAGGTCGTGGCCGCCATTCCCGAGCGCCCTCCGAGTGACGTCGATGCGGAGCTGGCCGAGATCCGTCGCGCTCGCCGCGAGGGTGGCCGTCGCCGGTCGTGATCATCGTCGACACGTCCGCCCTGATCGACAGCCTCACGGGGTCGCGCCGATCGGCGCCCAGGATGCGTGCCCTGATCGAGGCCGGCGAGCGACTTGCGCTCCCGACCCTCGTGCTCTACGAGTGGTGGCGCGGCCCACGACGGCCAGAGGAGCTGGCGGCACAGCAGGCGCTCTTCCCGGAGGAGGCCGTGCTGCCCTTCGCTCTGCAGCAGGCAGAGGTCGCCGCGCGCCTGTACCGGAGTGTGCGCCGGGCGCGGGCGAGGAGCGTGGACCTTGCCATCGCCGCGCATGCCATCAGCCGTGATGCCGGGTTGTGGACCCTCGACCCGGCCGACTTCGCCGATATCCCGGGCGATCGTGCTCGTGGATTGAGTCCGCGGTGTTCGCCTGGCGAACGGTTTCGTCGGGCGAACGGGTTCGTCAGGCGAACGGGTTCGAGATCCGGACGGAGCCGTACGTCGCTCCATCTGCGAGGTCCTCGCTCAGGACCACCGCACAGCCGGCGACCTCGGCGGCGCGGATGATGAGGGCGTCCCAGACGGAGATGCCCCAGGCCCGGCTGCCCGCGATGGCTCGCAAGACCAGGTCTGCGTCCACGGGCACGACCGGGAGCTGGGACAGCCGGTCGACCAACTGCGCCGCCAGCTCGTCGGACATCGGAGAGGCGAGCTTACGGGTCACGACGGTGTAGAACTCGCTCAGGACCTGGCTGGAGGTGGTGATGTGCGCATCGTTCCGGGGCGCGATGACGGCGCGGGCGCGCTCACGCTTGGCCGGCTCGGCAGCGTCGACCGCGTAGACCCAGACGTTCGTATCGATGAAGACGCGTTCCGTCACGGTCGCGCCGAACGGTCGTGGAGCTCGTCGCGGGTCCAGGTGCGGCCCGCGGTCCCGCTGCCGGCCTCGCTCTGGTCGGCAAGCTCGGCGAAGCCGGTCAGCGCTCGCTGCGTCCGCTGTGTGCCGGTGTACGCCTCCAGGTACTCGCGCAGCAGGGCATTGACGGAGGTGCCGTCCTCCAGGGCCTTGATGCGTGCGCGCTTCAGGAGCACGTCATCCACGCTGATGGTCAGGTTGGCCAAGCGAGTCTCCCGTGTAGCACGGAACCAGTGTAGCACGGGTCGTCGCACATCCAGCACACCCGGTCAGAGCGTGGCCATCCTGACGGCTGGCCCTATACGTTATGGTGCTCTATAACATAGTGAGGTATAACGTCAGTGGGATTGAGTGGCTTCGTCGGCCGGGAACGAGAGATCGCTGCACTCGCCGAGCAACTGGACCATGTCCGGGCGACCGGACAGGGTGCATTCGTCCTTCTCCGCGGCCGCAGGCGCGTCGGCAAGAGCTGGCTGGCCGAGCAGTTCGTCCTCGAGCAGAGGCTTCCGCACGTCTTCTTCACCGCTGCCCAGAACCGTGCAGGCGGCGACCTGGAGCGCTTCGCAGAAGAGCTGTCCCGGAGCTCGCTGCCGAAGGAGGCACGGAGTCCCGGGGTGATGTTCCGCGACTGGGAGAGCGCGCTCGCCGCGGCGGCGAACGGCGCTGACCGGGCGGCTCCGTCGGTCATCATCATCGACGAGTTCCCGTATCTGGGTGGCGGTGACGCGGACCAGGAGAAGGCGCTCGAATCCCTCTTCTCGGCAGCCTGGGAGCGACGCTTGTCCCGATCGCCGGTCCTGCTCATCGTCATCGGCTCCGACCTCGCGATGATGGAGCGGCTGACCGAGTACGGGCGCCCGCTCTTCGATCGACCGACCCGCACGCTCGTCCTCTCACCGTTGAGCCTCGCCGACATCGCGACGATCACGCGGCTCGCCCCCGAGGACGTCATCGACACCTACGCCATCACCGGCGGGCTGCCTGCCTTCGCCATGGCTCGCCGGCGCTCGGACTCTCTCGAGACGTTCCTCCAGGGCTCCCTCGAGTCGGCCGACACGCCGTTCGTGGCCACGGCGGCCCGGGTCCTTGATGCGGAGTTCCCGCCACGACTGGAGGCGCGGCGGGTGCTATCGGCGATCGGATACGGAGAACGAACGCGACAGAAGATCTCGGACGCGGTCGGGGTGCGGGTCGGGAACCTGACGGCTTCGCTGGACCTCCTGGTCGATGCCAAGCGCGTGGTCCGGCTCGCGCATCCATATGCGACCAGGTCCCTGAACGCCCCGCTCTATTCGATCGTCGACCCGTATCTCCGCTTCTGGCTGCGGTTCGTGGAGCGCGAGCTTTCCGCCATCGAGCGCCAGCGGACCGACGATGTCGTGGCGAGGATCATGAGCCAGTGGCCATCCGTCCGGGGCAGGATGGTCGAGCCCATCATCCGGGCCGTACTCGAGCGCCGGCTGCCTGACGAGCGCCTGCCCGGGGCGACGTACATCGGATCGTACTGGAACCGCAAGGGCGATCTCGAGGTGGACCTCGTCGCTGGCGACCGGGAGCATGAGCCGCACGAGATCGCCTTCGTCGGTTCGATCAAGTGGCGAGAGCGCAAGCCCTTCGATGCAGCGGACACGAGGGACCTCGTCGAGAAGTCAGCGCGCGTTCCCGGCACCGGGCCCAACACCCGTTTCGTCGCCGTATCGAGGAGCGGCATCGACCGATCCGTGCGGGAGATCGCCGTCAGCTTCTCTCCATCCGATCTCGTCTCGTAGGCGCCCGCGCAGGTGCGTGTCCGGTGCTGCGGGCGCCATGGTGGCGGCGGTCGACATGAGCTCGGCGGCGGCACGGTGCCCACGGTGGCGGTCGAGACGAAGGACCAGCCCGTGGTCATCTTCAGCGGCGACACGGGGGCTCAGCCGCGACCAAGGGCGCTCCCGGCACGCCGCCCTCACCGATAGACGCCGCCGACGATATCCTCGAGAAGGCTGGCGGCGGGCAAGCATGGAGGTTCAAGGGATGGATCAGGAGCGAGCCATCGTGTCGACGTCTCAACTGCTTCGGAGCAGGCCGCTCATCGGCATGGTCCACTTGCCGCCGTTGCCCGGCTCTCCGCGCAGCAAGCTGGGCCTCGACGAGGTCGTCGAGGTCGCGCTCGAGGAGGCGACGGTCCTTGAGCGCGCCGGTCTCGATGGGCTCATCGTCGAGAACGTGGGCGACACGCCGTTCTTCCGCGAGTCGGTGCCAGCTGTGACCGTCGCCGCGATGAGCGTCATCGTCCGCGAAGTGCGCCGCCAGACCCCGCTCGCGGTGGGGGTCAACCTCCTGCGCAACGCGTGCTTGGAGGCAATGTCCATCGCCTCGCTCGTACGCGCGGACTTCATCCGCTGCAACGTGGTCATCGGTGCCTATGTCACGGACCAGGGCCTCATCCAGGGCTGTGCCGCTGAGCTCGCCCGACTGCGCCGCACGCTCGACTACGACATCGCGGTCCTGGGCGACGTCCACGTCAAGCATGCTGCGCCCCTCTTCGATGTCCCCATCGAGGACGCTGCTGCCGACCTGGCCGAGCGCGGTGGCGCCGATGCGGTCATCGTCTCAGGCTCGCGCAGCCCCGACCCGCCCTCGTTCGAGCGGGTCAAGGCCGTTCGCGACGCCGTGACCGCGCCTGTGCTCATCGGCAGTGGCGTGTCGCTGGCCAACGTCGCCGACTACTACGCGGCGTCGGACGGCGTCCTCATCGGCGAGACTGACTTCAAGGTCGATGGCATCTGGGGCGGCCGCAGCGACGGCGGGGCTTACGCGGAGGCCGTGCGGCGCTGCCGAGGAACTGCCAGCACGATACTCGCCGGCTCTTATCGTCCAGCCAATGAGCTCAGGAAGCCAGCCGGCGCCCGGACGCTAGCAACACGATGGGAGAATGGCCTCAGGCGATCGCATCGACTTGGTTACGGACGTACCACCTGCTCGCTGGAGGGAACCAACATGGTGCAGCTCGGCATCAACACCTGTTTCGCCGTCAAACGCTGGCCCCGCCCCGCGGATTGGGCCCCCATCGTGCGCGACACGCTCGGCCTGGACCTTGTCCAAGTCTCGCTGGACCTCCTCGACCCGACTCGTGGCCAGGAGTCGCTCGCCCGAGACGTCGATCGATCACCTGGAGGCAGCGGCCCGGCACGGCATCAAGATCCATTCGGTCTTCACCGGGATCGCCGGCTACTCCTCGAACTCTTCTGCTCCACCCGGATGTGCGCGAGCGGGACGCCGCGGAGCGCTGGTACGAGCATGCCATCGAGTTCACCGCGCGGCTCGGCGCCGCCTCGGTCGGTGGGCATGTCGGTGCCTACAGTGTCCCCGACTGGGCCGACGCGGATCGGCGATCGCTGCTGTGGGACGAGCTCAAGGCCCGACTGGCCCGGCTCGCCTCAGTGGCCCGCGGACGTGGCCTCGAGGGGTTTCTCATCGAGAACCTCGCCGCGCGCCGCGAGCCCTCGACGATGGCCGACATCGAGTCGCTCATCACCGACGGCGACAAGAACCATGTCCCGCTCCAGTTGTGCCTGGATGTCGGGCACATGTGCGTGCCTGAGACCGGCGGCGAAGAACGTGACCCGTATGCCTGGCTGCGTCGGCTGGGCCGCCGGGCGGCCGTCATCCAGATCCAACAGAGCGATGCCCTGGGTGATCGGCACTGGCCGTTCACGGCCGAGCACGACGAGGCCGGGCGCATCTCTCCACGGACCGTGCTGGAGACGTTGGGCCACACCTCGACTGCTCCGCTGGTCTTCGAGGTCATCCCCGCCTTCGAGGCTCCCGACGACGCCACCATCGCTGACCTGGTCGAGTCTGTGGCGCGGTGGCGGGATGCGGTGGCCAACTTCGAAGCATCGACGAGCTAAGACGTGCTAGCGCCGTACGGGACCGGATCGCGCTCATCTCGGCCTCGCGCTCATTCGGGCTGAGGATGCGGCTCGTCGGACAGCCTGTAGACGGGCTTGTCGCACCAGTAGACAAGCCGGATCGCGATTGATTATCGTGAGATGACAAGAGCCGGGAGTCCGGACAACCGGATGGCCCAGGGCGAGTGAAGTCGATAGACGTGGAGGGAATCAGATGACTTTAGTTCACCGAAATGGCGCGGGCGTCTCCGTTGCCGGTAGTGCGGTCCTGGTCGCGTCGATGCTGGCCGCCGCTGCCATCCCGGCCGTGGCACAGGACGACGATACGACGTGCGATCCGACCGCGGGCGGTAAGACGTACGCCTACATCAAGCCCGGTCCAGATACCTGGTACCAGCGCGACGTCGATGGGTTCAGGTTCGCGGCCGAAGCGGACGGCAACACCGTCATCGAGTACGACACCGCCTACGACGCCGAGAAGGAGCTCCAGAACATCGCCAACGCGGTGAACGAGGATGTCGACGGTATCAGCATGTTCTCGTCCACCGAGGCCGGTGCGACAGCGGCTGCTGAAGCCGGCAACGAGGCTGGTATCCCGGTGGTGCTCACTGACAGCGTCGGTACGGTCATCGCCAACGGCACCGACCACGTCGCCTCGGTCGACTTCGACTGGGTCGGCATGGGTGAGTCCTACGCGGACTGGATGGCCGAGACGTATCCTGGTGAGCGCTTCTACATCCTGACCGGCATCTTCGGCTCACCGCCCAGCGAGAAGATCAACGAGGGCATGACCAGCAGGGCCGCGGAGCTGGGCGTCAACGAGCTCGTGGGCATCCAGGAGACCGGCTACAGCCCGGACGATGCGGCGCAGCTGGCGCAGGACCTGCTCTTCGCGGGCGAGGACTTCAGCCTCCTCTTCGTCATGGATGAAGACATGGCCACCGCGGTCATCCGCATGCTGCGCAACGAGGGCGCTTTGGACAACCCCATCAAGGTGTTCGCCCAGAACGGTTCTCCCGCGGGTATCCCCCTGCTGGAGGACGGCTCGCTGAAGTACACAATCAGCAGCTCGCCCGGCTGGGAAGGTTTCGTGGCCTACCACGCGCTGAACGACTACGTGAGCGGCTGCACCGACGAGATCAACCGCCAGATCATGCTGCCGGTGATCGAGGTCACGTCGGCGAACGCGGAAGACCCCACCCAGGTGGTTCCCTGGGAGCCCAGCGACATCTACTGGGAGCTGACCGAGACCTACTACCCGGACCTGCTCCAGGGCCGCTAGTCCGCCATAGACATCCTGCTTGCACGTGATCGCGCAAGCTGAGGGGACCGGGCCGCTGACCGCGGAGACCCGCGGCATAGGTCCGGTCCTTTCGCTCGAGCACATCTCCAAGGCGTATCCGGGCACTCGCGCTCTGGTCGATGTGAGTTTCGACCTGCTCCCCGGCGAGGTGCACTGTCTCATCGGTGAGAACGGCGCTGGGAAGTCCACGCTGATGAAGATCCTCGCTGGTGTGGTCCACCCCGACGAAGGCACGGTCCGCATCGCTGGCGAGCCGCACGAACACCTCACGCCGCGCTCCGCCCTGGCGGCGGGTGTGAGCACCATCTATCAGGACGCTGATGTCGTGAGCAGCCTGACCGTCGCCGACAACATCTTCCTGGGCAGGGAGCCGACGAGCGGAGCCGGCATGGTGGACAGGGGCCATCAGCGCCGTGTGGTCGCGGATCTCGCCGAGGATCTCGGAGTCCGACTGCATCCCGACACCCTCGGCTCGGCTCTCTCCCCCGCGGAGCGCCAGCTCACGATGATCGTGCGTGCCATGAGCTTCGAGCCCTCGGTCCTCGTGCTCGACGAACCGACCGCGTCGCTCGGCCAGAGCGAGACCGAGCACCTCCTCGCGTTGGTGCGCCGGCTCGCCGCCAGGGGCCTTGGCATCGTCTACATCTCGCACTATCTCGAGGAGGTCATCGAGATCGGTGATCGCGTCACGGTGCTCAAGGACGGCCGCTGGGTAGCGACGCAGGCGGTCTCGGACGCCACGCCAGACGGCCTTGTTCGGCTCATGGTAGGCCGCGACGCTTCTGCCTTCTTCGTCAAGGAGAGCGTGGAGATCGGCGACGTGCGCCTGCGTGCCGAGGGCCTGAGCGGGCCCGGCATCCAGGAGCCGGCCTCATTCGAGGTGCGGGCCGGCGAGGTGCTCGGGTTCGGCGGGCTCGTCGGCGCCGGACGCACGGAGCTGATGGAGTTGGTGTTCGGCGTCCGGCCGGTGCGCTCGGGCCAGCTCATCATCGACGGACGGACCGTCAGGCCGAAGAGCCCACATGATGCGGTGGCAGCGGGCATCTCCTTCGTCACCGAGGACCGAGCTCGCACCGGACTGTTTCCGGGATCTCACCGTGCGGGAGAACCTCTCGGCCGCATGGAATGAGCTGCGCGGTCATATCGTCCAGGGCGAGTCGGACCTGGCGCGCGGGCTCGTGAAGCGCCTGGGTGTCGTCACTCCCACCATCAATCAGGAGGTCAGGCGACTTTCCGGCGGCAACCAGCAGAAGGTCGTCATCGGGCGGTGGCTGGCCATCGATGCGAAGGCGTACATCTTCGATGAGCCAACGAAGGGCGTGGATGTGGGCGCCAAACACGACATCTACGGCTTCATCGCAGACCTTCTCAGGGAAGGTCGAGCTGTCATCATCGTGTCGTCTGATCTGCCCGAGCTTCTCTCGATCAGCGACCGCATCGCCATCATGCGAGCCGGAAGGATCGTGGCTACGGTCGACGCGCGGGACGCGACCGAGGAGGGAATGATGAAGGAGTTCCTCGGTGTCGGAGGCTGACGGCATCGGCGCCGACGCGGGCGGTGCGGACCCGGCTGGACCTGGCAGGAGTCGGACACGGCGCAGCGCAGCTCTCACGTTCATCGCTGCCAACCAGTGGGTCCTGTTGCTGGCCCTGACGCTCGTACTGGGGCTGATCACGGGCCTCGTCAATGAGCGCTTCTTCAACCCCCGGAACCTGTTCAACATCCTCGAGCAGACGTCGGTGCTCGGGCTGGTGGCTGCTGGCGCCACCATCCTCATCATCAGCGGCAACTTCGACATCTCGGTCGGTGCCATCGTCGGGCTGTGTGCGGTAGTCATGTCGATGATCGTCCTGGCCGGTTATCCCGAAGAGCTGGCCATGGTCGCCGCGATCGTCGTAGCGGTGCTCTGCAGCGTGTTCAACGCCGTTGTCGCGCGGACATTCCAGGCACCCACGTTCATCGTCTCGCTGGCCACGCTGGGTATCTTCACGGGCATCGGGTTATGGATGACCGCCGGCGTGATCCAGATGGTCCCCAACCACTTCACGTTCCTCGCCGGCACACGGATCGGCGGCCAGCTGCCGCTCATCTGGCTCATCAGCATCGCGGGCTACGTGGCCGTGGGCCTGCTGCTCAAGTACAGCCGCATCGGCCGGCGGACCTACGCCATCGGCGACAACCCGCGAGCTGCCTTCCTTGCCGGCATCGAGGTCTCCCGTACGATCGTGCTGCTCTTCGCCGTCAATGGCGTCCTCATCGGCCTCGCGGCCATCGTGCTCATCAGCCGCATCGGCTCCGCCCTGCCAGACACTGGCGCCGGTCTGGAACTACGGGCCATCGGCGCAGTGGTCATCGGTGGCGTCCCGATCACCGGCGGCCGCGGTGGCATCGTTGGCACGTTCTTCGGCGTGCTGCTGCTGGGTGTCATCTCGAACATGCTCAACCTGATGCGAGTCGATCCGTTCCTCCAGGACATCGCCTTCGGTGCCCTCATCGTGCTGGCGATCGGCGTGAGCTGGCTGCGGACAAAGGTCGGCTCCGAGGGTTAGCCTCGACTCGGCTGCTGGGTGTTCAGCACTGCGCTCACTCGCGAAGCCGGAGACTGGCACGACGGCTGACAGAACATCCGACGACTGAAACCCCTGACGGATCCGGGCACAGGACCCTGATCGGCCTCCGGAGACCGGGGTCCTGTGGTCTCTGGCGATGATCCGTCAGGCCGTGATACCGGCCGCGCTGATGCTCTCGCGGATGCCGGCAACCGTATCGGCATCGCTCGCGAGGGCCAGCTCGACGAGCCAGTCGGCCGCTCCGACCGCCGTCTCGGACGCGAGCAGGCGCGCGATGATGCCGGTCATGACATCGGCACCGACGGCGTCCGCGGCGTCCTCGACGATGCCGCAGGTCACCGCTGACTGGTAGCGGCTGCGCTGCCAGGCGAGGGCGTCATCGACCCCAAGGACCGGCTCGATCCAGGTCGTCGAGATCGACCGCCGTCCGCGGGATGAGCGCGTCGGGGTCCACGACCGGGTCACCGGGCCCGGCCTCGGGCAGGGCCGGCACGGGACAGCGCTCGCCGACCGCTGATCGACCGGCCCACATGGCCAGCCCCTCGGCCAGCCAGGGCTCGCTGATGCGCTCTGGTCCGAACCAGGTACGCGCCAGTCGCTCGGCCACGACACCGGTCGCGAAGTCTTCCTCGAGGAGGCCGATGACGCCGCCGATGGGCCGGGCATCGCCCTGGGCGCTGTAGCGACCCTGGACGCCGACCTCGCGGAAGGTGAGCTCGCTGAGCGGGAAGTCCGATCCAAGGTGCGTCTCGAGCCAGGGCCGGGCGGCCTCGACCTCGCCGACGACGTAGTCGGACCAGCTCGTCTGACCGGGCCAGCTGCTGACGGTGATGAGCCCCTGCCCATCCTCGCCCGCGAGGTAGACGTTCTCGAGCTTGTCGAGCGCGAAGGCCTCGGTGCAGACCTCGTATATGCCGGGGTCCTTCTGCCCGGGAGACTGGAGGATGACGCTGTCGGCGGTGCGCTTGATGGTGGGCTGGCCATCGTAGGTCCAGGTTTCGAAGCCGGCCGGCAGGATGAGTTTGGTGCTGCCCGTATCGGCGCCGTTGCCGTACCAGCAGACGTGGACGTAGGCCTCCTCCACACGAGTCGAAGCGTCGGTATCGGTGCCGGCCGAGGTCAGCTCGAAGTCCGAGGTGATCTTCTGCTTCTGCTTGTACCAGATCTTCGGAAAGGTGATGGCGTACTGGTCCCAGAACTCGTCCTTCTCCTTCACCCGCCTGGCCTTCACGCCCTTGCCGCCGAAGCGCACATCGGTCGCCCGGGAGGGCAGCCAGAAGTAGTTCCAATCGTCGTAGTACCAGCGCATCTTCTTGCTGGGCTTGGCCATGTTCTGGACCGTGGCCACGGTCGAGACGTGAGCGAGACGCTGGGCCGGCAGGATGCGCCAGGTGGTGTCGGCCTGCTCCTTCAGCTTGTCGCCGTCATCCGCTATCGCGGGCAGGGCGACGGTGACCCCGACGAGGGCGGCCAGGACGGCAGCACCGGTGCGACGGCATGGACTGGTCATGGTGACCTCCAAACAGTTCCGCCCTCCCTGGTGTCGGCGAGCGGCAAGTCGTTCCTCACAAGGTCCTCGGTACTGAAGACGGGGTCGGCGCACGATCCGTCGCTGAGGCACTCACCTCGCGTCAGCCGACGACGATCGCCAGGGACAGTGTCCAGGCGCCCTTGTCACCGCCCTCCCAGGGCTGGTCGTAGCTGAAGGCGACGGTGGTCGAACCGGCCTTGGTGGCACGGAATGTGAACGTTTGGCTGCCGGGAGCCCCAGGCATCTGCGAGGACGGCCCCGATCCGACAGCGTCGACCTCGGCGACGACCGTGGGATCGTCGATGGTCGGGACGCCCCAGCTGTAGCCGGTCGAGGCGTTCGAGCAGAGGCTGACCACGACCTCACCGTCGACCGTGACCTCGACGCTGGCCGACTGCTCCGGGTCGGAGCCGAACGTATCGCAGTCGATCGACACACCCGTCCCGACCGCGGTGCCCACCACGATGTCGAGGTGGACGGTCCAGGCGCCCTTGTCACCGCCCTCCCAGGGCTGGTCGTAGCTGAGGTCGACGGTCGTGGCACCGGCTGCGCTGGCGTCGAACGTGAATGTCTGGCTGCCGGCAGCGCCGGGCACCGGTGAGGTCGGCGGTGCATCGCTGGAGGCGACATCGACGAGGACCGACGGGTCGGCGATGCTCGGGGTACCCCAGGCGTAGCCGGTCGAGGCGTTGGAGCAGACCGTGAGCACGAGCTGGCCTCCGACGGCCATGTGCACGGTCTCCGACTGCTGAGCGGCAGCCACGAAGGAGTCACAACTGATGTCCAGCACGACCGAGGCCGTCGGGTCCGTGGCGGGTGCCGTTGAGGCCGCCGGTCCGGCTCCGACCGTGGCAGCCGAAAGGAGGAGGATCAGGACCGAGGCGAGGATGCCCGATCGGATCGTCGGAGAGAATGCGTGCATTCGTGACCTCTTGTCTACGTCGAGATGAGGAGCGGCTGGTGCCAATGTCATCATGGACCTCCGATCCACCCACGGGCCGTAAGACCTGCCTCCGCGGGCCGAGCGGACTGCCGTCGCCCCGGGCCGTCCCCGCAGGTAGGCTGTGTGCGGCACGCGAGGCCGGCTGACCCACCGCACGCCGTGCGCAAGCCGACTCGATCGGAGGTTCACCATGACCGACGCTCGGATCTACCACCTGGCACTACCCGCGGACTGGGCAAGCGCGGCAGGGTCCGGCCCGTATGCCGTCAGCACGCGAGGTCTGAGCCTCGCCGACGAGGGCTTCATCCACTGTTCGTTCGCGCACCAGGTCGAACCCGTCGCCAACAGGTGGTACCGGGACCTCGATGAGCTGGTCATCGTCCGCCTCGACCCCGAGCGGCTCACGGCTGAGGTCCGGGTCGAGCCGTCCTCGGATGGCAGTGGCGAGCTGTTCCCGCACGTGTATGGACCCATCCCGGCGGCAGCGGTCGCAGAGACGACGGCCTGGGCCCGGGAGGCCGGGCAGGACTGGAGGCTGCCCGACGAGTTCGAGCTAGCGGGATAGCCCGGTCACCGAGGCCCGGGCGCTCCGCCGCGGGCGGTTCGGTACCCTAGCCCATGCCAGCCGAATTCATCTACACCGCCTACAGGCTCGCGCGGCATTATCCGCCCGACCGGACCGTGCTCGAGGACATCTCGCTGTCCTTCTATCCCGGCGCCAAGATCGGGGTCATCGGGCCCAACGGCGCCGGCAAGTCGAGCCTGCTCAAGATCATGGCCGGCCTCGACGACGGCTACAGCGGCGAGGCTCGGCTGACCCAGGGCTTCAGCGTCGGCTACCTCGACCAGGAACCCGGGCTCGACCCCGCCAAGGACGTCAAGGGCAACGTGCTCGACGGCGTCCACGAGGTCCAGGCGCTCATCGACGACTACGACGCACTCATGGCCCGCTGGTCGGAGCCCGACGCCGACTACGACGCCATCGGTGTCGAGCAGGCGCTCATGGAGGACCGCATCGAGGCCGCCGACGCCTGGAACCTCGAGCGCAACGTCGACATCGCCATGGATGCGCTGCGCTGCCCGCCTGACGATGCCGACGTCAGGACCCTGTCCGGTGGCGAGAAGCGCCGCGTGGCGCTGGCCCGACTGCTGCTGCGCCACCCGGACCTGCTGTTGCTCGACGAACCCACCAACCACCTCGACGCCGAATCGGTCGAATGGCTGGAGCGCTTCCTGTCGGAGTACGCCGGCACCGTCGTCGCCATCACCCACGACCGCTACTTCCTCGACAACGTCGCCAAGTGGATCCTGGAGCTCGACCGTGGCCGCGGCATCCCGTTTGCCGGTAACTACTCGAGCTGGCTGGAGCAGAAGCTGGCGCGCCTCGCGAGCGAGCAGAAGCAGGTCGATGCGCGCCAACGGACGCTGGCGCGCGAGCTCGAATGGGTGCGCCTGGGTGCCAAGGCGCGCCAGGCCAAGGGCAAGGCCCGGCTGTCAGCCTACGAGCGACTGCTGGCCGAGGCGAACGACGACAAGGCCAGTGCCCGCGAGCTTGAGATCGCCATCCCCCCTGGGCCGCGCCTGGGTGACCAGGTCATCGATGTCGCCGGCCTGCGCAAGGGCTACGCTGACAAGCTGCTCATCGAGGACCTCACGTTCTCCCTGCCGCGGGCCGGCATCGTCGGCATCATCGGACCCAACGGCGCCGGCAAGACGACGCTGTTCCGGATGCTCGTCGGGCAGGAGTCCCCCGACGCGGGGTCGATCGTGATCGGTGACACCGTGGCACTCGCCTACGTCGACCAGGAGCGCGATGACCTGGCTGCCGACAAGACCGTGTTCGCGGAGATCGACCCAGGGGGCCGAGTTCATCAAGACCGGGGCACGCGAGGTCCCGGCGCGGGCCTACGTCTCATCCTTCAACTTCCGTGGCACCGACCAGCAGAAGCTCGTCGGCCAGCTGTCGGGTGGTGAGCGCAACCGGGTGCATCTCGCCAAGCTGCTGCAGACCGGCGGCAACGTGCTGCTGCTTGACGAACCGACCAACGACCTTGACGTGGATACGCTGCGAGCGCTCGAGGCGGGCCTGGAGTCGTTCCCGGGCTGCGCCGTGGTCATCTCGCCACGATCGCTGGTTCCTCGACCGCATCGCGACCCACATCCTGGCCTTCGAGAGCGAGTCGCAGGTGCGGTTCTTCCAGGGCAACGTGAGCGACTACGAGGCGTTCCGGCACAAGGAGCTGGGGACGGCGGCCGACCAGCCGCACCGTATCCGCTACAAGAAGCTCGCCAGGTCGTAGATGCCGGGGGCCCCGGCGGGTCAATCGGACGGAGCACTGCCCCTCGCTCGACTGTTTGACCCACGCGGCGGGTCAACCGACGGCAAGATGGGCCGCAGCGGTGCCCTGCTCCGTCGCTTCACCCATGGGGCGGGTCAACCGACGGCAAGATGGGCCGCAGCGGTGCCCTGCGCCGTCGCTTCACCCACCCGGCGGGTCAACCGACGGCAAGATGGGCCGCAGCGGTGCCCTGCTCCGTCGCTTCACCCACCCGGCGGGTCAACCGACGGCAAGATGGGCCGCAGCGGTGCCCTGCTCCGTCGCTTCACCCACCCGGCGGGTCAACCGACGGCAAGATGGGCCGCAGCGGTGCCCTGCTCCGTCGCTTCACCCACCCGGCGGGTCACGGTGACAGCGTGGCACCGGGTGCGTAGGTCCACCACCGACCCGTCCTGATGGGTCGCCTGCTGCAGATGAACCTGCCGTCGATGACCCCGGTAACTCCGGCTAGACTGGACGGGATGCTGACCGAGACTTTGAACCACGGTGTCCATCTGGAGCCGATCGCGACGCTCAGGACTGTCGGCTGAGATGATGCCTGACCCCCTGGCCGCCACACCCACTCCAGTCGCCATCGCCGCTCCCATCACGCTCGATGCGGATCTGTCCGAGCGCGCCGGCCTGCCGCTCCGGTTGAGCGACGGTCGCATCGAGCCGGGGCCCGACGTCGTGGTCGAGGAGGACCTGGTACGTCGCCTCTCCGAGATGCGTGATGTGGTCGCCGACGAGACTGGCAACGATGGTTCCCGTCTCGAGTACCGCATGCTCAACGGCGTCCGCCGGTCCGAGGATGCTCACCTCGCGGGTCTCCCGCTGCGCTACGAGCTCACCGCCATGATGGGTCGGCCTATCGGCCTGGGAGGCGGCCAAGACCCTGGGTCACGTTCATGTCCGCCCCCCGGGGATATCGACCGGCTACCCCGAAGTCGTCGAAGTCCTGCACGGTGAGGCCGGCTTTCTCATCCAGGACCTGGGTGAAGGGCCGGATGGACCGCTCAGCCGACGAGCTTGGCTGGTCCGTGCGCGAGTAGGCGAATGGGTGGTCCTGCCGCCCGACCTCGCTCACGTGACCATCGACCTTGGTGCCGGCCCCCTCGTCTTTTCCGACGTCATCGACCGCCGCGCCCGAGGCATCTACTCAGCCGTGGCCGCAGCCCGTGGGTTCGCGTGGTACGTGGCGGCCGATGGGGCGCTGCGTGCGAATCCAGCGTATGCCTCACCACCACCCATCGAGGAGATCTTCGTCGATCGACTGGTCCGGTCCGTCGGCCGAGCCGCTGTACCGCTACTTCCGTGACGATCCAGGGCGCCTGGAGTGGCTCTCCGATCCTGATCGCTTCGGCCAGGTCGCACCGACCCTGGTCGCCCGCCTCGCCGACGCCCTCGGCTGACGCCCTCGGCCTGGAGCCTCCGACGCCCCCGACCGAACCTCCTCAGCGGCTCTGGCCAACGGGGCCCCGGATCGGCATGGTCGGAGGCTGGGCCCAGCCGTAGAATTGGGATCGGCCGGGCGAGGCGATCGCTCCTAGCGAGCGCGGTGCCCGATCGTCACGAGGAGGGAAACATGCGCTCTCGCACCCTTGTCACAGTCGCGATGTCGGCCAGTCTGATCGTCGGGTCCGCGGCCGTCACGGTGGCTCAGTCCGAGCCGCTCCCGCAGATCCGCGTCGCGGTCTGGAGCGGCCCTGAGGCGGACAACCTGCGCAAGGTCGTCGACGCCTACACGGCAGCGACCGGCAATCCGGTCCAGATCGATGAGATCGCCCGCGACGGCTACGACGCCGCATTGAAGACCTCCATCGTCGGTGGTGGTGCCGACTGGGATGTCGTCTACGCTTCGGCCGACTGGTTGCCGGCCTTCATCGCCGCCGGTGGTCTGGCTCCCATCGACGAGTACATCGCCACCATGCCGGCCGACTTCCTGAACCTGGCGGACCTGGAGCCGGGACTCTCCAATCTGACCTTCGACGGCCAGGTCTACGGGTTCCCGTCAGAAGGCGACACGGCCTGGCTGTTCTACCGTACCGACCTGCTCGAGGCGGCCGGTATCGCTCCGCCCAAGACCATGGACGAGATGCTCGCTGCGGCGCAGGCGCTCAACGCGACGCCCGATCGCTACGGCATGGTCATCGGCTCGCGGACCGACGAGGCCTGGTGGGACTTCATGCACTACTTCTGGGCATTCGGCGGCCAGCTCTATGACCCCGACACCCTGGAGGTCACGGTCAACAACGAGGCCGGTGTCGCGGCCTTGACCTTCTACTCCGACCTGCTCCAGAAGTACGGCGTCGTCTCGCCCGACGTGACGACCTACGGCTTCAACGAGATCACTCACCGCGCTCGCCCAGGACAAGGCGGCCATGGGTGTGGAGTGGATGGCAGCCACGCAGCAGCTGACCGACTGTGAGCAGTCGCCGCTCGTCTGCGACAAGCTCGCCTATGAGCTGGTGCCCCCGTCGGTCGCCGACCAGTACGGTTTCGGCGGCAGCTCGTGGGGCTGGGTCATCCCGTCTGCGGCCACGCAGAAGGAGGCTGGCTACAAGTTCATCGAGTGGCTGGTGGGTGGCCCGGGCGCCAAGATGTGGGCGCTCAACGGAGGCATCCCCTCGAACACGGCGGCCCTCTCCGACCCCGAGGTCGTGGCCGCGGTCCCGCAGTTCAAGCTGCTCGCGGAGGCCATGCCCTATCGGCACATCACGCCGCTGCTGACCACGTCCGACCAGATCGTGCTGGGCATGCAGGAAGCCGCCGCAGCCGCGGTGGCTGGGGCCAAGACGCCCCAGCAAGCGATGGATGACGCCGCCGCAGCCATCGAGGCTGCCCTCGTCGAGGGTGGCTACAAGTAGGCATCGCTGAGCATCGCTCCACGACCGCCGCTGCCCAGGAGGTAGCGGCGGTCGTCACATGAACGACGGAGGCCGATACGACCGACGAGCCCGTTAGATCGGCCGACAGGACCGCCCGCATCCGTGGTCCGCGTGACCGGACGTGGCCATTCCTGGTGCCTGCCTACGGCGCCATCCTGGCGGTGGTCGGGATCCCGGTCGTCTATAGCCTGTACCTGAGCTTCCACCAATGGAAGCTGACGACCTTCCAGAAGGGCGTGCCCTTCGTCGGCCTCGACAACTACGCCCGGGCCATCGCGGACGACGGCTTCTGGCACTCGCTGCAGCTGACGGTCGGCTTCATGGTGGTCGCCTTGCTCATCGAGCTGGTGCTGGGCATCGGGCTGGCCGTGCTCCTCGACCAGGCCTTCAAGGGCCGGCGCACGGTCCTCATCCTGCTGCTGCTGCCGATGTTCGTCACCAACGTGGTCATCGGCCTCATCTGGCGGATCCTGCTGAGCTACGACTTCGGTGTCCTCAATTGGCTGCTCTCGCTCCTTGGCCTGCCGAAGGTCGCCTGGCTTGGTGACCCGGGACTGGCCCTCTGGTCGCTGGTCATCGTGGACGTCTGGAACACGACCGCCTTCGTGGCCCTGTTGGTGCTGGCCGGCCTGGCCGCCGTGCCCGACGAGCCGCGGCAGGCTGCCCGCGTGGACGGTGCCTCGCCGTGGCAGGTCTTCCGGCACATCACCCTGCCGCTGCTGAAGCCGGTCATCTTCGTGGCCGTGGTGTGGCGCACCATCGACCTTTTCCGCATCTTCGACGTGGTCTACAGCCTCACCGGGGGAGGTCCCTACAACGCCACCGAGACGATCAGCCTGTATGCCTACAACCAAGGCTTCGCCTCGTTCAACCTCGGCTTCGCGTCGGCCGTCTCCTACCTCATCATCCTCAGCCTGGCCATCATCCTGGCCATCGAGTACCGGCTCCTTGGCCGGCGCTCCACCTGAGGTCGGGAGGTGAGACGTTCGCGATGGCAGTCGCTGCTGGTGTACCTGTCTGCCGGCCTGGCCGTGGTGGTCTTCATGTTCCCCATCGTCTGGCTCTTCCTCACCAGCATCAAGCCGAGTGCGCTGACCTTCGCCTACCCACCGGCCCTGACCTTCGAGCCCACCATCGACAGCTATCAGCAGGTCTTCGGCCAGTCCGACTTCCCGCGCTACCTGCTCAACAGCATCATCGTCGGCACGCTGTCCACGACGGTCGCGCTGGCGCTCGCGCTGCCGACCGGCTACGCCTTGGCACGCATGCGCGTCCGTGGTCGTGGCGCCCTCCGCGCGGCCGCGCTCATCCCCCAGATGCTGCCGGTGATCGTGGTCGTCATCCCCATCTACATGATCTTCCGCAGCGTCGGACTCCTGGACAACGTGTTCGCCCTGGCCTTCACGTACCTGGCCCTGACCGTCCCTATCTCGGTGTGGATCCTCTCGCGCTTCATCGAGGACCTGCCCGTAGAGCTGGATGAGGCGGCCCTGGTGGACGGCGCCAGCCGCCTGCAGATCCTGCGGCAGGTCGTGTTGCCGCTGGTCCGACCGGGTCTGGCGGCGGCTGCGGTGCTGTGCCTGCTCTACACCTGGAACGAGTTCCTCTACGCGCTCATCCTGACCAGTCGCGAGGCCAAGACCGCGCCGGTGGCCATCGTGGGCTTCATGACCAACAAGGAGATCTACTGGGGGCGCATGGCGGCTGCGGGGGCCGTCGTCCTGGTGCCGGTCCTGGCCTTCGGGGTCCTGGCCCATCGCCAGCTCGTCCGGGGCCTCGTGAGCGGGTCCGGGCGCTAGGTAGCTGGCAGTCCCCTTTTGCTTGACACCTATGGACTATGGGTCCATAATCATCATATGAAAGGGGGCACGGACCTGCTCCTCGACCAAGTGGCCCGCCGCAACGGCGGTGTCATCCGGCTTGGCGCGCACGGCACGGCGCTCGATGCCGAGATGCGATCGGCGGATCGCGTCGTCCGCCCCAACACCGTGGTCAAGATCCTGATGTCCATGGTGGACGACGGCCAGGCCATCCGCATCGCCGGCGGGGTGTATGCCATCGCCGACGCGAAGGGACGCTACAACCCCACGGCGATCGGTCCGCGGCTCGCAGTCGGCCCCGCATACGCCTCGATGTGGCCGGTCGCGTCGGCGGCCGACCTCTCGACTAACGTGCCCCGCCTGGTCAGTGTCGTCTCGACGAAGGAGGGTCATCAGGTCCGCGAGCGGGTCTTGCCCGTCCCAGCGCTCGACGTCACCTTCTACTTCCACACGCTCTCCTCGGCGCGGCACTTCGGCTTCACCGAGCGCCCGCTCGGTGATGGACTCACCGCGCCGGTCGCCAGCACGGAGAAGGCCCTCATCGACATGCTGTGGTTCGGCGACGCCCCGGACACACCACCGGCGTCCGAACAGATGGAGATGTGGCACGCCGCTTCCTCGTCCGCGTCGGTGAATCCGAAGCTCCTGCTCCGCTACATCGTTCGCATGGACTCGCCCTCGCTCTCAAGGCGCGCCGGCTACCTGATGGAGCGATCCCGCATCTCAGGATGGGAGTCCCTGCTCGATCACCGTGGCGGCTCGAACCGGGCCATCCCACTCTTCGCGGGCGATCCCGACACGGCGACCATCGCGTCGAATCGCTGGCGCGTACGGTGAGCAGCATCGCTGGCAACCGGGACTTCATCAAGTCGCTGCTCAACGCCATCGCCAAGACGCCAGGACTCGCCGACATCTACGCGTCGTTGATCCTGAAGGGCGGCGTCGCCCTCAACCTGAAGTTCGAATCCGACCGGTTCAGCATCGGCGATATGGACTTCGGCCTGACCCAGAAGGACCACCAGATCACCCAGGACGACTTCGACACCCTCCTGGCGGAACTCGACGACTGGTCTGCGTCCGTCAAAGGCAGTTCGCGTGACCTCATACCCAAGGGCGACGGCATCGACACTCCCGTCATCACGTATGTCCACCCTGGGACCGGCGAGACGGGCGAGATGGTCCTCCAATTCAATGCGAGCACCGCGCCGCCCGTCCTTTCGGCCGAGGTGGAGAGCCGGCCGCTCGAGAGTTTCACCACCTGGAACGGCGAGATGTTCGAGTTCCGTATCCTGCGACTCGAGGAGATCGCGGGCGAGAAGATGTGCCGGCTCTGGCGTCCCGACAAGCACCCGCCGCGCGTCGTGGACCTTTACGACCTCGGTTACTGCTCCGAGCAGCCCGACTTCAGCGTCTCGGCGGTCATCACGGTCGTGCGCCGTCACCGCAAGGCCGACAGCGAGGGCCACCTGATCAAGATCAAGGACGCGATGCCCACGGTCCGCACTACCGCAAGAGACAGGCCTGGCCAGGCCACAGCGGCCCGCAGGATGGCCCTCTTCGGCGAGAAGACCTCCGACGAGGACATCACCCGGCGCGTGGCGTCCGGAACCTCTTTGCTGATCGAGGTCGCGAGGGCGCTCGGCTCGTAGCACGACACAGCACACACACTCACGCCACAGCGTTGTGCGACTTGGCAACCGAGCGCGACGCACAAGTCGCACGTGGCAGCGCAGTCGGCGCATCGTTCGATGCCTCCGGTGAGACTCGACCTGTCGCTGGGGTCGGACTGGTATCGTTGCCAGCGATGGGACCGGCTGGCCAACGCGTACGGAGGGAGTCTTGATGATCATGCCAAGTGGCACCAGTGCAAGCGTGGTGGGCACCGTCCCGGTCGAAGACGTGACCCGCTGGCACGCCGCCATCGCCGATGAACTGCGCGCGGCCTTCGAGAGCTGCCTGCCCGCCCCACGCTTCACGCTGGGGCCCCACCTGCGCGAGTTCGAGGCCGAATTCGCCGCCTACAGTGACGCTGCGGCAGGCGTCGGCATCAGCTCGGGGACGGCGGCCCTGACGCTGGCGCTGCGGGCCCTCGGGGTCGGCCCCGGCGACGAGGTCATCACGGTCCCTAACACGTACGTGGCCACCGTCTTCGCCATCAGCTACGTGGGTGCCACGCCGGTCTTCGTCGACGTCGACCCGGTCACGGCCAACATCGATCCCGCGCGCATCGGCGCGGCCGTGACGGAACGTACCAAGGCCATCCTGCCGGTCCACATGTATGGCCAGTGCGTCGACATCGACGCGGTCCGGGCCGCCGCGCCCGGCATCGCCATCCTCGAAGACGCGGCTCACGCCCACGGGGCCACGCTGGGCGAGCGGCGGGCCGGAAGCCTGGGCGAGCTGGCGGCCTTCAGCTTCTATCCCTCCAAGGTGATGGGCGCACTCGGCGACGGTGGCTTCGTGACGACCTCCGATCCCGAGCTTGAGGCACGTCTGCGACAGCTGCGCTACATGGGCCAGGCGGGCACCAAGCACGAGCACCTCATCCTCGGCTACCAGGAGCGCCTCGATGAGATCCAGGCGGCCTTCCTGCGGGTCAAGCTGCGGCACCTCGAGGAGCAGATCGCAGGCAGGCGCCGAGTGGCCGCCCGCTATGCCGAGCTGCTGGGCGACACACCCCTGGAGCTGCCCGCCCACGACGTCACCGGCCGCCATGTCTACTACATGTACACGGTGCTGGCACCCGATCGTGAGGACCTGCGGGCCCATCTCGATGCCGCCGGGATCGCGACCCAGATCGATCTATCCCAAGCTCGTGCCCGACCAGGGCGCGTACCAGACGAACCCCTGGCGCGCCGCCGATGACCTGACCGTGGCCCGTTCGCTCGTGCCGCGCCTGCTCTGCCTGCCCATGTTCGCGGAGCTGACCGAGGCCGAGATCGATCGTGTGGGCGCCGCGGTCCGCGACTTCTACGGCGTGCGCTGACATGCGTCTCGCGGTCCTCGGCGGTTCGGGTGCCTCGACCCCGGAGTTCATGGATGCCATCGCGGGGTGGCCGGGCGGCGCGGAACGTCGTCCGGTCCTGGAGGTCGTGCTCCACGGTCGCTCGGCCCAGAAGCTGGAGACCGTGGCCGACGCCTGCCGCGGCCGTCTGCCCGCGTCAGTGAGCGGCGTCAGCATCACCACGGAGACCTCACTCGACCGCGCCCTCGAGGGTGCCGATGTGGTGCTCATCCAGGTCCGCATCGGGGGCCTGGATGCGCGCATCTTCGACGAGACGTTCCCGCGTGCCTTCGGCCTGCCCGGCGAGGAGACCATGGGGCCGGGCGGGTTCTCCGATGCCGTCCGCACGGTGCCAGCCCTGGCCGACACCTGGGATCGCATCGCTCGGCACGCCGGCGATGCCTTCATCATCAATCTGACCAACCCGTCGGGCATCGTCACGCAGGCGGCCACCGCACACACCGGGTTGCGGTTCGTTTCCATCTGCGATGGACCGGTGACGTTCGTGGACGGCATCGCTCGTGCCACCGGTGACGATGCGTCGGTGGTCCGGCTCGCCTACGCGGGCATGAACCATTGTGGCTTCTGGGCCGATCCGCACCCCGGGCGGCTGGTCTCGGCCCTGTCGGCGACCAGCGGCATCGAACAGGCGGACGTGCAGGCGCTCGGTGCCCTGCCCACGCCCTACGTTCGCTTCTACCTTCACCCCGACCGTCAGCTGGAGGCTCAGCTCGGGGTGGCCGAGAGCCGCGCCCAGGCCCTCAAGCGGATGGAGGCGGAGATGCTCGGCCAGTACGCCGGCCACGTGGACGCCGCCCAACAGACCCGTCGAGGCGCGCTCTGGTACCGGGTCTCCATCGTCCCGCTGCTCGATGCGGTCGCCAACGGCGGTCACGACTCGGTCATCCTGGGTCTGCCCAATCAGGGTGCCGTCGACTGGGCGCCGGACGACGCCATCGTCGAGCTGCCCACCGATGTCCACGCCGGAGGGGCGCTCTCGCGGCGTCCGGCGGCCAGCCTGCCCGACCCCGTCATCGAGCTGCTGGCTCGACACGCCAGGTTCGAGACCCTGACGGCCCACGCGCTGGCCGGGACGCGTTCGCGCGACGATGTGCGCACGCGCCGCTCGGCCCTCGTCGAGGCGCTGCTCGTGAACCCCATGGTCGAGGACGCCATGGTCGCGGACGCCGGCCTTGCGGACGCCGGCCTTGCGGAGCGCCTGGTGGACGAGATCCTTGCCCACTCGCCGTCCTGACCCCAGCTGATGGCGAAGGCGGGGGCGGGCTCCCCGGGCGCTGACCCTGCGCCGGTCCTGGCGCTGGATATCGGGGGCACCAAGACCATCGTCGCGGCGGTCGATACCTTGCCGACCGACCGACTGCGACCGTTGCGGCCCCCCGTCCACTTCGCCACGCCTCGCGATCCCGAGGCGTTCCTGGTCGCCCTCGGCGAGGCTGCCGAGCGAGCGCTCCCAGCGGGTGCGCGACCGGTCACCGTCGGCATCGGTGTCCCCGGTCCGCTCGACCCGGCGGCCGGCATCGTGGAGTACTCGACGAATCTGGGCTGGCGTCACCTGCCGCTCGCGGCGCTCGTCTCCGAGCGTTTCGGCGGCATCCCCACGGTCATCGAAGACGATGCCAACACCGGCGCGCTGGGCGAGGCGCTCGTGGGTGCCGGTCGTGGGCTTGACCCGTTCGTGTACCTGCCGCTTGGGACCGGCCTTGGCTCCGGCGTCATCGTGGCCGGCCAGATCGTGTCGGGCGCGCACGGGGCGGCCGGTGAAGTCGGCCACATGGCGGTCCATCATCGCGAAGGACCACGCTGCAACTGTGGTCGGCGCAACTGCGTGGAGTGCTGGTGTTCGGGCATCGGTCTTGCTCGCCGGGCGCGCGAGACCTGGCCGCTGGCGCGCCTCCCGGATGGGTCGCTCGCGCCCCGCGATGCGGCTGCCGTCTTCGCCCTGGCTCGGGCGGGGGATGCCGACGCCATCGCCCTGGTGGCTCGGGCCCGGCACGCCTTCGCCATCGGGATCGCCGCACTCCTGGCCAGCCTCGATCCTGCGGCCGTCTCGATCGGCGGCACGGTCGGACTGAGCGAGCCGACGTTCGCTCGCGAAGCGTTCCGTGAGGCGACTCGCCTGGTGCACTGGGCCACGGGCCGTCGTGTCAAGCTGCGCCGCCCGCAGCTCGCGGGCCGGAGCGTGCTGGCCGGGGCCGCGGTCCTCGCTGTCCGTGCGCGCGAGGCTGGGCGATAGCGGCGGCTGGACGTCGTGCGGCGCCGGTACTCGCCGATCTGGTACCCCCCGGGGCACCATGGTCCCATCGATTGGGCGGTCCACGACGGAGCCGAGCAGTTAGTGGGACTACTGCCAGACGCTGTCGACTGGTACAACTGGGGTGAGGCCAGCGCCGCCAGGCGCTGGTGCAACTGGATCGGAGCCTCAGCCATGCGAGCCGAACACCTGACGTACACCCTCGGCAACAGGACGCCCCGTTCGCTCGGACAGATGATCCGCGACCAGGAGTGGCAAAGGACGATGCGCATCCTGAACCCGGAGGCCCCGCAGCCCCGTCAGCGCTCCTACTCTGAGCGCTATCGCGAAGCGGGCCATACGCTGAGCACGGTCGAACTCCGTCGCAGCTGAGCAAGCCCTGAGTCCTCTCGCGGCCATGGCCCGCCCCGGCTCAAGCGGCCACCGCTGAGGCCACTGACGTTGGTCGCCATTCGGTAATACGCACGTCTATTACCGTTGGCGGTAATAACTTGACCCATTACCGCCAACGGTCATACTCAAGCCATGCGCTATCGTCTCCGCGAACGGTCGATCGCCGAGCCACTCGATGAGTTGGAACGGCGACGCGAACTGTTCGCGAACCTCCCCATCGATCCCACGCATGCGGAGTGGATGCGTCGCCGTGCGTGGGTGCGCACGGTCCACGGTACTGCCCGCATCGAGGGGAACACCGCGTCGGATGTCGAGGTCGAAGCCCTGCTCGAAGGGCGAGGGCAAGACCAAGATCAGTGACCGGGAAGCTCGCGAGATCATCGGCAGCCGCGACGCGCTGACACTGGTGGACGAACTCGCCGTCTCGGGAACCCGGCCCGACGAGGCTGTCATCAGAGAACTCCACCGGCGGGTCTTGTGGAACCAGAGTCCCCTGCTCACACCGGGTGAGTACCGTCGGGGCGAGAATCGGGTGGAAGGTGCGGGCGGCGAACCCATCTTCCGCAGCCCGCCCTCCGGCGATGTCCCCGACCTCATGCGACAGTTGGGCACCTGGTTGACGACGATGGCCGAACGACTCGCTCCGCCCGTCGCCGCGGCACTCGCGCATCTCGAGTTCGTCGCGATCCATCCCTTCAACGACGGGAATGGCCGCACCGCCCGCGCGCTCGCCCGCCTGATCCTGGTCCAGCGTGGCTATGCACTCGACGGCCTGGTCTCACTCGACGCACAACTCGATCTCGACCGCAGCGCATACTTCGCGGCGATCCGCGCCGCCATCGGTCAGGACTACGAACCTGGGTATGACGCGACGCCCTTCGTCCGATACTTCGTCGGTTCGATCACGAGTTCAGCGGACTTCGTCCTCGCCCGTCTGCGCGGCCTCGGCGAGGTGATGATCAGGGTCCGCCGAGCGATCGTCGAGGGCTCGCTGCCGCCTTCGATGATCGATGGGCTCGCATTCGCGTGGGTGAACCGCCATATCCGAGCCGGCGACTACATCCGCCTCACCGGACGTACGCCTCAGAGCGCCACTCGCGACCTGGCCGGCGCCGTGGCTGATGGTTGGTTGCTGGCTACCGGCGAGAAGCGCGGACGTTACTACGTCCTCGGCCCCAAGCTCATCGAGATCCCGGCGCAAGGAGAGGTCACGTCGCCGACCGTGTGACCGCGGTTCCGGGTACGTACGCCGACGACGCTTGCGGTTCGGGGCGTCACATGCTGATGACAGTCCTGTCCTCGCGCCGTCGGCAGATACCCGCAACCAGATCGCGTCTGCCGGTCAGCCCCCGTAGCGGAAGTGCTGCGCCTCCGGGCGGGCCAACCAGTCGGCCAGGGACTGAGCGTGCGCATCGCGAGCAGAGAGGACGGGCTCCTTGACGGGCCAGTCGATGCCCACGTCCGGGTCATCCCAGGCGATGCCGGTCTCAGCCTCACCGTTGTAGTGGCCGGTCACCAGGTACTCGATGTCCACCACGTCCGATAGCGTCGCGAAGCCACGTGCGAAGGATGCCGGCGCCCACAGCGCGATGTGGTTCTCATCGTTGGCCACGACCAATTCGTAGCGGCCCAGGGTAGGGGAGCCGGGTCGGACATCGACCGCGACGATGAAGGCCTCACCCCGGGCCACGCGCATGAACTTGCCCATCGGCGGCTGCCACTGGAAGTGCAGGCCGCGCACCACGTCCCGACCGCTGCGGCTGTGGTTCAGCTGCACGAACGAGCTCGGCAGGCCCAGCTCCGAGTACTCGGCGAACTCGCCGGCGTGGTACGCCTCCAGCAGGAAGCCGCGCTCGTCCTGGAAGGCCTGGTGCTCCACGATGAGCACCTCCGGGATGGACGTGCGCTTGACCGTCATCTTCACGACTTCACCCCCTCGGGTCCGGCCGCAGGAGCCAGTGATAGGTACTCGGCCAGGGCCTCCTGCCAGGCACGCATGACGACCCCGGCCGCGGCTGCCCTGGACGTGTCCAGCATGCCCCAGGGTGGCGGGTCGGAGTGCCGTTCGAACTCCGCCAGCGGGATGGGCCGCAGCTCACGACCCGGACGGCGCACCTCCAGCACCGCCTTAGCCCACTCGTAGCGCGACGCCCCACCGCTGTTGACCAGGTGGAAGACGCCACCGCTGGTTCGCGCCACGAGCTGGTGGATGGCCCGGGCCAGGTCCAGGGCATAGGTCGGACTGCCGACCTCGTCGGCCACGACCGCCAGCGGCCCATCCACGCGGTCCGCGGCGGCGGTGATCTTGTCGGGAAAGTCGTTGCCGGGTGGGCCGTACAGCCATGCCGTGCGCACGATCCAGAGGCCGTCATCCAGCGCCGAGCGCGTCGGCCGCAGCCATCTCGCCGGCCAGCTTGCTGCGTCCGTAGGCGTTGCGCGGACCCTTGGCGTCATCCTCCAGATAGCCCCGGCCATCGGTGCGCTCGCCGTCGAAGACCTCGTTGCTGGAGATGAGCACGAAGCCACAGCCGATGTCATGGCAGGCCCGGGCCATGGCGCCCACCGCAGCGCCATTGCGGCGCATGGCCGCCTCCGGCTCACGCGCGGCCTGGTCGACCGCGGTCATGGCCGCGGTGTGGATGACGAGCCCGGGCCGTTCGCGCTCGATGAGCGCCGCGCAGGCGGCGGGATCGTCGAGGTCAAGGAGCGGCTGATCCCAGCCCCGCACCTGGCCGGGTGCCGTGGCGACGAGGGCGCGCCCCAGCCGGCCGTCACAGCCGGAGACGACGAGGCCAGACACGGGGCCGGACGCACCGGCGAGCGTCAACGCCCCACCCCGGAGGCGACCATGGTGCCCGATTCCGAGCAGGGCCTCGATGGTGCCCGCGTCCGCCCAGCGGCCCTCGTAGTGCGGCGCATAGAGCCCGCCCGAGCCGATGTAGTGGTTGAGCACATCGGTGATCTCGAACTCACCGCGGCCCGATGGCACGAGGGTCTCGATGACGTCGAACGCGTCAGGTCGCAGGAAGTAGACGCCGATGGGGATGGAATCGCTCTTGGGCTGTTTCGGCTTCTCCTCGAAGGCCACGACGTTGCCGTCAGCATCGAACTCGGCCACGCCGAAGGCCGTGGGGTCCGCCACCTGGTAGAGCAGCGTACCCGCACCCCAGGGGCCGTCCTCGAACTCCTGGGCTTCGTCCGCCAGCGGCTCACCGAGCAGGATGTTGTCACCCAGGACCACGCAGAAGGGTTCATCATCCACGAATGCGCGGCACAGGCCGATGGCGTGCGCGATACCCAGCGAGCCCCGCTGGTAGCGGTAGCTCAGGTCCAGGCCGTGCTCCTGGCCGTCGGAGAGCAGCTCCACGATGTCACCGATGCTGCGCCCGCCCAGGATGACCATGACCTCCGTGATGCCCATGCCCGCCAGCGTCGCCAGCGGGTAGTAGATCATGGGCCGGTCATGGACCGGCAGCAGGTGCTTGTTGGTGACCAGCGTCAGCGGGTGCAGGCGTGAGCCGGTGCCACCAGCGAGGACCACTCCCTTCATGCGCGTCCCTTCGTGCGCCGTCGGCCGATGCAGACCTGGATGACCCTCATCCTACCGTCCGAGCGTGGCCCGGACACGCACGATGACCATCCCCAAGCCTATGCTCAGGCGATGAGCGCGACCCAGCCAGGCCTGTACGACCCGCGAGCCGGCAGACCGCGCGCCCGACGGGAATGCCGGCCGGCTGTTCGACCTCGCCTTCGTGGTCACCTGCATCGCGGTCTTCGGCGGGCTCATGTACCTCTCGAGAGGACTGACGTTCTACGGGGACGAGTGGGCCATCATCGCGCGTGGCGGCGACTGGTCCATCGCGGACCTGATGCGCCCCCACAACGAGCACTGGATGCTCGGCTTCAAGCTCGTCTACAAGGCCCTGATGGCCGTCTTCGGCCTGGGCACGTACATGCCCTACATGGCGGTCACGCTGGCGCTGCACGTGGCCGCCGCCGCTGCGCTCTACGTCTACGCCCGCCGCCAGACCGTCCCGGTCATCGCCTACGCCATCGGCCTGGTCTTCCTGCTGCTGGGTACCGCGGGTGAGGACCTGTTCATGGCCATGCAGATCAACTTCAACGGCTCCACGGCCGCGGGCGCCTGGGCGCTGGTCATCCTCATGCGCGAGCCCACCCCCAGGCACGGACTGATCGCCGCGGTCCTGCTGCTCGTATCGGTGTCCTTCTCCGGCATCGGCCTGTTCTTCCTGGCGGCCGCGGGCGCCATCATCATCGTGGCGCCCAGCCTGCGGCGATGGTGGTGGACGCTGGCCCCGGCGGTGCTGGCCTACGGCGCCTGGTACCTCGCCTACGGGCGCGGCGCGCAGGGGCCCATCTCGCGGCTGCCGGAGCTCATCGAGTTCACCCGGGTGGGCATCGCCAACGCCGTCGGACAGCTCAGTGGCCTGCGCACGGAGATGTCGGTCTCATCATCGCGGTCCTCATCGGCGTGGCGGCGGTCGCCGAACTGGCCGGCATCGGCGCCGATGCCGAGACGGGCCCAAGGGCCCGCTTCCGGAGCAGGGGACCGACCGACCCATGCGCCTGGGGCTCATCGCGGGGTCCGTAGGGCTGCTGGCACAGTTCGTGGTGACCGGCCTGGCGCGGGCTGACGGAGGCGCCGTCCTTTCGACCGCGCCCCGATACCTCCACCCGGCCGCCGCGTTCATCCTCATCGCGCTCATCGGCTGGTTGGGTCACCGGGAGCTGCGCTCGTCAGGGCGCAGCCTGGGCTGTTCCTCGCGGTCGCCGGGCTGACGGTCATCGCGCTGGCCTGGAACGTCCACTGGATGCGGTCCCAGCTCGACCTCTACCGGGACCGCGCCAACGAGACCCGGGCGGCCATCTCGCTGCTGACGACCTACGGCGGCACTCCGGCCATCCCGGCGCGTCGCGGCCTGGTCCGGCTGCCCGACGGCAGCGGCAAGATGACCTTTGCTGACCCCGGACAACCGCCGCTCATCCCCGGGGCGGAGGAGCTCAGGCCCATGCTCGAACGCTGGGGCACGCCCGTGGAAGATTTACTGGCCCCGCACTCGACGCACGTGCCTGACGTGGTCCTTGACCAGGTCTTCGCCCGCCTCACGAGCGATGCGCTGAGGACCTCGCAGGCGGAGATGCCGACGGAGCCCAACCCATCCAACTGGTGGCTGCCACAGGGGCTACCACCCAGGAGGACGGGGCCTGTCTGCTCGTCACGCCGGCCGGCCCGGAGCCCACGGTGGACATGGTCGTCCCATCCGGGGCCAGCCTGTACGCCGAGTCAGACGCCGCCGGGGTGGGCCAGGTCTCCGTGTCGCTTCGCGGCACCTTCGGCGAGGATGGCCCCGGCTACGAGGCAGCGCCCGGTGTCGCCACCCAGGATCGCCGTGCCGGACATCGGGGAAGGGGAGCGCGTCAGTGTCCGCCTCGTCGTGCCGCCTGATGGGCCCACGCGCCTGTGCCTGGGCGGTGGCGGTCCCACCGTCGCCGCATCGACGGCTCCCGGCCTCCGCGACCTGTCCATCCGCTCGGCCGCCGGCCTGTCACTCACACCCGCGTCCGCACCACCAGAGGTGCAGTTCAGCCACAGCGTCGTCATCGAGGAAGGGACAGAGGGGTGCATCACCGTCGACGCGGTCGACAAGGACCCGTACCTGTCGATGCTGGTGCCCGATGGGCAGGGGCTCCAGGTGACCGCGGCTGAGGGCGGTCAGGCGCAGGTGTTCGTCGACCTTGGGACCGGCTATGCGGAGGCGGACTCCGTGCGCGTGGCCTTGACCGGTGAACCGATGGTCATCCGATGCCACCTGGCTCGGACCCCGCCGGCTGGGCCATCCGGCTGGATCCGCCGGACGGCCAGGCCACTTTGGTCTGCCTTGTGGAGGCACGAGCAGCCTAGTTTTGTGGCGCACTAGTGTCCCGTGCCGCTGATGTCTAGCAGGCATGATGCGGAGTTCGGCTACGATCGGCGGCATGGCTCATGCACCTGCTCCAGCACTGGTCCGTCGCGAGGCCGACAGGGCCGTCCTCGCGGGCGGTCGTCCGGGCACCCACGAGCGAGCACGGGCGGTGACCGGGCCCGGATCGTGCTCCGCTCGGCCGAGGGCGCCCGATCGGGGACGTCGCCGCCGAGCTGGGCGTGGCCGTCATGACGGTCAAGCTGTGGCGCCGGCGGTACGCGGAGGCGGGCCTCGCCGGCCTCGCCGACGCACCCCGCCCGGGCCACCCGCCGACGTACGCCGCGCGGACCGCGACCGGGTCATCGCCCTCACGCTGGAGCCGCCGCCCGACGGGACGACCCACTGGAGCGCCCGCCGGCATGGCGCAGCGGACGTGGCATGAGCCCCACGACGGTCCAGCCGGATCTGGCGAGCGGGCCTCAAGCCGCACCGGACCGAGACGTTCAAGTTCAGCACCGACCCGGCGCTCGAGGCGAAGGTCCGCGACGTCGTGGGCCTGTATCTCGCCCCGCCCGAGCGGGCGATCGTGCTCTAGGTCGACGAGAAGACCCAGATCCAGGCGCTCGATCGGACCCAGCCGATGCTGCCGCTGCGGCCCGGGCAGGTCGAGCGCCACACCCACGACTACAAGCGCCACGGCACGACGTGCCTGTTCGCCGCGCTCGAGGTGGCGCACCGGCAAGGTCACCACCGAAGCCCGCGCGCGCCACACCGGGGCCGACTTCCTGGCCTTCCTGCGCCGGGTCGAGCCGGGCCTACCCGACCGGCGAGCTCCACGTCGTCCTCGACAACGTCAGTCGACCCACAAGACGCCCGACGTCCGGGCCTGGCTCGAGCGTCACCCGCGGATCACCTTCCACTTCACCCCGACCTCGGCGTCGTGGATGAACCAGGTCGAGACGTGGTTCGGCATCCTCACCCGCCAGGCCATCCGGCGGGGCAGCTTCCGGAGCGTCAAGGAGCTCATCGCCATGATCGACGCCTTCACCCGCCAACTGGAACGCCGGGGCCAGCCCCTTCGCCTGGGTCAAGACCGCCGACGAGATCCTCGCCAAAGCCGTCCGCAAGCCCCGAGCGATCAGCGAAT
>CAVZWI010000002.1:0-555562 GCA_963778955.1 uncultured Chloroflexia bacterium
AAGGCTCCGGCGGTGGCAGCGAACAATACGCCTTGGATATTTACCAGAATCGCTATCGGTTCTTTGCTCGAGCGACCGGCGGTGCACCGGTCGTCATGACGCAAAGCCCGCTCGGCCCGAATGGAACCTGGCAGCATTTGGTGGCCGTTTATAGCCGAACCCTGAACCGCTTAAACCTCTACATCAACGGCACGGAAACCGCGTCCTCGGCACCGTTTGCCGGGGATCTCTTAACCAACTTGCACGAGGTCAGCTTGGGCTCGCGACAATTGAGCACGAACGCCTACGACCTGAATTTCAACGGCATCATGGATGATGTGCGCATCTATGGTCGGGCCTTCACGCCGGCGGATGTGGAGGCACTGTATCAGGAGGCGCCGCTGAGGCCACCGACGGTTGTCCAGCAGCCCGCCGGTCTGGTTGTGCCCGAGGGCGGAAGCTGGACCTTCTCGGTCGTCGCGGACGGCACTTGGCCGCTGACTTACCAATGGGTCCAGGATGATACACCCATCGACGGCGCGACCAATGCCACCTACATAGCGACCTTGCGGTTCCTCAGGCGTTAGTCGCTGGCTGGCAGGCACAGATCGCGGCCTTTGCCCCGTTCGACGGCGGCTTCGGTTCTGTCGATGACGAAGATGGCTACGGTGAGCTGGCGGCGTGGCTGGGGCAGGCAGGTGATCCCGCTGTGATCGATGGCTTCGTGGCCGCGAACACGCTGAACGTGGCCCAAGCCTTGCTCGGCTTGCCGCCCAACCCGGACACTGGCCTGGCCGGCGCACCGGGCCTGACCGAGATCAGCGTGGGCCTGCCCATGGCTGACGGCGCTGCGAGCCCCATCCTCGTCGCGGACGAGGCCGGATATTTCACCGAGGCCGGCTTCGACTCGGTGGAGATCATCGACGTCGAGGAGCCGCTGCTGGGCGTGCTCACCGGCGAGCTGGACTTCGGCGTGACCGGTGTGGCAGATGCCGCCGACGGTGCCAGCCAGGGACTGCCCATGGCCGCTATCGCCGGACACCGCAACTACGTCGATGGTGTCTACGGTGGTGACGTGCTCATCGTGACGGCGGACCTGCTTCAGAACGACCCGACCACGGCGACAGCCTTCCTCATCGCCTACGTGCGTGGACTCCGAGACCTGATGGACGATCCGGATTTCGCGCCACACGACGGTGGCTTCGGTGACCGGACCATCGGTGGCGGGACCGGGGAGCTCGACGACTACCTCGCCGGCGTCGGCACCGCGACGGCAGCCGGACCTCGTCGATGCCACCGCTCTGGCATTCGCCCAGACCTGGTTGGGCCTGCCGGCCGAACTCCTACGCCGATCACCGAGGTGGCCGAATGATGCGGGCCACGTTCACGCGACTCCTGATCGCGACCGTGGTGGTCCTGTCCCTCACGGTGGGCACGGCCGCGAGCGTCATGGGCTACGTCGACCAGACCAGGATCGCCATCCAGCTCTCTGGGCCCAGCGGCACGGTCAAGTGCGATCGGACCGCGACCATCACGGCCAAGGTGGTCAGCCTGAAGGACGGCAAGCCCGTTCGCCAGCCAGATCATCATCTGGGATCTGGTGCAGTCCCAGTCCAGCGCGTGACGGCCTGACCGCGGCCAGGACCGTGACCGACAAGGATGGCCGCACCGCGGTCAGCCCTCGTCTTTGGTCCGGCGGTCGGCGCCCGCACGGTCCAGGCCTCGGCCAGCAACGCGGCCGCGAACATCACCGTGCGCTGCGCTGGTGGTCTGCCGCAGACGGCTACGGTCCCTCCGCCCGACTACGTGGAGCCGGCCTTCAGCGCGCTCCTGGCGCCACCGGCGATCGCTGACACGGCGCCCGCGGTGACGCCGGCGACGCAGCTTGCGTCTCGATCGGCTGGGTATCGACCTGGACCTCGTCGAAGGTGACGGCTACTCCGTGCCTGACGGGGCCGCCGCGCACTATCCCGGGACCGCCTGGCCAGGGGAGGGCTCCAACACCTACCTCTACGCCCATGCCCGGGAGGGCCATTTCCTGGAGCTCTGGGGCGTCCGAACCGGCGACCTGGTGCAGCTGGACCTGGCCGATGGTGGGGTGGCCGACTACCGCGTCACGGAGATCCATCCGGTGGTCCCCTGGGACGCGCTCGAGTACCTGGCGCCCACCTCAGGCGAGCGCCTGACGCTGCAGACCTGTCTGACCTATGACGACACCGCTCCGCGCTTCATCGTGATCGCTGAGCCTGTGTCCGGCGCGTGACCGGCAGACCGCCACCCCCGCGCTACCCACCCCGGGCTACCCACCGCCGGGCTACCCACCCCGTCCACCCCAGGCGCCACCCCCAAGGCGGCGGCACACGCTCCTGTGGCTCAGCCTGATCGGCGCTTGCACTCGTGGCCGTGGGCGCCGTCGCGCTGGCGGCGGTGCGCTACGTCCCGGTCCTCGACGATGTGCGCGGCGTGCGGGAAGCGGCCCAGCGGCTGTCGGCGCAAGCCAAGGCGCTGGAGCCGGCAAGCCCTGGAGCGGGCGTCCGTGGACGAGTTGCGTACGTCCCTTATCGACCTTGATGCGCGCATGGAGCCCATCCGCGGGTTGGTCGATGGTGACCCACTCGTCGGCGTGGCCCGGGTGCTCCCGGTCGTCGGCGAGCAGGTAGTGCGGCGGATGCTCTGGTGGGCGCCGCCGATCACTGGTGGAGGCCGGCGGTCTGGGCCTGGGCGTGGCGGACCGCTTCATCGACCTGCGTGAGGCCAATGATGCCGAACCCGACTTC
This sequence comes from uncultured Chloroflexia bacterium, assembly GCA_963778955.1. GTDB lineage: Bacteria > Chloroflexota > Limnocylindria > Limnocylindrales > CSP1-4 > JAFMJV01. The sequence goes on from CAVZWI010000002.1 coordinate 2,757, forward strand.
GCGATGATGCCCGGGCTGGTGGAGCTGATGGCCACCTCCGCCCCTGAGGTCGACCGTATCGGCGAGCTCGTGGCAGACGCCAACGCGCAGCTGGCTGACATCCCGCCGGGCGCCCTGGCCCAGCTTCGTGAGGCCCGCGACCTGGTGGCCGAGCCGCTTGACCAGTACACCCCATTGCTGGAGGAATACCGCAAGCTGGATGACGTGCTGCCCGGCCTGCTGGGCTGGGGTGAGGAGAAGCGCTACCTGGTGCTCGCCCAGAACCCGGCCGAGCTGCGGCCGGCGGGTGGATACGCGGGCACGGTGGGCGTCATCGGCTTCCGCGACGGCGCGCTCGTCGAGCAGCACTTCCAGGACGTCTACGAGCTGGACCTGCAGGCGGACCTGCCCTTCATCGAGGCACCAGCGGAGCTGGCCAATCATCTGCTCGGTGATGACCAGTCGTGGCGCCTGGCTGATGCCGCCTGGGCCGCGCACTTCCCCACGGGCGCCCAGCAGGCGCTCGAGTTCTACGAGCTGGAGGCCGAAGATGCTGACCTCGATGGGGTCATCGCGCTCACGACCTATGCGCTCGACCGCATCCTGGAGGTCGTGGGCCCGGTGAACGTGCCCGGCTACGGGGTCACCGTACAGCCGGGTGACACCACCATGACCCTGCTCGGGGAGACGCGTGGCACGGAGACCTCCACGGCCGGGCGCAAGGTCATCCTCGACGTGCTGGCCACCACCGCCATGCAGCGGCTGCTGGCCCTGCCGGCCGACCAGTGGCTGCCCACTGGGGGAGGCGCTGCTGGACATCGGCCTCGAGAAGCGGCGCTGGCCTGGCTGGCCGACCCGGAGGCCCAGGCAACTGCGTGACCGATAGCGGCTGGGGCGGCGTCGTGCGGCAGGATCCCGGCGACTACGTCTATGCGCTCGAATCGAACGTCGCCCCGACCTCCAAGTACAACCTCGTGGTCGACCGGACGGCCTCGCTGGTGGTGAAGCTGGACGAGGCTGGGTCCGCGCTCGACAGCCTGCGCCTCGACTGGTCCAACCACGCCGGGGATGAGGGTGAGCTGTACGCGAAGCTGCGCGACTGGGCGGTCCACGACACCACCGACTACGGTGCCTACCTGCGGCTGCTGCTTGCCGGGGGACAGCCAGCCTGGTGACCGCCAGTGGGCAGGCCGCGGAGACATCAGCGGCGCGGAAGAGCTCGCGGCGAGGAGGGCCGTGCCGTCCACGGCAACTATCTGCTCATGCCGCCGGGCGAGCCACCATGAGCTACCTCTGGACCGTGCCCGGTGCGGCAGTCCCCACCGAGGACGGCTGGGAGTACCGCCTGCTCGTCCAGAAGCAGCCCGGCGCTCGACCGGAGCCGTGGTCCATCCGCATCGATCTGCCGGAAGGGGCCACCGCGATGGAGCTCCCTGAGGGTGCGCAGCTCCAGGATGGCCGCGTCAACCTGGAGGTCACGCTGGACACGGACCAGGAAGTGGTCGTCCGCTACAAACTGCCCTGAGGGGCCGCCATGCGGACTATACGCGGCTGCCGTTCTGGTTCGCGGCAGCACCCGCTCTTCGACGAGGACTGGTACGTCCGCGTCAATCGCGACGTGCGCTATGGCCGGTTCGCCCTTGGTGGCACTACCTGCGGCACGGCGTGCGCGAGGGCCGGGAGCCCAACGCCTGGTTCGACCGCGAGTGGTACCTGCGCACGTATCCGGAGGTACGGTCGTCTCGGCCTGGACCCGCTGGACCACTACTATCGACATCGGCTGCTGGGAGGGGCATGACCCCAGCCCGCGCTTTGACACGGACCGGTACCTGGCCGAGCATCCCGAGCTGGTGGCCTCTCGCACCAACCCGCTGGAACACTACATGCGTCGCGCTGCACCGACCGCCGGCCCGAGCGGCGCGGCGTTCCGCCGACCGGGGAGGTGTCCGGTGACGCCGCCATCCTGCCATCAGCGTCGGTCATCGTGCCGGTGTGGAACGACGTGACCTGTTGGCCGACTGCCTGCGGCGCTGCTGGCCGAGACGACCCCGGCCGATCTGGAGGTAGAGGTCATCGTGGTGGACGACGGCTCCGATGACGCCGTATCGCGCCGCCGATGGAGGCGCTGGTCGAGAGCACCAGCGTGCTCGACTCATCCGGCGCGACACCAATGGTGGCTTCATCGCGGCCGCGAACGACGGCGCCGCCACGGCGAGTGGGGACATCCTCGTCCTCCTGAACAACGACACGCAGCCCGCTGGCCGGCTGGCTGCAGCCGTTGCTCAGCAGGTGCGTCGAGCGGCCGGAGGCCGGCGTCGTCGGCGGCATGCTGCTCTACCCGGATGGCCGGCTCCAGGAGGCCGGTGGCGCGGTATTCCGGGACGGCTCCACGGCGCGCATCGGCAACGGCGATCCTGACCCGACGCAGCGTGTTATGGGCGACTCGCGATCGGTGGACTACGTCTCAGGCGCCTTGCTGGCCACGCCGCGTGCCCTCTTCGCGGAGCTGGGTGGCCTGGACCCAGTGTTCGGCTTTGGCTATCATGAGGATGCCGACTACTGCTTCCGCGTGCGCCGGGCGGGCCGGGACGTGGTCTACGAGCCACGCAGCCAGATCATCCACATGGAGGGTGGCTCGGTCGGCATGGACATGAACCGGGGAGCACGAAAGTCCCGGGCGCGGAACCAGGCGATGTTCGAGGAGCGATGGCGCGCGGAACTGCAGGGGCAGCCGGTCAGGCCGCAGCCACTCGACCTCTACGCGTCGCGGGCGCTTATCCGTCCGCCGATCCAGGGCTGAGATGCGAAACGCCTGTCCATGATGTTGAATCGGACTCGCAACGCAGGGACCATGCTGAGCGCCATCGTCGTGAACCACCGCAGCCACCAGCTGGTCAACGATTGCTTGCGTTCGTTGCTGGCCGGATCGCTGGTCCCCGCCGAGATCATCGTGGTGGACAACGAGGCGACCGGTGCTGGCTTGTCGGCCGACCTTGCCGCGGACGACGCGCATCCGAGTGGAGGCCGTAGCTGACAATCCCGGGTACTCCGCCTCCTGCAACCGTGGCGCAGGCCTGGCTCGCGGCGAGACGCTGCTCTTCCTCAATGCCGACGTGACGGTGGCACCCGATTGCTTGGCACGGTGTGTGGACGCGCTCTCCGACCCGACGGTCGGCGTCGTGACGCCGCGGCTCGTGCGCCCGGACGGCACGCTTGACCATGCCTGCCATCGTGGCCTGCCCACGCCGTTGGCCTCGTTCGCCTACACGCTACGCATCCACCGTGTGGTTCCACGCTCGCGCTCGCTGGCGCGCTACACCATGGCTTGGCTTGATCCAGCCACCGATCACGATGTCGAGGCCTGCTCCGGCGCATTCATGCTCATCGGTCGGAGTGACCTGGACTCGGTAGGGGGCTGGGATGAACGCTACCGGTTCTACGGTGAGGACCTGGACCTGTGCCTCCGCATGAGAGGCGCTGGGCGAAGGGTGCGCTACCTGGGCACGGCCAGGGCGACACACGTGAAGGGGGCGTTCAGCCACCGCCTGACGCCGGATCGCGAGCTTGACGGAGCACGACTGGAGGTGAAGCGATGGGCGCAGCGTGAGGCCATCGCCTCCCATCGTCTCTTTTACGCGGAGCACCTTCGTCCATGCAGCAGTCGGCCGGCCCGATGGATGGCGAGACTGTTCCTGGCGCTCCAGTCACGACGGCTTGATCTGGCTGAATGGCGATGGCGCATCTGATGTCGTCCCAGCCGCGTGTCACGGTCTCGCTGGTCACCTACAACGGCGCTACGTGGTTGCCCGGTTGCCTGCGACTCCCTGGCGGAACAGGACTTCCCTGAGTTCGAACTCATCGTCTGGGACAACGCGTCGGACGATGGCACGTCGTGCGATCTTGCAGGAGTGGGCTACCAGAGAGCCACGGATGCATCTCGACGGATCTGAGGTCAACGTCGGCTACGCTGCCGCCCACGATCGTGCCATCCACATCGCGCGCGGGGCGTTCGTGATCACTCCTCAACCAGGATGCAGAGTTGGACCCGGGTTTCATCTCATGCGTCGTCGATGCCTTCGTCGCAGATCCCGGGATCGGGGCTGTGCAAGCCAGGCTGCGGCGACTGGGTGCCCCGGGGGCGCGCCTCTGCACGCTGGACACGACCGGGTTGGTCATGGGTCGCGATCGCCGGGCTGTCAGTCGGGCCCAAGGACTCCCCGATGGCCCGGAGCATCAGCGGGCGGGCCTGGTCTGGGGCACCGATGGTCCCGCCCCGGCCTACCGGATGCGGGCGCTGATGGACGCCCGCCTGCCCAGAGGCGATGGCACATGGGAGGTGCTGGACGGGGCTTCTTCATGTTCAAGGAAGACGTGGACCTGGCCTGGCGCTTGCGCCTGCTGGGTTGGACAGCCTGGTATCAGCCTGCCGCCCTGGGTTGGCACGCTCGAGGTACCGGGACGACCGGTGCGACGTCACTGCTGGACATCGCTCGATCCAATCGGCACATCAGCTACCAGGCCAAGGCGCTGTCATGGCGCAACCAGCGGCTGATGCAGATCAAGAACGAGGAGCCTTGCAGCTACCTGCGTGACTTGCCCTGGATCGCCCGGCGAGAGACCCTGTCGCTGGCCTTCATCCTCCTGTTCGATCCGCTACGTCTTCGTGCGGTCGTGGCGCTGCTGCGTGAGGCTCCGACTGCGCTACGGAAGCGGCGCGCACTGTGGGCGCGGGTCAACCGTCCCACCCGAGCGTCTGGGCCTCCATAATGGGAGCCATCGATCCTTGTCGTGGAGACCGCTTGAACAGATCCCGGATGCCTGACTGATGGCCGAGCACGAAGGAGCCGTTCGCATCCAGCCGCCCGGGCGCTCGCCGGATCTGGCCCTTGGCGAACTCTACCGATACAGGGGTGTCGCGATCAAGCTGGCGCTTCGCAGCATCAGCGCGCACTACCGCCAGACGCTGATCGGGATCGCCTGGGTGCTCATCCAGCCGTTGGCGTTGATGGTCGTCTTCTCGGTCTTCATCGGCCTCCTCTCCCGAAGCAGCCCTGCAGGGATCCCCTACCCGGTCTTCTTCATCACTGGCTTGGCCATCTGGATACCCGCGCTGCAGGTCTTCAACGAAGGCACCACGAGCCTCTTGAACAACCAACAGCTGGTGACGCGGGTCTACTTGCCCCGGCCGCTGATCCCTTTGAGCGTGGCGTTGGCCTCGCTGGTGGACCTGTTCTTCACCCTCATCGCGACGCAGGCCATCCTGCTGCTCTACGGCTACCTGCCCAGTCTCGCCTACCTGGCACTACCGTTCCTGATCGCGGTCGCGTACATGACGATGTTGGGGGCGGCCTACTTCACCTCAGCCACGAATGTCGCCTACCGTGATGTGGGGGTGGCACTGCCCTTCGTCAGCCAGTTCTGGTTCTTTGCTTCCCCGCTGCTCTACTCGGTTGAGATCGTGCCGGAGCGTTGGTGGCCGCTCTACTACCTCAATCCCATGGCCCTGGTCCTTGGCGGGTTCCATTGGGCGCTCGCCGGCGCACCGGCCGTGCCCTGGTGGGCGTGGCTGGAGAGCAGCATGGTGGCCGCGCTGCTGCTGGTCGGCGGCTATGTCTATTTCCGGTGGCGCGAGCCGACCTTCGCGGACCTGCTGTGAGCGGGCCCATGGACGGCCTCGCCATCCGCGTTCGTGGCATCGGCAAGCAATACCGTGTGGGTGCCGGCCACCGCGCTTCCAGCTTGGTCGACCGGGCGGGGCGCATGGTCGGAGGGAAGGACCGGAACCCATTCGCCGATGCCACCATCTGGGCGCTGCGCGACGTTTCGTTCGACGTTCCCAGGGGACAAGTGCTGGGGCTCATCGGCCGCAACGGGGCCGGCAAGACGACGCTGGTGCAGATCCTGGCGCGTATCACCTCGCCGACCGAAGGCAGCGCCCTCGTTGACGGCCGAGTGGGCGTGCTCTTCCAGATGGGTGCTGGCTTCCATCCCGAACTCAGTGGCCGCGAGAACATCGCCTTGAGCGGTGCGGTGCTGGGCATGAGTGACGAGGAAGTCGCCGCGGTCTTCGAGCAGATCGTGGAGTTCGCCGAGATCGGAGAGTTCCTGGAGTCTCCGGTCAAACACTATTCCAGCGGCATGTATGCACGCCTGGCCTTCAGCGTCTCCGCCCATCTGAGCGCGGAGTATCCTGCTCGTCGATGAAGGGCTGGCAGCGGGAGACCTGCGCTTCGCAGAGAAGTGCACGACCCACATCCGAAACGTCGTTCGCGACGGACGGACGGTCGTCTACGTCAGCCATAGCCTGGAATCGATGCAGCAGCTCTGCGACAGCGGCATCGTGCTGGACCAGGGCAAGATGCAGTTCAGCGGCGGTATCGAGGACGCCGTGGAGTTCTACAAGGAATTCAGCCAGAAGGTCGCTCGGACTCCGGTGCAGTCACCAAAACGGGACCGGGGGTAATCCGACCCCGGTCCCGTCAAGCTTTGCTGCGTGGGAGCTACATGCGGCCCTGGAACTTCGACTTCGTGATGACGTCGGAGAAGTAGGCCGCCTCCGCCGCCGGCGGCGTTGGACAGGCGCCAATCCGGGTGGCCCTGATCGAACACCGGCTGGTTGGTGTCCAGGTAGACCATGCCCTTCACCTTGGACCACTTCTGGTAGACCTTGGGATAGCCCTTCTTGATCCAGGTGGCCTTGTTGCCACCGTTCGGCGCGGAGCCGAGCTCGGTGATGATGATGGGCTTGTTGGTGAAGTTGCCGAACTTGTTGATGCGCTTCTTCAGGACCTTCTTGAGCGGCTTCCAGTTGTCACCACCCCAGTTGAGGGCCAGTGGGTCGATGTAGTCGACGTACTTGTCACCGGGGTACAGGCCGGGCTCCGGCTTGGGCGTGGCGAAGATGAACTTGACGTAGGGGAGGGCGCCACGGTTCTTGAACTTCTGCCAGACGTACTGCCAGAACTTCTTGTAGGTCTTGTAGTTGTTGTCCCAGTTGTGCGTGCGCCAATCGAAGAACTTGCCGTTCACTTCATGCGCCAGCCGGATGTAGACCATGCGGCCCGGGTGCGACTGCCCGAATGCCTTGGCATCATCGATCCAGCTATTCAGGTAGGCGTCGTTCTGATGATTTTGGTACGTCTCCTTGTGACGCGCGAACCGCTGGCCGTTCGGGTAGTCCTGCTCCGGATCGTACGGCTGCCACCAGATGATGCCGCTGATATCGAGGGCATCCAGCTGATTCAGCATGCCGGACGGGAAGGCGCAGGTCCCAGCCTCAGCCGGATAGCATTCCGAGTTGCCGCCGCGCTCGCCCCACTGGCTCCACAGGGTCCAGAAGGAGGGCGTGCGCTCGGGATGGGTGTCCGCGCCGATGTAGGCGAGGTAGTTGTTCACGGCCCCGATCTTCTGTCCGACGGGGTTCGCCATGCCCACGGCGATCTTGTCACGCGCCGCAGCGGGTAGGACGATGCCGGCCACCAACACGATGGCCATAGCGAAGATGGTGATGGAACGCCGCACGACGTACCCCCTTGTGGCGGGTTTGGCCCAAGCCCGGACCCGATCTGGGTACCCAAGCTCAGGCGCAGTCTAGCATCGTGATCCCTTCCGGCAAGGGCGAACTGGCATCGGTAGGACGAACGAGGTACCGGTACCCCCTCATTCGGGCGGTACCCCGTCGCCAATGCCACCACATACAACTGGACGCGACTCCCTCCCATCCCGCTGGACATCACGGCACAGCACCGGACTCCAGCATCTTCGGGGCGTCGGTGGTCCGGCCACCCATCTGCCGGTCGATACGGAGAACCTGCTCGCATGATCGATTACGTCCCTCGCAGTCGCTTCGGTGGCGCTGCGACCCTCCTGGCGCTCGTCGCAGTGGCCGCGATGGCCCTCCCGGCCGCCGCCGCCCCGGACTCAGGCACCATCACGGTGACCGGCGCCAGCGCTGAGAAGATCATCCTCACCCTCAACGCCAGCAGCCTGGACTTCGGCTCGAACCTGACGCCTGACGGGGACGCCTCCGACTCGGCTGACACCATCAACGTCCAGACCGACGCAGCCCTGGGTGCTTGCTACTACTGGGCCGGCTCGGCCACCGTAAGCAGCAATGCGAGCTACGACCTGACGGTCTCCTCCAGCAACGATGTCCCGGAACTCGGCTTCCTGCTCGCCGCACCGGGCGCCTATGCGTCCTGCGTAGGTGGTGAGGCCGCCAGTGCCAGCATGGACTTCGGTGGCAGCCCGGCATCCGCTTGGGTCGACGGCGCCAGTCGCACCGCGAGCCGCCTCAGCGCCTTCTGGCTGGGCCTCGATGTCCTTTGGGATGCCGACGCCAACGCAAACCTGGCCGACACCGTCCTGACCATCACGGCCCAAGCCAACACCTGATCCATGCGTTTCCGAGCGACCGTTCATGCCGTGGCGCTGACCACGATGCTGTCCGTGCTCCTGGGTGCGACCCCAGCGAGCGCGGCCATCAGTGTCAGCGCCGCCCCAGCCATGCTTGATCTTGCCGGGGCTCCCGGCAGCGTCGGCAGCGTCGAGGTCCGGGTCGACAACGGAGGCGATGCGGCCTTCGACCTCATCACCTCGATCATCGACCTCGACATCGCCGAAGGCTCTCCCTCAGCGGTCGCTTGGGCGGACAGCAACCCCAAGCGTTTGCACCTTGAGCCCGGCGTCAGCGGCACTGTCACTGTCAAGCTCGACATCCCTCGCGAAGCTGCGCCCGGCGGGGCATATGCCGCACTCTCCTTGACGATGGTCTCTCCTGACTCAGAGGCGTCACCCACCGGCGTCGGTGGGCGCATCGTCGTCCCCATCCTGCTGGTCGTCGGCGGTGACGAGGAGCATCCCATGCGGGCGGCCAAGCCCGTCCTTGAGCGCGCCGCGCTGTTCCTGGAGCCCGATGGCGGCTACCTTGCGCGCGCCCAGGTGCGCAACGACGGAGGCGTGCACGTCCCGCTCTCCGGCAGCGTCACGGTCGGCCGACCCGATCTTGACCAGCCCATCGCGACGGTCGATGTCCCCATCGGCCGAGTCCTACCTGATCAGAGCCGCCTCTTCCCTGCTGCCCATCCGTTCGAGCTGGAGCCCGCCACCACCTACGAGACCACCCTCGCGCTCGGCGTGCCGGTGAATGGCCGCGAGTCCGATCGACCGGTCATCCACACGTCGTTCCCGGTCGAGACGGTGGCGCAGGTCAGCCTTGACGCTCCGTTCATCTGCACCAGCCCGGACGGCACGTTCGTCGTCGGTGCCTCGCTGATCAACGAGGGCAGCCTGGGTGTCGCTCCTGCGGTCACCATCTGGGCGGAGGCCCCGGACGGCACGCAGTCGGCCGTGGCCCAGCCCATGGTCGGCCTGCTCGCCTGGCCGGACGCTTCGCTGGACATCTCAGGCACCATGCGCACGCCACTGGCAGCAGGGGAGTACACGCTCGTCGCCGAAGTCGCGTATGGCCCCAACGACACCATCGGCGTCGAGGTGCCCTTCAGCGTTGGCGATGGTGCGGCCGATGCCGTACAAGCCTGCGATCCCACCACCGGATTGCCCCCAGCCTGACCCTTTCTCGGTCGCCCCGAGCAGGAGCCGATCCACATGTCATTCCGAGCACATACCGGACCTGCCCCCGACCGCGGCGTCGCGCGCCACGGCCGCGTGCTGGCGCTCCTGATGGTGGGCCTGCTGATGGTCAGCACGGCCCCGGTCATCGCTGCCGATGCGGCCGAGTCAGCTGCGCCCGAACAGCCGCCGGCGAGCGCGGCACCCAAGGTCGAGGCTCCAGTCGAGGCCGCACCGGCGCAGACCGCCGTGCAGGCGCCTGACCCGGCTCCCAAGTCGGAGCCTTCCAAGGCTGGGGCGCCCAAATCGGATGTGAAGTCGCCCAAGGCCAAGGAGCCCAAGGCGGGGCCGGCGAAGTCTGAACCAGCTGCGACCCAGCCAACCGCACCCAAGGCCGAGGCTCCGCAAGGCAGACTCTCCCGCGGTAGATACCCCAGTGGTCGAGGCCCCCGCGGCCGAGCCTGAGGCGCCCGCAGTCGCTGCAGTGGCTCCGTTGGCCGCGCCTGTGATCGTCACGGTGGAGTCGGCATCCCAGCCCACGCCGGCACTCGCGACCGTTCCGTCTCCGGCGCCCACCACCGCTCCGGCCGCTGAGCCGACGCCTGATCCCACGCCCACGGCGACTCCGAAGCATGAGCCGACCCCCACGCCTGACAGCGTGGCGCCCGTGGTCCTCAAGGTGGACGTGTCTGACATCGGACGGGATCGCGCCACCATCACCTGGACGCTCGATGAGCCGGCCGCGGGCCGCGTCGAGTACGGCATCAGTGACACCTACGGCTCGGTCTTCAGCAAGGAGACGCGCCCTGACAGGGTGACGCACGTCGTGACACTGACGGGGCTCGACGCCGGGACCAAGTACCACTTCCGTGTGCTCTCGGCCGACGCCGCGGGCAACGAGGTCATCGGAAGAGACGACACGTTCAAGACCGACCCGGCAGCAGAGCCGGAGATCGTGCCGAGCCGGAGTCGCACCAGAACCGATCTGCACCAGAGCCGGAGCTGTCGCCCGAACCGAGTTGTCGCCGGTACCCGAGTTGTCGCCGGAACCGGAACTGTCGCCCGAACCTGGAGTCGTCGCCGGTACCCGAGTCGTCGCCGGAACCGGAACTCTCACCACAGCCGATCTCTCACCCGAGCCGGCGATCTCACCAGAACCCGCGATCTCTCCAGAACCAGAACTCTCGCCAGGCCCGGAGCTCTCCCCGGAACCCGAGCTGTCACCAGAGCCGGAACTCTCACCAGAACCCAATCTCTCGCCAGAGCCGGCGCCGCTCTGTGAACCCGAAGCATCGCCCGACCCTGGCCAGTCGCCGAACCCCGACCAGTCGCCGATACCCGATCCGCTGTGCCAGCCCGTCGCCTCGCCGGAGCCTGAGCTCTCACCCGAGCCGGAACTCTCGCCCGAGCCCGAACTGCTCGCGGAACCGCCGGCCCGACGGTACGCACCAACGCGGACGACTATGCGCCGGGCGCGCTGGTCTACGTCCAGGGTGAGGGCTGGCAGCCCGATGAGAGCGTCGAGATGTTCGTCAATGACGACGAGGGCAAGAGCTGGTCGACGACGCAGAGCCTCATCGCCGATGCCGACGGCGCCTTCCTGACGGAGTTCCGCCTGCCGGACCGCTTCGTGGCCGCCTACACCATCACCGCCACAGGCGACCTGTCCGGCCAGGCTGAGTGGCACTTCACCGACTCGGTCGCCACCGGCGACGACTCGACCGGCAACAACGGTTGGTTGTTCCCCGGATCGGAGATCACCTTGTCGACCCCGGCGACGGCAGCCGGCCGTCTCCTGCTCGCGCAGATCGCTGTCATCGGCCTGACCAGTTCGCAAGTCATCTGTACCCCAGCGGGCTGGACGAGTCCGGCGAGCGGGCGGGTGAACAACGGGAGTGGCGTCTCCTCGCAGGTGTTCTATCGCGTCGCTACCGGGAGCGAGTCGGCCTCCTATACGTGGCAGTTCCGGACCTCGGCAGGGAACTGCGGTTCCAGCAGCGGCACCATCTCAGCAGGGGCGACGGGTGCCATCACCTCCTACTCGGGCGTGGATACCGCCGCGCCCATCCGTTCGATCGCGTCCAACACCGGCACCAGCTCCAGCCTGCTGGCACCGAGCATCAACAGCATCCCGGCCGGCGACATCGTCGTACGCCAGTTCGCCAGCGCGAATGCGGGGACCATCAGCACGGCGTCTACGTCCTCGAGCGGTGTTCCCAACAGCCAGGTCTACTCGGCGAACCGTAACTGGTTCAACTTCCTCATCGCCGCACCCACCATCGCCGCGGCTGACGCGGACCAGCCCACCACGGCGGCCACCGGCTCGCTCGCCGCCTCCAGCGGCGGGTCTGCGGCTTGGGTCGCCCAGACCATCGTGCTGCGCAAGCTGGCGCCCACGATCACCCTGACCATCGGAGACACCAGCGCGCAGTTCGGCAGCAACCTGACACCGGACGGGGCGTCCAGCAACTCCACCGACACGGTGGTGGCCCATGTCGCCGGCGGCAACCCATCGGTCGGGGCCTGCTATTCCTGGGCGAGTTCGGTCACGGTCGCCAGCAGCACCGGCTACCGCATCGCCGTCAGCGCCACGCCGGCCAACCCGCACCTGGACCTGGTGAACGCCTCCCCGGGCGGCTACGCCGCTTGCACCAACGGCGAGCCGGTCGGCCCCAACATGTTCCCCAGCGCCACCCCAGCTGGGACCTGGATCAGCGGTCAGTCGGCGACGACCGGTCGCTCCCACCCCTTCGGCCTGGGGCTGGACGTCCGCTGGGATGTCGCGCCAAGCGCCACCCTGGGTAACAGCACGCTGACCTTCACCGCCATCGCTCAGTAGCCTGGCCCCGAGGCCGCACCCGACGAGAGGTGCGGTAGGCTGGACGTGTTCCAGGACGTTGCGTAGGGATAAGGATGGTCGCACGAGCGTGATCGGCCGCATCGGCATGGCCCTGGCGCTCGTGCTCGCGAGTGTCCTTGGCCTGGGGTCGATGTCGACCGCACCCGTCATGGCCGCTGCCGAGTGCACGGGTGGTTGGGTCCAGATGAGCATCCCCGGCACGGCGTTCCTCGCCACGCCATTCGAGATCGTGGTGCGCGGCAAGAAGGCGGCGGCCATCGTCGGCGGCAGCAATACCGGTGCCCTGGTCCTGCGGCGCGACGGCGCGGGGTGGAAGCAGGTGGCAGCTGGACATGGCCACCGCGGCTTCACTGACGCTGAGTTCATCGGTGACGGGCGCCTCCTTGGCGTGGGCTACTACCGACCCTTCAAGGGGGCGGCGCGGGGCGCGCTCGTGCCTGCGTCCGGCATCATCGACAGTTCGGAGACGCGACTCCGTGCCCTGACGTTCTCGGCAGGCCCGCGCGCCACCCTGACGGCCGTGAGTCGTGGCGGAGGCAAGTCCTGGGCGGTCGGAACCCGCCTGACCACCGGTGGCCAGCTGCGCGCCTATGCCGTGCGACGCGACGGCAAGCGCTGGCAGCGCCAGGATCCGCCGGGTGGTCGCGACTCGGGGCTGACCGACATCGAGCGTGCGTCCGATGGGCGGCTCTGGGTGGTCGGCTGGAAGCGTGGCGCCAAGGGTCGGCAGCTCCCCGCCATCTACCAGCGCGTCGGCAGCCGTTGGCAGGCCGTCGCGACCGCCCCGCTGCCCAAGGGTTCGGCCGTCCTGACCGACGTCACCTTCCGCTCGGGGACCGATGGCTATGCGACCGGCTACCGCATGCCCGCCCGGTCCGATGTCCCCAGGGTCATCCTGCAGCACTGGAACGGGGTGCGCTGGTCGAACGTCCGCCTGCCCTGGGCCGATGACTTCGGTGCCCTGGCCCGTTCGGTCGCGGCGGGAGCGGACGGGCACCTCGTCGTGGCCGGCACGCAGACCGCCAACGCCAACCGCGAGGCTCGCGGGTTCATCGCGCAGCGCATCGGCCGAGCCTGGTCGATCAGCCTGCTCGACGCGACCGATTCATTGCGCTCCGAGGTCATGGCCGTGGCGGCCACCGGTGAAGGGGCGGTCGCAGCAGCTGCGGTCGGAGGCACGTTACTGGTGCTGAAGTCGTGTTCGGACGGGCTGCCCATCGGCCCGGCCTCGACGGGGTCGCTTCGTCGCAAGGTGGCGGTGAGCGATATCCGACGGCGCCGCGCCGCGGTGGCGCGAACCCAGGTCGACGCGGCTGATCCGCTCGTGTCGGTGGCCTCATCGGTCCCGACTCGCAAGCTGCCGGCGCCGACCGATCGATCCTGCCCTGGAGGTCCGGGACATGTCGGCCGCATCCGGTCTGGGCGAGTGGACCCGCACCTACGATGGCTTCGCGGCCGATCTCGATGGCAACGGCTACAAGGACGTCTTCTACAGTCGGCATGGCGGTGTCATGCCGCGACTGGCGCTCAACGGTCCCGACGGATTCCACGATGCCCCAGCCGACAGCGCCTTCAGCCTGGTCGACCGCCACGGCTGCGACCAGGGTGACGTCGACGGCAACGGCACGCGGGACATCCTGTGTGCGGTCGGTGGCTCGCGCGGGAACGCCGTGCACCGCAACGAGTTGTCGCTCTCACCCGCGCAGGACACGCGGAAGCTGGCTCGCGGCGGACTGGGCATCTCCGACCCACTCGGGCGTGGCCGTCACGTGGCCATCTTCCGGCTCGACCGCGACCGCTACCCGGAGGTCTTCATCACCAATGCCCCCGACCGGGAGGACGGCCTGCCGGCCCAGAACCGCCTGTACCGCAACGTCAAGGGCCGCTTCGTGCCCGCTCCCGAGGCCGGCCTGGATACCTCGGAGGGTGGTCGCTGCCTCAAGGCCACCGACATCGACGGCGATGGTGACACCGACCTGGCCATCTGTACCCAGTACGGTGTCGACGGACGCGTTCCGGGGCTGCGCATCATGCGCAACGAGGATGGCAAGCTGCGTGATCGCACCGTGAGGCTGGGAGTCCGGCCCATCGGTGACATCGATGTCGCCTTCGCCGATGTGACCGGTGATGGCCGGCGGGACCTCATCCAGCTGACCTCACAGAAGGTGGTCGTGAGCGAGGGGACTGCGCGCGGCTATCGCAAGATCTACCAGGCTCGAGTGAGCGGGGCCTGGTCCCTGGCGGCGGGTGATGCCGATGGCGACGGCAAGGCCGACCTGTACATCGCCCGCGGCAACCAGGATGCGAACCTGCCCGACCGGCTGCTGGTGAGCCGACACGGGGGCCGGCGATTCGCCCTCGGTGAGGATCCCCCAGACGACCGACGGCCAGGCTGACGACGTCTTCTCGCTCGACTACGACAAGAACGGTCTGGCCGACTTCGTCGTGCTCAACGGCCGCGTCGGCGGTGGCCCGGTCCAGCTGTTGGCCTCGTTCCCGCGCTGAGACCTCGGTTCAGCCGGTCCATGCGGCGGCCAGGCGTCCGATGCGTGAGTCGTCCATGAAGAGCAGCTCCCACGACGGCGCCAGGCCGACGCGCGCCTCGCGGATCGCTCCTACCCGCGCCTCGAGATCGGCATCGTCGACCTCGCACACACCGGGGATCTCCACGGCGTCGATACCGACCACCGACCGATCGCTGCCGACGGCCTGCGACAGACGCTCGATCTCGTGCCGGAGCGCCTCGAGCTGGGTGCCTTGACCGGTCACTCCGGGCGCCTCGAACCCGAGTACGTCTCGCAGGAAGCCCGGTGCATCCGAGTCGCCCGCCGCCTCCAGCCAGGCGCCGTAGCCACGCAGCTCGAACGGCATCGATGCGGGGCCCAGGGCATCGAAGTAGGTCATCGACTTGGCCCACTCCCCGAGCCGCGACAGACTCCGCAGGTCCTGCCCCACGCTGCCGGCCAGGGCCGGTGTGAACACGTCGAGGGCCGATCGCAGGCCTGCCTCTCGCAGTCCCATCGCGAGTCGTTCGACCTCGGTGCTGACACGCTGTCCGCGCCACTCGAGGAAGTCCGCGATGACACCGGTTGCGCCGCCGCCCAGGAGCGCCCGCACCAGCGATCGCCGGCCCTCGAGTGACTGACCGAGTTGCGTGATCCCGGTCGCCACGACCGCGAGATCGAGCCCGTCCGCCGTGGCTCGTCGTCGGCTGGTCGGGCAGAAGCAGGTGAGCTCTGTCGTTGGCGACTGGCTTGGACTGTGCCAGCGGATGCGGTCCAGCAGCACTCCGTCCGCAGCGGTCTCGCGACCGAGCGCGACCGCTCGCGTGAGGCTCGCTTCCACGACCTCGTCTCGATCGAGACACAGGAAGCGGAAATCGTCCAGCCCATGGAACGGGGGAGGGGCCAGGCCATCGGGGCCGACCGCCAGCAGCGTGTCAGTCCCGCCTCCCGAGCCGGCGTCGACGAACATCGGCACCCAACGCCAGACGTCGACACGGTCGGGGATCACGGATGTCACCGCGTCGATGGCGTCGGGTCGGAGGCGCCAGCCCAGTGCCAGGTCGGTCACCGGCAGTCGCTCGAGCGCGAGCGCGAGGTCGATCCGCAACCGTATCGGGTCCGCTCTATCGACCGCAGCCGAGGGCTCCAGGTATTGGAGCAACATGCGCGCCGTTGGTTTCTCTGACATGCCGGAGGCTCCGATTCCGCGGATACGAACTTGACGATCATCTCACGGATGGCATAGTTTCTGTCTGAATGCAAGAAACCACGGCGGGTGAACGGCGAACCACGCCCATGGCGAAGTCATCAGCCTTCGGTCCCATCCGCCACGGCGTGATGCTCCAGCTCAATGAGCAGTCCGTGGTCGACTTCGTCCACGAGCGGGGTCAGACGACCCGTCCCGAGATCGCGGCGTCGCTGGGCCTGTCGGCGGCGACCATCAGCCGCATCATCCGCCGGCTGGTCGATCGCGACCTGGTTCGTGAGGAGCCGGGTGTGAGCACAGGTGGCCGACCGCGCACGGCCATCACGTTCAATGCCTTGTCCGGATGTGTGATCGGCATCGACCTTGGCGGCACCAAGTGCCATGCGATGCTGGCAGATCTGGCGGGCAACCTGCTCGTGGAAGAAGTGCGGCCGACCGATGAGGATGGGTCCCCGTTCACGACCCTGGTGACGTCGATCGAGCGATTGGCCGACCGCAAGGAGCGGGCCGGCGCGCCGCTGACGGCACTCGCCGTAGGGGTGCCGGCGATCATCGATGCCGACACCGGCATCGCCATCGGCGGGCCGAACGTGCGTTGGCAGGGCTTCCCGCTCGTCTCCGAGCTCCGCGATCGTTTCGAGGTCCCGTTCGTCATCGACAACGACGTCAACCTGGCCGCCCTGGGCCATGCCTGGCGAGGAGATGCCAGGGAGCTCTCGGACTTCGTGGTCCTGAGTCTGGGCACCGGGATCGGCGCGGCCATCGTGGTCGGTGGCACCCTGCTGAAGGGGCGGTCGAACGGTGCGGGCGAGGTCGGTTTCATGGTCCTCGATCGACAGATGCTCACGAGCCCGCGACCGCACGATATGGGTGCCTTCGAGGTCCTGGCCTCAGGCGTCGGGATCGCCGAACTGGCGGCGCAGGAACTGGCCGCCAGCGACCGACCGTCGGTGCTCAGAGGCATCGCGGAACCTGGCTCACGGGATGTCCTCGAGGCCGCGCTTCACGGCGATGCGATGGCCGACGAACTGGTCCACCGCATGATCGAACACGTGGCCATGGCCATCATCGCGACCGCCTCGGTGTCCGACCCGGAGGCCGTGATCCTCGACGGTTCGGTCGGTCGTGCCCTGGAGCCATGGGTGGCCGAGCTAGCCACGTTGGTCGCACGACACATCCCGACGGCGCCATCGGTCGTCGTCTCGACGCTTGGTGGCGAAGCCACGGCCATCGGCGCCATCGCCGCCGCCCTCGATCTCTCGCGTGCCCAGCGTGGACCCAAGCCTCAGCGACTGACCGCATGAGCGCGAGCGCTGGACCCCGGTCGTCGCGCCTGGGCGACTTCATGGGCCGCTACGCGATCTCCGTCGTGTTCTTCGGCCTGCTGGTCGTCCTGCTCATCACCTCACCCGATTTCCGCGACCCGCGCAACCTCTGGAACGTCCTGCAGCAGAACTCCATCATCGGCATCGTCGCGCTGGGGATGTTGGTGATGATCGATCTCGGGTGGCTTCGATCTCTCGGTCGGTGCCACCGGAGCGGCGTCCGCGGTCGTGGCGGCCTACGCCTTCGTCAACTTCAACATCCCGCTCGGGGTCGTCGGTGGCCTCCTCGTCGGTCTTCTCATCGGCTGCGGCAACGGCATCCTCATCGCCAAGGTCGGTATCAACCCATTCGTCACGACCCTTGGCATGCAGGTCTTCGTGCAAGGGCTGCTGTTCGTGGTGACCGATGCCAAGCCCATCTACGGCCTGCCCTCGGAGTTCACCTTCATCGGGCTGGGGAAGATCGGTCCGGTGCCGGTCGCCACGATCATCTACGCCGCGGTGGCGGTGATGGTGTGGGTGTTGCTCCGGTTCTCTCGTTTCGGCCACTACGTGTACGCGACCGGTGGCAACAAGGAAGCCAGCCGTTTGGCCGGCGTCCCTGTGGATCGCGTGATGATCGGCGCCTACGCGCTGGGGGGTTCCCTTGCCGCGGTCGCCGGCCTGGTCCTGCTGGGCCAGGTGAACATCGGCCAACCCGCCATGCAGGCGGCGTGGCCCCTGGCCGCCATCGCGGCCTGTGTAGTCGGAGGTACGTCCCTCATGGGCGGCGTGGGCACGGTCCCGGGCGTCATGGTGGGCACGCTCCTCCTTGGAGTCGTGGCGAATGCGCTGAACCTATTCGGTGTGTCGCCTTACTGGCAGCCGGCAGTCACCGGCGTGATCATCCTCGCCGCGGTCGGCATCGACGCCGTGCAGCGGAAGAGGAAGGGAGGAATCGCATCAATCCGGAATCACAGGGCCCTGCGTGCTGGGTCCACACTCGGCTTGACGGCCATCCTGGCGCTGTCGTTCAGTGGCGCCACGTTCGCGCAGGACGAGGAAGCCTGTCCGGCGCCGATGGGGGAGCCTATCGAGGTCGGCGCGATGGTCTGGAACACGGCCGTCAGCTTCTATTCCAACTTCATCAAGGGGCAGGAAGATGCCGCCGGCTGCTACGGCGTCAACCTTGATCTGCAGAACGGGAACGGCGACCTCGCCACCGAGGTAGCCGTTATCCAGCAGTTCATCGCCCAAGGCAAGGACGCCATCATCGTCACCCCCAGTGACGTCGAGGGCATCGTGCCGGTGATCCTGCAGGCCAACGAGGCCGGCATCCCGGTCTTCGCGGCCAACAACCGCATCGGCGATGCGGCTGAAGTGGTCTCGTTCATCGGCGCCAATGACGTCGAGTTCGGCCGGCGACAGGGCGAGATGCTCGTCAACGCGGTCGGCGAGGAGGCCAAGGTCGGCCTGATCCTCGGTGCGCTCGGTACCTCGGCACAGATCCTGCGTGAGCAGGGCCTGACCGAATACCTGGCCGACCATCCAGGCGTCGAGATCATCGAGAAGCAGACCGCCAACTGGGACGGTGCCGAAGCATTGGCGCTGACCCAGGACTGGATGAGCAAGTACGGCGAGGGTGAGATCAACGCCATCGTC
This sequence comes from uncultured Chloroflexia bacterium, assembly GCA_963778955.1. GTDB lineage: Bacteria > Chloroflexota > Limnocylindria > Limnocylindrales > CSP1-4 > JAFMJV01. The sequence goes on from CAVZWI010000002.1 coordinate 21,843, forward strand.
GACCAGGGCCCGGAGGGCGCCTCGGCAGCCCAGTGGGCCAAGCAGAACGACCGCAGCGACGTGCAGTTCCTGCTGGGCGACTATCCCTACGATGTCAAGGTCGCCATCGAGGACGGCGTCGTGGCCGGCACCGTCGACCAGGATCCGTATCCGCAGGGGTACGACGCGGTCAAGTACGCCTACTACTGGCTCACCGACCAGCAGGATCTGGTGGAGCGGCCCGATCACTTCCTTGCGCTGCCCATCGTGACTGCCGACAACGTGGATGAGTACCCGGCCGCTTGGGGCACACCCGAGTAGCACGGCACCAGCTGCCACGACCACGAACCAAGCACGACCATGAACCAAGCACGACCATGAACCAAGCACGACCATGAACCAAGCACGACCCCCGGACGGTCCGCCTGCGTTGCTCCAGATGCGGGGCATCACCAAGGACTTTGCCGGGGGTCGTGTGCTCTTCGGCGTCGACTTCTCGCTGCGCGCCGGTGAGGTCCACGCATTGGTGGGCCAGAACGGTGCCGGGAAGTCGACGCTGATGAAGATCCTCGCCGGCGTCTACCCCGACTACGGCGGTGAGGTCCGGCTCGGTGACGAGTCCATCGACCTGCGCGACCCGCGGGATTCGCTGCGCCACGGCGTGGCGGTCATCTACCAGGAGTTCGCGCTCGTCCCGGAGATGACGGTGGCCGAGAACATCGCACTCGGGCAGGAGCCGGGCTCACGTGGCCTGATCGGCTACAGGCAGATCCGCGACGATGCCGTGGCCGAGCTTGATCGCCTCGGCATCGACCTGCCCGTGGACGCACCGGTCAAGACCCTCGGTGTGGCTGGTCAGCAGCTCACGGAGATCGCCAAGGCCGTCTCCCGTCGGGCGCGGATCCTGGTGATGGATGAGCCCACGGCGCGCCTCTCAGGGACCGAGCGCGAGCGGCTCTTCGACACGGTGCGCGACTTGGCTGCCGCCGGCGTCGGCATCGTCTACATCTCGCACTTCCTCGAGGAGATCTTCGAGGTGGCCGACCGGGTGACGGTGCTCCGTGATGGCCATGTCGTTGCGGTCGAGCCGACTTCGGCGCTCGACTTGGCATCCCTCGCTCAGCTCGTGGTCGGTCGCAAGTTGAGTGAGCACATCCACAAGCGCGAGTCGACCGCGCTTCCTGGCCAGTCCGGTGTGAGCTTGAAGGGCCTCACCGTGCCCGGGCGCGCCGGACCCATCGACCTGGAGATCGCTCGTGGTGAGATCATCGGTCTGGCCGGGCTCGTCGGCTCGGGTCGCACCAGTCTCGCCCGAGCCATGGTCGGCATGGAGCGAACCGCCTCGGGGAACATCACGGTCCTGCCCTGGACGGGCATCCCGAGTCATCCTGGCGAGGCCGCTGAGGTCGGCATCCTGCTGCTGGCCGAGGACCGCAAGCGACAGGGCCTTGTCCTGCCGCGCTCGGTGGCTGAGAACATCGCGCTTACCGCATTGCGCTCCAGCCTGTCTGCCCACGGGTTCGTGCGACTTCGCGAGCGAGCTCGGGTCGTCCGCGAGCTCATCGAGCGACTTGGGCTGGTGCCGGCGCGGCCCGATGTCGAGGTCTCCAGCCTGAGCGGCGGCAACCAGCAGAAGGTCGTCTTCGCCCGAGCCATGGCCGCCGGGGCGCGAGTCTTGATCCTGGACCAGCCCACGGCCGGCGTCGACATCGGCGCCAAGGAGGAGCTCTACGCTCAGATCGACCGGCTGGCACGCGAGGGCGTCGCGATCATGTTCGATCTCCGATCGATCTCGACGAGATCCTACGCCTCAGTGACCGCATCGTCGTGATGCGGCGAGGCCGGGCCGAACCGCCTCGGCCGGCGGTGGCCGTCGATCGGGCTCGCCTGCTTGAGGCCATCAGCGACACGGCAGCCGCCGCGTAGTCCAGCCGGCGAGTCAGCCGGCGAGTCAGGCGGCCTGGGCGGCGGGTCAGCCGGCGGGTCAGCCGGCGAGTCAGCCGGCGAGAGGGCCGTCAGGTTCGGGGCCGGTGGCGACCGGCATGTCATGGCCGACCCAATCGCTGAACGAACCCGGGTAGAGGATGGGGTCCGGCAGGCCCGCCACTCGAGCCGCCAACATGCCGAAGCAGGCCGTGACGCCACTGCCGCAGGTGATCACCAGCGGCAGCTCGGAGCGTGCGCCTTCGCCACGGATGAGGGTCCGGACCTCGTCGGCGGGGAGCATGCGACCATGGGTGGTCATCATGGAGTCATAGGGTCGATTGCGCGCGCCGGGGATGTGGCCACCGATCCTCTCGATGAGTTCCAGATCGCCGCTGTATCGCTCGGGCGCGCGGACGTCGACCAGGTCGATGTTGCCGTGGCCGGTCTGAACCTCGGCACGATCCATGGTGTCCGGCCATTCGGTCGCCAACGTCATGCTGGCTCGCAGGTGTGATGTCCGCTCGACCGTCAGCTCACGGCCGGCTGCCTGCCACGCCCCCAGGCCGCCGTCGAGCATGTGGACGTTCCGGTGACCGAGTCGGTCGAGCATCCACCAGAGACGCGCACCGTACTGGCCGTTGTGGGCATCGTGGATGACGATGGTGTGCTGATCGCCGAACCCCAGCTCACCCATGCGGTCGGCAAAGCGGGTGGGGTCGGGGAGGGGATGGCGTCCGTTGCCCGGCACAGCCGCGAGGTCACGATCAAGGTCGATGAAGATCGCACCCCGGATGTGACCCTGCTGGTACTCGGCGTGACCACGCTCGGGCTCGCCCAGGAAGAAGCGCACGTCGGCGATGCGCAGGCTGGGGTCATCGATGGCGACCAGCAGGTCGGTCGCACTGATGAGTGGGCTGGGTGTCTGGTCGGTCATGCGCCCACGGTAGCGACCGGTCGAGCGGCGCGCTCGACAGGGGCGGTCGGATCAGGAGGCGGTGGGACCGATGGGTTGGCTGCCGGGTGTGACGTCAGGGGTCGTGGGTCGTGGTTCCTTGAGCTCGACCAGGATCACATGGGTGTCGCTTTGGCCGGTGTTCTCGCCGGCGTGCGATTGATCGGCCAGCCAGCGCACCTGTCCAGACTCAAGCACGATATCGGCCACCTGGTCTCCGCTCTGGAGACGACGCCCAAAGCTGCTCAGGGTCACCATCACGCTGTCAGGGTGGTGGTGCATCGTCGTCTTGCCGCCGGGCTTGTCGAGGTACTCAAGCACCCGGACGCGCTCGTTCTCCATCACGACGTGGTAGAGCTCGGGATCGGTGACGGTGGGGTCGTCGATCGGCAGGTCGGACTCGGTTCCCATCGGACATCACTCCTTGGCCATGCGGCCGTATCTGTGGCGACCCCCATCGGCCAGATGCTACGAGCGCCTCGCCCGTGGCGACCACGGGCCATTTGCAGCAGATGCAACATCTCGACGTGCCGACCAGCCGATCTGCCGATTTCTTGCGTCAGATGCACAAGACTGACAGTTCCTTGCAGCAGATGCACAGGATCGGCGACCTCGGGCGCTCGCGGGTCGAGATGTTGCATCTGATGCAAAGGGCAGCCCGCCACGCGCCCATGCGGCCAGCAGGTCGGTCGTACCGATGAGTGGGCTCCGGTGTCGGATCGCTCATGCGCCCACGGCAGCGAAGGGTCGACCGGCGGCACAGATCCCACACGCGTCCGATCGTCGTCGATCGACAGACATCGGTCCTACGCGTCCCGGACGTCCTCGAGGCGTTGCCGCTGGTCCCGCAGCAGGCTGACGACGCGTTCGACCACGTTGACCGGGACGGGCTTGTCAAGCGCGAATTGGAGCGTGCCCTTGCCCGCCCGATATGGACCGATCAGTGCCTCGGTCTCACCATCGACCTCGGGGATGGGGTACAGGCTGAGGTGGCTCTTCCAACCGGCGTAGTAGACGATGACTCGGCCGTCCGACTTGAAGGCGGGGATGCCATAGCTGATGACCTCGTCGGCATCGGGCAGGACGCCGCGGATGGTCTGTCGCAGGGCCTCCAGCGGACCACGGACGCCAGGCGCGAGCGCTGCGAGGTAGCTATCGACCGACCGTTCTGGCGGCATGTTTCGACTCCTGATGGTGGGGTGGCTCACCGTTGCGGGTGCCATACTGGCATGACACCGCTTCGGCCACGGGATGGGGCGGCCGTCTTCGAGCGAGCCCAGGGGGCGCCACCGCCCATGCCTGACCAGGTCCTCTCCGTCGGCGAGAACGTCATCCTCATCACCAAGCGTCTCTTCGCCGACGACGTGCGCCGCCACTTCATCGGGACCGTGGTCGCATGCGCCGGCTCGGTGGTGCGGGTCGAGGGCCATGCCTGGGTGGCCAGCAACATCGGCCAGTACGAGCGCCGAGACGACCTCCGGACGCAGATCTTCTCGCTGTCATACGGTGGCGAGGTGGTGCTGCTGGTGCCCCCGTCGGTCGACCTTGGGGCGCTCGATCTACCACATCACGTCCGGCCATCTGCTCATCACCGACGAGGCGGATTATTCGGTCGACATCACCGAGTTCGGCGGCAACTACTGAGGGTCTGGCGTGGCTCGGGCGGCTCCGGGATCTCGATGACCAGCCCGCCGTCATCGCCTGTCCGACCACGTTCGGGCATGTGCTCTGCCGCCATGATCTCGGCGGGAGGTTCGTTGCGAAGTGCCTGCTCGAACCCAAGCATCGCGGCCCCCACCGCTGTCCCGAAACGGCCCTTCGTGGACAACGGCTTGGCGGGCGGCTCGACCTCATCGTCCTTCACCACCTCGGTCGGCATCGTTGCGGTTCGTCGTCGGCCAGCCATGAGTCAATCAACGATACGACAGGTGTGTGGCGACTGGCCAGCTGCTGCGTCAGGCGCTCGACCATCTTTCCTGCCCACGCTGCGCGCTCCGGCTACGTTCCGGTGATCAGCCCATACAGCCCGCTGAAGGCCAGGTAGCCGAGCATGCCCATGCCGACGATGGGCACAGCTGCCAGGTACGCCCACCCGACGACCTCGCGCGTGCGGCCGAGCACGATCGGCAGCAGCAGCCCCACGATGATGAACAGCGTCCCGTCGATCGGGTAGTCGAGCAGGAGGGCATTGCGAGCCCCTTCGGCCACGAACACCGCCACCAGGAGTCCCAGTGCCACCGCGCTCAGCCTGGGTGTGCCCACGCGCCAGGTTCGGCCGGCGATGCCGAACACGGGGCCACCGACCAGGGCACCGATGGCCCAGAACAGCGTGGCGCTGACCGATGACGAATAGCCGACCTGCAGGTGGAGCATGACGTTGTAGCCCAGCAGCGCCACGACGAGCGTGGCGGCGCCGGCGATGGCGGCGCGGATGCTGTCCGGCATGGCCGAGCCGACCAGGAACGCGACCAACAGCCATGGCGAGATCGCGTTCGCCCACTGCGTCACGCCGTCGGGAAGCCAGGCTTGGCCGAGCTGCGTGAGCGCTCCGGTCGCGAGGCCCGCGCCGAGGACGAGGCCGACCTGGGCCCATGAGCGGTAGCGGGCGCTGGCACTGGCCTCCACCGGCCGAGTATGTCAGGTCGCGGTCTGCACTCCGAGCCCGATGGGGCAGGCCACGCCGGTGCCATGGTCGGGACAGTAACCACCCGGATTCTTGGAGAGGTATTGCTGGTGGTACGGCTCCGCGTAGTAGAACTCGCGAGCCTGCGCGATCTCGGTGGCGATCTCGCCGTAGCCGGACGCGGTCAGCCGCTGCTGGTAGGCGTCACGCGAGGCTTCGGCCGTGGCTCGCTCTTCATCGGTGTTCCAGTAGATCGCCGATCGGTACTGGGTGCCCTGGTCGTTGCCCTGGCGCATGCCCTGGGTGGGATCATGCTGCTCCCAGAAGACCTTGAGCAGCCCCTCGTAGCTGATGCGCGCGGGATCGTAGACGACCAGGACCACCTCGGCGTGGCCGGTCCGGCCGGTGCAGGTCTCCTCGTAGGTGGGATTGGGGGTGTAGCCGCCGGCGTAGCCGACCGCGGTGGAGATCACCCCGTCGGTCTGCCAGAACGCCTTCTCCGCACCCCAGAAGCAGCCGAGACCGAAGATGGCGGTGCGGGCACCGTCGGGCCATGGCGGCGTCAGTGATGCGCCGTTGACGTGGTGCGGTTCGCTGATGGTGATGGGCTTGGCGCGGCCGGGGAGGGCATCCTCGGGCGAGGGCATGGTGGAGGGACGTCGGAACAGGAACATGCGGTGATGGTAGATCGGGCTTCGTCACGATGCCATGACGGTCGTCGGAGCAACGGCGGTCACCGGCGAAGCCATGGCGGTCACCGGCGCAGCCATGGTGGTCATGGGCGCGATACCATTCCCGGCGAGCCACCCGTTTCCCCACGAGCCACGCGCCGAGAAGGAGCCCACGTTGTCGTCTGAGGGCCTGTCCGAAGACTCCCAAGGTCTACCGCAAGCGCTTGAACGAGCAGCCTGACGAGCAGGTCGACGCCTGGATGATCGAGTTCCTGCGCGATAAGTCCATCCGCCACGGCGTGCTCGATGTGCTGGCCGACTTCCGGGCCGCCACGGGTCTGGACGACAAGGGCATCGAGCGTGTGTTCACCGCTGGGGGAGGGGCGCCGGCCACCATCGGGCATACCGCCGATGGCCAGTTGATGCTGCCCGCGATCTCGCTCCATTTCCTGGTGCCGGGCCTGCGGGCCCAGTCGGCCAAAGCTCGTGCCCAGGAGATCGACTTCCTCGTGCACGGCTTCGAGCTCATCGTCTACATCTGAGGCACGCCTGGGTGTCGCAGCCGCGGGCCGTAGGGCGCCTCGCCATCCTGCACCCTGGTCCATCTCTGCTGGCAGCAGTAGCTGCGGGCGGACTCGCGGCCGTTGCCGGCGCGGAGGCGATCGACGTGCTGCTGCTGGTGGCTGGGATGTTCGGCTTCCAGGCTTCCATCGGAGCGCTGAACGACATCGCCGACGCGCCAAGGGATCGGCATGGTCCGCTCCGACAAGCCCATCCCGGCCGGCTTGGTGTCGGTGCGAGTTGCCCTGGTCATCGCGGCCATGGGCGCGGCGGTGGGGCTGGTCGTGTCCGCGTCTTTCGGCCTGGCCGTCCTGCTCGTCGGCTTGGTCGGCCTCATGAGCGGCTATGCCTATGACCTGTTCGCCCGCTCGGTCGGCTGGGGCTGGCTGGCGTTCTCGGTCGCGTTGCCAGCCCTGGTCGCCTGGGCCTGGCTGGCTGGGGCGGGAACATTGCCGCCGGGCTGGGAGGTCCTGCTGCCACTGGCTGCCCTGGCGGGTCCGGCTGTGCACCTGGCCAACAGCATGGCGGACGTCTCATCCGACCAGGTGAGCGGTGCACGCAGCCTCGCGACACGCCTCGGACCGCGGCGAAGCCGCATCGCCCTGCTCGTGCTGGATGTGGCGATCTGGGCGTTGGGCTGGCTGAGCCTGGCGGCGTTGGGGGCGCTGTCGGTGGCTGTGCTCCTTGTGATGGTGGCCGCCAGTGCGCTGGCGGCTGTCGGCGCCTGGCTGTCGGTGGATCCTCGCACCGCGTCGAGCCATCTCGGCTGGATGCTGGGCTCGACGGCGCTGGCCGTTCTGGCGATCCTCTGGGTGGCGGCAGTCAGCGCAACTTGAGCGGACTCGCTCTAGCGCTATCGACCACTGTCTACGCGGTGCCGCCCCCCGGTCTGCCCACCAGGCGGGTGAACTGACGGACCTGAGGGCTTCTGGGCCCCTCTGAGCCGACGTTTCACCCACTGGGTGGGCGAGATGACGGAGCGTCCGTCGTTTCACCCGTGGGGTGGGCCAGGTGACGGAGCAAGGCTCCCGGCACGACCGGTGCTCCGACGCTTCACCCGCCTGGTGGGTAGCGGGGCGCGGGCAGTGTGCAGCGGGGCGCGGGCAGTGGGTAGCGGGGCGCGCAGGGCGGGTCGGTGGAGGGGGCGCGGGCGGGTCGGTGGAAGGTTGAGCGGGCAGGCTGGCGGCGCCACGCTGCAGCGGACTACTCGAGGCGGCGGTCGTCTCCGATGTGCTTGGCGGCCGAGACTCGGACCTGATCGGAACGGGCTCGCCGGGCTTCGGTGGTCAGCGCCTTGAGGATGGCCTCCACGTCGGCCCGCAGGGTTCGGTCGTGAATCTTCTCGGTCCAGCGGACCCCGGCCTCGACGCGGCGCTGGTCGATCCGGATCTCCAGGTGCCCCAGGTCGGGCTCCTCTTCGTCGGCCCGGTCGAACGCGACGCGGAGTGCCACCAAGTGCCCATCCTCGAGCTGCCAGGCAGCCACGACGGAATTGTCATCGGCCACGGACCAGCGCACCTCATGCTGCCGTACGACGACGGCGCCGCGCGCTGGCAGTCCGGCGTAGTCGGGGCGCAGGACTCTGCATCCCGCCACGACCGGTGAAGTAGCGATAGATGAAGGCGCCTAGAGCCAGCGCCATGAGGAGATAGACCAGCTCGGTCGGGATCATGCGGGTCAGGCCAGGTCCGGTAGCGCGCCCCGCCTAGTAGCGCGACTCGCCGGCGCTGCCGCTTCCGCCGCTGCCGATCTGGCTGGAAAGGCTGCCCGAGCCGACCGAGCCCACCGGCTCATGTCCTTCGCCCGCCCGCACCACGGCGATGGCGTTCTCAAGCTTGATCTTGGCCAGCGTCAGGTACTTGGCGAACTGCTGACGCTCGTTCATCGAGGCTTCGCTCAACGCGGAGTCGGTCATCAACGCCTCGACCAGCTCGCGGACGGCGACCGAAAGATGCTCGCTGGCGGTATCGATGTCGACCGCATCGAGAGGGGCTTCGACGGGGCCTTCGTCGGGCTCGATCGCCAGCCCCACGTACTCAGCGGTGGACACCTCCGGCGACACCTCAGCCGCCGACGCGTGCTCGGCCAGCACCTCCGGCCTGGGCTTGCCCTCGATGCGCTGCTTGAGCTTGACCAGGCTGAGCTCCCCCGAGGCGACCTGCTTGGCCAATCGGCGGCGTTTCCGGGGGTCATCGACCTTCATCAGCTCATAGGCATGCGAGAGCGTGTCCCGGCGCACCGCCACGAGCTCGCGGATCTCCGGTGGCGCATCGGCCAGACGCAGCCGGTTCTCCAGGTAGCCCTTGTCCTTGCCCAGCTTGGTGGCCAGCTTGCGCAGGCTGTAGCCGTGGTCGCGCGTCATGCGCTCGAACATCTCGGCTTCCTCGAGCGGCGAGATGTCCTCGCGCTGGAGGTTCTCGATGATGGCGATCTCCAGCGCGGCCTCATCATCGATGTGCTCGACGATGACGGGGATGACGCTCAGGCCGGCGATCTTGGAGGCACGCCAGCGCCGCTCACCGGCGACGATCTGATAGTGGCCGTCGGCACGTGGGCGCACCAGCACCGGCTGCAGCACCCCATGTTCGCGGATCGAAGCGGCCAGGTCCTGCAGACCATCCTCATCGAAATACTGGCGTGGCTGGCTGGGGTTGGAGTAGACGCGCTCGATGGGCATCCGCCGCACGTCCGTGACGGTGGTGGGGTCGTCCGGTCTGAGCAGGTCCATCAGTGCCGGTGAATACTCGGTGCGCTCCTGCGACAGGCGTTCCGCCGCCTGCGATCGGAAATCGGGTCTAGCCAAGGTCGATCACCTCCTGCGCGAGCCCCCGGTATGCCATGGCTGCGGCCGAACGGCTGGCATACGCGGTCACCGGCTTGCCCGCCAGCGGCGCCTCGCCCAGTCGGACGGTCTGCTTCACGATGGTATCGAAGACGTGATAGTCGCCCAGCTCTCCCAGCTCGGCCAGCATGTCCTTGGCCAGGTTGGTGCGGCCGTCGTAGAACGTGGGCAGGATGCCCATGATGCGCAGGCGTGCGTTGAGCCCCTTGCTCTGGATCTGCATGACCAGGTTGGCCAGTGCCCGGAAGCCCTTGAGTGAGTAGTACTGCGTCTGGACCGGGATGATCACGGCATCACTGGCGACCAGCGCATTGATGGTGAGCAGGCCGAGCGTCGGGGGGCAGTCGATGAGGATGTAGTCGTACTGCTTCTCCGCCCAGCCGTGCAGCACCTCGCGCAGGGCATGCTCCCGGCCGATACTGCTGAACAACTGGTTCTCCGTGGCCGACAGATCGATGTCCGAGGGTGCGACATCCACGTTCTGGGTGTCGGTCTGCTCCACGATGTCCTCGAGCGTGAGCGAGGGGTCCAGGAGCACGTTGGCGATGGACACGTCGATCTCGCGCGCGTTGAGCCCGAGCCCGACGGTGAGATTGGCCTGTGGGTCCATGTCCACGCACAGGATCCGATGGCCGAGTTCCGCGAGGGCGCCGCCGAGATTGATGGCGGTGGTGGTCTTGCCGACGCCACCTTTCTGGTTCGCGACCGAGATGATCCGTGCCAAGATATCCTCCGGTGGCCTTGGGGCGGTGCCATCGCCGCGGCTTGCGCCGTCCAATCTACCGCATGGGGTGCGTGGGCACCAGCGCGACGGTCCCCTGAGCGACCCGGGAGCGACCCGGGAGCGAGCCTCGGCCGAGCGACCCGGGGCTCGTTTGCATCGGATGCAACATCTCGACGTGCCGACCAGTCGATCTGTCGATCTCTTGCGTCAGATGCACAGGAGTGACAGTCCCTTGCAGCAGATGCACAGGATCAGCGACCTGGGGCGGTTCCAGGTCGAGATGTTGCATCCGATGCAAAGACTGCCTGATCGTGGCCCGTCACGGGCAGTAGGATTCGCGGACCGAGATGCGGGGGCAGGCGAGGGCCGGGTTGAGGCGAGGCGAGGGCCGAGGAGAGGCGAGGCGAGGGCGAGGGCGGGTCGAGGCGAGGCGAGGCGAGGGCCGAGGAAGGCGAGGATCGCGAGGGAGGCTCCGAGTGACCGACAACCGGGCGCAGATCGACCGTCTGCATCAACTCCGAGCGGAGTCGCGGCTGGGCGGTGGTGAGGCGCGCATCGATAAGCAGCATGAGAAGGGCAAGCTCACCGCCCGCGAACGCCTCGAGTTGCTGCTCGATGCGGACAGCTTCGTCGAGTTCGATGCCTTCGTCACGCACCGCTCGTACGACTTCGGGTTGGACGAGCAGCGCATCCTGGGTGACGGCGTGGTCACCGGCCACGGCACCATCGACGGTCGGCTCGTGTTCGTGTTCAGCCAGGACTTCACCGTCTTCGGCGGCTCGCTCTCGGAAGCCCATGCCGAGAAGATCTGCAAGGTCATGGACCTGGCCATGAAGGTCGGGGCCCCGGTCATCGGCCTCAACGACTCGGGCGGCGCGCGTATCCAGGAGGGCGTCGTTTCGCTCGGTGGCTATGCCGACATCTTCCTGCGCAACGTCATGGCGTCAGGCGTCATCCCCCAGATCTCGCTGGTCATGGGTCCCTGCGCTGGGGGTGCCGTGTACTCGCCGGCGATCACCGACTTCACGCTGATGGTCGAAGGCAGCAGCTACATGTTCGTGACCGGACCCGACGTGGTGCGCACGGTGACCCACGAGCAGGTCGATCTCGAGGGGCTTGGCGGCGCATCGGTCCACACAGCCATCAGTGGTGTCGCCCACTACGCGGCGCCTGACGAAGGCTCGCTGCTGGCGACCGCGCGAAGGCTGCTCGACCACCTGCCGCAGAACAACACCACCACCGCGCCATGTCGACAGACCTCCGACCCGTCCGACCGGACCGATGCCGGGCTTGACGACATCATCCCCGAGTCGCCCGCCCATCCCTATGACATGCACGAGGTCATCGACCGCATCGTGGACGACGGCGAGTTCCTGGAGCTCCAGCCGGCCTGGGCGGCCAACATCATCATCGGCTTCGCCCACCTCGATGGCCGTTCGGTCGGCATCGTGGCGCAGCAGCCGGCCGTGCTGGCCGGCGCACTCGACATCGACGCGTCGGACAAGGCGGCCCGATTCGTGCGCACCTGCGACGCCTTCAACGTGCCCCTGCTGACCCTCGAGGACGTGCCCGGTTTCCTGCCCGGCGTGGCCCAGGAGCACGGCGGCATCATCCGCCACGGTGCCAAGTTGCTCTACGCCTACTGCGAGGCGACGGTGCCCAAGGTGACCGTCATCACGCGCAAGGCCTACGGCGGTGCCTACGACGTGATGAGCTCCAAGCACGTGCGGGGCGATGTCAACCTGGCCTGGCCCACGGCACGCATCGCGGTCATGGGCGTGGAGGGTGCGGTCAAGATCATCTTCCGCGATGAGTTGGCCGGCGCCGACGATCGTGTCGCCGAGCTGGCGCGCCTGACGCACGAGTACGAGGAACGCTTCGCCAATCCCTACGTGGCTGCGGGCCGTGGCTACCTCGACGACGTCATCGTGCCGTCCGAGACACGACCACGCGTCATCGCCGCCTTCAACATGCTGCAGGGCAAGCGGGACGAGAACCCGCGGCGGAAGCACGGCAATATCCCGCTGTGAGGCCGAGTGCGGTGATGCGGACTGCTGTGCGGCCGAGTGCGGTGATGCGGACTGCTGTGAGGCCGAGTGCAGTGATGCGGACTGCTGTGCGGCCGAGTGCGGTGATGCGGACTGCTGTGCGGCCGAGTGCGGTGATGTGGATCGCTCGGCGGTCGCCTGCTCGGGGGTCGTTTCTCGTGAGCTTGTCTTTGCGCAAAGACGGGTCCGTGCCTGACCGGCCATGAGTAGCGCCCAGCCGCCCTTCCGGCGCTTGCTCGTCGCCAACCGCGGTGAGATCGCCGTCCGCATCATGCGCACCTGTCGCGAGCTGGGTGTCGAGACCGTGGCGGTCTATTCCGATGCTGATGTGGACGCGCTCCATGTCCGTCTGGCCGACCACGCCGTGCGACTGGGTCGGGCGCCCGCGGCCGAGTCCTACTTGCGCGCTGACCTGATCGTCCAGGCGGCGCTCCGAACCGGGGCCGAGGCCGTCCATCCGGGCTACGGTTTCCTGTCCGAGCAGGCCGCGTTCGGGGATGCGGTGGAGTCGGCCGGTTTGGTGTTCGTGGGGCCGGCGCCGGTGACGCTGGCGTCGCTAGGGGACAAGCTGGAGGCGCGCGCGTCGGCCACGGCGGTCGGCGTGCCCATCGTGCCGGGCATGTTCGAACCGCTGCCGGTCGATGGTGCCGATGCCCAGGCTGAGATCGCCCGAGCCGCCGCCGAGATCGGCTTTCCGCTGCTCATCAAGGCCGCTGCCGGGGGCGGTGGTCGGGGTATGCGGCGAGTGGACGATCCAGCCGAGTTGGAGGCGGCCGTTGCCGCCGCGGCCCGCGAAGCCGAGCAGGCCTTCGGCGACGGATCGGTCTACCTGGAGCGGCTCATCGAGGGTGGGCGCCATATCGAGGTGCAGTTGCTCGGCGACAGAGATGGACACGTGGTGGCTCTCGGCGAACGCGACTGCTCGACGCAGCGTCGCCACCAGAAGCTGGTGGAGGAGGCACCTGCGCCGGGCCTGGCACGGGACCGACGCGAGCGGCTGCACCAGATGGCGGTCAGCGTGGCCAGCTCGGTCGGGCTGCGCAACGCCGCCACGGCCGAGTTCCTGTATGCCCCTGACGGCGCCTTCTACTTCCTTGAGGTCAACGCGCGCTTGCAGGTCGAGCATGGGGTCACCGAGCTGATCAGCGGCCTTGACCTGGTGCGAGAGCAGCTCCGGATCGCCGCCGGCGAGCCGCTGTCCCAGGCTGTGCTGATCCGCCGCCGAGCGCGCCGCCGCCCCGGCCGACCACGCCATCGAGCTTCGCATCAGCGCGGAGGACCCGGCCCGCGATTTCGCGCCAGTGCCCGGACTCGTGACGCGCTGGCGCGAGCCGGGTGGGCCGGGTGTGCGGATGGATTCGGGCATCGAGCAGGGCTGGCGCGTGCCCGGTGAGTACGACCCGTTGCTGGCCAAGGTCCTGGTGGTGGCACCGGATCGCGAGCTGGCGCTGGCTCGGGCTCGTCGGGCGGTCGATGAGTTCGAGACCGGCGGCGTGCAGACCACGCTGCCCTTCCACGCCTGGCTCCTCCGGCATCCCGAGTTCACCGAAGGCAGGCTACGGACCGACATGGTGGCGCGCGACTGGGATTCCAGGACCGCTGCGCGAGGCAGCGGCCGAGCGTGCGGCGGACGTCATGTCTCGCCACGTCTGGCTCGCTGCCGGCCGTCCCGCATCCGGCTCAGGGTCTGCGGAACCCGGGGAACCGCCGTGTGCCGATCCCGGACGAGGCTGGAAGTCGGAGCCGTGGTCATGACAGGCGGTGGCGCCCGGTGACCGACCACCGCGGACATCTGCAGCTCCAGGTCGAGGGCCTCGATGGTGTCGTGTTCCATCGCGCCGAGGACGAGATGGAGGCACCCGGCGACCGCGACCCGGAGGTGCGCGCCCTGGAGCTTGCGTCGGATGAGCGTGCCGCCGGTGTGCGCCGCTATGAGACCACGGTCGATGGCTGGGTCTTGCGCGTGACGGTCGAGGACGAACCCCGTTCGCTGCTTCGCGAGCGTGCGGGGCAGGGGACGGAGCGTGACACCCGGTTGGGCAGCGGCATCGTCAAGGCCCAGATCCCGGGACGGGTGGTCCGGCTTTGGGTGGCCGAGGGTGATACCGTCGAGCTGGGACAGCGCCTGCTTGCCATCGAGGCCATGAAGATGGAGAACGAGGTGCGCGCCCCACACGCCGGCACGGTCGAGTCGATCCGTGTCGCCGTGGACGGCAGCGTGGAGCTTGGTGACGAGCTCCTGACAGTGAGGTAGGGATGGCGACGATCGATCCGGAGCGTGAACGTTGGCGCCGGGACACCCGCGCCCGTTCGCTCAAGGGGCAGGCGGAGCGGCGCGACCGCTTCGCCACCACGTCGGACATCGAGATCGCCGACCTGTACACGGCTGCCGACACCGCCGACACCCCTGGCGACGCGCCCGGCGAGGCGTCCGGCGAGGCCCTGGGGATGCCCGGCGAGTTCCCCTTCACGCGTGGCGTGCAGCCGACGATGTACCGCGGCCGCCTGTGGACGATGCGCCAGTACGCCGGCTTCGCCTCCGCGGCCCAGACCAACGAACGCTTCCGCTACCTGCTCGAGCAGGGCCAGACCGGCCTCTCCGTGGCCTTCGACCTGCCCACCCAGATGGGCTACGACTCCGATGCCGAGTTCGCCGCCGGCGAGGTCGGCCGAGTCGGTGTGCCGGTCAGCTCCATCGACGACATGGAGATCCTGCTCGACGACCTGCCGCTCGGCAGCGTGACCACCTCGATGACCATCAACGCCACGGCGCCCATCCTGCTGGCGATGTACGTGGCCGTGGCCGACCGCCGTGGCATCGGGCGTGACCGGCTCGGTGGGACCGTGCAGAACGACATCCTCAAGGAGTACATCGCGCGCGGCACGTACATCTACGGCACGCGGGCCTCCATGCGCCTGGTGACCGACATCTTCGAGTTCTGCGCCCGCGAGCTGCCGCGCTGGAACACCATCTCCATCAGCGGCTACCACATGCGCGAAGCCGGAGCCACCGCGGCGCAGGAGCTGGCCTTCACGCTGGCCGACGCCATCGCCTACGTCGAGGGTGCCGTGGCCCGCGGTCTGGACGTGGATGCGTTCGGCGGGCGACTCTCGTTCTTCTTCGGCGCCTGGAGCGAGCTCTTCGAGGAGGTCGCCAAGTTCCGCGCCGCGCGGCGCATGTGGGCGCGCATCATGCGTGACCGTTTCGGGGCCACCGACCCACGCTCGATGATGTGCCGCTTCCACGTGCAGACCGCCGGCAGCTCGCTGACGGCGCAGTCGGTCGACAACAACGTCGTGCGCACCACCCTCCAGGCCCTCGCGGCGGTGCTGGGCGGCACGCAGAGCCTGCACACCAACGCGCGGGATGAAGCCCTGGCGCTGCCCACGCCGGAGACCGCCCGACTCGCCCTCCGGACCCAGCAGATCATCGCCCACGAGAGCGGTGTCACCGACACCCCCGACCCGCTGGGCGGCTCGTACTATGTCGAGTCACTGACCGATGCGCTCGAAGCTGCGGCCCAGGGCTATCTCGATGAGATCGATGAGCTGGGCGGCGCCATCGCTGCTATCGACTCGGGCTACCAGCAGCGCCACATCCAGGACGCTGCCTATCGCGTGCAGCGTGAGATCGAGCGCGCCGAGCGGGTCGTGGTGGGCGTCAACGCGTTCACCGATGACGAGGTCGTGACGCCTGCGTTGCAGCGCATCGACCCTTCGCTGGAGCGCGAACAGGTCGAGCGCCTGCGTGCTCTCCGTGACTCGCGCGATGTGGCGGCATGGTCCGCCGCGCTCGACCGGCTCGAGGCCGTCGCACGGGGCAGCGACAACATCGTGCCGGCCATGATCGAGGCTGTGAAGGCCAGGGCCACGCTCGGGGAGATCAGCGACCGCCTGCGTGCCGTGTGGGGCGAGCATCGCGAGGTCGTCACCGTCTAGGAGGGAACATGGTCGAAGTCGCAGGTCGCACCTTCAGCCGGGTCCACCACGTCGCCTACATCGTGCGTGACATCGACGAGTCACTCGCGTTCTACCGCGACACGCTGGGCCTGCCGGTCGGGCTCGTGCTGCCCATCGAGTCCGACCAGGTCATCGTGGCGTTCCTGGAGGTCGGCGAGACCAAGATCGAGCTGGTGCAGCCGACGACGGCCACGACCGGTGTGGCGCGATTCCTCGACAAGAAGGGGGAGGGCTTCCACCACGTCTGCTTCGAGACGCCCGATGTCGACGCCACCCTGGCGGACCTCGCGGCCAAGGGCGTAGAGATCATCGACGAACAGGCACGCAAGGGCGCTGAGGGTCCGGTCGCGTTCATCCACCCGCGCTCCTGCAACGGCGTGCTGACCGAGCTCATCGAGGCGCCCGGCGGCCCGGCCTGGGACCGCCTCGGCTACGAGGGTGACCCGCTGGCGGTCTGAGATCCTCACGTCCAGCAGGTCGGCTCGGGCACCTGCGTCAACGGGGACCTGCTCCGAGGCCTCAAGCTCACCGCCATGCCGCGGCCAGACGAGAACAAGCCGGCCCCACCGCTGTTCGAGGCCTACCAACCCGGGCCGTAGCGCTCGGGGACCCGGCCGCAGCCGGGACCTAAATGAAGAGAGGGAGGACCGTCCCGGCTGACCCGCCCGGGCGGTCCTCTCCTCGTCTCGGTCGAGATGTCCAGTGCCGACGCCTCCTGGCCGCTGTGCGGCCTCGGCTACGAAGGCGACCCGCTGGCCGGCCGGGCTGCGGGACTCGGCAGCTCCTCCTCGGTCCAGGCGCCAGAGAGATAGTGGTCGTAGACCGGTCCCAACGCCCGGACCAGCTGCTCGCGAGTGGCCGATGCCA
This sequence comes from uncultured Chloroflexia bacterium, assembly GCA_963778955.1. GTDB lineage: Bacteria > Chloroflexota > Limnocylindria > Limnocylindrales > CSP1-4 > JAFMJV01. The sequence goes on from CAVZWI010000002.1 coordinate 38,996, forward strand.
GCGGCTCGATCTGCACGATGTAGCGGCCCATGGCGATACCCACGAACTGGGAGGCCACCAGGCTGGCGCGTAGCCGCGGCTGGTCGCTGGCGACACGCTCGGCGAGCGGCAGCACGATGCGCTCGGTCAGCACCTCGCGGATGAGCTCTGCGGCTTCCGGCTCCGCGGCCGCCGCACGGATGAGCCCCACCGCCATCTGCCGTGTCCCGGGGTCATCAAGGACACCCAGCAGGGCCTCGGCGGCGGCGTGTCCGACGCTCGTCTCGCTTGGCACGAAGACGCGCGCCAGCATCTCCTGCGGATCGACCGGCAGCTCGGACCGATGCCATGAACAGCTCCCGCTTGGAGCCGAAGTAGTGCGATACGAGGCGGGGGTCGACCGCCGCCTCGGCGGCCACACTGCGCAACGTCGTGTGCCCATACCCGGTTTGACCGAACTGCTTCCTCGCGGCGTCGAGGATGGCTTCCCGTGTGCCGCTGCCGGCCGGTCGTCGTCCTCGAGGATGTGCGCTCATGAGACCTCTGGCGTTTCGCCCTTGCGATTTCCGCGACTGAAGAATATCATTTCGTCGACCGAGGAATAGCATGGAGTTCACGACGATGGCCCGACCCACCACGCCCGCGGAGATGCTGACGCCCGGACGCCGCAGGCTCGTCCTCGTGGTCGTCGGCCTGGCCCTGATGGCCGTCGTCTCCGCGGTCAGTGGCCTCAACGTGGCGCTGCCCGACCTGGCCCGTGAGACCGGCGCCTCGCAGACGCAGCTGACCTGGATCGTCGACGCCTACACCGTCGTGTTCGCCGGCCTGCTGCTGTTCGCCGGGGCCCTGGGCGATCGCTATGGCCGAAGGCTGCTGCTCGTGGTGGGCCTGGTCATCTTCGGCGGCGCTGCCGCGGTGGGGGTCTTCATCACGGACCCCGAGCAACTCATCGTCGTGCGCATGCTCATGGGCGTCGGCGCGGCGGCCATCATGCCCACGACGTTGTCCGTCATCACCACCTCGTTCCCGGAAGAGGAGCGGCCGCGCGCCATCGGTGTATGGGTCGGGATCGCTGGTGGCGGGGCGGTCATCGGCCTGTTCGTCACGGGTCTGCTGCTGGAGTGGTTCCCGTGGTCCTCGTTCTTCGGCCTCAACGTCGCCCTGGCCGCCATCGCGCTCGCTGGAACCCTGGCCGTCGTGCCCGGTTCGGCCGATGAGCAGCCGCCGGCGCTCGACATCGTCGGCGCCGTGCTGTCGCTGGTCGCGGTGGCGACCTTCGTCTTCGGCATCATCGAGGGACCGACGCGTGGCTGGAGCGACCCCCTGACCCTGGCTGCGATGGCACTGGGCATCGGTGCGGGCATCGCTTTCGTGCTGTGGGAATCGCGCCTCAGGCAGCCGCTGCTGGACCCGCGGCTTTTCCGTAACCGGGCCTTCAGTGCGGGCTCCCTCACCATCTCGATGCAGTTCCTGGCCGCCTTCGGCTTCTTCTTCGTCGTGCTCCAGTACCTCCAGTTCGTGACCGGACGGTCAGCCCTGGAGGCGGCCGTCGCGCTGCTGCCCTTGCCGATCATCCTGCTGCCCACGGCCCGCAATGCCCCGATCCTGGCGGCTCGGGTCGGATTCCGTCGCGTGGCGCCGGTGGGGCTGGTGATCATGGCCGTGGGCTTCCTGGTGCTCAGCCAGATCCAGGTCGAGTCCCCGTACTGGTACTTCGCCCTCGGCCTGTCCTTCTTCGCCTTCGGCATGGGCCTCGCGGGCACCCCGGCCACCACGGCCATCACGGCCTCGCTGTCGATGGAGAAGCAGGGCGTGGCCTCGGCCGTGAATGACACGGCGCGTGAGCTGGGCAGTGCCTTCGGCATCGCCATCCTGGGCAGCATCCTCAATCAGGGCTACCGCGATGGCATGGCAGAGGCGGTGGTGAACCTGCCCGCCCAGGTGGCGGAGCGCGTGCTCGCGTCGGTGGCGTTCACGGCGTCGCCGCTCATCGCCCAGGCCGGAGCGGCCGGCCAGCAACTGGTGGAGCAGGGCCGCACGGCCTTCGTGGCTGGTGTCGGGAGCGCGCTACTCCTGGGTGCAGCCGTCCTCATCGTGGCCGCCATCGCCGTGGCCGCGCTGGCGCCGCGTTCGCCAGGTGCCGACGGGGAACCGATCAGTCGGGCGTGATGCCGGCCTCGATGAGCATCTGCGGGATCTGGGTCGGTGACTCGGCGACGCGGATGCCGGCCGCTTCCAGGGCCTCGATCTTGCCCTCCGCGGTGCCACCGGAGCCACTGATGATGGCGCCGGCGTGGCCCATGCGACGACCCGGCGGTGCGGTGCGGCCAGCGATGAAGGCGACCATCGGCGTATCCGGCATGTGCACCGTCTTCCATTCGGCCGCCGCCTCCTCGGCACCACCGCCGATCTCGCCGATGAGCACCACGCCGTGGGTATCCTGATCGGCCGCGAAGAGTCGGAGCATGTCGATGAAATCGCTGCCGTTGATGGGGTCGCCGCCGATGCCCACGCAGGTGGATTGGCCGATACGCGCATCGGTCATGGCCTGCACCACCTCATAGGTCAGCGTTCCGGAACGGCTGACCAGGCCCACCCGGCCAGGCCGATGGATGGAGCCGGGGATGATGCCGACCTTGGCCTCGCCGGGCGTGGTGGCGCCGGGGCAGTTGGGGCCGACCAGGCGCGCGCCGCGTGCCTTCACCTCGGCCACGACCGGCACCATGTCCAGCGCGGGGATGTGCTCGGTGATGGCGAAGATGGTGCTGATGCCGGCGTCGAGCGATTCCATGATGGCGTCGGGTGCTGCGAAGGCGGGCACGAAGATGACGCTGGCATTGGCGCCGGTCGAGGCCACCGCCCGGGCGCAGGTGTCATACACCGGCACGGCTCCGTCGAGAGCGGTCTGGCCGCCCTTCCCCGGCGTCACGCCGGCCACGACATTGGTGCCGTAGGCGAGCATCTGCCCGGCGTGGAAGCCACCTTCGCGACCGGTGATGCCCTGGACGAGCAGGCGCGTGTCCTTGTCGATGAGGATGCTCATGCTTCGTTCCCCGCGAGGGCGACGGCCTTCTCGACGGCTTCGTCCAGCGACTCCGCGGTGACGATGTCCGCTCCCGCCTCGGCGAGGATGCGGGCCGCGATGTCCGCGTTGGTGCCGACGATCCGCACCACCATGGGCACGTCGCGCGTCTGCTTGGACCGGGCCTCCACGAGGCCACGTGCGACCTCGTCACCGCGGGCGATGCCGCCGAAGATGTTGACCAGGATGGCCTTGACCGAGGCATCGCTGAGGATGAGACGCATGGCCTCCGCGACCTTGTCGCTGCGGGCGCCACCACCGATGTCGAGGAAGTTGGCCGGCTCACCACCGGCGCGCTTGACGAGGTCCATGGTGGTCATGGCCAGCCCGGCGCCGTTGACCATGCAGCCGATGTCACCGTCGAGCCGGATGAAGGACAGGCCCGCGGCGCGTGCTTCGATGTCGGCAGGATCCTCCTCGTCGAGATCACGCAGATCCTCGTGACCCGGATGACGTCCGAGCGCAGAGTCGTCGAGCGTGATCTTTGCGTCGAGCAGCTGCAGCCGTTCGACGGGCCCGTCGGGACCCGCCTCGCGCACGACCGCCAGCGGGTTGATCTCGACCAGGTCGGCATCCTCATCGATCATCACCTTGACCAGGCCGTTGCAGATGGCGACGGCTTGCTTGAGGTGCTCGCCCAGGCCGAGTCGGAAGGCCATCTCCCGCGCCTGGAATGGCTGCAGGCCGAGCTGCGGATGGGCATGGATCCTGGCGATGGCCGCCGGGTCCTCCTGCGCCAACGTCTCGATCTCCACGCCACCTTCAGCCGAGCCCATGAGCATGATGCGTTGCTCGGTGCGGTCGAGGACCGCGGCCAGGTAGAGCTCGCGCACGATCTCAGCGCCGGGCGCGACCAGCACGCGGCGGACGGTGATGCCCTTGATCTCCATGCCCAGGATGGCCGCGGCGACGGTCTCGGCCTCATCGGCCGAACGGGCCAGCTTCACGCCGCCGGCCTTGCCTCGACCGCCGACCAGCACCTGCGCCTTGATCACCACCGCGGCCGCGCCATCCTCGAGGAAGGTGGCCGCGTGGGCGCGCGCTTCGGCCGGTGTGGCTGCCACCGCATACGGCGGTACCGGCAGACCGGCGCGGGACAGCAGAGACTTGGCGTGGAATTCTTGGAGTTTCACGGTGCGGAATCAGGATAACGCGGCGCCGGCGTGGGCGTCGGGGCGTCGCCGCGAATCGCTGAGCGCCGCCTATGATGCTGCTCGATGAGCGAAGCGACCCGCGGCTCCGAGAGCGGTCGACCTGACTCAGCCGAGTGGGGCGATCGGCTCCGGCGCGCGCTCATCTACGCCGGCATCGCCACCGTGGCTGTCATCGCCGGTCTGGCACTGCTGCATCTGCTGGCCGACCTTGACGCGCTCATCAGCGTCCGCGGCAGTCGCTGGGCGCTCGTCGGACGCCTGCTGCCGGCCCTGGCGCTAACCGCCGCCGGCCTCGGCCTGGTGCTCCTGACAGGCTGGCTGGCGGCCGCCGGTCGGAGACGGGAGATCCTCGCCATCGCCATCGGGTTCTCGACGCTGATCGTCATCCGGATGCTCATCTCGCACCAACTCGATGGCACCATGACCGGCGAACCGGCGTTCTACGATCTGATGGCAGAGTCGTTGGTGGCCGGCAAACCGGACTTGTACGGACGTCCACCGGGATATGCGGCGCTGCTGGCCGCGGCGTACGTCTTCAGCCAGGATCGGCAACTCGCGACCGAGGCCCTGAACCTGCTGCTGTCGATCCTCGCGGGTGGCGTCGTCCTGGGCCTGACTCGCGGGCTCTACGGCCCCCGCGCCGGCGCGTTGGCCTTGCTCGGCTACGCGGTCTGGCCGGCGGCGGCACTGATGACGGTGGTGCGGATCCCCACATCGCCTTCGACCTGGCCATCGTGGCTGCCGCCTGGGCCGCCGTCGGAACGCCGGCCGGCTGGCGCGGCAGCGCTCTCACCGGCGTCCTGCTCGGCCTGGCCCAGTACCTGCGTCCGACCGCGCCCATCCTGCTGCCCGCCTATATCGTGGCCCGCTGGTGGCCCGGCGCCAGCTGGCAACGGCACCTCGCGACCGCCGCGGTCACGCTCCTCGCCTTCCTGGCCGTGCTCGTGCCGGTCATGGCCTACAACCTGGAGCGCACCGGCTCGCCAAGCTTCTCGACCTCGGACTTCGGTGGGCACACCCTCTACATCGGCACCTACGAGCCCAGTGGCGGCACCTACAGCGACGAGGCGTCGCAGGAGCTGATCGATCGTGCTGGTCCTGACATCCGGGCGCGCAGTGCCCTGGGGACGGAGCTTGCCATCGAGCGCATCACGGCTGACCCCATCGGCATGGCGGCTCTCGGTATCCGTAAGCAGGACACGCTGTGGGGGACCGAGGACTACGGCGTGCAATACGCCATCAGTCAGCGCCTCAAGGATCGGCCCGGCCATCCCAGGGTGACCACGGCCGTGCTCCTCAGTCAGGGCTTCTACGTGCTCGTGTTGCTGGCGGCCCTGGGCGCCATGATCGTGCGCCGCCGGCAGCCTGACGCGCTGATATCCCTGGCCACGCTGGTCATCTGGGCAGCGTCGGCCACGCATGCGCTGCTCGAGGTTCGGGATCGACACCACGCCTTCGCGGTCATCCTGCTGCTGCCACTGGCGGCCTGGTTCGTGGGCTGGCTCATGGAGCGCGGGGAGCGACTGGGGCGCCCGCGCGGCGCCATCGCTGAGGGTTGATGCGATACATTAGGTGTTGACCGACCGACCACCACGCTAGGGGAGCGAAGCGTCTCGATGAAGCTCGCGCTCACGCCGCCAGCCCGCGCCCGCCGCTCATGACCGTCTTGCGCCCATGACCGTCTCCGATCAGGTCGAGCAGGGTCGTCGCGTCGAAGCGCGACCGTCGACCAAGCCAGCGGGGACCGCCAAGCGTGGCTTCGGCGCCACCATGCGGGTCGATCGCTGGATCATCAAGCCCAGCCTCATCGCCCTCGGCCTCGTCGGCTTCATCATCTACGCCACCGCATCGTCGGTCTTCGGTATCCCGTTCTTCGGCGTCGACTACGCGGCGCAGGGCTACCACTCGCCGTTCTTCGGCATCGCCATCGGTGAGAACGTGCTGCCGGCCTGGTTCAGCCCGGCCATCCTGGTGCTCTGGATCCAGGTCCTCTTCCGAGCCACCTGCTACTACTTCCGCGGCGCCTACTACAAGGCCTTCTTCATGGACCCGCCGGCGTGCTTCGTGGGTGAGCCCACCGTCCATCGCAAGTACGGCATGGAGAACCGCTTCCCGTTCATCCTGATGAACGCGCACCGTTTCGCGCTGTACCTGGCCTTCATCCCGCTGGTGGTGCTGTGGTGGGACCTGGTCATCTCGATGGTCCACGAGGGCAGCCTGCGCCTCGGCGTCGGCGTCTTCCTCATCGCCGCAGACGCCATCCTGGTCAGCCTCTACGTCTTCAGTTGCCACTCCTTCCGCCACCTCATCGGCGGCGGCATCGACTGCTTCAGCTGCAGTGCCAACACCAAGCGGCGCCACGGCCTCTGGCAACGCGTGAGCGCCTGGAACGAGCACCACGGCGTGTGGGCCTGGGCCAGCCTCTTCAGCATCGTGATCGTGGACCTCTACGTCCGCGCCCTCGCGCTGGACATCATCAACACGGGCACGCCCATCATCGGGGGCTTCCTGTAGACCGATGATCGAGACTGTAGAGCGATGATCGAGTCCCGGCCCCACGACATCCTCATCATCGGCGCGGGCGGCGCCGGCCTGCGCGCGGCGGTGGCGGCGATCGATGCCGGCCTCTCGGTCGGCGTGGTCTGCAAGTCACTCCTGGGCAAGGCCCACACCGTCATGGCCGAGGGCGGCATGGCCGCCTCGCTGGCGCATGTCGACGATCGCGATGACTGGGCGACGCACTTCCGCGACACGATGGTGGGTGGCTACCGACTCAACAACCCGCGCATGGCCGAGCTGCACGCCAAGGAGGCGCCCGACCGCGTTCGCGAGCTGGAGGAGTGGGGCGCCGTCTTCGATCGCACCCGCGATGGTCGCATCCTGCAGCGGCCCTTCGGCGGGCACACCTATCCGCGCCTGGCGCATGTCGGTGACCGTACTGGCCTGGAGCTCATCCGCACGCTGCAGGACCGCAGCGTCGGCATCGGCGCACAGGTCTACCAGGAAGTCATCATCACGCGACTCTCGACCAAGGCCGGTCGGGTCAACGGCGCCATCGGTTATCGACGCCTCGACGGCGCCCCGATGGCCTTCCCGGCCAAGGCCGTGATCCTGGCCAGCGGGGGTGTCGGCCGCTCCTTCGCCGTCACCTCCAACTCGTGGGAATCATCGGGCGACGGGCAGGCGCTGGCCTACCGTGCCGGCGCCGAGCTGATCGACATGGAGTTCGTGCAGTTCCACCCCACCGGCATGGTCCACCCGGCCGGCGTGAAGGGTCTGCTGGTGACCGAGGCCGTGCGCGGCGAAGGCGGCATCCTGCGCAACGCCGAGGGTGAGCGCTTCATGTGGCGCTACCTGCCGGAGGCACGGCGCGACGAGTACGCCGCTACCGACGAAGAGGCACGCGCCTGGGTCGATGATCTCACCGAGGGCCGCCAGAGCAGCAACCGCCGACCGCCCGAGCTGTCCACCCGCGACAACGTCGCTCGCGCCATCTACACGGAGGTCAAGGAGGGTCGTGGCTCACCACACGGCGGCGTCTTCCTGGACATCAGCTACCTGCCGGCCGAGCGCGTGCGCGCCAAGCTGCCCTCGATGTACGAGCAGTTCAAGGAGCTGGCCGACGTCGACATCACGGCTGGGCCGATGGAGGTCGGGCCGACCATGCACTACATGATGGGCGGCATCCGGGTCGACGCCGAGGTGGGTGAGACCACCACGCCGGGCCTCTATGCGGCGGGCGAGGTCGCGGCCGGGCTCCACGGGGCCAACCGACTGGGCGGCAACTCGCTGACCGACCTGCTCGTCTTCGGACGTCGGGCCGGGGAGGCGGCATCGGCGGTCGCCGCAGGGTCGGCCCCGGTCGATGAGCTCGACTCCGACTTCATCGAGGAATCGATCGCGGCCATCTATGCGCCCTTCGAGCGGTCATCGGGCGAGGATCCCAATCGGCTGCACGAGGAACTGCAGACGACGATGTCATCACTGGTGGGCATCTTCCGGCTGGAGGAGGATCTGACCCGCGCCATCGACCGCATCGAGGGCTACAAGGAGCGCTGGCTAGGGTTGCGGGTGACCGGCCCGCGCCGCTTCAACCCCGCCTGGGACCTGGTCTTCGAGCTGCGCAACATGCTCACCGTGTCCGAGGCCATCGCCCGCTCGGCGCTGGAGCGCGAGGAGAGCCGCGGTGCCCATTCGCGCCTGGACCACGTCGGCGCCAGCGAGGCATGGGACACGGTCAACGTGGCCGCCCGTCGCGACGGCGAGGCCATGTCAGTCCGACAGACCCCGGTCGTGAAGCTCGCCGCCGAGCTGCGCGAGCTGCTGGCCACGAAGGGCTGACGTATGGCCGACCAAGCGAAGCTGTGGGTGTTCCGCGGCGAGGCCGACGAAGAAGGTGACTTCTACCAGTACGACGTGCCCGCGGGGGAGGGCATGGTGGTGCTCGATGCCATCCACTGGATCCAGCAGAACGTGCAGCCGGACCTGGCGGCGCGCTGGAACTGCAAGGCCGCCAAGTGCGGCTCGTGCTCGGCGGAGATCAACGGCAAGCCGTCGCTCATGTGCAAGACCCGCCTGTCCGACTTCCCCGAGGATGAGGCCATCACGGTCGAACCCATGCGCGCCTTCCCGCGCGTGCGCGACCTGGTCACCGATGTGTCCTGGAACTACCGAGATCAATGCTCGCATCACGCCCTTCACACCCCCTGCGGGCGTGCCCCAGAGTGAGTGGCGCTGGCAGCAGGAGGACGGCGAGCGGAGCCAGGAGTTCCGCAAGTGCATCGAGTGCTTCCTGTGCATGGACACCTGCCATGTGCTCCGCAACCACGAGACGGAGGATGAGTTCATCGGTCCCCAATTCCTGGTGCGCGCGGCGAGCCTGGAGATGCATCCGCTCGATTCGGCCGACCGGCGGGCCGAGTTGAAGTACGAGGGCGGCATCGGCTACTGCAACATCAACAAGTGCTGCACCGAGGTCTGCCCGGAGCACATCAGGATCACCGACAACGCCATCATCCCGCTCAAGGAGCGGGTGGCCGACGAGTACTACGACCCGCTGCGGATGTTGTGGCGCAAGATCGAGGTGACCGCTACGGCTCCGATGGTGATGCGCCGGCGGCGCCGGTGGCCGTCTCCGACGAGGCCGCGGCGCTGGATGCGCGGGGCAAGGGCACGGACGCCGACGAGACGAGCCCGGGCGCGCCGACTGCGTCCGACCATTAGGTGGCCGACGTCAGGGTCGAGCGACTGCTCATCCGCACCGACGGCGCCTCGCGTTCGAACCCTGGCCCGGCATCGGCCGGCGCCGTCCTGATCGATGCTTCGCGCCCCGACGCGGCGTCCGTCGATGCACCCCCGCTGTCGGTGGTCTCGCGCCCCTTGGGCGTGCAGACCAACAACGTGGCCGAGTACACGGCCTTGCTGCTGGCGCTGAAGGAGGCGCAGCGGCTGGGTGCGCGCGAGATCGACCTGCGACTGGACTCCAAGCTCATCGTGGAGCAGCTGCACGGCCGCTGGCGGGTGAAGGACCCCAAGATGCGCGTGCTGTGGGGCGAGGCTACGGAGCTGCTGACCGGCTTCGCACGCTGGAAGGCCACCCACGAGCCACGGGCCACCAACAAGGCTGCCGACGCGCTGGCCAACCTCGCCCTCGACGATCCAGCTGCTGCCGCCCGGCTGGAGGCGAAGCTACCGCTCGTAGCTCTCGATGCGGGCGTGCGCGGCTTCACGCCCGACCGGTGCTACAGTCGACTCGTCAGTGAGGTGGCCGGATGGTCGCGGGCGGCGGGGAGACCCGTCGTTCGAGGAAAGTCCGAGCACTACGACGCGTGGTAGCGGGTAACTCCCGTCCACCGCAAGGTGAGGACCAGCGCCACAGAGACGAGTCGGTCGGGCCTTCGGGCTCGGTCGGGTGAAACGGGCAAGCTCTACCTGGTGCAAGGCCAAATAGGAGGGCACGTGTGGCGCGAGCTGCACAGGGGTGCGTCGCCCCGCCTTCGGGTCGGCCGCAAGAGGCGTCGGGTGACCGGCGTCCCAGATGGATGACCATCCCCGCATCGCGGGACAGAACTCGGCTTATAGGCCACCTCACTGGCGCCTATCTCGCCGCTCGGTGCGCCTGTGCCACATGTCGGCCGCGAGCCGATCTCGTGGCGCGTGTCCGGCGGGTACCATGACCACAGCGTCAGGATCGGGTCCCTCAAGGCACCGGACTGGCGTCCGCATAGGCAAAGGAGCTGTCATCCCCATGTCCGACTCCCGTAGGCGCATCGTCGCCGTCGCCGGCAGCCTGGCGTTGTCGCTGTCGCTCGTGGCTGCACCCATCGCGTTCGCGCAGGACGGTCCCGAGGCCACCATCGACAACCTGATGGCCGCCATCGAGGCCAAGGATTTCGAGGCCCTGCCGACCTTCTTCTGCCCAGAGTTCGCCGACAGCATGGGCGGATTCGATCTGGGTGCCCTGGCCGAAGGCATGCCCGAGGGGGTCGACGTCGACGCCCTTCTCGACGCCATCATCATCGGCACCGAGGTGACATCGGTCGAGGTCTTGAGCCAGACGGACACTGAAGCCGTGGTCAAGCTCCAAGGCTCGATGTCGATGGACATCGATGTCGACGCCATGGGTCCCTTCATCGACTCCATGGGCCCGTACATCGAGTCCATGATGGAGGCGAGTGGCATGGAGGTGACGCCGGAGACCGTCGACATGTTCACCGGCCTGATCAAGTCCCAGCTGCTGTCCTCGTTCCAACCCGAGGTCACCGATATCGACGCCGAGATCACGATGGTGCCGGGTGAGGACGGGACCTGGCTCGTGTGCAGCGACCTCGGCGCCCTGGCCGGCGGCACGGCCGATGCGTCCATGGCGCCTGACGCGTCCATGGCACCCGACGCTACCGCCGGCGAGTAGCCTTCCGGCCGACCGCGGCCGCAACCACGAGGCACGACGCCCGTTCCTTTGTTGGGGCGGGCGTCGTCCTATGTCCGATCGGTGGCGGCGCTGTCCGCGCCTGGCGGATCAGCGACGCAGGAACACCGACGCTGCCAGACCCGCCGCGCCCGCAGCAGCCAGCGCGATGGCGCGACGGTGGCGGTCGAGCATGAAGCTCGGCGCACTCGGGCGCGCCCGATCGATCGAAAGGCCCGTGGGCGCCGGGGTCACCTGAGACCGGGCTGAACAGGTTGTCGGGTCGCTGCACAGCCGCGTGGTCGGTCATCTGACCCTCCCAGGCATTCTTGGCGAGGTATCGGTCGAGCCAGCCGGGGATGATGCGCTGGCCCAGGATCGCCATCCAGGTGGAGCGACCCACGAAGACCTCCCGCCGCTCGTGTTCGGCGGCCCAGACGATGGCCTCGGCTGCCACCTCCGGTTGGAAGATAGGCGGCACCGGTTGTGATTGCTTGGGGAGTCGGCTGCGCACCCAACGGAACTGCGGGGTGTTGACCGCGGGCAGGTGGACCACCGTGATGCGGACGTTGCTGCCATCGTGGATGAGTTCGCTGCGGATGGAATCGGTGAAGCCGACGATGGCGTGCTTGGCCCCGCAGTAGGCCGACTGCAGGGGGATGCTGCGGTAGGCCAGCGCCGAGCCGACCTGCAGGATGGTGCCCCGATCGCGCCCCGCCATGAGCCGTAGGGCTGCCATGGTGCCGTGGACCACGCCCAGGTAGGTGACCGCGGTCACGCGGTCGAACTCCTCGGCGGTGATGTCGCTGAAGCGGCCGAACACCGACGTCATGGCGTCGTTGACCCAGACATCGATGGCGCCCAGCTCGGCTTCGATGCGACTGGCTGCGATGTCGACGGCGGAGGCATCGGCCACGTCGGTGGGGATGGCCAGCGCCCGGCCGCCGCGCTCCTCGATCTCCCGCGTCGTGGCATCGAGGCCGTCCTCGCCGCGAGCCAGGATGGCGACGTCGTAGCCATGCTCGGCGAACGCGCGAGCTGCAGCACGCCCCACGCCGGCCGAGCCACCGGTGATGACGACCACCTTGCGGGCAACCTCGGCCGCCATCACACCAGCTCCCGGAGCTTGGTCGAGAAGGCCTTGCGGGCGATGGCGATGCCGTCCGGCTCACCCCGCACCAATGAGGCCGCGAACTGCTTCGCCTGGTCGACCGTGATGTGGGCCGGCAACGGCGCCTCCTGTGGATCGACCACCGCCTCGATCAGCGCCGGCCCGGGATGGGCCAACGCTTGCGCCAGCGTATCGGACGCCTGGGCCGGGTCGTCGAGGTGGAAGCCACGCGCACCGCAGGCCTCCGCGACCTTCACGAAATCGATCGGTTGCAGGTCGACCGCGAACTCGGGATTGCCCAGGAAGACCATCTGCTCCCACTTGATCTGGCCCAGGTAGTCGTTCTTCACCACCACCACCTTGATGGGCAGCTCGTACTTGACGGCCGTGGCGAACTCCGCCATGAGCATCGAGAGGGCGCCGTCGCCGACGAAGGCGACGACCTGTCGGTCGGGGTAGGCGACCTGTGCGGCGATGGCATAGGGCAGGCCGCAGGCCATCGAGGCGAGCGTGCCCGAGACGGAGAACTGCTGATCCGCCCGCGCCTTGATCTGGCGAGCGAACCAGGTCGTGACGGTGCCCGAGTCGGACGCCACGATGGCGTCATCGGCCAGCAGTTTGCCCAGCTCCCACGCCAGCACCTGCGGCTTCATGGGCACGTCCTGTCGAGTGCCCCGGTCCTCCATCACCTGCCACCAGTCGTCCATGCCCGCCCGCGCCTTCTCGAGGAAGCTGCGGTCTTCCTTGCGATGCAGCTGCTCGAGGAGCGCGCGCAGTGTGAGCTTGCTGTCACCGACGAGGCCCACCTCGACCCGATAGCGGAGGCCCAGGCGGACCGGGTCGATATCGATCTGGACCGCGCGCGCCTGACCCGGCTCAGGCATGAACTCGAGATAGGGGAAGGAGCTGCCCACGATCAGCAGCCCGTCGCACTCGTTGACCGCAGTCTGGGTGGGGGCGGTGCCCAGGAGGCCGATGCCCCCGGTCGTATAGGGACTGTCATCGGGCACGGCCGCCTTGCCCAGCAGCGCCTTGGCGATGGGCGCGCCCAGCAACTCCGCCACCTCCTCGAGTTCAGCGGACGCGCCGAGCGCGCCGCGGCCGGCGAGGATGAGGACCTTGTGGCACTCGTTGAGCACGTCGGCCGCCTGCCGGATGTCGGAGGCGCGCGGGATGCTCGGCCCGGCCGTGAACCGGTTGATGCCGCGGCCCTCCACGTTGCGCTTGGAGGGCTTACCGGGGACCTCCCAGTCCTGCATATCCACGGGGAAGTTGATGTGGGCCACGCCACGGCGTGCCAGAGCGGTCCGGCAAGCCAGGTCGGTGACGTTCTCCACGTGGGCGGCGCCCATGATGCGCGTGTTGTAGACGGTCACGTCCTCGAAGACGCGGGTGAGATCGACGTCCTGTTGGGCATGGGTGTCGATGAGGTCGTGGTAGTGGTGGCCGGTGATGGCCAGGACCGGTTGCCCGTCGAGCTTGGCGTCGTACAGCCCGTTGGCGAGGTGCAGGCCGCCCGGACCCGAGGTGGTGAGACAGACGCCCAGCTTCCCGGTCCACTTGGCGTATCCGGCCGCGGCGAAGGCCGCCGTCTCCTCATGCCGCACCTGGATGAAGCGGATCTCATCCTGGCGTTTGCGGAGTGATTCCATGATGCCGTTGATGCCGTCTCCGGGCAGGCCGAAGATCACCTCCACGCCCCAGTCATGGAGCATATCCAGCATCACATCGGCGGCAGTTCGAGCCATCGCGTGTTCCTCCGTGCAGTCGTCGACCACACGCCAGAGCCACGCCATGTGCTCGCGTCGGCCGGTCGTTTCTCCGGTCACTTCAGCATCTCCGGCGCTGCAGGCGACTCAGCACCTCAGCCCGAGCGATTGCGGTCTCGTTACAGCTCCCGTCTGCTAGCCAAGTTGCAATGGACTTGCAATGCCCGATGGGGGATGGCGTGCACAGCCTCGCATGGCACCGGCGTACGCTGGGAACATGTCCACCCGAGAGTTTCGCGTGGAGGCCGTCTCGGTGCGCGTGTTCTCGGTGCCTACCGAGCGACCCGAAACTGACGGCACGTTGACCTGGGAGTCGACGACCATGGTGCTGGCCGAGGTGAGTTCCGGCGATCAGGTCGGCATGGGCTACAGCTACGCCGATGCCGCCGCCGCGCGGGTCATCCGATCGGATCTGGGCGACGAGCTGCGCGGTCACCCCGTGACGGACATCCCAGGCGCCTGGTGGCGGATGGTCGCCAGGCTGCGCAACATCGGTCGGCCGGGGATCGGGATGACCGCCGTGTCGGCGCTGGACGTGGCGCTGTGGGACCTGAAGGCGCGCATCCTGGGGCTCAGCCTGGCTGACCTCCTGGGTGTCGTCCGTGACGGGGTGCCCGCCTACGGCAGCGGCGGCTTCACCTCGCTATCGGTCCCCGAGCTGCAGGCGCAGCTACGGGGCTGGGCGGAGGCGGGCATGCCGGCGGTGAAGATGAAGGTCGGCAGGGACCCCGCGGCAGATCCGGAACGCGTCGCCGCGGCGCGCGCGGCCATCGGACCGGAGACGACCTTGATGGTCGATGCCAACGGCGCTTACGACCGCAAGCAGGCATTGCGGCTGGCGCATGCGTTCGCCGACGAAGATGTGCGCTGGTTCGAGGAGCCGGTCACCTCGGATGACCTGGAGGGCTTACGCCTCTTGCGTGACCGCGCGCCGGCCGGCATCGAGATCGCGGCCGGCGAGTATGGCTACGACGCGATCGACTTCGTGCGCCTGGCCGACGCCGGGGCGGTCGATGTCCTGCAGGCCGATGCCACGCGCTGCGGCGGCATCACCGGCTTCATGCGCGTCGCCGCGATCTGCGAAGCCCGATCGCTTCCGCTCTCGTCGCACACGGCCCCGGCCCTGCACACGGTGCTGGGATGCGCCGCGCGACCGGTGCGGCACCTGGAGTACTTCCACGACCACGTCCGCATCGAGGACCGCTTCTTCGATGGCGTCCCCAAACTCCGGGAGGGCTGCCTGCGTCCGGACCGCGAGCGCGTCGGCTTGGGGCTAGAGTTGCGGCAGGATGCGGCCCGCGAGTTCGAGATCGAGGAGGCGGCGGCATGAGCTCAGCGACGGCGATCGCGACGGCAACGGTCGGCACTGCGGTCGGTGCCGACGGTCTGGCGGCGGCCCTACGGGCCACGGTCCGCGGCAGCGTCCGCTTCGACGCCGGATCGCGAGCGCTCTATGCCACCGATGCCTCCAACTACCGGCAGGTCCCCATCGGCGTCGTGGTGCCACGTGATATCGCCGACGTGGAGGCGACGGTGGCAGCCTGTCACCGCTTCGGCGCGCCCATCCTGTCTCGCGGCGGCGGCACCAGCCTGGCCGGACAGTGCTGCAACGTCGCGGTCGTCATGGACATGAGCCGCTGGCTCGACGACATCATCGACCTTGACCCCGAGGCGCGGCGCGCGACCGTGCAGCCGGGCGTCGTCCTCGACCACCTGCGGGACGCGGCCGAGAAGCATGGGCTCACCTTCGGCCCCGACCCCTCGACGCACGACCATTGCACCCTGGGCGGCATGATCGGCAACAACTCGTGTGGCATCCACGCCCAGATGGCCGGCAAGACGGTCGAGAACACGGAGTCGCTGGACATCCTCACCTATGACGGGCTGCGCATGACCGTCGGCCCCACCAGCGACGAGGAGCTGGAGTCGATCATCGCGGCTGGTGGTCGCCGCGGCCAGATCTACGCCGCGATGCGCGACCTGCGCGACCGCTACGGTGACCTCATCCGCCAACGTTTCCCGAGCATCCCTCGGCGCGTCTCTGGCTACAACCTCGACCAGCTGCTGCCGGAGAACGGCTTCAACGTGGCGCGGGCGCTGGTGGGCAGCGAATCGACCCTGGTCACCGTCCTTGGCGCCACGCTCCGGCTGGTGGAGTCGCCGCCGGTCCGATCCCTGGTGGTCCTGGGCTACGAGGATGTCTTCGCCGCTGCCGACGCCGTGCCAGAGGTGCTGCGCTCGGAGCCGATCGCGCTCGAGGGCATCGACTCCGGACTGGTCGAGGACATGCGACAGAAGGGCTTCCACGTCGACGATCTCGAGGAGCTGCCCGAGGGTGGTGGTTGGCTGCTCGTGGAGTTCGGTGGCCGGGACCGCGAGGAGGCGGATAGCCACGTGGACGCCCTCCTCGAACGACTCGCCGGTGAAGGTGCTCCGACCTCAGCACGCTACGACGACCCCGGGTCGAAGGCACGCCTCTGGGAGATCCGCGAATCCGGGCTGGGCGCCACGGCCTGGGTGCCAGGCAAGTCCGATACCTGGCCGGGCTGGGAGGACTCGGCCGTCGCGCCCGAGCAGTTGGGCGCCTACCTGCGCGACCTCCGCCGGCTCTGGGACCGCTACGGCTACGAGGCCGACATGTACGGGCACTTCGGCCAGGGTTGCCTCCACTGCCGCATCGATTTCGACCTGACCAGCCGCGAAGGCATCGATCACTTCCGGCGCTACCTCGAGGAAGCGGCGGACCTGGTCGTCGGTCACGGCGGCTCGCTGTCGGGTGAGCACGGCGACGGCCAGGCGCGCGGCGAGCTGCTGGTGCGGATGTTCGGCCCCGAGCTGGTCGAGGCCTTCGGTGCCTTCAAGGACATCTGGGACCCGGACGGCAAGATGAACCCGGGCAAGGTCGTCCGTCCGCTCGCCGTCGACCAGGACCTGCGGCTGGGTGCCGACTACGCCCCCCGGGAGCCGGATACGGTGTTCCGGTATCCCGATGATCACGGCCAGTTCTCACGGGCGGCACTCCGCTGTGTCGGGGTGGGCAAGTGCCGCCGCGAGGACGGCGGCGTGATGTGCCCCTCGTTCATGGCCACGCGGCAGGAGCAGCATTCCACCCGTGGTCGCGCCCGACTGCTCTTCGAGATGCTCAACAACCCGGAGTTGCGCGATGACGGCTGGAAGAGCGAGCCGGTCCACCGCGCGCTCGACCTGTGCCTGGCCTGCAAGGGCTGCAAGGGCGACTGCCCGGTGAACGTGGACATGGCCACCTACAAGGCCGAGTTCCTGTCGCACTACTACGAGGGACGCCTGCGACCACCGACTGCCTATGCCATGGGCCTCGTCACGTGGTGGCTGCGTCTCGGTTCGTTGGCGCCGAGGCTGGTCAACCTGTTGTCGGAGGCGCCGGTCATCAGCTCGCTGGCCAAGCGCGCGGTGGGCATCGCGCCGGAGCGGCAGGTGCCCAAGCTGGCCCGACAGACGTTCCGCCACTGGTGGTCCGGACGCGCTTCCGTCGCCGACTCCGGCCGGCGGGTGATCCTGTGGCCGGACACCTTCAACGACCACATGCATCCCCACGTGCTGCAGTCCGCGGTCACGGTCCTGGAGGATGCCGGCTTCAGCGTGGAGTTGCCACCCTCCGGGCTCTGCTGCGGCCGACCCCTGTACGACTGGGGCATGCTGGGCCTGGCCAAGCGCTTCCTGCGGGGGACGCTCGAGGGCCTGGCTTCGGACATCGCCGCCGGCACGCCCGTGGTGGGACTCGAGCCTAGCTGCGTCTCGGTCTTCCGTGATGAGCTGACCAACCTGTACCCGGACCGCGCCGATGCTCGCGCGCTGCGCGACCAGACGTTCCTGCTGGGCGAATTCCTGGAGCGCTTCGCGCCTGGCTATCGACCCGGATCGCTGGATCGCCGGGCCGTCGTGCAAGGTCATTGTCACCACCGGTCCGTGCTCGACTGGGCCAGCGAGGAAGCGGTCCTGGAGCGGGCCGGCATCGAGGCGCAGGTGCTTGACTCGGGCTGCTGTGGCATGGCCGGTGCCTTCGGCTTCGAGGCTCGCCACTACGACGTCTCCATCAAGGCAGCCGAACGGGTGCTGCTGCCGGCCGTGCGAGCGGCCGACCCGGACTCGCTCGTCATCACCGATGGCTTCAGCTGCCGTGAGCAGATCGAGCAGGCTGGACTGGGTACGCCGCTGCACCTCTCGGAGGTCCTGGCCATGGCCGTCGAGGCGCGGACGTCCGACCCCGGCGACCGCGATCGGTCGGCCGCCGCATCCGTGAGCCCGGTCTGAAGCCGTGGCCCAGCTGCGCGCACTCGGCGGCATCCTGGCGATGGTCTTCATCGGCGTTGCCGCGGTCGTCGCCCTCGGCTTGGGTGGCGGGTCGCCGTCCGCGACCAGCGCCGCCGATGCCACCGTCACCTCGACGGCCGCATCGACACGGGGCAGGGAGCTGTACCTCTCCAGCTGCGCCAGCTGCCACGGTCCCGATGGGCGCGGTACGGAGAAGGGTCCGACGCTGGAGCGTGCCGGCACCGCCGCCTGGGACTTCTACCTGCGCAGCGGCCGCATGCCGCTGCTCGACCCGGAGGCTCCGCTCGAGCCCGGCCCACCTGCCTTCGATGAAGCGGACATCGAGTCGCTGGTGGCCTACGGCCGGCAGCTGGGCGACGGTCCCGAGCGGCCTCGGTTGGTGAGCGATGCCAGCCTGGCGGCGGGTCGTGAACTCTACGTCAACGACTGCTCTGCGTGCCACGGCGTGACCGCCTCGGGGGCCGGCATCGGGCCAGACGTGTTCGCGCCCTCGCTCCGCGGCGTCGAGGAGCAGTTGATCGCGGAAGCTCCTCTCGTCGGTCCCGGCAGCATGCCCGACTTTGCGTTGGACGATGAGCAGCTTTCCGCCATCGCCGCCTACGTGCACGAGTCCACCACGGCGCCCTCGCCAGGTGGCTTCGAGCTTCGCGGCTTCGGCCCGGTGGCCGAAGGACTGGTGGCCATGTTCGTCGGCCTCATCGCCATCCTGGTCGCCGCCCGCTGGATCGGGACATCGGCCCGGCGCGGACCGACCAGCGGAGAAGACGATGGCGACTGACCGCGGGCCGGACGAGCATGGCACCGCCGCCCTGATCGTCGCCGCCTGCTTCGTCGCCACGCTGGGCGCGGGACTGGGATTCCTGCTGGTCTACCTGCTGGGCGGAGATGCGCAGCCTGAAGGCGTCCTGGCGGCGCTGGCGCTGGGTGCCTGCGGTGCCGGCCTGGTGATCTGGTCGCACCGGCTGATGCCGGCACCAATCCGCGAAGAGGAACGGCATCCCATGGCCAGCTCGGCCGAGACGCGCCAGGCCCTGACGAGTGAGCTGTTCCATGCCGGAGCCATCGGTCGGCGTCGGGTGCTGTCGTGGCTGCTGGCTGCCGCTGCCGCCGGCGTGGCTGCGCTCTTCCTCGCTCCGCTGCTCTCGCTGGGCCCGACTCCGGGCCAGGCCCTCTACCAGACGTCATGGCGAAAGGGGCGACGCCTGGTGGACATCGACGGCCGACTCGTCCACGCAGACGACGTCCCATTGGGTTCGCTCACCACCGTGTTCCCAGAGGGTGCCGCCGGTGTGGCCGACTCGCAGGCGATCTTGCTGCACCTCGATCCGGCCTCGCTGGATCTGCACGGAGACGCGCGCAACTGGGCGCCGGAGGGGTTCGTGGCCTATTCCAAGCTGTGCACGCATGCCGGTTGCCCGGTAGGGCTGTTCCTGGCCCAGTCCCGGCATCTCACGTGCCCCTGCCACCAGTCCACCTTCGATGCCGCGCGCGGCGCCGAACCGATCTACGGACCGGCCGCGCGCCCACTGCCGCAGTTGCCCATGCGGCTGGGATCGGATGGGACCTTCACCGCGCTGGGTGACTTTCCCGAGCCGGTCGGCCCCTCCTTCTGGGACATGAGCGCGTGAGCCGGGTGGGCACGGCGGTCGGCTGGCTCGACGACCGCACCGGCTTCTCACGCATCGCCTACTCCAGCATGCGCAAGGTCTTTCCCGATCACTGGTCGTTCCTGCTCGGGGAGATCGCGCTCTTCTGCTTCATCCTGCTGGTCGCGACGGGCACCTACCTGACGTTCTTCTACGTGCCCAGCGGGGAGCAGCTGCATTACGCCGGTCCGTACACGCCCCTGCTGGGCACGGAGATCTCGGCTGCCTATGACTCCGTACTCAACATCAGCTTCGAGGTTCGGGCGGGGCTGATCATCCGGCAGGTCCACCACTGGTCAGCGCTGATCTTCGTGGCTGTGATCGTGGTGCACATGGGTCGCATCTTCTTCACCGCGGCATACCGAAAGCCGAGGGAGCTCAACTGGCTCATCGGCATCGGGCTGCTCCTCTTCGCCATCGGCGAGGGGTTCACCGGGTACTCCCTGCCTGATGACCTGCTCTCAGGCAGCGGCTTGCGCATCGCGTACTCGGTCCTGCTGTCGATCCCGCTCGTGGGGCCGTTCCTGGCCTTCCTCGCCTTCGGCGGCGAGTTCCCCACCGAGCAGATCATCAGCCGCCTGTTCATCATCCACGTGCTGCTGCTGCCGGGGCTGCTGATCGGCGGGCTGGTCGCCCACATCGGGCTGGTGTGGATCCAGAAGCACACCATGTACAAGACCCCCGGAGCGCGGGAGTCGATCGTTCGAGGGCCTTCCTTCTGGCCGGTGCAGGTCTTCCGGTCGACCGGCCTCTTCCTCCTGACCGGTGCGGTGGTGGCCCTGCTGGGTGGCCTGGTCCAGATCAACCCCGTCTGGACGTACGGCCCATACACGCCCTACGTCGCCACCGTCCCGGCGCAGCCGGACTGGTACATGGGCTGGCTGGAGGGGGCACTCCGACTGGGACCCTCCTTCGAGCCCACCATCTTCGGCGTCACCATCCCCAGCCTCTTCCTGCCGGCCATCGGCCTGCCCACCTTGATGCTGCTGCTTTTCGTGGCCTGGCCTTTCGTGGAGAAGCACGTGCGCGGTGACGACGAGGAGCATCACTTGCTCGAGTGGCCCTCGGAGGCACCGGGGCGGACGGCGGTGGGTGCAGCCGTCCTGTGCGTCCTGGTCGTCCTTACCCTGGCCGGTGGCAACGACGTCCTGGCGGCGCTCACCACGGTGACCCTGGAAGATCTCAACAGCATCTTCAGGATCTCGCTGTTGGTCCTGCCCATCCTCGTGGGGCTCATCGTCTACCGCATCACGCGGGCGCGTCGGGACGCGGGGTCGACCACCCCGCGGGGTGGGGTCCGGCTCGATCAGGTCCGCCGACGGTGGCTTCGATGACGAGGCCAATTCATGACGCCACGACGGCTGGCTCACCTCATCGCGACGCTGTCGCTGCCCGTCCTGGCGAGCGGCTGCATCGCGACGCCGACCACCAGCCAGTCGGACCGCATCAGCGGTCTCTACCTCATCTTCGTGGCGGCTTCGGCGGTGGTGCTGGCCATCGTCTGGAGCTTGCTCACCTGGTCGGTCATCCGATACCGCAAGAGCGGCCGGTCCCATGAGTCCGACGGGTCCGATGAAGCGACACACCCGCCCCAGATCCGTGGCAACCTGCCGTTGGAGGTGTTCTGGACGACGGTCCCTGCGCTGACCGTGGCGGTGCTGTTCTTCTTCACCTTCACCACGCTCACCGACATCCAGGCGGTGCCGGCGGAGTCCGCGGTCAGACTGAAGGTCACCGGCTTCCAGTGGGGCTGGCGCTTCGAGTACCCGGACGAAGGCGTGGAGGTCACCGGCAGCGGTACGCCCGGCCCGGAGATCGTGCTGCCGGTCGACGCACCCATCGAGCTCACGGTGACCGGGGCCGACGTCATCCACTCCTTCTACGTGCCCGAGTTCCTCGTCAAGTACGACGCCATCCCTGGGCGCGAATACACCGCGCCGCTGCTTATCAAGGAGCCCGGCACCTATGCCGGCCAATGCGCCGAGTTCTGCGGTCTCTACCACGACCAGATGGCCTTCACCATCCGGGCCGTGCCGATGGAAGAGTACGACGCCTGGATCGAGGAACAGCGAGGGGCGACGGGATGAGCGAGCGCAGCCAGGGGCCCAGCATGGAACTGCGGTCGACACTTTGGGACTGGCTCACCACGGTCGACCACAAGCGCATCGGCCTGCTCTATATCGGCACCGCGTTCGGCTTCTTCCTGTTCGGCGGCCTGCTGGCCATGGGCATCCGCGCCGAGCTGGCGGAGCCGGGCCTGCAATTCATGGACGAAGGCACCTACAACGAGTTCTTCACCATGCATGGCACGATCATGCTGCTGCTGTTCGCGACGCCCATGGGCATCGGCCTGGGCAACTACCTGGTGCCGCTCCAGATCGGGGCACCGGACATGGCCTTCCCCCGGCTCAACGCACTCTCCTACTGGCTGTTCCTCTTCGGGGGGCTGGTCGTCATGCTGGGGTTCCTGACCGCCGGCGGCGCCGCCAACGTGGGCTGGACGGCCTACGCGCCGTTGAGCCGCATGGCGCCTGGCGCGGGCATGGACCTGTGGATCGCCGGCATCATCCTGACCGGCATCTCCAGCATCGCTGCAGCCATCAACTTCATCGTCACCATCATGTCGTTGCGTGCGCCGGGGATGACGATGGTGCGCGTGCCGCTCTTCACCTGGGGCATGCTGACGACGGCGCTGATGATCACTCTTCGCCTTCCCCACGCTCACCGCGGCCCTCGCCGCGCTGGCCATCGACCGCACCCTGGGCGGCAACTTCTTCGACATCGCCGAGGGTGGCAACCCCGTCTTCTACCAGCATCTCTTCTGGTTCTTCGGCCACCCGGAGGTCTACATCGTCATCCTGCCGTTCTTCGGCGTGCTCTCCGAGGCCATCCCGGTCTTTTCGCGGCAAGCCGCTCTTCGGCTATCGCTCGATGGTGCTTGCCTTCCTGCTCATCGCCGGGCTCTCGATGTCGGTCTGGGCCCACCACATGTTCACTACCGGAGCCGTCAACCTGCCCTTCTTCAGCGCCGCCTCGTTCGCCATCGCGGTCCCCACCGGTATCAAGATCTTCAATTGGATCGCCACGATGTGGCGTGGGCACCTCCGTTTCGCGACGCCCATGCTCTTCTCGGTCGGCACCATCTACCTGTTCGTGGTGGGCGGCATCACCGGCGTGATGGTGGCCTCGCCGCCGCTGGACTTCGGCTTCCAGGACACCTACTTCGTGGTGGCGCACCTGCACAACGTGCTCATCACCGGGACCGTCACCGCGATGTTCGCGTCGTTCTACTTCTGGTTCCCCAAGGCCACCGGGCGCATGCTCTCCGAACGGCTGGGACAGGTGAACTTCTGGGTCTGGATGGTCGGCTTCACCTTGATGGTGCTGCCCTGGTACCAGCTGGGTGCCGAGGGCATGCCGCGGCGCATCGCGGACTACCCCGCCGGCAGTGGCTGGGAGCCGTTGAACCTGCTCGCGACGGGCGGAGCCATGCTGGTGGCGCTGGGGACGCTGCCCTTCCTGGCCGCGGTGATCCTGGCGCTGCGTCGACCAGCCGATGCTCCGGCCGACCCGTGGGGCGCGGGCAACTCGCTCGAGTGGGTCACCAGCAGCCCGCCACCGGAGCACAACTACCGCTGGCTGCCGCCGATCCGTTCGGAGCGACCGGCCTACGACATGCGCATGGCAGACCGCAGAGAGGCTGAAGCCGCGCGTGGATCGAGCGACGCAAGAGTGGGGCCGGCAGGGCCAGCGGGTTCGGCGGGGCCGTCAGGGTCAGCTGATGGCTGAAGAGCCGCGCCTGTTCCTCCGCTCGGCGCTCTTCGGCATCCTCATGGCCGCCATCTATTGGCTGGTCTCAGGCGACATCGCGGGCACCGTCCTGCTGGGAGCCTTCGGCCTCTCGGCCATGTTCCTCGCGGCCATCCTGTTCGGACGCTGGCGCGCCGCGGGCGGCGAGTTGGACACACGGCCGCAGCGTTTGCTCGGCCTGGAGACGCTTGACGAGTCCTCGCGGATCATCCCGGAGGTGACGCGCTTTCCCAGCCCAGGACTGGCGCCGTTGCTGGCAGGGATCGGCGTCTCCCTCGCGGCGTTGAGCCTGCCCTGGGGCCCCGGCTTCTTCGTCGCGGCGCTGCCCTTCCTGCTGCTCGCCGCCTGGTCGTGGTACCGCGCCGCCTTCTGGGAGTTCCCGGGCTGGGCGCGGCGGGCGGAGGAGAGCGAGGCGTCGGCGGTACCTGCGGACGCGCGACCGGAGGCACCGACGACAACGCCCGCAGCGCCACTCCAGCCGACCGAGTCGAAGCCCGACCCGACCGAGTCGACGCCCGACCCGACCGAGTCGACGCCCGACCCGACCGAGTCGAAGCTATCGGGAGGCGCAGTCGGACGTTCGGCACTGTGGTTCGCCCTTGCGACGGTGGTCGTCATCGGGGTGATCGTGGCGCCCCGGGGCGATTGAGATGAGCCGCGATCGCGGAAGTACCGCAGTGGGCGAGGGCGGGTGTGCCGCGGCGATGGCGTTGCCCACCCGGCGGGTCATCCGGCGGAGCGCGCCGTCGCTTCGCCCACCGGGTGGGCAGAACGTCAGAGATGACGCCCGTGCACCGTCGCTTTGCACGTGGGGCGGGCAGAACGTCCGCCCTGCGCCTCGTGACGGAGTCAACGGCGTGGCGATGGGCGTCGCCTGACTGGCGTACCGTGATGGGTATGGACGGGCGGCGCATCGAGGACTACGCACTCATCGGCAGCACCAGCACTGCGGCCCTGGTCGGTCGCGATGGCTCCATCGACTGGTTCTGTGCACCCCGCTTCGACTCGGCCGCCATGTTCGCCGCGCTGCTCGGCGAGCGCGAGCACGGTCGCTGGCTCCTTGCCCCGACCGGCGGCGTGGTAGCCAAGCGTCGGCAGTATCGCGAAGGCACGCTCGTGCTGGAAACCGAGTTCGAGACGGCCGACGGCGCTGTGCGTGTGGTGGACCTCATGCCCGTCGGCGAAGGCGGGCCCCACCTCATCCGGGTGATCGAGGGCATCGCCGGCCGAGTGGACATGGAGATGGATCTGACGATCCGCTTCGATCACGGCAGCCGGGTGCCGTGGGTGACCTCGCTCGACGGTGGCATCAACGCCGTGGCCGGACCTGATGCGGTGCTGATGCGCTCCGATGTCGAGACCCATGGCGAGGACCACTCCACGCACGCCTCATTCTCGGTCAGTGAGGGTGATCGCATCCCGTTCGTGCTGAGTTGGTATCCGTCGCATCTTGAGCCACCCGCGGCGCTCGACGTCCCCACGGTTCTCGCTGAGACCGAAACGTGGTGGCGCGAATGGTCGGGTCGCTGCTCGTACCGCGGTCCCTGGCGGGAGGCCGTGGTGCGCTCACTGATCACGCTCAAGGCGCTGACCTACGAGCCCACCGGAGCCATCGTGGCCGCACCGACGACCTCGTTGCCCGAGGAGATCGGTGGCACTCGCAACTGGGATTACCGCTACTGCTGGCTGCGGGACGCCACGTTCACGCTCTACGCCCTCGTTCATGGCGGCTACGAGCAGGAGGCGCAGGCGTGGCGTGACTGGCTGCTGCGGGCGGTCGCCGGCGATGCCGGCACCATCCAGGTTCTCTACGGGGTCGCGGGTGAGCGGCACATCCCCGAGACCACGGCCGACTGGCTACCCGGTTTCGCGGACTCGCGTCCGGTGCGCCTCGGGAACGCGGCCGCCGGCCAGCTCCAGCTGGACATCTTCGGCGAACTCTTCGACGTCCTGCACGTGGCAAGACGGAGCGGTCTCACTCCCAGCGATGAGGCTTGGTCGATGCAGAAGCACCTGCTCGGATCGCTCGCGGACTCCTGGCAGAAGCCGGACAGTGGCATCTGGGAAGATCCGCAGTGACCCGCAGCGCTTCACGCATTCGCGCGTGATGGCCTGGGTGGCGGTCGATCGAGCCATCAGGTCGGCCGAGCGCTTCGGTCTCGAGGGACCGCTGGACCGGTGGCGACGGCTGCGTGCGGAGATCCACGCAGACGTCTGTCGCCGTGGGTACGACGCCGAGCGTGGCACCTTCACTCGCGCCTACGGTTCGGGCGCGCTGGACGCCAGCCTCTTGCTCATCCCCCTTGTGGGCTTCCTGCCACCAGACGATGAGCGAGTTCGCGGCACCATCAAGGCCGTCGCCAGCGACCTCATGCACCATGGCTTCATGCGCCGATATGACACCGATACGCCCGATGCCGACGGACTGGATGGGAGCGAAGGTTCGTTCCTGCCCTGCACTTTCTGGTTGGCCGATGCCTACCAGCAGAGCGGCCGCGGAGCAGAGGCTCGACGCATCTTCGAGCGGCTGCTCGGGGTGCGCAACGATGTGGGTCTGCTGGCCGAGGAATATGACCCGGTCGCGAAGCGGCTGCTGGGCAACTTCCCGCAGGCGTTCTCGCACATCGCCTTGGTCAACAGCGCCGCCAACCTGGCCGTTCCCGGCGGGGGCACCACCGGACACCGCACGGAGTAGAGTCCTGCAAGGCGGTGGGACCATCAACACCCACGCCGCTACCCACCCCGCGGGTCATCCGACGGAGCAGCAGCCCGGCCACCCACCCGGCGGGTCATCCGACGGCCTGCTCCGCTGCTTCACCCACCCCGCGGGTCATCCGACGGAGCAGCAGCCCGGCCACCCACCCGGCGGGTCATCCGACGGCCTGCTCCGCTGCTTCACCCACCCCGCGGGTCATCCGACGGAGCCGTAGCCCGGCCACCCACCCGGCGGGTCATCCGACGGCCTGCTCCGCTGCTTCACCCACCCGGCGGGCCAGGCGGCGAGTCGGGGCTACGCTTCGTCGGGTCGGAAGATGCCTCGAGCCGTGCAGGCCTCGCAGATCGGTCGTGCGGCCTCGATGTCACCAAGCGTGGCCGGCATCTCGTCGCTGCCGTAGAGGCACATCACCTCGTATCCACTACTGACGCTGCGACCGGGCAACGCCTGCACGCGATCGATGCGACGGAAGACACAGCGTCGCAGCCGTCCGACCGGGGTGACGCTTTCAGGCGCAGGGGCATCTCCCAGGGGCACCGGCACGCGCATGTCCGGCATCGGCGGGCGCACCGCAGGGGCCGAGGGCATCGGGGCGGCGATGGCGTCGAAGGTCGTCGGCCGGCGCCGGGCGATGGTCACGGAAAGTTCCTTTGCAGGCGGCTGGGTCATCGACCCTATCGGGCCGGTGTTGTCGGCGGCTATGGGCAATCGGTACCCCGGCCCTCGCCTCCACGAGCCCCAGGTACTCGCGTCCAGGTGCCCTCGCCCTGGTCTCCACGAGCACCCCGCCCCGGTCCTGGGGAGGGGTGTGCAGAACGAGGCTTGACGGAGCCCACGGATCGGGTATGATGCCATCGAAGTGGCACGAAGTGGTGCGAAGTGGGGGAGAAGGGTGAACCGGGCCGGTCGACTCACCGCCGTGGTGGTCGAAATGGGGCAGGGGGATCCATCTCGCCGTCAGCGCAGGAGTCGGGAGATGCCCGGCCGCTGACCACCAGTGATGTCACGGTCGGAGCAAGCCCAGCCCGATGTTCACAGGTGAGTACCGCCACACGGTCGACGACAAGGGACGTCTCGCGGTCCCGGCTCGTTTCCGTCTGGAGCTCGCCCAGGGTGGGCAGGTGAGCAAGTGGATCGACGGTTGCGTGGCGCTGCATCCCCGCGCTGAGTGGGAACGACTGGCGCTGCAGATCGACGCTCTGCCCATCACCGATCCGGGTGCACGGACGCTTCGACGGCACTTGTACGGCTCAGCGTTCGAGGTCGTCCTCGATCGCCAGGGTCGTTTCGTCCTCCCGCAGACGTTGCGTGACGCCGCGGGGCTCGACTCGGAGGTCGTGGTGGTCGGGGCGGGCAACCGTCTCGAGCTGTGGTCGCCCGATCGGTGGAGCACGTACAGCGAGCAGATGGACCAGCCGGAGGCACTCGCGGAGTCCCTCCAGGGCTTGGGCATCTAGAACCAAATGAGCCTCCAGGGTCCGGGTGGACCGTCGGGGCGGTCGGATCGTTGATGGAACAGGAAGTAGGGCACCTGCCCGTGATGCTTGAGGAGGTCATGTTGGCTCTCTCGCCGCACCCGGGCAGTTTCCAGATCGATGCGACCGTCGGCGGCGGAGGGCACGCCGTTCGGATCCTGGAGGCCGCAGATCCCGACGGCCGACTGCTGGGGATCGACGCCGACCCCAGGGCCATCGAGCGCTCGAGGCAGCGACTCGCGAGGTTCGGGGATCGAGCCACCCTTCGGCAGTCCAACTTCGAGTCCATCGCGCAGGTCGCGACGGACACGGGCGTACGGCCGGTCGATGGCATCCTGATGGACCTTGGGGTCAGCTCCCAGCAGCTCGACGGCGACGAACGCGGCTTCAGCTTTCGGTCGACCGATGCGCTGGACATGCGCTTCGACACCAGCCGCGGCATCCCCGCCAGCGAGGTCATCGCCAGCTACGACGAGGCCGACCTGGCCGCGATCTTCAGGCGTCACGGTGAGGAGCCGCACGCCCGCCGCATCGCGCGCGCCATCGTCGCGGAGCGCCAGGTCCGGCCCATCGACACGCCGGCCCGACTGGCCGAGATCGTGGCACATGCCAGCCCCCAGCCACGCGACACGCGTCGCCGACGGCTGCACCCGGCCACCCGAGTCTTCCAGGCCCTGCGAATCGAGGTCAATCGCGAGCTGGAGACCCTGCCGACGGCACTCGAGTCCTGTCTCGACCTGCTCAAGCCAGGCGGCCGGCTCTGCGTCATCAGCTACCACTCGCTCGAAGACCGCATCGTGAAGCGCTTCCTGGCGCGGGAGCGGCGCGGTTGCACCTGTCCACCCGAGTTCCCCGTGTGCGTCTGCGGCAAGAGCCCTCGTGTCGCGGCTGTAGGAGCTCAGCCACAGTTCCCCAGCGAGGCGGAAGTGGCGTCGAACCCACGCGCTCGCAGCGCCAGGCTGCGGGCAGCCAGGAGGCTTCCAGCATGAGCAACACCCATGGCAGCTCAAGGCGCCAGGCGTACGGGCGCCGCATGAAGGAACTGCGGACGCGACGCGACCGCGACCTTGAGATCGACCTGGAAGGCCCCGGCGGCCCCGGCGGCTGGAGCCGCGGCGGTGCCTGGGAGGCCGACCGGTCCATGTCACGAGCGAGCTTGAGCCTCGACTTGAGCCTCGACCCGGGAGTCGATCAGCGCGCCGGCGGGGCGCGAACACGCTGATGGCCGTCTTCCAGGGCGCTCGCCTGCCAACCACCGCGCTGCCGGCCGCGAGGCCCGTAGCGCGCCCGCGCCTGGTCTCCGCGGCCATCCCCCGTCCCGCGCAGCCGGCGGTCCGCACCACGCCACGTGTCCGTCCCGCGGGCCTGCTGATGGCGGGCATCCTGGCGGCCACGATGCTGGGGCTGGTGTACCTGACGCAGACTCTGGGCGCCAATGCCACCAGCTCCGAGATCCGATCGCTCGACAGCCAGCGTGAAGACATGCGCCGGGAGATCACTCGGCAGGCCCTCCATGTGAAGGACGTGACCAAGGCCGACGCCATCATCGGCAACGCGCGCCAGCTAGGCCTTCAAGAATTGGACGATAAGCTCGTCCTCACGGCCCCCTGACGCCCGATGCTTGGTCGTACTGACAGCCGCCTGCGCATGGTGGCTATCCTGCTGGTCTTCGCGGTCTTCGCCACCGCGACGGGTGTGCGCCTGGGCTATCTCCAGGTGCTTGCGGCCGATGAGTTCACGGCCAAGATCGTCCGTCCTCCGAGCACGACGCAGTCGTCCGTGCGGGCCGATATCGTGGACCGCAACGGCGCGCTCATGGCCATCACCGCCTCCTACGATGAGTTGGTCGCGTATCCGGACCAGATCGACCCCGACGAACAGGTCCCCGTCGTCGATACCCTCGACGAGTTGCTCGAACTCAACACCAGGGAGCGTGACCGCTACCTCCGCCAAGTCGCGAGTGAGGATCAATTCGAGAGCCTTCGGCGCCGACTCACCTTCGAACAGAGCAAGGCCATCGGCGATGCCATCGACAAGGGCCTGTTGCCGGGCATCGCGCTCTCTCCCAAGGACTCGCGCTGGTACCCCGATGAGGGAGCACCGTCAGGCGCGACACTGGCAGCCAACATCCTCGGCTTCGTCCGGGCCGACGGTCGAGGCGGCGAGGGCATCGAGAGCTATTACGACGAGCGCTTGACGACGGCCGATCCGGATGGCCTGGACCTGGCCAGCATCGCCGGAGTTCCAGGCGACCTGACGGGCATCCAGCCGGAGGCGCTCCAGCTGACCATCGACGCCGATCTCCAGAAGGAGGTCGAGCGGGAGACGAACCTGGTGCGGATCGCTGACGACGCCAAGAGCGTCAGTGCCATCGTCATGGATCCACACACGGGCGCCATCCTGGCGGCCGCCTCATCACCCAGCTACGACGCCAACCAGTTCGCGGCCGTCGCCAGCGACGACATGTCCCGACTGAAGAACCGGCTCTTCAGCGATCAATATGAGCCGGGGTCGGTGATGAAGATCTTCACCGTCACGGCCGCCCTGGACCTGGGCCTGGTCACTCCCAACACGATGATCCAGGACCAGGCGGTGCTGCACTTCTATCAGCACGACGTCCACAACTCGGACAAAGGCTCGTTGGGGAGCATCAGGGTCAAGGACGTCATCGCCCGCTCACGCAACGTGGCCACGGCCAAGATCGCCAAGAAGCTGGCGCCGAACAGTGTCCAGAAGGCTGCCCATCGGCTATACGACCTGTGGGCCAAGGTCGGCCTGACGGTGCCCACCGGCGTCGATGTCGCCAGCGAGGCAGCCGGTGCCTGGGCCAACCCCGACCATTTCACGTGGGCTCCGGTGGATCTCGCCAACCGTGCCTTCGGACAAGGGGTCTCGGTGACGCTGCCACAACTGGCCCGCGGTTTCTCGACACTGGTCAACGGTGGCTACGTCATCCAGCCACACTTCGCCGTCGAGGGCGACACTGCCAGCGTCGAGCCGACGCAGGTGCTCACGGCCAAGGTCGCACACCAGGCCAAGGACATCCTGGTCCATGTGACCGGCTCGGTTCCCCACTACGCCAAGGGATCGCTCATCCGGGGCTACGTGATCGGCGGCAAGACCGGCACGGCACAGATCTGGGATCGCCGGAAGTGGAACAAGGAGACCAAGTCGAGGGGCGACTGGAAGAAGCGTCGCTTCAATCACAGCTTCATCGGCTTCGTGGGTGGCCGCAAGCAGGAGTATGTGATCGCCGTGCGCATCGAGGAGCCCAAGCCGATCTACGTCAGGACCGGTGACATCCCGCTGCACATCGAGTCCTATGAGCTCTTCCAGATGATCGGTCGATCGACCATCGAACAGCTGGACATGCGGAAGTCGAAGGACAAGAACGCCGGCCGGCCCATCATCGGCACTCCTGCCGCCGTGGCCTGGGACCCGCTCCGCAACCGAGAAGAACTCACGAAGCGCAAGCAGGACAGCCGCGCTCAGCAGCGTGACGGGGCCAAGGTAGTCAAGGCGGACAAGGTCGACAAGTCCAGCCCCAGGAAGGGCCGTGGACTCGATACCAAGGCCGACCCGGAGCCGTCGGTCAACGAGTCCCCGTAGTTGTGTCAGGATGGGCCGCCGTGACAGAGGGGCCGAACCGTTTGCCAGCCATCGCGGCGTCGTCGAACGACGCCGCGACCCGATTCGACCCCCACGAGCTGGCTGCCGCGGCTCGCGGTCGGTTGATCCACGCGGGTCTGCGGCGGGCCGGTGGCGGCGCGGTCGATTCTCGTCTCGTCCGCGAGGGCGACATCTTCTTCGCGCTGCCGGGCGAACGCACGGACGGCCACCGCTTCCTTGAGGACGCCGTCACCGCGGGTGCCGCGGCGCTGGTAGTGAGTGAGGCGCTACCGGCCGATCGCCTGGTCGCGTTGACGAGCGGCGAGCGGGTGACGGTCGTGCGCGTCGATGACACCGCGGTTGCCCTGCGCGCCGTGGCTGCCGTCTATCGTGACCGCTTCGACCCGCTCGTGGTCGGCATCACCGGCTCGCTGGCCAAGACGTCGACCAAGGAGCAGGTGGCCGAGGTGCTGGCCGAGGACTTCGCCGTCCTGCGCAATCCTGCCAACTGGAACAACGAGATCGGACTGCCGCTGACACTACTGCGGCTGCGTCCGGAACACCAGGTCGCCGTGCTGGAGATGGGCCTCTACACCACCGGTGAGATCGCGCTGCTGGCGCGACTGTCGCGCCCGTCCATCGGTGTCGTGACCGCGGTGCGCAGCGTGCATCTTTCTCGCGCCGGCTCCATCGAGGCCATCGAGGCCGGCAAGCGGGAGCTGGTCGAGGCGCTGCCGGGCGATGGCTGGGCCGTCCTCAACGCCGACGACCCACGCGTGCTGGGGATGGCCGACGCGACACCGGCCCAGGTGCTGACGTATGGCTTCAGCGACGATGCCGACGTGCGGGCCACCGAGGTGCGCTCACTGGGCGTCGACGGCATGCGCTTCGAGTTGCACCTTCCGGGCGGCCTGCACCTCAGGGGCGGCAGGCACGACGTCACGACGCCGGTGCTCGGCCGCCATGGTGTCCACAACGCGCTCGCCGCAGCTGCCGTGGCCAGCCTTGCCGGCATGGACGCGGTCGCGATCGTTCTCGGACTCAGCCGCACGTTCGCGATGCCCCATCGCTCGCAGTTGCTCCGAGCCGGCAGCTGGACCATCCTCGATGACTCCTACAACGCCTCTCCCGACGCTGTCCTGGCAGCTCTGGGCCTCCTCGCGGAGCTGCCGGGACGGCGCATCGCGGTCCTCGGCGAGATGCTGGAGCTGGGCGACGCCGCGGCGGCCGAGCACGTCCGCGTGGGCGAGGCGGCCGCCACCGTGGCCGCCCAGCTGATCATCGTGGGTGCCGGCGCCGAAGGCATCGCGGCAGGCGCCCTGGGGGCGGGCATGGATCGCGCCCGCGTCCACGCCGCGACCGACCGCGACGAGGCCCTCGCCATCCTGCTGGCGGAATTGCGCGACGCTGACACCGTCCTGGTGAAGGCGTCCCGTGGTGCTGAGCTCGACCTGCTGGTCGATCGCCTGGTGCTTGCGGCGACGGCGGGAGAAGGCCGGACGTGAGCGGCGGCGATTCCATCGTCCAGGCCATCCTGCTGGCGTTCGCCGTCGTGGTCGTGCTGATGCCGTCGTTCATCCGGGTGCTGAAGCGCCTGGGCATGGGCAAGCGCATCCGGCTCGAAGGTCCCCAGACCCACTACGTGAAGGAAGGCACGCCCACCATGGGTGGCCTGCTCATCGTGGCCGTGGTCATCGGCATCGCCGCCATCCTCGAGCTCACCACGCACGACTTCCTGGACGGCTCCACGTTCGCGCCGCTGGCGACATTGGCGCTGGTGGGCGCGCTGGGCACGGCCGACGACTGGCTCAACGCCCGCACCGGCGACGGCATCAGCGCCACCCAGAAGCTGCTGTGGCAATCGGTGGTCGGCGGCGTGGCGGCATGGCAGATCCAGGACACCTACCAGATCACCAACATCGTGGTGCCCTTCATGGGCGCGGTGGCCATCCATCCCGTCGTCTACATCCTCATGGCCGCCTTCGCCATCGTGGCCGCCAGCAACGCGGTCAACATCACCGACGGACTCGACGGCCTCGCGGGCGGCACGCTCATCTTCGCGTTCGCCGGCTACATGGTCATCGCCGCCACCTTCGGTCAGCCGAACCTCGCGGTCGTGTGTGCCCTCATCATCGGCGCCATCACCGCCTTCCTGTGGTTCAACGTCCACCCGGCGCAGATCTTCATGGGCGACTCGGGTGCGCTGGCGCTCGGCGCCACCTTGGCCGTGACGGCGCTCATCACCGGGCAGGTCCTGCTGCTGCCGCTCATCGGCCTGGTCTTCGTGCTCGAGACCGGCTCGGTCATCCTTCAGATCGCCTCGGTCAAGCTGCGTGGCAAGCGACTCATCCGGATGTCACCGCTGCATCACCACTTCGAGCTGGTGGGCTGGGACGAGGAGAAGATCACGCTGCGCTTCTGGATCATCGGCGCGCTCGCGGCGCTGGTCGGCGTGGCCTTCTACATGGCCACGGTCGGCCGGCTGGGCTGACGGCGATGTTCATCCCTGCCGCGTCTGTGATCGACCTCCAGCGACTGGACCTGCGTTCCTTTGGCGGGCAGCCGGTGGTGGTGCTGGGCCTCGCACGCAGCGGCCTGGCGCTGACTCGTTTCCTGGTCGACCGGGGAGCCATGGTCACGGTCTACGATGGCCGACCGGCCGAGGCCCTCGCCGACGCGGTCGCTGCCCTGGGCGATCGTCGGCCGCGGCTGTTGCTGGGTCCGCAGGTCGACCCCGCAGAGGCCCTGGCCGGACAGGCACTCATCTGCACCTCGCCCTCGGTGAGCAGCCGATATCCCACCACCGAGCCACGCCTCCGCGCTGCCCTGGCCGAGGTCGAGGCGCTGGGTCACACCCCGGTCGTGAGTGAGGTCGACCTCTTCCTGCGGCTGTGCCCGGCGACGACGGTGGGGGTGACCGGCACCAAGGGCAAGACCACCACCAGCTCGCTGATCGCAGCGGTGCTGAGCCGTGGCGATGCGCCAGTCGTGCTGGGCGGGAACATCGGCACCCCGCTCATCGAGCGGCTGCCGGAACTCGGCCGGGACGATCGCGTGGTGCTGGAGCTCTCCGAGTTGCAGCTGCCGACGCTCTCGCGCGGCACCGATGTCGCCGTCTACACGCACGTGACGTCCGACCATCTGGACCGCCACGGGTCACTCGACGCGTACCGCCTGGTCAAACGACGACTGGCCGAGCTGCTGCCGGCCGATGGCGTCCTGGTGCGCAATGATGACGACCCGGTGGTGGCGACATATCTCGCTCCGCCCGGCCGGCGCACGGTGACGTATGCGCGATCGGCGCCGGCCAGCGATGGCGTCGGCGTGGTGTCTGGTGAGATCGTGGCCGGTGACGACCTGGCGGTGTCGGGCGTCGGGAGCCGCATCATGGCGTTGGGGGACATCCCCCTGCCAGGCGAGCACAGCATCTCCAACGTGCTGGCGGCGGTCGCCGTGGGCCTGCTCTTCGGCATCGACTCCAGCGCCATCGCCGAGGCCGTGCGCGCCTTCACCGGCGTAGAGCATCGCCTGGAGCCGGTGGCGGAGATCGCTGGTGTCCGCTATATCAACGATTCCCAGGGCACCCAGCCCGACGCCGTCATCGCGGCGTTGCGTGCCTTCGAGCGACCGTTGGTGCTGATCGCGGGCGGCCGGGCCAAGGGCAACCCCATCGACGCCCTGGCAGCGGTGGTGGCGGAACGTGCCACGGCCGCGGTGCTCATCGGAGAGACCGCCGATGAGATGACCGCCGCTTTCACCAAGGCCGGCCTGCGACGGGTCGAGCTCGCGGCAACGATGGACGAGGCCGTCAGCGTCGCCACTGCCATCGCCCGCGAGAAGACACCCGCCACCGTGCTGCTCAGCCCGGCCGCGGCCTCGTTCGACATGTTCCGCGATTACGAAGCGCGTGGCGCGGCGTTCAAGGCGGCTGTGGCAGGCATCGCAGGCGAGGAGGACCGCTGATGGAGGCGCTGCGTTTCCCCTGGGACGATGACCCGCGCCGTGAAGTGGCGCCCAGTACGTTCCGCCCGCGCAAGTCGCGCCCTGCGAGCAGTGGGCGCTCGCACGCCACCAGGCTGGCTCCGACACGCAACGACCGGCGTGGTTGGCGTCCGGGTGTGTCGGAGCCGTCCGTCCCCACCAGGCCTACGCAACCGGTCGCCCGTCGTGGCGGCCACGCCTCGCGCGACGCCAACCGCGATCCTGCTGCCGGTCGCGTGGTGCAGGGTCCACAACGCGAGCGCCACGAGCCCGACTACCTGCTGATGGTGGCGGTGGTGGCGCTCACGGCCATCGGCATCCTGATGGTCTATTCCAGCGGCGGCCACCAGGCGGTCATGTTGGGTGGCAGCGTCTTCGATGCCATCGCCGACCAGCTTGGCTGGGCCCTGTTCGGCGGGCTGGTCTTGCTGGGGGTGATGCGGATCGACTATCGCTACTGGCGCTCCTTCTCCATCCTTGGCATCGTCACGGCGCTGGTGCTGCTGGTGCTGGTCATCGGCCCCAGCATCCCGCCGCTCCTGGAGCCCCTCTCCATCAGAGGGGCGACGCGCTGGTTGCAGATCGGTGGACTGCCCTCGTTCCAGCCCAGCGAGTTCGCCAAGATCGCCCTGGTCATCTTCGCTGCCCACTGGCTCACGACGCGCGGCAAGGAAGTGGGATCATTCCGTCGTGGACTGCTGCCCTTCACCATGATCGTGGGCTTGATGGCTGCGCTCATCGTGGCGGAGCCGGACCTTGGTGGGACCGGCGTCGTGGTGCTGACCGCGTTCTCGATGTTCTTCGTCGCCGGTGGGAGCCTCTGGAAGATGCTGACCCTGGCGCCCCTCGGAGCCGCCGCCGTGGCCGGCATCGTGATGATCAAGCCGTACATGCTGGAGCGCATCCAGATCTGGCAGGACCCCTTCAAGTACGCCAGCGATGAGGGTTACCAGACCGTGCAAGGGCTGAAGGCCCTCGCCCTCGGCGGTGTCAGCGGGCAGGGCCTGGGTGTCAGCCAGCAGCCGACGGGACTGAATATCCCCGCCGCCGAGAACGACTTCATCTTCGCCGTCCTGGGTCAGGAGCTGGGCCTGTTGGGTGGCCTCGTCGTCATCGCGCTCTTCCTGTTGCTGGCCTGGCGCGGTATGCGGGTGGCCATGAATGCACCCGACACGTTCGGCGGCCTGCTGGCGCTGGGTATCACCGCCTGGCTGACGTTCCAGGCGCTCATCAACATCGCCGTGGTGGTCGAACCTCATCCCCATGAGTGGCATGCCGCTGCCCTTCGTGAGCAAGGGCGGTACCTCGCTGGTGGTCGTTCTGGCTGCCGTAGGTATCCTTCTGTCCATCTCCCGAGAGACCACTAGCCGAGGTGACAGCGCGCATGCGGATCCTCATCGCGGCGGGGGGCACGGGCGGCCACATCTACCCCGCGTTGGCCGTGGTGACCCGTCTGCGCGGACGTCTGCCTGACGTCGAGCTGCGCTGGCTGGGCGGACGCCGCGGCCTGGAGGCGGACATCGTCCCCGCCCGTGGTCTCCGGCTCGACCGTCTTTGGTTGCGCTCGCTCCGGACCGTGGACGCCTCGCTCAACACCATCCTCGATCCACTGCGCCTGGCGGCCTCGGTGCCGCAGGCGTTCTTCAAGCTGCGGCGCTGGCGGCCCGATGTCATCTACACCACCGGCGGCTACGTGGCCATCCCGGTGCTGGCCGCAGCTACCGCGCTGCGCATCCCGTCGCTGCTGTGGGAGGGCAACCGGTCCCGGGCCGCAGCGTGCCGGCTGAGCGCCCGCCTGGCGAGCGCCATCGCGCCGTCAGCTTCGCGGCCACGCGCGACGCCTGCCCGCCCCCACGCTGGTCACGGGCACGCCCATCCGTCAGCTGGCCGGCGGGGACGAGGCTGCGGCCCGCGCGCGCCTCGGGCTGCCGGCCGACGTGCCGGTGCTGCTGGTCTTCGGTGGCTCGCAGGCGGTACGACGGCTGAACGGCCGTCGCCGATGCCTCGCCGACCTCGTCGGAGCGGCCGGTCGTCGCATCACCGGACGGGCGCGGGCGCCTAAGCGGAGGCACTGCGCGCCGCACGCGCTGCCGCCACGGCGGGACCGGTATCGCCCGTTCGAGTTCCTGCGCGACGACATGGACGGCCGCGCTCGTGGCCGCGCCGACCTGCTCGTCGGCCGGGCCGGGTCCTCGACGCTGGCGGAGGCGGCGGCGGCGGGGCTGCCCATGATCGTTGTTCCCTACCCGCACGCGGCGGCCCACCAGGAGGCCAACGCCGCCGAGAATGGTGGCCGCGGGCGCGGCGCGAGCTGGTGGCGGACGAGGACTTCGACGGCGATGCGCTCGCGACGGGCCTGCGTGATCGCTCGTTCGATCGGCACTGGCGGCGATGTCGGCCGCCGTCGCCGGTGGCGTCCGGCGCCGCCCGGCGACGGCCGGCGGCCAACACGTGGTTGCTGGACGGCCCGCCGGACACTAACCGCTCCCACGCAGGCGCAGCGCGAGGCGCGCCTGGTGGACGCTCCGGCCTGGGCCGCCGCCTCACGTCCGGACGAGCGGCACGACTCGGGACGGTACATCCAGCGCCGACTTGGCGTCAAGACGTCCCGCAACGAACCGCTCGCGCGTTTCTCGACGATGCGCGTCGGCGGCCGGGCCGACCTCTTCGCCGAGGTGCGCAACCTGTTCGAGCTGCGGGCCATCGTCCGGTTCGCGCGCTCGCGCGAGGTCCCGCTGTTCCTCATCGGCCGCGGCTCCGACCTGGTGATCAGCGATGCCGGCATCGCCGGCCTGGTGGTGCTGGTCCGGGCCGCCGGCCTGCGCGTCGAGGGGAGCGACTCGTGGCCGAGGCCGGCGTGCAGATGGCCAAGGCAGCGACACAGGCCAAGGATGGCAGGGCCTGTCCGGACTCGAGTTCGGCCTGGCCATCCCGGGCACCGTCGGCGGTGCGGTGTGGGCCAACGCCGGCGCGCATGGTTCGGACATCGAGGCGTCCTGGCCGAGGCGCTGGTGGTCGACGCGGAGGCGCGTGGAGCAGGCCCTGGGGCCCGAAGCGCTGGGTATGGACTACCGTGAGAACGGCTCAAGCACAGCGCCCCGGGTCGTCCCGATGTCGTGACTGCAGGCGGCGTTCTCGCTGCAGCCCGCCGGCTCGGATACCATCGCCGGGCGGCTCGACGAGATCCGTCGCTGGCGGGCAGCACACCAGCCCGTCGGCCAGAAGTCGGCCGGCAGCGTCTTCCGCAATCCCGTCGGCGACTCGGCCGGCCGCATCATCGATGAGCTGGGGCTCAAGGGTCGCCACATCGGCGGCGCCATGGTCAGCCCCCGGCACGCCAACTTCATCGTCAATGACGGCGCCGCCAGCGCGGCCGAGGTGCGTGCGCTGGGCGAGCTGGTGCGCGAGACCGTGCGCCGTGAGCGCGGCATCGAGCTGCGATACGAGGTCGAGTTCGTGGGCGACTGGGACGGCACAGAGCACAGGGAGGACATGGAGGACTGACATGACGACCACCGACGAGCACACGGCCGACCGCGCCGGAGTCCGCACATGAGCCTGGCCTCGACCTCCATCGCGGTCCTCTTCGGCGGACCATCGGCCGAGCACGATGTCTCATTGGTGTCCGGCCGTGCCATCGCCGGGGCGCTCGTCGGCGCCGGCCACGAGGTGAGCGGCTGGCTGCTGGACCTCGATGGCGGCTGGTGGCGCCTGCCGCCCGCAGCGCTCGACCCGGCGTTGCCAGCCGACGCCTTCCGTGACCCGGCGTCGCTTGATGCGGCCGGCCCGCTCAGTGCCGCAGCCGCACTCGAGACACTGGCCGCCGCTGACCCGCGACCGGTGGTCTTCCCCGCCCTGCACGGCCCCTTCGGTGAAGACGGCCAGGTGCAGTCACTGCTCGAATCGGCGGCACTGGTGTACTGCGGCTCGGGCCCCGCGGCATCGGCCATCGGCATGGACAAGACGCTCTTCAAGCGCGTCTGTGGCACGCTCGAGCTGCCCTTGCTGCCGTGGGCCGAGGTTCGCGCACTCGAGCACGCCGCGGATCCGGCCGATGTGGAGGCCGGCCTGCGCACCTTCGCGTCGGGGTTCGACGACCAGCGGCTCATCGTCAAGCCCGCCCGACTGGGCTCCAGCATCGGCATCACCATCGTCCACGACGTCACGTCTGACACTGACCTGCAAGCCGCCCTCCGCGAAGCCTTCCGCTTCGACGACCTCGTCATCGTGGAGCCCTACCTTGATCACCCGCGCGAGTTGGAGACGAGCGTCATGGGCAACACCCGACTCGACACGGTGGCCTATGGCCCAGGAGAGATCAAGCCCGGTCGCGAGTTCTACGACTACGTCGCCAAGTATCGGTCGGCCCAGAGCGTCACCGACGCGCAGGCCGATATCGATCCGGAGCTGGCCGAGTCGATCCGTGATGCCGCGGTCGAGGTCTACCTCGCCATCGGAGCCAGCGGCTTCGCGCGCGTGGACATGCTGCTCTCAGCCGACGGCATCCCCTACATCAGTGAGATCAACACCATCCCCGGCTTCACACCCATCAGCCTCTTCCCGCGCATGACCGCGTCGGGCGGCTACGACTTCAGCGGCACCTGCGAGCGGGTCGTCGAGCTAGCCATCGCGCGTGCCGCCGCACGTCCCATGCACCACCTGGTGTCCAGCGACCTGCCGTGAGCGGCCACGCGTCTCGTCGCGAGGAAGGCACCATCGTGCCGCGTTCGGGTGCCCCAGCCGGCTCGGGTCGCGGTCGAGGCGGCCAACGCGGGCACCGGGCCCTTGCCCGTGTCATCGGTGCCCTGGGCATGATCACCGTCACGGCGCTGCTGTTCTGGCTGCTCACCGACGATGCCTTCCGGGTCACCGAGGCCAACGTCACGTTCCGGGGTCTGCAGCATGCCGACGAGGCCGAGGTACGAGCCCATCTCTCCGATCTGGAGCGGGCTCCCAACGTCTTCCGCGTGCGGGCCAGCGATATCGTCCGCGACCTCTCCATACTCACCGAGGTCGATGCCGCCCACGCGTCGGTGACGTTGCCGGCCAGTGTCAGCGTCGAGCTCGACGAGCGCGAGCCGCTGTTCATCTGGAGCAACGGGGATGTCTCGTGGTTGGTCGACACGAACGGCATGCTGTTCTCGCCGGCCGACGACGTGCTGGTGGGCGCCGACGCGGTAGCCGGCGCCGACGCCGCGAACGAGGCAGCCGATGCCGGCTCGACCCGAGACGGTGCGCCCGGCGAGACGGCCACCGATCCAGGCTCGGTCGCGCGGGCGGCACTGCCGGTCGTCAGGGACGCGCGCATCGTGCCGGTGCCGCCGACCGAGGGCAGCTACCTGTCGGCCATGGACCTGGAGGTGATGCGGCAGCTGCTGGCGGTGACGCCGGAGATGCTGGGGAGCAAGTCCACGGACCTGCGGCTCTCGGTCGACCAGAATGACGGCTACGTTCTCGAAAGTCGTGACCTGGGCTGGGATGCGGTGTTCGGCCCCTATACGCCGTCCCTCCAGCCGTCTACGGTCGTACCCAGCCAGGTGCAGTGCCTCCGCTGGACGCTCGCGGCCCGGGAGTCGCGCCTGGACCGGGTCCGTCTGGCGCTGTCTGATGACTACTGCGGGACCTTCACCGAGCGCGACAAGAAGGCCGGCAAACAGGCCCAGAAGCAGGGGTAGGAGGCGCCCTGCGAAGCGTCGCCGCATCGCCCACAATGTAGGAGCCGTGGTGCGCGGACGCACCGGACCGGCGCGACGCCGGCGCGAGGCCGATGTTCGTGGCCGCTGTCAGGGAAGGGAAGCAGTTGGAGATCGAAGCGATCCTGGTGGCGCTCGACGTCGGGACGAGCAAGGTCGTCGTGCTCGTCGGCGAGGTCACCAACGATGGCGCACTCGACATCATCGGCAAGGGCACGCTGCCCACGAGTGGCGTCAAGAAGGGCCTCGTCAACAACATCGACCAGACCGTCAGTTCCATCCGCGGCGCCATCGAGCAGGCCGAGCGGCTCTCCGGACTGCGCCTGGAGGCGGCCTTCGTGGGTGTCGGTGGCGACCACCTGGAGTCGCTCAACTCGCGTGGCACTGTCGCCGTCAGCGGGGCTCATCGAGAGGTCACGCGCGAGGACATCGAGCGTGCCACGGAGGTCGCCCGCGCGGTGACCATCCCATCCAATCGCGAAGT
Source organism: uncultured Chloroflexia bacterium (assembly GCA_963778955.1). Lineage (GTDB taxonomy): Bacteria > Chloroflexota > Limnocylindria > Limnocylindrales > CSP1-4 > JAFMJV01. The sequence goes on from CAVZWI010000002.1 coordinate 80,723, forward strand.
GCTGCACGTGCTACCGCGCGACTTCACCGTCGATGGCCAGGAGGGCGTCAAGGACCCCGAGGGCATGAGTGCCATCCGCCTGGAGGTGACCACCCACATCATCCACGGTGGCGCCACGGCACTGCAGAACCTCACCAAGTGCGTGCGCCAGGCGGGCGTGCGACCAGATGAGCTGGTGGTCTCCTCGGTCGCTTCGGGTGAAGCGGTGTTGAGCGAGACCGAGCGTGAGTTGGGGGTGGCGGTGGCCGATATCGGGGCCGGCACCACGGACATCGCGCTGTATTCCGACGGCTCGCCGTTCTATACCTCGGTCATCCCCCTCGGCGGGGTCAACGTCACCAATGACATCGCCATCGGCCTGCGCACCAACCTCACCGCCGCGGAGCAGCTGAAGATGCGTTTCGGCAGCGTCGAGGCCAGGAACGCCGACCCCGGCACGGAGGTACCCATCGAGATCATCGAGGACGGTGTGGCGCGTCCGGCGCGCAAATCGGATGTCACCGAGATCATCGACGCTCGCATGCATGAGCTCTTCGAGAAGATCGGCGAGGAGCTGACGCGGAACGCCACGGCCCACCGGCTGCCGGCAGGGCTGGTGCTGACCGGCGGGGCCTCGCAGCTGGCCAATGCCGCGGGGATCGGCGCGCGATGTGCTCCAGATCCCGGTACGGGTGGCGTCGCCGGAGGGCGTCGGCGGGCTGACCGACCATCTGCTCACGCCGTCGTATGCGACGTCGATCGGACTGCTGCTGTGGGCCGCCCGCGTGGTCACGAACGAGGACCTCCAGCGCTACGAGCCGCCACCGCGCACGCAGAACTGGGACCGGGTCCGCGACGTGGTGCGGCGCTTCTTCCCCTAGCCGCTCATCTTCCCCCGCCGCGCCTCTCCCCCTGGGAGCCCGCGGCGGCTGCCCCTCACATTCCCGCTGAACCGGCCAACTCGACCAGGTGGTGCCCCGGAGCGCTGAGGGTTTGCAGCTGGCGGGAAGCCACGCCAGCGCGTCCCGCGCGATGGGAAGACCACGCCGATCGGGCGGCTGGAGCGTCACGTCGTCCCGCTGAACGGGAACCCGGCTGTCGGCGTGGATGAATATCCGGGTGTCGGCCTGGATGAGAACCCGGCTGAGTGGCCCGCCGTGCCGCCGGCGATGGAGCAGGTTGGGTCCATCGGGGATGGTCCCATCGGTCGTTGACCAAAGGCGCCAGCAAGCCGGCATCGGCAGCCGTCCACGCACAGGGTCCGCGGAGCTCGCACTATCCGTGACTGCGGTCGCGAGGATATACTCGCCCAACGACCAGGTGGTCTCAGGAGTCGCCCGTCCGTGCGGGTGGCCCGACGGGCTGTGGATGCTTGGCGCGCGATCTGGAGGGTTCAATCACATGCCGTTGCGGTCCGACTCAGAGAACTTCGCTCTCATCCGTGTCATCGGTGTCGGTGGTGGCGGCAGCAATGCCGTCAACCGCATGATCCGTGCCGAGTTGATGGGCGTCGAGTTCATCGCCGTCAATACCGATGCCCAGGCGCTCTTGCAGTCGGATGCGCCCAACAAGATCCGCGTGGGTGACAAGATCACTCGCGGTCTCGGCGCCGGCGGAGACCCGTCCATCGGGCAGCGCGCCGCTGAAGAGGATTCCGAGAAGATCGCCGACGCCCTCCGTGACTCTGACATGGTCTTCATCACCGCCGGCATGGGTGGTGGGACCGGGTCGGGCGCCGCGCCCGTCATCGCTGAGATCGCGCGTGACATGGGTGCCCTGACCATCGGCGTCGTCACCAAGCCGTTCACCTGGGAGGGCGCCCGCCGCCGTCTCAACGCCGAGAAGTCGGCCGAACTGCTGCGCGACAAGGTGGACACGCTGATCACCATCCCCAACGATCGCCTCAAGGAGGTCGTCAGCGCCGAGACGTCCATCGTGGACGCCTTCCGAGTCGTCGACGACGTGCTGCGCCAGGGCGTGCAGGGCATCAGCGACCTCATCACCGTGCCCGGCCTCATCAACCTCGACTTCGCCGATGTGCGCGCCGTGATGCGCTCGGCCGGCTCCGCTCTCATGGGCATCGGCCGCGCCAGTGGTCCCGATCGTGCCGCCGAGGCCGCCCGCGAGGCCATCAGCAGCCCCTTGCTGGAAGTCAGCATCAGCGGCGCCCAGGGCGTGCTCTTCAACGTCACCGGCGGCCCCAACCTGGGCCTCTTCGAGGTCGACGAGGCCGCCGAGATCATCAAGGAGATGGCCGACCCGGAGGCCAACATCATCTTCGGCACCGTCATCGACGAGCGCATGGGTGACGATCTCCAGATCACCGTCATCGCCACCGGCTTCGACCACAACCGCCAGCACGTCTACCCCGGCGCGGAGGCGGAGGCTGACATCAACAGTGGCATCGCGGCCGGCCTGGAGAACCGCGACTTCATGCAGGAGCTGGCTCGCCAGCGCACCGCGGCCGGTGACCAGCCCAGCGAGGGTGGGTCGGAGCCACGACAGGCGGTGGCGGTCCCGGTTTCTGGTGGCCAAGGCGTGTCCGCCGGTTCGCGTGGGACCAGCAAGGACGAGGACCTTGACATCCCGGCGTTCCTGCGCCGCAATCGCTGAGCCACGACCCAGATCACTGACCCCGGCCTGCCCGACGAGCGGGCCGTCACCCGACTGGCCGCTGCCCGCGCCCATGTGATGGAGCGCATGGCGGCGGCCTGCGTGCGTTCGGGGCGCCCTCCTGACGCGGCCATGCTGGTGGCCATCTCCAAGACGGTGCCGCTCGAGCGACTGCGGCTGGCGATGGCCGCGGGCCACGACCTGCTCGGCGAGAACCGCGTGCAGGAAGCGGCCGGGAAGATCCCGCTCCTGGCGCCGGCCACCTGGCATCTCGTCGGCCACCTGCAGAAGAACAAGGCGGCCAAGGCCGTGGAGCTGTTCGATGCCGTCGAGTCGGTCGATTCGGCCGAGCTCGCGACGCGGCTGGACCGGCTGGTCGGCGAGCGAGGGTCACGGGGCGGCGGACGGCTGCCGGTCTACCTCCAGGTCAACGTCGATGTCGACCCCGCCAAGGCCGGCTTCTCGCCAGCTGCGCTGGAGCGTGAGTCGGCTGGGATCCTGGCGTTGCCTCACCTCGACGTTCGCGGCCTCATGACCGTGGGCTGGCTGACCGGCGGGGCAGGGGAGGCGCGGCCGACCTTCGCCCGACTGCGCGAGCTGTCCGAGCGCCTGCGCGCCACCGATCCCCGACTCGGGCCGGGCCTCTCGATGGGCATGACCGATGACTACGAGGTGGCCATCGAGGAAGGCAGTACGCTGGTGCGTGTCGGCCGGGCGCTGTTCGGGGAGCGAACCTGATGGGCTTCGTCGCCGTCCTGCTGCAATCGCTCGTGGTGACCGCCTGGCTGGTGGTGCTGGGTCGCGTGCTGATGAGCTGGATCGACCCGCGCTTCGAGAAGCCGCTGGGCCAGTTCCTCTACAGCCTCACCGAACCCTTCCTGGCGCCGATCCGCAAGGTCCTGCCGCAGACGGGCACGTTCGACTTCTCGCCCATCGTGCTGCTGCTGGGACTGGGCCTGCTGATGCGCGTAGTCGTCGCCATCTGAACGTGTCGGTGCTCATCTGGGTGCGGGTCGAGCCGCGGTCGAGCCGCGACGCCATCGAGGGCGTCGATGCGCAGGGCGAACTGCGCGTCCGCGTGACCGCACCGCCGGCGGATGGCGCCGCCAACAAGGCGGTGGTCAGATTGTTGGCCAAGGCGCTGGGCGTGCCCAAGGGCGCCGTCACCCTCGTGTCGGGCGCGAGCAGTCGCCACAAACGCTTGCGCATCGACGGCCGGGATGCTGCTTCGGTGGAGGCGCGCTGGCCGGGGGTCATGCGGGGTCCGCGATCGTCGCCCACGATCGGCGATTGACTGCCACTCCCCACGGGCTGCCACTCCCCACGGGCTGCCACTCCCCACGGGCTGCCACTCCCCACGGGCTGCACCTGATCGGCTGTGCCGGTGCTCATGTCGCCACCGGCCATGGCTTCCGTGCCAGGCTCGGCGGGGCAGCTTTGCATCAGATGCAACATCTCGACCTGGAAGCGGCCGAAGTCGCCGTTTCGTTTCATCTGATGCAAGAGAACGTCAGTCATGTGCATCTGACGCACGAAGATTGGCAGATCGGCTGGTCCACACGTCGAGATCTTGCATCTGATGCAAACGAGCCCGAGCTGCTCCGGCATGCCTGGTCTCTGGTGCCGATACTCATGTCGCCACGGGCCGCGGCTGCCGTGACATCGTGAAGCGCTCGGCACAGTAGCCATGACCGCTGCGGCTGGACCGGTGGGGCGCAGCGGCTATACTCTGCGCTCACGGGCGATTGGCTCAGTCGGTTAGAGCGCGCGGTTCACATCCGCGAGGTCACTGGTTCGAATCCAGTATCGCCCACCATAGTGACCTCAACGGTGGCGGAGAGCGAGAGGACCAGACCTCGCCTCTCCGCCTCTGCTGTCAACGCTCCGCTGACCTTGTGATGCGAGCCGCGCGTGGCGCCAGCCACGACGCTGATCCGCTCGAAGGTCGAGAGCACCAGTCCGCGTCTGCTCGCATCGCTGGTGTCAGGCCAGAGCGTCCCCACCGACGCCTGCGATGGCGCATGGTCGGCCGCCAAGGACGACGGCTCCGCCGTTGACGCCGTGCGTCTTGTCGGGTCTCGTCACGTTGGCAGAGATCCTTAGAGCCTCGGGTGCCGCGTGTCGGCCCCGGAGGTAGCAGAGGCACGGCCTCGGGTCGCCCTGGCCCCGGAGTTGCGGTCGCGGCCTCGACCAGCGATGCTGGGGTCATCGCCGCCGCTGAGAGCGGCCACAGGGAGCTTCGATCGTGTCGAGATGGGATGCGCGTGGGTGGGTTGCGGAGATGATGGGCCTGGACCGGGCTGAGCTGGCCATGCGGAGCATCGATCGTTATGGCGCGACCGAGACGCAGGTGCGCTACGAGCACGAGGGTGTGGTGGTCGCCCGCCTGACCATCATCGGGCCAGTGCGGCCGTTCATGACGCCCGAAGGACAGGGCCACTGGGAGATCAAGGCCCTGATCGGCTCGGGTACGCAGGACGCCCATCTGCTCGAGCTCCCCGAGGCGGACGAGATCGTTTACGAGTGATCTCCCGCAGCGAGGACCGCCCGCCAGGCCCGAGGGCTAGCCATGGCTGCCATCCGGCGCCACAATAGGTCCGTCAACCCCTCTGACATGGTAGGAGATGCATCGTGGGCGACAAGGGACCAGGTAGCAAGAGCGGAACCAAGAAACCTAAGGGCGGTCCGAAGGCGGGCGACAAGAAGAAGCGATAGGGCGGAGCGCGCCGGTGGCCGAGAGCACAGGGTTCGTAGGTCCAACGACGCGAGGATGACGGGGTGGCCACTTCCGTTCCGGGCCACATCGCGTGCCACACCAACTCCAGGGATATGACCCGCTCCCACCTGGAGTCGGATCTTCGTCGGTTCGCCCCCAAGGGCCGCCGACCTCCCGCCGCACGGAGGTCCGCTTGGACGTATCGTCAGTCTCTACACTGCATAGGAGGCCACGATGACTGACGAACTCGGTGGGCGCGAGCCCTCACGGACCCCCGCGACCCGAGGGCGCCGGTTCAAGCCACATGAACTGGAGCTCGCGGACGGTGGCCGGCTCGTCCTCGGCGTCGACGGCTCGATCGACCACATCGATGAGCGCGGCTCCACGATGCACCGCTGGAAGCTCGATGACCCGGAGTGGCCGGATCAGGCCATCCGGTTCGGGCTGTACCCTCAGGCTCGCACCATCGCCCCACACGGGCAGGTCCAGGGAGCGAAGCCACCGCGACGGTAGCGCTCCGGGATCGGCCGCCAGCAGACCCCGCCAGCGAAGCAACGACGCCCGGCCTGCGTATGTCGGCCGCCTGCAGGGCTCGTCTTGCCCTGACCGGATGACCGACACCTGCAACGGAGGGTGGGGGCCGGCGGACCCACGGGCCTGGATCGCGTGCACTCCCTCACTCGTGGACACCGGGGGGTTGGGGCCCATCGCACCCGTGATATGGTGGAGCCTCGCCCGCATGTCGTGGCGATGCTCCGCGTGGTCGACTTCCTTCTCGAACGGACCGTGCGCCTGCTCTCCCTGTTCGGGAAGCGCCAAGGAGGTCCCCGTGACCACCGGTACCATCAAGAAGGTCGTCGCCGAGCGCGGTTTCGGCTTCATCGCTGCGGAGGATACGAAGGAGTACTTCTTCCACCGCAACTCACTCGACTCCTCGCTCGACTTCGACCGCCTGGTCGGTGGCGAACGCGTCATGTTCGAGATCGAGGCGAGCCCCAAAGGGCCGCGTGCCGAGCAGGTGCGCTCAGCCTGACGCCACAGGGACAGCCCGTCGGACGTACGGGCTGTTCCCACTTCACCCGGCGGGCGCTCCATGTGCATCCTCACGACCCACACTTACGCCGTACGTATGACCTGCCCTGATGCGTCCTGTGAACGGATGTCTGAGGACGACACTCAGGCTCGGTCGTAGCATGGGCCGAGACAAGACCGACCCAGGACCCGCGACGATGCGCCCGCCTGACAGGTCGCGCGCCTCGCTATTGCGTGTCGTCGGCCCGAGCGGAGCGCTCGACGTGTGGCTGGGAGCAGGCGACCACTCGGCGCTTGAGGCCGATGTTCGTGACGTGAGCGCCCGGGGCATAGGAACCATCCAGGCTTTGGCGACGGCCCTCGGCGACGTCGCCACCAGGCACAAACTCGAAGTGCGAGTCATCCCGAGGAGGGACTCGTCGGGACCCAGCGTGCTCGTCCTCTTCGGCAGTCGGACGTATCGCGCCAAGTAGGGAAGTCAAACACGAACCCAGCGTTCCCGAGGAGCGAGTGCAACGGGACCATTGCGCCGGGAGGAAGTCGGCAGGCGAGACTGTGGGTGCTCGTCTCCTGTCGGTGGTAGCCCGATGTCGCAACGACGGCCCGTGGCATGGGACTCGGTCGCATGGGCCGCGGCGACGCTCGGCGCTGCAGGCCTCCTTCGAGGGACAGGAGGACCTCATCGATGTGCTGATCGCGGTCCGGGGCCGACCGCCGTCATGCTCGCCTCGATCGACACGGCGACCCACCGCGCACCCCCACCACTCCGGGCGTCGTGGCGCCGCATCTCGACCGGAACGCCCAGAAGTTCAGCCAGCTTCTCGATGTCACGAAGTTCGGCCGGGGTGACGGTCGCGTCGGCGCCTGCCCGTGCCCAAGCCCTCGCGACATAGCCACGATGCAGGCTCGCGGCCTCGAGCATCCCGATGCCCCAGACGGTGGCGAACTCCTGGAGTCGACCCCTCTCGGCGTCGGTGATGACCCGATCCTCCAGGATGCGATCCAGGAGGCCCAGGTACACCTCGGCGGCGTCGTGATCCTCGGTCGCCAGAGAGGGGACCTCGACGGTGGTACCTGACGCCGGAGACTGCCCTGCGGGTGAGGCCGATCGGCCCTCCCAGTCACGGGCAGCCGCCAAACGGGCGAGCAGGGCTCCTGTGGTCTCGGCGTCCCCAAAGGCGTTGTCGTAATGACCATGCTGGAGCTGCGGGGGTCGCTGCCAAGGCCGGCCGGGACTGTCGCTCATCGCACGCGACGCAGCAACGTTCCGCGGTCGCGAGCGATCGTCCGGGCGCCGCTGCGAGCCTCGCTGGTCCGGGTGAGCCGGAGGCGTCGATCTTCCATGTCAGCGTTCCTTCAGTCTGGAACGATTCTACGCTCACGCACAAGGGCCTGGACCCACCGGACCTCCGTGAGCGCGACCTCGAGGCCCGGCTCCGGCGCACCCCTTTCGACACGACGCGCGACACACGACCCGCTACGCGCAGCTTCGATTGACAATCCGAGCCAGTAGGCGCATCGTGGATGCCACAGAGAAGGCTGAGCTTCGCCGTGCCGTGATGGTCCGGGCGTACCATGCGCCGCTCTGCTCGGCCTTGGTCGGCATCCGTGTGCTGGACCGTGGTGAGATTTGGTTTCGCGACAGGTCGGAAGTCGAAGCATCGATCCGTTGTCGGCCCCGACCCCGCACGGTGTGCGGGACGCTAGCAGGGCATCCGTGGTACGTATCGCGTTCGTTTCCACCTATCCACCGCGACGTTGCGGCATCGCCACCTTCACGGCTGACCTCGGCCGGGCCATCGGCGATCGCGAGGTCGTCGTCCTGCGCGGTCCGGACGACACCTGTGCGCTCGATCGCTCGGTGCATCTAGCCATCCGCACCCACGTTCGTGCTGACTTCGCCCGGGCTGCCCGCTCATTGGCTGATCGCGGCGTGGGCGTCGTCTCCGTGCAGCATGAATACGGCATCTGGGGTGATCATGACGGCGAGGGCGTGCTGGAGTTCCTCGCAGCGCTCTCCGTGCCTGCCGTAGCCACGCTGCACACCGTGCTACGCCATCCAACGGCCGGGCAGGATCGCGTCATGCGGGGCATCCTCGATTCGACGGCGGCCGCGGTCGTCATGTCCAAGGCAGCAGCGTCGATCCTCATCGATCGGTATGCCGCCGACCCTGCCAAGGTGGAGATCATCCCGCATGGTGTGCCCGACCTGCCCTTCGTCCATCCAGACAGCGTCAAGCCAGCCCTTGGATTGGCCGGCAAGCGCGTCCTGCTGAGCTTCGGCCTCGTCGGCCCCAGCAAGGGCTACGAGTCGGTGATCGAGGTCATGCCCGATGTGGTGCGCGCCGTACCCGACGCCTGCTACGTGATCCTTGGGGCGACGCATCCGGCGCTCCTGCGGACCGAAGGCGAGCGCTACCGCACCAAGCTCGAGACCTTGGCTGCCGACCTGGGCATGACTGACCACGTGGTGTTCGTCGACCGCTTCGTGGGTCAGCACGAGCTGAGCCGCTGGCTTGAAGCCGCCGACGTCTTCGTGACACCCTATCCCAACCTCGACCAGATCGTCTCGGGCACGCTCTCGTACGCGATGGCAGCCGGCAAGGCGTCGGTCTCCACCCCGTACCTCTACGCGTCCGAGGTCCTCGCCGATGGACGCGGTCTGTTGGTGCCAGCAGGGTCGCCTGCGACCATGGGCGAGGCGCTGCTCGAGCTGCTCCAGGATCGTGGGCTCCGTGAGGCCATGGCACAGCGTGCCTACCTTCATGGACGCACGATGCTCTGGTCACGCGTCGCCGAGGGCTACGAGCGTCTGTTCACGAGACTCCGCTCGGCGCCGCGCAGCATGGCGACCATGGATGTCCCGGCGCTGGCGGTCCCGAGTGTCTGAGCCATTCCCACTGTTCCCGGTGAGCCGCCGGCACCTTGACGTGCTCACGACTGACATCGGGATCATGCAGCATGCGCAGGCAGCCGAGCCCGATCCGAGCCACGGCTATTGCACCGATGACGTCTCGCGGGCCCTGCTCGTGGACCTGCTGCACCAGCGTGAGCTCGGCTGGGAGCCAGTGGCAGCCAGCGTCTCTCGTAACGTCACGTTCCTTTCCGAGGCATTCGATCGCACGAGCGGTCGCTTCCGCAACCTCAGGCGTGCCGACGGCAGATGGCTCGAGGCGCCTGGATCGGAAGACGCCGATGCGCGGGCACTGCAAGCGCTCGCCGAGGTCATCGCGTCAGCACCGGCCGGTACGACACAAAGCGACGCCACAGCCCTGTTCGAGCGCGCGCTCCCGACCGCAAGTCGGGTGCACTTCTTGCGACCACTCGCCGGCGTGATCCTGGCCTGTGATTCGGCTGTCCGCGCCGGCCTGCTTGACGAGGTGATGGACATCTACCGATGGGCCGCGGACCAGCTGGTGCAGTCCTTCGGGCACACGGTCGCGGATACCTCCTGGCCCTGGCCTGAGAACCTGATCACTTACGAGAACGAACTGCCGGCACAGGCACTGTTGGTCGCGGGCCGAAGCCTCGGTCGACCGAGGCTGGTCCAGGCAGGAATCCGGGTGCTCGACTGGCTCATCGACGCGCAGACGAACGCCGACGGCCAGTTGATCAGCGTGGGCAACGCGGGCTGGTGGCCCCGAGGGGGGAAGGCGGCTCGCTACGATCAACAACCCATCTCCACGACGACACTCCTGCTGGCGGCTGAGACAGCCTACGTGGCCACCGGCGCGCCTCGCTATCTCGCCGCCGTGGAGTCGGCCTACGGCTGGTACCTGGGCCGTAACGACGCCAACGCGCCTGTTGCCCAGCCAGAGGAGGGTGCCTGCGGCGACGGCATCGGTCCGGCTGGCGTCAGCCGCAACCAGGGTGCCGAGTCGACGCTGATGTGGCTCATCGCGCTCGAGCATGTCCGCGCTCTCCGCGCCCGCGGTGTGCAGCCGCAGCGGACGGAGGTCGACGCCCTGGCGGTGGCGTCCCGAGGGTGACCAACCAGGAGACGCCGACGTGTCCGCGGTGACAGCAGACGACCTCGGCAGACCCGGGGAGGACACCCGCGATGGCTGACCCACTCCATGTGGCCATGCTCGCCCCTATCTCATGGCGGGTACCACCGCGGCACTACGGGCCCTGGGAGCAGTTCGTGTCGCTCCTGACCGAAGGTCTGGTGCGGCGGGGCATGGAAGTCACCCTCTTCGCGACAGCCGACTCGCTCACGAGCGCCAACCTCAGCGCCTGCGTTCCGCGTGGATACTCCGAGGACGCGTCGCTGGACCCCAAAGTCTGCGAGGCCCTGCACATCTCGGCGCTCTTCGAACGCGCCGCTGACTTCGACATCATCCATAACAGCTTCGACTTCCTGCCGCTCACGTACAGCGCCCTGGTGGACACCCCGGTCGTCACCACCGTCCATGGCTTCTCATCCGAGCGCATCGTGGCGGTCTACGAGAAATACAACGGACGGGGCGCCTACGTGGCCATCAGCGATTCCGATCGTCACGAGAAGCTCGACTATGTGGCCACCATCCATCACGGCATCGATATGACTGCGTTCGAGGCGCGCTCGACACCTGGCTCGTACCTACTCTTCTTCGGCCGCATCCACCCCGACAAGGGGACGGCTGCTGCCATCGATGTGGCGGAGGCGGCCGGCCTGACGCTGATCATCGCGGGCATCGTCCAGGACCAGGCGTACTTCGAACGGCTGGTGCAGCCTCGGCTGGATGGGGATCGGGTCAAGTACGTCGGACCGGTCGGCCCGGAGGCTCGCGGCGGGTTGCTCGGCGGTGCCAGGGCCCTGCTCCACCTGATCGAGTTCGAGGAGCCCTTCGGGTTCAGCGTGGTCGAGGCCATGGCCTGCGGAACGCCGGTCATCGCCAACGCGCGTGGGTCGATGCCGGAGATCGTGCGTGAGGGCGAAGGCGGCTACCTCGTGCACAGCTTCGACGAAGCGGTGGCTGCGGTGCACGCGTCAGCCGCCATCGACCGCCGCGGCGTACGGGCATCGGTCGAGCGCCGCTTCGATGTGGAACGCATGGTCGACGAGTATCTCGAGGTCTACCGCGCGGTGGTCGCGCAGCACTGGTCCGCTACGCCTCTTGGGTGAGCCTCTCGAGGATGTCCGCCAGCGGGATCGCGGCGATGCCGCTGCCGAGGTCGGAGAAGCCATAGGGGATCGACCAAGTCGCCCCCGTGGATCATGCTTCCGCATGAGTAGACGACGTTGGGCACGTAGCCATCGCGCTCATCCTCGGTGGGCACCAGCAGCGGCTCATCGAGGTGGCCGATCACCTGCCGGGGATCGTCGATGTCGAGAAGGATCGCCCCCAGGGCATAACGACGCAGCGGGCCGACGCCGTGGGTGATCACCAGCCAGCCGGCATCGGTCTCGAGCGGTGAGCCGCAGTTGCCGAGCTGCATCAGCTCCCACGGCGACTCCGGCCGCTGGATGAGGTACGGGTCACGCCAGGTGCGGACGTCGTCCGAGTACATCAGGAAGTTGCTTTCGTTGTCCTGTCGCGAGAGCGCGGCATAGCGTCCGTCGATCATGCGGGGAAAGAGAGCCATGCCCTTGTTGCGTGCCGCCTCGCCGTTGAGCGTGTTGACGTGGAAGCGCAAGAAGTCCGCAGTCTCGATGAGCTGCGGCAGGATCTGGAAACCATCGAAAGCGGTGTAGACGGCGTAGTAGAGGACCGTGCCATCGTCGTGGCTGAAGCGTACGAAGCGAGCGTCCTCCATGCCCTGGCTCTCGGCCGGGCCGGATGGGAAGATGACTCGCTCAGAGATGTCCGAGTCGGCACCGAACTCGATGCTGTAGTTCGAAGCCGCCACCCAGTGGATGATCCTGGTCGTTTCGTAGGCCACGGCTCGGTCAACGCCACGGGCGTGGAGGTCGGTGATGGCGGCCTCAAGGTCCCCCAACGTGAACCTCTCCGATAGCGGATCCAGCACCAGGCCGCTGATCTCGTTGAGCACGCCAAGCTCTTGGAGCTTCACGCGGAAGGCGTGTCGCTGGTACAGCGGCTCCGTGCGCTCTCCGATGGTGGCGTGACGGCTCGGCGCGTCGACGACGATGCGGCCATCCGTGTCGAGGACACCTGACCGGAACTCGATCGAGGAGAGGTGTCCTTCCCCGATCGCCCGAAGGCTGACGACGAACCGCTGCTGCCCGGGACCGAGGCCGGTCTGATCCGGCGCCGGGACGATCGATGGGTTCGACAAGGCCGCCGCCTCGATGGCGTACTCGTGGGTGAAGTAGGCGCCGATAAGGAGACGGCGATCCTGCGTGAGAGCAGCGGCATCCTCGATCAGGCCAGCTGCGGCCTCGTAGTTGCGCAGGAGCACGCCGTCGAGGTCAGGATGCCGGCCTTCGAACTGGACCCGTGCAGCCATTAGGGTGGTCGCGGCGTCTGCCTCTGAGAGGCGCAGGATGCGATCGATGACCCGCCGGGCCCGAGCATGCCCGTTGGCAGGGATGTGGGCGCCAGGCATGAACGGCTTGATGACCACCCGCCGGGCATCAGGACGCAGCCGGACAGGCGTGCGGGTAATAGGGATCACGCTCGGGTCGAGAGCCCAGGACCCCAAGCCTTGCCGCCGCGGACGAACGCGAGTCTCACCCAGTGAGAATAGGGCATCCACCGTACCGCCGCGACATGTGTTCGCTCCCGGTCCTTCTGCCCGCAAGGCGTAGAGCAGCGCCCATTCTCGGGTGCTACGATCGCCAACAGGAGGTCCCCTCGCAGCATGACTGTGCCCGAGCGTCGCATCGTCGTCACCGGCGCGTCGAGTGGGTTGGGCGCGCACGCCGTCCGGGAGCTGGCCCGCGGGGGCGCCAACATCCTGGCCGTGGCACGTCGCCTCGACCGCCTCGAGCGCCTGGTCAAGGAACTCGAGGATGCGCCCGGACGAGTGGTGCCGATCCGTGCCGACGTGACGACGCCTGAAGGCTGCGAGGACGCGATGGCGGCGGCCGTCTCGGCGTTCGGAGGCATCGACGTCCTGGTCAACAACGCCGGCAGTGAGGCCCAGGGCTCCATCGAGCGATTGACGCTCATGGACTTCGAGGGCATGTTCCGAGCCAACGTGACCAGCATCTTCCTCTGCGTCCGAGCTGCACTGCCGGCCCTTCGTGAGAGCCGCGGGGCGATCATCAACATCGGCTCCACGGTCGTGGCCCGACCGCCTCGGGACCGGTTCGGCTATGTCGCCTCGAAGGGCGCGGTCGAGGCCATGACGCGCGCCATGGCCGTCGACCTGGGACGGGATGGCATCCGCGTCAACGTCATCCGCCCCGGGATCATCCCCTCAGAGCTCCGGGGCTCGAGCGAGGAGGACGAGCGAGCCCGTTTCGCCGCCGGTGGCATCACCTGGCGCCAGGCGCTCGACGCGATCGGGGACAGCAGCGACATCGCCTCGGCCGTCTCGTGGCTGGCCTCCGAGGACAACCGTTTCGTCACTGGTGCGGTCATCGATGTCGACGGCGGCTTCAGCTTGGGGATCGCTGACCTCGAGCGCGCGTAGGCGCCACGACACGTCGACCGATCGGGAGACCGCTCGGCAAGCGCCTCGTCGAAAGCCATCTTCATCTCCGCTCCAGCGACGGCGACCACGATGCCTCGGCGGCCACGGGGCACCGGATGATACCCACCCCGGCACCCCTGCCGTCTGCCACCAAATCGCATCGGCGGTACCCTGTCGGCGTCGTGAGCACTACCCCCATCGTGCGTCGTCTGGTGCCCTTCGTGATGGCCGGTTGCCTGCTGTCGATCCCTGCTGCGGTGGCCCTGGCGCAGGACGCCAGCCCCGTGCCGTCGCCAGCACCGCTGGCCGTCGCCAGCCCGGACATCGGCACTGACATCGCCCCGCTGGCCGGAAGCTGGGATGTCGTCAGCTTCGACGCTTGGGGCGAGGGACTCGTCGCGCCCCGTCCGGATACGACGCTGACGGCCGCGTTCCTGCCGGACGGGCGACTCGAAGGCGAGACGGGCTGCGGCACGTACACGGGCGGCTACACACTGGATGAGCACGATCTGGGTCTGGGCATCATCAGCAAGGGTGCCGATTCCTGCGATGTCCCGACCACCGAAGAGGCCGTGGCCTACTCGGTGGCGTTGGAGGCGGTGACGAGCTGGCAAGCGAACGATGGTGGCGTCGACCTGCTCGACGATGCCGGACGGGTGCGCGTCGAACTGATGAGCGCCGATGCCCTGGGCCTGGTCGGGAACTGGAAAGCCGATGGCTACGCGCGCGCCAACGGCGAGCTGCTCGAGCCACTCGCCGACCGACCCATCACCATCGCGTTCGCCGACGATGGCAGCGTGCTCGGCAGCACTGGCTGCCGCGTGCTCGAAGGGGCCTATATGAGCGAGCGGAACCGCGTCGTCATCGCGCCCGTGGAAACGACCGGCCTGCCCTGTGAGGGTGACGCGCGGCGCCAGGAGCGGCGCCTCCTGGCCGTCTTCGACGCGGTCGTCTCCTGGCATCGACAGGGCACGACGTTGGTGCTCGCCGATGGCAGCGGCGCGCCATTGCTCGAACTCTCGGCGACGGATGCACCCGTGCTGCCGACCGAGACCGCGCCATGAGGCTCATGGACCGCTCGCCGCAGCCGACCCAGCCGCAGCCGACCCAGCCGCAGCCGACCCAGCGGACCCAGCCGCCGGCACGACGTCTGCGCTCGGGCGCGGTCCTCAACCTCGGCATCATCGTCATCGGCCTGGTCGGCATCGCCGCTCTGCTCCTGGCGAACATGGTCAGCGGCGAAGACGGCGCCTCCGGCGATTCGCTCGATCTTGGCTTGCGCTTCGACCCCGTCGTCGAGGGTCTGGCCGCCCCTGTCCTGCTGGTGGGGACCGGTGACGGCAGTGGCGACCGCTTCATCGTCGAGCAGGCCGGCCGCATCCTGCGCCTCACGCCGGACGACTCCATCGATGCCCAACCCTTCCTCGACATCTCCGACCGTGTCCAGTACAAGGGCGAGCAGGGCCTGCTGGGCTTGGCCTTCCATCCCGACTACGTCCACAATGGCCGCTTCTTCGTCGACTACACGCGCCGCGACGACGGCGCCACCACGATCAGCGAGTTCACCGCCCCGGTCGATGGTGCCGCGGACACCGGAACCATCGAGTCGACCGAACGGACCCTGCTCACCATCGACCAGCCCTATGCCAACCACAACGGTGGCATGCTGGCGTTCGACGATGCCGGCATGCTGATCGTCTCGACCGGCGACGGCGGCTCGGGCGGCGATCCGATGGGGAACGGGCAGGACCGAGCCTCCCTGCTGGGCAAGCTGCTGCGCCTCGATGTCGACCGTGGCTGGCCGTACGCCACACCGCGGGACAACGGATTCGCCGACGACCCCGAGGCCAGGCCGGAGATCCACGCCATCGGCCTGCGCAACGCCTGGCGCTTCAGCGTCGATCGCGAGTCCGGCGTGCTCTACATCGGTGACGTGGGACAGGGCGACTGGGAGGAGATCGATGTCCTGTCGCCCGGCACCTCCGAGCCCTCCTTCGGCTGGAACCAGATGGAAGGGCTCGAGTGCTTCGGCGACCACACCTGCGACCCTGCCGCGCACATCCTGCCGGTCATCGCTTATCCGCACGCCGCCGGTGACCGCTCCCACTGCAGCGTCATCGGTGGCTATGCCTACCGCGGTGCGGCCGGGTCGCTGCCTGACGGCACCTACCTCTACGCCGACTATTGCAGCGGCACGGTCTGGGGCGTTCCCGCGGCGCGACTGATCGCCGCCAACGCTCAGCCGGCGGCGGTGGGACAGGTCCCGTCGGGCGCCGGCCAGGCGCTGTCATTCGGTGAGGATGACGCCGGCGAGCTGTACTTGCTCACGAGTGGCGGACAGGTGTTCCACATCAGCGCAAGCGGTCCGCCCGCTTGAGCGTGTCGATCAGTTCGATGTTGAGGCCGCCGCCGGCATAGACGAAGGCGATCTTCTCACCCTCGAACGCCTCGCCCGGTGAAGGTGGTGAGATGACGCGCAGGCCCGCGCTCGCGAGGCGGGCGACTTCGGCGTCGACCGAGTCGCAGCGGAAGCACAGATGATGCAGGCCGCCCCCGCGTTGGACGAAGGCATGGATGGGCGAGTCCTCGTCAGTGGGCTCGATGAGCTTCACCGGCAGCGAGTCGCTCTTCTCGAGGAACCGCACGCGCACCTTCTGCGCCCGATTGACGACGACCCCAGTCGCAGGCTCATAGCCGAAGACCGCGCGCCACTGCTCGGCGGCCGGCTCGATCGACCGCACGGCGATGCCGACGTGGTCGAGGACCATGCTGGGCACCGCGCCGGCAGCCTCGGTCGTCGCGGCCGACGGACGGTTCACGCGCTCGCGGCCGCCCGCTTTCGAGCCACGAACGAGGCGATACGACCGATCGTCTCCAGGTTCTCCGGTGTCGTCTCGTGATCCTCGATGGAGATGGCATAGCGACCCTCGAGGAACAGGATGATGTCCATCATCCCGGTCGAGTCGACGATGCCGCTGTCGATCAGCGAGATGTCTTCGCTGAGTTCGGCGCCGTCGCTCACATAGAACGACTCCATGACGAACTCTTTGACATCGTTCTCTACCATCACCGTCGTTGAGTCTCCTTGTACGTGGCGCCCGGTGCCATGCTGGTCGGGCGCTCACTGGTCCGTTCGACAAGTGTCCCGAAGTCGCTGATCGGCTGCGCCTCGGGGCGCTGCCGGATGAATCGGTCGTGGAGCAGCGCGATGGAAAGGACGCCGCACAAGGCCATGTTATCGGCGTTCGACGGTTGATGGCTTGCGGCCCCTTCTCGGCACTTGCGCCACAGTCGATCGACCGCTGCGGGCTCGAAGATCCCAGCCTCCGCCACCACCGATGGGCTGATGAGTTCGGCCACCCAGTCGGGCACCTTGGGGCCGGCGAACGCTCGTGCGTCGGGCGCGCGATACGGCTGCTTTGGGCGCTTGATGATCTCGTTCGGTACCAGGCCCAGCGCGACGCGCTTCAGCAAGTGTTTCTCGTCGAGGCCTCGGAGCTTGAACGTGGGCGGCAGCGAGTTCGCCAGGTCCACCAGTGCCGGATCGAGGAACGGGAATCGGCCCTCGATGGAATGGGCCATGAGCATGCGATCACCCTGTGCTGACAGCAGATAGCTCGACAACAGGGTGGTGACCTCGAGATGCTGGTCCTGGGCGAGAAAGGGCCACGTCGCGAACTCGGACGGTAGGCGCCCGAGCAGTCGTGACGCCACATCGAGGTCCGCGAGCGAGTGGCGTAGGTCGCTCGAGAACAGCCGCTGCAAGGCAGCCGTCGAGCGCCACCTCGTGTCGTGGCCGAAGCCGGGCTCCCTCCAGCGCTCCCTGCCTCGGCCGAAGTACTCCTGCGCCATCGTGCGCTCGCCCACTGGCGAGCGAGCGAGATACGGATAGAGCCGCTCGAGCAATCGCGGCCGGGAGCGCGAGTCCGGCTGGCGGCCCCAGAAACGCCGCACCTGGGCCTCGCGAAACAGATCGTAGCCGGCGAACAGCTCGTCGGCGCCTTCTCCGGTCAGGACCACCTTGATGCCGTGCCGCGCGACCAGCTCGGACAGCAGGTACATGGGCGCCGCGGCGGTGCGCAGCAAGGGCCGCTCGGCGTGGAAGACGACGGCCGGGAAGGCGTCAGCGATATCGGCCGCACTGACACTGATCTCGTGGTGCTGGCTGCCGATGGACCGGGCCATCCGCCGCTGGTAGTGGGTCTCGTCGTATTCGGCATCATCGAAGCGCACGGAGAAGGTGTGGAAGCTGCTGCCCTTGGCTTGGTACCCGAGTGCTGCGACCAGTGAGCTGTCCAGGCCGCCCGAGAGGTAGCTTCCCACCGGGACATCGGCTCGCAGCATCCGTAGCCGGACAGCCTCGGTGAGCACCGCTCGGACGTCCTCGACAGCGTCTTCGATCGAGCCGTCGAAGCGCGAGCCCGATCCCGAGCGCGAGCCCGACCGTGACCCCGATCCCGACCCGTAGCTGGCGGTCCAGAAGGCGCGATCGGCGCGTCCCGTCCGCCGTCACCGTCCGAACATGTCCTGGCTCCAGCTCGGTGACCCCTGCGAACACGGTCTGTGGCGCCACCGGAGACCAGAAGGTGAACGTTTCGGCCAACCCCGCCGGGTCGAGTGCGCGCGGGATCGACGGGTCGGCCGCGAAGAGGGCCTTGACCTCGCTGGCGAACCAGAGACGGCCGTCATGCTCACACAGGTACAGTGGTCGCACGCCCAGTCGGTCACGCGCCAGCACAAGCGTCTGTTTGGCGGCATCCCAGAGCACGATGGCGAACTGACCGTCGAACCGTTCGAAGGCAGCTTCACCCCATTCCTGGTAGGCGTGGACGATGACTTCGGTGTCGCTGCGAGTGCGGAATCGGTGGCCTCTCGCCGACAGCAGGTCGCGCAGCTCGAGGTAGTCGTAGATACTCACCGTTGAACACCGTCCAGCATGAGCCGCGCTCGTCCGACAACGGCTGCTGGCCCGATTCGAGATCGATGACCGACAAGCGCGCATGGCCCAGCGCCACGCGGTCGTCACGAAAGACGCCGGTCTCATCGGGACCACGGTGTCGCAGCGCCCCGACGCCCTTCGCGAGATCCGCGAGCTCCGGGACCGATCGGCGCGGCGACAGGACCAGGCAGCCGACGATGCCGCACACGGATCAGCCGATGCCGAGTGGGGCCGGGACGTGATGCAGGTAGCGGCTGACGCGACGCTTGGCCTCGATATCGCGGTAGACCCGTTCGACGACCTCGCTCGTGAGGTCGATGACCGGGGCCACCTCCTCGGGGGCGATGTCATGGTCGTAGGCCCAGAGACACAGGTCCATCTCGGCATAGGGCAGCGCGAAGTAGAACTCCTCCTGCGTCTGGCTCAGCGAGAAGGTGTCGGTGGTGGGTGCGCGCAGGCGGATCTCCGAGGGCACCCCAAGGAACTCGGCCAGCTGGTAGACCTGCGACTTGTAGAGGTGGGCGATGGGCTTGAAGTCCGCCGCGCCATCACCGCCCTTGACGAAGAAACCCTGGTCGTATTCGAGCAGATTGGGTGTCCCCGCGACCGCGTAGTGCAGCCGATCGGCATGGTAGTAGGCCGTCATCGTGCGGGTTCGTTGCTTGAAGTTGGTGGCCGCCACGAGCTGGCGGTAGGCATCGGGGGCCATGCGCGAGGTATGTTCGACCCCATCAGGGTCGGCCACGGTCAGACGCACCAGATTGAGGCGATCGCCGTCGACGAGCGAAGGCAGGACCAGCTTGCTGCGCCAGCCGTCGCCATAGTCGGGGAAGACCGTGCGGATGGCCTCGGTCTGGCGCTCGTAGCAGGCGGCGGCGGCGAGCACCGCGGTGATGTCCTCGACCAGGGCCCCGATGTGGAGCTCAGCCGCGCCGAGGCTTCCCAGTCTGAGGGCATCCGGGGAGGAATCCCTGTCGGGCATCAGCAGCCCCACCACATGATCGGCGCCCAGCGCACGGACACACAACGCGGCCACCACCGAGCTGTCGATCCCGCCCGACATCCCCACCACCGCTCCCCGGCGGCGCAGGTCGATGCGGACCTCGGAGCGGATGGCTGTCGTCGATCTCGTCGACCACCTGCGGCGCGTCTATCCGCAATACGTCGCGTGAGAACATGCGCTCCTCTGATGACAGCCTCTGATGGGCCCCGGGCGCGGATGGCACATCGCCGGGAGTGGCACATCAGCACGGGTGGCGGCAGGTGCAAGGGTACCGCTGAATCGGCGGCTGCCTCGTCGTACGATTCGATGCCATGGACTCCCCGTTCATCTCCGACTGGCTCTTCGACCACGCCGCGCGGGTGCCCGAGTCAGCCGCCCTCGGCACACCCACGACGTGGCTGAGCTACGGTGAGCTGGCGGCCCGCGTGCAGGCCTTCGCCGGGCACCTCGTGGCCGGTGGCATCGGTCCCGGCGACCGAGTGCTGCTATCGCTCCCGAACTCGGTCGCCGCCGTGGTCGCCGGCCTGGCCGTCCACACCGTCGGGGCGACCTCGGTCGAGGTCAGCCGCGAATGGCGTGTCGATGCGCTCGGAGACGTCGTCGCCCGCAGCCGCCCGCGCCAGGCGATCGTGTCGGCAAGGGATGCCCGGACCTGGGCTGAGGTCGTATCGGGGAAGTCCCTCGAGCGTGTGTGGCTGGTCGGAGGACCTGCGGCGGATCCGCCGGCGCGTTCTTCGTCGGCACGCCCAGCGCACTCCTCCTTGAGGATGGCCGCGTCGGACAGGAGGCCGGCAGGCCGGCGCGTCTGCCCCTCGTCGAGCGGCCAGCAGACGCGGAGGCGTTGATCCTGTTCACCTCCGGGAGCACCGGTCGGCCCCACGGAGTGATCCAGACGCACGCCAACATCGATGCCAACAGCCGCTCCATCGCCGCGTACCTGACGCTCACCTCGCGCGACCGAGCGCTGCTGATGTTGCCGCTCTCCTACTGCTACGGCCGCAGCGTGATGCAGACGCACCTGCTGGTCGGTGGCTCGCTCTTCATGGACGGCCGCATGGCGTTCCCTCGTGTCGTGCTGGAGGCCGCTGCTCGCGAGGGATGCACCGGCCTTGCCGGGGTGCCGCTCACGTTCGAGCTGATCCGGCGCGGGGTCGACGTGTCGGCCATGGCCTTCCCGCGACTCCGCTATCTCACCCAAGCCGGCGGGCCTATGGCCCCGGCCACGATCGAGTGGGTGCGCAGCGCCTTCGCGCCGGCGAAGCTGTACGTGATGTACGGGCAGACCGAGGCCACAGCCCGCCTCTCCTACCTGCCCCCGGACCGGGCGGTCGAGAAGGCGGGCTCGGTGGGCTTGCCCATCCCCGGGGTCGTGCTGCGTGTAGTCGATGAAGGTGGACACGATGTGCAGAGCGGTGAGGTCGGTGAGCTGGTGGCACAGGGCGCCAACGTCACGCCAGGCTACTTCGACGAGTCGGACGAGACAGCCAACATCCTTCGCGACGGCTGGCTCTGGACGGGTGACCTTGCCCGTCGTGACGCGGATGGCTTCATCTACCTGGAGGGACGGGCCAAGGCCATCCTCAAGGTCGGTGGCCACCGGGTCAGCCCGGTCGAGATCGAGCAGGTACTCATGCTCCACCCGGATGTCTCGGACGCTGCGGTGCTTGGCGTTCCAGACGAACTCCTGGGGGAGCGCGCCGTGGCGGTCATCGTGGGTGGCCCTGCTGGCCCCCCGGGCGTCGAGGAGCTGCTGCGCTTCTGCCGTGAGCGCCTGGCGCCGCACGAGATGCCGTCCGAGGTCATCACGACCGATCGGTTGCCGCGCAGCGACGCGGGCAAGCTGCTGCGTGGCGAGATCGCGACGCGTTTCGGAGCCGCGTGAGCGGCAGGGATGTGGTCCGGACGGGTGCGTGTCCCAGGCCTACACTCCGCTGATGGCAGGATCGGACCCCGACATGCAAACCGGTACGCCGTTGGTGATCGTGGGAGCCGGTGGCTTCGGTCGTGAGGCCTTGGGGCTGGTACGCGACATCAACGCCGTCAGGCCCACGTTCGACTTCCTGGGTTTCCTCGACGATGGCGACGTGGACCTTGAGCGCCTGGGGCGCCTGGGAGCGCGGGTCCTGGGAACATCGGCCCGCTTGGCCGACCTGGAGGCGAGCTACGTGATCGCCATCGCCTCCCCGGGATCGCGCCGTTCGATCGACCGACTGGCGCGGGCGGCCAGTCGTCGGGCCGCCACCTTGCGTCACCCGCTCGCTTCGATCGGGGCTGACGTACGGATCGGCGACGGCAGCATCGTCGCCGGCGGTGTCTATCTGACCACCAACATCGAGGTCGGGCGCCACAGCGTGGTCAATCTCGATTGCACCGTGGGGCACGATGCCATCATCGGTGACATGGTCACCATCCACCCGGGTGTCCACATCAGTGGCGCTGCGGTGATCGAGGACGGCGCGACACTGGGGACCGGCTGCATGGTCCTGCCCGGAGTCCGTGTCGGCGCAGGCTCGGTCGTCGGCGCGGGCGCAGTGGTGGGACGTGACGTGGCACCGTCCGTGACCGTCGTCGGGCCGATGGCGCGTCAGACGCTGGGTTCACCTCCAGCCCCAGGCTGAGACGCTCAGCCCTTGCGGACTACTTCGCGGACGACTCCGCGGCCAGGCGACGCAGGACCGTGGGCAGGATGCCTCCGTTGCGGTAGTAGTCGACCTCGATGCCGCCATCGAGACGGACGATCGCCTGGAAGCGGACCTCCCCAGACCCACTGTCGCCGGACTCGCCGCGAGCGACGATGGTGACCGTGGAACGGGGTACCAGCTCATCATCCAGCCCCAGCACGTCGAACGCCTCCCGGCCGCTGAGCCCGAGCGACTCCGCGCTCTCTCCGGGCAGGTACTGCAATGGCAGCACGCCCATGCCCACCAGGTTGGAGCGATGGATGCGCTCGAACGACTCGGCCAGCACGGCTCGGACGCCCAGCAGGCGCGTGCCCTTGGCGGCCCAGTCGCGGGAACTGCCACTGCCGTACTCCGAGCCTGCCAGGATGAGCAGCGGTGTGCCCGCCTCGGCATAGCGCATGGCCGCGTCGTAGATGAACATCGGCTCGCCGACTGGCTGGAACGTGGTGTAGGGGCCTTCCTGGTCGGCCAGCGCGTTCTTGAGGCGGATGTTGCCGAAGGTGCCGCGCATCATCACCTCGTGGTGGCCGCGTCGCGCGCCGAAGGAGTTGAACTCCGAGGGCGCCACACCGTGTGCCTGCAGCCACTGGCCGGCGGGACTCCAGGCCGGGATGACACCGGCCGGGGAGATGTGGTCGGTAGTGACCGAATCGCCCAGCACCGCCAGCACGCGTGCACCCGTGATGCCGGCGATGGGCAAGGGCTCCGCTGTCAAGCCCTCGAAGAACGGCGGCAGCGCGATGTAATCCGAGGCGGGGTCCCACGCGTATCGATCGCCCGCCGGGACCGGCAGCGCGCGCCAGCGATCGTCTCCCTCGAAGACGCTGGCGTAGGTGCTGCGGAACAGCTCCGGCGTGACGGCGCCACCGATGGCCGTGCGGATCTCATCGGCCGAGGGCCAGATGTCGGCCAGGTAGACCGGCGCGCCATCGGAACCGGTGCCCAGTGGCTCCGACACGAGGTCGATATCGACCCGACCGGCGAGGGCGAAGGCCACCACCAGCGGCGGCGAGGCCAGGTAGGAGGCCTTGACCAGCGGATGGATGCGGCCCTCGAAGTTGCGGTTGCCCGAGAGGACGGCGGCGACGACCAGGTCGTGCTCCTCGATGGCTGCCGCGATGCCCTCGTCGAGCGGGCCGCTGTTGCCGATGCAGGTGGTGCAGCCGTAGCCCACCACGTCGAAGCCGAGTGCCTGGAGCGACGGCAGCAATCCGGCACCGCGCAGATATTCGGTGACCGCGCGGGAGCCCGGTGCCAGGCTGGTCTTGACCGCCGGTCCGACCGACAGGCCGCGCTCGACAGCGTTGCGCGCCAGCAGGCCGGCTCCGACCATCACGCTGGGGTTGGAGGTGTTGGTACAGCTGGTGATGGCGGCGATGGCGACCGACCCGGACGCCAGCTCGGTCGAGGCGCCGTCGCTTCCGACGGTCACTCGCGGGTAACCCGATGTTGCGCCGGCAGGCGGCGGGAAGTCCCGCTCGAACGCATCGCCAAGGTCGGGCAGGGGGATGCGATCCTGGGGCCGGCGCGGGCCGGCCACGCTGGGGGCGACACCCGCCAGGTCGAGTTCCAGCATCTCGTCGAAGGACGGCTCCGCACCCGGCAGCCGCCACAGGCCCTGCTCTTTGGCGTACGCCTCCACGAGCGGTACCTGCTCGATCGCGACCGGTCAGCCGCAGGTACGCCAGCGTTTCCTCGTCGATGGGGAAGATGCCGGTGGTGGCGCCGTACTCGGGCGCCATGTTGGCCAGCGTGGCGCGGTCGGCCAGCGCCAACGACCCCAGGCCGTCGCCGTAGAATTCGACGAACTTGCCCACCACTCCGTGGGCGCGCAGCAGCTGGCTGACGACGAGCACCAGGTCGGTGGCGGTGCTGCCCTCCGGCAGCGCCCCATGGAGTCGCACGCCGACCACCTTGGGCAGGGGCTGATAGAGCGGCTGGCCCAGCAGGACCGCCTCGGCCTCGATGCCGCCCACGCCGTAGCCCAGGATGCCCAGGCCGCTGATCATGGTGGTGTGCGAGTCGGTGCCTACCAGCGTGTCGGGGAAGGCCACGGTCTCGCCCTCGGCATCCTCGCGCAGGCTGACCACGTCACCCAGGAACTCCAGGTTCACCTGGTGGACGATGCCGGTGCCCGGCGGCACGACGCGGAAATCGCGCAGCGCCGTCTGTGCCCAGCGCAGCAGCTGGTAGCGCTCACCGTTGCGCTCGTACTCGCGCTCGACGTTGAAGGCGAACGCCTCCGAGGAGCCGAAGCGATCGACCTGCACGCTGTGGTCGATGACGAGGCTGGCCGGCACCAGTGGGTTGATGCGTGCGGGGTCGCCACCCAGCTCGGCCATGGCATCGCGCATGGCCGCCAGGTCGACCACGGCAGGTACGCCGGTGAAGTCCTGCAACAGCACGCGTCCCGGCATGAAGGGGATCTCGATGTCACTCGCACCACCGGGCTGCCACGCAGCGAGTGCGGCCACGTCCGCGGCGCTGGCGGCACCCGATGCACCAGCAGCGCCCGAGGCGCTGTTGCGCAGCACGTTCTCCAGCAGCACCTTGACGGTGAAGGGGAGTCCGTCCAGCCGATCGCTGACCGCGTCGAGGCGGTAGATGGTGACGTCGCGACCAGCGGCGAGATGCAAGCGGGCACGGGCGGCGTGCGCGGGGGACGTGGACATCGATGCCATGAGGCGAGCTCCATTCAAAGGGCGCGGCGGGCGCGCTCGCGATGTCGGCTCCTGACGGGAGTGCCCGCCTCGGGTCGGTCGATCGTAATCGTCTGACCAGATCGCTGGCGCGATCTGGTTCGTTTCCAGTATACGACCGGGCCCTCCACACGACCGGTCCCTCCACACGACCGGAGGCATCTGACACGACCGGTCCCTCCACACGACCGGTCCCTCCACACGACCGGAGGCATCTGATCTCCGGTGCTGATGCTCCCTCGCCACGGGCCAGGGCGGCCGCGCCGAGGCCGACGTGGCAGCCTTTGCAGCAGATGCAACATCTCGACCTGGAAGCGACCGAAGTCGCCGATCCATTGCATCTGATGCAAGAGAACGTCAGTCCTGTGCATCTGCTGCACGAGATCGGCAGATGGGCTGGTCGGCACGTCGAGATGTTGCAGCAGATGCAAACGAGCCCCCGGGTCGCTCGGGGGACCGGGCCATCCATGAGACCGGGCCATCTATGAGACCGGGCCATCTGTACGACCGGCCCTCGGCCCGATAGGCTGTGCCTGTGAACGACACGCACGGGGCACCCGGCCACCACCATCCCCATCCGCCTGGCGATCCCAGCGGGCATCCCCGCATCGGTTTCGTGGGTGCCGGCCGTGTCGCCTGCGCCTTGGGCGTCGCCTTCAGTCGGGCAGGCTGGCCCGTCACCGCCGTAGCCACCCGAGACCCGGCACACGCGGACCGTTTCGTCGGCCTCGTTGCCGGTGTCCGGGCGGTCCCCACGACGGCGTCCATCACCGAGGATGTCGACCTCGTCTTCGTGACCGTCCCCGATGACGCCATCGCCGATGTCGCGGCCGAGTTGCGCCTGTATGCGGGCCAGGCTGCCGTGCATACCTCCGGGGCTCTCGATTCGCGGGTCCTGGGACCGGCCCGTGCGGCGGGCACGCAGACCGGTTCGTTCCATCCCATGGTCGCCTTCGCCGAACAGGAGGCGGCCCTCGCTGCGCTGCCTGACGCGACCATCGCGCTCGAGGGCGACGAAGAGCTGGTGGCCCTGCTGGGCCAGCTGGCACGTGACATCGGCGCCCAGCCGGTGCTGCTGCCGCCGACCGGCAAGGCCGCCTATCACGCTGCCGCGGTGCTCGCCGGAGGCGGTGTGCTGGGGCTCCTCGACGGCGTCGCCGAGGTCGCCCGCGGTGCCGGTCTTGACGAAGCCGGGGCGCTGGCCATCTACCTGCCGCTCATCCGCCAAGCGCTCTCGAACGCGGAGCGGATGGGCATCACCGCTGCCTTGACCGGGCCCTTCGTGCGGGGCGATGTCGGCACGGTGCGCGGATGACCTCGCCGTGCTGGCGCGGTTGTCGCCGGGGGCGCTGGAGCTCTATCGCGTGACCGCAAAGCGGGAGTTGGCGATGGCGGTGGCGCGTGGCGAGCTGGAACCAGCCAGGGCGGCGCCGCTGCGCAGCCTGCTCGAAGAGCGATAGCGGTACCATCGCCATATGCAGCGAGGCGTCGGATCGATCCGGGTGACACACCGAGGGACGCGGTTCGTGCCACCGGCCGGTACCGGGCGCCAGCCCCATCCGCTGCCACGCGGTCAATCCCGCATCGAGCCGCGGACGCCGCACGCCGCTGGCGCGGCGGCTGAACGAGATCCACTCGGTGCCGTGCGTCGCTCGGCCCGCAGTCTGACACCGGACCGTCCGGCCGCGCCGGGATCGGGTGCGCCCATCCGTCCGGCCTCCATCCACTGGTCCACACCGCGTCGGGCACTTCGCGACCCGCGCTCGTTCCGCGCGGTACCGCCGCCACGCTGACGTGGCGCGTTCGCGGTCCTGGCCCGATCCCGACATGCCGGTCGAGCGGGCCTTCTCCGCGGGTGGCGTGGTCGATCCGCGATGGGGGTCCATGGTCCCGAGCTGGTGCTGGGGCGGCGACACCGCGATCGGCGTCGTTCCGCCTGGTCACTCCCGAAGGGCACGCCGGACGGCGACGAGACCCCCGAGCAGACCGCCTTGCGCGAGGTCGCTGAGGAGACCGGTCTGCTGGTGTGCATCCTTGGCACCATCGGCGACATCCACTACCGCTTCGTGCGCGACGGCCGGCGCATCGACAAGACCGTGCACTACTACCTGATGGAGTCGACCGGCGGAGACCTCTCCGATCACGATCGACGAGTTCGAGGAAGTGCGCTGGTTCGCGCTGGAAGAAGCTGATGCTGTCATGCAGTTCGCGAGCGAGCGTGACATCCTGGCACGCGCCCTGCCCGTGGCGGGTCTGGGCTGACCGATGGCTGGCCAGCGCACGGCCCTGTACGGCATCCACGCCGGCCTGGGGGCACGTTTCACGGAGTTCGCCGGTTGGGAGATGCCGGTGCGCTACGGCTCCATCATCGATGAGCACCAGGCGGTCCGCCGGGCCGCCGGCCTGTTCGACCTTTCACACATGGGCGAGCTTCGCGTCACTGGTCCCGGTGCCGCGGCCGGCCTGGCTACGGCGCTGGTCAGTGACCCCCGGCAGCTGCCCCCGGGGCGCGCTGGCTACTCGCTCCTGTGCACGCCCGAAGGTGGTGTCATCGACGACCTCATCGTCTATCGCCTCGCTGGCGATGCGTTCCTGGTGGTGCCCAACGCCTCCAATCGCGAGGTCGTGGCTGCTGAGCTCGGGGCGCGCCTGGGGCCGCACGATGCGACGCTCGACGATGAGACGCACGCCACGTCGCTGCTGGCCATCCAGGGACCGGCCGCAGCCGGTATCCTGGCGCGGCTGACCGACATCCGCCTGGAGGACCTGGGCAACTACCATGCCGCCCAGGGCGAGGTGGCCGGCATCCCCGCGCTGGTGGCTCGCACCGGCTATACCGGCGAGGACGGCTTCGAGCTGTTCGTCGGCTGGGACGTTGGGCCGCCGCTGTGGAACGCGTGTATGGCAGCCGGTGCCGGGGCGGGACTGCAGCCCTGCGGCCTCGGCGCTCGCGACACGCTGCGGTTGGAGGCGGGCATGCCGCTCTACGGCCATGAGCTCGGTCGCGACAGCACACCGTTCGAAGCCGGCCTGGGCAGGGCCGTCCGGCTCGATCACGAGTTCGTCGGTCAGGAGGCGCTCGCCGCGGCCGTGGAGGCCGGACCGCGCAAGCAGCTGATCGGCCTGGTGCTTCGGGGCCGCGGCATCGCCCGCGAGGGGTATGCCGTGGTGCACCCTGGTGAGACCACGCCCGTCGGGGTGGTCACCAGCGGCAGCCAGTCGCCGACGCTGGGCGTCGCCATCGCCATGGCCTATGTTCCGCCGACTGACGCCGCCGCGGGTACCATGCTGGACATCGTCATCCGCGGGAGTGTCGTCCCCGCTGAGGTCGTGGCGTTGCCGTTCTATCGTCGCTCGGGCCGCTAGGGTTCGGGTGACAGGTGGCCTGCCTGCGTCGTGGGTGGGCCAGATCGCTGGAGGGACTCTGAACGTGCGATCTACCGCAGACGCTGCGCTACTCCAAGGATCATGAGTGGCTGCGCACCGAGGACGGGGAGGGGGTCGTCGGCATCACCGCCTTCGCTGCTGACGAGCTGGGAGACGTGGTGTTCGTGGAGTTGCCGGAGATCGGTCGGAAGCTGCAGAAGGAGGAGACCTTCGGGGTCATCGAATCGGTCAAGACCGCCAGCGACCTGAACGCCCCGGTGGCAGGGGAGGTCATCGCCACCAACGAGGCCCTGATCGACGACCCCGAGCTGGTCAACAGCGAGCCCTACGAGGGCGGTTGGATGGTGCGCCTGCGACTGGATGACGCCGATGCCGGCAGCGAGCTCATGGACGCTGCCGCCTACAGCGAGTCGGTCGGCAGCTGACATCGTGGTCTACGGCCCCCACACGCCGGCCGACCGTGAGCGGATGCTCGCGGCGCTGGGGATCGATTCGGTCGAGCAGCTCTTCGCCGATATCCCCGAGGCGGTCCGCGCTGCCGACCTGCGATTGCCGGGGCCGCTCTCCGAGCTGACACTGGCGAGTGAGCTGGCGTCGCTCGCCGCGCGTAATCGGGCGGACCTGGTCTCCTTCCTCGGCGCCGGCGTCTACCGGCACCACATCCCCGCCACGGTGGACGCAGTGCTCTCGCGCGGCGAGTTCTACACCGCCTACACGCCCTACCAGCCCGAGATCAGCCAGGGCACGCTGCAGGCGATCTACGAGTTCCAGTCGCTCATCGCGGACCTCACCGGGCTGCCGGTGGTCTCCGCCTCGCACTACGACGGCGCCGCTGCCAGCGCCGAGGCGGCGCTGATGACGGTGCGCGCGACTCGCCGCGATCGCGTGCTCATCAGCCGCGCGGTGCACCGCCACTATATCGAGACGTCGCGAACGTACTTTGCGCCCGGCAGTCGTGTCATCGAGGAACTGCCCACGACGCCCGATGGCTGCACCGACCTGGACGCCCTGGAGGCCGCGCTGGCCGAGCCCGGACGGCCGGTCGCCGGCGTCATCCTGGGCCAGCCCAACGCCTTCGGCCTGCTGGAACCGATGGCCGACGCAGCCGCGCTCGCCCATGCTGCCGGCGCGCTCTTCGTGGCCGTGGTGGAACCGGTGTCGCTGGCCGTGCTGGCCCCGCCCGGCGAGTACGACGCTGACATCGCGGCGGGGGAGGGGCAGCCGCTGGGTATCGCGCCACAATTCGGAGGTCCCTACCTGGGCCTGCTGGCTGCGAGTACGCCGTTGCTGCGCCAGGTCCCCGGGCGCCTGGTCGGCCGTACCACCGATCTCGACGGGCGCCGTGGCTTCGTCATGACGTTGCGGGCCCGCGAGCAGGACATCCGCCGTGACAAGGCCGCCAGCAACATCTGCACCAACCAGGCGCTCTGCGCGCTCGCGGCCACGGTCTACCTGGCGACCCTGGGGCCGCATGGGCTGCGCGATGTCGCCGCCGGCGGCGTGGCGGCTGCGACGCGACTGGAGACGGCGCTCGCCGCAGCCGGCTTCGAGCGGGTCCACGCGGCGCCCTACTTCAACGAGTTCGCCGTGCGCGTGCCGGGTGCCTCACGCGTCCACGCGGCACTGCTCGAGCGGGGCGTGCTGGCGGGCCTGCCACTGTCAGCCTGGTATCCCGATGATCCCGAGTTGGCCGAGGCGCTGCTGGTCTGCGCCACGGAGCTGACCACCGATCGGGATATCGAGCGCCTGGTCGTGGGCCTCGACGAGACGGCCGCGTGAGCGAGGGGACCGCGTGACCGAGCTGGATCTCGCCACCAACCGCCCGCGGCCGATGCTGGTGCCGCAGAACGCCCGCCGCTCGGCCGTGGGACCGGATCTGCAGCCGACACTGGCGGAGTTACACGCCCCCGGCCGCTCCTCCTTCAAGGTGCCCCACGTCCGCCCTGACGCGCTCGACCGGCTGCCGGCTGAGCAGCGTCGTGCCACACCGCCGGGTCTGCCTGAGATCGATGAGCCCACCGTGGTGCACCACTTCACGCACCTCTCGCACCTCAACTACTCGGTCGATGGCGGCATCTACCCGCTGGGCTCCTGCACCATGAAGTACAACCCCAAGATCAACGAATGGGCGGCGCGCCTGCCCGGCTTCGCGGATCTGCACCCGCTGGCGCCGGCCGCGCTGGCGCAGGGCACGTTGGAGCTGATGTGGAGCCTGCAGCAGCAGCTGGCGGAGATCGGTGGCTTCGCGCAGGTCTCGCTGCAGCCGGCGGCGGGTGCCCAGGGCGAGCTCACCGGCATCCTCGTCATCCGTGCCTATCACCTGGCGCGCGGTGATGTGGAGCGCGATGAGGTCATCGTGCCTGACTCCTCCCACGGCACCAACCCGGCCACCGCGTCGATGGCCGGCTACCGGACGGTGACCATCACCTCCGGCCCGGACGGCATGGTCGACATCGACGCCCTGCGTGAGGCGCTCGGGCCGCGCACCGCGGCGGTGATGCTGACCAACCCCTCCACGTTGGGCCTCTTCGAACACCACGTGGTGGAGCTCCTCGACGCGGTCCATGCGGCGGGGGCCCTGGCCTACATGGATGGCGCCAACATGAACGCGGTGCTGGGCTACTTCCGGCCCGGTGAGGCCGGTTTCGACGTGATGCACTTCAACCTGCACAAGACGTTCGCCACGCCACACGGCGGCGGTGGACCCGGTGCCGGCCCCATCGCGGTGGCCGAGCACCTCGTGCCCTATCTCCCGCAGCCGCTGGTGGTCCGCGACTCCGACGGCAGCTTCCGCACCGAGCGTCCCGGCGAGCGCCCCAGATCGATCGGTCGGATGCGCGCCTACCACGGCAGCGTCGGTGTGCTGGTGCGGGCCTTCGCCTACATCCGTGCCCATGGCGACAGCGGCCTGCGGCAGGTCAGCGAGGACGCGGTGTTGGCGGCCAACTACCTGCGGAACCGCATCGGTGAGGCCTACCGGCTGCCCTATCCGGGTCCCTGCAAGCACGAGTTCGTGGCCAGCGCGGCCGACATCAAGGCCGCCACCGGCGTGCGCACCTACGATATCGCCAAGCGGCTCATCGACCACGGCTACCACCCGCCCACCATCTACTTTCCGCTCATCGTCGATGAATGCCTGCTCATCGAGCCCACCGAGACCGAGTCGATCGAGACGCTCGATGCCTTCGCCGACGCCCTCATCGAGGTCGCGCGCGAGGCCCACGAGGATCCGGCACTGCTGGCCGGGGCACCGCATGACGCACCGGTGCGCCGACTCGATGAGACCGCTGCGGCGCGCGATCCCGATCTGCATTGGGAGCTCTTGCCCGGGGCCGAGACGTCGTGCCCGGAGTGAGCCTGCGTCGGCGCCTCCGGCTGCCGGGGTTGGCGCTGGCGGGGCTGTTGGCGGTCAGCGCCTGCCTGGCCGACCCCACACCCACGCCGACGCCCAGTGTGGAACCCACCCTGCTGCCGTCTCCCACCACGGCGCCGTCGCCCTCGCCGACGCCGGAGCCCCGGGCACCAACCGACGATACGCTGGTGGTGATGGCGCCCGAATACCCCACGCGCCTCCTGCCGGGCGACAACCTCAACGCCACCGAGCGACTGCTCGTCGACGTGCTCTACGACCCGCTGTATCGGCTGGATGCGCAGCTTCAGCCCGTGCCGGAACTGGCCAAGGAACTGCCGCAGATCAGCGATGATGGCCTGACCTGGAAGATCCCCATCAAGGCCGACGCCCGCTTCCACAGTGGTGCCAAGCTCAAGGCCGACGACGTCACGTTCTCCTTGCGGATGGCGGCCTCGCCGTCATGTCCGCTCGGCCGCAACCTGTGTGAGACCGTGCGCAACTACCTCGACGGCGATCCGCAGCGTGACGGCAGCGTCGTCACGCTGAAGCTCACCGAGCCCTACGCACCGTTCCTGACCGAGGCGCTGGGCCAGCTGCCGATCCTCAGCGAGGATGACGTCGAGGCCGCCACCGGGGAGCTCATCGCCGCCGCCGACCGCCTCAACGAGAACCGGCCGGACAACGTCATCAGCACCATCACCGAGCAGACCCTGCGCGATGCCTGCCTGGAGGCCGAGCCACCCGATGGCTGCCTGCTGCGCGACCATCGAGACGACCTGGAGCGCCTCTTCACGCGGGCGCGCATCGACCTGCCACCACAGGCACCCTACATGGACCCCAGTGGCCTGTTCGACGAGGACGCCTACCTGGGTGAGCTGCTGAAGCGCCTCGAAGCCCTGGCGCAGGTCTTCAGCAGCCAGGCGAGCGACAAGGTCTCCGCGGCGCTGGGCCTGCTCGACGCCACCGTGAGGCCCTTCGGGGGCGGGCCATACGAGTTGGTCAGCATCGAGGACGATGGCACCTACATCCTGAAGGCCAACCCCGACCACACGCGCAGTGCCCCACATATCGGACACATGGAGGTGCGCATCGAGCGTGACCCTGCGGTGGCCACCACCCGCCTGCTGACCGGCGAGGCTGATTGGATCCTGCAGAGCACCGCGGACCAATCAGGCGTCATCGATGCTGCGCCCGGCTTCCAGGCCGCGCCGCGGCCCATCGATACGCAGTTCGGCGTGCTCTTCAACGTCCGCCCCGATCGCGTCTACTTCGACCTCGACACGCGTCGGGCTTTCGTGCTGTGCATCGACCAGCAAGGGTTGGCCACCGCGCTCGACCCCGAGCGCGCCATCGCCACGACACCGTTCACGGCGACCTCGTGGGCCATGCCAGAGGCGAGCATCCACGAGCGTGACGTGGCTGCCGCGAACGCGCTCCTCGATGCCGGCGGCTGGCCCATGGCCACCGATGGCGTCCGCGTGCGCGAAGACGGCACCCGTCTCTCGACCACCATCGCGGTCCGTCCCAGCAGCGTGGACCTCTTCACCTTCGCCAACCAGGCCGCGGTCCAACTCCGTGACTGCGGTATCGAGCTCATCGTCGAGGAGCTCGACCTCACCGGTGACACCATGCTCAACCAGTTGCGCTGGCCCAACGACTTCGACACCCTGCTCTGGCTGCGTCGCCTGGGGCCCGATCCGGACAGCGCCGTGCGCGCCTTCGAGTCCTCGCGCATCACCACCGAGACCAATGTCGCCGATGAGAACCCCAGCGGCTTCACCTCGGAGCTGATCGACTTCTGGGTGGCCTCTGCCCGCGACACCTACGACGAAGCGGAGCGTGCCGCGGCGTACGCCCAGGTGCAGGCCGAGTTGGAGAAGCTCGTTCCCTACTGGCCGCTGTGGTACGAATCCACCATCAGCGCCGTCTCCTCGCGCCTGCAGGACCCGAACGGCCCCATCGACCCCTCGGCCTCACGCTACGACTGGGACATCTCCAGCTGGACGCTGGAGCCCCGAGTGGTCCCGTAGGCCGCGGCGTGGAGGACCTGGGGGACCATCGTCGTCCGATGCTGCGACCTATGGCACTACGATAGACCACAGCGTGGAGGCTCTATACAATCCAACTACCTAGGCCACTCCACGGGAGTCGTGTACCTGCGTGCACGGACAGGAGCGGCCGATAGTCGCGCCACTCACGATCGGTGCCGCCAAGACACGGACGTGACGAAGAGGGAGGACCTGCATCCTATGAGTCCCGGCAAGAAGCGCGCATTCGCGCTCGCAGCTGCTGCGGCACTGGCCACCACGGCCTTTGCCACACCGGCCATGGCCCAAGTCGACAACATCGACGATCTCATGATCGACACCAGCTACGCGCCCGAGGCGGGCACGCCCGGCGGCACGGTCGTCATCTCCGACTGGCAGATCCCTGACCAGTTGAACCCGTACTACATCTCGGCGTTCGTGAACTCGCAGGTCAGTGCCTCAGCCTTCGATCAGCTGTGGGACGTGTCCGCGGAGGGCAAGTACATCGCCGAGCAGGCACTGAGCGTCCCCTCGATCGACAACGGTGGCGTGCGCATCGATGCCGAACCTACCGCTGAGTGCGCCAACGTCCGCCCGGGCTTCGAGGACATCCCCGGCTTCACGGTGGATCTCACCATGCGTGAGGGCCTGCTCTGGAGCGATGGCGAGCCTCTCGACCTGAACGACTACAAATACACCTTCGAGTGGATGCTCGATCCGGACAATACCGGCCTCTGGGGCGGCACGGATGGCTACAACCTCGTTGACAGCTTCGAGGTGGCCGAGGACGGCCTTTCGGCCACGGTCCACTTCTGCAGCGGTTTCACGGGCTTCCTGGGCCTGTTCGCGGCACCGGCGCTGCCGGAGCACTACATGTCCCAGATCGCAGTCGCTGACGCTGCCGAGCAGTCATATCCGGTCGGCCCGGCCATCGTCGACGCGCCGGTCTCCGGCCCGTTCAAGTACGCAAGCGCCAGCCCCAGCGCCATCGAGATGGTGCGCAATGAGAATTGGGTCAGCCCATGGACGGGTGATCCGGCATATCTCGATCGCGTCGTCTACAGCTTCTATGACGGTTCCAAGGACGCCATGATCGCCGCCTTCCTGGCCGGCGAGATCGACGTTGCGACCGACCTCCAGCAGGGCGACTATGCCGCCATCGCCGGCGTCGATCCCAGCATCGGTGTGGCGCTCATCAAGCCCGCCTGGGAGTACGAGCACTTCGATTTCAACCAGTCCGGCGCCGGGCCCGGCAAGGGTCATCCGGCACTGACCGACCCCAACGTCCGTTTCGCCCTGGCTTCTGCCATCAACAAGGATGAGCTCTACCAGGTCGTGTGGCCCGGCGTGCCGCTGGGTGAGTACGAGCCGTGCAGCCCTGTGCCGCCCGGTCTCTACTACCGCACCGAAGAAGGCCTGACCTGCATCAAGTACGACCCGGAGTTGGCCGTCAAGCTGCTCGACGAGTCCGGCTGGGTCGACACCGATGGCGACGGCATCCGGGACAAGGACGGCATCCCGCTGAGCCTGCTGCATTGCACCACCGGTGCCGGCTACCGTGTCGCATCCGGCGACTACCTCGCCAGCACCTTCCGCGACATCGGCGTCGAGCTGATCAACACCTCCGCGCCGGAGACCATCTTCGCCGGCTGGAATGAAGCCGCGCCTGACGCGGTGTGCAACCTGACCCGCGGCAACTTCGACACCACGGAGTTCGCCTGGGTCGCCTCGTTCAACCTCTATGGCAACACCTATACCGTCTACCACTCCAACTGGATCCCCAGCGAGGAGAACGGTGGAGCCGGCGCCAACTTCACCCGCCTCAGCGATCCGCGCATGAACGAGGCGCTGGACAAGCTCTTCGGCGCTACCGATCAGGCCGAGGCGGTCGCCCTGGCTCATGAGATCCAGGCGCTGCTCACGGAGCTCCAGTCGGAGGTCGTCCTCTACTACCGGAGCAACGTGCGAGGTGTCAACCCCAACCTGAGCAACTACTTCCAGAACCCCGGCACCGCAAGCGATATGTGGAACATCGGGGATTGGTACCTGCAGCAGTAGGTTCCAAGGTACGTCGTCCGAGACGTAACGACCGACCCGGGCAGCCCGTCACGCGGCGGCCCGGGTCGGCTCCGTATTTCATGGGCCTGACGAGCCCACCTTCACCTCGATTCCTGCCAGGCCAAAGGCTGCCGCATTGACTTCCTACATCATCCGCCGACTGCTGGGCCTGATCCCGCTGTTCATCGGTGTCGTCATCCTCAGCTACGCCCTCCTTCTCATGGCCCCTGGGGGACCCGCAGGCGCGGTCAGCGCCAACCCCAGGATGACCCAGGAGATGAAGGAGTCGTGGCTGGATCGATGGTGCCTGGAGGATTCCAAGGACCCAGCTGCGATCCTGCGCATGTTCGGCGGCTGGACGGGCATCCTCAACTGTCAGCGCGACGGTGCCGACGCCTTCTTCTCCGATCAAGGCGGGCTCAACTTCCTGCCGGCTTTCCTTGGTGGCGGGGACAACGGCCTGCTCCATGGGGACCTGGGCAACAGCCTCGACACTGCCAGGCCGGTCGGCGAGATGATCTGGGAGCGCCTGCCTGCCACCTTGGTCCTGGCCGGCGTCGCACTCATCCTCTGGGTCGGCACGGCCATCGTGCTGGGTGTCTATGCCGCCGTGCGTCGCTACTCCGTCCAGGACCAGGCGCTGACCTTCATCACCTACATCATGTACTCGCTGCCCACGTTCTGGCTGGGCTTGATGCTGATCTTCGCCTTTGGTCCGGCGCTGCACATGCTGCCCACGGGCGGCGTCGTCAATGCTCGCGACTGGCCCGCGTTCGGGTCGCCCCAGTTCTGGGCCGCC
Organism: uncultured Chloroflexia bacterium; assembly: GCA_963778955.1. Taxonomy (GTDB): domain Bacteria; phylum Chloroflexota; class Limnocylindria; order Limnocylindrales; family CSP1-4; genus JAFMJV01. The sequence goes on from CAVZWI010000002.1 coordinate 117,532, forward strand.
GCGGGAGAACGACCGCTCGACGCACTTTGGGACGTCGGCCGACACCTGGTCCTACCAGTGCTCACGCTGGTGGCGGTGAACATCGCCGCAGACAGCCGCTTCGTGCGGGCATCGATGCTGGAGACGCTCGGTGCCGATTTCGTGCGCACCGCCAAGGCCAAGGGCCTTTCCGCGCGCCGCGTCATCTACAGGCACGCCTTCCGCAATGCCATGCTCCCGGTAACGACCAACATCGCGCTGGAGATCCCGTTCCTGGTGTCCGGCGCCGTCGTCGTCGAGACCATCTTCAGCTGGCCCGGCATCGGCCGCCTCTTCATCACCTCGGTCAACGAGCGTGACTACTATGTCCTCATGGCGCTGATCATGATGTCCTCGTTCGCCATCCTGCTGGCGAACCTCGTCGCCGACATCGTCTATGCCATCGTCGACCCGCGGATCAGGTACTAGGCGGATGAAGGACCCGGGCGACGGCTTCCTGGAGCCCCAGGACGTGATGGACGAGCGCGTGGCTGGGGTCTATGAGCAAGCAGGAGAGTTCCAGGGGCCAGGCGACTCCGTTCTCCGCAGTCCAGCTGCTCGAGAACTCATGGCGGCTACGTACGACGAGGACTACGAAGTATCGCTGGAGCCCTTGAGCCAGTGGCAGCTGGCGTGGCGCCGTTTCCGCAAGCACCGCATGGCCGTCGTCGGCAGCATCATGGTCGGCATCATGGTCTTCATCGCCATCTTCGGCCCCATCATCTGGCCCTACGACGCACTTGACCTGGCGCGCATCAGCCGGCCCGGCGGCGACCCGCCCTCGATGCAAAACATCTTCGGCACGGACTACCTGGGGCGGAGCGTCTTCGAACTCGTCGTCAACGGCGCTCGACTGTCGGTGGCGTTCGGCCTGGTGACGATGGTCATCGCCACCACCGTCGGCGTGTCGGTCGGTGTGGCGGCAGGATTCTACGGGGGCCGGGTGGACTCGATCCTGATGCGCTTCGTCGACCTCATGCTGGCCATCCCGTTCCTGTTCATCATCCTCGTCGCGGCGGCCTTCTTCGGTGGCGGCGACCCGCTGCTGCTGATGGTCATGTTCGGGCTACTGTCCTGGCCGACCTTGGCACGGCTCACACGGGCGCTGTACCTGTCCCTCCGAGAGCAGGAGTATGTGGATGCGGCACGAGCGGTCGGCGTGAGCGATCGTCGGCTGGCCTTCCGGCATATCCTGCCCAATGCGCTAGGGCCGATCATCGTCTCAGCCACACTGATCGTTGCCAACGCCATCATCCTCGAGGCCTTCGTCAGCTTCCTGGGCTTCGGCATCCGCAATTCGGACATCAGCTGGGGTACCGCCCTCGCTGCGTCCCAGGGTCAGCTCATCCTGGGAAACTGGTGGTGGGCGTTCTTCCCGGGCATGGCCATCGCCTTCATGGTCATCGGTATCAACTTCATGGGCGACGGCCTGCGCGACGCATTCGACCCCAGGGCCCATGACTGAGCCGCACGCCGACATGATCCCTGCAACCGGTACATCAGCTCCCGGCGACCGCCCGACCGACCTGCTCGTGGTCGAAGACCTGTGCACGTACTTCGACGTCATGGATGGCACCGTCAGGGCGGTCGACGGCGTCGACTTCAGCCTCCCGCGGGGCAAGTCCATCGGCATCGTCGGTGAATCCGGCTCCGGCAAGAGCGTCACGGCGCTGACAGTGATGCGGCTGCTGGACATGCCGCCGGCGAGGATCCCATCGGGTTCCATCCGGCTCGAAGGTCGGGATCTGCTGGGACTCTCCGAGGATGAGATGCGCAGCGTCCGCGGCGGCGAGATCGCCATGGTCTTCCAGGAGCCGATGACCAGCCTCAACCCGGTCTTCACCATCGGCTATCAGATCTCCGAGGCGATCACCGAGCATTTGCATGTCGGCAAGGCCGAGGCCAACGAGCGTGCTATCGCGGCCTTGGCGCAAGTGGGCATGAGCTCGCCCGAACGTCGCGTCAAGCAGTATCCCCACGAGCTGTCGGGCGGCATGCGCCAGCGGGCCATGATCGCCATGGGCCTCTCATGTGAGCCCAAGATGCTCATCGCCGACGAGCCCACGACCGCACTCGACGTCACGGTCCAGGCCCAGATCCTCGATCTCATCCGTTCCTCACAGGCAGACCTGGGCATGGCCTTGATGCTGATCACGCATGATCTGGGGGTCGTCGCCGAGATGGTCGACCATGTCGCGGTGATGTACGGAGGCCGAGTCGTCGAGGACGGGCCGGTCGAGCAGATCTTCTCGTCGCCCAGGCATCCCTACACCCGTGGCCTGCTCGACTCGATGCCGACGCGTGCTCGCCGCGGCGAGCGACTGAGCGTCATCAAGGGCTCCGTGCCCAACCCGTTCAACATGCCCGTCGGCTGCAACTTCGCACCCCGCTGCCCGGCGCGCTTCGAACCCTGCGCCCAGCACGACCCGGAGCTGCGGCGCCTTGACGATGTCGCCGACACGCAGGTCGCCTGCTGGCTCTATGGTCCGCCACCGGCGACAGGCGCCGGAAACCCCGTGGAGGGCGACACGTGACCCAGGATGGAACGGTGCCGCCCAAGGCACCTGAGGCGCTGGTCGCGGTCGATGGTCTCTACAAGTACTACCCCATCCACGCGGGCGTGTTGCGGCGCAAGGTGGGTGATGTCAGAGCCGTGGATGGCGTCAGCTTCGAGGTTGCCAAGGGCGAGGTCCTGGGCCTGGTCGGTGAGTCGGGCTGTGGCAAGTCGACGCTGGGTCGCACCCTCCTGCAACTGCTTCCCGCGACCGCGGGATCGGTCTACTTCCACGGCCAGGAGATCAGCCACCTGCCGAACGAGAAGCTCCGCCGATTGCGCCGCCAGCTCCAGATCATCTACCAGGACCCCTATGGCTCGCTGAACCCGCGCATGCCGGTCAACGACATCATCGGGGAGGGGCTCCTGGCTCAGGCAGACAAGGAGAACGGCTGGGGCAACCGTAGCGTCCGCGAGGAGCGCATCGGCGACTACCTCGAGCGGGTGGGCTTGCGACGGGACTATGCCAGGCGGTTCCCGCATGAGTTCTCCGGCGGCCAGCGCCAGCGCATCGGCATCGCTCGCTCACTCGCCCTGGAGCCCGAGTTCATCGTCTGTGATGAGCCGGTCTCGGCGCTTGACGTCTCGATCCAGAGTCAGATCCTCAACCTGCTGCTGGACCTGCGGGCGGAGTTCGACCTGACCTACCTGTTCATCGCCCACAACCTCTCGGTGGTGCAATACGTCAGCGACCGGGTCGGCGTGATGTATCTCGGTGGCATCGTGGAGCTGGCCGACTCCGAGGCGCTCTACGCCACACCTCGTCACCCGTACACGATCGCGCTGCTCACGGCAGTGCCCGAGCCGGACCCCACCCGGCGCCGCAAGCGCATCATCCTCAAGGGTGACGTACCTTCTCCGGTCACCCCGATCGACGGCTGCCGGTTCAAGGGGCGCTGCTGGCTGCGTGAGCAGTTGGGCGACCCCGTGGAGTGCGACACGGAGCGGCCCGAACTGCGCGAGATCGCGCCGGGCCAGAGCGTGGCCTGCCACTTCAGCGAGCAGATCTCAGCCGAGCGCATCGACGCGGCGGCCAAGGACATCGCGCTGCCCACGTCTGCGACTCGCGACCGGGTCAAGTCCGACTAGGGCCAGGTGAAGTCCGACTAGGGCCCGTCGTCCTGGAACTTGGTGCTGCACTGGGCGTACAGCCGCTCTGCCATCGCCCGGGCGAAGGCCGGATCGTTGATGTGCGTGTCCATCTCCACGAGGTCGATGCGCGGGTCCAGCGAGGTCTTCAGCGCGTCGAACAGCGCGGCGTCGGCGACAGGGTCGTGGAAGATGGCACCCGGGACCGAGAGCGATGACATGCCACCCCTGGGTATGAAGACGCTCACCGACCCGGTCGCCCGGTTCAGCTTGGCCGCGATCTCGTGGCCCAACCGCTCCGACTCTCGGGCCGAGATGCGCATGAGCGTGATGTCGTCGTTGTGACGGTAGAGGAGTCGGCCCCGGTAGCGACCGGGCACCGACTCCGGGCGCCCGAAGGTGCCGATCTCGACCGCACCCAGCGACACGACCTGGGGGATGCCGGTCTCGGCTGCCGCGTCGAGGCGCTCGGGCCCGGCGCTCAGATCGCCGCCCACGACCTCATCGGTGATCTCACTGAGGGTGATGTCGAGGACGCCGCCGATGAGGCCCGAGCGGATCAACGACTCCATGGCCCGGCCACCCGAGCCGGTGGCGTGGAAGGCGAGCACCTCGTAGCCGCGCGCCTCGAGCCAGGCGCGCGCGACGTCGACACAGGGCGTGGTGACGCCGTAGGCCGTTGCCGCCAGCACCGGTCGCGATGGCAGTGTGGACTGGAAGCCAGCGGCCGCCAGGGTCATGCCGGCCAGGGCCCCGGCGGCGTTGGCCAGGATCCCGTTCGGACAGCTGGTTGATGCCGGCGATATCGACGATGGGATAGAGCATGGCGATGTCCGAGGTACCGACATACGGTCGCGTGTCGCCCGAGGCCATCGTCGAGACCAGCAGCTTGGGGACGCCCGGCGGCAAGGCCCGCATGGCCGCGGCCGCGATGGATGTGCCGCCGGAGCCGCCCAACCCGCCGATGCCGTCCAGCCGACCCTTCGCGTGCAACTGCCGAACGATCTCGGTGGCGCCGCGCGCCATGGCCATGACGGCCGGGCCGCGGTCGGCCGCGGCTGCCAGTGCGGCGCGGTCCTCACCGGCAGCAGCAGCCACCTGGTCAGCACCGATGTCGGGGCGGATGTCGACGTCGAGGCCAGCGTCCAGGTCGCCGCCGCGCACGCCGGTATCGACGAGCGTCACCTCGCAGCCGGCCGCGATGATGCGATCGCGCAGGTAGCGCAACTCTGCACCCTTGGTGTCGAGTGTCCCCAGCAGCACCACGACCGGCACGCTCACGCCCTCCCTGTGTCTGGCTAGCTGACTGCTAGCTGGCCATCGCTAGCTGACCACTTCCTCGACCTGCGAGGCTCTCTCCAACTCGATCGCGCTCTGCTCTCGGAAGTGGCAGGCCACGAGCTGTTCCTCGCCATCCTCAGGCGTGGGGTCGACCAGCTGGGGGACGTCACTCGCGCAGAGTCTCGGGATCACCGAGGCGATGACGCAGCCAGCAGCGCGGATGGAAGTTGCAGCCCGACGGAGGATCGACCGGGCTGGGGACGTCGCCGGTCAGGATGATGCGCTTGCGTTTGATGGTGGGGTCCGGCAGGGGGATGGCCGACATCAGCGCCATGGTGTAGGGGTGGCGGGGGTCGCGATAGAGCTGCTCACGGTTGGTGAGCTCCGCGACGCGACCCAGGTACATCACCGCCACCCGGTCACTGATGTGCTCGACCACGCCGAGGTTGTGTGCGATGAACAGGTACGTCAGGCCGAACTCCTTCTGGAGCGACTTGAGCAGGTTCAGCACCTGGGCCTGGATGGACACGTCGAGCGCGGAGACGGGCTCGTCGCAGACGATGATCTCCGGTTCAAGCACGAGTGCGCGCGCGATGCCGATGCGCTGCCGCTGGCCGCCGCTGAACTCATGTGGATAGCGGTCGGCGTGGTACGGCTGGAGGCCCACCAGGTCCATCATGTCGGCGACCTTCTTGCGCCGTTCTTCGGCGGTCCCGATCTTGTGGATGCGGAGTCCCTCACCGATGCTGTCGCCCACCAGCTGGCGCGGATCGAGTGAGGCGAAGGGGTCCTGGAAGACGATCTGCATCTTGCGTCGATAGGGCTGCAGGTCCTTGCCCTGCAGTTCGGTGATGTCCGTGCCGTCGAAGATGATGCGACCACCCGTGGGGTCGATGAGACGCAGCAGCAGGCGCCCGATGGTGGTCTTGCCGCAGCCCGATTCGCCGACCAGGCCCAGCGTCTCACCACGGGCGATCTCAAGATCCACGCCATCGACCGCGCGCAGTTCGGCAACGGTCCGCTGCAACACGCCGGCCTTGATGGGAAAGGCCTTCTTGAGCCCATCGAGGCGAACCAGAGGGTCCTTGACCTTGGTGGTGCCCAACGTCGTGAGCACCTTGGCCTCGGTCCCGACCCTGTCGGTCCCCGTCACGCCCCAGCCTCCGGCCACACATCCGGGTCAGGACGGAGACTGCCGTCCTCGTGGTGGTAGAGCCAGCAGCGCACCACGTGTCCGTCGGTCACCGGACGCAGCTCCGGGTGGACCCGCTCCGCCAGCACGTTGCCATGCTCCACGCGCGCCCCGCAGCGGGGTGCGAAACGGCAGCCATCGGGCAGCTCGATGAGATTGGGCACCGAACCGGGGATGGTGGCGAGCTCGTCGACGATCTCGCCGGGTACCGGGACGGCGCCGATGAGGCCCTGGGTGTAGGGATGCCTGGGGTCGGCGAACAGCGTGCGCACATCGGTCTGCTCGACGATCTCACCGGCGTACATGACCGCGGCACGATCACACATCTCGGCGACCACGCCGAGGTCGTGGGTGATGAGCACGATGGCCGTGCCGGTCTCCTGCTGCAGCGTGCGCATGAGGTCAAGGATCTGCGCCTGGATGGTGACGTCGAGCGCGGTCGTGGGCTCGTCCGCGATGAGCAGCTCCGGCTCGCACGAGAGGGCGATGGCGATCATGACGCGCTGCGCCATGCCGCCAGACATCTCGAAGGGATAGGCCTCGTAGCGAGCCTTGGGGTCCGGGATGCCCACCATCTCCATGAGCTCGAGGCTGCGTGCTCGCGCCCCCTTCTCGTCGAGGCCTCGATGGATGAGCAGCGCCTCGGTGATCTGAGGGCCGACCTTCATGACCGGGTTCAGCGATGACTGCGGCTGCTGGAAGATCATGGCGATGCGATCGCCACGGATCTTGCGCATCTCGTCATCCGACAGCGTCAGCAGGTCGCGGCCGCCGAACAGCACCTCGCCGGCCTCGACCTTGCCCGGTTCGCCGACCAGGCCGAGGATGCTCAGCGAGGTCACGGACTTGCCACAGCCTGACTCCCCGACCAGGCCCAGCACCTCGCCCTTGTTGACGTGGAAGTCGATACCGGTCACGGCACGGATGACCCCGGCTCGCGTGTAGAACGACGTCCTGAGGCCCTTGACCTCGAGGATGTGCTGGTCGTTGCCGTCGTCGGCCACGCCGGTCACCTGTTGAGCCTCGGATCGAGCGCGTCGCGAACCCCGTCACCAAGCAGATTGAAGCCCAGCACCATGAGCGTCAGCGCGACCGCCGGAGCGAGCACCAGCAGTGGTCGCGTGAAGATGGAGTTGAAGTCGCGACCGATCATGGCGCCCCACTCGGCGGTGGGCTCCGAGATGCCCAGCCCCAGGAACGACAGTGCCGCGACTTCCAGCACGGCCGTGGCGATGCCGAGAGAGCCGGCCACGATGAGCGGGGTGATGGAGTTCGGGATGATGCGCCGACGCAGGATGCCCGAGCTGGACTCGCCCAGCGCGCGCGAGGCCGTGACGAAGTCCTTCTCTCGCGTCGAGAGTACGGCGGAGCGCGTGAGGCGTGCGTACAGAGGGATCGACACGATGACCACCGCCGCCACGGCGTTATAGAGGCCGTTGCCGATGAGCGTGACGATGGCGATGGCGAGGATCAGTGCCGGGAACGAGAGCACGATGTCCATGATGCGCATGAGGACGTTGTCGGGCCAGCCGCTGGCCCAGCCCGCGACGGCGCCGAAGAGTGCGCCGATGAGGATGGCGAAGCCGACCACGATCGGCCCGAGGGGCAGTGAGACGCGGGAACCGTGCACGACGCGGCTGAAGATATCGCGACTGTTGCCGTCGGTGCCCAACCATGTTTCCGGCTGGTCCGCCGGACAGCCCCAGGCGCCGAGGACGGGCAGCTCATAGAAGAGGTGGATGCAGGGTTCGGCTCGGCGCCCCGGTTCACCGGGGCCGTTGAGGTTGTCGTTGGGGGCATACGGGGCGACGACATCGGCGAAGATCGCCGTCAGGACCAGGATGGCCAGCAGGAAGAGGCCGACCCGCGCCGAGCGCTGGGCCAGGATGTTGCGCAGCGTCTCGCGGACCTTGGCACTCCGGGCCGAGCCCGAGGTCTGCGCACTTTGGGCAGCCACCTTGGCTTCGCTCACCGACGGTGCCCTCACTTGAGCCGGATCCTGGGGTCGAGGAAGGCGTAGGAGATATCGACGAACAGGTTCACGGTCAGGTAGATCACCGCGATGATGAGCGTGAACGCCTGGACCACGATGTAGTCGCGCGCTTCGATCGATTCGTACATGGTGCGACCCACGCCGGTGAGGTTGAAGACCGTCTCGGTCAGCACGGCACCGGCGAGCAGCAGGCCCAGCTGCAGGCCGATGATGGTGACCACGGGGATCATCGCGTTGCGGAAGGCGTGCCTGCGCAGCACGTTGCGCTCCGAGACGCCCTTGGCGCGGGCGGTGCGGATGTAGTCGAGGCCCAGGACCTCCAGCAGCGACGAGCGCGTGATGCGCGCGATGATGGCGAGGGAGATGGTGCCCAACGCGATGACCGGCAGGATGAGATGTTGGACTGCGTCGATCCACTGGTTCCACTGCAGCGTGACCAGGAAGCTGATGGTATAGAGACCGGAGATGAAGGCGAGGGCACCGCCGACGATGCCGCCGACGTCCTCCAGGCCGAAGGCCTGGGCCAAGGTCTGGTATTCCAATCCCGGTGACAGTCGACCCGACGGTGGGAGGCCGACGCGCACCCCGAGCAGGTCGTTGGTGACGTTGGGCAGGGCCACCGCGAACGTGAACTGGAGCAGCAGCGCCAGCACGAAGATGGGGATGGAAACGCCCAGGATGGCCACGAACATCGTGGTCACGTCCGTACGCGAGTTACGCCGAAGGGCCGAGACGAGGCCCAGGCTGACACCGGCGATCGAGGCGAAGATCAGCGAGTAGGTCGCCAATTCGACGGTGGTGGGCAGGCGTTCGATGAGGATGTCGGTGACGGGCCGGCCGTAGCGGATCGAATCACCGAGGTCGCCGGTGAAGACCTGCTGGATGTAGAGCACGAACTGGGTGAGGATGGGTTCGTTCAGACCGAACCGCTCGTTGAAGGCATCGCAGATGGCGGCCGTGGCACGCTCACCGAGCGCCGAAAGGCAGGGATCGCCGGGCAGGAGCCGAGCGATGACGAAGACGATGGCGATGATGCCGAACAACGTGATCAGGCTCAGCAGCACGCGCCGGATGATGTATTGGGTCATCCCATCCCGAGTAGTGGCTTGGAACGATGGTGCCTGTCAGGCGTGAATGAAGGGCGCTGCTAAGCAGCGCCCTTCATCCCTACGACTCGAAGGGTCGGCTATCCCTCAGCCGGAGGCGGGTTCAGGAACCCACCCCAGAGGGACGAGAAGTAGGTGAAGCTGCCGTCACGACCGACGTGCAGCGGGTTGGCGGCGTCCCACTGGACCGCATACGAGGTCACGACGTCGTTGGCGTCGAGCGCGGCTCCGTTCTGGAACATGACGCCATCCTGCAGCGTGCAGGTCCAGACCGTGAGGTCCTCGTTGGCGGTGCACTCCTTGGCCAGGCGCGGCGTGGTGGCAGTGCCACCGACCTCGAAGGCGTAGAGCGGCTCCATGATCTGCTCGCAGGCACGGAGTGACTCGCCATCGGTCTCGTCGGCACAGTACATGCCGATGGGCTCCGCATTCTGCATGAAGACGAGCGTGTCATCAGCACCGGGGCCGATCGAGGCGAACTCTTCGTTGCCGAGCGGCGAGGAATGAGCTCCCTCGACGTCAGCTTGCCAGGCCGTGGACGAACCACCGCTGGCGATCGGGACCATCGGGACGTGCTGGGCCAGCAGCGTGTTGGCCTCGGCATAGGCAGCCTCGCGGGCAGCCTCGTCGGAGGTCGAGCCGCCGGTGGTCAACGCCGCGTGGATATCGGGGAAGCCGTTGCCGAACTGCTTGCTGGCACCGGGGCCGAAATGGTAGTCGAGGAAGTTGGTGGGATCGGGATAGTCAGCGTTCCAGCCGAGCAGGTGGAAGCCGCTGAGATTGCCGGCATCGGAGTTGTCGATGAAGGTCCCGGATTCCTGGACGTCGATGGTGGTCGGGATGTCCAGGTTCTGCAACAGCTGGTCCTGCAGGTCCACGGCGACCTGCTCAGGGAAGGGCAGGTAGGCACGGTCGACGACGCGCAGGGAGATGGGAACCTCCGGGAAGGCTTCGAGACCCTCCTCGGCGAGGCCCTCGGCCAGCAGCACCTTGGCGGCTTCCGGGTCGAAGGACGGGAAGGCGTCGCCGACACAGGCGAACGGGATCGAGCATGGCGTGAAGTAGTTCGCCACGGACGAGCCTTCGCTGTAGAACTGGTTGACGATGCGATCCTTGTCGATGCCCATGGCGATGGCCTGGCGGACCTTCTCGTTGTCGAAGGGCGGGTAGGTGTTGTTCATGCCCACGTAGAAGATGTTGAGGCCTTCGCGCGGGATGACGGTCAGGGCCGGATCGGCCTTGATGGCGTCGAGGTCGTCGACGCTGGGATTGTCGATACCGTCCACGGTGCCGGACTGGAGCTCGATGAGCTTCTGGCCGGGCTGGCTCGACCAGCGCAGCACGGTGCGCTGGTTCATGGGCGCCTCACCCCAGTAGTCAGGGTTGGCGGCGAAGATGACCTCGTCACCGCGACGCCACTCTTCGAGCGTGAAGGGGCCGGTGCCGTTGGGATTGTCGACCAGGGCTCCGCCACCGCCGGTCTCGATGAGGTAGTCCGCATCGTTGATGGCGAACGGCGAGAAGGCGACCTTGGGCAGGAACGCCGGATCCGGGTTGCACAGGGTGAAGACGACGGTCGAGCCGTCGGTGGCCTCGATCTTGGCCAGGTTGCCGGTGTAGTCCACGCCGTTGAACGTGCCCGCGCCACAGTCGACGTCGGCGTAGGTCGGATAGGCGCTGTAGCCGCCTTCCCCAGGTCCTTCGGGGGCGGTCTGCGCGAACACCGGGGCCGCAGACACCGCCAGCAGGGCGATGGCACCACCGATGGCTGCCGCAGACACCCAGTTGGGTCGTCGGGTCATCGTGTCTCCTCTTGCTTACCGCGACGGCGACGGGGGCACTCACGGGGAGCGTCAGTCGGACCGGGCACCCGAACACAGGGTCCCTCGGCTCGGTCGGACGGCGTCCCACAACAGCCTCCCGCAGGTGCGCAGCGCGACACAGCCCTCGCACCCTCCGCGGCGTGGGGCGAAGCCTAGCACCGTGAGTGGCCTGTTGCCATTCGGAAACGGACCCGCGGTCAGGGTCCGCGCCCCCATGCTGGCGCCGCGAGGCCCTGCCGGCGCCATCCCCGGGAGGCTCGGTCGACCCAAGGCTCCGCCCGCCGTCCCTCGTCCCGTCGTTGCTTGGTGCGCAAGTGCGGGTCCTGCTCGAGCGGATCGCTGCGCGGCCCAGAACATGCGCGGCCCAGGATGTTGACCCGCACAGAGCAACGTGTAAAGATGTGCGCATGACTCTGCGCATCAAGGAGCCGGCCGCCGCTCCAGCTCCGGCCGCGACACGAAAGGTCCCGGTGAACCTCAGCCTCCCAGAGGATCTTATCGAACAACTCGATGAGATCTCCGGGCCGCGCAACCGGAGTGCCTTCGTGGAGGCTGCCATTCGCAAGGCCATCAAGCGGGAGCAGTTGCGCCTGTCGATCGAGCGCTACGCCGGGTCACTCAAGGCGGCCGACTATCCACACTGGCGCACCTCAGAGGATGTCGTTGCCTGGGTGCGGATGATGCGCGCCGAGAAGACCAGTCGCGAGGCCGATCCCGAATGAAGTATCTCCTCGACTCCACCTTCGTCATCGACCTGCTGGATGGGTTGCCCGCGGCGGTCGACAGGCAACGCGCCATCTACGAGTCTGGGGATGAGCCGTACGTGAACGAGGTGGTCATCTGTGAGGTGCGCGCTGGGCTACGCCAACGTGACGAGCCGAACCTCGTGGGCATCCTTGAGCCGATCGAATTCATCCAGCCCGGGCCGGAAAGCGCGATGCGGGCGGGCTGGTGGCGGAGGCAGGCACACGAGAGTGGTCGTCGCCTCGCCCTTGCGGACGCACTCATCGCGGCGGCCGCGGATGCCGTGGGCGCCGCCGTGCTGACCCGAAACGTCGGGGACTTCGCGCTCACGCCGGTCCAGGTGGAGACCTACTGACCGGTCGGGACTACGAGGCGACTGCCGCATACACTCTGTCGATGGCAGCCATCCGCGTCGCACTCGCCCAGATCGCCCCGCGCCTCGGCGATCTTGACGCCAACCTGGAGCGTCATCACGCACTCATCGCCGAGGCGCGCTCGCACGCTGCGGACCTGCTCGTCTTTCCCGAGCTGGGCCTGACCGGCTACCTGCTCCAGGACTCAACGCTGAGGTGGCCATCGGACGTGACGACCCGCGGCTGATGGCGCTTGCCCAGGCCGCGGATGGCATCAGCTGCGTGGTCTCCTTCGTCGAGGAATCGTCGGACCACAAGCTCTTCATCGCTGCGGCATTGCTGGAGGGCGGCCTCGTTCGCCACGTCCACCGCAAGGTGTTCCTGCCGACCTATGGCCTCTTCGATGAGCGCCGCTTCTTCGCGCCCGGCTCCACCATCCGGGCGGTCACGTCGGACCGCCTTGGCCTGCGCCTGGGCATCAGTGTGTGCGAGGACTTCTGGCACCTCGCGACGCCGCAGCTGCTCGCCCTCGACGGTGCCCAGGTGCTGATCAACGTGTCCTCCTCGCCGGGCCGTGACGTGGCCGCCATCAACGAGACCGGCCTGGGTACCGCCGGGTCGTGGCGTTCGATAGACCGCACCTATGCACAGCTGACGACCAGCTACGTCATCTTCGTCAATCGCGTCGGCGTGGATGAGTCGATCACCTTCTGGGGCGGCTCGGAAGTCGTGGCCCCGGACGGCAGCAGCATCTTCCGTGCGCCGACCCACGATGAGGGCCTGTTCCTCACCCAGATCGAGCCGGCCGAGCTGCGCCGCGAACGCATCGCCTCGCCGCTGCTCCGCGATGAGCGTCCGGAGGTCGTGATGCGCCAGCTCGACCAGATCCTCAACGAGCGCCTGGAGCGCAACGCCAGGAGCGCCAAACGACCGTGAGCGTCCCGACTGCCTTCGAACTGCCAGTGGAACTGGCCATCGATACCGATGCCGCCCGTCGCATCATCGGCGAGTTCATCCGTGCGCAGCTAGGTCAGGCCGGTTTCAGCAAGGTCTTGCTGGGGCTCTCTGGCGGCATCGATTCGGCACTGGTGGCGTACCTGGTCGCAGAGGCGATCGGCTCCGTCAACGTGCTGTGCGTGCTGATGCCCTACCGCACATCCTCGCCGGAGTCGCGCGCAGATGCGGAGGAGGTCGTGCGCCGCCTGGGCTGCGCCAGCGAGCTGGTCGACATCAGCGCCATCGTCGACGGCTACTTCGATCACGGGCGGGAAGATGCGGCGCCGTTGCGGCGCGGCAACTTCATGGCGCGGGCACGCATGATGGTGTTGTACGACCACTCGGTCACGTGGGGTGGGCTGGTGGTGGGGACCGGCAACAAGACCGAGACGCTCATCGGCTACAGCACGCTGTGGGGCGACAGCGCCAGCGCCTTCAATCCCATCGGCGACCTCTACAAGTCCCAGGTCCGCCAGCTCAGTGCGGCGGTGGGCGTGCCCGACGCCGTCATCACCAAGGCACCCTCGGCCGACCTCTGGCCCGGCCAGACCGATGAGGCGGAGGTGGGCTTCAGCTACGCCGAGCTTGATCGGATCCTGTACCGCCTGGTCGACCGGCGACACTCCATCGATGAGGTCGTGGCCGATGGTTTCGCACCCGAGCTGGTCGATCGCATCGATCGTATGGTGGCGGGCTCGGAGTTCAAGCGGCAGGTCCCGCCCATCGCCAAGATCGGGCCCCGCACCGCTGGCATCGATTATCTGTACCCGCGCCGCCGGCCACGCTCCTCGCGTGCCTAGCGCCACAGGGGAACGCGGGCGCGGCACCCTCTTCGTCGTCGCCACCCCCATCGGCAACCTCGGGGACATCACGTTGCGCGCGCTGGAGGTCATGCGAGCGGTGTCCGTGGTGGCGGCAGAGGACACCCGCGTCACGCGCAAGCTGTGGTCGCGGTTCGACATCGATACGCCGCTGCTGAGTTATCACGCCCACAGCGACGATCGGCGCACTCGAGAGTTGCTGGAGCGGCTCGAGGCGGGCGATGACGTGGCACTCGTGACCGACGCGGGCACGCCACTGGTGAGCGATCCGGGCGACGTGCTCGTTTCGGCCTGGGCCGAGCGCGGCGGCGCGGTGGTGCCCATCCCGGGTGCCTCGGCCGTATTGGCGGCGTTGGTCGCCTCGGGCATCCCGGCGCCACGGTGGGGGTTCGAGGGATTCCTGCCGCGCAAGGGTCGTGAACGCAGGGAGCGCCTGACCCGCATCGCCAGCGACGAGCGCGCCACCGTCATCTTCGAGGCGCACGGTCGTACCCCGGCGACGTTGGCCGACCTGGCGCGTGCCTGCGGCCGGGAACGAACGGCCGCCGTCTGCCGCGAGCTGACCAAGCTCCACGAGGAGGTCCGCCGCGGGTCATTGGCGACCTTGGCCGACGAGCTTGCCGAGTCGCCGATCAAGGGCGAGGTCGTCATCGTCGTCGCCGGCTCGACCACGGCTGAGGCAGCGGCGGTCAGCCTGGAAGCCGGTCGGACTCGCGTCGATCGACTGGTGGCCGAGGGCGTGAAGCGCTCGGTCGCCGCGCGCATGGTCGCCGAAGAGAGCGGCCTGCCGCGTCGGGAGCTGTTCGCGGTCGATGAGGACCGAGCAGTCGACGAGGACTGAGCGACCGACCGACCTACCGCGGGTTCCTGGTAGGGTCGTCCGCGATCTCGGCAAGCAGTGCCCGGCCCCGCGCCATCGCCCCGCTGACGTCGGCGCCGGGATTGGCGCGCTCGATCTCCATCCGGAACCAGGGACCGGGCTCGTCACCCCACACGGCGACCGCGGCCGCTGGCAGGAGGACGCCGTCCTTGGTGGGGCGCCACTCCTCGTAGTCGACCCGCCACTCGGTCCTCCTCCCGCCCACGCCTTTGAAACGATCGGTGATGAAGTGCGTCGGCATGCCGCTGCCAGGGTCGAAGGCCAACCGGGCTCCATCCGACAGTGCCGGCTGCGAGAAGGCGACTGCGACGAGGTCGTCGGTCAGGGGCGTCCAGACCACGTCCTCGCGTTCCATCCAGGCGGCGGGGAAGAGGATGGCCTCCGACCACATGAACAGCAGTGACGCCTGGTCGATCTCCGGCCCCACGTCCAGCGTGTGGCTGATGCGGCTGAATCCGGTGCCGTCGAGGTAGCCGTCCAGTCCGCGGATGAAGGTGAGCGGGCCAAGGCCGATCCGTAGGTCGACGACGTGGTTGTGGCCCAGCTCGTGCCACATCACCGCCTCGATGGGTAGCCACGGACCCTTGCCTCCACGCCGGAAACGGGCTCGACCTTCGATTACCGCCGTCGCGCCGGGATCGGCCGACGGTCCCAGGGCGTCGACCCAGCGCTGCACAGGCGGGGGCAGGCTCACGGTGACTCCAGGACGACCCCGGCGCCGAAGGGGAACAGGGTCTCAGCTCGACCGGGGTAGGGGATGCGCACCGGTGACCGGCCCACCGAGCCCGCCTGGCCGGCGAGGATGCGTGCCAGTGCCCGCATCGACGCTGGGACGGAGCCGTAGGTCGCGACATGGACGGCCGCTGACGGGAACCAGCCGGCGTCGTAGGGCGAGCGGACACTGACGATGATGGTGCGACCGCCACGCATGAGCGGGCGCACCAGCTGGCGTTGCCGCTGGTCAGCACCGAGGTAGGCGGTCACGACGACCGTGATGTCGTGTCGCCGCTGCGCCTTGGCCGCGGCCGCGATGGCGCGCTTCGTCGGCTCCGCGCCGGTCCAGCGGGCTTCGACCTGCCGCCCAGCCGCACGTAGCTCGTCCTCGAGCGTGCGCACGCCGGCGTCGTCCCAGCCGGTCAGGAGGATCGACCAATCGTCGGGCACCGGGATCCGGCGGGTGGGGCGCAGCCGCAGGACCGTCACCGAGGCATCTCCCACCGCCTGCGCTACGGCCTCGTTGGCCGGCGTGCCCAGCGCCTCGGTCGCGGCGTCAGCATCCACCATGGGGTCATCGAACAGGCCCAGGCGCTCCTTGAGCCGCAAGATCCGTTCGACCGATCCGTCGATGCGTTCCTCGGTCAGCTCGCCACTCTGGACCGCAGCCATGACGGCGCGATAGGCGCGGGACAGTCGTGGCGGATCGGCCAGGACATCGGCGCCCGCCTTGAGAGCCAGCACCGGCACGCGCTCGTCGCCGAACCGCTCGCGGACCGCGGCCATCGTGAGTGAGTCGGTCATGATCACGCCGTCGAAGCCCATCTGCTCACGCAGGATGCCCGTGAGGATGGGACGCGAGAGCGTGGCCGGACGACCACTGGGGTCAAGCGCCGGCACCGCCACGTGGGCCGTCATGATGACGTCCGCACCGGCCGCGATGGCCGCCTCGAACGGGGGCGCGTCGACGGCCCACCAGGTCTTCTCGCTGTGCCTGATCGTAGGCAGGCCGGTGTGGCTGTCGATGTCGGTGTCGCCATGCCCGGGGAAGTGCTTGGCCGTAGCCGCAACCCCGGCGTCGTCCTGGAAGCCCTGGACCTGCGGCACCACCATATCGGAGACGAGCGATGCCTTCGAGCCGAAGGAGCGGATGCCGATGACCGGGTTGGCAGGGTTGACGTTGACATCGGCCACCGGTGCCAGGTTCTGCCGGATGCCGACCGCGCGAAGCTCTTGGCCGGTCACCCGGGCGGCCTCGCGAGCCAGTTCGGGATCACGCGTCGCGCCAAGTGCCATCGAGCCTGGGAACTGGGTCGCAGGTGGACTCAGCCGCACCACCACACCCTGTTCCTGGTCGGTGCTGATCAGCAGCGGCGGAGTGCCCGTGTCGAGCGCGGCTTGCTGGATGCCGTTCGACAGCTTGGCGATCTTGCTGGGCGTGCCGAGGTTGCCGGTCCATTCGAAGTACACGATCGAGCCGACCCCGAATCGCTCGATGAGCTGGCGCGCATCGTCCACGCCCAGATACTGGCGATTGGCTGCCCGGGCGGCGGGTGCGGGGTCGTCCGCGCGGTCGCCATAGACGCGGCTCATGAACAGCTGGCCGACCTTCTCGCGCAAGCTCATGCCCTCGATGAGTCGCGTCACGCGGTCGGCCTCGCCGCTCGGCGTCGTCGCGCCCGGAGGCGTCGCGTCCTGCGCCTGCACGCTCGTGGCGCCGACCGCGATCAGCAGCGATAGGAGCGTCAGCACCGCCACCAAGGTCAGGGGTTCGCGTCTCATCCCGAGTCCAGTCTCCTGTGCGCGCGGTCCATTCTCGCACCGCCGTATCGCAACAGCGGATGGAGTGGCGGTACAGCGAGGGATAAGCGTCGCCGGCTAGTGTGGGCCACCCACCGCCGAGGACCCGCCGACATCGATACCCGCCGATGTGTAGCGAGCCGGTGCCCATGATCAGCACCGGCAGGGAGGTCTTTTCGATGAACCGAGTCCTGTTGACCGGACGACTCACGCGCGACCCGGAGATGCGCTCGCTGCCCAGCGGCAAGACGGTCACCAACTTCAGCCTGGCGACCAACGAGTATCGCGGTGGCGAAGAGCGCACCGAATACCACGCCATCGTGACCTGGGAACGCCTGGCAGACATCTGTGGGCAGTACCTCGGCAAGGGCCAGATGGTCTCGCTGGAGGGTCGTCTCCAGACCCGCCGCTGGGAGGACGATCGCAAGATCAAGCACTACCGCACCGAGATCGTGGCCAACAGCGTGGAGATGCTATCCGGCCGCCGCAAGAAGGACTATGCGGCCGAGACCGCGGCCCAGGCGCTTGAGACGCAGGCCGAGGTCATGGGCCTCGATCCGGCCGGACCCGACGACTACGAGGCAGTTGCCGAGGCGACTGACGCCGAAGACGCGGTGGCCGAAGACCAGGAAGCCGAGGCCGCCGCGGCCTGACACGAACGATCCCACCCAGCAAGCGACCGGTGCCGTGCTCCCCTCCGGCACCGGTCGCTCGACCTGCGTTCGGCTCGCTCGCGAGTATCCTTGACCGACACGGCGAGGTCGCCATCACAGCGCATCGAGCGGAATCCCGGTTCCGTCGAGCAGGATCACATCCGGGTCCGCGAAGGAGGGGTCATGTTCCGTTTCATCCTTGGTCTGGTCAGCGGTGTCGCCATCGGTGTGGCCGCCGCGACCATCAGCGCAGGCGACTCCGGTCGTGACATCCGGGTCGAGTTCGAGCGGATCCGGTCCGACATCGAGAAGCGCGACTTCGAAGCCCTTGGATCACACCTTGAGACACGTTTCAAGGAACTCCAAGGTGCCCTGGAAGAACGCTTCTCGGAGGTCCAGAAGGCCGCCGACAAGATCGTCGAAGAAGCCGAACAAGCCGACGCTGCAGGAGCCGAGGCAGCCGAGGACGACGCCACGGTCTAATCCCCGTCGCCTGGTCGTCGATCGCGCGCTGCCCGTCGGCGGACGCTCAGCCCACGCCTGAAGCTGGGCGAGCGACGGCTCGACCGCTCCCGCGGGCATCCGCTCGACCGCTTCCGCCGCAGCCGAGCGTCACTCCCTTAGCGTGGGTCTCCTGGCTGCGGCTCCCGTCGGGGTTCGCTCCGAACGAACTGCCGCAGCCGCCTGATCCTCCGGACTTCGCGAAACCCGTGTGCGGCAAGGACGTCGGCGTCGACCAATTCCAGGTAGAGGATGCGCATGCGGCGCGGATGCGCGACGAGCGACGCGTCCAGTCGCGCCATGACTCGCTCCAGGACGTGTCGGGGAAACGAGTTGTAGAGGTAGCAGACGTTGACATCGGCCGGAACCTGGTACTCCGCAGCGTCGCCGACGACCAGGTCCACCTTCCCCGCCTTGAAGCGATGTCTACCCGGGTCCATGTTGCGGCGGGCGACCGAGACCAGGTCCTTGCATAGGTCGATCCCGATGACGCGGCCGAACCGGAAATGGGCGGCCACGAAGAGCACCTGCCCCTTGCCACAGCCCAGGTCGAGGAACGTGTCGTCGTCGCCGATGTCGAGCGCACGCATCATGCGCGCCAGGCTGATGAGGTTGATCCAGTTGGAGGGCATGTAGGCTCGCCCGCAGTCTGTCTCGAACCCGAGCTCAGGAACATCGATGAAGCCTGCCGTGTCGACACGAAAGACGCGGTCGAACGCGGCGTTCCCGAGACGTTGCACACCAGAGACGACGGTCGTCCATTTCGGCAGTACGTCCATGTCCCCTCCCAAGTGTGGCGGCCGCCGGCTACTTCAGCGCCGCAAGCGGATTCCGCAGGTGTTCACGTCCCCAAGATCATAGCCATGGCCCTGGCCAACGTGGCCGCCATTCCGTCGGCCCGGTCGTGCCTGGCGGCGACCGCTATCATCGGGTCGGCAACGCGCCGCGGGCGCCGATCGTCAGGGGAGTGGAGCCATCAGCAGCATCGCAACGGTCGTCGTGCATGGACGACCGTCGGTCCCAGCCGCCATCACTACAGCGTCGGGCCGCTGATGCCGGCCAGCGTGATCGTGGGCTTGCAGTGGGGCGACGAGGGCAAGGGCAAGGCCGTCGACCTGCTGTCCAAGTCGGTCGACCTTGTGGTCCGCTACCAAGGCGGTGACAACGCCGGCCACACCGTCGTCATCGGCGACGAGGTCTTCAAGCTGCACCTGGTGCCGTCGGGCGTGCTGCACGACCACATCACCCCGGTCATCGGCAACGGCGTGGTGGTCAATCCGCAGACGCTCATCAGCGAGATGGACATGCTCGCAGCGCGCGGCGTCGACCCCCGCCGCATCCGCGTCAGCCGTGCTGCACACGTGATCATGCCGTATCACATCGCGCTCGACGGGGCGGCTGAGGCGCGACTCTCGGGGTCGGAGATCGGCACCACGCGTCGCGGATCGGCCCCACCTACGCCGACCGCGCCTGGCGTGCCGGGGTGCGCATGGAGGACCTGCTCGACCCCAAGGCGCTGCGCGACCGGCTGGCACGCGTCCTGCCCGAGCGCAACGCCATCCTTCACGAGTCCTACGGGCAGCCGGGCTTCGACCTCGATGATCTGCTGGCCGAAGCGATCGCCTGGGGGGAGCGACTGCGCCCGCACATCGTCGACACCACCAACCTCGTGCAGGACGCCCTCGCCGAGGGCAAGTTCGTCATCCTCGAGGGCGCCCAGGGGACCTTGCTCGACCTCGATCACGGGACGTATCCCTTCGTCACCTCCAGCAACCCCATCGCCGGCGGCGCCTGCACCGGCGGCGGAGTCGGCCCCCTCCAGATCGACCACGTGCTGGGGATCATCAAGGCCTACTCCACCCGTGTCGGCTCCGGGCCATTCCCGACCGAGCTCGATGACGAGGCCGGCCGCTACCTGCTGGAGAAGGGCCACGAGTTCGGCACCACGACCGGCCGGCAGCGCCGCTGTGGCTGGCTCGATGCGGTGCCGTTGCGCTATTCGGTCGCGGTCAACAGCGTCAGCGACCTGATGGTCAACAAGCTCGACATCCTCAGCGGCATGGAGGAGCTGCGCATCGCCACCGGCTATCGCGTCCGCGGCCAGGAAGCCCGCTGGCCGCTGCCGCTCATCGACCTGCAGGCCGCCGAACCGGTCTACGAGGTGCTTCCCGGATGGGAGGAGGACATCTCCGGCGCGCGCCGCATGGACGATCTGCCCGCCGATGCGGTGGCCTTCATCGACGCCATCGAAGCCGCCGCCGGCGCACCGGTCGCCATCGTCAGCGTGGGGCCGGAGCGGACCCAGACGATCACCCGGCAGCCGTTCCACCAGAGGCCGCGGGCCGACGCATGATCGGGCGCTACACGCTGCCCGAGATGGCCGAGTTGTGGTCCGAGCGCAGCCGCTTCGAGCACATGCTGCGCGTGGAGTCGGCGGTGCTCGGGGCACTGGCCGAGCGAGGTGACGTCCCAGCCGACGCCGTGGCCGCCATCGAGGCGCGCGCACACGTCGATATCGATCGCATCAACGAGCTGGAGCGCACCACCGATCACGACGTGGTGGCTTTCGTCACCCAAGTCGCGGAGTCGGTGGGGGAGGCGGGCCGCTACCTGCACTACGGGCTCACCAGCAGCGACGTGGTCGACACCGGCCTAGCGCTGCAGTGCCGCGCCGCGGCCGACCTCATCCTGGACCGGCTGGACGCGGTCATCGCGGTCGTCGTGACACGGGCACGTGAACATGCCGACACCCTCCAGATGGGCCGCACCCACGGTGTACACGCCGAGCCGCTCACGTTCGGGCTCAAGCTGGCGTCATGGGCCTTCGAGCTCGATCGCTCCCGCACCCGGTTGCGCGCGGCTGCCACCGACCTCGCCACGGGCAAGATCTCCGGGCCCGTTGGCACCTACTCGCAGCTGCCGCCGGCGGTGGAGGCCGCGGCGCTCGGCCGCCTGGGACTCGCCGCCGACTCCGCCAGCACCCAGATCGTGCAGCGCGACCGCCATGCTGCCTTTCTGGCCGCCATCGCGGTCACCGGTGGCTCGCTCGAGCGCTTCGCTGTCGAGAATCCGCAACCTCCAGCACACCGAGATCGCGGAAGTGGGTGAGCCCTTCAAGTCCGGTCAGACGGGGTCCTCGGCCATGCCCCACAAGCGCAACCCCATCCTTGCCGAACGACTCACCGGCATGTCCCGGCTGCTGCGCGGCTACGCCCTTGCGGGCATGGAGGACCAGGCGCTGTGGCACGAGCGTGACATCAGCCACTCATCGGTCGAGCGGGTGGCGCTGCCCGGGGCCACCACCCTGCTGCACTACATGCTGGAACGGTTCCGCGGTCTGGTCGAGGGTCTGGTGGTGCGGCCCGAGCGGATGGCCGAGAACATCGAGCGGGGCCTGGGCCTGCATGCCTCCTCACGCCTGCTGACCACGCTCATCGACGCCGGCCTGACGCGCACCGATGCCTATGCCATCGTCCAGCGCAACGCGTTGCGTGCGGCCGACGAGCGAACGCCCCTGCGCGGCTTGCTCGAAGCCGATCCCGATGTGGCCGCGGTGCTGTCCGTCGAACGCCTGGACCACTGTTTCGATGACCGGGCCTGGTTGACGCATGTCGACGAGGTCATGGCACGACTGCAGCGACTCGACCCCCATGAGTGACACACCCCGGCCGAGGGCCCTGCTCTCGGTCTCCGACAAGCGCGGCCTCGTCGACCTCGCCCGGGGCCTCGCTGAGCGTGGCTTCGAGCTGGTCTCCACCGGCGGCACGGCACGGGCCATCCGCGAGGCCGGGGTCCCGGTCATCGACGTGGCCACGGTCACCGGTGCGCCGGAGATGCTCGACGGTCGCGTCAAGACGCTGCACCCGCGCATCCATGGCGGGGTGCTGGCCGACTTGCGCGACCCCGGCCACCGGGCACAGCTGGCCGAGCAAGGCATCGAGCCCTTCAGCCTCGTGGTCGTCAACCTCTACCAGTTCGAGAAGGCGGCCGCCCGGCCGGGCAGCAGCGACGATGACCTCATCGAGGAGATCGACATCGGCGGTCCGACCCTGGTGCGCGCCGCGGCCAAGAACCACGCCTCGGTGGCCGTCATCACCGATCCCGATGACTACCCCGCGGTACTCGAGGCCATCGACGAGCACGCTGCGATCCCGCTCTTGATGCGGCGCCGGCTGGCGCTCAAGGCCTTCCGCCGCACCGCTGCCTACGATGCCGCCATCAGCGGGGCGCTGGCCGCGCGCTGGTCGCCGGACGAGCGCACGCCCGAGATGTTGCCGCTGTCCCTGCGACGCACGTTGCCGCTGCGCTATGGCGAGAACCCCCACCAGGAGGCGGCGCTGTACGCGATCGTGGGTGCCGACCCTGCCAGCGGCCCCTTCGTCGAGGGCGCCGAGCTGCTGCAGGGCAAGCCGCTCTCCTACAACAACCTGCTTGACGCCTCAGCGGCGGCGGCAGCGGCGCGTGACCTACACGGCCAGGCCGTGGTCATCGTCAAGCATGGCAATCCCTGCGGCGCGGCGGAGGCCGATGACCTGGTCCCGGCGTGGGAGCGTGCCCTGGAGGCTGATCCGGTCAGCGCCTTCGGCGGCGTGGTGGCCGTCCGCGGTGTCGTCGACGGAGCGCTGGCCGAGCGGCTCACGAGCCTCTTCCTGGAGGTCGTGGTGGCGGAGGGGTACGACGCTGATGCACGCCAGATCCTGGCCGCCAAGCCCGACCTGCGCCTTCTTGCCGATCCGACCATCAGGCAGCCCACCACGGTGGCGCTCGAAGCACGCGCGGCCGGCGGTGGTGTGCTGGTCTCGGTGTCCGACGTGCTGCCGGATGATCGGGCGCCGTGGCGGACGGTGTCGCAGCGCGAGCCGGACGACCGTGAGCAGGCTGACCTCGACTTCGCCTGGCGCATCGTCCGGCATGTCAAGTCCAACGCCATCGTGCTGGTGCGTGATGGCGCCGTCGTCGGTGTCGGCGCGGGCCAGATGAACCGCGTCCAGAGCTCCAGGCTCGCAGTCGAGCAGGCGGGCGAGAAGGCACGCGGCGCGGTCTGTGCGTCGGACGCCTTCTTCCCCTTCGCCGATGGCGTGGAGGTCTGTCTGCGGGCAGGGGTGAGTGCGATCATCGAGCCCGGTGGATCCCGAGGTGACCAAGACGTCATCGCTGCGGTCGATACCGCCGGCGCGGCCATGGTCTTCACCGGTCGCCGCCACTTCCGCCACTAGGAGACCACCCCGTGACATACCCGATGGCTGACTGCCACAACGACCTGCTCATGGCGGTGCAGTTCCGCCGCGACCAGGGGCACGATGACCCTTTTGGCGACTTCTGGCTCCCCCAGCTCCGCGCCGCTGGTGTGGTGCTCCAGGTGCTGCCCATCTGGACGGACCACCAGTTCGTCAGCGAGGGTGCGCTACGGCGCGCGCTGCAAACGGTGGAGACCACACGTCAGATGGCGCAGCGGCATGCGTCCGATGTGGCCCTGGTGACGAGCGCGTCGGAGCTGCGGGCGACGCTCGATAGCGGCCGCATCGCATTGGTCGTGTCGTTCGAGGGCATGGAGCCGGTCGCTGCCGATATCGACCTCATCGACACCTTCTGGCACCTCGGTCTGCGCATGGCGTCGTTGACGTGGAACCGACGCACGCCCTTCGCCGACGGCCTCGGAGAGCGCCAGACCGGTGCCGGCCTGACCGCGCTCGGGGTGCGGGCGATGGAGCGCATGGAGTCGCTGGGCATGATCATCGACGTCAGCCATCTCTCCGACGCCGGTTTCGATGACATCGCGCGCCTCGCCTCGCGCCCGTTCGTGGCCAGCCATTCCTCCTGTCGGGCCGTGAACGAGCATCCGCGCAACCTGCGTGACGACCAGTTGCGGTCCATCGCGGCAGCGGGCGGGTTCGTGGGCATCAACGGCGTCGGCGACTTCGTGGGTGGCGATCGGTCGGTCGAGGCCTTTCTCGATCATGCCGCCCACGCGGTCGAGATCGATCGGGCCCGATCACGTCGCACTGGGTATCGATTTCCTCGCCGACGTCGACGCGCAGACACGTCCGGCCGATGCGCAGCGGCGCGAGGTCTTCATCGACGGCCTCCGGCATCTCACCGACCTGCCATCCCTCGGCCGCCGACTAGAGGAGCGCCTGGGACCCGATGCCGCCGCGCAGGTCTGCAGCGGCACGATGGTCGAGTCCCTGGCGCGACTGCTGCCCGACTGAACGACGCCGGCGCCCGCCCGCTCAAGTACCATCGCCCTACCCATGACAGAACGACGCCGCTTCTACCTGACTACTGCCATCGCCTACGCCAACAACCGGCCCGGCCTGCACACCCTGTACGAGGTCGTAGGCGCTGACGTCATCGCCCGATGGCATCGCATGATCGGCGACGACACCCGCTTCCTCACCGGTACCGACGAGTACTCGGTCAACATCGCCACCACCGCCGCGGCGCAGGGCCTGGAGCCCAAGGCCTTCGTCGACGCTACGGTGGCCCTGTTCCAGACCGCCGAGGATGCGCTGGGCATCAGCCCCGACCGGTTCATCCGGACCACCGATCCCGACCACACCGAGGCGGCCCACGAGATGATCCGGCGGGCCCACGCCAACGGTGACATCTACCTGGGCAAGTACGAGGGCTGGTATTGCCCCAATGAGGGCTTCCGTGCCAGCAGCGACCTGGTCGAGGACGAGTCGGGCGTGCATTGCCCCAACCACCCTGACGTCGAGCTGCAGTGGCTCACGGAGAACAACTGGTTCTTCCGCCTTTCGGCCTACCAGGAGCGCCTGGAGCAGTACTACACCGACCATCCTGACTGGGTGCAGCCGGAGTTCCGCCGCAACGAGATGCTCGGCTTCATCCGCAAGGGCCTGGAGGACTTCAGCGTCAGCCGCGAAGGCGCCAGCTGGGGCATCCCGTTCCCCATCATGCCCGATGGCTCCAGCGCCAAGCGCGACGACGGCACCTGGGACCCAGCGGCCGGCACGGTCTACGTCTGGTACGACGCGCTCATCAACTACATCACGGGCGCCGGCTTCCCCGCTGACCCCGGGTCGTTCGAGCGCTGGTGGCCGGCCGACCTGCACGTCATCGGCAAGGACATCAACCGCTTCCACACCATCTTCTGGCCGGCCATGCTCATGAGCGCCGGTCTGCCACCTCCCCGGCACGTCTGGGTCCACGGCTGGCTGCTGGCACAGGGCGAGCGCATGAGCAAGAGCCGCGGCAATTTCCTTGACCCCATGGACGTGGTAGCGGCACTGGGGCGAGACGGCACTCGCTACACGGTCCTGCGCGAGGTGGCCTTCGACCGCGACAGCGACGTCTCCTGGGACACCTTCGTGCGGCGCTACAACGCCGACCTGGCCAACGACTTCGGCAACCTGCTCAACCGCTCGTTGTCGATGACGGCGCGCTATCGCGATGGGGCCCGATCGGCTCCCACCGACGGCCTGCTGGCCGTGGCATGGGCACAGACGTTCGAGCGCTACGCCGCCAAACTCGAAGCCTGCCTCCTGCATGAGGCACTCGACGTGCTCTGGGGTTTCGTGGGCGAGGCCAACAAGTACGTGGAGGCTGAACAGCCCTGGACGCTGGCCAAGGCCGCCAGGACCGGCGATGGTGTCGCCGACGCTCGCCTGGACGGCGTGCTCGGGGACCTGCTGGAGGCCTGCCGTGTCGTGGCCTTCGCGGCCGCGCCGTTCATGCCCGGGTCGGCGCAGCGGGCGGCGGCCCAGCTGGGCGTGGCCTACCCGTACGCGCAGGACGGCAACGATGGGCCACCGCTCCGGGAGTTGGTCGCGTGGGGCTGCCTCCCACCGGGCGGTGGCATCGGCGTGGCTGAGCCCTTGTTCCCCCGACTCGACGTGGACGACGAAACTGCCTGAGCTGAACCCCGATGGGCTGCGGCTCATCGACTCTCACGCCCACCTCCAGGCCGAGGCCTTCGACAAGGACCGCGATGACGTCCTGGCGGCCGCCTACGAAGCCGGCGTGGAGCGGCTGCTGATCCCAGCCTGGGACCTGCCCTCGACGCACAGCGGGCTCGAGTTCGTGCGCCGTCACGGCCTGTCCACGACGACCGGCATCCACCCGCATATCGCGAATACCGTGGACGAGGCCATGTGGGCCGAGGTGCGCTCGCTGGCGACCGACGACGACGTGGTCGGCATCGGCGAGACCGGCCTCGACTATGACCGTGGCTTCAGTCCGCGCGAGGACCAGCTGGCGAACTTGCGACGGCACATCGAGTTGGCCTACGAGGTGGCCCGGCCGCTGACCCTGCACTGCCGCTCCAAGCCCGGCGAGCGTGATGCCCAGGACGACCTGATGCGCTTGCTGCGCGAGGGCGGGGCCGGTTCGCCTGAGTGGCGGCAATGCTTCGGGCATCGCCCACCCGGCGTGCTGCACTCCTTCAGCGGACCGACCGACTATGCCGAGGCGGCGCTCCAGATGGGCTTCTTCATCGCCTTCGGTGGGCTCGTGTTCCGGCGGGGCGAGGAGGCCAGTGCAGAGGTAGCGAGGATGGTGCCGCTCGATCGGTTGCTGATCGAGACCGACTCGCCATATCTCAAGCCGAAGAAGGTGCGCGGCAGTCGCAACCAGCCTCTGAACGTGGCTGTCACGGCGACCTGGCTGCGGGGACTGCGCGGTGATGACCCGGCGATCTTCGGCCAGGCCCTGGTCGACAACTTCGACCGTTTCGTCGGCGCTACGACGTCGGTTTCGAGCGACTGACGAGCACCTTGGTCAGTTCATGGCCACGGCCGGAACTGATGCGGCAGGCGACCTGCGTATCGGCCACCGGCCAACAGATCACGTCGATGGCCGTCCCCGGCAGCGCTGGTCGCAGGTAGCCGATGCGATAGCAGTCGGGCGCATCGAGTCGTTGCGCTGCCGGCATCCGCGCCAGGCCGTCCTGCACCATGTCCAGGTAGGCGGCGTTGTTCATGTGGCGCATGGGATCGACATCGAGCGGGCGCACTCGTGTCGAGAGGGCCGTGACCTCGGAGGTGGGCTCCGGCAGGACCACGCGATCACGGGCGAAGGACTCGTAGGCCGAGAAATACCGTGAGATCTCAGGGGGCACGCGAGCCGGACGGCCGTCGTCGGTCAGCAGCACCCAGTCGGTATCGACCATGGCCACCATGTCGCCCCTCGCGTCGCCGGCGCTCGAGCCGGTACGCCGAACCTCGGAGTGACGCCGCGCCCATACGTGCCGCCAGCCGGTGACCTCGGTGCTGACCGCGAGCGTGTCGCCGTAAGTGATCGAACCCTCGATCGAAACCGTCACGTTGCGCACCAACCAGTTCATCGAACGAGCCAGGTACCAGTCGCGGTCGAAGCCGGCTTCCTCGCTGTGGCGCCAGGCCATGTCCTGCGCGTAACGCAGCAGGCCGGAGGGTCGCAGCCAGCCGTCGGCATCTGCTTCATCGAATCGGACGCGATAGGTGTGTTCGATGCGTCGCAGTGGCTCCACGCCACCAGTCTATGGCGCCACCGCCGCACTCGCGGCTTCATGCCACCGGTCTATGGCGAGGGTGTCCTGTGCCCGGCTCCGGCACCGGCCGTCTCGATGCCGCCATGGATGGGCACCGCGACCCAGCCCGGCTTGGCCAGGGGATCGGGTCCGGTCTCGATCTCGAGGGCCTGTGACCGGCGACGCCACATCTCCTCCTCCCGGGACACCGACACGCGGACGTAGGCATGCAGCTCCTGGGCGACTTCGGCGTCCTGGTTCCCGTCGGCGAGCGCCATGAGACGGCCGATAGCCTCGCGGACATCGGCGGGCGCGCCCTCGGACGTGGTGCGCAGCACTTTGGGGATCTCTGTCGGCTCCACGTGTTCCTGATCGTAGAAGAGCTCCTCGTGCAGCTTCTCACCCTTGCGGAGACCGGTGACCAGGATGGGGACGCTGTCGGGGTCGCGACCCGCCAGGCGCGCCAGGTCGCGCGCCAAATCGAGGATCTTCACCGGCTCACCCATGTCGAGCGCGAACAGGTCCCCAGGACGTGCCAGCGCGGCGGCGTCAAGGATGAGCCAGGCCGCCTCCGGGATGGTCATGAAGAAGCGAGTCATCTCGGGATCGGTGATGGTCAGGGGCTCACCTTTCTGGAGCTGCTCCTGGAAGATCGGCACCACGCTGCCGTTGGACCCCAGCACGTTCCCGAAGCGCACGACGGAATATGGCCGTTCCAAGCGCCGGGCGGCCTCGACCACGATCATCTCAGCCACCCGCTTGCTGGCGCCCATCACGCTGGACGGCCAGACGGCCTTGTCGGTCGAGACCAGGACGAAGCGTTCCACACCCGCTGCTGCGGCGGCATCGACCACCGACAGTGTCCCGCCCATGTTCACCTGGACCGCCTCCGAGGGATTGTCCTCCAGCATCGGGACATGCTTGTAGGCAGCCGCGTGAAGGACGACATCGGGGTGCTCCCGCTCGAAGAGCCGTTGCATGACGCCGCGGCTGGCGACGTTGGCGAGGTGGACGATGATCTCGCTCTCTGCCCAGCCGGCGCCGACGGCTCGGCCTTGCGCCAGACGCTCCCCGAGTTCGCGCTGCACCAGGTACAGGGCGCTTTCTGCGCGGTCCACCAGGATGGTCCGGCGCGGACCCAGGCTCAGCACCTGTCGAGCCAGCTCGGAGCCGATGGAGCCGGCAGCCCCGGTGATCAGGACGGTCTTGCCCTCGAAGACATCCTGCACCGGGGAGGCGTGGCCCTCGGAGGACGGACGTCGCAGCAGGTCTTCCACCCGGACCGCCCGGAGTCGCGATGTATCGAGCGTACCGTCGATGAGGTCGGTGACCGGTGGCACGGTGCGGACCTCGAGCTTGAGCTCCAGCGCCTTCTCGACGATGCGGCGGACGGTGTCGCCCTGCGCGTTGGGCATGGTGATGAGCAGGGCCTTGGCGCCGGTCTCCCTGACTGCCACCTCGAGCGCCGGCAGGCCGCCGAAGACCTCGAGTCCCAGGACGCGACCGCCGACCAGGTCGGGATCGTCGTCGAGGAATGCCACCGGCAGCATGCCGGCGTCCCGGTCGCGCATGCCGGACCGGGCGATGAGGGTGCCGGCCCAGCCTGCGCCATACAGGAGCGTGCGGGTTCGCTTCGGAGTCTTCCCGCCTGTGCTCGTATGGATCTCCGATGCGGCTCGGATGCCGAAGCGTGTGCTGGCGAGGACGGCGAAGGTCAGGAACATCTCCGCGACCCAGAACGAGAACGCCGGCACGCCACTCACCGCGTCTGGATCGATCATCCAGGCTCCGACCACGATGGCATAGGCCAGCACGCTCCCCGAGACGACACAGAGCATGATGCGTGACATGTCGCGGACGCTGGCGAAGCGCCACGAGTGTCGGTAGAGACTGAGTTGGATATCGACCACGATGCGTGTCGCCACGATGAGACCGAGGATCCACAGGTACATCCCTACCAAAGCTGCGTCAGGCACCTGGTTAGTGGAGATGCCGAGCGCGACGAGGCCGGCGAGCGCCATGCCGATGGTGTCGATGACGAACAGATGGCGGGACCGCACCCGCAGTGCCACGGTCTTCAGCCGGTTGGCCAGACGACCGTGAGGGCTGGGCAGCAGGCGACGCTTGGCGCCTCTGGTGACCGATGTCACATGATCCCCCATGGTCTTCAGGTCGCGACTGACCGCCATGCATCCTCCTCGTCACGGGCCGAACCTCCCCGAACCAGACAGGACGACTGGGGGCAGACCAAAGAGATCGACACGCGTTATACAGTTGCCAGACCACAAACCCGTCCCATCGACCGAAGCGATGGCAGGATCGCTGTAGCGAGGCGGATCAGGCCTATCAGAATAGCCCGCCTGGCCCCCTGATACCAGTACCAAAGTCCCTGTCGAACCTATCAAATCCGTTCAAACCGGTGCCTCCGGACACCATCGTCACCTGGCCGCCAAGTATCAATCCTACCTACTCTTCCGGATCGGCCCGATCCGCTCCGTATTCGTACGGCGCGGGCCGAGACACGGTGCCGAATGGCACGGCACGTTGTCGCGGGACACCGCAATGGGCGTGGGTGTTGAAGCCCTGGCCGGCCCCGCCGCTAGAATGGCCCCCACTCGACGAGATAGTCCCATCGGTGCGTGGCCGGTGGTGCAGGCGGGAGACGAACGATGCCGAGCGAGCGACGATATCCAACGTGCTGATCTCGATGGACGACGGCCTTCCCCCCATGCTGGTGATGGCACTTCACGGGTCCGGCGCGTGACGGATCGACTGGATCCTTCGCCCCGGACGGCTGCGGCCATGGATCGGATCGAACGACTGGTCAACGAGCAGCTGCGCCTCATGGAGAAGCAGCTCGACTTGATGCGCTGGCTCGAAGTGGCGCAGGGCACGTCTGTCACCGGCACCGCAGGTCGGGCGCCCTCCGATGGTCGGACGGGCAAGGACGGGCTCGCCCGGTCTGACGCGGTATCGACTGGATCTGGCATCAGGATCTTCCCTCTGACCGATGCGCAGCGCGATGTCTGGATCATGTGCCAGCTGAGCGCCGAGGGCTCCGCGGCCTACGACCTCTCCAACACGCTTCGCCTGAAGGGCGACCTTGACGTGGACGCCCTGGAAGAGTCGCTGAGGCAGCTGGTGGAGCGACACGAATCGTTACGTACCACGTTCGATGCCACCGGCGATCATCAGATCGTGCACCCAAGCTTGGAGGTCGAGATCCGGGTCATCGACCTCTCGGATGAGCCCGCCTCCGAGCGCAGCCGAAGGATGGACGAGGTCCTTGAGTCGGAGCTGGTGGTCCGCTACGACCTGGTCAACGGTCCACTGTTCCACTTCACGCTCATCCGTTCGGGGGAGGCGGACCACACCCTCGTGCTGTCGGCGCACCACCTGATCTGCGATGGCTGGAGCTTCGGCGTCATGCAGCGGGATCTGGGTGTCATCTATAGCGCCGCCGTGACGGGCCAGGACCAGAGCCGGGCCGACGTCACCCAGTTCGGCGAATACGCGGCCTGGCAAGCCGACCAGGCGACCGATTCGGAGCCGTACTGGTCGAAGCTGTACCAGGACCCGCCGGTGCAACTCGATCTCCCGGCCGACAAGGCCCGGCCGCCCATCCGGACCTTCGAGTACGGGACCGAACGACTGGCGATCGGAGCGGATCTCCTGAAGGCGCTGCGGGATCTGGCGGTCGCCGAGGGCGTATCGCTCTTCGTGGTGCTCCTGACTGCCTGGGAGATCCTGCTCCACCGACTCTCCGGCCAGACCGAGTTCGCGAGTGGCGTGTACGTGGCAGGTCAGGCTTCCATGGGTGCCCGAGACCTGGTCGGCCTGTGCGCGAACTTCCTACCTCTGCGCGTCCGTGTCACTCCGGAGGAGTCCGTGTCGGACTATCTGCGGCGATCGAGACAGAGTGCGTTCGAAGCCTTCGATCATCAGCACTACGCCATCGGAAGGTTGGCCTCGGCGCTCGGCCTGCCGCGCGATGCCAGCCGTCCCACCTTGGTCTCGACCGTCATCACGCTCGAGACGCCGACGCCAGGCATCCACTTCGAGGGTCTCGGGTCCGTCGACACGAGCAGCGGCAGGCTGTTCGGCGCCTTCGACTTCGAGGCCTACCTCACCGAGACCGAAGTCGACCTGGTGGTCGACTTCCAGTACTCCCGGGCCCTTTTCGAGCCGGCCACCATCGCGCGCTGGCTCGGCTACTACATCCACCTGCTCGGCCAGATGGCGACCGCGTCCAGCGCGCGCGTCTCGGACCTGCGACTGCTTGGAGGCGTAGAGCGCGCCGAACTCCGGCAGCGGTGGAACGACTCCGCGTCCCTGGTCCCTGATCAGTCGACCCATGAGCGATTTGAGACGCAGGCGGCCGCGCACCCCGACCGAGTGGCCATCCGGGCCAGCGGCGCCTCGATCACCTATGGGGAGCTGAACGCGCGGGCGAACCGGCTGGCTCGCCACCTTCGCGACCTCGGCGTGGAGGCAGATCGCCTGGTCGGGGTCCATGTCGACCGCTCGCCTGACATGCTGATGGCGCTATTGGCGGTCCACAAGGCCGGTGGCGCCTACGTGCCGCTCGACCCGCTCTTTCCCCAGGAGCGCCTGACGATGATCGCCGCAGATGCCGGATTGCATGTGCTCCTGACGCAGCAGGCGCTGATCGCCGCGGTCCCTGCCGACGGCGCCGCCGTCGTGGCCATCGACCGCGACGCATCGTCGATCGCCGGGTACGAGGCTTCAGACCTGGGAATCAGCCCTGATCCGATCCGATCTCGCCTACGTGATCTACACGTCCGGGTCGACCGGACGGCCCAAGGGTGTCGAGGTCGAGCACCGCGGACTCACCAACCTGCTCGAATCGATGCGGCTCCGACCCGGGCTCAAGGCCGAGGATGCCCTGCTCGCGGTGACCACGATGTCCTTCGACATCGCCGCCCTCGAACTGTTCCTGCCGCTTATCGCCGGAGCCACGGTCGTCCTCGCCGGTGACGAGGAAGCGGTCGATGCGCTTTGGCTCCGTCAGCGACTCGCGGCTGGGGACATCACCGTGATGCAGGCCACGCCGGCCACGTGGCAGCTGCTGCTGGACGTCGGGTGGACCGGCACGGCCGGCCTCAAGGCGCTGTGTGGCGGTGAGGCGCTGAGCCAGGAGCTGGCTGCTGCGCTGGGGGCACGCGTCGCGTCGCTGTGGAACATGTACGGGCCGACCGAGACGACCATCTGGTCCTCCGTGAGCGAGGTCGATGGTGCTGGCAGGCCGGTCTCGATCGGACTGCCCATCTCCAACACTGAACTCCACGTGCTCGATCCGACGCTCCAATTACAGCCCTTCGGCGTCCCGGGTGAGCTGTACATCGGGGGCCTGGGACTCGCGCGTGGCTATCGCAACCGGGAAGACCTCACGGCCGACAAGTTCGTCAGGCACCAGTTCGACGACGAGCCGGTCGAGCGGTTGTACCGCACCGGCGACGTCGTGCGACGGATGTCGGATGGGCGGATCGAGTATCTCGGTCGGGCCGATTTCCAGGTCAAGATTCGCGGATTCCGCATCGAGCTAGGTGAGATCGAGACGGTCCTCGGGCGCCACCCCGACGTCAGGGAGTGTGCCGTGGTCGCGCGCGACGGGGGTGCCGGCTCCAAACGTCTTGTCGCCTACATCGTGCCGTCCGGCGAACTCCCACCCAACGTGTCCATACTTCGCGCGCACCTGAGAGAGACCCTTCCCGAGTACATGGTGCCCGCGTTGTTCGTCGTCCTGGACACCTTCCCGCTCACCGCCAACAAGAAGGTCGACCGCGCCAGGCTGCCCGATCCGGACGGCCAACGTCCAGATCTGGCGACCGATCTGGTGGCACCGAGGAACGAGACTGAGGCGACCCTGGCGCGCATCTGGCAGGAGCTCCTCGGTGTCGAGCAAGTCGGCGTCGATGACAACTTCTTCGATCTGGGTGGCGACTCGCTGCTGGCGTTGCGCAGCATCATGCAGGCCAACCGCGCCGGCATGGGCCTGGCGCCCATCTCCATCTTCCGGCACCAGACGGTCGCCGAGCTGGCCCAAGCCGCCGATGCATCCGCGTCGAGCGGCGCAGACCAGGGATCGTGACCGGCCCGACACCACTCACGCCGGCCCAACTCCGGTTCCTCACCGAACGGCACACGCCCGACCCGCATCACTGGAACATCTCCACGCTGGTACAAGCCGAGCGCCTGTCCACGACCGCCCTGCGGTCCGCTGTCGAAGCGATCCTGGAGCACCACGATGCCCTTCGTCTGCGGCTCTGGCAAGAGGAGGGCGCCTGGCAACAGGAGATCGTCGCGCCATCAGGGGAGGTCCCATTCGAGTCACATGACCTCTCGGGACTCTCCACGCCCGAACGGACGGCGGCCATCGAGCGCATCTGCTCGGAGTTGCAGGCGAGCTTCGATCTGGGTCGAGGGCTGCTGTTGCGTGTGGCCTATTTCGACTGCGGCCCCGACTCGCCTGACCGGCTCTTCATCGTGGTCCACCACTTCGCGGTCGACGGCCTGACCTTTGCGGTGTTCATGGAGGACCTCGAGCAAGCTTACCGCCAGGCCGTGGCGGGAGCAGACGTCTCGCTACCGCGGAAGACCACGTCGTTCCAGGCGTGGACCACCCAGCTCGGAGAGCTGGTGCAGACACCCAGGGTCCTCGACGCGGCGCAGCGCTGGCTGGGGATGCCATGGGCCGACGTCGCCAGGCTGCCGTCGGACTTCGCCGACATAGGCCCAAGCACCAACAGGAATGACTCCGCGGACGTGATCTCGCTCGAGTTCAGCCCTGATGACACCGGGCGCCTGCTGGGCAACCCGATGCGGCCGGAGTACTTGATCATCACCGCGTTGGCTCATTGCCTGAGCACCTGGACCTGTTCGCCGACCGTTCTGCTCGACGTGCTGAGCCACGGTCGAGACGCCGCCCTGGATGACGTCAATCTCTCGCGGACTGTCGGCTTCATGCTCTCCTACAACCCACTGGTGCTCAGCCATCCGAGCTGGGATGGGTCACCGGCGACTCTCCGCACGGTCGCCGACCAGATCGCTCGGGGACCCGAGGGGTTCAGCTTCGAGCTCTTGCGCTTCCTGTCGCCCGACCAGCAGCTGCGCGATCGACTTTCCCGGCTCCCTCGGGCGGAGCTGCTCTTCAACTATGCCGGCAGCGAGGCTGACTTGGGGGACGATGCGCCCTGGCGTGCGGCGACAGACGCGACCGGACCCGAAGAAAGCCCGCGTGGGCTCCGACAGTACCCGATCGCGGTCCGGGCGAGACTGGCGCCGAACCTCCGACTCTCGTTCGTCTACAGCACGCGGTTGCACGCGGCGGTGACTATCGAGGCGAGGGTGGCTGACGTCGCCGCGACGATCCGGCGACTGCTGGGGGCGTAGCCGGTCAGTCCGGGAGTGATCTCGGTGCCCATGAACTCGGGCATGTCATCCTCATCACTGTGACGGACGCCTTCTCGCGAGAGGACCACCTTGACGGTGCGGTAGAGGATGTCGACGTCCATGCGCAGGTCGTGATGATCGACATACTCCGTGTCGAGAGCGAACTTCTGTTCCCAGGTCAGCGCATTGCGGCCACCCACCTGCGCCAGTCCGGTGATTCCGGGCCGAACATCGTGGCGGCGCATCTGCTCGGGCGTGTAGCGCGAGAGATACTGCATCATCAACGGCCGGGGACCGACCAGGCTCATGTCGCCACGCAGCACGTTCCAGAGTTCGGGCAGCTCATCCAGGCTGAGGGAACGCAGTCGGTGACCGAATGGCGGGGTCCGCTCCGACTCATGGATCAACTCACCACTCGCGTCGGCGGTGTCATGCATGGTGCGGAACTTGTAGATGGTGAACGGCCGGCCGTGGAGTCCGGGACGCTGCTGGCGGTAGATCGCCGGACTACCAAGCTTCAGGCGAACGGCGATGCCGACGGCGAGGATGACCGGTGAGAGCACGATCAGTGCGGGGCCGGCGATGGCGATATCGAACAGTCGCTTGGCCGCGTCGTGCGCCCGGGATGGTCGGCTCCGACGTGCGGTCATGGGATCTTCACCTCGTCGATCGGCGTCGCCTCCGCGTCGAGCGCGCTGATGCCCGATCGCAAGACGTCCAACTGCTCCTCCATGATGCGCAACTGCTCCATGATGAGCCCTCCGATCTGATCTGCTGACATCACATCGCCATTGCCGCCAGACAGTGGCGCTGCTCGAACCGGCAGTACCTGGTCCGGCGCCAGTCCCGAAGGCACCGGCGTTGGGGACGCCCGGTCGGGGACGCCGGGGGCCATCTCTGGCAAGGCCATGACCTCCGGGTCCAACTCCTCGTCGATCCGCCCAGCCAATGTGTCGATGGTCGGAGTCTCTCCGAAGAGTTGCCCGAGTGTGACGCGGATCCCGAACGCCTTGCGGAACTGCGTGTTGGCCTGGGTGAGGAACAGGGAGTCGAAGCCCAGGTCGGTGAAGCTCGCGTGGGTGTCGATGGCGGCTGCCTCAAGCCCGCTCAGGTCGGCGAGGATGGCGGTGAGTTCGCTCGCGATACGCTCCTTGCGGCTGCCTCGTCCGGCTCCTTCGGACGCCGCGGTGCCGCCGACTCCGACCGAGTCTTGCGGGGCGGCCGGGATCGAGGGCAAGATCGGTGCTGTGGGAGGGACGGACGATGGCCCCGGCACCACGACCTTGCCTTCGATCCAATGGCGCTCAGGTTCGAACGGGTAGGTCGGCAGCGGGATTCTCCGCCGTCGGCCTCCGTTGGCGGCCACGAGATCCGCGTCGACCCCCGCCGTCCACGCGTCTGCCAATGCCCGGCGAGCGTGGGTCAAGTCGTTTGCCTCCGCCCCGCGATGGGGCAGGCTGGGGATCATCACGCTCTCCGGCGACATCGCCGGATGCTGACGGACGAGTGACGACAGGGTCTCACCGGGGCCGATCTCGACGAGGACCATGCCCGGCCGGTCGGTGAGTAGCACCCCTACGGCGTCTGCGAACCGAACGGTCCGGCGCGCGTGCTGTCCCCAGTACGCCGGGTCGGCGATCTCGGTCGTGGTGGTCCAGGCGCCGCTGACCGTGCTCACCATCGGGATGGCCAGCTCAGCGCGCTGGGTGCGCTCGACATAGTCCTGCAGATACGCGACCGCGGACTCCATCATCGGGGAGTGGAAGGCCCGGTCCGTGGGCAGACGCCGGAAGCTCGATCTCCGCGGCCGCGAGGCGCCGCTCGAGTTCGTCGATCGAGGCCGGAGGTCCGGAGGCCACGCATTGCTCGGGCGCATTGACCGCGGCGAGCGAGACCTCGGCATCCAACAACGGGCTCACGGCCGCTTCGTCCGCGAGCACGGCGGTCATCGCACCGACGGGCAAGTCCTGCATGAAGCGCCCGCGATCGGTCGCCAAGCGCAGCGCGTCCTCGAGCGTGAAGACCCCGCCGAGATGCGCGGCCACCAGTTCGCCGACGCTGTGCCCCACCATCGCCGCCGGCGCCACCCCCCAGCTGGCCCAGAGCCGTGCCAATGCATACTGCAGCGAGAAGATGGCCGGTTGGCCGACCGCCGTCTGCATCAATCGCGGCCCCGCCACCACGGGGTCTCCGGGCTCGCCGTAGAGCAGGTCGATGAGGTCGTATCCATCGATGTCACCGACGATCTGCGCGCATTCTCGCATCGCGGTCGTGAAGACCGGCTCGGCTCGATAGAGGCCCATGCCCATGCCCGGGTACTGCGCTCCCTGGCCGGTGAAGAGAAATGCCACCTCCGAGCCTGTGGCGGCGCTGACGCGCCTCGCCACAGCCTTCGGGTCCGATCGGCGCAAGAGCGCGACAGCCGCGCTCTTGTCGTCGGCGACGACCGCTATCCGATGGGGCAAGCGTGCGCGGCCGACCAGCAGCGTGTAGGCGGCGTCCGCCAAGCCGGTCTCCGGATGCGAGTCGAGGTGCTCCGCGAGCCGGTTCGCCTGCCGCTCGAGCGCCTCGGGGCTCTTCGCGCTGAGAGTGAGGATCCGCGGCACCGACGTCAGGTCGTCAGGGAACGAGACCGGTTCCGGTGCTTCTTCGAGGATGAGGTGGGCGTTGGTGCCGCCGAAACCGAACGAACTGACCGCCGCGCGGCGCGGCACATCCGTGCGCTTCCAGGCACGAAGCTCGGTGTTGACGAAGAAGGGACTCGAAGCGAAGTCGATCTGCGGGTTGGGCGACTCGAAGTTGATGGACGGCGGGATGCACTCGTGATGGAGTGACAGAGCGGCCTTGATGATGCCGGTCGCGCCGGCGGCCGCGTCGAGGTGGCCGAGGTTGGACTTGCATGAGCCGATGGCGCAGTACTGACGCGTGGCGGTGTGGCGGCGATACGCCTGCGTGAGGGCCGTGACCTCGATGGGGTCACCAAGGGACGTGCCCGTCCCGTGTGCTTCCACCAGGCCGATGCTCGCGGCATCGACGTCGGCGACCGCGAGCGCGTCCTCGATCACCGCGGTCTGGCCTTCGATGCCCGGGGCTGTGAAGCCGACCTTGGCGGCGCCGTCGTTGTTGATCGCCGATCCCCGGATGACGGCGTAGACCGTATCGGCATCTTCGATGGCGTCGGCCAGGCGCTTGAGCGCCACGAAGGCGACACCGCTCGCCATCACCGTACCGCGCGCGTCTGCATCAAAGGCCCGCACGTGACCGTCGGCCGAGAAGATGCCATCTTCCTGGTAGACGTAGCCGGCCGTGGCTGGGACGTTGATGTGGGCCCCGCCGGCGAGCGCCAGGTCACAGTCGCCGGCCAGCAGGCTCTGGACCGCGAGGTGTGCCGCCACGGCGGAGGTGGAACAGGCGGTGATGACGCAGACCGCGGGGCCTGCCAGGCCGAGCTTGTAGGCGACTCGGGTGATGGCGTATTCACGGGCTGTCGCGAGCAGCAGCGGGTACTGCCCCACCCGCGCCAGCAACTCCGGATGCGCCATGAGGTTGCGGCGCAGATACTGGTTCTCGGCGACGCCGCCGAAGATGCCGATGCGTCCGTCGAACTGGCTCGGGTCACAGCCGGCGTGTTCGAGGGTGGCCCACGCGGTTTCCAGGAGGATCCGGTGCTGTGGGTCGGTCAGCTCCGCTTCACGGCGGTTCATGCCGAAGAACGGCGCGTCGAACTGCTCGATACCGGCCATGGCCGCGCCGGCGTTCACGAAGGCTGGGTCGGACGTATCGGCACCTGCGGAACGCAGTTCATCGTCACTGAACGGACGGACGGATTCCACACCGCTGCACAGGTTGGACCAAAGCGACTCGACATCTGCCGCGCCAGGGAAGCGCCCGGCCATCCCGACGATCGCGATGGGATCGACGCCGTGATCGGTCATGTGGACTCCCGCCGGCGTGCGGCGAGACGACGATCGCGCTGCTGGGATAGCGGACTGCGGCGCCCTTCTCGCGGACCCGGAGCCGTCGTCGGCGCCGCCTTGACGCCGGCCATGGGGGTACCACCAGGCACTACGTCGGAGGCACCACCCGTCGCTCCCATGAGGCGCTCCACCCCCTCGGGGAACTCGCGTTCAAGGAACCTGGCGTACTCGGCCACCGATGGAGCGCCGAAGAGCGAGACCACGAAGATGGACTCACCAAGCTCGGTCTGGACCTGGTTGACGAAGCGAGCGGCCGCCAGTGACGTGCCTCCCAGTTCGAAGAAGCGGTCGTGGATGCCGACACGATCGAGGTCCAGCAGCCGGCACCACTTGGCAGCGATGAGCCGTTCCAGCCCCGAGCGTGGCGCGGCATATGGACCCTCGAGCGGGGGGCGAGTCCGCACCGGCGCAGGCAGGGCCTTGCGATCGACCTTGCCGCTGGTCGTGAGCGGGAACCGCTCGACGGCGAT
Source organism: uncultured Chloroflexia bacterium (assembly GCA_963778955.1). Taxonomy (GTDB): domain Bacteria; phylum Chloroflexota; class Limnocylindria; order Limnocylindrales; family CSP1-4; genus JAFMJV01. The sequence continues at coordinate 157,379 of CAVZWI010000002.1, forward strand.
GAAGGTGGTCGGGACCATGTATTCGGGAAGCTGCTGGGCGAGTCCTCGTCGCAAGTCATCGACCGGCAGCGCGTCACCATCCGGATGCGCCACGTAGGCGACGAGCTCCAGGTCGCCACTCGAGCGCTCCACGGCGACCACGACGGCCGCCCGGATCCCATCGACCGACTCCAGCGCGGCCTCGATCTCGCCCAGCTCGACGCGGAAGCCGCGGATCTTGACCTGGAAGTCGGCCCGGCCCAGGAACTCGATGTCTCCATGGGGCTGGTAGCGCGCCAGGTCGCCGGTCTTGTACATGGTCCCGCCGGGCCGGAAGGGGTCAGCGATGAAGCGCTCGGCGGTCAGCTCGGGGCGGTCGAGGTAGCCGCGCCCCACCTGGACTCCGCCGATGTACAACTCGCCGACCGAACCCACCGGGATGGGCTGCATGGCGTCATCGAGGATGTGCATCTGGGTGTTGGCGACGGGCTTGCCGATGGGCACGAAGCCGAGCGGGCTCTCCGGATCGCACTTCCAGGCGGTCACATCGACGGCTGCTTCGGTCGGCCCATACAAGTTGTGCAACTCACAGTCGAACTGGCTGAAGAAGCGATCCTGCAGGACCCGGGACAGCGCTTCACCGCTGCAGATGACGCGCTTCAGGCTCGTGCATTCCCTGGCCTTGGGGTCCTCCAGGAACAACTGCAGCATGGACGGTACGAAGTGGATGGTCGTGATGCCCTGTCCGATGATCGTCTGGGCAAGGTAGCGACTGTCGCGATGGCCGCCCGGTTCGGCGACGACGAGCTCGGCGCCGAAGAGCAGCGGCCAGAAGAACTCCCACACCGAGACATCGAAGCTGAACGGCGTCTTCTGCAGGACCTTGTCCGATGATGTCAGGCCGAAGTGTTCCTGCATCCAGTAGATGCGGTTGGCGATCGCTCGGTGCGTGATCATGGCGCCCTTGGGGCGGCCGGTCGAGCCCGAGGTGTAGATCACGTAGGCGAGATCGTCGGGCGAGACCACGGGAAACGCATCGCCCGAGCCCCGATCCGCGGGGGGTTCTAGGAGTGTCCCGTCGATGGGGACCGCGCGAGCGGCAGTACCGGCGAAACGGGCGGCCAGGTGCCGCTGTGTGAGCACGATGGGACCCTCGAGGTCCTCCAGCATGAAGCCGATGCGTTCGGCTGGGTAGTCAGGGTCGATGGGGACGTAGGCACATCCCGCCTTGAGGATGGCGTACAGCGCGACCACCATCTCGACCGAGCGGTCCATGCAGACGGCCACCAACGATCCGGGCTCGGTCCCGAGAGTCCACAGGTAAGCCGCAAGCCCGTCGATGCGTTCGCGAAGGGCGGCATAGGTGAGTGCCTCATCGCGGAATCGGAGGGCTGCGGCCGATGGCGTGCGTGCCACTTGCGCCTCGAAGGCCTCGTGGAGCAGGGCAGTGGGGTAGGTGCGGTCGGTCTCGTTCCACTCGGCGGGCGGCAGGAGGACTCTCGAGGTTCATGCGACAGCACACCGTTGGCCGCGATGCCGTACGTCTACGCTCGCGCCTTCGACCGTCACCGCGCCGAGGTAGCCGTCAAGTCCATCCAGCCCCACGAAGGCGAGAGGCATGTCGCCTGATCGACCCCGCGGTCGACCGACCCCGCCGGGGTCCACAGCGCCGGCGTCGAAGCTGTCCAGTGGGATCGACAGTCCGTCGCCGATGGCCTTGACCACGGACTCCTTGCGGGTCCAGAGCGTCAGGAAGAACGTCGAGCGCGCCGCGGGGGGCAACTCCGCGAGTCGAGCCGACTCTGATCCGGTCAGGATGCCCCGCGCGAGGCCGATGGGGTCATCCAGGGGCCGGATCCGCTCGATGTCCACGCCGACGCGGCACCCGCGTGTCACGGCCAGCACCACCAGGACGTCGGAGTGCGAGGCGTTGAAACAGAGACCGTGCGACGCATCCAGTTCCGGTTTGCCTCGAGCCGTCGTGTGGATGGAGATGGTGGCCGGTTCGGCATCGAGATACCCTGCCAATACACGACGGACGAAGGCACGTCGTGCGATGAAACGGCCGCGATCACGTCCGAAGCGGAAGCGTTCGGCTCGCGCTCGTTCGCCTTCGTCGAGAATGGCCAGTGACGGGGCGTGGTCATCGCTCCCGTCGATCCAGGCCGACCACAGGTCCACGCGACCGTGATCCTCGACGAGACCGATCGGAGGCGAGCGGCGAGCGAGGCCGGTCGGGGGCGATCCGGTCATGGGCGTCCTCTTCTGTCTCCAGATGGCGTTGGGTTCGGGCATTCTAGCTGGCGCGTCCGCGAGGGCGTCCCGACGACCCACGATCGTGGCGCGTCGGGGCACCGCCGCCGGCGTGCAGTCGGCCGCGAGATCGCTCAGGCAGCGTCGCGATCAGGCAGCGTCGCCAGCAACTCGTTCGCGACACGGCCCATGTCGTCAGGGCCATAGCGTTGGTCAGCGTAGATGGAGAGGACCCGACGTGAGAAGGCGACATCGATCGCTGGGATATCAGCGACAGAGGCGTCGTCGAGCGGCCAGAGCACGCTGCTGTAGATGTGCCGGTCGATGAGTCGTCGCCTGACCCGGTCCCGGAGGGCGGGGTCCCTGAACACGACGAGGACCGAGTACGGTGCGCTGCAGAGCGAGACGGCCGGCGGAGACCCGAGGGCCACGCGGAACGCCTCGACGTTCTCCGACTTGCGCTGGCGGTACTGCTCGAACGGCAGCGTGGCGAGCCTCTGGCGCGAGAAGCCGGAGATGCCGCTGGGTCGGTCGTCCCAGACATCGCACTCGCTCCGAACGAAGAGGTCGCGGAATTCCGAATGCGCGACTGCGCCGCCGGCGAGGTACACCTGCTTGAGCGCCATCGCCGTCAGACGTTGGAGCGAATAGAAGTCGTGCTTACGCGTCGTCGGCACCTCCGAGGGCAGATCGAGATCGCGCGGTGACCAGAGCACGCCACCATCAGGCAACGGCATCGTCTTGCGCAGTGATGCGACCGCGTAGTGGGCGGTGCTGGCGTGTGCGTACGGCCCCGTCGGGTCGTGGGAGTGATCTTCGATCACGCTGACGCCGTCGGGGACCTCGAACGGTGCGTTTCCGAAGAGCGCCACGTTCAGGAGCACATCCCCCTCAGCCCACTGGGCGACTTCGCCCTGTAATCGGTCAGGCCCCGCGTCGTACGCGACCAGCTCGATCTGGGCAGCCAACATCCGCAGGACCTGCTGGCAGAAATACGACGGAACCAGGCACCGCTTCCAGCCCTGCTCGGTCTGGCCCAGGGCCAGCAGCGCTCGCAGCGCATCGGTACCCGATCCCCAGAGACCGCTGCGATGTGCGTCCCACGGGGAGCGGTCGGAGCCCACCTCGGTCGAGAGGTGGAAGTCGGAGCCGTGCTCCCAGTCGTCCGTTCCCATACCAGAACCCCCTCGGGCAGGGTCAGATCGATGGCGCGTTCCGCTCAGGTTCCGGCCTGGTGCCTCAGCGCAGCGATCAAGGACTCCGCCACGTAGTCCACCTCATCATCGCTCGATCGGGACGACCACGGCAGGGCCAGCGTGCCGGCCGCGACGCGTTCGGTGACGGGGAAGTCCCCCGCGCCGTATCCCAGCTGTGCCTGGTGGAACGGCTGCAGGTGCAGGGGAGTGAAGTAGGGCCGCGAGGGCACGCCCGCCGCCTCCAAGTCCTTCATCACGCGGTCCCGATCCAATCCGGGCGCCAGACGCACGACGTAGACGAACCAGTCGACCGACTCTGTCTCCGCGGCACGCGGCAGAGTGAGGCCGTCGATCCCGCCCAGCGCGCGTTCATAGGCCGCGGCCACTCGCGCTCGACCGGCCCGCAGTTCCGCGATGCGCTCGAGTTGTGCTACGCCGATGGCTGCCGACATCTCGTCCAGCCGATAGTTGTAGCCGAGGCGGACGTGGCGCAACCAGGTGCCGTCTGCGTCGCGACCCTGATTGCGAAGGCTTCGCAGCTCGTCGGCCAAGTCGGCATCATCGGTCACCACCATGCCGCCCTCACCGGTGGTGATCTGCTTGTTGGGATAGAAGGCGAAGACGGACGCGGCGCCGAACGATCCCATCGGCCGGCCATCCAGACTCGAGCCCAGGGCCTCGCAGGCATCCTCGATCAGGTGCCAGCCTCGGCGCTCGGCGATGTCAGCCATCTCCGTGATTCGACACGGCCGACCAAAGACGTGGACCGGGAGGACGCCCCGAGTCTGCGGGCCGCTGGCGTCTTCGACGAGTGCCGGGTCCAGGCCCAGGCTGTCCTCTTCGATATCCACGAAGACCGGGCGCACGCGCTCGTACAGCAGACAGTTGACCGAGGCTACGAAGCTGAACGGCGTGGTGATGACCTCGTCGCCCTCGCCCAAACCCAGGGCGCGCACCACCATGTGCAGGCCGGCGGTGCCGCTGCTGCAGCTGACCCCGAAGCGGCGACCGGACGCCTCCGCGACGCGGGCCTCGAATTCGTTGGCAAAGGGCCCCAACGCCAGCACGTCACTCTCGAGGACCTGCTGGAGGAGCTGCCACTCCCGCGGCCCCAGGTCCGGGCGAGCCAGTGGAATCCGTCTTGATGGCGCATCCTTCATCCGGTTGCTCCTTGCATGGTCTAGAGGCTCCAGAGGGTCATGCCGGCGGGTACGGATCCCGGGGGGATGACCGACTTCACGTCGACGATGACGCCGCCGCCCTCGACGCGTTCCGACAGGGTCTCGGCGACATGCAGATACTCCGCGTGGGGGACGGCCAGGACCAGCCCATCGAGGCCGATGAGGTCGGCGAGTGGCGAGATCTCGACGCCGTATTCGGCGCGCGCCTCTTCGGGCGAAGCGAGTGGGTCATGGACCAGGGGCTTGATCCCGTACTTCCCCAGCGTCCGGATGATGTCCGGCACGCGACTGTTCCGCAGGTCTGCGACATTCTCCTTGAACGTCAGGCCGAGGATCCCGATGCGCCCGCCCTTGACGCGTCGGTCCGCCTGGATGAGTAGCCGCACCAACGTCGTGGCCACGTGCTCACCCATGCGATCGTTGATGCGCCGACCGGCCAGGATCACCTCGGGCTGGTAGCCGAGTTGCTCCGCCTTGGCCGTGAGGTAGTAGGAATCGACGCCGATACAGTGCCCTCCCACCAGGCCCGGTGAGAAGGGCAGGAAGTTCCATTTCGACCCCGCTGCCGCCAGGACGTCGACGGTGCGGATGCCCAGGCGGTCACAGATCATCGAGAGTTCGTTCATGAGCGCGACGTTCAGGTCCCGTTGTGTGTTCTCGATGACCTTCGCCGCTTCCGCGACCATGATGCTGGGAGCCCGATGGACGCCCGCTGTGATGATGCGTCCGTAAACCGACGGCAACGCGGTCGAGGGTCGGGCCATCCTGGCCGGAGACGACCTTGGTGATGCGGTCGATGGTGTGGTCCTTGTCCCCGGGGTTGATGCGCTCGGGGGAGTATCCGACGCTGAAGTCGTGGCCCACCTTGAGGCCGGAGGTACGCTCCAGCTCGGGAACGCAGATCTCCTCGGTCGCACCGGGATAGACGGTCGACTCGAAGACGACGACCGCGCCGGAGCCGAGCACGCCCCCGACCGTTCGCGATGCCGCGGTGAGGGCCGACAGATCAGGCCGTTTGTCGGCATCGACGGGGGTGGGCACAGCGACGACGAAGAACGTGCTGCCACGCAGGTCGGACGGAGACGATGTCAGGCGAAGCTTCGAGTCGCCCAGGGTGGCCGCGTCGATCTCGCCGGTGCGGTCGAACCCCCCTCGCAACTCGTCGACCTTGCCGGCATCGATGTCGAAGCCGGCGACCTCGTCGAACTCGCGTGCGAAGGCCAGAGCTACGGGCAGGCCAACGTAGCCCAGACCCACCACGGCGATCCTCTCGTTCATCGGCACTTCCTCATCGATGGCTGCATTCCTGGCTGCCGTTTGTCGGCGTCGCTTCGGTCGCTCGAATGGCCCATCTCCAAGGCCTCAGGCCCCGAGTGCATCGATGATCGCCCGGTTGACAGCATGGACGTCGAAGCGTTGCTCGGCCAGCCGGCGACTTTCAAGGCCCATCTCCGCGAGACGCGCAGGCTCGGATGCTATCTGCAACATGGCCGCAGCGAGCGCCTCGGCGTCGCGGGGCGGCACAAGGTGCCCGTTTCGTCCCGACACGACGGTCTCACGACAGCCGGCGACATCGGTGGTCAGGATGGCCCGACCCATGGACATGCCCTCAAGGACGGCTCTGGGCATCCCTTCCCCATAGGAAGGTAGGACCACGACGTGGGCACGCTGCATGGCCGGACGAACATCATCGGTCGTGCCGAGGTATTCCACGATCCCTGCTCTCTGCCAAGCCTCGACTTCCTGGGGAGTGACCGACGTGGGGTTGGAATCGACGCCCCCCACCAGGAGGAAACGGCAGGCAGCGCCAGCCTCCCGAACCATCCTGGCGGCCTCCACATACTCCGCAACGCCCTTGTCACGGATGAGGCGACCGATCATCACGAAGGTCACCTCGCCGGCCGGCAGCGACGTAGGCGCATAGTGCTGGAGGTCCACACCCGAGCCGTTGATCCGGACGACTCGTGTCCCACGGCCGATGAGTCCCGCTTGGCGGAAGAGCCGTTGGTCATCGGGGTTCTGGAAGAAGATGACGTCGCTGCCTCGCAGGGCTACCGCATAGAGGAGCCGCATGAGGCGACTCACCGCGATGGCTCGGGAGCTTGCCCGACTGACGAGGGCCGAGCCCAAGCCCGTGATCATGGCTGTGCGTCTGGGTACCCCCGTGAGGCGAGCGGCCAGCGATCCGTAGATGACGGGTTTGACCGCATAGCACAGCACGATGTCGGGGTCGAACCAGCGGAAGACGCGTACGAGGGCTCGCAACGTGCCCAGATCGCGGATCGGATTCGTGCCATTTCGATGCATCGGCACGGTCATGAACTGGACGCCGATCGCCCGCAGACCCTCGCGGACACCCGCGTCTTCACTAGGAGCGAGGGCTAGCACTTCGTGCCCCCGCGACACCAGGGACCTGAGCAACTCGCCTCGAAAGGCCAGCAGTGAGACCGCGATCGGTCCGACGACCAGGATGCGCATCAACCGCGGTCCTTGTGCCGGCGGCTCACTTCCATTCTCATCGGGTCGATCCTTCCAACCTGGTCGTGGCCGGCCGGTCTGCCGCTCCACCACCGGCATGATGGTGCCTCGATCCGGATCAACGTGGATCTCTGCCGAATGACTGTAGCATCCCCTCCGGGATGTTCAGACGGTCCCTGAGTGGGTCGCTCGGGCTGGCGCTCGAAGCGCCGTAGTACTCTCGGTGCCGGCACGGAGCCCAAAGACGTCCTGGCCATCAGCGAGCGCATCGACGGTGGTCGTACCGTGTCCGGCGCCAAAAGGAGATCGACTTGAGAGCTCTTGTGACAGGCGGAGCCGGCTTCATCGGACATCATCTCGTGGCCGGCCTGCTCGCAGAGGGGGTCGAGGTCGCGGTCGTTGACGACTTCTCGACTGGAAACCCAGAGCGGCTGCATCCGCTCCTCGACCGGATCTCGTTCGTCGAGGGAAGCATCCAGGACGCCCACCACCTCGATGCGGCGATGGAGGGGTGCGATGTCGTCTTCCATGAGGCGGCACTCCCGTCGGTGGCGCGTTCCGTCGCCGACCCTCGGACGACTGACCGCATCAACGCTGCTGGCACGATCGAGGTCATGCTGGCCGCGGTCCGGCATGGCGTCAAGCGAGTCGTCTTCGCCGGCTCATCGTCGGTCTACGGTGTCCCGAGATCGCTGCCATGTCGCGAGGACGCGCTCCCGGCACCGGAGTCGCCATACGGGGTCAGCAAGCTGGCGGCCGAGCACTATGTCGGTACGTTGGGCCGGCTGCACGGCATCGACACCGTCACGCTCAGGTACTTCAACGTCTTCGGACCAGGGCAGGATCGTGCCTCTGAATACGCGGCCGTCGTGCCCCGCTTCGTCACGGCACTGCTATCGGGTGAACGACCCACGGTCAATGGCAAGGGTGACGTCTCACGAGACTTCACCTATGTGGACAACGTCGTTGCCGCGAACCTTCTGGCTCTACGCGTGGCAGGACCGGTCCATCTCGTCTGCAACGTCGCGACCGGACATCGCTACTCGCTGCTCGATCTCCTGGCGGCGGTCAGCCGTGAAGCCGGGCGACCCGCCGATCCCATCTTCGGCTCTCCTCGTCAGGGCGATATCCTCCACTCACTGGCAGACGTCAGCTTGGCCAAGGATGTCCTCGGCTACGAGTGTGTCGTCCCGTTCGAGGTTGGCATCGCCCGCACGGTGGCCTGGTATCGAGCCGAACTCGCCGCATGAGGGGCCAGATCGCGAGGTTCGTCTCTGGTTCGCGTAGACGTCCTGGGGCAGCCTGTCCCTGAGCTGCGAACACTGATGACCACGACACCATCGTCCCGGGGACACCGCTTGCCCTGCGGGCCGGGCGTGCCGGGATGACCGAACCAGAGGGGAGGGGTTTCTCTCTTGCGTCCGTCGGTCGTTCGGCCTCGTTCCTGGTGGGGGCCACGGCACTGGTCCAGGTCGTCGGCATCATGCGCGAACTGTTCCTCGCGGCGCAGGTCGGGGTGTCGCCGGAATTGGACGCGGCGATCGTCGGTCTCGCCCTGCCCCTGGTCGTATCGACGGTGTTCGTAGCGGGCGCGCGCACGGCGTTGGTGCCAGCGTACTTCGATGCCGATCGCGAGGGTGACCCAGACCGGGGCAAGCGCCTGGCGGGGGTCGTAATGGTGTGGGTGGCCATCACCGGTTCGGTGGCGGCCGTGCTGTTGGCGCTAGGGGCCGACGCCGCGGTCGCCGTCACAGGTCCGGGCCTGGACATTTCCGGGAAGGTGGTCGCGGCCGACTACGTTCGGTTGACGGCGCCGATCCTGGTGGCGATGGGAGTCAGTTCGGTCCTCTATGCCACCTGCCAGGCAGAGGACATGTTCGGATGGATCGCATGGTCCATCGTGACCGGACCGCTAGTGGCGTTGATTACGATGATCCTGCTTTGGGATGACCTGGGACTGACTGCCCTCGCGGTGGGCAGCTTGATCGGGCCCTTCGTCAGCTTGGTCGTGCTCGTGGTCGCGGTCGCACGCCGCCATGTGACCCCGATAGCCGGATTGTTCGGCCGTGGGCTCGGTCTGCGCGCCTTCTGGCACCACGCTCTGCCCCTGACCGTCAGCGCAGCGATCCTGCAGCTGAACACGGTCGTCGATCGCGCCGTCGCCTCGCTCGTCGCTCCCGGAGCCATCAGCGCACTTCGCTACGGCGACTCGCTGGTACGTGCTCCGATCAGTGCCATCAGCCCGGCCTGGGGTGCCGGGCTGTATCCCGCACTGGTGCGCTCGACACAGGCCCAAGGTGAGGATGAGCTGGGGCCTGCCACTCAGCGGACCCTTCGCTTCACCATCGCGGCCTTCGTTCCGATCGCCATCCTGGCCGCAGCAGTCGCACCCGTCGCCGTCGCGGTCGTCTTCGGACGTGGGCGGTTCGGACCCGAGGATGTCTCTCGCGTCGCAGAGGTGCTCGCGGCCTTTGCGCCGCTGATCGCGCTGCTCATGGTCCAGCCGGTCCTGGTCGGGGCGCTCAATGCCCGACGACAGGGCACGATGCTGCTCGTGGCGGGGATCGTGCACGTGGTACTGAACACGTTCTTCGATGTCGTCCTCGGCTTCACGCTCGGCGTCGTCGGAGTGGCTCTGTCATCCACGTTCACGGTCGCGCTGGTGGTCCTGTTCCAGGCCATCAGCCTGCGACGTTCTGGTACCGCCATCGCGATACCACCGATCCTGAGAGACACCGGAATGGCGGCGCTGGCCGCCTTGCCGGGCGGCCTCGTCGTGGCAGGCGTGTGCTGGTCTGGGGTCGTGCCGACGAGATCCCCTCTTCGGGCTCGCCGCGCTCGGCCTGCTGGGCATCGCCGGGCTCGCCACGTACGTCATCGTGGCAAGACGGCTAGGCTACGACGAACCAGTGAACATCGCCAGCGTGATCACGCAGTTCCTGCTCGTGCGGCTCCCGGCCTTCGGTCGGGTGGCCGCGCGGCGAGCCGCTCCAGACGAGAGCGCCGGGCCTGACACCGTCGTGCCGCCACTCGATCCAGATGATCGCACAAGAGGCTGACGATGCTGCGAGTGTGTCACATCGTCTCGAGCTTCCGACCCGTGATCGGCGGGGCGGAGCGAGCCACGGAGACCCTGACGGCGGAGTTACGTCGCCAGGGAGCGGACGCCATCGTGCTCACTCGCCGCTACTCGCACGCCGACCTCGCCTTCGAGGTCATCGCCGGGGTCCCGGTCCGGCGCCTCGGTGTTCCCGGCCGCGGCAAGCGTCACGCCTTGACCTTCGGGCTCCATGCGCTCGTCCTGCTGGCTTGGCAGCTGCGCGCGTACCGCTTGCTCCACGTGCAGAACATCGATACGCCGATGTTGGTGGCGATGCTCGCGCGCATCCTGCTGCGCAAGCGGGTGGTCGCCACGATCCACGGGGAATCCCCGCTCATCGGGGCTGGATCATCGGCCTTGGGGCGACTGCGACTGAGATCGATGGTGCGCCTGGTCGACGCGTTCACCGCCATCAACCCCGAGAACCGTCGGCGCCTGGTCGAGTCGGGGGTCTCGGCGGACCGAGTGCACATGATCCCGAACGGCATCGACATGAGTGTCTTTCGTCCGCCCTCAGCGGCCGAACGGCTGGGGGCGCGTGAGTCTCTCGATCTGCCGCCGGATGCGCTCGTCGTCCTGTACTTGGGACGCCTCGTACCCTTCAAGCGCGTCGATCTCCTCATCGAGGCCTGGGCGCGCCCCAATACGGCGCGCGACCGGCGCCTTGTCGTCGTCGGTACCGGCCCGGAAGCCGACGCTCTGCAGGCACTCGCGACTCGATTGGGCATCGACGTCCGCTTCGACGGCCCCACCGACACATCCGTGCGCTACCTGCGGGCAGCCGACATCTTCGTCCTGCCATCAGGCGATGAGGGCATCGGTGGCTTTGAGGGACTATCCGTATCGCTGTTGGAGGCGATGGCCGTCGGGATCACCGTGATCGTGACGCGGGGACCAGGAAACGATGTCCTGGTGCAGGAACGCGAAACGGGGCTGACCTTCTCGATGGGACGCTCGGACGAGCTCGCGGAGAGGCTCGAAGAAGCGCTGGGGTCCAATGAGCTGCGGCAGGCACTCGGGCGCAACGCATCACATCGAGTGCAGGCGGGCTACGCTATCACTGCCGTGGCCGGACAGGTCATCGACCTCTATCGTCACATCCGGGGGGACGCCGGCGGGCCTGTATAGTATCGGCCGGCCGTGGTGGACCGCGGCCCCCATGACTCGGCTCCAGCCGGTCGTCGTCGAGCCGGTCGCCTGACCGCTCTCAGGGAGTCTCTTCGTTGGAGCTCTACCAGATCGCAGCGATCTTCAAGAGGTGGCTGCCACTCATCATCGCCGGTGCGATCCTGGCCGCTGTGCCGGCATTCATCTGGGCTGGATCACGTCCGGTCAGCTATGAGGCGTCCGCCCGGCTTCTGGTGAGCACCCCACCCGAGGCCCGTCCGGACGCACAGCTCGCTGCTATCCAGCGAGCGTCGTTGTATCAGTTGATCGCCGAGACCCGGGAGTTCGCGAGCCTGGTGATCGCCGATCTCGGTCTCGAGGAGACGCCCGCGGAACTGCTCAAGAAGATCTCGGCCGCCGCGGCTGGTACGAACGCGATCCTCGAGGTGACCGTGAGCGACCCGGACCCACAGCGAGCCGCTCTTCTGGCCAACCGCAGTGCGGCCTTGCTTGAGGAGCAGTCGGTGACCTCCGTCGCGGGTGATGTTCCCGCGGACATCGCCACCTACCTGGGTTCTGTCAATGACGAGATCGAGAGCACACGTCAGCGGATCGCTGGACTGGAGCCGCTCGAAATCACTCTCGCCAGCCGAGGCGGCCGAGTTGACCGCCCTTCAGGACAGGCTGCCCGTCCTCTTCTCCGAATACGATCGGTTCCTGACGCTGTCGACCACCTACAACTCGAACCGACTCGAGATGCTGGAGGCCGCCGTACCACCAGACGAACCAGCGGGCCTCGGACCACCTTTCTACGCACTGCTCGCTGCCACCGCGGGCTTCATCCTGGCCACTGCGCTCGCCTTCGTGCTGGCCTACCGAGACGACACGATGCGGAGCGCGAGTGAGATCCGGGCGGTGCTTCAGGGCGTCAGGGATCTTGGCTCGATCGACGAGAAGAGTGGCGATATCCGGAAGGGTGGCAAGCACCGCCTGGTGACCGCGACGACGCCGAACTCCATCGCGGCGAGCGAATACCGGGCACTCCGTTCCTCCATCGAGCTTGCCTCCGGGGCGCAGCCGTCTCGCAGCCTGCTCGTCACAGCCACCTTCGATGACAAGACCCCGGTGGCCGCGAACCTCGCCGTCGTCTACGCGCATACAGGGTCGCGCGTGCTGCTCATCGACGCCGACGTGGAGGATTCCACAGATCGGGGCCCTCTTCGGTGTGGTGGACGGCGGCGGTCTGGTGGGCGTGCTGCTGGGCCAGGCGGGTCCGGCGTATCAAGCCACCAGCATCCCCGGGCTCAGTGTCATGGCGGCCGGAAAGCCCGTCGGCAATAGCCGCGACCTCGTGGCGTCGATGCGGATGCGTGACCTGATCGCGAGCGCCAGCTCTGCCTTCGACATGGTCATCGTCGAAGGCGGCCCCTTGAGAAGCGGGTCGGACAGCGCCGTCCTCGCCTCGTTCGTCCACGGGACAGTCCTGCTCGTCGATCGACGACACACCCATGCAAGCACCCTCACCCAGGCACTCGACCTGCTCGAGGCCGGTCAGGCGCCTGTCCAGGGCTTCGTCCTTTACAGCCGCGTCCGCGGCTCCAGCAAGCGGCCCGGGTCCGAGTCGACCAGTGAGGCGCGCAGGGATGCCTTGGCGAGGTCGGACGCCGCCGAGCGGCCCGGCGCCTCCTAGCGGTTCGGTCGCACCCGGGTGGAAGCGACAGGAGTCTTCCCGGAGGGCGCCCGTGCGCGCTTCTCATGGTCCGAGGGCCTACGCATGCTTGCGGTGGCTGCAGGCATCGCGGGCGCGCTCGTCATCAGCCTATTGACCGAGAATGGGGCGCTCATCATGGCAGCAGCGGCGCTCTCGCTGCTGACCGCGGTCGCCTCTCCGGCCACCGGACTGCTCGTCTTCGTGATGGTATCGCCGGTGATCGGGCGGCCGGTGATCCCGGCCCCCGGCTACCCGGTCGTCATGGCGTCCGCGATCCTTCTCGGCTGCGTCTATCGACTGCCGGTCGAGCGCCGTCGGATCACCGTCGGCCTGCCACTTGCGCTGGGCCTGGCCTTCATGCTCTATGTCTTCGTGCAGCAGCTGCCAACCACACTGACGCTGTACTCGGGTGACCGTGGCCGTGACCTTGGCGCCATCTTCTTCAAGCTCGTCACTGCCACCCTGACCGCGATCGCGGCCATATTCGTGCTCAGAGACAGGCGGCCTTACCCCTATCTCGCCGGCCTCCTGATCTCGGCGGTGGCGGCTTCGGTGGTGGCCATCCTGATGTTCGACCAGGACGTAGTGGGCCCTCCGCTCGCCAACCTTGCCCCGCTTGGAGCCGGCAATCGACCCAGCGGGACGTTCGCGGATTCCAACTACTACGGCGTGTTCGTGGCGTCGGCCACGGTCCTGGCACTTGCCTGGCTGGCCGAATGGCGCTGGGGCCTGATGCGTCTGGTCCTCATCGCCACCACGGTGCTGTTGCTGGCCGGGCTCGTCGTGTCGCAGTCGCGGTCCGGCTTCCTCACCCTGCTGGCCGGCGTCGCGGTCGTCGCCTTCACTCGCAGCCGGCGTCTGGGGGTGGCAATGGTCGTTGCCAGCCTCGTGTTCGGACTGGTCGCGCTGCCGATCCTCGTCGAGTGGCGGCTCACCAACTCGCTGGGGGCCGCGGCGAGCCTGGGTGTGGCCGGTCTGGGAGCCAGTGACGCCGGCAGGCTCGAGTCGGTCATGGCCGGACCACGACTGTTCCTGACTTCGCCGCTCTTCGGGGTGAGCATCGGCCGCTACGAGGAACTTGCCGGCATCGCATCACACAATTGGTTCATGACCGTCCTGGCCGAGCACGGCGCCTTCGGTTTCAGCCTCTGGATCGCCTTTCTCACGTCCCTGGCCCTGGCTTTGCGCAGCCGGCCGCCATTCGCGAGGTCGGTCGGTTACGGGGTGCTGGCGGCCTTCATCGCTGGCTCGATGTTCCTTGAGCCGCCGCGAGAAGACCAGTCTTCCATCCTGATCGTGGTCACCATCGCCGCAGCACTCGTGGCTGACTGGCGGCACGAGCAGCCAGGCCGGGGCATCGCGCACAGAGGAGTCCCGATCCGTCCACCTTCCACGATGAGAGCACGGATGAACGCGCCATGACCACCCTTCGTCGCGTCACCTACCTGATCACCTCGAGCGGGGTCGCCGGAGCGGAGAAGCAGGTCCACGACATGGCCGTGGCGATGCATCGGCGCGGCTGGCAGGTCCACGCCATCTCGATGCTGCCACTGGACGCGGCGTTCGACGACCTTCCTGAGCTTGGGATCCCCACATCTACGCTCGGGATGCGACAGGGGGCCCCTGATCCTCGCGCCCTCTGGCGCTTGCGCGAGCTCCTGCAGTCGCAGCGGCCCGATGTCCTCCACGCCCACATGGTCCATGCCAATCTGCTCGCTCGAGCAGCGCGTCTCACTTGCCGGGTTCCCGTCGTCATCAGCACCATGCACAATCAGAACCAGGGGGCCCGCTGGCGCACTCTCGCCTATCGCCTCACCGACCGGTTGAGTGACTACAACACGACCGTCAGCCAGATCGCGCTGGACGACGCAGTCCGGAACCACATCGCACCCAAGGCTCGTCTCACGCTCATCCCCAACGGCATCGACACGGCCCCGTATGTCGAAGACGCCACAGCGCGCGACCATATCCGCCGGGAGCTTTCGGTCGGGAAGGAGTTCCTCTGGCTGGCGGTCGGCCGACTGTCTGCGGCAAAGGACTACCCCAACATGCTCGCGGCGTTCGACCGAGTCATGCAGGTGGCTCCAGCGACGCGCCTGGTGATCGCCGGAGTCGGCCCGCTCGAGGTCTCGCTGGCCGCGCGGATCAGCCAGCTGCGGCTTGGTGAACAGGTCGAACTGCTGGGCCTGCGTTCGGACGTGCCGTCGCTCATGCAGGCTGCCGATGGGTTCGTGATGTCGTCTGCCTGGGAGGGTCTTCCGATGGTGCTGCTGGAAGCGGCTGCATCGCGCCTGCCCATCGTCGCTACAGATGTCGGGGGCAGTCGGGAGGCCATCGTTGACGGTCACTCCGGGTACGTCGTTCCGAGGGCCGATGCGTCGGCCCTCGCGGATGCGATGGCGCGGGTGATGGCTCTTTCGCCCGGCGCACGAGACCAGATGGGTGATGCCGGGCACGCACACGTCGCCGGCACGTTCGACATGGACGCCGTGGCCGATCGGTGGGATGCCGCGTATCGCCAGCTACTCGCCCAGCGCGGCCGATAGGTACATCGTGATGGATGAAGTAGGCTATCGCGCACGGTGCCACGACGCTGGCGACGAGCGCTGACCGTTCGTCGACGCTCAGGACGGCGCCGTGGCAGTCCACGTCTCTTGTCCATCGTTCATCGTCAGTAGGTGTCCCGGAAGCTTCCATGCCGTCGGTTTCCCCGCTGAGGCGGGCTCCCATGATCATCGCGGGCACAGCCCTGATGGCGTCTATCGCTGTGGCTTGTGTAAGTGCCGGCCCGAGCGCGGCCCTCCCATCGCCTCGCGCCCCCGAGGCGCCGCTGCCCCCGGCTGTGACGACCTCGCTCGTGGCGACGGTGCCGGCGTCTTTCGACCAGACAGGCACGACCGACGTAGGGGCAGAACTGCAGGCCTTTCTCGACTCCGTCCCCGACGATCATCGCATCGTGTTCCCAAGCGATGCCGTCTACCGTATCAAGGGAGCCATCCGGCTCGACGGGCGATCAGGCCTGACCCTTGACGGTAATGGCACCACCATCAGACTGCCCGGCTGCCAGGACGCCAACGCCGGGTTCTGGATCGGTTCGCAGGAGTACAGCTCCGACTTGATCATCCGTGGCTTCACCATCGTTGGCGAGAACGAGGATGGCGGGACCCCTGAGGCATACAAGCACAAGTGTGAATCCCAGCACGCCATCGCGTTGCTCGGCGCGTCCCGGGTCACCGTCGAGGATGTTCACATCGCACGGATCAACGGTGATTGCCTCTATGTGGGCAACGGCCGCGACGGCTCGTGGTCCACGGACGTCACCTTCCGGGATTCATCCTGCGTGGACAACGGCCGCCAGGCCGTGGCCATCGTCGGTGGTGAGCGCGTCCTCGTCGAGAGGATCGAGATGGATCGGCTGGCCATGCATGTCCTGGACATCGAGCCCAACGATGGGTCCGGTGGTGCCCGCGACGTGGTCTTCGCTGAGAACGTCATCGGCAGCTACGCGCACAGTCCGGCATTCCCCGGGTTCTTCTTCGGGGCCAATGGTTCACTCGACGCCCCCGTCGAGCGCGTCGTCGTCCGGGACAACCTGGTGACCGGGGGCTCACTCAAGTCGCTGGTGGGCGACGAGTTCACCGGCTACAGTGGTCAGCGAACCCGAAAGGACATCGTGGTCACGGACAATCGGTCCGAGGTACCGTCAGAGGGCCCTGTCCTCGTCTTCAAGAATGCCGATAACGTAATCGTCACCGGGAATGTCCAACCGCTCACCGATGGTCCGCTGACCCGGTTCATCAACAGCGCCGGTGTGAACAGCCAGTAGCCTTCACTCAGTCGGCGATCACGCGGTCCCACATGGCCAGGATCCGCTCCATCCCGTAGCGATCTCGGACGGCGACAGCCTGCTCGGCCATCGCCGCTCGCCTGTGGTGGTCAGACATCAACTCGTCAAGCGCCGCCGCAAGGGCGACGACATCGCCCTCGGGTCGTATCAGGAGGCCGTTGACGTCATGGTCGATCAGGTCTCTGGGGCCCGTGTCGCAGTCGAAGCTCACGGCTGGACAGCCATGTGCCAGCGCCTCCGCGAGCGTCATCGGAAAGCCCTCGAACCTGGAGCTCATGGCGAACAAGTCGGCTCGTCCGTACCAATCGCCGACGTTTCCGACACTCCCTGGAAGACTGACGCGCTGAGACAGGCCTGATCGCATCACCTGCTCGCTCAACGCGGCGCGGTCTTCGCCATCTCCGAGGATCACCAGTCGCCAGCGGGGCTGATGAGGTGACACGATGGTGAACGCGTCGAGCAATCGGTCAAAGCCCTTCTGCACCGTGAGTCGCCCGACCGAAAGCAGCAATCGCTCGTCGTCACCAACGATCTTCGCCGGCGACACCCTCGGCTCCGTGACAGGCAAAGGCAGGCCGACGGCGTTCGGGATGACCGCGCCGTCAGCGCTCGGGATGACCGCCTTGAGCCAATCGAGCCCTTCGCTGGTCAGCATCACGACGCGGTCGGCGTGAGGGTAGGTCGAGCGACGCAGGCGTTCCCACATGCTGGATAGGGGCAGGCGAGGTGGGTAGTTGTGCTCCACGGCGACGACGCGACAGTCAGTTCCTCGAGTCGCAAGGATGGACAGGACTGCGGCCGATGTCATCATGCCGATGACCACGTCCGGCCCGATGGACCGCAGTTGCCGACGGAGCGTCCACGCTCGTCGTCCGTTGGCCAGGACAGCGGCCAGGGGATTGGTGGATGGTCCGGAGAGATCGAGCGCATGCCGCTTGACCCCCGGGTGCAACTGGTAGAAATCGCTGTCCACCGCATCCAGGGACACGACGTGCACATCCCAGCCGCGCTCGCTCCATGCGTCGGACAGGTTCACCGTGACGCGCTCTGCACCGCCGGACTTGAGCGATGGGATGACGATGGCGAATCCTCACGAGCCCGCTTCCTTCATCGTCGGCTCGTCTTGCACGACGCGGAGCATATCGGACTCGATGAGGCTCGTGTCCTCGAACAGGGGATCACGGAATAGCTGACTGGTGACCGACACCGTCGGCCACCAGTCAGGTGCGAGGGCTCTACCGTTGGTACGTCACGCCCGTGCTATCGACGAAGGTAGCCAGTTCGCCGTTGCTCAATGGCTGGGTGTTGCCTGAGACCGTGACTCCATCGACGTGCCTGAACTTGAGCACCGGACCCCACGTCGTGCTCACCGTGCTGCGGTTGCCGGTGAACGTGATGTTTCGACGGTTTCGCTGGCCGCTGTAGCCCGTCCACTCATCGCCCACAAGTGTCGACAGCGTCTTGCCGGTGACCACATTGTTGCGGACCTTCACGCCGTCGACGACCGCGTCATGAGACCCATTGGCCCCGAAGAAGAAGCCCACGAATTGGCTGCTATGGCTGTACGTTCCCACCGTGTTGTTGTCGAACACGATGTTGCGAGCGCCTCCGCGACCGTCATTCGGCTCGATATCGAGGACGTTGATGGCGATCTTGTCGAAGCTGACGCGCTCGGTCCGGAAATCGCTACCGGCGACGATGGCGACTCCCTGGCGACCAGTCAGGTCGCACGAGGAGTCGTGGTACCACACGTCGGATGCCCAGACGCCCGACGGGGAGAGCCCCAGGTAGACGCAGTCTCCCTTGACGCGCGTGATGTCGACTCGGTCGAGTTCGACGTTCGATGCGCCCTTGATCGTCGATCCCATGCTCGTGCTCACAGCCGCCCTGAAACGCGCTGCTTGTCCCGCCGGCATTGTTGTCGCCGACGATGTTGAGGTCGCGCAGGGTGATGCCGGATGTGTTGCCAACCAGGATGAACGCCGAGTCTCCCTCATTGCAGCCTGTGACCTTCAGGGTCGTGCCGTTGCCTTCCAGGACCAGGTTGCGGCGATTCGTGAGGGTGATGCCATTGCCGCCCAGCAGGTATGTCGCCTTGGCTGGGAACTCGATGGTGCTGCCATCAGGGACGCCGTTGATGAAGGCCTGCATCGCTGAGCTGACATCATTCGATCCGGTCGCGTTGATGGACGCTGGCACGGTTCGGACGTTCTGAGGTGCCGCCGTGGGCTTTACTGTGGGTCGGGGCGTCACGACGGGCGTCGGTGCCGCCGTGGGCTTTGCTGTGGGTCGGGGCGTCACGACGGGCGTCGGTGCCGCCGTGGGCTTTGCTGTGGGTCGGGGCGTCACGACGGGCGTCGGTGCCGCCGTGGGCTTTGCTGTGGGTCGGGGCGTCACGACGGGCGTCGGTGCCGCCGTGGCGGCATCAGTTCGGAACACTTGGTCGTCCGAGACCGTCGTGTTTCCGGCCTGGTCCTCCGACATCACCCTGAAGTGGTATGTCGTACCAGGGTCAAGGCCGGTGATGTCTTGGACGTGGGACGAGTACTGGAAGCTCGTCTCCTTCTTCGTGGTCGAACCGAAGTCGCTCGTCGGGCCAAACTCGACCTGACCGGTCGCCGGCTCGTCCAGAGACCATGTGATCGTCGCTGCGGTCGCAGAGACATCGCGTGTTTCGAGTGATGTGATGACAGGAGGCGCAGTGTCGCGGTCCTGCGGCTGTTCAGGCGTTGGCTTGGGCGTCGGAGCAAGTGTTGGCTTGGGCGTCGGAGCAGGCGTTGGCTTGGCGGTCGGCCGCGAGGTGGCAACCGGCGTCGGATTTGGATCCGGTTGCGCCTCGGATGCCGCGCTTGCTGTCGTGAAGGTCAAATCAGCAGAGACCGACTTGTTGCCCGCTCGGTCACGAGACACGGTCGCATAGTGATACTTCGTGTCCGGCAGGAGCCCTGACAGGCGCTGCACATGCGTGGAGTACTTGAAGCTGGTTTCACGTTTGGTCCGCTGGCCGTAGTCGGAGGACAGACCGTACTTGACATAGCCCGTCGCGACCTCGCTGAGGCTCCAGCGGATGGCGGCTCCGGTCTCACCGACGTTGATGGCGTCGATCTTGCGCACCCGTGGCGCATGCGTATCCTTGGCGGGCTTGGAGGGACGCTTCTTGGTGGCGGGTACCCGAGTCGCATCGGGCACACGGTTGATGTCGACATCGGCGATCTGGACCTGAAGGGGCGTGTTCCTGGCGCGCTTGGTGAGCGCGACATGAAGACCGACTCGTCCTGGGGATCCGATGTCGTTACGCTTGTCATTGGCGACGAGTTGCCATCGACCGGGCTCAGCGGTTCCAGCGAGCCAGACCTTCATACGGAGTTGAGCCGCATTCTGCCTGATGGCTTGGAAACGAACGTTGTACGTGTCGCCTTCGGAATAACGCAAGTTCGGGACGAGCACGCTGGGGCCGAATCGCCCTTCACTGCCGCTCCCTCGTGACTTGCTCAACGACAGCCACATGCGGCCTTGCTGCCCGATCCGGACGCGCGCACGATAGGCGCCGCGTGCTGACTGGCGTGCGATGGCCATCACCTTCACGCCCGATCCGCCGGGTACTTGGTCCAACCGGAAACTGAAACGTACGTCCACGTCCCGGACCTTCACGCTCGCGAGCATGGCGCGCCGCTGGCTCCGTGGCGCCGGCAGGATCATGGTGACGCCGCTGGAGGTGGCTTCGATCCCCCGGGTGCCTTGAGGATAGAGCCACTGACTGCTGCTGTCGGCCCCGGCCACGGGTGTCTCGTCAGGCTCGCCCAAGGCAGCCGGCGAGATGGCCACCGTGGCCAAGAGGACGCACGCGAGAGAGGTGCTGAGGAGCGCCGATCTTCGGTCACGGCGCAGCAGCGTGGGGAACTCGGCACGGTCCGAGCGGTGGTGTGTCAGGTGGGATGATCGCGTAGTTCGTCGCAGGGACGGCATCAACTCCAGCTCCTTGTTCGGGGCGGGAGGTCGGCGGCAGGACCAAAGCGACAGGGAGGCTCGGCTGCTCCCCCAACGCAGGCGCCTCCGACTGGGGCGGAGGCGCGTATTCGGCAGCCCGGCCACCTGGCCTCACGCCAGGTCCTCGGCTTTGCGGCCCCGCCTCGCGACGGGTGTGCCTTTGTCGGTATCGCTCGGATAGTAAGGACGCCAACTTACGTGCGACTTGGCGCCTGTTTCACCAACTGATGGTCAGGGGGGCAGGCCTCCTCCAGGGCCAGGCAGGGCGACGCGCCCGACCACCCACGAAGTTTCGACGATGGACTGGCGGCGACGGCCGGCAAGCGCGCGAGTGGGTCAGCGGCGCACGGTAGGTGTTCCCGGACGGTCCGGTGTCACTTACTCCTGGGCGACCGAATAGTTCACGCTGTCCTTGAACGATACCAAGGGTCCGGACTTCAGAGGCTGCTGGTTCCCGCGGACGATCACACCGTCGGCGTGGATGAACCTGAGGACGGGTCCCCAATCGGCGATCCTGCTCCGGTTGCCAGTGATGGCGATGTTCCGGCGCGTTCGGCCGCCTCTGTAGTCAAAGCCATCGCCGACGATCGACTTGATCGAGCGCTGGGTGACCACATTGTCACGGACCGTGACGTTGCTGATGATGGCCGCGAGGGAGCCAGTGGCCCCGAACAGATAACCACCGAATTGGCGACTGTGCCCGTACGTACCCACCCGGTTGTTGGCGAAGACGACGTTCCGTGCCCCACCCTGAGCAGTGTTTGGCTCGAGATCGAAGACGACGATGGAGATCTTGTCGAACGCGACCCGCTTCACGCGGACGTCGCGTCCGGCCACCACCGCCACGCCCTGACGACCATTGCTCGCACAGACCGAATCGGTGAAGCGCACGTGGGCACTCCATCGAAGAGGATCGCCGGTGCCCCCGACGTAGACGCAGTCGCCGAACAG
Source organism: uncultured Chloroflexia bacterium (assembly GCA_963778955.1). Classification (GTDB taxonomy): domain Bacteria; phylum Chloroflexota; class Limnocylindria; order Limnocylindrales; family CSP1-4; genus JAFMJV01. The sequence continues at coordinate 179,169 of CAVZWI010000002.1, forward strand.
CCGCCTCATCTGCATTCGGTCGATCCGGACGTGCGTGGATCGATAGATCGCGACTCCATGCTGGTACTCGCACGAACCTGAGAACGACAATGGAGTGCCGCCGTTGGGGTTGTTGCCGGCGATGACGAAGTTGCGGATGGTGATGCGGGAGCTGGGATTGCCCAGCCCGATCACGAACGCCGAGTTGGTCGCGTCCCTGCAGCCCACCACCTTCAGCTTGGCCCCATGGCCAGCGAAGAACAGCTTGCGGCGACCGTCCAGCTTGATGCCATTGCCCCCGAGTAGGTAGGTGGCACCTGCTGGAAAGGCGATCGTGCTGCGATCAGGCACCGAGTCGATGAACGCCTGCAGGGGCACTGAGACGTTCGTCGAGCCGGATCGGTCGATGGATGCCGGCACTCGGTAGAGGTTTGGCCGTGACGGCGCGGCGTTGGCCGACAGAGGCATCAGGAGGCCGCCGAGCGACAGGATGATGGCGAGAACGCTGAGGCGGCGCGCCCGGCTGGGCCGGTGTCCGTCGTTGGGGATGTCTCGGGTGCGATTTCGCTCCGAGTGAAGCCCTATGGGCCGGATAGTCATGTTGTCATCTCCACGGCGCTGCGGCAGGCCTGCGCTTCGCCGCACCTCCGCCTGGTCAACGACCATGGAACACGAGCCCGCGATGGACGGCGGGCGAGACGATCCGCATGGTGCCGACGGCACGGCTCCGTCAGGCGGAACTATACCGGCAACCGGCTGATAGCAGTCCGCGGCGTTGGCATCCTGCGTTTCGACATCGCGGACAGTGCCGACCAGGTCCCAACGTCCAGTGGTCGGCGGGCCTCCGGACACGCAGGTGTGTCGGACATGCATGGTCCGGTGGGGACCGGTCGGGTCAGCGGTCGGGCACTCGGTGCGCAGGGACAACAGTTCCCAAGGTGGTTCGCCGGGGGCCCCGTGAAGAGCCGCTATCCTCGATCTCAACCAGTCAACCAGAGTCGAGACGGGCCGATCGCGTGTCCGCCGGCATGAGGAGGGGTGATCATGCGTGCATGGCCCGCGATACCGAGCCTGGCCCTCAGCGCAGGGCTGGTGCTGACTGCGGTCGGCATCACTGCCGTACCGACGTTGGCCGACGATGTCATCGTCGTCAACAGCACTGGTAACGCCGCCGATGCCTCGGCCGGCACAGGCTCATGCGATGTGAGCGCGCAGGCCGGCTCGCAATGCACGCTCCGGGCAGCCATCCAGACCGCCAACAACGACCCCGATCAGGACACCATCAGGTTCCGCTTCTCCGGGACCAAGGTGAAGACGATCAAGGTGCCTGCAGTCTTGCCGCAGCTGACCCAGCCTGTCGTCATCGATGGGTACTCAGCTGCCAACACACATCCGAACACCAAGTCTGTCGGGAGCAACGCCAGGCTTCGCATCCTGCTGAAGGGACCGGGGAAGGAATCCTTCGATGGACTTGATCTCGCTGCGCCCTCCACCATCAAGGGCCTGGTGATGCAGTCGTTCACGTCGGCGATCTTCATCAGTCCAGGGGGCGAGGGCAGCTACATCAGCGGCAACTTCATCGGCACGACCACGTCAGGCTTGGGTCGTGCCAGGAACTGGAGTGACGGAATCCACGTGGACTGCAACGCTGCAGTGACCATCGGTGGCACCTCCAAGGCGGCGAGGAACATCATCGCTGCTGGGCCGAGTTCGGGCGTACTCCTCTGCGACAACGTCGACGGCACCAAGATCAAGGGCAACCTGATCGGGGTCGGAGCGGATGGCAAGAGGGACCTTGGCAACAGTGGTCCCGGCATCCTCGCGTTCGGCACCCAGGACGTCGTGATCGGAGGTGACAGCAAGCTGGCTCGCAACACCATCGCCTACAACCGTGTCGGCGTCGCGGTCACCATGGGGGTCGACGATGCCCAGGGCGTTGCCATCCTGGGCAATTCCTTCTTTCGCAATGATGGCCTAGCCATCGACCTCGATGACGATGGGGTCACCGCCAACGATGGAGCAGGCGATCCGGATGGCGGCGCCAACCACCACCAGAACTACCCCCAGATCCAGTCGGCCAAGGTGAAGGGGTCCAAGACCGTCATCCTCGGGACGATGCTGGGCGAACCCTCCAGCAAGTACGAGCTCCGCTTCTTCCAGGACACCTTCAAGGAGCGCGAGGGCAAGGCGCCGCTGGCCAAGATCGCGGTCACTACCAACTCCGCGGGTAAGGCTGGGTTCACCCTCAGGGTCCGCCGACTGGCTCCAGGGTCACGGGTCACGGCAACGGCGACCAATGTCACTCGCAGCCCGGCGGAGACGTCCGAGTTTTCGTTCCCCAAGAAGGTGAAGTAGCGGCCGCCTCCGCTACAACGGCAGAACCGGACGACTGCTTTCAAGGGAGCGCCTTGGCCGCGAGGCGACGAGCGGCCTGTCTCCTCGGTCCGGCCGCAGCGTGGCCGCCAGGGATGGTCGACGACAAGCCAGTTGCCGCAGGTCGCGACGCTAGGAGCCGCCGCTGTCCGTGCCGGGGTGTCACGCTGACCCACCACACAGGCGAAGCGACGGAGCAAGGCAGCGATGTGGCCCACAGCGCGTCGTTTCGCTTGCCCGGTGGGTCAAACGTCGGTTGCTCTGTCGCTTCGCCCGTCCAGTGGGTCAGACAGCAGAGCAACGGGCGTTGCTCCGTGGTTGGCCCGCCATGTGAGTCGGCCCGAAGCTCCCGGGGCGGTGCTGTGTCTCAGGCGTCTATCCACCGGTCGATCGATGGATGAGATGGAGAGGCACGCTGAGCCGAGAGTGACGCTTTCGCTGGTCCTCGACACGAACGGGACGAGTACTTGACAACGGAGGCCCGCATCCCGTACAGTTCTGGCACTCTCGACTTGAGAGTGCTAACCCAAGAAGCGATGCGGGCCATGCGCCCCCGGCCCAGCCGGATGAGGCCCCCCGCCGCGACATCACAGACCCATTAGGAGGGAACCTGCGTTGGCGACTGCCACCAAGCTCCGCCCCCTCGGCGACCGCGTCGTCGTTCAGCCGACTGCCCGCGAAGAGATGACCAAGAGCGGCATCGTCCTGCCGGACACTGCCAAGGAGAAGCCCCAGGAGGGCACCATCATCGCTGCCGGCCCCGGCCGCCTCACCGACGAGGGTGAGCGCGAGCCCATGGACGTCAAGGTCGGTGACAAGGTGCTCTACGCCAAGTACGCCGGCACCGAGTTCAAGGTCGACGACGAGGAGTACCTCATCGTCAGCCAGAAGGACATCCTCGCCGTCGTCGAGGGCTAGACACAGACGCACTGATCCGCAGCTCGGCCGGGCCCTCAGGGGTTCGGCCGTTGCATGCCAAGGAGGAATGACCAGACCGTGGCCAAGCAACTGATCTTCGATGAGACCGCTCGTCGCTCCCTCAAGCGGGGCGTCGATGGTCTTGCCAATGCCGTCAAGGTGACGCTCGGTCCCAAGGGCCGCAACGTCGTCCTCGACAAGAAGTTCGGAGCCCCCACCATCACCAACGACGGCGTCACCATCGCCCGAGAGGTGCAGCTCGAAGATCCCTTCGAGAACATGGGTGCGCAGCTCCTCAAGGAAGTCGCCACCAAGACCGATGACGTGGCCGGTGACGGCACCACCACCGCCGTCGTGCTGGGCCAGGCGCTCGTGACCGAGGGCCTGAAGAACGTCACCGCCGGCGCCAACCCCATGATCGTCAAGCGCGGCCTGGACAAGGGTGTGGACGCCATCGTGGAGCGTCTGAAGGCCAACTCCATCCCGGTCGACACCAATGAGCAGATCGCGGCCGTGGCCGCTATCTCGGCCGCCGATCCCACCGTCGGCGAGCTCATCGCCGAGGTCATGGACAAGGTCGGCAAGGACGGTGTCATCACCGTCGAGGAAGGCCAGTCGATCGGTCTCGACAAGGAATACACCGAGGGCATGCAGTTCGATCGGGGCTACATCAGCGCCTACTTCGTGACCAACGCCGACCGCATGGAGGCGGTGTTGGAGAACCCGGCGATCCTCATCACCGACAAGAAGATCTCCAGCATCAGCGATCTGCTGCCGGCACTGGAGAAGGGCGTCCAGCTGGGCCGCCCGGTCTTCGTCGTCGCCGAGGATATCGACGGCGAGGCACTGGCCACGCTGGTCGTCAACAAGCTCCGCGGCACCGTCAACGTGCTGGCCGTCAAGGCGCCCGGCTTCGGCGACCGTCGCAAGGAGATGCTGCGCGACCTCGCCGTCCTCAGCGGTGCCAACGTCATCAGCGAGGAAGTCGGCCGCAAGCTGGACTCCGTCACGGCCGAGGACTTCGGCGGCGCCCGCCGCATCGTCTCGACCAAGGATGACACCACCATCGTGGATGGCACCGGTGACCCCGAGGCCATCAAGGGCCGCATGGCCCAGATCAAGGCGCAGGTCGAGGAGACCACCTCCGACTACGATCGCGAGAAGCTCCAGGAGCGCCTCGCCAAGCTGGCCGGCGGCGTTGCCGTCATCAAGGTCGGCGCGGCCACGGAGGTCGAGCTCAAGGAGCGCAAGCACCGTATCGAGGATGCACTCTCCACGACCCGCGCCGCGGTCGAGGAGGGCCTCGTCGCCGGTGGCGGTACCGCGCTGCTGCAGGCGATCCCCGCGCTCGACGATCTCAAACTCCAGGGTGACGCTGCCATCGGCATCAGCATCCTGCGTCGCGCGCTCGAGGCGCCCGTCCGCCAGATCGCTGAGAATGCCGGCCAGGAGGGCTCCGTCATCGTGGCGGCTGTGCGCGAGCTGCCCCTCGGCTCCGGCTACGACGCGCTCAACGGTGTCTACGGCGACATGTTCGAGAAGGGCATCGTCGACGCCGCCAAGGTGACGCGATCAGCGCTGCAGCATGCCGCCTCCATCGCCGGCATGGTCCTGACCACGGAGACGCTGGTCACCGACCTGCCCGAAGAGGAGAAGGCGGCCGCCGCTGGCGGCCATTCCCACGACTACTAGTCGTCATCGCTGACCGAGCGGTCAGCGCTTCCACCCAATGCCGGGGAGTCCGGGTCCATGAGGCCCGGGCTCTTCGATTCCGGCCTGTAGCGGCCGATGACCGGACGGTGCTTCCCATTGGCGCCAGTCGGGATGCTCGGGACGAACTCCACCGCGACTTTCGCATCCGCGCCCAGCCACTCGCACAGGACCGCCTGAAGGTCGGACTCGCTGTAGTCGGCGTCGCCCGGCACCACCCAAAGCTGATAGCTCACGGCCCCATCCTGGATGAGCTGGTAGCGCTCGAGATCGGGGAAGCTCTCCGCCATGATGGCCGAGACGGTCGTGCCTGAGACCTGGCCCCCGCGGGCGTCGAAGATCACGTCCGCTCGACGACCTTCGATGCTGAGCAGCGCCGTCGGACCATGCTCGTCGCCTTCGTCGGCCACGATGGCCAGGTCGCCGGTGTCGTAGCGGATCATGGGCATGGCGTAGTTGTAGAGGTCGGTGACCACGACGCGTGCGAGTCTCCCGGACACCTGGGGTTCGTCCGCCTCAGGCTTCAGGAACTCGAAGTGGTAGCTGGCACGGTTGAGATACAGGCGATCGTCGCCGGTCGTGGAACAGGCGAGCACGCCGTTCTCCTCGTTGGCGTAGCGGTCCACGACGGGGCAGGCAAAGGCCGCTTCTATCGTGTCTCTCGCGGCCGGTTGCAGCTTCTCGCCGATCGAGATGACCACCCGTACGCCGAGCTCGTGGGGCACCTGGCCCACCGATGTGGCATAGCGTGCCAGCGCCGCCAGGGTCGAGCTGACGGAGAGGATGCCGCTGCCGTGCTTGCGCCGCAGCACCTTGAGGACGCTCGCTCTGTCCGCGTCGTCCATGCCCACGTGGTCGATGGGGATGACGTTCCGGCTGAACTGCTGCCATCGGGACATCCCCACCAATTCGGCAGCGCACAGCCACACCAGCCGGTCACCCATCCGCTGTCCGGCGGCATCATTGAAGTAGACCGTGTCGGCGATATGGCGCTGTCGTTTGCCGGCATCCTGGACCACGGAGAACGGCGTTCCCGTCGAGCCCGACGTGGACCTACGATGGAGCGTCGCGCCTGCGAACGCCTCCGACCGGAACCGCTCATGGTCCGACCGGATGGTCGCCTTCTCGATGATCGGAAAGTCGGCGAGGCCACGTCCGGCATAGGGCCTGTAGAACGGTGTCGTGCCGGTGGCGTGGTCGAGCAGGCGCGTGGCGGCGGACGAGTCCACGCTGCCCTCGGTCATGAGGCGCCGGATGTCCTGGTAGTGCTCGCGGACGTGGCCGCCCTTGACGGCATCCACGGTCCAGAAACCGGCGCGCCGTGTCGCGGAGGTGAGCCTGGCGGCCCTCGCCTCGATCACTCGGATGGTCGCGATGGGCCAGCCGTGTCGCGCAGGCGGACCTCCCAGGCTGGATTCCCGACGACCGTGCTTCGAGGACGTACGTTGGATAGCACGACGGCGCCGGCACCCACGATCGACCAGGCGCCGACGTGGACACGTGGCAGCACCACGCTGCCGACGCCGAGGAGAGCGCCCTCGTCGGCCTTGGCTTCGCCACCAAGGTGGGTCACCGTCAGGTGTGCGAAATCGGCGACACGGGCGTCGTGGCCGACACCGGCAGAGTTGTTGAGGATGACGTGGGCGCCGATCCGCGCACCCACCTGTACTGTGACGCCCGAGCAGACCACCGTGCCCGGCCCGATCGGCACCGCCGGGTGGATCCAGCTGAACGGGTGCACCACCGTGATCCACTCCAGGTCGAGTCGCTGGACGGCGCGCTGGCGCAGCTCGTTGTCCCCGATGGCCACGATGGCTGGCGAACCGGCAGGGATCTGGTCAGGCGGCCCCAGCACCGTGCCGCTCTCCAACGACCGGCCCCACGACTCGGCTTCGTCGTCGTAGAAGCCGGCGACGGGCACCCCGGCCGCCTCCAGGACCGAGGCCACCACGCGGCCGTGCTGGCCGGCCCCGATGACGGCGACCGCGTCCCGCAGCGACGAGCCCGACCGATCTCGCACTGTCGACGTCACGCCTGGCTTCGAGTATCTGACATGCGCCGTACTGTAGCGCCGACCCCGGCTCCATACCCCCGTCGGCACATTCGAGCGCGCCGCTCTAGACTCCGGCGCCATGAGCCGAGACGCATCCGATGCCCGCCGACGTGCCCGTCTGACCACGGGCATCGTCACCGCACTGGCCGTGCTCTGGGCGAGCTCGGCTGGTCCGGTCGCCGCGCAAGACCTCCCCGCCTGTGGCGATGGGCAGACACATGACTGCGTCCTGCCCGACTGGTCGGCCGCTTCAGCAGGTTCCATCCCCAGCCCCTTCGGCGACGTGCAGGGCGTCGTGTGGATCGACGATGCCGCGGGCGATGCGCCGACGGATGGTCTGGATATCCTCGGCAGCGGCCTCGGCCGTGTCGACATCGATGACCCGGGCGCGATCCGGGACGCGAGCGGCCTCTTCTTCTCCGGCAAGCGAAAGAAGGCCGTCCGGCGTGGTCCGGCGATCGTGGTCCGCGTGGTCCTCGACCGCCCCCTGGACCAGGTCGATGGCGACTACTCGAGCCTGCACGTGGCCACCGACATCAATGGCTCACGCAGCAACAATGCACCCAGTGGCATCGCCGCACCGGATGGCCCGTTCGCCGGCAGCCAGGACATCTACTCGCTGACCTGGGCCTCCACCACCGGAAGGGAACGCCTGCTCGGCAGCGACCTCGCCAAGAAGGGCTGGTACCGGGACAAGACGCCCTTCGCCGCGGCCTGGGCGGCGCCCGATGTGCTGGACTTCCTCATCGCACCCGGGCAGTTCGGCGATGGCTTCCGCGTCGTCTCCTACGTCGAGGGTGAGGCCGGTGGCTACGACAGCCTGTCGGTCGGCCTTGGTCCCATCCCCGTGAACGGCGAGGTCGGCCTCATCCCGACCTGCATCGAGGGGACGCTCAGGGCGGAGCCGTTCGTGGTCGGCCGGATGGTCGAGAACGGGCAGACCCTGCGCGACGTGGAGGCGCCGGCCCACTGGGTCGGTGGTGCCAGTGTTCCGGTCGATGACGACATGCGCGCTGCGCTGGCGGCCTTCATCGCGGCCGGCGATGCCGACGGAGATGGCCGCGTCGGGATCCCCGCCACGGTCAGCCTCTTCGAGGACGGCCTGGTGGTCCGGCAGAGTCCGGACGTCGAGATCGCCCTCGACGGCTCAGACGCCCGGATCTCGCTGGAGCTGGGCCTGATCCGTCGCGGCTACAACGTGTTGCGGGATGTCCAACTGGAGTCCACCGCTGACGCGCGCCTCGATGCCTGGCTCAAGGGGGCGACCGACTCGCTGAGCGAATACCTCCCCCCGTTCCGTACCACCAAGAAGCCCGGCTTGCTGGTCGGGGAGGGCACGGGTGCCTGCATCCCCTGGCTGGCTCCCGCAGCCGGACCGGAGCCGACCCCAGCGGCCTCCGCCGAGCCGGTGTCGAGTGCCGCTGCGGGCGACGCCTGAGCGTCCGCCTTTCGTTCCCTAGACTGTCGCCATGACCACCGGCTGGATCCACCTCATCACCGGCTGCATGTTCAGCGGCAAGACCGATGAGATGCTGCGGCTGATCCGGCGTGCCGAGATCGCCGGTCGTCGCGTGCTCCTGGTGCGGCCGGCGGTCGATAGCCGCACCGAGGCGGGTTCGGTCGAATCACGCTCCGGCGTCACGTACCAGGCTCGCTCGGTGGCCGACAGCAGCGAGATCCCACCCATCGTCACGGCCGAACGTGCCTCGGTGGTGGCCATCGATGAGGCCCAGTTCTTCGACTCCGGCCTGCCCGAGATCGCCGAGCTCCTGGCGGCAGAGGGACGCTCGGTGCTCATCAGCGGTCTCGACCAGGACTTCCTGGGCCGACCCTTCAACTCCATGCCGACGCTGCTGGCGCTGGCTGATGAAGTGTCCAAGCTCACCGCCATCTGCACGGTCTGCGGTGCCGACGCGACGCGGACCCAGCGCCTCGTCGGCGGACGTCCGGCCGCAGCGGACGACCCGCTCATCGTGGTGGGTGGCATGAACGATGATCGCTACGAGGCGCGCTGTCGCTCGCATCACGTGGTGGGGACGGCACGCGGCGCGACATCGTCGCCGATCTGGGAGAGCCTCTCAGGCACCGACGGGTAGCTACGCAGCCGCGCACCGGGCGCGGTACCGCATCACACCGGTACAGACCGCTCCCTGCCACACCCCCGTGGCTCCATGGACCCCTACGCGAGCCATGACCTCCGGCGAGTAGTCCCACAGCGGTCCCGGTCCCAGAGTGGGGCTACCGATCCAAGCGCGAAGCGCCCAGGCTTGCCCCAAGCAGAGGTATCCAGTCCATGCGAGATCGCTCCTTCGGCGTCACCGCACTCGCCTTCAGTGCGGTCATGGTGGCGCTCTACGGCCAGTTCGCCGGCATCGCGTTGCTGCTGACGGGATCGGTGTCCATCGCTGCCGGTTCGTCACTCGGTGTCATCACGCTGATCACCGGCGCCATCTTCATGGGCCTCACCTTCGCCGCCTACTTCGTGGGCTATGGCTTCTGGACCGGCAAACACTGGTCCTGGGCCGGCGGCATGGTCGTCTTCGCGACGCTCATCGCAGCCAGCGTCGTCCTCTCGGTCATCTCGACCAACTACACCTCGTTGGTGCTGCCATCGATCGGGGCCATCGTGGCCATGGGCTATCTGCAGCGTCCGCTGGTCCGCCGCGCGCTGCTCGGTGCTACGGCCGTGGGGGACGTGCAGGTCTCGATGATGGGGGACCGCACGGAGGCGAAGCTCGCCCACTAGTCGCGCCGGCCCTATCATCGGGTGAGTGCCGGATCCCAAGGATGGCGCGCCAGCGGGTCCGCCGCTGCCGCCCGACCCACTAGCTCCCACCTTCGACGGCTTCTTCGCGCCACACGAGTTGGCGCCCCCGCCGTCTGACGATGATGCGCCGCTTCCCGAGGCGGGCCACGGGGACGACGAGACCGCGGGCTCCGATGGTCCCGCACCCCAGCGCTTCGAGCCGGCCGCAGAGCCTGACGATGACGAGGAATGGTTCTCGGTGGTCGCCGCAACAGCTGGTGGATCGGCTCCGGCGCGCTCGGCGCCCAGCGACCAGGACCGGGCCAAGCGAGCGGGCGACGCGAAGAAGCTGGCTGCGTCGATCGTCAAGCGCCTCAATCCCGAGCAGGCACGCGCCGTCACCACCACACAAGGGCCGCTCCTGATCCTCGCTGGAGCCGGTTCGGGCAAGACGCGCGTGCTTGCTCATCGCATCGCCTATCTCGTCGGCGTCGAAGGCGTCAAGCCCTGGCAGATCCTGGCGGTGACCTTCACCAACAAGGCTGCCGCCGAGATGCGCGAGCGTATCCTGGCGCTGGTCGGTTCTGAGGGTGCCAGGGTGGCGATGGGCACCTTTCATGCTCTCTGTGCGCGCGTCCTGCGCCGAGACGGGGCCGCCATCGGCATCGACCCGCGCTTCGCCATCTACGACACCGACGACCAGACCGGCATCGTCAAGGCCGTCCTGCGGGATCTTGAGCTGCAGGGCACCGGCGAGCTGCGGCCGGCAGCCGTGCTGTCTGCCATCAGCCGCTGGAAGAACGACATGGTCAGCCCGACCGAGGCCGACGAGAGCGCCCGCGGCTACCTGGAGGCGCAGTATGCCAAGGCCTACGCCCGCTACGCCACGCGTCTGAAGGCCGCCGCCGCACTCGACTTCGACGACCTGCTCACCGAGGCCGTGCGGCTCTTCGACGAGGCGCCCGCCGTCCTGGCCCACTACCAGCAGCGCTGGCGCTACCTGCATGTCGACGAGTACCAGGACACCAACCGGGCCCAATACCTGTGGGTGAAAGCACTCGCAAGGGAGCACCACAACCTCGCCGTGGTCGGCGACGACGACCAGTCGATCTACAGCTGGCGTGGCGCCGACCTGCGCAACATCCTCGACTTCGAGGCCGACTATCCCGATGCCACGGTGGTCAAGCTGGAGCAGAACTACCGCTCCACGCAGCTCATCCTCGACGCCGCCCATGCGGTGGTGGCGCGCAACGAGGATCGCAAGGACAAGAAGCTCTGGACCGAGAACCCACGCGGTCAGCTCATCGAGCGTTTCGAGGCCGACCGCGAGGATGAGGAAGCCGAGTGGGTGGCACGCCAGATCGAAGCCCTGGTGGCCGGGCGTGGCAGCGCCGGATCGATCCTCTCGCGCCGGGCTGACGACGGCGATGACGAGGAGTACCGCCTCCAGGACGTGGCCGTGATGTACCGCACCAACGCCCAGAGCCGCGCCATCGAGGAGGCCTTCCTGCGCTACGGGCTGCGCTATCAGCTCGTTGGTGGCACACGCTTCTACCAGCGGCGCGAGATCAAGGATGCACTCGCCTACCTGCGCTGCCTACGCAACGACCACGACGTGGCGGCCTTCGAGCGCATCGTCAACGTGCCCCCGCGTGGCATCGGGCAACGCTCCCTGGAAGCGCTGCGGGCGCTGGCTGAGGAACGTGTTTCGGACTACTGGGCGGCCCTGGGCGCGGTGGCCGCAGGCGAGGGCGAGCTCACACCGCGCGCCCGCAACGCACTCATCGCCTTCCGCACCCTCATCGAGCGGCTCCGTTCCCGAGTCGGGCTGATGGCGTTGCCCGAGCTGCTGGACACGGCGCTAGAGGAGAGTGGCTATCGCGCCATGCTCATGGACGGGTCGCAGGACGGCGAGGATCGCTGGGCCAACCTCATCGAGCTGCGTGAGGTGGTCGATCGCTATGGTGACCTCGACCCGGTCGATGCCCTCGACCGCTTGCTGGAGGAGACCGCCCTGGTGGCCGACCAGGACGCCTACGCCGGAGACGCGGACAAGGTCACCCTCATCACACTGCACGCGGCCAAGGGACTCGAGTTCGACGTGGTCTTCATCGCAGGGCTCGAGGAAGGCGTGTTCCCGCACGCCCGGGCCCTGGAGGATCCGCGGCAGATGGAAGAGGAGCGCCGGCTGGCGTATGTGGGCCTCACGCGCGCCCGGCGCCGGCTCTACCTCACCCACGCCGCCCAGCGCGCCACGTGGGGCCGATCGGGCTTCAGCGTGCCCAGCCGCTTCCTGCTGGAGATCCCCGAGGATCTGATGCACGGCCCGCGCCTGGTCTCGCTCGATGAAGATGACGACCAGCGGCCCTACGACGAGCGGACCGGCTACGATCTCTCGTCGGTCATCGGGCGCCGCGCCTCTGACACCCGCCTGGTGGGTCGGCCACCGGTCGGTCCGCGAGGCGGCAAGCGCCTGCCTCCGGGTGGCGGCTACACGCCTCCGCCCGGCGCCCCACGCGCCGGTCAGACCTTCCGCACCTCGCGCGACCTGGCAGCACGACGTGAGTCCTACTACGGGCGTGTGCCCGACGAGGGCGATGCCGAACAGACCATCGAGCCCGTGGCTGCCCCGGCTGACGAGTGGCGCCTGCCTCCCGAGACGACCGTGCCCGGAGAGCATCGATACCGCGATGGGCAGAAGGTGCGTCACCCGATCTTCGGCGTGGGTCAGGTGGTGTCCACCAAGCTCACGCGCAACGACGAGGAGGTCACAGTGGCGTTCCCCGAGAAAGGCATCAAGAAGCTCATGGCGAGCATGGCCAACCTTGAGTTCCTCGGTTAGGCTTTATGGCAGCCAACCTGGCTGGCCGTCGGTGAGAGCGAGCGTCAGACCTGATGGCCGACTCAAACACGGAACGCCGATGTCATTCCAAGCCTATCTCGACAACATCGAGGAGAAGACCGGCCTTACTCCGCGCCAGTTCATCGACCTCGCGGCCCAGAAGGGTTTCGACGACCCCGCCACCAAAGCTGGCGTCATCGTCGCTTGGTTGGCAGCCGACCACGGTCTGGGTCGCGGGCAATGCCATGGCCCTGGTCCATGTCATCAAGAAGGGTCCGCGGATCGGTGCTAAACATGTCGGTACCGACGGCAGCCATCGTGATGCCTCCGACCTGCTCTGGCTCGATGGAAAGGCCACCAATCCTGCGTAAGCAGCGCGCCCAACTCGGCAGCCAGGCGCCGATCGCTGGCGCGGCGGGCGATGCGGGCGATGCCGCCGCGCCGATCCTTGTGTGCTCCGACCTGCGCAAGCATTATGGCGAGCGCGTCGCGGTCGATGGTGTCAGCTTCCAGATCGGTCGTGGCGAGACCTACGGCCTGCTCGGACCCAATGGCGCCGGCAAGACCACGACCATCTCCATGGTCTGCGGCCTGACCGAGCGCAACGGCGGGACCATCACGGTCGCCGGTCGTCACATGGCCATCGATGCCACTCTGGCCAAGGCGGACATCGGCTATGTCCCCCAGGACCTTGCTATCTACCCCGACCTCACGGCACGCGAGAACCTGCGTTTCTTCGGTCGGCTCCAGCGCATGGGCCGCAGATCGCTGGACGAGCGTGTCGCTGCCGTGCTCGAACTGACCGGTCTGGCCGAGCGGGCCGATGACCGCACCGAAGAGTACTCGGGCGGCATGAAGCGGCGCCTCAACATCGGCATCGGACTGCTGCACGAGCCGCAGCTGCTGGTGCTCGACGAGCCCACCGTCGGGGTCGATCCGCAGAGTCGCAACGCCATCCTTGAAGCGGTCGAGCACCAGCGCGACGGCGGCATGTCCATCCTCTACACGACGCACTACATGGAGGAGGCAGAACGTCTCTGCGACCGCATCGGCATCATCGACGAAGGCAAGATCCTCGCCGAGGGCAGCCGCCAGGAGCTGGTCGCCCTGGTGGGCCAGATGGACCGCGTCTCGCTGGCTGCGACAGGCGCCTTGACGGTGGCCGCGGACGCGATCGCGGACCTCGAACGCGTCGAGAGCGTGACCATGGCTGACGGCAGCCTCGAGATCACGGCCCACGGCGCACGCACCTTGCTGCCCCAGATCATCGAGGTCGCGGCCGCCGCGGGCGCCGACATCAGCGCCGTGGAGGTCACCGAGCCGGACCTGGAGGCGGTCTTCCTTCATCTGACCGGCAAGGCGCTGCGGGACTAGGGCCAGAGCCATGCAGGCCGCCCTCGATATCGCTCGCAAGGATCTCCGGCAGAAGTTGCGAGACCGCTCGGCGCTGCTCATCAGCGTCGTCGCGCCCTTCACGTTGGCGGTGCTCTTCTCACTCATCCTCGGCGGCCTTGACGAGGACTTCAAGGCTCGCTGGGCCTATGTCGACCTCGATGGCGGCGAGCTGGCGGCGGCGCTCGAGGATGGGCCTCTCAGCGCGCTCGAAGCGGACGGTATCGTGCAACTCCAGCGGCTGGCGACGGCGGCTGAGGCACGCGCGTCGGTCGAGGCCGGCGACGTCGAGACCGCCATCATCGTGCCGCAGGGTTTCACCGCCGCGACGGTGTCAGGCTCCGGCAGCTCGATGCAGCTGATCGTCGATCCCGATGCCGCCATCAGTGGCCAGGTGGCCCGTTCGGTGCTCTTGGGGTTCGCCAGCAGCGTCGGTGCCGTCCAGCTCTCGGTGACCACGGCCCTGCTTTCGTCAGGCGCGCTGCCCGACGCCGAGACCACGGCGGCGCTGGCCAGGCAAGCCCGCGAGATGGTCGATCCCATCCGCATCGTGGATGCCGCGGCGGCCGACCGCCAGGCCGGCTACGCCACCTACTACGCGGCAGCCATGGCCATCCTCTTCGTCTTCCTCGCAGCACAGTTCGGCATCGTGAGCATCCATGCGGAACGCCGCAGCAGAACCTTGGCTCGGATGCTCGCGGCACCGCTCCGATGGTGGTCGATCCTGGTGGGCAAGCTCATCGTCTCGCTGGTGCTGTCGCTCGTCTCGCTGGTCGTCATCATCCTCGGCACAGGGTTGCTCCTGGGTGCCTGCTGGGGAGACCCGGTGGCGGTTGCCGCCCTCGTCCTCGCGGCCGCGCTGGCCGCCACAGGCGTCTCGCTCTTGACCGTGGCCTTCACCCGCAATGAGGAGCAGGCCGGTTCGGCCATCGCCATCGTGTCCATGACCCTGGCGGTCATCGGTGGCGCCTTCTTCCCCGCCAACCAGGGTCCGGAGCTGATGGCGCAGCTCAGCCTGCTCACGCCGCACGCCTGGTTCCTCGACGGCATCAACGACATCTCCACCGGCGGTGACATCGTGTCGGCCGCGGCGTCGATCACGGTCCTGCTGACCATCGGACTGGTGTGCGGAGGCCTGGGCCTGCTGCGTGCCAAGCGCATGGTGTTGGGCTGATGGCTGCCTTCACCATCGCCCGCGTCAACCTGCTGCGGGTCGTGCGCGACCGCACCAACCTGTTCTTCGTCTTCCTCCTGCCGCTCATCATCATCATCGCGCTGGGTGCTGCCTTCGGCGGCGACGGCAGCAGTAGCCGACTGGGTGTGGTGCGCACCGATGCCGGGCCGCTCGGCGACGAGTTGGTGGCCCTCATCGAGCGCGGCGAAGTGGCCGTTGACGTCCGAGAGCGCGGAACGCTCGATGCGCTCGTCGCGGACGTCGAGGACGGCCGGATCGAGTTCGGCCTGCTCATCCCGCCGGGCTACGACGAGGCGCTCCGAGGCGGCGACGATGTCGAACTGACCTTGGTAGCACGGCCGGAGGGCATCTTCGCTGCGTTGGGACGCGCCATCGAGACAGCTGCTGCCCAGCAGTCGGCCCTGATTCGTGCCGCCCGCCTGGCGACCGGCTTCACCGACACCGGCTTCGAGACCGCGCTGCAGCAGGCACAGGGGGCACAGGGGGCGCTCAAGGGCGTCACCATCGAGCAAGTGACGACGGGCGACGCGACCTTCCCCAGCATCGGCAATCCCTTCGCGTTGGGAGCCCAGAGCCAGACTGTGCTGTTCGTGTTCCTGACCTCGATGACGGCCGCGACCCAGCTCGTGCTCACGCGCCAGCTGGGCGTCTCGCGGCGCATGCTGGCGACGCCCACGCCGGTCCGCTCCATCCTCCTGGGCGAGCTGCTGGGCCGCTTCGGCATCGCCATGCTGCAGGGCTTCTTCATCGTGGTCGTGTCATCGCTGCTCTTCGCGGTGACCTGGGGCAACCTCGCGGGCGCGTCGGTGCTGGTGGTCCTCTTCTCCCTCGTAGGTACCGGCGTGGCCATGATGGTCGGCGCCTTCGCTCGGAACTCCGACCAGGCCGGCGCCATCGGCGTGGTCCTGGGCATGGTCCTGGGTGCGTTGGGTGGGGCCATGGTTCCGGGTGAGCTGTTCGAGGAGCCCATCTCCACCATCTCGATGCTGACGCCGCATCACTGGGCCATCGACGGCTTCCGCCAGTTGGTCTTCTACCATGCCGGGATCGGCGACATCCTGGCGCAGCTGGGGGTGCTCGCCGTATATGCCCTGGTGCTGGTCGGGATCGGGACCTGGGGCCTGCGCCGCTCGCTGACGCGGGGCTAGCTGGGGTGCTGGAGGCTAGCCGGCGGGCGGCGCACTCCCTCCCGGAAGCGGCAGCGATATCGGTGACGTCCTTGAATGTGTACAGGTCGTGCTTCGGGTCTGGCCAGCCGTAGGAGCGATTGGGCAGATCCGGCAGGTCGGCCCCGAAGTACTCGCGCAGGATCATGCGAAAGATGTTGACGCCGCTGTCGTCGGCGGGAACCTGGTAGTCCAGGCCGGGCAGGTAGTACGCGCGGAGCGTGCCCAGGCGGATGCCATAGGTCTCAGGGCTGCCGTCGACGCAGTCGACCTCGTAGCACAGGTAAGGCCCCTCATCGGCCGTGATGATGATGATGGGGTCGTCTTCGTCAGGCCCGGCCAGCAATTTGGCCACGATCTCGTCGATCTTCTGGTTGGTGAACTCCAGTTGCTGGGCGTAGAGCTCGGCTTCACTCTTCTGCTTGGCCTCGGCCTCCAGCACGAACCGTCCGTCCTTGGCCAGGACGTAGGGAGTGTGTGGCATCAGGATGTGGGCGAAGACGAATTTGCGGCCGGGAACGTCGGCCAGGTGCTCGACCTGTCGGATGGCGAACAACGCCTGGTCGCGATGCTGGGTGCGAGAGTGCGTGTCCTCCGGCGCCACGCCGGCCAGCCGTTCCAGTGCCGGCAACATCGTGGCGTCGCGCAGGACGGTGTCGAACTCGGTAGTCTTGCCCAGCGCCAGGACCTCGTCGGCGATGGGACTACTGGCCGTCGGATTCCACCATGCGCCAAGGTGGTAATAGCGGTAGCCCTGCGACCGCAGGAATGTTCCGACCTCGTGGCGCGCGAGCTGCTCTCGCACCGGTGTGCGGTCGGTCGACGGGCCCTCCATCGCCGCCGCCAGGTCGTCGTGATAGCGCATGTTCAGCATCGCCGCGAGACTGAAGTCGCTGGCATGGTAATTGGCGCGGGCACCGGGGATGACCTCGAACCCGGCCGCCTCGAGGTCGGGGTAGAGGTCGTTGTCGATGCCGAACCGTTCCTTGAGTGACCAGTCGGAACCGTAGCGGTCGAAGACGAGGAAGTAGATGTCACGCTCGGGTCGACGCGTCGCCTCGATGGTGCTGGTCACCGCCACCGGCTCGCCTTCCGTTGCGCGCACGGCCCGCCCTGACTCGGCCGGCACGATCGTCACCAGGGTGATGCCGACGAGCACGGCGCCGAAGACGTTCAGCAGTGTGGTGACGCTGTCGAGCGAGCCCCGGGCCCGCACCGCGTAGACGCCGATGGCGAAGATGAAAGCGGCCCACACGGCGAACTGCAGGGTCTCACTCAAGACTTCCTCACCGATCTCCGAGTTGACATGCCCGAAGAAGGCGAAGGCCAGCACGATGGCGCTCGCGAGCAACGCTCCGCGTCGCAGGTCACGGTAGAGGAGGGCGCACGCGGCCAGCACGACCCCGGCCACGACAAGGGCCACTGCAAGGGGCCGCCACAGTTGCGTGGCGAGGACCTCGCTGATGTTGGCGGCGTAGACGAACAGCACCGCATAGGCTGCCAGCAGGAGCGGGTACAGCGGAATGCGAGCGAGGGGTCCCATGGATGGCGGCAACGTAGCACGAGTGGCGCCGATGGACCTATCCTCGGCCCTGATGGACACGCAGAGGCCCTGATGGACGAACGGACCAAGGCGCGCGCAGGCGAGCTGCGCGAGGTGCTGACCCGCGCCAACCGGCTCTACCATGAGCAGGACGCACCGGAGATGGCCGATGCCGAATACGACCGCCTCTTTCGCGAGCTCGTCGAGCTCGAGGCGGCGCATCCCGAGTTGGTCACCGACGACTCACCGAGCCAGCGAGTGGGCGCGCCGGCGGAAAGCCCGCTGGGCGATGTCGAGCACCGCGTACCCATGCTGTCACTCAGCAATGCCTTCGACGAGGACGAGCTGCGAGCCTTCGACGCGCGAGTGCGGAGGTCCCTCGGCATGACCGCCGACGATGCCGGCCCGCGCTACGTGACCGAGTTGAAGATCGATGGGCTCGCCATCAGCCTCCGCTACGAGGCCGGTCGATTCGTGTTGGGAGCCACGCGCGGTGACGGGCGCACCGGCGAGGATGTCACGGCCAACCTACGCACCATCGAGGCCATCCCCGCGGCGCTGCCCGAGTCGCTCACGCTGGAGGTTCGCGGCGAGGTCTATATGCCCAAGGCGGAGTTCGCGCGCATCAACGCCGAACGGGAGGAGGCCGGCCTGCCCTTGTATGCCAACCCGCGCAACAGCGGCGCCGGGTCGCTGCGCCAACAGGATCCGTCGGTCACGGCCGGCCGCAGGCTCTCGGCCTGGTTCTACATCCTGCTCGAAGATGGCGGACCGGCCGGTGAGACCCAGACCGCCGCGCTCGGCCGTCTCGTGGAGCTCGGGTTCCCGGTCCAGCCGGACCACCAGTCAGACCTCGATATCGAGGGCGTCATCGCCTTCGCTGAGCGCTGGCGCGAGCCTCGCCATGGCCTGCCCTACGAGACCGATGGCGTCGTGGTCAAGGTCGACCGCACCGATCTGCAGGCCCGACTGGGCATGGTGAGTCGAGCCCCGCGTTGGGCCATCGCCTACAAGTACCCGCCCGAGCAGGTCGAGACCACCGTCGAGGACATCGTCCCCTACGTCGGTCGCACGGGCACGCTCACGCCGGTGGCGCATCTGGCGCCGGTGTCGGTCGCGGGCTCGACCGTGGCACGAGCGACGCTGCACAATCTCGACGAGGTCCGGCGCAAGGACGTACGCATCGGTGACCAGGTGCTGCTGCACAAGGCCGGTGACGTCATCCCCGAGGTGGTGCAGGTGCTGGTCGAACGCCGCGACGGCTCCGAGCGCGAGTTCCAGATGCCCACGGAGTGCCCGGTCTGCGCGGCGCCGGTCGTCCAGGAAGCGGGCGAGGTGCGCCATCGTTGCAGCAACCCGTTCTGTCCCGCGCAGGTCATCCAGGGCTTGTCGCATTTCGTGGGGCGAGGTGGCATGGACATCGAAGGCGCCGGCTTCGCCGTGCTGGAGCAACTCTTGCGCCGCGAACTGGTCAAGGGGCCGGCCGACCTCTACCGCTTGCGCGTCGAGGACGTGGTGGACCTGGAGCGGTTCGGCCAGAAGAGTGCCGATAATCTCATCGCCGCCATCGATCGCTCCCGGCGTCGCCCGCTCTCGCGCATCCTCACCGGGCTCGGTATCCGCCACGTGGGTGAGCAGACCGCCATCGACCTGGCGCTGTGGATCGCAACGACCTGGCCCATCGAGGCCGGCGAAGACGAGGCGGCGTGGACGGCTCGCATCGCCGAGGCCCTGGCGGCGGCCGAATCCGAGCGTTTCGAGGCCGTGCCCGGCATCGGCGGCGTGGTGGCCACGTCCATCGGCCGCTTCTTCGAGGATCCCAACACGGCGGGCCTGTTGCGCGATCTGGCAGCGGTGGGCGTGGTCGCGATCCCACCCCAGCTCCCCGATGCGGCCGCGGCCGCGGGTCCAGTGGAGGGCAAGACCATCGTCGTCACCGGCACACTCGAGTCATTCGACCGCAAATCGGCAGAAGCGGCCATCCGGGCTGCTGGCGGCAAGGCCGCTGCATCGGTGAGCCGGAAGACCGACTACCTCGTGGCCGGCGAGAACGCCGGTTCCAAGCTGGCCAAGGCCCAGGAGCTTGGGGTGGAGGTGCTCGACGAGGCCCGGTTCCGGGCGCTGGTTGGAGAGCCCGCTGGGGACGCCGCCGGGGACTCCGACTGAGCCACGGCAGCCTCGCTATCCTTTGTCGGTGGCCACACTTTCCCGCCGCGACGTCGAGCACGTCGCCCAACTCGCACGCTTGGGGCTGTCCGATGATGAGGTGACGCAGCTCGAAGGGCAGCTCAATCACATCCTGGAGCAGTTCGCGGTGCTCGCCGCGCTCGACACGGACGCCATCGAACCCACGGCTCGCGTGATCGAGCTCGAGAACGTCATGCGGGATGATGTCGTGCGTCCGGGCTTCAGTGTCGAGGAAGCCCTGGCCAACGCACCTGAGCGGCTGGGTGACCACTTCGCCGTGCCGGTGGTGATCGCCGACGAGACGGACGAAACAGACGAGACCGACGACTGACCACGTGACGACCGACGCCATGCTGACACGTCTGCCCGCCCATGAGATGGCTGCTCTGCTGCGTTCGGGCGCGGTCAGCAGTCGGGACTTGTTGGCCGCGCACATCGCTGGCATCGAAGCCACGGACACCGCCATCCACGCCTGGCTGGCGGTGGACCGTGAGCGGGCGCAGACTGCTGCCAGCGCGGCCGATGCACGTCTGGCCGCGGCGCGTCGCGACGGTGAGGCGGCAGTGGCCGAACTACCGGCACTCCTCGGCATCCCGGTCGGGCTGAAGGACCTGGTGATGGCCCGTGGCCGACAGGCGACCGCGGGCAGCCGCATCCTCGACGGTTTCGTGGCGCCCTATGACGCCCACATCGTGGAGCGTTTGGAGACGGCCGGAGCCGTCATCGTGGGCAAGACCAACATGGACGAGTTCGCGATGGGCTCCTCGACCGAGCACTCGGGCTACGGTCCGACGGCCAATCCCTGGGACCTCTCGCGCGTGCCCGGCGGCTCTTCGGGCGGGTCCGCCGCCGCCGTGGCGGCGTACCATGTTCCGCTCGCCATCGGCACCGACACCGGTGGCTCCATCCGTCAGCCAGCCTCGCTCACCGGTACGGTCGGGCTCAAACCCACCTACGGCCGAGTCAGCCGCTACGGCATCATCGCCTTCGCCTCATCGCTCGACCAGGTCGGTCCCTTGGCTCGTGACACGCGGGACGCGGCACTGCTGCTGGCGGCGATCGCCGGCCACGACGAGCGCGACTCGACCTCGGCGCCGCTGGATGTGCCCGACTTCGCCGCCGAGCTTCACCAGGACGACGATGAGGCTGCGGCGACATTGAAGGGCTTGCGGCTGGGACTGCCGCGGCAGTACTTCGTGGCGGGTATGGAACCGGGTGTGGAGGCGCGCATCCGGGACGCGGTGGCTGCGCTGGAGTCCGCCGGCGCCGACGTGGTCGAGGTGGACATGCCACATACCGACTACGGTCTGGCCACCTACTACATCGTGGCCCCCGCTGAAGCGTCGGCGAATCTGGCCCGCTACGACGGCATCCGATATGGCAACGCCGTGCGCGGTGGCAACATCCTCGCCAACTACCTGGCCACTCGGGATCAGGGCTTCGGGTCGGAGGTCAAGCGTCGGCTCATGCTCGGCACGTACGCGCTCTCAGCGGGCTACCGAGATGCCTATTACATCAAGGCGCAGAAGGTGCGCACCCTTATCAAGGGTGACTTCGACCGGGCCTTCGGATCGGTCGATGCGCTGCTGGCGCCGACGAGCCCTTCGGTGGCCTTCAAGCTCGGCGCCAACCTCGACGACCCCGTGGCCATGTACGCGCTGGATGCCTGTACGTTACCGGTCAGTGTGGCGGGCCTACCCGGGTTGACGGTCCCTGCGGGGCTGTCCGATGGCCTGCCCGTAGGTCTGCAGCTCATCGGCAAGGCCTGGCATGAGGCCGGGCTGCTGCGACTGGGGAGGGCCTACGAGGCCATCACGGCGACGGCCGACTGGCGGGCCCTGGAGCCCGCTCGATCTGGCGCGCGCCACCGACCCGACCACCCCGCCACCGAGGCTGCCGGCCGAATAGCGCCGCTCAGCCGTCCCGGTTTGCATCAGATGCAACATCTCGCCGCCTCGACACCCAAACCTGCAGCTTTCGTGCACTGGATGCAACGAGTCGTCGATTCCGTGCATCTGGTGCAAGGATCCTGCGATTTCCGCTCCCGGGAGGTCGAGATGTTGCATCTGATGCAAGGGTGGCCGGTCAGCCGGAGGTCGACTTGTCCGGCTCGGGCTCGGGTTCCGGTTCCGGTTCCGGTTCCACGAAGGGCTCAGGTTCCACGAAGCTCGGGCTCCGGCTCGGGCTCCGGCTCGGGCTCGGGTTCCGGCTCGGGCTCCGGTTCCACGAAGGGCTCGGGCTCAGGCTCCGGCTCGGGCTCGGGTTCCGGTTCCACAAGGGCTCGGGCTCCGGCTCCGGCTCGGGCTCCGGCTCCGGCTCCGGCTCGGGCTCGGGCTCCGGCTCCGGCTCGGGCTCGGGCTCCGGTTCCACGAAGGGCTCCGGCTCGGGCTCGGGCTCCGGCTCGGGTTCGGGCTCCGGCTCGGGCTCGGGCTCCGGCTCGGGTTCGGGCTCCGGCTCGGGTTCGGGCTCCGGCTCGGGCTCGGGCTCCGGCTCCGGCTCGGGTTCGGGCTCGGGTTCCGGCTCCGGCTCGACGATCAGGGCTGGCTCCGCGACGGGTTCGGGAGCGACGACCGGCTCTGGCTCCGTGGCGACCGGTGGCGGAGCCGCGACGAGCACGGGCTCCGGTTCGGCGCCTGCGGTGTCCGTCGTGGCCTCCTCGTC
Organism: uncultured Chloroflexia bacterium; assembly: GCA_963778955.1. Lineage (GTDB taxonomy): Bacteria > Chloroflexota > Limnocylindria > Limnocylindrales > CSP1-4 > JAFMJV01. The sequence goes on from CAVZWI010000002.1 coordinate 201,934, forward strand.
CTGGATCTTGCCGTCGGCGCGCATCGAAGCCTCGTTGGTGCCGCCCTGGACCACGAAGCCCTCCGGCAGCTCGGTCAGAGGCTGGCCCAGGCGGATACCCTCCTTGGCGTCGAGCACGGCCTTCTTGAACTGGAGGCCATCACGCAGCTGTTCGTACGTCTCGTTGGCCTGGTCCGAGGCGGTATACAGGGTCAGGCTGGAGTAGCCGAGTATGCGGCCCAGGGCCGTCTCTTCGATGGCGATGTCGTTGATCTGCTCGAGCGACGAGTCGAACGTGGACTTGCGCAGCAGGCCCTGCATGCGGATGGACCGGCGATTGGTGAGCACGAACCGACGAGTGTCCCACTGGACGAGATCGACCGGCAGCCAGATCACCGACACGATGATCATGATGACGATGATCCAGCGGACCGCGTCGTTGATGAAGCCGAAGAAGCCGTCGTCGTTGAAGTCGAGCAACTGGTTCAGGAAGAAGAGCAAGAAGACGGCCACGATCAGCAGGATCGGCTTCATCGCATAGCGCACCGCCGCCATCCAGTGCTGCCTGGTCTCGATGAGCACGACCTCGCCGGTCGAGAGGTAGTCCGCCATTTTCGATGTCAATGCCACGACTTGATCATCCTTCTCGCTATCAACAGGCACAACGGGCACGATCCGCAGGTCGTAGTGTCCCACACCGGTTGAACGGGGGACGTGCCCGTATACTCGGAGATCCCAACCCATCCGACTGCTCGCCCAGAGGCCGAGATGACGACCGAACCGACGACTCGATCCCGCCTGTCCCAGCGCGTTCGGGATGTGCCACCTTCCGGCATCCGCAAGTTCTTCGATGTGCTCGCGACGATGCCCGACGTCATCAGCCTCGGGGTGGGCGAGCCGGACTTCGACACGCCTCGCGTCATCGTCGAGGCCGGAGTCGAAGCTCTGCGCTCCGGGCGGACCCACTACACCAGCAACTACGGCACTATCGAGCTGCGGGCGGCACTGGCCAACCACCTCCAGGCGCGCTACGGCGTCAGTTATGACCCCGCGCGTGAGATGGTCATCACGGTAGGAGCATCGGAGGCCCTGGCGGCGAGCCTGGCCGCCATCGTCGATCACGGTGACGAGGTCATCGTGGCCGAGCCCACCTACGTGGCCTATGTGCCGGACATCGTCTTCGCCGGTGGCCGGCCCGTGTTCGTGCCCTGTCGACCGGACGACGGCTGGCAGCTCGACCCTGACGCGGTCGAGGCCGCCATCACGCCGCGCACCAAGGCGCTGTTCCTGGGCTTTCCCAACAATCCGACGGGAGCAGTGCTGGAGCCTGAGCGTATCCGGGCGCTGGCGGCCATCGCGGAGCGACACGACCTCATCGTCATCAGCGATGAGATCTACGATCGCCTGGTCTATGCCGGCCATCGCCATGAGGCGTTCAGCGCGCTACCGGGCATGCGCGACCGAACCATCCTGCTGGGCGGCTTCTCCAAGGCCTACGCCATGACCGGTTGGCGAGTCGGGTACGCCTGCGCACCGGTGGATCTCCTCGATGGCATCGTGAAGGTGCACCAGTACATCATCATGTCGGCCCCCACGGCTGCCCAGGATGCCGCCCTGGCCGGGTTGATCTACGGCGACGGCGAGGTCGAGCTCATGGTCGCGGAGTACGATCGCCGGCGCACGATGTTCGTTGCTGGACTGAACCGTATCGGCCTGCCGACCGTGGAGCCGCGCGGTGCCTTCTACGCCTTCCCCCAGATCAGCGGCACCGGCCTGTCCAGTGACACGTTCAGTGAGCGTCTCCTGCACGAGCAGCACGTGGCCGTCATCCCCGGCTCGGTGTTCGGGGCCAGCGGAGAGGGCTACGTGCGAGCCTCGATCGCCACGTCCATCGAGCACCTCGAAGAGGCACTCGTGCGCATCGAGCGCTTCATCGCCGGCCTCTGATGCTTGTGGGGTCATCCGCGGCGGTGACGTACGAGCCCGTCATCGGCATCGAGATCCACGTTCAGTTGCGCACGGCCTCCAAGATGTTCTGCGGCTGCTCGAACGACCTGGGTGAGGCCGCCCCCAACACCAACACCTGCCCGGTCTGCCTGGGCATGCCCGGCGCGCTGCCCGTCATCAACCGTGAGGCGGTGCGGCACGTGCTGGCCACGGGCATCGCTATCGTGGCCACCACGCCGCCGGTCACACGTTGGGATCGCAAGAACTACTTCTACCCCGATCTGCCCAAGGGCTACCAGATCAGCCAGTACGAGCTGCCTCTCGCATCCGCGGGGCGCCTGGCCGTCGAGACCTCCAAGGGGGTCGTCGAGGTGGGTATCACCCGAGCGCACCTGGAGGAGGACACCGCGCGGCTGCAGCACACGCGCGAGGGTGATCGCCAGGTCAGCCTGCTCGACTACGACCGCTCGGGCGCACCGCTCCTGGAGATCGTCACCGATCCGGTCATCCACGATGCCGAGACGGCCCGGCGCTATGCGGAGGAGCTGCGCCTGCTGCTGGTCACCATCGGCGCCTCCCATGCGGCCATGGAGAGCGGCGGCATGCGCGTGGAGGCCAACGTCTCGCTGCGACCGTATGGCACGGAGGCCTTCGGGACGCGCATCGAGGTCAAGAACATGAACTCGTTCCGATCGGTGGAGCGCGCCATCGAGTTCGAGATCGCGCGCCAGGAAGCGGCGCTGCGGGCGGGTGAGCCGTTGATCATGGAGACGCGCGGCTGGGACGACGACCGGGGCGTCACGTACCACATGCGCACCAAGGAGACGTCGGACGACTATCGCTACTTCCCCGAGCCCGACCTGCCGCCGTTGCGGGTCGACCCGGCCTGGCTCGATGAGATCCGTGCCGCGCTTCCCGAGTTGCCGGCCGCCCGCCGCCGACGCTACCGCGAGGAGCTGGGGCTATCGGCCTACGATGCCGACGTCCTGGTCAGCGATGCCGCTGCCTCGGCCGTCTTCGAAGCGGCGCGCGCGGCGGACCCGGAGCTGCCGACCAAGAAGCTGGCCAACTGGGTCAGCGGCGAGTACCTGCGGCTGGCCAAGGGCGAGGACCCCGATGTCGATGTGGAGCGTATCAGCGGGGCAGCGCTGGCGGAGTTGGTGCGAACCGTCGAGGACGGCCGGATCAGCGGTACCAACGCCAAGGAGGTGCTGCTGCGCGTCGGGCGCACGGGCCGGCCGGTCTCGGACGTCGTCGCCGAGGCGGGTTTCCGCCAGATCAGTGACTCCAGCGCGCTCCAGGCGGCCGTCGATGAGGTCATCGCAGACAACCCCGACGCCGCCGCGGACGTTCGCGCTGGCACCGCCAAGGCCATCGGCTTCCTCACCGGCCAGGTCATGAAGAAGACGCGCGGTCAGGCCAACGCTGTGCTCGTGCAGGAGCTCATCCGCCAGACGCTGGATGACGACTGAACATGGAGGACGACTGAACATGGAGCTCGTGGGCATCGGCCTCATCCTGGGCGGCATCGCTGCCATCGCCATCGGTGCTTGGCAGGTGCGGCGTCCACTGGCCACGATCCGCCGCCTCGACGCCACCGAAGCCAATCTCGAGCGCTACGAGACGTGGCGTGGCAAGCGCACCAGCATCGAGGCCGACGGACCCACCGGGGCTGACGAGATGCGCGCGCTCATGCGTCAGCGCGTCCTGATCTGGAGTGTCGTGATCGGTGCCGGGGTCGTGGCGGTCGTCATCGGGTTCTTCAGCGGCCGGGGCTGACCAGGCTCCGATCGGACCCTGCCACCGGATGCTAACCCGCGGTGTCGGCTCCTGCTCCAGACTCACCAGTGGCAGCCCCGCCGCCCAGATCGATCGGTAGCGTGCAGTCCTCGGGGCACGTGACCAGCTGCCCGGTGAGGATGTCCGATTCCGCTTGCTTGTAGCGTTCGGCCGTCTCGACCGGTAGCGTCTGTCGTGGCCACGAGACCGCGATCCCGCCATCGACGAGGCCGTACTCCACGAAGCGTGGCGTCGCCATCTCAGCGAACTTGTACATCACCTCGCGTACGGCCCTCGCCACATCCTTGCTCACGCTGGTGAGGACACAGTCAGCCAACTCGGGGTGCATGGTGGCCACGTCGGTTCCCGTGCCCACCGTCAGCACGTCGCCCGCCTCACAGGCGGCTTGGATCATGGCCGTGGTCACGCCTCGTCCGACCGGCAGCAGCACGTCGGGCTGATAGACGTCGATGAAGGCCTTGGTGAACGCCTGTGCGCTGACCGGGTCGCCGAAGGCATCGGCTTCGTCCTGGGCCAGATAGGCCAGCTGGATGTCGATAGCGGGGTCGATGCTGCGAGCCCCGTTCACGAAGCCATGGACATAGCGGTTGCATTCGGCGCAGTCGGGCGTGCCGCTGATGATGCCGAGCTGGTTGTTGCGGCTGGCCTCGGCGGCCAGCAGGCCGGCCAGGTAAGCACCGTCCTCGACCGCGAAATCGACCGCGGTGTAGGTGTAGGGGATGCCGAACTCACCACCGGCGCAGGTGCCTGACGGGTCCAGCTGGCCTTCCTCGGTGACGCAGGGCATGTCCTGGCCCAGGTCGATATAGATCGGTCGCGCGGCCGCCTGGTAGCTGCGCGCGATGTTCACGTTGGCATCGCCGTCGCCACCCGAGATGACGATCACGGAAGGATCATCCAGTGATGCTTTCAGGAGCGCCTCGGTCACACGCTCCGTGGATGGCAGGGGAGGCAGCGGCTTCCAGTTCTTGGGCTTGCCGCCGATGAGGGTGTGGAAGTCGCCCACCGTCTGCTCGATGAGGGCGTTCATCCCGGCATCGTCGAGTTCGTTGGTCAGGAGCGTTGTCTCGAGCGGGCCTCCTCCGGCGTACTGCGGCGGCGGCGGCGTGGGCGCCTGCGCCGTGGCTGCGCTGGAGGTCACCAGCAGGAGGGCCGCTGCTCCGATGGTGATGCGGATCATGGGGTTGCTGCGCATGGGTTCCTTCCTTGGCAGGCTCGTCGACGACCAAGGCATGGTACGAGTCCCGCGCGTTGCCTGCTGCATGACCATCGGACGCGGTGCTGCTGGACCTTCGTGTGTGGTCTGGTGCGGTCCGAGTGGGGCGACTCTGCGTCTCTCAGCCGCGCATCGACCGCAACGTCCGGTGGTCGATGGCGGTACAGCGGTCCATCACGACACGCAGGCCGCCGGCATGTGCGATGCGCAAAGCCTCGGGACTGATGACGCCCAGCTGCAGCCAAAGGGTGCCGCAGCCGAGTGACACCGCGGAGCGGGCGATGTCCGGCGCGTACTCGGGGCGCCGGAACACGTCGACGATGTCGAACGCGGCGCCAGTCGCCTCCACGGCGGCCTCCAACGTCGGATAGCAGCGCTGGCCCAGCACCTCGTCGGTCATCGGGTTGATGGGAACGCAGGTGTAGCCCTGGTCGAGCAGGTAGCGCATCACCGAGTGCGAGGCCCGCCACGGGTGTGGTGAGGCGCCCAAGATGGCGATCCTCGAGGCGGTCCGCAGCACGTCGAGAGCAGCGTCGCCGTCCAGCGTTCCGCGATGATGCATGTCGACCATGTCGCCTTACGAGGCGCTCTCGCGCTCATAGGGTTTGCCGACCGCGGCCGGCGCCACGCTGCGACCGACCGCCCCGGCCAGGATGATGATGGTCACCAGGTAGGGCAGCGCGGACCAGAACTGGTCGGGGATGGCGGTGAGGATGTCGCCCAGCTGCCCGGTCGGCGGCACGGTGCGGATGGCGATGCTCAGTGAGCTCGCCGCAGCGAACAGCATCGCCGCACCGAACGCGCCCAGCGGGATCCAGCGCCCGAAGATGAGCGCCGCCAGCGCGATGAAGCCGCGGCCGTTGGTCATACCTGCCTGGAACGAAGTGCCGAAGTCGAGCGTGAACCAGGCCCCCGCGAGGCCGGCGAAGATGCCACCCAGGATGACGTTTCGGTAGCGCAGCTTGATGACGTCGATGCCGACCGTCTCGGCGGCCTTGGGGTGCTCACCGACCGAGCGGGTGCGCAGGCCCCAGCGGGAGCGGAAGAGCAGGATGTTCAGGAGCACTGCGATGAAGATGACGCCCATGGTGATGGGGCCTTGGTTGAGGAACATGTTGAAGAGCCAGCCGACGAAGGGCAGGTCGGTCAGGGCTTCGGGCGGGGTGAACGGGGTGAAGCGGCCCGCCGATGGCGGCGAGGAGGCACTGATGATGATGATGAGATAGCCCGTCGCGCCCAGAGCCACGATGTTGATGATGGTGCCGCTGATGATCTGGTCGGCCCTGACCGTGATCGAGAGCCAGGCATGGATCGCTGACACCAGCATCCCGGTGATGATGGCCGCGGCGAGGCCCAGGATGAGGGCAGGGGAGGCGCCGAACAGGAAGTCGGCCTTTGGCTGGTCGGGGAACGCCTGCACCACCATCGAAGCGACGAACCAGCCGGTGAAGGCCGATGCGATCATCATGCCCTCGATGCCGATGTTGACCACGCCTGAACGCTCGTTCATGAAGCCGCAATAGGAGCCCAGCGCGATGGGCGCCGCCAGCGCCAGGATGACGGCGCCGTTGATGGTCAGCACCTGGATCATGTAGTCCACGAGCTGGAACAGGATGCCGACCACCGGGATCTCGAAGAGGAAGTCCACCGCGACCCCCTCAGGCCTTGCTGGCGGACGATCCGCCGTAGCTGCCGGTCACCGTCTTGAGTTCATCGAATTCACCGCCGCCCTTGGCCTCGCGGATGCGGAAGACCCAGCGCACGATGAGGTCGGCGGCCAGGAAGAAGAGGATCACGCCCTGCAGGATGTCGATCATCTGGACGGGTACGCCGGCCTTGATCTGCATCAGCGGCGCACCGGCTCGCAAGGCACCCAGCAGCAGGCCACTGAAGAGGATGCCCCAAGGGTTGGCGCGACCCAGCAGCGCCACGGTGATAGCGTCGAAGCCGACCGTCGTGGCGTAGGCCGCGGGCAGGTAGTGCTGCACACCCAGGATCTCGATACCGCCGGCCAGGCCAGCGAGGAGTCCGCTGGCGCTCATGGTCAGCACGATCAGCATCCGCGGTCGCATGCCGGCGTAGCGGGCCGCATCCGGGTTGGCGCCGACGGTGCGGATCTCGAAGCCGATGGTCGAGCGATACAGCACCCACCACACGATGGGCACCGCCACGAAGGCGATGATGACGCCCGAATGGAGCAGGTGGCCGCTGGTCCCTGCCAGGATGGGCAGCGTCGCCTCGCCGACGTCGGGCGTGCGCGCAAATGTGGCACCGGCCGCGCGCAACGGTCCACTGACAGCCCACGAGATGATCTGCAGGGCGACGAAGTTCAGCATGATGGTGACGACGACTTCGTGGGCGCCGGTGAAGGCCTTCAGCCAGCCCGGGATGAAGCCATAGGCGGCGCCGGCCAGCAGGCCGACCACGAGCGCAGCCGGGACGGCGATGACCGATGGCGCGTCGGCCAGCACGATGCCGGCCGTGACCGCCCCCAATGCGCCCATGAGGAACTGGCCCTGCGCGCCGATGTTGAACAGTCCCGCCTTGAAGCCGAGGCCCACCGCCAGACCACCCAGGATGTAGGGCGTCGCGCGAACGAGTGAATCGATGATGCCGTTGAGGCCCTTGAAGTCGATGCTGAAGGGGTCGAAGGCGATGGCGATGCCGGTGGCTCCCTGGAGCAGGGCCAGGTACGCCTGCGCCCACAGCCAGGGGTCCAGGCGACCCGTGATGATGGGGCTCGTCAGCACCATCACCACGGCACCCACGACGAGGGCTAGCAGGATGGCACCGCCGGTGATGGCCAGCTGGCCACGCAGGGAGCGACTGAGGAGCCGGTCGATCATGTCGCTGCCCCGGACCCGGTCGCCGCGGCTTCACTCTTGCGACCAGTGGCCATCATCAGGCCGACCGCTTCCTTGTTGGCGCTCCGCCCGTCCACGATGTCGACGATCTTGCCGCGATACATCACCGCGATGCGGTCGGAGATCTCCAGCACCTCGTCCAGCTCGGCCGAGACGAGGAGCACGGCGGTGCCGGCGTCACGCTTGCGGATGATCTGTTTGTGGATGAACTCGATGCTTCCGACGTCGAGCCCGCGGGTGGGCTGGTCGAGCACGAGCAGCTTGAGGTCGCGGTCGAACTCCCTTGCCACGATCAGCTTCTGCTGGTTGCCGCCGGACAACGTACCCGCGGTGACGGTGGGACTCGGCGTGCGGACGTCGTACTGCTCGATGGCGTCGGCCGCGCGCGCCGCGATGGCGGCCTCATCGCGCACGACACCGCGCGAGTACGGTTCAGCGTAGTAGTCGGTCAAGACGATGTTGTCGCTGAGGGCGAACGACAGCACCAGCCCGAAGCGGTGTCGGTCGGCTGGAACGAAGGAGACCATCTTCTCGTGCAGCGCACGCGGTCCGTCAGTGGTGACGTCTTCGCCGTCCAGGCTGATCGAGCCGCCACTCGGTCGCCGCAGGCCCATCACCGCCTCGACCAGCTCACCCTGTCCGTTGCCGGCGACGCCGGCGACGCCGAGGATCTCGCCAGCCCGGACCTCGAAGCTGACGCCATCGACGTGATCGCCACCACGATCACCGCGCACGTGCAGATCGCTCACCTGAAGCATGACGTCGGCGGGGTGACTCTCGCCGCGGTCCACGGTGAGCTGCACCTCGCGGCCCACCATCAGCTCGGCCAGGTCGTCCTCATCGGTCTCGCCCGGGAGACGGCTACCCACGACCTTGCCGCGCCGGATGACCGTGATGCGGTCGGCGACCTCAAGGACCTCGTAGAGCTTGTGGCTGATGAAGATGATGCTGTGGCCCTCGGCCGCCAGACGACGCAGCACGGCGAAGACCTCGACCGTCTCCTGCGGGGTCAGGACGGCCGTTGGCTCGTCGAGCACGAGGATGCGCGCCTCGCGATAGAGCGCCTTCAGGATCTCGACGCGCTGCTGCCAACCGACCGAGAGGTCGCCGACCTTGGCGTCGGGGTCGAGGTCGAAGCCGAAGCGGTCACCCAGCTCCTTGATGCGCCGGCGGGCCGCGGCCTTGTCGAGGAAGAGGGGGCCGCGCATCGATCTCCTTGCCCAGGAGCACGTTCTCAGCGACCGTGAGGACGGGCACCAGCATGAAATGCTGGTGGACCATGCTGATGCCACGGTCGATGGCGTCGGTCGGCCCCTCGATGTCGATGACCTCACCGTCGAGCCGGATCTCGCCCTCGTCCGGCTTGGCCAGGCCGTAGAGGACGTTCATGAGCGTTGATTTGCCAGCCCCGTTCTCACCCAGCAAGGCGTGGATCTCGCCGGGTCGAACCTCCAGGTCGATGCCGTCGTTGGCGACCACACCGGGATAGCGCTTGGTGATGCCGCGCATCTCCAGTGCGGGGGCGGCGACTCGAGCGGCCGGTGTGTCGGGCGTGGGCGCGTTCACGGTCTCTCGGTAGACGAGGAACGGGCCGACCCAGCGGCCGACCCGTTCCTCATGATCTCAGCTTGTGCTGCTGCAGCGTTGGGCTACGGCAGGGTCACGACGCAGAAGCCCGAGCCTTCCTGCGGCTCACAGGCGACGATCGAACCGTCGATCATGCCGGCCGTGGCAGCATCGACGGCCGCGACGGCGTCGGCGCTGACCGCTGCTGCGTGATCATGGAACGGGCTGATGCCCACGTCGCCGGTGGAGATGTCCAGGAATAGCGCGCCGCCCTGGTCGTCGCCGGCAGCGATGCGCTCGATGGCAGCCTTCACGGAGTTGGACAGCTTCTTCTCGGCGCTGGTGACCGTGCACGCCGCGGTCTCCGGGGTGCTCAGGAACTGGTCGACGTCGACGCCGATGCCCCAGATGCCGGCGTCACAGGCAGCCTGCAGCACGCCGTTGCCGGTCTTGCCGGCGACCTGGAACATGACGTCGATCTCGGGATCCTGGGCCAGCAGCTGCTGAGCGATGGCCTGGCCGCCGGCCGGGTCGTTGAACGCGGCAGCATCGGGCGCACCCGAGACGTAGGTCACGGTCACGACCGCGTCAGGGTTGTACGACTTGACGCCGTTATTGAAGCCCTCGATGTAGTTGGGGACGGCCGGGACGACGTTGGTCCCGCCGATGGCCGCCACATGGCCGGTCTTGCTGACGTCGGCAGCGATGATGCCGGCGAGATAGCCGGGCTGCTGCTCGCGCCAGTTGAGGCCCTGCAGGTTAGGCAGCAACGTGGCCGGGTCGCCGGCACACATGAAGGTGTCGTCTGGGTCGCCTGCCTCGTTGATGCACGGAGCCTGGTCGACACCGATGAACTTGATGTCGGGGTTGGCCTTGGCGGCAGCGATGGTGTCGGCGCCGGCGGCGAAGCCGACGGTCACGATGATGTCGTACTGCTGGTCCACGAAGGCCTGGATGTTCGGAGCGATGTCGACGGACTGCTGGCTGATGGCGTACTGCGGCACGGCGGCACCGATGGCTTCGGCGCCGAGTTGGGCACCTTCCCAGCTGTACTGGTTGAAGTTGCGGTCGTCGATGGTCCCGACGTCGGTCACGAGGCCGATCTTCAGCGCGGAAGCGTCCTGGGCCAGTGCGAGCGCGCCGCCGGCGAGCACCCCGGTGGCCGCGATGGTGAGCGCCAGGGATGCGGTGGTGAACCTACGCATGCGTTCCTCCTCTTCGTCGGGGCACGCGCGATGGCGCTGCTCCCGAACGGGTCTAACCGTCCAGCACCACTCCGTGGGACGGGCACGCAAGCATCGTAGCGGGTTCCCGTCAGCGGTGAAAGCCGCTAACGGCCGTTCCCGCCGGCGGCACAGCCGCGCCCGTCCTATCCGGTCGTTATGCGCAGTTCGTCCACGGCCGCTTCCACGGTGGCGCCGTCCCCCCTGTCGATGGCTTCGATCTCGATCGCCACCTGTCGCCCGCGGAGGTCGTCCGGCAGCGTCGCGCGCAGCGACTTCCAACTTGGCTCACGCCTCGTTTCCGTGCCCGAGACTTCCAGCACGGTGAGCAGGCGCCCACCGCTGCCATCGACGATGTGCACGCGCAGACCATCGGCGGCCGTGGTCGATCCGTCCAGGCCCACCCAGTAGCGCAGCCGCAGCGTGGCCGTCCTGTCGTCGGGCAACCGGATGAGGGTCGAACGGACGGTGGTTCGGCCGCCATCCACATCGTGGCCGGGGCCCTTGCCGGTGACCAGCACGGCTCGCCCGGACACAGCCGAGCCCAGTTGCAGCCGGCCCTTGCTGGGATTCCCTTGCTGCCATCGTCCGTCGGTCGCCGTGTCGGTCCCGTCGGGGTCGACGCGCCAACCGCGAGAGATCTCCAGGTCGTCGAAGTACGGGCCGCAGTTCAGCTTCTTCGCGGTCTGCCCCAGCACCGAGTAGGGGCACAGCGCCTTGCCCATGAGGTACAGCACCGCGTCCCGATTGCGTCTGGTCTCTCGTCCGATCACCTCATCGGGCGGGTAGTGCCGACCGCGCCCGCCGCCGCGCGGATACAGCTCGAAGGTGAACGAGAAGATGCGCTGTCGTGCATAGGTCCAATCGATCATGTCGCCGTCGGTGGGATAGAGCGAGCTCGACTGCGCGGCTCGGTAGCGGTTCGTTCGGGCCATCGCCTTGCCCATGGCCCGGAAGGTCCTCAGGTCCAGCTCGGTCATATCCGGTGGCAGGTCGCGGCGCGTGTAGGCGTACGGCCACAGCACCATCTCCCCGCTGGTGTGGAACGTGATGTGGGTCCGGATGCGCTGACGCCCGTCGATCACGCGACTCTGGATGAAGTCGCGCATAGCGCGCGCTTCGGGTGTGGACCAGGCGCCGGGCCCGCGGTAGTTCCAGGCACCCGGCTTGCCTGATGAACCCCCGCAGCAGCCGAAGCGATACCCGTAGTTGCGATTGATGTCGGTGCCGACCTTGGCCGACCCCGGCGTGGGCTGTCGATTGCGACGCCACGAGCGATACGGGGATCCGGTGAGATCGTACTGGAGGCCATCGGGGTTCACCATGAACACGATCCAGGTGCGCCGATGGTCGACCAGCTTGGTGATGCGCTTCCCGAGTGCCGTCGGCTTCCCGTAGTGCCCGGTCAGCAGGTCCAGGATGTAGATGGGCATCTCCGCGCTCAGGTGCTCGCGCGCATGGTGAAGGCCATCGAACAACACTTCGGGCTCGCCATCGTCTGCGCCAGGATCGTCACTGATCTCCGCGGCCCAGAGCTTGCGGCCCTGGTAGCTCTTGCCCAGGGAGAAGAGCCGCACGATACCGGGATGGGCCTCGGCGACCTGTTTGATATGGCTCACCATCTCGCCGTACGAGTGGTAGCCAGCGTCCTTGGCGGGGTAGTCGGCAGCCACCACCGCAGACCCAGTCGTCAGCATCAGGGCTGCCGTCAGGGCGGCGATCAGGGAGGCCATCAGCATCGAGGCGGGGCGCATGTCGACACATGCTACGGGCCGCGGTCGGTCACGGTGTCACACCCGAACGGGCATGAGTACTAGTACCGATGGCCAAACGGGCCATATGGCGGTCAGATGTGGTCGGGAGAGGTCTTGTGGGACAGGGTGGATTCGGCCGCGCATCCACTGGTGCCGCCCGACAACAGTTATGGCTCTGTGGTACTGGGACCGGTTGCCAAAAGGTACGGGGGAGTGGAGACTTTCGAGACGGCTCTGTCCGTACTGCCGGCCATCGGCTGGCGTCGTCATTTGCTCCCCTAGGGAGCAGTTCTATCGGAGACCGGGGGGTTGACGTTCGGGAACCCCCAACCCCCGAAGAGGAGAGGCATCGATGTACTCGTACAAACGTCGCGGTACGCACAAGGGCTACGTGCTACTGGCGATCCTGCAGTCGATCCTGTTGCTGACAGCCTTGGTGCTGACGCCGGCAGTGTCCATCGCGCAGGACAAGGACCCAGCGGCAAGCTCCGTCTCGCAGGCAGACCAGGCTGACACGTTGGCGCCCGCAGCAGACAACGAGCCGACCCTGAAGCTACGCCTCTATCCCAGGAAGCTCAAGCTTGTGCCTGGCGGCGACGCCAAGGCCACGAGCGCCTGGCTCTGCCCCGCCGACATCGGTGCATCCTTCGGGCCTGACAAGGAGCCCGGCACGAGCGACGACGACTGCGTCTCGACTCGCGCCAAGTGGTCCGTGGATTCCGAAGGTGGCGCCAGCCTCTCACGCACACACAGCCACAAGACCCGAGTCAGGCTCGTGGCTGAAACAGAGGTGGCGCTGCTTGCCAAGGCTGAAGGCCTTGAAGGCAGCGGTCGCCTGATGGTCAAGGGTGCCACCGCACCGAAGCCCAAGGCACCGGCGCCCAAGGCCGAGCCGGCCCAGGCCGAAGCGCCCAAGGCCGAAGAGCCCAAGGCCGAAGAGCCCAAGGCCGAAGCGCCCAAGGCCGAAGCGGCCCAAGGCCGAAGCCGGCCCAGGCCGAAGCGCGGCCGAAGCGCCGAAGCGCCCAAGGCCGAAGCGCCCAAGGCCGAACCGGCCCAGGCCGAACGCCCAGGCCGAAGCGCCCAAGGCCGAAGAGCCCAAGGCCGAACCGGCCCAGGCCGAAGCGCCCCAGGCCGACCCGAGCGTGGAGCCCAAGGCCGAAGAGCCCAAGGCCGACCCGAGCGTCGAGCCCAAGGCCGAAGAGCCCAAGGCCGAACCGGCCCAGGCCGAAGAGCCCCAGGCCGACCCGAGCGTCGAGCCCCAGGCCGAAGAGCCCCAGGCCGACCCGAGCGTCGAGCCCCAGGCCGAAGAGCCCCAGGCCGACCCGAGCGTCGAGCCCCAGGCCGAAGAGCCCCAGGCCGACCCGAGCGTCGAGCCCCAGGCCGTCGAGCCCCAGGCCGACCCGAGCGTCGAGCCCCAGGCCGTCGAGCCCCAGGCCGACCCGAGCGTCGAGCCCCAGGCCGACCCGAGCGTCGAGCCCCAGGCCGACCCCGCCACGGAGCCCACCAACAAGCCGGCCAGCCGAGCAGCCACCGCCGGCACGCCGATCCTGCTCGCCGCGAACCCCAACGTGGCCATCGACGCGCGCCTCCGCGACCACGTCGGCGTCAACAACGGCACGACGGGCAACTGCATCCGCTACAGCCCGGCGGATGGCAACCAGACCGACTGGGTCAGCAACCCCCAGACGGCGTGGGCCGCGCACGGAAGCCCGGTTGGTGGAAGCTGCCCGAGCAGCCTCAACACGGCCACGCAGAGTGCCATCGGCTTCCAGCCATCCCCAGCCGCTTCGGTTCCCACGGGAACACCGTTCCTGCTGGGCCGCATGACCCACAATAACAACCCCATCAACGTCAGCGATCAGTACTTCACCGGCAAGCTTGATGTTCGCTTGGCCGGCGAGACGCTCGAGTTCCCGTGGACCCTCAACGAGACCCCCAACAGCAGCTCTCCGCAGAGCAATCCCAACAACGACGACTTCACGAACTTCACCAGCCAGATCGATGACACGGAGATCACCATCGATGGGTTGAAGTACAAGCTCGTCGTCCTTGGTTTCACCCAGAACACGGGCTCCAGCTGCCCTGCTGCGCCGGCAGGCGCCTACGTCAATGAGTTCCGCACGACCGAAGGCACCCAGACCTACGGCTGCCTGTATGCCGAGCTGGCGCAGGTTCGGAAGCTGACCATCGAGAAGGTCGCGATCGTCGGTGAGTCACCGTTCCCGAACTTCGGGTTCAGCTCCACCAGCAATCTCGCGGGCTCACCTTGGAGTGCCTGGTCAGATAGCCTCAAGCCCACGGCCACCGGCCCGGCTGGTGCTGACAGCAGTGCACAGCAGGACTTCCTGCCGTCCGAGGAGGACGTCGTCGTCACCGAGGCTGCCGTCAACGGCTGGGCTCTTGACAGTGTCGTCTGCAAGGATGGCACCGGCCAGAACGTCAGCGGTATCAACGTCAACCTGAGCGACCGTCGGGTCACGCTCAACAACGTGCCCGACGCGGACACCAACGCCGCCGCGCCCATCACCTGTACCTTCAACAACAAGCCCAGGACCGGCACTCTGACGCTGGTCAAGACGGTGGTGAACGACAACGGTGGATCGGCCACGACCGCCGACTTCCAGGCCAAGATCAACGGCGACAACGTCGACTGGGGTGTGGCTGTCACGCTGCCGGTCGGTGACTACACGGCCTCCGAAGTCGCCCTGGCGGGCGGCGCTGGTTACACGGCCGGTCCGTGGGGCGGCGCATGTGCCGCCAACGGCACCGTCACCATCGGCAACGGCCAGGACAAGACCTGCACCATCACCAACGACGACATGGCCGCGACCCTCATCGTCAGGAAGGTCGTCGTCAACGACGACGGCGGCACGCTCGCGGCAGCGGACTTCACGTTCGTGGTCGACGGCGGCGCCCCCGTCAGCTTCGAGGCCGATGGCCAGAACGACCTCAGCGTCGACGCGGGCACCTACACGGTGACCGAGCCGGCCGTGGCTGGCTATGCCACCAGCTATGACAACTGCAGCCAGGTGGTCATCCCCAATGGTGGGACCGCCACCTGCACCATCACCAACGACGACATGGCCGCGACCCTCATCGTCAGGAAGGTCGTCGTCAACGACGACGGCGGCACGCTCGCGGCAGCGGACTTCACGTTCGTGGTCGACGGCGGCGCCCCCGTCAGCTTCGAGGCCGATGGCCAGAACGACCTCAGCGTCGACGCGGGCACCTACACGGTGACCGAGCCGGCCGTGGCTGGCTATGCCACCAGCTATGACAACTGCAGCCAGGTGGTCATCCCCAATGGTGGGACCGCCACCTGCACCATCACCAACGACGACATGGCCGCGACCCTCATCGTCAGGAAGGTCGTCGTCAACGACGACGGCGGCACGCTCGCGGCAGCGGACTTCACGTTCGTGGTCGACGGCGGCGCCCCCGTCAGCTTCGAGGCCGATGGCCAGAACGACCTCAGCGTCGACGCGGGCACCTACACGGTGACCGAGCCGGCCGTGGCTGGCTATGCCACCAGCTATGACAACTGCAGCCAGGTGGTCATCCCCAATGGTGGGACCGCCACCTGCACCATCACCAACGACGACATGGCCGCGACCCTCATCGTCAGGAAGGTCGTCGTCAACGACGACGGCGGCACGCTCGCGGCAGCGGACTTCACGTTCGTGGTCGACGGCGGCGCCCCCGTCAGCTTCGAGGCCGATGGCCAGAACGACCTCAGCGTCGACGCGGGCACCTACACGGTGACCGAGCCGGCCGTGGCTGGCTATGCCACCAGCTATGACAACTGCAGCCAGGTGGTCATCCCCAATGGTGGGACCGCCACCTGCACCATCACCAACGACGACATGGCCGCGACCCTCATCGTCAGGAAGGTCGTCGTCAACGACGACGGCGGCACGCTCGCGGCAGCGGACTTCACGTTCGTGGTCGACGGCGGCGCCCCCGTCAGCTTCGAGGCCGATGGCCAGAACGACCTCAGCGTCGACGCGGGCACCTACACGGTGACCGAGCCGGCCGTGGCTGGCTATGCCACCAGCTATGACAACTGCAGCCAGGTGGTCATCCCCAATGGTGGGACCGCCACCTGCACCATCACCAACGACGACATGGCCGGCACGATCACACTCAACAAGACCGTGTCGGGTGGCGACGCCGCCCTCACCGACTTCGTTCCGTCCATCAGCGGCACGCAGGTCACCTGGGGTGTCGCCGTCGAGCTGCCGGCTGGCAGCTACACGGCCTCGGAGGTCATGAACGTCTCCGACTACGTGGCCGGCCAGTGGGGCGGCGATTGCGACGCCCAGGGCAATGTGGACCTCGCGCTCGGCGAGAACCTCACCTGCACCATCACCAACTTCTACGCTGAGCTCACCATCGAGAAGTCGGCCGACCCGGCGTTCTACGCCAAGGAAGGCGACATCATCGGTTACACCGTGACCGCGACCAACAGCGGCATGGCGACGCTCACCAACGTCGACGTCAGCGATGCGCTAGTCGACAGCCTCGACAGCTGGACATGCGATCCAGGAGATCCCGGCCACGCTTGCGCCAGGCCAGTCGATCACCTGCACGGCCGAGTACGAGATCACCGCGGCGGACGTGGAGGAGGGCTCTGTCCCCAACACCGCGTGCGTCAGCAGCGACGAGACCTCGCAGGACGTCTGCGACGACGAGACCGTCCATCTGTCCGAGCTGGCCATCGTGAAGTCCGCCAATGTGGACTACTTCACCGCGGCCGGCGATCAGGTCACCTACACCGTCACGGCTACCAACACCGGTGAGTTCACCCTCACCAACGTCGATATCAGCGATGAGCTCATCGATGGCCTCGACAGCTGGGTGTGCACCCCGACCCTCGTGGTCGCGGAGCTCGCCGCCGGTGAATCCATCACCTGTACCGCCACCTACGAGATCACCGCTGCGGACGTGGAAGCAGGCTCAGTGCTCAACACGGCCTGTGCCGTCAGCGAGCAGACCCCGGAGGTCTGTGACGACGTCGACATCCCGCTTGCCGAGATCGAGATCGTCAAGTCGGCCGACGTCGACAGCTACAGCGCGGTCGGCGACGAGATCGCCTACACCGTCACCGCGACCAACATCGGCTCAGCCACGCTCAGCAACGTCGATATCAGCGATGACCTCATCGATGGTCTCGACAGCTGGGAGTGCAGGATCGGCAACAGTCCCACCGAGCTTCCGGTGGCCAGCCTGCTGGCCGGTCAGTCCATCACCTGCACCGCCACCTACCAGGTCACCCAAGCCGACATCGAGGCTGGAACGGTCTTCAACCAGGCCTGTGTCGACAACGATGAGACGCCCGAGACCTGCGACGACGTGACCACGCCGCTCGCCGAGCTCGAGATCGTCAAGACCGCCAACGTCCTCACCTACAGCGCCGTCGGAGACGAGATCGACTACACGGTCATCGCCACCAACACCGGCCAGACGACGCTCACGAACGTCGATATCAGCGATGCGCTGATCGACGGCCTTGAGAGTTGGGATTGCACGCCGGAGATCCCGGCCACGCTGGCACCGGGTGAGCAGATCTCCTGCACCGCGACGTATGCGGTCACCCAGGCTGACATCGAGGCAGGCACGGTCTACAACCAGGCCTGCGTCGACAGCGATGAGACCCCGGAGATCTGCGATGACGTCAACGTCGATCTCATCAGCATCGTCCTTGACAAGTCGGCCAACCGGAACTACGTCCCGCTGACCGGCACCGACGTCACCTTCACCCTCGCCTTCAGCCATCCGCTCGGAGAACCAGACGTCTTCATGTACTCGCTCGTGGACGATGTCTACGGTGACCTGCTTGACCCGGCCAATCCGGCCGTCAGCCAGAACGACTGCCCCGACTACGTCGGACTGCTTGTCACACCTGGACAGTGGTACACGTGCCAGTTCACGGCTCCGGTCGCCGTCACGCTCAACAATGACCATGTCAACACGGCCACCATCGTGGTGACCGATGGCGATGTGAACAGCCCAGAGCCGAGGTTCGCGACCGCCAGTGATGACGCCGTGGTCAAGCTCCGCGAGCCGGAGATCGACCGGCGAGCCCAAGACTCCTGAGCCGACCAAGCCACCCACCGACATGCTCCTCGTGACCGACACCATGGGTGGCGACGCGGGCAGCGGGTTCGGTCGATCCGCTCGGTTGGGCCGTCTGGGTCCTGCTCTCAGCCCTGCTCATCCTGGGCACCGGTTTCGTCATCCGCCGCGAGCGCTTGGCGGAGGTGCGCAACCGCCGCTAACGCCGACACCAACCTCGTAACCAGCATGACGGCCGGGTCCCCAAAAGGGCCCGGCCGTCATCGTCTGCAGAGAGGTCGAGCTACGGCTGGCGGCGCACCACGTAGACGGCCACGAAGGTGGCGCCCAGCAGTACCGCGCCGCTGCCGAGCACCAGGGGGATAGCGTCCATCGGCGCAGAGGCTTCGGTGGCCTCGGCTGGCTTCGGTGTCGCGTTCTTCCTCGGCTTCTTGTCCGGCTTCTTCGGCTGCGAGCACACACGCGGCTTGGCCTTGGGTGCAGGCTCCGTGGCCTCCTCGGCTCCGATGAGCGTCGCTGCGACCTGGAGCTTGGGCAGCGTGCCGGCCGGGCCGGTGCTGGTCTGGAGGATGAGTCGCTGCTCGCTCGGCCGAGATCGCTTGGCGATCGACCAGTCCCACACGGGTGAGCGTTCCCTGACCTCGTTGATGCGGTACCGCAGGAGGCGCCCATCGCGGGTCTGCAGCAACACGAGCTTGCCCAGCAGGCCCTTTCCGTCGGTAGCCTCGGAGATCGTGAATAGTGGCAGGAACATGCCCGGTTGTGCGTGTCCGATGATCCAGGTCGTGCCCGGCGCTCCGGGGCGCTGGAAGGCCTTCAGCCACTGCGCCACGTCGCACAGTGGATAGCCGGGCGCGTTGCCGGGCAGGGTCCGTGCGCTGGACACGACGGGCAGGTCGATGCCCGCGTAGGGCAACTGGATGCGGACGGGTGCCGAGCGCTCATCCAGGGGTACGTCCGCCGCCATGGCGCTCAGCGTAGGCAGTGCCAGCACGAGCGTGCCGGCCAGTGCGAAGACCGCTCCTGCCCTGGACATCCAGCGCGTCTGGCGGCGTTCCGAGACTGGTCGGGGGGTGCTGACCATGGCCACACGCTAGCATCTCTTCGTCGCAGCGCCGCCCGGCCCGAAGTCCCGCCTCACGAACGAGTGGTGCCGATGGGCAACGCTGGGTATACTCACCGCTGATCCGCGTCAAGTCGTCGTGGCGCAATGGAGGGAGACCGTTGCAGGATACTGTCCGCCGGGGTGCGTCACGTCCCCGCGTGGCAGTCATCGAGGATGACGCTGCCGTCAGGCGCGTCCTGGGAAGGATCCTTGAAGACGCCGGCTATGGCGTCATCGCCGTCGCCGACGGTGAGCATGGACTGCGAGCCGTCCAGGAGCACCAACCTGACCTGCTCATCCTTGACCTGACGCTGCCACGCATCGATGGCCTGGAGATCTGCCGTCGCTTACGCGCCGATCCACGCACCGTGACCTTGCCCATCATCGTGTTGACTGCGCATACGTCCACCTCGGACATGGTAGCGGCACTCGATGCCGGTGCCGATGACTTCGTGACCAAGCCTTTCCAGCAGGTCGAGCTGCTGGCACGTCTGCGCAGCTCGTTCCGCACGCGAGACGTGATCAGGCGCATGGAGCAGGCGCATGACATCGTGGTCGCGCTGGCCAACGCGGTCGAGGCCAAGGACCTGGGGCTCAAGGATCATTGTCGCTACCTTGCCTACCGTTCCGCTCGCCTGGCGGCCTACGTGGGCCTGCGCGATGGCGAGCTGGAGGGCGTGGCCTACGGCGCGCTCCTGCACGACATCGGCAAGATCGGCATCGCCGAACACGTCTTGCACAAGCCCGGACCGCTCACCGAGGAGGAGTTCCGCATCATGCGTGAGCACCCCGAGATCGGCGAGCGCATCTGCGATCCGCTGCGCATGTCGCGTGACTTCACGCCGATCATCCGCCACCACCACGAGCGCTGGGACGGTGCCGGCTATCCCGACGGGCTGAAGGGGGAGCGAATCCCGCTGGGAGCTCGTATCGTGGCGCTCGCTGATGCCTTCGATGCCATCGTCCGGGGTCGGCCCTACCGTGCGGCGCGAACCGTCGAGGAGGCCTTCGACGAACTGCAGAAGCACTCGGGCAAGCAGTTCGACCCGGGACTGGTGCCACTCTTCATCGAGGAGGCGGATCGGCTCGACTCGGGTATCGCACCCAGCGTGGAGTTGCCGCGTGTGGCGCTACTGGGCCGCGAGGCCCCGATCGTGACCGGCGCACCGAGCGGCGCGGCGGCCGGCGTACGCTGACCGGCTGGCCGGCCGACCCGAGCGCGAGCGAAGCGCGTGACGCACCAGCCAGTCCAGCCCGGCCCACTGCGCTACCAGACGGTCCGGCTGGTGTTGAAGGCCGTGGTGAGCGCATACGTGCGCACGAGGGTCAGCGGTGCTGAGCGGATCCCGACAGCCGGCTCGTACATCGTCTGCTTCAACCATCCGTCGTGGCTGGACCCGGTCTTCTTCGCGGCCTTCTGGCCCGATCGCGAGCGCCTGCTATACGTCTTCGGGCCGCGCGAGCAGGACATGGGCTCCGGTATCCGCAACCGGCTGATCACCTGGACTCGGCGCGGGGTACCGTTCAAGCCCGATGCGGCTGATGCGATCGACGTGACCCGCCGCGCTGTCGGTGTGCTCCGCACCGATGCCTGCCTCATCATCGCCGGCGAAGGCAGGCTCAGCGACCACGAGGGTCGGATCTTGCCACTGGAGACCGGGACCGCCCATTTCGCTCGCTTTGCCGATGTCCCCATCGTGCCGGCAGCGATCGTGGGTTCGCGCTGGGTGTCCTTCGGCAGCCACGTGAGCATCCGGGTGGGGGAGCCGGTATATCCCGTTCGGCACAGCAGCAGCAAGGTCGCCGCCAGGGTCATGACCGACCGGGTGCAGGAGCGACTGCAAGGCTTGTTGCAGGGCGTCGAAGACCGCGAAGCGCCCGGGTGGTTCGGCCGGACCATCTCGGACGCCTTCAACGACCGTCCCTGGCTGGACGACCCCACTCGCGACCCCCGGAGTCACTGAAGCCAGGTCTGCGCGTTCGTTCATGCGCCTTCACCGACGTCGCTGCAGCACCGCCGGCCGCGCCCGGTCCGGGGCCCGACCGCTACTTGCGCCGGTCCAGCACGAGGATCGCGTCGACCCAGACGGTGGTGCCCGACGACTTCGCCGAGCTCGTTCCGGTGGCGCGAAGCTTCACCAGGTGCTCGCCCTTGGAAACGTTGCGGACCGAGACGATGCGACGACTGTCGGCCTTCTTGGCGTAAAGGTCCACGGTCTCGACGAGTTCGCCGTCGACGATGACCTTGAGGCGGCCACCGCCAGGTCCGCGGCGTGTCACCACGGCGAACTGGGCGCCGCTGAAGCGAAGCTTGACGGTGGCGTCACGATCGGCTGAACGCGCCAGCGATCGACCCAGTGAATCCGTCTGCCTAAGGGTCTTCCAGCCGCTGGTGAGCTTCACGTGTGCCGAGCTTCGTCGGACATCGTAGAGCTCCACGCCCGGCTTGAGCGTCCGGGCCGTACTGTGGCCGACCCGGTCGTCGGCACTGCCTTTGAGCGTGCAGCCGTTGCGATCGAGATGGACCTCGAGGCCGGCGGTGTCTGCCGGACGATAGCCTGCCGCGCGTGTCTTGCCGCCACAGATCGCCTTGAGAGATGACGATGCCAGCCCGGAAGTCTCATCCCGGGCCTGCATCTGGACCATCGTCGGAACCCGTTTGCCGTCCTTGGGGACTCGTTCTCCATGGTGCAAGCTGACGCGTGGACCCGCCACCGTCGGCGGCACCGAATCGAGCTGGATGCTCTCCTTGATGACGGGCGACTTGACGTTGCGGAAGCTGCGAAGCTGGAGGCGTACCTGCTGCTTGCCCTGCTTCTCGCTGAGGCTGAGGCCGAAGCGGCCCTGGTATGGCAGCCAGGGCCCGAAGGGCGCACCGTCACTGGCGTACCTGACCTCATCGCCGTCGTAGCCGCGGAGGTCGGCAGAGACGGAGATGCTGGCCGTCCATTCGGCGCCGCCGTCGAGCGCAGGGGGGCGTTGGCGTTGGGCGCGCAACGTGGCCATGCTGGAGGTGAAGACATTGCCGTCGAGCGTGGTACCCCCACCGAGCCGGAACTGGCCGACCTGCCAGAACAGCCAATCGCTCCAACCGTTGGGCAGGTAGACCGTGTCACACTGCCAGCAGGCGACCCACAGTGGGTACTTGCCGAAGCTGGTTGGCGCGCCCACGACCTTCTCCCACATGTAGCGGCTGGTGTAGATCAGTGGGTAGCGCCCGGTCTGGCGATAGAGTTCGTCGAGCATCGCGTGCAGCCGAGTCCTGGCTTTGGTCCTGTCGGGCGTCCCCAGGGACTTCAGCTTCTCCACGTCCACGACCAGCGGCAAGAGGCCGTTCGTTCCGGTGGTGCCGCGGAGCGTGTCGAGGTAGTGCTTCGCCTGCGCGACGCCGCCCTTCCGGTAGTCGAAGAAGTGATAGGCGCCCACGAGCAGGCCAGCCTCGCGTGCCTCTCGCGTGTGTCGTTGGTAGGTCCCGTCGACGATCGAGGTGCCCTGGGTGACCTTCGAGAAGACGAACGTCATGCCCTTGTCGCGTAGGGCTTCGAAGTCGGGATAGTCGTTCCAGTGGCTGACATCAAGACCCTTGATGCCCGGGGGCGTTGGCCAGGGCGTCGGTTTCGGCGTGGGAGTCGGCTTGGGTGTCGGCGAGGGAGTCGGTTCGGCCGACGGGGGCGGCGTCGTGTCCGGGTCGCCGTTCTGGGCCCGGGTCGGACCTGCCCCGAAGCTGCTTGACAGCAGCGCCAGCACGGCCAAGGCTGCCAGCGAGTGTCGCCATCTGACGGCGCGACGACGCCGGTGCTCCGGCGGTGTCGTGGTCTCGACAAACTCCACCCGTTGCCGCGCCTGCGCCACGCTCGAGGCACGCGGAACCGGCGAAACGAGGTCGTGGGGTATCGAGCGTGGGGCGTGCTTGGGCGACACATGCCCTCCTGGGTATCGATTCAGGTCACGGCGGGGCAGTGCCGTGCAGTGTACGTGCTCAACGGCTTTCGTCCATCGCCCGATGGGACCATGAGGCTGGTCCCTCATCGCTCGCCCGCCGCTGCGACCTGGGTGGGGGAGGGGCTACCATGGCCATCCCGTGCCCATCGCTCCCAACGACTTCGTCCATCTCCATCTGCACTCGGAGTTCAGCCTTCTCGACGGGCTGGGCCGTATCGATGACCTCGTCAGCGAGGCCTCCGCCCACGGCTTCGACGCGCTGGCCATCACCGACCATGGCTCGTTGTACGGTGCCGTGGCGTTCTACCGGGCGTGCCGAGCCAAGCAGATCAAGCCCATCATCGGCGTGGAGGCGTACGTCGCACGGCGCAGCATGTACGACCGTGAGGGCAAGGCTGACTCCCAGCCCTACCACGTCACCCTGCTGGCCAGGGACTGGAACGGCTACCAGAACCTGTGTCGCATCATCACCGCCGCACACGTGGATGGCTATTACTACAAGCCGCGCCTCGACCGCGAGCTTCTGGCGAAGCACTCGGAGGGCATCATCGGCATGTCCGCCTGCCTCGGCGGCGAAGTGGCCAAGGCGCTCGAGGTGGACGATTTCGAGAACGCCCGCCGCATCGTCGGTGAGTACCGCGACATCCTGGGTCAGGACGGCTTCTGGCTGGAGCTCATGGACCACGGGCTGCCGGAGCAGACAGCCCTCAACCCCAAGCTGCTGCAGCTCAGCCGTGACACGGGTGCCGGGGTCGTCGCGACCAACGACCTGCACTACGTGCGCAAGGACCAGTCCGAGGCACACGACGTGCTGCTCTGTGTGGGCACGGGCTCCAACCTCGACACCCAGAATCGGCTGCGTTTCGAGACCGACGAGTTCTACCTCAAGACGGCGGCCGAGATGGAGTCGCTGTTCAAGGACGTGCCTGAGGCGCTTTCCAACAGCAAGCTCATCGCCGAGATGACCGATCTGCAGATCACCTTCGGAGAGTCGCGCCTGCCGCACTTCCCCGTTCCCGACGGCTACACCGCCGAGACCTGGCTGCGCGAGGAATGTGAACGAGGGTTGCGCGCGCGCTACGGCACGGTCACCGATGAGCTCCAGGGGCGCCTGGAGTACGAGCTCCGGGTGATCACCACCATGGGCTACGCTGCCTACTTCCTCATCGTCGCTGACTTCGTCCGCTACGCCAAGGAGCAGGGAATCGCCACCACCTGCCGTGGCTCGGCCCCAGGTTCGATCGTGACCTACACGCTTGGCATCACCCCGGTCGATCCGATCCTCTACGGGCTGCCCTTCGAGCGCTTCCTCAACCCCGACCGCGTGACGATGCCGGATATCGACGTCGACTTCGAGGACGCCCGCCGCGACGAGGTCATCAACTACGTCACGCGCAAGTACGGCCAGGACCACGTGGCACAGATCATCACCTTCGGCACCATGGCCGCTCGCGCGGCGGTGCGCGACGTGGGCCGCGTCATGGGCTACGGCTACGGCGAGGTCGACCGCATCGCCAAGGCCATCCCCACGACTCTGGGCATCACGCTGGAGGAGGCCCTCCATCAAGCGCCGCCCTTCCGTGAGATGTACGAGGGCGACAGCGGCATCCACAAGATGGTGGACATCGCCAGGCAGCTCGAGGGCGTGGCCCGCAACGCCTCGACGCATGCCGCCGGCATCGTCATCAGTCGCGAACCGCTGACCGAGCTGATGCCGCTCCAGAAGGCCACCAACTCCGACGCGCTGATGACCCAGTACGAGATGCACGGGGTGGAGGCGCTGGGCCTCCTGAAGTTCGACTTCCTGGGCCTGTCCAACCTGACCATCCTGCGCCAGGCGGTGGACCTGATCGACCAGCATGCCGGCGTCCACGTCGATCTCGACGACATCCCGCTCGATGACATGAAGACCTTCAAGCTCCTGTCGAGTGGTGAGACCACCGGCGTCTTCCAGCTCGAGTCGGCCGGCATGCGCCGCTACATCAAGGAGCTGCAACCGACATCGGTCTATGACCTCGCGGCCATGGTGGCGCTGTTCCGGCCCGGTCCGATGGACAACATCCCGGCCTACATCCGCCGCAAGCACGGCCAGGAGAAGGTCAGCTACCTCCATCCGCTGCTGGAGCCGTACCTGGCGAAGACCTTCGGGATCTTCGTCTACCAGGAGGACATCATGGCGGCTGCCATCGCCCTGGGCGGCTTCACGGGTCCCGAAGCGGACACGCTTGGCTACGCCATCCGCAAGAAGAAGTCGGATGTGCTGCGGGCACAGAAGGACAAGTTCGTGCGCCAGGCTGCCGAGCGAGGCGTCGAGGCCGGGGTCATCGATGCCGTTTTCAAGGCCTTCGAGCCCTTCGAACGCTATGGCTTCAACAAGGCCCACGCCACCTGCTATGGGCTCATCGCCTACCAGACGGCTTATCTGAAGGCCAACTACCCGGTCGAATACATGACCAGCGTGCTGACCGCGTTCCGCGACAACACCGACAAGGTCGCCGGAGCCATCGCCGAGTGCCGCCGCCTTGGCATCGAGGTGCTGGGACCGGACGTCCGTCACAGCTTCCTGGATTTCACCGTCGAGGGCGAGTCGATCCGCTTTGGGCTGCTGGCCATCAAGAACGTGGGCGAGGGCGCCATCAGTTCGATCATCGATGCGCGCGAGGACGGCGGAGCCTTCAAGTCCCTGGCTGACCTCTGTGCGCGCATCGACCTGCGCCTCGTCAACAAGCGCGTCATGGAGGCGCTCATCAAGGTCGACGCGCTCAAGTCGTTGGGGCATCCCGCGCAGCTCATGGCCGGCCTCGACGAGGCCATGGCCTACGGGCAGGCGCAGGCACGCGACCGCATCTCGGGTCAAGGTTCACTCTTCGACATGCTCAGCACGGAGAGTCCGACCCTGGAGCAGCGGCTACCTGTCACCACCGAGGCGCCCTCACGTGAACGGCTGCGCTGGGAGAAGGAGTTGCTAGGCCTCTACCTCTCCGATCACCCGCTCGGTGAGATGGCTGCCGAGATGGCTCGCTTCGTCAACGCCCCGACCGGTGACATCGGCGAGGGCCTCGACCAGCAGCGTGTCGTCGTCGGTGGCATGGCCGTGGGTATCCGGCGCGTCATCACCCGCAACGGGGAATCGATGGCCGTGGTCACGCTGGAGGACCTCGCGGGATCCGTCGACGTGGTCATCTTCCCGCGTACCTACGCAGACGCCGGGGTGGCGGCCAAGCTGGCCGATGACGCCGTGCTGCTCGTCGCTGGTCGCGTCGACCACAAGGGCGACGAGACGGTGGTGCTGGCCAATTCGGTCTGGACCTGGGAAGAAGCGACCTCCAAAGGCGAGGAACAGTTCGCGCGAGAGGTCGCGGCCGGCGATCGTGGCCGGCGCGGTGGCCGCAGACGAGATGGCAACGGCAACGGCCAGGGCCGGGCCGGGGAGGATGGCAACGGGTCCGCGTGGGGGCCGGTCAGCCGACCGGTGAGCCCGGCCGGCCTGGTCGCCGACCCGGCCGGCCTGGTTGCGAACCTGCCTGGCGATCCGTCCTCGGTAGAGACGATGATCATCCCGAAGGTATCGCCGCTGCGAGGCAGCGAGGTGTCCGGCTCCATCACCGTCAGCATCGGTGGTGCCGCCGTTCGTCAGTCCGCACTGCCCACCGGCGGCTCATCGCCGCCGCTACCGGACACGATGGTGCCGGACCCGGGACCCGCTGCGCATGCCGCGTTCGCTGCCATCGCTCCAGACGGTTCGGACGAGCCACCCTTGCCGGACGAGTTCGCTGCCGCCACGGCCTCTGCTGCGGGCGCCACGACCGTGCCCCTCGAGGCCGGCCCCCACCAGGTGCTGCACATCCGCTTCGGGCTGGCTCCCGATGACGCCATCGTGGCCGCCTTCGGCGAGCTCAAGGCGCTGATCAAGTCCCGCCCCGGAGCGACGCCGGTCGTGCTCCACATCCCCGCTGGGTCGGGTCTCACGCAAGAGATGCGCCTGGGGGTCGGGATCGCCTATGACACGGAACTGCTGGCCGAGATCGGGCGCAGATTCAAGGGCCTGTTGCTCTTGTCGTTGTCCTGAAGCCCTAGTCCAGGACGAGCCAACCGACCTCCGTCTGCTCGGACACGGCCTGGTTAAGGCGCACCACGATGAGACCTTCGTTCGCATCGAGCACATGAGCCGCTTCGACGTGGATGCCGGGGCGGTGATCCTGCAGCGTCGCGAGGACGATCGAGTTCTCGCTGAGCCCGCCGCTGACCGGGATGACGAATTCGGCGCCACCGACCGAGACCGGGGTCCGGCCCGAGCGTTCGGTCAGCTGCAGGCGGCCTTTGGTGTACAAGGCCACGCCCTTCTTGGCGGCGCTGGCGGCGAGGGCCGTGCCGCCGCCCTGTGCCAGGAACTCACCGGCGGTGCCGTCAGGTGACTGAGCCAGACCTTGCACGCCGACTGTGGTTCCCTTGCCGGCGACGGCGTTGCCTTGCACGCCGATGCCCTTGCTGGCGTTGGCCAGGCCGCGCAGCCCGACGGGAACGGTATTGCCGGTGGCGCGGGCCTGCAGGGCCGGACCCCTGCCGGACTCGATGACGGTCGGCTTGCCGGCCGTCATCTTCTCGCCGGCGCGGATGGCCGAGCCGTTCTTGGCGCTGGTCGTGGCCGCGATGCCGAAGACACTCAGCAGTCCGGCGACGGCCGCCACACTCCCGCTTCGAAGCAACTCGCGACGCGAACGCGGCTCATCCATGGCATCGACCGCTGGCAGAACTGGCTCGTGGTCCGTGGACGGGTTCACCATCTCCTCCTGTCGGTGGGGCACATGTGGGTCGAGCTCATGTGGGTCGGCCACAAGCGGGTGGGGCACGCCTTCCCGATCGACGACTTCCCCCGGTGGATGATCGTAGCGCAGCACGGAATCGATCGACGCCGGGAGCGTCCTGCTTCCCGGCGTCGATCTCGGTCCGGCCGGGATCAGGCGGCCGGCACGTAGCTCACCTGGAGCGCACCGCCCGCGTCGCGGAGCTCCAGGTCGCCGGTCGCGCCGATCGACCATGTCGTGGCGCTGGTGAGGGCGCCGAGATACCACTGCGACTGCTCGGACAACGCGTCGCTGGGACAGGCCATCAAGGTCGACCCGATGGCATCGGAGATGGTGATGCTGTCACCATCGATCTCGTACGTGGTGAAGTAGCGGTTGCAGCCGTCGAAGCCGGTCAGGTCCCCGTCGGGGCTGAACTCGGCCGTCACCTGCGCTGTCACGTCCGATGAGACGACGCCGGCCTGTTCCTGCTGGTTGTTGATGCCACTGGCCACCCAGGCACCGACGATGGTCGTCTCCGGGGCGGCCTCGAACTCGAGGATGGTGTCGCCCTCGGCATCGAGGAACGCCATCGGGCCGCCGGTCGACTGGTAGGAGGCGACCAGCGCCAGGTTGGTGAGGTAGGCCTGCTCAAGGTCCATGAGTGGGGGTAGGCAGGCCATCATGGTCGAGCCGATCTGACCGAAGGTCAGCGCCGAGCCATCGAGCTGGTAGCTGGTGAAATAGCTGTTGCAGCCGCCCTGCCCACCCGCCTGGCCATCCTGCATGAGCAGGGAGACGAAGGCATGGCCCGGAACCTCTGTCATCGCGCCGTCCACGGCCTGACTCGTCAGGATCCAGCTGACGCCCTCGATGATGTCGACGTTCATCGGTGTCTCTTCAGGTTCGCTGGTGGCGGTGGCAGTGGCACTGAACGCGGCGACCAGGCTGATGGTGGCCAGCGTCGTGATCGCGCTTCGAAACTTCGACATGCGGGGAGGATTCGTCCATGGATGGCGCCTGCGGCTACGACGGGCGTGCGCAGGCGGTGTGATCTAGGTACCGGCCAAGACGCATTCTAGTTGCCGACGGTTCCCCGTGGCCCTCGTGGGCCGCGCGGGGTCGTGTACTCCTCGGAGTCGGTGCCCAGGAATCGGTCCACGAACCGATAGCGCCAGAAGACCCAGACCAGCACTGCCCATGCCGCCACGCCGCCGAGGACGATGCTGGCGTCGCGGAGGCTCAACAGTGAGAGGTTGAAGAAGTCACGCAGGGGTGGGACCAGCATCACCACGATGTAGGAGAGCCCCAGCGTGATGGCCAGGTAGGTCGGCCGGCGATCGGGTGAGATCGGCTCGACGATCGCGAAGAGCCGGTTCGGCGGCTCGACGAAGAGCAGCACGATCACGCCGACGTAGATCAAGAAGGTGGTCACCGACGTCTTGGCCGCAAGGTCGACTGACGCTCGCGTCACCAAGCCGGCCGCAGAATCGCCCTGGCCGATGAGGAAGATGCCCGTCACGACGAGCAGACCGACGACCGACGCCAGGCCCGCGGCGGGCACGACGAAACGCGCCAGGGTCTGCTGGAGCGACTCTCGTGGCACCGGTCCCGGTCGTGACCACATCGCCAGCAGCGCGGTCGGGATCCCGACCGTGAACAGCGTGATAGCCGACGCGTTGCGCAGGTCGACCGGGAAGAAGCCGCTCGTCATCAGCACCAGGATGAGCATGCCCAGTGTCAGGATGCGAGTGAGGAAGACACGCAGGATGTCCTGCATGCCATTGAGGATGCGCTGCCCCTCGCCGATGGCGGAGGCGAGGGATGAGAAGGCGTCCTCGATGAGGATCAGGTCAGCCACGCCGCGGGCGGCCTGGCTGCCGCTGCCCATGGCGATGGCCAGGTTGGAGCGCTTGAGTGACAGCACATCGTTGACGCCATCCCCGGTCATGGCCACGTAGTGGCCCTGCTCGCGCAGCGTGCCGACCAGTCGCTCCTTCATCTCGGGGCTGATGCGGCCGAAGACCGTCGTCTGCTCGACCGTGGCCTCGAAGTGGGGGTCGTCCATGGCCTCCAGCTCCGGGCCGGACACCACGCCGCGGCTGACGTCCAAGCCCGCCTGTCGGGCCAGCGTCGCCACCGTGTCGGGGTCGTCCCCGGAGATGACGCGTACGTCGACCCCCATCTCTCGGAAGCGAGCCAGCGTCTCGGCCGCCTCAGGTCGGAGCAGGTCCCGCAAGACCACGATGGCATACGGCCGGGAATCCGCGGGTAGGAGTGACGCGTCGCCGTCGTCCGTGAGCGACAGTGATGGACTGTGTGCCGCCAGCAGGACGCGCATCCCCTTGGCGGCGTGATGGCCTGCGATGGCCAGGATGTTGCGCCACTCGGCATCGCTGATGTCGAGATACGGCCGCAGGAACGTGGGCGCGCCCAGTGAGTAGGTGCCCTCGGGCGGGTGGCTGGGGGAGACGCCTGCCGGCAGCGCCACGGCGCTCCACTTTCGCTTCGAGGAGAACGGCACCTCCGAGGTGGGGCTGCGCGGCGTAGCGTGGAGCCCGGCCAGGATGGCCTCGCTGGTGGTGTTGCGAGCACGCCCGCTCGCGACCATGACCCCCACGTAGGAGCGGGCGCTGCCCTCGTCCCGTTCCAGCGGCAACACCTGCTCGAGCTCGAGCTGATTGGCCGTGAGCGTGCCCGTCTTGTCGACGCAGAGCGTGTCCACGTGGCTGAGTGATTCGACGGCGTTGGCCTGCTGAACCAGGGCGCCGAAGCGTGACATGTGCACGGCCGCCAGGGCGTAGGCGATGGCGATGGAGACGAAGAGGCCGTTGGGCACGAGCCCGACGAGGACGGTCGCCTCGATGATGGCCTGGTCGAGTGGGGCATCATCGACCACGTTCTTGACCACCAGCAACAACTGCAGGTAGATGACCACGCCGAGGGTCACGCGGATGACGGTCTGGATCTGGCGCTGCAGTGGCGTCAGCGTGCGGCGGAAGGTGCGCGCCCCGGCGGTGATGCGTCCTGCCAGACTGGCCCTACCCACCGTCTCGGCGACGAAGCGACCCTGTCCCGAGTTGGCATAGCTGCCCGAATACAGTTCGTCGCCCATGCGCTTGGGGACCATGTCCGACTCGCCCGTCAGCTGCGACTCGTCGATCTCGAGTCGGCCCTCGGTGAGTCGCCCGTCGACGACGATCTGGTCGCCGGCCGCGACAGCGATGAGGTCGCCCACCACGAGTTCCTCGGGATCGACCGTTCGTTCCTCGCCATCACGTACGACGCGGGCCGTGGGCCGAGTCAGCAGCGCGATCTCGTCGAGCGCCTGCTTGGCGCGAACCTCCTGGTAGATGCCGACCGCGATATTGGTGCTGATGACGCCGAGTGAGACGAAGGCGTCGAAGGGCCGGCCCACGATGACCAACGCAGCGCCCAGCAGGAACAGGACGTTGTTGACGAAGGTGAAGACGTTCTCACGGACGATGGCGAAGTAGGACCTCGTCGTCGCCGGCAGCGCCGTGTTGCCCAGGCCTTGCGAGCGACGCCGCGCCGCCTCGGCGTCACTGAGGCCGGTCGTCGGTGTCGCGGACAGCGACTCGACCGGTCCGGGCGCGTCGCTGCTGGCCATGTCGTCGAGCGTCTGTGTTCGGGCATTCACGGGCCGTAATCGTAGCGGGGCGGTCTCGCCAGCACCGCCCTCGGTGCGCAGAAGTGAACTCAGGCCCGGAGTCGGACGAAGTGAGGCCCGCCTCCTCGACGGGCCTCACGCTTGACCTCACGCATCAGGGCTCGCTCGACGAACCGAACGTGATGTTGCTCGCGGCCGCCCGACGGCGTCTGCGGTACCAAAGGATGCGGGCCCCGAGAGCTCGGTCTTGCCGATGAGGCAGAACGGACGGCCCGGGTGCGGAAGGGATGGGTGGGCCGCAGTACCACCGTCCGCGACGTGGCCGCTAGCCGGGCTGAGGGCAGGCAAGCAACACGGCGTTGCTACCTGGCGAGCGCCTCCTTGATGGCGGCATCGAGTCGCTCGGCGGTGGGGACGCCCACCAGCGGAACGACCTTGTGGATGCCTTCCTCCTCGACCCAGTCGAGCTCCATCCCGGGCGCTGTCAGCACGATCGGGATCTCCGGGTGCATCTCGCGCAGCCCTTCGATCAGGGTGCGCCCGCCGCCTGACTCCGAAGTGGACCAGACGTCATAGACCAGGACGTCGGCATCGTGGATACCGGGGCAGTCCTCGCCACGCAGGATGGGGCAGGAGCCGGCCGTCGGGCCAGCACAACCGACCGGATCGTATCCGAGCCGGCGCAGCGAGTCGACCTCCTGATCTCCGATGTCGATGTCGTGATGGACGACGATTACGCGCGTCATTCTAGTGACCTCGATTCCGCGGTCCAGGGGTGGGGCCGTCAGTCGCAGTATGCGCGGTCGACCAACATTCCAAGGGACCCGCGGCGCGAACCGCAACTGGTGCCGAAGGTGGGATTCGAACCCACACGTACTTACGTACAGAGGTTTTTGAGACCTCCGCGTCTGCCATTCCGCCACTTCGGCTGTGGTCGCAATTCTACGGCCGACTGGCGGCGCTCGGTCGCGGACACGTGCGGGACTGTTCGTGTGGCAGTGTAGACTCGCCTCGGCCACCATTCCAAGGCCCCGGGAGGGAGTCGTCGTGAACGACCGGAATCACGCTCGAAAGACGGCTGCCGCACCCCATCGACCGGGGAAGGGCTGACGATGCCGGCCATCCGCCCGCCGCGGTTGCCGGTGCGTCCCGTACGCCGCGGACTCGGGCCCAGTCCCATCCTTGAGGAGGCGATGCCCGAGCCGGCCGTCATCGAGGCCAACGGCGTCCGCTGGGTGCACATCCCCAAGCCTCGGCACTACGCGCAGGAGTGGCTACAGCGGCACTTCGAGTTCCACCCCCTCGACTACGAGGACATCTACTCGCGCAACCAGCGTCCCAAGGTGGACCGCTACGACGACTACACCTTCGTGGTGCTGCAGTTCCCGCGCTTCGACCGCGACCGCGAGCGCCTCAACGTGGTCGAGCTGGACCTCTTCGTGGGACCGGACTATGTCATCACGCTGCCCAACGCCGACCTGGAGCCGATCGACTCGTTGTTCGCTCGCTGCCGCGAGAGTGATGAGGTGCGAGATGGCTACTTCGAAAAGGGGTCAGGCTTCCTGCTCTACAAGCTCGTCGACCACGCCGTAGACGCATCGTTCCCGATGCTGCGCAAGATGGGTCAGAAGCTGGAACGCATCGAGGACGACATCTTCGAGGGCAAGTCGGACGAGATCGTGCGTGACATCTCCAACGCCAAGCAGGAGATCGATCACCTTCCGACGCATCGTGCGGCCGCAGCGCATCGCGTTCCGCGACCTGGAGCGGGCCATGGACGTCGCCACTCCCGATGAGATGGACGTCTACTTCGATGACGTCATCGACGCGTCCGAACGCATCTGGGACACGCTGGAGAACTACAAGGAGGTCGTGGAGGGGCTCGAGGATTCCAACGAGTCGGTCATCGGCCATCGCACCAACGACACGTTGAAGGTGCTCACGTCGATCAGCGTCATCGTCCTTCCGTTGACCCTGCTGGCCAGCCTGTTCGGGATGAACGTGGGCTTCCCGGGCGAGGGTTCGGGTGTCGCGTTCTGGGTGATCATGCTGACCATGGCCAGCGTCCTCGTGGGGATGGTGCTGGTCTTCCGCAGTCGAGGCTGGCTCTGAGGGCAGCCATGGACCGGACGCCCGAAAACACTCGAGACCGGGCGCTGGTGGAGCAGGCCAGAGGAGGGGACCTGCGGGCCTTCAATCAGTTGGTCGAGCTGTATCAGGACTACCTCTATGCCATGACCCTGCGCTTCGTGCGTGATCGTGACGTGGCCGAGGAAGCGGTCCAGGAAGCGTTCTTCAGCGCCTACCGAAACCTCGATCGCTTCAGCGGCTCCTCGTTCCGGGCGTGGTTGACGCGAATTCGCGATGAACGCGGCCCGGGACATCCTGCGCAAGCGCAAGCGGCGTCCAAGCGATCCCTATCCGGAGTGGGAAGACGACACCTGGCAACCGCCGGCCCCGGCTTCGGAGGGTCCCGAGCAGGTGGCCCTGGTGAGCCAGCAGCGCCGCGCCATCGGGCGTGCCATGGCCACCATCAGCGACGATCGAACGCAGCGCCATCATCCTCTACGACGTCCAGGGCTATGACTATGCCGAGATCGCGTCGATGACCGGTGTCAGCGTCGGGACCGTCAAGTCCCGCATCCACCGGGGTCGTCTCGCGTTGCGCGAGCGACTGGGCGAGCAGATGGAACTGTTCCGTGGTTGAGCACGTCCCATGAGCGACATGTCACGTCCGTTTCCTGCGCCCTCTCCGCCTTCCCCGCCCGACCATGAGCGACACGACCCGCTGCTCGTGGCGCAGTACGTGGAGGGTGACCCGCTCAGTGAGACCCAACACCGCCAGGCCCAGCAGATCGTGGCGGCATGCAGCGCCTGCGCTGCGCTGGCGGAGGACCTGCGCGCCATCAGCGGAGCCGTGGCCTGGGAGCCTGTGCCGCCGCGGCGACGGGACTTCCGCCTCGGGCTCGAGCAAGCTGAGCGACTCGGCGGCAACCCCGTCAGCCGCCTGCTGCGGCGGTTCTCCGTACCTCGTTCACGGGCCTTCGGCCCCCTTGCCGCGGGTATCATGTCCATCGGTCTGGCCTTCGTGGTGGCGGGCAGCATCTGGCCTGACAGCGGTTCCCTGAGCGCTCCCGACGAGGCTCCTCCCGGTCTGGAGATGCGCCTCCAGCGAACGGCTGCGCCGCCATCCTCGCTCGAAGCCCCGGTCGCGGCGGATCAGGCAGATCTGGACGTCGGCGGGACCGGCGCAGCGGACGCCTTCATGCTCCAGGAGACCGTCGAGGGCAGCCTCGAACCGGGTTCTGCCATGAAGAGCAGCGCCTCCGAGCCGCGGGTCGCGGACGAGGCCAGGACGGCCGTTGACAGCCTCGCCGGTGCGGCCGGGGGAGTGCCTGGAGCGGAGGTCGATACGGCCAACGCCAGCGTGCCCGGGGGGCCGATCGTCCCAGGCGTGGATGGCGATGCCGCCGCCGTGGTGACACCGGCGACCGGTGGCCTGCAGTCGGCTGCGCTGATCACGCTCATCGGTCTGGCTCTTGCCGTGGCCGGCGGTCTGGCGTTGCTCCTGGCCTGGCTGGCGCGCCGCCTGGAAGATCCGCTGCTGCGATAGCGCTCGTCGCGCGCGGCTACACTCGGGAGCGTGGAACGGCTCATGCTGCTCGACGCACACAGCCTGATCTATCGGGCCTGGTTCGCCCTGTTCGAGACACCGCTGACCACGAGCAAGGGTCAGCTGGTGAACGCCGCGTTCGGCTTCTGGTCGATCGTGCTGCGTGGCTTCGCCGACATGCGACCGGACCACGTGATGTGCTGCTTCGACGTGGGCCGTTCCTTCCGGGCCGACCGCTACGAGGGCTACAAGGCCACGCGCCGCCCCACGCCCGACGATCTGAGGGACCAGTTCCCCATCGTGCGCGAGACGCTGGCGGCCTTCGGCATCCCCATCTACGAGATGCCCGGCTTCGAGGCCGATGACCTCATCGGCTCGCTGTCGCGACAGGCGGAGATGGCGGACCTCGAGACCATCATCGTCTCGGGCGACCTGGACATGCTGCAACTGGTCAGCGAACACACCAAGCTGATGACGACGCGACTGGGCGTGCAGTCGACGGTCATCTATGACCCCGCTCGCATCCATGAGCGCTACGGGCTGGCGCCGGGGCAGATGATCGACTTCAAGGCGCTGAAGGGCGACTCGACCGACAACATCCCGGGCATCCCCGGCGTCGGTGACAAGACCGCTGCCAAGCTCCTGGCCGAGTTCGGTTCGCTCGACGAGGTCTATGCCCGCATCGATGAGGTCAAGCCGGACAGGCTGCGCCAGAAGCTCATCGACAATCACGGAGACGTGACGCTCTGGCGTGAGCTCGTGACCATCGATCGTCTGGCGCCTATCGAGCTGGACCTCGAACGGGCGCGGCTCGGCGACTACGACCGTTCGGAGGTCATGCGCCTCTTTCGCGAATACGAGTTCCGCTCCCTCGTCGAGCGCTTGCCGGGGGTCGAGGGTGAAGACAGCCCGGCGCCGGGCGATCTGCTGCGGGAGGCCGACCGGCATGGTCCCATCCCGGCCGCACAGGTCGCGGGGCGGATGCCCAAGTCGGATCCTGCCTCGGGCACGCCTGCCGTCAAGGGGTCGGCCAGTGGCCTGCAGCTGACGCTCGACTTCGGGGCGGTCGCCGGTGCCTCGGCATCTCCGCCGGCCGTCGCGGCCACAGCCGGTGTCACCGTCACCGATGGGGCCCACGACCCGCTGGCGCGGCTGCGTGCCTTCCTGACAGGGTCAGCCATCGCGGAGGCCTTCGCCGACCTTGATGACGCCGCCGGCTGGCTGGGTGCCCAATCGGAGTTGGTGGTCGTGGCGATGTTCGACGATGACCGGCCGCGACGCGGTACGCTCACGGCCCTGGCAGTGGCTGGTGCCGACGGTCGCATCGTGGCCGCCGGAGGACAGGACGCTGCCGATCTCGGTCGGCTGGCATGCGCAGCGGGCCGGCCCCTGGTGGGCCACGAGGTCAAACCGCTGCTGGTGTGGGAGTTGGCGCGCCGAGATCCGACCGCCGCCACCTCGCTCAGCGCCTCCGGTGCGAGCCTGCCGGCGCTCGCCTTCGACACACAGATCGCGGCCTACATCCTCAACGCCGCGCTGCGGAGCCAATCACTCGCGGACATCTGCGCGGAGCGGCTCGATCTGCTGCTGCCGGCGACCGGGGAACTGGACGTGGTGGCGGGCGCAGCACTGCGGGCCGCGGCCGTCGCAGCCGCGCGTGAGGCGCTGGCCGCGGCCTTCGAGGAGCAACCTGGGTTGCGGCGCATCCTCGACGAGCTGGAGTTGCCCCTGGTGGCGGTGCTGGCCGATCTTGAAGCGACCGGGGTAGCGCTCGATCGGAGTTCGCTCGACGCGCTGGCGACGACCTTTGGTGAGACCATCGACCGGCTGCAGGAGGACATCTTCGCGGCCGTCGGCCACGAGTTCAACCTGGGCAGCCCCAAACAGCTCGAGCAGGTGTTGTTCTACGAGCTGGACCTACCCAAGGGCAAGCGCACCAAGACCGGCTACTCCACCGGTGCGCCGGTGCTGGAGGGGCTGCGCGAGGCACACCCGATGGTGCCGTTGCTGCTCGACTGGCGCATCTATACCAAGCTCAAGTCGACCTATGTCGATGCGCTGCCGCTGCTGCTCGACGGCCGCACCGGCCGCCTTCACACCACGTTCCAGCAGGCCGTCGCTTCCACCGGCCGCCTGTCCTCGGCTGACCCC
This sequence comes from uncultured Chloroflexia bacterium, assembly GCA_963778955.1. GTDB lineage: Bacteria > Chloroflexota > Limnocylindria > Limnocylindrales > CSP1-4 > JAFMJV01. Next base: position 239,584 of record CAVZWI010000002.1, read on the forward strand.
AACCTGCAGAACATCCCCATCCGCAGCGATCTCGGCCGCAAGATCCGCAGCGCCTTCGTGGCCGGCGGCGAGGACCTCGTGCTGTTGGCTGCCGACTACAGCCAGATCGAGCTGCGCGTGCTGGCCCACGTGTCGGGCGACCAGCACCTCAAGGAGGCCTTCGAGCGGGGCGCTGACATCCACCGCGAGACTGCCGCGCATGTGCTCAAGAAGGACGCCGCTGACGTCACCCACGACGAGCGCTCCAAGGCCAAGATGGTGAACTTCGGCTTGGCCTACGGCATGAGTGACTACGGCCTGGCCACGCGCGCCGGCATCCCGCGCGAGGAGGCGCGCGCCTTCATCGACTCCTATTTCAGTGCCTACAACGGCATCTCCCGCTACATCGATCGGCATCAAGGAGAATCGCCCAGGAGCAGGGCTACGTGGAGACGCTGCTGGGCCGGCGCCGTTGATCCCGGAGCTCTCCGCCCGCAATCAGCCAGTTGCGCCAGGCCGGCGAGCGCATGGCCATCAACATGCCCATCCAGGGCACCGCGGCCGACATCATGAAGATCGCCCTCATCCGGCTTCACGAACGGCTGCGCACCGAGGGTTCTCCGGCGCGGATGCTGCTGTCGGTACACGACGAAGTCCTGTTGGAGGTGCCGCGTCGCAACGTGCCGAGCCTGGCGTCGGTCGTGCGCGAGGTGATGGAGGGTGCGCTGAAGCTCGCCGTCCCGCTCGATGTCGACATCAAGGTGGGTGACGATTGGGAGTCGATGACGCCACTGGAGCGCGCATAGCCGCGTATGCCAGAGCTGCCTGAGGTCGAGACGATGGCGCGTGACCTGGCGCCGCTGGTCGAAGGCGCCCGGATCACCGCAGCCTGGTGGGATTGGCCGCGCGCCATCCGCTATCCCGACCCCGACGGTTTCGGGCGCGATATCGTCGGTCGACAGGTGCTGGGCGTGCGGCGGCGTGCCAAGTGGTTGCTGCTGGAACTCAGCGGTGATGCGGTGCTTGCCATCCAGGTGAAGATGACCGGCCAGCTCTTCGTCTTGCCGGCGGGGACGGTCCACGATGGCCATGTGCACCTGCGCCTGAGCCTCGATGCCGGTCCCGTGGCCGGGGGCGACTGGCACGCGGGGCCACGCTGGCTCTTACTGCGCGACGTTCGCAAGTTCGCCCGGGTAGGGCTGTATCGGCGCGATGTCGACGGCGCCATCATGGGGGCCGGCGACGAGGGTCAGCTGCTGGGGGCATTCGGGCCCGAACCACTCGAGGCGACCTTCACCTTGCCCCTTTTCCGCCGCCGCCTGCGGGCCCGTCGCGGCCGCCTCAAGTCGACCCTGCTGGACCAGACGTTCGTGGCCGGAGTGGGCAACATCTATGCCGACGAGGCGCTCTGGCGGGCGCGACTCCACCCACTGCGTTCGGCGGGGAAGCTCAACGCCCAGCAGGAGCGTCGCCTCTACCAGGCGGTCCGGGGCGTGCTCAGCGAGGCAGTCGCGCGGCGGGGTTCATCGGTCAATTCGTACACGGCGCCGGAGGGTGGCGGTGAGATGCAGGACCACCTCGATGCCTACCAGCGAACGGGTCGGCCCTGTCGTCGTTGCGGTCGGCCCATCCGCCGGCTGGTGCTGAGCCAGCGTGGCACCCACTTCTGCTCCTGGTGCCAGCGACTGCCGGCCGCCGATCGGGTCGGGACCAACGCGCGACTCGTCTCGACGGCCACCCGCACCGCTCGCCGCGGCCGCAACTGGTCCCAGCTGGGCGGACCCGACTTGGCCGACTGAGGGCACACTAGAGGTATGTCCATCCTGCGCCTGGAGGGCGTGCGCCGTGAGATCGGTGACTTCGTCATCCTCGATTCGGTCAGTGCCGCCCTCGCCCGCGGCGAACGCGCCGGCCTGGTCGGAGGCAATGGCGCCGGCAAGACGACCCTGCTTGAGATCGATCGATGGGATCGAGGAGTCGGACGGCGGCCGTGTGCACCTGGCCAAGGGTCTGCGCATCGGGCTATTGACGCAGGAGGCCAACCTTGACCAGCGATTCATCGGCGCTCCGACGGTGCGAGCCGTGGTTCGCCGTGGAGCGGTCGAGATCGAGCGCATGGAGCACGAGCTGGCCGACATCGAGGCACGCGGCGCGGAGGCCGTCCAATCGCCGCGCTATGCCGCGCTGCGCGAGCGGTTCGAGGCGTCCGATGGCTATCACCTCGACCAGCGTGTGCAGGAGTCGCTGGCCGGACTGGGCATCCCACGTGGCCACTGGGACCGCCATCCCTCCGAGCTCTCCGGCGGCGAGCAGACACGCGTCGCGCTGGCGCGCCTGCTGACGGCTGATCCGGACCTGCTGATGCTCGACGAGCCCACCAACCACCTCGATATCGCCGCGCTGGAGTGGCTCGAGGCGACGCTGGTGCGGCGGTCGGGTGCGTTGCTGGTCGCCTCGCATGACCGAGCCTTCCTCGACAACGTGGTGGAGCGGGTGTGGGAGTTGCGGGGGCGCCGGCTGGAGATGTTCAAGGGTGCCTACTCGGCCTACCTGCTGCAGCGCGAGGCCGCCGACGCTCGGGCGCGAAGCGTGTCCGGTTCGACCCACGCCGCCATCGCCCGTGAGGAGGAGCTGGTGCAGCGGTACCGCAGCCAGCGCAAGCACGTGAAGATGCACGAGCATGAGCGACGCCTGGAGTCGCTGCGCTCGAGCCGCGCCGAAGCGCCCCGGGCAGCGGCGAGGCTGAGCCTGCCCGGCGGCGGCCTCTTCGGTGGCAGCGCGGCGCGTTCGGCAGAGATCGTGGCCTCGCTCGAGGGCGTGCTGTGTGGCTACCCGGCACTAGACGGCAACGCGGCGGTGCCCATCGCGAAGGTGGCGCGCCTGGAGGTCCGGCGCGGCGAGCGCATCGGCCTGGTCGGGCCTAACGGCGCTGGCAAGTCCACGCTGCTGCGCACGATGGCGGGCGGGTTGCCTGCGCTCGATGGGTTCGTGCGCATCGGCAAGAACGTCATGCCGGGCTACCTTTCGCAGTTGCGGGACCGGCCGCTGGGGGGCACCAACGTCCTCGACGCCCTGATCGCGGCGGCGCCGGTGACGCCGGGACAGGCGCGCTCGTACCTGGCACGGTTCCTGTTCCGTGGTGACGATGTGCTGAAGCCTGTCGCTGAGCTCTCCGGTGGAGAACGCTCACGGCTGGAGCTGGCCTTGCTGGGGGTCGGAGCCACCAACCTGCTGCTGCTCGACGAGCCCACCAACCACCTCGACATCGCGGCTCGCGAGGCGCTGGAGACGTTCCTGCGTGATTCCGACGCCACTCTCGTCATCGTCTCGCACGACCGTCGACTGCTGGAATCGACGTGTCAGCGACTCTGGGTCGTCGAGCCCGTGTCCGGTGCGCCGGCGCTGGTGGCGCCCTTCGAGGGTGGTTACCGAGACTGGCGTGTCGCCGTCGCCGACGGGTGGACGGCCGGGGACGCGCTGGCGCGACGGTCCGGTGCGGCCCCTGCAGCGCCAGTGTCCGCTCCCGTGGCAGGGTCCGAGCGGGCAGGCGCTGGCGGGTCGGAGCGTACGGACCGCCCGAGATCGCGCTTGTCCAAGGACGTCTATCGGCGTGAGCGGGAACGCATCGAGACCGACCTGACCCACCTTGGCGAGCGCAAGTCGGCTCTGGAGGCCAAGCTCGAGAAACCCTCGGTGCAGGCCAACTTCGTGGAGCTGCGCCGCCTGGGGAGTGAATTGGCCGACGTGGACAGCGCGCTGAGCCAGGCTGAAGATGCATGGCTCACATTGGAGGAGCGGGCGCCACGATGACCGACCGTTCGGGGGAGAAGAGGATGGAGGATCGACCCGTGATCATCGGGCTCACCGGGCCGATCGGCTGCGGCAAGTCCACGGTGGCGAGCATGCTGGGCGAGTTGGGCGGTGTCGTCATCGATGCCGATGCCCTGGCCCACGATGTCACGGCGCCAGGACAGCCAGCCTCGCGCGCCATCCGGGAGCGGTTCGGCGACGCCGTCTTCGAGGGCTCCGGCGCGCTCGACCGTGCCGCCCTGGCTGCGGTCGTCTTCACCGACGCGCTCGCGTTGCGGGACCTTGAGGCCATCGTGCACCCGGGTGTCCGGCGCCTCGTCGAGGAGCGACTGGAACGCGCCACTCGGGAGGGCGATCCGTTCGTGATCGTCGAGGCCATCAAGCTCGTGGAGGGTGGCCTCGCCGAGCGTTGTGATGAAGTCTGGCTGATCGAGTGCCCAGCCCCGGTGCAACGTGCCAGGCTGGCCGCACGAGGCATGGCAGAGACAGATGTGGATCGCCGTCTGGCGGCACAGGGCGTGGACCTGGCCGATCGTCTGGCTACTCACGCGGACCGCCGCATCGACACCGGCGGCTCCATCGAATCAGTCCGCGAGTGCGTCCAGGACGCACTCGCGGATGTGCTTGCGCCAGTCTGGGCCGGCCCGCTCCTGGGGCCGGTGGATCGCCACTAGGGCAGCAGCGACGCCTCTGGACTCGGGCTCGCCAAGTCGGTATCGATGGGGATCTCGATGAGCGCGTCCGCTCCCGGTGACGGGGAGGCCGCCAAGTCGAGATATGGTTCGGCGGGGAACGGTGTGGGGTATGGCGCGGGTTGCGCATATCCGACGCCGTCGATGATCTCGGGGATGGGGAAGTCGTAGCGCGTCAGGACGCGATCGACCGTCTCACCATAGGCGCTGCGATCAACGTCGCGCGTGTCGATCTCGGGCCGCAGGACCAGGCTGAACTGGGCACCGTAGACCTGTGCCAGCGCGACTTCCTCGGCCTGCTGCAGGTCCATCCGCAGCACGTAGAGGTCGGAGTCCAACTCATGGGTCAGGACCTTCACGTCGACCCACATGGGCTTGGTCGAGTAGCCGCTGGTGAAGTTCATCGGCTCACCGGTCGCGGGGTCGATGGCGACCTCTCCGGTCTGGGGGTCGACCGGTGGCGTGACGGGGAAGGTCAGCGTCCCGATGATGTCGACGCGCTCGTCGGCGTCGATGAGCCCGCCGGCGGCACGCTCGGCTGGGACGGTGATACTGACCGCTCGATACGCCGCCGAATCCGGCGCGACCGTCTCATCGGGTTCGAGGATCTGTACCTGGCCCGGCGCCACGGCAGTGGCCAGCATGTTCTCGGTGATCGCCTGGTTGGGCAGGATGGAGATCGCCGCGATCCTGTTGGCGACCTGGGTCGGGTCCGTCAGGGCCGACTCGTTGGATTGGTCACGGGGGACCGTCAGCAGCGTCAACTGGTCCTGTCTGATCGTCTCGCGCGCGGCGATCCCGAGGGGCGCGACCACGATATCGAGGGTGGGGATCGTCTCACTGGGCTCATTCGTGCCCTGGCTGCTGAGCATGAAGGCGGCTGCGCCGGCTCCCAATGCCAGCAGTACTCCGACGACCAGGACCAATGTGCGGCGTCGGCTGTTGTCCTTGAACTCCATCTCCATGGTGGCAGGCTCCTGTGCGCAAGTCGCGGGTCGGCAGGGCAGACGGCGCGAACGCTCTGCGCCCTCACCGTGCAGACGCCAGCATCCGTTCCCACGCCCGACCCCGCCATGGACCCATCGGGTAGCGGCCGATAGGACTCTTTACTACCCAACACTCCCGCGGACCGCACCGAAACGCACCGCCATGGACCGCTCCTGAGCACCTCCGGGGCCCCGACGGCGTGAACGGACGTTCGGTTTGTGGGTCGCTTCGGGTATCATCGATCGATGCCTGAATTCGAGCTGGTCGCCCCCTTCCAACCGACCGGCGATCAGCCGCATGCCATCGAGCAGCTGGTCAAGGGCGTCCAGGCGGGCAAGAAACACCAGGTCCTCCTTGGTGCCACGGGCACCGGAAAGACCGCCACCATCTCGTGGGTCATCGAGCAAGCCAAGAAGCCCACACTGGTGCTGGCGCACAACAAGACGCTGGCGGCGCAGCTCTACAGCGAGTTCCGCGACTTCTTCCCCAACAACGCGGTCGAGTACTTCGTCAGCTACTTCGACTACTACCAGCCAGAGGCCTACCTTCCGCGCAGCGATACCTATATCGAGAAGGACTCCAGCCGCAACGACGAGATCGACAAGCTGCGCCATGCGGCCACGCGGGCCTTGTTCGAGCGGCGCGACGTCATCATCGTGGCCAGCGTGTCCTGCATCTACGGCCTGGGGGCGCCGGTCGACTACGGCGCCACGGTGTTGCGGTTGCGGGTGGGCGGCCGGTACCGGCGCGATGGCGTCCTGCGCCAGCTGGTCGACCTGCAGTACTCACGCAACGACCAGGCTCTGAGTCGGGCCAAGTTCCGCGTCCGCGGTGACACGCTCGAGCTGCAGCCGGCGTACGACGACTTCATCGCCCGGGTGGAGTTCTTCGGTGACGAGGTGGAACGCGTGACCGAGTTCGATCCGCTCACCGGCGAGGTGCTGGCCGAACGCAACGAGCTCAACGTCTACCCCGCCTCGCACTATGTGACACCGCAGGAGAAGCTGGTCGCGGCCATCGATGACATCGATGCCGAGATGGTGGCACGGACCGCCGAACTGGAGCAGAAGGGCATGATCCTGGAGGCCGAGCGGCTGCGCCAACGCACCACCTTCGACCTGGAGATGATGCGTGAGCTGGGCTTCTGCTCGGGCATCGAGAACTACTCGCGCCACCTGGCTCGACGTGAGGCTGGTTCGCGCCCCTGGACGCTGCTCGACTACTTCCCGCCCGACTGGCTGCTGGTCATCGACGAGAGCCACATGACCATCCCGCAGGTGGCCGGCATGTACAAGAACGACCGCACGCGCAAGGAGGTGCTCGTCGACTTCGGCTTCCGCCTGCCGTCAGCGCTGGACAACCGACCCCTGACCTTCGAGGAGTTCGAGGCGCACCTCGACCAGGTCGTGCATATGAGCGCGACGCCCGGGCCATGGGAGCTGCAGCGGGCGGAGAGAGTGGTGGAGCAGCTCATCCGGCCCACCGGCATCGTCGACCCCAGCATCGAAGTGCGGCCCACCGAGGGCCAGATCGACGACCTCATCGACCGCATCAAGGAGCGTGTCGAGCGGGGTGAGCGGGTGTTGGCCACCACGCTAACCAAGCGCATGGCCGAGGACCTGGCCGACTACCTGCATGAGATGGGCGTGCGCGTGTCCTACCTGCACAGTGAGGTCGACACCCTGGAGCGGGTGCAGATCCTGCGCGACCTGCGTCTGGGTGTGTACGACGTGCTGGTCGGCATCAACCTGCTGCGTGAGGGCATCGACCTGCCGGAAGTCACGCTGGTGGCTATCCTCGACGCCGACAAGGAGGGCTTCCTGCGCAGCGCCTGGTCACTCATCCAGGTCATCGGCCGTGCCGCCCGCAACATCGGCGGCGAGGTGGTGATGTATGCCGACCGGGTCACCGACTCGATGAAGGTCGCCATCGATGAGACGAACCGCCGGCGTGCCATCCAGGAGGCCCACAACCGCGAGCACGGCATCGTCGCCACGACCATCATCAAGGAGATCCGCGATATCAATGACCGACTGGCGGCCGTGGCCAGGTCGCCGGGCGCCTATGACTCGGGCAGCGGGGAGCTGAGCGAGCTCAGCCAGGCGCAGGTGGAGAAGATGATCACGCAACTGGAGGCGGAGATGAAGAGCGCCGCCAAGCAGTTGGAGTTCGAGCGGGCAGCGGCGCTGCGCGATGAGATCCAGGACATCCGCATCCGCGTGCTGGAGCAGGACGCGTCGGTGGCGGTGCTGAAGCAGGCGGAACGGGCGGCAAGCCCAGGCTCGGGATCGTCACCGACCGCCAAGCCCTCCGAGCGGGCGGCGGCGAGAAAGGCCGGTGAGCGACGTGGGCGTGGTGAGTCGTCGGCGCTGGAAGTGACGGAGGTCAGGGTCCTGCCGGCAGGTGAGGAGCCGGTCGACATCGACCAGGGTACGGCTGCGGACGTCTATCCAGGCATCAAGGATGCCCATGAGGGCGACGACGAAGGCTGGATGGCGCGATGGCTGGAGAAGCCTACCTGGGACCGACGTGTGACCCCCAACGTCATCAAGCGCAGCGGCACCCGGCCGCGCCGGAGGCACTGAGCCTTCGACGCGTGGGCAGGCGATAGGGGCCGCGTTTCCGCGACCCCCATGCGTGCCTGATGCGGTGCCGCTATTCGGCCGTGTCGGCTGCCTTGGCTGTCTCGGTGATGTCCTTGGCCGTGGCCTCGTCGACCTCAGCGGTGGTCACCTTGGTCGCCTCCGGGATCTGCTGCTTGACCTTGTCCACATCGACCGCGTGGACCAGTGCGATGATGCCGGAGTGGTTCGCCTCGAGCGCTCCCTCGAGCTCCTTCGACGCCAGGTGGCGATGCCGCAGGTTACGCAGCTTGCCGAGCACGCCGCCGGCGAGTCCCCAGCTGGCCATGCTGGCGATGATGGCCGGCGGGAAGAAGATGCCGACCGCAAGACCGGCGGCCGCGCCCCACTTGACGCCCGTCTTGGTGCTGTGCTCGGTCATCTTGTCGATGTTGATCTCGCCCTTCTCATTGGCGTGGACGGTGAGCACGCCGTCGATGCGCAGGCTGCCCTGCACCTCGGCCTCGAGCAGGGTCATGTAGGCGGCGTTCGCGGCATCGCGATTGGCGAAGTCTGCCACCAGGAGGGTGTTGAAGTAGTCGGTGTCGACCACCGCGGTGGCTTGTACGCCGTCCTTGTCACCAACCGCCGCGACGACGGTGGCACCGCTCGCATCGGCCTCCGCCGCGACGACGCCGAAGGCCTCGTTCGTAGCGCCGGCCACCGGCTCGACCTCGCTGGGCGGCGTCGCATCCTGCCCGGTCGGCTTGTCGTTCTCGGTCATTTTCAGGACTCTCCTCTGGTCGTCGTCCGCTTCATGGCGGCGATGCAAGCGTACGCGATTCGGCCGTCGGTGTGTCCGTATCGCCCTGGCCCGGCAGGACCGGAGCGACGAGGGGAGCACGAACGGGTAGGCTGGTGCGCGACTCAGGTCCGGCGTCCGGGACACCATCGAACGGGTCGACGTCGTCCGGCCCGGTCATGCCTTCCCCAGCCTGCGGGCCGCGGTCGCGGCGTTCGGGGCACGCTCGCAGCCAGGGCTGTCCCAGAAGACGCCGGACGGTGGCGTGGACGCCGCATCGGACCAAGGCTGACCTGATACGTGGGCTCGATCGCAGGGCCAGTGCCACGCCTCGCTGAGGCCGGTGCCCGGCCGCGCACGCGCCCGACGATCTTGGCGCTACGCTCCATGGATGGATATCCCGCCTGGCTGGACGAGGGTGGCACGCCACCGGATCGGGCCCTTCACGACCTCCATGGTGCTACGTCGACCCGACGGTGTGGAGGTCCTCTTCACGGCGTGGCGCCACCGCAAGGGCGACGGGATGGTCGAGGCTACTGCCGCCGAGCGCATCGGAGACATCCCCTGGTGGGCGCCGCAGCGGCGCAACTGGTGGATCGCGATCCTGTTCATGATCGGATCGCTGTGCTTCGCGCTCGGATCGCTGCCCCCGTTCGCCTCCGTGGTGGGCGAGGCGGTGGTATGGGTCTTCTTCCTCGGCTCGGTCTTCTTCACCTCGGCCGCGTACCTGCAGTACTTCGAGGCCAGCAACGAAGGCGATGACATCCGTGGCGCAGCCAGGACCCGGCGTGCCCTCGGGCTGCGCCTCACCTCGCTGGGCTGGTGGGCCGCCTCGAGTCAGCTGCTCGGAACGCTATGGTTCAACCTGACCACCTTCGCCGGGACCCGGACCGGCCTCGACCTCGGCCAGCAGGAGGCGCTGGTGTGGGCTCCTGACGCCCTGGGCTCGATCCTGTTCCTTGTGGCCAGCGCCTTCGCCATCCTGGAGACCAGCGATGGGCTGAGCCGGGGGCGACGTCCGTCGCTGGAGTCGATCATCGCGTGGATCAACATGGCCGGGTCGATCGCCTTCGGCATCTCCGCCATCGCCGCCTTCATCGACCCGGCGAACGGGGAGCTCCTGAACGTCGCTGTCGCCGGCACCTTCACCTTCCTGGGCGCGATGCTCTTCTTCGTGGGCGCGCTGCTGCTCCTGCCTGACATGGCGCGGGAGCGCGAGATCGCGCCAGCGACCTGACCGATCGGCCGATCGCTCCAGGCAGGCGGGCGCATCACCCGAATCGGTCGATGCCGAGGGCCAGCAGTTGCCGCAACCTCGTGGCCGTCAAGAGCCATCGCATGCCCGACGCTCGAGCGGTAGCGTCGGGAGCGGAGCCGGTCTCCGCGGGAAGGGGAGCCTATCCATGATCCTGCTCGGATGCCTGCTGGCGTTGGGGTTCGCCTTCGCGCCACGGGTGATGCTGGTCCTCGCCTGGGTCTTCAGCGATCGCTGGGCGTACGTCTGGGGGGGCGACTGGATCGTGCCCCTGTTGGGCGTCGTCTTCCTGCCCTTCACCACCATCATGTTCATGCTCGTCTGGAAGCCGTCCGGCGTCGAGGGCTGGGACTGGATGTGGGTCATCCTCGGCCTCATCCTCGATCTCATGCACTGGGGCCAGGTCATCCAGAACCGCAGGTACGTGCCCGGCTATCCCGGCGATGAGGGTCTGCCCAGGTAGGGACGAAGGATCCGGTCGAGCTGACCCTCGACCAACCTCGCGCATCAACGTCCGCGCCACGGCGATGTCCCTGGGGCCGATGAGCGCGTCGATGGCTTCGACCCGGACGGCTACGAGCGTCACGGCGACACCCTCCCGGACCTTGTTTAGAACGTCTGGTCTAACGCGTCCGACTGCACTAGACTTAAGCGCGTGCCCCAAGATCTCCTCGTCGTTCGCGGTGCTCGCGAGCACAACCTCAAGAACATCGACCTGGAGTTGCCTCGCGACCGGCTGATCGTCATCACCGGCCTCTCCGGAAGCGGCAAGTCCAGCCTCGCCTTCGACACCATCTACGCCGAGGGCCAGCGACGCTACGTGGAATCGCTGTCGGCCTACGCCCGCCAGTTCCTGGGCCAGATGGAGAAGCCCGACGTCGATCAGATCGACGGCCTCAGCCCGGCTATCTCCATCGACCAGAAGGGCGCCTCGCGCAACCCACGTTCCACCGTCGGCACGGTCACCGAGATCTACGACCACCTGCGCCTGCTGTTCGCGCGCGTGGGGCATCCGCACTGTCCCAGGTGCGGTCGCGAGATCGCACGCATGACCGTGCAACAGATCGCCGATCGCATCCGCAAGCTGCCGGACGAGAGCCGCATCCTGGTGCTCGGTCCGCTCATCAAGGACCGCAAGACGGAGGGTGAGCGGGTCTTCTCGGCAGCCCGAAGGCAGGGCTTCGTGCGGGTCCGCGTGGACGGTGAGCTGATGGACCTCGACGAGGCGCCATCGCTGGACAAGTACAAGCGCCATTCGATCGAGGTCGTGGTGGACCGGCTCATCGTGCGCCACCACGATGCCGAGGGCCGACCGTTCGGACCCGACCATCCGGACCCCGACGCCGCGCGCCTGGCCGATTCGGTCGAGACGGCCTTGCGCCTGGGGGAGGGAGTCATGCTGGTGGCCCCATCCGACCCCGGCAGCTTCGACGAGCAGCGTTTCAGCGAGAAGTACAGCTGCGCCTACGACGGCACCACCATCGACGAGCTGGAGCCGCGCTCCTTCTCCTTCAACTCCCCGCATGGAGCCTGCCCCGACTGCACCGGCCTCGGCATCCGCCTGGAGTTCGCCGTCGACCGCATCATCCCCGACCGCTCCAAGTCGATCCCCGATGGCGCCATGGCCCCCTGGCGCACGGTTCCGACGGAGTTGTCCTGGCGCCTCAAGACGACCAAGGCCATCATGGACGCGCACGACTGGGACTACCGCGCGCCCGTCAAGGAACTGCCCGACGACGCGCTCGAGTACCTGCTCCATGCCCGCAAGCGTGAGAAGGTGGAAGTCCGCTACAAGCACGAGCGTGGCGAGAACTCGTACATCGCCACCTTCGAAGGCATCGTCACCAATCTCGAGCGGCGCTACCGCGAAACGGAATCGGACTACATCCGCACCGAGCTCGAGAAGTACATGGTCGAACGGCCCTGTCCCACCTGTGCCGGCAAGCGGCTCAAGCCCGATGCGCTGGGCGTGACCATCGAGGAACGCAACATCAGTGACATCGCCGCCATGTCGGTGGCTGACGCCCTGGCTTGGGTGGGGAGCCTGCCGGGGGTCCTCAGCGAGCGCGAGATGGCCATCGCCCGCATGGTCAACAAGGAGATCTCCGCTCGCCTTGGCTTCCTGGCCGACGTCGGACTCGAGTACCTCACCGTGGACCGCACCAGCTCCACGCTGTCGGGCGGCGAGGCGCAGCGCATCCGGTTGGCGACCCAGATCGGCTCCAGCCTGGTGGGCGTCCTCTACATCCTCGACGAGCCCACCATCGGGCTCCATCAGAAGGACAACGCCAAGCTCATCGCCACCCTGGTGCGCCTGCGTGACATCGGCAACACCCTGATCGTGGTGGAGCACGATGAGGAGACCATCCGCGTGGCCGACTGGGTGGTGGACATCGGGCCTGCGGCCGGCGAGCACGGCGGCGAGGTCATCGCCAGTGGTCCGTTGCCCATGGTGCTGGCCGAGCCGCGCTCGGTGACCGGCGCCTTCCTGCGTGGCGAGCGCATGGTGCCGGTGCCGCAGGCGCGCCGCGACGGCAACGGCAAGGCGCTGCTGGTGCGCGGCGCGCGAGAGCACAACCTGAAGGATCTTGACGTGCGCTTCCCGCTGGGGACGTTCACGGCCGTCACCGGCGTCTCCGGTTCGGGCAAGTCGACCCTGGTCACCGATGTCTTGTATGCGGCGCTGGCTCGCACCGTCAGTGGTGCGCGCGTCGAGCCCGGCGCACATGACGCGCTGGAAGGGACGGAGGCGGTCGACAAGATCGTCGACATCGACCAAAGCCCCATCGGCCGCACACCGCGGTCCAACCCGGCCACCTACACGGGCCTGTTCGGCCCCATCCGGGAGCTCTTCGCCGGCGTGCCGGAAGCGCGCGTGCGTGGCTACGGCCCCGGCCGCTTCAGCTTCAACGTCAAGGGCGGCCGCTGCGAGAACTGCAAGGGCGACGGCATCCTCAAGATCGAGATGCAGTTCCTGCCCGATGTCTACGTGCAGTGTGAGGTTTGCGGCGGCAAGCGCTACAACCGCGAGGCGCTGGAGATCCACTACCGCGGGCACTCCATCGCGGAGGTCCTGACGATGACCGTCGCGGAGGCGCTGGAGGTCTTCAGCGCCGTGCCCAAGGTGCGCAACAAGCTGGCCACGCTGGTGGACGTGGGTCTGGGCTACATCCGCCTGGGTCAGCCGGCCACGACCCTGTCAGGCGGGGAGGCGCAGCGCGTGAAGCTGGCCACCGAGCTCTCGCGACGGGCCACGGGGCGCACGGTCTACATCCTCGACGAGCCCACCACCGGACTGCACTTCGCCGACGTCGAGAAGCTGCTGCAGGTGCTTCATCGACTGGTTGACAGCGGCAACTCCGTCATCGTCATCGAACACAACCTCGATGTCATCAAGACGGCCGACTGGATCATCGATCTGGGTCCCGAGGGCGGCGACCGCGGCGGTCGCATCGTGGCCGAGGGCACCCCTGAACAGGTCGCGACCGTGGCCGATTCGGCGACCGGCGAGTACCTCGTGCACGTCCTGAAGGGCGAGCCGGTGGTGCCCCTGTCTGACGTCGAGTTCCGCGCCGAGGGCGATGGCCGGGCCCGCAGTAAGCCCGGGCGCGCTCCCGTTCGGGCGCGGTCTGCGGCAAGATGAGCGACGACGAGGCAGCAGACAATCCGAGGAGCACGCCATGAGCGCACGCATGATCCAGATCGAGCGCACGGTGGATGCGCCACCCGAGCGCGTCTACCGAATGTGGTCGGACCCCGAGAGCGTTCGCTCGTGGCTGTCCTACGACGTGCAGGGGTCGCTGCTGCCGGGTGCCCGCTCGGTCCTGGTGTTCCCGCGGCACCAGATCGAGATCGACGTGCTGCAGGCCGAGCCCAACACGCTGTTCCGGCTGCGCTGGTGGCATCCCGAGCCAGAAAGCGTGACCACCGAAGTCCTGGTCAGCATCCGCCAACGCGGATACGGCTCGCAGGTGACGCTCACCGATGGCCCTTATGACATCGGGGACGAGGCCGTGCTCGACGAGTACGCGCGAGCCATCGAGATCTGGGCCGGTGCCCTGGCGCAGCTGCGCGCGTACGTGGACTACTCGGTGGACCTGCGCAAGGACCGCTGACGCTCAAGCGGATGCCTGCGCCGGGACTCTAAGTCGTTCAGCGGTCAGGTGGTGGGACCGCTCAGCCAGGTCACGAGCCGCTGCCACATCGGTCCGTAGCCGGGCCAATCCACGAACGGCGGCGGGCACCAATGGGGTCCGCAATCGGAGGTGAACGCGACGCTGCGCCCACTGCCGTACCGGCCCGCGACGATGAGGGGATCCGCGCCGACGGCCACCACCACATCAGCCCCGGCTCTGGGCTGCACCCGGTTGTAGCCGAGCAAGGCCGGCCACTGGTCGGGGAGCCCGGCCACCATGGCATGGTCCGGCAGGCGCACGGCCGGCGTCGCGCCGGCGGGGACCTCGACGCGATCGTCGGACGTCGCGATCGTCACCGGCAGCGCCTCCTCGACGGGCGTGCCCGCCCAGCGGGCGCGGCCCTCGATGCCCGCGAAGGTGAGGTAGCCACCGATCATCGCCAGGCCCCCGCCGCCGGAGACATAGTCGCGGATGGCCACCAGCCGGTCCGGCCGCGGCACCGATCGTTCGAACGTCTCGGGATGCAGCAGCAGGGTGTTGCTGCCGATGTCGCTGAGGATGATCGCTGCGTACCCGGACAGGGCCTCGACGCTGTCAGGGAAGGCGCTGGCGGCGACGTGATTGGGGAGGTAGTCGACGCTGAAGCCGCCCGCTTCGAGCGCCTCCCGCAGTGGCCCCACGCCTTCGTGGTAGGAAGTCGTGGTGAAGGAGTCGAAGCCCTTCTGATGGATGCTGTGGGTGACCCACGATTCGCCGGCGATCAGGACCTTGCGTGGCGTGCTCATCAGCCGATGGTAGCCGCTCACGCGAGCTCCTCGGGGTCGAACGCCTCGAGAACGAAGGTCGAGGGTGCTCCGGGGTCGTAGACGATGGTCAGGGTCTTGACGGCGCGGGTCCAGGCCACGTAGGCGAGGCGCCGTTCCTCCTCGAGCACGCGCACCGGATCGGGAGCCTCGCGCAGGGCGCGTCCCGACGGGAAGGTGCCCTCGTCGTGCCCGATACAGGCGACGTGGTCCCACTCCAGCCCTTTGGTGCCGTGGATGGTGGCCAGCGTGAGAGGCGCTTCCTGGCTAGCCAGTCGAGAGCGTGCTGCGCGCCGCTGGTCCAGGGCGGCCCGAAGGGCCTCCAGATCGTCCACTCCGGCTGCCCAGCACAAGAGCGAGGCGGCGTGTTCGGCTGGCAGCCCTATCGCATGGACGGCGCTGCTGATGGCCGACAGGAGCGGCCGGCCCGGTTCCGCGCGTGCGACCGCCTCATCGATGCGCGTCTCATCGAGCAACAGGGCATCCTGCTCGAGCCGATAGGGCTGGCCCAGCTCGAGCGCCAGTGCTGCGAACGGGAGCAGTTCGCGATTGGTGCGCGCGAGCACGGCATGGCGCTCGCCAGGGGACTCCCGGGCCCAGGTCAGCAGGAGCAGTCGGGCCCGGGCCACCTCGTCGCCCGGATCGGGCAGCAGCGTCACGCTGCCGGCGGTGCGCGGCGAGGCCCGGATGGTCTTGTCGAAGCGCTCCTTGTTGTGGGCTACCAGTCTGGCCGCGCGATGCACCACCTCCGGCGCGCAGCGGTGGTTCGTCTCGAGGTCCACGCGACGCAACCCCGGCAGCCGCGCGGCGAGGCCCAGCACGCGCCGCACATCGGCGAGGCGCCAGGCGTAGATGGTCTGGTCGTCATCACCGACAAGGAAGATGTCACGTCCCTCGCCCGTCAGCAGGAGCGCCAGGTCGAGTTGTGTGCGATCGAGGTCCTGGGCCTCGTCGACGAAGAGCACTGCCGCTCGCGTCTGCCAGCGCGCCAGCAAGGCCCGATCGTGCAGCAGCGCCGGACCCGCCAGCGCCACCAGGTCGTCCAGGTCGATCGCGCCGAGCTCTCGCAGCCTGGCCTGGTAGGCGGCGAACACTCGATGGACCTCTGCCTCCTCGGGTGTCGGTCGCTCACGGGCCGGACCGCGTTCGGGGTCGAGCTTGAGCCGGGTGAACGCGTCGTCGAGCGCGCGCAGGTCGGCCGGGGCGAGCCGCCCACCGACGACCTGCGCCAGCACCGCTGCGCGTTCGACGATGTGGCTGACGTCCACGCCCGCGTCGGCGAGGATCTCGCGGCCCAGCGCATGGAAGGTGCGCACCCGGACGCTGCTCGCCGCGTGACCGAGTTCCGCGAGTGCATCGTCGGCACGGGCCTGCAGCTCGTCGGCGGCCCGGCGGTTGAAGGTGAGCGCGCAGACGGTCGCGGGGTCGGCGCCATTGGCGACGCGCCAGGCGAGGCGCGCCACCGCGGTCGTAGTCTTGCCCGATCCGGCCGGTGCCACGCACAGCACGGGTCCGGGAGGGAAGGTTGCGGCGGCACGTTGATCAGGCGCCAGCCGCTCCAGGCGCCGCTGCAGCGCGAGGTTCGGTGTCGATCGGTTGGCAGACGGTGCGGACATGGCGCCAGTCTGAGCAAGCCGTCTGATCGCGTTCTCATCCGCGCCTTGCCGGATCGCTGTGGAAAGACCGACCGGTCCCAGCGTGGTCGGCCCTTCGTACGGCCATCCGAAAGTACTCGCCGCGTGACCATCAGACGAACCACTTCGGTATCGGGGTGCGATGACACGGCTCCGACACATGGCTACGCTCGTCACATGCGCGAACGACGTCACCTTCCACTCACAGCCGTGCTGCTGGCGCTCGTATCGCTGCTCGTGACCCCGGTCGTCGCCATGGCATCGTCAGGACTGCCCGCCACCATCACCATGAGGCCCGCAGCAGCCGGCCCAGGTTCCACGGTCGAAGTCACCGGCATCGACTTCCCGGCCGACCAGCTCGTCGAGGTCCAACTCTCCACGAGTGCTGGCAGTAGCGACCTGGCCGTGGTCATGGCCTCCGACGAAGGCTACTTCCGCTCCTTCGTGCCCCTGCCGTCCGACACGCCCTCGGGTCTGTGGGAGTTGCGGGCGGTAGCGCTCGACGGTACGACTGCCAGTCACGCGTTCGACGCCGCATCGGCCGCGGTGGTCGATGCCGCCCGCGCCGTGAACCTGAGCGCGGAGGCGAGCCTGGTCGGCCGCAGCGGGAACTCGAGCACGGACATCATGGTCATGCTGGTGCTGGCGGTCCTGCTTGCGGCGGTCGGCGGCGCGGCCGCGTACGCCTGGCGAGAAGTACACAGTGAAGGCCGGCAGCCCGGCATGGGCGCCGGCGACGACCCCATCTGGAGCCTGGCCGGTGGGGCCATGATGACGAGTGAGTCGGTCGTCTCGGAAGACCTCGATGGGAACCCTCCGACTCCCGAAGCCTGAACCGGTGGGGCTGGCGCGATAGCATCGGGGTATGACCCCGTCCCCGCGCATCAAGGCGACGCTCAAGCACCTGCCGGACAAGCCCGGCGTCTACCTCATGAAAGACGCCGGGGGTCGGGTGCTCTACGTGGGCAAGGCACAGAGCCTCCGTAACCGTGTACGCCAGTATTGGGGGGCCGGGCGGTCGGCTGCGCCATTGCGGATCGAGTCGTCGATCGAGCAGGTGGCCGACGTCGAAGTGACGCTGACCGACACCGTCAGCGAGGCGCTGCTGCTGGAAGCCAACCTCATCAAACGCTACCAGCCGCGCTTCAACGTACGCCTCAAGGACGACAAGTCCTATCCCTTCATCAAGATCACCCTGGCCGACGACTTTCCCCGCATCGAGCGCACGCGCAAGCTGCCTCACGACGGCAGTCGCTACTTCGGCCCCTACGCTTCAGCCAGCAGCGTGGACGAGTCGATGAACCTCATCCGGCGCATCTTCCCGTTCCGCACCTGCACCATCGACATCCGGGACGGGGAGCGCGCGCTCGACCGGCCCTGCCTGCTGTATCACATCAAGCGATGCCAGGGTCCCTGCATCGAGGCCATCAGCAAGGCCGACTACGCGGCCGACATCGAGCAGGTCACGCTTTTCCTGGAGGGGCACCAGGAACAGGTCAGCGCCGCCCTGCGGGCGGACATGGAGGCCGCCGCCGAAGGGCTCGAGTTCGAACGGGCGGCTGCCTTGCGCGACAAGGTCCGAGCCATCGAGCGCACCATGGAGAGCCAGAAGATGGCCGGCTTCGCCAAGCGCCGGCTGGACGTGCTGGGCTATGCCCAATTCGGCAAGGAAGCCGCCGTCCAGCTCTTCGCGATCCGTGACGGCAAGACGCTCAATCGCGACATCTTCCTGCTGGAGAACGTCACCGATGTCACCGATGAGGAGGCACTCACCTCGTTCCTCAAGCAGTACTACGCACGCGCCGGTTCGATCCCGCCGCGGGTCCTGGTGCCGTTCGATCTGTCGGAGACGGCCGAGCTGACCGATTTCCTGACCGTTCGGGCCGGTCGGCAGGTGGCCATCACGGTGCCGCAGCGGGGAGAGGGCCGCAAGCTCATGGCGCTCGCTGGTCGGAATGCCGCGGAGACGCTGGAGCGCGAGCAGGTGCGCTGGCTCGCCGACCAGGGCAAGACCGAGCGCGCTCTCGACGAGCTTGCCGATGCGTTGGGGCTGGCGGCTTCACCGGCGCGCATCGAGTGCTACGACATCAGCACCATCCAGGGAAGCAACACGGTGGGCAGCATGGTGGTCTTCGAAGACGGCCAGCCGCGCAGCGGCGAGTACCGCCGCTTCCGCATCAAGGGCGTCCGCGGACAGGACGACTTTGCCAGCCACCAGGAGGTGCTGCGCCGGCGTTTCCGGCGCGCGCTCGACAGCGGGGAGGGTGGCGCCGAGCAGCTGCGCTGGCGCATGCCCGACCTCGTCATCATCGACGGCGGCAAGGGCCAGGTCAGTGCCGCCCGGGAAGCGCTCGACGAGCTCGGGCTGCATGACCTGCCCATGGCCGGACTCGCCAAGGAGCGCGAGGAACTGTTCCTGCCCGGGCGGCCCGAGCCCATCGTGCTGCCCGCGACGTCAAGCGCGCTGTACCTGTTGCAGCGACTCCGCGATGAGGCGCACCGTTTCGCCATCACCTACCATCGCCAGCTGCGAGCCAAGGCGGCCACCCGTTCGGCGCTCGACGACCTCGCGGGTGTAGGTCCGGCGCGCAAACGGGCGCTGCTCCGCGTCTTCGGCTCCAGCCGCGGACTACGAAACGCGACGGTCGAGGAGATCGCGGCCGTGCCGGGTATCGGCCCCGCCATGGCATCGCGGATCCACGAGCATCTGCAGAGTTAGCACCGCCGAAGACACCCCGGACAGCACTCCGATCCGTCGCTCCTCCCGGGGTCCCGCGGCGCGCTGTCCGTCTCTCTGCTACTGTCGCGAGCGATGCAACGCGTCCTTCCGTACCTCGTTCTGACCCTGTTCATCGGCGCCCTGGTCGTGGCGTTGGTGCCGGTTCCGCGCTTCTGGACGGGCACCGGTGGCAACATCGAGACCAAGCTGGGTCTGGACCTCATCGGCGGCCTTCGTGGCGAGTACCAGGTCGTCGCCACCGACGCTCAGCCGGTCACGCCGGAGATCCTGGAGCAGACGCGCTCCATCATCGAGAACCGCGTCAACGCCACCGGCGTGGCGGAGCCCATCGTCGTCACCCAGGGCGCGGACCGCATCTCGGTCGAGCTGCCGGGCGTCGAGGACGAGGCCGACATCCGCAGCCTCATCGGCACCACCGGAGTGCTCGAGTTCATGCCCGTGCCGCCGGAACTCCAGGGCACCGTCGGCGAGGGTCCGCTGCCGGAGGGCATGAAGGACATCGCGCCGCTCTTCACCGGTATCGAGATCGCCAGCGCCGCCATCGCCCAGGACCAGACCACGCGTGAGCTCGTGGTCAGCCTGCAGCTGAAGGACACCGGCGCCCGACTCTTCGACGAGTACGCGGCCGATCACTACGGTGAGCAGTTCGCCATCGTGCTCGACGGCCAGGTCATGTCGGCACCCGCCATCCGGGCCACCCGCTTCGGTGGTCGCGCCCAGATCTCGGGCGGCACCGGCGGCTTCAAGGCCAGTGAGGCGCAGTCGCTGGTCACGGTGCTGAAGTTCGGCTCGCTGCCACTGGAGATCCGGGAGGTCGGCTTCAGCAGCATCTCAGCCACGCTGGGCCTGGATTTCCTGCACCAGACCATGCTGGCCGGCATCGTCGGTATCGCCATGGTCTTCGCCTTCATGCTGCTTTACTACCGCGTACCGGGCCTGGTGGCCTGCATCGCGCTGATCTTCTACAGCATCTTCGCTTATGCCCTCTTCCGACTCTTCGGTGTCACCATGACGCTGGCCGGCATCGCCGCCTTCATCCTCTCGGTGGGCATGGCCGTGGATGCCAACATCCTCATCTTCGAGCGCACCAAGGAAGAGTTGCGCTCGGGCAAGAACCTGACGGCCTCCGTGGAGGCCGGCTTCGGCCGCGCCTGGACCTCCATCTTCGACTCCAACGTCTCGACGCTCATCACCGCCACCATCCTGTTCTACTTCGGCTCGTCGGTGGTGAAGGGCTTCGCCCTCGTCCTGGGCATCGGCGTGGTGCTCTCGATGTTCACCGCCATCGTGCTCAGCCGCATGATGTTGCGCTGGGTCGTGCAGCAGCGCTGGGCCAGGCAGCGGCACCTCTTCGGCATCGATGACAGCGAGATCTCGCTGGACGCGCGCAGCCGGCCACGGGAGGCCAGCGGTGTTTGACATCATCGGCAAGCGCCGCTATGGCTATGTGATCAGTTCCATCCTGGTCATCACTGGCCTGGTCTTCATCCTGGCTACGTTCATCCCCGGCGGCGCCGCAGGCTTGCAGTTCTCCATCGCCTATACGGGCGGCACCGTCTGGGAAGTCCACTTCCAGGACGGCACGCCCGAATCCGGTCGCGGTACGCGCGGTGCTCGACGAGCAGGGACTGGGGGGCTCGGACGTCGCCATCACCGGCGCCAACGACCAGGAGTACGTGCTCATCCGTACCGAAGCGCTGTCGCTGCAGCCGCCCGAGATCGCCGCGGGCTCTGCTGCTGCAGCCGTGGCGGCCGCGCAGGCGTCGGCGTCCCCGTCGGCCAGCGCGTGGCACCGCGTCGGCGGCGCCCGACGCGTCAGCAGCGGCCACGCGTCGGTCACACCCAGTGCGTCGGTCGCACCGGAGGTCACGACCGAACCCGTGGCTTCAGCCTCAGCTTCAGCCGGTGCCTCCGCTCAGCCTTCAGCCTCCAGCCGCGCCCGGTGCCTCCTCCCAGCCTTCAGCCTCCACCGCGCCCGATGCCTCCTCCCAGCCTTCAGCCTCGGGCTCGCCGGATGCCTCGATGGCGCCGGTAGCCGGCAGCAGTGACGGTGGTCCGGTCGCGGGTATTCCCACTGCGGGTCAGTTCGGCGAGCTCGCTACGGCGCTCCAGCAGCAGTTCGGCCCCATCGACGAGGTGCGCCAGCAGAACTCGGTCGGCCCCGTCGTGAGCGCCGAACTGGTGCAGCAGACGTTCCTGCTCATCCTCATCGCTGCCGTCGCCATCATGATCTGGGTCAGCTACCGGTTCCGCGACTTCCGCATGGGTGTCAGCGCCATCGTGGCCCTGATCCACGACGTCATCGTCACCGTGGGCTTCTTCGCGATCATGGGCACGTTCACGGGCCTGCAGGTCGACGCCCTCTTCGTGACCGCCATGCTCACCATCATCGGCTTCTCCGTGCATGACACCATCGTGGTCTTCGACCGTATCCGCGAGAACCGACAGCGATACCTGGGCGAGCCCCTCGAGTTGATCGCGAACCACAGCCTGGTCCAGACCATCGGGCGCAGCTTGACCACGTCGCTGACGCTGGTGCTGACCCTGATGGCGCTGCTGCTGTTCGGTGGCGAAGCCATCCGGCCCTTCACCCTGGCCCTGCTGGTCGGCGTGGTCGCCGGTACCTACTCGTCGCTCTTCGTGGCCACACCGCTCTTCCTCGACTGGCACCGGTGGGCCGACCGTCGCAAGGCCAGCGAGCCCGCTCCGGTCAAGTCCAAGGCCAAGACCAGCGCCGCATAAGCCCGGGTGGAAGCCGGAGGTCCAGACTGGCTGCTCATGCCGCAGCTGACCCCCCACTATCACTGGCTCGTGCCCGAGGCATACCCGGTCTCCGAGGCCACCGTCGTCGACGCCAAACGGCGAGGCCTGTCCGCCCGAGCCGTGCGCGTGCTGTCGCGTCGCGGCCCCGTCGACCCCGCCGAGTTTGCCTCGCGCTTCGATGCCCCGGAAACTGGGCTGCACGATCCGGCGCTGCTGCCTGATGCCGATGCCCTCCGAGCCCGCCTTGGCGCCGCACGGAGGGCAGGGGAGTCGGTGCTGGTGCTGGGCGACTTCGATGCCGACGGACTGACCGGCCTGGCCATCCTGACGGAGACGCTTCGCCGGCTGGGAGTCACCGCCGAGCCATACGTCCCGGACCGCAGCCACGAGGGGCATGGGCTCTCGATGGCAGCCGTGGAGCGGGCACGGGCCGCCGGTCACAGCCTCATCATCACCGCCGACACCGGTTCTGGCAGTGTGGCTGAGGTCGCTGCTGCCGCCGCGGCGGGCATCGACGTCATCGTCACCGACCACCATGTGCTGGGAGCCGAACGCCCTGCGGCGGTGGCGTTGGTCAACCCGCAACGGCCCGACAGCGCCTATCCCGACAGGCGGCTGTCGGGAGCCGGGGTCGCCTTCAAAGTCGCCCAGCTGCTGCTCGCCGACGAGCCTGGCGGCGCCGCAGCCGCCTTGGATATGACGGACCTGGCCGCCATCGGGTCCATCGCCGACGTGGTGCCGATGGCCGGTGAGAACCGCTCCATCGTGCGCCTTGGTCTGGCGCGACTGGGATCAGCGCCGCGACCGGGATTGGCTGCCCTGATGGCGGTGGCGCGCATCGATCCGGAGGTGGTCTCACGGGAGGACATCTCCTTCGGCCTGGCGCCGCGCATCAATGCCATGGGACGCATCGGCGACCCGCGCGTGGCAGCGCAGCTGCTGCTCTCGCAGGACACCGCTGAGTCGGAGCGGTTGGCGGCACAGCTCGAGCAGGCCAACCTACAACGGCGGACATCGACCACGACGGCCATGAGAGAAGCCCAGGAGGCGCTCGGCGCCCGACCCGACCAGGACTTCATCGTGCTTGCCGGCGACTGGCCAGTGGGCATCATCGGCCTCATCGCGGGCCGTCTCGCGGAGCAGCACGGTCGCCCCGCGCTGGTGCTTTCGAGTTCGGCCGAGCCGTGGCGTGGTTCGGCTCGCAGTGCTGGCGGCCTGGATCTGGCGGCCGCGTTCGCGTCCTGCGCTGATCTTTTCGAGCGCTTCGGTGGCCACCCCGCAGCGGCCGGCTGCCACATCGAGTCGGCTCATGTCGATGAACTACGGGAGCGGCTCCAGTCCTTCATCGAGGAGCGGCCGGTAGCGGATGCACGACCCAGCCTGAGCCTCGACCTCGTCCAGAGCGCAGATGCCGCGGATCACGTACTCTTGCGCGAGTTGGCGCCACTCGAGGGCGCCGGCGATGAACCACCGCTGGTCGGATTCGCGGGCCTCGCCGTGGACCGGGTCCGTGCCGTCAACGGCGGTCATACACAACTCAAGCTGCGTCGTGGGCGTATGGTGATCGATGGCATCTGCTTCGGCCGCGCCGACCTCGCCGACCAGTTGACGGAGGGTTCCGAGATCGATGTCGTCGCACGACTCTCCAGCCGTGTCTTCGCCGGAGTCGAGACGCTCCAGCTGGACATCCGGGATGTGGCCCCTGCGGGCTGGTTGCGGGCGATGCGGGCGGGCCAGGTGATGGCCCCATGACTCGCCCACCGACACCCTCCGGCGGCCCTTTTCCGACCGCTGGACCGGGCTACCCGCCGACCGGTCCGGTGACACCGGGCTATCGTGATCCTCGGGGAGCGCCGCCACTGTATCCACCCGGGCGCGAGCCCATCCCGCCGCGCCGCCCTCGCCGCAGCTCGCCGATGGTGGCACCGATGCTGGCCTTGATCGGCCTGGTGCTGGTGGGTGGCGGGAGCCTCTGGGCGATGAGCTTCCTCGACTCGACCCTTGGCGATGCGGCAGCTGATGCCACCGCGACGCCCGCCCCGGTGACCGCTCGCGCCAGCATCGATCCGCTCGCCACCGGCCAGCCGGACGGAACGCCCGACGTGACACCGGAGCCGGTCATCGATGACATCGACACGGCTATCGTGGAGCCACCCAGCGACGAGCGCGCCGATGTCAAGGGCAGCATCCTGTTCACTCGCTCGGGAGACATCTGGTCGGTCTCAGGCACCTCGCTGCAGCGACTGACCGACAGCGATTCCATCCAATCGGATGCGTATCCGGTGTGGTCGCCCGATGGCAAGTCCATCTACTTCATCCGCTCCACCAAGAAGGTCACCAACAAGACCCGGCCCGGCGGCAAGTACACGTTCTACACGCCAGACCTGATGCGCATGAAACCCGATGGCAGCAATCGCAAGAAGGTGTTCAACTCGCTCATCAAGGACAGCCGCGGCTTGTGGTTCAGCCAGGTGGCCCAACCATCGGTCAGCTCCGCCGGCAACAATATCGCCGTGGTCAGTGACGGGCCGGATGGTTCCGCCGACGAGGTCACCCTGCACATCATCGACGCCAAGACCGGCCGGCTGCGCAAGGTCGCCACGCCGACCCAGTCCGGACTGGGTCACAACGACCCTGCCTTCAGTCCCGACGGCACCAAGATCGCGTTCACCTACAACGACGACAACGGGCCCGATGGCGATCCCAAGGTGGCCATCTTCAGCTGCCGCAGCAAGTCGAACTGCACGCTGGGCAAGGTCAGGTACCTGAAGCCGGGCTTTGCCAATCCTTCGTGGTCACCGGACGGCAAGCTGCTGGCGGTCGAGGCGACCGACGGCACCGGTCGAGACATCGTGCTCGTGAATGCCCGGCGCGGCGATGTCCGCGTGCAACTCACCACCGATGGCGACAGCTTCGCACCGGAGTTCTCGCCCGATGGCGACCAGATCGCCTATCTTCACCGCGATGGCCTGGACATCGATCTGCGCGTCATGACGCTGGAGACCAACGAGCAGGGCCTCATCACCATGCTCGACGACCGGCCGGTCACCAGTGATGGCGGCATCGATGGCATCTCCAACCCCTCCTGGTTCATCCCGCCGTCCCAGCGTCTCGATGCCACGCCTCGGGAGTCCGCTGGCGCCGGGAACGCCGCCCAGGCCGGGGCGGCCACGGATGCGCCTGCCGGCGACGGCACGGGCGATGCACCACCCGTGCCCCCAGGAGCCTGACCCGCCATCCGATGGGCCCGTGAGGGGGTGCTACGATGCTGGAGTCTGATCCACGTCTTCGGAGCATCGTATGCCCTTCAACATCGGGCCTCTCGAACTCATCATCGTCCTGGTCATCGCATTGCTGGTGGTGGGTCCACGTCGCCTGCCGGAGATGGGCAACGCCCTGGGCAAGACCATCCGTGAATTCCGCAAGGCCTCCTCGGATATCACCGACTCGACCTCGCTGGAGCCAAACTCGAGCATGGATGATCCGCCGGCGCCGAACACGCTGCGCGGGGAGGCTCGGCCGAACACCATGAGCGGGACCACGCCAGGTGCGGCAGCCACGCCCAAGACCCACGACGACGCCTAGTCGCCGGGCCCGCCCCGGCGACCTGATGGCGGGTCGATGACAGCCCATGACTGACGATCACGGAGCCAGCAGCGGCGCCGTCGCAGATCTGTCGAGCCCATCCGGCCCTGCAGCGAGCGCTGAGGACGGCTTCGCCATGCCGTTGGTGGACCACCTGGTCGAGTTGCGCCGCCGCGTTGCCATCAGCGTCATCGCCATCGGCCTCGGTTCGGTCATCGGCTTCATCCTGGCCGAGCCGCTCATCGAACTGTTGCTGACGCCGCTGCCGAACGGCGAGGTCGTGTTCCTGACCCTGTCGGGCGGCTTCATGGTCTATCTGCGGGTGGCCGTCATCGTCGGCATCCTGCTGGCATTGCCGGTGGTCCTCTACCAGCTCTGGGCCTTCGTGGCGCCGGGATTGCTGCCCAGCGAACGGCGCGCGGCGCTGCCCTGGATCCCCATGACGGTCGTGTTCTTCCTGATGGGCGCCCTGGTGGCATGGGTCACGCTGCCGTACGCGGTCGGGTTCCTGCTCAGCTTCCAGATCGAGGGCTCCCTGGTGGCACTGCCCAGCGCGGAAGCCTACTTCGGCTTCGTGACCTTCCTGTTCCTCGTCTTCGGGCTGGTGATGCAATTCCCCATCGTGCTGGTCTTCCTCGACCGCCTCGGCATCCTGCGGGTCGAACAGCTCCGGAACATGCGTCGCTACGTCCTGCTTGGCGTGGTCATCTTCGCGGTGGTCATCACGCCCGGCGGCGATCCCATCAGCCCGCTCGTGCTCTCGGGCACGATGTACGCGCTCTACGAGTTCACCATCTTCCTGTTGCAGCGCAGTCGGCGCGAGAAGGAGTCCGATGTCTGAGCAGCTGCCGCCGGCTCATGGGCCGGGTAACCAACACGTCGCCATCATCACCGGGCTTTCGGGGGCCGGCAAGACGGCAGCCAGCAAGATCTTCGAGGACCTGGGCTACACCGTGGTGGACAACGTCCCAGCCGAGCTGCTGCGCGACCTGGCCGAGCTGGTGGCCAACGATCCGGTGCGCTACGACCGCGTCGCCATCGTGCTCGACGTCCGCCAGGGTGATGCACCGCTGGCACTGAGCGCTGCCCTGGGAGCGCTTCACGGCCGGGGTATCCAACCGCAGATCGTGTTCCTCGAGGCGAGCGATGAGGTGCTCATCCGGCGCTATTCGGAGACGCGGCACCGGCATCCGCTCGATGACCGCAACGACGGCGTGGGCTCGGCCATCGCCCGCGAGCGGGCCATGCTCGATGACATCCGGGACCTGGCCCAGACGACCATCGACACATCGGGCCTGGCATTCAAACAGCTGCGCGAGCGTATCGTCGATGCGCTCGGTGCCCAGCCAGGCCCGGATGAGCTCTCGCTCCAGGTCATCAGCTTCGGCTTCAAGTTCGGCGTTCCCATGGAGGCCGACCTGGTGTTCGACGTGCGGTTCATGGAGAACCCCTTCTATCGACCGGAGTTGCGCGAGCACTCCGGGCAGACGGAGGAGGTGCGTGACTTCGTCCTGGGCCAGCCCATCACCAAGGAGTTCCTGGAGCACCTCGACGGCTTCTTCCGCACCGTCATCCCGGCCTACCTCGCCGAAGGCAAGACCCGCCTGACGATCGCCATCGGGTGCACCGGTGGATTCCACCGCTCCGTCGCCATCAGCGAAGCACTGGCCAGCGCGTTGGAGGCCCTGCAGATGGGCCCGGTCACCGTCTGGCATCGGGAACTCGAGCGGCGCCGATGACCGACGCGGGGCAGGAGGGTCGCATGCACCGGCTCCGCCGGTGGCTGCGCCCGGGCATGGGCGTCAAGCGTTGGCTGCTGGTGATGCTGCTGGGACTCACCATCCTCGCCACGGCGGGCGCGCTGCTCATCCGTGTCCTGTTCCGTGAGGTGCCGGCCGACAGCATCGCGGGACAGCTCTTCGAGCTCGTGAGCCTCAATTTCCTGCCCGATCCACTGCGGCCGGTCGTCGTCATCGGCATCGGCCTGAGCGTCTTCCTGTACGGCCTCTGGCGGCTGCTGGATGCCTTGCTGGAGCCGTTCCCGGCGCGCCGAGAGCCACTGGTGGAGATGGTGTACCAGCGGCGATCCCTGGCACGCGGTCCACGCGTCGTGGCCATCGGCGGCGGGACCGGCCTGTCGACGCTGCTGCGCGGCCTCAAGGAGGTCAGCAGCAACATCACCGCCGTGGTCACGGTAGCCGACGACGGTGGCTCCAGCGGGCAGCTCCGCCGCGAGTTGGGTGTGCCACCGGTGGGCGATATCCGCAACTGCATCGCGGCGCTGGCGGATGTCGAGCCCACCATGTCCAGCCTGATGCAATACCGCTTCCCCGCCACGGAGTCTCAGCCCAGCCTCGCCGGCCACGCCTTCGGAAACCTGCTCATCGCGGCCATGGCCGACATCACCGGTGACTTCGAGGAGGGCGTGCGGCAGTCCAACCGGGTGCTCGCGGTCCGCGGCGAGGTCCTGCCGGTCGCCGGAGAGGCGCTCAACCTGAGTGCCGAGCTGGCTGATGGCACGCAGTTGCAGGGCCAGTCCACGATCATGCGCGCGCGTGGCATCCGCCGGGTCTGGCTCAGCCCGGCCGGCATCGACGCCAGTCCGGATGCGGTGGAGGCCATCCGCGCCGCCGACCTCATCGTGATGGGCCCCGGCTCGCTCTACACGAGCCTGTTGCCGAGCTTGCTGGTGCCTGGCATCCGGTCGGCCATCCTGGGTGCGCGCGGCCTGCGTGTCTATGTCGCCAACGTGGCCACGCAACCCGGCGAGACCGAGGGCTACACGCTCTCCGAGCACGTCGATGCCCTGACGGCGCACGGCGTCGGTGACCTCATCGACGTCGTCCTGGCCAACGATGACGACACTGCGCGGGTGCCCGAGGGCTACCCCGCCGAACCCGTCCGCATCGACCTGCCCGCCGACAAGGTCCGTCCGCGCCTGGAGTTGGCCGCCGTCGTCGATCCCGAGAATGCCCACCGGCACGACCCACGGCGCCTGACCCAGGCGTTGGTGCGACTGCTCGACGAGCGCCCCACGGCTCGTCCCAGCACGACGGTTCGCAGCGCTTGAACGGTCCTGTCGCGCATGGTTGACTCTCGCGAGCGTGAGTTGGTGCAGGCCATCCGTGCCGAGCTGGCTGCCATCGACCCACCGCGATCATGCTGCCGTATGGCGGAGCGGATGGGCCTGGGAGCGGCGGCCCTGGGCCACGCCCGCTCACCCGCCGTGGCCAGGCTGGCGGTCCGGCTGGAACAGGACGAAGGGGTCCCCGGCGCTGTCGCAGAGCCCGGGTTCGATTGGGCCTCGGCGCGCCATCACTGCCGGGCGGCCTGGCTGCGCGGCCGCTTCCTGGCGGCCGGCTCCCTCAGCCTCAGCGGGCGCGGTACGCACCTGGAACTGGTCGTGGCCGCGACCGAGGGTGAGACGCTCCGACAGCGGCTGGACGAGGCCGGCTTCAGGCTCTCGTACCGACTCCGACGCGGCCGCGGCGTCGTGACCAGCAAATCGACCGAGACCATCCTGGCGTTCCTGCGCTACTGCGGTGCCGGTGCCAGCGTCCTGGAGATCGAGTCACGGCTGGTGATGCGCCAACTGCACGGGCATCTCAACCGGGTCCTCAATGCGGAGACGGCCAACCTCGAGCGAAGCGTCGCTTCGAGCTCGCACCAGATGGGTCTCATCGGTGAGCTCGAGGCTAACGGTCGCCTGGCCGAGCTCTCCGCCGCCGACCAGGCCGTGGCGCTGGCTCGCAAGGACGCGCCGGAGGCGTCCTTCACCGAGCTGGCCGAAGCGCTGGGGGTCAGCCGCGCACGAGTGCAGCGGGCGTTCGCGCGCATGGAGTCGAAGGCGTCCGCCGCAGTATCGGCGACCGACCTATGATGGGGTCCATGCGACCCGTCATCATCACTGCCAACTGGAAGATGAACACTTCCCCAGCGGACGCCGGTCCGCTGGCCGTCGATATCGCCAAGGCCACCGACGTGGCCGGCGTCACCCGCATCATCTGCCCGCCCTACGTGGCGCTGGCGCCCGTCAGGGACGCGCTGGCCGGCATGAACGTGGCTGTCGGAGCCCAGAACGTCCACGCCGAGGCCAAGGGTGCCTACACCGGTGAGATCGCCGCCAGCATGCTGGTCGGTCTCGCCAGCTGGTGCATCGTGGGCCACTCGGAGCGTCGTCGTGACCAGTTCGAATCCGATGTCCTCATCGGTCAGAAGATCGTCCGCCTCGTGGAAGCCGGCATCAGCCCCATGCTTTGTTGCGGTGAGCAGCTTGAGGAGCGCGAAGCCGGCACCGCCGTAGCGACCGTGCAGGCCCAGGTGAAGGCCGCCCTCGATGTCGTCATGGCGCAGGGCGCCGGCCTGCCCGCCGATCTCGTCATCGCCTACGAGCCCGTCTGGGCCATCGGCACCGGCAAGACCGCTCGCGGAGCTGACGCGGCTGAGATGGCCGATGCCATCCGTGCCACCGTCGCCGACATCGCCGGCGCGGCATTCGCCGAGAACACCCCGGTGCTCTACGGCGGCTCGGTCACGGCCGACTCCTTCGAGGAGTTCATCAGCGAGCGGGCCATCGACGGTGCCCTCATCGGCGGCGCCAGCCTCAAGCCCGACCAGATGTCCGGCATCGCCGCGACCGCTGCTGAAGCTGCCGCGGCGCGCGCTGTCGTCTAGCCGGCAGCCGACTCCAACCGACTCCAATACGACTCCACCGCGGGTCCGACGCGAGTCCGACGCGCCAAGCGCCCGGGGCCAGCAGCTCCAGGCACCCTGTCGAAAGGGGGAACCACCACGTGACCACGAGGGCTGAACGACCCTGCCCGGTCGTTCTCATCATCGTCGACGGCTTCGGCTACGGTCCCGATCCTGCCGTCGATGCCATCGCTGCCGCCGAGATGCCTCGCTGGCGTGCACTGCTGAAGGCCTGGCCCAACTCGCGCCTGGATGCCTCGGCCGGGGCGGTCGGCCTGCCCGACGGTCAGATGGGCAACAGCGAGGTGGGGCACCTCAACATCGGTGCCGGCCGTCCGGTGCTGCAGGACCTGCCGCGAATCGACGCCGAGATCGCCGACGGCTCCTTCCAGCACAACGAGGTGCTGCTGGCGGCGGTCAGGAAGGCTGCCGAGCCCATGTCCCGGCTGCACCTGGTCGGACTCATCGGCCCCGGCGGCGTCCACTCCACCGACGGACACGCAGTCGCCATCGCCGCGCTGGCTCGGGAAGCGGGCGTGACCGATGTCGTGGTCCATGGCCTGCTCGACGGGCGTGACACCCCGCCTCGCTCGGCCGACGTCTTCATCCCCGACTTCGAGGCCCGCCTGGTGGCGGCCCACCCGACCGCGCGCTTCGGCATGATCGGCGGTCGCTACTACGGCATGGACCGTGACAAGCGCTGGGAGCGTACCAAGGCCTGGTATGACGCCATGGTCTATGGCAGTGGCTTCGGCACCACGCCCGCCGGCAGCGCCAGTGCGGCGCTTGCCGCCGCTTACGAACGTGGCGAGAACGACGAGTTCGTCAAGCCCACGCTCATCGAGGGTGTCGACGGCACCGTCCGTGACAACGACGTCGTCATCCACTTCAACTTCCGCGCCGACCGCGCCCGCCAGCTCACGCATGCGCTGGTGGACAAGGAGTTCGATCACTTCGACCGCGGCTACGTGCCGCCCTTCCCAACGGTGGTGACGCTGACCGAGTACGAGGGCGGCCTGCCGGTCGAGGTGGCCTATCCGCCCATGGTGGTCACGAGTCTGGCCGAGGTCGTCTCGGGTCTCGGCTGGAAGCAGTTCCACGTCGCGGAGACCGAGAAGTACGCCCACGTGACCTACTTCTTCAACGGCGGCGTGGAGGCGCCCTGGCCGGGCGAGGACCGCAAGTTGGTTCCGAGCCCCAAGGTGGCCACCTATGACCTGCAACCGGAGATGAGCGCGGCCGGTGTGACCGATGAGATCGTCGCTGCCATCGTCTCGGGTGAGTACGACCTGATCGTGGCCAACTTCGCCAACCCGGACATGGTCGGCCACACGGGTGTCTGGGATGCGACCGTGGAAGCGTGCACCTTCCTCGATGGCTGCCTGGGGCGCGTGGCCGACGCGGTCATGGCCGCCGACGCAGCATCGGTCGCTGCGGGCGGCAAGGGTGCCATCCTCGCGCTCACCGCCGATCACGGCAACGCTGATGTCATGAAGGATGCGGAGGGCAACCCCGTGACCAAGCACTCGTTGAGCCCGGTGCCGTTCTTGCTGGCTGGATCCGCGGTGCGAGGCCGGTCGATGTCCGATGGCGTCCTGGCCGACGTTACGCCGACGCTGATGGCCCTCACCGGTGTCACCCCGGCCCCGGGCATGACGGGGCATTCGCTGCTCGACGGATAGCCGATCGCGGCTGGCGTCACACCTCTGGGTGGTGCCAGAGCCGTGCTATCCTCCGCCGGGCAACATACGACAGGAGTCGAACTCGAACCGTGGATGTCTTTCTCTTCTTCGCGCTGCTGGTCGCGGCCCTGGGCCTGATCGCAGCGGTCCTCATGCAGTCGCGTGGCTCCGGCCTCGGCGCTACCTTCGGCGGCGGCGATGCCTCCAGCTTCCGCACTCGTCGCGGCGTGGAGCAGCGCCTCTACCAGTTCACCATCGTGCTGGCGGTGATCTTCGTCGTGGTGTCCATGCTCATCTATATCGCGGAGTAGCCCGGGCCTTCGTGCTACCATCGCAGTCCGCTCGAGAGAGCGTTGTGGATCGATCTCGTGCCGCGGTGGCGGAATAGGCAGACGCGCTAGGTTCAGGACCTAGTGACCATTACGGTCGTGTGGGTTCAAGTCCCTCCCGCGGTACCACGTCGATCACAGCACCTGGCCCAGGTGGCGGAATTGGTATACGCGCACGTTTGAGGGGCGTGTGAGGCAACTCATCCGGGTTCAAGTCCCGGCCTGGGCACCAACATCTCCTTGATGCACACGCTGTGCGACCGCGCCGGGCGGTACCATCGCGGCATCCGCGGGCGGTTAGCTCAGTTGGTCAGAGCGCCTCGCTTACACCGAGGAAGTCAGAGGTTCGAGTCCTCTACCGCCCACCAATAGGAGTGGACAGCACATGGTCGACACCAGAGTCCAGGGTGGCGGCACGAAGGACGATCCTGGATCCTCCAGACACCTCCGGGCACATCGCAGTACGAAGCCTACCGCGACGCCGCGGCCGACCCGCCGGCGCTGGTCGTCCAGGTGGGCGCGACGCAACTGCGCTACCACCTCCGCTGCATCGACGACCTGCATACGATGCTCCAGGCGCGTGGGGACTGGATGCTCCTCGGCAATGCCGACGAGCAGAAGGAAGCCAAGCCTGACACCGTCGAGGCGTGGGGCCGCGCATCTGACAATCCGGTCGGAGGCTGGTACGGCCTCAAGAAGGGCCTACGCGGCCGCTTCGGCAACTACGTGCCACCGGTGCTGGAGGCGTTGGGTCTGGCCGAGGTCGAGCACGCCGCGCGCAACAACCGCATGCGCGCGCGCTGACCGGTCCCTGCGCAGCTCGGCCCGCATGCGTACCCTCGATCCATGAGATCGCGCTCGCCATGGCCGGCTGCTCGATGCTGCTGCCATCACCATCACACTCGTCGCGACCACGGCCACCACCGTCTCGGCGGCGTCACAGTGGTCGCCCTTCGACGGTGGGCCCGACACGACCGTTGCGCCGACGACAGCCCGGTCCACTACCTGGAGCGTCTGGCAGACCCACACAAGGTGGTGCTGTACTTCGAGGGTGGCGGTGCCTGTTTCAGCGCTGCGACCTGTGCCTTCGATGGCCCCGACACCAGCTACGTCGCCGCCAGCGAGTTCACGGCCAATTCGATGGCCGATCGTGGCGGCATCTTCGACTTCGAGCAGCCGGAGAACCCACTCGCGGACTACTCGTTCGTGTACGTGCCCTACTGCACCGGTGACGGCCACCTGGGCAGCCAGACCACGACATACGCCGACGACCTGACCGTCGAGCACCGCGGCTATGCCAATGGCCTCGCCGCACTCGACCACTTGGTGGCGACCTATCCCGATGTGGGTGATCTGTTGGTCACCGGCGTCAGCGCCGGCTCCATCCCCACGCCGCTCTACGCCGGCCTGGCCGCGGATCGACTGCCCCAGGCCCGTATCGTGACCCTCGGCGACGGTTCGGGCGCCTATCCCAGCGACCCGGTGCTGAACGCCTTCATCGGCTCGCTCTGGGGAACGGACGGGGCGATCCCGACTGGACGGAGACGGAGGGCATCACCATCCGCGACTGGGGGATCCCCGACCTGTATCGCTATGCTGGGCGGCACGCGCCGGAGATCACCTTCGCCCGCTTCGACTTCGCCTACGATGCGGCCCAGTCACGCTATGCGGGCCTGGTCGGCGTGGCCCCCGACGACCTGCTGGGGCTGATCGACGGGAACGAGGCTGCCATCGAGTCGGCCGGCGTGGACATCGCCAGCTACACCGCATCGGGGACGGACCACACCATCCTCTGGCGTGACGCCTTCTACGACGTGGAGGTCCGGGGTGTCCGGCTCGTCGATTGGGTGGCGAGGCTCGTCGCAGGCGACACACCCGCCGACATCCATTGCACCGATTGCCACTGATGCGTCCGACCCGATGGTCCCGAAGGGCCATGCCCCGACTTGCGTATGCGGCCACCGCATCGGAGCGAGTACCCTTTGGGGGCGGGACGGCTGCTTGGCTGCCCGACCCCGATCGGAGGTATCGATGGAGATCTTGTTGATCGTCGGGATCATCGTAGTGATCCTGTTCGCTGTTGGCATCCTCATCTACAACGGCCTGGTCCAGCGTCGTCTGCGCATCGATGAGGCCTTTGCCCAGATCGAGGTCCAGCTGAAGCGACGCTGGGATCTCATCCCCAACCTGATCGACGCGGTCAAGGGCTACATGGGATTCGAGCAGTCCGTCCTCACCGCCGTGACCGAGGCGCGTGCCAACGCCGTCGCCGCTGGGGCCACGGACCCGCACCAGCAGGCCGCCGCGGAGAATGCCCTGACCGGCACGCTGCGCTCGCTGTTCGCCACCGTGGAGAACTACCCCGAGCTGAAGGCCAATCAGAACGTCCTGGAGCTGCAGGAGCAGCTGACCACGACCGAGAACCAGATCAGCTTCGCGCGGCAGCACTACAACGCCTCGGTGCTCGACTACAACACGTCCATCGCCACCTTCCCCAATGTCCTCATCGCCGGGCCGTTCGGGTTCACCAAGCGCGAGTTCTTCGATGCCGAGCCGGAGGCGACGCAGGTCCCCAAGGTGGATCTCGGCTTTGGCCCTGACGACGACAAGCCCGCGCCACCTCCGCCACCCCCCCCTCCACCTCTGCCTCGACCCCCGGCGCCCCCGGTCGGCGGGCCGCCCCAGCAGCCACCCCCTCCACCTCGCCAGGGCTAGCAGTCCGGCCCGAGGCCCACGCTGGGCCATGGGATCGTGCGTGACCATGACATGACGCCCGCCCGCGAGACCTTCGACCAGCAGGTCCGTTCCAACAAGCGTCGATCGATCCTGCTGATCGTGGTCATCGTGGCCATCCTTGGCGCGATCAGCTGGTTCATCGGGTTCGCCATCGCCGGCGATCCGGCCAACGCCATCTGGTTCGTGCCGGTCGGTGGCCTGTTGGCGCTCGCCCTCTCCCTGGGTGCCTTCTACGGCGGCGACAGCATGGTGCTGGGCATCTCCCAAGCCCGTGAGGTGTCGGAGACCGACGAGCCCAGGCTCGTCCACGTGGTGCGGGAGCTGAGCCTCGCTGCGAACGTGCCCGAGCCCAAGGTCTACATCATCGAGGACAGCGCGCTCAACGCCTTCGCCACCGGACGGGACCCGAAGCACGCCAGCGTCGCCATCACGCGCGGATTGCTCGACCGGCTCGACCGTGAGGAGCTCCAGGGCGTCCTCGGCCACGAGTTGTCCCATGTGGCCAACTACGACATCCGATTCAGCCTGCTGGTCGGCGTGCTGGTCGGCTCCATCGCCCTCCTGGCCGACGTGCTCGCGCGCATGACCATCTGGGGCAGCATGGGTCGCAGCCGCCGCAACAGCAGCGGCGGTGGCGGAGCGCAGGCGCTGATCATGTTCCTGGGGCTGGCCGTGGCCATCCTGGCGCCGATCTTCGCGGGTCTCGTGCAGATGGCGGTCAACCGGGAGCGCGAGTACCTCGCCGACGCCAGCAGCGTGGAACTGACACGCAACCCCTACGGCCTGGAGCGGGCCCTGGCCAAGCTCACGCTCGACACCGAGAAGCTGGAGGTCGCCAACCGGGCGACCCAGCACCTCTACGTGGTCAACCCGGTCAAGAAGCTCGACAGGAGTGCCAGGGGCCTCTTCAGCACCCATCCCGCGACGCTCGACCGCATCAACCGCCTGCGCAGGTTGACGGGCCAGCCCGAGATCGACGAGAGCGGCATCAGGGAGTTGGCGGGGCTGCGCTGAAGGCGGAGCCGCAGGGTGCTCGCGGCGCGGCCCGGCAGCACGGCCAGGCCTGACAGTCGGGCGTACAGCACAGCTCCCGCCACCATGCACAGCGTGGCGATGAGGAGCCCGCCGGTCTCGTCGGTGATGCCGGCGCGGATGGGCGCCATCACCAGGAAGGGTACGAGCAGCCCGCGAAAGCCCATGATGGAGTTCATGCCGGCGGCGACCTCACCCTGGCGATCCGCCGGCGCGTGGTCAGCGATGAGCAACGGCCAGGATGTGTCCACCGCGGCACCGGCGGCGCCCAGCAGCACCGTGGCCAGCAGGAGGAGTGGGAAGGTCGGTGCGAAGGCGAACACGGTCATGGCCACGACGCCGATGAGCGTGCCGCTCGAGATGGTCACCAGCCCGCCGGCGCGGCAGGCCAGGCGACCCCAGAGGTTGAAGGTCACGGCCGTGCTGCCGTAGCTCACCAGGCCCGCCAATGCGATCTCATCGACGCCCAGGCCCAATCGATCCACGTGGACCATGGCGATGAGCGCCGGGGCCGCCACGAAGCCGGCGCCGAAGAGCAGTTGCGCGACCGTGATGCTCCGGAGCATCGGCTGCGCGGTCACCGAGCGGATGGAATTCGAGTGCGCTGAAGCGGTAGTTGCCCTCGATGCCCGGCACGGCCATGCGACTGACCGCCAGACTGCACACGGCACCGACCACGGCGACGACGGCGACGATGGCGCCGAAACCATGCGCCGCAGCGACGACCGCGATGGCCGAGAGTGCCAGCATCCCGGCCAGCGATCGGCTGGTGCCGACGTAGCCCAGCATCCGCCCACGGTCCGCGGAGGGGTAAATGGTGGCCCAGATGCGCTGCTGCAGCGGCGAGCCCAGCGAGAACGTGACCCAGAAGCCGAAGATGGCGAGCGCGATGAAGAGGGGATCGGGTGCGATGAGCACCAGCAGCAGGCCCATCGCGCCCAGTGAACGCATCAGGGCCATGCGCGTCGGCGAGCGCGGTCCGATGCGACCGGCGAACAACGTCATCAAGCTGGCCAGGAAGGGCAGGGCAGCCAGGACGGCAAGGCCCATGGTGTCAAGGCCCTCGCGCCGCGCCACCGACGGCAGCAGCACGCCCACCACGGCCATCGTGCTGCCAAGTCCGACCGCGGACGACAGATCCAGGGCCAGGTTCCGCGGCAGCATGCTGGGGTGGGGGAGGGCAGCCACGTACGCCTGGACTGGAAGCGTAGGCAACTGGCGCCAAGCCACGGGACGACACCTCGATGACGACACGGCTTGGCCTGCGAGGTGAGCTGTCGGGCTCGGCTGCGGTCACAGCCTGCGCGGACGTTCCGCGGTTCGCCCCAAGTGGGAGGGAATTCCCCCGGCGGGTTCGGTTCCCCCGTCCCCCGCGCACGGGGGTTCGGCCAGCCTCAATCTAGCACGCGCAAACGTTCTCGTCTGGCATCCTCCGGTGAAGAATCGCTAACCATCCGGCCCGCGACTCCGGCCGTTCCCCGGCGGTTGTGCGGAGTTGCCAAGGTGTGGTCTAATAGCCGGACCGCAGCGGCGGGCCGAGATAGCTCAGTTGGTAGAGCACGCGACTGAAAATCGCGGTGTCGCCAGTTCGAATTCTGGCTCTCGGCACCACATATATGGCGCCGGTCGGTAGCTCGTTCGGATCGGGCGGAAGTGGCTCAGTTGGTAGAGCATCACCTTGCCAAGGTGAGGGTCGCGGGTTCGAGTCCCGTCTTCCGCTCCACTCCCTCCTCCTAACCTCGTAGACTGTCGGGGTCCTTCGCTGCCCCTTCGTCTAGTGGTAAGACGCCGGACTTTGGATCCGTGAACCGAGGTTCGAATCCTCGAGGGGCAGCCAACATCAGCCCGCGACTGGTAGCATCAGGCAGTCATCGCGGGGCGACGTAGCCAAGAGGCCCAAGGCGACGGTCTGCAAAACCGTTACTCACCGGTTCGAATCCGGTCGTCGCCTCCACTTCCCCATCCCCCATGGTGCGCGTCGGCGCCCGTCGGTCACAGACCGGGGATGTGTGGGACCTTGCCCAGTTTGGTCAATCGCGCGTAGCGACCCCAGGCCTTCTTCATCCAGTGGCCAACGATGGGCAGGGGCACCACCAGGTTGCGCTTGCTGCTCCGGTAGACGAAGGCTGCGCCGTTCCCCGTGTCCATCAGGCAGAGGATGGAGAGGTGTGCTCCGTAGCCGGCACGATCGGGTTCGCGGGCCTCGACCGCGGTGATGTTGGAGGCGGCGTTCCTGGCCATGATCTCCGCGGTGTGACCCTGCTTGGCGCGCCAGTCGGGACCCTCGATGGCAGCGATATCACCGGCGGCGTAGACGTTGCTCGTGCCTTCCACCAGGCCGCTGTCATCGATGCGGACGAAGCCCGCCCCGTTGAGCGGCAGGTCCGAGGCCGCCATCACGCTGTGCCCGGCCACGCCGGGGATGAACAGCACCAGGTCGGCATCCAGGCGTGAACCGTCCTCGAAGGCCACGCCGTCCGCGTCGAAGGCGGCGATCCTGGTGCCCACGCGCGTGTCCAGGTCGGAGCGCTCGAACATGCTGTCCATCATGTCAAGGGCGCGATCACCCATGCGTGCGCCCGGCTGTGCCATCGGCGCGAAGAACGTCAGCTGGAACCGCTCGCGGACCTTGTGCTTGCGCAGCAGGGCGTGGATGTTGAAGAGCAGCTCGAAGGCGGGGCCGCCGCGCACAGCCGAAGGGTCCTTGGGGTTGCCGCCGAACCCGACCGCGATGCGCCCGCTGCCGTGCTCGATGAGCGCATCCAGGCGGTCGCGGATCTGAAGCGACACCTCTGGCGCACCGCAGATCGACAGCGTGTGCTCGACACCGGCCGGCTTGAGCTTCTCCGCGCCGATGGCCAGCACCAGGTAGTCGTACTCATGGTCACCGTCAGCGCAGATGACCCGGTCCTCCGCCGAACGCACCGCCTGCACACGGTCGACGACGAGCCGGAAGCCGTGCTTCTGCCGGATCTCCTCCAGCGAGACCTTGGCGCCCTCGAACGCCATCTCCCGAGTCGGGATCCAGATCGACGTCGGGTACAGCCACAGGTAGTCACGGTCCGAGATGAGCGTGACGTCGAACGACCCGGTCTTCTGGAGGTCGATGGCGGCCTGGACGCCGGCGAAGCCACCACCGACGACGAGGGTGTGCTTGCGTGCCTGTGCGCTCATGCAGATGTCAGGTGTTCTTGATGATCGCCAGCAGGTCGCCAGCTTCGATGATCAGATGGTCTTCGTCCTCGAGACGGATCTCGGTACCGGTGTACTTGGGGAAGAGCACCCGGTCGCCGACCGTGACCTTGATGAACTCGTCATCCTCGCCGACGGCGACGACCTCCCCCCGTTGGGGCTTCTCCTTGGCTGTGTCGGGCAGGACCAGGCCGCTCTTGGTGGTGGTCTGCTCATCCGGGGTCACCTTGACGAGGACGCGGGCGCCAAGGGGTTGCAGTGTGTCGGCCATCGGTGTGCTCCTGTCGTCGTGTGGACGATGCGCATGGTTAGGTGACTGGTGCTCGAGGGCAGGGTGCTCGGCTCAGTGGACGGACACGCCCGCCTTGAGCCCAAGCAGCGAATCGATCCTGGCCTGATCGAAGCCCACGATGGGCTTGCCGTCGATCTCTACCACGGGGACACCCATCTGCCCGGTGCGCCGGACGAGGTCACGTGCCGCTGCAGGATCGTTGGCCACGTCGACCTCGCGGAAGGGGACGCTGCGGGACCGCAGGTACGACTTGGCACGCGGGCACCAGGGGCAGGTGGGCGTGGTGAAGA
The DNA here is from genome assembly GCA_963778955.1 of uncultured Chloroflexia bacterium. Lineage (GTDB taxonomy): Bacteria > Chloroflexota > Limnocylindria > Limnocylindrales > CSP1-4 > JAFMJV01. The sequence goes on from CAVZWI010000002.1 coordinate 279,576, forward strand.
CGATGACGCGGTGTCGACGGCCGTCGGGCGCGGGCATGGTGCTGGATCTCCTCGTTTCGGTGTCGTGCCTTGCGACGGTAGCACTAGTTGCGTATGTGCGCAAACACGCAACTAAGCGGGCGTGGGTCGGAAGGCATGGCAGGGGACCGCTACAGTGTCCGGGTCGGGGTGTTCCGACGAGGGCACGGCCGGAGTGGCGGAATGGCAGACGCGGCGGTCTTAAACACCGCTGAGGGGTAACCCTCGTGTGGGTTCGAGTCCCACCTTCGGCACCATGGCCTGAGGGTTAGGTGGGAGTGGATGGGCCTGTGCCTGTCAGGCCCGACCCGGTCAGTTGACGTCGCGGAAGACCGAGGTGGCCTGTCGGCGGTTGGCCGCCGCCTGCTGGTAGTGCATGGCGTCGAGGAAGAGGCCCAGGATGATCCAGAGCCAGTCCCAGCCGCTGATGCCGGCCGGGCTCCAGACGAGCATGAACATGATCGTCGTGTAGGGCAGGAAGATGATGCCGAGCAGGGGCACCAGCCAGTCGCCCTGCCACACCAGCGGCCAGCGATCGCTGAAGATCCAGGCCAGCGCCAGCATCAGCCGGGGGACGAAGGCGAAGCCCGCCGCGAGGAGACATCCCAACAAGATCATGTCCGCTTCCTTTCAGGCCGGTCAGACCGGGCGAAGTGCCAGTCGCACGAATGTATCAGGTCGGATGTCCCAGCGGAACGTCGGATAGCTCGGGCCCAGGCCGCGTCCATCGGATCCCCGGTCCACGGCAGCGGTGCCATCGACGGGGTGGCTTCCGGTGCCCAGGTGGCCTCAGGGCTCGGGGTTCCTGGCCATCAGCTCCGTCGCAAGGGCGACCTCGAGGACACCGATGGTCCCGCCGATGAGGGCGGCGAGGAGCCACTCGGCCACCAGCTCGACGCCGAGGCCGGCTCCGTGCAGGGCCCGGAAGACGACCTCGTGGAGCACCAGCTCGAAGATGGTCGGGACCAGGACCAGGATCGCGATCGGAGTCAGCGCGGTCAAGCTCAGCCGGAAGGTCCGCGCGAACGAGGCCCGCAGCCCGCGGCCCTCCTGGACCAGCACCGGACCGACGAGCCCGAAGAGCATGTAGAAGGCGAAGCCAGGGATGACGAAGGACGCGGTCAGGAGAGCGGTCGCCCCCAGCACCACCAGGTCTGCCACCAGCAGTCGGCCCCAGGGCAAGGATCGCAAGACGTCCGCCATGCGGCGCTGGTGGCCGTGGAAGTAGCCGGCCCCGACAGCCTCGTCGAGATAGCCGGCGAAGACGACCGGCCCGAGCAGTCGGAGTGCCGCGGCGATGCCGATCGAGGCGAGGACGCCGAAGCCGAGCAGGGCGCCCGGATCGTGCTCGAGGTCCACCAGCGCGCGCTCGACGAAGGCCGCCAGGATCGACGGCGGCACGAACAGGAGGAGGGCCACCACCGCGATCCGTCGGAACCCGAAGCGCAGCATCCCCGCGGCGTGTCCGACCACGAGACCGAGCGTGAGCCGGCCCTCGCCGAGCGTCGTCGTGCGTGCAACCATCGGTGCATCGTCGCACGCGCGTGCTCGCGGGGTGCGTCGAGCCCGCGTCGAGACAGCCGAGCTTGTCCGGCTCAGCCGGCTGGTCCGGCTGTCCGTCGAGGGGTCACACCGCTGCGAGTTGACCCTCGTGTGGGTACGATCCGCACCTTCGACACCGGGGCCGTCCGTCATGGCAGGATGGCAGCCATGGATACCATCTCTGATCGAACCAGGACCGATTGGCATATCCGGGTGCCAGCGCCCGACGAGCTGCGCACGTATATGGGCCGCTGCAACTCGCTTTTGCCGAGGACTTCTCCGAGGCCGAGACGGAGGATTGGCTCAAGCTCGTCGAACCAGATCGTTGGCTGGGCGCCTTCGAAGGCGAGGGCAGCGAGTTGGTGGTCGGGTGTGCCTCCGCTCACTCGCTGCGCCTCACGGTGCCCGGCGGCGAGGTGGCAGCAGCAGCGCGTGACCGGCGTGGGCGTCAGGCCCGACCATCGACGCCGAGGCGTGCTGCGAGCGTTGATGCGCCGGCAGCTCGACGACGTGCGGGAGCGTGGCGAACCGATCGCGGCGCTGTGGGCGTCAGAGGGCGCCATCTACGGCCGGTTCGGCTATGGACTGGCCGCGATGGACGGCTTCTTCGAGGTGGAGACCAAGCGGACCGACTACGCACGCGAGCGACCGACCGAGGGTCGTGTCCGGATCGTCGATCAAGAGGAGGCTGCCAGCCTGATCCCACCCGTCTACGAGGTCATGCGGTCGCGGACTCCGGGCGCGCTCTCGAGGAGCGAGACCTGGTGGCGCAGTGCCACGTTGGCTGATCCCGACTACAGCCGGCGCGGCTTCGGGCCCAAGTTCCGCGTGGTCTACGAAGCGGATGGCCAGCCGGAGGGGTACGCGATTCTACCGGATCAAGGACGACTGGGACCATCGCGGGCCAAGGAACATGCTCCAGGTGAACGAGGCCGTGACCAACACGCCGCGCGCATCGCGGGAGCTGTGGCGCTATCTGTTCGATGTCGATCTGGTCGAGAAGGTGCGCTCGCAGCGCGTTCCCGTGCCGGCGCTGCTGCAGCATCTGCTGGCAGAGCCGCGGGCGCTGGGCCTGGTGGTCAACGATGGCCTCTGGATCCGTCATCGTGGACGTGCCCGTGGCGTTGGCTGCCCGCCGCTACGGGTCGTTGGACGAGCTGGTGTTGGACGTTGGTGACGAACTCTGCCCGTCCAACGTGGGTCGATGGCGGATCACCACTGATGGCGAGCCTGGTGCCGCTGTGGCCGAGGTTGCCCGTGTGGATCACGACCCCGACCTGATGGTGGATGTGGCCGACCTGGCTGCCATCTATCTCGGGGGTGTCAGGCCATCCGACCTTGCCGCGGCCGGTCGCATCGTGGAGTCGACCCCGGGTTCACTGGTCCGAGCCGATGCGATGTTCACTGCGGCTCGAATGCCGTGGTGCAACACCATGTTCTAGTGGCCGCGCGTGGTCGGTGCGTGCCGTCAACACCCGTGCGGTGCGCACAGTCAACGACCTTGTCCACCGGCGTCTCGGAGCCCCTGTGCTATCCTCGGCGGGTCCTTTCAGCTTTGCCGTGGGGCGACCACGCCCAGCACACGAGTGAGGCAATCCCATTGGGAGGAGTGAACGCGTATGCGTCGCTATGAACTGATGCTCGTCCTGCGGCCGGACACCGCGGACGATCGTGTCCAGCAGATCCTCGATCGCACCACTCGCGGCATCGCCGAGGGTGAGGGCCAGGTCGTCAAGGTCAGTCCCTGGGGCCGCCGTCGGTTGGCCTATCCCATCTCCGGCCACCGCGAGGGTTCCTACTTCATCGTCGTGTTCGACGCGCCGGCTGAGTCGATCGATGAGCTGGAGCGTGGCCTGAACATCACCGAGGAGGTCATGCGCCACCTCGTCACCCGCATCGAGCGTCCGGTCCGCCGAACGGAGAAGCGCGACGACGGCTCGGATGACGACTCGGACGAGGACGACGACATTCCCTCTGCCGGACGACGACGATGACTACGACGACGGTGAGAAGATCGACGAGTCCGAGAGCGAGGCCGCTCCCCGCGCGACGGACTAGGCGCGCAGCAGAGGAGGATCAGCCATGTCACTGAACAAGTGCATGATCATCGGCAACCTCGGTCGCGACCCGGAGATGCGCTATACGCCCAGTGGGCAGGCCGTCACGCAATTCAGCGTGGCCACCAACCGCAACTATCGTGACCAGCAGGGCGAATGGCAGAGCGAGACCGAGTGGTTCCGCGTCGTCGTCTGGGGCGACCGCGGCGAACGAGCCGCCGAGTCCTTGCGCAAGGGGCACAAGGTCTACGTGGAGGGTCGCATCCAGACCCGCCAGTGGGAAGACCAGAGCGGCGCCAAGCGCTACACCACGGAACTCATCGCTGATCGTGTCAGCTCGCTCGAGCGGCGCGACCGCGAAGACGGTCCACCCTCACCTGACGATGCGCCGGGCGGCTACTCCGGGGGTCCAGGCGCCGGGGGGTCCAGCTCCGCTGGCTCGAGCGGCTCGACAGGATCCGGCAAGTCCAGCCCATCGAGTTCGGCCGAGGACTTCGACGACCTGCCCTTCTAGCCGCCGCGCCCGCCCACTGACGACGACTCACACCGACTGACCAAGGAAAGGGAACCCGCCCGATGCCACCTCGCACCAAGCGACGTGATGACTTCTACCGTGACCGACGACGTCGCAAGGTCTGCGCCTTCTGCGCCGACAAGTCCAAGTCCATCGACTACAAGGAGGTCAACCGCCTCCGCCGATACATCAGCGAGCGGGCCAAGATCGAGCCGCGTCGCAAGACCGGCACCTGTGCCCAGCATCAGCGCGCACTCTCGGTGGCGCTGAAGCGTGCCCGCCACGTCGCCCTGCTGCCGTACGCGCCGCAGCACATGCGCCCCTAGCCCCGAGCTGTCCGCTCGGCCGCAGCGCCGAGCCAGCTGCAACCGAGACCCGGTCGTTTCGGCCGGGTCTTCCGTTTCCGGGCATCCATCGGCCACCGCATCGAAGTGGTTCGGGCAGGGACGTATACTCGCGACCATGCTGACCACGAACCCCAACCCTACGCCCACCGAAGCTCAGTCCGACCCGCACGCGCGGCGACCCGGTTCACGGCCGGAGGACGACACGGTGTGTTGGTTCGAGGACGCTTGGACGTCCCTCGCCGACGCCAAGGTCAGCATCATGACGCACTCGTTCCTCTACGGGACCGCGGTCTTCGAGGGCGTCCGTGCCTACTGGAATGCCGATGAGGAACAGCTCTACCTGCTGCGGGCGCGCGAGCACTTCGAGCGCATCATGGACTCGTCCAAGATCCTGATGATGGATCCGCACTACAGCGTGGACCAGATGGTCGACATGACCATCGAGCTGCTGAAGCGGAACCGCTACCGCGAGGACTGTTACGTCCGCGCCACGGTCTACAAGTCGGACGAGGCCATCGGCGTCAAGCTCCATGGCATCGAGTCCAGGCTCAACCTGCTGTCGATTCCTTTCGGCGACTACATCAGCGTGGATGAGCCCATCAGCTGCGGCACCGTCTCCTGGCGCCGCACCGGCGACCTCAACATCCCCTCGCGCGCCAAGGTCGTGGGATCGTACGTCAACCCGGCCTTCTCCAAGACGGAGGCTGCGCTCAACGGCCACGAGGAGGCCATCGTGCTGACGCACGAGGGCAAGGTGTCCGAGGGCAGCGCGGAGAACCTCTTCATGGTGCGCAAGGGTCGATTGGTGACACCCGGTGTGAATGCGGACATCCTCGAGGGCATCACGCGCTCAGGCATCATCGAGATCGCCGAGCGGGAGCTGGGCCTCGCATGCGACGTTCGATCCATCGACCGTAGCGAGCTGTACGTGGCCGACGAGGTCTTCCTCTGTGGCACGGGCGCGCAGGTCTCGCCGGTGGCGAGCATCGACCATCGCGTCGTGGGTGACGGGGCGGTCGGCCCGATCACGGCCAGGATCATGGCTGCCTACTTCGATGCCGTCAGAGGCAAGTCGGAGACCTACCGGCACTGGGTCGTCCCCGTCTACTGAGCGCCGGGGCTTCGCGGCGGGACCGGTCGTCGAACGGGCGCCGTCCGGCCCCGGGGCGGGCCTACGGCTTGAGGGAGCTGGTCTTCTCGCCGACGGTGATGACGATGTCTGCCTCTGACGCCGGATCGTCGAGGTAGACCAGCTCGCGTCCCTTGTCCTTGAAGGTGCGCTTCAGCCGCTGGGCGGTCTCCGGCATGGACTCCGCGGCACCGTTGTAGAAGGTGATGACGGTGTTCTTGTAGTCCGCGGCGTCAGCCTTGCCGCCGTTGAGCGGTGGGACCAGGGCGGCGATACCCTTGTTGCCCAGGTTGGAGGCGATGTTCACGGCCTTGGTGTTGGGCCCACCCTGGCCGTTGAGGACATGCACCACGGCGCCCTCGTCGGCGATGGCGTTGATGGAGCGCTGTGCGGCCCGCGACGTGGAGAAGACGTTCTGTACGGCCTGCTTGATGGCGGCCGGCTTGGCGAGGAGCATCCAAGAGGTGCCACCACGGCAGGGGTAGCAGATCTCGGTGTATCGGCTGCCCCCCAGCACCAGGTTCTCACGGCGGTCGAGGTCCACCTTCTGTGCCAGCGACAGCATGGAGGGCACCAGCTTGGGCGGGATGTTGGTTTTGACCTGCTTCTTCAACTCCTTGATGAGGTTGGCCAGGACGCCCGGCGCCAGCAGGTCGTTGATATCGGTCTGCTCGCGCACCGAGGTGATGATGCGCTGCTGCCGTGCGGCACGGTTGAAGTCGTCGGATCCATGGCGGGAGCGCGCATAGGCAAGGGCGTCCTGGCCGTTCATGCGGGTCACACCCGGCGGGACGTAGAGCTTCAGCTTTCCGCGGCCGTCGCTGGCGGCGTAACTGTCGTCCATGACCGGCATCTGCACGTCCACGATGACGCCACCGAGCGTATTTACCACATCGCGGAAGCTGTTGAGATCGACGGCCACGTAGTACTTGATGTCCAGCCCGTAGAGCTCGCCGAGGGCGCCCATGAGGGCCTTGTAGCCGCGGTCCTTGTCATTGCCCGGGAAGTTCCCCGGCTGGCTGCGGGCGATGGTGTAGAGCGTGTTGATCTTGGTCGGATAGACGCCGCCGTACTGCCGGCTGGCACCCCAGCTCCGGGGTAGTGGCACATCAGCGGTATCGCGCGGCAGGGAGATGAACGCCAGGCGCCCGGTGGTGGGGTCGACGCTGATGGTGATCATGGTGTCCGTCAGGAAGCTGGAGTCACCGCGGCCCTGGCGTCCGCCGTCCTGGCCGATGAGCAGGATGTTCAGCCGCTCCTTGCCATTCCAGTCGGCGACCTGGACCTCCGAAGTCGGCTCGGGTGTCTCGGGGTCCTGGGTCGGTCCAGTCGAGCCCGCAGCATCCCCCGTCGCGCTCGGCGTGCCGTCCGGGCTCGAGGTCGGCACCAGGAACTGGTCGACCTGGAACTCCTCGCCGAGCTGCGCGATCTCCTCGTCGGTGAGGACCTCGCTCGTGTCACCGGCGTTGTCACCGATGTCCTTGTAGAGGTCGGTGGCGAAGAAGATGGGCCGCGCCACCACCACGTGGCTGCCGACCAACACGACCATCAATGCCACCAGGCCGGCCGTCGAGGCGGTGCGCGTGATGGCCGAGCCGACGCTGCCATCGGTCGCCAGGCGGTAGGCGTCCAGCATGGCCAGGAAACGATAGATGACGTCGACGACGAGGATGATGAGCATGGCGTTGAGCACGTCGGGGTCGGCGGCCAGCTTTACCAGGTCGCTGACGCCGCCACTCACCGCCCGACCGGCGATGGCGGCCACGACGATGACGGGGAGTGCGACCCACAGCAGGGCCCGCCGCCAACGACCCAGGTAGGCGTGACCCAGACCGGGCAGCAGGAACGAGAGGAAGGCAGCCGTGAAGGCGCTTCGCCTGGGACGCACGGCTACGTCGTGGGGGGCCATCGGCGGCATCGTAGCCCCTCTCCGTGATGCGTGCCAGCCGCGTGTATCGCCGGTGCCCCCAGGCACCACCCGGGGTGGACGGACGCTCGGCTAGACTTCACTTCCCGATGACACACCGACCCTTCCCGGCTGTAGCAGCGCAGCCAGACCTTGCTGCCCAGGAACACCGCACGCTCGACTTCTGGCGCGAGCGGTCCATCTTCAGCAAGCTGCGAGCGCAGAACGCGGGTGGCGAGCACTGGTCGTTCGTCGACGGTCCCATCACGGCCAACAACCCCATGGGCGTGCACCACGCCTGGGGGCGCTCGTACAAGGACGCCTTCTGTCGCTACCACGCCATGCTCGGCCATGACCAGCGCTGGCAGAACGGCTTCGACTGCCAGGGACTGTGGGTGGAGGTCAACGTCGAGCGTGAGCTGGGCTTCACCAGCAAGAAGGATATCGAGACCTTCGGCATCGCCGAGTTCGTGCGCCTCTGCAAGCAGCGCGTGCTGACCTACGCCGCGGTGCAGACCGAGCAGTCGATCCGCCTGGGCTACTGGATGGACTGGAACGATCCCGAGGAGCTGCGCCGGCTGCGCGACCTGCTGGAGACGGATGCCAGCCAGGTCATCACCGTCGATGGCCCGCGCGGGCCGGTGACCGACACGGTCGAGATGATCGTGGGCCGACTGGGGCTGCCGGAGCTGGGCGGCTCCTACTTCACCTTCAGCAACGAGAACAACGATCTCATCTGGGCCTTCCTGGCCGAGTGCGACGAGCGCGGCTGGCTCTATCGGGGCAAGGACTCCATGCCCTGGTGTGCTCGCTGCGGCACGGGCATGAGCCAGATGGAGATGAACGAGGGCTACCAGGATCGTGAAGACCCCGGTCTGACGGTTCGCTTCAAGCTCATCGAACGGCCCGGCGAAGCACTGCTGGTGTGGACCACGACGCCCTGGACGATGACCGCCAACGTCGCGGCCGCGGTCCATCCCGATCTCGACTACCTGCTCATCGAACAGGGCGCCGAGCGCTACTGGGTGGGCAAGGTCGCGGCCAGGACCGCGGTGCAGGGCGACTTCACCGTGCTCGAGGAGCACAAGGGCGAGTACCTGCTGGGCTGGCACTACCGGGCTGCCTTCGACGACCTGCCGGTGGTGGTGGAGGCCTTCGCCGATGGGGTCGATGAAGGCGGCAACGCACCCTACGTCCACCGCGTCATCGCCTGGGACGAGGTGGGCGAGGACGAGGGCACGTCGATCGTGCACATCGCACCGGGTGGGGGCTCGGACGACTTCCGATTGGGGCTGAAGCTGCGGTTGCCGGTCATCGCGCCACTCGACGAGGCTGGCCACTATCTCGATGGCTTCGGCGTCTTCAGCGGCAAGGACGCGGCCGGCATCGCAGCCGAGATCATCGAGGAGCTGGAGGCGCGCGACTTCTACTACCACCTGGAGCCCTACACGCACCGCTACCCGCACTGCTGGCGCTGCGGTACGGCGCTGCTCTTCCGCGTGGTGGACGAGTGGTACATCTCCATGGGCGAGGTCTACGACACGCCGCGCGAGGAGCTCAGCGCCGAGCAGAAGGCAGCCAGCCTGCGCTACCAGATCATGGACGTGGTCGACCAGATCGACTGGTACCCGAGCTTCGGCTACGACCGCGAGATCGACTGGCTCTTCACGATGTCCGACTGGATGATCTCCAAGAAGCGCTACTGGGGCCTGGCGCTGCCCATCTGGGAGTGCACCGCGTGCGATGCCTACCAGGTCGTGAGTGGTCGCGAGGAGCTGGGCGAGAGGGCCTCGGCCGGGTTCGAACAGCTCGAAGGCCGTTCGGCGCATCGTCCCTGGGTGGACGCGGTGGTCGTACCCTGCAAGGCGTGCGGGGCCGATTCGCGACGCATCCGCGACGTGGGCAACCCCTGGCTGGACGCCGGCATCGTGCCCTTCAGCACCCTGCACTACCGCACCGACCGGGCCTACTGGGAGAAATGGTTCCCGGCCGACTTCGTGACCGAATCCTTCCCCGGGCAGTTCCGAAACTGGTTCTACTCGATGCTGGCGATGGGCACGGTGCTGCGAGGTGAGCGCCCCTTCAAGTCGCTCTTCGGCTACGCCACGCTGTATGGCGAGGACGGCCGGCCCATGCACAAGTCCTGGGGCAACGCCATCGAGTTCAACGAGGCCGCCGAGCGAATGGGCGTGGACGTCATGCGCTGGATGTACGCGACCGCCCGCCCCGAGGACAACATCCTCTTCGGCTACCACACCGCCGATGAGGCTCGCCGTGAGTTGCTGGTGCTGTGGAACGTGTTGGCCTTCTTCACCACCTACGCGCGGCTGGGTGGCTGGACCGCCGATCGCGAGGTCATCGGCAGCCAGCAGGTCGACCTCGACCGAAGCCTGCTGGACCGCTGGATCGTGTCGCGCGCGGCGGACATGGCCACCGTCGCCGGTGGCTGCCTGGACGTCTACGACACGCGCGGTGCCACGCGCGCCATCAGTGGCTTCGTCGATGACCTCTCGCAATGGTGGCTGCGCCGATCGCGGCGGCGGCTATCGCGTGGCGACGACGAGGTCGACCGCGATGCGGCCTTCGGGACGCTGCATCTGGCGCTCGTGAGCGTGGCCCGCACCATCGCTCCGTTGTTGCCGTTCCTGGCCGAGGAGATCTACCGGGTGCTGGTGGTGCCGGCACGACCGGACGCGCCCGAATCGGTGCACCTGACTCGCTGGCCGGCTGATGACCTGACGCCACTGCGCGATGTCCCGCTGGAGCGCGCCATGGGCGAACTGCGCCGCGCGGTCGAGTTGGGCCGCACGCTGCGCAGTCGAGCCGGGTATCCGCCTGCGGCAGCCGCTGGGTCGACTGTGGCTGGCGATGCCGTCTGGGTCATTGGCGGATGGCCTCGACGGCAGCGCCGCAGAGGAGCTGCTGGCGCTCCTGGCCGAGGAGCTCAACGTCAAGTCGGTCGAGATCATCGGTGACGAGTCGGAGCTGGTGGACCGGCGCGCGAAGCCGCTGCTGCCGAAGATCGGCAAGAAGCATGGTGCCGCCATCCCGGCCATCATGGCGGCCGCCCGCGCCAACGAGGTCGAGTACGGTGATGATGGATCGGTGACGCTGGGAGGCGTGAAACTGGCGTCCGACGAGGTGGAGATCCTGGCCACGCCACGGGCTGGCACGGCGGTCGCCCACGATGAGGGCGTCGTGGTCGTCATCGATACCGAGCTCACGCCGGAGCTCCTGGCCGAGGGTGATGCTCGGGAGTTGACGCGCGCGGTGCAGGAGCTGCGCAAACAGGCAGGACTGGCGCTGGATGCCCGGATCACGCTGAACCTGCACGGTCCGGCCGAGACGCTGGACCGCCTGGCGCCGTATCTCGCCGCCATCGCCGCCGACACGCTGGCCGACGAGATCGTCCGGGGCGCCGCCCCCGCAGCCAGCACCAGCAGCCATGTCCAGCTCGCCTCCGGCACCGTAACGGTGGCACTTGGAGGCGCCGGTGACTGAGGCGCCAGCCTCGGTGGAACGGGATGTGGCCCGCGAGACGCCGTCACAACGGCGCCGACGATGGGCGCTCTTCGGCGGCCTGGCCGGTGGCGTGGTGTTGCTCGACCAGCTCTCCAAGGCCTGGGTCGACAGCTCCTTCGAGCTGGCCTCGCGTGGCATCAGGGCCGGCGACCCCGGCGGTCCGACCGAGCTCATCGGTGAGTTCGTGCGCATCGCCAAGACCTACAACGATGGGGCCATCTTCGGCTTCCTCGATACCTCGGCGCTGCTGATGGCGGGCCTGTCGGTGGCCGTCATCGCGGGCATCACCTGGTACGAGTGGCGCCATGCGGCCGGCCTCGGCTCGCTGGTGACGATCGGCCTCGGCCTCCTGCTCGGGGGCGCCATCGGCAACCTCATCGACCGCCTCGTCCACGGCCATGTCATCGACTTCGTCGACATGGGCATCGGCCACCACCGCTGGTACGCCTGGAACATCGCGGATGCCGCGGTCTTCCTCGGCATCGTCACACTCTTCATCGCCGCCCTGCTGGGCGATCGGGCCGTCCCGGGTCGGCATGGCGCCGAGCCAGCCGCATGAGCGAGATCGTCCGGGTGCTGGTGCCCGACGGTGCCGAGGGCAGCCGCGCCGACCGGTTCGTAGCGGATGCCACGGGCCTCTCTCGCGCCGGGGTGCAGCGTCTCATCGCTGATGGGCGTCTGACGAGCGACGGGCATCGGGTCCGCTCACGTGACCCGGTGCATCCCGGCAAGACGCTGGAGCTGGATCTGCCCGAGGCGAGGGTGGACGAGCCGCTCGCCGAGGCCATCCCGCTCGAGGTCGTCTATCGCGATGAGGACGTCATCGTCATCGACAAGCCGGCCGGGATGGTGACGCATCCTGCCCCCGGCCACCAGAGCGGCACGCTCGTCAACGCGTTGCTGGGGATGGAAGCGAGCGAGGGCGGCCTGGCCAAAGGCGAGGGCGGCCTGGCGACATCAGGCGGTGCCGAGCGGCCCGGCATCGTGCACCGCCTCGATCGGGACACCAGCGGCCTTATCGTGGTCGCCCGCAATGACGCGGCGCAGGTCTCCCTGCAGGCGCAGCTGAAGGCTCGCCGCGTGCGCAAGACGTACCTGGCCCTGGTGGGTGGTGTGGTGGGTGCCCAGCTGGGACGCATCGAGAAGCCCATCGGCCGCGATCCTCGCAACCGCATGCGCAGGGCCGTGACGGCCGAGGGCAAACCGGCGGTGACCGGCTACCGGGTCCGAGAACGCTTCCGCGAATGGACCTTGCTCGACCTCGACCTGGTGACCGGGCGCACACACCAGATCCGCGTCCACCTCGCGTCCATCCACCATCCGGTCGCCGGCGACCCCGTCTACGCCAACGGTGTGGTGCGCCGCGGGCCGGAAGGCCTCGGTCGGCTCTTCCTCCATGCCTGGAAGCTGGAGTTCTTGTCGCCGGGGTCCGGTCGGCTGGTCCGATGTGAGGCACCATTGCCGGAGGCGTTGGAGTCGGTGCTCGAGGGGCTTCGCCGCGCTGATGCAGGAAGGAGCTGACGATTCGCGCGATCGAAGGGCAGCCCGGCGCGCAGCTGGTGATCATCTCCGGGCCCTCCGGCGTGGGCAAGGACACCATCATCGCGGCCATGCAGCGACGCGAGCCGCCGCACCCGCGCCACTACGTCATCACCGTGACCACGCGCGCCCGGCGCCCAGCCGAGATCGCCGGTGTCAGCTACCACTTCCTCTCCCTTGCCGACTATCAGCGGCTCCAGGCCGCTGACGGCTTACTGGAGGCCAGCGAGGTCCACGGCAACTGGTACGGCACGCCGCGCGACCAGGTCCAGTCGGCGCTGGCGAGCGGCCGCGACGCCATCCTCAAGATCGACGTCCAAGGTGCCGACAAGATCCGTTCCAAGGTGCCGGACGCGCTGCTCATCTTCGTCGTGCCCCCCTCGCTCGAGGAGCTCGACGCACGCCTGGTGGGCCGTTCGACGGAGCAACCCCGGGACCTGGAGATCCGTCGGCGCAACGCCGCCATCGAGCTGGCACGCCGCGACGAGTACGACCACGTGGTGGTCAACGCGACTGGTCGCATCGATGAGACCGCGGCTCGTATCGACGCCATCATCGCGGCCGAGCATGCGCGCAGCGCCGATCGTCGTATCCGGGTCTAGCCTGCGGTGACGGAACCGCGTTTCGTCGAAGTCGCCGTCGACGCCCCCGGGGTCCCCGGCGGCCGGACGTTCACCTATCGCGTCCCGCCGGGCCTGACCGACATCATCTTGGGTGAGGCGGTCATGGTGGAGTTCGGACGGCGTCGCGCGGTGGGGGTGCTGCTGGCCGAGGGGAGCCGACCGGAGGTGGAGGCTAAGCCGCTGCTGGCTCGCGTCCGCTCGGACGGGCCGCTGCTGGGTGCCTTGGCGCGGCGGTTGGCGGTGCATGTGTCGGAGCACTACCTGGCGCCGCCGGGCATGGTGGTGCGCGCGATGCTGCCGCCGGGCACACTGGAGCGCATCGAGCTGTTCGCGGTGGCGGAGCGCATCCCGGAGGCCATGGCCGCGGAGGGCGAGGCCGGGCGAGAAGGGTGGACCGACCTGCTCGCGGCAGTCATGGCCGGCGGCGAGGGTGGTATCCGCGTGGATGACCTCCCGCAGCCCTCCAGCCGGGCCACCTTGCTGCGTTCGTTGCGCGGCCTGGAAGCGGATGGCGCACTGCGACTCGAATGGCGGGTCGTGCCGGCTGCGGCTGGGCCGCGACAGCAACGTTGGGTCGTGCTCACCGACTCTGGTCGGGAGGCGGCGGGCCGGTCGGGAGGCGCTGAGCGACCGCCGGGGCCGCCCCTGGGTCCGCGACAACGCGCGTTGCTGACGGAGTTGGCCGCCGACGACCACGATGGCACCGAGGTGGCAGCGCGGCTGGCCGAGCGGCACGGCGCGTCAGCGGTGTCCGGCCTGGTCAAGCGCGGGTTGCTGGCCCTGGAGGTGCGAACCGCTGAGCGCCGGCCATTGGCAGGGCGTGCCGATCCGGCGCGCGGCAGCCGGCCGGCGGAATCGGAGCTGGACGGGGAACAGGCCGCGGCGGTGGAGGCCGTGAATGCCGCCATCGACGCGGACCGCTACGAGACGTTCCTGCTGGAGGGCGAGACCGCCAGCGGCAAGACGGCCATCTATGGCGAGGTCATCGCTCATGCGCTGGCAGCCGGCCGCGGCGCGCTGGTGCTGGTGCCGGAGATCGCGCTGGCGGTGCCCATCATCGACCGCCTGCGGCACGACCTGCGGATGGACGTGGCCATGCTCCACAGCGCCATGAGCGACGGGGAGCGTGGTGATGAGTGGCGCCGCATCGCCTCGGGAGATGCCCGCGTGGTCGTGGGCACGCGCCTGGCCGTGCTCTCGCCGCCTGAGCCGCTGGGCGTGATCGTGGTGGACGAGGAGCACGACCCGGCCTACAAGTCCGACCGGACACCGCGCTACCAGGCCCGCGACGTCGCGATGGCACTGGGGAACCTTGCCAACGTGCCGGTCGTGCTGGGCTCGGCGACGCCGGACATCGTGAGCATGGGGCGGGCGCGCGACGGGTCGGCGCGTCACCTGCGGCTCTACGGACGTCGCTCGGGAAGCCCGGTGCGGGTCGAGGTGGCAGATATGCGCGAGGAGTTGGCCGAGGGCAACCGTGGCCTGCTGTCGGCCCCGTTGGCGACGGCCATCGCCGAGCTCGAGCGCGAGGCGGGTGATCGCGCCATCCTGCTCATCAATCGTCGCGGCGCGGCCAGCGTGGTGCTGTGTCGAGACTGTGGCTACGTGCAGATCTGCCCGGAGTGCCAGCGCCCACTGGTCTTCCACGCCAGTGTCGTGGCATTGCGTTGCCATCACTGCGGCGCCAGCGCGCCCGTGGCCAGGCGCTGCCCGGCCTGCACGTCGGTGCGCATCCGGTACCTCGGTGGCGGGACGGAGCGGGTGGAACAGGAACTCAAGGTGCGCTTCCCCCAGCTACGAGTGGCTCGCCTCGACCGCGACGTGGTCGAGCGCAAGGGTGCTGCGGCTCGCGTCATCGATGACTTCACCGCCGGCGACTCGGACGTGCTGGTGGGCACCAGCCTGGTGGCCAAAGGCCTCGATATCCCCGAGGTGACGCTGGTGGGCATCGTCTCGGCGGACATCGCCCTCAACCTGCCCGACGAGCGGGCCGCCGAGCGTACCTGGCAGCTGTTGACCCAGGCGGTCGGCCGTGCCGGGCGTGGTGAGCGCCCCGGTCGGGCCATCGTGCAGACGTACCAGCCTGACCATCCCGCCATCATCGCCGTCGCCACGGGTGACGCCACACCCTTCGTCGAGGAGGAGCTCGCCCGACGCCGGCGTTTCGGCTCACCGCCGTACGGCCGACTCATCAAGCTGACGGTGGCGCTGGCGAAGCGCGAGGCGGCCCTGGCCGCGGCCGACGTCATGGTGGGGCGGCTGCGGGCTCGTTCGGAGGAACTGGAGGCGAAGGTGGTGGTGTTGGGGCCGGTGCCTGCCTACATCGCGCGGCGCGGCGGGCGCTGGCGCTTCCACGTCGTCCTGCGCGGCGCCGATCCGGCAGCGGTGCTGGGCGGCGACCCTGGTGCGCCATGGTCGGTGGACGTCGATCCAGAGAGCCTGCTCTGACGCCGGGCCCCCAGCGCCGTCGCCGTCGCCGCGCCCGATATACTCGGGGCCATGACCGTCAAGCCCATCCTGCTCCTCGGAGATCCACGGCTGCGCCTCAAGGGCGAGCCGGTCGACAGCTTCGGCAAGTACCTGCACGAGTTGCTCGATGACCTCACCCACACGATGCGCGACGCGCCCGGCGTCGGCCTGGCCGCACCCCAGATCGGTGAAGCCATGCAGGTCTGCGTCATCGAGGTCGAGGGCCGTCTGTACGAACTGGTCAACCCCGTCATCACCCGTTCGTCGGGCGAGGAAAACGACTTGGAGGGCTGCCTGTCGGTGCCCGGCTACGTGGCCTACGTGAAGCGCAAGGAGAAGGTCTGGGTCGAGGCGCAGGATCGCGAGGGCAAGCGCATCAGGTCGGTCGGCAGTGGCCTGCTGGCGCGAGCCATGCAGCATGAGCTGGACCACCTCGAGGGCAAGCTCTACATCGACTACCTCGACTCGTTCGAGGACCTCATCCCGGTCAGCAGGATCGAGGCGGAGGCGGCCGAGTCGGGTCAGGAGATGCCGGCGCTGGGCTGATGGCCACGGCCATGGACCGTCCGCGCACCCTGTTCTTCGGCAGTGGCACCGTGGCCCTGCCGGCGTTGACGCGCCTGCTCGACTCGGGACTGGTCGAGATCGTCTCAGTCATCACGGCGCCGCCGCGACCGGCTGGGCGGGCGCAGGTCCTGACGCCGACTCCGGTGGCGGGACTGGCGGCCGCCCAGGGGCTGCCGATCCGCACGCCGACCTCGTTGCGTGACGCGGACGTGCTGGCGGAGCTGCGCAGACTCGATCCAGAGCTCATCGTGCTGGCCGACTACGGGCGCATCATCCCGGCAGCCGTGCTGTCGCTGCCGCGTCACGGCGCCCTCAACATCCATCCCTCGCTGTTGCCGCGGCATCGTGGCGCAGCTCCGATCCAAGGCGCCATCGCCGCCGGCGACCGCAGCAGTGGGGTGACCTTGATGCGCATGGACGAGGGCCTCGACACCGGGCCCGTCGTGGCCCAGGCCGAACTGCCCTTGAGCGGCGACGAGATGGCACCGGATCTCGAAGCGCGGCTGGCTGAGATGGGCGCCGAGCTGCTGGTCGCGTCACTGCCGGCCTGGCTGGCAGGATCGATCGTGGCTCAGCCCCAGGCAGCCGATGGTGCCACGCTGACACGGTCGCTTCGGCGTGAGGATGGCCGCCTGGACCCGAGCCGGTCGGCGCTCGACCTGGAGCGGCAGGTGCGTGCTTACCAGCCGTGGCCGGGCTCGTTCCTCGACATCGAGGACGAACGCGTGAAGGTGTGGCGGGCGAGCGTCGTGGCCGGGGTCGGCTCGGCCAGACCAGGCGAGCTGATCCACGATGCTGACTCGATCGCTCTCGTCACCGCCGATGGGACCCTTCGGCTCGACGAACTGCAGCCGGCCGGCAAGCGCCGCATGAGCGGCGC
The DNA here is from genome assembly GCA_963778955.1 of uncultured Chloroflexia bacterium. Taxonomy (GTDB): domain Bacteria; phylum Chloroflexota; class Limnocylindria; order Limnocylindrales; family CSP1-4; genus JAFMJV01. The sequence continues at coordinate 296,689 of CAVZWI010000002.1, forward strand.
CGACTACCGTCGCGGCAGGCGGGCCTAGCACGACGACACCCTGCTCGGCCACATCGGCGCATGGGCGCTACCATTCGGCCTCGATGCCCATGCCTGACCCCTCTCTGGTGCCTGACCCTGCCGTGCCTCCGGTCGATGGTGCGGAAGGCGCCGACCGCGGAGATGGCGTCCTGCCCCTGATCGACCTGCCGGCCAGCGGCCCGATCGGACCCCGGCCGGGCATCTCCGACGCCTCGCCCGCAGAGTTGCTGTCCTGGTTCGCCGACCATGGTGAGGCGGCCTTTCGTGCCCGGCAGCTGGCCGATCACGTCTGGTCAGGCCGCGCCCGCTCGTTCGACGACATCCATACCCTGCCCGGATCCTTGCGCAGCAAGCTGGAGCAGACGTACCGCTTCTGCACGCTGACCGCGACGGAGCGCCGCAGCGCGGATGGCGGCCTGACCGACAAGGCGCTCCACTCGCTCGATGACGGCCGAGTCGTGGAGTCGGTGCTGATGCGCTACCCGGCACGCGGCCCGCGGCGCGAGCGCACCACGCTGTGCATCTCCAGCCAGGCTGGGTGCGCGGTCGGCTGTCCGTTCTGCGCCACCGGCGAGCTCGGGTTGTGGCGCGACCTGCGAACCTCGGAGATCGATCGACCAGGCCCGCTACTGGCGCAACGAGCTGGCGACCGAGGACCGCCGCCTGACCAACATCGTCTTCATGGGCATGGGCGAGCCGCTGCTCAACCCCGACGCGGTGCTGGCCGCCTGCAGCGCTCTCAGCGACGGCAACCGCTTCGGACTGGGCCAGCGGCACATCACCGTCAGCACCAGCGGCGTCATCCCGGGCATCGAGCGCATGACCGACCTGCGTCGGCAGTACAAGCTGGCGGTGTCACTCCATGCCGCCCGTCCCGAGTTGCGCGACGTGTTGGTGCCGCTGAACCGCAAGTACCCGCTGCAGGACGTGGTCGCCGCCGCGACCGCCTATGCCGCCGCCACCGGACGCCGCATCACCTACGAGATGGTCATGATCGATGGCATCAACGACACGCCAGCCGACGCCCATGCCGCGGCCGAGCTGCTGCGCGGGCGGCTGGCACATGTCAACCTCATCCCCATGAACCCGGTCGCCCACACGCCCTGGCGGCCGATCGTCGCCTGAGCGGGTCGAAGCCTTCGCCGCCACTCTGCGGGCGGTCGGGCTGCATACCACCGTGCGTCGCAATCGCGGCCTGGACATCGGCGCGGCCTGCGGGCAGCTGGCGGCAGAGATGGCGGGTGCGCCGGCGCCGGCCGCTGTCCGACGGCGCCGTGAGGCGATCGAGCGTCGTAGTGCTGCCGCGCTCATCGACCTGCCGGCTCGCCTGACGCAGCCGGGCAGCAGCCTGTGACCAGCGAACACGGGGTGCTGGTGGCAGCCAGCATCCTCAATGCCGACTTCAGCCGCCTCGACCGCGTCGTCCACAAGATGGAGCGAGCCGGTGCCGACCGTTTGCACCTTGACGTGATGGACGGGCATTTCGTCGACAACATCACCTTCGGGCCCGACTTGGTGGCAGCCTTCCGACGGCTCACCGAGATGCCGCTCGACGTCCACCTGATGATCTCGGAGCCGGCCCGCTACATGGATCGCTTCATCGAGGCTGAGCCGCAGACCATCACCTTCCACGTCGAGACCGAGGAGGGTGCGGAGCGCAAGTCCGATGCCATCGCGGCCATCCACGCCGCCGGGCAAGGGGCCGGTCTGGCCGTCAGCCCCGACACCCCGGCCGCGGCCGTGGCGCCCTGGCTCGACCAGCTGGACATCATCATGGTCATGAGCGTGTACCCGGGCTGGGGCGGCCAGGGTTTCATCCCGGAGGTGGCGCCCAAGATCGCGGAGGCGCGTGCCATGCTGGCCACGGCCGGCCGGGGCGGGCTGGTGCACGTGGACGGCGGTGTCAACAGCAAGACGGCGGAGGTCGTGGGCAGTCACGGCATCGATGTCTGCATCGTGGGGTCCGCGCTTTTCCAGCGTGGCCGGGATGCCTCCGATGAGGTGGACCTCGTCAAGGAGCTGGCCGCACGCGGTCGCGAGGCCTTCGCCGCCGGCAGTCGCTGACCGATGCGCGTCCTGCTGCAGCGCGTCACACGCGCCGACGTCCGCGTCGCGGGACAGGTCGTGGGCTCCATCGGCCCAGGCATCATGGCGCTGGTGGGCGTGGGTCCGGACGACACGGCCGCCGTGGCGGCGGCCCTGGCCGCCAAGTCGGTCGACCTGCGCATCTTCCGCGATGCCGAGGGCCGCACCAACCGATCGCTGGCCGACGTCGGCGGAGCCATGTTGGTGGTCAGCCAGTTCACGCTTTACGGCGACACCCGGCGTGGCCGCCGGCCTTCCTTCATCCACGCGGCGGAGCCCGACCTGGCAGCACAGCTGGTCGAAGCCTTCGCCGTCGCGGTAGAGGCGCGCGGCATCGAGGTCGGCCGTGGCGAGTTCGGGGCAGAGATGCAGGTCGAGATCGTCAACGACGGGCCCATGACCATCTGGCTCGACAGCGACGTCTGACGGTGGCTCGCGGTCGGCTGTCCGTCCGGGTGCGCAATCGCGTCGAGCGGCTGCGACAGCATCGCTGGCGGACGGCAGGCTATCGATCGGCCGAGCCGCACATCGTCATGGGTGGGGCGCCTCGAAGCGGCACCACCGTGTTGCGCAAGCTCTTCGACCGCCATCCCGGCATCTGCTGTGGTGCCGAGACCAAGATCTTCGTGCCGGCCGCGTTCAACCTTGCCTGGCTGGCCCAGTCGTACGCCATCCCGCTGCCGGACCTGCGGGCGATGCGCGACGGTGCCTCGTCCCAGGCGGCCTTCATCGACGCGTTCTCGAGTCGGGCGCGAGCCGACGCCGGCAAGGCGCGCTGGGCCGAAAAGACGCCCCAGAACATCCGCAGCCTCGACTGGATCCTGGCGCGGTTCCCGGAGGCCTCGGTGATCCACATCATCCGCGACGGGCGCGACGTGGTCTGCTCGATGCGCCAGCATCCCGACTGGCGCTGGGTGGATGGCGCCTGGCGGAAGGTGCTGGTACCGCGCTCGGTCGAGTGGTATGCCAAGCGCTGGCTCGCGGACACCGCCGCGGGACTCGCCTGGCGTGACGACCCGCGCTACGTGGAGGTGCGCTACGAGGACCTGGTAGCCGATCCGCCGGCCGTTCTGCGCGCCATCTGCGATGGCATCGGGGCCACGGCCGACGCGGCGTGGTTGGCGCAGGTCGGTCAGCGCGACGATGCGCCCGGACACGGCGAGCGCCCCGACTATGAGGGTGCCGTGAGCGGCGCCTCAGTGGGGCGCTGGCGTACCGACCTCAGTGCCGCTGAGCGGCAGCAGGTCGAGCGGCTGTGTGGGCCGCGATTGCGTGAGCTGGGCTACGACGCCTGAGCCGTCGCGCCCCGAGAGGCCGACTTCATCAGGGTACGGCGGCAACGGGTGCAGATCAGCGTGCGTGTGACCTGGCCGCCCTCGTAGACCTTCAGCTGCTGCAGATTGACGTTGTAGCGACGACGCGCACGGACGCGGTTCATCCCCGACGATTGGGGGTTGTAGCCGCCCATGGAGGTCTTGCCGCACTTCGCGCAGGAGCGAGCCATGATCATCCTCAGGAGTTGCTGGGTAGGGGTGGGTCGTGAACTGGGTAGGGGGTCGGTCGTGAACACGACCGTACGGCCGCGTACTATACCATCGGGCCGCCAGAAGAGAGGGACTCGTTCGTGATCGACCACCGCCACCCACCGGCGACGCCCCACCCGGGGGAGGTTCGCACGACCTGATGCCTCGCCTCTACGTCGATGGCCCTACCCTCATCCGCGCGGTCGCGGCGGCGACACACAATCTCGAGCGACATGTCGACGAGGTCGACTCGCTCAACGTCTTCCCCGTGCCCGATGGTGACACCGGCTCGAACATGCTGGCCACGATGCGCTCGGCCCTGGCCGCTGCCGAGTCGCTGCCGGAGGACGGACGTGATCTCGACTCGGTGGCCGATGCCCTGAGCCGTGGTGCGCTCACCGGCGCTCGTGGCAACAGTGGCGTCATCCTCTCGCAGATCATCCGGGGCATGACGCATGGCGCCGACGGACGCCGTCGCGCCAGTGGGCTCGACTTGGCCGAGGGTCTGCGCAAGGGTTCGGAGGTGGCCTACGAATCGGTGCTGACGCCGGTCGAGGGCACTATCCTCACGGTCATCCGCGACGCTGCCGATGCGGCCGAGAGCGCGGCTGGCCGGCAGCCACACGTGGAAGCCGTGCTGACCGATGTCATCGAGGCGGCGGCGAGCTCCGTGGCCCGCACGCCGATGCTGCTGCCGGTACTCTCCGACGCCGGCGTCGTCAATTCGGGCGGCCAGGGGCTTTATCGCGTGCTGGAGGGCATGCTGCAGGTCGAAGGCGGCGCCCGTCGCGCAGCTGCCCGCTCTGCCCGCTCTGCGCGCTCTGCCGGGACCGTCCCTGCCAGGCACGATGCCGACCCTGGCGGCGTCACGGCGGCCGCACATGCCATCCTCGCAGCCCACGGCTACGAGACGCAGTACATGCTGACCGCGCCGGGCGGCGGCATCGACGTCGCGGCGCTGCGCACAGCCGTCCTGGCAGTCGGTGACTCGGTGGTGGTGGCCGGCGACGAGGAGCTTGTGCGCGTCCATGTCCACGGCGAGCGACCCGACCTTGCCATCGCCGCCGGACTGCGTTGGGGCCGCCTGAGCGAGGTGGAGGTGACCGACCTGGACCAGCAGGTCGCACACCGCGGTGTGGACGCGACGGCGGTCGACTGTGCGGCAGCAGCTACCAGTGCTGAGCCCTCGCTGCCGGGCGCCGAGCCAGTCTCGGAGACCACGCCGGAGACGCCAAGAGCGACCCCGACGAAGGCAGCAAGGACGGCCATGGTCGCGGTCACGGGGGCGCCGGGGCTGGCGCGCGTGCTGGCTTCGCTGGGTGCCCATGTGGTCACGCCCGGTCACGGCACGCGGCCGTCCGTGGGCGAGATCGTCGAAGGCATCCTCGCGACCGGCTCGAGTGAGGTCATCGTGCTGCCCAACGATCGTGATGCCGTGCTGGCCGCCGGACAGGCGGCCTCCCTGGCGCCGCCGGTCGCGGTGCGGGTGATCGCGACGCGCAACGTGGCCGAGGGTATCGCCGCCGCGGTCGCCTTCGATCCGGCTGCCTCGCTGGCAGCCAACGCCGAGCGTATGACCGAGGAGGCATCGAGCCTGCGCTCCTTCACCGTCATCACTGCTGCCCGGGATTCGATCGATCGACGGCCAGCAGGTCAGGCAGGGCGATGTCATCGCGCTCGATGCGGCGCGCCATCTCCTCGCCGTCGGCAGCGAGATCGAAGAGGTGGCCCTGCGGGCGCTGGCCCATTGCGGAGATCTGGAGCTGGTGACCATCTACTGCGGCAACGGCGAGGGCCCGGGCCGGAGCCAGGTCCTGTGCCAGCGCATCGAGCGGGCCGGCTGGGCGGTCGAGGTCGAGGTCGTCGACGGTGGACAGCTGCACGACCACCTTCTGGTCGCGGTCGAGTAGCGGGGAGCGGATGGCGCCCCCGGCGCGGAACGCAAAGAGCGCCACATCGGTCCCGCGCGGGCTCGCCACGCCCATCGGCGTCTCGGGCCTGCCAGGTGCATCGGTGTTGCGGCGTCACGGTCGTCGCATGGGCATCGCTGACGTCGGGCAGCTGCTCACCACCTTCCCGCGGCGCTACGAGGACCTACGGGAGTTCACGCGCATCGAGCAGCTCGGGGACCTCGCGCCGAAGACGCCGGTCACGATCCGAGCCACCATCGAGTCCATCCGCGTCGAGCGCACGTTTCGGCGCAACCTCCCACGTACCACGGCGCTCCTGCGGCAGGGCTATCACAGCGTCGACGCCGTCTGGTTCGGACGGCGCTATATCGACCGCCAGCTGGCCGAGGGTGACGCGGTCGTCGTCAGCGGCAAGCTCAAGCATTTCCGCGGTCGCCCGCAGATCGACAATCCCGACTTCCAGCGCGATGACGGTGGCGATCTGCTGCATGCCGGGCGCATCGTGCCCATCTATCGGCTGACCGCCGGGGTCACCGCCAAGACGCTGCGCGCGGCCATCCGAGGCGGACTCGACAGCTTTGGCGACGACCTGGTCGAGTATCTCTCGCCGGAGCTTCGCGGCTCGCAGCCATCGGTCCGGGAGGCCATCACGGCAGCCCATTTTCCCGATGATTTCGAGCAGCGCGACGCCGCGGTGCGACGGCTGGCCCATGACGAGCTGCTGGCGCTGCAGGTGGGCATGGTGCAGCGACGGCGACAGCGCCGCCACGAGCGCCGGTCGGTCATCGATGTCCCGGCCGCGGAAGAGCAGGCCATCCGCGCCGCCATCCGGGCCGGGCTGGTGCGCCGTGTGGGGCGCGATGTCCGACTCACCGACGACCAGGTCGCGGCCATGACCGCCGTCCGGCACGACCTTGGCGAGAGCGTGCCCATGCTGCGGCTCATCCAGGGTGACGTGGGTTCAGGTAAGACGGCCGTAGCGGCCTACGCGCTGGCACTGGCGGCCCGGGCCGGCGGACAGGGTGCGCTGCTGGCACCCACGGACCTGTTGGCACGGCAGCTGGCGGAGACCATCGCCGACCTGCTGAGCGACGCTGCGCTGCCGGTGACGCTGCTGACCGGATCGCTCAGTGGGGCGGGCCGCAAAGCCGCCCTGGAGGCCATCGCCTCCGGCCAGGCACAGGTCGTGGTGGGCACCCACGCCTTGCTGCAGGAGTCGGTCGCCTATGCCCGCTTGGACTTGGTGGTGATCGACGAGCAGCACCGGTTCGGCGTGGCACAGCGCGAAGCGCTGGCCGCCAAGGGCCAGGCGCCACACGTGCTGCTGATGACGGCCACACCCATCCCGCGCACTCTGGGGCAGGTGTTGTATGCCGACCTGGATGTCTCCGACCTGCGCTCGGCCCCGGCCGGACGGTCTCGGATCATCACCGGCGTCAAGGCGCCCGACGATCTGGCCGGCACGTGGCGGCAGGTCCAGAGGGAGGCGGCCGCAGGGCATCGGACCTTCGTGGTGGTGCCGCACATCGACCCCGAGGCCGCCAGCGACGGCGAGCAGCCCGTCGAGGCTCGGCCCTCGCTGGATGCCGCCGACGGCCATGCTGCGGCGCGCGGTGCCGAGGAGGTCGCTGCGCGACTACGGGCGCAGTTGCCGGGGCTAGGGATCGGCCTGGTCCACGGGCGCTTGCGCGCCGACGAGCGTGATGCCGAGATGACGCGCTTCCGCGACGGCGGGCTGGACGTGCTGGTGGGCACGACCGTGGTCGAGGTCGGCGTGGACGTGCCTGAGGCCAGCCTGATGATCGTGCTGGATGCCGACCGCTTCGGCCTCTCGCAGCTGCACCAGCTACGTGGCCGGGTGGGTCGCGGCACGGCCCAGGCGTACTGCGTCCTGGTCGCCGACGTCAGCCAGGACACCGTGGCACGAGCGCGCCTGAAGGCCATCCACGATTCCGACGATGGCTTCGTGCTGGCTGAGCAGGACTGGCGACTGCGTGGTGAGGGCGATGTGCTGGGGCTGACCCAGAGTGGTCTGCCGCGCATGCGCCTGGCCAGGCTGGCCGACGAGGCCGACCAGCAACTCGCGGTGCGCTGCCGCCAGAAGGCCGAGTCGATGCTCGACGCGCAGGGGCAGCTGCTGCCCGAGCATGCCGCCTTCGGCGAGGTGCTCCGACGTGGTTGGCTGGCCGCCATCGCCGCCGGCGAGGGCAGCGACGAGGACGCCGTCGGTGCCTGATGCGGGCCGGGTGGTGACCGGCCGCGCCGGTGGGCTGCGGCTCGATGCTCCCGGTCCGGGCACGAGGCCGCTGAGCGACAAGGTCAAGCAGGCGCTCTTCTCGATGATCGAGGCCGAGCGCGAGGACGTCTGGGAGCGGCCCATGCTCGATCTCTTCGCCGGCTCCGGCGCGGCCGGCATCGAGGCCCTGAGTCGTGGTGCGCCGGCCGCGGTGCTGGTGGAGAAGGACGGCCGGGCCGCCGCCGTGATCGGCCGCAACCTCGAGCGCACCGACCTCGGGGCCGACGCCCGCGTCGTCCGGCGCGACGTGCTGGCCTTTCTGTCCGCCGTGTCGCAGGTCGCGGAGGCCCCCTTCGGCTGTGTGTTGCTGGACCCGCCCTACCCGCAGACCGACGACCTGTTGGCTGCCCTGACACGTCTCGGCGAACCCGAGGGCGGCTGGCTGGACGGCGCTGCAGTGGTGGTGGCCAAGCACTTCTGGAAGGACTCCCCACCCGAGCGCAGCGGCACGTTGGTGCGCGTGCGCGAGCGACGCTTCGGCGAGACCGCCCTGAGCGTGTATCGTCAGGGGCCTGACGTACGCTCAAGGAGGGCCTGATGCGCCTGGCCGTCTATCCCGGGTCCTTCGATCCCCTCACCTTCGGCCACCTCGACATCATCGACCGAGCCAGCGCGGTCTTCGACCGTCTGGTCGTGGCGGTGCTGGTCAACACGCGCAAGACGCCCAGTTTCGAAGCCGCCGAGCGTGTCGCGATGATCCGCGAGGCCATCAGCGAAGAGCTGGAGCCGGCGGTGGCCGCCGACATCGAGGTCACCACCTTCGCCGGCCTGACCGTCGACCTCGCCCACGAACTCGGCGCGACGTCGATCGTGCGTGGACTCCGAGCCCTCTCGGACTTCGAGAACGAGCTGGCCATCGCGCATCTCAACCACAAGCTGGCCCCGGACGTCGACTCGGTCTTCTTCATGACCGGCATCGAGCACGCCTACCTCAGCTCCGGCCTGGTGCGTGAGATCGCGGCCTTCGATGGTGACGTCAGCGCCATGGTCCCCGACAGCGTGGCTCGTCGACTGCGGGGGCGGCCCGTGCGCCCTCCTGCGGGTTCCTCGACGGGTCCGCTAGAGTAGGAGGGCAGGGGAGGTGGGCTACAATGCCCAGTCGTTCTCGCCTGTCCAACAGGAGTCCGTGTCATAGACCTCATGTTCCTCATCGAGCGACTCGATGCTCTGGTCGAGCAGGGTCGCCGCCTGCCCGGCACCAACGCCGTGATGGTCGACAAGGTGGCTGCCACCGATCTCATCGAGCAGCTGCGTGTCGCAGTGCCTGAAGAGGTCCGCCAGGCCAAGCGCATCAACGAGGAGTCGTCTCGGCTCGTCGAGCGCGCCCAGGACGAGGCTGAACGCATCATCGCGCGAGCCCAGGAGCAGGCCGCCTTCCTCATCGAGGAACGTGAGCTGACCCGGGCCGCGGAGGTGCGCTCGGGGGAGATCGATCGAAGAGGCCAAAGGTGAGGCGCTTGAGGTCCAGCAAGGTGCCGATGCATACGCGGCCAACGTCCTGGTGAAGCTCGAGGGTGAGGTGGTCAAGGCACTGCAGTCCATCCGCCGCGGCCTGTCTGCCCTCGATGAGCGCTACCCCACCGACGGCAGTGACCCGGCAAGGTCGGACGATGCGTCGGTGGTAGACGAACGGACGCATGCTCAGCTATAACGTCGCCGACCTGCTGCGCTCGGCGCCCGGCACGAGCGAGAGCCACGAGGTCGCGCTGAAGGCACTGTCGCTCGCTGACGGGCTGGAGCTGGCGGAGCCGATCGTTGGTCGGCTGCGGCTCACCAACTCGGGTCGCAGCATCCTGGTGCAGGGTCGCCTGGAGGCGGCGCTGGCGGAAGGTTGCTCGCGCTGCCTGCGTCCCGCGCGCTCGCCGATCTCCGTCGACATCGACGATGAGGCGCTGCCCTCGCTCGACCTCGACAGCGGCTTGCCGACCGACACCGCCGACAGCCCGGACGTGCTGCACTTGTCGGACCATCACGAGCTGGACCTGGAGCCGGTCATCCGCGATGCCATCTCCCTGGCCGAACCCATCGCCCCGCTCTGCCGACCGGATTGCCCGGGCCTGTGCGAGGACTGCGGCATGGACCTGACCGATGCCCCTGGGCACCAGCATCCCAAGAATGACGTCGACCCGCGCCTGGCCAGCTTGGCCGGGATGCTCGACCACCTGCAGTAGCCAAGAGAAGCAGAGGTAACCCATGGGAGTCCCCAAGCGACGTGTCTCGAGCACTCGCAAGCGCGAGCGGCGCTCGCATCACGCGCTCTCGGTCCCGAGTCTGGAGTCGTGCTCGCATTGTCACCAGCCCAAGCGCCCGCATCACGCCTGCCCCAACTGCGGTTGGTACGGCGGTCGCGAGGCGGTCAAGATCCGCGCGAAGAAGCCGTCCGAGCAGAGTTCCTGAGGCTGATCTTCCAGCACGCCGCTCGAGCTGCCTGAGATGGACCTCGCTGCCCTCAACCGAAGTCGACAGGACGGCAGGCTTGAGCGTCCGCGTGTGGCCGTCGATGCCATGGGCGGCGATCACGCGCCCGAGGAGGTCGTGCGTGGTGCGGTGGATTGGGCCCGGCTCCACGATGACGTAGAGGTCATCCTCGTCGGCGACGAGGCCCGCATCAGGCCCTTCATCGACGAACCGCTGCCGCCGCATGTCAGCATCGTGCACGCCTCGCAGCTGGTGGACATGGGCGAGGCCCCGGCGGTAGCGGTGCGCCGCAAACGTGATGCCAGTATCAACGTGGCCATGCGACTGGTACGCGATGGTGGGGCGGATGCCGTGGTCACCGCCGGCCACACCGGTGCCGGCGTCGCCAGCGCCATCTTCAACCTGAAGCGGTTGCCCGGCGTGGACCGGCCGGCACTGGCGGTGCAGATGATCACCGAGACCGGGCCACTGATGCTCCTGGACATCGGTGCCACGACCAATTCCACCGGCGTCAACCTGGCGCAGTACGCGCACATGGGCTCGCTCTTCAGCCAACGCGTGCTGGGTGTCAAGGACCCCACCGTGGCGCTGCTTTCGATCGGCGGCGAGGAGGGCAAGGGTGAGACGCGTGTGCAGGATGCCACCGCCCTGCTGCGGGACGGCCATCTCAACTTCATCGGCAACGTCGAGGGCCGGGATGTGCCGCACCACGCAGCCGACGTCGTCGTCTGTGACGCTTCGGTCGGCAACGTGGTGATGAAGTTCTTCGAAGGGCTCTCGACGGTCATCTTCGACATGCTGCGGGCGGAGTTCAAGCGCCCCCCGTGGGGTCCGCTGGGCTACCTTTTCATGCGTCCCGGCGTCAAACGCATCCGGGAGCGCTTCGACTACGAGAAGCTGGGTGGATCGCCGTTGCTGGGCGTGAACGGCACCGTGCTCATCACCCACGGCAGCGCCAAGCGACGCATGATCGGCTATGCCGTCGAGGTCACGGCTGCGGCTGCTCGCGCCGATATCCCCGAACGCATCACCGCCACGCTGGCGTCCGAGGGCGTGGACAAGTCGACCGCTCGGAAGAAGGCCGCGGCGCTGCATCCGGATGGCTCGCTGGTGGCTGAGCCGCCGGAGACCGACGTGCTGAAGACTGACGCGCTGAAGACCGACCGGGACGACGTGGCTGGTCGTGCCTGATCCCGTCCCGGCGGTGCCGACCCGGAGCGGCGGCATGCACGAGCCCGAACGGGAAGCCCGCCAGGTCGCCCTGGCCGCGGTCTTCGAGGCCGAATTCGGACAGCGTACCGCCACTACGGCCCTGACCCGCCGGCTGGCCGAAGGGGATGTGGGTGATCGTGCCGCCGCGCACGCACGGCGCATCGTGGCAGCGGTGGTCGCGCACCGTGACAGCATCGACGCTCGTATCGAGGCGGTCGCCCCGACTTACCCGGTCGTCCAGCTGGCGCGGATCGATCGCGCCTTGCTACGTTGCGGCATGGGTGAACTGCTACACTGCCCGACGACGCCAGCCCGGGTGACGATATCGGAGTGGGTCGAGCTTGCTCGAACCTACAGCGGAGAGCCCACCCGGCGGCTCATGAATGGCGTTCTCGGCCGTGTCGCACAAGAGGTGACCGAGAACGAGGGGACCATCGCGGGGCCAGCGCCCCACGAGTCTCCGGAGCGTGAGACCGGATCAGTGATAGCAGCCCATACGGAGGGAACAACAGAGTGACCGCTTCGACCTACGAGCGACTCAAGAAGATCGTCGTCGAGCAGCTCGGTGTGGACGAGGCCGAAGTCAAGCCCGAGTCCTCGTTCGTAGACGACCTGAACGCCGACTCCCTTGACCTCGTCGAGCTCGTCATGAGCCTCGAGGAGGAGTTCGGTACCGAGATCTCAGATGAGGACGCGGAGAGGATCCGGACCGTCCAGGACGCTGTCGACTACGTCGACGAGCACCTCAACCAGTAATCCTCGACCGGGGTCCATGCCCACGAGCCGCGCCGCACTGGCCGACCGTCTTGGGCTGAAGTTCGACGACCCCGCACTGCTGACCGAAGCGTTCGTCCACAGCAGCTATGTGAACGAGCACCCCGAGGGCACCAGCGAGTCCAACGAGCGGCTCGAGTTCCTCGGGGACGCGGTCCTGTCCCTGATCATGTCGGAGGCGTTGTTCAAGCGCCACCGTGACGAGCCGGAGGGCGTGCTCACCACTCGGCGGGCCGCCATCGTTTCCACCCGTGGTCTGGCGCGCATCTCCCGCCGCCTCGGCATCGGCGACGCGCTCGTCCTTGGCCAGGGCGCCGCGAACTCCGGCGAGCGCGGTCGTCCGTCCGTGCTGGCGGGTCTCTTCGAGTCGATCGTGGCCGCCATCTACCTCGACCAGGGATTGGAGGCGGCACGTCGCTTCATCCTCGATGCCGCGGCGCCGGAGCTGGAAGCAGCGCTGCCCATCGATGCTCTCAAGGCCCCCAAGAGCCGTCTGCAGGAACGTGCCTTCGCGGACAGTGGCCGAGCTCCGGCCTATCGCATCATCAGCAGCGACGGCCCCGATCACGATCGCCACTTCGTAGTGGAGGTCGCCATCGATGGCGAGGTCCGTGGCAGCGGCGAGGGTCGCAGCCGTCGCGAAGCGGAGACCAGGGCCGCTGAAGCGGCACTCGAACGGCTCGATGCCATGACCCTCACGGCGGGCGGCTCGGCGCCATGAGCCTGGCCCGCCTGCGCGAACTGCGGATGGTCGGCTTCAAGTCCTTCGCGGAGCGCACCGTGGTCGAGTTCGGACCGGGCATCTCCGCCGTCGTCGGGCCCAACGGCAGTGGCAAGTCCAACCTCGCCGACGCCTTGCGCTGGGCGCTCGGCGAGCAGGGTCGCGCCTTGCGCAGCCGCCGCGCCGAAGACCTCATCTTCGCCGGCAGCGCCGTTCGGCGCGCCGTGGGCATGGCCGACGTCAGCCTCGTCATCGACAACGAGGACCGCCTCCTCTCGGTCGACTACGGGGAGGTGGAACTGTCGCGTCGCCTCTTTCGCTCCGGTGAGAACGAATACCTCATCAACCGCCAGCGCATCCGCCTGCGCGACCTCGTCGAGTTGCTCGATGACGCCAACATCGCCGACAACGCCTTCCTCTTCATCGGCCAGGGCATGGTCGACCAGGCACTGGCGCTGCGTCCGGAGGAACGCCGGCCCTTGTTCGAGGAGGCCGCCGGCATCCGCAAGCACCAGCGGCGCCGCAAGAAGGCGGAGACCGAGCTGGCGGAGGCTGAAGGCAACCTGGAGCGCGTCCGTGACGTGCTCGCCGAGCTGCGCCCGCAGGCCCGCCGCCTAGCGGCTCAAGCCGAGCAGCAGGAGGCCCGCATGGCGGCCGGCGCGGAGCTGGCGGAGGCGCTGGTGGCCGGTGCGCGTGCCCGGCTCTCGGCAGCTGAGGTCGAATTCGAGTCGTCATGCGGCATCGCTGACCGCCTCGCGACGCGACGCTGATGCAGCGCTGGCTGCACTGCGCGATGCCGAGGAACGGGCCGCCGCCCTGACCCGGGCGCTGTCGGAGCGGGCGGACGCGGAGCAGCGACGGCGTGAACGGCTGGAGGAAGCCGGCGCGACCGTGCAGCGCATCGAGCTGGCAGGGACGCGCGTGGCCAGCGAGGCCGCGTCGCTGGTTCGCGAGCGAGATCGCCTGGCAGCCGAGCGCACGGCCGCCACGCAACGCGCCGAGGAGGCACGGCGACGCATGGCTGCGGTCCTTCCTGCGCCCGACCGCGCCGTGGAGGACGCCCTCGAACAGGCCGAGCAGCGGTTGGCAGAGGCGAACCGCGACGCCGAGGAGCTGCGCCAGGCCGGTCGGGCTGATGCCGAGCGTTCCGCGTCTGCCCGCGCCACCCGAGGACGGCTTGCGAGTGACGCCGAGCGCGCCACCCGACGTGCCGCCGAGACCGAACGTCAGCACCTGGCGCAGCAGGCGCAGGTGGCGGCTGCCACCGAGAAGGCGGGCACGACCGCGGAGCGTGCTGAGGCGGCTGCCGCTGCCCGCACGCAAGCCCATGCGGCAGAAGCGACCGCCGAGCAGGAGGCGGCCGATGTGCGGGCCGCGGCGAGCCAGGCCGATGCCGAGGCGGCCGCGGCCAATGAGGCACTCAGCCGGCTGCGGGCCGAGCAGGAGGGACTGAGCGCGCGTCGTGAGGCGCTCGACCAGCAGCTGGAGACCGGTCCCGACGACGCCCTGCTGCGCAGCGTCCGGGCTCGAGGCGGCCGGCGCTTCACCGATGGCCTGGAGGTGGAACCTGACCTGCGCCTGGCGGTCGAAGCGGCGCTGGGCGAGATCCTCGCCGGCCTGGTGCTGGACCCCGACGACGCGCGTGCCCTCGCCGACGCCGCGTCGGTGCTGGTCCTGCGCGACGGCGGTGATGGTCGCAGCCGTGGTGGCGACCGCGTCGCGGCCAAGCTCGAGGAGCGCGTCAGCGCGGCCGGCGGCGGGCCACTGTCGGCGGCGCTGCGACTCGATCCGGACGCTCACGCAGCGCGCCTGCTGGCACGTTGCGCATGGGTCCCGCGACTTGACGACGCGCTCGCGCTTCGGGAGCTCCTGCCACCGGGCTGGCGCCTCGTGACCCGCGATGGCGTGGTCATCGATGACCTGGGCGTGCTGCGTCCGGCGCCCGGGGTCTCCCTGTTGGAGCGCCGCGCCACCCGTGACGAGGTTGATCGGCGTCTGGAGCGTGCGCTCGTCGACCTGGCGGGCGCGACGGCCCGCGCCGCCGCCGCGCAGGATGCCCGTGTCGTCGCTGCCACCGCGACCCGGTCGGCTCGTGAGCGTTTGGACGGAGCGCGGCGTGGCCGGCGCATCGCCGATGAGGCCGACCGCAGCGCGGCTTCCGCCGCCGAGAACGCGGCCCGCGAACTGGCCTGGCAGGAAGCCCTCCTGGAACGTGCTCGCGATGAGGCATCGGCGGCCGCAGCGGAGGCCCGCCAACGTGCCGCCGAGCTCGCCGATCTCGATGCCAGCCAGGCTGGCGAGGACGCCGACCCAGGGGCACGTAGTGCTCTCGAAGCTCTGGAAGCGCGCGCCGCGGTACTGCGCCGTGAGCGCGATGCTGCCGCGGACGTGGCCGCTGAGGCCCGCGCCGTGCGCGATCGCGCCATGGAGGAACGCCGTCGGGCCGAGGTCGGCCTGGGGCTCGCCGAGGTGCGACTCGAGGAACTCGATGGCGAGGAGGTCGCCCTCAGCGGCCGCGATGCGGACCTGGTCGCCGAGCGCGAACGCCTGGCCACGGAGCTCGCCGCGGCACAGATCGTCCAGGGTCGTGAGCGCGAGGCCTTCGAGGCCTCGGTGTCGCGGGCTCGCGACGAGCGCAACGACCTGCTGGCGATCGAGTCGGCGGCGAGTGCTGCACGCGAGCGCCTACGGGCTGCGGAGGGACGGAGTCGCCAGAGCGAAGTCGCCGAGATGGAGGCGCGCCTGCAGGTGGATGCCGCTCGTGAGGGCCTGCTCGTGGAGTTGGCGTCGATCGGGGACGATGGTCTGCAGATGCTGCTGATCCAGAGTGGTCAGCCCGCGCCGCCGCGGGTCCCCGATGGTGACGAGCTGCCCGAGCTGCTCGAAGCGGCCCTGGACGCGGCCCTGGATGCCTGGCGGGAGGGGGTTGCCGCCCAGTCCGATCTGCCGGAGCCGCCCTCGCGCGTCCGCATCGCCGCGCTGCGTCGACGCTTCAACGACGTCGGTGCCAGCAATCCCTTCGCGGTCCAGGAGCTGGCCGAGGTCAAGCAGCGACTGGAGTCGCTGGAGTCGCAGCGCGAGGACCTCGAGAAGGCCATCCGTGACACGCGCGAGCTCATCGCCCGCCTGGGGAGCCTGATGACCGAGCAGTTCGGCCGGACGTTCGAGGCGCTCGAGGGTGCCTTCGGCCGCCGCTTCCACCAGCTCTTCGGAGGTGGCGAGGCGCAGCTCTCGCTGACCGACCCCTCCGACCTGTCCTCCACCGGCGTCGAGATCACGGCGCGCCCACCGGGCAAGAAGCGCCAGCCGTTGGCCATGCTCTCCGGCGGCGAGCGAGCCCTCACCGCGGTGGCGCTGCTGATGGCCATGCTGGAGGTACGACCGGTACCCTTCTGCGTGCTCGACGAGGTGGATGCGGCACTCGACGAAGCCAACATCGGACGCTTCTCGTCCGCGCTCCGCTCGCTCGCAGAGGAGATCCAGTTCGTGGTCATCACCCACAACCGCGGCACCATCGAGGCTGCGGACGCACTGTATGGCGTGACCGTCGGCGATGATGCGGTCAGTCGGGTCATCTCGCTCAAGCTGGCCGATCTGCCCGAAGGCGACCCACGGCTTGCCGCCGGAGCCCGGGCATGACGGCACCCGAGCGCGGAGCCCCGACTCCCGATCGCATCCTGCTGCAGAACGCGCTGAAGCCGACGCGCCAGGGGTTCGCCGAGCGCGTCAAGAGCCTGCTGGGCTCGGGTCACCCCGACGATGAGACCTGGGAGGAGGTCGAGGAGGCGCTCATCTCGGCCGATCTCGGCGCCGAGCTCGCCATCGAGGTCTGTGACCGTGCTCGCGCGCGCACCGACGTGGGTCCACAGAAGGCGCTGCAGCTGGAGCTGCTGCAGCTGTTCGCGGAGCGCAAGCCGGTGCCGTGGCCGCGTATCCCCGGACGCGGCATCCCCGCGGTCATCCTGGTGGTCGGCGTGAACGGCACCGGCAAGACCACGACCATCGCCAAGCTGGCGTACCGCTTCAAGTCGCTGGGTGCCAAGGTCCTGCTGGCCGCCGCCGACACGTTCCGTGCCGCCGCCATCGAGCAGATCAGCAGCTGGGCGGAGCGCATCGATGTGCCCGTCATCTCTCACGCCGCCGGTGCCGATCCCTCCGCGGTCGTCTTCGACGCCATGGACGCAGCGGTAGCGCGCGGGATGGATGTCGTCATCATCGACACCGCCGGGCGGCTGCACACCAAGGCCAACCTGATGGAGGAGCTGGCCAAGATCCGGCGCACCATCGGCAAGCGCATCCCGGAGGCGCGACCGGAGGTGCTCTTCGTGCTCGACGCCACCACCGGCCAGAACGGGCTGCTGCAGGCCAAGGCCTTCAACGACTCGTCGGGCTTGACGGCCATCGCGCTGACCAAGTTGGACTCCACGGCCAAGGGTGGTGTGGCGTTCGCCATCGAGCGCAGCACGGATGTGCCCGTGCTCTTCGTGGGCCTGGGCGAGAAGTTGTCCGACCTGCGTGACTTCGATCCCAATGCCTTCGTGGCTGCGCTGTTCGCCGTCGACGGATCTGCCGGCTCCTGAGCGGCGGTCGTGAGGCCAAATCGCCAGCGCCGCTAGACTGACCGACATGTTCGACGCCCTCTCCGATCGCCTCCGCATCGCCCTCGCCGGGCTCAGCGGCCACGGCCGTGTCTCCGAGGAGGATGTCGATGTCGCCATGCGTGAGATCCGTCTGGCCCTGCTCGAGGCTGACGTCAACTACAAGGTCGTCAAGGACTTCGTCCGGCGGGTCAAGGAGCGTGCCATCGGCGCGCAGGTCGTCGAGAGCGTCAATGCCGGCCAGATGGTGGTCAAGATCGTGCACGAGGAGCTCACCGTCATCCTCGGCGCCGGAGACCGTACCTTCCGTTTCGACGGCTCGCCCGCGGTCATCGCCATGGTCGGCCTGCAGGGCTCGGGCAAGACCACCTCATCGGCCAAGCTGGCTCGCTGGATCGTGCGCCAGGGCCGCCAGCCGCTGCTGGTCGCGGCGGATCCGTATCGGCCGGCCGCGGTGGAGCAGCTCATCACGCTGGGCAAGAGCCTGGATATCCCCGTCTACAGCGCGCCCGCCGGCACCCGTGTGGTCGATATCGCCAGCGGCGCGGTCGCCCATGCCCGGGCTACCGGCCGCGATGTGCTCATCCTCGATACCGCCGGCCGCCTGCAGGTGGACGAGGCGCTCATGGCGGAGATCCGCGAGGTGCACGCGGCGGTCAGTCCCACCGAGACCTTGCTGGTGGTCGATGCCATGGTCGGGCAGGAGGCCGTCTCGGTAGCCGAGGCCTTCCACGCCAACACACCGGTCAGTGGCCTGGTGCTGACCAAGATCGACGGTGATGCCCGGGGTGGCGCGGCCCTTTCCATCTCCGCGGTCAGCGGCCTGGCCGTCAAGTTCATGGGCACCGGTGAGAAGACCGACGCCCTGGAGGTCTTCCACCCCGATCGACTCGCCGGCCGCATCCTCGGCATGGGTGACGTGGTCAGCCTCGTCGAGCGCGCACAGGAGACCTACGACGCCAAGGAAGCCGAGAAGCTGGCCGAGAAGCTCAAGAAGAACGCCTTCACGCTCGACGACTTCCTGGACCAGATGCAGCAGGTCAAGAAGATGGGCCCGCTGGGCTCCATCATCGACATGATCCCGGGCCTCGGCGGCGCCGCCAAGCAGGCGCAACAGGCCATCGACCGCGGCGAGCTGGCGCACGTGGAAGCCATCATCAGCTCGATGACGCGCGCGGAGCGTGCTGACCCGGGCATCCTCAATGCGTCTCGCCGGCGGCGCATCGCTCGCGGCTCCGGGACCAGCCTCCCGGAGGTCAATCGGCTGGTCAAGCAGTTCGGCGAGATGCAGCGCGTGATGAAGATGATGCGCGGCAGAGGGGGCAAGATCGCCGGCCTGCCGATGGGACCGCTGTCCTAGTGTGGACTGCGCGGCAGCGGTGAGACAATGACGCTGTTGAGATCAACCGACCACCCCCAACTCGACGCCTCGGAGGTATCCATGTCCGTTCCTTCAGCGAACCCGACCCGTGGTCGTGGTGGCCTCTGGCGCTGGGCCGTGGCCCTCGTCGCCACCCTCGCGCTCGTCATCTCCGGCTCCGGACTCGTCGTCTTCGCCCAGAGTGGCCAGGGCGAGTCACAGGGCCCGGTTTTCGTCCCGGCCGATACGCCCATCTATCTCGAGGCCCGGCTTGACATGCCTGCGGGCCAGGATGAGATGTTGGCCCAGATGCTGACCGCATTCCCAGGCTTTGCCGACACCGGCAGCTTCGATATGAAGCTGGACGAAGCCCTCGCCGGCCTGGCTGGCCAGATGGGCACCGTGCCGGCCGATACCCGCCTGGTCGGCGATGTGCTGACCGGCGAGATCGGCCTGGCCATCGGCGACCTCGCAGGCGGTGATGGGAGGCGCTGGGGATCCGCCCATGCTCATCGGGATGGCCGTAGCGGACGCCGAGCTCGCCTCTTCGATGCTGACGACCATGGCCGGTTCGACCGCCACTGAGGAGATGGTCAACGGAACCGCGGTCCTGAGTGACGGTTCGACCAGCGGAGCCGTCCACGGCGATTGGATGCTGATCAGCAACGACCCCACGATGGTCAAGGCCGGCATCGAGGTCCTCGATGGCAACGCGCCCAGCCTGGCCGACGATCCCGACTTCTCGACGGCGTTCGCCCGTGTGCCCGCAGGGCACCTCGGTGCTGCCTACATCGACCTGCAGTCGTTCGGTTCGCTCATCGACATGGCCGGCATGATGGCCGGCGGCCAGACCGGCATGGATCTGCCCATCGGCGATCTCACCGCCATGCTCCCGACGGATATGGTCATGTACCTCGCGGCTGAGGCCGACCGCCTCAACCTCGAAGCCATCGTGACGCCCGCGCAGGGGACGATCGACCTGCCACTGGGTGAGTCGGACCTGGCCAACCTCTTCCCTGCCGAGACGCAACTGTATGTCGAAGCTCGCGAGATGGGCACCACGGTCGAGACGACCCTGAACGGCCTCGTCGAGTTGATGGCATCCCAGGCGGGCTCCACCCCCGGCGATCAGGCCGGTGGCATGTCTGACATCGACATGCTGTTCGGTGCGGACAGCCCCATCACCAGCATGCTGGGCGTGCCGCTGCCGCAGTTCCTTGACTTCGTGGTCGATGCCAGCGTCGGCGCCGGCCTCAGCTCGGATGGCCTTTGGCTCGGCATGGCCGGTGAAGTCTCTGACGAGGCTGTCGCCGCCGATCGCGTGGCCAGCCTCCTCAGCCTGATCCGCCTGTTCGGCGGCAACCCCGCCGAGACCGGCATCAGCGTCGAGACCGAGATGGTCGGTGACGTCGAGGTCACCAACATCATGCTGCCGCTCGATCAGATGCTGGCCGAGTCGGGCCTGCCCATCGCGCTCGGCGACCACATCAGCGTGGCCGTCGCCGATGGCCACCTGCTCATCGGCCTGGGCGACTTCGTGCAGTCAGCGCTGGCCGCCGACGGGGGCGACTCGCTCGGCAGCAGTGCCGGCTACGTCGACGCGCTCGCGGGTGACACCACCAACAGCGGCGTGATGTACGTCAACATCAGCTCGCTGCTGACGGCCCTCGATCCGATGCTCTCGATGATGATCCCCGAGTGGGCTGACATCGCACCCTATGCCACCGGTCTCGACCGCATGATCGCGGTGGGCACGGCCGATGACGAGGTCATGAGCGCCCGGATGACGGTCATCGCCAACCAGTAACCTGCCGAAGAGGTACCATTCGCCGGGCGTCGTCTGACGGCGCCCGGCGTCTTCATGTCTGCGCGACCCAACTCTCGCGGCGACGCCCTCGCCCCACAGGAGGTCTCCGAAACCCTTGGCAGTCCGAATCCGTCTCACCCGAGTCGGCGCGACCAAGCAGCCCAGCTACCGCTTCGTCGTCGCTGACAGCCGCAATGCCCGCGATGGTCGCTCCATCGAAACGCTGGGTCACTACAACCCGCGCAGTGAACCAGTCGAGATCAACGTCGACGCTGAGAAGGCCGTCAAGTGGATGGAGCAGGGCGCCAAGCCCTCCGCCACCGTGGAGCGCCTCTTCCGCCGGGTCGGCATCCTCCCAGACGCCAAGTAGCATGGCTGCAGTCGAGCTGGTCACGTTCGTGGCCAAGTCCCTGGTCGACGACCCCGATGCGGTCAGTGTCCAAGTCCACGAGGAAGACGGCGTGCAGGTCATCGAGTTGTCCGTGGCCGAGGATGACATGGGCAAGGTCATCGGCCGCAACGGCTCCGTGGCCAAGGCCCTGCGCACACTGTTGAAGGTCGTCGCCACGCGCGACGGCGAGTCCATCTCCCTGGAGATCGTCTAGCCCCACGTGACGATGCCCGTCGATGAGCGCGTCACCGTCGGGCTCGTGCGCGGACTCCACGGGTTGCGGGGCGCGGTCCGCATCGAAGTCCTGAGTGACGATCCTGACCGCTTCGCCGTCGGTTCGGTGCTGTACGTCGATGGGGACGACCGCCCGCTGACGGTCTCCTGGACAGGCCCTGCCAAGTCGGGCCTGCTGGTGCAGTTCGCGGAACTCCCGACACGCGAGTCGGCCGAAGCGTTGCGCGACCACTACCTCGAGGTGGTGGTGACCGATCCGCTGCCCGCCGGCAGCTACTACTGGCACCAGGTCCGGGGGTTGGAAGCCACCACCATCGAAGGCGAGTCCCTGGGCCGTGTCGTCGACGTCTTCCGCGCCGGGGCGGGTGAGGTCTACGTGGTGCAGGGCGGCAAGCGCGGCGAGCTGCTCGTCCCTGCGGTGCAGGGCGTGGTCGTCGAGCTCGATCCAGCCGGGGGCCGGCTGGTCGTGGATGCGGCGGCCCTCGACCTGCCCGACAAGCCCCCGCGCCGTCGCCGTCGCCACGGCATCAGTCGCGAGGATCGCAAGGCGGCGCGCAAGCGGCCACGGCGCCGCAAGCCGGACCCAGTGGTCGGCTCGACCGGATCTGCCCCCGACGTGGCTCCGCCCGACGCACCGCCGGCTGGGCCCCAGTCGGAGCCTTGATGCGCATCGACGTCATCACCCTCTTCCCCGCGGTCTTTCCCGGGCCGTTGGCCGAATCGATCCCCGGGCGGGCGCTGGCCGGTGGGCTCGCGGAGCTGTACGCGCACGATCTGCGCGAATGGGGACTGGGCAGGCATCGCTCCGTCGATGACACCCCCTACGGGGGCGGTGCCGGCATGGTGCTGCGGCCGGAGCCGGTGGCCGACGCCCTGGACTCGATCGCGCCGACCGGTTCGGACGCCGTTCGAATCCTGCTCGATCCCGGCGGTGAGCCGTTTCGCCAGGCGCGGGCACAGGACCTCTCGGAGCGCGCGCAGCTGGTCTTCGTCTGCCCCCGCTACGAGGGCATCGACGATCGTGTCCGCGGGCTGGTCGACCTCGAGCTCTCGGTCGGGGATTTCGTCCTCTCCGGGGGAGAGATCGCGGCGCTCGCGGTCATCGATGCGGTGCTGCGGCTCCTGCCCGGTGCCATCGACGACGCCTCGACCCAAGAGGAATCGTTCTCGCACGGCCTGTTGGAGTACCCCCAGTGGACGCGACCGCCGGAGTTCCGTGGCATGACGGTGCCCGAGATCCTCGTCAGCGGCAACCATGGAGCGGTCGCTGCCTGGCGGCAGGAGCAGGCCCTGGCGCGAACCCGACGCAACCGGCCCGACCTGCTGATCGGCCAGGCTGACGGCGAGAGCTGAAGGCGCACGCCGAGGACGAGGCTCGAGGGCGAAGGCCGGCCAGCCTGCTATACTCCGCCATCGACCCAGACATCCAGTGCCTGCCAACGCATGCCCGCCGCCGACAGCGGCCTGAGGCGCCACCACCAGGAAGTGACCCAAGTGACCGTTCTCGACGAGATCGTCGCCGACCAGATCCGAACCGACCTGCCAGAGATCGCGCCCGGCGACACCGTGCGTGTCTCGGTCAAGGTCGTCGAGGGCACCCGCGAGCGCATCCAGGTCTTCGAAGGCACGGTCATGCGCATGCGCGGTGGCGGCATCACCCGTTCCATCACCGTGCGCGCCCTCCGCAGCGGCGTCGGCGTGGAGCGTACCTTCAAGGTCAACTCGCCTCGGATCGACAAGATCCAGGTCGTGCGCCACGGAGTGGTCCGCCGCAAGCAGCTGTACTTCCTGCGCAAGCGAGTGGGCAAGGCTGCGACGCTGCGCGAGCGCCGCGCCTAGATCGGGGTCGCGGCCGACAGAGGCCGCCCCTTCTTCCGGCATCCACGGCCGGGGCGTGATGCGCGCCACGCGATAGCATCCCTGTCGTGGCACACCGCCAGCCCCATCTGAAGGTCGAGTTCGCGCTCTGGAGCTCCGGCTCGCGACTGGTCGTCGGTGTCGACGAGGTCGGCACCGGAGCGCTGTGCGCCCCGGTCGTGGCCGCTGCCGTGCTGGTCAGGCCGCACACGCGCAAGATCGCGGGTGTCCGCGATTCCAAGATGCTCAGCGCCCGGCAGCGTGAACGCCTCGTCGACGAGATCAAGGCCCGCAGCCTGGGCTGGGGTGTCGGTGCCGCCTCGGTCGGCGAGATCGAACGACTCAACGTGCGCAGGGCCGCACACCTGGCCATGCGCCGGGCGCTGCGGCATCTGCCGGCTTACGACCACGTCCTGGTGGACGGCCAGAAGATCGACGGCATGGAAGCGCACATCGGGCCCTACACGCCGATCGTCAAGGGCGACGCCTCGTCCTATGCCATCGCCTGCGCGTCCATCATCGCCAAGGTCACGAGGGACCGACTGATGGCGCGGCTGGCCGTGCGGTATCCGGGGTATGGCTGGGAGCACAACGCCGGCTATGCCACGCGGGACCACGTCAGCGGGCTACGGGACCTTGGTCTGAGCCCACACCATCGCCGGGGCTATCAGCGCATCCGCGCCATCCTGGAGGGCGATCAGCTGGCGCTGGGGTTGGAGCGTGATGACCACGCCGACCCGGACGACGCCGACCCTGATGATGATGTCACCGAGAAGTAGCAGGCCACGGCCGCGTAAGCGGCGGTGAAGGGGGTCGCGCCAGGATGGACGGGTGAGCATCGATGCCCGACCACCGACCGGCCCCCGCGGTGCCGTCGGCGCTGCCGCGGAGGTTGCCGCCGCCGCTCACCTCGAGGCCAACGGCTGGACGGTGCTGGCGCGAAACGTGCGCGTCGGTCCCGATGAGATCGATATCGTGGCGCTGGAGCCGGGTTCTCGCGCCAGCGTCGTCATCGTCGAGGTTCGTTCGCGCTCGGGGAGGGGATTCGGGTCGGCCCTGGAGTCGGTCGATGGAGGCAAGGTGAGGCGCCTCTATCGCGCCGCCATGGCTCTGCGCCGCGGCGGCCATCCCGCCATCGTTGCGGCGCTGCACTCCGGACCGACGTGGCGCGTGGATCTGCTGACCTTGCGGCGGTCCGGTGCCGGCTGGGCGGTGGAGGCGCACCTGCGCGGCCTCACGCCGCCGTAACGGCGAGCGCCCCGTCGGGAGCGCAGCCTCCCGTGGTGTCGTGGGCGCTGCCTGCACCCTCCGTGATAGACTCCCGCGGGTCCGCCCCACAGGGCGTACCAACGCAGCGCCCGCTGCGTATCACACACGCGTGCCGTTCCCCGCAGGGGTGCCGCGCGGCCCACGACGGTCGCCGGTCTGCGGATCACGAGGCTCGCGGAGGAACAACCGCACAGGAGGTCCACGCCCCATGCCGTCCATCTCGATGCGCCAGCTGCTTGAAGCCGGTGTCCACTTCGGGCACCAGACTCGTCGCTGGAATCCCAAGATGAAGCCGTACATCTTCGCGGAGCGCAACGGCATCCACATCATCGACCTGGCCCAGACGGCCAAGCTGCTTGAGAACGCCCTCGATTTCGTGACCGATACGGTGGCGAACGGCGACTACATCCTCTTCGTGGGCACCAAGAAGCAGGCCCAGGAGCCAGTTCGAGACGAGGCCTCGCGTTCCGAGATGCCCTACGTCAACCATCGCTGGCTGGGCGGCATGCTTACCAATTTCGTGACCATCCGCAAGCGCGTGGGCTTGCTCGACCAGCTGGAAGCGCGTCAGGCCAGCGGCGACCTGGACCGTCTCTCCAAGAAGGAAGCCTCTCAGCTGACCGACGAGATGGCTCGGCTGGAGCTCAAGCTAGGTGGCGTGCGCAAGATGCGCCGCCTGCCGGGCGCCATCTTCGTAGTCGATCCACAGCGTGAGAAGATCGCCGTCACCGAGGCTCGCCGCCTGGAGATCCCCGTCATCGCGACGGGCGACACCAACGTCGATCCCGACCAGATCGATTACATCATCCCTGCCAACGACGACGCCATCCGTGCCATCCGCCTGCTTTGCAAGCTGATCGCCGACGCTGCCATCGAGGGCATGGGTGCTCGCGCTGCACGTGCGGCCGAAGAGCCCATCATCGGCGCTGACGTCAGCGATGCCGAGACCGCCAGCGATGAGATGCTGGCTGCGGTCGCTGCCGGTGGCACCTACAGCTTCGCGCCGGAGCCCGATGAGGACGAGGCCGTGTTGCCCGGCGAGGAGGGTGCCGAGGCCACAGCGGCGCCAGCGGCCGCACCCGTGCCCGGTGCCAGTGGTGCTGAGGGTCCAGATGCCGTGGGCGAGCCACCAGCCGATGCAGCGGCAGCGCAGCTGGCAGCCACGGCTGCCGCCGACGCTCCACCCGCCGAGGAGCCCAAGACGCCTGAGGAGGCCAAGCCGGCCAAGCCCAGGAAGGCGTCCACGAAGAAGAGCACCAAGGCCGCCAAGCCCGAGACCGAGCAGCCCCCGGCCGATGAGCCGGCTGCCGAAACCGAAGCTGACACGACCGACGAGGCCGTGCCCGAGGCCGCCTCCTAGCACCAGAGATACGAAAGGGATACCCACGAGCATGGCAACTGAGATCACGTCCGCACAGGTCAAGGACCTCCGCGACCGAACCGGTGCGGGCTTCATGGACTGCAAGAAGGCCCTGACCGAGACCGATGGCGACGTCGACGCTGCCATCGAGCTCCTACGGCAGAAGGGCCAGGCCAAGGCCGCCGGCAGGGCCGGACGCGATGCACGTGAGGGCCAGGTCGCTTCCTACATCCACGCCGGTGGCCGGCTGGGCGTCCTCATCGAAGTCAACAGTGAGACCGACTTCGTCGCCCGCAACGAGGACTTCCAGCAGCTGGTCAAGGACATCGCCATGCAGGTCGCCGGCCTGGCGCCCACGTATGTGACCATCGAGTCGATCCCGCCGGCGGACCTCGAAGCCAAGAAGGCGGAGTTGCTGGCCGATGAGGCGACGCTGAAGAAGCCCGAGGAGATCCGCGGCAAGATCGTGGAGGGCCAACTGAACAAGTGGTACAAGGACGTGGTGCTCTACGAGCAGACGTTCCGTGACACCGAGCAGACCGTGGGCCAGCTCGTCACCGATGCCATCGCTCGCATCGGTGAGAACATCCGCGTTCGCCGCTTCGTCCGCTACGAGCTCGGGGAAGCGCTATGACCGACGGCTCGGAGCGAGCCGCAGAGGCTGGGGCGCCCCAGACGGGCGCCCGCTACGGCCGCATCCTGCTCAAGCTCTCGGGTGAGGCCCTGCTCGGTTCGCGCCAGTACGGCGTCGACCCCGAGAAGTGCGTCTTCATCGCGGAGCAGGTCCGTATCGCGCGCGACGCGGGGGTGGAGGTCGCCATCGTGGTCGGTGGCGGCAATATCTTCCGCGGGCTGGCGGCATCGGCGAGGGGCATGGACCGCGCCACGGGCGACTACATGGGCATGCTGGCCACGGTGATGAACGGCCTCGCGCTGCAGGACGCCATGGAGACCGCAGGGGTCGAGACGCGGGTCATGACGGCCATCGGCATGAACGAGGTCGCCGAGCCCTACATCCGCCGCCGGGCTGAGCGCCATCTCCAGAAGGGCCGCGTGGTCATCCTGGCCGCCGGCACCGGCAACCCCTACTTCACCACTGACACCGCGGCCGCGCTACGCGCCGTGGAGGTCGGCGCGGCCATCCTGCTCAAGGCGACCAAGGTCGATGGCGTGTACAGTGCCGACCCGCTCAAGGAACCGTCTGCCGTACGCTACGAAACGCTGACCTATACCGATGTGTTGGCCAATCGTCTTGGTGCCTTGGACTCGACGGCGGTCAGCCTGTGCATGGACAATGAGATGCCCATCCTCGTCTTCGACATCAACCAGGAAGGCAACATCAGTCGGGCCGCGCTGGGCGAGCCGGTGGGGACGCTTATCCATGGAGGGACGAACGCATGAGTGACGCTCAGGACCAGACGGTCGAAGAGCACATGGCCGCCGCCGTCGGGGCGATGGACCGCGACTTCAACCATATCCGCACCGGACGCGCCTCGACCTCCCTCGTCGAGCGCATCCAGGTCGACTACTACGGCACGTTGACGCCGCTGAACCAGCTGGCCAGCATCAGCGTGCCCGAGGCGACCACGGTGGTCATCCAGCCCTGGGATCGAGGCGTCCTCGGCGCCATCGAGAAGGCCATCCAGAAGAGTGACATCGGCATCACCCCCAACACCGACGGCACCGTGGTGCGGCTCAATATCCCGCCGCTCACCGAGGAGCGGCGCAAGGAGCTGGTCAAGCTCGTTCACAAGCGTATGGAAGACGCCAAGGTCGAGATCCGCAATCACCGCCGCGATGCCGTGGACGCCATCCGCAAGCAGGAGAAGGCCGGTGAGATCGGTGCCGACGAGGCGCATCGCCAGCAGGAATCCGTCGATGCACTGACCCACAAGTGGACCGCTGAGGTCGACCGCGTCGGCGCCGCCAAGGAGGCGGAGGTCCTCGAGGTCTAGATGACGCCGACGTCGGCGACGAAGCGTACGGCCGAGGCCCCGGCCGCCAGCGCCCCGGAGGTCCGTCTGCCACGGCACATCGCCATCATCATGGACGGCAACCGCCGCTGGGCGCGTCGCGAAGGGGTCCCCGAGGTGCAGGGCCACGCTGCCGGCGTCGAGGCCATCCGGCCCATCGTCGAGCATGCCGCGGCGCGTGGCATCGAGGTGCTAACCATCTACGCCTTCAGCCGCGAGAACTGGCAGCGCTCCAGCCTGGAGGTCCAGGCGCTCATCGGCCTGCTGGACGCGACCATCCGCGACGAGACCCCTCGGCTGATCGAGGAAGGCGTTCGGGTGCGTCTGGCCGGTCGGCTCGACGAGCTTCCGCCGGAGACCCGGGCGTCCATCGAGCAGGCCATCCTGGCGACCGCGGGAGGGACGCGCATGGTGCTCAACGTGGCCTTCAACTACTCCTCGCGCAGCGAGATCGTGGACGCCGTGCGCGCCTATGTCGACGACGGCCACAACCTCGCCGAGCTCGACGAACAGGCACTCGGCTCATATCTCTACACTGCCGACCTGCCCGACCCGGACCTGCTCATCCGGACCGGCGGAGACCAGCGCATCAGCAACTTCCTGCTCTGGCAGGCGGCGTACGCCGAGCTCTACTTCTGTGACTGCTACTGGCCCGACTTCGGGCCGGCTGAGCTGGACGTGGCCATCGCCGAGTTCGCCAGCCGCGCGCGCCGGTTCGGGCGTTAGGCCCGTCTGCGATGCGTGAACGCGCCATCTCGGCGGTCGTCATCGCCGTGGTGGTCATCATCACCTTCGTGGCCGGCCAGCCCTGGCTGACCCTGGGCATCGCTGCCCTGGCGTTCGTAGCGGCACTGGAGGTCTTCCGGCTGTTGCCGCCGGCGGGCTTCCCGGTGCGGCTGCTGCCCGGCGTGATCTTCCCTCCTATCGCCGTCCTGGGGATGGGCTGGGCCGGCCTGCCGCAGGGCTTCGTGGGCGTCTACGTGGCGGCGGTCCTGATCATCCTGGCCATCGATGCCTTCCGACGCCCGGAGGTCCGCGATGGCTTCCTGGTCTGGATGGGCGCCGGCTTCGGCGCCCTCTACCCGGCGCTGCTCGCGTTCATGGCCGCCATCCTCGTGGCTGCGCCCGCCGTGCCCGCTGATGCCATGCTGGGTGGCCTCTTCAGCCCTGGTCAGACGTGGCTTGCGGTGCTGGTGCTGACGGTCTGGTCCTTCGACACCTTCGCCTACCTGTCGGGGCGTACCTTCAAGAAGGGCCGCTTCCTCAATCACATCTCGCCCAACAAGACCTGGAGCGGCGTCATCGGCGGCACCGTCGCGGCGATCATCGTCGCTGGCGTGCTGGCTGCGGCCGCCGGCCAGTGGCTGCCGGGCGGCTTGATGCTGGGCTTCTTCGTGGCCGTCGCCGGGCAGGCCGGTGACGTCGCAGAGTCGATGCTCAAGCGCACCGCCGGTGCGAAGGACTCGAGCAACCTCATCCCCGGGCACGGTGGCATCCTGGATCGTGTCGACTCCTTCCTCTTTGCAGCTCCGGTGGTCTACGCCTACCTGCTGATCATCGCTGCCTGATGGCCGCTGACCGGGCGGCATCCCGAGCGCGCGTCGGCGTGGCCCTGCTGGGATCGACCGGGTCGCTCGGTCGCCAGACGGTGGATGTGCTCACCTCGGACGGCGCTGCCCGCTATGACGTGGTGGCCATGGCGGCCGGCCGTGACGCCGAGATGCTCTCGGACCAGGCGGCACGGCTGCGGCCCCGGGTGGTCTCGCTGGCTGAGGCAGCTGCTGCGACTCGGCTACGACTCCCTGAAGGCACCGTGCTCTTGGACGCCGGTGACGCCATGGTCCAGATGGCGACGCGCGATGACGTGGACCTGGTCATCGTCGCCACCGGCGGCGTGGTCAGCCTGCGCCCGGTGCTGGCTGCGTTGCGGGCCGGCAAGGTGGTCGCCACCGCCAACAAGGAGACGCTCGTCTGCGCCGGTCACCTGGTGATGCCGCTGGCCCGGGCGCGGGCCAGCGAGGCCCGTTCGGCCGACACGCAGTCGCCCCTGGCTTCGCCGCTGGCCTGGCTGCGGCCCATCGATTCGGAACACTCGGCCATCTGGCAGTGTCTTGTGGGCGAGGACGTCGGCGAAGTCGCGCGCCTCATCCTGACCGCTTCGGGTGGGCCGTTCCGGACCTGGCCCGTCGAGCGCATGGCCGACGCTCGGGCGGAGGACGCGCTCAAACACCCCAACTGGGTGATGGGTGCCAAGATCACCATCGACTCGGCGACCCTCATGAACAAGGGCCTGGAGGTCATCGAGGCCCACTGGCTATACGATGTGCCGTACGAGGACATCGACGTGATCATCCACCCCCAGAGCCTGGTGCACTCGTTCGTCGAGTTCATCGACGGCTCGACCAAGGCCCAGCTGGGCCTTCCCGACATGCGCATCCCCATCCAGTACGCCATCACCTATCCCCGCCGCTCGGCCGGACCGGCTCCACGGCTCGATCTCAGGGAGCACCCGCAGATGACCTTCGAAGCTCCTGACGAGCGCCGTTTCCCGGCCTTGCGCATGGCGCGTGCGGCCGGCTTGGCCGGCCCCGGCGCCACGGCCGCGCTCATCGCCGCAGACGACGTCGCCGTCGAGCGGTTCCTGACCGGTCAGCTCTCCTACCCCGGCATGGCCCGGCTGGTGGAGGCCGCGGTCCAACGCTTCACGGTCGGCCACGCGCCCGGGTTGGAGGAGCTGGAGGCCATCGACGGCGAAGTGCGGGCCTGGGCCGCGGCGGCTCGGGAGCCGGTCGCATGATCGACGGCATCATCAACGTCGTCCTGCTATTGGCGGTGCTGACCGTGCTGGTGCTGGTGCACGAGCTGGGCCACTTCGTCACGGCGCGGCGGGCCGGCGTCAAGGTGCACGAGTTCGGCATCGGCTTCCCGCCACGAGCCAGGGTGCTCTTCCGCCGTGGTGACACCACCTACACGCTCAACTGGCTACCCATCGGCGGTTTCGTGCGCATGGAAGGGGAGGAGGTCAGCCCTGCTGACGGCACGGCGCCCGGACCGGATGTGGCGCTCGGGGAGCCAGCCGGTGTCGAGCAGCTGCCCGAGCGTGAATCGCTCGACCCGCGTGCCTTCGTCAACCAGCCGCTGCGAACGCGCCTGCTCATCCTGGCCGCCGGCGTGGTCGTCAACTTCGTGCTGGCCTGGATCATCTTCACGGTCATCGCCTTGGTGGCGCAACCCATCTGGAAGGTGCAGCTGGCCGAGGTCACGCCGGATTCGCCGGCCGCGGCCGCCGGGTTGGTGGGTGGCAACGTCATCGAGCAGCGCCAGGTCGATGCCACCGACGCGAACGGCGACCCCACCGGCGAGGTCATCACCTACGACGTCTTCGATGAGACCGGCGACACCATCATCGCCATCGATGGCCGCACCTTCCCCGTTTTCGACGACATGGCCAACGCCGATGCCGGCGATGGCCGCATCGCGCCCATCAAGTACCTCGCCGACCGCCCCGGCGAGACCGTCACCCTCAGCGTCGAACATGCGGACGGCACGACCACGGACGTCCAGGCGACGTTGCGCACGGCCGATGAGATCGCAGCCGGCCAAGGTGCGCTTGGATTCCGGCCTGGACGCTACACCTTCGCCGAGCAGCAGAATGGGGCCCTTGATTCGGTCGCCATCGGCCTGCGGCGAACGGTGGAGACCTCGACGCTCATCCTGCGCGCGGTCGGTGGCCTGGTGGTCTCGATCTTCACCGGGCCTGGCGACGCTCTCAACGATATCGCCGGACCGGTGGGCATGGTCGACATCGTGGGCCAGGTGCGCGTGTCCTTCCCGCCGGTGTTCCTGCTCTGGTTCGTCGGCCTCCTGTCGGCCAACCTCGCGGTCATCAACCTGCTGCCCATCCCACCGCTCGACGGCAGCCGCATGGCGATGGCGGTGGTCCAGGCGGTCAGCGGCAACCGCGTCAGCCCGGCGGCTGAGCGGCTGGTGTACTTCACCGGCTGGCTGGCGCTGATGGCGTTCCTGGTGTGGGTGACCATCTCGGACATCGGTCGCTTGACCTCATGAGCCCGGCGCAGCGCCGCGGGACCACGCGCGTCGGGGTGGATGGCATCGGCATCGGCTCCGCCGACCCGGTGGTGGTGCAGTCGATGACCAACACCGACACCGCCGACGCCGACGGCACGGCGCTGCAAGTGGCAGCACTGGCGCACGCCGGTTCCGAACTCGTCCGTCTCACCGTCAACAACGATGCTGCCGCCCGGTCCGTACCGCTCATCCGTCGCAAGCTCGATGACCTGGGCATCGCCGTGCCGCTGATCGGCGACTTCCACTACAACGGCCACCAGCTCCTGGTCGAGCATCCCGGGATGGCCGCGGCCCTTGCCAAGTACCGCATCAACCCCGGGAACGTCGGCTCCAAGCGCCGCGATGAGAACTTCGCCACCATCGTTCGCGTTGCCGTCGAGCACGACAAGCCGGTGCGCATCGGCGTCAACTGGGGCTCGCTCGATGCGGACCTGCTGACCGAGCTGATGGATGCCAACGCGCGCTCGTCGGCACCGGTCGAGGCGCGTGAGGTGATGATCGAGGCCATGCTGCAGTCGGCCTTGCGCTCCGCCGAGCTGGCCGAGGCGACCGGTCTGGCGCACGACCGCATCATCCTGAGCGCCAAGGTCAGTGGCGTGCGCGACCTGGTCGATGTCTATCGCGAGCTGGCGCGTCGCTGCGACTACCCGCTGCACCTGGGATTGACCGAGGCGGGCATGGGCATGAAGGGCATCGTCGCCTCCGCGTCTGGCCTGGCGATCCTGCTCGACGAGGGCATCGGTGACACCATCCGCGTCTCGCTGACCCCGGCGCCGGGTGGCGATCGCACCGAGGAGGTGCTGGTGGCGATGCAGGTGCTGCAGTCGCTGGGCCTGCGTTCGTTCCGCCCCCAGGTGAGCGCCTGCCCCGGCTGCGGTCGCACCACCAGCACCTTCTTCCAGGAGATGGCGCAGCGCATCGAAGCCCACATCGCGGGACGCATGCCCGCCTGGTCGGAGAGGTATCCCGGTGTCGAGGACCTGTCCGTGGCCGTCATGGGCTGTGTCGTCAACGGGCCCGGGGAATCGAAGCACGCCGATATCGGCATCAGCCTGCCGGGCACCTTCGAGGAGCCGGTGGCGCCGGTCTTCATCGACGGTGCGTTGCACGACACGCTGCGTGGCGAAGGCCTGGTCGAGGCGTTCATCGCCATCCTCGAGGGCTATGTCGAGCGTCGCTACGGACGCGCCAGCGTTCCGCGTTCGTAGCCTGGCCGGCCTCGGGGCGCGGCCGGCTGCGCTACGATTTCCCCGCCCGCCCTCATCGATCCACCAGGAGGCCCTGTGTCCAAGTCCGGTTTCGTCAGCGATCTGACCCGTCAGTCGGAGGATTTCCCCGGCTGGTACAACGACGTCGTCCTGAAGGGACAGCTGGCCAGCTACTCACCGGTGCGCGGCTGCATGATCATCCGGCCCTATGGCTTCGCCATCTGGGAATCGATGCGTGATGAGCTGGACCGGCACATCAAGGCCACTGGCCACGACAACGTCTACTTCCCGCTCTTCGTGCCCAAGTCACTCCTGGACCGGGAGGCCGACCATGTCGAGGGCTTCGATCCACAGGTCGCCTGGGTCACCCGTGCGGGTGGTGACGAACTTGACGAGCCACTGGCCATCCGGCCCACCAGCGAGGCCATCATCGCCGAGGCGGTCAAGGACTGGATCCAGTCATATCGCGACCTGCCGCTGCTGATGAACTCCTGGAACAACGTCGTCCGCTGGGAGATGCGCACGCGGCTCTTCCTGCGGACCGCCGAGTTCCTGTGGCAGGAGGCACACACCTTCCATGCCACCGAGGAGGAGGCGGCCGAGGAGGTCGCCACCGGCCTGGCCGCCTACGTGGCGGTGTCGGAGGAATGGCTGGCCATCCCCGTCATCCAGGGCCGCAAGAGTCCGGCCGAGACGTTCCCCGGCGCGAACTACACGCACGCCATCGAGGCCATGATGCGTGACAAGAAGGCGCTGCAGGCGGGGACCAGCCACATGCTTGGCCAGAACTTCGCCAAGGCTGCCGACATCACCTTCCTCGACCGCAACAACGAACGCGTCCACCCCTTCGGCACTTCGTGGGGCTTCTCGACGCGTATGGTCGGCGCCACCATCATGGCCCACGGTGATGACTCCGGGCTGGTGCTGCCTCCCAACGTGGCACCCACACAGGTCGTGGTGGTGCCCATCTTCCGCAGCGAGGACGACCGCGTCGCAGTGGCCGCCGCCATCGAGCGACTGGAGGCGACGCTGGCGAACGTGCCGACCGCGTCGGGTCCGCTGCGCTTGAAGGTCGACTGGCGAGAGGAGACCCCGGGCTACAAGTACAACCACTGGGAACTGCGGGGGGTGCCCTTCCGGCTGGAGATCGGCCCGCGCGACGTGGCGGCCGAGTCGGCCATGCTGGTGCGTCGTCTCGATCGGGCCAAGGAGCCGGTGCTCATGGCGAGCCTCGCCGTCGAGTTGCCAAAGCGCCTGGCGGCCTACCAGGCCGAGATCTTCGCGCGGGCCAAGGCCTTCCAGGTCGAGAACACCCACACCGCCGACACGCTCGACGAGATGACCGAGATCCTGGAGGGCCAGGGCGGCTTTATCATGGCGCCGTGGTGTGGCTCGGCGGAGTGCGAGAAGGCCGTGTCGGCAGCCAACGGGGCCACCATCCGCGTCATCCCCTTCGACTCGCCCGACGAAGCGGGTGCCTGCGTCATCGACGGCGCCGCCAGCGAGCGCCGCGTCCTCTTCGCGCGTTCCTACTAGCCGAGACACCGATCCACCCGCGGGGCCCTGCCGCCCATGGCCATCCTCTGTCGCGACATCGGCCTGCTGTTGCTGCAGGCACCCCATACCGGGTCGACCTCACTGGGCACGCTGCTGCGCGAGGAGCTCGGTGGCGTCAAGCTGCTCGAGGAGCGCGTGCGCGATCGGCGCGGTCGTATCGTGATGCGTCAGAAGCACCAGACCCTGGCGCAGCTCATAGAAGCCGGGCTCATCACGCCGGCGCAACGTGCCGAGCTGCTGGTGGTGGTGGGGGTCAGGAACCCCTTCGACCTGGTCCTTACCGAATACGCGCGCAGTCGTGAGGCCGGCGCTGTCTCCGCACCGCAGCGGCTCCTGCGGCGACTGCCGGGCGTCAGCGATGACTTCTCCGCGGCCGATCTGGAGCGGTTCGTGACCCGCCGCTATGAACCCGATCGGCTCTACCGGCTCATCGGTCGCAAGCCCTTCGCGCCGCTCGACTGGGCTGAGGGTGCCGACCACATCATCCGAATTCGAAGCCATGCAGGATGGGCTGGACGCGGCCTTGCACAAGGTCGGTGTCAACGAACCGCACCCGTTGCCGCATCGCAATCCCACGACCTCACGTCGCGACCGTGACTATCGCGCCATCTACACCGAGCGTGCTCGTGCGGTCGTGGCCCGTGCCTATGCACGGCAGCTGCAGCGGCATGGCTACGCGTTCGAGTCGCCTTCGGGATGAGGGTGGATGGCGGGATGCTATACTGCTCGTTCTGATCATCCGGCCGCTCAGAACGTGGGTGACCCCCACGTTTTGTTGTGGCCGCGGTATACGAAGACCCGAAAGGAGGGCGACCAATGAGCCGGGACTTCATCGGCGCGCTCCTGCAGCTCAACGCTGAGAAGGGCGTTCCCCGCGAGCAGCTCGTGCGCACGGTCGAGGATGCCATCCAGAGCGCCTACCGACGCGTCGCGCCGGGCTATGAGGACGTCTACGTCAGCCTCGATACCGAGACCGGCGAGATGCGCATCTATCGCGCTCGCGTCGTCGTGTCGGAGGTCGAGGACGAGACCGTCGAGTGGTCCATCGCTGAGGCACAGGAGCACGACCCGGGCGCCAAGCTCGGGGACCTTGTCGAATATGAGCAACTCGAGCCCACCCACTTCGGACGCGTGGGTGCCCAGGTCGCGGGGCAAGTCGTGCGCCAGCGCCTGCGTGAAGCCGAGCGTGAGACGCTCTTCGACGAGTTCGCACATCGCGAGGGTGAGATCATCACCGGCTCGGTCGGCCGCGTGGAGCCCTCGGGCGTCATCCTCGACCTGGGTAAGGCTGAGGCCATCCTGCGCACCACCGACCAGTCGGCGACGGAGCACTATCGCATCGGCCAGCACGTCAAGGCCTATGTGCTGGAGGTCCGGCGCACCACGCGTGGTCCGCTGATCTACGTCAGTCGCACCCACAAGAGCTTCCTGCGCCGGCTCTTCGAGCTGGAGGTGCCGGAGATCCAGGCCGGCACGGTCGAGATCCGTGCCATCGCCCGTGAAGCCGGCAGCCGCAGCAAGATGGCCGTGGCCAGCCGCCAGGAGGGCCTCGACCCGGTGGGCGCCACCGTCGGTCAGCGCGGTGGCCGCGTGCAGGCCGTGGTGGCCGAGCTGGGCGGCGAGAAGATCGATGTCATCCCCTGGTCGGACGACCCCGAGGTCTTCGTGGCCAACGCCTTGAGCCCGGCCCAGGTCGTGGGCGTGCAGATCGACGAGGAAGAGCGCATCGCCTCGGTCACCGTGCCCGAGCGCATGCTGTCGCTGGCGATCGGGCGCGAAGGGCAGAACGCGCGGCTGGCAGCCAAGCTGACCGGCTGGCGTATCGACATCCGTTCGGAGACCGGCACGTCGCCCGATGAGGGCGTGCGCGCGGCCCCGCCCGACCTCGTCGCTGAGCCCGAGCCCGGATCCGCCGAGCCCGAGGCCGAACCTGCGACGCCTGCGGTAGAGGAGCCGGTCGCTCAGGCCGCAGAGCCCACGGAGGTGCCACAGTAGCGCCGGCGGTGGCCGCGGAGGGGCGACATGTTCCCATGCGAACCTGTGTCGCCTGCCGGACGCGCCGTGACAAGGCTGCTCTCGTCCGCGTCGTGCGGCGGCCGGATGGACGTGTCGAACTGGACCGCAGCGGGACGCTGGAGGGCCGGGGCGCGTATCTTTGCGCCGACGGCGGCTGCTGGGGTGTGGCGCTCAAGCGATCCGCCTTGCAGCGCGCCTTGCGCACATCACTACCGACAGCACTGAGAACAGGACTGGAGCACGGCGACGTGGCCGATCTCGGCATCATGCTCGCGGGAGGGGCTCCTGCAGTCACCACAGGAGGCACCCATGGCACGTAGCCGCAGCGGGACCCGCGGACGGCGGGGCCCCCGCAAGCCACACAAGCGTAATGACAATATCGAGAGCGCTGTCAAGATCGCCGATCCGGCGACTCGCGGTGCCGTGGAGATCCTGATTCGGTCACCGTCAAGGAGCTGTCCGAACTCATCGGCATCAACTCGGCGGATGTCATCCGCGAACTCATCCGCAGTGGCGTCTTCGCCACCATCAACCAGTCCATCGACCGTGACACCGCGGCGTTGGTGACCGAGGAGCTCGGCTTCCAGGTCTCCGAGGTTCGTCCCGCGGACGCCAAGGGCGATGAGTCCGAGACGGCCCCGGCGCCCGCGACCAAGGTCGATCTGTTCGACGAGCCCGAGCCCGAGAAGCTCGTCGAGCGTGCGCCCATCGTCACCGTCATGGGCCATGTCGACCACGGCAAGACCAGCCTGCTGGACCGCATCCGGGAGTCCGCGGTGGCCGAGGGGGAGCGCGGCGGCATCACGCAGCACATCGGTGCCAGCGAGGCCACCATCAACGGCCGGCGCATCGTCTTCCTCGACACGCCGGGCCACGAAGCCTTCACCTCCATGCGCGCGCGTGGCGCCAAGGTGACGGACATCGCCGTCCTGGTGGTGGCCGCCGATGACGGCGTGATGCCCCAGACCATCGAGGCCATCGACCACGCCAAGGCGGCGGGTGTGCCCATCGTGGTCGCACTCAACAAGATGGACCTGCCCGACGGCAAGCCGGAGCGTATCAAGACCGAGCTCTCGGAGCGCGGCGTGATCATCGAGGAGTACGGTGGCGAGGTGCCGCTGGTGCCCGTCAGCGCCAAGACCGGAGATGGCATCGCCGACCTGCTTGAGACCATCCTGCTGACCTCCGATGCCAACGTCGAACCAAAGGCCAACCCGGATCGGCCGGCCATCGGCACCGTCGTCGAGGCTGAACTCGATCGTGGCCGCGGGCCGGTCGCGACCATCCTCGTCCAGACCGGCACGCTGCGCCAAGGTGACGCGGTCATCGTGGGCAACACGTACGGCAAGGTGCGCGCCCTCGAGGACAGCACCGGCAAGCGCATCAAGTCGGCTGGACCCTCATCGGCTGCGGTCCTGCTGGGACTCTCGTCGGTGCCCGAGGCGGGCGACGTCGTGCGCGTCGTCGACAGTGAGAAGATCGCGCGCGGCCAGGTCGAGGATCGCCTGCTGGCGGCCGCGGCCAAGTCCGATGCATCCGGCCATACCACGCTCGAGGACCTCTATCGGCAGGTCCAGTCGGGCCAGACCAAGGAGCTGCGCATCGTCCTGAAGTCGGACGTGCAGGGCTCGCTCGGCGCGGTCGTTCACGCCCTGGAGCAGATCCAGAACGACGAGGTCCGCTTCAACGTCCTGCTCGAAGGCACCGGCGACATCACCGACAACGACGTCAACCTGGCGGCGGCGTCGGACGCGGTGGTGGTGGGCTTCAACGTTCGGATCGGCGGTACCGCACGTGCCATGGCCGAGTCCGAGGGCGTCGAGATCCGGCTCTACGACATCATCTACAAGCTCACCGAGGACATGGAGGCCGCGCTGGCCGGCATGCTGGAGCCGGAGATCGTGGAGACGGTCCAGGGTCGCGCAGAGGTGCGCCAGATCTTCAGCGTCGGCAAGAGTCAGCAGATCGCCGGAAGCTACGTGACCGATGGGCGCATGGTCCGTGGCGGTGCACGCATCTACCGCAACGGCCAGCTCATCGCCACCGATCGGATCTCGTCGGTCCGACGCTTCAAGGATGATGTCCGGGAGGTCATGGCCGGCTACGAGTGCGGCATCGCGCTGACAGGCTTCCACCAGCTCGAGGAGCAGGACATCATCGAGTCCTTCACCACCGAGACCGTGGCGCGGGCTGTCACGAGATAGCCGGTGAGCGAGCGCAGCCGGCGCGTGGATCATCTCCTGCAGGAAGAGATCAGTTCCATCGTGCAGCGGGAGGTACATGATCCGCGAGTCGGATTCGTGACCATCACCAGCGTGGAGACGACGCCCGACTTGCGGCATGCCACGGTGTGGGCATCGGTCATCGGTGACACGACACAGCGCAAAGCCAGTCTGGAGGCGTTGGGACGCGCGATGCCATTCGTGCGCCACCAGCTGGGGGGTCTGCGCCTGCGTCGCGTGCCCGACCTGCACCTGCGCGAGGATGACAGCCTCCAGCGCGGCACCCGCGTCATGAAGCTGCTCGACCAGGTCGAGGCCGAGCTGGAGGGGAGCGGCGACCACGTCGATGCCCCGGGGCCGGAGGCGCCGGACCTGCCCACGCCGACCTCGCTGAACGATGCCACCAACCCCAGCGCCGTGGACGACCCGCTGCCGGCCGGGTATCGGCGTCGCGTGGACCGGGTGTCTTTGCGCAAAGCCAGGCAGCGTCGTGGTCGCTGACGGCCTGCACTCACTGCTGCCGGAGGATATCGCGGCCGTCCCCGCCGTGGTGCCACAGCGGTTGCTGCAGGCCAAGCGGGTCATGACCATATGCCACGAGAACCCCGATGCGGACGCGCTCGGCTCATCGCTCAGCGTGGCCCTGGCGCTCGAGTCGCTCGGCGCCCGCGTCGATGCCGTCTGTGCTGATCCGGTGCCGGACATGTATGACTTCATGCCGCAGATCCAGCGCATCCGGCGGGCTCCGGAGCCCGACCTTGACCCTGACCTCATCATCGTCCACGACTGCGGCGATCTCGACCGCGTGGGCTCCATCCTGCAGCAGCAGGCCGACCTCTTCGAGCGCGTCCCCATCGTCAACATCGACCACCATGTCTCCAACCCGGGTTTCGGCAGCATCGCCTGGGTCGACGCCGAGTCCGCCGCGACCTGCGAGCAGGTGACGCTGCTGCTGCCGCATCTTGGTTTGGGCATCGACGCGCTCGGCGGCGATATCGCCCAGAACCTGACGGCGGGGTTGGTCTTCGATACCGCCAACTTCGCGCACTCCAACACGACCCCGCGAACGCTGCGTGTGGCATCGGAGCTGGTGGCCGCCGGCGCTGAGCTGCCCATGATCGCGCGACGCATCTATCGCACCAAGCCCAACGAGCAGCTGCGCCTCTTCGGCCGTGCTTTGGCGCGACTCGAGACATCCGCCGATGGCCGAATGGTGTGGTCGGCATTGAGCTCGGATGACTACCAGGTCAGCGGCGCGAGCGAGCAGATGTCCGAGGGCCTGATCGACCTGTTGGCACAGTCGGCGAGCGCTGAGGTGACCATCCTGTTCAAGGACCTCGGGGGAACCGTGCGTCTGTCGGTGCGGACACGCGATGGCGGCGTCGATGCCACCACGCTCACTGGCGCCTTCGGTGGCGGTGGCCACGCGCGTGCGGCGGGCGCCAGCGTGGAGGGTGAGTTCGCGGCGGTCCGCCCGGTCGTGCTCGAGCTGGCGCAGCGCCTGCTTGACGAGTCACCGCCCCGCTGATGGCACGACGGCGCGACGACGGCCCCCGCATCGATGGCATCCTGGTGGTCTCCAAGCCCGCCGGACCGACGTCACACGACATCATCGACACGGTCCGCCGACTGACAGGTGTGCGCCGTGTCGGCCACGGCGGCACGCTCGACCCGTTTGCCATGGGCGTGCTGCCGGTCTTCATGGGACGCGCCACCCGCATGGTCGACTACCACCGCGGCGACGAGAAGGCCTATCGTGCCTCGGTCGTCTTCGGCGCTCGATCCACCACCGACGACATCGACGGCGAGATGACCCCGGGTGCGTCGCCGCCGCCGACGCGAGACATCGTGGAGGCGGCGCTGGTCGGGTTTCGGGGCCCGATCGAACAGGTCCCACCCGACCATTCGGCGGTGCATGTCGGCGGCAAGCGCGCCTATGAAGTGGCTCGGGGAGGGGAGAAGCCGGAGTTGGCGGCACGCCGCGTTACCATCCACGCGCTCGACCTGCTCGAGTGGGACACGGCGGAATCCCGGGCGGCCCATGGCGGAGCTGGAGGTGCGCTGCAGTGCCGGGACCTACGTGCGATCGCTGGCTCGGGATCTGGGCTCCGAACTCGGTTGTGGTGCCTACCTCGGAGCGCTCACTCGCACCG
This sequence comes from uncultured Chloroflexia bacterium, assembly GCA_963778955.1. Classification (GTDB taxonomy): domain Bacteria; phylum Chloroflexota; class Limnocylindria; order Limnocylindrales; family CSP1-4; genus JAFMJV01. Next base: position 337,743 of record CAVZWI010000002.1, read on the forward strand.
CGAGCGGGCCCTTTCACCTGGAGGCCGCGCATTCGCTCGAGCATGTCCGCCACGCGCTCGCCGGCGGCGATGTCGAGTCACTGCTTCTGCCTCCCGACACCGGCCTGGAGCACCTGCCGCTGCTCGAGGTCAGCGGGCAGGACAGGGAAGCCATCGCCCGTGGCCAGATCATCCGTGTGCGCGGCAAGGTCAGCGGACCGCTCGATCCGGCGGCTGTGCTGGAGTCGGCGGAGGTCGTGCGCGTCATCGACCAGGGCGCCAGGCTCGTGGCCATGGCGCACGTCGAGCGGGGCCGCCTCTACCCTGACAAGGTGTTCATCGGCCCGGAGGGCGTGGGCGAGTGATGGACTATGTGCTCGGCATCGAACACCTGCCAGGTGACACACGGCTGGCGGTCACGGTGGGCGTCTTCGATGGTGTGCACCGCGGCCATCAACAGGTCTTTCGCGTGCTCGAAGCGACGGCACGGCGGCTGGCGGCGATGCCGGTCGTGGTGACCTTCGATCCGCACCCTGATGCGGTCGTGGCCGGCCGGGCTCCGGACCTACTGATGGACCAACATGAGCGACTCGAACGCCTCTCCCAGCAGGTGGCGGGCATCGTGGTGCTCCAGCGTTTCGACGAGGTCTTTCGGCGCACCACGGCCCAGGAGTTCGTGGATCGCCTCGGTGGCGGGCGTAATCTGGCGGCACTGGTGATGACCCGGGTGTCTGCTTTCGGACGCGATCGGGGAGGCACGCTGCCGGTGCTGCGTGAGATGGGCGCGGCTGGCGGCTGGGAGCTGGTCGAAGCACCGACCCTGGACCAGGGCGGTGCTCGCGTGTCGAGCGCCCGCATCCGTGAGTTGGTCAGCGCAGGCCATCTCGACACTGCCGCCAGTCTGCTGGGCCGGCCGTTCGCCTTGGTGGGATCGGTCGTCCACGGCGAGCAGCGAGGGCGGGAACTGGGCTTCCCCACCGCTAACCTGGACTTCTCCCAGCCAGTCTGCCTGCCGCCGGATGGCATCTACGCTGCCGGCGCGACCTGGGGTGGCGACCGCATCCTGGAGCCGCGCGACGGCGCTGACGCAGTGGTCTCGCTGGGGACGCAGCCCACGTTCGGGGGCCGGCTGCGGCTCCTGGAGGTCCACCTCCTCGATCGCAACGAGGATCTGTACGGACAGCGCATGCGTGTCGAGTTCCGCCAATGGCTGCGAGGCCAGCGGCGATTCGAATCGGCCGACGAGTTGATCGCGCAGATGGGCGAGGACGTCCGGCGCTCGCGTGAGGTGCTCGCTCGGGATGCCCGCGGGCGCGACCGATGAGTCGCGAGGGCGCTCCCGCGGCACCGACCCGCCGCCGGCCGGGCACGAGGCCCAAGCGGCTACCACGGACCCTCTGGCATCCCCACCAGGGGTTCTGGAACAAGGACATCGTCACGCTCCTGACGCGCCCGACCACCTGGCTCAACCACCTGGTCCTGACCGAGATCGTGGCCCTGGACACAGCCATCCTGTTCCTGCGCGCGCTGCGCAGACGCGTGGCGGTGGGTGGCATCGCTGCGGTCGCGGCCTGCCCACGCCTCCCCGCGAGCGCCACGGTGGTGTACCTGGACCTCGGGACGCATCGTGATGCAACCGAACTGCGCTGGATGGTCAAGCACGTCCTGCCCCGTGCTAGCGAGTCGTTCGACGCCTACGGCTTCGAGGCCAGCGAGCGGTCGTTCCGCGTCGCCTCCAGGGACCTGGGCGAGTTACCTGGCGTAGAGCTGTTCCACGTGGCGCTCGTCCACGACGTACCCGGCGAGGGCACGGTGCGCCTCTACCGGTCTGCCCGCTCCATCGCCGATTCACTGCATCGGACCAACGATTCATACGAAGAGGTGCCAGCCCGTCGGCTGTCGGACTGGCTGGTCGACCGCCGCATCGACCTGGACCATGCCATCTGCCTGTTGCGGATGAACATCGAGGGTGCCGAGTTCGATGTGCTCCGCGACCTCGTCGAGCAGGGCCTTGCCCACAAGGTCGACGGCTACTACGGCATGTGGGACGACCTGTCCAAGCTGGACGAAGCGGGGGACCGTGGGTTTCGAGCCTACCTCGACCGCCATGGCATCCACCCGCTCACCTTCAACGGGCGGGACATGGCTTGGGGCATGCGGCGCTGGTGCATCCGCTACGACGTGGGCACGAGCTTGTTGGTGGGACAACAGCGACTGGCTGGGCGTAGGCGAGTCTGAGCGTGCGCGCGGCTCCGCCCTGTGGTCGCACGCGAGATCGACGATCGCGTCACAATGGGGGCACCCGACGAGTGCCCGCGACTCTCGAAGACGGACCATGCGGCATCTCGACGGTGTTTGCGCGTGGCCTTCAAGAGCACAGGCCTATCCTGAAACGCTGTGCTATGCTGCCGCGCAGTAACAGATAGGTATATGGATAGGCTGGAGGACCAGTTGCCGCTTACGCGGGAAACGAAGGCAAGCGTCGTTGCCGACTATGCCACCAAGGAAGGTGACACCGGATCGCCTGAAGTCCAGATCGCCCTGCTCACAGAGCGGATCGGTGGGCTGACAGAGCATCTTCGACGCTACCCCAAGGATCACCACTCGCGCCGCGGCCTGCTCAAGCTCGTTGGCACGCGGCGCCGCCTTCTTGCGTACTTGATGCGCAAGGATGCCGCCCGGTACCAGTCCGTCATCGAACGGCTCGGCCTGCGCCGCTAGGCGCTACGGCTCCGGCGGGCGCTGCCCGCACTGCAAGACCATGTCGCCTGCGCCAGATAGACCTCGGTCGAGGTCTGCGCAGTAACACCCAACAGGCCCGGTCCGTCGGTCGTCCCCTGGAGGACAGATGACGGTAACCACCCTGACCACCGAGTTCGGCGGTCGAACCCTCACCATCGAGACGGGCAAGCTCGCGCGCCTCGCTGGTGGCTCCGTGACCGTGCAGTACGGTGACACCATGCTGCTGGGCACGGCCAACCGAGCCGACCCGCGCCCCGGTCTCGACTTCTTCCCGCTCACCATCGATTTCGAGGAGCGGATGTACGCCGCGGGCAAGACCCGGGCGGCTTCATCAAGCGCGAGGCGCGCCCCTCGGAAGCCGCCATCCTGGCTGCCCGCCTGACCGACCGCCCCATCCGGCCGCTCTTCCCCAAGGGCTACAAGGATGACGTGCAGTGTGTCCTGACCGTCCTCTCGACGGACCAGGAGAACAATCCCGACGTGCTGGGCACCATCGCCGCCTCGGCTGCGCTGGTCATCAGCGAGATCCCGTTCCTGGGCCCGGTCGCCGCTGTGCGCATCGGCCGCATCGACGGCGAGTTCGTGATCAACCCCACGGCCAGTCAGATGGACGAGTCGGAGTTGGACCTCATCGTCAGCGGTACCCGCGACGCCATCATGATGGTCGAGGCTGGTGCCAAGTATCCTGCCGGAATCGGTCATGGCCGACGCCATCATGTTCGGCCATGCGAGCCTGAAGCCGGTCATCGAGCTGCAGGAGCAACTGCAGGCACAGGTCGGCAAGGCCAAGAGCATCCCCTATGTCGAGCCGGGCGTGGAGTCCGTCATCGACTTCGTCGAGGCCGTCGATGCCGACGACGCCTTCGTCGTCTTCGACACCGAGACCACCAGCCGCGACGCGAGGACTGGCGAGCTGGTCGAGATCGGCGCTGTCCGCCTGCTCAGTGGCCAGGTCACCGATCGCTTCGAGACCCTCGTGAAGCCCACGCGTGGCATCGTCGGCAAGCAGATCCACGGCCTGACCAACGCCGACGTCGCCAGCGCTCCCGCGCCCGCCGAGGCCGCCCGCCAGCTGCTCGACTTCGCCGGGGATGACATCCTCGTCGGCCACAACGTCGGCTTCGACATCGGCTTCATCGAAGCCGCCCTCGCCGATGGCACCCGCCTGGAGCCGGGCACCTACCTCGACACGCTCGTCCTGGCTCGTGCCGGCTATCCCGACCTGGACGCCCACAAGCTGGCCGACCTGGTCGAGTTCTTCGAGATCACCGTCGAGCCCACCCACCGTGCGCTGGCCGATGCCGAGGCGACCGCGGCCCTGCTGGACCGCATGGCCCAGGATCTGCCGGCCCGAGTCAAGGCCTTCAAGTCGGCTGTCGCGGACTCGATCCGTATGCGCAAGGGCGGGGCGGACAACGATGTCGCCGACGCCGCCTTCGATGCCGCGCTGGTGGCCTCAGGCCTGTCCAAGTCCTTCACCACGCTGTTGCACAAGAAGACCGTGCGCGAGGTCGTGCTCAAGGAAGGCGTCCGCATCGACGGTCGTGACGTGGATACCATCCGCCCCATCTCCGTCGAGGTGGGCCTGCTGCCCCGAGCCCATGGCTCGGGCCTCTTCACGCGTGGCGAGACGCAGGCGCTCACGGTGGCCACGCTCGGGCCTTCCAGCGACGTACAGCGCATCGACACCATCAGCCCCGACGAGTCCAAGCGCTACCTGCACCACTACAACATGCCCCCCTATAGCACCGGTGAGAACAAGTTCATGCGCGGCCCCGGCCGGCGTGAGATCGGTCACGGCGCCCTGGCAGAGCGTGCGCTGGTGCCGGTGCTGCCCGACCAGGAGGATTTCCCCTACGTCATCCGCCTGGTGAGCGAGTGCGTCACCTCCAACGGATCCACGTCCATGGCCTCCACCTGTGGCTCCACGCTGGCGCTGATGGATGCGGGTGTACCCATCAAGGCTCCCGTCGCGGGTGCTGCCATGGGTCTCGTGACCGACGGTGACGAGTTCGTCGTCCTCACCGACATCCTCGGCAAGGAAGACTTCTTCGGTGACATGGACTTCAAGGTCACCGGCACCGCGGATGGCGTCACGGCGCTGCAGATGGACATCAAGGTCCAGGGCATCAACGAGGACATCATCCGCGAGGGGCTCGCCAAGGCCCACACGGCTCGCCTCTTCATCCTCGACAAGATGACCGAGGTCATGCCGCGTGCTCGCGGCGAGGTCAGTGACTTCGCGCCGCGCATCATCACCATCAAGATCAACCCTGAGAAGATCCGCGACATCATCGGCAAGGGTGGTGCGACCATCCGAAAGATCCAGGAAGAGACCGGTACCGAGATCAACGTCCAGGACGACGGCAGCGTGGAGATCGCGGCTGTCAGCTCGGAGAACTCGTCGAAGGCCATCCAGTGGATCGAGTCGCTCACCCGTGAGGTCGAGGTCGGCTCGCTCTACCTGGGCAAGGTCACCCGCATCATGGGCTTCGGCGCCTTCGTGGAGATCCTGCCTGGCAAGGAGGGCCTGGTGCGGATCGGCGAGTTGGCCGACTACCACGTGCCCTCCGTCGAGGACGTCGTCCAGGTCGGTGACGAGATCATGGTGGTGGTGATCGAGATCGACCGCCAGGGCCGCGTCAACCTGAGCCGCAAGGCGGCCATGCAGCGCCACCTGGCGCGCAACGAGGGCGAGCCGGCCTAGCCCGTCAGCCTCCGTCAGTCGGCGGGGTCGGGCTCCCTGAGCGCGACCTCGTAGACATGCCGCGTTGCCTCGGCGACGCGCATCCAATCGAACCGTTCGAGGCCGGCGCCGTTGTGGCGGCCCATGGCATCGAGATCCGCAGCCATCGCGACCCGCAGCGCGCCCTCGAGGCCCTGCGGGTCGTCGGCGTCGTACAGGATGCCGCCTGCCGCATCGAGCACGTCCGTGACGCAGCCGCGCCTGGGGGCGATGACGGCACGCTCGAACGACATCGCCAGCAACACCGATCCGGAAGTGAAGATCTCCAGGAAAGGGGCAGCCACGACATCGGCCGCGCGCAGGTACAGCTGCAGATCTTCGTCAGGCACGAACCCGAGCATCAGGCGGATGCGTTCGTCGCCCTTGGCCGCCGCGGTCAAGCGTGCGGCATAGGCGCCGTCGACCGCCTGGCCGGCCACGACCAGGCAGGCATCGCGGTCATCGAGGTGACGGAAGGCCTCGAACAGCTCCCACACGCCCTTGTAGGAGCGCACCCAGCCGACGAAGGCGATGACCTTGGCCTCCTCCGGTAGTCCCAACCGGGCTCGTGCCTCCTCGCGTGTGACGGTGTCGGGGTAGGCACCCTGGTAGTGCCCGTGCGGGATGATGGCGAGCTTGTCACGCGCATCCTCTCGGGCGCCCAGCGTCTCGAGCAGGCTGTCGGCGGCAGCCTCGCAGTGCACGATGACCGCATCAGCCAGCTCGAAGAGCGAGCGCATGAAGGCCAGCTCGTTGGGGTCCTCCCTGCGGTCGTGGCGGAACAGGTCGTGTGCGGTCCAGACGAGGCCGATGCCGGCGCGCTTGGCCACCCGCAACTCCAGGAGCGTGCGCGCCGACCTGATGCGGCTGACCTTGCTACGGCCGCCAGCGATGTAGGGCTCGGTCCAGTGGACGTGGATGATGTCCGGTCGGCCGTGGCGCCGCAAAGCCTCGGCGATGGGCAGCACCCGGCGCGGGCCGGTCGGGTCCGCACGCACCGTGACGCCCAGCCCCCGCAGGCCGTCCGACAGTGCGCGTTGGTAGGCGTTGGCCTCCGAGTAGTCGGGCAGGAACAGGACCTTCACGCTCGCTAGACCCCCAGGTCGTCGTAGACGCGCAACAGCTCACGCGCCTGGTGTTGCCAGGCGTAGGTGGCGCGGGCGGCTGCCAGACAGCGCAAGCGCAGTGCCAGCCGCTTATCTGCGGGGGCGTCGATGATGGCGCGGATGGCCCGCGCCACGTCGGCCGGGTCGGTGGGGTCACAGAGCTCGCCGCAGCCGGTCTCGTTGACCATGGGTGAGATGCCCGGCAGCTTGCTGGCCACTACCGGCACCCCCACGCCGATGGCGTCGTACAGCTTGGTGGGCGTGTTGAAACGGTGGTTGAGGGTGTCGGGCTGCACGGGCATGGCTGACACATCGGCGCCGCGGGTCCAGTCTGGGATCTCGGCCGGCGGCACGGAGCCCGCGAAGTGGATGCGATGGTGGTGGGGGAGGGCCGCAGCGATGGTGCGATAGCGCTCGTAGTCGGGGCCGAAGCCGGCCACCACCAGGTCGGCCTCGTCCACCAGCGAGATGGCCTCGAAGAGTTGGCGCAGGCCACGTCCGCGCATGACCTGTCCGATGTAGAGCACGATGCGCCGCTCCGGCGGCAGCTCGAACCGTCGGTGAAAGCGATCGCTGCGGGCGACGTCGGCCGCGGTCGGTTCCGCCTCCAGGTCCTCGACGAGGGCGGCGTTGCGCACCACGGCGTCGACCGAGCGGCCCAGGATGTGAGCCAGGATCTGGGCATATGGCTCGGACACGGTGACCACCGCGTCGGCGGCACGGGCGAGGCGGCGCTCATGCCGACGCAGCAACTGCTTCCAGGGCCCCGGCAGGCTGGCCATGCGTCCGGCTTCGCTGTCGATGTCGTTGGCGTCGTAGACGACCACGCCGCCGAAGTGCTTGCGCAGCGCCACCGCCAGCGACAGGGTGATGACCAATTCGGCTTGCCACACGTCCGCCGCCTCGACCTGGCCGGCGATGACCTTCGACCACGCTCGCGACATGCGCAGGTAGCGCAGGGCCTGCGCCGCCCGACCGACGCTGTCGCGGATGCGCCGCCGTAGTCCGCCAGTACGGCCACGCGGGTCGTCGCCGGTCTCGGGCAGGCTGGGCGCCGGCAGCCATGACAGCGGCTGTGGTTGCCGGACTCGCGTGACGGTGTGGTGGTCGAGCTGCTCCGTGGTCGCCAGGCCCGGACCCCAGCGGGCGATGACGGTGACTGCGTAGCCGGCCTTGCCCAGCGAGACCGCGGTCTTCCAGGCCCGAGCGTCAGCCACGTAGGTGTTGTTGATGAGGATGGCGACGCGCGCCGGCGCGGTTCTCACCGTGGGCTGGTCCCTCCTGGCTCGATGTCGGGTGGCCGGCGTCACGGCGTGGCCATGGGGCGTTCGCGAATCACCATTCCACGGTAGCGTACGCGAGGTCGAGGGAGCGCCATTGACGCGGTATCATCGTCACGTGCCCTCGATGGAAGTCCCACAGGAATAACAGCATGCCCATCGAGTCCTCCCATCGCCCCCTGATCGTCGCTGTCGTCGGCGCCACCGGTCTGGTGGGGCGAACCATGATCGAGATCCTCGCGGAGCGCGAGTTCCCCGTCGCTGAGTTGCGTCCCCTGGCGTCCCGCTCCGACGGCCGCAGCGTCGCCTTCGCCGGCCGCACATGGCCCGTCATGGAGACGACGCCGGATTCGTTCGAGGGCGTCGACATCGCCATCTTCAGCGCCGGCGGCGGCACGTCTGCGGTCTTCGCACCAGAGGCGGCCTCGCGCGGTGCGGTGGTGGTGGACAACTCCAGCCAATGGCGCATGGAGCCCGGCGTGCCGCTGGTCGTGGTCGGCGTCAACGACGAGGACGCCGCGGACCACGAGGGCATCATCGCCAACCCCAACTGCTCCACCATGCAGCTGATGCCTTTGCTGAAGGCGCTGCGTGACAGCGTGGGCATGGAGCGCGTCATCGTCGACACCTACCAGGCCGTGAGTGGCAGTGGCAACAAGGCGGTGCTCGAGCTCCAGGAGCAGGTGCGTGCCTCGATGGCCGGCGAGGAGCTGGTGGCCTCGGTGTACCCGCATCCGATCGCCTTCAACGTCCTCCCGCATATCGACGTCTTCCTTGACAACGGCTATACCAAGGAAGAGTGGAAGGTCGTCGTCGAGACGCGCAAGATCCTGCACCTGCCGGCATTGCCGGTGTCCTGCACCGCGGTTCGGGTACCGGTCATCACCTCGCACTCGGAGGCGGTGCATGTCGAGCTCACCGGTGCCATGACGCCCGCTGAGGCGCGCGAGCTGTTCGCCAGCGTGCCCGGCGTCATCGTTCGCGACGAGCCTGCGAAGAACGTGTACCCGATCGCCACCGAAGGGGCTGGCCGCGACGAGGTCTTCGTCGGCCGCATCCGTGCCGACGCTTCCCTGCCGGCGGGCAAGGGCCTGGCCTTCTGGGTCGTTTCCGACAACCTGCGCAAGGGTGCCGCCACGAACGCCGTGGAGATCGCCGAGGTGGTCGCGCGCAACGGCTGGCTGGCGAAGGCGTCGGAGCGCGCTGCCGGAGCCGCGTGACGAGCGAGCAGCGCAAGGCCACCCTGGACGCCATCGCGGCGGAGGTCCGCGTCTGCGACCGCTGCCGGTTGGCGCAGGGCCGCACCAACGCCGTGCCGGGGGAGGGCAGTCCTGATACCGAGGTCGTGTTCGTGGGCGAAGGCCCGGGGCAGAACGAGGATCGCCAGGGCCGTCCCTTCGTGGGGGCCGCCGGCTCGCTGCTCGATGAGCTGCTGGGTATGATCGGTTGGCGGCGCGAGGAGGTCTTCATCACCAACGTGGTGAAGTGCCGACCGCCCAACAACCGCGATCCCGAGCCCGATGAGATCGCCGCCTGTGCGCCCTATCTGCGCCGCCAGCTGGAGGCGCTCGACCCGACGCTGCTGGTCACGCTCGGCCGATTCAGCTTGCAGATGTTCATGCCCGGTGACCGCATCAGCCGTGTCCACGGCACCGAGCGCGCGGTCGACCCGGTCACCGGAGCGCCGGCGGCCGTAGGCTATGCGATGTACCACCCCGCCGCGGCACTGCGGCAAGGAGCGCTCAAGGAAACCATGCAACGCGACATGGCCTCGGTCCCCGAGGTCCTGGTCCGGGCCCGTGCCGCCCGCTTCGCCGCCCCGACCGCCACCCCGTCCGACCCCGAATCAGCCACGCCGCCAATGCAACAGGTGGCGGACATGCCAGAGGATGACACCATGACGACCCCCGATGACCAGATCGGACTGTTCTAGATGACCGTGAAGCGCGCTCCTGCGACCTCGAAGGAGATCCTGCGTGTCGTGCCGCTGGGCGGCATCGGCGAGATCGGCAAGAACATGACCGTCTTCGAGTTCGCCGACGAGATCATCGTGGTCGATTGCGGCCTGGCGTTCCCCGAAGAGGAGATGTACGGGATCGACATCGTCATCCCCGAGATCGGCTACCTGCGTGAGAAGCGTGACAAGGTCAAGGCCTTCGTCATCACCCATGCGCACGAGGACCACGTCGGCGCGTTGCCCTACGTGCTGCCCGAGTTCCCCGGCGTGCCGGTCTATGCCTCCACGCTCGCACGCGGCCTGCTGAGCAACAAGATCAGGGAGCACAAGCTCCGCAACAACCCCTTGAAGGCGATGGAGCCGGGCGACACCATCGAGTTGGGCCACTTCGACGTGACCGCCTTCCGCATCGGCCACTCCATCCCCGACGCCATGGGTGTGCGCATCCGGACGCCCTTCGGCGACATCGTCCACACCGGCGATTTCAAGTTCGACCAGACCCCCGTCGACGGCAAGCCAGCCGACTTCGCCCTGCTCGCCCGCTTCGGTGAAGAGGGCGTGCTCTGCCTGATGTCCGACTCGACACGAGCCGAGATCCCCGGCTACACGCCGTCGGAGCGCACCGTCGGCGAGGCCTTCCACGAGATCATGGAAGGGCTCACCGGGCGTGTCATCGTGGCCACCTTCGCTTCCAACATCGCCCGCGTGCAGCAGGTGTTCGACGCCTCGGAGACCTTCGGTCGCAAGGCCACCGTCATCGGTCGTTCGATGGAACAGAACTCCCGTATCGCGACCGAACTGGGCTACCTGCGCCCACCCAGCACCGGGCTCGTCCCCAAGGGCAAGATCAGCTCCATCCCCGACGGCCAGCTCACCATCGTGACCACCGGCTCGCAGGGAGAGCCCATGGCCGGCCTGGCCCGCATGGCCAATCGCGATCACCGCTTCGTCGAGATCACGCCCGGCGACACCGTCATCGTCAGCGCTAGCCCCATCCCCGGCAACGAGGAATACGTGGCGCGGACCGTCGACAATCTCTTCAAGGCCGGCGCCAACGTCTACTACCACGCCATCAAGCGTGCCCATGTCTCCGGCCACGCCAGTCAAGAAGAGCTCAAGCTGATGCTCAACCTGACCAAGCCCAAGTTCATCATCCCCATCCACGGCGAGTTCCGGATGTTGGTGCAGCATGGCCGCCTGGCGGCGGAGGTGGGCCTTGATCCCGACAACATCCTCATCCTCGAGAACGGCCAGCCCGTGGAGTTCCTCGCTGATGGCAGCGCTCGCCGTGGTGAGATGGTCGACGCCGGCTGTGTCTACGTCGATGGCGTCTCTGTCGGCGAGGTCGGCGACATCGTGCTGCGCGACCGCCGCGCGCTGGCCAAGGACGGCATCTTCCTGGTGGTCGTGGCGGTGGACAAGCAGCACGGCAGGCTGGTGGGCGATCCGGAAGTGGTGACGCGCGGCTTCGTGTCCAGCGCCGACGAGAAGCTGCTGGCGGGTGCGGCCGCCCGCATCGCCGCTTCCATCGAGCGACCCGGTGAACACCTCGCCGAGGTCGGGTTGCTCAAGGCGCAGATCAAGGACGGCCTCTCCAACTACCTCTACGAGCAGACGCGCCGGCGACCCCTCATCTTCCCGGTGATCGTGGAGGTCTAGCGCCGATGGCCCAACGCAAGAAGAGCACGAGCACCTCCGGCCGCAGTCGGTCGCGCACCACGAAGAGCGGGACGCCCATCGTCTCGCCCGCGACGCTGCGTTCGATCGTGGCCGTCGTGCTCCTGGCTGCGGGCGCCATCACGCTCATCGCCCTGTTCCTGCCCGGTGGTGGTCTGCTCAACGGCTATGTCGATGGCTTCCTGCGGCCGCTCTTCGGCCAGGGTGCCTGGCTGCTCGGCATCCTGCTGCTGGTGGCCGGCGTGCTGGTGGAACGCGCACCCAGCGTGGACTACAGCTGGATCACCGTGGCCCTCGGTGGGCTTATCGTCTTCATCGGGGGCGAGGGCCTCATCCACCTCTTCAGCGGCAAGGGCGGCAGCGCCACCGATCTCGAGCAGGGCGGGGGAACGGTCGGCTATACCCTCGCCTCGACCCTCTCGGATCTGCTCAGTCCTGCGGGCGCGTTCGTGGTGCTGGCAGGCATCGTGTTGGTGGGCCTGCTGTTGCTCTTCGACATCACGCTGGTGGCCTTCGTGACACCGTTCATCGATGGTGGCCGCGCGCTGGCGGCCCTGATCGCCACGGGTGCTGCCGATACCGCCGCGGCGGTCCGTGATCGTCGTGCCGCCCGCGCTCATGAGGCCGTCGTCATCCCTATCGCGGGTGCCACGCGTGGTCGTCGTCGGGCGGCAGAGCCGGCGCCCGAGCTACCGGAGCCGATGCCCAGCCCGGCGCCCATGAGTCAGACGGTCTGGATGGGCGCCGGCAAACGCGACAAGGACCGGGCCGCGCTGGCCGTCGCTGCACCGTCGCCGGTCTTCGCGGCCGGCACTGCAGTGGCCGGCACTGCAGTGGCCGGTACAGGGGCAGCCGGGACCGGAGTCGTAGCCGCGGCCGGGGCGTCCTCGGGCGCGACGCCCGATGCTGTCGATGCCGGGGGTGCGGCCTCGGGCAGGAATCCCGCCCACCCCGACGCCGCCGAGGTCGCTCGTCTGCGGCTGCACCAGAAGGAGTGGCATCTGCCCAGTGTGACCCTGCTCGACCCGGCGACCGAATCGGCCGACCTGGCGCGACACGACCATCAGCGCAACGTGCGCATCATCGAAGAGAAGCTACGCTCGTTCCAGATCCCGGCCACGGTCGTGGCCACCAACACCGGTCCGGTGGTGACGCAGTACGAGGTGCGGCCGGACGCGCGCATCAAGCTCTCGCGGATCGAGGGCCTGGCCGATGACCTGGCCATGGCCCTGGCCGCGCGCAGCATCCGCATCGAGGCGCCCATCCCGGGTCGCGATGTGGTCGGCATCGAGATCCCCAACCACACCTCCGAGATGGTCGGCTTCCGCGCCGTCTTCGAGGATGCGGAGATGGCCGACGCCACCAGCGAGCTGACGTTCGCCCTGGGACGCGACGTGTCGGGCAAGCCCTACGCGGTCGACCTGGGTCGCATGCCGCACCTGCTCATCGCCGGCGCCACCGGCTCGGGCAAGAGCGTCTGCGTCAACGCCATCGTCACCAGCATCCTCATGCGTGCCAAGCCGACCGAGGTGCGCTTCGTGCTGGTCGACCTGAAGCGCGTGGAGCTGGCCCCCTACGGGCGTATCCCACACCTGCTGACCGACGTCATCATGGAGGCGCACGAGGCGCGCGCGGCACTGGCCTGGGCGGTCGGTGAGATGGAGGAGCGCTACAAGAAGCTGGCCAAGTCGACGAGCCGCAACATCGCCGCGTACAACGCCGCGCCAGAACGTGACCCTGAAGACCGCATGCCCTACATCGTGCTCATGATCGATGAGTTGGCCGACCTCATGATCCAGGAGGGCCGCAAGGTCGAGGAGCCCATCGTCAAATTGGCCCAGAAGGCCCGTGCAGTCGGCATCCACCTCGTGCTCGCGACGCAGCGCCCCAGCGTCAACGTCGTGACCGGCCTGATCAAGGCCAACGTGCCCAGCCGCATCGCCTTCGCCATGGCCTCGATGGTCGACAGTCGCACCGTGCTCGATCAGCCCGGCGCAGAGGACCTCATCGGCCGCGGTGACATGCTCTACCAGCCCGCCGACCTGCCCCGACCGGTGCGCATCCAGGGCGTCTTCGTCTCCGATGCCGAGGTCCACGCGGTGGCTGACCACTGGCGCCAGCAGGAGCCCGTCCCGCCCTATGACCCCGACGTTCTGGCAGGCTCGGGCGGCGGGGGCGACGACGAGGCTGGCGAGTTCGCCTGGCTGGCCAAGCTGGCCGAGGATGATCTCACACCCCGTGCCGCCGAGCTGGTGCTGCTGACCGGCAAGGCCAGCACCTCGATGATGCAGACCAAGCTGAAGGTCGGTTTCAACCGTGCCAGCCGCATCATCGACGAGCTCGAGCAAGTCGGCATCGTCGGACCCCAGGATCCACGCAACCCGGCGGTGCCAAGGGCGGTCTACGGTCCTGAGAACTGGCTGCGATCCACCGACGACGTGGATGCCGGCTGGTGATGTCCGTTTCTTCACTCATTCGCTGGCCACGAAGCGCTCTGACCGGGTAGACTGAGCGGAGCGCTACGACTGCCGTGGTCGTGGCGGAAGCCGTGTACGAGTGAGGGCTCCATCGCCGGATGACCGCGCGCCAAGAAGCACGCGTCGGGACTCGCGCGACGGGAGGCGAACGCTGGTCATTCGAGACTCAGCGCGCGCCCCATGTCGGTGAGATCCTGCAGACCGCCCGCGAACGCAAGGGTGTCGATCTGTCCCGCGCCGAGCGCGAGACGAAGATCCGAGCGCGCCACCTGATGGCCCTCGAGAGCGGTGAGATCGCCGCCCTTCCAGCGCCGGTCTACGCCAAGGGCTTCCTGCGCAATTACTCCTCCTACCTCGGCCTCGATGCGGATGAGATGCTGGCGCGCTGGCGCAAGGAGATCGACCAGCCACGGTCGGCTGACACACCCAGCGTCAAGCCCCCTCCACAGCCCATCACCTCCCCCAGCCGCGGCCTCAAGCTCACCAGCGGCCTGGTGGTGGCGTTGGTGCTGGCCACCATCGTGTTCGCGTTCGTCGGCTACGTGGGGTTGCAGCTGGTGCGCTTCACGCAGAACCCTGAGATCACGTTGACCGGGCCGGCCATCCGGCAGCTCCAGCCTGGTGCGCAGTTCGTCCTGCTCAACGGTGGCGGATCGGCGGACGCAGAGATCACGGCCACCGGCGCCGACGACCTCCTCCGCCAGACGACCGCCGACGGGCGCGGTCAGTGGAGCCTGAGCCTGCCGGTCACCAAGGGTGACAACCACTTCACCATCCTCGCCTCCGACCCGGAGACCGCGCGCGACTCGGCGCCACTCGAAGTGATCGCCAGTGTCGACGTGCTGGGCACGGCGGTGGCGCCCGGCGATGCGGGTCCGGCACTGCCCGAAGGCGTGGCGGACACCAACATCACCGGCATCCCATCAGCTGAGTTGACCCTGACCGAGCCGCAGTCGAACTTGAAGACAGGAAACGGCCAGGTCCGCGTGGTCGGTGCCAGCGATGCCGACACGGTCGTGGTCAGCTTCCAGTGGCGGGGCAAGCTTGACAAGGAGAAGCCCGCACCGCCGGCGACCACGCTGCCCGTCGAGGACGGCGTCTTCCGCGGCACCTTCCAGCTGCCCAAGGGTCGCTGGTACCTGTCGGTCGCGGCCTCCATCGACGGCGGTTACCCAGCGGTGGCGCAGATCCCGGTCAAGTCCCTGAACGACAAGATGCAGTTGAAGGTGGAGGCCGTCGGGGGCCAGACGCGTGTCCAACTGACCGATCCGCAGGGGGCGGTCATCGACGCGCGGGTCCTCCTGAAAGACGGCCAGAAGAAGACCTGGTCGGTCGACCCTGACGTCATCGTTCGCGTCGGCAACGCACGCGCGGCCAACGTCACCGTCGACGGCAAGGCATTCGGGGCCATGGGCAACAAGCCGGAGGCGATGGCATGGCGGATCAAGCAGGGCGAGAAGCCCAAGTCGGTGGGCTGACGGCCGCGACCGACCCATCGCTGCCGGACCTGGCGGCACGCTCACAGCAGCTGGCGCTCGCTCGCGGGGTCACGGTGGGCAGCGCGGAGTCCTGCACCGGTGGACTCATCGGCCACGCCATCACCACCATCCCGGGGTCCAGTGGCTACTACCGTGGCGGCGTGGTCAGCTATGCCGACGACGTCAAGGTCCGCCTGCTCGAGGTACCTCTGGCCACGATCGAGCGACACGGGGCGGTCTCGGCGCAGGTGGCAGTCGCGATGGCCGAAGGGGTCCGCGAACGGGTGGTTTGTGACTACGGTGTCGCGGCGACCGGTGTTGCCGGCCCTGATGGCGGCACGGAGTCCAAGCCGGTCGGTCTGACCTACGTCGCGGTGGCCGGTCCATGGGGCCACGAGGTGCGCCGCTTCGTCTGGGATGGGGACCGCGCTGGCAACAAGGAGCGGAGCGCGGCCGCGGCGCTGCGACTGCTGCTCGAGGCGCTCGCTCACGAGGAGGATCCAGCCCAGGCGCCGCATGTCCAGGACCAGGCGCCGCGTGTCCAGGGCCACCTTGCGCGGTAGCGAGGAGATCGCTCGGGGGTTGGCGCCCGCGCGAGCGGCTCGTGCCATCGCGCCCGGCGAGCGCATCCACGTCATCGGCGCGGCGGGTGCCGGGGCCTCGGCCGCTGCACTGCTGGCCCACGAAGCCGGCGCCACCGTCGATGGCTGCGATCCGGGGGCCCCGTCGCCGTACACCGCTGCCCTGACCGCACGTGGCATCAGGGTCGCCAGCGCTCACGCAGCAGCACACGTCACCAGCGGCACGCCGACCCGACTCGCGGTCACCAAGGCCCTGACGTCCATCGAGCCCGATCATCCCGAGTTGCTGGCGGCACGCGCTGCGGGCGTGCCCATCGAGGCGTGGCAGCAGACCGTTGCCGACGCCGCCGTCGGCCAGGGTGGTCGGCTCGTGGCGGTGGCGGGTACGCACGGCAAGTCCACGTCTGCCGGCTGGCTCGTGCACCTCCTGGTGGCCGCGGACCGCGACCCGGGCGCCTTCGTGGGGGCGCTGCTGCCCGCGGCGCTGACCGGCGGCGTGGCGGCCACGGCTCGCTGGGGTCGTGGAGATGCCTTCGTGGTCGAGGCGGACGAGTACGCCGGCAACTTCGATGCCTATCGCCCGGCCCTGGCCGTCGTGCTCAACGCCGAGTGGGACCATCCTGATGTCTTCGAGGACCAGCGTGCGGTGGTCGAGGCCTTCGAGACCTGGCTTCGTGCACCCGGTTCGACAGCGCGACGAGCGGTCATCCACACCGGTGATCCTGGCGCGGCGGAGCTGGCGCGGCGCATGGCGGACTGGGGCGCCCGCGTCGTGACGGTGGCAGCCGCCGACAGCGCCTTCATCGCGTCGGATCAGGCCGCGGATGTGACCTACCGACTCGAGGGCGAGCGCCTCTGGCTGGATGGCTTGTCCGGTGTCCGCGGTGGGCTTGAGACACGCTTGCGTCTGGCGGGAGCTCACAACGCGGCAAACGCCGCCTGCGTGGCGGCAGCCGCGGCCGAGTTGGGGCTGGGCGGCGTAGAGATCGCGAGCGGGCTCGCTTCGTTCGACGGCGTGGGGCGGCGCTTCGATATCAAGGGCGAAGCCTGCGGCGTGCTCGTCATCGATGACTACGGCCACCATCCGACCGCCATCCGAGCCACGCTCGCGGCGGTGCGGAGCCGGTATCCAGATCGCGACGTATGGGTCGCTCACGAGCCGCTGACCTATCATCGCGCGGCGGCCATGCTCGACGACCTCGCGGCAGCCCTCGCGGAGGCCGACCACGTCGTCATCGCCGACATCTGGGCCGGCCGCGATCCCGACGTCACCATCACCAGCGCCGCAGAGCTGGCGGCCAGGGTCGCGTCCATCAGTGGGCGGGGCGTCGCTGCCACGGGCTCGGTCGAAGCGACCGCTGACCATCTCGCCGAACACGTCCAGGCCGGGGACATCGTCCTGTCGATGGGTGGTGGGCGGTCGTATGTCATCGCCGAACGCCTGCTGGCGCTACTGGCCGGCCGTAGGCCCGGGTAGAATGCCCGAGTGCCCCAGATATTGACGCCCGGCGACGGGCAGGACCTGTTCGACCGCTTCAAGGACGCCCGGGAGAAGCGTGACCCCGAGGCGATGTTGGAGTTGTACGCCGATACGGCCGAGTACGCCTTCGACCCGTTCGCCCCCGTGCTCAAGGGGTCCAACGCCATCCGCGAGCACTGGAACACCATCGCCGCAGAACAGGTCCATGTCGAGTTCGACGCCGAACGGGTGTGGGTGTCCGGTCGGACGGTGCTGGGCAGTTGGCATGGCGCCTACACGCACGAGGCGAGTGCTGTGCGTTCCCGCATGCGCGGCTTCAGCAGCATGGAGCTGGACGGGGAGGGGAAGATCTTCCGGATGCGCGATTGGCCGCTGACCCGGGACGTCGGTATGGATAGCGGTTATGAGCCGTCGGGTGCGTCGCGACAGGCAGGGGAGTAGGACACATGGCAAGCAGCGTCTCATTCGATGTCGTGAGCGAGTTCGACCGCCAGGAACTGGTGAATGCGCTCGACCAGGTCCGCCGCGAGGTCGCCACACGCTATGACTTCAAGAACTCCAAGGTGCAGATCGACCTGGCTGAGAAGGACGTCACCGTGGTGACCAATTCGGAGATGCGATCGGCTGCTGTGCAGGATCTCATCGGCTCCAAGGCGGTGCGGCGTGGCTTGTCTCTGAAGATCTTCGACTGGGGTGCCGTCGTATCCGCGGGCGGTATGACCTACAAGCAGGTCGCCGGCCTGCAACAGGGTCTGCCGGAGGACATCGCCAAGAAGATCACCAAGCTGCTGCGAGACGAGTTCCCCAAGGCCAAGGGTCAGATCCAGGGTGGTGCGGTGCGAGTCAGCAGCAAGTCCAAGGATGAGCTGCAGGCGGTCATCGCGCGCCTCAAGGAGGAGGGCGAAGGGTATCCTGTGGCGCTCCAATTCAAGAACTATCGCTAGGACGACATGATCGATACGCAGAGCCGGGTTGCGCGCCTCATCCTCGCCTTGATCGCGACGCTGATCATCGCGTCGCTGATCTTCACGCTGGTGCAGTAGATTGAGCGACATAGAAGACGAACACGCCCCGGACCAGTCAGTCTCGCCGCCCGCGCCAGAGCGGCGACCAGACGCTGGAACAGAGCCCGAACCAGACGCTGACGCGGAGCCCGGACGGGAACTCGAGTCCGCACAAGGGCCAGACCCTGTACCCAAGGCCGAACTCCGATCGGAGCCCGAGCCCGGATCGACGCCCGAGCCGCCGGGACAGGCCCGAGCCGCCCGAGCCGCCGGAACAGGCGCCCGAGCCGCCGGAACAGGCGCCCGAGCCGCCGGAACAGCCGCCCGAGCCGGAGCCGCCTCCTCCTGTCATGGTGTCTCGGACGGTCTCGGCGGAGATCGCCCGACAGTTACACGCCTCAGGTGCCCGCTACTGTTTCACGGTGCCCGGTGAGCCCATCCTGCCGCTGCTGGACGACCTCGCCGCGGTCGGCATCCGGGTCGATCACCACGCGACACGAAGGCGGTGCCGCATTGATGGCGGAGGCCCTCGCCCAGTCCACCGGACACCCTCAGATCGTCGCCGTCTCGCGCGCTGTGGGTGCCGCCAACGCCGCCATCGGTGTCTTTGCCGCGCAGCAGGACTCCGCGCCCGTCGTCGTGCTGGCCGGCCAGGTTCCCTCGGCCTTCGCCGGTCGGGAGGCGTTCCAGGAGGCGGATCTGGTGGGGAGCGTCGGATCGCTTGGCAGTTGGGCCGCCCAGATCGATGCCGCCGACCAGGCCCCTGGCGTGCTTCTGAGTGCCTGGAAGCGGATGCATACCGGTCGCCCGGGTCCGCTGTGGCTCTCGGTGCCGGTCGATGTGCAGACCACTCAGATCGAGCTTCCCGACGAGCCGCCGCCCAAACCGCCGGGTGCCCGTGGCCCGGCAGCCGATCGCGCTGCCGTCAGCCGCGCCATGAAGATGCTGGCAGCTTCGGAACGAGGCGTGATCGTGGCTGGGGGCGGCGTGCTGCGAGCCCGTGCCACCAAACGTCTCGTGGCGCTCTCAGAGGTCCTGGCCGTGCCAGTCGTTGCGGCGTGGCGCCGCGCGGACGTCTTTCCCAATGACCATGCCAACTACCTGGGCATGTCCGGGGCGGCGGCCGCGCCGACGGTCGCGAAACGACTGGCCGATGCCGATGTCATCTTGTTCGTGGGGGCCCGCCTCTCCGAGATCACCACGGCTGGGTACACCATCCCCGCGCCCGGGACGCGCTGGATCCAGGTGGACGTGGAACCGCGCGTAGCGCACGCCGGGCTCTCGGCACCGACGCTTGCCGTGACGGCCGACGCCTCCCGCTTCCTGGATGCGGCCTGGTCCGACCTGCGTGCGGCGGCGCTCGACGATGAGATGCGAAGCCGCCGAGAGGCTCGCAATGCTGCCGACCGGGAAGCCTATCGCGCCGCGAGCGCGCCGGGGCAGGGGAGTTGGGACGGCCGAGGCGTGCACCCTGGGCGTCTCCTCGGCGCGCTGCGAGCGATCCTGCCTGACAACGCCGTGATCGCCACCGATGCCGGCAACCTCGCGTCCTTCGTGGCTCGTTCCTTTCGGTTCCGACGCGCGGGGACCTTCCTGGGGACGACGTCGGGCACGATGGGCTTTGGTCTGCCGGCCGCTATCGCCTCGTCGGTCATGGAGCCCGATCGCATCGCTGTAGCCATCTGCGGCGATGGTGGCTTCGCCATGACCATGAATGAACTGGAGACCGCTGTCCGTGAGGGCGCGCATCCCATCGCTATCGTGATGGACAACGAGCGTCTCGGTACCATCGCCGTCCAACAGCTGCGTGAGGGGCGA
Source organism: uncultured Chloroflexia bacterium (assembly GCA_963778955.1). Classification (GTDB taxonomy): domain Bacteria; phylum Chloroflexota; class Limnocylindria; order Limnocylindrales; family CSP1-4; genus JAFMJV01. Next base: position 358,047 of record CAVZWI010000002.1, read on the forward strand.
CCCACGGCATCGACGGACCTTGGGCCGATCGACTTCGCCGCGGTCGCTCGAGCGCATGGCGCTGTCGGCTTCAGCGTGTCCGATGAGGCCGGCTTCATCCATGCGTTGCGCGAGGCCATCACATCACGCCGGCCATCGGTCATCCACGTCCCGGTGGATCCAGCCTGGCTCTCGGTGGACGATAACCCGAGCACCAGCGGCCCATAGCCGCAGCAGACTCCTCCTCCTGCCCGCCCGGAGCTGTCTTTGCGCAAGGACAGGGGCCCGGACGAGGCGCTACTGCGACCGGGTGCCTCCATGCACACGGGCTGTCTGTCTTACGTGGGCGAGTCGATGGGCCGGCCCATGGCGATGGCGCCGAAGCGTGCACCGGACTCCGCATCCTGTCCGCGGGCGATCGGGATGAAGCCGAGGTCTCGATAGAACCCGATGGCGGGCTGGTTGCCCGCCATGACCCACAGCACGGTCTGCTGCGCACCCCATCCGCGAGCCCACGCCTCCAGGGCTTCGATCAGCCTGCGACCGACTGCCGATCGTCGCGCTGCCGGGTCCACCCACATGCTGAACAGGAGCAACGTTCCGGGATGTCGTCTGCGGCCTTGTACGAGTCCGACCGGCTCCTTGCCATCCGCGGCGATGAGCCAGATCCGGTCATCGCCTCGTGATGCCCTCCGAGCACTCTGCTCCCACTCACTGGAGGGCCGGGCTTGGGCCTCAGCGAGGGTCTGTCCGAACGCACTTGGTGCATCGGCGATGCTGCGGAGCCGCAGGTCACGCAGTAGCGCGCCGTCCGTCATCTGGATACGCCGAATGGCAAGATCGGATAGCTCGCGTGCGGACATCATGCCCAGCCAAGCTGTCCGTATGCCCAGACAGCTTCGAGGCTATTCGACGGGCGCTCCAGCGCGAGCGAGGTCCACGATGCCGCCGGCATCGGCGATGTCCTTGATACCGGCTTCAGCCATCTGGCTGGCCGCCAACGCACTGCGGCGGCCAGACTGGCAATACACCATGTATGGCTGATCCGGATCGAGCTCGGCGATCCGTTCTCCGAAATCGGCTGCCTCCACGTCGATATTGATGGCCCCGACCACATGCGCGTCAGCGTACTCACCCGGGGTGCGGACATCGATGATGGTGCGCTCACCCTCGTCGATCAGCTTCACTGCCTCGGTCGGGGTGACCGTGTGGGCACCCGGTGCCTCTTTCTCGTCGCCAGAACCGCAGGCCGCGATGGCCAGGACGGAGACCAGGGCGAGGATGGCGAGCGAGATGAGACGTCGAGACATGGACTGACCCCCGTGGTGCGTTGATGCTTCTGGCCATTTGCCAGCATATCATTCCAGTAGTTGCGCAATTACGCAAGTACACTGTCGCAGGCGCATCTGCGCCACTTGGCTACTTCGGGCTCTCGGTGTTACGTCCAGCCCCAGTGACAGGCAGTTCGACCATTGACTCTGGTAGCCCGTGCACCGAGACTGGGGTGCGGGAGCGCAACGGGGATCCGGATTCGAGGGAGTGGCCACCTAACGACACGGGGGAGCATCGATGGGCGGGCGAGATGGCGACCGCGAGCGCGTAGGGGAGGCGAGAGTCCACCGCCGTAGGGACCTGCCTGGTAGCTCCCGAGGGCCGCCCGGCCGGGGCCGCACCGAGTGGTGTGGATGGTGGGTGCGGTGCGCGTGCGAGCGACGGTCGGCACCCGGATTGCAGAACGAGTCATGAGGCGTCAGGATGGGCCCCTTGTCGCCGTCGGCGGCACAGAGGAGGGGTCGATGGCGCAAAGAGGACGGGTCGGAGCGGCGTTGGGTCTGGTCGTCGCTGTCTCGTCGCTCGTGCTTGTCATCACGGCCGTGCCGACCCATGGGCAAGGGCCGGCGGAAGCCGTCGACCGCGCGGCCGAGGCACGCGAATCATACGGGCTGCCGACCGACCGCTCGTTCGTCCGGCAGCTCAAGACCAGCGCCGATGATGACGCTACGGAGCGCTACGGCTTCCCGCTGACGCGCGTTGAGCAGGCCGATCTCGTGGCGCGCACCGCCTATGGGCAGGCCTTCGCGGCAGAAACGCTGCCCTATGTCGAGCGGCTCAAGGGCTACGGCGGGGTCTGGCTTGACCAACAGGACGGCGGCAGGATGGTCGTGGGCTTGACGAAAGTCGACGCCACGGCCAAGCGACAGGTACGCGCGAGGCTGCCGCGAGCGAACCTCGGCGTGCGGTTCGCGCGGGTCCAGCACAGCGCCGCCGAGCTGGGGCGGGCACTCAAACGTGCCGACCGCGACTGGACCGCCCTGCGCACGGGCATCCGCCCGCAGGCGTTCGCGATCTCGTACCGCGAAAACCGTCTCGTGGTCAAGGTCCTGCCCGCACAGTTGGGGAGGGCGCGGCGTGCCGCCGCGCCCATGTCTCGCCGGGCCGGGGTCGGGGTGGCGGTCAAGCCTTCCGCGCGCGTGACCGACAGCGCCTGCAGCACGCGACAGCGGTGCTTCGGCCCGCTCCGCCTGGGGGTGCGGATCAACCACGGCGCGGTCTACCGCGCGCGCGACCCCCTCAGCCAGTGGAGCTGCGCGATCGGGTTCATGTTGTCGAACCACACCATCCTGACCGCCGGACACTGTGCCCACCGTCACGCCGGGCCATGGCACGGGCACGCTGCGTATCGCTCGCGCTACGGCCGGATCGGCCGCCTGCGCTCATCGCGGTATACGAGCAAGCATCGCGACCTCGCCATCATCACGCTCGAGGACTGGCGGGCGAACCGGACCACGAGGATCTTCGGTGACACCTGGCCGACCAGGCTGACGCAGCCGGGCAGGGTGGTGGAGGATATGGATGTGTGTGTGTCGCTCGCACGCCATGACCGCTTCTGGTGCGGACGCGTCACCGAGCCGAAGGCCCGCTGGTGGAGCAGCACGGCCGGCATCTGGGTGCAGGGTGCGGGTATGCGCTTCAACGCCCCGGGCCGCACCCCGCTCCCGGGCGACAGTGGCAGTCCGGTCGTGGCTATGTCGAAGCCGTGTCCCATGTGCACGCCGCTGCAAATCCCCATCGGCATCGCGACCGCCGGTAACGAGGCCGACCGCGGAGCGCGATCGGGAAGCGGGCAGCTGATCAACGCCGATCTCTACTTCGCGGAGGTGGCCTGGGCTCTCGAGCAACCGGGCGGCTGGCCCTGGCTCGACATCTATACCGGGCCGAAACCGACTCCCGATCCCACCCCCAGCCCGGTATCCTACGGCCTCGCCCGAGCCGCCCGGGTCGCCCGAGCCATCGGAAACGCCTGGATGAGCGGCGCCTTCGCGGCGGTCGTCCTCGCCGCCCTGCTCGTGCTTATCCCCGGTGCCGCAGGGGCTGCCGAAGTCACGCCGAGTGCCTGCACGGCACCAGTCGCGTTCGTGGCGGATGCTGACACAGCCGCAACCACGGTGCCTCCGGTCGACCTGTCACGAGGGACGTGGCGACCGATGGCTCGAGCCCCCTTCGGCTCGGAGTACGAACCGTTCGCCTGGACCGGACGGCAGCTGCTCGTATTCGACGACGACAGTGGCCGCACCGCACGCTATACACCCTCGCGCGATCGATGGCGCGAGGCCAGCCGGGCGCCACGACGCTTCGACTCGACCTCCCGCTGGGCCTGGACGGGGCACGAGCTCGTCATCCTCGAGATGTCGGGCGACGGCGGCATGATCGTGGGCGCCGCGTACGACCCCGGCCGGGACCGCTGGCGTGAGATCGCGAGCCTGGATGCCGTCGTCGACGGCGATCCTGACCACGCGCTCGCGGATGCTCTGTGGAGCGGCACGCACGTCATCGTGGCCGACTCCCTCGGGCTCCTCGCGGCTTACGACCCAGCGGCCGACTGCTGGGTGGAGCTCGGACAGGTGCCCGGCGTGCCCTGGGTTTGGCGCCTCTATGCGGGCGGTCCGGCGCTGCTCGCCGAATCGCGCCGGTGGGACCAGCCGGTGGAGATGCGCGCCCTCGATCTGGCCACGATGACCTGGTCGGAGCCGGTCCAAGGGCCCCTCGATCGTGAGGTGAGTGAGGGCGGCGGGGTCTGGCTTGACGACCGACTGGTCTATCTCACCTGGTACCCGCTCGATGAGGCGGCTGGTGCTGCGAACGCCATCTTCTTACCCGCGACCATGAGCTGGTCGACCTTCGAGCACGCGTGCACGACGTCCGCCTCGGGCACACTCGCGGTGGATGGCCTGCTGGTCGCCTCCGACCTGCGTCGTGCGCTCGACGGCACGACGTTCGACTGCATCGAACTCCCTGCCGCACCGCGTCGCCTGAACGGCACCGAGCGCCTCGTCTGGACCGGCGACGAGCTCATCGCCTGGTCCGGCATCAGGTCTCTTCCCGAGCCGCCGCGCCGCGGTGGTCTCATCCTCCGACCAACCGAAGTGCGGTAGCCATGCCTGCCGGGACACCGCGTCAAACAGACCCATCTGCCGTGACGACCCGATGATCTGGCTGGGGCCTGCGTCAAAGAAGCAAAGAGGGAGCACCCAGTAGCCCACCGAGTCATCCGGGTGGTCCGTCGATACGCGCGTCCTGTGTTGACGTCAGAGCCGTCCTTGCGCAAAGACACGGCCCAGTGAACTGGGCCACGGCTCTCGATCGCCCGGTCGCAACCGGTGAAATCGCTAGCGAGGCTGACTGCGTGATGTTCGAGACGAGCGCCCGCACGACCGAGGGACTGCGTGGAGCGTTGGGCGAACCGGATGGGCTCCGCCGGATCGATCGGGGAGCCGCCCGAGGTGCTCGACGGCCATGAGCCGGTGCTTGATTCGGTTCTGGGCGTGGAACAGCGCCCAGTGCGGCGGCATACGCGCAGGTTCGTCGACTTCAAGGAGGAGGAACATGAGGCACGTTCCGCTCGCGGGTAGGTCGACGCCCGCGGGCCTGACCGTGCATCGCTCGTCCATCGTCGGCAACCGCGCGGGCAGCGGTGGCGGCGGGATCCACAACGCGAGCTGGCTCGATGTCGTGCTCACGAAGGTGGTCCTGGAACACAATGGTCCCAGCGACTGCGTGGGCTGCCGAGCGCGGTGATCTCCGGGGTGACGTTTCACTCGATCCCTTCGACACTATCCCCGGACCTCACCCCTTGCCTGTCCTCGCACATTGTTACATAACTTATCTTATCGGCCCTGTTGCTCGGCCTTGTGTGAAGCTGAGGCGCCACCAGCGATGGCCTACTCCACGTTAGTGATGAGCCGCTGGTCGAGTGTCACAGGCGTGACGTAGTACTGGGCGATCGCGATGCAGGCGATTCGGCCCGCGCCAGCCGGGGTCCCGGTCAGCAGCTGGACGTCGATGCCGCCCGCGGTGCGGTCGACCGTGACGCTGTGGAGGCCGTTGCACTCCTCGACACCCATCCAGAAGTAGACCGACAGCGTCTGGCCATCGGCAGCGACCGTGATCTGGTCCCATGGTTGCGGTCGCGGGTCGGTCACCGTCGGATCCGGCTCGATGGGCGTGGCGCCGGAAACATCGGGCAGCGTCGATGCCGCATCACAGCTGACAACGGTGTCAGGGCCCAGGGTGGGTTCGTTGGCGAGTGTGGTGATGGGGTTCACCGTCAGGCTGAGCACGAGCATGGCGAAGGTGATGACGTTTCGTCGGTACATGGTCGTTTGGTCTCCCTGGTCGGTTGTGTCGAAGCCGTAAGGGTACGTTCCGCCGACCCAGGTCGCCACCGGCGGGCGCCATCGGCGGTTCGGACGGATCGTGCCTACACTCCCGCCAATGGCGACACACGCGGTGGCACGGATCGACGGCAGGACATGGACGCTGCCGATCCATCCGTTCCTGTTCGCTATCTATCCGGTGGCGCGTCTCTACCAGGAGAACATGTTCGAGGTCGCGCTCCTCGACATCGTCGTGCCGCTGCTGGTGGTCCTGGCCGCGACCGCGATCGGCTACGGTCTGCTCACGCTGCTGTTCCGTGATCGGCGCCGCGCCGCCATCGTGGCCTCGGCCGTCGTGCTCTCGACGATGCTGTTCGGACTCATCGCCGAGTTCGTCGAGCCCACCACGGGCGACATCAGCGGGCTGCTCGTCGTCCTGGCCCTTCTCCTGGTCGTGCTCGCTGTGATCGTGGCGTGGCGGGCAGGCCCCCGTCTGGGTTCGATCACGTCGGCCCTCAACGTCTTCTCGCTGGTGCTCGTGGTGCTGGCCGTCGTGCCGGTGGTCCAGGTCACGGCGCGTGAGCTGGGAAACGCCCAAGCCGAAGACACCCCACCCGCGGTCAGCTTGGGCGCTTCTTCAGGCCCACGGCGCGACATCTACCACCTCGTGCTGGACCGCTATGGATCGGAGGCCTCGCTGCAGGCCGGGTTCGGCATCGACAACAGCGAGTTCGTGTCTTGGCTGCGCGAGCAGGGCTTCGACGTGATCGATGACGCCTACGCCAACTACACAAAGACGATGCTTTCGCTCAGCGCGACCCTCGGCATGCAGTCCCTGGAGGACATGGCTGAGGACCTGGGTCCAGACAGCGGAGATCTCTCTCGCGTGGAGTACCGCCTCGCGCACAACCCGGCGGGCAACTTCCTGCAGGAGCGCGGCTACGAGTACATCCATATCGGTTCCTGGTTCGATCAGACGCGCGAGTCGCGAGAATCGCGGATCGCTCGTTGTTCCCGACCGTGGCGGTCACCTTCGCGACGACCCTGTACGAAACCACGATCCTGCCGACCATCCTGGGTGACACCGCGGCGGTGCCCGATCATCGGCGCCGTCATGCCGAGGCTGCCGACTTCGAACTCGAGCGGTTCGAGCGGGTCGTTAATCGACCCGGTCGGACGTACGTGTTCGCCCATGTGCTGCTGCCGCATCCGCCATACGTGTACCTCGAAGATGGCACCTACGCGCCCGATGAGGCCACCTTCGAGTCGCAGTTGGGGTACACCAACCGTCGTGTGCGTGCGCTGATCGAGCCGCTGCTAGCGCTACCCGAAGACGAGCAGCCCATCATCATCATCCAGGGCGACGAGGGCCCCTACCCTCCTCGCTGGGAGGCGGATACCGACGGCTTCGACTGGACGACCGCCACCGACGATGAGCTGCTCACGAAGTTCGGCATCCTTGATGCCATGTACCTGCCCGGCCCTGAAGGTGAGCCACCACTGCCTGAGGGCATGACGGCGATCGATACCTACCCTGAACTGTTCCGTCGCTACTTCGGCAGCCGGATCGCCGACGAGCCCGACCGCGTGCTGGCCTCAAATGACTCGCATCCGTTCGATTTCGTGGATGTCACCTCGCGCCTGGAGCGCATCGAGGCAGCCAGTGCCCAGTCGGCCGACTGACACCGGCGCCCGACCGCGACCGGTGCCCGACCGCGACCGATCTCAGATCCGGCGCCGGAAGTGGAAGACCGTTCGCGCACTGCCGACGATGGGCGTTTCGGTGACGAGTTCGAAGTATGGAGCGAACGCGTCCCGGAAGCCCTCGCTGGTGTAGTCGGCGAAGACGTCCTCGCGGAACGCCAGCAGGCGCTGCACCATGGCGTCCTCCTTGGGCACGAACTCGACGATCGCGTTTGGCGCCAGGCGCGCGAAGAGCGCTGCGATCATCGGCAGCGGGACGTTGGAGCCGATGGCCAGATGGTGGACCAGGGCGAGCGCGAGGATGACATCGGCCTCGATGCGCTCGAGCAGGCCGGCGCGCTCGGCACTCCCCCACCCCAGCGGCGGGCTCGGATCGGTGATATCGGCCAGCAGCGGCAGGATGTCCTCGCGGCCTTCGTCGCGGATGGCGCGGTAGCCACGCTCGACGGCCGCGGGGTCGACGTCAAGTGCCACCACGCGGTAGCCGGCATCAGCAGCGACACGGCTATAGCGGCCGGTATTGGCGCCGAGGTCCCAGGCTCGGGCGCCGCCGACCGTGGTCAGCGTGCCACGTACGGTCGCGACCTTGGCCGCGGTCGCTTCATCGTCGTAGCTGGTGTTGTCTGCGTAGTCTGCCCAGGCGGTCCCGGCCGGCTGCCACGAAAGGCCGGAGACCGTGTCGCGCAGGCTCTCGATGAGCGTCGCGAGGCGCTTGGGGGACATGGATGCCGTCGTCTCCTTCCGCAGCCCGGCATTCTGCGGCCCGGCGTTGTCATCAGCGTGCTGTCGCTGTGCACGGGCATGCAGGTGGATGTGCGGTCCGAGGCCGAACGAGAGGCGCGTGCGGCCCGGCAGGAGTCGGGCAGCGAGGTCGAGGGGGATGCCCTCCAGGTGATCTCGGAGCAACCCGCCGAGCCGGATATCGACCCGGGCCATCAACGCCAGCGGCGCCAGGAAGTGCTCACAGAACTGGCGGTAGGCGATCCATGGGCGCCCGGGCTTGGCACGCTCGAACGAGAGTGAGTCGATGAGCAATGGACGGCCCCGCTGGAACTGGACGTTGTACGCCGAGGCGTCGCGCAGCGTCATGCCGGCTTCGAGGGCCAGCGCCTGGGCGCGTAGGGTCAGGAGCGCGGCATCCTGGAGTTGGCTGAACGACCATTCGTACGGAAACGAGATGACGTCGATCGGCTCTGGCCGGAGGACGCGATAGGCCGGCGGTTCCGCCGCCAGGCCCAGATCGGCATCATCGTGGCGGATGATGATCGAGGCTTCGGCCAGTCGCTCATAGAGACCTGAGCCAAGGAAGTGGTCCCACTCGGGGGCGAACGTCGCGCTGATCTGACGGTAGATGGTGCCGTCGCGGCGGTAGACGAATCCGGCTGGATCCCGATACGAGCCTGCGACACGTTCGACCGGTGCCGCTGCCTGACCGCCCTCAAGCGCCGGTGTTGGCGTCATCCTGTCCGTTGACGGTGTTGGCCTTGTTAGTGGTGCTCGTGGTGCTCGTGGTGCTCGTGGTGCTCGCGGCGTCGGTGGTCGAGTCCCCTTGGCCGCGCACCGAGCGCACGATGCGTGCGAGCTGGTGGCGGAAGAGCACGGGAATCGCTACCAGCCCGGCGATCACGGCCTGGATCGATCAGGCTTCCGGACCCCGGATCGATGTACGCGAAGATGAGCTCCATGCTCGATCCTCCTGGCGGTGGTGCCCCGGTGCAACGCTTCTTGACACGGCGAGCGTGGCGGGTCATGCCACGATAGCACCGACGGGGTCAGAAGCCACGATGGCCAGCGTCGCGGGCGTCGTTCAGCGCGCCAACTGACGCCTGATCTGGGCCTCGTAACCGGGGAAGTAGCGCTCGATCACGGGCAGGTCGAACTGGCGCAGGATCAATTCGCGGGACTCACGCTCGAGCAGGAAGGCGAAGGACTCTGCCACCAATTCGGTGGGGTCATAGTGGCCCGGCGCCAATCGGGCGAGGTCGACCTGGCTGACCGACACGCTGTGCCGCGTGGCGTCGGCGTCGGTGCCGACGCGCACGTCGCAGGCGAAGCCACCGGGCTTCGAGCGGCACACGACCCTGACCGGTCGGCTCATGCTGTCACGTCCTCCTGCACCTTGGCCCAGCGTGCCGACGCGGCTCGCAGTTCGCCCGCCAATGACGGCACCACGCGGCCGCTGATGTGTACGTCACCAGCCCGGTAGTCGACCTCGACCGTGCCGCGCTCCCGGACGCGCGCCAGCAGCTCTCCTTCCGCATATGGCAGCGTCACGTCGATGTCCTCCCAGAGGCCGGCGATGGCAGCGGCCAGCGAGACGCGCAGCGTGTCCAGGCCGTATCCCGTCAACGCCGACACCGGTACCACCTCGCCCAGCACGGGTGCCGGGTCTCCGGCGTCAGCACCTACGCCGCGATAGCGGTCAGCCTTGTTGAGTGCCACCACTCGCAGCTTGTCGCCGGCTCCCAGCTCGTCGAGGACGGTCTGGACGGTGGCGCGGTGCTCGCGGGCATGGGCGTCGGCGCCATCCACGACCTCGAGCAACAGGTCTGCGCGGTTGACCTCCTCCAACGTCGCGCGGAAGGCGTCGACCAGCTGGTGCGGCAGCTTGTGGATGAAGCCGACCGTATCGGTCAGCACGACCGACTGTCCGTCGCCGAGTCGGACCTGGCGGCTGGTGGGGTCGAGCGTGGCGAACAGCTGGTCCTCTGCCCGTGCGGCCTCGCGCCCAGTCAAGGCGTTTAGCAGCGACGACTTGCCGGCATTGGTATAGCCCACGATGGCGACGCTGGGGACGAGGCGACGATCCCGCGAGCGCGCCCGCCGTCTCGCGCTGCTGGCGGACCTCTTCGACCCGCTCCTTCAGCCTCTTGATGCGGCCGCGGATGACCCGCCGGTCGGTCTCGAGCTGGGTCTCGCCCGGGCCCCGGGTGCCGATGCCGCCGCCGGTGCGTGACAGGTGGGTCCACATGCGCGTCAGGCGCGGGAGCTGATATTCGAGCTGTGCCAGCTCCACCTGCAGTCGGCCCTCGTGCGTGCGGGCGTGCTGGGCGAAGATGTCGAGGATGAGACCGCTGCGGTCGAGGACCTTGACGCCGAGCAGCGGTTCCTCCAGCGCCCTCTGCTGCTTGGGGCTCAGCTCATCGTCGGCGATGAGCAGCTGAAGCCGGTCTCGCGCTTGGCCGACCGCCAACTCCTGTGCCTTGCCCTTGCCCAGGTACCAGTTCGGGATCGACGTGGCGGCGATGCTGCCACTCGGCACCGACGACCTCGGCGCCGGCCGTGTCGGCCAGGCTGGCCAGCTCGCGCGAGTGACTCCTCGGCCGTCCAGCCATCGGCATCGCCGGTGTCGATGGCGACGAGGAAGGCGCGTTCGATCTCGGGGGGCAGGTCGACGGTTCACTGCGACTCATCTGTGCCGGCAGCATAGTCGCCGCGGCCGACTTGCTCGAGGAAGGGAGCAACACGCTCTCGGCTACCGCGGCCACTTCGGCCGCGCCAGTCGCTCCGGTCGACGCCCGGTCCCGCCGAGAGCCAGGCGGATGCCGGGTTCGGAGCGGAACCAGGTGCGTTGTCGCCGCGCGTAGCCCAGGTGCGGGCTGGCATCGCGCTCGGCCTTGGCGGTCGCGAGGTCGATCCGCCCGGCCAGGACGTCGAATGCCTCGTGATAGCCCATCGCGCTGAAGGCCGGTAGGTCCTCCGGATAGCGCGCGCGCAGGGTTCGGCCTCGTCGAGCAGGCCGGCCGCGAAGTGCTCGTCGATGCGGCTCGCGATGGCGTGGCGATGGGCGGGCCGGGTCAGTCGGCAGGCCGAGCCAGCGCAGCGGCGCAGGGTAGCCCAGTGGGGCGCCGGCGGTGGCCGGTCGCCGGTGAGGATGGCACGCTCCAGCGCCCGGATGACCCGCCGTGGGTTGCGGGTGTCGATCGCGCGGCGTGCCGCAACGTCGCGTCGGCGCAGCTCCGCCGTCAGCGGCGCCAGGCCCTGGGTGGCCAGACGAGCTTCGAGGTCGGCGCGCAGCGCGGGGTCATGGCTGCCCTCGTCGAGCGGCAGGCCGCGCGCGATCGCTCGCAGGTAGAGGCCCGTGCCGCCGACCAGCAACGCGACACGTTCACGCCGGGCGATGTCAGCGAGTGCCGACCGAGCCGCCCGCTGGTAGTCCGAGCCGCTGGAGCGAGTCATCCGGATCGGCCAGGTCGAGGCAATGATGCGGCGCGGCCTCGCGCTCCGACTGGTCGAGCCTTCGCGGTGGCGATATCCATGCCCCGGTACACCTGCCGCGAATCGGCGCGAGACGATCTCCGCGCCGCCCATCCGCTGGCCAGGCCACAGTGCCAGGGGGTCTTGCCCGTGGCGGTGGCGCCGGCAATGACGACGAGGGGCGGAAGGTCGCGCGTGGCCGTCGATCCTCGACGCGCCCGGCCGGAGAGCGCGTACGGCCCGGCGCGAGCGAATGGCCACGTCCACCAGCGCGCCGGCGCGAGTGTCTCTGGAGCCGTCGAAATGCGCCAACTTGTGCTCCCGGTTTCGACCCGGCACGAGTCGAGCAGGTCCGCGGGCCCGATCGGCGTGGCCGGCGGCATCGATGAGTTCGGCGCCGTCGACCAGGTCGGCGCCGTGCGACGTGGTCGTGCCGGCGTGGCTGGCGGGCCGCATCCACGAGGACTTCGGTCGCGTCGGCCGAGCCAGGTCGCGGTTGAGTCTCGAGTCCGATGCGTTCCTGCACCGCGAGCAGCTCGTTGAGCCGGCGCTTCTTCTCCACGGCGAGGCACGTCGTCGGGGAGCCTCGCACCGCCGGTGTACCCGGTCGAGGTGAGTAGGCGGCCGCGAAGACCTGGTCGAAACGGACCTCGCGGAGCAGGCTCCAGGGTCGCCTCGAACTGCGCCTCCGTCTCGCCGCAGAAGCCGGTGATGACGTCGGTGGTCAGGCTGATGCCGGGGACGGCGGCGCGCAGGCGCTCGACCAGTCCCAGGTAGGCGTCACGGCCGTATTGGCGACCCATCCGGTGCAGCACCTCATCATCGCCCGACTGCACCGGCAGGTGCAGGTGCTCGCAGACCGAGTCGCATTCGGCCATGGCGCTGATGAGCCGGTCGGTGAGGTCCCAGGGATGCGAGGTCACGAAGCGCACCCGTCCGATGGCGTGGCCGACCATCGGAGCCGCGGATGGCATCGATGGCGCGCAGGAGCGCGGCGATGTCGGGGCGACCGTCGCGAGCCTGCTTGCGCCCCAGCTCTCGCTCGGCCCTCGATCTCGCTGAAGCGTCGTCCGGCGGCAGGTCGTGGCCCCAGGAGTTGACGTTCTGGCCCAGCAGGGTCGATCTCGCCGATAGTCGGCCTCGGCCAGGTGTGCGGCCTCGCTGACGATGTCGTCGAACGGGCGGCTCCGCTCGGGGCCACGGGCGAAGGGCACGATGCAGTAGGTGCAGGTCTTGTCGCAGCCGTACACGATGGGCAGCCAGGCCTTCACGCCACCGCCGCGTGCTACGCGCCCCGCTTCGACGGCGCTGGCCCGCGTGCCCGCCAGTCGATCGGCGGTGGCGGCCGAGCGGAGCGGCCCACACGCTCGAAGGTGGATGCGCCCAGCTGGTCCAGCGTGGTCGGGCTGGAGAGGCCCAGCCGAGCGGTCAGCTCCGGCTCCTCGTCCGGGCGCAGGAACAGGTCGACCGCCGGGTAGCGACGCCCGAGGATGGCCGCGTTGTCGGCACGGACCGAGCAACCGGTCAGCACCACCCGCAGCGCCGGGTTGCGGCCTTCTTGAGCTTGCTCGCAGGCCCATGCGGCCGATGACCTTCTGCTCGGCCGCCTCACGGATGGAGCAGGTGTTGATGACGATGAGTTCGGCCTCCTCGAGGGTCGCGGCCTCCGGGCAGCCCATCGCCAGCAGCGCCCCGGCCATCTCCTCCGAATCGGACAGGTTCATCTGGCAGCCGAGGGTCCAGACATGGAAGCTCGGCAACACCTGGGTGTCGGTGCTGAACTCTTCGACCGCGCTGTCGGGCCGAGCCGGCGAGCGCGGCACCGCGGTCGAGGGAAGCGGTGTCTCGAGCATCGGCAAGGGCGGACGGTCAGAACGAGTCGGCATGGTCCTCGGCCTCACCGGCGATCCAGCGGAAGAAGTGGTCGTGGTCGCGGGCGCACTTGTCCCAGGCATAGTAGGTGGCGATGCGCTCCCGGCAGGCGACAGCCGCATGGCGTCCCAGGCTGCCGTCGTCCGACTCGACCTGCTCGATGCAGGCACGCAGCGAGCCGGCGTCCTTGGTCCAGGTCAGTCCATCGCCACCGAGGACCTCGCGGTTGTAGGCCACGTCGTGCGCCAGCACCAGGCGGCCGCAGCCCATGGCCGTCACCAGCGACGGGTTGGTGCCGCCGACCTCGTGCCCGTGGATGTAGGCCTTGGCGCCCAGGAAGAGTGCCTCGATGTGCTCAGCTTCATAGATCGGGCCCAGCAGGTGGACGCGAGAGTCCGCGGTGGCCTGCAGCGACCGGAGGTAGGCACTCTCGTAGTTGGCTCCGCCCACCAGCAGCAACGGTGCGCTGGTGCCCGACGAGCGATACTCGCGCACCACGATGTCCGGGTTGTTCTCCGGCTCCATGCGGCAGACCTGGAGGTAGTAGCCGCCCGGCTCCACGCCGTACTCGGCCAGGATCGCCCGGTGACGCGCCTCGTCAGCGACGTGACGGACGTGACCACCGTTGGTCAGGAAGGCGCTATCCACCCCGTACGCGTCACGGTAGAGCCGCTGCAGCGCCTTCGAGTCCGACACCAGGTGCGTGGCCGTCTTGCGCGCCAGCCAGTAGCCGGCCCGCAGGTAGGCACGTGCGAGGCGGCCCCACTTGCGCCGCTGCCAGTCGAGGCCGTCGGTGTTGAAGACCACCTGTCGGCCCAGCATGCGATGCGGCAGGTAGGCCCAGCTGGTACGGCAGCCCAGCACGTAATACACGTCCTGGCGAGGTCGCGTCAGCGCGTAGAGGCTGCTGAAGAGCTCGTGGACGAGCGTCTCGGTGAACTTGCCGTAGACCGTCGGCAGCTGCACCACACGCATGCCCCCGAAATCGCGGCTGGCATCGGGGCCGGTGTACCGGGGCATCGCGTACAGCGTCACGTCGTGTCCGGCGGCGACCAGGCGCGGCCCCAGTTCGGTGACGATGGTGTCCCAGCCGCCCCAGCGTGCGGGTACACCCCGGGCGCCGAAGATCGGCGATCCTCATGCGGGCCGCACGGCTAGCTTTCGAGGATGCGGGAGATGCGCTCGATGCTGTGGGCGCGACCGCTGCCGGGATCGATGTCGATGAGCACGGCGTTGAAGACGACCGGCCCCGTGCCCACGGCGAAGCGGGTCGGCAAGCCGTTGATGAAGCGTGGCAGCACGCTGGCGGGCTCGAAGCCGATGACGCTGTCGAGTGGCCCAGTCATGCCCAGGTCGCTGACGTAGGCGGTGCCGCGGGCCAGGACGCGCTGGTCGGCGGTTGGGACGTGGGTGTGGGTGCCGACCACGGCGCTGACGCGGCCATCGAGGTACAAGCCGAAGGCCGTCTTCTCGCTGGTCAGCTCGCAGTGGAAGTCGACCAGGCGCACCGGCGGCAGGTCGTCGGCCGCTTCGTCGAGCAGCCGGTCCATCTCGGTGAAGGGATTGTCGATGGGGATCATCGTGCTGCGACCCTGGGCGTTGATGACCGCGACCTCGGTGCCATCAGCGGCGTGGAACGTGCCCCAGCCATGGCCGGGGACCCCTTGGGTGCCGTAGTTGAGGGGTCGCAGGATGCGCGGCTCACCATCGAGCTCCGGGATGAGTTCTCGTTTGTCCCAGATGTGGTTGCCGCTGGTGATGACATCCACGCCGCTGTCGAAGAGCGCGCCCGCGGTCGACATCGTCAGGCCCATGCCGCCGGCCACGTTCTCCCCGTTGGCCGTGACCAGGTCGATGCCGCGTTCCTCGCGGACGCCATGCAACTCACGCTCCATGGCCTGGCGTCCGGGCTTGCCGATGATGTCGCCGATCATGAGCACCCGCAGCGTGCCCGCCTCCGGCAGCAGCGGCAACTCCGGCAGGCGGTCGGCGGCCAGCGTGCGTTGCTTCTCGCGTGGCGTCATCGTTGGATGTGGGCGCCGACACTGTTGCTGCTCGATGGCAGCAGGGTCACTTGGCGTACTCCACCGCGCGTGTCTCCCGGATGACGGTCACCTTGATCTGGCCGGGGTAGGTCAGGGTCTCCTCGATCTGACGGACGATGTCCCGTGCCAGCCGGGTGGAGGCGAGATCGTCGATCTCCTCGGGACGCACCAGGATCCGCACCTCGCGACCAGCCTGGACGGCGAACGACTTCTCCACGCCGGGGAAGCCGTCGGCGATGGCCTGCAACTCCGTGAGCCGCTTGACATACGTGTCGGTGGATTCGCCACGCGCGCCGGGTCGGGAGGCGCTGATGGCGTCGGCGATCTGGACGATGGGTGCCTCCTGGCAGGTGTAATCCACCTCCAGGTGATGCGCCGCGATGGCGTTGACTGCCTTGGGGGAGAGGCCATGGCGGGCGGCGATCTCAGCACCGATAGCGGCGTGCGGGCCCTCCACCTCGTGGTCGATGGCCTTGCCCATGTCGTGGAGTAGCCCACCGAGCTTGGCGGCCTGGACGTCGGCACCGAGCTCGGCGGCGATGACGCCGGCCAGGTGGGACGTCTCCTTGACGTGGTTGAGCACGCTCTGGCCGAAGGATGTCCGATAGCGCAGCCGACCGAGCAGCGTCAGGATCTCCAGCGGCAGGCCGGGGACGCCGGCGTCGTAGGCGGCCGTCTCGCCGGCCTCGCGGATGATGATGTCCACCTCAGCCTGGGCCTTGCTGACCACGTCCTCGATGCGCCCCGGGTGGATGCGGCCGTCCTGCACCAGCTTGGTGAGGGCCAGGCGAGCGACCTCACGGCGGACCGGATCGAAGCCGCTGAGCATGACCGAGTCGGGCGTGTCGTCGATGATGAGGTCGACGCCGGTCGCCTGCTCGAGCGCGCGGATGTTGCGGCCCTCGCGGCCGATGATGCGGCCCTTCATCTCGTCGGACGGGATGGGCACGGTGGTGACCGTGGACTCCGCGGTGTGATCCACCATGACCCGCTGGATGGCGGTGATGACCACGTCACGAGCCTTGTCCTCTGCCCCCTCCCGCGCCGAACGCTCGATGGCGCGGATGAGGCGCACGGAGTCCTTCTCCGCTTCCTCGCGGACCTCCTCGATGATGGTCGCCTTTGCCGCCTCGGCGGTCAGGCCACTGACTCGCTCGAGCGCGGCCAATTGCTCGTTCCTGATGGCCGTCAACTCGTCGCGCTGCTTGTCCAACTCCTGGTCCCGGATCAGCAGCTTGCGGTCGCGTTCCTCGAGCATGTCCGTGCGCTGGTCGAGTTGCTCGTCGCGCTTGAGCAGCCGGCGCTCGAGGTTCGACAGGTCCGTCCGCTTGGCGCGGCCCTCTTCATCGACCTCGCGCTGGGTGCGAACCTGCTCCTCTTTCGCCTGCAGGATGAGTTCCTTCTGCTGGGCCCGCGCCTCGGCGATGATGCGCTCGGACTTCTCGCTTGCGGCTTTGATGGCCTGGTTGGCCACCATGCCGCGCATGAAAAATCCGACAAGGAGCCCGCCGACCGCCACCAACAGGATGATGGCCGCCATGATGACGGGTTCGTCCACGTTTCCCTCCCCCCCAGCGAAGTGCTGGAGGTCATTCGATGTCTCTGGGTACGCCACCCTGGGGTGGCTGAGCGGCCTTGACTCCCTTGATGCCGCCCCACTGAACAGTCAGTCGCTGAAGCCTAGCGGTGCAGCGAGCAGAGCGTCAAACGTCGGCGGGGGCGCCGTCCGGCCGCTCCTCTAGCACGTTCGAGGCCAACTCGTGGCAGATGTCCGGCGCGAACCCATTGCGAGCCAGCAGGGCGTAGGCCTTCTGCCGCCGGCGCCGCGGGTCGGCCTCTCTGCGCAGCGTCGAGCCGCGCCGATCCAGCAACCGCAGGGCAGCTTCACGGTCGGCGGTCACGACCCCCGCGGTCACCGCGCCGGCATAGGAGTCAGCAGCCGCTGCGCGCTCCTCGAAGATGGCGCGGATGGTGTCGTCGGGCACGCCCTTCAACTGCAACTCGCGACGTAATGCCACCGCGCCACGCGGACGGGCGCGATCACGACTCTCGACCCAGGCGCGGGCGAAGGCCATGTCATCGAGGTAGCCAAGCGTGACGAGGCGATCGATGACGTGGTCGCATAGCGGGGGCGGATAGCCCAGGTGATGCAGCCGCCGCCGCGTCTCTTCGACGGAGCGCGAGCGCACCGCGAGAAAGGTCGCCGCGGCCTCCATGACGACATCCGCATCGGTGATCTTCCGCACGGCGAGCGCGTCGTGCCGCGGCAGCCTCGCGGCGCTCTTGGTTCGTTCGTGCCCGCCCGCTCACCTACTCAGCCTCTTTGAGGCCCTCCACGGGGACGTTGATGTCCGCCACCTTGGCGCGGATCTCATGCTCCAGCTGCTGCGCGATGTCCGGGTTGGCGCGCAGGAACTCCTTGGATTGCTCGCGACCCTGTCCAAGGCGGATCTGACCATGGTTGAACCAGGCGCCGGACTTGGTCACCACGTCCGAGGCCACGCCGACGTCGAGCAGGCCACCTTCGCGCGAGATGCCGGTGCCGTACATGACGTCGAATTCCGCCTGCCGGAAGGGTGCGGCGACCTTGTTCTTGACGACCTTGACGCGAACGCGGATGCCGATGGCATCAGCGCCCTGCTTGATGGTCTCGATGCGGCGGATGTCGAGGCGCACGCTGGAGTAGAACTTCAGTGCGCGCCCGCCGGGCGTGGTCTCCGGGCTGCCGAACATGACACCGATCTTCTCGCGCAGCTGATTGGTGAAGACGAGCGACGTGTTGGAGCGGCTGACGATGCCGGTGAGCTTGCGCAGTGCCTGGCTCATGAGCCGGGCCTGGATGCCCACGAAGGTGTCACCCATCTCGCCCTCGATCTCGGCCCGCGGCACGAGTGCCGCGACCGAGTCCACGACCACGCAGTCGATGCCGCCCGAACGGATGAGCGTCTCGGTGATCTCCAGTGCCTGCTCGCCCGTATCCGGCTGGCTGACCAGGAGGTTGTCGACATCCACGCCGCAAGCGCGGGCGTAGCTCGGATCGAGTGCATGCTCGACATCGATGAAGGCGACGACACCGCCCTGCTTCTGCGCCTCAGCCAGGATGTGCTGGCAGACGGTCGTCTTGCCCGACGATTCGGGACCGAAGATCTCCGTCATCCGGCCACGTGGGACACCGCCCACGCCGAGCGCCAGGTCCAGGGCGATCGATCCGGTGGGGATGATGTCCACCTTCTGCCTGGCGTCCGAGCCGAGCCGCATGATCGAGCCTTGCCCGAACTGCTTCTCGATGGACAGGATGGCAGCGTCGACTGCCTGCTTGCGTTCCTTCTGCTGGCCGTCTCCGGCCCCGTTGCCCGCGATCTTATCTGTCCCGGTCGACCGACCGGCGCTGGTGACGGTCATTGGTGTGTACCTCCAAGGCTGTCACCCGAGAGCCGGTCTGGCGAGGTGGCCCTACTCTGACCCCTCCTCCTCTTCCCGTGGCTTCCGCTTCGGCTTGATCAGCTCCACGGACGGCATCGGCGGCTGGTTGAGCGGCTCGAGTGTGGTCTTCGCCTTCTTCGACTTCTTGGGTTTCTTGGCTTCACGGCGAGAGGGAGTTTTTCCTGCCATCGATCCTCACGCCTCCGACTTGTGCCGCTCAGTCTGGGCGGCGGGGTTTCAGTCTGACTTCACCCTCCCTTCATCGGCACTTTCAGCGCCGTTCGTGCCAGCTTTGGTGGCACGAAGCTGTCGCATCGATGCAGGGAACGTGCCGGCCCGTATGGCGGACCGGATCTGGGACATGAAGTCTAGGATGAAGGTGAGGTTGTGACAAGTCGCCAGGCGGAACCCGAGTAGCTCACCGGCTCGCAGCAGATGCGCCAGATAGGCGCGCGAGAAGGATCGGCAGAGCCGACAGGGGCAGCCCTCCTGGACCGGCCGCGGGTCATCGAGGAAGCGGGCGTTGCGCAGGTTGAGCTTGCCGTCCGGCACCCACAGCGTGCCATTGCGTGCGACACGGGCCGGCAGCACGGAGTCGAACATGTCCACACCGGCATCGACCGCGTCCAGCAGGTCCATGGGCGAGCCCAGCCCCATCAGGTAGCGCGGCCGAGGGTCGTCGGCAAGCAGCGGCACGACCACGTCAAGCGTGTCGCGTCGTTGCTGCGGCGTCTCGTCGCCGGCCAGTCCGCCGATGCAGAGGCCATCGAAGGGCAACGCCGCGATGGCGGCCGTCGACTCTCGGCGCAGATCGGCTTCCAGTCCACCCTGGATGATGCCGAAGAGTGCCTGGTCCGGACGTTGGTGAGCCGTTAGGCAGCGCTCCGCCCAGCGCTGCGTGCGTGCCGTGGCGTCCGTGACCTCTGCCCGCGATGAGGCATGTGGCGGCACTGGTTGATCCAGGCAGACCGCGATGTCCGAGCCGAGGGCCTCCTGGATGGCGATGGCGTACTCGGGCGTGTAGTCGAGCAGAGTGCCATCAAGGTGCGATCGGAAGGTCACGCCCTCCTCATCGATGCGGCGCAGGTCCCCCAGGCTGACCACCTGGAACCCGCCCGAGTCCGTGAGGATGGGCCGGTCCCAGCCCATGAAACGGTGCAGGCCACCGAGCCGCTTGATGCGCTCGTGCCCTGGCCGGAGCGACAGGTGGTAGGTGTTGGACAGGATGATGCTGGCGCCCACCTCCCGCAGGTCATCGGGGTCCAGCGCCTTGACCGTGGCGTTGGTGCCGACGGGCATGAAGATGGGCGTCTCGATCACGCCGTGCGGCGTCTGCAGCCGTCCCGCACGCGCACGGGTGCCCTCCCCTTCAGCCTGGGCGAGCAGCTCGAAGCTGACAGGCGATGGACGGCGCGGGGTGGCCGTCACCGCCAGGCCATGCGCCACGGCCACGTCGGCGGTGGCTTCCGCGGCACCGGGGCCGGGCAAGGTCACGAAGCATCCTCGGCTTCGCCGCGGCCCTCGCTGGTCATGCCATCCCACAGCCCGGGATCATCGCGTTCGGCCCGTCGCGGCGGCGGCACCTCGTAGCCCAACTCCCGCAGGTGCTCACGGGCCGGTTCCGTGGCCACGCGCCCCTGTGGCGTGCGATCGAGGAACCCCAGCTGCAGCAGGTAGGGCTCGTAGACATCCTCCACCGTTTCCACCGATTCGCCGATGACCGCAGCGATGGCCGCCCCACCCACGGGGCCCGAGCCGAACTTCTGGACGATGGCCGCGAGCAGCCGGCGGTCCGTGGTGTCCAGGCCGATATCATCGATGTCCAGGGCTTCCATGGCGGCGATGGCCTGATCTTGCGTGATGCGGCCGTCACCCTTGACCTCCGCGTGGTCGCGCGTGCGCCGCAGCAGGCGGTTGATGACGCGCGGCGTGCCGCGTCCGCGCGACGCCAGCATGCGCACCGCGGCCTCATCGATCTCCACGTCGAGGATGTGCGCCGAGCGGCGGACGATCTCTGCCAGTTCCTCCTGCGCGTAATAGTCGAGGCGATACACGGCACCGAAGCGGTCGCGCAGCGGCGCGCCGATGCGCCCCGCTCGGGTGGTGGCACCCACGATGGTGAAGGGCTTGAGCGAGAGGCGCAGGCTGCGCGCGCTGGGGCCGCGGCCGATCATGACGTCGATAGCGAAGTCCTCCATGGCCGGATAGAGGATCTCTTCCACCGAGTGGTTCAGGCGATGGATCTCATCGATGAACAGGACGTCACGCTCATCGATGTTGGTGAGGATGGCGGCCAGGTCACCGGGACGCTCGATGGCGGGGCCGCTGGTGGTGTGGATGTTGACGCCCAGCTCACGCGCCACGATGTTGGCCAGCGTGGTCTTGCCCAGGCCCGGAGGTCCATAGAGCAGCACGTGGTCGGCTGCCTCTTCACGCTTGTTGGCCGCGGCCAACAAGATCGAGAGGTTGTCCTTGACCTGCGTCTGGCCGATGTATTCGTCTAGCTGCCGCGGTCGCAGCGTCGACTCGACGGTGTTCTCGTCAAGCGTTTCCACCAGCGGTGAGAGCAGTCGTCCATCTTCATCCATGCCGGTCGATGGTAGCAGAGAATCGGCCAGAATGGAACGGACGTTCTAGCGCCGCTCCGGCGGCAAGATCCGCCCCATAGCGGCACACGGTCACTGCCGCAGTGCCCGCAAGGCCTCCTTGACGCGATCCTCCAGCGACGTCCCCGGGCCCAGGGCGGCGACGGCGGTACGAGCGGCCTCGCGACCCTCGCGTGAGCTGTAGCCGAGTGCCTCGAGGGCGGCCAGGACCTCCGTCTCGCCACCACCGTCACTGACGGCGCCGCTGCCGGCTGCCTCGACCTTCTCCCGGAGCTCCAGCACGATGCGTCCGGCGAGGCGCTTGCCGACGCCTGGGACCGAGGTAAGCACGGCATCGTCGCCCTGCAGGATGGCCAGCTGCAAATCGGCCACGGGACGCGACGAGATGATGGCCAGGCCGACCTTGGGGCCGACGCCACTGACGGTGATGATGAGCTCGAAGAAGGCCAACTCCTCCGTGCTTCGGAAGCCGTAAAGGGCCTGGACATCCTCGCGCACCAGGTGATGGGTATGCAGCTTCAGCTGGTCGCCCGCAGAGACCCCGCTGAGCGTCGAGGGTCCGGCGAAGACGCGGTAGCCGACGCCACCGACGTCGAGCACCAGCCCCGTGCCCGAGACGGCTGCGACCGTTCCCTCGAGCGAAGCGATCATGCGCCGATGGGCTGCAGCACGGCCGCATGGGCGGTACATACCGCCACCGCCAGGGCGTCGGCCGCATCATCGGGCCGGGGCAGCTCGGCCATCGAGAGCACCAGCTGCACCATGCGCTGCACCTGGTCCTTGGGGGCGCGACCGTAGCCGGTGACCGCCAGCTTCACCTCGTGAGGGCCGTACTCGAAGACCGGCAATCCGAACTGCGCTGCCGCCAGCAGCACCACGCCGCGTGCCTGGCCGACGGCGAAGGCCGTCTGCACGTTCTTGTTGAAGAAGAGCCGCTCCACACCCACCGCCTCCGGCCGATGGCTCTCGATGAGATCGACGAGGCCTTCGTGGATGAGCAGCAGGCGCTGTTCGGCCGGCCGGTCCTTGATGGTCTCCAGGCAGCCGTAGTCGAGCATCGTCAGGCTGCTGCCCTCACGGGAGACGACGCCGTAGCCGAGACGAGCGGTGCCGGGGTCGATCCCCAGCACGATCACGACTCGGCGGCCTCGGCCAGGATCTCGTCGGGCAGGTCGAAGTTCGCCGTCACGCGCTGCACGTCGTCGCTGTCCTCCAGCGCCTCGATGAGTCGTAGGTTCTGACGGGCCTTGTCGAGGTCGACCTCGATGGGGGTCTTGGCCACCATCGTCAGCTCGGCCGACTCGACCTTGACCCCGGCCTGCTCGAGGGCGGTCTGGACGTTCATCAACTCTGCTGCCTCGGTCGAGATCTCGATGGGGTCCGACTCGGTGTCGACATCGACAGCACCCGCATCGATGGCCAGGAGGGCGATCTCATCGGGATCTCCGCCCTCGCGCTCGACACTGATGAGGCCACGCGCCTCGAACTGCCACGCCACCGAGCCCTGCCCGGCGAGTTGGCCGCCGGCCTTGGTGAAGATGGAGCGGACGTCGGCCGCGGTGCGGTTCTTGTTGTCGGTGGCGGTCTCCACCAGCAGCGCCACACCGCCGGCGCCGTAGCCCTCGTAGACGATCTCCTCGAACTCGTCCGCCTTGTCGCCGCCACCTGCGCGCTCGATGGCGCGTTTGATGTTCTCGGTGGGCATGTTGGCCACGCGCGCCTTGTCGACGGCGAGACGGAGGCGGTAGTTGGCCTCGATGTCTCCGCCCCCGGCGCGTGCCGCGATGGTGATCTCCTTGCCCAGCTTCGTGAACAAGGCACCACGCTTGGCGTCATTGGCGCCCTTCTGGCGCTTGATGGTCGACCACTTGGAATGTCCGGACATGGCTAAGGATTCTATATGATTGGCACTTCGAACCCGACTTGGTCGGCCCGAGGGACGAGGCCAGCCCAGACTGCCTCTGCCGACCCCTACTCGTTTTGGAGGTCTGCGCGTGCCGCACGTCGATATCTCACGACTCCGCAACGTCGTACTAGCCGGACACGCAGGGTCCGGAAAGACGACCATCGCCGAGCACCTGCTGCACAAGGCCGGCGTCATCAGCCGTATGGGTCGTGTCGACGACGGGACCGCCTCGCTCGACTTCGAGCCCGAGGAGCAGAAGCGCCACCTCACGCTGTCGCTCGCGGCCAACACGTTCGACCGCGACGGTAGCCACGTCACGCTCATCGACACCCCCGGCTACGCCGACTTCGTGGGCGAAGTCATCAGCGCCTTCGCCGCAGCCGACGGTGCGCTCATCACCATCGATGCCTCCGGTGGTGTGGAGGCCGGCACGGAGAAGGCGGTCCGCCTCTCGCGCGCCACCCATACCCCGGCCATCTTCGTCATCACCCGCTGCGAGCGTGAGAACGCCGACCCCACCGCGGCCCTCGATGCCCTGCGCGAGGAGTTCGGCACCAAGATCGCCCCGCTCCAGATCGCCATCGGCAAGGCCGACGACTTCAGCGGCTATGTGGACCTGGTCCACGGCAAGGCCTACCGCTACCAGGACGGCCAACGCCAGGAGACGCCCATCCCCGACGACATGGCCAACGAGGTGGCGATGCGCCGCGAGCAGCTCCTGGAGGCTGCCGCCGATGCCGACGATGAGGTGTTGATGAAGTTCCTGGAGGGCGAGAAGGTCACCGACGAGGAGCTGGAGCGCTGCCTGCACAAGGGCGTCAAGGACTCCGTGGTGGCGCCGGTGATGGTCACCTCGGCCAACCGCGAGATCGGCATCACGGCCATGCTCGACGCCATCATCCGCTACCTGCCCACGCCGCTCGAAGAGCCGCCCGTCAAGGCCACCGACAACCGCGGTGAGGATATCGAGGTCACGGCCGATCCCGATGGCCCCTTGCTGGCGCAGGTCTTCAAGACCACGGCCGACCCCTTCGTCGGTCGCCTCACCTATTTCCGCGTCTGGTCAGGCTCGATCAAGTCGCACGGCCATGCCTGGAACGCCGAGCGCGGCGAGGAAGAGCGCATCGCCCAGGTCTTCTATATCAAGGGCAACGAGCAGGAGCCCGTCGATGAGATCCGCGCCGGCGAGATCGGCGCCGTGGCCAAGCTTGCCCACACCGTCACCGGCGACACGCTGAGCGACAAGGACACGCCGCTCACCATGGCGCCCATCGCCTACCCCGAGCCGACGCTGCCGGTGGCGGTAGAGCCGGCCAGCAAGGCTGACCTCGACAAGCTCTCCGGCGCCCTCGCGCGGCTGCAGGAGGAAGACCCCACCATCAAGGTCGAACGCAACACCGAGACCGGCGAGCAGATCATGTGGGGCCAGGGCGAGAACCAGATCCAGGTCGCCGGCGAACGGCTGGCGCGCAAGTTCGGGACGTCGATCGTGACGGCGACCCCCCGCGTGCCCTATCGGGAGACGATCCGCAAGACGACCAAGGTCGAGGGTCGCCACAAGAAGCAGACCGGCGGTCGCGGGCAGTTCGGCCACGTCTGGCTGGAGATCAGCCCCAATCCCGGCGGCGGCGTCGAGTTCGACACCAAGGTCGTCGGCGGCGTGGTGCCCAAGCAGTTCTTCCCCGGCGTCGAGAAGGGCGTCCGCGCCGTCGCCGACAAGGGGCCGACCGCGGGCTATCCGGTCATCGACTTCAAGGCCACCCTCTACGATGGCTCGTTCCACACCGTCGACTCCGACGAGCTCTCCTTCCGCCTGGCTGGTGCGATGGCCACCCGCAAGGGCATCGCCGAGGCCAACCCCATCCTGCTGGAACCCATCATGGAGATCCAGGTCCGCGTGCCCGAACGCTACATGGGTGACGTCAACCGCGACCTCAATACCCGGCGCGGCCGTCTCCTGGGCATGGACGCCGAGGACGGTCAGCAGATCCTCTCGGCGCACGTACCGCAGTCGGAGTTGTTCACCTACGCCACCGAGCTGCGTTCCATCACCGGTGGTCGCGGCACCTTCAGCGCCAAGCTGGCGCAGTACGAGGAAGTGCCGTCACACGTGGCCCAGAAGATCATCGAGGATCACAAGGCGGAGGAAGAAGAGGGCTAGTCGGCGGTCGTCACTGGCCGCACTGGGGAATCTCCGTGAGCATCAGATGGACGTTCCCGCCGGCCGTCTTGCTGCCGACCTCCGGGATGTGGATGGTGAGCACGAAGCCGAAATGCAGGGTCCCTGATGTCTGGTCGTCGCCGAGCGTGACCGTGTAGGAACCCGAGCCGTCGACTCCGAAGGGCGCGGTGCTGACCCTGCCCTGGTAATCCCACGTTCCCCCGGCGTCCGAGGTCGGGTGGAACTCGATGGTGCCGACCAGGTCGCCCCCGGTCTTCGCCTTGAACGGCCGTTTCAGGGAGCAGGCCTGGCCCGAGACTGAGATCCCGCCCGGTTTGGAGGGCACGGTGCCCTTGATCTTGTAGCTGTGATCACAGGGCACCACCCGCTTCTCGGCTTGGTCGAGATAGCTCTTGACCAGCGCCTGGTTGGTGGCCTTGACGTAGTCGTTGGCCGGACCGGTGACGAACTTGAGCCACGGTGCCGCCTTGATCAGGGATGAACCGGTGTCGGTCAACAGCGAGCCGAAGGTGACCATGATGCTGCTGCGAACGTCGTTCTCGATCCGGGTCAGGTCGTCGAGCACGCTCTGCCGCTCCTGCGGGCTCTCCTTGTAGGCCTTCTTCGTCAGTGGGTTGGTGGGGTTCTCCGCGCACTTCCTGAGGGCCTTGAGCTTGGCCAGCGCAGCCTCGAAGAAGTCCCTGGCCCCGACGGCTTCCCACACCTTCTTGTCCGCCTTGAAGGCCTTGTAGGCCAACCCGGTCTTGGGTAGATCTGCGGCCTTGAGCCAGTTGGTGATGGCCTTGCCCTTCCCCTGCGAGATGACACCGTTGACGATGATGCCGACTGTGCTCGGCGAGTCGGCCGTGTGGATGCCTCGGACCGGGCCCACTTGGGCCAGGCCCAGGAGTCGAACCGTTCCTGTGCGCGGACCGGCGCTGGCCAGGGTCGCGGTCGGCAGACCTTCGAGCAGATCTGCCTGCAGTGCCGCGGGCAGATCGGTGATGTCGATGGCGTAGCGCAACGTGTATCGATACTCGTCGCCCACCACCTCGCTGCTGTAGGCGGGCGGCTCATCGGGGCTCATGCCGTCAGCCAGGGTCAGGTGGTACGCTGCCTCACCCGTGGCTCCGTTCGGGAACGAGTGGTGCACCGTGAAGTCGTGCACGTCGACCACCTCGACCGTCGACAATGTCTGCGCCATGAATTCCGCGGTCACCTCGTCCAGGCCCGCCGCCATGACCTGCGCCGCATACCCTGGATCGGCTGGGACCGGTGTCGTGACGCTGACGATGGGACCGATCACGTCCTCCGACTCGGCCGCTGATGGCGAGGCCAACGATGGCGACGCGGCGGCTTGGCCGTTGGCATCAGGAGGCGCGGACGGCTCTGCTGCGTAGCTGGATGAAGCGATGAGCAGGACGCCGAGCGCCGCTACTGCGGCCGTGCATCCCGACCGAATAAGGCGTGCGAAGCGCGTGGCCACGCTGACCTCCTCGTGGTGTGGCAGGTCGAGGGAACCTTGCCGAGCGGTCACTATACGTCTCAATGTTGGGCATGGGAATGCCGCATCTCGGCGCGGTTTGCATCCAAACGTCTGTGCTGACTCGGCGCCATGCAAGTGAGCCCCATCCGTAGGCTGGAGGTGTTTGGAACCAGCAGACGAAGGGGCTCGTCATGAAGTCTATCGCCGTCCCCATCTCGCTCACGGTCGACGTACGGCCCGACGGGGCCGACATCGGCTCGTTGGAGCGTGCGGTGAGCGCCGGCCTGGCGGAGGTCGGGGAACGACTGTGGCAGGAGATCATCGGCGCGCTCGAGGCCGCCCTCGTGGTGAGCCGCGGGCATGTCGGCTGCGGGGGCATCCTGAAGGCCAATGGCCGAGCGCCCCGGCGCATCGTCAGGCCCGAAGGAGCCGGCCGTCGGGTAGCCCACGGTCGCGTCCGGGCTGACCTGTGACCCATCTTCGTCCTGTCCCGCGGCCCCCGTGGCCGCTCCGGCTGTCAGGACCAAGGTGATGATCGATACACAGAGGGTGCGCATGTCGGTCCTCCGGGTGAGGCGTGGCTACTCGGTCGACCTGAGCTCGAAGATCTCGGCGGACGCGAGACGGTCAAGTCCGCGGGCGGGACGGAGGGCACCGCTGGCTGGTTCCCAGGTGTCGGCCGATGCGAGGTCTTCAGTCTCAGCTACAGATCGCAAAGAGCATGTCTCGGCCGGTGACCACGTCGAAGAGCGCCTGCGGTCTGTCGTTGACCGGTGCCACGTCGAGGATGAGCTGCCGGCCCTCCGCGACCGCATCGATCAGGCTGAAGACGCTGTCGCGGTACGGCGCGCCATACCGGATCGAGTCGCCTTCCTCGATGAGCCTGCGACGGCCGGGCAGGTCCGCGCTGGCGTCCACGGCG
Organism: uncultured Chloroflexia bacterium; assembly: GCA_963778955.1. Classification (GTDB taxonomy): domain Bacteria; phylum Chloroflexota; class Limnocylindria; order Limnocylindrales; family CSP1-4; genus JAFMJV01. The sequence continues at coordinate 386,002 of CAVZWI010000002.1, forward strand.
CGCTCATAGGCGAAGACGTAGCGGCCCACCGCGGGCTCACCCGGACCGGCGCGCTCATAGCCCATCCCGAAGGTCTGGTAGGGATGCAGCTCGTCGATGGCCTGCACGAGTCGAGTGTCCTCGTCGCTGCGGCCGCGTTCGACGCCGGTGCCCGAGCAGACGTACCGCTCACCCCTGATGTTCGCCGCCAGCGGGCGACCCAACGCCGCCGCGACTCGGCCGAACGGGCCGTCTGCGATGGCTACGGGGTCGGCACGCGCTGCGAGCTTCAGGATCTCGTGTGCATCGGAGTACCGCGCCAGGACGACGGTGTGGCCGTCCGGCGAGAGGGCGACCGACGCCCTCGTCCACGGAGCGTCGGCGCCCTCGTAGACGCGCTCCAGGAAGTCGCGGTCGGGTGCTTCTGCTTCTGGCTCGAGGGTGAACGAGGTGGCATGCGGTTCGTCGCTCCGCTTATAGCCCTCCGCCTCCAGTCGCGCCATGAACGGCCCAGGGTCCCAGTCCTCGCGGAAGCGGAAGATGAAGAAGTCGAAGGCGTCGCAGCACGAGGCCTGCCACTCGAGGTCCGTGGTGTCCCAGCCCCAACGCTCGGACCACGTCCCCAGACGATCGAGGCCCAGTGGGGCCGTCGTGGCCTCATACCGGGCGACATCGAGCATCAGTCGTTGGCGCTCGGCGAGCGGGCTGGCGCTGGTCACATCCGAACCGCCATGGGCCGCCTTGAGCGCGGCCCAATCGGTGAACTCGAAGGCATCGATGTCCGGTGGCAGGAGCGACAGCGCCTCGAGGATGGGGGTCGGGTCCGCCGCCGGACCGCCATCGTCCTGGGCGAGCACCGAGCTCGTGCCGCCGGAAGCGAGCGCGGTGGGAACCGCGACCAGGAGTGCGAGCACCACCGTAAGCGTGGCATGCCTCATGACCCACCTCCGCTGCGTATCGTCATCGTTGGCGTCCAGATGCCGGAGGTAAAGGGCCGGACGGCCCCAGCCCGAGTGGCTACGCATCAGATAGGAACTCTCCGCGCATCAATCCTCGATCGTGATGCTGATGGACATGGCCTCGTCTCCGTCGGAGGCATCGACCTCCTTGACCGTGGAGACGAGGACGGTGCTGCCCGCCAGTTCGGCTTCCGCGTCCAGCCCATCGACGAAGGCTCCCCGCAGGAGGGCGTTCACGATGAAGCCGAGGCTCTCCGGCTGGAACTGCTGGACCCACATGACGATGACGTAACCCGGATAGGAGTCCGTGCCTGTGCTCGTCGTCAGCGAGGCGCTCGTGAGTTCCTCGAGCGACCCGACGAACTCGACCACGACATCGGACATCGGCAGGGTCGCCTCCCACCGCAGTTGTCCGTCGCCTGTCTGGACGGCCTCGACATCCGCGATACCCATGGCCGTGAGCCAATCTAGCGCGTCGTCGCCGGTCCCCAGGACGTGCGCCGCTTTGGCCAGCGGCGGCGACTGCGCCACGGTGGCGGAGACGGGGGCAACGCAGAGCAGGCTCGCCATCAGGAACGTCAACCGCCGTCGTCTCATCTCTCCTCCTCCTCGGTCAGTGGCTCGAACGCCTCCGCGATGGGAAGCCAGTGATCGGGGTGTGGCTGGACGTCGAGGCAACTCAACATGGACTGGCGCTCGTCGGCGAGCCAGAAGTACCTGGAGCCGTAATGCACCGTATCGCCGACAGCCTCGACATCAAGGACCGTCACCGAATCGATACGCCCGGCGCACGGCAGGGCCGAGAGCAGTTCCGCGACCACCGGCCCGCGCTCAGCGTCGGCCTCGATCACGAGTGCGCCCAGCAGTTCGATATCACTCAACTCCGTCGCGACCCACAGCCAGCCATCGGGGAGCGTCAGCGCGAACCTCGCCTTGGGTGCTTCGCCTCGCCCGCCGATCCCGATCTGGTCGCGCCTGGCGCGAGAGCCATCGATGGCACGGGTCTCGGCGACCGGACACGGGCTGGGCGGCGCCGAAAGGGCAGTGTCGGGCGACGACGCCTCCGCCAGCCCATCCGGACCGGCAATGGCGGAGGACAAGACACCTGCCAACACGATGGAGACCGCCAAACGAACCACCATTTGACCCCACCAGCGGATGTTCCGATCATGCGCGCCTCGACGGGCAGGTCAAGGGCTTGATGGCCCTCGGTGTGCGATGGTCGTCGCCGCTTGGCCACGTCGCGCCGACCGACTTGTGTCAGGCTGCTCCAGGCTCCATGCAGATGCTGACGCGGTGGCCTCGATGAGTCATAGAACCCTCCTCGCACTCGATGTCGCGGCCAAGCTTGCGCTGTTCGGGCTGCTGCTGCACGCGATCGTGAACCCGGAGCTACCCCAGTACGCGGACAAGGCCATGCAGGGTCGAGCCATCGCCTATCCGTTAGCGGTCTTTGTCATCCCCATGGGCTGGTGGCTGCGTGCGCGGCAGCGTCCGTTCCCTGTCCTGTCCGACCTGCTCTTCACGCTGCCGTTCCTGATCGACACCGCGGGCAACGCGCTCGACCTGTACGACAGCATCGAGTGGTGGGACGACGTCAACCACTTCGCGAACTGGGTCCTGCTATCAGCTGCCTTCGTCACCCTTGGCTGGCCTCAGGACGCCGCCCGACGCACACGGGTGGCGCTCGGCGTCGGTTTCGGGGCTGTCGCGGCGATCGTCTGGGAGATGCTCGAGTTCGTCACGTTCATCCCCAACTCACCTGAGGCGGCGACTGCGTACCAGGACACCCTTGGCGACCTCGCCCTGGGCCTTGTGGGCTCTTTCGTCGGAGCTTCGATCGCGGCTTGGTATCTCGAGCGGTCGAGCGGTATCGAGTGAGGGGCTCGTCGTAGCTGCCACACGCTTCGGTGTGCTGTCCCTGGCGTGCGCTCTTACCCACGACCTTGGAGGATGCACGCCGGGGATTCCCGAGGAGGCGGTCCCCTGGCGCTTCGATGCCGGGGCTAGCTCGTAGGCGTCCGGCGTTCGCTCTCATCGGGCGGGTTGTCAAGGCCGAGCGTATGGGCGACCGTCGCCGCCGCGACCCTGGACTCCACGCCCAGCTTGGCGTAGATGTTGGAGACATGCACGCTGGCGGTCTTGGGGCTGATGAACAACTGCTCGGCGATGTCCCGGTTGCTGAGGCCGGACGCGACCAGCGCCAGCACCTCAGCCTCGCGAAGCGTGAGGCTGAACGGACGCACGCCTTCGTCGGGACTGGGTGCATGGCCGCCCGCCGGGAGGTGGAGTCGCGCACGCTGCGCCAGTCCGACGAGCTCCTCCTGCAAGGGCACTGCGCCCAGCGAGCATGTCGTGGCCAAGCCAGCCGCGATCGTCTCGGCAGCCATGTCTCTGTTCGAGCGCCGTGCCAGGATGGCCTCGGCCAGTCGCCACCGTGCGTAGGCCTGCATGTACGGACGATCGCGAGTGCGCTCGACGGCAGCCGTCCAGCGTCGTACTCGTGTGGCGACATCGACGGCATGTCCTCGCCCCAGTTCGGCACGAACGATGGCGAGCTCGCCGGCCCAGGCATGAGCCAGCGTGCGGCGCTTCTCGGCCCGACGCACGGACGACTGTAGTTGGTTCTCGGCACGGCTGGCGAGCCCGCCCTCCACGCCGGTGGCTTGCTCGGCGAGCGCCAGGTCCGCCCAGGCGCGGGCGCCGAGCGCCAACAGGTACGGGATGCTGGCGTCGAGCATGGTGGGCTGGCTCCCTGGCCTGGCGATGACCGGCTCGGTGGGGTCGCTGACGACGAAGGCCAGGCGCGCCAGCGCCGCCGAGGGCTCGCCGCCCCAGATAGCCATTTCGGCGATGGCCGCGGCGAGCCAGCGCTGCGCATCAAGTGGGGTGGCAGCGTCACCCATCGCCTCCGCCTCTGCCAGCACCGCCAGCGCCTCAGCGATCTGCCCGCGGCCCACGGCGAGCAGGCCGCGCACCACGAGCAGAGACAACCGCCCCGACCCCACCGCTCCCGCCTGCAGCGCGTCCTCGGCAGTGGAGCTGGCCTCGTCCCAGCGGCCGAGCTGGTAGAGCGCCCGCGCGGCGCTGGCCTTCAGCACCGATCCGAAGGTGCGCGTCACGCCCTGCCGAGCGGCGACGTACGAGCTCTCGCTGGCGACGACCACGGCCTCGTCCAGGCGCCCGACCAGCTCGAGTGCCACCGCCAGGTGCGTGCAGGCGAGGACCGAACCGACCGGATAGCGCCCCCGCAGGGCACCATCGTCGACGCGGCGCGCGGCCGTGAGCGTGCTTCGGATGGCTGCCAGGCCGGCGTCCGGGTCGCCTTCGAGCAGCAGGCACCAGCCCAGCACGCCCTCGGCGAGGATCTGCTCCTCCAGCGCCCCAGCCGTGCGGGCCGCCTCGAGCGCCTCGAGCGCCGGGGCCTTGGCCTCGCTGGTCCGCTGCAGGTAGAGCAGCAGGGCTGCCATGTGACCCAGGGCGTTGGCTCGCCAGTCATCCGGAAGCCCGTCGGGGTCGGCGAGCGCGGACTCCGCCTCCGAAAGAGCGCCCTCCAGGTCGCCGGATTCCCAGAGGTACCAACGCAAACTGGAGCGGGCCAGCTCGCGAGCCTCCGGGTCCAGCGCGTCGCGGCGGGCGAGGAGTGCGCGTGTGAGCTCGATGGCCCGCGGAAAGGCACCCGCCCGCGCGGCCGCCGATGCGGCTCGCCCCTGGAGTGCTTCGAACGACGTCCCCGTGGCCGCCTCCGGGTCCTGCGTGTCTTCCCAGAGGACGAGCGCTCGCTCCAGGTGGGCATGCGCCTCGGCGAAGGCGAAGGATGCGACGGCGGCATCCGCAGCGACGAGGTGTGCCAACAGGGCGCGTGACGTCTCCCCTGCGGCATCCCAGTGGCTGGCGATCTCCGTGGCGCTGCGGCGCTCGGGACGCTCCTCCTCCAGCGCTTGCGCGTACGCGGCGTGGATGTCTCGAGCCTCCCCGGGCAGGAGCTGTGAGGCCACCAGCGAACGAAACGATCTCGTGGCGGAAGCGATAGCCGGGTCGGGTCGGTCCGTCGCTGCGGATGAGGATGTAGTCTTCCACGGCAACGCGGACGGCATGCTGGACCTGCTCCTCATCGACGCCGCTGGCACGCGTCAGCAGGCGGTCGTCGACCGAGCGGCCGGCGGCTGCGGCCGCGCGCAGCACCGTGAGGACATCAGCGGGCACCTGCGCCAGTCGTGCCGCCAGGAGGTCGCGTAGCTTGGGTGGCAACGCGTCGCTGGAGCCACGTCTCTGCCACGAGGCCAGCAGCTCCTCGGCGAAGAGAGGGTTACCGTCGCTCAGCGACCAGATGCGCTCGCCTACCGCCTGGTCCGGCTGCTGGCCCAGGATGGCGGAGGCGAGTCGACGGAATCGACTCGGCACTCAGTGGCTCCAGCTCGATCCGCTCCGCGGTGTTGCTGCGGCCGAGCTCTGCCAGCAGCCTGAGCACGGGTTCGCGATCCTCCACTTCCTCCGGACGGACCGAGACGATGAGCATAGCCTGACCGCTGACGGTGAGGCCATGGGCGAGGAACGCGAGCAACTCCAGACTGGCACGATCGATCCACTGCACGTCCTCGACGACGAAGGCAGTGGGCTGTTCGGCTGCGATGCGCTCAGCGACGCGGAGGAAGGCTTCGTAGAGGCGCAGCCGCTCGATCTCGTCGCCACGCCCGCCAGCCGCACCGGCCGGTTGGCCCCGGGCATCGACGATGGTGGCGACCTCGGGCAGGAAGCGCGCCAGCTCCGTGCGGGCGGGTCCGACGATGCGCGTCAGCGTCGGACCTGGTACTTGGCGGACGAGATCGCGCAACAGCTCCGCGAACGGCAGGTATGGGATGCTGGAGCCGAGCGCCAGGCACGCGCAGCGGAGATCGACGCACGCGCTCGTCCGTACGCGCCAGTGCATCCTCGATGAGCCGCGTCTTGCCGATACCGGCCTCGCCGCTGATGACGACGACCCGCCCATGGCCTTCCGCGAGTGCGTCCAGCGCCCGGTCCATCCGTGCCGCGTCCACGTCACGTCCGATCAGGACCGGGCTGGTCACGCCAGTGGCGGAGGGCCCCTGCATGGGGCGATAGTGACGCCACCGCGAGCTGGTTGCAAGGTAGCCCCGGCGTCGGGAGGCGGCCGCGAGGACGTGCGCGGCTCTGCGCGTTGACCGAACGCACCATCCTGCGGCGAGAGGGCCCCTGCTTGCCGGCCAAGGGGTCGTCGGTCAGGGTCTGCGCCACCGCATGCGCGACCCCAGCATCGCCGCCAGCTCGGGTGGGATCCAGCCGGCCATCAGGAAGGCAACGAACCCGATCACGGCCAGCAGCACCCAGCCGATCGATCTGGCCCCGCGACGCAGGATCGGGGCGATGGTCGTGCTCACGGTCACACTCCTGCGAGCTGTTCGGGCGCCTGCGGATATCGCGGATCGCGACGCGGATGCACACCGATGAGGATGACGGAGGCCACGGCCAGGAAGATGACCCCGAGGCCGACGGCCACGCGTGGGCCCATGGCGATGTCGCCGGCACGGTAGAACGCATCCATGACCGGACCGGCGATAGCCAGGCCCAGCGGCCCGGAGATGGAGTTGGCGATGTTGGCGATGCCCATGTAGCGGCCGCTCGAGGCGAGCGGGATGATGTCGGTCATGAGGGCCCAGTCGACGGCGATGTAGGCCCCCGAGCCGGACCCCAGGAAGAAGGCACCCGCGAGGGCGATGTGCTGCGTCGGCGCTACGGCCAGGATGCCGATGCCGAGGGTCGCGATGGCGGCGGCTGTCCAGACGACGGGCTTGCGACCGGTGCGGTCAGAGATACGAGCGGCGGGGATGGCCGTGAGAACGGTGCCCGCCAGTCCCACCCCCAGGGCCGCCATCCACAGGAACGACCGTTCGTCAGCATCGGTGATGGAGAAGACGCGCTCGATGTAGAGCAGACTGATGTTGATGAACGTACCGGTGCCCATGAGGAAGAACAGCCGCACCAGCGTCATGCGCACGAAGGAGCGCTCGCGCAGGATGCTCGGGTCCCAGGTCTCGAGCAGGATGGATCGCCACGACCGGCCGGCACGGGCCATGCCCTGCGGGCCGTCGTCGACGAAGATGAAGGTCAGAGCAGCGAGGCTGAACTCGACAAGGCCCACGATGACGAAGGCCAGCCCCCACAGCTCGAAGCGGGCGCCCACGGCCATGATGGCGAAGCCGCCGACGAGGCCGGTCGTACGCATGACGCCCACGAGTCCGCTGGCCACGCCGACCTGCCGCTCGGCGACGAGGTCGGGCACGAAGCCCTGGTAGGGCCCCTGCGCGAAATTGGAGCTGAACTGGAGACCCAGGAACAGCAGGCCGTACAGGAGGAGCACGCCCGTCGACCCCAGTGCTTCCCCATCCCAGTCGGCCGGCTGGGCCATGGCGATGAGCGACAGGCCCACGATGAAGAGGAGGTCGAATCCGGCCCCGGTGATGATGTAGCCCTTGCGCTTGCCGAAGCGGGATGTGGTGTAGTCGCTGACGGCACCGACGGTGGGGACGATCAGGATGGCCACGAGGCCGCCGAGGAGCTCGAGCGGGCCCATGACGCTGCCCACCGACCCCTTGCCCACGATGAGCTCGATCTGCTTCTGGCCAAAGCCCTCGTAGGCGCCCCAGACGGCGTTGATGCCGAACCAGTAGATCGAGATGAGACCCAACTGCCGCGAGGGCAGCATCGCGGTCGGACGGAGCGTCCCGGCATCAGCAGTCGCTGCCATGGAGTCTCTCCCCTGGATGGTGGCTACAGGCTGGACCTTTGGGAGCGCGAGTACAAGGGCCGCGCGGCTCGTGCAACTTCGACCCGCGGATCAGGACCGGGTGTTTGCCCCTCGAGGAAGCGCGCGAACTGACCCAGGACCCAGCGGTCGTGGTCGGTGAGGTAGGGGTCGGAGAGGCGCTCGATGATCCCCCGGTGCGTGGCATGGCGGAGATACTCGGCGGGCTCGTGGTCGAGGCTCCCCTGGCATGAATGTGCGTCCATCTCGTGCTCCGCTGGCGGCTTGTTGGGAACCAGCGTCGGGCTAAGGCGGGAGAGGAACATCGGGCATCGCCTTATCTGCTCACCTATCCGCAGTGGCTCGCCACCATCCGTTCCTCGCCAAAGACGGACCGATGGCACGTATCTCAGCCTGCCTCCGCGGGCTCCGCTGAGTTCATTGCTGAGTTCATCGCAGGTGGTACCTCAGGCTCGTCCGTGGATCGGGGCGCCCACGTATCGTCGGGCGTTGGTGTCGCTGTGGGGACGGGCGTAGACACCGGTTCATCCGGCTCGGGTTTCGGCCCGGGCTCTGCCGTTGCTGCTCTTCGATGGGCTCGGATTCCTCTTTGGATCGGCGGGTGAGCTCGACGAAGGAGTCGCGTGCCGAAGCGGTGCATGTGTCGATGAGGCCTGGGCCATGTTCGTCGCGGCGTTGGTCATGGGCATCGGGACCGTCACGACCATCGTGCTCATCATCCGAGGCAGCCGAACCGCGCTGCATGGCGCCACGTGGTGGCGCTTGGCTACGGGCTCGTCGGCATCATGCACACCGTCGCCTTCGGAGGCTTGCTCTGGGTGCCATCGGTCGCCGCCGGACTCCTGGCGCTCGGGGCGGCGCTGCAGGTCGAGGCTCGCAGCAAACGAGACCGCCACCCTGCCGGACCGTCCGGCCGTTGACGTGCTGTCCGAGGCACGGTGGATGTAGTTGTCTTTGGCCGGTGGACAGGGCATCTGACTTCGGCGTAGCTGGCCCAGCGCGGCATGGTTCCTCGAGTGCGATGGGGTCGATGTCGCCTCGACTGGACGCTGAACTCACACACCTACGTGGCGGGGGCTCACGCCATTGCGGAGGCTGGGCAGGCTGGATCTGCGCTAGGACGGCCACGTGTAGCAGTCGTCGGGTACGTTGCCGAGGACGTTGGCGCCTTCGTCGGGATGACATGCGACACCCACCAGACTGGCGTATTCGGCGTAGATCCCACCACCGTGGGGGTTGGCATCGGTCGCGGTGTTGCCGCTGATCGAGCTGGACCCGACCATCGTCAGCGTACCCTTCCGGATCCAGACCCCGCCACCGAAGTGATCACCGCTGTTGCCGCTGATCGAACTCTTGCCACCCATCGTGATAGCGGTCCCCGCACCGGCCAGGACCCCGCCGCCTTCCGTGCTCGAAGAGTTGCTGCTGATCGAGCTGGTGTCCCACATCATCAGGCGACCGTCATTCAGTACGCCGCCGCCTGTGTCGTACCTGATGGAGGTCGAGCCCAGCAGCTTCAGGACCCGGCTGTTGTGGACTCCGCGACCAAGGTTGTGTCGCATGATCACGCTGCGAAGCAGGAGTATTCCACTATTCCTGATGCCCTCGACCTTGCTGCCCCGGATGACGAGCTTCTGCAGTGCGACCTGCTTGTTGGCCACGTCCACGACCGAGCCACCGCCCCCAAGGAGGGTGGGCTTGCCTGAGCCTCGCGACTTGACACCGCTGATGGTCAGGTTCTTGTTGATGCGCGTGTGTCCCCGACAGGTGCCTCGCACCGTGAGACGGTCGCGGCCAGAAGCCGCATAGACAGCCTTCTGGAGGCTGGCCTTGGTGACGTCGCTTTCGAGGTTCTTCACCCGGCAGGCCGATGGCGAGGCTGCAACCGTGGAAGTGCTCGCCAGCGCTGTGGTCATCGCGACCAGAGCCATCACCGCGAGCACATGACGTGCTCGTCGCATCATCCGCATGTTCCAGGGACCCCCTGTGTCGGTTCGACATGCGACTCGCCGATCGCGAATGCATTCGCCAGACTGCCTCGATTGTTGGCCCTGAACGTCAACGGTCAAGGGCCGGACGGCCTAGGTGCCGTGGCCCCGGAGCTGCGCGTCGATCTCTGCTGAGAGGTCATCCCAGGTGGGGAGGCCGCGCGTGAGCGTGCCGTTGACGACGAGGGAAGGGGTGCTGTTGATGCCCAGGCTCGTGGCCTCGTCGTTTTCGGCCCGGACGGCAGCCAGATACTCCGGGTCCTCCATCCCGAGGAGGAAGGCCTCGCGGTCGAGGCCGATGAGCTCGGCCATGTCGGCCAGGCGATCGCGACTGAAGGCACCCTCGTTCACGTCGTCCTGGTTGAAGTAGACCAACTGGTGGTAGTCCCAGAACTCGCCTCCGAGCCCCTCGACCACGCGCATCGCCATGGCTGCATCGAGCGACTCGGGTCCGATGAAGGGGAAGTCCTTGTAGGTCAGCAAGACCTCGCCCCTCGCGATAGGTCCAGCGACCAGCAGCGGTTCGATACCCTGCGCGAAGACGCCGCAGGGTGGGCACTGTGGGTCCATGAAGACGTCGATCCTGACTGGCGCGTCCGGGTCACCCAGGCTCCGACCGACTCGCAGTTTCTGCGGCGGCGCAGGCACATCGGGTTCCGACACCGCGGACGGACGGGCGGCGCTGTCACTGGTCCCGGAAAGCTGCCCCTGGACGATGGCGCGGAGCGTGGCCCCTGGTCCCTGGGTCGAGGGACGCGATGTCTCGCAGGGCCCGAAGCTGACCTCGCGGATTTCCAGCGGCAGCGAGCCGAACCTCAGGACCGTGACCAGCGCCTGGACCTCGCTGACGGTGAAGCCGCCGGTACCGCCCGAGATCTGCATCTGGCCGCCGAAGCGGGTGGCCCGGATGGCCGGCGCGGACATGACCTGACCGTCGAGCACGATGGCGAACTGCTCACCGAAGTGGTCGGCGGCGTACTCGTCGAAGAGACGGGCGCCGGTGTCCTTCAGCTGCAGATCGAGCACGAACTCACCTGTGGTCTCGTCCTGCACGCTGGCGGAACTGGCGATCTCCGTGCCGGTGAAGAGCGGCTCGATGTCCGCCATGCCCTCCGGCAGCGGCCCCTCCCCGACCGCGCCTTGCAGCTCCGGCGGCACCGGCACGAACTCGAGGATGCCGGTGGTGCCGATGAGGCTGCGGATGTCGGCCTCGTCTTCGATGCCGGGCAGCTCGACCGAGATGCGGTCCCCAGCCTCGGTCACGACCACCGGATCGGCCACGCCGGTCGCGTCGACGCGGTGCTCGATGATGCTGCGGGTCTGCTCCAAGATCTCGGGCGTGACCGGCTGGACATCGGTGGCGACGACCTGGTAGGTGGCGCAGATACCCTCCACGGTGGCTTGGCCCTGGTCATCGAGCAACAGCGCCTCGACCAGTTGGCATCCCGACAGGCTCGCCGCCAGGACCCCGATCGCGAGGACGGATAGGTTCCGATGCATGTCCCCTGCTCCCTGCGGATACGACTCCATCGTCCGTGCTCCGGTCAGCAGGTCAAGGGCCGGACGGCTCGGATGCGTATCACCCGCCCCTTGGGCAGCTACGACCTGGCGAGCTTCTTGTAGCGGATACGGTGCGGCTCGTCGAGCACGTTGCCCTTGACGTCCTTGGCGGGGTCGAGCCCGGGCTCCTGGTCGAGGTAGCCGACGCTGAAGCCCTGGGTCAGCCGAGCTTCGCCGCTGTAGCCGTCGTCGAGCCCGGCCATGATCCTGAGCAGGCTCGACTTGCCGGCGCCGTTGGGCCCGATGACCCCGATCTTGGCGAGCGCCGCCGGATAGGGTGGCGGCATCCATCTTGATGGCGGATGGCTGACCGGTCCGACGGTGGCCCGGTCACATCGAGTCGATGTGGCAGTCGTCCGGGTCGTTGTCGCGCACGTTCGCGTCACCGCTCGGACCACAGCGGACGCCGCTGAGGACGCTCTCGGATGCGTCGGCGACGTACAGCCCGCCACCTGGTTTGGCCGCTTCGTTGGCGCTGATGACGCTGGTTCCGGCCATGGTGAGATTCCCGACATCCAGGACTCCGCCGCCTGTCTCGGTCGCCGCATTGGACTTGATGGCGCTTGACCCGTTCAGCGTGAGCTCACCCCGATCGGAGTTGTAGACGCCTCCACCGTATCCCGCCACGTTCCCGGAGATGGTGCTCGATGCGTTCAGCGTAACGCGCCCCGGGTCAGTGACCGGCCCGCCAGCGTTGAAGACACCACCGCCCCGTTCAGCCGTGTTGCCGACGATGCTCGCGTCGTCCTCGAGTGTGAGCGTGCTCGCGATAGAGACGAAGACGCCGCCGCCCATGTAGCTTGCGGTGTTGCCGCTGATTCGCGCGTTGTCCTCCAGGCTGACACGTCCGATGGTCCCGTCAAACACCGGCTCGACCGCCACGCCGGCTCCAGAGATGGCCGTGTTGGCAGAGACTTGCGCCTTGCCTCTGACGACGAGTGAGCCGGCCACACGGATCCCGCCGCCGACGTCAGCGACGTTCTGCTTGATGACCGTGTTGCCATCCAACACGAGCGTGCCGTGGGGGTCGCTCCAGACCCCACCGCCGTTCAAGGCCCTGTTGTGATGCACCACGACGCTAAACAGGGTCAATGCCCCGCGGTTCATGATGCCGCCACCATCCCGCGTCGTCTTGCCTTCGCGGATGGTGAGAGCCACGACCGTTACGGTGGTTCCCCTCCCGACAGTAAGCACGGTGCCCTTGCTATCGGCATCGAGGGTGGGCGCGCCTGAGCGCTTCGTGCGACTCCCCTTGATGGTCAGATCTTTCGAGATCTCCGTGCGTCCGTGGCAGGTGCCTCGTACCGCCAGGTGATGTCGGGCTTTGGCGGCCTTGACCGCCTTCTGTAGGCTGCCATAGGTCCTACGGGTCTCGACGTCCTTGACCCGACACGCGGTCGCTGATGCAGCTGCCACCTGGCCGGATGGCACAGCTGCCACCATCGATACCGCGGCCAACGCGGCAACTCCCAATGCGAGCGCCCGTACTCTCTTTCTGGTCCCATCCATCTTGATCCCCCGGCTCAATAGCCTGGCCCCGCGGAACCGCGAGTTCACGGTCCCTCTTGTGGCTGTCATGCTGGAGGGCCGGCCACGGCGGTCAAGTGCCGTTCGGCTCAGGCTCCCCCGGGCGTGGGTGGCGGCCTTCTCCAGTTCGGGCAGGAACTCGAAGGTCTCGGCGATGGACAGCCAGTGATCGTCGGGTCGCTCTGGTGACCGATGGTCACGGCAGCCGTGATGGCCGTGAAGACGATGAAGCCAAGCACCACTTCCATAGACGCCCTCTCTGCTGACGTCCAATCCTCTGCGCCCCGGTCCATCGGTCAAGTGTCGAGTGGACTACCTACTCCTCGATGGGCAGGAACCCGAACGTCTCGGCGAAGGAGATGCAGTCGTCCTGTGGCAGGTGCTCAGTCGCAGACCGGGTCAGGAGCAGCGAGCATGTGCGACGTCGTTCGCTGGGCAGCTGCGCAGGATCGAACGGCGTGCCCTCCCCGATAGCGTCTGTCGCCTGAACGCTATCCGTCGCGGGGCCGCCAGACCTCTGCGGTTGTTAATCGGGTCCGAGTCCCGGTCGATGGCGTCGAGGTCCCAACCGCCGACGACGAGGACGCGGCCATCGGGCAGGAGCGTGGCAGTGTGTCTCTGGCGGACCTGGGCCAGTGAGCCTGCGGGGCCGAATGTCTCGGGCGCCGGGTCCCAGATCTCGGCCGAGGCGTGGTAACGCTCGCCGTCCCAGCCGCCCACGACGAGGACACGGCCATCAGGCAAGAGCGTCGCCGTGTGGCCGCCGCGTGCCTCGGCGGGCGTGTCTGCCGGGCCGAACGTCTCGGTCGCCGGGTCCCAGATTCTCGGCCGAACCAGGATCGTCCCAGCCGCCCACCACCAGGACGCGGCCGTCGAGCAGGAGCGTGGCGGTGTGCTCCATGCGGGCGACCCCGAGCGAGTCTGCGGGTCGGAACGTCTCGGTGGCCGGGTCCCAGATCTCCACCGAGGAGGGATCGTCGCACCAGCCGCCGATGACGAGGACGCGGCCGTCGGGAAGGGCCGTGGCGGTGTGATACACGCGGGCCACTGCGAGCGAGCCTGCGGGTCCGAAGGTCGCGGTCGCCGGGTCCCAGGCCTCCGCCGAGGCGAGGAGGACGCTGCTCCTGTCGGAGTCGTCGATGGTCAGTCCACCGATGACCAGGACGCGGCCATCGGGCAGGAGCGTGGCGGTGTGGTCCGCGCGTGCCTCGGACAGCGAGCCTGCCGGCGTGAACGTCCCGGTCGCGGGGTCCCAGACCTCGGCGGATGCCAGCAGGCCCTCGCTCGTCGCACCCCCGATGACGAGGATGCGGCCGTCGGGCAAGGCCGTGGCGGTGTGGTCCATGCGCGCTTCGGCCAGCGGCACGGCGGGACCGAACGTTGCCGTCGTCGGCTCCCAGACCTCCTCTGAGACGGTTGAAGCGGCGCTGCCCCAGCCACCGACGACCAGGACGCGGCCATCAGGCAGGAGCGTCGCGGTGTGCTCCATGCGTGCTTCGGCCAGCGAGCCTGCCGGACTGAAGGCCCCGGCTGCGGCGGGACCTTCCTCGGCCTCGACCACCATCCCCTGGGCCAGCGCGACTGCCAATGTCGTGAAGGCGAAGATCAGACGCCGCATCGCAGATCCCCTCGTGCAGATGCGCCCATCTTCCGCGCCCCGGTGAGCGGGTCAAGGGTCGAACGGCCCAGCGGCGTGGCCAGGTCGACGATGACCGGACATCGCCCGCCATGTGTGGCGATGTCAGCACGGCGGGCAAGGGCGGTGGCGCCGCGCAGCGTTGGTCGGACGGGGCAACGACGGGGACGAGAGCAGGCGTGACCATCGGCACTTCGCAGCCGCGAGTGGTGGGCGCACGGTAGATCCGCAGACGATCCGTTGCACACGCCTCGGGGGTGCCATGAAGGACTCAGTGGACCTGTCGGTCGGTGCGGCAAGCCAAGCCGAACGCAGCCATGCCCTCGTCGCACGCTTCAAGGTCATGACGGCCGGGTTCTGCGCCTTGATGGCCGCGATCTCGGTCTTCGTTCTCCTGGTCGCATCCTCGAACTGGCCTCCGGATGGGCCGTCGAAAGCGGCCCTCCTGGGCGTCGCTCTGGGAGCCATCGTCCTGCTCGCCCTCGCGTGGGGGCTCGTGTGGGACACGGCCTGGTCCATCCCGCTTGCGGTCCTGTGGCTCTACTGGCTCGTGTTGATCGGCATCATCGACGTGGTCGCGGCGTTCTCCCACGGAGGCATCACCGTTCCTCTTGGCACTATCGCCGCCCTGTTCGATCCTCACGCAACGCCCCCGAGGTGCGCGCCCTGCCCTCGCTGGACGTGATCGCGGGGCAGCCGCGACGCTGATCGGGGCCTACGTCGTGGCAACCCTGTGGCCCTACGCGGTCGGGTAGCTACCGCGCCCGACGCTAGCCTCCTCAGGTCGCCGTCCACGGCCATCTCGTCCGTCGCCGGCCGATTGCCGGCCGCAGTCGGCCGGTGCTATCCGCGCGCGGATCCTTGAGGCGACCAGCGGCCCTCGAGCCCTCGGACGCGAACGTCCTCGCAGTGGTCGAACTCGGGATGCCGCAGCCCATGGTACGACCTGCTCGACTTCGACCGGACACGCACCATCAGGTTCCGAGCAACTGGCGCTTCTTGGCCGCGAACTCGTCCTCCGCGATGATGCCCTCATCTCGCAGAGCGGCCAGCTTGCGGATCTGGTCTGCGGGATCGACCATGGTTGCCGGCGGTCGATGCTCGTAAGTGACCACCAAGTCCCCTGCAGGTCGCACGACCATCATGTAGACGAGTACGAAGAGCCCGACCAGGATGACGGTCGCCAGGAAGGCGGCCACCCAAGCACGCCGGTCCCACATCCCGGGTACGTAGGTCTGGCTCGTCGGATACCAATGGCTCTTGGCGAGCTTGTGAGCGTCCGCCTGGAAGGCCGCGATCGCCTCATCGAACTTGCCTGCGTACCGCACCGTCCGCGTGGCGCCTCGCGGAGACGAGACTGCAGCGTCTGGACGTAGCAGGTCGAAGACAGCCTCGCGGTCGTCGCCCCCGGGCCGCGCCTGATAGCCATGCGCTGCAAGGAGCATGGCGTCGTCCTGGAAGTCCTCGTACGCCTTCGCTGGGTCGGGAGGATATCGACGGGTGAGGCTCCACGCCTTCCACTGCTGAGTCAACTGTTGGAGCTCCTCGCCGCGAGCCTCCAGAGCCTCCATCGCCTCGTCCGTCTCATCGATGTCCAAATCGATCAACTTCACCCTCTCGCTCAGGAGTGCAGTACCGGTCCTGGAATGGCCACTCCGGCTCGGCTTGTCATCCGTCGCCGTCCTGCCCGCGACGGTGGGCTCTGTCGGCGCAGCTGGTCAAGGGCCGGACGGCCCGGCGGCGTGCGTGGTCATGACGACGACCACCAGACCAGTCCCGGTCCTCATGGCGTTTCGGCCGAGTCCTCGACGGGCAGGAACTCGAACGTCTCGGCGATGGAGCGCCAGCCGTTCTCAGTCTGGTCCGTACTCTCGCAGCGGAGCCTGAACCAATGCTCCGCGTCAGCGAAGTAGTAGTCGTCATAGGTCTCGCCCGAAGCGTGGGTGGCGGTCGCGTGGCCCACCTGACCGACCGGCAGGCTCACGATCTCACTCTCGGACTCCACCACAGCGGGATGCTGCTCCATGCCGAGCCGGAATGACGCGGTGACGCCTTCGATCGATGTCTCCTATGTCGCCCGGACATCGCGGGTGACGTCCGCGACCCGGCAAGCACCCTGCCCGAGTAGATCGATCAGCCCAGAGCAACGTCGTCCGCCGAGCGGCTTCCTGTGGGACGACGAGGCGCTTGAGCCAGCGGCTCGTGGCCCGGTCCACACGCTCGACCGTCCAAGCATCCGGGAAGGTGATCGCGAACCCAGCCTCCGGATACGCGATCCGACCCCCGCGCCTGACGAGCGGCGGCGGTAGCTCGCCGTTCGTGGGGTCGGGTAGGAACCTGAAGCTGCTTGCGATCGAAAGCCAGAGAGCCTCGGGCGGGTCTCCGGCGGTGTCGAAACAGTAGAGCGTATAGAGACCCTTCTCGCCGCGGACGAGGTAGTTGCTGACCGGGACTCCATCCCAACTACCTGTCAGGCGCCAGGACGGTCCGACCGGGAGATCGACCAAGTCCCGGGTCACGCCCACCACTCCCATCTGTGACATGTCCCGTTCGCCAGCGCGCGAGTAGGAGGCGAGGTGGCTCGGTTCGGCTCGCACCGTGGGATCGTCGAGGATGACCTCGCACATGCCGTCCTCATCGGCGCTGAATGCGTCGAGGGCGATGGCCTGGCCGTCCGGCAGCGGGTCCTCCGTGAGCACCGCCTCATCGGCGGGCGATGCCTCGTAAACGGTCCAGTCGTGCGGAAACGTGACCGCGAACCCCGAGTCCGGCAGCTCCACTCGCCCACCACCGACCGGCGCTCCGAACCCGCGCGGAGCCTCCGAGGCCATCGCGAGACTGCTCATGCCGACGAGCGACAGGGCACTGAGGAACGCGGCGATACCGTGCCCGAGAGCCCTGCGCCGCTGCGGCCGAAACGTCCCGATGTCGTACACGGTCTCATCTTCCGTGCCGCGGTCGGCGGGTCAAGGGCCGGACAGCCCGGCGCGCCTGCCATGGTGGCGACGACTGGACATCACTCACCACTGAGGCCGCGACGAAGCTGGCGATGGTGCAGGTCAGGCAGCCGTGCTCATCCTATGCGCCCGCGCGCTCGCCCCGATCTTCTTTCTCGGGCTGTGTCTTTGCCGCCCGTGCCGTCGAGCAGGTTGGACGCGGCCTCGGTCTCGGATGAACCAGTCGGAGCCGTTCACGACATGAGCCGGTCTCTATGGCGCGTCCACCGCTGCCTCCCAGACCTCGGCTTGGGCGAGATGTCCCCCCTCGCCGTAGCCACCGACCACCAGGACACGGCCATCGGGCAGGCGGGTGGCGGTGTGGCCGGCGCGTCCCTCGGCGAGCGAGCCTGACGGGCCGAACGAGGCGGTCGCAGATCCCACACCTCCGTTGGGGCGAAGGTGCTGCGTCGGCCGCTGCCACCGACGACGAGGACGCGACCATCGAGCAGGGGCGATGCGGAGTGATGGATGCGTGCCTTGGTGAGCGAGCCTGCCGGGCTGAAGGCCATCGTCGCAGGATCCACACCTCCGCCGAGGCAAGGGTGCCGCGTGAGCCGATGCCACCGACCACGAGGACACGGCCATCGAGCAGGAGGGTGGCGGTGTGGACCCAGCGCGCTTCGGCGAGTGAGCCGGCTCGCCTGAACATCCCAGTCGCGGGGTCCCAAACCTCGGCCGGGGCAAGCGCCTGCTCGCGGCGGTCCGCACCGCCGACGATGAGGACACGGCCGTCGGGCAGGAGGGTGGCGGTGTGTTCCGAGCGTGCCTTCCCGAGCGCACCCACGGGCGTGAACGTCTCCGTCGCGGGGTCCCAGACCTCGGCCGACGAGAGCGCATGGCCGTCACGAGTTCCACCGACGATGAGGACGCGGCCGTCGGGCAGGAGGGTGGCGGTGTGCCAGGCCCGCGCTGTCGCAAGGGCTGCGGTCGGGCTGAACGTCATCGTGGCGGGATTCCCAGAGCTCAGCCGAGTCGCGGGTGCCACGTTCGGTGAAGCCACCGACGACGAGGACCCGGCCGTCGGGCAGCGGCGTGGCGGTGTGTTGTGAGCGCGCCTCCCCGAGCGCACCTGCCGGTCCGAACGTCTCGGTCACCGGGTCCCAGATCTCGGCCAGGATCGGATGTTCCCACCGGCCTTCTCCACCGAGGATGAGGACGCGTCCATCGGGCAGGAGTGTCGCGGTTTCGCCGCCTCGAGTCTTGGCGAGCGAGCCTGCCGGGCTGAACGTCCCTTCCTCGGACGTCGGCTCATCGGCTGCGAGTGTGCCCCCTGCGGCCAGCGACAGGGCCAGGACCACGATGGCGACGGTCAGTCGTGGCATGTGCTCTTCCCTCGTTCGGATGCCCACATCTTCCGAGCCCTGTTCAGGGGGTCAAGGGCCGAAGAGCCTAGCGACGTGGCCACTGCGGCGACGACTAGGCATCACCCGCCACTTACGCGGCTGCGACTCCCCGGCTGGGGGCGGGGTTCCGGGGGGGACGGGTTGTTCCGACAGCGGGGGCAGCGCGACGAGGTTCGCATAGAGCAGGGCGGAGGCGCCGGACAGCACGAACCAGAGGGCCACCAATCGCTGACCTGGTGTCGTGCCCAACGCGACCTCCACTCCAGGAGGAGCCCGATGTGGTTCTGAGTTCTGCCTCGTTGAGCGCGTCGCCGGCATCGCCTTCGACACGCAGTGCGACCACGGTCACCGAGGTGTCGGATGAAGGGTCTCGGTAGTCGGCCAGCACGACCTCGAGATCCTCTGGTTGCTTTCCCAGGGTTTCCAGAACATCGGGCCCGAGGGGCAGGTTGAGCGGAGATTTCTCAGCCAGCACCGACGATCCGAGCACCACCGCCAGCAGGTGCGCCGCGACGAAGCTCGCCAGTAGTCGCCTCATCCAGCTCCCCTCCGTGCCGATACCGTCCATCCTCCGCCTCCCGCTCAGCAGGTCAATGGCTGGACGGCCCGGCGGCTCGATGCTGTCGCGGGCACCGGAACGTCACGGTGGCGGCCGACCGGGCCTGCCGTGGAACACGCGGGGGTCGACCTACGCGGGCCAGATGTAGCAGTCCTCTGGCACGTTGCCGTAGACGTTGGCGTCTTTCTCGGGCTGACAGACTACCCCGACCAGTGTGGCGTCGTCGGCGTAGAGTCCGCCGCCCCTGGGATTGAAGTCGGTCGCGGTATTGCCGGTGATCGAGCTCTCCCCCGTCATGGTCAGAGTGCCGTGACGGATCCAGACCCCGCCACCGTAGTTGTCCCCGATGTTGCCGCTGATGGAGGTGGAGCCTCCCATCGTGAGGCTCCCGGCCCCGTCGATGTGGACACCGCCGCCTTCGCTGGACGTGGTGTTCCCGCTGATCGAACTCGTGCCTTCTAGGATGACGGGACCGCGGGTCTCGACGCCGCCGCCGGTCCCGGCCGTGTTGTGCCTGATCGAGGTCGAGCCCAACAGGCGAAGGTGGCCCAAGTTCAACACTCCACCGCCATAGTTCGCATCGTTGTCACGAATGACCACGTCGCGCAGGACCACGTTGCCTATGTTGACGATGCCGCCACCACCATTGTCTGCCGTCCCACCGCGGATGGTCAGCTTGGTCAGCCAGACCTTCTTGCCCCCAGGCACCGACAACGTGGATCCCCACTGGTTGCCGACCAGGGTCGGCTGGCCGGATCCCGGCCGTCTGATCCCGGTGATGGTCAGGCGCTGCCGATTGATCCTCGTGCGTCCCCGACATGTACCACGTACGGTGAGGCGATCACCGGCTGTGGCCGCACGGACCGCCTTCTGGAGGCCCGTCTTGGTGACGCCCGTGTCCAGGTTCCTCACCCGGCAGGCCGTTGGAGAAGCCGCTGATGTGGGGCCTGCCACGGACACCCCGGCAAGCACGAGCATCGTGGTGATCGACACTGAGAGTCGCAAGAGCCGCCGTGTCGTCATGGTCGCGTTCCCCATCTCCTAGATGCCCATCGCTTGTCGCTGCGCTACACCGAGGCGCCGAATGATGTGCGCCCCGGCCAGCGAGTCAAGGGCCGGACGGCCCTCTGGCGTCGCTGCACCATGGTGGCGACGACCCGACCGCACCCGCCATGCGTAGCGGTTCGAGTTCGACCTGCCAGTACTCCTCGGCGGTCCGGAACTCGATGGACTCGGCGATCGAGAGCCAGCGGTCGGCGTGTGACGTCGCGTCCATGCAGGTCACTGAGCAACCCCGGCCATCGTGCAGCAGGAAGGAGACGGTCCTCGCGAGTTCGCCACCCCCGGCATAGGGAGTCGCGTACTCGACCATGCCCGCCCGCCCGGTCGGCAGGTCGACGAAGACGGGCACGGGGTCATCGGTGCGGTCCTCCATCGCTCGCATCGCCAGCAACTCCATGGCCGCACCACGGGGAACGTTCGGGCAGGAGGGCGAGCCAACGCGGCGTGCCCCTCGCCATCACCGCGATCACCATCCAGGCAGCGACCGTGGAGACGCCGTTCAGCGTCAGGTACGTGATCGGCAGGGCCACCATGGCCATCGTCCCGACGACGAGCAGCCTGTAGGACCGGCTCGGCACGAAGACCATGGAGACAACGCCAGCAGCCACGAAGAACGCGAACCCGACGACCGCGCCTCCGGTCGACCCCGTGGCCGTGGCCGCGTGCATACCCTGGCTCGCTTCGCCGGGCGACGATCGCACGGGCCCGCGCTCATCGGCTCGCTGGTCATCTACGCCGTGGCCACCGGCCAGTGGAGTCGGTTCGAGTCGCGGTCGCGACCTTGCGCACCGGCGAGCTGCGACATGGCGACGACGACCAGACATCACCCACTATCCATTGCGGTTCGGCCCACTCCTCGATGGGGCAGAGAGCGCGATGGTCCTGGCGATGGATAGCCGGTGACCGCACAGCACGTCTCAGGGGTAGAAGACGTAGCGTCCGTTGGCCTCGTTGCCTGAGCGTGGAGCGGTGGGATCTGCCGAGCGACCCATGGACCCACAGGTCCAGCGCCACGATGATGTCTGCGATGACGCCGAAGGTGTCGTGCTGGAAGCCGATGCAGGACTCGAAGGCGAGGAGGCGCTGCCAGATCGACATTGCCTGGTCGGAGCCCGGTCCTCCAGGCGGGCCGGGCAGGAGCGAGGTCAGCCGGCCGAGCGGCGGCCACAAGGGCCCTCGGAGGTCAACACCCGGTGGCCCCGATGAAGGGGACATACACGTGGTGCGGCAGGCTGCGCGGGTCGATGATGTGCATCGGCCACGCCCTGTTGAACTCGTCATCGGTCAGCAGAGGCCGTAGCACCAGCAGCGAGGCAGCAGCTGTGGCAGCCGTCCTGAGTGCGGTGACCTCAGCGCCCTGGAGCGCCACCTTGAGCGTGGGGTCGTCTGGACCTATGGGGGCGAGCGAGCGGTCGATGGTCTCTGCCAGGGCGGTGCTGGCATCGAGGATGCCGTAGATCGCCTGGTGAGCCTCTCGGCCAGCGGCATCCACCTCGCTCAGGAGTCCGTTCCTCCGGGCTCTGGACCGCGCTGTCTCGATGGCTTGCACTACCGCGTCCGGTGGTGCGGTCGATTCCTTCGACACCTGCGCGAGGGACGCCCAGGCATCGGCATCGAGTTCGGCGACCTGTCGCAGGTACGCCTCGACCTGTTCGGAGTTCGGTCCGTACTTCATGACGTCGGCTGTCGCTGCTTCCCCAACGGATGCCTTCATCCTCCGCGCCCCGCTCCGCGGGTCAAGGGCCGGACGGCCCAGCAGCGTGACCATGGCGACGACGACCAGACATAACCCGCTATTCATGGCGAATCGAGGGCCAGGGCTCGGTAGGCAGGAACTGGATGGAGTCAGCGATCGAGCGCCAGCCATCCTCGGGCGGTCGCTTCGACTGACACATGAGCAAGATCACGCGGTCGTCGTCCGACACGACCCACGCGGTCGTGGGTGTCCCGAGCCTTCGGGCAGCCAGGTGCGCCATCCGCGTGGGAGGGTGGCGACAGCACCAGCCCCGGGGATCTCGACGGTCCAGGTGGACGGTTCGCCCGACGGCTCTGCCTGAGCCATGGCCGACACCGTCGACACGAGGATGAACAAGCAGGCGGTCAGCACTCCCATTGCTTGACGTCGCATGTCCACCTCCACTTGTCCAACATCCTCCGCGCCCCGCTCTGCGGGTCAATGGCCGAACGGCCCGACAGCCTGCGTGGCCATGGCGGCGACGACCAGGCGATCCCTTACCGCACTTCGACTCCGCCATAGGCTTTGGTACATCGCCCATCGGGCAAGTGCCGGGTACGTCGTCACGCTCACGCAGGTGGACGGAACAGCCACCGGATACCGACGACCGCGCCGACGATGAGCAGGGTCGGCACCGCACCGACGGCCAGGCCGAAGACCATCGCTTCGCCAGCATCAGCGATGTCTCCCCATACCTCGCAGCCGGCCTGCCCGGCGGCGAAGGCGGCCCCGGCGTCCCCGGCCACGAGCACACCCAGACCCGCCGCCAGCAGGACGGGGACCGCGAGCAGGAACCGCCCACGGACGGCGAGGATGACGGGGATGGTGATGCCGATCACGGCTGCGAGCAGCATCCCGCCGACGACCCAGCCTGCATCGCCGAGCGAATGGGTCATCTGCCCGCAGTCCGGGTAGTTCCCTGCAGCCCAGCTCAAGCCCCAGAGCAGCGCCAGCGTCGTCGCCATGAGCACCAACAGGACTGGACCCATGAAAGCCTTGGCCGAGTGCGGCATCAGTCGATCCTCCACCCCGATCGTCGCCCCACTCGCGCCGGGGTCAAGGGCCGGACGGCCCGGCAGCGTGGATGGCCATGGCGGCGACGAAGGGTCCTTCCCAGGCAGGAACTCGAAGGTCTCAAAGATCGGAGAGCCAGTCGTCCACTGGTCGCGCGGGCCAACGCAACTGGCGAACAGGAGCGACGCGTCGCTGTCGTTGAGGCAGTGGATCAGTGGAGTAGGCCCCACGGGCGAACCGAGCCTGGTGGAGACGATGACGACGCCCACGACGACGATGATCGCGATGATCCCAAGACCCGTCCTGCCCACACCCCACCTGGGGGTGGAATCAGCAAGGTTCGTGGGCCTCCAGCCTTGTGGTATGCCAACAGCCTCCGCGCTCCACGCAGCGGGTCAAGGGCCGGACAGCCCGACGTGGCTGCGCGGCAGCGGGTGGGGGTGTTGCTACCTGCTGAGGTACGAGATGACGACAAACCCGACGAGCACCGCAACGATGAGCTCTACGGCAGAACGTACCGCCACCGCCACGGGACCTTCGACCCTTGACCCACGACACCGTAAGCGCACGATCCGTGAGGATGGAAGAGGGCTACCCGATGCGACGGCTCGTCATCAGCATGCTGGCGCTGGCAGTGATCGTCGGCTGGGCGCCGGCCGCGGGCGTGAGCGGGGACGCGTATGCCAAGCGCGGCGCCTTCGAACCGGCAGGCACTCAGCCTCGAGCTCTTCGAGGCGTATGAGGCCGAGCTGCCGACGGTGGTCGCCGACCGCTGCCGGTTCATCGTCGAGGAGAACCGGCGCGTGCTCGATCTGGCTGCGGCGCTGCCGGCGGCCGATCGCGCGACACTGGCGCGACTGTTCGACGCCTCGTTCGATGGAGCGACACGCCTCTTCGGCATCGGCGCGCCCTCCATGAGCGCCATGCACGCGGCGATGAAGGGCGCACCCGCACTCATCGCCCATCGCCAGGCCGGCGCGGGCTTCGGCGGCTGCCTGGTGGCCCTCGTCGAGCGCGGTGCCGTGACTGCGTTCGTTGCGCACACTACGCGGGCCTACGCGGTCGCGACCAGCATCGAGCCGGCAGTCTCCAGCGTCGAAGCAGACCCTGGCGCCAGGCCGACTGAGCACCGTGAGCTACCTCTCCTCGGTCAAGCCCTCGGCAGGGTCAACTGGAGGGTTGGACGGCGCAAGAGGTCAGCGGCGCGGCGCGGCCTGCCCGAGGGCCTCGATGGCTCGACCAACCTGGGCGGTGGACTCCTTGATGCCGGTCGCAGGATCGAACTCCATCGCTGCCCCGAAGCGGACCCGGACGCGCAACGCACCTCGGCGTCGTGGCAGCCAGGAGCCCTTGGGCAAGATCTGGTAGGCGCCGTCGATATGGGCCGGCACGACCGGGATGCCCAGGTTGGTGGCCAACAGGCCGATGCCCTCGCGCATGGGCAGCAGGCGGCCATCAGCTGAACGGGTGCCTTCGGGGAAGATGATGACGCTGAAACCGGCGTTGGCGAGGTCGGCCACACGCTCGAGCGAGGCTCGGATGTCCGATGAGCGGCCGAAGGGGATGGCACCCAGCATCAGCTCAGCCACGGGACCCCAGGGGCTGCCGTCGAACCAGACGTCAGCGGCGGCGGCGATAGCACTGCGGTCGCGCAGCGGTGCGGGCAGAGCGGCGCGCACGACCGGGGCATCGAGATGGCTGGTGTGATTGGGGCAGATGAGCACCGGACCGGATAGCGCTCTGAAGTGCTCGCGGCCTTCGACCTCCAGCCGCGTCACGATATGGAGCGCCGGTCCGGTGAAGGCCACGTCGAGCAGCCGACGCAGCCATCGGGCCGGTGCCGAGAAAGCCCAGCGGGATGGCGGTGGTGCCGGTGGTTGCCCGCGCCGAAGGACCACCAGCGCGTGCAGCGCAGCGATGTCGACGGCGCCCGCGATGTCGTCGTCGCTGAGTGGCGCGTCAAAGGTCTCGTCGAGACGCAGCGCAAGCGTCACCACGCTCAGCGAGTCGAGCTCCAGGGAGCTGAGCGTGGTGGAACCGCTGACACCCGGCACCTGGGCTCCTCGAGCATCCGCGACGACGGCAGAGACGATGCCCACGACCGCGTCGAGCGGGACCTCGTCGGGTACCGGCGTCCTGGGCTGCCCGACGGCAGGGGCGCTTGGCTCGGCCTGGCCGTCGCCCGACTGCCGCCCCCGCCCTCCCCGACCTCCGCGTACCAGGCCTTCACCGGCGCGGGACGGATCTTCAGCGTGTGCGTGCGCGGGAAGTCATCGTCCGGCCAGCGCCGCCAGGTGCCCAGGCGCTGGTGCGACGCGAGGGTGGCGTTGGCCTGCTTCACCGCGGCGTCCAGCTCCACTTCCTTCGAGCCGGGGTCGCGCGGAACGATCACGGCTGCAAGCCGACCGGGCGTGGGCTCGAAGACCACCGCGGCACGGACGGCGCCGGTGTCGACCAGGGCCGCCTCCACGTCCTCCGGATAGACGTTGAGGCCGCTGGGCAAAGAGATACGGTCGCGCGTGCGACCCAGGATCACGAGCTCGTTCGAATCGTCGATCCTGGCCGCATCGCCGGTGTGGAGCCAGCCGTCGGGAGCCAGGACGTCCGCAGTGGCTTCAGGCGCCCGCCAGTAGCCACGCATCACGTTGGGCCCGCGGACCAGCAGCTCGCCGTCCTGCGCGATGCGCACCTCGATGCCGGCCAGGGGTGGACCCACGGTGCCTTTGCGCTGCCGCGAGCGCAGGTGGCCGCAAACCACCGCAGCTTCGGTAGTGCCATAACCCTGCACGATGCGCACTCCGAACAGCTCCCAAGCCTGCTGCAGCTCCGGACTGAGCATGGCCCCGCCGCTGGAGATGATTTCCAGCGCTCCGCCCAGCCGGTCCAGCAGCGAGCGGAAGAGCAGCCGACGCAGCGGGAAGGGCAGCCATCGGGCGATACGCCGCGCCCGCCGCAACCTGGCCTCCTGGCCGCTGCGCCGGGCTTCGCTCTCCACGGACTGGAGCAAGATGCTGATGACCTGCGGCGCCAGCGTCACCGCGGTGATGCGCTCGCGTTGCATCGTGGAGTTGATGATCTTGGGCGTGAGTGCCTGCAGGAAGACCAGCGTCGATGCGGTCATGAAGCCCGCTAGCAGCGGCACGACCTGGCCGTACATGTGTGACATGGGCACGATGGCCAGGGCGCGGTCGGGGCGCTTGCCCCGGCCGGTCTGCGTGATGGCTCGTGCGCTATGCACGATCTGGCCGTGGGTCAGGACCACGCCCTTGGGGTCCGAGGTCGTGCCGCTGGTGAAGATGATCTCGGCCACGTCTCCGCTGGTGACGGTCGGACCTGGCCGTTCAGGCTCCTGGGGGCCAGGGTCCAGGCCCGCCTCGTCCACGCTGAGCACCGGCACGCCGAGCGCGGCGGCCGCATCGGTGTCCACGTCGTGCCCGGCCAGCAGGAGCGTCGGCTCGGCGCGGGACCCGATGCGGATGGCCACGTCGGTCTGCATGCGCAGGTCGAGCGGCACGATGATGGCGCCGGCTCGCCAGACCGCGAAGTAGGCCGCCACCAGCCAAGGGTCGTTCTGCGACCAGGTCAGCACGCGGTCGCCGGGGCCGACCCCGGCCCGTTGCAGGTTCTGGGCGATGCGGGGGACGCGCTCGGACAGCTGGCGGTAGGTCCAGCGCTCATCGGCCATGCCCCGCCGGATGATCATGGCCACGGACTCGGGGGTTCTTGACGTGGCCCGTTCCAGCAACTCCACGAGCGTATCGCCGCTGAGGGCAGCGATGGCGGGGTCGAGGGCCGGTCCGATGACCGTTCGTACGGGAGTCATGGCTACACCTCCGCGGTCGAGAGCAGGTCGGCCAGCCACACCCCGTAGTAGACGAGCGGCACGGCCAGGATGAAGGAGTCGATTTCGATCGAGCAGTCCGCCGAAGCCAGGCAGCCAGCTGCCGGCATCCTTGACGCCGCTCTCGCGCTTGAGCGCAGAGCTGAAGAGGTCGCCCCAGACCGCGCCGACGGCGATCACCAGCGCCAGCGCCAGCACGGTCAGGGGCATGGCACCGGGAAGGATCGGCAGCAGCAGGATGATGGCGAGCAGGGCGCCGGCAACGTTGCCGAGCAACCCGCCCATCGTCTTGTTGGGACTCAAGGTGGGGGCGAGTCGCCGGCGGCCGATGGTCTTGCCGGCGACGTAGGCGCCGATGTCGGACGCACTCGCCGCCGCCCCGGTGGCGAACAGCAGGGCGGCACCGTTGGGGATGTCCCGGACCATGAGCACGCCGTAGCTGAGCAGCAGCGGCAGGTAGGCGAAGCCGAGCGCACCGAAGGCAAGGTCACGCATGCCCCGCTGGGTGTCGGCCCGGAGCACCGGCTGGAGCAGGGCGGCCAGCAGCAGCAACGGGATGGTGGCCAGCAGTGCGGCGGCGCCGAAGAGCGCCAGGGCGACGGCCAGTACCGCATAGACCGTGAGCAGCACACGGTGCGCGCGCGGCAATCCCAGCAGGGCACCCCACTCGCGCGTCGATTCGAGGGCGAACACGGCCATCAGCACGGCCACCGGAAGGAGGCCTGAGAAGACCGCCACCGCGAACAGCGGGGCCAGCACGGCCCAGGTCAGCCAGCGCGCCCACAGTGTGTGCGGCGAGGCGCCGCCGCGTCCCCTGGCCGTGAACACCGCCAGCGACACGGCCGCCAGGGCCAGCAGCACGGCGGTCGCCGCTACGACGTAGCCGAAGGCAGGATCGTCCCAGGGTGCGTGCAGCAGCTCCGCCTGGGTCAAGCCGGGCAGGTTCATGGCCCTTCACCCGCGGAGGCCACCGCCGCACGTGCGGCCACGAGTCGCTGGACCAGCGTTGATCAGGGCGCCCACGAGGATGACCCAGGCGGCGGCGGTCAATGGCCAGCTGTCGGCCGCGAGGAAGGCCAGCGGCGCTGCGACCGAGAGCGCGATCATGCGCCCGGGCTTGGACATGATGCCGCCGTACTGTCGGGGCACACCCGCGGCCTTGGCAGCCACCCCCGCGTAGCTGGAAAGCAGTGCGGCCACGACCGCGGCCAGCGCCAGCGTCGGTCCCACCGCAGCGACGAACGCCAGTCCGCCGATGAAGAGCAGGTCCGACACGCGGTCGCCGAGCTCGTTGAGCAGCTCACCCACGGGATGGGTGGTGCCGGTCTCGCGTGCCACCTGGCCGTCGATGAGGTTTAGGATCAGGCGGGTGGCGGCCAGGAACGGCACAGCGAGGAGAAGCACCGGCAGACTGTCCGACAGCGCCAGGCACAGTCCGCCCAGCGCTGCCAACGGGACCGCCCCCAGCGTCAGGGCGTCTGCGCTCACACCGTGCACCAGGCTGGCATCCACCAGTGGCCGCACCATTCGCTGGGCGGCCGGTTTCACGCGATAGAGTCCGGCCGGCGCCGCAGGCTGATGGTCGTTCATGCCCTCAGGTTGCGCTTCGCTGTCACCTGCGTCATGGGGCAGGCCCTTAGGTTTCACCTCATTCGTCGTTGTCGGGCGGGCTCGCCTCCGGGCCGTTTTCGACCCCCGCCCGCTCCAGGACAGAGACGCTGGCATAGATGCCGGTGCGCTCAAGGCCGGTCAGCTCCGCTGACAGGTCGCGGTCGAAGAGCAGACCGGCGCCGAAGGGGCTCGATGGCAGCGGCGCCACAAGGAAGGTGGAGCGCAGCACGGCCCGGCCGCCGGGCACCAGCGTCCGAGCCAGGGCCGCCCAGAGGCGTTCGAGCTCGGCGGCGCTCAGCCAGTCGGGGACATTGGAAAGACCCACAGCGTCAACGGAAGCATCCGGTCGGGACTCGAGATGGTCAACGATGGACACATGCTGAAGGTCGATGATCTGCGGGGCCTGTCGAAGCGCAGCCTGTGCGCCAGGCCGGAGCCAGGCATCCTCGAACTCAGGAGCCGCCGGGTGGTCGGCGACAAGGGCCATTCCGCGCCAGGACACTGCGGTGGTGGCCGTGACGTCGCCCCTCGATGGCATCAGCGAGTCGATGGGCAAGGCGTTCGCGAAGACCTTCCACGCCCTCGGTGCAACGGGCGTGGCCCCAGCCGGGCCGCCGTTCGCGCGGTACTTCAGCGTGGGAGAGCCCTTCGAATACGAGGCCGGGGTCGTGGTGGCGACGCCCTTCGCCGGCAGCGACGAGGTGCGGCCCGGCGAGCTCGGTGGGGTCGAGGCCGCCGTGGGGATGCACATCGGTCCCTACGACACGCTCGAGCGAACCTACAGCGCGATGATGGACTGGATCGAGGGGCAGGGTCGCTCCGTGGCCGGCCCGATGTGGGAGGTCTACCTGACGGACTCCAGCAGCGAGCCCGATCCGCAGGTGTGAAGGACCGAGGTCTTCATCCCGGTGGCCTAGCTATCGAGACGCACAGGCTGGCGATCGGCGAGCCAGCATCCGGCGCTCTGCGCTGCTACAGTCGCGCCTCGACCGCGGGAGGATGGGGCGCGGCCGCTCGGGGGTGTCCAGTCGGGTCACGGGGAGTGCCCCGGACCGGTAGCTCATGGCGGGAGGCCGTATGACTAGCACCATCGCGGTCGCGCGAGCGGCGGCCGCATTCCAGCAGTCCCCGAGCAACTAGGATGAACACCCCGCAAGACCCCGCCGGGTCGACCGCGTCCGATGTCATCGCCGACCGCGTTTTCGCATCCATCCTGGGAACGCTCGACGTGTTGGCCATCTACCTGGGCGATCGCCTGGGCTACTACCGCCAGCTGGCCGATCACGGGCCCCTGTCCTCCACCGAGCTCGCCGAGCGGGCCGGCACGGTGGAGCGATACACGCGCGAATGGCTGGAGCTCCAGGCGGTCGCCGGCTATCTCAAGGTCCACGAAGGCGAGCACCGGCGCTTCGCCCTCCCCGAAGCTCACGTAGCGGCGCTCACCGACCCCCTGAGCCTGAGCTACGTGGCGCCGCTGTCGCGGATGGTCTCGGCGGCCGCCTCCAAGCTCGGAGACATCGCGCGAGTGCACCGTGACGGTGGTGGTGTCGCCTGGGACGCCTTCGGCCAGGACATGCGCGAGTCCCAGGCCGACGCGAACCGACCGTTCTTCCTCAACCTCCTGGCCACGGAGTGGTTCGGCGGCATCGAGGACATCGATCGTCGCCTCCGCGCAGGGGGCCGGGTCGCGGACATCGGCTGCGGCTTCGGCTGGTCGGCCATCGCCCTTGCACTGGGCTATCCCCGCTTGACGGTCGACGGCTTCGACCTCGACGGGCCTTCGATCGCCGCGGCCGCGCGGCACGCGGCCGAACACGGTGTCGCGGACCGGGTCCGGTTCCACGCGGTCGATGCCGGTGACGTATCGCTTGACGGCGCCTATGACCTGGTCACCGCATTCGAGTGCGTCCACGACATGCCCGATCCCGTTTCGGCACTGCGCACGATGAAGCGCCTTGCAGGCGACGATGGACTCGTCATCGTCATGGACGAGCGCGTCTCCGAGTCCTTCTCGCCCGAGGCAGGCGAGGTTGAGCAGCTGATGTACGGCTTCTCCAACTTCATCTGCCTGCCTGATGGGATGTCGCACGGGCACTCCGCCGGCACCGGCACCGTCATGCGTCCGGACACCCTCCGGCGCTACGCGCGCGAGGCCGGGTTCGACGATATCGAGATCCTGCCCATCGAGACCGACTTCTGGCGCTTCTACAAGCTCGTCTAGCGACCCTCCGCTCTTGCCATCGCCAGCCGATTCGTGTCACGGTGGTGTGGCCATGAACGACCCACGCCGCGATCGCCTGCCACCGCCACCGCCTCCGAGGCAGTGGGATCCGCCACCACCCGGATACGGGCCACCTCCTGGCCAGTACCCGCCGCCGGCGTATCCCGTCCCGCCCGCTGCTGGACCTCCGCCTTCGGGAGGCGGATCGCCGCCTCCGCCATCCTGGTCGCCACCGCCGGTGTCCCCGCAGTCAACCGTTCCGCGACGGGATCGGGGTCCGCTGGTGGCCGGCGTGGTGATCATCAGCGTCGGCGTGTTCTTGCTGCTCGCACAGCTCGTACCCGACATCGGTCGCTGGATCCCGCTGCTCATCGGCCTCATCTTCCTGGCAGCGTTCGTCCCACAGCGCGAGTACGGGTTCCTCATCCCAGGCTGCATCCTCACCGGCGTCGGGGTCGGTGTGGTGCTCGCGGGGGTCGTCGATAACCCTTGGTCGGGGGCGGCCGTGCTGCTGTCGCTCGCGGGCGGGTTCATCGCCATCTGGGTCGTGAGCGTGCTGCTCCGGCGCGTCGACCGGGCTTGGCCGAGGGGTTCGAGCCGAGACGCGGCCCGGGCCCTCTGGTGGCCGCTCATCCCGGGCGGCATCCTCGCGCTCATCGGCCTGATCGCGCTCGCCGAAGACGGTCTCGCGAGCTGGTACGACGTGCTGCGCTGGTGGCCGCTCCTCATCATCGGGGTCGGCATCGTGGTCCTCGTATCCGCACTGGTTCGCCGGGGTGATCGTCGGGCTCCCTGAGCCGCTGGCGGCGGCCTGGCCCGCTGCCGGGCACGGATAGACGATCCGCCGGGGCCCCTGCCCCTACGACCTGGCGAGCTTCTTGTAGCGGATACGGTGCGGCTGGTCGGCGGCCGTCCCCAGCTCCCGGTGCCGGAACGTCTCGTAGTCGCTCACGTTGCCCTGGAAGAACCGCACCTGCGAGTCGCTCTCGAAGGCCAGGATGTGGGTCGCGATGCGGTCGAGGAACCAGCGATCGTGGGAGATGACCACGACGCAGCCCGGGAACGACTCCAGGCCGGCCTCGAGCGCGCGCAGCGTATCCACGTCAAGGTCGTTGGTGGGTTCGTCGAGCAGCAGCACGTTGCCGCCGGTCTGCAGCAGCTTGGCCAGGTGCACCCGGTTACGCTCGCCGCCCGACACCGCTGCCACCCGACGTCGATGCGCCGACCCCCGTGGCGCTGTCGCCGACGTCCCGGTGTGCATCGGCATCCATGTCGGCGAGGTGACGGTCGAGCGAGAGCGGCTCACCGGTGAGGCCGTGAACATCGCCGCCAGGGTCGAGTCCTTTGCGGTGCCCGGCGGCGTGATGCTGTCGGACACCGCGTACGACCATCTCAAGAACCGGACGGATGTGGCCGTCGTTAGCCTGGGGCGGTTCAGGCTCAAGAACGTCGGTCGTCCGCTGGAGCTCTTCGCCGTTCGCGACGAGGGCCTCGCCGTCCCGGACCCGCGGGCACTCGAGGGCAAAGGCGAGCGCTTCGCGAACCTGCCCAGCAACCTCCCTGAGCCGCTCGGACCACTGCTTGGTCGGGCCACCGATCTCGGATCGCTCGTGGCGGCGCTTCGAGACCATCGCGTGGTCACGGTCACCGGTCCGGGTGGGGTCGGGAAGACGCGCTTCATGGTCGAGCTCGGCCACCTGATGGCCCCGGACTTCCTGGACGGTATCTCGTTCATCCCACTGGCTGACATCCTCGAAGCCGATGTCTTCATGCCCGCTCTCGCTGCCGCGCTGGACGTGAAGGAGGCCGAGGGGCGCACGCTCGGCGACGGGGTGATCTCGCTGATCGGTGACAGGAAGGCACTCCTGCTCCTCGACAACCTGGAGCAGATCGTGGCCGCTGCTCCGGAGATCGCCCGGCTGGTTGGATCCTGCCCCAACCTTCGGATCGTGGCCACCAGCAGGACCCTGCTGCAAATCGCTGCGGAGCGCGAGTTTCCGCTCGCTCCGCTCGCCCTTCCAGCCTCGTTGGAGACCGGCTCGTTCGAGTCGCTCCTGGGCTACCCGGCTGTCGCGCTCTTGGTGGAACGAGCCCGCGCGTCGAAGGGCAGCTTCGCGTTGACGACGCAGAACTCGGGTGCGGTCGCCGAGGTGTGCCGGCGCCTGGATGGTCTGCCCCTGGCGCTGGAGCTCGCCGCCGCGCGGCTGCGGGTCCTGTCTCCCGAGGCACTGCTGGAACGGCTGGACCACGCCCTGAACGTCCTCACCTCTGGTCCACGCGACACTGCCGAGCGGCACCAGACACTGCGTGCCACCATCGACTGGAGCCACGCGATGCTGAGGGAGTCGGAGCAGCGTCTCTTCCGACGGATGGCCGTCTTCGTCGGCGGGTGCACCCTCGCAGATGTCGAGGCGGTCTGCGCCGAGCCAGGCGCGCCCGGCTTCGAGGAGCTGGCATCGCTCGTCGAGAAGGCGCTCGTGCAGGCAGCTGACGAGAGTGATCGGTTCCGCATGCTCCAGACGATAGGCGAGTACGCGCATGAGCGGCTGGAGGACTCGGGCGAGGCCGCTGCCATCACACTCCGGCACGCCCAACGGCATGCCGTGCTCGCGCGTGACATCCGCGACGACATCGAGGGGACAGTCCAGGTCGGCGCCGTCGAGCGCGGAATCATCGAGGAAGGCAATCTGCAGGCCGCGCTGGACCTGCTCCTGGCGCTCGCGAAGCGGGGTGACAGGACCGCGCTCGAGCAGGGCCTGCAGATGACCGGCGACCTGTGGATGTACTGGCACATCCGTGGCAAGAACCTCAACTCGCGGGAGTACGCGACCGCCTTCCTTGAACTCGACCCCGAGGGTGTTCCCAGCATCGGGCGGGCGGGCGCCCTGATGACGCTCGGGCTCGGGTCCTGGATGTCGGGGCAACTCGACGATCGACCGAGGAATGGGGCGAGGCGTATCGCATCGCCGCCGAGCTCGGTGCCGGGCGCGAGTGGTGCCTTGCTGGGTTCTGCCGTGCCCTCGCCCTGCTCGGGTCCGACGTCGCGACGGGGCTCACGTTGGCGAAGGAAAGCGCCGAGTGAGCCGCTGCGCTCGGCTTCACGTGGGCCCAGGGGATCGCCCTGACGGTGACCGGGATCTGCCAGTCGTTGGCGGGCGATGTCGACGAGGCGAGGACCAGCTACTCGGATGCGCTCGCGATCCAGGATCGACTCGGCGACAGGGAGGGCGCGGGCATGTCACTCGGCGGTCTTGCCGGGCTGGCCTCTGGTGACGGCGATGTGGTCACTGCCATCGACCTGTACGGACGCTCGCTCGAGGCCTTCGAGGCGATCGGCGATCGCGGCGAGGAAGCCCGGATCCTCTCGGAGATGGCCTGGACGCACCTGCGGAACCACGAGACCACACGTGCACGCCGCTACTTCTTCGAGTCGGTGCAGGCGCATATCGAACTGGCGAGCGTCCGCGGAGTCGGTCTGTCCTTGGCTGGGCTCGCGGCCACGGAGGCTGTCGACCTCCGGCCCGACCTCGCCTTGCAGATCTCGGCCGCGGCCGAGATCTATGCCGGCAAGGAGGGCATCGTCGTCTACTCCGACGACAATCCGGGTCGTGAGTACCTGGAGCAGGCGCAGGCGTCACTGTCGGAGGCGGACGTCGCCCGAGCTACGGAGATGGGTCGCCGGCTCACCATCAACCAGGCACTCGAGCTGGCCAGGATCGCCGACGTCAGTCCGGCTGAGCCCCACACGCCGTGAGCATGTCGACCGACTGCGATGGGGTGGATACAGCCCGCTTTCGGAGCATGGCGGTCGGGCCCTGCCGGGAGGTCAGCCGCCTCGGCTGATCTGGAAGCACCCGACTGACCGGCCACCTGCGCCATGGCGGCCACGACCACCACACGACGAGCCTTGCGTCCGAGGGCGTAGCCTGTGGGGGCGCAGCACGAAGATCGAAGAGCCCGTCGGTCCGCCCGCCCCGTATAGGTAGATGCACCGAACGACGGCTGGGGGACGCGCAACCAGATGCAGTTTCGCGAGATGGTCGAACAAGCCGGGCGCGGCGACCACGATGCCTTCGAGGCCGTGGTCCGTGCCAGCGCCGGGCGGTTGTACGCCATCGCCTACCGCATCCTGCGTGACGCCGACCTCGCCAACGACGCACTGCAGGAGGCGCTGGTGAAGGTGTGGGACGACTTGCCCGCGCTGCGCGACCCGGACCGCTTCGATGCGTGGGCCGCGCGCATCACCTGTCGTTGCTGCTACCGCCTGGCCAAGCGCGAACGCCGTTTCGCGCTGCCGGCGCTCAGGGAGCCCGAGCCGGACACCACCGCCTTCGTGGCCCAGGTCGCCGACCAGGACGAGATGGCGCGAGGTTTCCGCCGCCTGTCGCCCGAGCACCGCGCCGTGCTCGTCCTGCACTACTACCTGGGCCTGACGCTGGACGAGGTCGCCGACACGCTCGACATCCCGCCGGGCACGGTGGGCTCACGCCTGTACTACGCCGTGCGCAGCCTGCGAGCCGCACTCGAGTCCGAAGCGCGTACGGCCCAGGCCTGGGAGCGATCGACATGACCCGCGGGCAGGAACTCGAGCGGCAGCTGGCCGACTGGCTCGTCGACGGGCCCAGCACAGCTCCAGCCGACGTCATCGACCAGGTCCTCAAGCAGACCGAGGGACGGCGCCAGCGGCGCGGCGCCTGGCGCCTGGCTGGCGCTTGCGCGCCTCGGCCGCTGGTTTCCGGCCTACCGCACCGCCAGGGTGAGCGCGCTCGCGGCCGTGCTCACCGGCATCCTACTCACCAGCGTCCTCGTCTCCGTGCCCTTCTTCGGCGGCGGTCCTGGACCGGCGCCGCTGATGAACGCCGAAGCGCTACGTGTCGTCGCGGGCACGGCTGAGATGGATATCGCGTCCGAGACGCCCTCGGAGCTGGTCCGTTCGATCGACCTCAAGACCGACGATCCGCGCATCGACGGCCGTGCGCGCCAGGAGCTGACCGTCGTCGTCCAGACGGGGAGCACACGTCGGCTGAGCGGGACTATGCACCTGGTGAACGACTGGGGCACCTG
Organism: uncultured Chloroflexia bacterium; assembly: GCA_963778955.1. Classification (GTDB taxonomy): domain Bacteria; phylum Chloroflexota; class Limnocylindria; order Limnocylindrales; family CSP1-4; genus JAFMJV01. The sequence goes on from CAVZWI010000002.1 coordinate 421,884, forward strand.
GCAGGGACCGGTCGACATCGTCCGCTACCCATCGGGCGAGGAGTACGAGTACGCCTCACTCAGTGGCAGCGGCGCCTACGAGGGCTTCACCTACCTGTACACCGTTCGCCAAGCCACCGCTGAAGCGGAGCGGACGGTGGAGGGGGCCATCTGGCCGGATGAGCCACTTCCACTGGCCGACCCGTCGCTGCTGCCGTGAGCCTCACGGGCCCGAGGCCACGGCAGATCTATCCCACGCAGACACAGAGGAGGTACGACATGCGTACCAACACAATCACGCTCGCCGCCGTGCTGTCGATCGCTCTCGTGGTCGTGCCCGGCGCGGTCGCGGCCCAAGCCCCCGACGAGGAACTGGCGGCACCGAGCTACTGGACGAGCACCGAAACCGAGGGGCCGCATTTCCTCGTCCCCGGCGTCGAGATCGAGTTCTTCCCGTGGGGCTACCGCAACACGATCGGATTGACAGCGACCTCCGAGGCCGACGATCCGCGCGTCTCCGGGGACATCACTGTGGCCTACGTCATGGACTGGTCGGACAAGTACGCCGTGGGTCGGGGCACCGGCCTTGTCCGGCTGGTGAACGAGGGCGGCACCTTCGAGGGGCCCCTCTATGTCGTTTACTACCCCGACGGCTCGGAGTTCCGCATGGCGCTGATGGAGGGCCAGGACGGCTATGAGGGCCTGACCTCCACGATGACCAACTTCCTCAGCCCATCCGGCGAAGGGCAGCCACAGGGCCTCATCTGGGAGGGCGAGGCGCCGCCGCTCCTCGACGCGGACGCACTGCCCGAGTAGGGTCGCCGTTCATGGCTGCCCTGGCGCCCTCGCACCCAGCGGGGGCGCCGCCCGCTAACGGCCCGCGCTGCTCCCGGGCTTTGACTCGTGATGAGCACATGGCACCAGTGCACCATGGGGCGTCGACCAATCTCGTACTCTCGGCGACGCCGGGCGCAGCTAGTACTTACTCGCGCAGAAGGCCGATAGTGAGATAGCCACCCTGCTACGCTCGCGGCATGACGAAAGCCGCCACGCCCATCGTGTTGTCGGAACAGGAACGAGAGACCCTGGAGGGCCGGCTGCGAGCAGGCTCCACGGAGCAGCGCCACGTCGATCGAGCCCGCATCATCCTCGCCGCCGATGAGGGGCTCGGCACGGCCGAGATCGCCGAGCGCCTCGGCACCCGGCCCGCACGGGTCTCGAAGTGGCGCACCCGCTTCGCCCGCGATCGCCTCGCGGGCCTCGCCGATGCCCCACGCCCCGGTGCCCGTCCCGTCTACGGCCCCGAGACCGAGCGACGCATCCTCGCGCTGCTCGACGAGGACCCGCCGTCGGGTCACGCCACCTGGACCGGGGACCTGCTGGCCAGCGAGCTGGGGGATGTCAGTGCGGTCTACGTCTGGCGCGTCCTGGCCCGCCACCGCATCAGCCTGCGACGACGCCGCAGCTGGTGCTTGAGCACCGATTCCGAGTTCGCCGCCAAGGCCGCCGACATCGTGGGGCTCTATCTGGACCCACCCGAGAACGCCATCGTCATCTGCGTCGACGAGAAGCCCTCGATCCAGGCGCTCGAGCGGGCCCAGGGCTGGCTGCGGTTGCCCGACGGGAAGAGCCTCACCGGCTTCGCCCACGAGTACAAGCGCCATGGAACCACGACGCTGTTCGCCGCCCTCGAGGTGGCCACCGGCCTGATCCAGACGGCCCACCACAAGCGACGCCGTCGGCGCGAGTTCCTCGACTTCATGAACGAGGTCATCGCAGCCCACCCCGATACCGAGAATCCACGTCGTGCTCGACAACCTCAACACGCACAAGCCCAAGCACGACCGCTGGCTGGCCCGCCACAAGAACGTGCACTTCCACTTCACGCCGACCCATGCCAGTTGGCTCAACCAGGTCGAGGTCTGGTTCTCCATCCTGTCCCGGGCCGCGCTCGCGGGTGCCAGCCATACCTCGCCGATCCAGGTCAGACGCGGGATCGATCGCTTCGTCGAGGCCTACAACCCCACGGCCACACCCTTCGAGTGGACCAAGCGCGAGGTGCACCAGGTCGACCTCAGCCATACTTACGCCAATCTAGGTCACCTCGGCGGCCTGCAGGGCCTCGGGGAGTGTGAATGCGCCCTCGTAGAGCGCCTTGCCCGTGATCGCTGCCTCGAAGCGGCGAGCCGCCAGCTCGCGGATGTCGGCAAGGTTGCTCACGCCACCCGAGGCGATGATGGCTGCCCCCGGTACTGCCGCGCGCACCGACTCCAGCAGCCCGTAATCGGGACCGCTCATCTGACCGTCGCGGGCGATGGCGGTGACGGCGAACCAGCGCACGCCGGCCGCTGCCAGCCGCTGCGCCAGGTCGATGGCCTCCGCACCACGCGCGCCACGCCACCCAGCCATCGCCGACGGCTTGCCCATCGCGCACATCCAGCGCGGCCACGATGCGATCGGGCCGTGGCGCTCGACGAGGATCCTGGCCAGCAGCGGGCTGCTGATGAGCGCGCTGCCCAGCACGACCCGATCCGCTCCGGACGCGTAGTCCGGCCGCCACGGCGTCGGCATCGCGGATCCTCCGGCGACCTGGCAGGGCACGTCCACCGCCCCCACGATGGCGGCGATGACGTTCGCCTGCATCGCCCTCCCCTCGCGCGCGGCGTCGAGGTCGACGATGTGGATGCGCTCAGCGCCCTCCGACGCCCAACGCCGCGCCACCTCCACGGGATCGTCGCCGTACTGGGTGACCGCGTCATAGGCGCCCTTCGAGAGCCGCACGACGCGCCCGCCAAGCAGGTCGATGGCAGGGATCAACTCCACGGACAGTCGCCCCCGTGCGCCATGGTTCGTGCGTAGTAGCGTTGTACCATGCTACTATGCTACCATAGCGAGCCAGACCTGCACCGCCAGAAGACGACGAGCACCCAGGAGACCATGAGCACCGACCCGACCGAGTGGCGTTCGGAAGACACGAGCGACCTGATCGACACCATCCTCGCACTGCCCGACCGATCGGCCGCCGAGCGCTTCTTCCGTGACCTTTGCACGTTGCGCGAGCTGCACGACCTGGCCCAGCGCTGGCACGTGGTGCGCCTGCTCGATGACGGTATCCCCTACACCGAGATCTCGCGCACCACCGGCGCCAGCACCGCCACCGTGACACGCATCGCGCAGTGGCTGAACCATGGCACCGGCGGCTACCGCGAGGCGCTCGACCGAGCCGACGAGGAGACCACAGCATGATCGCCGACTCCGACGAGCGAGTCACGGCCTTCCCGGGCAGCGAATTGGGTCGGCTGCGCTTGGCCATCCCCAACAAGGGCCGCATGCAGGCCCCGTCGCTGCAACTGCTGCATGACGCCGGATTGCGCTTCGAGGATGGCACGCGCGCGCTCACCTCCAAGGTCGAGGGCTTCCCGCTGGACATCCTCTTCGTGCGCACCGATGACATCGTCGAGTTCGTGACGGACGGCGTGGCCGACCTGGGTATCACCGGCACCAACCTGCTCATCGAGAGTGGTGCCGACCTCGACACGCTCGTGGAACTGGGCTACGGCTACTGCCGACTGGAGGCCGCGGTGCCCAACGACGCACCGGCCCGCACGCTCGAGGACCTGGCCGGGTTGCGGCTCGCCACCAGCCACCCGAACGCGACGCAGACGAGCCTGGCGCAACGCGGTATCGAAGCGCAGATCGTGACCATCAGTGGCGCCGTGGAGGTGGCGCCCACGATGGGACTGGCCGACGGCATCGTGGACCTTGTCTCGAGTGGCTCGACGATGATCATGAACGGCCTTCGCTCAGTGGGCGCGCTCTTCGCCAGCCAGGCCATCCTGGTCGGCCGTAAGGACGTCAGCCCCGAGGCAGCCGCCATCGCCGCCGAGGTACGCACGATGCTGGAGGCGGTCATCGCCGGGCGCGGCGTGAAGTACCTGATGATGAACGCACCGACCAATTCGCTCGAGGCCATCGAGGCCATCCTGCCCGGCCTCGAATCGCCCAGCGTGCTGCCTCTCGCGCACGAGGGCATGGTGGCGGTCCATGCGGTCGTCGGCGCGACCGACGTCCATCGCATCCTCGTTCCGCTCCGTGACGCCGGCGCCACCGGCATCCTCGTCATCCCCGTGGAGAAGCTCCTGCCATGACCGACCGACCGACCGACCCGTCGACCGCCCCGTCCCTGAGGCGTCTCCGCCTGGCCGATGCCACGGAGGCTGAGCGTCGAGCGCTGACCGAGCGCGCTTCGACTGCCACGCCCGACATCCGCGCCAAGGCGCGCGTCATCGTCGACAGCATCCGCCACGGAGGCGATGCTGCCTTGCGCGAGGCCAACCGTCGCTTCGGCGGCGGCCTGACCGAGCCAGTGGATGCGCCCGCGTTGCGCGTGCCCGCCGAGGAGCTCACCGCGGCCCGCGACCGCCTCCCATCTGACCTCCGCGATGGCCTCGAGCAGATGGCGCGCAACATCGAGGCCTTCCATGCCATCGAGGTGCCACTCGCGGCACAGTGGGTCGAGACAGAGCCTGGCGTCGAGGTCGGCCGCGTCTGGCGGGGGCTTGATCGCGTGGCAGCCTACGTCCCCGGCGGCACTGCGGCCTACCCATCGTCCTTGCTCATGAGTGCCATCCCGGCCCGCCTGGCCGGCGTGGGCCAGTTCGTCGTGGCCAGCCCTGCTGGTGCGGACGGTGAGCTCTCGCCGGCCCTGCTGGGCGCGGCCGGGCTCATGGGGGTGGACGAGTTCTGGGTCATGGGCGGCGCGCAGGCCGTGGGCGCCCTGGCTTACGGCACCGAATCGATCGCACGAGTGGACAAGATCGTGGGCCCCGGCAATGCCTGGGTCACCGCGGCCAAGCTTGAGGTGCTCGATTCATGCGCCATCGACATGCCCGCCGGTCCGACCGAGGTGATGGTGGTGGCGGACGATTCGGCCGACCCGGTACACGTGGCTGCCGACCTGCTGAGCCAGGCCGAGCACGGTCCCGACTCCCCTTCCCTGCTGGTGACGCCTTCTGAGGCCCTGGCCGATGCGGTCGAAGTCGAGATCGCTCGACAGTTGCCCACGCTGCTTCGGCGCGACACGCTGGCCGAATCGGTCAATGCGGCCGGCACCGTCGTCATCACCGCTGACATCGCTGAGGCCTTGCGGTTCGCCGACGAGTACGCCCCCGAGCACCTGTCGGTCGTAGTGGCCGATCTTGATGGCGCCCTGGCGGCGCTGAGCCATGCCGGCTCGCTCTTCCTTGGCCCCTACGCGCCCGAATCCGCCGGCGACTACGCGGCCGGATCCAATCACGTGCTGCCCACCGCCGGCGCCGGACGTGCCTACAGCCCTTTGGGTGTCGAGTCGTTCGGACGCTGGATGCAGGTCAACCGCGTGACGCGTGAGGGGCTAAGGCGCATCCTGCCGGCCGTCGCCGCGGTGGCCGAGGCGGAGGGGCTCACCGCCCACCGTCGCGCCGTCGAGATCCGTTTCGAGGGAGAGGGCTGATGTCGCTCGAAACGACCGAGGCGTTGGTGGCCGGCTCGGCCGTCTACACCTGGGAGCCGCCCAACCGCGTCATCGCGGCGCGCTACGGGCTGGACCCTGCGGACATCCTGCGCTTCGACACCAACACCAGCCCCGCGGTGCTCTCCTATCTGCCCGAGGCGTTCGATCGGTCCCTGGAATCCGCCGCTCCATGAGTACCCCGATTCCACCTACGCCGAGTTCGCCGAAGCGGCCGCCGCCTACGTGGGCGCTCGCCCGGATGAGAGTCCTCATCGGCTGCGGTGCCGACGAGGTGCTCGACATCATCGCCAAGACGTTCCTCGCGCCTGGTGCTGGCTCGGTGGTCCCGGTTCCGACGTACTCGATGTATGCCGTACTGACGCAGCAGCGCGGTGCCCGATCGCTGACCGTGCCACGCAAGGGTGCCGACGACGGCTACGTGCTGGACATGGAGGCCATGATGGCTGCGCTCGCCGATGCCGCGGTGGTGTGGCTCTGCGCCCCCAACAACCCCACGGGCACACCCGAGTCCGCGACTGACATCAAGGCGCTCCTGGACGCGGGCGCGGTCCTGCCCGATGGCGGTCCCGTCATCGTCGTGGACGAGGCCTACATCGAGTTCCACCCAGGATCGTTGGTGGCGCTTCGCGATCGCTACCCGGCACTCATCGTGGTGCGCACGCTGTCGAAGGCATTCGCGCTGACCGGCTTGCGGGTGGGCTACGCGGTGGCAGCTCGATCGACCATCGAGCGTCTGGAGCGGTTCCGTCCGCCCGGCAGCGTCAACACCGTCTCTGCCGCCATCGCGGCGAGGGCGCTCCGTCGGCCGGAGGTGGCAGCCGCCAACGCCGCCGCCCTGGTGGCCGAACGGGAGTGGCTGGCGGCGCGCTTGGCCGCGCTGGGCCTGCCGCCCGAGCCGAGCGTCACCAACTTCCTGCTCTGCCGCATCGGCAGCCCAGCGGTTGCGGACGACGCCGATGAGGCGCTGCTGCGTGGCGGCATCGTGGTGCGCACCTTCGGACCAGACGCGCCATTGGCGGGACACTTGCGCTTCACGGTGCGTGACCGCGAGCAGAACGGACAATTCCTCGAAGTCATCAAGGCCTGGACCGATGGGAGAACAGCATGAGCCAGCCACGACGCGGTGAACGCGTCCGCGAGACCAGGGAGACGCGCATCAGCGCCAGCGTCGACCTCGACGGCAGCGGTGAGGCCGTGGTCGCCACCGGCGTCGGCTTCTACGATCACCTGCTGAGTTCGCTCGCCCACCACTCGCTCATCGACATCGAGATCAGCGCCGTCGGTGACATCGAGATCGACGATCATCACACCGTGGAGGACGTGGCCCTGGCGCTCGGTGGCGCCATCAGTGACGCGCTCGGCGATCGGGCCGGCATCACCCGCTTCGGTGCAGCGCGTGTGCCCATGGACGAGGCGCTGGCGCAGTGCGCCCTGGACCTCTCGGGCCGCCCGTACGCGGTCATCGACCTGCCTTTCCGCGCCGACCGCATGGGCGAACTGTCCACGCAGATGGTGGAACACGCGTTGACTTCCTTTGCCCAGGCCAGCGGCACGACCCTGCACCTCGACGGGGTCGGCCGCAACGACCATCACCTTGCTGAGGCGGCCTTCAAGGCGCTCGCGCGCGCGCTGCGTATGGCGGTGGCGCTCGATCCGCGTCGCTCCGGCGTGCCCTCCACCAAGGGCTCGCTGCCGCCATCTGCCGGTGGTGGCGCGTGAGCATTCCCATCCGCGTCGCCGTGATCGACTACGGCGCCGGCAACCTCGTGAGCATTCGCAACGCGCTCACCAAGCTCGGTGCGCAGGTGCGCGTGGCTGATACGCCCGACCAGCTCGAGGGCACGGAGGTCATCCTCGTGCCCGGCGTCGGTGCCAGCGAGGCGGCCATGGGTCGGCTGCGTCGACAGGGTCTGGAAGGGCCCATCATCGAGCGTGTCCGAGGCGGCACCTGGTTCGTGGGCATCTGCCTCGGCTTGCAGCTGCTGTTCGAACGCTCCCATGAGGACGGTGCCCGGATGCTGGGCCTGCTCGAAGGTGAGGTGGAGATGATCCCCGATGCGCCAAGCCTGCCGCACATCGGCTGGAACCGCCTGGAGATCCAGCGTCCACACCCGGTGCTCGAGGGTCTGGCCGACGGGACGCCGGCCTACTTCGTGCACAGCTACGTGCCCGTACCGCGCGACCCGACCATCGTCGTGGCGGAGACCGAGCACGGCGGGCGCTTTGCCAGCCTGGTGGCAGCGGAGCGCATCATCGGCTTCCAGTTCCATCCCGAACGTTCCGGCGTGGACGGCATGCGCATGCTGGCCAATACGCTGGCACTCATCGGTGCCGATCGGCCGGCCCTCGCGGAGGTGCCTGCCTGATGCTGCTCAAGCGAGTCATCCCCTGCCTGGACGTCAAGGACGGTCGGGTCGTCAAGGGTGTCCGCTTCGTGGACCTGACCGATGAGGGCGATCCGCCCCAGCTGGCGAAGCGGTATGCCGAAGCCGGCGCCGACGAAGATCTGCTTCCTCGACATCACGGCGGCGCCGGAAGGTCGCGGCACGCTGCTCGACATCGTCGAGCGCACCGCGGGCGAGGTCTTCGTGCCGCTGTCGGTGGGTGGCGGCGTGCGCTCAGCCCTGGAGATGCGCGACGTGCTGCGCGCCGGTGCCGACAAGGTCGCGGTCAACACGGCTGCGGTCGACGATCCGGACCTGGTCCGGACCTGTGCTCAGCGCTTCGGCAGCCAGTGTGTCGTCATCAGCGTCGATGCGCGGGCGGTCCCCGGCGCGCCCGGGAGGTGGGAGGTGGTCGTGCAGGGCGGTCGGGTGGCCACCGGCCTCGATGCCGCGGCGTGGATCGAGCGTTGTGTGGCCAACGGTGCCGGCGAGGTCTTGCTGACCTCGATCGACCGTGACGGCACCGGGGAAGGCTTCGACATCGAGCTGCTCCGGACCGTGACCTCGCGTGTCAACGTGCCCGTCATCGCTTCTGGTGGGGCTGGCACGCCTGCCGATATGGTCGCTGCTGTCACCGAGGGCAACGCCGATGCCGTCCTGGCTGCCTCCATCTTCCATCGGGACATCCACTCAATCGCCGCGGTCAAGCGCGCCATGGCCGCTGCCGGCGTTCCGGTGCGCCTCACCGAGGAGGCCGGTTGATGGGCGATCGACGCGGGCGGCCCCTGGATCCCGGCCGCGGTCCGCTACGGTGCCGACGGCCTGGTCGCGGCGGTCGTGCAGGATGCTGATGACGGCCGCGTGCTGATGGTCGCCTGGCAGGACGCAGAGGCGGTCGAGGCCACGCTCGCCAGCGGTGAGGCGCACTTCCACTCGCGCTCGCGCGATGCGTTGTGGAAGAAGGGTGAGACCAGCGGCAACACCCTGGCGGTGGTCTCGATGGAGCTCGACTGCGACGCTGACGCCGTGCTGATCCGGGCAAGACCAGCGGGGCCGACCTGCCACACCGAAGCTCGCTCCTGCTTCGATATCGAACCCGACGCGGCGGCCCCGACGGCGACCTCTCCCCAGGACTTCGCCTGGCTGGAACGCCTCTGGGCCACCATCGATGAGCGGGCGCGCACGCGGCCCGAGGGCTCCTACACCAGCAAGCTGCTCGACGAGGGTGTCGATGCGACCGCGCGCAAGGTGGCTGAAGAAGCGACCGAGGTCGTGATGGCGGCCAAGGACGACGAGGTCGCCCAGCGCACCGGCGCCGATCGCCCGCGCGAGGCGCTGGCCGGCGAGTTGGCCGACCTGCTGTACCACGCGCTGGTGCTGTGCGCCGAGCGAGATCTCCCACCGGCCGCGGTCATCGAGGCACTCAAGGCTCGCCACCGCACCTGAGTCACGCCGCCGCGCGACCCTGCCATACGATACGTCTGACACCGGCGGCTGAGCGCCGCTGTCGGAGGTTCGAATGGACCTGGTCCTGGTCGCCGCCATCCTCATGACTCTCGCCTTCGCGCTGACCAACGGGTTGCATGACGCGGCCAATGCCGTCGCCACGCTCGTCGCTACCGGCGCTGCGAAGCCATTGCCCGCCATCGTGCTGGCCTCGCTCATGAACCTGCTCGGCCCCCTCGTGTTCGGTGCCGCGGTCGCCGACACCATCGCCGGGCTTGTCCTCGTCGAACCGACCATCCTCGTCCCTGTCGTCGGGGCCGGGGCCAGCGGCGCGCTCGTCTGGAACCTCTTCACCTGGAGTCGAGGCATGCCCTCCTCGTCCAGTCACGCGCTGGTCGGTGGGCTTGTTGGGGCGGCTGTCGCGGCTGCCGGATCCGGCGCGGTCGAATGGGGTCCGGTCGTGGATGGTCAGCTCGGAGGTGTGCTCGGCATCCTCCTCGGCATCGGGCTCGCGGCAGGACTAGGGTTCGGTGTCTCCTGGGTGCTGGAACGTGGCGCGCTGCGGATCGCCCGACGAGCGACTGCGAAAGCCGGCCGGCCGGTTCGGACGGCCCAGTGGCTGACGTCCGGCTGGCTCGCGTTCAGCCAGGGCGCCAACAATGCCCAGAAGGTCGTCGGGATCATCGCCGCCATGCTCGCCGCCACCGGCTACGCCAGCTCGTCCTCGCAGACCGGCTGGGGCGTGGTCGGGCTCTGCTCACTGGCGCTCACCCTGGGCACGGCGCTCGGTGGCTGGCGCATCGTCAAGACCATCGGCACGCGCATCTATCAGCTCCACAGCATCGATGGACTGGTGAGCCAGACGAGCTCGGCCGGTGTCATCTTCGCCTCCTCGATCGCCGGCTTGCCGGTGAGTGCGAGCCAGGTCGTCGCCTCGTCGGTCGTCGGCATCGGCGCCGGGCGCCGGCGCTGGAAGCACATCAGCTGGGATATCGTGCGCGAGATGGGCATCGCCTGGTTGACGACGATGCCGGCCGCGGCCATCATCGCCATCGCGTCCCTGCCGCTCTGGCGCGCCATCGCGGGCGCGTAAGGAGGTCGAATGCCCTCTTCGCGAGACCGCTTGTCGAGGCTCGTGCGCAAGCCGGTGTACTGGTTCCTACCTGACGACTCTGATGTGCTCGCGCAGTTGCGCCGCCAGATGGCCATCACCGTCGAGGGCATGGCCGCATTCGAAGCCTGGTGTGGCGGCGGATCGACAGCAGCCGAGCGGGTGCGCGAGTCCGAGCACCAGGCAGACGAGGCCAAGCTCACCGTCCGCATCGCGCTGCGAGACGCCTTCGTCACCCCGGTCAGCCCTGAGGACCTCTTCATCCTCAGCGAGCTGCTCGACAAGGTCCTGGGCCAGGCCAAGGACACCGTGCGCGAAGCGGAGGTCATGGGCATGTCCCCCGATGAGCAGATGGCTGAGATGGCCGCCCAGCTCCGCGAGGGCGTGGAGCACCTCGCCGCGGCGTTCGATGCCATCGCACCGCACGGCGGCAAGGATGGAGGCCGGACCGCGACCGCTGCGGCCGATGCAGCCACGAAGTGCGCGCGACGCCTGGAGAAGGTCTACCGAGCGGCCATGGGCGGCCTGCTCGAGATGGAGCGCTCGGGTCCCCTCTCGCCGGCCGATGTGCGCGAGGTCTTCGGTCGCCGCGAGCTCTACCGGCGCATGTCGCGCATCGCCGAAACCCTCAGCGATGTCGCCGATCGGGTCTGGTACGTCTCGGTCAAGGAGACCTGATCAGCCCGCGCGGCGGCCCACGAAACGGCGCTTCTTGCCCATGGCCACCCACCAGTAGCGCTCGCCGATGAGCGCGGGCGGCACAGCTGCCGGGTCGGTGAGCTTCTGGCCGTTGATCGAGAAGCCACCTTGGCTGATGAGCCGGCGGGCTTCCCCGCGCGACTGACCACTCGTCGCCACGGCCACATCGACCGCCGTCCACCCCTCCGCTTCAGGGCCGAACTCGAAGCCGCCCACGGCGTCGTACAGCACCTCCAACACGGCCGGGTCGTCCACCGCGGAGGCGAAGGCGGCGCCGGCCACGATCTGCTGACGCTCCGCCTCGTCACGGCCGTGGACACGCTCGCTCAGGTCGTAGGCCAGTGCCACCTGGGCGGAGCGCTTCTCCGGGGCCTTGAGATGCTCCGCGGCGATGGCGTCGATCTCCTCGCGGCTCTTGGTGGTGAGCCAGCGCAGGTGGTCGATGACCAGCTCGTCATCGTCGTTGATCCAGTACTGGTAGAAGTCGTAGGGGCTGGTCAGCGAGCCGTCGAGGAAGACCGCGCCCTTCTCCGACTTGCCCATCTTCTGGCCCGAGCGGTTGAGCAGCAGTGGGCTACAGAGTCCGAAGGCCGTCGGTTCGTGGCCCTCCTCGCTGGTCGCCCCATCAGCTTCGCGATTCTCGACGCGGCGGATCAGTTCCAGGCCCGCGGTGATGTTGCCCCATTGGTCGGCGCCGCCCATCTGCATGTCCACGTCTTCATGCTGGTGGAGGTGCAGGAAATCGGCTGCCTGCAGGGTCTGGTAGCTGAACTCGGTGAAGCTCATGCCTGCCGCCAGCCGCGCCTGCACCGAGTCCTTGGCCAGCATGTAGGGCACGGTGAAGTGCTTGCCGATGTCGCGCAGGTAGTCGATGACCGACATCGGCGCCAGCCACTCGAGGTTGTTGAGCATCCTGGGCTGCGCCGGGCCTGGTGAGAAGTCCAGGAACCGCTCCAATTGTCCTCGCAGTGCGGCGGAGTTGGCCTCGATGGCCGCCGCGTCCAGCAGGACACGCTCGCTGGACTTGCCCGAGGATCGCCGATCATGCCCGTGCCGCCGCCGATGAGCACGACCGGCCGACCGCCGGCTCGCTGCAGGTGGGTCAACAGGAAGACCTGCAGCAGGTGGCCCACGTGGAGTGACGTGGCGCTGGCATCGAAGCCGATGTAGGCACTCACCGGCCCGCGTGCGAGCCGCGCCTCGAGCCCTTCTGAGGCAAGGTGGACGAGGCCGCGCCAGCGAAGCTCGTCGAGCAGGGAGGCGGCGCTCACGCGGGAAGGTCCGGGCGGGGATAAGTCTGGATGTGCATCCCTTCATGCTAGCCACGCGTGAGCGTGGCTGTGACGCGTGCGCCCGAAAGTCGCGCCAACAACCTCCTGGACCGATGCTAGAGTCGGCCGCGAATGCAGCCCTATCCGCCCTACCAACCGCCGCAGCGACCAGCCGCGCCACAGCGACCAGCCGCGCCACAGCGACCACCACAGCCACCGCCCACCCGGCGCCCCGTCGGTGCTCGCCGGTCGGGCCCGCTCAAGGCCGCCGTCCTCGTCATCTTCGGCCTGTTCCTGGCGGTGGCCATGCTCGGGTTCGTGGGTGTCGTGGGCGGAGCCTTCATCTATAGCCGCGACCTGCCACCCCCGACCGAGTTGGAGAACATCGCCTTCCCCGAGGACAGCGTCATCTACGATCGCAACGGCAAGGTGCTGGCGCGACTGACGGCCGGCGGTGAGAGCCGGCGCACCATCGAGTGGAAGGACGTGCCGCCGGTCCTCGCTGACGCGGTCACCGCGGTCGAGGACAAGACCTTCTGGGCCAACACGGGGATCGACCCCTTGGGCATCCTGTCGGCCGCCTTCGACACCCTCACCGGCGACGCTCGCGGTGGCTCCACCATCACCCAGCAGCTGGTGCGCCAGAAGCTGCTGCCGGAGGATGTCATCTCTACCTCGCAGCGCCTGGGTGACCGCAAGATCAAGGAGCTCATCCAGTCGATCAGGGTGACCGACTACTACCGTGGCGAATCTGGCAAGCAGGCCATCCTGACCGCATACCTCAACCAGAACTTCTACGGCAACAACAGTTATGGCGTGCTGGCCGCGGCCAAGTCCTACTTCGATGCCAACAAGCTCTCCGAGCTGACGCTATCGCAGGCGGCGACGCTGGCGGCACTGCCGCAGGCGCCATCGTCCTACGACCTGGTGCGCAACGCGGTCGAGAACGAGAACGGCGATTTGGAGGTGCCGGCCAATTCGGCCATCGTGCAGCGACGGAACCTGGTGCTCGACCTGCTCCTGCAGGACCCCACGCGTCGCGTGCTCAGCGGCGATAGCTACAGCGACCAGGACTTCCGCGACGCCATGGCCGAGCCGCTCCTCGTCAAGCCACAGTCGCAGCTGGCCTGGAAGGCGCCGCACTTCGTCTGGTACGTCCGCGATGAGCTTCGGCAGCTGCTGTGCGGCGACGCTGAGACCTGTGATGCCCTCAAGATGGGCGGCCTGCGTGTCACGACAACGCTCGACTACGACATCCAGAAGCGAGCCGAGGCCTGGGTGCGCGCGGCTGCCCTGGTGCCGCATCGTGCCGATCCGGTCGGCGCTGCCAAGGCGCTGCGTATCCCTTACACGGACTGGATGGCCCGCCTGCGAACACAGAACGTCTGGAACGGCGCGCTCTCGGCGCTCGACTACGAGACCGGCGAGATCATCGCCTACGTGGGCTCGGCCAACTACTACGAACGCGACAAGGTGAACAAGAAGCTACAGCCGCAGTTCGACGTGCTGGCTGACGGCTGGCGGCAACCCGGCTCGGCCTTCAAGCCATTCACCTACGCCACCGGCATCGACGACCGGACGCTGACCGCAGCCACGATGCTCATGGATGTCACGACCGACTTCGGCGGCTACATCCCGACCGACTTCAATGGCCGCGAGCGTGGCCCGCTGCGTGTCAGGAACGCGCTCCAGTTCTCGCTCAACATCCCCGCCGTCAAGGCGCTCTCCCTGGTCGGAGAGAACGCTGTCTTCGACAAGGCCCAGGCCTTCGGCATGGACTTCCAGAAGGACCACCCCACGGCCGGGTTGGCGATGGCGCTGGGCAGCCTGGAAGTCCATCCCCTGGACCTCAACCAGTCCTACGCGACCATGGCCAACGGCGGCGTGAACGTGGGCCACACCTCGATCCTTGAGATCAGCAGCGTCAATCCCGACAACCCTGTCGAGTACACCTACCAGACACCCAAGGGCAAGCGAGTCATCTCACCGCAGGCGGCGTACGTCATGACCGACATCCTCAAGGGCAACACCGACCCCGCGGTCAACCCGATCTGGGCAGCCAAGACGGAGATCACCGCCAAGAACGGGCAGCGCCGCCCGGCCGCCGTCAAGACCGGCACCACCAACGACGCCAAGGACCTCAATGCCTACGGCTATATCGCGCCACCCACCAAGCAGGGTCGCAAGAACGGCGAGTACGCCTTGTCCGTCGGCGTCTGGGCCGGTAACAGTAACGCCAGCCCGGTCACCACGGTGTCCAACCCGGTCTTCTCGCTCGACGTGGCAGCGCCGGTCTGGGAAGCGTTCATCAGCGATGTCACCAAGTCATGGGAGGTGCACGACTTCGCACGCCCCGATCGCATCACCACGGCCAGTGTCGATGCCTGGACCGGCTTCATCCCGTCCGAGTATTCGCGCCGTCAGGTGAACGAACTCTTCATCCGCGGCACAGCTCCGACGGCCGACCCCTACCTCGTCTCGATGAAGGTGGTGAAGGGCCAGGATGGCCAGTGGTATCGCTGGCAGGACGGCTGTGAGGACGTGGGCAAGCCCCGAACTCGTGGCTTCCTCGTGCTCGACGATGCCGAGTCGCACACCAGGAGTTGGAACGATGCCGTGCGGGGCTGGATCAAGCGGGCCAGCAAGGGCATCGGTGTCGGCGCCAGCGTATCGCCGGTGAAACGAACCTATACGGCTTACTTCTACGAGCCCTACTACCAGCCCTACGGCGAATCGTGGGGAGGCCCCTTCCCGCCCAGCAAGTCATGTGGCAAGGCGCCCGCCTCCAGCGCCAGCCCGGAGCCCTCGGCTTCTCCGGAGCTCTCCCCCTCGCCATCGGTGGAACCATCAGCTGAACCGAGTGCGCCTCCGGAGGTGACACCGGAGCCCAGCCTGGAACCGACGCCCAAGCCGACCAAGACGCCCAAGCCCACACCGAAGCCGACCCCGACACCCGCACCGACCCCACCGCCGAGCGATCCGCCGTCCGCGGCACCCGCAGCGGCGCAGGTCACGCCGAAGCCGAAGAAGACGGCCATACCGAGCGACGTGCCGGCTGCTACGTCCGCCCCGTCGTCGGAGGCCTCACCTCCCGGGGCCTGAGTCGTGGCGCTACAGCGTCACCACGGTGGCGCCGTCACCACCCTCGCCGCGATCGCCCGGCCGCCACTCTCGGACCAGTGGATGTCCGCTGAGCATGGCGCGTACGGCATCGCGCATGGCACCCGAGCCGTGCCCGTGCACGACCGTCAGCCGGCCCGCGCCGGCGTGCGCGGCATCGTCCAGGTACTGGTCCAGCATGGCCATGGCTTCGTCCACGCGGGCCCCTCGCAGATCCAGGCTGGAGGCGACCGCCCGGGCGCGCTCCCGGCCGGCCGCAGCCGCCCGGGCCACCGCCGCGCCGGTGGCGAAGCCCGAGCGAGGTTCGTTCCCGAACTCGCCGCGTCGTCCCGTCTTGGGCCGACCGGTCTCGCCGCTGCCACCCGCGCCGCCGCCCGAGGATGGTTCCAGCTCATCGAGCCCGACATCCACCCGCATGCCGCTGACATCGAGCGTGGCCCGGCCGCGGGCTTCATCGAGCGCGACGACCGTGCCGTTCCAGCCACTCGTGGCCAAGGCGCGATCCCCGATCCTCCAGCGCCTCGGACGCGGGCCGGGCGCCTCCCGCTCGGACTCTCGTGGCATCATGCCCAATCGAGCGTCGATACGGGCCATGGCGGCATCGAGCCGCTCCTCGGTCAGCGTCTCCCGGGCCAGCGAGCCTCGCATCTCCGCGATCTCCGCCTCTACCGCGGCCAGCGCCACCTCCGCCTGTCGGCGCGCCTCGCTGGCGGCGACACGTCGTTCGGCGCGGGCCCGTCGCCGCTCCTCCTCGGCTTCGCGGAGGGCTGCCTGCATGCGTATCTCGGCGTCGGCCGCCCGAGCCTCGGCGGCGGCGATGTCCACCTGGGTCTTGCGGATCGAGGCCAGCGTGGACTCGAACTCCTGCTGCGCGACCGAGAGGCGCGAGCGAGCGTCCTCGACCAGCCGCCTGGGCAGGCCCAGGCGTTCGGCGATGGCGAAGGCCTGGCTGGTGCCGGGCAGGCCGATGGAGAGGTGGTAGGTCGGCGCCAGCGTGGCCAGGTCGAAGTCGACCGACGCATTGCGCGCCCGTGCCTCGTTGTGGGCGTAGGTCTTGAGCTCGGCGTAATGGGTGGTGGCGACGACCAGTGAGCCGACCTCGATGAAGTGGTCCAGCAGCGACTGGGCCAGGGCCGAGCCTTCGGTGGGGTCGGTACCGGCACCCAGCTCGTCGAGCAGTACGAGTGTGCCAGGCCCGGCCTCCTCGACGATGCGCGTGATGGTGCGCAGGTGGCCGCTGAAGGTCGAGAGCGACTGTGCCACCGACTGTTCGTCGCCGATGTCGGCGAGGACGTCGTCGAAGATGGGTAGGGCGCTGCCCGGTGCCACCGGGATATGCATGCCCGACTGGTGCATCAGCACCAGCAGGCCCACCGTCCGCAGCGCCACCGTCTTGCCGCCCGTGTTGGGCCCGGTGATGACGAGCGCGGTGTAGCCCTCTCCGAGGTGCACGTCGATGGGCACGACCTTGCCTTCCAGGCCTGGGTGGCGGGCCGCCAGCAGCGACACCACCGCGCGCGGGTGGTGCGCCGGCCGCACCGCGTCCAGTTCCTCGGCCAATCGGGCGCGACACATCCACAGGTCGAAGCGGGCGAGCGCGTCGAGCGTTTCGCCGCCAACGCTTCACCGTTGGCGGCGACATGCGCCGAGAGCTCGTCGAGGACCCGTTCCTCCTCCGCCTTGGCCGCCAGCTCCGCCTCTCGCCAGGCGTTGGAGAGCTCGACCGCGATGAGGGGCTCAACGAACAGTGTCTGGCCGCTGCCGGACTGGTCGTGGACGATGCCCTTGACGCGGCTCCGCGAATCCGCCCGCACCGGCACCACGTAGCGGCCGTTGCGCAGCGTGATGATGGGTTCCTGCAGGGCACCCGCGACATCCGAGTGGACCAGGGCATCGAGCCGGCTGCGCAGCCGGTCGTGGGCGATGCGGACGGCACGGCGCAAGCCGCCGAGGGCGGGAGAGGCCGTATCGAGCACCTCGCCGGTGGGGTCCACGCTGGCTTCCAGGCGCGAGCGCAGGGCCGGCAGTGGGTCGATGTTGCGGTACAGCGTGTGCAGCAGCGGCCGGTCGAGTCTCGCGCAAGCCATCCACCAGGCGGCCGGCCGCGATGAGGGTCTCCACGATGGCCCACAGCTCCGCGGGGTCGAGGCGGCCGCTACGCGTGGCGCGAGCGAGGATCGGTTCGATGTCGCGGGCGCCGCCGACCCCGACCGCCGGCTTCTCCGAGAGCAGCCAGCGGGCCTCGTCGGTCTCGTCGAGGCGCCGCTTCACGACGATGGCATCAGCCGTCGGCTCCACGGCCAGCGCCAGGCGCCGTGAGGGCTCGAATGCGGCGTACGCAGCCAGCCGCGCCCGGATCAGCGGGAACTCGAGCAGTTCGGCCGAGCGCGTGTCCATCAGGCGCGGGCGGTCGACGAGGCGCCGGGTGGGAAGGGCCGGCTCAGTGACGGGCTGCCGGCGATCCCGAAGCGCCAGGGCCGGCTCGCCCAGTCGGGTCCGGCGTGATCGACGCCGATGCGGGGGCCCACCACGATGCGGTCATCCCCGAGCCCGTCGCCGCCATCGCTGGCCAACCACAGGCGGGTGTCGCTCAGCAGGTCGAGGCCACCATGACTCCGGTCCACGTCGAGTGCCTGGCAGGTCCGCCCGGGACCGGCGGCCAGTCGCGCCAGCGAGTCGCCGGCGCGGCCACGAGCGGCGCGCATGGCGTCGATGCCATCGACCGGCTCCACGGCCCGGATCAGCACCGCGGCCGCCTGGCCATCCGTGGCGCAGACGATGTTGAGGCAGTGATGCATGCCGTAGATGAGGTAGACATAGGCGTGCCCGGGTGGCCCGAACATCACGGCCGTCCTCGGGGTCCGTCCCGCGCGTGCGTGGCTGGCGAGGTCCTCGGGACCGGCGTAGGCCTCCGTCTCGACGATGCGCGCGGTCCGTCGCTGGCCCAGGTCGTCGCGCACGAGCAGCGTGCCCAGCAGGCGCCGGGCGACCACCTCCGCGACATCGGCAACGAGCATGGGCTCGAGGCGTCGCAGCCATCGCGGCTGCCGGTCAGGGAGTCCCGGGCGGGGGTCTGTGACTTCGGTCGGGATGGCGATGGCGTCGGCGCTGGCGCGGTCCGGAGCCAGGGTCAAGCGAAGACCGCGCGCACGTTCGGCGGCAGGATCGGTCCCAGCACGAAGCCGATGATCGGCACCAGGTACCGATCGATGCTGCCGCCGATGCTGGAGCTGAGCAGCGACTGGTACATGTCGGCGGTCCACTGGGGCCCGCCCGACGTCCCGGCGGTGATGGCGCCGCTGCCGTAGAACGTCGAGAGCACGATCATCAGGCCCGCGATCCCGAGCACGGCGACGAAGACGGCAAAGAGCGCACCCACCAGGTCGTCGAGCACCTGGTAGCGCGACACGCTCTGGCTGCCACGAGTCCCCATGTAGATGACCACGGGTGCCGCGAGCAGCACGGCCATGTAGATGAGGCCGTAGGCCGCCATGTCACTGAATGCCGGCGGGTACTCGGTCCACTGTTGGGACAGGTATGAGCCCAGGTTGACCTTGAGGTAGGCGCCGCCGACGAATGCCAGCAGCCAGGCGCCCAGCAACAGCAGGCTCCGGGCCGCACCCCAGAAGAAGCCCACCACGAGCGTGGACACGATGATGACCAACAGATAGATGTCAGTCGTCCCGATGATCATGACAGGCACCTCATGGGCGCAACGCTATCAGGCGCGGAGGCGCGCGCCAAGTCGCTCGGACAGTACCGCAACCACCCCTTCGACCATCAGTTCGACCATTCCGTCCTCCAGATCGTGGTCGAGCGTCTCGAATCGGAGGCGATAGGCCACGCTCTTCTCATCGTCGGCGAGCGGACTCCCACGGTACTCGTCGAAGAGGGTCACCGTTCGCAGATGTGAGCCACCGTGGGCGTGGATGAGCGCCTCCACCTCACCGACCGGCTGGTCCGCCGCGACGACGACGGCGATATCGCGCTCGACGCCGGGCAGGTGCTCGAGCCGACCGACCCGCACCCGCCCCGGGATGAGGCGCCGATAGGCATCGAGATCGATCTCGGCGAAGACGACGTGCTCGGTGCGCACCTGGTAGTGCCGGAGCAGGGTCGGATGCAACTCACCCACGCGACCCAGCGGCGTTCGTTCACCATCGGGCGCGACGGCCACCACGGCAGCGATGCGGCCGGGGTGCTCGACCCCGTCACGCGCGCCGACCGGCTCGTACTCGAGGCGACATCGGAGCTGGCGAGCGGCCAGCTGTTCCAGGATGCCCTTGGCGGTGGCGACGTCGACGGGGGTGGCCGCTCGGTCGTACGTCAAGGGGTTCTCGCGGCCAGCCAGGATGAGTCCCAGCAGCAGCTGCTCGGCCGGCTCACCGTCACGCCACGCATGGAGGGCGCCGATCTCGAAGGCGCGCATGTCAGGCGTGCGCTGGCGCTCGTTCTCGACGAGCACGCGCAGATGCTCGGGGATCATGGAGCGGCGTAGCTCGGAGTGGTCGACGGTGACCGGATTGGTGGTCCGGATGGTCAGGTCGTCGTCGGGTCCGAGACCCAGGTGCGCATGGTCTTCGGGGCCGATGAGCCCGTGCGTCAGGATCTCGTTGAGGCCGCCTCCAGCGAGTTGCCCACGCAGTGCATCGAGGGGCCGCTGCGGGTCCGCTCGATATGGCGGCATGGCGGTATCGGGCAGCCGTCCCGGGAGCGTCTCGTAGCCACGAACGCGAGCGATCTCTTCGATCAGGTCCGACTCGATGGCCAGATCGCGCCGGTGTCCCGGCACGATCGCGACCATCGCGTCGCGGGGCTCGTCGACAGCGACCAGGAGCGGATCGTCGCCGCCGATGACCGTGATCATCTCGCCCGCGCGCGCAGGTTCCGTGCGGATCTCGACCCGCTCGAGGAGCGCGCGCTGCTCGTCGATGCCGAGCGTCTGGCCCAGCAACCGGCTGGTGCGCGCGGGCCGGAAGGCGATGCGCACGGCTGCGGGCGCGTCCGGTGCGGTGTCGACGACACCGACCGCCACCCGGCCACCGCCCCAGGCTCCGATGAGCGCCGCCGTACGATCCGCACCGAGGCGCGCCATGCGGTGTTCCTGGCCCTTCTCGAAGCGCAGGCTGGCCTCGCTGCGCAGCGAATAGCGGAACGCGGTGCGGCGCACGCTGACTGGATCGAAGATGGCCGACTCGATGATGACTGTGGTGGTGGCCGCACCAACCTCGCTGGCAGCGCCGCCCATCACGCCGGCGATAGCCAGCGGGCCCGCGGGATCGCTCGATCAGCAGCGTGTCCGGGCTGAGCTCACGCGCCACGTGGTCGAGCGTCTCCAGCCGTTCGCCATCGCGGGCGCGGCGCACGATGATGTGACCGTCGTGGACGGCGCCGGCATCGAAGGTATGGATGGGCTTGCCCAGCTCCATGAGCACGTAGTTGGAGGCGTCCACCACGTTGGAGATGGGGCGGACGCCGGCCGCGATGAGGCGCCGCTGCACGTCCCATGGCGAGGGGCCGACGGAGACGCCGTCGACATAGCGACCCACGAAGACCGGGCACAGGTCGGAGTCCTGGACATCGACCCGCAGGTGCTCGCTGGTGTGGTCACCGGTCTCGACCACCGACAGGTCCGGCCAGCGCAGCATGGCGCCGGTCGCGGCGGCGACCTCGCGGGCCAGGCCCAGGATGCTGAGTGCATCGCCGCGATTGGGCTTGACGTCGATATCGAGCACGACGTCACCGGCCATATCGGCCATGTCCACGCCCAGCTCCGAGTCGGCCGGCAGGATGAGGATGCCGTCGGCGTCGCCTGTCAATCCCAGCTCATCACCGGAGCACAGCATGCCCTGGCTCTGCGTCCCCGCGATGGTGGTGATCTCGATGTGGCGGTCGCCCGGCAGCACCGAGCCCGGCAGGGCGACCGGGATGCGCTGGCCGGCCTCGATGTTGGTGGCCCCGCAGACGATGGACAGCTCTGGCTCGCCGACGCCGGTGCGGACGCGGGTGAGGGAGAGCTTGCCCGAGTTGGGGTGCGGCATGACCTCCAGCAGCTCCCCCACCACGACCCGCTGCCAGTCGGCACCGATACGCTCGATGGCGCTGACCTCCATGCCCAGCAGCGTGAGGCGTTCGGCCAGCTGCTCCGGTGTCGACTCGATGTCGACGAACTCGCGCAGCCAGGAGAGTGGGACGCGCATCTAGAGTCGCTCCAGGAAGCGCATGTCGTTGGCCAGGAAGGCGCGGATGTCGGTGATGGCGTAGCGCAGCATGGCGATGCGGTCGGTGCCCATGCCAAAGGCGAAGCCCTGGTAGCGCTCGGGGTCGATGCCACCGTTGCGCAGCACCACCGGGTGCACCATGCCGGCGCCCAGGATGGTCATCCAGCCGGTGCGCTTGCAGGCCGGGCAGCCCTCGCCCTCACACACCACGCAGCCGATGTCGAAGGCCACCGAAGGCTCCGTGAAGGGGTAGTAGCCGGGCCGGAAGCGGGTGGCACGGTCGGCGCCGAACATGGCATGGGCGAAGGCGTCCAGCAGGCCACGCAAGTGCGCCATGGTCGTGCCTTCGTCCACCATCAGACCCTCGATCTGGAAGAACTCGAAGCCATGGCTGGCATCCACGGCCTCATAGCGATAGCAGCGGCCCGGGGTCAACACCCGGATGGGGGGCCGGCTGTCGCGCATCGCCCGGATCTGTCCTGGTGAGGTATGGGTCCGCAGCAGCAACCGGTCGTCGCGCTCGATGCCCGGAGGCTCCTCGACATAGATGGTGTCCCAGAGGTCACGGGCAGGATGGTCGGCCGGGATGTTCAGAGCGCCGAAGTTGAGCTCGTCGCTCTCCACTTCGGGGCTGTCCACGACGACGAAGCCGAACTGGCCGAAGATGCGCGCGATCTCACGCTCGGTCTCGGGGAGTGGGTGGAGCGATCCGCGCGCGCGCCGCCGGCCGGGCAGCGTGACATCCTGCGCCTGTGCACGCAGGCGGGCTTCCAGGGCCTCCGCTTCAAGGCTGACACGACGATCGGCAAGGGCGGCCTCGATCGATCCGCGCACCGGGTTGGCCAGGGCCCCGACCTTGGGCCGGTCCTCGGCCGAGAGCGCACCGATGCCGCCGAGCAGACCGCGCAACTCGCCCTTGCGGCCAAGCATGCCGGACTCGATGGCGTCGAGCGCCTCAGGCGATTCGGCACCATCGATGGCGATGATGGCTCGCGCCCGCAACTCGTCGAGCTGTGCGCTGAACGAAGCGACATCCACGACGGGCTTACGGATCCGTCGCTATGCGGACTTGGCGACCTCGGCGATGCGGGCGAACGTCGCTGCATCTCGGACACCGATGTCGGCCAGGCTCTTGCGGTCGAGCTCCACGCCCGCCGTCTTGAGCCCGCTGATGAGCTTCCCGTAGGTGGTGCCGTTCAGGCGCGCCGCCGCGTTGATGCGAGCGATCCAGAGCGCGCGCATCTGGCGCTTGCGTTCCTTACGCCCGCGGAAGGCATAGGCCATCGCGTGCAGCTGGGCCTCGCGGGCCGAGCGGATCAACCGACGATGCGTACCGCGCTTGCCCTCGGCGGCCTTCAGGAGGCGCTTGTGGCGCTTGTGAGCGGCGACGCCGCGCTTGACTCGTGCCATTGACTGGTATGACTCCTACAGGTACGGCAGCATCCGCTTGACGGCATTCTCGTTTGCGCCATCAAGCATCTTCTTGCCATCGTAGCGACGCTTGCGCCGCGACGACTTGATCTCAAGGTGGTGACCGCGCCAGGACTTGACCCGGTAGATCTTGCCACTGCCGGTCGCGCCGAAGCGCTTCTGGGCGCCCTTGTGGCTCTTCATCTTTGGCACTTGGCGTCAGCCTCCTGTGCTGGTCGCCGGCGAGGCCGTGGCTTCGTCCCCGGCGGCCGACGGTGCCGGCGCGTCCGGCTCCGTTTGCTTGCTCTGTTGTTGCGGTTCGCCTTCGCTCTTGGCCGGCTGGCCGGCTGGCCGATGGACCGCGGTCAGGACCATCGACATGGAGCGGCCTTCCAGGATCGGCGGCCGATCGACCGCTCCGTATTCGGCGACCTGCTCGGCAAACCGAGTCAGCAGGTCCCGCCCGATGTAGGCGTGACTGACCTCGCGGCCGCGGAACTGGACGGCGACCTTGACACGGTCCCCTTCCTCCAGGAAGCGGATGGCCCGTTTGACCTTGGTGTCGAAGTCTCCCTTGCCGATCTTGACCCTGAGGCGAACCTCCTTGAACTCGACCGAACGCTGGTGTTTGCGAGCTTCCTTTTCCTTGCGAGCCTGTTCGTACTTGAACTGGCCATAGTCAAGGATCTTGGTGACGGGCGGGTTGGACATGGGTGCGACCTCGACAAGGTCGAAACCACGTTCCTGTGCCAGTTGCAGGGCCTGTGGCGTGGGCATGACGCCCAACTGTTCCCCTTCTTCGTCGATGACCCGTACCTGTGGGATCCAGGATCATCTCGTTGATTCGCAGGTCCTTGCTCAGGCTATTCCCTCACTGTTGCAGTCTTCAGATGGTTCTCCCCGCGAGTGCGCGACACAAGGCCACGACCTACACGGGTCGCCGGCGGACTATAGCACAGGGTCGTGCCGCGTCAGTCAGGACGTCGTGCGGCAGCCTCCTCCGCGAGTTGCTGGGCCAGCTCCTCCCAGCCGATGGCCTCGAGCTGCTCGCCCGTGCGGCTGCGCGGTGAAGCGGTACGGCCTTCTGCCTCGCGGTCGCCCAGCACCAGCATGTAGGGCACCTTCTGCTCCTGCGCCATCCGGATCTTGTTCTGCATGCGGTTCGAGCTGTCGTCGACCTCGACGAACAGGCGCTCCTTCCGCAGCAGTGCCGCCAGCTCCTGGGCGGCCTCGATATGACGATCGGCGATGGGGATGACGACCGCCTGGACGGGCGCGCACCAGAAGGGGAAGGCGCCCGCGAAGTGCTCGGTGATGATGCCGATGAAGCGCTCGAAGGAGCCGTAGATGGCACGATGGATGGCGATGGGCCGCTGCGGCTGGCCATCCTGGTCGATATAGGTCAGGTCGAACCGCTCGGGCAGCATCATCATGTCAGCCTGGATGGTGGCCATCTGCCATTCGCGTCCCAGGGCATCTTCGACATAGATGTCGATCTTGGGCGCATAGAACGTACCGTCCTTGGGCTTGATGGTGTAGTCCACGCTGGCGCGGTCCAGGGCATCCTTCATCAATCGTTCGGCATGCTCCCACTGCGCCAGGTCGCCGAGCGCCTTGTCCGGTCGCGTGGCGAAGGAGAAGCGCGGCACCAGGCCGAACCAGGAGTACGTCTCGCTGACCTCACCCAGCAGGGCCTCGACCTCATCGGCCAGCTGGTCCGGACGGACGTAGCAGTGAGCGTCGTCCTGGACGAACTGGCGGACACGGGTCAGGCCCGACAGCGTGCCCGAGCGCTCGTTGCGGTGGAGCCGTCCGTATTCTGCGAGCCGGAAGGGGAAGTCGCGGTACGAACGCACCTTGCTCTTGTAGATGATCGTCGACTCGGGGCAGTTCATCGGCTTGAGCGAGAACGTCACGCCCTCCGAGTCCATCTTGAACATGTTGTCGGCGTAGTGCTGCCAGTGCCCAGACTGCTCCCACAGCTTCTGGCTGACGAGGATGGGTGTGCTCACCTCCTGGTAGCCGCGACGCTCCTGCAGCTCGCGCATGGCCGTCTCCAGGGTGCGCCAGAGGCGCTGGCCCTTGGGGTGCCAGAAGGCGGAGCCGGGGCTGACGTCATGGAAGCTGAAGAGCTCCAGCGCCACACCCAGCCGGCGATGATCGCGCTTGCGAGCTTCCTCGAGCCGCCACAGGTGCAGGTCCAGTTCTTCCCGGGTCGACCAGACCGTGCCATAGATGCGCTGGAGCATGGGCCGCTTGGCGTCGCCACGCCAATAGGCGGCCGAGTTCTTGAGCAGTCTGAAGGGGCCCACCTCTCCGGTGGAGGCGACGTGCGGCCCCCGGCAAAGGTCGGTGAAGGGACCATGGCTGTACGTGGTCACTTCCGGCACCGGCTCCCCGGCTGCCTCGGCGGCGGCACGCAGGTCGTCGAGGATCTCGACTTTGTACGTCTGGCCGGCCGCTTCGAGCATGGCCCTGCCCTCGTCGGGATCCCACGCGCGGCGCTCGAAGCGATGGTTGGCCCGCACCGACTTCTTCATGCGCTTCTCGATGGCACGCAGATCCTCGGGGTTCAGCGGGCGCGGCAGCTCGAAGTCGTAGTAGAAGCCATCCTTGATGGCTGGGCCGATGCCCAGCTTGGCTTCAGGAAAGAGGTCCAGCACCGCCTCGGCCATGATGTGTGCGGCCGAGTGGCGCATCGGATCGAGCGGGTCGTGCGCATTGGCATCGAGCAGCTCCTCGGCCGAGCCCTTCTGGGGCGTCTGGAACTCGAGCTCATCCTCATTGCCTGCGTCGTCGGCGAGGTCCGGGCCGGCGGCGCGGTCAGCTGCGCACATGGGTATCGCTCCTGCTCGAAGGTCGACGCCGCTCGCGCTGCATGCGCTCGAAGAGGCGTCTGTGACATGGCTGCGGAAAGAGTCTCGCGACCGACCTCGATCGTACCTCAGGCAGCGAGGCGGGGGCGCCGCCGGTCACGTCCCTCGAACGCGACGCGTTATCGCAGGCTGGCGCAGAATCGCATCCACACCGTCGCCTGGAGGTTCCCGATGCCCGCACCCTGGCTTGACCCCGAACTCGTGGCTCGCGGCCGGGAGCCGATGCATGCGCTCAGCCATGCGCCAGGATTGCCGCTCGATGGCAGCTGGCGCTTCGAGCTGCTCTCCGACCCCGGGGCCGAGCCGACCGGAGCCTGGCGAGACATCACGGTGCCGGGCTGCTGGACCCGGCAGGGCACGAGCGACCTGCCGCACTACACCAACGTCCAGATGCCCTTCGAGGGTGAGGCGCCGTACGTCCCCGCCGCCAACCCGACCGGCTTGTACGAGCGCGACCTGGAGCTGCCGGCGGCGTGGTCGGGCAAGCGTGTGGTGCTGCACGTCGGGGCCGCGGAGTCGATGGTCATGGTCACCCTCAACGGGCACCGCGTCGGCGTCGGCAAGGATTCCCACCTGGCATCGGAGTTCGACATCAGCGAGTGCATCCGCGCTGGTGTCAACACGCTGCGTCTCCTGGTGCCCAAGTGGTCCGATAGCACCTTCATCGAGGACCAGGACCAGTGGTGGCACGGGGGCCTCACGCGGTCGATCTTCCTCTATGCCACCGAGCAGGTCTATCTCGCCGATGTCGCGGTCGATGCCGGATTGAGCGAGGACCGCCATACGGGTTCGCTGGACATCGCGGTCCAGGTCGGTGGCGTCCACCGCGATCTCGAGCCGGGTTGGGTGGTCGAAGCACGGCTGGAGGGACGCGACGAGGTGCTGGCCGGGTCACCGGCCAGCTTCGAGCTCCCCTATTGGGCCTCGGACACGACCGAGCGTGCGACGATCCGGCGCCACGAGCTCTATGGATCCGACGGCCTGGCTGAACTGGCGGAGCCGTGGGAGGCGCTGCAGCCGCACCTCCAGCCGGCCCGGACCGGCTCACTGCGGCTGACGACGAGCGTATCCGATGTGAAGCCCTGGTCCGCCGAGATGCCCCAAAGGTATGACTTGGCGGTCACGCTGCGCCGGCCCGACGGCACGGTCGCCGACAGCACCAGCATCCGGGTGGGCTTCCGCAGCGTCGAGGTTCGCGGCACGGACCTGCTCATCAACGGCGAGCGGGTCTTCATCCGCGGTGTCAATCGCCACGACTTCGACCAGCACGCCGGGCGCGTCGTCTCACCTGAAGCCATGCGCGCGGACCTGGTGGCGATGAAGCGGCATGGCTTCAATGCCGTGCGTACCTCGCACTACCCCAACGACCCGGTCTTCCTCGATCTGAGCGACGAGCTGGGCCTCTACGTGGTCGACGAGGCCGACCTCGAGTCGCATGCCTTCCAGGCGACGCTGAGTGACGACCCTCGCTACCTGGCGCAGTGGGTGTCACGCGTCTCACGGATGGTACTGCGGGATCGCAACCATCCATCGGTCTACGCCTGGTCCCTGGGCAACGAGTCGGGCTACGGCGCCAACCACGAGGCCGCGGCGGCATGGGTGCGCCGCCACGAGCCCTCGCGCCCACTTCACTACGAGGGCGCCATCCGCTTCGATTGGGCCGGCGGCGGGCGGGTATCCGACTTCGTCTGCCCCATGTACCCGGAGATCAGCGCCATCGTCGAGTTCGCCCAGTCCGGCCGACTGGACAGGCCCCTCGTCATGTGCGAGTACTCGCACGCCATGGGCAACGGCAACGGAACGTTGGCCGAGTACTGGGACGCCATCGAGTCCACGCCAGGGCTGCAGGGCGGCTTCATCTGGGAGTGGCGTGACCACGGCCTGGTACAGACCCTCCCGGACGGCAGCACCCGCTGGGCGTACGGCGGCGACTTCGGCGATGAGCCCAACGACGGCACCTTCGTCACCGACGGCCTCGTCTGGCCCGACCGCACCCCAAAGCCGGCGCTACGCGAGGCGCAGTACCTCAATGCCGTCGCGCGCGTCACCGAGGTCGATGCCGACGCGGGCACCATCATCGTCGCCAATCGGGGGCACTTCCGCGACCTCGACTGGCTGTCTCTGGGATGGGATCTGGCCGATGATGGTGTCGTGGTGGCGTCAGGAACCGTCGCCCTACCGCCGATCAGGCCCGGCGAGAGCGAGGCGGTGTCGTTGCCCGGCTGGAGCGATCCTGATGGCGTCGCCGGTGAGCGCTGGCTGACGTTCCACTTCCTGACGACATCGGCTGAGCGATGGGCGGATGCCGGAACGGAGGTGTGCTGGGACCAGGTGCCGCTGTCCGAGGGCCACGGGGATGCGACCGACCGTTCGCCCGGGACCAGCCCGGTCGAGCTCGACGCGGATGGCTACCTCGTCCATCCGGCACTGGCCGCCGCGCCCGGTCTCGCACTGTGGCGCGCTCCGACCGACAACGACCGTATCGCCGGACTGGCCGCGAAGTGGTCGCGCCAGGGGCTCGACGCGCCTACGTCTGGCCCGGCACGGGTCGAGCACCACGGCACCACCACCACCGTGACGCGCGAGCTCCGGGTGGGCCAGTCCCTGGTCACGCATCGGCAGGTGTTGACGGCGCTGGCTGGTGGCGGCGTGCACGTGGCGGAGGAGGCCGTCATCCCGGCCGAGCTGGCCGATCTCCCGCGTGTGGGTACGGTGCTGGAACTCCGTGCTGGCCTGGAGTCGGCGGAGTGGTTCGGCCTGGGCCACCAGGAGTGCTACCCAGACCGCCGCCGCGGCGGGCTGGTCGGCCGCTGGACAGCGTCGATCAGCGACCTGTTCACGCCCTACATCCGGCCGCAGGAGTCCGGCGGACGAGCGGGCGTGCGTTGGCTGGAGCTGCGTGATGCGTCCGGCCCGGGCGTCCACCTGAGCATGGGTCAGCCGGCCCAGGTGTCGGCCACGCATTACCGCGCTGCCGATCTCGATGCCGCGACGCATCACGAGGAGCTCGTGCCACGTGCCGAGACCATCGTCCACATCGACGCCGCACACCGCGGCGTGGGGACGGCCTCGTGTGGGCCGGACACCCTTGAGCAGTACCTTGTCCGTGGCGGGTCCTACCGCTGGGAGTGGACGCTCCGGCCGGTCAGTTAGCCTGTCGCGGGCCGGTCTCCCCGGTCCTGCCGAGCAGCTCATCGAGTCCGGCCAGCGGGATGCCCAGCCAGTCGGAGCGTGAGCCCAGGCGCGAGGTCAGCTCCTCGCAGGCGCGCGACACGAGCAGGCACTTGAACAGGATCGACCAGGCGTCATCGTCGGACGGGTTGAACGAACCGTCCCTGGTCGCGTCACGATAGCCGCGGATGCAGGCCGCGGACATCCACTGGAACCAGTACGTCGACCACGCTGCCAGCCCATCCGGCTCGACCGCCTCCGCGGTCAGCAGCTCGCGCTCTACTCTCGGCCAGTGTGCGGCGAAGTGCAGGGAGCGGACGATGCCTGCCAGGTCGGTCAGGGCCGGCCGCTTGAGACGACGCTGGCTCAGGGGCCGGCCGGTGTCGCCCTCGAAGTCGATGATGACCACGTCGCTGCCGGTATCGAGCACCTGCCCCAGATGCAGGTCACCGTGGACGCGGATGCGTTGCCCGTCGGTCCGGAGGTCACGCAGCCGCGACAGCAGGGCGTCGACCCGCGGCGAGGCCTCAAGCACGACTCGTGCCGCCTCCTGGTCACGCAGCGGCAGCGAGGCACGTCGGTCCTGCAGCAGTTCCAGTGCGTCGTTGACGCGCCCGCGCACCGACTGGTAGAGCGAACGCACGTGGAAGGGCGACATCGGTTCGGGCGCGAAGTCGGCATCGGTCGGATCGGCAGCAGCCAGCAGTCGATGCATCTGGCCCACGCGCTCACCCAGCACGCGCGATGTCTCGAGCGCGATGCCGATGCGATCGCGTGCGCGCGCCGGGATCTCCATGTCAGCCAGCTCGAGGAAGAAGCGGTCGCCATCCGTGACCAGCGCGGGCGGCTCCGTCTCCGCCTCAGCGTCATGCAGGAAGGTGCCGACCGCCTCGCGCATCGATTCCCAGAGGTTGCCCTCATGCGGCACGTAGGCCTGCACCATGGCCAGCGTGGCCCGCGTGTGCTCGTGGACGATCTCGGCGGAGCCCAGCACACGTGGCACGTTGGCGAAACCGGCATCAGCCAGGTAGCGTCCCAGCTCGAGGTCCGGATTGATGCCATCGTCGAGCACCCGATACAGCTTCAGCACCACCCGCTCGCCGTAGGCGGCTGCGCTGTTGGACATGGTGGGTTCGATCGCGGACCGGGGTCGCGACCAGATCGGCCGTCGACGCGCCGGCAAGTCGTGCCCGCAGGCCTCGCTGGGCCTGACCGACGAGCTCACCATGCGTGCCCTTGATGTGACGATGTCCGCTGACGATGCCGAGCAGCGTCTCGTACACGCCCGGGACATGCGTGCCGTCCAGCAACCGGGCTGGTTCGCCGCTGCCCACCAGGCGAGCGATGGCGGCATCGGGCGCGGTCGCGAGCAGCTGATCGGCGTCCAGGTCGATGTCGGTGGCCAGCGGCAGGACGTAGGTGGCAGGCTCGATGTCGCGATACGACACCTGCAGGAAGGCCAGCACCGCCGGGGGTGTGGACGGCAGTGCCACGACCTCGCTCACGCGCGCGCTCGCGACCGGGTGGCTGCCGCCGCGATACCAGCGCCGCGACATGGCCCAGCGCAGCAGCACCGAGGCGACCTCGTCGCTGGGTCGCTTGAGGCGCGCCAGCAGATCGCCCCGCCAGGCCAGTTCTGGCAGGTCACCGCCCGCATTCACCTCACTCGCGGTGGGGTCGATGGCCAGCCGGAACCACAGGAACGAGTGGGGGCCGAGGCTGACCAGGTAGGGTGTCGCGCCGATGCGGGGGAACTCCACCGCGCCGAAGAGCTCCACCGGCACGCGACCCTCGAAGCGACCGAGGGCCAGCTCGGTCCACTGCGCGTAGCGAGACAGGTTGGCGACCACCAGCAGGGTCTCACCCTCGTGCTCGCGGATGAAGGCGAGGATGCGGCGGTTGTCGGGATGCAGGAACTCGAGGCTGCCGCGGCCGAAGGCGGGATGCTTCTTGCGCAGCGCGATGAGCCGTTTCATCCACCACAGCAGCGACTGCGGGTTGGCCTGCGCGGTCTCGACGTTGACGGCCTCGTAGTGGTACTCGGGATCGGTCACCACCGGCAGGTAGAGCCGCTGCCGGTTGGCGGAGCTGAAGCCGGCGTTGCGATCGGATGACCACTGCATCGGGGTGCGCACGCCGTCGCGGTCCCCGACGTAGACGTTGTCGCCCATGCCGATCTCGTCGCCGTAGTAGATGACCGGCGTGCCGGGCAGGCTCATGAGCAGGCCGTTCAGCAGCTCGATGCGGCGGCGGTTGTTGCCCAGCAGCGGCGCCAGGCGGCGGCGGATGCCGAGGTTGATGCGCGCCTGCGGGTCGGCGGCATAGACGCGGTACATGTAGTCGCGCTCCTCGTCGGTGACCATCTCGAGCGTGAGCTCGTCGTGGTTGCGCAGGAAGAGCGCCCACTGGCCCGCGGCCGGCAGGGCCGGCGTCTGCTCGAGGATGTCGAGGATCGGGTAGCGGTCCTCCATGCGCAGGGCCATGAACATGCCGCGGCATGAGCGGGAAGTGGAAGGCCATGTGGCACTCGTCGCCGTCACCGGCACCGAAGTAGGCGACCGCGTCCTCGGGCCACTGGTTGGCCTCCGCGAGCAGCATGCGGTCGGCGTAGCGGGCATCGACGTGGGCCCGCAGGGCCTTCAGGAAGCCGTGCGTCTCGGGCAGGTTCTCGCCGTTGGTGCCGTCGCGCTCGTAGAGGTAGGGGATGGCATCGAGGCGCAGGCCGTCGACGCCGGCCTCGAGCCAGAAGTCGGTGGCCCGCAGCAGCGCCTCGCGCACCCGTGGCGCGTCGAGGTTGAGGTCCGGCTGGTGGGCGTAGAAGCGGTGCCAGTAGTAGGCGCCCGCGACCGGGTCCCAGCTCCAGTTGGAGGGCTCGAAGTCCTTGAAGATGATGCGCGCGTCGGGGTAGCGGTCGGGGCTGTCGCTCCACACGTACCAGTCGCGCTCGGGGCTGCCCGCGGGCGCCTTGCGGGCGCGCCGGAACCAGGGATGCTGGTCGCTGGTGTGGTTGAGCACGAGCTCGGTGATGACGCGCAGCTCGCGCCGGTGCGCCTCGCGGATGAAGGTGCGCACGTCGCGCAGCGTGCCGTAGTCGGGATGGACGCCGGTGTAGTCGGCGATGTCGTAGCCGTCGTCGCGTCCGGGGCTGGGGTAGAAGGGCATCACCCAGAGGGCGCTGACGCCGAGGTCGGCGAGGTAGTCGAGGCGGCCGGTCAGGCCGCGGAAGTCGCCGATGCCGTCAGCGCCGCTGTCGGCGAAGGCGCGCACGTGGACCTGGTAGATGACCGCGTCCTTGTACCACGAGGGATCGGCTGGGAAGCCGGTGCCGTGGCGTGGCGTGGGTCCCGGATCGCGAGGTCCCGGGCTCGCGTCGCTCCCTGGCTGTTCCGATCGCATCGCCGCGGAGCCTACCCGATGGTGACGGCTCCCGGTCAGGCCATTTCGATGCAGCGGGCTAGGACCATCGAATGGCGACGGAGCAGATGGTGCTCGCCAGCCGCGCAGACCTCGCCCTTGCGAGCCTCGAACGGCTGCTCGGCGGCGGTGTCGAAGACGCACTCCCAGGCGCCTCCCAGCCAGCCATCGGGCAGCCGCAGCGTCACGTCATCGGCGCTGGCGTTGAGAGCCAGGTAGAAGGAGTCGTCTTCGATGGGTCGGCCATCGGGATCGACGAGGTTCTCGCCGGAGAGGTAGACCGCGATGGTAGCTGCGGCGTCGGTATGCCACTGCTCATCGTTCATGCGCGCGCCGTCGAGCGTGCACCACTCGATGTCTCGCGGACGGTCGGGGTCGGCATCCTGGGGAACGCCCACGCGGTACCAGTGGCGCCGCATGAACACCGGATGCGATCGGCGCAGCGCGATGAGGCGACGCGTGAAGTCGAGCATCTCCGGGTCGGCCCCGTCCCAGTCGTACCAGGACAGCTCGTAGTCGTGGCAGTAGGCGTTGTTGTTACCGCCCTGTGTGCGGCCCAGCTCATCGCCTCCGAGGAGCATCGGTACACCCTGGGACAGGAAGAGTGTGGCCAGCAGGTTCCGGCGCTGGCGTCTGCGCAGGCCGCGATGTCCGCATCGGCGGTGGGGCCCTCTTCGCCACAGTTCCAGGAGCGGTTGTGCGGTTCGCCGTCGCTGTCACCATCACCGTTGGCCAGGTTGTGCTTCTGGTCGTAGCTGACCAGGTCGTCCAGCGTGAAGCCATCGTGGGCGGTCACCAGGTTGATGCTGGCCGCGGGTGGTCGGCCCTCATCGGCGAAGAGGTCGGCGCTGCCGCTGAAACGGCGGCCGAAATCGTGGAGCATGTCCGGCTGGCCGCGCCAGCACGTCTCGCACCGTGTCGCGATAGGCGCCGTTCCACTCGGCCCACGGCGGCGGGAAGCTGCCCACCTGGTAGCCGCCCTCCCCCACGTCCCAGGGCTCGGCGATGAGCTTGGCCGTCCGAACCACCGGGTCCTGCTGGATGACGTCGAAGAAGGCTGCGCCACGGTCGACGTGGTGGTCCCGCGGGCCAGGGCGGAGGCAAGGTCGAAGCGGAAGCCGTCGACATGCATTGGCTGATCCAGTAGCGCAGGCTGTCGATCACCAGCTGCAGCACGAACGGATGGCGCACGTCGAGCGTGTTCCCGGTGCCGGTGTAGTCGACGTAGTGGCGTGGATTGTCCGGTCTCACGCGGTAATAGGCGACGTTGTCGAGGCCACGCAGCGACAGCATGGGACCGCGGTGGTTGCCCTCGCCGGTGTGGTTGTAGACGACGTCGAGGATGACCTCCATGCCGGCGGCGTGGAAGGCGTTGACCATCGACTTGAACTCGTTCACCTGTTGCCCAGCCGTGCCGCTCGCGGCGTATTCGGCGTGCGGAGAGAAGAAGCCGATGGAGTTGTAACCCCAGTAGTTCCGCAGGCCGCGCTCCAGCAGAAAGCCATCATGGATGAAGTCGTGGACCGGCAGCAACTCCACCGACGTGACGCCGAGGCTCGCAGGTGATCGATCGCCGCGGGTTGGGCCAGGCCTGCGTAGGTGCCACGCAACTCGGCCGGCATCCCGGGGTGCTGCTGGGTGAAGCCTTTGACGTGCGTCTCGTAGATGACCATCTCGTTGTCGGGCAGGTGCGGCGGGACGTCCTGGCCCCAATCGTAGTCGTCGTGGACCACCAGCGAACGCGGCACGTCGGGCGCGCTGTCGTCTTCCTGCTTGACGAACGGGTGGCCCGGCACGTGAGCGTGGATGCGTCGCCCCAGCGGACTGACCGTCGATGGCGCGGGCGTATGGGTCGAGCAGCAGCTTGCGCGGGTTACAGCGAGCACCGCGTGCCGGATTCCAGGGGCCGTGCACACGGTAGCCATAGCGCTGGCCGGCGCCGACCCTGGGCAGGTAGCCGTGCCACACGTAGCCGGTCCGCTCGGGCAGGTCCAGGCGTTCCTCGTGACCCTGCTCGTCGAACAGGCACAGCTCCACGCGTTCCGCGATCTGCGAGAAGACACCGAAGCCCGTGCCCGAGCCATCGGCGTGGGCTCCCAAGGGATAGGGTGCCCCGGTCAGGACGGGCGGCGACGATACGGGAGCGCCGTCGCGGTCGTGTGTGCTGATGTGGCTGGACTCCTCGGACCGGCGGCCGGACAGCCTCGACCGCGGCAGGTTCACCGGAGGTGGATGGTGGGCGACACTGGACTCGAACCAGTGACCTCTTGCATGTCAAGCAAGCACCAGCCCTCGTTTCAGGGTCTGCCGAAGCATACGACACCTTCGGTGAGGGTGGCGCTTGACATCACAGGGACAGTGTGAGTACCCCCGGCAGTTCCCCGCACTTGGGCTCACATCGCCGGGAGAGACACATAGAGCGGGGCATCGAGGCGGCAACCTCGATGCCCCTGCCGACAGGCCTGTATAGGAGGCTCATCGACATGGCGAGTATGGCTATCCCTGCCGGGTCCGTGTACCGCGAGAAGTCAGGTACGTGGCGGGCCGAGTTCATTGGCGGGACAAGGGCATCCGCAAGCGCTTCCGAGGGCGAACCAAGGCCGAAGTGCAGGGCCGGATGGGTGAGTTCCGAGACTCACTACGGCAGGGCTTGGACCCTTCGTCCGTCACCATCGCATCGCTCACGGACGCGCTCCTGACGAACCTTCGGCATACGGCACGGCCTAGCACCATTGCCTACGTGGAGTGGGCATCCGGCTACGTCTGCGACGCCTTCGGTGACACGAAGGCCGTTAACCTCACCGCTCGTGATGTCGAAGCCCTATTCGCCTCACTTGACAAGCAGGGCCTGAGTGCCCGCGAGCATCACGGCCGGTACGCCACGCCTGCTCGAGGTGCTGCCATGAAGCGGGCCATGCGTGACCGCGTGGTCCTGCGCAACGTCGTGGATGACGTAGACCCGCCCAAGGCCAAGAAGAGGCAGTTGGTGCTGCCATCGGCCGATGAGGTCTCGGCCATCTTGGGCGCGCTCAAGCAAGCCGACTCGTTGTACTGGCCCGTGCTCGCTCTCATCGCGGATACCGCGCTCCGTACCGGGGAAGCAAGAGGGATTGCAGGTTGCCGCTGACGTTCACGACGACGGCCTATGGCTGAACGTCCGTGGGCAGTTGGCACGTGATGGTCAGTGGAGTGAGCCGAAGACGAGTTCAGGCGTACGCACCCTCCCGCTCGGTGAACGAGCACGTGAAGCCGTCCGTGAGGCTAAGCGACGACGAACGGACTCCGCCACAGACTCACCCTGGCTGTTCGCCGCTGGTGATGGTTCGCCGCTCCCGCCCTTCGGGCCACGTCAGGCCTTCCAGCAGGCACAGAAGCGCCTGTGGCATGAGGCGAGAAGTGGACCACCCACCACCTTCGGCACTGGCGTCTGTCGATGCTCGCAGCACACCCAGGCATCGCGGTGACGGACATCGCGCTGATGGCCGGGCACGCCGACGCAAGGACGGCCACGAGGGTGTATCTGCACGCCACGACGGACTCGCGGGAACGGCTCCGCCGAGCGGTCGGCTAGGGCCGCTCGTGGGCGGTGCCGTAGGGTGCAGTTCACGCTGGCCACGGGTACAATCTGACTAGCATCACGAATAGGCGAGTCCCGCTGGAAGAACCCTCCGGAGCGCTCCACCCACGAGGTGGCAGCCAAGGTCACCAGACCGGCGCAGTCCCGGATGTACCGCTAGGCGGACCGCCAGCAGGCACCACAAGAGAACCAAGGCAATAGGGGCCGCGGTCTCGCTACTTTGAGCGAGGTCGCGGCCCGTGTCTTTGCCCGCAGTAGTTGCCCGAGAAGAGAGAAGACCAGACCCGTGGGTCTGGCCCTGCTCC
Source organism: uncultured Chloroflexia bacterium (assembly GCA_963778955.1). Classification (GTDB taxonomy): domain Bacteria; phylum Chloroflexota; class Limnocylindria; order Limnocylindrales; family CSP1-4; genus JAFMJV01. The sequence continues at coordinate 458,380 of CAVZWI010000002.1, forward strand.
GCGGCATCACGCCGCAAGCCCGATGGGAATGCCCGTGAGCCCAGTGTAGCGCCCGAGCGCGCCCATTCCGTCCTAGAACGCATCGACCTAGCCCAACGTGAACTGGACACGCTACGCACGGACGTGGAGCGGGTGTTGGCCACCAGAGCGCCCACGGCTATCAGCATCCGGGAGTTCGGACACCGTACAGGGCATGGGGCGTCGAACCATCTTCAAGCGGTTGGCCGACGGCACCATCCGCAGCGCAAAGGTGGGAGGGCGACGGCTCATCCCTGCCGACGAGGTGGATCGGCTGCTCAGTGGCGATGGGTCATGACGGCGATTGCCCCTCTTACTGTTCCCGCGCAGGAAACACGCGTGTCGCCACTACGCGCCGCGCTCTGGGAAAGGCGGGACGAGCACCGGCAAGAAGAGCAACAAGCCGCATGGCTTCTGGGCGCACTGCCCATGCGCTCGTCACGCCAACGGTGACGTGCACGCTTCACTTCATGTCTGGAGCGGACCAGACCAGCGCGTGGACCTCAAGTGCCACTCGCGGGGCCACACGCTCGAAGAGGTTGCGGGTGCGCTCGGCCTCGACTACCTCGACCGCTACGTAGCCCGTACCGGCTACTCGAATGAGGCTTCGTCACAGCCGTGTGCCTACCAAGTTCGTCTTCGACCCTGAGGCCGATACGCAATAGCCGAAAAGTGAGCGCAAGCAGTACACGCCGCAGGAGGACCACGTGCTGTACGAGGTGGGCGACTACTGGCATGTGCGTAGGGTTCGTCCACCGGGCGTGGTCAGGAAGCCGCCGATGTTCTGGGTAGAGCGCGCAACGTCCATGACCAAATTGGCCGATGGCCTGAAGGCCGCAGACCTCCCGCTCTATCGGGCCGAGGACATCGGCACCTTCGACCGCGCAGGGGCCGTATTCGTCTGCGAAGGCGAAAAGGCAACGGACGCATGTCAGGCCGCGAGGGCTTCAGGCGGTAGGCACTGTCACCGGGGCATCCGTCTGTCCGTCAGCGACTGTCCTGCATCGTCTGGAGGGCTTCCGCGTCGTGCTGATGCCCGACAATGACGAAGCCGGACGTAAGCACATGGCAGAGGTCGGGGCACGACTCCAAGGCATCGCCGCCGAGGTGGTGATCTACGAGCATGCCGGTGATGCCAAGCCCGGCGAAGACATGGCCGATGTGCTCTTCGACGGGCTGTCCCATATCGAACTGCACGAGATGGCGGGTGACCCCAAGCCGACACCCGCGGTCATCAACGCCCTGAGTCAAGTGAAGGCAAGGCTGCGTCGGTTCGCGGTGCCGAGAGGCCCGAAGCGCCGCTCACGGACGAAGAGCGGGCGCTGTTCCGTTCTGTGGACGACATCTACGACTTGGCCGGTGACATCGTTGGGCGTGTCACGGCCTACGCTGCCTACGGCTGCCTGACGCTGCTCATCGGAAAACCGAAGGTGGCAGGCAAGTCGCAGTTGATGCTCGGCATGGCCAGGGCCGCACTCACCGACGGAGTATTCCTTGGGAAGTCTGTTGCCGTGGATGTGGTCCTCTTCATGTCCGAGCAGAGCACCGACTACATTGAAGGACCAGTTGGCCCGCGCCGGAATGGGCAAGGGCTCGCCGAATGGCTTGCAGTTCCTGCGTCTGATGTCCGTCGGGCATCTGTGAGTGGCCGAGCGCGTGGCCATCGTGGACCGGCTTGCTCGTACAGAGTTCGCGGGTAGGCGCGTGCTGGTGGTCGTGGACACCCTATCGAAATGGGCCAACCTCAAGCGGAAGGAGGAAAACGACGCCGGGGCCATGGGCAAGGCAATGCTTCCGCTGCAAGAACTGGCGCAGGAACACGACCTAGCCGTCATCGCCCTGATGCACCAAGGCAAAGGCTCATCCGAGGACGACGACGAAGACATCTCTGATGTGGGGCGTGGTTCGAGCGCCATCGTCGGCGATGCCGACATCGTGCTGCACCTGAAACGACCGAGGCACAGGCAGGCTGGTGAGCGGAGGGTCCGCATCCTGTGCCGGGGAAGGCCGCGTCGGAGGTATCCCTGAGCGTTGGGCCATCGAGTGGATGGACGACGGGTCCTACGCGAAGTTGGCCGAAGGCAAGGAGTACGAGTCCACGCGAGTCCGGCGCGGCATCTGGGCACCACACTGGCTGGTGGCCATTCGCTGGATGAGGCCCAGTTAGTCGAGGCCACGGGCGCACCGCGAACTACAGTCCGCGACGAACTCGACCACCTCACGTCGCCTGCGAGCGGGAACCCTGTCGCCCGAACGGGCACCGGCCACCGGAGCGATGCGTACCGCTACAGCCTGACGAAAGAAGAGCCCGCTATCGGCGCGGGGGCACCTCGACGGTGTCGTCTCTGATGGAGCCGAAACCGAGCCGTACCGACCCAGTTTCGTCACAAACGGTCACAGGGCGTGTCCAAGCGTGAAATCAAGCGCGGGAACAGGGTTTCTCTCTGGAGGCACGGGTAGGGTCTTTCGTCTCTTCCTTCACGTCGAAAGAAGTTCCTGACGGAAGTGCCCGTCCACAGCGGAAGACTCACCTGCCATTCCGACGAGGCAGAGGAGGCCCAGCGCTGGGACCGACGGTATCGACTGGCGAACGTGCGCGAGCGAGCCACCGATGACGACGGGGAGTTTGGGCTGTGAAGCGCACCACCACCCGCTACCGGCCCACGGAGGTAGTGACCCTGCCCACGCTGTACCAGTCCATTTCGCTTCAGGTCACACATCGAAGCACGCTGGGCCGTGGCCTTGGATTTAGCTCGGGGTGCGCTGGCAGTACGGAGCCCGAAGGCTACTCCCTCCCCTCCGGCCCATACCTGCCGGACTTCCTGCTACCCGACTTGCACGATGGCCGGGGCGCATGGCTGGAAGTGAAGGCTGGACTACCCGAAGGACGACGAGGACCGAGCCAAGGTCGAACATCTTGGCCGGGGAGTTGGCTGAAATCACCGACAGATGGGCCTTCATCGCCACGGGGCCTGCCAGACCCAGAGGGGCGCAGTAGTGGCTTGTACTCGCATGGACGCATGTCGCTATGCCCGAACAGCGGTTACGCGAGCGAGGCCATCTACGGCTTGTCACTCGATGGTGACGGCAAGGTGACCATCGCCGATGCTGACGACAGCGACCCCCGTGTGCCGCGACGCGTATCGCAAGGCTTGGTCGCACAGGTTCGTCCGATGACGACCCGTGAGCCCTTGGGCTGTGAGGCCAAGGGTTGCCCCAGGGGGGCCACGCGGATGCACGGGGTGCACCTGTACTGCTACAGGCACTACCGCGAGTCCCAGATGTTGGAACGGCATCGTGGAACAGCCGTGCTTGCGTCCGGCGAGCCTGAGCCGACCCATGCCCCGCCAGACCTATGGCACGAAGTCCCGCCTCCAGTGGAGGTGCCCTGCGACAGATGCGGCGAGACTGCCTACCGCGTGCAGTTCTGGCCTGGTGTGCTGGCCTTCCTACGCCAGCACGAGGCTGCACGCGTCCTCTTCGCCTGCAAGCGATGCGACGCAGGCGGCGAGGAGTTCCGGCTCTGCCACATGACGGGCCGAGACAACCGCCGAGCGTTCAGACGACGGCAAGGCGCCAAGGCTGCGCTCGTGGCCCTCACACAGCGACTACGCGACATGGGCTTGGAGGTGCCGCGTGTAAGACGTTGAGCAACGCCCCGTATCACCACCGACGAAATCGAAAGGAGGGCATGCAGATGCCCGGCGCAAGCATGAGTGCCAAGGAGTACCTGGCGCAGCAGGAAGCAGAGCGAGCGAAGCCCGCAAACCCGGAGGACCGCGAGATGGAACGACTCCGCACCAAGGGCGTAGCGCTAGGCGAGCGCGCCCAGCGCTCAGGCAATCGCCATGGCGAAATCGCCGTGGACGATACGACCCTGACCCTTCGTGGGCAGTTGGCCGAGTCCGACTTCCGCGAGGGTCGGGTCCACATGTCGGCGAAGGAGGTGCAGCAGGACGAGCGCTCTATCGAGGACCTGAAGCGAGACCTCATGGAACACGGAGACGGCTGGGGTCGAGTAGGCCGCAATCCGTCTACGTTTCTGTCAGGGGGATGGCAATCCTGTTGGCATCCCCCTACAACTTCGCCGAAAGCCAATCGACAACGACTGCTAGCCTCGCTTCTTGTTGGCAATACGGCGATGGAGGAGCGGCGACTTGGCGAAGCGAAGGTCGCAAGGGAATGCGCGCACACGGGTCACAGTCCCCGCGGCGGCATCGCCCCAGCAGCGAGTTCCAGGAATACCGGCATCCTGTACTACGGGGACAACCTCGACATCCTGCGCGGCGACTACATCCCGGATGAGTCGGTAGACCTCATCTACCTCGACCCGCCCTTCAACAGCAACCGCGATTACAACGTCATCTTCAAAGATGAGTCTGGAGCGTAGTTCCGACGCCCAACTGCATGCCTTCGACGACATTTGGCACTGGGGCCCGACCGCCGCGACCCATTTCGACTACCTAGCGGACACATCATCAAATGGGGCAACGTGCGCGAGCAGGTGTCGGCAATCATCGGGGCGATGCGAGAAGGCATCGGCGTCAACCGATGATGGCCTACTTGGTGGAGATGACTATCAGGCTCGTCGAGATGAGGAGGAAACTGAAGGACACCGGTTCCCTCTATCTGCACTGCGACCCGACTGCGAGCCACTACCTTCGCGTCGTTCTCGATGCCATATTCGGTCCCAAGAACTTCCGAAGCGAACTGGTGTGGAGACGGTCCAACGCGCACAACAAGACGCTTACGCAGTACGGACCCATCCACGACGTCATCCTGTTCTACAGCAAGGGAGAGACCTTCCCCTTCCACCCGGGCACCCGCCCGTACTCGAAGGCCTATATCGAGGACCGCTTCACGTACTCAGACTCGCGCGGCAGATACCAGACGAACTACCTCACTGGACCCGGCACGCGCAATGGTGAGAGCGGCAAGGAGTGGCGAGGCTGACCCTTGCGGTCTGGACGTCACTGGGCAGTGCCCAAATCCTGGCCATATCTGCCTGCTGAGGGCACGGGAATGAGTTCGCACGAACAACTTGAGGCCCTCTACCAGCAGGGACTCATCGTCTTCCCTAAGAAGACGGGTGGCCAGCCGATGTACAAGCAGTACGTAGGGCCGGGCGTCACGTACCAGGACCTCTGGGCTTATCAGCGGAACACCAAGGGTGTCCTATTCGATAGTGACGAACACATCGACGAAGACGTCAAGTGGCTGGAAGACGAAGACGAACGCATCGGCTGGGAAACGCAGAAGCCGGTGGGTCTGCTCCGGCGTATCCTCACGACCTACTGCGACCCGAACGCTGTCGTGCTCGACCCGTTCTGCGGATGCGGTACCGCGCTCGTCGCCGCTCAGGAGATGGGCATGCGGTGGATTGGCATCGACGTGACGTACCTGTCCATCGCAGTCATGCAGGACCGCCTCAAGCGGATGTTCCCGAAACTCGACATCGTGGCCGGGAGCATTCCCACGGAGGTCGAAGGCGCCCGGCTATGGGTGAAGGCTGACCCGGACAACCGTTTCGAGTTCCAGTATCTCTGTATCGCTCTCATCGAAGCAGTACCGGTGGGAGGCAAGAACAAGAAGGGCGCCGATAAGGGCATGGACGGTGTTATCACCTTCACGGATGAGAACGGCAAGGTCCGCAAGGTCATCGTGTCGGTGAAGAGCGGTGGCGTGCAGGTGAAGGACATCCGTGACCTAGTTGGTGCGATGAGCCGCGAGAGCGCGCCGCTGGGCGTATTCGTCACCTTGGAAGAGCCGACGGGGCCGATGAAGACGGAGGCCGCCTCGGCCGGTTCCTACCACGTTGCGTGGTGGGGCCAACACAGACCCGTGCGTCCAGTGGCTGACATACCAGGACCTTCTCGATGGCAAGCGTCCCGACCTGCCGCAGTTGCTCCATCCGGCCTACACGAAGGGGGCAACTAGGGGGAAGGTGGCCCGCCAGACTGGGATGTTCAATTCCGCGCCCGCTGCGGCTGAAGGAGAAGAACTCGACGAGGGATAAGCGAGGGATTGGCGCCAGCGGCTAGGGTGCGGGCATGGCAGCAACGACCAAGCACCTTCGCCTCACTTGCTCGCAGTTCTGGGTAGATGTGCGCCTGCGACTAGGCTGAGTGAAACTGGCCTCGCCTATGCGGAGGCAGCATATGCCTCTGCAAAGAGGTCCCGCAGCACATCCCGGTGCTTCTCAACGTCGCCCTTGGCAAGGCCGATGCGATCGAGACCCAATTGGCGTGGTAGTCCACGTACGTTCAGACCTGACTGTTCGAGCGTCGCCATGGTCTCGTCCGAGCGCTCCAACTTCACCTCGACCCTGAGCGCGCTCTTGCGTGGTCGGAAGAAGTTGTTCGAAGTTGTTGGCCTGACCGCTCCAGCTATCCCGACGTAGAACTTGTTGTACTTGAGTTCTAGAGCGGGGTCCAGTTCACGGACGATGCCGAACGTGTCGTCCATCATGGCCATCACCGGCTTGGTACTGCGCTGTTCCCAGTAGGCTCGGTCGGCGACCTCGGCCACCTCCTCATCCTCGTCGATGAGGCCGAGCGTCATCTCATCGAGCACCTCGAGAAGACAAGCGAGATGTTGTCCTCGTACCTCATCGCGCCCAACTGGATGGCGATTCGAGGGATGTGGCCGTTGAACAGACTGATGACGTTCAGGAACCGGCTCGTGATGTCTTCGGCGACGAGGACGGCAGCGTGCTCGTACTGCGGGTAGCGCTTGCGTTCGGCGATGTCCCAGTACTCGATGGCGCGGATGACGTGCGCCTCATCGGTCTTCCCGAGTTGGACTTCGACCTCGTAGCGCTTGTGCGTATCGGCGTCTGGAGTAGCAGGTCAAGCCGACCGGCCCGCGGTTGCGGCCGCTCCTTGTCCTTGAGGACAAGGTCGCCCGAGCCGAGTAGCGATGGGTCTTCGGCGATACGGTCCTGAAGCCACGACTCGCTGAGTTCGGGATGGTTCTTCAGCGAGATGCGCTCGGGCTTCACGTAGTTGAGTGGCATGTTTCCCCTTGGGCAGACGCTGGGACTGGCTCGAAGGTAGCACCGAGCCCGGTCATCCACATGCCGATAAGTCTGCGTAAGCGCAGACGACTAGAGTCGTCCGATGGCCGCGTCGACTGACCTTCGCCTCACCTGCTCGCACTTCTGGGTAGACGTGCGCCTACGTGCTGGTGCGAGGTGTCTGGCTGGCCTCGGCCGATACACGGACGGGCCGACGCTCGGGTTCGGGCGCTCGGCGATGGCAGCCTGTTCGCGGCGCTCGATGACTTCGAGCCAGTGCGCGAGGAACTGCTTGGCAGTATCCGCGATGAGGACCGGGCAGGGCTCTCGCGACTAGGAGTCTGTTGCTGGCGACGGACGTACCGCGTGTACAGCGCCGCACCGGTTTCGGAGTCCAGCGATGACGGCCATTATGATGAACTCCATGGGCCGAGGTTCGCGGTTCCGGCGAGCAACGTCGAACGAGGATGACCAGCATGAGAACCAGTCGATCAGCGCTCATGGCGGCGAAGACGGTGAGCATTGGTTAGGAGCCCCCTTGGTTGCTAGACCTATTCGTTGTGAGGCAGCGTGACATGTCCACTACCACCAGTAGCGCCTGAAGCGTCGCCAGTCCGTCACGCGCGGGATGCGTCCCTCACGCCAGTCTTCCCACGTCGGCTCGATGATGACGTCCAACGACGTAGGCCACAGTCCCGAAGAACATGACCAAGCCCATGAGAACGCCCACAGGAAGAGGCCGGGGAATAGCACCACGTGATGATGTCGAAGAGCATGGCTAACACTCCGGTCTGGTCGCGGCGCAGGTACATCTCGCGGATGACCGCGGGACGGGGTCCATCTCCTGGCGATGGTGGCGCTGTGAACGAGCCACGAGGCCACGAGCGGTCACGTCGGGCGCCTGCCAGAGCGCGGGTGTGCTTGGCAGCGTGTCTTGTGCGGCTCGCGGATGACATTGCCGTCACGCGGCAAAGGCGACGGGATGGGATTTCTCGGGACACTGGCAACTCCCTGCTGTTAGTGGCTCACGCGTACGTACGTGCGCCTATTTCCAGCGTTGAGGGAAGAGGACTGGTGTTGTCAAGTCAGGGCAGCGTGCTAGCTATCACATCCTGTCGGACTCACGCTTCTCTGTCCCCCTGACCGGCCTCTCGTCGGCTATCTTGGCGATGTGACTGAGCACTGCTTCTCTCTCGACGGGTAGGGTATAACGCGGAGGTCGATGCGCGCCAGCATGGCGACCATTCCGGCGGCGTGGCCAAACTCGTACGCAGCAGCCTCTTTGCTGGAACTCGCACGCCACTCGGCATATGCTTGCGGAGGCGCGCACGGACGGCAGCATCTCGTGGGGCAGACGAGTTCTGTTGGCGTGCACAGGGCTCGTTCGAAGCGCTTCTGGTCTCTTCCGGGGCCGTCTCCTCGATTTCAGCGGAGATGGATACCAGTTCGACGTAGTGGTCCAACTTGTGCTCATCCCAGCACACTCCATCTCTCGCTGCCAGCGGCCTCGGTCACTGCGCTCGCTGAGGTACCAGCCGAGTGCGATGCCAGCAATCCGGCGAGCTTCCCGGCGACGGTGGCGCCCAAGATTGCGGCTACGCCTGCGTCCATCTTCCCCTCTCGTGCGGAACAGTCGAAGCATATTGCCAACACACCTCCTCCATCATCGAGAGCGGCATTCCCTCCCCGCCCGAAATCGCGCTGAAAGCCACGGGGGTAGGAGTCCCCACCGCGCTCGCAATCCGGGCTACGCCCGGCACATACGTGAGGAGCGTGGCGTGTCCATGATGTGCGTCCATGCTTCGAGGCTTGAGGCGAAACGCAAGCGCACCGAGTGCGCGACTACCTAGCAGGCGAAGTGCCGGGCGTCCTTCGTCTCACCCGGCTTCTCTGGCCGCACCACCCCGGCTGACACGGCTGCAACGGGCAACGTGCCTGGCGCCACACATCAGGCTCATGCAGTACGAGAGGGTCCCGTGTTCGACTCACGCCCTGCCCTGCCCTCTCGGTCCGTTCTGGGCCGTCTGGGGGTACTCAGCGGGTCACAGTTCCCCCACCAGTTCCCCCAGCGAGGAGAAAGAAACCCCGCCCGATGCACTTGGCGGGGTGTTTCACGTAGCAGCGGATGGTGGGCGACACTGGACTCGAACCAGTGACCTCTTGCATGTCAAGCAAGTGCTCTAACCAGCTGAGCTAGCCGCCCGAGACGTGACACGATACCAGAGGCCGTCGCGGAGGTCTCCCCCCGTGACCCTCCACGCACGAACAGCGTGAGTTTGGCCGGGGCGAGAGGGATCGCGCCAGCACGGTCCACCTTCAGTTCCGGCCTCGTTTTCGTGATTGCGAGCGATCATCCGGGCAGGGTCGGTGGCGGCCGCCGCCCACGAGCTTCGCATCAGCGAGACGACGGTGCGCCAGTATCTGTCGGGGCTGAACCAGCGGACCGGATGTTCAACGCGGCGCAGGCGGCGTACTGGCTCGGCACACGCGAGCGCGCCTGGGTGGTTCGAACCAAGCCGCGTTCGAGCCGACCTTCACATGGTGATGACGACCTTGCCCTGAGCGTGTCCCTGGCTGACGTGATCGAGAGCCTGACGGGTCTCGTCCAGCGCGTACGTCCTGTCGATGATGGGAGTGACCTTTCGGGCCGAGATCAGTTCCTCGAGCGACGCCACGTCGTCGTGATCGTTGGGCCGCCACATCAGGACTCCCAGCTTCCTGCTTCCGGCCCGCGAGACCACCGGCCCCAACACGAGGGCTTGGAATGTCCGACCCGTGGGACCGCCGGCCATGACGAAGGTCCCTGCGGGGCGCAACACCCGCCGGTAGTCGAGAAGCGAGTGGCCTGCCACGGCATCCAGGATCCGGTCATAGCGTTGGCTCGCCCGTTGACCAGCACCTTGTGACCCGCATCGAGAGGCCGATCGTCGCGGAGGCCCTGCAAGGCGAGGATCGCGGCCTGAGGCAGTGTCGCCGCTTGCTCGAACGTCATCTCGGATGGCTTCGACGACAGCGCAGCTTGGGACGCAGTGGCGTACTCGGCGAAGGCACCGGAACCACATACGGACAGGTCGCCGAATACCTCATCGCCCGGCCGGAACCTCGTGACTCGACCGCCGACTGCTTCGACCTGCCCCGCCATGTCGGACCCGGGAACCTTGTCCTTCGGCCGCAAGGGCCCCCCGAAACGCGCGAAGATGGTCCCTCGCATGTAGTCCACGTCAGCCATGTTCACGGATGCCGCGCGAACCCGAACCAGGACCTCATCGTCGTTCGGTGTCGGCTTGGGAACACTCCTGAGCTTGAGCGTATCCGTTGAGCCATACCTGTCCTGGACGATCGCCTTCATGATCCCCTCGTCATTGCCCGCCCCTTCGTAGGCTAGTACTTACTCGCCTAGATTGGCGTAAGTATGGCTGAGGTCGACCTGGTGCACCTCGCGCTTGGTCCACTCGAAGGGTGTGGCCGTGGGGTTGTAGGCCTCGACGAAGCGATCGATCCCGCGTCTGACCTGGATCGGCGAGGTATGGCTGGCACCCGCGAGCGCGGCCCGGGACAGGATGGAGAACCAGACCTCGACCTGGTTGAGCCAACTGGCATGGGTCGGCGTGAAGTGGAAGTGCACGTTCTTGTGGCGGGCCAGCCAGCGGTCGTGCTTGGGCTTGTGCGTGTTGAGGTTGTCGAGCACGACGTGGATTCTCGGTATCGGGGTGGGCTGCGATGACCTCGTTCATGAAGTCGAGGAACTCGCGCCGACGGCGTCGCTTGTGGTGGGCCGTCTGGATCAGGCCGGTGGCCACCTCGAGGGCGGCGAACAGCGTCGTGGTTCCATGGCGCTTGTACTCGTGGGCGAAGCCGGTGAGGCTCTTCCCGTCGGGCAACCGCAGCCAGCCCTGGGCCCGCTCGAGCGCCTGGATCGAGGGCTTCTCGTCGACGCAGATGACGATGGCGTTCTCGGGTGGGTCCAGATAGAGCCCCACGATGTCGGCGGCCTTGGCGGCGAACTCGGGATCGGTGCTCAAGCACCAGCTGCGGCGTCGTCGCAGGCTGATGCGGTGGCGGGCCAGGACGCGCCAGACGTAGACCGCACTGACATCCCCCAGCTCGCTGGCCAGCAGGTCCCCGGTCCAGGTGGCGTGACCCGACGGCGGGTCCTCGTCGAGCAGCGCGAGGATGCGTCGCTCGGTCTCGGGGCCGTAGACGGGACGGGCACCGGGGCGTGGGGCATCGGCGAGGCCCGCGAGGCGATCGCGGGCGAAGCGGGTGCGCCACTTCGAGACCCGTGCGGGCCGGGTGCCGAGGCGCTCGGCGATCTCGGCCGTGCCGAGCCCCTCATCGGCGGCGAGGATGATGCGGGCTCGATCGACGTGGCGCTGCTCCGTGGAGCCTGCTCGCAGCCGGCCCTCCAGGGTCTCTCGTTCCTGTTCCGACAACACGATGGGCGTGGCGGCTTTCGTCATGCCGCGAGCGTAGCAGGGTGGCTATCTCACTATCGGCCTTCTGCGCGAGTAAGTACTAGTACGGCTGCGCCGGTGGTCGAGCGAAACGTTCGTCACCCCATGGTCTTCCCCGCTACATACCCTCGGGCCCCAAGGGCGTGATCGCGCCGCCGCGGCTCCCGGCTCGGCTAGCGCTCCGAAGGCTCCCAGTTCAGCAGCGCGCGAGCCTTGGCATTGCTCACCTCTTCACCGTCGTCGACGACGTCGTAGACCCCCACCGGACCGCGCTCGGCGGCCAGCAGCGTCGCTCGGGCAGCCGCGACGATGTGCACGCTCGGGATCCGGTCAGGGGACTCGGACGCGGTGCCTGGACCGTAGAGGAACCCGTAGCGGAGGATGAGACCTTCCAGGGTCGTGGTCGTGGTGACCATCCGCTCGAGCGCAAGGACGCCCGGCAGGACCTCGTCACCAGGGCGGTCGGTCAGCTCCCAGAGCGGGTCGTCCTCGGTGTGGGGCAACACTCCGGGGGCGTAGAGCCAAGCGACACTCTGGGCCACGAGCCGTCGCGCGCCGGCGGCCACGGTCGCCGCGACGAGGTGGCTCGTGCCGACCTCCCGGAGCCTGGCGGTCGCGCGCATCTGCTCAGGACCGAAGCCCTCGGCGAGGTCGGTGAGCTGGTGGATGACGACATCGGGCTGCGCGGCCATCACCGCATCATGCAAGCGCTCGGCGTCGAAGGCATCGACGACCGCGGGGACGGCGCCCACGGTCGTCAGCCAGCGAGCCCGCTCCTCGGAGCGGGTGGTGCCGATCACGTCATGCCCACGGGCCACCGACATGGGCACGAGCTGGCGGCCGACAGCCCCCGTCGCGCCGGCCACGAACAATCGTAGGTGAGTCGTCCTCATCGGCGGCCTCGGTCACCGATGCTTGACCAGGCGAGCGTCATCCCGCCAGACGGGGCCACGAGGGCGTCGCTCCGGTTTCTGGGGACCTGGGTAGGACGGGGCCGCTGCATCAGACGACCCTAACAAGCTCGGCTTCGACTCCCGGGTCCAGATCGCGAGCTGGATGGCGACCTCCGGTGCGTAGCGCCGGCCCCTACATCCGGGTGCCGACCTCGGGTTCCGCACGAACTGCGATGTCGCCGTCGGCGAACAGTGGCGCGCTGACGACGCTCGGCTCGGTCTCGGTCACGACTTGCGGGCCGACGAGCCGCTCACGCCCACGGACCCCAGGCCGCCAGCTGGACCAGCCTGCCCGCGCCCTCCTCGGCTGAAGCCGCGCAGGGTCGGCACGGTAGGCTGGGACCATGCGCGAGGGAGTGGATCAGCAGTCCGGTGCGACCGGGCGGTTCCGGCGATGGTTCTGGCGGCCGCCACGCGCGCACGGAGAGATCGACTTCGAGCGCACCGTCAGCTTCCTCGAGCTCTTCTACGATCTCGTCTACGTCGTGGTGGTTGCCCAGGCGGCCCACCATCTCGCCGGGCATGTATCGCTCGAGTCCGCCATCGAGTTCGCCGTCATCTTCGCGCTCGTCTGGCTCGCCTGGTTGAATGGCACGCTGTACCTGGACCTGCACGGACAACAGGACGGCCGCACGCGGACGTTCGTGTTCGCGCAGATGGCGCTGCTCGCGCTGCTCGCCGTATTCACCGCGGACGCAGGGGGTGCGACCGGCGGCCAGTTCTCGCTCGTCTACGCGGCGTTCACCGGCGTGCTGGTGTGGCTCTGGTACTCGGTCCGGCAACGTGACCGCGAGACTGGCCGTGAGGAGTACATGGCCATGACCGGACGGTACCTGACCGGCATGCTCGTGACCCTCGTCGCCGCGCTCGTCAGCGCGCTGCTCTCCGACGAGCTGCGGCTCCTCGTGTGGGCCGGCATCGCGGGCGGCTGGATCGGCGGGATGCTCCTCCTCGGAGCAGCCCTGCCATCGGGGCCTGGTCAGCAGCTGGGTTCGGCACCGACCGACTCGATGGTCGAGCGTTTCGGACTGCTGACCATCATCGTGCTCGGCGAAGTCGTCGTCGGGGTGGTCGACGGCATGGGTGAGGTCGAGCTCGACCTTGCCACCATGGCCACGGGGTTCTTCGCCCTGATGCTGGGCTTCGGGCTGTGGTGGCTCTACTTCGATGGCGCGGGTCGGCGGTTGCCACGCGCTGAGGCCGGTCCCTACACCCGCTGGATGATGAGCCACTTCCCGATGACGTTGGCCATCGCGGCAGCTGGCGCAGCGATGGTCAGTCTCATCGGGCACGCTGGTGACACCGCGACCCCGGCCGGGACTGCGTGGCTGCTCAGCGGGTCGGTCGCGCTCGCGCTCGTCGCACTCATCGTCATCGTGCGATCGCTGGCCGACTATGAGCGCTGGCAGAGCGTGTACCGCCTCGCCATCGTCGCCCTTGCGGCCGGAGCCATCGCGGCGGTGGTGCTCGCGTACCTCCGACCGGCGCCGTGGCTCCTATCATTCGGGCTCGTGGCGGTCCTCAGCGTGGTCTGGTTCGTCGTCATCAACCAGTGGCTGCGGGCTCGCGAGTCGGCCTTTGACGATGAGAGTGACGCGCCAGGGTAGACACCCCAGGGCCGTAACTCGTCAAGCAGCGAGTTGCCCGGCCCGTCGATGCCAGGCCAGATCCTCGTCATACATCGTCCGGTGGGTGAGGCAGCCGTGGAGGATGCCCACGAGCTTGTTGGCCAGCTTGCGGCGGGCGACCTTGCTGGTGTGCGGTCCTGGGTCATGGTCGTCGTAGTAGGCGCGGGCCCCCGGTGACTGGGTCAGGGCACAGAAGGCCCACTGATAGCAGGCGTCGAACAAGCGCCTGTTGCGTGCCAGACGGGCCAGCACCACCCGGCTCGTGCCCGAGGCCCGGGTGATCGGTGCGGTGCCCGCATAGTTGCGCCGTGCCGTAGCATCGAGATAGCGGTCGGGGGCATCCCCGAACTCCGCGAGCACCCGGGCGCCGAGGATAGCGCCGAGTCCAGGCAGACTTCGCAGGATCTCGGCGTCCGGGTGTCGATCGAAGGCTGCCACGAGCTCGGCCTCGAGCTTGCCGATCTGCTCCCCCAGCGTCGTGATGACCGCCACGAGCGCGGAGGTGTTCGCGGCCTGGGCCTCGGCCACCAGCGGTGGAGCCGCCAGCTGCGGCACTCGGAGTGCCGAGGCGATCTCGCGGGCTCGTCGCTCGAGGTTCCGCTGCCGACCCCCACGTCGCAGAGCCGTGATGATGCGGGCCTCCGACAGGCGGCGGCCCCGCTCGGGATCGGGTGCCACCGCAAGGACCGCGAGGGCATCGGGATGGCCGAGCTCGGGAAAGGCGAGCATGGCTCCTGGGTAGTACTCGCGCAGGGCGTTACGCAACGCGTTGAGCTGACGCCCGCGGGTCCAGATGAGGTTCTGGTGGGCCCGTGCGAGGACCTTGATGGCCCCCTGCAGTTCGCTGTCGGGCGCCACGGTGCGGTGGTGCTGACGGTCGGTGCGCACGAGGTCCGCGAGCATCCGCGCATCAGCGCGGTCGGACTTGGCCCGACTCGTGGCGTGGCGCTCGCGGTAGCGCGAGGCGGCCAGGGGGTTGATCGCATACACCCGGTACCCGGCCGCCAGCAGGGCGGTCACCAGCAGGCCCCGGTCGGTCTCGATGCCGACGATGACCTCATCGAGCTCATCGGCATGGTCGCCGACCACCGCGTGCAGCCGGGCCACCCCCTCGAGGCCCTCGGGTATCCGGCGGGTCGCCAGCACCGTCCCTTCGCTATCGAGCACGCACACGTCATGGTGGGCCTCGGCCCAGTCGATGCCGACGAAGATCGATCGCTCCATCCTCCTCTCGATCCCACGCCGTTCGAGGAGGTCGCGGCGAGCTAATGGACCAGTGCTCATCGGGCACGCCACCCCAGCAGCCATCTCGACCGTCCTCACCGACCACCGGGGGCACGCTCTACCCTTGGGACTCGGAGTCCTGCGGCGGATAGTGCTCACCCGGCGGCCCGGCTCGGTGACCAGTCTGACTCTCGTCGGCCTGGTCCGGACCCATTAGCGGTTAGCGGTATCGTGTCGTCCGATGAGACGTGGCGAGCGGAACCGGCCCTTGCCTCGGGAATGCGTCAGGGTGTGGCGGCCTCGATGGTGCTGATATCCACCTCGGCGAGGCGGGCGGCAATCAGGTCATTGCCAACATCGACACATGAGAGCCCGGCTGCGGTGGCCCGATCACAGAGCATCGAGTTCCAGTCATCGTAGACGCCCGTGAGCCAGAGCTGGAAGTCAGCCATCGTGGTATCCAGGACCGTCGCACTCACGAACGCTGGATCATCCTTGTTGCCATTGTGGACGTTGAGGACGGCCACGACGGTCGGTGCTCCGTCGCGCAACGCCTTGATAGCCGAGAAGATCTCGTCGTAGGTGGCCGCGTGGGCGTCGAAGAATGCCTCTTGACAATCCGTCGGATTGGCCAGCGCCCACGCGATGTACCCGTCAGGGAAGCTCCCGTAGTCACCGAGACAGCCCAGACCCAGATCCGGGTCGGGGACGACGGTGTTGTAGCCAACGGAGACGATGATGGCCTCGGCGTCGGCGATCTCCGACCGAAGGCCTTCGTCCTCAGTCACCTGGCTCCGGCTAGCCCTTGACAGCCCCCGACATGAAGCCGCGCACATAGTAGCGCTGCAGCAGCAGGAACAGGAGCACACAGGGCAGGGCCATGACGACGACACCGGCCTCGGTGGCGCCGTAGTCGATGACACCCATCGACTGCTGGCGCAGGGTAGCCATGGCCAGCGGCAGCGGAGCCTGCTTCGGATCGCTGATGAGGATGAGTGGCGCGAAGAAGTCGTTCCACGCCGCGAGGAAGGCGAAGAGCCCGACGGTGATGACGCCTGGAACGACGGCCGGCAGCAGGATCCGGCGCAGGGCAGCGAACGATCCGCAGCCGTCCACGAGCGCAGCGTCCTCCAGCTCACGGGGCACCGCCTCGAACGAGATGCGCATCATGAACATGGCGAAGGGCAACTGGTACATAGAAAGCACGAGGCTCAGCCCCACCAGCGAGTTCTGCAGCCCGAAGGCGTTGAGCAGCACGTAGAGCGGGATGAGCAGCGTGGCGTACGGGACCATCAGGATGGCCAACGTCAGCAGGAACAGCAGCTCGCGGCCCGGGAACTCGAACCTCGCGAAGGCGTACCCGCCGAGGAGCGAGACCATGATGGTGATCGCCACGGTCAGGCCCGAGACGATGACGCTGTTGAGGAAGAAGCGCGGGAGGCCGATCCCGAAGTCGAAGAGGGTCTGGTAGTTGCCCAGTCCGTAGCCGTGGGTCTGCCCGGTGCCGCCCGCAGGGCTGACCGAGGCCAGCGCACTCCAGGCCAGGGGGAAGAGGAAGATGATCGCGAGCGCGCCCGTGACCGCATAGAAGGGCATGCGGCCGAACGCGTTGGAGCTGGTCATGGCTGAGCTCGTCCTGCTGCCATCACGACTGTCCCGATCCGCGCAAGCCGCGGAACTGGACCACGTTGAGGGCCAGCAACACCACCAGCACGACGATCGAGATGGCAGCGGCCGTGCCCAGGTTCTGCCGCTGGAAGGCCTCTCGGTAGATGAGCTGGACCACCGTGACCGTGCTGTTCGCCGGCCCGCCCTTGGTCAGGATGTAGAACTGGTCGAAGGCCAGCAGTGAGCCCGTGACGCAGAGGATGAGTGCCAGTGCCAGCGAGGGCCGGAGCAGAGGCAGCGTGATTCGGCGCAGGGTCTGCCGGCGAGTCGCGCCGTCGACCGCTGCTGCCTCGTAGACATCCGGCGGGATGGCCTGCAGGCCCACGAGGAGGATGAGCATGTACAGGCCAGCGAACTTCCAGACGATGAGGAAGGTGGTCGAGAGCAGTGCCGCGAGGGGTGAGCCCAGGAACGAGATCGGCTCCGTGGTCATGCCCATCTGTTCGAGGACCGGGCTGATGGGACCAATGGATGGGGAGTAGAAGCCCCAGAACAGCAGTGAGGCCGAGGCCAGGCCGACCGCGACGGGCAGCAGGAAGATGGTGCGCAGGCCGCCCACGTAGCGGCTCCCCTCCTGCACCAGGATGGCCAGCCCAAGGCCCAGGCCGATGAGCAGCACAGTGACCAGGATCGTGTATTCGATGGTGAAGACGACGGCTGGCCAGAACAGCCGGTTCGAGTCGATAGCGCTGTAGTTGTCCGGGGCGTTAAACCCGTGGTCGCCGCTCAGCAGTGACCAGTCGCTGATCGACATGCGCCCTACGAGCAGCAGCGGCAGGACGAAGAAGACCGCCACCAGCACGATGGTGGGCGTGGCGTAGGCGAGGCCCTCGAGTTGTCGCCGCCGCCGCAGGCTGAGGCGCGGTACGGAGCCGGAGGCGGAAGTGCGCTCGGTGGCCGTAGTCATCGGTTCAGAGCGTAACTCTGCTGTCATTGCCTGGAGCGGGCGGGAACGTCATCGACCTCGCCCGCTCCAGGGCCTGCTACGAACGGATGTCGCGGCGGATGTCAGTACGCCAGGGAGTCGTTGACGGCGGCGTTGTCGTTGTCGATCTGGCTGGCGTCGCCGAAGAGGGCGTCATACAACAGCTGGACCCAGGGACCCTGAGGGTCGTTGTAGGTCTGGCCGAACTTTAGCGCGAACGGCGTCTCGCCCTTGCCGGCGATGGTGTTGAAGAGCACCAGGCGCGGGTCAGCCGAGCTGTACTGGTTGTCAGCCAAGTCGGTCCGGGCGACCACGTTGCCGCCCTTGGCCACGACCTCGACCTGGGCCTCGTCATCGAGCATCCAGGAGAGGAAGTTCCAAGCCTGATCGACGACCGAGCTGTCGCTCGAGACGCCGATGCTGTCGCCACCGACGAAGGTCGATTCCCCGCCGTTGATGCCGGCGATGGCGGTGACCCCGATGTCCTCGTCCTTCAGGTTGTCCGTGGCCAGACCCTGCAGGCTGGCGGGCATGGGCTGGATTCCGATGGTACCTGCCGGGAATTGCGCCGTCCAGGTCGGGCCTGCTTCCTCCAGCGCGCCGGGACCCACGATGCCGTCCTCGTAGAGGCCACGGAAGGTCGAGTAGATGGCCTTCATCTCGTCATTGGCGAGATAGGCCTCCGAGCCCTCGGGGTTCATGACGGGCTCGCCGTCGGCCCAGCTGATGGGCCACCAGGTGAAGACCTCGCAGCCGCCGCAGCTGCCCCCGAAGAAGGTGCCGTTGACGTCACCGCCCAGGGCATCGACGGCTCGGGCAGCGGCGTCGAACTCGGCCAGCGTCTTGGGCGGGTTCTCCGGATCGAGCCCGGCCTGCCGGAAGAGTTCCTTGTTGTACATCCATACCGAGAGGTCGATGATGAACGGCAGCCCGTACTGCTTGCCGTCCCAGGTGGAGCCGTCGATGTGCGCCTTGCCCACGTTGTCGATGTAGGGAAGTGACGCGATACGGTCGGTGAGGTCGGTGAAGAGCCCCTGGGACGTCCAGTTGGGCATGAACACGACGTCGGCCGAGAAGAGGTCCGGCAGCGAGTTGGAGCCTGCCGCGGCACCGACCACGGCTTGGTAGTCGTCCGTCGGCACGACGGTGAGCTCGATCTGGTTCTGGTGGCTTGCGTTATAGGCCTCCACGAGGGCCGTGGCCCGAGCCTCGGTCGCGGCGCGTGTCCACATCGTCAATGTGGTGCCGTCGTCGACGCCCTGCCAGGCCTCCTGCGCCGCGACCGGTGGTGCGGCAAGTAGTCCCACGCTCAACACGGCGGCTGCCGTGGCGAAAGTGGCTCCTCTACGGAAATGTCCCCGCATGACTCCTCCTGTCCGATCTGTTGCGTCCGGCGACGGGTGGTTCCCGAGGCCGAAGCGATGCCGGGAGGGTAGCACTGCATTCGTTTGCGCACAACCCTTTTCTTTCGTGGCGATCCCTGCTAGCATTCGGGTCCCCGCGGTGGTCACGACGTCGCCGGGTGGCACGTTCGGGCGCGTGCGGGGGATTGGCCGAGGAGGCAGAGATGGATCACCAGTCCCGAACCGTCCCAGGTTCGCTCATCGTCGCGCCGGTCGTGCCGACCGCATCCGCCAGCGTCCGCCTCCGACCGATCGGTCTGGCAGCGAGCCGCATCACCGGGGGCATGTGGGCAGCACGCCGGGCCCTCAACCATGACCTCACCATGCCCCACGGTGCCGCTCAGTTGGAGCGGGCGGGCAACGTCACCAACTTCCGCTTGGCGACCGGGGAGTCCGGGACCTATCAGGGAGGCAACGACGACTCCGGGACCACCGTCCCCTTCCTCGATTTCGGACGTCTACAAGTGGCTGGAGGCCGTGGGCTGGGAGCTGGCCCAGGTGCCGGACGATGGCCTCCTTGGCTTGGCCGAGCCGCTCATCGACCTCATCGGTCGAGCCCAGCGAGCGGACGGCTATGTCGACACCTTCTTCCAGGTGCTGCGTCCCGGGGCCGAGTTCACCGACTTGCGATGGGGGCACGAGCTATATGCAGCCGGGCACTTGATGCAAGCCGCCATCGCCTGGCAGCGCGGCCTCGGTGACGACCGCCTCCTGCGCATCGCCGAACGGTTCGTGGACCGCATCTGGTCAGAGCTCGGGCCAGGCAAACGGGACCTCATCGGCGGGCATCCGGAGATCGAGATGGCCCTTGTCGAGGCGTACCGGACCACCGGTCGCGCCCGCTACCTCGAGCTCGCCCGACTGCTGGTCGAGCGCCGCGGGCGTGGCCTGCTGGACAAGGACCGCTTCGGCAGCACCTACTGGCAGGACCACGAATCCGTGCGAACGGCGGCCGAGCCTGTCGGGCACGCTGTCCGCCAGGTCTACCTTGACTGTGGCGTGACCGATGTGGCCGTCGAGACTGGCGACGAAGAGCTCCTCGCGGCGGTGATCAGGCGCTGGGAGGTCATGCGCGGGAGCCGCATGTACATCACCGGAGCCCTGGGCTCGCGGCATCGCGATGAGGCCATCGGCGCCGCCTTCGAGCTGCCGCCCGACCGGGCCTACGCCGAGACCTGCGCGTCGATCGGGAGCACGATGCTGGCCAGGCGTCTGCTGCTTGCCACGGGCGAGCCCAGGTTCGCCGACGTCATCGAGCGGACGGCGTTCAACAGCGTCCTCGCCGGGATGGGCGCTGACGGCATTCACTTCTTCTATTCCAACCCGTTGCAGCGACGCTCTGGTGGGCTCCAAGTCCTGGAGGGTGCCGCCAGCACCCGGCGCGCCGAGTGGTTCCCCGTGTCCTGCTGCCCGCCCAACCTGATGCGTTTCCTGGCCACGTTCCCCGACCAGGTCGCGAGCGCCGATGAGCGAGGCCTCCACGTCCACCAGTACGCCTCCGGCACCATCGAGTTCGAGGGTGGTGGGGGCCAAGCCGTCCTCGCCGTCGAGACCGACTATCCCTGGTCCGGGGCGGTGCGCATCACGGTCAGTGCGAGCCCTGATGCGCCCTGGCGGCTGGCCTTGCGAGTCCCGGAGTGGTGTCCGAGCGCTACGCTCACGCTCGACGGCTCCACGCTCCTGGCCCGCTCGGGCCCCGGGGCGATTGAGGTCGAGCGCAGCTGGCGACGCGGGGAGGAGCTTCGGCTGGAGCTCGATCTGGCACCCCGGGTGACCCGGCCCGATCCGCGGATTGATGCGCTGCGTAGCACGGTGGCGCTGGAGCGTGGTCCGCTCGTCTACGTGGTGGAGGATGCCGACCTGCCCTCGGGCGCGTCGGTCGAGTCGCTCGAGGTCGTGCCGGGACCCCGGGTCGAGGTCGCTGCCACCTCCATCCCGGGCGTCGGGGACATCACCCGGCTCGAGCTCGAGGGCGACCTCCGTGAGGACCCGGCTGAGACCGCGTGGCCGTACCGGAGCGAACCGGCGGACGGGTCGGAGCACGCGCCGCCGAGACGGGCCGCCGGGGTCGTCATCCACGCCGTTCCCTACTATGCGTGGGGTGAGCGCGAAGGTCTGGGCATGCGCGTCTGGTTGCCGACGAGACCGCCCGCCGAGGGGAGCGAAGATGGCGCTGTGTAGGTCGGAGCCGGCAGGACCGGGCGGCCATGGCCGGTAACGCGCAGCGTACGGAGGATGACGTCTCACCGGTAACGGCCGAAGGGGCCGCGCGACGCGATCCGGGCGAGGTCGTGACCATGCGCGACATCGCCCAAGCGGCGGGGGTGTCGCTGAGTACCGTCTCCCGGGTCATCAACAAGGCGCCCTCGAGGGTGCCCATCGCCGCCGAGACGCGAGAGCGCATCGAACAGGAAGCGGTGCGCCTCGGGTACCGGCCCAACCCCTTCGCGCGTGCCCTGCGGGGTGCTCCAACCATGCTCATCGGAGCGGTCGTGCGCGACTTCAACGACCCCTTCTTCGCGGGCGCGCTCGAGGTCCTGGCCGTGGAGGCCATGGGCCACGGGTACAACATCATCCTCGGCCACGTCGCGGGGCGCGAGCACGACGGGCCGGGCCTCCCAGCTGTGCTCGAGCCGCGACACTGCGACGCGGTGCTGATGCTGGGCGAGATGGAGGATCAGCCACGTCTACTGGCCGACCTACACGACGCGCGCGAACCGGTGGTCGCCCTTTGGCAGGGCAACAGTCCCATACGCTTCCCGACCGTCGATGTCGACGACCGCGAGGGCATGGCGATCGGACTCGAGCACCTGGTCGCGCTCGGCCACCGGCGTATCGGCTTCGTGAGCGCCCTTCTGCCGATCGACAATCCCACCCGCGAGGACGCCTACATCACGTTCATGCAGCAGCATTTCGGCGGCGTGCCGGAGGGCTATCTGCAGCGCTGCGACAACAGTCTGGCCGGCGGCGAGAAAGCACTGGCGGGGATGCTGCACGCGGCGAAGGTACCGACAGCTGTGGCCTGCTCCACCGACCTATCGGCGGTCGGCGTCCTCCACGGCGCCCATAGCCATGGCATCGTGGTCCCTGATGGCCTGTCGGTCGTCGGCTTCGACGACCTGATGTACGCCGCCTTCACCATCCCGGCCTTGACGACGCTGCGCATGCCGACGGCGGAGATCGTGGGTCAGGCGATGCGCATGGCCATGGAGATGATCGGCAATCCGGGCGCGTCACGGGATGCCAAGCGCATCGCGTTCGACCCGACTCTCATGGTGCGAGCGTCGACGGCGACACCGGCCTAGGGGTCCGTGCCAAGGGTTCTGGCCGGCCCACCCTCGACGGCGACGGCAAGGGCCCCGTCCTCACCATGAAGAAGACGGGCGTCCGCGTCGTCATCAAGGACATCCTCGTCCGTGACGGCCACGGTTCGGGCCTCCTCGGTCGTGGCGGAGGCATCGTCAACATGGGTACCCTCGTGCTCAAGGGCACGACGGCCGTCGCCAAGAGCTCGGCCATGTCTGGTGGCGGTGTCTATAACACGGGCACCCTCACGCTGATGGGCCGTAGCTCGATCAAAGGCAACGGCTCGATCGGTGGTAGCGACGCCACGTGGGGTGGCGGTGTCTTCAACACGGGCACCCTCATCCTCGATGGCTCAAGCTCGATCAGCGGCAACGAGGCGTACCGCGAAGGCGGCGTCAGGAACATGGGCACCCTCATCCTCAATGGCTCCAGCGCGATCAGTGACAACACCGCCAATGAGTACGCCGGTGTCGCGTGGGGCATCATCGCGATGAGTGACTCGAGCTCGATCAGTGGCAACAGGGCACTCAATGGCTACGCTGGCGGCGTCGTGTTGACCACGGGCGACTCCCTCACCATGAACGACTCCAGCTCGATCCACCACAACGCCGCAGGGTGGGGTGGAGGCGTCCTTCATGACGGCACCCTCATCAGTGTCGCCTGCGGTGGCAATGTCCACGACAACAGCCCGGAAGACTGCTATCCGTAGCGACCGCTGTCTGCCCCATGAGCAGGCACGCTCGCGCCGATTTGCACGTCAGCCCATGGTGATGACCACCGTCCCGCTGGCATGGCCGTCACCGACGTAGGCGAGGGCGCTGGCAGACTCGCTCAGCGGGAACGTCCTGTCGATGACTGGCGAGATCTTCCCGGCCTCGGCCATCTCCCTGAGGACCACGAGGTCCTCGGGGTTGTTCATCGAGAGGAACGGGGCCAGCACCTGGCCCGAGAAGAATGATCGGACAGTGTTGGCCACGACATGGCCCAGGGCGCCGACCCAGCGGCCGCTGTCATGGGCGCCGCCGTTGGGCTGGAGCTTCCCGGTCGGCGCGAGCACGCGCCGGATTCTCGGACAGCGAGCGGTTGCCGACGTTGTCGAGGATGAAGTCGTACCGCGCATCGCCCAGCGTGAAGTCCTCCGTCGTGTAGTCGATGACGTGGTCGGCACCGATGCTGCGGACGATGTCCACATGCCGGGTGCTGCAAACGCCGGTGACCTCGGCGCCCATCGACTTCGCCACCTGGACCGCGAACGGCCCGACGCCGCCCGAGGCGCCGTTCACGAGGACCTTCTGCCCGGCCTGCACCTGCGCGCGGTCGCGCATCGCCTTGAGACCGGTGAAGGCCGAGACGCCGGTCGCGGCGGCCTGTTCGAACGTGAAATCAGCGGGCTTGGGGAGGACGTTCACGGCAGGGGCGGAGAGGTACTCGGCGAAGGCACCGTCGCCCCAGCCGAAGACCTCATCCCCGGGCTTGACCTGCGTCACCCCAGTGCCGACCGCCTCGACCACGCCGGCCATGTCCGTGCCCAGCACCCGGTGTCGTGGACGGCGCAGGCCGAAGGCTGGGCGCATGAGGTATGGCAGGCCCGCGGTGATGATGGCGTCGCCGACATGGATGGAGGCGGCTCGGACGCGGATGAGGACCTCGCCCTCGTCGACGCTTGGCTTGTCGAGCTCCCGGAGCTCGACGACATCTTCGGGGTCACCATACCGGTCCTGGACGATGGCTTTCATCCGCTCCCTCCTTCTGGATCACTCATCGGTGTCGACTCGATCAGACCCTGGCTTCCGGGACCGCGTACCCGTGCGGGATTCGGGCGATCTCGAACCCCCTCGCGATCAACCAGAGGGCCAGCGCGATCTCGTTGAGTACGAGCGGGACGTTGCTGATGGTAGCGAGTTCGTCGTGCCCGGCGATCGCGAGTGCCGCCGCGGGCAGGTAGACGATGGCTCCGACGAGGCTCCACCAAGAGAGTCCCGGCCATGGGAACGCGCGGCGGGTGCCATGTCGAGGGCCGTCCGGGCCCGACCTGGCCACCCCGGGACACGGCCCTGGTGCATCGGTGAGGGCTCGAGCCGTCGCAAGCAGGAATGAAGGTCCATCACCTCCCATCTAAAGGGTTCTCCCGATGTGCCGTGCCACCCTTTAGGGCCATCGTCCTGCTCAGACGCGGCGCCCCCAGCCGCGGAAGCCACGGAGAGAACGATGAACGACTATCAGATGAGCATCCTCAGCAGCAGCCGCAGCAGCGCCCTCCTCGACGAAGCCCGCCGCGAGCGACTCGCCAGGTCCGGGAGGCCTCGCGCGCGCCAGGCCAGGCCGGCCCAGAAGCGTCGCTCCCTGCGTCTCAGCCTGGGCTCACTGCTTGGTCGCGCAAGCGCCTGACCCCTATAGAGGGGTCGCTGATCGACGCCATGGCGCGCAGGATGACCAGCTCCGTGATGGTCGGTCGCTCAGCGGTGGTGCAACAGCTGCAGGTGGCCCTGGATTCGTCGCGCGCCGGGGAGCCGAGTCACGTGGTCATCGGCGGCGAGGCCGGCGTGGGCAAGACGCGACTGCTGACCCAGGCCCGCGAGATGGCCATCGAGCAGGACAGCCGGGTGCTGGTCGGCGGGTGCGTGGCCATGGGCGACGCCGGACTGCCCTTCGCGCCGTACACGGAGATCCTGCGATCGCTCGTGGCGCAGGACGGCACGGCTTCGGTCGCCGCGCTGGCTGGCCGCTCGGCCACCGACCTGTCGCGCCTCGTGCCGGCGCTCCGCACCCAGGAGGCCATCCGCGAGGACGGGGTCTGGGCACAGGCGCGGCTGTACGAGGCACTGCTGGACCTCTTCGGGCGCCTGGCCGAGCGAACGCCGCTGGTGGTGGAGCTCGAGGACCTGCATTGGGCCGACCCGGAGACCCTGGCCGCGACCTCCTACCTGCTACGCGCCGTGCGAGGCGTGCCCATCACCATCCTGGCCACGTTCAGGACCGATGAGATCACGCGGCGGCATCCCCTGCGGCCGTGGCTGGCTGAGATCGCCCGTGATGCGAACGTGGAACGCATCGACCTCGAGCCGCTGGCTCTCGATGAGCTGGGTGCGATGGCGCACGACATCCTCGGCGAGGACCTGCCCGGACTCGAGCTCCAGGAGAATCCACCGACGCTCTGATGGCAATCCCTTCTTCGCGGAGGAGCTGCTGTGCTGTCGCACGGAGATGGGCGAGACCCTGACCTCGTCCCTGCGCGACGTGCTCCTGACGCGCATCGACCTGCTGCCCGAGCCGGCGCAGCACCTCCTGAGCGTGGCCGCGGTCGGTGGCCGGGAGGTCGAGCATGGCACGCTGGAGGCCATGGCCGGCGATGACGATGGCGCGATGGCCGAGCATCTGCGGATGCTGGTCGACCAGGGCCTGCTGCTCCCGACGCAGGCGCTCGATGGAGATGACGCCTACAGCTTCCGGCACGCGTTGCTCCAGGAGGCGGTCTACGACGCCCTGCTGCCGACCGAGCGACGACGACTCCACCGCCGCTGGGGCGAGGTCCTGACCGCGCACGACCAGGACGCCGGGAGCGGGCCCGGCCTGCGGATCCAGCTCGCCTACCACTGGCGCGAGGCCCGTGATCCCCGTGCCCTGGCGGCCTCGATCGCGGCCGGCGATGCCGCCATGGAGGGGTTCTCGTTCGGCATCGCCACCCGTGAGTACGAGGCGGCCCTGCTGCTCTGGGATGAGGCTCGCGGCCCGGGCGTGCCGGGCGTGCCGGGCGTGCCCGGCGTGCCCGGCGATCCGGGCGACCCGGGCATCGACCATGCCGAGTTGCTCGAGCGTTCCTCGCGCGCGGCGATGATGGCTGGCGAGTACCGGCGTGCGGTGGCCGCTTGTCGCGAGGCTATCGAGGAGCTCGGCACCCGGGACCTCGCTCGCCTGACCACGCTGCGCATCCTCCTCGGCCGCACGCTCTGGGTGGCTGGGGACTGGGCCGGCAGCGTGGTCGAGTACGAGGAGGCGCTGCGTATCGCCCCGGCCGATCCGCCAGTCGTCCGTGCCCGGGCGCTCTCCGGGTTGGGCCAGGTGCACATGCTTCACGGGCAACTCAACGAGGCTCGACGACTCTGTAGCGAGGCGGTGCAGCTGGCTCGCGCCATCGGAGCCCGGGATCTGGAGGGTCACGCGCTCAACTCGCTCGGCATGGCCCTGGCCGGCCTGGGCCACATCGATGCTGCGCTGGAGGCCAGCGAGGAGGCCCTGCGCATCGCGGTGGAGCAGGGTCTCCCAGATGACATCGGCCGCGCGCACGTCAACCTCGCGGAGGTCCACTACGTCGCTGGATATCCGGACCGCGCCGTGGAAGCATCGGTCGTGGGCATCAAGGCGGCCGCCGAGTGGGGCGTGACCCGAACGTACGGCAGCTACATCAACATGGACGCAGTCTTGTTCGCCTACGAGGCCGGGGCCTGGTCAGACGCGGTCGAGTTCCTGGCCGAGGCCGACCGCGCGGCGAATAGCCGCGATGGCACCGACACCTACCGCGCTTTGTACGTGCTGGGGCTGTTGGTGGGCCGCGGTGACGAGCGGGCCCAGCCACTTTGGGAGTGGGCCCACGCAAACGTCACACAGGGCCCCTCGATCGACACCAATGGCACCATCTACCAGGGTGGTATCGAACTAGCCGCGTTCGCGGGGCGCTACCAGGACGCTGCTGAGATCGCGTGGGAAGGCCTCCAGCTCGTCCCGGTCGCTGATGTCGGGCTGGCCTACAGCGACCTGGCGCGAGTCGCCGCCTGGCCACTGGCCGAGGCAGGTCGCATCGCGCTCGCGTCCGGGGATGTCGAGTCGGCCAGGATCGCGGTGGAGCGCATGGACCGTGTGGTCGAGCTGGCGCGCAGCTGGCAGGACCAGCTCGGAGAGCCCGGGAGCCGACTCGCTCGGGTGCTCGAGCTCAACCGCCGGCAGGTGGACGCGGAACGTGAGCGGATGCTGGGGTCTGCGGAGGCCGCCACCTGGCGCTCGCTGGCCGACGCATGGTCCGACATCGGGCGCCCCTTCCGCGCGGCCCAGGCCTGGTGGCGGGTCGCCGAGCTGGCAGACGTGAGCGGCGACCGGGAGGCAGCCGTGGCCGCTCTCCGGGAGTCATATCGGGTGGCTGAGGAGCTCGGCGCCAAGCCCTTGATGGACAAGCTCGAGACGCTGGCCCGGCGCATGCGAGTCCGCATCGGGGACGCGTCCGCCGGCTCCGGCGATAGCCCTCCGGCCTACGGTCTGACCCCGCGGGAGCGTGAGGTCCTGGCCCTGGTCGCGGCAGGTCACACCAACAAGCAGATCGCGCAGGGGCTCTTCATCAGCGAGTCCACGGCCGGCGTGCACGTCTCCAACATCCTCGGCAAGCTCAGCGCGTCAAGCCGGACAGAGGCAGCCAGGATCGCCCTGGACCAGGGTCTGGTCACCCACTGACGCGCTCACCGCGGGATGAGCGACCTCTGAACGTTGTGCATGCGCACCGTTCGCCTCGTCAGGCACGTCGACGATCACGAGTGTTCGTCAATGGTCGAGTGGGCCGATTCTGGTCCCTTCGGCCCTGTCGCTCGTTCGCCGCACCGGGCACGATCGGAGCCGGGCGGCCCCGCCCGTCGTTCTTGCGCCTGCTCCAGCCCGGGCATGATCGGGTCGCAGCCTACGAGGTCATCATGACGACACTGCCAGAGACCGGTCACGAGCACCACGACAGGATCCGCGAGCACATCGATCGCCTCCCGGCACTCGCAGACATGCTGGAACTGCGGCCCGTGTCCCCGGGATTCGGTCCTGCCTTCGCCAAGGAGTACGACTTCATGACGGGCACGTTGTGGCCGCATGTCGAGGTGGTGGAAAGCACCATCTACCCGGAGCTGGAGCGGCTGCAGCAGAACCGCCACTCGATGGCGCACCTGCGTCGGGAGCACGAGGAGATGGCCCGGCTCATCGAATCCATGGGCGGCTATCTCGAGCGTGCGGAGGCCGGTCGCCTCAATCCCACCGATGCGCTCGGCCTGCGCCGCCTCATCATCAGCTTCTACGCCCTGGTCAAGACGCACGTAGGCGAGGAGGAGGAGTACCTGCGAGTGTTGCAGGGAAACCTCTCCGACGAGGAGCAGGCCGCGCTCCAGCGTGGCCTCGAGCACCGCTCGTCCGAGTAGCCCTGCTGTCGCGGTCGGCGCAGGACGCCAAGGCCCGATACGATTGGCAGGCGATGGACGAACTCAGCGGCGGAGTCGGTCCCGATCGGCAACATCAACCCGCGCGACTATCGGTTCGTGATGTCGCTTGCCCGGAGACACAATGCCATCGTCTTCTGGCACCGCGATCGTAACGGCGTCGACTGGCAGCCGCTGCTGATGCCGCTCGACCCTCGCGTGAGGTCTCGCCCGCCCAAGGGCTAGCTGAACCGCAGCTAGCAGGTCCTGGGCCGGACGATCATGGGCGTTTCTGCTGCTGGAGCTGGCGATCGACCTCGCTCTGGATCTGGTTGTCACGCCGCTGCTTGGCACGGCGGCCCAGCCAGAAGGCGATGACGACGGGCCAGGCCCAGGCGGCCACCGCTCCGATGGCGAGCGGGGCGATGTAGTCCTGCCAACTGGGATTCTCGAGGTTCATGATCGACCAGGATCACCAGGGTCACGATGGCGCCGACGGTGACGCCGATGGCACGCTGGATCATGTGTGTCGTTCCTCCACGATGTCGGTTTCGCGCCTCTCGGCTCGTGGGCGCGGTGGCCCGCCCACATCGTAGCGCCCGCGGCCGCTCCGCGGAGTGTCCGACGTGCGACATGGCTCCCCATCGAGGGCTGCCCGCGATGGGGCAGCGAGGCTGCTTGTTGGCCCCTACCATCAGCCTGTGAGCACCCCGACCACTCCCTCCCGCGCGACGCTCGTGGAACGCCTGCTGGCCGCCTTTCCGGAGGCCGCCGGGCGCCAGGCCGAGGTCCTGATCGTGCGCGCCCCCGGTCGCGTCAATCTCATCGGTGAGCACACCGACTACAACGGCGGCTTCGTGCTGCCCTTCGCCATCGACATGGACGTCCGCATGGCCCTGCTTCCCAGTGACCGCCCGCGCATCCGCATCCGGCGTGACGACGGCGGCGAGGATGCCACCATCAGCCTGCGATCCGTTCCCGCCCCGGGGCGATGCCTGGCACGACTACATCGCCGGCACGGCCTGGGCGATGGATCTGCATGGCCAACCCATCCGCGGCTTCGATGGATTGCTCTCGAGCACGTTGCCCATCGGCTCGGGCCTGTCCTCCTCCGCGGCACTCGAAGTGGTGACGGCGTGGGCGCTCTCAGGCCCCGCTGGTCCATCGGCCGGACCGCTCCAGATCGCCCGGATCGCCCAATACGCGGAGAACCACCATGTGGGGGTGATGTGTGGGCTGATGGACCAGTTCGCCTCGGCCTGCGGGGTGGCTGGCCATGCGCTCCTGTTCGACTGTCGCTCGACCGAGTGGCAGCCGGTGCCACTGCCCGACGACATGGCCTTGGTCGTCATCCACAGCGGCGTCTCGCACGGCCATGCCGACAACGAGTACAACGCCCGCCGCGCCGCCTGCGAGCGCGTCGTGGCCGTGATCGCCGCCGACGATCCGTCGGTGACGCTGCTGCGCGACGTGGACATGGCTCGGCTCGATGCCTATCGCCACCGTATCGATGCCGTCGACTACCGGCGCGCGTACCACGTCATCACCGAGAACCAACGCGTGCTTGACGCCGTCGAGGCGTTCGGTGCGGGCGATCACGCTGCCCTGGGTGTGCTGATGGCCGGCAGCCAGGCATCGATGCGCGACGACTACGCCATCACCTGTCCCGAGATCGACGCGCTGGTGGAGCTCAGCATCGACACGCCCGGCGTCGCCGGCTCGCGCATGACCGGCGGCGGGTTCGGCGGTTGCACCATCAGCCTGGTGCGGCCCGATGCCGTGGCGGGACTACGGCAGCGCGTCGAGCGTGACTACCCCGCGCTCACCGGCTGCACACCACGCTTCTGGACGGTCCGTGCGGTGGACGGGGCGGGCTTCGTCTCTGCCTGATCCGAGTTCGGCGGCGGGTGGACGGGCGGACCTAGCCCTTGGTCGACCCGAGGGTGAGGCCGCTGATGAACTGCTTCTGCAGAGCGAAGAACACGATCAGCGTCGGGATCGCCACGAGGATGGAACCTGCCGCGATGAGGTTGTTGTCGACGAAGAACTGGCCCTTGAGGTTGTTCAGCGCCGACGTCACCGGGAACTTGGATCCGGTGAACATCAGCATCAGGCCCCAGAAGAAGTCGTTGTAGATCCAGGTCACCTGCAGCGTCGCGAGCGCGGCCAGGGCCGGTCGCGTCAGCGGCAGGATGATGGACCAGAACGTCTTCCAGACCGAGGCGCCGTCGACGATGGCGGCCTCGTTCAGCTCCTTGGGCAGCGTCTTCATGTAGTTGCTCAGCACGAACGTCACGAAGCCCAGCTGGAAGGCCACGTGGATGAGCACCATGCCGATGACCTGGTTGTACAGCAGGCCGTTGTCGCTGGGAAAGCCGGGGATGATGATGTCCTTGGGGATCGGGATGGCAAGGTACATCCGGAACAGTGGCGTGATGACGATCTGCGGCGGCAGCAGGTTCAGGGCCGTGAACAGCATCAGCAGAGAGAGGTTGAACTTCCAGCTGTAGCGCGACACCGTGAATGCCATCATCGAGCCCAGGAACAGCACGATGATGACCGCCGGGATGACCATGATCGCCGTGTTCCAGAAGAAGTGCAGCAGGTCGGCCTGGTTCCAGGCGTTGGTGTAGTTGTCGAGGGTCAGATCGGACAAGGCCGGAACGGAGGCGTAGCCATGCACGGCCGTTTCCTCGTACGGGCGCAGCGAGGTGACGACGGCATAGGCGATGGGGAAGAGCCACAGCAAGCTCATGCTGATGAGGAAGCCTTGCAGGATCCAGCGGCGCCAGTTGTAGTGTCGTGCCACCGTCTTGGGCGCGGGCGGCGTCGTGGTGGCGGCGCTCATGCATTGGCCTCCCGGAGGGCGCGGACGAGGTAGAAGATGATGGGTCCGATCGAGACCACCAGCAGCACCACTGCGATGGATGAGCCGAAGCCGATACGACTGGCCTCACCGATGATGTTGTTGGTGACCAGGATCGAGAGCAGCTCCAGGCCGTTGAGCCCCTTGTTGAGAAGGTAGGCGATGTCGAAGGCCCGCAGGGCCTCGATGACGGTGATGACGATGACCACGACGTTGATCGGCTGCAGCACCGGGAAGACGACATAGCGGAACGTCTGTCGCTCGTTGGCGCCGTCGATCTGGGCGGCCTCGCGCAGGCTGGGGTCGACGCCCTTCAGGCCGGCCAGGTACAGCACCATGATGTAGCCGATGTGTCGCCAGCTGGCGGCGATGATGACGGCCCAGATGTTGATGTCTCGATTGCCGAGCCAGTCGATGAAGCCAGGATCCCTGGACTTCGTGCCCAGCAGGTTGTTGAGGAAGCCCTGGTCGGGCGCGTAGAAGAGGATGGCGATGAAGCCGACGATGGCCAGCGACAGCACCACCGGGACGTAGAGCGCGCTCTGGTAGATACGGGTGCCGCGGATGTTCTTATCCAGCAGGACCGCGAAGAACATGCCGATCGGGGTGGCCACGAAGCCGAAGAATGCCAGGAACATGATGTTGTGCTGGACCGCCGGCCAGAAGGGCCGGTACACGCCGTGGAACTCGAGCGGATCGAGGCTGACCGGGATGATGCCCAGGTTCTGGTAATTCTTGAGGCCCACGAATTGGATCGAGTCGAGCCCGCCGACGCCGGTCCATGATGTGAACGACAGGCCGATCGAGAAGAGCGTCGGCAGGGCGATGAACACCACCACCACGAAGGTGGGGATGCCGACCATGAGCGCGAGGGTCAGCCGGTCCCGTCGGCTGAAGGGGCTATAGCGTCGCTGCTTCATGGGCCCCTGCTTAGCCGTAGCCCCCGCGCGCGCGGCAGATGCCGCGTTCGCGGGGGCCGGGGTCCCGGCGACGTCATGGGTCACCGGAGATCGATCCTGCTAGAGCGGAGGGAGGCTGTCCCAGTAGCCCTGCATGGACTCCTGGAGCGCCATCAGATCCTGGTCCGGAGACTGCAGGAAGTCCTGCAGGAAGGCCTGCATGCCGTTGGGGCCGGCGAAGTCCGGTCGCGTATCGCGATCAAGGAACTGCGCGATCTTGCCTGAGGCGGCGATGATCTCAGCCGCCTTGTTCTGCAGCTCGGTGTAGCCGCTCGTGTCAGCGTCGTTGCCGGCGGCCACGCCTGCAGCCGGGTTGCCCGTCAGGTAGACGATCTGGGCGGCGCCGGTGCTCATGCACTTGAGGAACGCCTTGGCGGCGTCGATGTTGGCCGGGGCCTTGCTGAGCATGAAGCCGTCGATCGGGGCGTCGATGCCCATCTCGGCGTCGTAGTCGGTGCCGAGTGCCGGGAAGGCGAAGAAGCTGAGGTCACCCTGCTCCTCGGCCGGGAACTGCTCCGCGGCGAAGGTGCCCAGGAAGTACATCGCGGCTTCCTTGTTGAGCAGGCTCTGGGCGGCTTCCTGCCAGGTTCGGCCGAGCGCACCTTCCTGCGAGTACGGCAGGACGTTGTCGCGCCAGTACTCGAAGACGGCGGTCACACGCGGATCGGTCCAGGACTCGTCGCCGGCCATGAGGCCGACGTGGAAGTCGTAGCCGTTGAGGCGCATGTCGAGGATGTCGAAGGTGCCCATGGCCGGCCAGCCGTCCTTGTCGGCGAAGGCCAACGGAACGAGACCGTCGTCGGCGGCCTTCTGCAGCAGAGCCGAGAACTCCTCGGGCGTCGTCGGGACGGTGTAGCCCTTCTCCTCGAAGAGGCTTGGGCGGTAGAGCACGACCCACGGGTAGTTGTAGATGGGGATGAAGTATTGCTCGCCGTCGTTGCCGGTCGAGGCGGTCTTGAAGGCATCGCTGTAGTTGCTGCCGACCTCGGCCCAGACATCACTGATCGGAGTGGCCAGGCCCTGCTCCGCGAAGAAGCGCATGCGGAAGCCGGCGAACCAGGTGAAGATGTCGTCCGGGGTGGCCTGCAGGTACGAGTTGAGCTGGTCCTGGAAAGCGCCGTGCTCGACGGTGTTGACCTTGACGGTGATGCCGGCTGCATCCTCGCAGTAGGCGATCGCATCGGCCATGGCCGTGCGCGGCACCTCGTCCGAGTAGTTGGAGCCGAGGGTCGTCGCATTGTCCTGAGCGGCGGCACCGAGGCTTGTGAATGCCAGCGCGGCCGTGGCGAGGGCGGTCGCGGTGACCGTCAGCCGCCGGGGTGCGCGGGATCCAGGGAACGCCATCTGTTTCCTCCTCGTTCTATGACTGCGGATCTCCCTACGGTCCGACAGAAACCGACACGGTTCGCCCCGGATTGTGTCCTTCTTGAGACGGCATGTCAACCCGAATGACACGTCTCTACGATCAGATGTGTCCATCCGTTGACTTCTGTAGAAGTTCGCGGCAGAATCCGACTACCATCGCCTCAGTAGCCAGGGAGAGCCAGTACAGTGTTGGCACCGCAGCGCCATGCTTACATCCTCGATCGGCTCCGGGCTGATGGGGCCGTGCGGGTGGCAGACATGGTGCGGCAGTTGCACGTGTCGGACATGACCGTGCGTCGCGACCTTGAAGCGCTCGAATCCCAGGGTCACCTGGTCAAGGTCCACGGCGGCGCCACCTTGCTGCGCGAATCCTCGGTGCACGAGCCTGGCTTCGACACCAAGCGCACGCTGGAACACGAGGCCAAGCTGGCCATCGCGCGGACGGCAGCCGCGCTGGTGGAGCCGGGCATGGCCGTGGCTATCTCTGCCGGCAGTACCACGTACGAGGTCAGCCGCCGCCTCGTCGACGTCCCCCGGCTCACGGTCGTGACCAACTCGGTGCCGGCCGCGGAGGTGCTCTACCACGGCGGACGCAGTGACCAGACCATCATCCTCAGTGGTGGCGTGCGCACGCCCTCGGATGCGCTGGTGGGGCCGTTCGCGGTCAGCGCGCTGCGCGCGGTCAACGTCGACCTCGTGTTCCTCGGCGTGCACGGCGTCGACAAGCGGGCCGGTTTCACCACGCCCAACATGCTCGAGGCGGAGACCAACCAGGCGCTCATCGAGACCGGACGCCGGCTGGTGGTCACCGCCGACCACACCAAGTGGGGCGTCACCGGAGTCAGCACCATCGCCCGGCTTGACCGCGCTGACATCGTCATCAGCGACCGCGGCCTGGACGAGGAGGCGCGAGCGGTCCTCCGTGAAGAGGTCGGCGAGCTCATCCTGACCGGTTCGACTGAGCCGCTGGAGGGCCTGCCGGTCCTGCCGGTCCTGCCGGTCCCGCCGCTCCTGTCCAGGGCCGACTGAGGATGCCCGTCCCGCGCGGCCCACATCGGCGCTATGACCCGCTGAGCGATCAGTGGGTGCTGGTGTCAGCCGGGCGCACCAAACGACCGTGGCTGGGGAGCAAGGAGCGCCGCACGGTCATCGACGAACGGCCCGTCTACGACCCCGGCTGCTACCTCTGCCCCGGCAACGCCCGCGCCAGCGGCGGCCAGAACCCCGAGTACACCTCCACCTGGGTGTTCACCAACGATTTCGCCGCCTTGCGTCCCGACGCCGGGGAGGACCGACTGGAGGACGGGCTGCTGCTGGCAGAGGCGCAGCCGGGCACCTGTCGCGTGCTGTGCTTCTCCCCACGCCACGACCTGACCCTCACGCGCATGGATCGCTCGAGCGTGCGCGAGGTGATCGAGATGTGGGCGGAGCAGACGCTGGAGCTTGGCGCTGATTGGCGATGGGTGCAGATCTTCGAGAACCGCGGTGAGGCCATGGGGGCCTCCAATCCACACCCCCACGGGCAGATCTGGGCCGGCGCCGCCTTGCCCGACCGAGCCGCGCGCGAAGACGCCTCTCAGCGGCGATACCATGCCGAGACGGGTCGCGGCCTGCTGCTCGACCTCGTGGCGCAGGAGCAGTCCGGCGTGCGCGTCGTCGAGGAGGACGACGAGTGGCTGGCGCTGGTGCCGTTCTGGGCCGTGTGGCCGTTCGAGACATTGCTCATCCCCAAGCGACCGGCGGCACGCATCCCCGATCTCGATCCGACACAGCGTGCTGCGCTGGCCGGCGTCATGCAACGGCTGATGCGGCGCTACGACGCTCTCTTCGACCAGCCCATGCCCTTTTCCATGGGCTGGCACCAGGCGCCCTTCGACCGGTCGACGACCGAGCCCCGTCAGTCGACCGAGCCCTGGCAGCTGCACGCGCATTTCATGCCACCGTTGCTGGAGGCGACCAAGCGCAAGTTCATGGTGGGTTATGAGCTGCTCTCCGAGCCGCAGCGCGACATCACCGCCGAGGACGCCGCCGAGCGATTGCGGGCGGCAGGCGACGCCGACTGAGTGACGGGGTGTCACGCGAGGCCGTCGACGGCGGGGTAGCATCCGATCGTGTCTAGGAACCTGGCGTGACCGGTCGGCCGCTCGTCGAACGTGAGGCGGTGCTTTCCCGGTTGGCCGACGAGGCCTGGGACCTGGTGGTCATCGGAGGAGGCATCGTCGGTTCCGGCGTCCTGCTGGATGCCACATCTCGCGGTCTGAAGGCCGCGCTGGTCGAGCAGGATGACCTGGCGGTCGGCACCTCATCACGCTCGTCGCGTCTCATCCACGGTGGGCTGCGCTACCTGGAGGACCTGCGTCTAGGCCTGGTGCGAGAGGCCCTGGCCGAACGTTCGCGGCTCATCCGACTGGCGCCACACCTGGTGCGGCTGGAGCGTTTCCTCTTCCCCGTCTATGGCTATCCTCTCGTCAGTCGTCTCTTCATGGGGGCGGGCCTGACGCTCTACGACCTGCTGGGTGCGGCGCGCGATGGCGGCCGTGCCCATCACCTCGGCGCTGACGCTGTGGCGGCGCTGGTGCCGCCCATCCGCAGGGCCGGACTGCGCGGCGGCGTGACGTACAGCGACGGCGTGGAGGATGACGCGCGCTTCAGCATCGCCGTGGCCCGCACCGCGGTGGCCGCCGGTGCTGCAGTCGTGACGCGGGCGCGCGCCAGCAGCCTGCTCACCGCCGACGACGGCCGCGTCACCGGGCTCACCGTCCATGATCGGGTCAGCGATTCCGACATCGCTGTGCGGGCCTCCATGATCGTCGACGCCACGGGCGTCTGGCTGGGGCACCCCCAGGCGCGGCTCGGCGGCTCCACCATCAAGCTCGTCCCCAGTCGCGGCACACACCTGGTGTTCGAGCGCGCGCGATTGCCGCTCAAGACGGGCATGACCTTGAAGATCCCGGGCCGTGTGCTCTTCCTCATCCCCTATCCCGGTGCCTGGATCGTGGGCACCACCGATGAGGCGGACGACGGCGCACCCGATCGTCCGACACCGACGGCCGACGAGGTCCGCCAGATCATCGACAACGTCAACCACGTCCTGGATGCCGACCTGCGGCCCGAGGATGCGGTGGGCGCCTATGCGGGCCTGCGTCCGCTGGTGGGCGTGCCCGGCGGTGACACCGCCCGCGTCAGCCGCGAACACACCATCCATCGCGAGGAGTCGGGGCTCATCCGCGTCTCCGGCGGCAAGTACACGACCTATCGATTGATGTCGCGCGATGCGGTCGATGTCGCGCTCGAGGCCCGGGGTGCGGCGAGGCCGCCGAGCCGCACGGCGAACCTGGAACTGCTTGGCGCGGCACCACGTGAGACGCTTGACGCCCTCGTGGTAGAGCTTGCCGGCGTCGGTGATCTCGGTGAAGAGCGTGCCCGCGCGCTGGTCGACCGCCACGGGACGCAGGCGCGCGATGTGGTCCGTCTGGGCGAAGCACGTGACCTGTTGCGACCGCTGGCTCCCGACACGCTGGAGTTGGAAGCGGAGGTCGCGTGGGGTGTGGAGCACGAGATGGCGCTCAGCCTCGACGACCTGCTGGCCAGGCGCATGCGCCTGTCGATGGCTCGACGAGACCGCGGGGCGGCCATCGCCCCGCGGGTGGCGGCCATCATGGGCACGCAGCTGGGCTGGGAACCAGGACGCCAGGCGGCTGAGGTCGAGTCCTACCTCGCCGCTGCCCACCGCGAGTACGACGTTCCGATCGAGTGACATGAACGGAGAGGAGCCACAGCATGAGCCCTGAGTACGTCCTTGCCCTCGACCAGGGCACGACATCCTCACGGGCCATCGTCTTCGACCGCGACGGCAGCGCCATGGCCGTGGCGCAGCGAGAGTACCCACAGGGCTACCCCTTCCCCGGTCATGTGACCCACGATGCCGAGGACATCTGGGCCAGCCAGATCGGCGTCGCGCAGGAGGTCCTGACAGCCATCCCCGGCGGCGCCGGCAGCATCGCGGCGGTGGGCATCACCAACCAGCGCGAGACGACCATCGTCTGGGACCGCCTCACCGGAGTGCCGATCGCGCCGGCCATCGTCTGGCAGAGCCGCGTCACGGCGGACCGTTGCCGCGCCCTGCGGGCGGCGGGTCACGAGGCCCGCGTACGCGCCCTGACCGGCTTGCCGGTGGACGCCTACTTCAGTGGCCCCAAGATCGCGCACATCCTCGATGCGGAGTCCGCCGATCGCGCGCCCGGGCCGAGGCGGGCGAGCTGTGCTTCGGGACCGTGGACAGCTTCCTGGTCTGGCGCCTCAGTGGCGGCCGAGCCCACATCACCGATGTCTCCAATGCCAGCCGCACGCTGCTCTTCGACATCCGTGAGCGGCGCTGGGATCCGTGGCTGTGCGAGCTGATGGGGGTGCCCATGGCGATGCTGCCGCAGGTGCGCCCCTCCTCTGCCTTGCTGGCCGAGACCGATCCGAGCGTGCTGGGTGCCTCACTGCCCATCGCCGGCATCGCCGGGGACCAGATGGCGGCCACCTTCGGGCAGGCCTGTCAGCGACCGGGCATGGCCAAGAGCACCTACGGCACCGGCGCCTTCGCACTGCTGAACACCGGGACGGAGGCGGTCACCTCCGAGCACGGGCTGCTCTCGACCGTCCTGTGGCAGCTGGGTGAGGAGGGCGAGACGGTCTATGCGCTGGAGGGTGCGGTGTTCATCGCTGGCGCCGCGGTCGGCTGGCTGCGGGACGGTCTCGGCATCATCGAGCGCAGCGCTGACGTGGAGGACCTCGCCGCCCGTGCCGAATCGCGACGCCGGCGTGGTGGTGGTGCCGGCCTTCGTGGGGCTGGGGGCGCCGCACTGGGACCCTGACGCCCGCGGCGCCATCATGGGCTTGACGCTGGGCACCGGTGCCGCCGAGGTCGCGCTGGCCACCCTCGACGCCATGGCCTACCAGGTGGCCGACGTGCTGGACTCGATGGCGCTCGACGCTGGTGGCGGGTTGGATGCCCTGCGGGTCGATGGCGGCGCTGCCGTCAATGACGCGCTCATGCAGTTCCAGGCGGACATCCTGGGCGTGCCGGTGGAGCGGCCGCGCGTGACCGAGACGACGGCGCTGGGGGCCGCCTTCCTGGCCGGCCTGGCGACGGGCTACTGGTCATCGACCGATGAGGTCGCGGCGACCTGGCAGCTGGATCGGCGCTTCGATCCGCGGATGGCCGATGCCGAACGCGAGCGCCTCGTGGGTCGCTGGCAGCGAGCGGTCGCTCGGGCGCGGGGCTGGGCCTCCGACGAGTAGCGCCCAGCTACACGAGTAGCGCCCAGCTACAGGTCGAAGTCGGGTCGACGGAAGACCACCTCACCATCGAGCAACGTCGCCATCGGGCGGGTCGTACCCAGCCGATCGGGGTCGGGCGGTTCATCGAAGATGGCCGCCGGAAGCACCAGCAGGTCGGCGCGGGCCCCCACGCCCAGGTGGCCCTGGTCGTCGAGGTGGGCCGATCGCGGCCCGTCGAGGCAGGCGCCCCGCAAGGCGCGGTCGAGACCGATCGCCTGTTCGGGGTGAAAGGCATCGAGCGCCGGCCAGCCGGGGCCGCGACGACAGACGGCCGCGGCCAGCCCGGGCCAGGGGTCGGCCGGCTCCACCGGAGCATCGGTGCCAAAGGGCAGCAACGCACCGGTCGCTGCCAGGACCGCCAGCGGGAAGGCGGTGGCTGCACGCTGGCCCCACGATCCCCGCATCGCCACCGCATCGCTCAGCAGGTGGCTCGGCTGTACCGAAGCCGGGATGCCGTGCGCGGCGAAGCGCCCGAGGTCGGCCGGATCGACCAGTTGCGCGTGCTCGACGCGGTGCATCGCCGCCGGCACTACCGGCAGGCCGGTGATGACGTCGAGCACGGTCCGCACGGCGGCATCGCCGATGGCGTGGATCTCGCTGGCGATGCCGGCCGCAGCGGCACGCCCGGCGAGGTCGGCGAGCTGCTCGAAGGAACGGACCGGCATGCCACAGGCGCCGCCCGGTGGCGCGCCAGCCGGGTCGCCCGGTTGGTAGGGGGCCAGCAGGGCCGCAGTGCGGCTGCCGAGGGCCCCATCGCTGAACAGCTTCAGCCAGCCGTCACGGTAGCGGCCGCGCTCATCACCTTCGATCGCCCGGCCGCTGCGGAACCCGATCTCGATGGCGCGCTCCAGCTGCTCTTCGCGGACGCTGGCCATGACCCGCAGCGGCAACCGCCCAGCCGCAGCCATCTGGCGATAGAAGACCGGCCCGCCGCGCAGCTCCGGGTCGGGCGCCAGGCCACCGGGATCGTGGACCGAGGTCACGCCCAGCTCAGCCAACCCGCGGGCGTAGGCGCCCACCGCCCAGTCCACGTCGTCCAGGGTCGCCGGTGGGATAGCGGCATCCACCAGGGCGGCAGCAGCTTCGTACATCACCCCGGTGGGTCGACCGTCGTCGTCGCGCTCGATGCGGCCCGATGGCGGATCGGGGCGCGCGGCCAGTCCGGCGGACTGGATGGCGCGTGCGCTGAGCCAGCGCGAGTGGTGGTCATGGGCCCATAGCGCCACCGGCCGGCCCGGGGCGGCCTCGTCGAGCCAGCCGGCATCGGGATGGGCGCCCAGCGCCGGGAACGTCCAGCCGTGCCCCAGCAGCCAGCTATCAGCGTCACCCGCGGCAAGTCGCTCTTCGTGGACCGCGGCGATGGCGCCCATCACCCCGTCCCGGTCGAGGCCGGTGAGGTCGGGCTGCTCGGCGCCCAGGGCGGCCGATGCCAGGTGAAGATGGGCGTCGGTGAACGAGGGCGTCACGGCCAGGCTGGGCGGCAGTCGCCAGACCGTCGTGTCCCGCCCCGCGAAGGCCTCCACGTCCGAGGCGCGGCCAGCGGCGACGATGTGGCCACGCGCGACGGCGATCGCCTCCACCCAGCCGAACCCGCTCGTGCCAGACAGCGTGGCGATACGGCCGATGATCAGCCGTTCGGCGACGAGGTCAGGCATCTTCGGTCACACCCAGCAGCCGTGTCATCGCAGCCCGATCGAGTCCGGCACCCAGGGCCAGCGCCAGGGCCACTCTCGCTTTGGGCCCACTGAGCGTCCCGGCCAGGATGGCACCGGCGTCCTGCCACGAGCGGCCGCCGCCGCTGAAGCCATACCACGGGCCCACCGGCCCGGCTGCGCAGCGCGTGGTCAGCACCACCGTCGCGCCCCCGGCCATGGCCTCCCCGGCGGCCGTCAGCAGGTCGGGGTCGGTGTTGCCCGAGCCGGTCGCTTCCAGCACGATGCCGCGTGCGCCCTGCCCCACCGCGGCCCGCAGCAGGTCGCCGTTCGTGGAGACCACCGCCGTCAGCAGCACGACCGGCTCGGCCGCAGCGTCGGGGATCCGGTCGAGCGTGCGTCGCTCCGTGCGCTGGCGATCCAGCACGACCTCCTCGCCGACGACGTGGCCCAGCGGTCCCTGGTTGCGAGCCCCGAACGTGTCGATCGCGGTGCTGTGGGTCTTGGTGACGTCCTCGGCCGGCAGGATGGCGCCGGCCATGACCACCACCACCCCGGCTCCGGTCAGGCGCGGGTCGGCGGCCACGCGCACCGCGTCGGTGAGATTGCGTGGTCCGTCGTAGTCAGGATCGCCGGCGTTGCGCATGGCACCCACGACCACGACCGGTGGTGCGCCCGTGTACAGCAGGTCCCAGGCGTAGGCCGTCTCCTCCAGCACATCGGTGCCCTGCACGACCACTACGCCAGACACGCCGGGCTTGCCCGCGGCGCTCGTGATGAGCCGGCCTAGTTCCAGGATCTGGGAGAAGCGCAGGTGCGACGCCGGGACCAGGCCCCAGTCGATGGCGTCGAGGTCCGCGATGGCACCGAGCGTCGGAACTCGCGCCAGGATGGCCGTCCCATCCAGCGCGGGGACCGCGGCCCCGGTGACGGCATCGGGCAGCATGGAGATGGTGCCGCCGGTGAACACGACCGCGATGCGTGGTCGATCAGTCACGGGGTTGGTCGGGGGATCGCTGCGGGGCCGGTCCGGCGCGACCGGGCACGACCTGGCTGGCGATGATGCGGATGGGCCGGGTGGCCTCCATGTCCTCGTCGGCATCCACGTCGCCTGGGATGTAGCGTAGGCGGAAGGGCCGATTGAGCGTGGACGAGGCGGAGGTCACGGTCATGGGGTCCATGGGCTCGACGTTGAGCGGTCGGGCGGAACCGGTCACATGCGGGTGGGCGAAGATGACAGACAGGATGCCCACGGCGCCCACGATGAGCGCCGAGACGACGATGACCGTCGCGGCCCCCGTGGCTGGGCTCGTGGCCGCGCTGATGGCGTCAGCCACCGGCCCCACGAGGATGATGGGGATGAACGAGGCCATGCTCACCAGCATGTTCAACACGCCGAAGACGCGGCCGCGAACGTCGGAAGGCAGCTCCTCCTGGAGCGAGGTCTGCGCTGGCACAGCCACGAAGGCGTAGCAGACCCCGGCCGCGAAGGCCACCACCACGACGACCGCCAGCAGCGCGGTGTGGTCGCCATCGCCCGACTGGCCCATGAACTCCTGGGCCAGTCCCAGGATCACCAATGAGAGCGCCAGCGCGATCATGCCGCCCTCGATGAGTCGTCGGCGGGGCAGGTACTTGCCGATGACGTTGAGGATGGCGATGCCGCTGACGAGCCCCACCCCGAGCGGCAGCAGGATGACGATGAGCTGGCCCTCCTCGAGCCCCAGCACGTCGCGCGTGAAGGCAGGGGCGATGACGCCCAGGACGCCGATGAGTGAGGCCACCATGGCCAGGTAGGTCAGCGACCAGAAGATGTTGTGGTGGTCGCGGATGTAGCGGATGCCTTCCTTGAGCTGGTCGATGGTGGCCGCGACCGCGCTCCGCGCCGACTGCAAGTTGGCACCACCGATATCGCCCGCCGGGGCCGGGGGTAGGATCAGGCAGAACAAGCCGCCCAGGCCATAGGCGGCGGCCACGATGAAGATGAGGGCCTCTGTCCCCACGACCGTCTGTGCCAGTGGACCCAGGACGGCGAAGCCCAGGACGAAGGCGCCCTGCAAGGCGAGGATGAACAGGCTGTTGGCGGTCATCAGCTGCGCGCGCTTGACGACCAGCGGGATCATCGCCGCCTCAGCCGGGGCGAAGAACGTGGTCAAGGTAGCCACCAGTGCGGTGACGACGTAGATGACGACCAACTGATCGGTGAAGAAGACCAGCAACAGGAAGAGGGCGCCGCGCGCGAAGTTCGTGGCGACCAGGATCTTGCGCCGGTCGAACATGTCGACGAAGACTCCGGCGATGGCGCCGAAGATCACCGCCGGCACCAGGAACATCAGCAGCAGCAGGCTGACCG
Source organism: uncultured Chloroflexia bacterium (assembly GCA_963778955.1). Lineage (GTDB taxonomy): Bacteria > Chloroflexota > Limnocylindria > Limnocylindrales > CSP1-4 > JAFMJV01. The sequence continues at coordinate 501,655 of CAVZWI010000002.1, forward strand.
AGGTATTGGAGTCGGTCAGCCCGAAGACGGTGATGGTGAGGCCGAACAGCACCATGTTGCCGCCGACCTGGGTGAAGATCTGCGAGCCGAAGAGGGCCAGGAACCTGGGGTTGCGCAGGACCTGCCGGGCTTGCGCAGCGTCAGCGCCACCCGACACGGTGATGGCGTCATCGACCTGTTCGCGGATCTCATCCATGTGCCGTCACCCTAGCAGGGCCGCCGCCTGCGCTGCCCATGCGTCCGGAGTGGGACCGGGTTCCACGTCGCGCGGTCCATAGACCTGCGGGGGCCTGGCGTCGAGCGATGCCAGCCAGGCGGCGTCGAAGGTCGCGAAGTCAGAGCCTGTCGCCCGGACGAAGGCGGCGTCCAGCCCGGTGCCATCGGCGAAGGAGGTGATGAGGTCCACCAGGTGCGCCTCGCCGTACGTCCGCACGAAGTAGTCGACCGCGGAGACGCTCTCCGCGTACGCCAGAGCGCTGCGAGTGGGGCGCGTCGGGAAGTTCCCGCCCAGGCCCTCCAGGGGCATGATGCTGCCGCCACCGGCGGCACCCCGAACCACTGCGCGGTCGCCGTCCACGTAGCCCCGCGAGAGGTACACCGCCAAGCCCTCGTTGAGCCAGCGCGGCGGGTACTCGTAGGGGTTGGCGACGGCGTCGTGGAAGACGAGGTGCGCGAGTTCGTGGGTGATCAGCTCCGTCAGCCAGTCGGAATCGATCTCCCGAGGCCCGATGAGGCCGAAGAGCGTGCGGATGGCGGGGTGTGCCTGGCCGCCGACGTTCTCGCGGGTGGCCGGTCCCAGTGCCTCGCGAAAGGCACGTGAGTCGGCGTAGATGTAGAAGTCCACCGGCTGCATGTCCGACACGCCGAGCAGTCCTGCCGCGGACGCCAGGGCTTGCTCGGCGATGGCGAGGGCCTTTCGACCGAACTCCTCGCTCCCGTCATACCACCAGACCTTGACACGGTCGCCCTGCAGGGCCCGCCAGTCGAAGCGCTCGTCGGCGACGGTGTGGGTGGCGGACGGACCGGTGGCGCTGCCCTCGTCGGTGACGACGCGGAAGCGGTACTCCCAGGTGGTGTTGGGCACGATATGACCGGCGCGATGGACGCTGGCACGCCAGCCATCCGGGCCGGTGCTCTCCAGGTTGGCGAACTCCACCTGCTCGTCGTCATCACCCGGTTGCCGAGTCAGCAACTCGACGCGCTGCGGCGCTCGAGCGGATCGGAATGTCGTGCTGAAGACGACGGTCTCGCCGAAGGCGCCAGCGGCCTGCGGTGCGCCGAAGACGACATCGGCATCCGCGGCCGCTGGTGCCCAGATGGTCAGCGACGAAGCCAGCACCAGCAGCAACATAGCCAGGCCCGCCAGCCGGTCACGTCTCATCGATCGCCCCATGCCAGTCCAGCGTAGCGGACGATGCCCACGCCGGAGATCTGTCCACCCTGCAGGTGCTCGCGACTCAGCCACCAGCGGTCGCCGTAGTCAAGCGGGATGACCGGCACCTGTTCGCGCACGATGGACTGGGCCGCGTCGTAGAGTCGCGCCTGCTCGGCGCTGTCGCTGGTGGCGGCGGCCGCATCGATGAAGCTGTCGTACTCAGGGTCGCTCCAGCGGCCCATGTTGGCGCTGCTGTCGGAGTGCAGCAACAGGCCCAGGAAGTCGTGGACATGGGGATAGTCGGCGCTCCACGACAGTGTCCACATGTCCGGCGTATCGGCCAGCAGCAGCGCCGAGTGCTCCTCGAACGGCCGGACCTCGACCGTGACGTGCAGGCCCAGCTCACGCCCGAGGTCGCTGGCGATGGCCTCGGCGGGGCCGGCGCCATAGGTCGCCAGCGAGATCTCCGGGAAGCCGGCGCCTCCGGGATAGCCGGCCGCCGCCAGCTCGGCGCGCGCGGCCGCGGGGTCGTAGGGCAGGAGGTAGTCACCCGCTCCGCGCAGGGCCACTCCGGGCGGCACGATCGAGGTCAGTGCCTGGTCGCTGTCCCCGGCCAGCGAGGCCAGCCGGCGCCAATCGACGGCCATGGCGATGGCACGCCTGACGCCGGGGTCGTCGAAGGGTGGCTCGACGGTGTCGAAGCCGAGGTATTCGACGGCCATGTCCTCGGTGTAGCGCAGCTGGGGCCCGAGTTCGCGGTCGTAGCGGATCCACGTGGCATCGGCGGGTGAGATGCCGGTCCAGTCGACGGCTCCATCCTCGAACACGTCCACGTTGCTGCGGCCACCGTCGTCGGTCACGACCGTCACGCGCTCGATCGCTGGCGGTCCGGCCCAGTAGGCGTCATTGCCCTGGAGTCGGATCTGGCCATCTCCCTGCTCGACGGGCACGTACGGCCCGGAGGCGGCGATGGCCACGCCGTCCGCAGGCCCAGCGGCCGTGCGCTCGATGGCCGTCGGCACGACCGCCAGCGTCGGCACCGCAGCGACCGCCGGGAAGTAGGCGGCCGGCTGCTCGAATTCGACGCGGAGCGTGCGGCCAGCAGCATCCAGTCCGACCGCATCGATGTCGCCCTCGCCGCGCGCGTAGGCGGCCGCGCCCTTGACGTCATCAAGCACGCTCGAGAGCGGGCTCGGATGGGCCGGATCGATGACACGAAGCCAGGAGCGCTTCACGTCCTCGGCGGTGATGGGGCTGCCGTCGCTGAAGGTGAGCCCGTCACGCAGCTCGAAGACGAGCCTACGGCCGCCGTCCTCCAGCCGCCAGGACTCCGCCAGGGCCGGTCGCACGACCGAGTCGGCATCCAGCACGGTCAGGCCCTCGTAGACCTGGGCCAGGACCTGGGCCGATGTGCCGTCGGCGATGGCGGCCGGATCCCACGAGAGCGGGCTGCCACCGGCGAGCACGACATCGGTGTCGGCGGGCCGTGCCAGCGCCTCCTCGTCCGGCCCCGGCGTGACGGTCCAGGCCGCGAAGAGTCCCACGGCCACGAACAGCATGATGAGCGCGGCCGTGCCGACGATGCTTCGGCGGCTCCATCCCCGGGGTACGTCCTGGTGGTCCGGCTGGGGTGGCGAGTCGGAGCTCGGGGGCGGCTGCTCGATCATGGCGGCGAAGCGGGGCAGGTGCAGCAGGTCGGCCCAGTGACCCAGGGAAACATGGCAGCGGATCGCCTCCCGGCGCGTGACGGTCGCGGTCAATGTAGCGCAGACCCGGCGAGGACTCGATGGCGGCAGGGGTGACGCACCCGCCTGATGCCGTCATCCTGCGCCGGTGATGCGCCCCCTGGTGATGCCATCGTGCGCGACATCGAACTCGGCTGGGATGGCGAGTAAGATCAGGCATCCTCCAGGTGCTTGAAGCGCGGCCACAGTGAGAGGTCGAGGTCGGGGACGAGCCGCTTGAGTTCCAGCACCTCGGGCTCGTAGCCCGCGATGAGTGCCACTTCATCCTTCGGCGGGACGGAGCGCTTGTTGCCCACCGTCTGGTTGACGCGGGTCCTGAGCAGGCGAGGGTCGGGAGCATACGGCTCCAGGCCCAGGAACTCCAGCGTTCGTGCGAACTCCTCCAGCGGCTGGCGGACGCAGCGCTCGTACTGCAGCACCAGCATGCGGTCGGGCCCGACCACCTCCATGAGCCGCGCAACCTGCCGACCGTAGAAGCCGCGCATGCGCGCCTCGCGCTTGCCGCTCTTCTCGTCCCGCTTGAGCGAGCGGCGGCGGTTCTCCTCGTGCCACTGGTTGAGTCCGGAGCGGTAGCGCTCCACGGGCTCGCGCACCATCGTCAGCAGCTTCGCTTCCGGCGCGACCTCGGCGATGATGGCAGGCATGCGCGGCAGCGCCTGGTAGCGAGGCGTCCACTCCCCTGCCAGGTGTCCCGGCAGCCGCGGGAACTGGCGGTAGTACCAGTCCTTCTGCTCCTGCGCGATGGGCTCGTCCTTCATCCGATCGAGCAGGTGCAACTCCTTGCGGCGCGGCACGCCATCGATCGCCGGGTGACCGACCAGCAATGCCCACCACCAGGTCGTGCCCGCCTTATGGACGCCCACGCCGATGAAGTCGGGTGGGCCGATCGTCGCGCCCTCGGGGATGGCCGGTGCCTGCCTGCCACGGCGGTCGGCTTCGCGGCCCGGCTCTCGGTCGGTGTCGTTCATCCGTGCCGATTCTAGCGAGGACAGCGCTCCCGCGGTCGGGGTGCTGGAGTACCCTCGACGCAGAGATCATCACGCGGCGTCAGCCGAGGCGCCGCACACGCCCTGAGGAGGTCAGCATGCCTGACAAGCCCGTCGTCCTGCTGCGCCCAGCACCCCAGACCATCGAGCGCATCTTCACTGACGACGCCCTGCGACGCCTGAACGAGCGCTACGAGGTCATCGACGGCCAGGCAGACCCGTCGGAGGAGGCCATCGACGCCTGCCTGCCGGAGGTGATGGCGATCATCGGGCAGCCCGACCTGCCGCGCGAGCGCCTTGAGCGCGCGCCCAGGCTGCGCGGCGTCCTGAACGTGGAAGGCAACTTCTTCCAGAACGTCGACTACGAAGCGGCTTTCGAGCGGGGTGTCAATGTCGTAGCCTGCATGCCCGCCTACGCGCAAGCGGTGGCCGAGTTCTCACTCGGCCTGGCCATCGACCTGGCGCGAGGTATCAGCCGCGAGGATCGTGCCTTCCGCGAAGGGCGGGAGCGCTACGTCTTCCAGTCCACGCAGGATGCCATCCTGCTGCGCGGCTCGGAGATGGGCATCCTCGGCTTCGGCAACATCGGCCGCAAGCTGCTGCCGCTGCTGGAGGCGTTCCGGCCGGCGGTGGTGCGCTGCTACGATCCCTGGCTTCCGGACGCGGTCATCCGCGACGCCGGCATGGTGCCGGCCTCGCTCGATGAGGTCATGGCCACCAGCGCGTTCCTGTTCGTGCTGGCCACCGTCACCGACGAGTCCACGCACCTGCTCAACGCCCAGAACATGCAGCTGATCCCCAAGGGCGCCCGCGTCGTGCTCACCAGCCGTGCCGCCGTGGTCGACTTCGAGGCCATGGTCCGCTACGTCGACGAGGGTCGATTCCTGGCCGCCACCGACGTCTGGCCCGACGAGCCGGCGCCGGCCGATCATCCCGCCCGAATGGTCGAGGGCATGGTCCTCCAGGCCCATCGCGCCGGTGGCATCCCCTCGGCCTTCGACGAGATCGGGGAGATGGTGCTCGATCGATCTGGCGCTGCTCGAACGAGGGTTGCCTCCGGTGCGCAACCAGATGGCCGTGCGCGAACTCGTCACCCGCTACCGTTCCAAGCCGGTCGAATCCACGTCGATGGAATAGCCGGTCTGGCGTTGCCGGACGGGACATTCGGCACCTGACGCTCGCGGCCCTTTCGGTTACGATATGGTTACGAAAGGAGGCCGGTATCGTGTCGGTGCACGTCGCTGGTGCCCAGCAGCACACAGCGGCAACTGCAGCCCTCGTCGCCGTGGGGTTGGCATACCCAAGTCGCCGGCGTAGACCAGCCACCTCCTGCGGCAGCCGCCGCGCCCCATCCGAGACCGCACCTTGGGTGCCTGTGCCCGACGCCGTCTCGATCCCGCTCTCGACCGGAGGTCGATCACCGTGAAGTCCGTCGTCGTCTATGGCTCCCGCAGTGGCAACACCAGGAAGATCGCCGAAGCGATAGCCGTGGCTCTTGAGGCATACGGCCCCGTGTCCCTTCTGGCCGCTGAGGATGCCTCAGCTACGGTCTGGGAGCACTGCCATCTGCTGCTCGTCGGTGGGCCCACCGAGGGCCGCACCGTGACGCCCCCAGTGCGGGCGTTCTTCGACCGTCTACCGGTCCAGGCCCTGCACAGCATCCCGGCGGCGGCCTTCGACACACGCCTCGACTGGCCGCGCGCACTCTCCGGGTCTGCCGCCTCTGGCATCGCGCGGCGCTTGCGAGCCAGCGGTGCCAACGTGATCGCCTCACCTGAGTCATTCAAGGTGACCCAGAAGCCCAGTCTTCGCTACGGCGAGCTGGAACGGGCGCCGCTGTGGGCGCGAATGGTGGCGGAGGCGGCCCGTGCCAAGCCGGCCCACGACGGCCTCGCCCAGCCGGTGCCTGCCTGACGTCCAGACGCACGACGAAGACGACCGCCGCCCTCGTGAGTCGAGGACGACGGTCAGCCCGGGCCTGGTCTCAGCTGAGCATCAGCTCCGCCTGGACGGTCTCCCCATCGTCGTCGATGCTGATGGTGAAGCCCAGCTCCTCGCAGATACGGACCATGCCGCCGTTGGCGCCGAGGATCTCAGCGACCAGGCGGGCGACTCCCTCCTGCCGTCCGACCTCGATGAGGCGGCGCACCATCTCCGTCCCCAGGCCGTGACCCTGGTAGTCGTCGGCGATGATGAGCGAGAACTCTGCGGTATCGGAGTTGTTCAACCGGATGAGCCGTGCGATGCCGGCGATGCAGAGCTTCCGAGCCTCAGGGTCGAGCCGCTCGGCCACCAGAGCGATCTCACGGTCGTAGTCGGTGAAGCAGACGCGCACCAGCCGCTCATGCGCGACTCGCTGCTCGTAGCCCAGCTTGGTGAAGTAGCGCTGGTAGACGGTCTCCTTCGAGAGGCGACCATGGAAATCGATAACCAGCGACTCATCTTCGGGCCGGATGGGCCGGATGACGAAGTCGAGGCCCGTTTCCGTCTTCCACGGCCTGGCGTACTTGCGTGGGTAGGGTCGGATGGCCGGCTTGGGTAGGTCTTCGTCCGCGACATCACCCGGATGCAGGATGACGCGCGCGTCGAGTGCCAGGAGGCGGTCGGGCGAGGCCAGCAGCGGATTGATGTCCAGCTCGGCGATGGCCGGCTGCTCCACTACCAGCTCACTGAAGCGGACGAGAAGCTGCTCCAGGCCCGCCATGTCGACGCTGCCCTGGCCCCGAACGCCCTTGAGCGCGGTGTAGATCTTGGTGTGCTCCATCATCCGCCGCGCGAGAGTGGCGGTCAGTGGCGGCAGCCCCAGCGAGCTGTCCTTGAACACCTCCACGAGCGTGCCGCCGAGCCCGAACAGGAGCACCGGGCCGAACTGCGGGTCGATGCTGCTGCCGAGGATCAGCTCGTAGCCGTTGCGGTCGATCATGGGCTGCACCGAGACGCCTTCGAAATCGCTGGCACTGTAGTTCTTGACCACGGCCGTCTCGATATCCGAGTAGGCCTGGCGCACGGCCGCTTCGTCCGGCAGGTCGAGGCGCACGCCACCGACGTCCGACTTGTGGGTGATGGTGTGCGAGACGAGCTTGACCACGACCGGATAGCCGATGTCGTTGGCGGCAGACACGGCATCCTCGACGGTGTCGGCGACGCGGGTCTCGGCCACGGGGATGCCGTAGGCGTCGAGCAATTCCTTGGATTCGGGCTCGGACAGGGTCGTGCGACCCGCGGCGCGGGCCTGCTCGATGAGTTGACGCGCGCGCTTGCGTTGTGGCCGACGAACCCAGTCGGGCGTCAGGCCCGGCGTCTCATAGAGCGACTTGAGGTTCTCGCTGTAGGCGACCAGCTCCGTGAACATCCGGGCTGCGCTGTCCGGGTATGGGAAGGTGGCCACACCGGCCTCACTCAGGATGCGCTCACCGGCTTCGATGTCGCTGCCACCCATCCAGCAGGCCATGATGGGCTTGTCCGTGTTGGTGGTGTACGGGATGATCTCGCGCGCGGTCTTGGTGGGGTTCGTCATCGCCTGCGGCGTAAGGATGACGAGCAGGCCGTCGCTGTCGGGATCGGTGGCCATGATGTCGAGCGCAGCCGCGTAGCGGTCGGGCGGCGCGTCGCCGATGATATCGATGGGGTTGGCGCGGCTCCAGGTCGCCGGCAGGACCTGGTCCAGCTTGGCGATGGTCTCGTCCGAGACCGGGGCCAATTTGCCGCCGTAGCGGATGAGCGCGTCGGTGGCAAGCACGCCGGGGCCGCCGGCGTTGGTGAGGATCGTCAGGCGCGGGCCCTTGGGGAGCGGCTGCTTGCCCAGGATCTCGGCGAAGTAGAAGAGGTCGCTGATGCGGTCGGCACGCAGCACGCCGGTGCGGCGGAAGGCCGTGTCGAGGACCTCGTCGGAGCCGGTCATGGAGCCGGTGTGCGAGGCCGCGGCACGCGATGCCTCTGCGGTGCGACCGGGCTTCATCACGATGATGGGCTTATGGAGGGCCACCTCCCGGACCGCCGACAGGAACGCGCGGGCATCGCCCACGGTCTCCATGTAGATCACGATGGCGTCGGTGTCGGGGTCGTCACCGAGATAGTCGATGAGGTCGCCCCAGCCCACGTCGGCCATGGAGCCGAGCGAGATGATGGAGCTGAAGCCGACGCCCTCACGCAGGCTCCAGTCGAGGATGGCCGTGATGAGCGCGCCGCTCTGACCGATGAACGAGACGCGACCCTTGTTGGCCATACCCGCAGCGAAAGTGGCATTCAGCCCGGAGATGGGGCTCATCACGCCGAGGCAGTTGGGGCCGATGACGCGCATGCCGTACTCGCGCGCCTTGGCTACCAGATCGAGCTCCAGCTGGGCGCCTTCCTCGCCGACCTCCTTGAAGCCGGCCGAGATCACCACGGCGGTGGGCACACCTGCCTCGCCACACTCCTCGATGATGCCGGGGATCGACTTGGGCGGCGTGACGATGACCGCCAGATCCACCTTCTCGGGGATGGATGCGATGCTGCGATGGCTCTGGATGCCCAGGACGCTGGGGCGATTGGGGTTGACCGGATAGACGGTGCCGCCGAACGGACTGGCGATGAGGTTGGACAGGATGGTGCGGCCGACGCTGCCGGCCTTCTCGGTCGCGCCGATCAAGGCCACAGACTGGGGCTTGAAGAAGGTCTTGAGCGAGCTGCGAACAGGTCGCGAGGGCTTGGACGTGCCGTCCTGGACAGGAGCTGGGGTATCGGTTGTGTCGGTCATCGTGAGGGGCATGGTATCGGCCCTGCCGCAACCCCGGATGGGCCGGTCCGCCCCCTCGCGCGGTCCACGCGTCATGCCTGCCGAGCGGCTAGGATGCACGACAGGAGGTACGACCACCATGAAAGAGGGCGTCGTCGCCCGGAAGTTCCTTCGCGCGTTCGCGGAATGGGACCTGGACACATACGCATCACTGCTTGCCCCGGGTGCCGTGGAAGGCCGCCCGCAGATGGCTGAGAAATTCGTGGGCCGCGATCGCATCATGGGCATGTACCGCAGCCGCACCGGGGAGCCGCCGCGCATCGAGTGGCGCCGGGTGCAGGGTGAGGGGCAGACCTGGATCGGCCAGGGCGTCATCGAGGACGCCGCCGGCGACCACGGGCCAGACCACATCGTGGCGCTCGTGAAGCTGGACGCCGGCAGCATCATCGCGGTCGACTACTACTTCAGCAGCGCACTGGAGCCGCCCGAGTACCACCAGCGCTTCGCCACCATCGTCGGCCACTAGCGGCTGCTCCGCTCGCTCAGAGCGGACTCTCGCCTACGTCGCGTAGAAGACGCCGACGACCGTGATCGCCACCAACGTCGCGATGGTGCCGAGCGAAAGCGTGTTGGCCAGGTAGTCATGGTCGGGGTCATCGGTGACGTCACGGCCACGACCACGGGCCATGTAGAGCGGCACCACGAACGCTGGCGGCAGGATGGCCATCGTCATCACGGCTGCCCCGAAGAGACGGTCGAGCCCCAGCAGGCCGTCGATCACCACGACGTTGAAGACCAGCCCGAGCCCGATCCAGATGGGCATCCGCACGGCCAGCGTCCGGATGGGATCTCGCAATGAGCCGAGGTTCAACGACGTCGAGTAGCCGATGACGATGGCGATGGCCGGGGTCGTCACCGCCGCCAGCATGTTCACCGTGGTCAAGGCCGCCTCGCCGATGGGATTGGCGTGTGCCGCGTCGGCCAGCCCCAGCAGGCTGCCGATGACCCCGGCGATGATGGCGATGATGACCGGGGTGCGCACGAAGCCCACCAACAAATCGGTCAGCGGTGGGGTGTGGCCACTGGCCCAGCGCAGGACCAGCGGGACCAGCACGAAGAACACGAAGAACTCCTGTCCCAGCTCGACCACCACGAAGCGGTACAGCTCCGACGCGCCGAAGACGGCCGAGAACAGCGGGATGCCGATCATGCCCGCCTCGAAACCGGCCATCAGGTAGGGCATGCCGCCACTGTGGACGTCGGCCGCGCGGCGTAGCCTCGGTCCCAGGGCGAAGACGGCAAGGCAGGCGCCGAAGACCGACACGACGATGACCGCGTACCGTGCCTCCAGGTCCGCGTGCAGGAAGGCCTGGAAGAGCGCCGCCGGCAGGGTCACGTTCAGGACGAGCTTGCGAAGGCCGTCGATGGCACTGCTGCTGAGGAATGCCTGCCGTCGGAAGAGCGCGCCCAGGCCGACCAACAAGAGGACCGGGAGGACGCGCGAGAAGGCGTTGATGGCGACGTCGATGTCCATGCTTGCCCCCGTTCGATCGCGGATCCGGCCTCAGCCCGCGGTCGAGGCGCCCAGCATGGTCATCCTATCGGGCTGGCACCCGGCCGTTCGAGTGGTCCCGGGAGATGTGACTGCACAGCTGTGGCCGGGAACGGTCTGGAAATCATGCGATTGGTGCCCGGCGGTCGGGTGATGAGGGGTGATACCGTGGCGCTGCGTGCGTGGTCCGGGTGGTCACGCCCATTTTGGGGAGAGACGACTTGTCCGTAGGTGCATCGCACTCAGCTTCTGTACGCCTGCTCGCGCTCATGCTCGAGGTGGTGCGTCGGTCGCGTGGCTGATTCGGGAACCATCGCGCTGGCCTCGATCCCCAACCTGCGCGATGCCGGTGGTCACCCCGCGGGCGATGGTTGGCGCGTGCGCCGCGGACTTCTCTATCGGTCGGTCACACTGAGCGCGGCCTCCGACGCCGATCTGGCGACACTGGCCGACCTTGGGATCGGAGCGGTCTTCGACCTGCGCACCGCCATCGAGCAGGAGCGCAACCCCGACCGACTGCCAGCCGGCGCCAAGCACGTTCCGTTGGATGTCCTGGCCAATTCGGGCGAGGCGGATCCGGCCGCCGTCTTCGCCCTGATGGATGACCCGCCCCGCGCTTCGCGCGAGTTGGCCGACGGCGGCACGGAGCGTTTCTACATCGCCACCTACCACGACATGGTCCGGCTCCCCAGTGCGAGGGCCGGCTTCGGACGGCTGTATCGCTCACTCGCCCACACGAACGGTGGCGCTGCGCTGGTGCACTGCACCACGGGCAAGGATCGCACCGGCTGGGCCACCGCCGCGCTGCTGCTCTTCCTGGGTGTCGCTACCGACCTGGTGGTGGAGGAGTACCTGCAGAGCGATGCGCCGGTGCGCGCGGCCTACGCCGGTGTCGTGGCCGACTTCGTCGCTCGTGGCGGTAGTCGCGAGGTCATCGAGCCGCTGATGAGCGTCAAGCCCAGCTTCCTCCAGGCAGCGCTCGACGCGATGCAGGCCGACCACGGCTCGGTCGAGGCCTACTTCAGCGATGGTCTCGATCTTGATGCTGCCACGCTTGTGGCGTTGCGAACGAGGTTCCTTGAGCGGGCCTGAAGTCCAGCGCGGCACAATAGCGACATGGCCGACGAGATCCCGCGCTACTTCTTTCCGGGCGCAGCCAGCCCCGAGCAGGCCGAGCAATATCGCGAGGCTGTCGTTCGTTTCGCGCGTGATAATGGCTTCCCGGCATCGCCCAGACGCATCTTCAGGCTGACGCACCGCGTCGATGGCGTGCAGCGCCAGGATGAGGTCGGCCAGATCGAGTGCCAGGACCGACACGAGGTCGTGGTGGCCATCTTGTCGGCCGACAAGCTCTATCTCGTCGTCACCTCTTCACGGGGCTTCATGCGTGGGGTGCCCATCCCCTACCACGTCGATGAAGTCCTCGATGTGACCGATTTCTCGACCTAGCGGGCCGCCTGGTCGCCTTGGTGGTCAGCCGCCGAAGATCTTGGTGAACGGCTTGCCGCGCACGGTCTCGATGGCGCCGGCCACACCGATGGCCACGCAGATGAGGCCGAAGAACGCGAACAGGTCGAACTCCGACCCCGACGTCAGGATCAGCCCCGCTCCGCCGAAGAGGCAGATGGCGTAGAACAGGTAGCCCTTCCAGCGAGGAACGCCCGACTTCACCCAGTTGCCGCCCACGCGAAATACGGTCTCGCCGGTCGATTCGCCGGCGGCGTCGGTGAACTGCGGTAAATCCAGATGCTCCCGGAGGTTGGGCATGTTGACGATCTCGTGTCCGGCGGGCTACCCCTGGGGCACCGGGCCGATGGGCGTGACGTCGGGTGTGATCAGCGCACTGAAGGCGAACGGGCTGGCGCTCCAGTCGATGAGGATATAGGCGCTCAGGCCCTCGTACCCGCCGGTGCCACGAAGGACGAGCGTATGCACGTTCGTGGCGCCATCCGGTCCGGGCAACGGGGCACGGATCCCGGCGCAGCGCCAGCCACCACCATCATTGACGATCTCGTAGACGGCGCCAGCCGTGGCGGCCGGGTCGTCGCAATCTTCGGCCGGTGGATCGTAGAGCTGCCAGGTACCGGTGTACGTGGCGGTCCCGGTCAAGCGTGGGTCGCTCGAGGTCCAGTCATGGACGTGCAGCGTCGCCTCGTCGTTGGAGGCCATGTCGCCATCGGTCGTGGCGCCTGGCACCGGCGTGACGAATGTCAGGGTGCCCGTGGCCGTGGCCGTGGCCGTGGCCGATCCGTCGTCCTGCGCGACGACCGGTGTGCCACCCAAGGCGAGCAGCGATAGGAGGACCGCCCCGGTCAGGATCAAGCGGAGAGTACGCATCCGAGCACCTCATCTAGCGTCTTTCGACGGCTCGCGTCTTCGTCACATTCCCGTTTCGCGACCGTCTGGTGGACTCGACGATGCATGGTACGGCAGGCCAGCGGCCAGTGCCGGAGGGCACGTCTCGCCGGCCGACTGGTCCAGAGTCACGCCGCCGGGCGGAGGAAGCACGGTGCGGTCGGGCACCAGTCGGCTGTGGCAGGGATGGGTGCTAGCGTCGGCAGATGCCCGTTCGTCGGTCAGGCCGACCAACGCTCCATGATCTCATCGACCGTGGCATGCACCTCCCGCTCATCTCGTCCGGTCGGACCGGTGGGTGATTGATCGGAGCGGATGGACCTGGTGGCTGCATCTGTCTCAGTCATCGTCTTCCCCGCGGAGCGTTTCGAAGCCTTCGCGGACCAAGAGCACGACGATGCCGAGTGCAGCCACTGGGTCGGCCCACCATAGTCCGAAGACCGCGTTGAGCGAAAGCCCAGCGAGCGTCACGACCGAGAGGTACCAACAGGCGTAGGTCTGCTTGGAATCGGCGACCAAAGCGCGACTGCCGAGCGCCTCGCCGACGCGTCGCTTCGCTCGGGCGAGCCAAAGCATCACCACGATCGACAGACTCGTCAGGGCGATCCCGATGGGACTGGCGAGCGGGGCTTCGCCCTCGGCGAGCGTTCGGATGGCCTCGAAGGTCACATACGCGGCGAGCAGCAAGAAGGCCACGCCAACGAGCCGCTCGGCGCGGCGTTCGACCGCCTCGACCGCCGCCTCATCCAGGCGGCCACGTGTTTCGGCCAAAAGGCGCCAGATGAGCGATCACGCCCGACACCGTCTCGACGAAGCTGTCGACCCCGAAGCCGATGAGCGCGATGCTTCCGGCGACGAGCCCGGCCCCGACCGCGATCAGCCCTTCGGCCACGTTCCAGCCCACGGTGAGGTATTCGAGTCGCAGTCCGCGACGGAGGAGATGCGAACGGGAAGTGGCGCCGCTCGTCAACCTCCCGGGCGCTCCGGTTACCAGGAGACGCGCTGCGGGTTAGCGAACGTGATGGCGATGGTGCCCGCAGCCTCATCCATCACACAGGGGTCCATGCTGGAACCCTGTCCGAACTCGCATGTCGGGTCGAGCGCGGCCCGGCGAGACCGTGGGCGACATGTACAGCGCGGCGGTAGGTATTGTCCACGAGCAGGCGGTCACACGGCCGCCGCGCACCCCCGCTTTCAACCATGCCGACGGACCCGCCGTCGACGAGGACGGCAAACTCACGATGCGGCGGCCCCCAACAGTCATCGGCAGACTGGACAGCTGACGATAGACGGTGCACCCGACGAGTTGTTCGACGCCACCGACCTGGTCGCTGGCGACTCGCCGAGGATCTGTCAGTCGTCCTGGGCCCAGGATGCCTCTGCTTCTGCCTCCATCTTCTTGAGGCGCGTGTAGTAGTCCGGGAACTCCTTGAGATGGGCGAGCGCGATCTTGCCTGTCACGACCGGGTCGCTTCCGCTCACATCGGTCTGTGGGTCGTGCAAGCCATGCTCCAGCTCCACATCTAGGCCGTCTCGGAACTCGTCCACGTCGAACGGACTGGAGTCCCAATCGATGCCGATCTCATTCCCGATCACTCGGGCCTGGTCAGCGGTGAAGTGTGTCTTCGCGGTCATGTGTGTTCCTCAACGATCGGCCACATCCGATGGCCACGTGGTGAGGGTACTCCTCATGTGACCCTTTCTCGGGTCGCGGGAGCTAGGCGAGCCTGGCGGGCCGTGGCTGAACTCGCTGGCGACCAGCCAAGCGGAACACTAGACTCCTGAGTGTGACGCTTCCGACGCCACTGAGGGGGGCCACCTCGAGGCAGGCAACAGCCACACCAGAGCGGACCCGCATCGGCAGGGTGCACGTTCGTGCGTGGCTCATCGCGGTCGTGGTGGCCATGGTCACCTTCACCATCCTGTTCGAGGCCATCGAAGGGTGGTCCTTCTCGGATGCGCTGTACATGACGGTGATCACATTGACTACCGTGGGCTACGGTGAAGTGCGTCCCCTCGACGAGGGCGGCCGTGTGGTGGCCATGGCTGCGGCGGTGGTGGGCACGGCGTTGCTCTTTGGCGGGGTCGGCATCATGGCTGAGGTGGTGCTGGCAGAGATCGGCAGCGGTCGCAGGGAGCGGAGGAAGATGCAGGAACGGATCACGAGCATGAGCGACCACTACATCGTATGTGGCTTCGGCCGGGTGGGGTCCACCGTCGCCGCCGAGCTGCGGGACAGCGGACGCAGCGTGGTCGTGGTCGACGTCCGACCCGACTCGATCGAGCGCGCACGAGAGGAGGGCTATCTGGTCGTCGTCGGTGATGCCACCGATGAACAGACACTCCTCGCGGCCGGGATAGAACGTGCGGCCGGCCTCGTCGCGACGATGGATGAGGACGCCTACAACGTCTACGTGGTGCTGTCGGCCAGGACGTTGAGCCGCCAGCTCTTCATCGTGGGTCGCGCCAACGCACCCATCGCCGAGGCCAGGCTGAAGCGCGCCGGCGCCGACCGGATCGTGTCGCCCTACACCATGGCTGGGCATCGGATCGCCGAGCTGGCGGTGCGACCGGCAGTCAGCGACTACATCGACGCGGCGCTGTCACGCGCCCACATCTCCTTCTCCATCGAGGAGTACCGTGTCGCGCCCGGCGGACCGCTCGACGGCACCAGTGTGGGCGATCTTCTGGCGCGAGGCATCTTCACCCTCGCCATCGTGCGAGGTCCAGGGGAGTACGACGCCAATCCGCCAGTGGAGCGCAGGCTTCAGGCCGGCGAAGAACTCATCCTGTCGGCGTCTCGCGACACCCTGCGCACGCTCCTCGGCGGCGGTCTGTCCCAGGTCGACTCCAGCGAACCTGCCTGAGACTCGGCTCAGGAGGCGTCCCCGACGGCCGCCTGGAACGCGGGGATGATGGTCGAGCCGTAAGCCTCGAGCTGCGCCTCTTCATCTCCGCTCATGAGGTAGAGATTGAACTGGTCGACGCCGGCCGCGCTGAGCTCCTCGAGTCGCCGCACATGTTCATCGGGCTCGCCGATGACGGCGAAACGGTCGACCACATCGTCCTCGACGTAGGCCGCGTTGGAGGAACCGACCTCAGCATGATGGCGGTAGTCATAGCCCTCGCGATCCTGGACATAGCCGATGAGCAATTCCGGCAACTCTTCCCGCGGATACTTGGCGACCAGGTCCACGACGTGGTTGGCGACCATGGCGGGGAACCAGCGGACCCGTTCACGGCACTCGCTGATGGGACCGACATGAGCAGGTGCCGCGGCCTGGATCTTGATCGAATCGGCATCACGGCCGGCCTCCTGTGCCGCCTCCCGCATGATGCCGGCCATCCAGCGGATCAGGTCGGGGTCCGCCAGTTGCAGGATGAGCCCGTCGGCGACCCGGCCGGTCATGGCGAGCGCCATGGGGCCGTAGCCGGCGACCCACACGGGCAGCTTCCAACTCTCCGTCCAGGCGAGGTCGAGCTCGGCTCCCATACGCTCGGTGGTGCGGCCCTCGACGAGGTCCCGGATGAGCATCACGGCATGCTCCATCGTCTTCAGCTTCGTGGGCGGCATCCCCAGCATGCGCACCGCGCCGTCACCTCGGCCCATGCCCAGGTCCATGCGTCCGCCGGAGACCTCCTCGAGCGTGGCAAGCACGCTGGCGGTCACGCTGGGATCGCGTGTGGTGGGGTTGGTGACGCAGGCGCCGAGGCGCATGCGCGTGGTGTTCGTGGCCATCAGCGTCAGGATGGGATAGACCTCCCGCCACAGGACATGGTTGTCCCACAGCCAGCCGTAGCTGAATCCAGCCGCTTCAGCCTGCTTCGTGAGCGCGATGGTCCGTTCGATGCTGTGCTCGGCCTTGAGGGTGAAACCGAAGTCCATGACGGGGCAGCCTACACCGTCCCCGGTCGTGGCGGGATCCGTAACGGGGCGGATCCGTCGGCTTCGTGGCGCCGCGCTGGCCGATGCGCCGCCGGCGTGTAGGATGCGGACGGGGACAGGGGGCTGATCGCGGTCAGAGAGGCGGCGCTGCAGATGAGCCAGACGCGCACCGAGATGGTAGCTCTCAATGCCGACGTGGTCGGGTTCAGTCGGCTCATCGCCGACGACCTCGGTGCGATGACCGCGACGATGGATGAATACCACGAGCTCGTGGCGGACAAGTTGAACGAGCATGGCGGAATACTCGTCAACTTCGTGGGCGACAACTTCATGTCCATCTTCGACGACGCGATGGCGGCGATGCGGGCGGCCATCGATCTCACCACCCACATCGAGGTTAGGAATGCCTCGCGCGACGGTTCACGCGGGGCTCGCTTTCGGATGGGCCTGGACCAGGGCACGGTGGCGCTCTCCGGAGGCGACTACTTCGGTGATGCACTGAACATCGCTGCGCGCATCCAGGCCATCGCCCGTCCCGGGGGCATCAGTGTCTCTGGGCGGGTCTACCAGGCCCTCGATGAGCCTGCCCTCCGCTTCAGGCCTCTCGGCCGTCAACAGCTCAAGGGGATCTCCGGAGGCGCGGACGTCTACGAGTTCACGGACTTGCCTAGCGACGGTACCGCGCCGGTGGGCCAGCGCTCGCTCAGGCTTGAGTCCCCGATCGTGGCGGTCCTTCCCATCCACGCCGAGACAGTGGGCGACCCCTTGCGCGCCATGGCGGACGTCCTGCGCGGCGATATCATCCACCGTCTCTCGCGGATCCCCCAGGTCAAGGTGATCGACGCCACGACCGAGCCCTCAGCGGACGGCAGCGGAGATGTCGCCCGCTACATGATCGAGACCGGAGTCCACCAGGTGGGCGGCAGCGTGCGCGCCTACGCTGAGGTCCTCGATGTCACCTCCATGAACGTCGTCAAGACCCACAAGCTGACCGTGGCTGTGGACGACCTCTTTGCCTCCTCGGATGCCTTCGCCGAGGAGGTGGGTCGCGCGCTCGAGGTAGATCTCATCGTCGGCGAGCCCGCGGGCATCTACGCGGACCTCGACGATCCCGAGGCCATCGAGCAGATCTACCTCGGCTGGTATCACCTCACGACCGCGACCCCGGAGGGCTGGACGCGGGCCCTGGAGCTGTTCGGGAAGGTCGCCCGCAGCCATCCTGATATCGCCTATGGACACGGACTGTCGGCTTTCGCCAACTGGATGGGCGCCAGCAGCGGCTGGGCCCGAGACCACGACAAGACCCTGGCCGTGGCACAGGAGCAGGCCCGCCGCGCGCTCGCGGCCGGAGACCCGACCGGGCTGGCGAAGATGGTGAAGGCTGCCGTGCTGCTGATCCAGGGCCGTGGGCCGGAGGCGCTGGAGTTGATCGAGGGTGCTGAGATCCAGCGCCCCACGTGCGACGTCACCTTCGCCGTGGAGGGTAGCGTCCGGCGCTACCTGGGAGACTGGGAGAAGGCCGTCGACTTGACCGACACCGCGATGCGCCTGACCGCTGTCAACAAGCCCTGGTACCCGACGGTCAAGGCGTGTTCCCTGTTCATGGGTGGACGGGTCGAGCAGGCGGCGGCCTTGGCGGAGATGGTCCTCGAGCACCAGCCGCAGAACCTGGAGGCGCTGCTCGTGCTGGCGGCAGCCCAGGTGGAGCTCGGACTGGAACGCCGAGCCCGTGCCACGGCGCAGATGGTCAGCGAGCGCTACCCAACCGTCGACGTGGCTACCTGGCTCGACGGGAACCCCTATCAGGATCGGGACGTCGTCGAACGCTGGCGGAGGATCTCATCGCCGCCGGTGCGATCTCGATCACGGACAGCCAGCCGAGCGACGCCACGCCTCACCCGTAGGCACCATCACAGCGCACGCTCCCGACGTTCGTACTGAGGGCCGCCCTACCAAAGCGCCCATGGGCACGGCACCGCTTGGCACCCAAGGTGCGCATTCCGGACCCGAGCCATGCAGGACCGGTGCTTCTCGAGGCGCCTGCCCCACCTCGCGGAAGTGAGGTCCCCGGTTCGATCCGCTGCCCCGGTGGACCGACTGCCCCTCCAGAGCCGTGCCACCGGGGCCAACCGTGCCAGAACCGTGAGTCAGACCTCGAGCTTGAGCTCGTGGATCTCGGCTGGCGGGATCCCATTGCGGCTATGGATGCGCTGGATGGCCTCGGCGCTCGGCGCCTCCGACAGGCAGAACACCTTGCCGCTGACGGGGTCGGCCCAGGCGTGCTCGAAATGCACATCCTCGTCGGCCTGGATGGCCAGGTCTCCGGCGTGGGCTTTGGCCAGCTCCTCGGCCGTGACGCCGACCATCCCTTCGTGGACATCCATGAACTTGGGCATATCGATACTCCTGTTCCGCGAACGGTCACGCGGTCTTGTAGCGGGGACCGCTGCTCGGCGTGGCCGCGACTTCGTAATCTACAGCGCGGAGGTAGTCGATGTCGATGCTTCTCGCTCGTCGGACGGGCTCTGGCGCCCCCGCACGGACTCCAGCCCCAAAGCAGCCACCCAGTCCTGGACCACTATCTGGAGGTCGGCTAATGGCGGTGGCCTGAGTGCGACCGCATACGCAGCCGGGCATCTGCCATGCCGGAATGTCCGTGCACCAGTCTTCAGATCCGCGCGTGATCGCCGCGACCCGACATGACACTAGGCCCGCCACTCGGACCTCTTGGTTCGGCAGCCAAGCCGGTGCCATGGGACTACTCGGTGGCGCGCTCGATAGGCTCAGGGTAGTCGGGCGGGACGCCGGGGATGATGACGCCCTCGTAGGTGCTGGCGTCAGCCGGGGAGTCCCAGGTGTGTTGGATCAGCGCGGTCAGCCCCTCGAAGGCACCCTCGCCCTGGAGCTGGATCCACTCTTGGCCATTGACGGCGGACCCGAACCCACGGTAGCTGCCGACCCAGTCGCCGTCCTCGTTGTCGATGCGCACGGTTCCCGATGTGACCGACGGCGAGAAGGGCAGGCCGCTGTCGTCGGGGGCCTCCCAGCCCCGGAAGTCGTAGGCCTCCGTCCAGGTGCCGCTGGTGCGCGGGTCGCTGCTCTCGACGGACATGACGAGCTCGAGGCCCAGGAAGTCGGTCGAGCCGTTGGGTCCTGGGCTCGGTACCCAGTCGCCTTCGCTAGAGTCTCCCGGTGTGAGCGTGAAGACGCTGGGCCGCATCGGGTCGAGTGATGCCGCCTCATCCTGTGCCACCGCGACACCGCTCAGGCTGGCGAACAGGGCCAGGATGACCGCCCCGGAACCTGTCAAGTCCGATGAGACACGAGGTCACGTGATGCTCTGTCCCTCCACCTCCTTGGGCTCGTTGATCCAGGCCGGGCCAGGTAGGGCTGGTGGCGTGGGTGGCCTGTTGACGAAGCGCTCGGGGTGGGCCGCGTAGGCGGCATCGAGCACGTGGGCCCGTCCTTCCCGCACCAGACCAGCGGTGCCGAAGTGGACCGAGGCCGGGGTGTGATAGCCGATGCCCGAGTGCCGGTGGTGATGGTTGTAGATCTGGAAGAAGTCGTCGGCGAAGGCCCGCGCATCCTGGAGCGAACCGAAGCGCTCGGGGAAGGCCGGGCAGTACTTGAGCGTCTTGAAGGCGGCTTCGCTGTAGGGGTTATCGTTGCTCACGTGAGGCCGGGAGTGGGTGCGCCCGATGCACAGGTCGGCGAGCAGGACCGCGACGACCTTGGAGGTCATCGCCGAGCCGCGATCGGCATGGATGTCCAGCGTGCCGTCGGGGATGGGTCCTGATGCCGCGACGATGGCCTCGATCCAGTCCCGCACGACCCGGGCGTCCTGGCCCCGCTCCACGACCATCCAGCCGGGGCTGTAGCGGCTGAAGATGTCGAGCATCACGAAGAGGTCGTACCAGATCCCCCGCGCCGGGCCGCGCAGTGCGGTGGCGTCATAGGACCACACCCGGTTCGGCTCGGCGGCCACGAGCTCCGGCACGGTCCGTGGCGGATGCGTCGCCTGCCGTCGGCGCTCGCGCACCTCGCCATCGGCGCGCAGGAGCCGGTACATCGTGGACTCCGAGCCGAGGTAGGTGCCCTCGTCGAGCAGGGTGGCCCAGACCTGTGCCGGGGCCTGGTCGACGAAGCGTTCGCTGTGGAGGACATCGAGGACCGAAGCACGCTCCTCGGCAGCGAGGGCATTGGCTGGTGTGGGTCGTGGCTTCGGTGGTCCCGACCGCGGCCCTCGCTGGTGACGGTAGTGGCTGGCACGCGATCGGCCCACCGCGTGACAGGCACCCGACGTGCCCAACATGGGTTCGAGCGTCTCGAACGCGGTGTCGATCACCGCGGCTGCCTCTGGTCCTCGTCGCTCTCGGCCAGCAGCCGTCCCAAGAGCTCCGATGCTTTTCCCTGGATGTCGATCACCAGGCGCGCCTTGGCCAGTTCCGCCTCGGCCTTCTCGGCACGACGCTGCTGGTGGGCCAGCTCGCGTTGCTCGGGGGTCTGGCTCCTCGGTCTCGGCTTGGCTGCCAGACCGGCGAGGGCGCCCGCGTCACGGGCTCGGCGCCATTCGCTGATGTGCGAGGTGTAGAGGCCCTCGCGTCTCAGGATGGCGCCCTTCGCGCCGTCCTCGGTCGCAGCCTCGTATTCGCTGAGGATCTCCTGCTTGTAGCGGGCGTCGAACGTCCGGCGCACCGAGCGCGGGGGCAGGGTCGGGTCTCGGTCCATGGCCGCATCATGCGCGCGCTCCATGGTCAGGGTGGTCAGGGTCATGGTCGTCAGGTCGTGTTCCTTCTCGCCCGTGGAGTGATGCTGGGCTACTGCCCGTGTCTCACCTCAGCCTGACAGATAGGGCCCCGACCAGGGACGGTCGCAACGTACGTATGAGGTTCCCCCCTTCGTATGCGCGGGCCGGGTCCGCCAGTGGCTCAGCACGGTCCAGGCGACCAGGGTGTGGGCCGTGCCTCGCAGCCTCCCGCTACCTATGGGAGTCGGAGCCAGGCCTGCTTGGGTCCATCTTGGTGTGCCTCCCGCGACCGGGCCTCCACGACCGCGCACGACGCCGAGATGGTCGCCCTCGTCGCCATGCTCCAGGAGGCTGGACCCGTGCAGGAGCACACCGATGAGGCACGCACCACGATCCTGCAACTGACCGAGCGCGGCGCGCTCCTCGATGCTGTGCTGAACGCCACCGCAGCTGACACCTGAACTGCGCCAGGATGGAGGGGTGAACGCGCCCGAACCGCTCATAGTCCCCTGGCGCGGCCAGCAACTCCGCGTCCGCCACGATGACCCATATCTCGGGCCATACACCCACGCCGGCCAAGTCATCCGCAGCGTCATCGAGCTGGCGTCGGATGTGGAGGGCCTGCGGCTCGCCCTCGGGACAGCGGTGGGTGATCGCTACCGCGTCAGGGTCGCTGACGATGGCGGCGTGGTCGGGCTATGGCGACGCTGAGCGTGGTCGGGCTGTGGTCAGTTGGCGGTCGCCGCGAATCACCTCCGACACAGGACGAGGCCCGTCGCTCGCGGCACGAGCCGTTCACTTCCAGGCCACATCGGGGCGTCGGAACGCTCCGTGGGTCAGTCCGGTGCCGCCGCCTTCGGGAAGGCGGCCAGGAAGACCTTCCAACCCTCGCCGGCCAGGTAGGCGTGGGAGGAGTCCGGCATGACGTCGAACGAGACGGGGTTTCCCTGAGCTTCCAGGACCGAGGCGAGCAGCTGCTGCACCTCGGTGAAGTCGAGGATTCCGTCGGCGAAGGCCCCGTCCGCCTCGAGCTGCCGGCGCAGCTCACCCGACGGATCGCGCGCCGCGAGCCAGGAGTCGGCGACCCAAGGGTCGCCCACCGGGCGGTCGACGATGACACCCGGGAACTCGCGCAGCAGTGAGGTGCTCGGATCCTCCGACACGAGCATCACCACGTTCTGGTCGGTGTGACCGGCGAGGTACGCCCACGGGGTGAGGGCGTCCATGATCCTGGGGTCGGCGGCCAGGACGCCGTCGAGGTCCATGAGCACGGGGTGCACCACCGAGAGCAGCCAGTTGCCTTCCCAGGTGACCAGGGCGTCGATGTCGCCGAGTGTGCTGCCCCCGAGACAGCCAGCCGACGGCTGGGGGCGAGCGAAGACGACCTGCGCCGCGGTGTTGGCGCCCCCCGAGTGGCCGAAGACGATCATCGTGGCCGGGTCGCCGCCGTACTCGGCTGCGTGAGCCCGCGCGAATTCCACCGCACAGGCGCCCTGGGAGTTCACCGCCAGCGTCCCGTCGAACGTCAACCCGGAAACGCTCCCCTCCGGCGCCTGGCCCCAGGACGCGTTGAAGACGACGAACCCGAGTGCCGCCACCAGGCGGGCGTGCGCCGCCAGCCCGTTGCGATCGGTCACGGGGTCGTCGCCGGGGGCACCGTGGAACATCACCACCACCGGCCACGGCCCGGCCTCGGCCGGTGCATAGACGTCGAGCGTCCCGGGCACCAGGATCGGGCTGGCCGACGACTCGTAGGCGAGGTCATCGGTCGTGACGACGCTCAACCTGGGCGCCGGTGTGGGGCTGGGATCGGCAGCCACCGCCGAGGCGGGGATGGTCGCGCCCGCCAGCGCGAAGATCAGGCCGCAGGCCAAGGTCTGGATGGCCGCTCGTCCACGAGCGGCGCTTCGTGCGTTCATCGTTCCCCTCCTTCGGGATGCTCCCGACCGTCAGCGTGTGCATCCGGGCGAGATCGTCCCCGCCCGGGGTCTCAGGCCAGGCACAGCGGTCACTCCACGGTCACCACCGCCTCGGGGCGGATGACGTAGGTGTCGACTCCCGACGAACCGTCCTGCGACCGCGCCACCACCCAGACGCTGCCGTCGGGAGCGATATCGAAGTCCGAGATGCAGCTTCCAGCGAGGTACGGGGTCCAGGTCTGGCCGTCAAAGCGGGCCACGCCATCGCAGCCGGCTGCGTTCACCCAGGCACTGCCGTCCGGAGCGACCTCGAGATTCCTGGGGGCCCGGCCGCCCATCTGCTGCCCGTGGCCGCCCCATGGCTCGACGCCATCGGCCGCGGTGAAGACGGTCCAGCCAGAGTCATCAAGGCGGGCAAGGCTGCGACTCGGCATGGACGTGTCGGCCCCAGCCCACACCGTGCCGTCCGGACCGACATCGAAGGTCAAGTACGGGTACGCGCCATCGGGTGAAGGGACGACCTGCCAGGCGCTGCCGTCGAAGTGCAGGAATGCCGGGACGGCAGCGTCACCCAAGTGGGAGATACCCAGGAGCCACGCCTCGCCGTCGTCGGTCGCCGCAAGCTCGATAGCTTCCCCGTCGTACACGTCCGCCCAGTCGCTCGACTCCCAGTCGCCGCCCGCGAACGTCCACATGAGGCCGCGATCGCCAAGCGCCCACACGGTGCCGTCGCCCCCGACCGCGACGGCTCCGACGTCGCTGGCGATGCCGTGCTCGTCGGTCCACGACCCACTGTCGAACACGCGGAGGCGGCCCTCCGACGAGACGGTCCATAGCCGGCCATCGGGACCCGCCGCGGCGACCTGACCCGACTCCAACAAGTCGGGGTCGTAGCTCCACTCCTCCGCCTCACCGAGTCGGAGGAGTGGGCGGTGTGGCGCGACGCGCCAGACGGCTCGGGCGCCACCCACGATGACCGCATCATGCAGCAGGGAGGAATACGCAGGGAGGGCCCATTCAGGGTGGGCCAGGTCACGGTAGCCGTCATTCACGATCCGGAACACTCCAGGCTCGACCTCTTCGGTCACCATGCCCGAGAGCAAGTCGTCCGTGGTCATGAGCGATGGTGACTCGGTCACCGCCGCTGGGGCCGCATCATCCCTTGGCTGCGCGGTGAGGATGCCCATGAGCAGGAAGCCACCGAACAGCGCCACGATGCTGGCAGCGACGACGAACTTGAGTGCGGAGAATATCGTGGACCCCCATCCCTGTGATCGGCTCGCGGCGATGACGGCATCGAAGACCGCGAGGTCATCGACCGAGCGGACGGGGCCCATCAGGCCTGTGATCTCACCCGAGAGTTGGCGCTCGAAGGTGGTCATGTCATCCATCAGTCGAGGTCCTCCCGGAGTCGGTCGGCCAGGCGCTTCAGGCGCTGGCGGATGGCAGCCGGTTTCTTGCCGGTGGCGGCGGCGAGTTCGCTGGAGTCGAAGCCAGCGCCATAGCGCATGACGAGCAGCGCGCGGTCGTCAGGATCGAGTCGCAGCAGCGCGGCCCTGAGGTCCACACCCGCGATACCCGTCGCAGGGTCGATGCCGGTGCTGTCGTCCGACGCACCGGCGGCCATTTCGGCCTTCGTCCGTCGTCGTCGCTTGCGCAGGAGTTGCTTGGTTTCGTTGACCGCCACCGTGACGAGCCAGGGACGAAGCTGCGCAGGACCACGGACCTTGCCGAGCTTCTTCCAGGCGATGACCCAGGCCGCTTCTACCGCCTCGTCCGCGATGGCGTCATCGCCCGATATCGCCAGGCAGACGCGGCGCATGTCCTCGTGGTGCGCGGCGATGATGCGGCGGAAGGCCATCTCGTCTCCGGCAGCCGCCGACGCGAGTAGGCCCGCCTGCTGCCGACCAGCCGTCTGCGTCATCGCCCCCATACCCATTAACCGCACGGGATGCCCCAACTGTGACAGGCGCGGGCCACTTCGGTGTCGGAGCGGGGCGGCGAGCAGGCTCCGTGGTCACGCCAGACTATGAGCGGGCATCGATGGCGAGGTCATCGAGCGACCGCGCCAGGTCATCGAGGAACGCGGCCTGTCGCCGGGTCGCTCCCCCGCCCCGGTAGAAGCCGCGCACCGGGAGCAGGAGGTCGCGCAGCTCGTCCCCATCCATGCCCTCGATGCAACTGGACGGATGCACGCGGGGTGGCGGCGTCGTATCAGGTGTAGGAGCGGCTCAAGAACCACTCTGAGGAATCGACCGCAGACGACCAGTCGGGTCGATGGCGTCGGAGTGGATGCTGATGGGGATGATCTGGCTCGCGGCGCCATCAGGGCCACTGGCCGAGCGTGGGGACCGGATCGGATCTGGACAGTTCATGGGCTGGTCGGTCGTGGGAGCCGCGAGTAGACACCGACAACGAGAAGAGGCCCGCCCCTCGCGGGGACGGGCCTCCGATGCTGGGTGATGTGGTGGACGCTACTCGCTCGCGGGCAAGGAGAACGGCGCAGTCGGGAAGCCGGGGGGCGCCGAGCCTGTCTGGATCAGGCCGATGCCCTCCGGGTTGGCGTTACCGACCGGGACGCTGAACGACTGCGTATACGTCAGGCCCTCGTAGGCTCCGTTGCCGGTCGCGATGCTCATCCCATGAACCAGCCCGTCGGTGTCGTAGAAGCCGTAGCCGTGACCGTTCCAGGTGCCGTCGGGACCCACGAGCGTGAAGTCGGTCCACGAGACCGCGTCCACTGGCTGGCCCGAAAGCATGCCATACCGCTCCCAGCTCTCGATGTTGAGGATGACGGTGCTCGTGCCGGCCACCCGCGGATCGCTGGCGGTATCGGTGCACCGCAGGACATGGCCGGTCAGGCTGTAGGGCGCTGTCACCAACTGGAAGGTGCCCGAGGTCTCCAGTGTGCAGACCGAGGTTCCGGTCACGGACGTCGACTCACCCGGGGTATCGGTCACCGCGCCGGGGACGACTCCTCCCTGCTGGTCGAAGGGCTGAGCGATGAGGAACACACCGCCGACGGCGAAGATGAGCGCACCAGCGGTGATGGTCTTGACGGGACTGAACATGGTGAAGGTCCTCCCTGTGACTCGGACGGAGTGGCCGCTCGATGCTGGGTTGGGTGTGGACGGGTGCTGGGGGTCCGGGATGGCTGGGGGCGTCACTGAGGCTCGCCGGAGGATGGGCAACGGCCACCAGCGACCTCGCTGGCGGGCTTGTGCCGTGCGAGCCATGACCCTGTCAGCGCTTCGTCGGGCATCCTCTGGCGTGGCTTGGGAGTCCTTCAGCCATGACCGGAGCACGGGTGCCAACTGCTCGTCAGTCATCGCACAGCCTCCGGTCGGATCCGGGGAGCGACCGGGGGCGCATCGGCGCTCAGGGCGGTGCGCATGACGCGCATGGCACGGCTCAGGCGTGAGTCGACCGTGCCCTTGCGGATGCCCAGTGTCTCGGCGACCTGTTGCAGTGTCATGTCCAGATGGAAGTGCAGGACCACGACGGCACGCTGGTCGATGGAGAGCCTCGTGAAGACGCGCTCCAGTTCGTCGCGGTCGAGGACGGCAGCGAAGTCATCGGTCGCTGTCGGTTCGTAGGCTGTCGGCAGCTCGCTGTCGGGCAGCCACCTCGGTGTGCGCCTGGCTTCGGCATAGCAGGCATGGACGAGGATGCGATAGGACCAGCCCCCGAACTTCCCAGGACTGTTCAGTCGCCGGATGTTGCGCCAGATGTCGAAGTAGGCCTGCTGGGTAGCATCCTCGGCCCGGGAGCGGTCACGCAGGATGCTGTGAGCGACCCGGAAGAGGCGAGGATAGTCGGTGACCGTGAGCGTCTCGAAGGCTCGCTGGTCGCCCTGCTGTGCCCTGACCACGAGGTCCTGGTCCATGCCCCCACATCCCTCTGTACGCCAGTCCTGTGGCCGACGAGGGGACCGTGCCTGTTCCGGTCCTCTATAGAGTACGAGTCCATCCCAACCCCAAACACATCCCCGTATCGACGCTGACGCTGGACCCTCGTCGGTATCGGGACCCTGGAACGGAGTCCTTCTACGGCACCGCGACCTGTCCCACGCCACGAGCCCTCCTCGCCCGGCATCAACACGCTGACGGCATAGGAGATGGCACTCGATGGTGTGCTCGGAAGATGCTCCTCGTAATCGAGCTGTTGCCACATCTTCGAGGGCAGACGCGGAATCGGTCCATTCGACGGTCCATTCGGAGAGCGCGCCCCGGAGGTAGGAGATGTCATCTTCCGTCCATTCCTCCGCGCCGTCGGAGTACCACTGCTCGTCGGTGATCGTCCCGGTGAACCAGGTGATACCGGGAGCGTCGGCATCCGAGGTCGCAGCGACCGCGCCACCCAACCCACCGAGCAGCGTCAAGATGACCGTCCCGACTAGGACAGTCCGTAACGTTCGCATGTCATCCCCCTCTTCCTGCGCGGGTCGGGTCCGCCAGTGGCTCGGCACCGCTCAGGCGGCCACGATCAAGGGGCCGTGCCTCGCAGTCTCCCGCTACCTGGATGAGTGCGCGAGTGGGGAGGTCGGGTCCATCTTCGCGTCGCCACCGCAGCCTGTGTCAGGAAGGCAGGACGCAGACGCCTGTCACGATGTCCACGGAGTCACTGACTGTATGGATGACCCGGCTCGCGGCTCCGTCAGGGCTGAGCGTTGGGACCGGACAGGACCATGGATACGTCGTGGGCTGGTCGGTCGCCGCGATCATCCTCCGACATGAGTGGAGGCCCGCCCCAGAGCGGGACGGGCACATCCTGGCCGCGGCGTGCGTGGCTACTCAGCCGGAGCGAATGGCAACGACTCGGGCCAGGGTGGTGGCGGACCCTCATAGATGACACCCGATGCCATGGCGGATGGGTCGCTCTGGTCCGGGGTGTGGAGCCAGTAGGTCCAGCCCTCGTATGCCCCGGTGCCCTCGAGGACGCTCCACGAAGGCAGGGTGGACAGCGTGCCATCGGGGATGGAGTTCACGGTGCCGACCCAAGTGCCATCCGGCCCTGACAGTTCGGTCGTGCCCCAGAAGACGCAGGCGTCGCTGGTGGCGGCCTCCTTGAAGCAGGCCTCCGTGATCTCACTCCGCGAGATGCCGCTGACTCGTGGGTCGTCGAACACGGCGATGCACTCGCTGGGGAAGCGTTCCAGCGAGACCGACGGGTCACCCTCAACGGTCATGCTGCCCGCGAGGCGACAGCTCAGGATGCCGGTGACGGAGGCCGTGACCGTCCTGGGCGAGGCCGGGCACGGCTTCGATCAGGAGCGCCAGGATGACCGTCCCCATGAGGGACAGTCGCAAGGTACGCATGACATCCCCCTCTCATGCGTGGGTCGGGTCCGCCAGTGGCTCGGCGCGGTCCCGGCGGCCATGGTCAAGGGGCCGTGCCTCGCACCTTCTTCGCTACCTCAATGAGTCGCACCGGGCCGGGCGCGCCCATCTCCGCGGCCACACTCGGTCCACGGCCCACCGCGACGAGCGAGGGTGCTGTTTCACGTGCAGGAGCTGCTGGCGTCAGACCACGGGACCGACCACAAGCGTCCAGTCGGGTCGATGGTGTCGGGTGGATGACCATGTAGACGATCTGGCGCGCGTGCTCTGTCGGGAACCATGGCTGAGCGTGGGGACCGGACGAGGACGCGGCAGGTCGTGGGCTGGTTGGGCGCCGCACTCGTCGCGAAGCGGCTCCGACACAAGGAGGAGGCCCGCCCCTCCGGACGGGCCGTGGCGGCAGTCGAGTAGGCACGATGGGGCGACTCGCGAGGACCATGCACGGTCTTGGTCGACCAAGTCGAAGGGTCGCGGTGGGCGCCATCGAAGCGGATCAGCTCCACGTCGCTAGTGGGCTTCGGTCGAGTCCGCCGCGAAGAAGGCCGATGCGCTCTTGAACGGGACTGGTGGCTCGTCGGAGTCCCCGTGGAGCTGCCCGCCCCAACTCGCGGATGCAGACGACTGGGCCCCAGAGCATCGCCCGGTGGTCGGGCTCGGGCGCCGCGGGAAGTCCCGGCCATAGGGGCTGCCATAGGTGCTGCCGTCGTAGCCCACCACGACGTCGTAGGCGCCGGCGAGCCCACGAGGCCATCGACGCGGGTCGAGGCGTCACTGACCGTGCAGTCGTACTGCGCTGGTGGACCGCCAGCGAACGCCTCGTACTCGCCCCACACGCGGTCGAAGTCCTCCCCGGTCGAGCGCGACGTGGGCCGCCACCGCGCCGTGCGCCGAGAACCCGGTCAGCACCAGCGGTGCCGTCTCGCTGCCGTACTCCGACCCGCGCGCGAAGCGGACGGCGCAGGCCGCGGCCTCCACCATCGCCCGGAGCGCCGTCGGGTCCGCATCGGGCTTGACCTCCTCCCACCGCCACGGGTAGGAGACCACGAAGACCGAATGTTCGCTCGAACAGCTTGTGAGTCGTCCAGGTCCCGCCCAGTCGAGTACGGTGGTCACATCCTCGGTCCCGGGAGCAAGGTGATAGAGGTTCAGCGCGGTGGCGTCATCGGGTGCCCGGCCGGTGGCGTAGGTGAGGAACCCAACGACCGTCACGTCGCCGGGCGGGTCCGATGTCGCATCGGTCGGGTTGTCGCCCTGGGCCACCACACCGACCGGCATCACGCCCACCATCACCGCTGTGCCGCTGTCTTCCACCCCATAGAAGAGGAAAGGCCCGCCCCCCGTGGGACGGGCCTCGATCTCTCTGCGTGAGGAGTGGCGTCAGACTGCTTCGAGAGCAGCTAGTAGCCGAAGTAGGCGCAGAGCGTGTCCACGTCGAAGGTGTTGAGGCCGGTCCACCGGTCCGGCCCGTCGTAGAGTCCACTCGCCGTCGGGATCGGGGATGGTCACTGTCTGCTTGTAGTTGCCGGTCTGCTTGAACACCGGCCCATGGCCCGGGAGCGTGATACCCCAGGTCTTGCCACTGAGGTTCTCCCTCCAGGTCTCGGGGACGCCGACGTAGTGGTCGGTGAGCTGACCGGTCCACTTGAACTTGCCTGAGACCTCCGAGCCATCCATCGCTGGGACGGAGTTGAAGTAGTCGACGCCCTGCTGCGTGTACTGGCCCTTGACCCACGGCCACGGGACGCCGTCGGGCGTCGGGTCGGTCTCGCCGTTCTTGTACCAGAGCTTCAGGTCCCAGGTGCCTTCGCCGGCGTAGTAGAGCGGTCCGTCGCACTCGAACTCCCAGCCATTGGCGATGCTGACCGGTTCCCACACGGCCGGCCACTCATCGTGTTCGGTGTGCAGGACCTGGTTGGCTGCCGCCGGAGCGGCCAGCGCGAGCGTCATGAGCAGTGCCCCTATCAGGGCTGCCATCCTCTTCATGGGATATCCCCCTCATCTCTCGCGGGTCGGGTCCGCCAGTGGCTCGGCACGGTCCAGGCGGCCATGGTCAAGGGGCCGTGCCTCATCGCCTCCCGCTATCTGGATGAGTGCCGGAGCAGGCCGGCATTGGTCCATCTTCGCGGCCACGATCCCGCGATTCATGCCGGTTGGCGACGAGCGACGATCCCGACGCGATGCTCGATGCGCTGCTGGACGCCACCGAAGCTGACATCTGAGCGGCGCCAGGATGCAGAGGTGAAGGCCCCGGACCCGCTCGTCGTCCCCCGGCAGGGCCAACAGCTTCTACTGAGCCGGATCGGGAACAGCTGGCATGTCGCCGGGGAAGATGGCAGCGTGGAACGACGTTCCGCTCAGGCCGTCGTCCATGACGACATACGTGGTCAGCCCCTCGTAGCCATCCTCACCTCGGAGGATCATGGTGTGGGTCTCCATCATGTCGTCGAGACTCGACACGGTCGTGCCGGTTCCGACCCATCGGCCCTCGTCATTCTCGAGGGTGTAGCGGCTGGCCTCGAGCTTCATGTTCTGGAACAGGTAGCTCAACCAGTTGGAGTCGTACGTGCCACTCCCGGTCAGGCGGGGGTCGGAAGCCTCCCATTGGAAGGTCAGATGGACATTGTCGTTGGCCGACATGCCCTTCTGTGGTACCCGGACGTTTCCGAGGTGGTCGGTATCGTCCGAGCGCACCTCCGTGACGGTGCCCGTCACCCAGGCGGCCACTTCGACGGGGTCGAGGTCGCTCCCAGCACCGGGCAGGCTGCTCTGCTGCCCGAACGGCTGGGCGATGAGCATTGCCCCGCCGATCGCGAAGACGAAGGCCCCGGCAGCGATGGCTTTGACTGGACTAAGCATGAGTCGTGTCCTCCCTGTGATGGTGGGGGTATCGCCGCGTGCGGACGGCATGGATGGGGACCAGAACCTCCACTTTGGCGACTCGGTAGCCGCGACGACGGCGTCGAAGATCGCGAGGTCATCGACCGGCTCGGAAGGTCCGGCGCCGGATAGGACCTCGCTGGCGATCTGTCGGTCGAAGGCGTTCATGTCATCCATCACGCGAGTTCCTGCCTCAGACGGATGCGGAGTCGTTCGAGTCGGTTGCGCACGCCGGAGGCGCTGATACCGGTCGCGGCGGCGAGTTCGGTCGAGTCAAAGCCCGCCACGTAGCGCATGGCGAGCAGTGCGCGGTCGTCAGGGTCGAGTCGGTCGAGCGCAGCCCGGAGGTCGAGCGCGGCGATACCCGTCGCGGGGTCGATGCCGTCTGGTCCGCCGACTCGGTCGGTCGATGCTTCAGCGGCGGTCCATCGGCGGCGCCCGCGCAGGAGCCGTTTCGCCTCGTTGGCGGCGACCGACACGAGCCACGGTCGAAGGTGAGCCTCGTCGCGCACGTTGCCGAGCTTTTTCCAGGCGATCAACCATGCCGCCTGGGTTGCGTCGTCCGCGAGTGCGCGGTCCCGAGTGACGTAGCGGGCGACCCGACGCATGTCGTCGTGGTGGGCGGCGATCAGGCGTCGGAAGGCGACCTCGTCCCCGGCAGCCGCTGCTGCGAGAACGCTCGCGTGTTGCCGACTCACCGTCCGCGTCATCGCCCCCATACCCCATATAGGCCCTGAGGTCGGGCATCTGTCCCGTCTATCGTCGCGGACGTGTCGAGTGCCACCGGGCCTGGGTCAGCCACGCCGGCATCGAGCCGGGACTCTCGGGTGCTCTCGATAGGGATGGAGGCGGCAGGCTAGCGCCGCCTCCTGGCGGTCAGGCCTAGTTCAGTCCCTGCGTCGGCGGCAGGATGACGCGGTACTTGTGCCGACCCTTGTGGCCGACCTCGCTCACGCAGTACTTGCCCTCGTCGGCGCCGTGGCCCGCGGACATGCAGGGCAGAGGCTCCGGCTGCGGCTCCTCGTCTTACGGCGTGTCGAAGGCGCCGGGGAAGTGCTGCTTCGCCATCTCGTGGTTGGCGATCGCCATGACCATGATGCTCAACCCGGTGAGCAACTCCCGGCCATCCGGTTCGAGGGGACTGACGATCTCGATGCTGAGCTTGACGCCCATGGTCTGGCCTCCTATCGACCATCGCACCTGGCATTAGCACCGTGCCGGCTGAGGGTCCGGTCGGTCGCTGCGTGGTCAGTGGGCCAGGTCCCTCGCACGCTCTGGATGGTGACGCCATCTGGGGCGTCAGGAGAAAGCTAGCGCAGGCTCGTGCCGACTGTGTGGCACACACGGACGAATGAGCGGCAGTTCGTGCCATCTGGGGCCAGACCGTGGTGACCCCCACCCATGGGAAGCCGGGTGGCGGGCTGGGCACGAGCCACCGCCGGGGGGTATGGTCTGGCCGACGCGCAAAGGAACACCCGCATCAGGACGCAGGAAGGGGTCATGTCGATGGGCACGACGACAGGCGCAGATGAGGTACGACGCGACAGGAAGCCCTGGCGGAAGCGCCAGCGACCCCCACAGGCTGGCCCTGGCGCTGGTGGTGGCGCGGTCTACGGACTCGGGATGATCGGGGCGCTGCTCTACTTCTTCGGCTCCGCCACTTCCGGCACGGACTACGCGCTGGCCTTCCCCAAGGCTATGCTCTGGCCCGCCATCCTGGTCTACAGGCTGTTCAAGAACCTCGACCACTGATCAGCCAAGCCAACCTGTCGGTAGGTAGTCGGGTACGGCATCGCGACCGCCGACGGCGCCTGCGGCTCGTGGAGCCTGCACACGACGACAACGACCAGGTTGGGCTGGCGCCCCCGGACGGATTCGAACCGCCGACGCGCAGCTTAGGACGCTGCCGCTCTATCCACTGAGCTACGGGGGCGCAGACCGGAATCGTAGCGCACCGTAGAATCAGCGCCGACCCATGCTCGACACGACCGCCCGTCAGACGCTCACCATCTACCGCCGGCCGGGCTGCCACCTGTGTGACGATGCCGAGATACTGCTGCGCGACGAACTCGCGGCGCGCAGCCGCGCCGGCCATCCTGGCGTGACCATCGAGCACGTCGACATCACTGCCGACCCCGAGCTTGAATCCCGTTATCGGCGCCGCATCCCGGTCTTCAGGGTGGGCGATGATGAGTGCGATCTGATGATCAGCGCACGCCAGGTCCGCGAATTCCTCGACCGAACTCGCCCCTCAGCTTGATGCCGCGAGGCCAGGCGTGGATGTGACGCTCGGGGCAGCCATGCTGGCCGGCCTGCTGAGCTTCCTCTCGCCCTGCGTGCTGCCGGTGGTGCCGGCCTACCTGGGCCAGCTCGGCATCCTGACCACCAGCCCGGTCGGCGGCCTGGCGATGGGTGGTGGCCTGACGCCAGGCCCCGTGGCACTGCCGCCACCGCGTGCGAGCGGTTGGCGCGCCATGCCCAACGCCTTCGCGTTCGTGCTGGGGTTCACGGTCATCTTCACCGTCTTCGGCATCGCCGTGTACTCGGCCGCCGGCCCGTTGCGAGACAACCTGGCGGTGCTGCGCCAGATCGGTGGCGTCATCCTGGTCATCCTCGGGCTCAACCTGATGGGCGTCATCAAGCTTCAGACGCTGGCACGGTCATGGAAGCCGCTCGAGCGCATGGGCGATGGCCGAACCAGGCAGCGTCGAGGCGGCATGGTCGGCGGCTTCCTGCTGGGCAGCGTCTTCGCGGTCGGTTGGACGCCCTGCATCGGCCCCGTGCTCGGCAGCATCCTGTTGATGGCGGCGGTCGGCGCCAGCCCGCAGGTCGTGGGCCTCCTGGTCGCCTACTCGCTGGGTCTCGGCATCCCCTTCATCCTGGTCGCGCTGGCGTTCGATCGCGCGCCCCTGCTCACTCGGCCACTCTTGCGATACGGCCGCGCCATCGAGATCATCGGCGGCGGGCTGATCATCATCCTGGGCCTGGCCATGATCTTCGATTGGCTTGGCTGGCTCTCACAGCAGCTCGCCTGGCTCGACTTCAGCACCTGGATCGAAGATCGGCTCGTGACCGAGTCGGGAGCCGCCGCGCGTTCGCGTTGGGGGCGGCAGGTCATCGGGCCGTTCACCCTGGGCCACCTGCTCATGCTGGCGGCCGTGCTGATCGTCACGGCAGCCTTGTTGGCCCTGCTGACCGCGCCGATCAACGCCCCGGAGGGTCCGACGGCACAGGTACCCGGCTCGGACTTCTACCAGACCGGGGAGCGCACCACCGGCTTGGCCATCGGGCATACAGCACCCGAACTCCAGGGCGAGGTCGACGGGGAGACCGTGGTGTTGCGTGACCTTGACGGTGACATCGTGAGCCTCGAGGCGCTTCGCGGAAACCCGGTGTGGCTGAGCTTCTTCGCCACCTGGTGCCCGCCCTGCCAGGAGGAGACGCCGGTCCTTCGCGATGCGTACCAGACATACGCCGATGACGGCCTCCAGATGGTCGCGGTGAGCGTCCAGGAGACGACGCCCGCCGATGTGGCCGAGTACGCCGCCACCTATGGGCTCGACTACACCATCGGGTTCGATGCGACCGGCGCAGTGTTCGAGGCGTTCCGGGGGTTCGCGCTGCCGACCCACCTCTTCATCGACGCCGACGGGGTGATCCGCGATGTGCGCTATGGACCGGTCACGCGTGAGATGGCCGCCGACATCATCGAGCCGCTGCTCGTCGATCCCGCCTGAGGCGCCCTACGCTGCAGTCCTACAGCCTCGGCTCGAAGCGGTAGCGGCCCCGCTCCCCGACGAGTCGCCCGACCGGCTGGCGCGGCTCGTGGGAGAGCACCACGGTCCAGCCCTCGTCTGCCGCCTCGGCGAAGAGCGCCGACTTGACCTCCACGCTCGTGAGCGGGAAGTCGTCGAAGGCGGTGACCCACTTGGGATTGGCTGACCAGGGGCGCATGCAGAGGTCACCGAAGAACGCCACCGTGTGGTCATGCCCGCGCACGATGATGGCCTGGTGCCCGCCAGAGTGACCGCTGGTGCGCCGCACCTGCACACCGGGCATGAGCTCCTCGTCGCCATCGGCCGAACCGGGCCGAGCCCAGGCTTCGGCGAGCCGCAACTCGGCTTGCTCGTACGAGGCGGTGAGGCGAGCGTTGGTGCCCAGTGCGAAGTCCCACTCATCGGCCTGGGCCACGATGCGCGCGCGCGGGAAGGCGTACTCCCCAGACGCGGTCAGGAGCCCACCGGCATGATCGAAGTGCAGGTGCGAGAGCGCCACGAAGTCGACCGACACCGGGTCGAAGCCGGCCGTCCGCAACGACGGCAGGATGGCCTCGCCGCGCACGCCGCGCTGCGCCCTGTGATGGTCATCCATGCGCTCGCCGACGCCCGTCTCGACCAGCACCCGTCCTGAAGGCGTCTCGATCAGCAGGCAGTTGAGCGCCTGGGTCAGGCGATGGTCGGGATCCAACTCGTCCGCCACCAGGTGCTCCCACATCTGGCGCGGCACCGGTCCCAGGATGGTTCCGGCGTCGGTCGTGAAGACGCCGGCCTGGATGAGCGCGATGGTCGTGCCACCGCCGAGGTCAGCGCGCCAGTCGGCGCTCGCATCGATGGTCAATGGTTCTCCTGCTAGCCCTGCGGGCCGCCCTTGGCTGTGCGGCGGTTGGCCTCGAAGTCGCGGAACGAGCCCGAGGCGGTCGGGGTCGACTGGCCCTGGTATCGGGAGCCCAGGCCCTTGGTGCCGTATGGTCGTTCGACCGGGCTGGACATGGCGAAGAAGCTGATCTGGCCGATGCGCATGCCGTAGTAGAGCGCGATGGGCAGGTTGGCCACGTTCGAGAGCTCCAGCGTCAGGTTGCCCTTCCAGCCGGGATCGACATAGCCCGCCGTCGAGTGGATAAGCAGCCCCAGCCGGCCCAAACTCGATTTGCCCTCAAGCCTCGACACGATGTCGTCCGGCAGCTCCACCCATTCGAGCGTCTGACCGAGCACGAACTCACCCGGGTGCAGGATGAATGGCTCGTCATGGTCGACCGTGGTGACCTCGGTCAGGTCCGGCTGCTCCTCCCGCGGGTCGATGTAGGGGTAGCGGTGGTTGTGGAAGACGCGGAACTCGCGGTCGAGATGCAGATCGACCGAAGACGGCTGCAGGCAGGCCTCGTCGAAGGGGTCGATGCGGATGCGACGCTCCTGTAGTGCGGCGCGGATGTCACGGTCGGCGAGGACGCTCATGGGCTCCCTACTTGCGCTTGGTGGGTCGGCGACGCGGCCCGCCACGCGGCCCGATGGGCGTGATGGCGCCGTCTTCCGCCACCAGGCGCAGGGTCGTCTGGCCGGGCGCGCGCTCGGGACGCTCGGCGTAGAGCATGTCCACCTCCTGCTTGAGCTGCTCGATGTCGTCGAACGACTGGTACACGCTCATGAAGCGGATGAAGGCGATGTGGTCGAGGGTTCGCAGGCGGTCCATGGCCATCTCGCCGATGGTGCTCGAGGCCACCTCGTTCAGGCCCCGGGCACGCAGAGCGGCCTCGATCTGGTCGGCCGCCTCATCGGCTGCATCCTCTCCCACCGGTCGACGGGTCAGGGCTCGCGACAGACCATCGGCCAGCTTGTCGCGGTCGAACTCCTCGCGGGAGCCGTCATGCTTGATGACGACCAGGCGTGCCGATTCGACGCGCTCATACGTGGTGTAGCGCGAGCGGCAGGAGGAGCATTCACGGCGACGGCGGACGGTAGTGGAGTCGTCAAGATCCCGGGAGTCGATGACTCGCCCATCCAGCGTCCCGCAGTTCGGACAGCGCATCGTTCGTGACTGTACACCACGCTCAGGGGCGGGCTGCCGACCGCGAGGTTACGTGTGCGCCGTGCGCCCCGCCAGCGTCTCGAGCGCGTGGGCCAGGATCGATCTCGACCGCATCGAGCGACTCGGCGACTCCCTTGGGGCTGCCGGGCAGGCACAGGATGAGGGTCTGCCCGCGTACGGCACCCAGCGACCGTGAGATCGACGCCAGCGGCGTGTGGGTGCGGCCCTCAGCGCGCATGGCCTCGCCAAGACCGGGCACGAGGTAGTCGATGATGCCGCCGATGGCTTCCGGCGTGCGGTCACGCGGGCCCAGGCCGGTGCCGCCCGATGTCACCACCAGGCGCGTGCCGCCGTCGGCCGCGGCCGTGACGAGACGTGCGATCGCATCGGGCTCATCCGCCGAGACCTCGCGCCGCACGTCGAAGCCGAGCGCGGTCAGGCGCTCCTCCAGCACGTCGCCACTGCGATCCTCCCGGGTGCCGGCGGCGACGCCGTCGCTGACGGTGAGGGCGAGTGCGGACAAGCCATCGACCTGGGTGCGATGCGCCATCTCAGCTTCCCTGCCCCTTGCGCGGCGGCCGCGCGCGCTTGACGGCCTTGCCCGGCTTGGCCGACGCAGCAGCGGTGTCGGCTGTCGTTGGTGCCGGTCGCTGCCAGTCGCCGCTCTTGCCGCCACTCTTCTGCAGCAGGCGGACGCCGTTGATGGTGGCGAAGCGGTCGGCGCTCTTGATCATGTCGTAGACCGTCAGGGCCGCGATCGAGGCAGCGGTCATGGCCTCCATCTCGACGCCGGTCTGAGCGGTCGTGGCGGCAACCGCGGTGATCACCAGGGCGCCGATCTTGCGGTCGGGCGTGATCTCCACGCTGACCTCCGTGAGCGGCAGCGGGTGGCACAGGGGGATCAGTTCTGCGGTGCGCTTGGCGGCCATGATGCCGGCCAGCTCAGCCACGGTGAGGACATCGCCCTTGGTGCTCTGTCCATCGATGACGAGGGTGAGCGTGTCCTGGTCCATCTTCACCGTGGCTTCAGCCGTGGCGCGACGGATGGTCGGCGACTTGTCGCTGACATCCACCATGCGCGGTCGGCCCGAGCGGTCGAAATGGCTCAGTGCGCGGCGGTCCTTGCGGGTGACCGGCGTGGTCTGTTTGGGCTGGCCCGGCCAGGATTCATGTGACTTCGGTGTCAAGTCGGATGACCTCCACGTGCGTGCCGGCGGGGGCAACGGCTGCACCTTCCGGGATGATGGCGAGCCCGTCGGCGAGGGCGAGTGCAGACAGGACATGTGAACCCTGACCGCCCGCGAGACCGGCGAGATAGTGGCCCCCAGCCTTGGGGTCGGCATGCAGCTGGACGCGCACGAAGGCCCGTCGTGCCGCTGACTTGGTCACCGCTTCGGTGAGCGTCGCCGGAACCGTCAGCCGTCCCCCATCCCCCGCCCCACCACGCAGTCGACGGAGCACGGGGCGGACGAAGAGCTCGAAGGTGACGAAGCTGCTCACAGGGTTGCCCGGCAGACCGAACAGCAGGCAATGACCACCGTCGGGCCGAGGGGCGCTGCCGAAGGCGAGCGGCTTACCGGGCTGGATGGCGACGCGCCAGAGATCGAGCCGGCCGATGTCGGCGAAGACCTCCTTGACCACGTCGTGGGCGCCGACCGAGACGCCGCCCGTGACGATGAGCACGTCAGCGGCAAGGACGCCCTCCAGCAGCCGCTCGCGGATGGCGTCAGGATCATCGATGGCGATGCCCAGCCGCACAGGCTCGGCACCGGCGGCGAGCACCTGCGCGGCGATCGACTCGCTGTTGCTGTCCGGGATGGATGCTGGGCCCAGCGGCTCCCCGACCGGCGTGAGCTCATCGCCAGTGGCGACGATGGCCACTCGAGGGCGACGATGGACATCGACCCGGACGTGACCGGAGGCTGCCAGCACGGCGATGGCCGCGGGACCGATATGGGTCCCGGCGCGGAGCAGGACATCGCCCTGGTGCATGTCGCTGCCGGCTCGGCGGATGTGCCGTCCTTCGCTCGCGGAGACCCGGACCTCGACCGACGGCGGGAGTGCCGCGACACCCTCGGCGGCATCGGTGTCCTCCACCGGTACCACGGCGTCGGCACCGGGCGGCAGCATGGCGCCGGTGAGCACGCGCACCGCGCTGCCGGGCTCCACGCGCTGTGTCGGTTCGTGACCCGCGGCGACCTCACCGATGACCTTCAGCGTCACCGGCGCGTCGACACCGGCCGTGGCCACGTCCGCGGCACGGACCGCGAATCCATCCATGGCGCTGTTGTCCCACGGTGGCAGCGTCAGCAGGGCGCTCACATCCTCTGCGAGGACTCCGCCCAGCGCCCGGGCCAGCGGCACCGACTCGGCGCTCAGCGGCACCACGCCCTCAAGGATGCGATCGAGCGCCGCCTCGAGCGGCAGCAGGGGTGTCTCAGGCATGTGCTGAGCCTAGCCCTCCACGGCGGAGGTTGCCGAACTCGCGCCGGCGCGGCGCGCCGCCCAGCGCCCCAGCAGCCAGGCGCAGATGCCCAGGAGGCAGACCAGCACGCCCAGTGCGCCGGCGGCGATCTGCCAGAAGTCGAACGGGTACAACTGCACCAGTCGTTGGCTGGACGGGTCGAACGACCAGTTGCCGCCGGGGAAGAAGACCTGGTGGAAGAGCGTGAAGAGCGAGTCGAACGCCACCAGGGAGACGATGCCGAGGATGACCACGAGCACGCTCGTGGTGGCCCCGGCGCGTGCCAC
Source organism: uncultured Chloroflexia bacterium (assembly GCA_963778955.1). Lineage (GTDB taxonomy): Bacteria > Chloroflexota > Limnocylindria > Limnocylindrales > CSP1-4 > JAFMJV01. The sequence goes on from CAVZWI010000002.1 coordinate 541,706, forward strand.
GATCCGCCACACCTCGGCCCGCCTCGCCTGCGCCCGGGCCTGCGCGGCGATGGCGATGATGCCCAGCCCACCGACGATGAGGAAGATGCCGAGCAGCGTGCGCGCGTCGGAGAGATGGGCGCGCTCGTCGATGCCGTAGAAGGGCTGTCCGTCGGGAGCCGCGAAGTCGAAGGCTCCCGGCCCCAGCACGAGCTCCTCCACCGAGCGATCCGAGAGCGCATGTGCCTGGGCCAGGGTCATGCCCAACCGCTCTGCCGAAGTGGCGGCATCGAGAGCCGGATGGATGAACCAGGGTGTCAGCAACGGCAGCACGGCCAGCGCGATGATGGCCATGATGGTGCCGGCGAAGACGACGAGGCGGGCCGGGAGGCCCAGCGGCGAGATCGCGGGACTAGCCTTCCGTGAGGGTCTGAGCCTGGTCGTGCCAGCTCTGGATGGTGAGATCGGTGGGCGGCTCGACGCCGAGTGTGAACGCGGCCTCGTTGACCCGATCCCGGAAGCGCTGCGCGTCACATGCGATCAGGTCGGCCAGTCCCACGATGCCGGCCTGCGACAGGATGCGCTGCTCGTCAGGCCCGAAGTTGGCCAGGTTGAGCAGGAGCGCTTCGTCGCGCCAATCCTCGATGTCATTGATCGAGACACCGATCTGGTCGGCCAGGTACATCCGTCGCGTCCGCGTCTCCGACACTTCCAGGAACAGGCCGGTGGTGAAGAGCCCCTGGTGCAGGAGACGGTCGAGCGCAGTCTGCGGCACGCGCTGGAGGTACTCGGTGGCGGGCATCGACTGGGCTGGCCTCCCTACGGCTCACATTGGCGGGACCGCGACATGCTAGCAGGGCGCGGCCGACGAAGACCAGGAAAGACGAGGACCAGGGGCATGAAGAAGCGGCCCTGCCGACGACTGGCAGGGCCGCTTTGGGGAAGGATCCGTCAGCCGTTGAGGTCGGCAGGCCGGGTACCGAGGGTGGCAGTGAGGTCCAGGGTCTGGCCATCGCGTAGCACGGCCAGCGTGACCTCATCGCCGGGGGCGAAGCGCAGCACCTGCAGGTCGAGCGGGTTGCTGCGATCGACGGCCAGGCCGTCGACAGCGGTGATGATGTCACCGGCCTTGAGGCCGGCTGCATCGGCGGGGCTGCCCGCGACCACGGGCTCCTGATCCGCGGCGTTGCCGCCGATCCAGGCGCCTTCGGTCACCGGCAACGATTCGTCGCTGGCGACCTGGGCATCGATCTCCTGGTAGACCACGCCCACATACGGGCGTGTGATGGCCTGGCCGGACTCGGCCTGATCGATGATGGGCTTGGCCAGGTCGATGGGGAGCGCGAAGCCGATGCCATCGTTCATGCCGGCTTCCGCCGTGGTGATACCGATGAGCTGGCCGTCGCCGTTGAGCAGGGCCCCACCGGAGTTACCGGCGTTGACGGCCGCGTCGGTCTGGATGAGGTGGTTCACACGGCTGCCACCCAGGCCGTTGCCGAAGACGTCGATGCTGCGATCAAGGCCGCTGACGATGCCCGCCGCGGCACTGCTGGGGAATTGACCCAGGGGGTTGCCGATGGAGATGGCCAGGCTGCCCACCTTGATGGCGGACGACTCACCCAGTGGTACGGTCGGAAGATCCTGGCCCTCGACATCGACGAAGGCGAAGTCGGTGAGCGTATCCACACCGGTGACGGTGCCTTCCAGCTGGGTGCCGTCGTCGAGGATGACGTTCACCTTGTCCGCGTTGCCGACCACGTGGCCGTTGGTGATGATCAGGCCTTCGGGCGAGATGATCACACCCGAGCCGCTGCCGCCGATGTTGAAGCCCTGCGGATCCCCGAAGCCCTGTGGCAACTGGAAGCCCTCGGGCAGATTCGAGCCCGCCGGGCAGCTGCGAGTCGCTCGGCGTGTCACCCTGGGCATCGCCGCTATCTGCAGGCGTGTCGCTGGGCGTGTCGTTGGGCGTGCCGCCCTGGGTGTCGCCTGACACGGAGGCGAACGAGCCAGCCGGCGTCTGGATGGTTACCACCGCCGGTGTGACCTGCTCGATGACATTGATGACGACATCGTTGTCGCCTTGTGCACCGAGGACGGCCGAAGGTGTGACGAGCGCCGCACCGCTGAGGCTCAGCGCTCCGGCGATGGCGATGATGGTACGCGGCCGACGGGTCGCGCGGAACTGGAACAGGTTGTCCATACCTGCCTTTCTTTCGAGTCGGGTCCGCTCTGCGACACAGCGCGGCGGATCCTGCTGTCACCGCGAGAGAGAGACGCGGCGGTATGGACATAGTTGTACTCGACCGCTGGTGAATCCGAGGTGTTCGAATTGTGAAGACTCCCTAGCCCAACGGCCAGGGAGTCTTCGGCTCGGACGTCGTGCCGGGATCCTGCGTCGAGCGGACGCGTGCCGGTCAGCCCTCCAGGGTCGCGTCGAGCGTGATGTCTACCGAGTCGCTGATGGCGCGGCTGATGGGACAGCCACCCTTGGCCGCCTCCGCCTTCTCGGCGAAGAGGGCCGCGTCGGCACCCGGGACCTTGGCGCGCACGGTGAGGGCACTCTCGATCACGGTCCAGCCGCTATCGGTCTTGTCGGCACTGACCTCGACCGCGACGTCGATGCGCTCGGGCGGGAAGCCGGCCTTGGCCAGCTCGTTGCTCAAGGCCATGCAGTAGCAGGCGGCATGGGCTGCAGCGAGCAGCTCCTCCGGGCTGGTCTTGCCCTCGGACGCCTCGGTGCGGGCACGCCAGGTGATGGCCTGGTTGTCGAAGACGCCGCTGGTCTTCGCGCTCACCGCGCCGCCACCCGATAGCAGGTCACCACTCCAGTTCGCTTCAGCTCGTCGGACCTGGGCCATGTCGTCTCCTCTGATTGGTTGTCGGGAGTCGCATATTCGCATGGAACGTCATCACTCGGCGAGGACGAGGTCCCAGTAGCGATCGTTGATGGTCAGGCCAGGGGGCTCGACCCCGAGGCCGCCCACGTCCAGAAGCAATCCAGTCAGCGGGTCCTGCAACGGATTCGACCGCGATCACGGCTGGGTCGTCGCGGAGCTGGCCGATGGCGACCTCGTCGAAGTAGCCTGCCGCCGCCGTGACGCCCTGCGGTCGGACACTCATGGCGCGACACATCGTCAGGCGAACGGCAGCATCGACCGGTCCGCCGCAGGTCCAGGTGAGGTCGTCCCCCGCGCTGCGGCCGATGGCCTCGAAGGCCGTCCACTTGCCACTGCCGACAGACAGGAGGTCGCGGAAGGCCGCCCACGACAGCGGCCGGCTGAAGGTGATGACGAAGCCATCCTGGTTGGTGCCACCCAGCGGGTCACGACAACGCGCGCTTGCCACCCCATCCGGCAGCGCGGGTCGCTTGCCAACGCGCGGATAGTGGATCGTGTCGTATGTGAGCGTGTAGCGCTCCGCCTGCCACTCGCCCAGCAGCTCGCGCGAAAGCTGAGAGAGGATCTCCGTCTGACCGAGTCGTCGGTCCCAGGCCCACTGGCACGAACCCTTCTGGCGCTTGCCGTGCCAGCGCGAGAACTGCACCGCGGCCACGTAGGTCCGACCCGGGCGCAGGGACTGGGGTCCGGCGATCGATCTCCGCCTCTTCCCAGCGGCCATCACCGTCGTCATCGTCTCGGTCGAAGGCCGGATCGGGATGGTTGGCGGCCCAGTAGCCGGTGGCGCTCAGGCGACCGCTGCGGTCGTTGGTCTCGAGGGTGTAGCGCAGCCCGGCATCGGTGTAGCGCTTCAGACCCTTGGCTTGCGCCGCGTCCCAGGCGGCCTCGGTCCGGTACTCGAGGGCGTCACCTTCGACGAGGAAGCGGCTGGGCGTGGCAGCGGTGGTCGAAGTCAGCGGGGTCCATGTCGCATTCCCGACGCCTTCAGCCTGGACGGTCGTTGCCAACACCAGGATGCCGGCCAGCGCCCCCACGAGGGCTCCGCCCGCACGCATCACGGTGATCTCGCCGCCCAGGTCGTCAGCGGTGGACCGGAGCAAGTCCCAGGCACGCTCGACGTGGCGGCGCTCGGTGCGCAGGTTGCCGATGGCCGCGCGCAGTACGAAGACACCACCGATCTTGGTGTGCGAGAGGAAGACCTCACCCGAGCCATTGAGCTGGTTCATCACGCGTTCGTTCAGGCGGTCGATGGCTGCGGCCACGGCAGGCTCCCCTTCCCTGCCGGCATAGCGGGCCGGCCGCATGCGGAAGCAGACCGTCCCGAACGGCACCGGATACAGCCGTTCGGCGCCTGGGTCAGCATCGATGCGATCGGCCAACTCCCGGGCCAGGTCGAGGTGGTGCTGGAGGCGCGCACGCAAGCCCGAGAGGCCGAAGTAGCGCAGCTGCATCCACATCTTGATGCCGCGGGCCTTGCGCCCCAGCTGCGGGACGTACTCGGAGTAGTCACGACCGGCGTCCTTGCCGTCATAGGTCCGCAGGTACTCCGGCACCAGGCTCAGGGCCGCTCGCAGCGTCTCCATCTTGCACGTGAGCAGCAGCGAGCAATCGAACGGGGTGAACATCCACTTGTGGGGATTGACCACGATCGAGTCGGCCCGCTCCCAGCCCTTGAAGTGTCGGCGCATCTCCGGGATGAGTGCGGTCGGCCCGGAGTAGGCGGCATCGACATGCAGCCACAGGCCTTCGTCCGCGGCGACATCGGCGATGGCATCGACCGGATCGATGGCGGTCGTGGAGGTGGTGCCGATGGTGGCCACGATGCCAGCCGGCAGCCAGCCGTTCCGGCGATCCTCGGCGATGGCGGTGCGCAGGGCGACCGGGTCCATCGACAGCCGTTCGTCCACGTCGATGGCCCGCACGCCGTCGCGACCGATGCCCAGGATCATGGCCGCCCGTTCGACCGAGGAGTGGGCCTGCGACGAGATGTAGATGCGCAGCGGCGGCGAGGCTCGGAGGCCGGCCTGGGAGGCATCGCCGGTGGCCTGCTGGCGGGCGCAGGCAAGGCCGGAGAGCGTGCTGATCGAGGCGGTGTCGTTGAAGACGCCGTCGAACTTGTCGGGGAGGCCCAGGCCAGTTCGGAGCCAATCGACCGTGATGGCCTCCAGTTCCGCGCCGATGGGTGACACGCGCCAGATGAAGGCATTCGAGTTGAGTCCGCTGCTGATCGATCTCGCCGAGGATGCCGATGCCCGAGGCGGTGGACGGGAAGTAGGCGAGGTTGTTGGGGCTCTGCCAGTGGGTCACGTTGGGGATGACGTCGGAGCGCAGGTCGCGCAGGATGTCCTCCAGCGGCGCCGGGTCCTCCGGCGGCGGACCCGCCAGTCGGTCGGTCAGTTCGCCCGGCTTGACAGGTGGTAGCACCGCGTACCCTTCCACCTCTTCGAGGTAGTCGGCCACGATGTCAGCCATCTCGTGGAGGGCGGCACGGAACTCCGTCGGGGGCATGTCGCCGGCGGCCGAATCGCTGGGCCTCATCGAGGCGGCCATCAAGGTGCTGGCCGGGCATGGGATCGCTGGGTGTGGTGTCGCTGGGATGCACTACGACCGATGGTACTCCGCGCTTCCCGAACCGGCCGGCATGGCGGTCTTCCGAACGCGCCACGTCTGTCGCATGATGGTGGCGTGAACAGAGGTGCCCCAAAGCTGCTGTGTAGTAGATGCGGAGCGAGCGTCGGACCCGGTGCTGCGTTCTGCGCTCGTTGTGGCGCCCAGGTCGGCGGTTCGGCTGATCCAGGCTCGATGGAGCAACGGCGCGTGGCAGCCCTGGAGGCTCTCGACGCAGGCAGGGACGCGACCGGCTTGCTTTGTCCCCATTGCGGCGATGAGCGATTGCACACCGTACGCCGCGATGCCGAGGAAAACCTCTTCTGGTCGGGCGCCTTCATGCTGACCGGCGTCGTTTCGCTGGTCATCGTGCTCATCGGCGGTGATACCGGCCTCTACGTCGCCAACCTCTCCACGATCGCGTTGCTGTCCATCCTCATCGGCGTGCTCCTGTTCGTGGTGGCACGCCAGCGTCGCCGGCCATCCGCCTTCGAGTGCGCCGCCTGCGGCTACCGAGTTCCCTGATTGCAGCCTTGCTGCAAGTGGCGCACGTTCGTTCTGCCCGGTCGAGCCGATGACCCATCGACGCGTCTGACCGAGCATCGGTGTCGACAACCCCAGCAGGGATCGACCGAGGTACGAACACATGGGCAAGCACACATCGGGCAAGTACGGACGGGAAGTCGGGCATAAGGAGCGCAAGGCCGGCTGGCCGGCGCAGGCGTCAGCCTGGTGCTTCCTCTGCGACGGCACCCACCGCTGGGCAAGAGGGCTGCGCCGCCCGTGGCGGTCATCCCGCCTTCAGCGCGGAGCCGGTCGAACCACGCGCCAGCCGCCAGGTCGCATGACGATCACCCGCGACGAGAGCCGCCATCGGATAGCGGCTTGCTGAGGCGATGCCCGGTACTCGTCATGACCGTGGCGGCGTGGCAGCTCGGTACCTTGGCAACCCGTTGGGCAGCGACGAGTCATCTGCGTTGGCGCCTCAGCATCGCGGCAGGGCCTTCCTCGAACCGCTCGCCTAAAGCCGGGAACCAGGCATCGCGAGTTTCGGGGCATCCAGGGTCGTGTCCCCAAGCTCCAGGACCACCCCGGTCCGCTTCGACCCGCCGGGATCGCCGAACGTCCGGACCGTGATGCCGTAGGTCCGAAGAACGCCGCTCGCTTCGGCGAGTTGAGCCAGTGATCGACGTCGTCCACGTCGTGGAAAGCGATGACAGTCGCCATGGTGTCTCCTCGGGCTGTCCCGCGAACATACGGAGTGAGCGTCAGACGGATCCGAAGGGAAACCAGTGGATCGAGGCCGTCAGCCTCGAACAGCCGCCAACCGCGGCCATGGTACGGGCGTCTATCTCCCTGTCGGACCCCCGCCAGGAGAACTCCATCATGTCACCACGGACGCCTTATCGACGTGGTCACCGACCGGGCCGTGGTCCTGGAATCCGAGGATGGCGAACTGGTCGCGCTCGATCCCGCGACGGGCACCGAACTCTGGCAGATGTCCGTCGGTGGCGCACTGTCCCCCAACGGCGCAGTCGTAGGCGACGAGCTCATCGCATCGGTCGGAGGGCAACGACTGATGGCCGTCGACCTGGCCACGGGTGAAGTGCTGTGGACCTTCGGCACGAAGGGGGACCCATCGGCGCCGAGTGTCCTCGACGGTCGCATCGTCGTGGGCACTACGCTGGGCCAGGTCATCACGATCGGAGGCGGCGACGCCGCGCCGAGCAGCATGCTCCTCCAGTCTCTCGAGCCAAACTAGAGAAGGCGATCGTCCCTGGACGTCGTGGGCCTCTATCTGCACCCACCCGAGCGGGCGGTCGTGCTCAGCCTCGACGAGTAGACCCAGGTCCAGGCCCTCGACCGAACCCAGCCGATGCTGCCGCTGCGACCCGGCCTGGCCGCCCGCCGGACCCACGGCTACCAGCGCCACGGGACGACGAACCTCAGTTCCCCACCGGGATCGACCGACGCGACGACCTCGGTACCCCCGATCGCTTCGACGACAGTCTTGCAGCATTGGCTGTTGCGGTTGGCTGGGTCTGTGTCTACACTCGCTGTGTGACCGTTCACACGGTCCGAGATGCACGGCCCCCAGGCTCTGGTGCAAGAGAGGCGGCGGATGACTGGGTGGGCGACGTCCAGTCAGTCGAGACAAGGAGGATCTGAAATGGTGTGGTTGACCGATCGGACACGGTTCAGCGCCCTGGTGGGTGCGAGCGTCCTGACACTCGCCCTCGTCGCCCCAGCTGTCGCTCAGGATGCCTCACCGGCTGCCGGTGACAGCGGCCCCATCGCCCTCTCGATCGCCTCCAACGCGATCGTCGGCGGCAAGAACGACGCCGAGGCATCCTGGATCCAGGACTACGTCATCCCGACGTTCGAGCAGATGATGGCGGACGAGGGCAAGGACGTCACCGTGACCTTCCAGGGCCGCGGCGTCGACGATGAGGACTACAAGGCCCAGTTGGCCCTCGACCTGGGCGCCGGCACCGGCGACGACGTCATCGCCATCGACGGCATCTGGGTCGGCGAATTCGCCCAGGCCGGCTTCATCACTCCACTCGACGACATCGTCGCGGCTGGCGTCGAGAACTGGGATGGTTGGGACCAGATTCCCGAAGCCGTCCAGGGCCTGATGTCCTTCGAAGGCGCGCGCTACGGCGTGCCCGCAGGTACGGACGGGCGCATCCTCTATTTCCGCAAGGATCTCTTCGAGCAAGCTGGGCTGCCGACCGACTGGCAACCGACCAGCTGGCAGGACATCCTGGACACGGCTCAGCAGCTGAAAGATGCGCTGCCAGACGTCAACCCGCTCCAGATCGACGCCGGCGTCTCGATGGGCGAGGCGACGACGATGCAGGGCGTCCTGCCCCTTCTGGTGGGGACAGGCAAGCGCATCTACGACGAGGACACCGGCATGTGGCTCGGCGACACACCCGAGCTGGAGGCGATGCTCCAGTTCTACGCCGACATCTACCAGAATGACCAACTCGGCGACGCTGATCTTCAACTTCGACAGGATGGGCGTGATCGACTCGTTCCAGGACTTCGCTGAAGGGCGCATCGGCATCCTCCTTGAGGGTGACTACCTGTGGCGAGGCGTCATCAATCCAGATACGGGCACCGCGCCCATCGCCGATCGGAATCAGATCGTGGGTTGGGCCAAGACCCCGCCGAGCAGCCGGGCTCGGGCATCAATGGCCAGGATTTCGTGAGCATGTCCGGCGGTGGCGGTCGCGTCCTGAACCCCAATACGCAGCACCCGGCCGAGGCATGGGCGCTGATGGAGTTCATGAACTCCCACGACGCTGTTCTCAACAGCGTGGAGAACGCGGCCCGGATCACGCAGCGCCAGGACGTCAACGACGAGACGCTGTCAGGGGATCCCTCCTGAGCTTCGTCTCCCAGGAAGTCCTCCCGATCACGGCCACGAGGCCCGGCCTTGCCGTTTATCCACAGGTCTCCCAGTTGCTCCAGAAGGCGGCCGAGGACGCCGCTTCAGGTGTCTCGGTCGCTGACGCGGCCCAGGCCTACCAGAGCAGCCTGGAGGATCTGGTTGGAGCCGAAAACGTCGCGTCCGGCGGCTGACGCCGAGGCCACCATCCCGGCCAGGCAACAAGGCACACCCGCCGCCGCCCTCGGTACCCGAGCGGCGGCGGCGTTCGTCACGCCTGCCTTCGTCCTGGTCGGCATCTTCCTCATCTTTCCGGCGCTGTGGACCATCTACCTCGGGCTAACGAACTATCGACTGACCGGGCTCGCCGCCAAGCAGCCCGAGTTCGTCGGCCTTCAGAACTACGTCGAAGTGCTGTCCGACCCGCGCTTCCTCAATGCGCTGTGGGTGACCATCCTGTTCGTGCTTGGCTCGGCCATCTTCGGCCAGGCCATCCTTGGCTTCTTGCTCGCCTGGGCGATGCGCGGTTGGCGAAGCCGGCTTCGCGGCGTCGTGGAACTGCTCGTGATCGTGGCCTGGATCATGCCCAGCTCCGTGGTGGCGTTCCTGTGGATCGCCCTCCTCGATGGTCGGTCGGGCACGTTGAACACGGTGATCGGGGGAGATACCGAGTGGCTCATCAGGCAACCACTCTTGTCCATCATCGTGTTCAACGTCTGGCGCGGCACGGCGTTCTCGATGCTCCTCTTTGGTGCGGCGCTCGGCTCCCTGCCGCCGTCGTACCTCGAGACCGCGCGTCTGGCGGGTGCGTCGACGTGGCAACAGTTGCGGGATGTCGTGCTGCCCTCGATCCGCGGCCACATTCTGACGACCCTGCTGCTGATCAGCTTGTGGACGTTCAACGACTTCACGCCATTCCTCATCACGGGCGGCGGTCCCCGTAACCAGACCGAGCTGCTCCCCATCTACGTCTTCCGGGAGGCGCTGGGTACGTTCCAGTTCGGCTTTGGCGCAGCCATCAGCACGATCCTGCTGGCCATCAATCTGACGGTCGCCGTGTTCTACCTGCGCCTGCTCCGAGATCGCACCCAATGACATTCCGCCGCGACGAAGACGACAGGCACGTCATCAGCGCCTTCGTGAGGCGAATCGTCTTCTATGCCTTCATCGTGATCGTCACAGCCTACTTCTTCGTGCCTCTGCTGTGGCTCATCGTGGCGCCGTTCGACCGGGTGCCGTCGCTCGACGTCAAGGCCCCTGAGTTCACGCTCGACAACTTCACCACCGTTCTGTTCGAGAACCCGCACGCACTGCGCTCGCTCGGGAATTCCGTGATCCTCGCGGGGGCCACCATGTTGCTGGTCGTCGCCACGGCGACACCAGCCGCCTATGCGCTCAGCCGCGTCCAACTGCCTGGACGTGACCTGCTGCTCTATCTGCTGTTGCTGTTCTCATCCATCGTGACCGGCTCGGCTGCGATGGTCCCGCTGTTCGTGCTGATCTTCAACCTCGGGCTCATCAACACCTACCTCGGGGTCGTGCTCGTCCTCGCCGGTGGATTGCTGCCGGCAGCCATCTTCATCCTCAAGGACTTCACCGACTCGACCCGCGCAGCTACGAGGAGTCGGCCATGGTCTTCGGCGCGAGCTCCTTCCAGATCCTGCGCGACACCGTTCTGCCGCTCATCCGCCCGGGACTGGCCGTCATCGCGGTGTGGGTCATGGTCAACGTGTGGAGCAACTTCCTGATGCCGTTCATCCTCCTGCGCAGCCAGGACCTGTCCCCAGCATCGGTCGTGATGTACACCTTCTATACCGAGGCCGGAACGCCCAACCTGCGCCTGTTGGCGACGTTCTCGCTGCTCTACTCGATACCGGTCGTGGTGATGTACCTGTTCGTCAGCCGCCGCTACGGGTCTCCGCTTCTATGGAGGGATCAAACGCTGATGGGTGAGGTCGAGGTTCGCTCGCTGGTCAAGGACTTCGGTGGGGGCGTTCGCGCCTGGATTCGCTGGACCTGCGTATCGAGGACGGCGAGTTCTTCGCCTTGCTGGGGCCGTCAGGCTGCGGCAAGACGACGCTGTTGCGCTCCGTCGCTGGCCTCGAGGGACCCACGTCGGGGACCATCGCCATCGCCGGTCGGGACGTCACCCGCCTGCCGCCCGGAGCGCGTGACGTGGCGATGGTCTTCCAGGACTACGCCCTCTATCCACACATGCGGGTCCTCGAAAACATCGCCTATCCACTCAAGATCCGGAAGGTCTCGCGGACCCAGCGCGAGGCCGCCGCAACGAGCATCGCGGAGGAGCTCCAACTCGAGGAGACGCTGACCCGCCGGCCCGGGCAGCTCTCCGGCGGGCAGCAGCAGCGCGTGGCGCTGGCTCGCGCGATGGCGGTACATCCGTCGGTCTTCCTGTTCGACGAGCCGCTCTCCAACCTCGACGCGCGCCTGCGCCTGGAGGCGCGCACGTTCCTCAAACGCCTCCAGCGCGAGCTTGGCGTGACGACCATCTACGTGACCCATGACCAGGCGGAGGCACTCGCCCTGGCTGACCGGATGGCGGTGATCGGACCATGGCAGGACAATGGTCAGCTGGGTCGACCGGTCGAGCTGTTCCAGCGACCGGCCAACCTGTTCGTGGCCAGCTTCATCGGCTCTCCCGATGAACCTGCTAGCTGGGGTGGTCGCCGGCGCGGAGCTCGTGATCGGACACCATCACGTGCCCGTCCCGCCGGCCTTCCGGGGTTCCGCACACGATGGTGACGACATCGTCCTCGGCGCTCGGCCCGAGTACATGAAGGTGGTCGCTTCCGGCTCGCCGGGCGCGATCGGCGGCAAGGTGACCATCCTCGAAACGCTTGGCACACACACGTTGGTCTCAGTCGAGGATGACCAAGGCATGCGCGTCCAGGTGGCCGTGCCGGAAGGGGACGAACCTGAGATCGGCGAGTCGGTATCGGTCGCCGCCAGCCCGGACCGAGCCTTCCTCTACCGGAGCGCCGACGGAGAGCTGTCGGCGCGGAAAGCGGAGCATGATCACGCATCATCGAGGCCGCTGGACGGCGGCCGACCGGGCGGAGGCGATCTATCGCTACCTGCCCTTTGACGTCCCACCGAATGCGGCGGGCGTGACGGTCACCCTCGGCTATGACCGCGCCCGTGGCGTCATCGACCTGGGACTGGTCGATGCCACACGCTTCCGTGGTTGGTCGGGGGGCGTGCGAGTCACGCGTATCGGTGGCGCCGGACGCGGCCGCTCCCGGTTATCTTCCCGGCGACCTGCCCACAGGGACATGGTCGGTGATGCTTGGCCTGCATCGGACCCTGCCGACGGTCTGGGCTTCGACGTCACAGTGGAAGTGGGCCCAGTGACGCACGAGCCACCGGCGCCGCCGCTGCCCCGCCCGGAGCGACCGCCTCGTCGTGACGTCCCTGCCGGCCACGGCCGACGCTGGTTGACCGGCGATCTACACGCGCACACCGTCCACTCCGATGGCGCCCTCACCATCGACGGACTCGCCAGCCTCGCCCGTACGCGCGGGCTCGACTTCCTCGCTGTGACCGACCACAACACGACGAGCCATCACCCCGCGCTAGCCGAGGCGAGTGGTCGCCTCGGGATCGTCCTCGTCCCAGGCCAGGAGGTCACGACTGACGAAGGCCACGCCAACTGCTTCGGTGACACCGGCTGGATCGACTTCCGGATGCCAAGCGACGCGTGGCTGGCGAGCGCAGAAGCAGGCGCTGGACTGCTGTCGATCAACCACCCGCTCGACGGCGACTGTCGGTGGCGACGACCGATGAGCCGGCGCCCGCAGCTGGCCGAGGTGTGGCACTCCAGTTGGGACCGCGGCGCACTGTTGCCGCTCGCGTGGTGGGCCGGCTGGGGTGCTGGCCGTGCCATCGGCGGCAGCGACTTCCACCGAGTCGGGAACGATGGCCTGCCGGGCCAGCCGACGACCTGGGTCGAGGCAGAGGATGAGGATATCCTCGGCGCGCTCGGGCCGGCCGGATCGCCATCTCCGCGGCCCCATCAGGGCCTCTGCTCATCCGGTACGACGGCGATCTGCTGGCCCTCGAAGCCGCCGGCGCCGAGCTGTGCGGCGCTGACGGGAGTCGGCGCCGCATCTCGAGTGAGCGCGAGTCCTTCTCGGTCGATGATGGGCCCTGGTGGCTGACTGGAGCGACCGGCCACTGCCTCGCCCTGAGCGCCTAGGTATCGTGAAGATGGCATCGACGAGGCCCACCATCATCGACGTCGCCGAACTGGCGGCTGTGTCCCGCGGCACCGTGACCCGCGTCCTGGCCGGATCACCGCGCGTACTGCCGTCCACTCGCGCGCGCGTGCTCAACGCGATCGGACCCTCGATTACCAGCCTTCGAGCATCGCGCGCGCGCTCCGGCTCCAGCGGACACGGACCGTAGGGCTCGTCGTCACCGATATCACCAACCCCTTCTATCCCGAGGTCGTGCGCGGCTTCGAGGACGCCGCGCAGGAACTTGGCATCGGCGTCTTCCTCAGCAACGCCGCGGAGGATTCCAGCGCGAGGCGCGCTATCTGGCGCTGCTCGGGGAACGCCGGGTGGACGCCGTGGTGATCGCCGCCGGGGGTCTGCGCCGCCGCCAGGCAGACGCACTAAGGTCATTTCCCGTGCCCGTGGTCGTCGTCAACGCTTCGTCACCCGATCAGCGGATCCCGGCCGTCTTGAGCGACAGCCGTGCCGGCGGTCGGATGGCGGCCCAACATCTGATCGATCTCGGACATCACCGGCTCGTGTACGTGCTCGGGCCGCGCGAGGCAGACGAGACGCCCGTGCGCCTGGAGGGCGCCCGCGCTGCCGCGCGGTCCGCTCGCGGTCTGGGGGTGACGTTGGAGGTCATCCAGGGCGACGGCCACCTCTCGGGCGGGACCGCAGCCGCCCACGCCATCGCCTCCCGCCTGGTGCCCCCGTTCGCCTTCATCTGTCACAACGACGT
>CAVZWI010000003.1:0-632367 GCA_963778955.1 uncultured Chloroflexia bacterium
AGAATCGTATTGCTAGTCGTCGATCGCCGAGGCCATCGAGATGGCGCTCTTCAGCCCAGGCCGACGCCGAGCGCGAGGACGTCCGCCGAGCCTGGGCCTGGGGCGCCTCGGACCACCGGAAGTGCGCATCGACTTCGACTTCGATGGAGAGCTGGCTCGCTGGTGAAGCGCTTCGACGGCGCCCGTTCGCAGGTCGAGCTGTCGATCGCCGGTTGAGGCGCACCGGGAGCGACGCGCGCTCTCATCGCCGAGAAGCTCGCCGACATCACCGGTATCCCCGATGCGGCCTTCTTCCGCGCCACCGCCAGCGTCGGCCACAGCGGCTTGACGCGGTCGACGGCGACGAGCCCGCGCTGCAGGACCGCCTCCAGCAGGTCGTGAGCGGCGGCGACCGCGGAACGGCCGCGGCCAGGAAGATGCTGGAGGCCGCCGTCCGTCGCTATCGCTCCGAGGGACCCGGGAACCCCGGTCTGCTCAAGGCGGTGCGTGATGAGACGGCGCTGCTCGAAGGTGAGCTGGCGAACGGTGAAGCCGCGCTGGCACGCTTGGAGTCCGACCGCGCGCAGTGGGTGGCGGCACACGAGCGGCGGGAGGAGCTTGACGTCCAGCTTCGCCGCCAGCAGGCCGATCTGGTCGAGGCGCAACGAGCGGAGGCGCTCGCGCTGCGACGCGATCGAGCGGCCGAGCAGCACGAGTCGACTCGAGCGTGCCACGAGCCTCGTCGAGGAGGCTGAACGGCTCCGTGGTCACATGGCATCGGCCATCCCGCTGTCGCAGCTGCGGTCGGCCGCCTCGCATGCACGCCGGCCTCGACTTCGAGTCTTCGGAGGTGGAAGCAGAGGTGAGCATCGGCGATGCCACCGCGGACGAGGGTGGTGAGCGACCCACAGCGCCGCCACGGCCGATGCGCTGGCTGGTCCTGGCGGCTGTCCTCGTGGCCCTGGGTGCCCTGGCGTCGTTCTTCCTCGGTGCCGCTGGTCTGCTCAGCAGCGTCATCATCCTGGTGGTGGCGGTCGGCGTCATCGTCTGTCTCGCCCAGGCCGTGCGGCTCGCCGGTCGGCGGCGCCAGTACGGCCTCGCCATGCGCCTCGCGGAGTCGGCCTCGATGCAGCGCGCCGACGTAATCGGTGCCCGGCAGGAGCAGTTCCGCCGGGCGCGCCGCGAACTCGAGTCGACGCTGGCGGGTCTCGGTGTCGATGATGTCGCGGCGGCCGAAGCACTGCTGGCGGCGGTGGAGAGCAAGACGGAGGCACTGGCACACATCGAGGGCGAGTTGCGTCGCCTGGCGGTCAAGGAGAGCAACATGCGCCGTCTCGTGGAAGCCCGCGATGAGGCCGCCAATGAGACCAAGCGCGCCAGCCACGCGCTCGTAGCCATGGGTCACCTGGCAGACGACCCGGCGTCCACCGTGCTGAAGGTCCAGCGCCTGCTGGCACAGACGCTCCCAGCGCGGGACGCGGCGCGCTCTGAGGAAGACCAGGCGCAGGGGCGCGTGGATGCCAACCAGGTCGACGCCGAGGTGGTGGTCGGTCTGTCCGAGCGTCTCGCCGCCGCGCGTGACCGTCAGGCGGTGCTGGAGCGTCGCATCCTCATCTACCAGGGAACGCTCACGGCCATCGAGTCCGCCGAGCGGGCCACGCTCAAGACGGCCGCCCGCTACCTCGAAGAGCGGATGGGGCCGATGATGGCGAGGTTCGACGACGGGTCGGGCGATGACGACATCGAGGTCGACGAGCGCGACCTCGCCTTCCGTGTGCGTGCGCCCGAGACCGGTGAGTTCGTCGACGTGCGGCAACTCTCGCATCGGCACCGCGGACCAACTCTTCCTGATGCGGCACCGTCTGGGGCGTTGCGATCGGTGCATCGATCGGCGGCCGCCGCTCGATCCTCGACGATTCCTTCGTCACGTCGACACCACGCGTGGAGAGCGTGCCGTCCGCCTGGTCAAACGGTTCGCCGCCGAGCAGGGTTCCAGGTGATGGAATCTGACCTGCTCCGATCGCTACGACAAGCTGGCCGACGAGCTGGTGCTGCTGCCGGGTCCGTCGACCAAACGCGTGCTGGCTCGCCCCGCAGGCAGACGCGAACTTCATCGGCGGCGGACCAAGCGAGGGCCAAGTCCGCCACGGCCGCCGCCGACCGCAGGGAGGCGCCTTCACCGACCCTCCGGGTCGCGCCGGACGCAGCGGAATTCTGGTCCCGTGGCCCCTCGGCGTGGCGGCGCCGGCGCCGGCCCCAAGCCGGAGCCAAGCGCGAACGCCACGACGCCGGCGCCGACCGGAGCCACGCCGACCGGAGCCACGCCGCCCGCAGTCTCGCCCCCTCGCCCCGCTCGCGTGCCGCCGCGGCCGGCCGAGGCCCCGGAGGCGAGCGAAGCCGATACCGGCTGGAGTCGCTTCGCCGCGCCGCGGAGGCCGCGACCGAGGCCGAGCGGGACACCGGTATCGCAGATCCTTCCGGCCTGCGGCGTCGCCCCGGAGACGAGGCCCCCGACTGAGCATCCTGGCACCAGCGCTGTCCCTCGTGGCAGCCCTGTCCTGGGGCCCGGGCGATTTTGCCGGCGGCATCGCCACCCGGCTGTCCAACAACTTCGTGGCCGTCTTCGTGGCCCAGCTGGCCGGCCTGTCGGTAGCGGGCTCTCTGCTGCTCGTCAGCGGCGAACCGGCACCGGCGGACGAAGCGCTCGTCTTTGGCGCGTTGGCGGGCGTCGCCGGTACGCTCGGTCTGGGCTGCTTCTACCTGGCCTTGTCGCGGGGCACGATGGGACTGGTGGCGCCACTCACGGCGCTGCTGGGGGCTGCATGGCCGGCAGCGTACGCCCTGCTGACCGGCGACAGTGTGAGCCGACTGGCGCTGCTGGGGACGGCGGCCACCCTGGTCGCGGTGGTGCTCATCTCGCTGCCCGACCGGCGGCTGGGCACGCCGGTCATGCCCACCTACCACGGCTCTCGCGCTCGAGAGTGGCTGCTCATCCTGGGCGCCAGCCTCGGTTTTGGCGCCTTCTTCCTGCTCATCGATGCCTCAGCCGAGGCCGGTGGGGACGTGTGGTGGCCGCTGCTGATGGTCAAGCTTGCGGGTGTCCTGGCCATCGTCGCGACGGCGTTGCTGCTGAGGCCGTTGGGCCACGTTCCAGGCATCAGGTTAGGGAGAGCGGCACTGCTGATGGGGGTGCTGGCAGGCTGCGGCGACCTGGGTGGCAACCTCTTCTTCGTGCTCGCCAGCGCCGAGGGTGAGCTGGCGGTGGTGATCGTGCTGACGTCGCTCTATCGTCGCCACCGCCCTGCTGGCCCGTCTCTTCCTGCACGAGCGGCTCAGCCCACTACGAGCCGCCGGCGGGCCGGGCCATCCTGGGGTCCATGCTCATCGGACTCGGCAGCAGCTGGACTCGACGGCGGTCTGACTTCGACTCCCGGGCAAACGACTCGGCACGTATGCGGTCCCGCGGAACGGTCGGCGCAGATCGCTGTCCTACAGCTCGGCGGCGCACTCCGGGTCCAGCAACCAGACGGCGTTGCTGCGGATCGCCAGCTGTGCCGGCCAGCGCAGCGGCTCGAACGGGCCACCCAGGCATGCGGCCACCGCGCCGGACTTGCTCGCCCCAGGGACCATCACCACGATGCTGCCGGCGGCCCGCAGCACGAACGGAGCCAGGGTGACCCGTGGCAGATGCGGCTCGATGTGTGTCGGTGCCGCCACCGCCAGCACCGGGCTGGACGCCTCGCCCAAGGGGGGTGTGCCCGGGAACGTGGAAAGGATGTGCCCGTCGCCACCGACGCCCAGCAGCACCACGTCGAAGGCCGGCGCCCCGGCACGCTGCGGCAGCACCCCCTCGATCTCCCGGCGTAGCGCGCCGCGGCCCAGGCAGCATCGTGGCCGGCCTCGATGGCGGCATCGACCGGGATCGGATGCCGGTGTTCGGCAGGATCTTCGGCCCGCCGTCCGCGTCGAGCCAGTCTCGCAACGCGCCGGCCCAGTTGCGATCGGGGTGCTCCAACGGCACGAAGCGCTCGTCGCCCTGCCAGACGTGGACCTCCGCCAATCGACTCGTAACGCACGCGGGTCCGAACGCAGGAGCGTGAACAGGGCCGCCGCCGACGAACCTCCGGTCAGGGCCAGGTGCGCCTCACCGCGCCGGGCGATCTCGGCGCGCAGGCCGTCGACCAGCAAGTCCAGCGCGCGCAGCGCGATGGCATCACGATCGGCACACTGCAACACCGCCGTCCGCATCATCGGGTGCCGTTCCCGATCAGCGTCACCGCCTTCTCCAGCGCCTGGGCGAAGAGCCGGTCGTGCCCGGTCCGGTCGGCGAATCGGCCAGGTAGGGCACCTCCTCGAAGGGCTCCAGCTGGGAGGCGCGTCGGATGACGGAGGCGCCGTTCCAGTCGGCCGTGGCCAACAGGTGGTCAGCTTGGCGGGTGACGTTCACGTGGGTGTGGGCGTCGGAGCGTCGCGCCTCCAGCTCGACACGGACGACCGAACCGGTGGCGCGCACGGCACCGCTGTACTCGACCTCGACGGGCCGGATTCGATATCGATGTTGCGTTTGCCCGAACGCACGCGGGCACGCCAGGTGCCGTCGTCGTCCGCGTGCAGCGGTTCCACCACCACCATCCGCAGGCGCGACATCAGCCAGCCCGCGAAGAGCACGGCACGCGACAGCCGTACCTGGCCGCCAGGCCGCGCCACGTCGATGCGGACCGACTTCAGGTACCGCAGCTCACGTACCAGCAGCGGGTGGTCGAAGCGCCCGCCAGCAACTCGCGCCGCGGCATCGCCGCATCCAACTGACATCGTGCACCACGAGGCCGCCGTAGACGGCGTCCGACATGGCCACCAGGCGCCCCAGTCCATGACCCCGGAAATGCCCGAAATCCACGAACAGGCGGTCGCACTCGGCGGCCAGCTCCTCGAAATCGGGTCGGCCGAATGGCACGTCGTCAGGCCACCACAGCACCACTGGCAGGTCGTGGATCAGCAGCGGTGCGACCGTGCTGGAGAGGTGCTGGGCCAGTTCGCCGCCCGCCTTGATGAGGATCTTCTCGGTGCAAATCTCGCTCGAACCCCGCTCCGGCAGCTGGCAGGAGGCGTAGACGTGGGCCTCGAAGCTGGCCGGGCCATCGGGGTCGGTAGGGGAGAGCACGACGGCGCGCGAGGGGTGGCGGGCGGCCAGCGTGGATACCGTGGCCATGGCGCGTTCGACCATCTCCGGTCGCGGCGCGATCACCACCAGCGTCAGGACGCTGGTACGGGTGCGTACACGAACGTCGCCGGCGTGGAGGCTGACCGACATGTGCGAAGCCAGGCGTGGGTCGCCGTGGGCGAACTCGTGTCCCGCTGCGCCGCCGATGGTGTCGTGGCGCGCTTCTAGAGCGACGCGGCCCCACAAGCTCGAGAGGGCATCGGTGGTGGCGCGGATGGAGTCGGCCCGGATATGCCAACGCCAGCTGCCGGACTCGTCGAACGTGATCGGCTCTACAGCCTTCGCCATCGCCTGCCGTCCCGCTGCAGCAACCGGTCCGCGGCCTCCGGTCCCCAACTCCCGGCCTCATAGGGCTGGAGGCTGCCGTCGAGCTTGCCGAAGGCGGAGCGACGTCCGGCTCCCGCCCCCTTGGCCTTCTCGGTCCCGCCGCCGGCCCCCCACTCGCGCCACATCTCGTCGAGCGGCGTGACCAGGCTCCAGGCCGCCTCCACCTCGTCGGCCCGGGTGAACAGCGAGGCATCCCCGAGCATGGCGTCGAGCAAGAGCGTCTCGTAGGCCTCGGGGGCATCCGACAGGAAGGTCGAGCCGTAGGTGAAGTCCATGTTGACCGAGCGCACGTCGAGCCCCAGGTCCGGCACCTTGGCGGCGAAGCGCAGCAGGATGCCCTCGTCGGGCTGGATGCGCATGGCCAGCACGTTGGGCTCAGGGTCCGAAGCGCTTTCGCGGAACAGCGTCAGCGGTGGCTGATTGAACTGGATGGCGATCTCGGTCGCGCGCCGCGGCAGGTGCTTGCCGGTGCGCAGGTAGAAGGGCACGCCGGCCCAGCGCCAGTTCTCCACCTCCAGGCGCAAGGCCACGTAGGTCTCCACGCTGGAGTCAGGTGCCACGTCGGTCTCTTCACGGTAGCCCTCGACCTTGCGGTCCGCGACCCAGCCGCCTTCGTACTGGCCACGCACGACGTCGGCGTGGATGCGGCCCGGCGTCCAGTCGGTGTCGATGGCACGCAGCACGCGCACCTTCTCATCGCGCAAGGCGTCAGCCTGGAAGTTGATGGGTGGCTCCATGGCCACGAGGCTGAGCAGCTGGAGCATGTGGTTCTGCAGGATGTCGCGGCTGGCACCAGCCTCCTCGTAGAAGGCGCCCCGCGTCTCGACGCCCAGGTCCTCGGCCACGGTGATCTGCACATGGTCCACGTAGCGCCAATTCCAGACCGGCTCGAAGATGCCGTTGGCGAAGCGGAAGACCAGCAGGTTGCGGACGGTGTCCTTGCCCAGGTAGTGGTCAATGCGGTAGACCTGCGACTCGTCGAAGGAGCGCATCACCGCATCATTGAGGTCATGACCCGACTCGAGGTCGTGGCCGAAGGGCTTCTCGACGACGATGCGGCTCCAGGAACCGTCGCGGTCGGCCAGTCCTGCCGCACCCAGGTTGGCCACGATCTCCTCGTAAGCGCTGGGCGGCGTGGCCAGGTAGAAGAGGCGATTGCCGCGGCAGCCGGCGGCGGAGTCGATCTGGTCGAGGCGTTCAGCCAGGCGAGCGTAGTCGGCCAGCTTGCCGAAGTCGCCTTGCTGGTAGTGGATGGTCTGGGCGAAATCGGTCCACAGCGCCGTCTCGACCGGGTTGCGCGAGTGCTCGGCCACAGCCTCGCGCATCTCGTCGCTGAAGGCAGCGTCGGTGTAGGGGCGTCGCGAGTAGCCCACGATGCTGGTCTCGTGTGGCAGCAACCCGGCGCGGCGCAGGTTGTAGAAGGCCGGGAAGATCTTGCGGTGGGCAAGGTCGCCGGTGGCGCCGAAGACGACCACGATGGCCGGGTCAGGCACGCGCTCGAGTCGGGTGCCGGCTCGCAGCGGATTGGCGCTTTCCGTATCCTCCGCCGCAGCGCGGTGCATCACGTGGCGGCCACGGCTGACGCCGCCGCGGGTGCCGGCAGGGCGCGCGCTCCCGCGCGAACCGCCGCGCTCGGCGTCCTGGCTCCTGGCCGACTCCCGGTTCGCCATCCTCGCTGGCTCCTCGTCCCGTGTCGTTGCCTAGGCCAGCGCTTCGGTGAAGGCCGCCAGCAGCTCACTGAGACCAGCGTCAGCGTCATCACCCAGGTCGATCCGGATGGCCGGCAGGTCGTGATCGCCGAAGGCCACGAAGTCGCCCATGGCCTGGGCATCGATGAGCACACCGAAGGTCTCCGGGCGTCCCGGGATCGGGATGTCCTGAGGGTGGCCGCTGGTCAGTTGGATGAAGCAGCCGCTGGGCGCCCCACCCTTGTGCAGCTGGCCGGTGGAGTGCAGGAAGCGCGGACCGTAGCCCAGCGTGGTGGCCTTGGTGGTGCCGTCGCGCAGGCTGGCTTGCAGCGTCCGCAACAACTCCGTCCGCGCCTCGCTGGGCGCGATGTAGGCACCGATCTGGAAGTAGCCTGCATCCGGCGCGCGACCGATGTGCTCGCGTAGCAACTCGATGAAGTCCATCGAGCCGCCGCCCTGCTTCCAGGCCCGCAGCGAACCGCGGCTGGCGCCCGGCTCAGGTGTCGGCAGCCTGCCCTCCTTGGCGTAGACATCCAGCACGGCCTTGGTGTTCTGCTTGGATTCGGTGACGTTAGGCTCGTCGAAGGGGTTCACGCCCAGGCCGATACCGGCGACCGCGGTGGCGAACTCCCAGCGGAAGAACTCTGCCGCTACCCAGGAGGCATCGTCGAGTCGGACGTCGATGAGCGGATGCCCGGCGGCCGTCAGCGCAGCCAGCTTGGCATCGATATCGGTATGCCACTCCGAATCGCTGGCCGGACCCAGGCGCACGAAGACGCGATCGTCGCCATAGGCCTCGGGTGCCGCCAGCGGCTCACCGTCGACGGGCACATCCCCACACCCTGCTTGCCGGTGGACTCGGCGATGAGCTGTTCCAGCCACGCTCCCAGCGGCGCCAGGTCAGGTTCGATGACGAAGGTGAGCTTGTCTCGTCCGGCTCTCGCCAGCGCGGCCATGGCAGCACCAAGGAGCAGCGCAGGGTTGTCATCGGAGTCGGCTTTGGTCGCTTCAGCCATGATGCGGGCGTCTTCGAGCAGTGGATCGAGGTCCAGCCACAACAGCGCCGCCGGCACCAGGCCCACATAGGTCAGGGCGCTGTAGCGGCCGCCCACGTCTGACGGATTCAGGAACGTCTCGCGGAAGTAGTTGGAGTGCGGGATCGCCTCCAACGGTCCGCCTGGATCGGAGATGGAGACGAAGCCGTTGCCGGCCTTGCTGTGGGGGAAGCGGCCCACGCGGTGCTGTTCCGCTTCCCAGAAGTGCGCCATGAAGGCCAGTGTCTCGGTCGTGCTGCCGGACTTGGTGGCGATGATGCGCAAGGTGCGGGCGGGGTCCAGAGCCTGGTCGTAGGCAGCCACGGCGGCGGGGTCGGTGGAGTCGAGCACGTGCACCTTGAGGCCCTTGTCGGACTCGGGGTAGACCAGGGTCAATACCTCCGGCGCCAGCGACGAGCCGCCCATGCCACACACCAGCACGTCGGTATAGCCGTCACGAGCGGCGGCCTCACCGAAGGCCGTCAGTTCGGCGACCTCGTCCTGGAAGAACGTGGGCGCGAACAGCCAACCCAGTCGGTGGGCGATCTTGTCAGCCGTCTCTGGTTCATCCGTCCAAAGGCTGGTGTCACTGGCCCAGATGCGGCTGGCCCAGCGCTCCCCGACGGCCTTGGCGATGGCCTCCCCGACGGCGGCCTGCAGCGATCCGGGCAGGGTCAGTGTCGTATCCATCTAGCGGCCCTCCGCGACTGCGAGCGACGTGCCGTGATGCTCGGCCTCCGGTGAGATGACGCCCCGGATCTCGCCGGCCAGCACGCCTCGAGCGATGCGGGTCACGTTGTCAGGGCTGAAGCCGAAACGCTCGAAGATCTGCTCGGCCGGGGCCGACATGCCGTAGCGGTCGATGGCCATGATGGCGCCTTGACGGGTGTTGACCCAACGGTCCCAGCCCAGCGACACGCCGGCCTCGATGGACACGCGGGCGGTCACGGACGGAGGCAGGACCTCGTCGCGGTATGCGGCCGGCTGCGCCTCGAAGCGCTCCCAGCTGGGCATCGACACGACCCGTGTCGGCACGCCCTCCGTGGTCAGCGTCTCCCGTGCGGCCATGGCCAGGTGCAACTCGGAGCCGGTGGCCAGCAGGATCAGCTCGGGCCCGGTCACGCGGCCATCGGCCGTGGCCGCCTCAGCCAGCACGTAGGCACCAGCGCGAACGCCATCCCGCGCAAGCCTGTCCGTGCCCGGCAGGACCGGCAGCTTCTGGCGGGTGAACGCCATGCCGGTCGGGCCGCGCCGGTTCTCGAGGGCCAGGGCCCAGGCTGCCGAGGACTCGTTGGCATCACCAGGCCGCACGAACGTCAGGTTGGGCATGGCGCGCAGGGCGGCGTAGTGCTCCACGGACTGATGGGTGGGCCCGTCCTCGCCGACGCCGATCGAATCGTGCGTCCAGACGTAGACCACCCGCAGGCCCGACAGCGCCGCCAGTCGGACCGAGCCACGCATGTAGTCGGAGAACGGCAGGAAGGTGGACACGAAGGGGATGAGGCCGCCGTGATAGGCGATGCCGTTGGCGATGCCGCCCATGGCGTGCTCG
Source organism: uncultured Chloroflexia bacterium (assembly GCA_963778955.1). GTDB lineage: Bacteria > Chloroflexota > Limnocylindria > Limnocylindrales > CSP1-4 > JAFMJV01. Next base: position 9,802 of record CAVZWI010000003.1, read on the forward strand.
CGAACGCCGTAGCGGATGTTGCGCCCACTCTCGTCGGCGCTGAAGACGCCGCCGCCCTCCATGTCGGTGAGGTTGGAGCCCGACAGGTCGGCGAATTCGCCGATGAGCTCGGGAGCGTTGTCCTTGAGACCGGCGATGGCGTTCTTCGAGGCATTGCGGGTGGCAAGGCTGTCGTCCTCGACCGAGTAAGCCGGCAGATCGGCGTCCCAGTCGGCCGCCAGCACGCCGTCGGTGCGTCGACGCAGTTCGGCGGCAGCGTCGGGGAAGGCGTCCGCGTAAGCGGTGAAGCGCTTCTCCCACTCGGCCACCAGCTCTTCGCCGTCCTCGGCCGCGGCACGGAAGTGGCCCAACACTTCAGGGGCGATATCAAAGGTGGCGTCGGGATCGAGGCCGTAGGCTTCCTTCGTCAGGCGGACCTCTTCGGGACCGAGTGGCGATCCATGCACCTTGAAGCTGCCGGCCTTGTTGGGTGAACCGAAGCCGATGGTGGTGTGGACGGCGATGATCGAGGGGCGGTCATCGGCCTGGGCAGCCTCGATGGCGGCGGCGATGGCTTCGGCATCTTCGCCATCCTCGACGCGCTGGGTGTGCCAGCCGTAGGCGTCGAAACGTTCCAGCACGTCCTCCGACCAGGCCATGGAGGTGGGTCCGTCGAGTTGCACGTCGTTGTCGTCATAGAGCGCGATGAGCTTGCCCAGCTTCAGGTGCCCGGCGAGGCTGGCAGCCTCGGCCGTGATGCCCTCCTGGAGGTCACCGTCGGAGCAGATGGTGTAGGTGCGGTGGTCGACCAGTTCGTGACCGGGGCGGTTGAACTCGGCCGCCAGACGACGCTCGGCGATGGCCATGCCGACCGCGTTGGCGAAGCCCTGTCCGAGCGGGCCGGTGGTGGCCTCCACGCCGGGCGTCATGCCGTACTCGGGGTGGCCCGGCGTGCGCGAACCCATCTGCCGGAAACGCTTGAGCTCCTCGAGGGGCAGGTCGTAGCCGGTCAGATGGAGCATCGAGTAGAGCAGCATGCTGGCGTGGCCGGCGGAGAGCACGAAGCGATCGCGATCGAGCCAGTCGGGACGCGTGGGGGCGTGCTTCAGGAACTCGGTCCACAGCACATACGTCATCGGTGCCGCACCCATGGGGGCACCAGGGTGGCCGCTGTTGGCCGCCTGGACGCCGTCGATGGCTAGGGCGCGGATGGTGTTGATGGCCTTCTGCTGGTCGAAAGGCGTGGTGGTGCCGTCCAAAGGTCGTGCTCCTCGAGGCTGTGGGATCGCTGGGCTCTGGGTTGCTATCGGAGCCTCCATTCTACTGGCCGAGCGTGGCGGACCACGTATGCTGCAGAAGCATGAGCCAGACACAGCCGCGCCTGGTGGCGCTGGGCGACCTGCTGCTCGATGTCGTGGTCACGCCGACGCGGCCCATCGAGCGCGGCACCGACGTGCCCGGGACGCTGGCCTTCCGGCGCGGCGGTTCGGCAGCCAATACCTGCGCGGCCTTCGTCCGGGCCGGTGGCGCGGCGTCCCTCATCACCTGCCTCGGTGACGACGGCTGGGCCGCTCGCCTTTCGGCGTCATTGCGCGCCGAGCGCGTGCGTATCCACGCCGTGCGCCGGGCCGGCGACAGCGGACGCCTCGCGGCGCTCATCGAGGAGCGCGGGGAGCGATCGTTCGTGACCGCGCGCGGTGTGGCCGATGGGCTGGAGTCGGGCCAAGTCAAGGTTGCGTGGCTGCAACGGGCAGATGTCCTGCATGTTCCGGCCTACTCGCTGTTCGGCGAGCCCATCGGCGCTGCAGCCGTCCACGCGGCAGCGCTTGCTCGCGGTGGGGGTGCGTTCGTCAGTTGCGACCTGTCCTCGAAGGGGCCGCTGCTGGCTTTCGGGTTGCGGCGGGCACGGGCCCGTATCGCCGAGCTTCGCCCGGCCGTGCTGTTCGCCAACCGTGACGAGGCCGCCGCGCTGTTGCGCCAACCCGGGCGCCGGGCGTGGGTAGGCCTGCTGGCGCATGCCCCGCTGGTGGTGGTGAAGGACGGCTCCTGGGGCTGCCGGGTGCTGTGGAACGAGGATGGTGCGACACGACAGGTCGATGTCGCTGCCCAGCGCGTGGGCCAGAGGGTCGATAGCACCGGTGCCGGTGATGCCTTCGCGGCCGGGTTCCTCTATTCACTCATCCGCTCGGGCGTTCGCGCGGTCGGTCGTCGTGACCCGGCCCTGCGCAGCGCCGCCATGGTCGGGCATCGCACGGCTGCTGAGGCGCTGCGCCGCGGGCGGCCGGAGATCAAGCTCGGCTGAGCCTCGTCGAGAGGTCTGCCCTGCAGCCGGAGGGCCGACCGCCGCGCCCGCACCGGGTACGCTATCCGCGTGTCGACCGATGACCTGCTGCTGATCGCATCCTGCGGTACGCGCCGCCCTCGACGAGGGACGTGCCGTGGTGGCGCTCGAGTCCACCATCACCACCCACGGACTGCCGCGCCCCGACAACCTGGCTGCGGCCATCATGGCCGAGGCCGCCGTTCGCGACGCCGGAGCGGTACCGGCCACCGTGGCGACCCACGACGGCCACCTCAGGGTCGGTCTGGACGAAGACGCGTTGGCCGAGCTGGCCGCCGCGCGCGACATCCCCAAGGTGTCCCGCCAGAACCTTGCCGGCGTCCTGGCGCGTCCGGGCTGGGGCGGCACGACCGTCTCAGCCACGATGATCGCGGCGCACCTGTGCGGCATCGAGGTATTCGCCACCGGCGGCATCGGCGGCGTCCACCGGGGAGGGGAGTCATCGATGGACATCAGTGCCGACCTGGGTGAGCTGGCGCGCACACCGGTGACCGTCGTCTGCGCCGGACCCAAGTCGATCCTCGACGTCGGCCGCACCCTCGAATCGCTCGAGACCCGTGGCGTGCCGGTGGTGGCTTGGGGGAGCGACGAAGTGGCCGGTTTCTACAGCCGCGGAAGTGGCCACCGCGCACCACTCCGCGTGGATGATGCCGCTGAGGCTGCTCGGCTCATCCGCAACCAGCGCCTGCTCGGCCTCGATACGGGCGTACTGATCGACGCTGCCGCTGCCGGAAGAGCTGGCGCTCCCGGCCGACGAGGTCGCCGCCGCAGTGGCGCAGGCTGAGACCGACGCGCAGCAGCGTGGGGTCCACGGCCCCGCCAGCACGCCCTTCGTGCTTGGCCGCGTGGCGGAGATCGACCCAGGGTCGGAGCGTGCGCGCCAACCTCGAGATGATCGCGCGTGACGCGGCGGTCGCCGGCCGCATCGCCGTGGTGCTCGCCAAGTCCGGTTGAATGCGGATGAGCACGGCACGCCCACCCGGACCTCAGTACCGGTCGGGAGGCGCCGGTCGTTCATTGCCATGCGGCTTCGCCGCGTCTATCGTCAGCAGCACATCCGTCAGCGCCGTGCGCCTGCGCGCTCGACGGGGAGTGAACCGGCCAGTAGGGAGATCCACGGAGGCTCTCGATGCGTATCTACGAAGGTAGTCCGCGCCAGGACTACGAGGAGGTCCTGCGCTCTATCGGCGCCTTCGTCGATCAGCGCGGCCTGTACGAGATCCTGTTGGCTGAGGCGCCCGACGAATTCATCGTGCAGGGCATCGTCGGCCAGACACAGGATTCGTCTGCCTGGGCTGACCCCACGATGACCATCACCAAGGAGACCTACACCTTCCTCGACGAGGACATCGCGCGCTTCCTCGAGGACTCGCAGGCTCGCCGACGCAACGGTCCCCAGAATGACGGCTCACCGATGGCGGGGCCGTATGAGCGCACCATGCGTGTCATCGGCCGCTACATCGACGACCAGAAGCCCAAGGACGTCTTCTTCTTCGAGCAGGAGGGGGCCTACGTGCTGCGCTTGCTGATGAGCACGCGTCAGGGCAGCAAGCATCAGCTGGCCGAGTTCACCGCCGACGACCTGCACTCGATGGTGCGGCAGGGACCGGGCCTGCGCGGCGAGCAGACGCCGCAGCCTCCGCCACCGTCGTCCCGGTAGCCCAGTCCGCCGATCCACGTTTCCCGTGGGCGTCAGTCGCATGCGTGGGACGCAGTCGCGTGGTCATCGGTGGCAACGCAACCCCCTCGCGGCACTTGTGCGATACGCTTGCGCGTGCCATCGTCAGAGGGCATTCGAACAGCGCTGATAGGCACGACCAGCTCGAGGAGGGGCGTGCCGCTCGAGGAGGTCCGATCCCATGGGCAGCATCATCAAGTTCATCGCGGCGGCACTGGGTGTGCTCATCGCTGCCGCCGTCATCGTCCCGCTGGTCGTCCTGGCCGGCCTATTCGTCTGGCTGAAGCTCACCGAAGAGGCAGACGAAGAGGCGCTTGAGTTGGAGCAGGAGGCGGGCGTCTAGCCCATTCCTCACCTCGCGGCGAGCCGGGCCCCGCGGCCCGGCTTCTGCATGTCCGGGGGAATCCCGCATGAGCCACGCAGCGCAACACCCGACCTTCGACTCCCGACGGCGCGCCCATCAGCCTGCTGCTCGACTTCGACGGCACCATCAGCCTGGCCGACGTCGGCGACGCGCTGCTCGGCACGCTGGTCGAGGACCAGTCGCTGGTGCGCCACATGGACGAGCTGTATGTCGCCGGCAGCAAGGGCTCGCGTGAGCTCATCGCCTGGGACATGGAAGTCCTGCCGCGCGACGCTGCGGTCCTGCTGCGTGAGGTCGACGCGCTGCCGCTCGACGAGAGCCTGCGCGACCTGGTGGAGACGGTGCAGGCGGTGGGCGGCGCCATCGAGATCGTCAGCGACGGCATCGGCTTTCACGTGGAGCGCCTGCTGGCGGGCGCGGGGCTGGCGGACCTGCCCGTGGCCACCAATCGTTCGGAGCTGGGGCTGGGCGCGGCCGGCGTGAGCTTTCCTTATGGCCATGCCAGCTGTCTCGTCTGTGGCACCTGCAAGCGTGAGCGCATCCGGCGCCACCGCGATGCCGGACGAGCCGTCGTCTTCGTGGGTGATGGCCCCAGCGACCGCTACGCCGCCCATCATGCCGACGTGGTCTTCGCCAAGGCCTCGTTGGCTGCCTGGTGTGAGGTCGAGGGCATCGGCTACGAACCCTGGGAGCGGCTCTCCGACGTGGCCGAATGGGTCGAGCTGGCACTGCTGGATGGCCGTCTGCCGGCTGATCGTGCGGCCTACGAAGATTGGGCGACGCGCACCAGACCGGAGGTGCAGACCTTCATCTGCGGTCCCGAGGTGGACCCCGCACAGAGGTAAGGAACCGGGCGGGCGCTCGACCGTCGCGCCCGGGCTGTCTACACTGGCGGCCACATCCAGGGGGTGGACGGAGGTCACTGTCGATGGCGTCGCGTAAGCTGATTCTGCTGGGTACCCATAAGGGGGCCTTCCTCTTGGAGCTCGATGCGAGCCGCCAGCGGGCCGCAATCCGGGGCCCGTTCTGTGAGGCCATGCCCATCCAGCATCTCGCCTGGGACCCCGGACGGCACGCGCTGCTCGCGGGAGCCGGCAGTCCCTGGTACGGCCCCATCGTCTGGCGTAGCGAGGACCTGGGGGAGACCTGGACACAGTCCAGTGCGGGGCTCGACTACGGGACGGACGGCCAGGACCCGGCTGCCACCGCGATCACGCGCGTCTGGAACCTGACGGCCGTCGACGACACCATCTATGCAGGGGTGGAGCCGGCGGGCCTGTTCCAGATCCGAAGACGGCGGCCTGACCTGGTCGCACGTGGCAGGACTGCGCGAGCATCCGTCACGGCCGGATTGGCAGCCGGGCGCCGGCGGCCTGATGCTCCATTCCATCGTGCCCCATCCCACCGACCGCGCCATCATGTGGGTCGGGATCTCGGCGGTCGGGGTCTTCCAGACGGTGGATGGCGGCATGACCTGGGAGGCTCGCAACAAGGGCGTCCGGGCGGTGGGCAGTCCGGACGAGTACCCCGGGACCGGCCAGTGCGTCCATAAGCTCGCTATCCATCCCGCCCGCCCGGAGGTGCTGTACCAGCAGAACCATTCGGGCGCCTATCGTTCGGACGACGGCGGCATGTCCTGGAACGACATCAACGACGGACTCCCATCGACCTTCGGCTTTCCTATCGCCGTCAATCCGCACGACCCCAGGATGATCTGGACCGTGCCGCTCAACGGCGACGACCGGGGCCGCTACATGCCCGACGGTCGGGCGGCAGTCTGGAGGAGTCGGGACGAGGGCGCTACGTGGGAACCGCAAACGAGCGGATTGCCGGCACGTGACGCCTACCTGGCCGTCCTTCGCGAGGCCATGGCCACCGATCGGCAGCATCCTGCGGGGGTCTACATCGGCACCAGCACGGGGCAACTCTTCGGCAGCCCCGATGAAGGGCTTAGCTGGGCCCTCCTGGCCGATTACCTGCCGGGCATCTCATCGGTCGAAGCCATCGAGGTCGACTGAGAGCGGTGGCCGTGATCCACGTCCCGCGCTCACTGGAGGCACTCTTCCCAGGTGTGCCGCGCCGAGTCGAGGTCGCAGCCGACGATCTGTCCGGCGCCATCCGCCAACTCGACGAACGCTATCCGGGCATGTGGGACCGCCTCTGCGAGCCGGGTCCCCGACTGCGCCGGCACATCAATGCCTTCGTGGACGGCCAGCCGGCCGGCCTCGAGGCAGAGGTGGCGGATGGCAGCGTGGTCCATATCATCCCAGCGGTCTCGGGCGGCGCTCAGCAGCCGGAGGCGATCCTGGGCGACCGGCAGTGAGCAGCGTCCTGGACGACGCCGACCGCCTGGACTTCACCAGCGCGGAGGCGTGGCGTCGCTGGCTGGCCGAGAACCACGTGCGCAAGGAGGGTGTCTGGCTGGTGCAGTACAAGGCACGCACCGGGAAGCCCGCCATCCCCTACGAAGCGGCCATCTGCGAGGCGCTCTGCTTTGGCTGGGTCGACAGCACCTACCGCCGGCTGGACGATGAGCGCGGCATGCTTTGGTGGTCGCCACGCCGCAAGGGCAGCATGTGGGCGCGCAGCAACAGGGAGCGGGTGGCACGGTTGGAGTCCGAAGGGCGCATGACCGATGCCGGTCGCTCGGCTATCGAGGCGGCCATGGCGGATGGATCGTGGTCGATCCTCGAGTCGGTGGAGGCGCTGACCGTGCCCGGGGACCTCGCGGCCGCGTTTGCCGCGAGGCCCGGCACCATCGAGCGCTGGGACGCCTTCTCGCCGTCCGCCAAGCGAGCGTATCTGCTGTGGATCGTCAGCGCCAAGCGGCCCGATACACGCGCTCGGCGCGTCACCGAGACCGCTGCGCGGGTGGCTTCGGGGCGACGCCTCGCGGATCCTTGATATCCTGCGCCCACCCGCGAGCAGCCCGGGCGATCGCGGGCGGAGAGCCAGCCTGCTACAGAACGGTGGTCCGCGTTGGGGAGCGGTGATCCGGACCTGGTGGCGGCAGCGAGCCTGATCTGACGAGCTGGGGCGGAGGCCTCCACCGAACCGTCCGGCGGTGGCCACGGTCGAGTCGCGGTAGCATCCCGCGTGGAGACGATCAGCCTGCCCCGGAGGAACGATGCGACCCATGACCCCCCGCCGATCCCTGCTCGCGTTCATCACCGTGTCCGCGTTGGCCATGCCAGTCGCCTTCGCGCCGCCCACCGCGGCGCAGGACGCCAGTGCCAGCCCGGTCCCCTCGTCAGTCGCTTCAGCGGAGGCATGTGTCGAGCCTGAGGCGACGCTGGCACCGCTGACCGACGAGACCCTGTCGATGCCCGAGGACTACCGCATCGGGCTCTTCGACGGCGTGTGGGAGGGCATCCGCGACCTGTACGTGGATTCCGAGACCAACGGCCTCGACTGGGACGCGATCGGTGATGAGTACGCGCCACTGGTCATCGCCACCGACAACGCCTACGAGGTGTACCAGCTCCTGGGCGAGATGGTCGGACTGCTCGACGATCCGTACACCAACTACTACGCACCCGAAGACCTGGGCGATCCGGCCACCTACGACCCTTCCTACGGTGGCATCGGAGCGCTGATCGATGGTGCTGCCCAACGTGATGGCGCCGCTGTCGACGACAGCCAGGGCCTGCGTATCATCTACGTCTTCGAGGGCGGCTCGGCCAAGGAGGCCGGCATCGCGGCGCGTGACAAGATCGTCGGCGTGGACGGCGATCCCTGTGCTCGTATCACCGACATCCGCGGGCCGGAGGGCACGGACGTCACGCTCACCATCGCCACGCCCGGCCAGGAGCTGCGCGATGTCACCGTGGATCGCCGCCGCATCAGCCCGCTCATCCTGCCCGAGGCGCGCCGCTTGGAGGCCGACCCCAGCGTGGGCTATCTGCAGGTGCTGGCACTGTCAGGCCAGGAAGCCCTCGACGGCATCGAACAGGCGCTCACGACGTTCCTGCGGGGCGATCCCATCGGCGGCCTGGTCATCGATCTGCGAGCCTCCGACCAGGGCGCGCCGGCGGTGGTCATCGGCGCGTTGGGCGCGTTCGTCGAGGGCCAGGTCGGCGAGTACCACTCGCGCCAGGGCAACCAGCCCATCGATATCGTGCCCAACGACCTGGCCGATGGCTATGCTGACATCCCCGTCGTGGTGCTGGTGGACGCGGGGACGGAAGCTGATGCCGAGCAGCTCGCCGCCATCCTGCAGGACCAGGGGCGAGCCATCATCGTGGGGGCGCAGACCTCGGGCAAGACGCACGGCACCACCAGCGTGGACTTCGCCGATGGCTCACTGCTGCAGGTCGTCTCCTTCGGCTTCCAGCTGCCCTCGGGCGAGACGCTCGAAGGCGTGGGGGTGACGCCGGATGTGGCGGTGGACGCCGACTGGCTCAGCTATCCCGAATCGGACGACCCCTTCCTGCTGGCGGCGCTCGAGGTGATCGACACTGCCAGGGCGGCGTCGGCTTCACCGGTTCCGAGCTCGTCTCCCGCACCCGTCGGATAGAGGTGACAGGCCACCTGGTGGCCGTCGCCGAGCGTGATCAAGGGTGGCACCACGCGTTCGCACGTGCCGCGGATGACGAGCGGGCAGCGTGGTGCGAAGGCACAGCCATCGGGCAGGGCGCCGGCGTCGGGTGGCTCGCCGCCCACCACCGCACGCTGGCGCAGCCGATTGGCCGGGTCCGGCTCCGGCACGGCCGCCAAGCAGCGCGCGCGTGTAGGGATGCTTGGCCTCCTCGATCAGCTGCGACGCGGGTGCCAGCTCCACGATGCGCCCGGCATACATGACCGCGATGCGGTCGGCGAAGTGGCGCGCGCTGGCCAGGTCGTGGGTGATGTAGAGGAAGGTCAGCCCGCGAGCATCCTGTAGCTCGGCGAGGAGATACAGGACTCTCGGCGCGACTGGAGGCGTCGATCGATCGAGACCGGCTCATCGGCCACCAGGTAGTCGGGTCCGAGCACCATGGCACGGGCGATGCTGACGCGCTGACGCTGGCCGCCCGAGAGCGTATGTGGGTACTTGTCCGCGAACTCTGCGGCCGGCGAGAGCTTCACCTGCTCCAGGGCAGCCAGCACGCGGGCCTCACGCTCGGCCCGAGCACCTCGGTCCGTGGATGGTGAGCGGCTCCTCCACCAGCTCGCCCACGCGCATGAACGGGCTGAGGCTGGAGAACGGATCCTGGAAGATGACCTGGGCGCGCCGCCGGAAGGCCAGCAGGTCGTGACCCGCGAGGGTGCCGATGTCGACGCCTTCGAACAGGATGCGCCCCGCGGAGATCGGCGCCAGGTGCAGCGTGGCCCGGCCCAATGTCGTCTTGCCGCTGCCTGACTCTCCGACCACGGCCACGGTCTCGCCCTTGGCCAGGTCGAGGTCGACGTCGGTGACGGCGTGGATCGGTCGCGTGGCGAAGAACGAGGTGCGCACGAAGAAGGTGACGCTGAGGTCTTCTACCCGCAGCAGCGGGCCCTCGGTCGTCGTCCAGTCAGCCATCGGTGGCCTCAGCTGGTTCGTGAAGCCAGCAACGTGCCCAGTGGCCGGGTGCGACCTCCAGGTACGGGGGCGCCGCAGTGCAAGCGTCATAGGCAAGCGCACAGCGGGAGCGGAAGCGGCAGCCGACGATCTCGTCGTGCAGATCGGGTGGTGCGCCGCGCAGGAACTCGGGCGGAGCCGGGTCACGCAGGCTGGGGATGGCGGCCAGGAGTCGCTGCGTGTACGGGTCGGCCGGTGTCGTCAGCACATCCTCGGCAGAGCCCAGCTCACGCACCTCGCCGGCGTAGACCACCGCGATGCGGTCGCAGAGGTCGGATGCCAGTGCCAGGTCGTGCGTGATGAACAGCATGCTGATGCGCCGCCCCGCCTTGAGCTCCTTCAGCAGGTTCATGATCTGGGCCTGGATGCTCACGTCGAGTGCGCTGGTGGGTTCGTCGAGGATGAGTAGCGGCGGATCGTGCGTGAGGGCCGTGGCGATCATCACGCGTTGCTTCATGCCGCCGCTGAGCTCGTGCGGGTAGCGTTCCGCCGTGGCCGCCGACAGGCCCACCCGGGTCAGGAGCGCCCCGACGCGCGCGCGTGTGTCGGCCTTGCCCACCCCGTCGGAACGCAGGCGCTCACCCACCTGCTCTCCCACGCGGATGACCGGGTTGAGTGAATGCATGGCGCCCTGGAAGACCATGGCCATGCGGCTCCAGCGGACGCGCGCCCGGAACTCCTCGTCCGCCATGGCGCCGAGATCGTCGCCCGCAAGGTGCATGCTGCCACCGGCCAGCTCGCCGTTCGCGGGCAGCAGCCGCATGAGTGCCAATGCCAGGCTGGTCTTGCCGCTGCCGGACTCGCCGATGATGCCCAGTGCCTCGCCCTCGGCGAGGTCGAAGGAGATGCCGTCCACGGCACGCAACGTCCCGCGTTCGGTGGCGTAGTCGACCGTCAGGCCGCGGACGTCCAGCACTGGCTGGGGTGCGTCCATCAGTCGCGCCGCAGCCTGGGGTTGACGATGGGTTCCATGGCCAGCGCCAGAAGCATGAAGGTCATGGCCGTGATGACGATGAGCAGGCCCGGGGAGACGACCCACCACCAGTAGCCCAGGAAGACGGCGCCGGTACGAAACCCATCTTCCAGGATCTGGCCCCAGGTCGGCAGCGAAGGATCGCCCAGGCCCAGGAAGGAGAGGCCCGCCTCGGCGAGGATGACCGCAGGCACGAAGAAGATGAGCTGGGTGAAGACGTAGGGTGCGGTGTGCGGGAAGATGTGCTTGACCAGGATGTGCCGGCTCGAGGCACCCAGCGCCCGCGCCGCCTCCACCTCCTGCGACTCCGACAGCCCCAGCACCATCGAACGCACCAGGATGGTGAGGCCCGGCCAGCTGAAGGCGACGAGCAGCACCAGGATGAGCCACAGCTGCGCGCCGAAGACGAAGACGAAGAAGATCAGCAGTGGCAGCAGGGGAACGTTGTTGACGACATCGGCGGCGCGCTGGATGAGCAGGTCGATGCGGCCGCCCTTGTAACCACTGAGCATGCCCAGCCCGGTGCCGATGACGGTGCTGACGGTGGCGGCGGCGATGCCGATGAGCAGTGCCACCGGCAGGCCGAAGGCGAGTCCCTGCAGCAAGTCGCGCCCACTGCCGTCCGTGCCCAGCCAGCCGTAGACCGAGCCGCCCGCGACCGCGCGAACCCAGGCGATCGAATCGGCCGCATCGGCCAACGCCGCGCGCACTTGCACCACGTACTCGCCCTTGAGCGGCTGCAGCTGGCCGTCCTCACCGGGGACGCCGAACAGTGCCGCCGTCACGTCATCCTGCACGGCCTGCACGGGCATCTCCACGCCGTAGGCCTCGGCCAGCATCTCCGAGATCGCCTGCGCTGTCTCCGGCTCCGCGCTGAACAGGATGCGCAGCGGAGTCTCATCGTGGCGCACGTATGGCGGCGTCTCGCCGGGTCTCGGCCCGCGGATCGATGTGCGCAGCAGAGGCACCGACGTGCCGTCTGGTCGCAGCAGCGTGACGCTCAGGGCCGGCGGGCGGTCCTGGTATCGGACCTCACCGAGGCTGAACGAGAGGAACGTGGGGGCGTCGTCGGCAGCGTGCTCGAAGGCCAGGTCGTAGACCTCGACACGAGCATCGCCGCGCGCGACCGTCTCGGTCGGCTCGGAAACTTCCACGATCTGGTGGGGAGATGCTGTCCCCGAGAGGGCCGCCGTCCAGGCTGGCGGCACGGCCTTGGGGTAGTCAGCCCAGACCGCGGGGTTGGACCAGCGCGCCGGACCGAAGTCGAGCGGGAAGGTCGCCAACACCACCAGCGACACGACTCCGAGGATGACCGCCAGCGTCACGCCGACCTTGCCGGCCGTGCTGGCCAGCACCTGGCGTAGCAGACCCCGCCGCCTCATCCGTAGCGCACCCGCGGGTCCAGGAAGACGTAGAGGACCTCCAGCAGCAGCCGCGCGGCCACGTAGATGAGCGTGAACATGAAGGTCAGGCCGATGATGATGGACTCGTCAGGCTGGCCGCTGAACGTCTTGAAGTAGAGCTGCCCCATGCCTTCCCAGGCGAAGACGGTCTCGATGAGGATGGATTCCGCCGAGGGTGGCGGCCAGGCCCAGGATGAGGCCGGTGACGATCGGCGGCGCCGCGACCCGCAGGATGTGGCGCCGGCGGATGAGTCCCTCCGGCAATCCCTTGGCCCGGGCCACCGTCACGTGGTCGGACAGGGCCACGTTCAGCGTCATGGTGCGGATGACATAGATGGACGGGCCGATGCTGACCAGCACCAGCGTCAAGATCGGCAGCAGCGCGTGCCACAAGAGGTCCGCGGTGGAGGCCACCAACCCCTGCGGCGGTGGCGTCGAGTACATCCCGCCCGATGGCAGGACCCGCAGCCAGAACGAGAAGACGAGGATGAGCAGGATGCCTGCCCACCATGCCGGTAGACCGTTGGTGATGGCCGCCAGGTAGGAGACGAAGCGGTCGACCCGGGAGCCCGGCCGTGTCGAGAGCCAGACGCCCACGGTCAACCCCACGAAGGCGGTGATGAGCAGCGAGGTCGTGAGCAGCAGCACCGTGCGCGGCAGGCGCTCCAGGATGATGTCGGCCACGCTGTTGGAGCCGTCGGCAGCGCGGATGGAACGAGCCTCACCCAGGTCGAAGACCAGCACCTGCCCGACGACCGCGGGCAGCCGCTCGAACCAGGGGCGGTCCAGGCCGTATGACGCTTCCAGCTCGGCGCGTCGGGCGGCGACGATCTCCTCGACCGCGTCGGGGTCGGTCACCGTCGCCGAGAGGCCCGTGCGCAGGGCACGCAACTCCTCGCCCACCTGGGCGTCGAGGATGCGGTCGGAATAGCCGGTCGCACCGAGCGTCAGCACCAGTAGCACCAGCACGATGACGAGCACCACGCCGAGGCTGGCGGCACGCACCAGGATCGGCCGCAGGAGCGATGGGCCCACCCGGTCGAAGCCCCGCTAGGGGAGCACCTCGAGATCGATGCGTCGCTCGCTGATCAGGGCCAGCGAGTCACTCTCGGCGGCGAGGTAGAGCTCGTAGAAGCCCGGGAACAACGAACCGGTCACGTCGGCCGGGATGGTCACGCTGAAGGCGCCGTCCCCGCCGTCCGCGGCGTGCCCGGAGGACACCACCTCGCCCACTGCCGGGTCGAGCAGCAGGTACTGCAGACCGAGCATGCCGGGGCCGGTCACGCTGGCGCTGATGACGGCTTCTTCGCCGGGCACGACCGCGTCGGCACTGACGTCAGCGATGGTCAGGGCCGGCGGCTCGCCACGGTAGTGGTCGCCTGGCTTGAAGGGGTAGCTGGGGTCGCGGAAGGCGACCAGCTCGGCGAACTGCGCGGGCGGGTCGAACTGCTCGAGGTAGAACGGCCCCTGGCTGATGACGAGGTGCTCCTTCTGGTCGAACCAGTCCTGGGCCGCCTGGTAGCGGGCGACAGCCTCCTCGGTCGTCACCAGCGAGCGGCCCCCGAAATCGAAGACACCCGGCGGCACGACCGCGTCGCGCTCCAGGGCGCGCAGCGTGCGATCGACCAGGCCCGCGTCGCGCTTGAGCACCAGGCTCAGCCAGGGCACGCTGAAGCGGCTGGCGGCCGTGTCACTGTAGGCCGCGCGACGCTGGACGAAGACGAGATCGTCCATGGCCAACTTCAACTCCCAGGGCATGTCGAAACTGACCGGGCTGGCATAGGCACCGATGTAGTCGCTATCGAAGTGCCAGTAGTCGACGTAGACCTCCAGCCGATCGTCCTCGGTGAGTCGATAGCCCTTGAAGGTCTCCAGGATCGGCCGCGAGGTCACCGCCAGCGCGGTCTCGATGCGGGCCTTGTCGGGGTCGTATGCGAGGTCGAAGCCCTGTGCGATGGAGTAGATGGCGTCGGCGATGGTGATGGGCTGCCCGTCGTGCCAGACCGAAATCGGTGTACTTGCTGTAGTCGAAGGTGACCTTGCTGACCGCCGTCGTGCCGGGAGCCACCGGCTGCCACGTCTTGGTCGTGACGTCCCAGGTGAGGGCGTCGGCGGGCACGTCCAGCGTTCCGGTGGGGCCGGCCGTCTCGACGGTGTAGTCGGCACGGAACGGCTCCGGGATGCCGGTGAAGGGGTCGTTCCAGATGGGCGGATCGGAGAGGTTGCGCCAGATATCGGTGGAGTACACATCGCCCAGGCCACCGATGGGGTTGTAGGTGGTACGCTCGGTCCAGACCCACTGGTGGCCCACACGCACGTCGTCAGAGCCGGGCACGTACGCCTCGCGCAGGGCGAACGGGTTGCGTGGACCGGCCACCACGTCACGGGTCATGCCCTGGAGCGTATCCACGACCGGGAAGCTGTTGTCGACCGTGGCCAGCCAGATGCGGATGGACTCATCCAGCCCGGCTTGGGTCATCTGTCGGTAGATCTGGTTGCGCTCGTCGAGGCTGTCGAACTCGCCGCGATAGAGCTTTTGCCCCAGCGCGTCCAGTTCGTCGTTCTGGTACTGCCAGAAGCCCTCCTCGCGCCAGCCGGGCATCTGGCCCAGCCAGGGTGCGATAAAGGCGTTGACCGAGCCCACGTCGTAGCGGTTCGGAGCGCTGCGTCCCCAGCCCTCGGTATAGATGTGCCACTCGAAGGCGGCCGGGTCGGTCGAATAGACCTTCTGGACCGCTGGTGCGAACTGGTCATAGGTGATGGCGACCTCGAAGCCGGCCGCCTCCAGTTCGGCACGCACCAGGTCGGCGATGTCGCGCCGCTCGTCCTCGACACGACCGACGAGCTTGATGCGCACGGGCTGGCCCTGGTAGTGCCAGGTGCCGTCGACCAGCTCTGCCCCCTCGGCCGTCATCTTCTCGGCGATGAGGTCGCGCGCCAGCTCCGGGTCATAGCTGATGCCCGACCCGCGGTCGATGTCGTAGATGGTCAGGAAGTCCGGGTCGGAGGGGCCGACATGCGTGAGCATGGGCTGGGCCGCACCCCGGTAGATGTCCTGGGCGATGGCCTCGCGGTTGACGAGGTACTGCATCGCCTGCCGGATCTCCTTGAAGTAGAAGGGGTTGAGCTCGCCCTCGCGCGCGGGTGCCGGGTTGAGGATGAGCGACACCGTGGTCGCGGGCGCATCGATGAGCTTGACACCGGGCGTGCCGCGCAAGTCCTGGGCAGCTTCCGTCTTGAGGCCGAACAGGTAGAGGTCCATGTTGCCGGCCTCGATGTCGAGCGGCGCCCGATCGACGAAGAACGAGTTGTACAGCAGCCGTTCCGCAGCCGGCCCCGGCTGGTCGTGCGGTGGCTGGTAGGCGGCCTCGTCCTGTGCCATGACGGCAGTCGGCAGCAGGACGCCGATGATGGCCAGGCCGAAGAGGGATGCGAGGACGCGGCGGGTGCGCAACGATGGCGACCCTGAGGCAGACCGTCGGCTCATCGTCTAGCCCTCGTCAGCGGCGGCGTCTTGGCCGGGCGACGTGGGTGTGGCCGAAGGCGCGGGGGCCGCCGACCCGGATGCCTCCAGGTCGTCGATGCGCGTGCCCAGGTCGTTGAGGAGATCGGCGATGTTGCCGAAGCCGAACTCGGTGAAGAACGAGGTGCTGGCGCCATTGCCCAATTCGTCGTAGACGGTGATGACCTGGCTGCCCTCGCTGGTGATGGGCATGAAGATCCGGGCGCTGAACTCGCCGTCGAGGTTGGTGCGCAAGGTGGATATGGTGGTGTCACCTAGCTGCACGAAGACGCCCATGTCGGGCTGGAACGCGAAGCCCTGCAGGGTCACCTCCTGGCCACCGGGTCCTGACGGCGGGCTGATGAAGATCTCCGGGGAATCGACCGCCTGCGTGCGCGCCACCGCGATCTTCTGGTTGATGGGGCCGAACTCGCCGAGGCGGGAATCGGCCCAGACCATGTGCACGTCGTTCTCGGTCGCGGTGAGGCTGAAGTAGTCCCCGATGAAGAGGCCGTTGGGGAAGGCGTAGTTGGGGTTGGAGGCGAAGTCGGTGACGCGCGTGTCACCAACGGTGATGCCCAGCTCGTCGTTGGTGAAGCCGAACGTCTCGCCACGGTCATCGGACCGGGTGTAGTAGATGTTGTAGCTGCTCTGGCTGGGGCTGTCGCGGAAGTCGCCCCACATGGCATGCACCACGCCATCGGGACCCACGTCGATCGACGGGAACATCTGCACGTGATCGGTGTCATCCGCGTTGAGCACCTTGGGCCGGGACCAGGTCTGGCCATCATCGAACGAGGACGTCAGGTAGACATCGCCATCGTCGTCGGGCTTGTCCGAAGGTCGCCCCACATAGGCGACATAGACCTCGCCCTCGGGACCTGCTGCGATCTGGGGGAACGAGGAAGACCAGAAGCGGAAGTTGTTGGTGCGCGGGCGGAACTCGGTCTCGTTGAAGACCGAGGCCACCACCGGGGTGGACCAGGTGTCGCCGGCATCGGTGGAGCTGGCGACCTGTATCTCGGCCACGCCCTCCTGAGAGCGATCGTCGGTGCTGTCCATCCAGGCTACGTGGACCATGCCTTCGGGCGTGACCACCGGCTGACTGCCCTGTACCACGCGCAGGGTGCCGAAGACGCCGGGCGCTCCGCTGCCGTCGCCGCGCTCGCCGAAGGCGCGTCGCACGGTGGGGCTCACGGCCACGGGATCGCTCCAGGTGCTGCCGCCGTCCTCGGACTTCACCAGCTCGATGGTGGTGCGCATCTCGGTGGGCAGCAGGTTGGGGATCTCGCCGATGTAGAGGTATCTCGTAACTCAGGTCGAAGTTGGTGTAGGTGACGTACAGCTCGTCCTTCTCGGGGTCGTCCGGGTGTGGTCCGGAGGCCAGCCAGGGCTTGTCGAGGAAGCTGATATCGACGAGTCCGCGGAGGCGCCCGAAGCGGTCTGTCTCGAGGCCGTCGGTGTTGACGCTGCTGCGGGCCGAGGAGATCTGGGTGGGCCAGCTGAAGCCGTCATCCTCTGACTTGGCCACGGCGATGCTCGACACCTGCGCTCCCACTTCGATGGGGCCCAGGTTGAACTCGTCGACGCCGATGGAGATGTAGGCCATGTAGACGTTGCTGTCGCGATCGAAAGCCAGGACGGGGTCGCCGCCAGCGCCCAGGTCTGTCTGCAGGTAGGGCACCTGGAAGGGGCCCTCCCAGCGTTCGCCAGCATCGAAGGTGACGTAGGACGACATGGAGGGGAAGGCATAGTCGATGACGCCCAACACGAGATGGTCGGGATCGTTGGGGTCGGCCTCGATCTGCGGCTCGGTCTGGAATGGGGCTCGACCGAAGTCCCGGGTCACCAGGATGTTGCGGGAGAACGCCGGCCCGGGGTCGCGATAGGGGACCGGTGCGCCGGCGCCAGCCGCCTGTGTGCGCGGGGAGGAGCCGGTCGAGTCCGTGCCCAGACCGGGGCCGAGGTTGCCATCACCGGTAGGCAGCAGGCCCTGGCCGGGGTCGCCAGCCTGGGCCGTCAGCCAGGCCTGTCCCGTCAGCATCGAGGCGGCAGGACCAAGCAGGTCCGCCGGGCTGGCATCGAGCAGTGGGATGACATCGTAGGAGTCCTGCCCTATCCGTCCTTCCTCCTCTTGGGCGGCCACCGGGATGGCGCTGGTCAGGGCGAGGGCCAGTGTCGCGCCGAGCACGAGGCGCCAGGACGTGCGGGAAGGGGACATCGTTCTCCTTGTCGAGTGGGCGGGGAGGCCGCGCTAGCGGGCCCGATCGAGGATGGTGAGGAGCCCATCGAGCTGGGTCGCGACCGACCGCAGCACCTCGGAGCGGAACTCCTCCATGGATGTGTCGAAGGCATTGGCGCCGCTGTCGATGTAGGCAGCGGTGAAGTCCTGGCCGGTGTCGAACTCGCCGAAGCGCCAATCGAGGTAGGAGGGCGAAGTCTCGGTCAAGCGATCGACGAGTCGACCGAGGCGGGCGGGGTCGGCCGACAGCGCCAGCGTCCGGATGCGTTCGAGCTGGGCTTCGGCTTCCGGGCGCGTCTCGGGCATGCTCTTGCGAAGCTCGAAGAGCAACTGGCGATCCGCCTCGAACGGCGCGTACAGGTCATCGAAGTCTTCGAGCGACGAGCGCAGTCGATCACGCTCTCCGGTGATGGCGTCGACGGTCTGCCGCAACGTCGCGTTGTCAGACTCGAGCGCATCGTTGGCCAGGTTGAGATCGTCGACCAGGGTGCGCAATTCGTTGGCGGTCGCCTGCACGTCGGCGGGATCGACGATGGCAGGCTCCAGCTCCGCGCTTCCGGCATCCATGGCCATGGTGGCGCTCGCGGGCAGCAGCATCGTGGCGGTCACGACCGCGACCGTGACCGATCCACGCAGTCGATGTCGTAGGTAGTCCGGCGTCAGCATCGGTTGAGGCACCTCTCCGTGCGTACGTGATCGGGCTGGGCGACCCGGGGATCTGGTCGAGCATCGCCACGCGCTGAGCAGCAACCCTAAGTGCGAGCATCCTCGATTTCGGGCGAGCCTACACCGTCTTGGGGGGCGATGCCACGGTCCGCTCATGGTTCGAGGGCATGCTTGCGGCGGCGTCAGTCGCGGAAGGCGGGCCGGAGGATGAGGGCCAGTAGGCCGAAACCGGCCACGATCAGCGTCGCGTCGAACGCGGCGGCATCGTCGAGCCCGCGATCGAGCGCGTTGACGTAGACGAGCACGCCCAGCATGAAGACCGCCAACGTGAGCCCGCCCCACAGCGTGGCGACCAAGTCGAAGCGGCGACGGGTGGCCATCAGGACGCCGCTGCAGATCAGGACCGCCGGGAACAGCCAGCCGGTCGGGAAGAGCGACGACTGGATGCCACCCCGGATGAAGACGACCGCGAGCAGGCCACCGAGGCTGAGATATCCGAGACCGACGGCCACGAGCAGCGTACCGAAGCGTGCGCTCGGCTGGGGTGACCGATGAGGATCGCTGTCGGACATGACAGCTATCCTATCGGCCGCATGCGTACGTATCTTCCCTCGCCGCGATGGCCCTGGTTCCGATCGGTCCTGGTGACCCTGGTCATGCTCGCATCGGCCATGCCGGGGGTGCGCGCGCAGGGTGAGGCGGTGGACCCCGTCTCGTTCATGGTCTTCGGCGACCCCGCCGAGTTGGCGGCGTATCAGACGCTCGTGGCTGCCTTCGAAGCGGCGCATCCCGAGATCCCCGTCGAGCTCATCCACGTTCCCAGTGCGTCCGACTACCGGCTCCGCCTTGGTACCGACTTCGCCGCCGGCGACCCCGCCGACGTGGTGCTTGTCAACTACCGCCGTTTCGCGCCCTTCGCGGCGATGGGTGCGCTCGAGCCACTGGCACCGTACCTGCGCCGAAGCGACCTCATCAGCGACAGCGACTTCTTCCCGCAGGCTACCGATGCCTTCCGTTGGCGCGGGCAGCTGATGTGCATCCCGCAGAACATCAGCAGCCTGGTGGTCTACTACGACAAGGACCTCTTCGATGCCGCAGGTCTGGCGTATCCGTCCGACGACTGGACCTGGGACGAGTTCCTGGCCACCGCGAAGGCACTCACGCAGGACCTCGATGGTGACGACGTGACCGACCAGTACGGGCTGGGCACGGAGGCCTCCATCTTCCGCGTGGCGCCGTTCGTGTGGGGCAACGGCGGCGAGTTGGTCGTGATGGAGTCGGGACTGCGGCCCATCCGCCTGGCGCTCAATTCACGGGCCGCACGTGAGGCGCTCGAGTGGTTCGTGGCCCTGCAGACCGAGCATGGCGTGGTACCCGACGCACTGGCTGAGGCGGCCGAGGACTCCGAGAGCCGCTTCCTCAACGGCCGTACGGCGATGTTCCTCGACAGTCGTCGCGGCACCCCGACCGCGCGGGCCATCGACGGCTTCGACTGGGATGTGGCGGCGCTGCCGACGGGCCAGGTGCCGGCCGGCATCCTCCATTCCGATGCCTATTGCATGGCCGCTGCGACACCGGACAAGGAGGCGGCCTGGACGTTCATCGAGTTCGCCAATTCGCTGGAAGGCCAGGCCATCGTGGCGCCGATCCGGGCGCACGGTACCGTCGCTGGTCGAGGTGGCCGACTCTGACGCGTTCCTCGATCCCGATGCCAAGCCGGCCAACAGCCGGGTGTGGCTGGACACCATCGACTCGCTGCGTGCGGTGCCGGTGATGGCTAACTGGGTCGACATCGAGGAGATCGCGGGTGACGAGCTGGAGCGGGCGTTCTACGGGCAGGTTTCGGTCGATGAGGCCATCGACGCCATGATCATGCGCACGCTGCCGTACTTCGCGGGCGAGGAAGGCTAGGGCGCACGTCCTCGTTGAGGCGCACGTCCGCGGTAGGGCACACTGCCGCGATGGGGATCGAGGTCACGTGAGGCACGGCGCGCTGTCGTGGCGAGCCGGCCTGTGGCTGCTTCTGCTGCCGTACCTGGCCGGCACGCTGCTGCTAGTGGGTCTGCCGGCGCTGCTGTCGGCCGTGCTGGCGTTCACCTCGTACGATGCCTTGACGCCGCCGGTGTTCGTCGGCTTCGCCAACTTCCGGCTCCTCGCTGCCGACCCGATGGTGACCACGGCCATCAGCAACTCGGTGTTCTTCATCCTGCTGGCGGTGCCACTGCGCGTGCTCGGCGCGCTGGGCCTGGCGCTGTTGTTGCGTCGGCAGCGGCGTGGCGTAGGTGCCTATCGCGCCGCGGTCTACCTGCCCACGGTCATCCCCGACGTGGCGTTCGCCCTCATCTGGCTCTGGATCTTCAACCCGCTCTTCGGTCCGCTGAACGTGGCGTTGGGTGCGCTGGGCCTGCCGCAGCCCGGCTGGTTGGCCGATGCCGCGACGGCTCGGTTCCCCTTCGTGTTCATGGCGGCTTTCCAGATCGGCGAGGGCTTCGTGGTGCTGCTGGCGGCGCTGCGTGGCCTGCCCCGTGAGTACGAGGACGCGGGCGCGGTCGATGGGGCTGGCCGCTGGGCGGCCTTCCGCTATCTGACGCTGCCGTTGCTGCTGCCCTGGCTGACGCTGCTGACGTTCCGTGACGTCATCCTGAGCTTCCAGTGGACGTTCACGCCGTCGTTCGTGATGACCGGCGGCGATCCCTACTACTCCACGCTCTTCCTGCCGCTGCTCATCTACGAGGAAGCCTTCGACCGCTTCCGCTTCGGGGCCGGATCGGCGTTGATGCTCATCACCTTCCTGCTGTCGGCGGCCATCATCGGGGCCATCTATCTGCTGTTCCGACAGCGCGGCTACGTGGCCGATGTCTGAGTCGGGTCGTGGCCGCGGGCTGCTGACGGGCCAACTACTGCCGCTTCTGGTGGCGGCTCTGTTCTTGTTGCCGCTGCTGTGGATGATCACGGCATCGCTGCGCGGACCGGGCCTGCCGCCACCGCGCAGCATCGAGTGGTTGCCGACCTCGCCGTCGGCTGCGAACTACGGCCAGGTCTTCGAGTTGCTGCCCTTTGGCCGCTACCTCCTGAACTCGCTGGCGGTGGTGGCCGTGGCCGTGCCGCTGACGATCGTCACCGCCTCCGCCGCCGGTTTCGCCATGGCGCAGCTCGAGCGTGGTGCTCGGGCGGGGCTCGTCGTGCTGTCGGTGGCGCTGTTGCTGGTGCCGGTGACCGCGTTGTGGCTCACGCGCTTCCTGCTCTTCAACTGGCTGGGCCTGACCAATTCGCTGCTGGCGCTGGTGGTACCGGCACTGGCGGGCTCCAGTCCCTTGTTCGTGCTGCTCTACTACTGGACCTTCCGTCGAGCCCAGCCGGGGATCTTCGAGATGGCACACCTCGACGGGGCAGGAGTGTTCACCGTGTGGCGGCGCATCGCCTTGCCCAACGCTGTGCCCACCACCATCGCCGTGGCGGTGCTCACCTTCATCCTCTACTGGAGCGACTTCATCAGCCCGCTGCTCTACCTGCGCGACCAGGACCTCTACACCCTACCGCTTGGGCTGCGCCAATTGCAGCAGCTTGACCCCACCGGCTGGCCGGTGCTGATGGCTGGCGCGGTGATGCTGACGCTGCCGGCGGTGCTGTTCTTCCTGCTGGTGCAGCATCTCTTCCTCGGCGATCGTGGCCTCCGCGGCGGTCGATAGCCGCGCCCGGCCGCGAGTGAACGATCGTCCGAAGGGTGAGCGGCGCCAGCAGTAGGAGTCTCAGTCCTCCTCGAAGGTGGCGAGGATGGTGCCGACCTTGGCATCGCTGCCGGACGGCACCAGGATCTCGGTCAGGCGGCCGCTCGCGGGCGCCTCCAGATCCACGTTGGCCTTCTCGGTCTCGATCTCGGCGATGACCTCGCCCTCCATGCACGCATCCCCGGTCGCCTTGAGCCAGCGGCTGACGCGAGCCTCGTCGGTCTCTGCCCCCAAGTTGGGCATCTTGATGGAGATGCTCATCGTCGCTCCCCTCGTCTCATCGGTCGTCGGCGCCGGCAGCGGCGGCCACGACGGCAGCCTCGATGTCGGTGTCCTGGATCTGCACGAAGGTCTCCAGCGGCTTGCTCACCGGCGAGTAGGCGTCCTGGCCGGTCACCCGCAGCGGTGCCGTGCGTAGCAGCGCATGCAGGTCAGGGTAGAGGTAGTCGAGGATGTGGCTGCCCATGGACAGGCTGCGCTGGGCGTCCTCGGCGATGACGAGCGCGCCGGTTCGGCCGACCAATTCGAGCACGGCCGCGCGGTCGAAGGAGGCGCGGTCGAGCCAGCGCGGGTCGATGACCTCCACGGAGATGCCGCGCTCGTCGAGGGCTGCCACGACCTCCATCAGGCGCAGCAGCGCATAACCCCAGGTCACGACCGTTACGTCGGTGCCGGCACGGACCAGGCGAGCCCTGCCGATCGCCACGACGTGGTCGAAGCCGGCTGAAGGCAGGCTGCCGGTCGTCCTGGCCAGGCGGTGGTCGTCGATGACCAGCACCGGGTCGCGGCTGAGCATGGCCGCGTTCCAGCAGCCAACGTAGTCGGCCGGTGTCGTGGGCGAGACGACACGCCAGCCCGGGTACGATGCGAAGAGCGCCGCCGGATCGCAGCTGTGCTGTGGGCCATAGCCCCGTCCGCGGCTGATCTGCGTGCGGGCGACGACGGGCACGTCGTGATCCCCGCCGAACATGTAGCGGCTCTTGGCGATGTGATTGAAGAGCTGGTCGGTCGCTTCGAGTGTGAAGTCCGGGTACATGAATTCGATGATGGGGTGCATGCCCGCCAGTGCCGCACCGAGCGCGGCCCCGGTGAAGCCGTTCTCGCAGATGGGCGTCGACAGCACCTGGCCCGGCCGTGACGCCACGGCGGCCTTGGTCAGGCCCATCACGCCGCCGCCGAGGTGGCCAACCTCCTCGCCGATGAAGATGGCCTCGGGATCTCGCTCCAGCGAACGACCGATGACGCCCTGGATGGCCTCGGTGTAGCTGATGGGGTCGGCATCAGGGTTAGGTCTCTCATCGAGGCGCTCCGCCGGCAGTTCCGGCAGCCCGGGGCCAAGCATGCCGCGGTAGGTGTCCTCGCGTGGCGGGTAGAGCTCCGCGGGGATGGCCAGGCCATCCTCGGTCTCGACCGTCAGCGCCGACACGCAGGCGGCGACCAGGGCATCGGCCAGGCCCTGCACGTGCCTGACCTCGTCCTGTGTCAGGAGCCCGGCCTCCAGCAGGCGCCGCGGGAACGCGACCACCGGGTCCTTGGCTTTCCACTCCCGCTCCTCGTCCTTGCTGCGGTACTTGAAGGCAGAGCCGGGAAGGGGTCCGTTCTGGTGGTAGTAGCGATAGGTGATGGCCTCCACGAAGATCGGCCCCTTGCTGACGGCGTGCTCGCGTGCTTGCGCCATGGCCTGGTAGGTGGCGATGGGATCCATGCCGTCGACCACCAGCGCGGGCATGTCGTAGCCGCGTGCCCGCAGCGCCAGCCGCGTGAAGCCGGCCGTCTCCTGGACGGAGGTCGCGACCGAGTACTGGTTGTTCTCGAGCAGCAGGATGAGTGGCAGATCCCAGGCACGGGCCAGGCTGGCGGCTTCGTGGAAGGCGCCGATCTGCGTGGCGCCGTCGCCGAATACGGCGACCCCGACATCGCCGTTGCCGCGCAGCTTGGATGCCAGTGCGTAGCCACCCGCAGCGGGGATGCCACCGCCCACGATGGCCGTGGTCATGACGCCGCCCTCACGATCCCAGAGGTGCATCGAGCCACCGCGCCCGCGGCACAGGCCCTGCTCGAGGCCCATCGATCTCGGCCAGCGTGCGCTGGACGGGGGCCGCCATGCCCTTGGTCACCGTGTCGGCGACGAACGGGTCGAAGTCGGCGGGTGTCGCCGAGAGCAGCAGCTTGGCCACGACGTCATGGTGGGCACGATGGGTCGAGGTCAGCCAGTCGGACTTGCGCAGCGCCAGCGCGGCGCCGGTGGCAGTGCCCTCCTGGCCGATGCTCGAGTGCAGCGGCCCGTGGACGAGGTCCGCGTTGTCGAGCAGCCACTTCTCGAAGCGGCGGATGGTCGCGATGCTCAGGATGGCAAGACCCAGCCGGCGCCTGGGCGTGGATGCGAGGTGCTCCTCGGTGAGCTCGATGCGGGTGTATCCCGCCTCGCGGGGGCTCTGCGGCGGGCTCTGCGGCGGGCTCTGCGGCGGGCTCTGCGGCGGGCTCTGCGGCGGGCTCTGCGGTCATACTCGGCTTCCTAGGATGCTCAGACGATGGTATCGGGGATCTCGTCGGGCAGCGCCTCGCCCGGATCGATGATGACCGCGAGCACGCCATTGATGGGCACGATGTCGCCCGCACCATGGAGGATCCTGGCGATGACACCGCTGGCCGTGGACTCCAGTTCCACGCTGCTCTTGTCGGTCTCGACCTCCACGATGGGCTGGCCCTCGGTGACCTGGTCGCCCTCGTTCACCAGCCAGGAGACGACCTCGCCCTCCTCCTGGTTCATGCCCAGCTTGGGGAGCGTGAAGAACGTTGCCATGGGTGTCTCGACCTCCTTGGCCTACTGGCCGACCGTCGCCAGGACGGCTTGCTTGATGCGATCCACGTCGGGGATGACCAGCGCTTCGAGCGCGCGGTTGTAGGGCATGGGGACGTCCAGTCCGGCCACGATACGCGGCTGCACCTTGAGCAGGTCGAACCCTCGCTCGACCACCTGCGACACGATCTCACCGCCGATGTTGCTGCGGCGATTGGCCTCGTGCACCACCACCAGCCGGCCGGTCCTAGCCAGCGAAGCCAACACCGCGTCGTAGTCGAAGGGGTAGACGGTGCGTGGGTCGATGACCTCGCACTCCACGCCCCCGGCCGCGAGTTCCTCGGCTGCGGCCATGGCCTTGTGGCGCATGATCGACAGCGCCACGAGGGTGACATCGGTGCCTTCGCGGACCACATCGGCCACGCCGAAGGGGATGGTGTACTCGGCGACGGGCACCTCACCCTTGATCTCGTAGCCGCGCTTGTGCTCGAAGAAGAGCACCGGATCGTCACTGCGGATGGCCGTCCGAAGCAAGCCCTTGACGTCCGCCGGAGTGGAGGGCATGACGATCTGCAGGCCGGGCACGGCGCTGAACCAGTTCTCGAACGACTGGCTGTGCTGGGCGGCCTGTCCGCCGCCGGCACCGACGGGCGCGCGGATGACCAGGGGCACGCTGATGGCCCCGCCGAACATGTAGCGGATCTTGGCGATCTGGTTGACCAGCTGGTCCATGCCGATGGTGATCCAGTCACTGAAGAGGATCTCGGCGATGGGGCGCAGGCCGGTCGCGGCCGCACCCAGCGAGCTGCCCACGATGGCCGCCTCGGAGATGGGGGTGTCCAGCACCCGCTCGGCACCAAACTCCTCGTACAGCCCCTTGGTCACGCCGAAGGGGTTGCCGCGCACCCCCACGTCGCAGCCGAGGATGATGACCGTGGGGTCTCGCTGCATCTCTTCGCGCAGCGTCTCGTTGATGGCACGCTTGACGGTCATGCGACGGGTGGGAGACTCCGCCGGGGGAGGGGTCCCTGCCGTCACCGTCCGATCCCCTGCTGCTGCATGAACGCATCCGAGTAGAGCCCGTCGTAGAGGGCATCGAATTCCGGCTGCGGGGCGGCCTTGGCGAATTCGATGGCGTCCAGCACCGTCGCCGATGCGGCCTCGTCGGCCGCGTCGATCCAGGCCTGGTCAGCCGCGCCGGACTCGACGAGGAAGCCCGCCATGCGCGTGATGGGGTCGAACTGCTCCCACTGTGCGTTGCAGTCGGTGTCGCGGTAGGACTCGTCATCGGCCACGAAATGGCCGATGTACCGGTAGAAACGTGCCTCGATCAGCGTGGGGCCGCCACCTGCGCGAGCTCGCTCGGCCGCCTCTGCCACGGCGTCGTGGACGGCGATGGCGTTGAAACCATCGACCCTGACACCGGGGATGCCATAGCCGACGGCCCGGTCCACCACCGATGGGTTCCCGACCGCCTGGTCGTAGGGCATGGAGATGGCCCACTGGTTGTTCTCACACAGGAAGATGACCGGCAGGCTCCAGGCCGCAGCGAGGTTGATGGATTCGTGCCACACGCCCTGGTTGGTGGCGCCATCGCCATGGAAGCAGACGGTCACGAAGGGTCGTCCGAGCGTCTTGGCGGTGAGCGCGGCGCCGACCGCGATGGGCATCGCCGAGCCGACGATGCCGGTAGCGCCGAGCATGCCCATGTCCACAGCCGCGATGTGCATGGAGCCACCCTTGCCCTTGTTGTAGCCGGCCGCGCGCCCCATCAGCTCGGCCATCATGCGCCGTGGGTCGCCGCCCTTGGCGATGGTGTGGCCGTGGCCGCGGTGGGTGCTGGTGATGTAGTCGCCCTCGCGCAGGGCCGCGCAGGCTCCCACGGCGATGGCCTCGGCGCACACGTACGAGTGGGCCAGGCCGTAGATGAAGTCCTGCTTCCAGAGCTCCTTGACGGCCGTGTCGAACTCGCGGATCAGGCGCATGCGCGCGTACATCTCCCGCAGCTTGTCAGCGCCAAGACCGGCGGAGGCAACCAGCGGCGCGAGCGTGTCTCGCTCGAACGCGGCCACGGCCTCGCAGTTCTCCTCGGACGTGATGCGGTGTCTCATGGGCTGCCTCCGTCGCCGTGTCGTCAGGGCTGGAGCTCGATGGTCTCGCCAGGCTCCGGTGCATACACGCTCGGATGCCATTCGCCGGCTGCAGTGTGCGACGCCATCAACTCGAGGAAGGCCTGCACGTCGGGGTGCGAGGGGTATTGATAGTGGCTGGCGATGACGTGTTTCAAGCCTAGCCACTGGCTGGCCATGACAGCTTCCTGCACCGTCACCTCGCCGCCACGATAGACCTCGAAGTGGGGCAGCGAGTCTTCAGGTAGGGCCACCACCATCAGGCCGTGCGTGGGCCGATAGAGCTCGCCGAAGAGACGGAAATCGTAGGTCATGGCCGAGTCGCCCTGGTGGTAGAGACGCACGCCCGGTGCGGCATCGACCATGAAGCCCATCGCCGGGCCTGACAGCAGTTCACCTGATGGGGTGACCGAGAAGGACCAGTGGTGGCTCTCGACAGGGTGCACGGGCACACCTGCCACCTGCATGGGGATACCCCAGATGGTCACGCGGATCTGGTCCGGATCGACGCCGTGCACGGTGGTCAGGTTGTGGGCCACGTCCTTGGCACAGATGACCGGGCACTTGTCGCGCTTGAGGATCTCCGCGGCCTCACCCATGTGATCGAAGGCGGCGTGGGTGACAAGCACCAGGTCGACCCTGTCCAGGTCCTGCCAGCTCAGAGGGCAGGCCGGGTTCGAGTCCATGTAGGGTCCATCACCACGCGCACGCCGTCCGCCGTCAGGAGCTCGTAGCCCGCAGTGCCGAAGAACCTGAGCTGCGCCGTCATCAGCCACCTCCTGCCCGGTTCGGTCGTGCCTGGGTCGGCGGGGAGTCGTTCGCCGGGCTGTCCTATTGTAGTACAATCGGACAACCAGACGGACGAGACTTTTCACACTACCGGGAGCCAAGGCATGGAGCAGGCAGCCCTCCACCGACCGCCCAGCCTCGCCGATGCCGTCGTCGCGCATATCCGCGAGGCCATCATCCGGGGGGCGTATGCACCCGGGCAACCGCTGACAGAGGCACAGCTGTCGGACGATCTTGGCACGTCGCGGGGAACCGTGCGGGAGGCTCTCAGGGAGTTGGCCGGCCTGGGCCTTGTCACCCGCAGCACTCACAGGGGCGCGGTCGTTGCGACCTTGACATCCGTCGACGCCGAGGAGATCTACACGCTACGCGCGGCGCTCGAATCCTTCGCTGCACAGCTGGCCGTGGAGCGGGGCCACCTCGACGAGGCTGCGCTGGTGATGCTGGGCAGGCGCCTGGAGGAGATCGCCCGCGCCGCCGACGCGGGCGACGTGTCCGCCATGGTGGTGGCTGACATGGACTTCCACACTGCCCTTTCGGGACTCTCCGGCCATGCCCTGCTCATCGAGCAACTCGCGGCCATCCAGGTCCGCAGCCGCCGGGTCCTGTTCTACAGCGACCTCTACCGGCCCACGCCTGAGGTCATCGTGAAGCGACACCGCCAGCTCGTCGAGGTCCTTCGGTCAGGCGATCCCTACGCGGTCTCGCTGGCGGTCGATCATCACATCACCGGACCAAGCATGGACATCGTGGAGCAGATGCGCGAGCGCGAGCGAGCACAAGACGAGGGGACGCCCAGTGAAGACGCGTGACTTGGGCGACTTCTTCTCACTGGCCGGCAAGACGGCCCTGGTCACGGGCGGTGGCTCCGGCCTGGGGTTGGCAGTGGCTGAGGGCTTCGCCCAATACGGCGCCCGTATCTCGGTGGTCGACCTCGACGAGGCCGCCGCGACCGAGGTCGCCGAGGGCATCCGCCGGGCCGGAGGCGAAGCCATCGCGGTTGGCTGTGACGTTGCCGACCACGAACAGGTCGAGGCGGCCGTGGCTGCCACCATCGAACAGCTTGGAGATATCCACATCCTGTTCTCCAACGCCGGCATCGGCGACCGCGCCCCGGCCGAGGAGATGACCCTCCAGCAGTGGCAGCGCGTGCTCGACGTGAACCTGTCCGGTGCCTGGTACTTCGACCAGGCCGTGGGTCGGCACATGATCGAGCGCGGCATCAAGGGCAGCATCATCAACACCTCGTCGATCACCAGCCTGGTGGGCATCACCACCGGCAATGCCAATTACGCCTCCACCAAGGGCGCGCTCAACGCGCTCACCCGAACCCTGGCGATCGAATGGGCACCTCACGGCATCCGTGTCAACGCCATCGCGCCGACACACGTCAAGACGGCACTCATCGAGCAGAAGATGCAGGACGACCCCGCACTGGCCGCGTTCTTCCTGGGCAACATCCCGCTCGGACGCATGGGCACAGCTGAGGACGTGGTTGGAGCGGCCATCTACCTAGCCTCCGAGGCGGGCGCGCTCGTGGATGGACACGTGCTCGTGGTAGACGGCGGTCACACCGTCAGATGAGCCTGCCGCAGACGGTCCGGGCCGTCCACATCACCGCTCCCGGCGTGTTCGGGGTCGTCGATAGGCCGTTGCCTGACGTGCCGCCGGGCTTCGTGCTGGCGGCACCCTCGTACGTCGGCCTGTGTGGCACGGACCTTGACCTCTTTGACGGCAGCATGCCCTACCTGCACCAGGGCTTCGCCCGCTACCCGCTGCAACCGGGCCACGAATGGTCGGGCACTCTGCTGCAGCCGACCGATGACCTGCCGGCCGGAACCCGCGTCATCCTTGACCCCATCGTCGACTGCGGTCGCGAGGGCTGCGAGTTGTGCGGAGCTGGTCTGGTCGTGCGCTGTGTCGATCGTCGCGAGATCGGCGTGCGCAACGGCCTTGATGGAGCCATGGCCTCGGTCGTGGCCGTTCCGACCAAGTACCTCCTGCCCATCCCCGACGGCGTGACCACGCGCGATGCAGCGCTGGTGGAACCCATGGTCACGACGCTCGAAGGCATCAAGCGTACCGATCCGCA
This sequence comes from uncultured Chloroflexia bacterium, assembly GCA_963778955.1. GTDB lineage: Bacteria > Chloroflexota > Limnocylindria > Limnocylindrales > CSP1-4 > JAFMJV01. Next base: position 40,030 of record CAVZWI010000003.1, read on the forward strand.
GCCCGGCGAGGAGGTGCTCATCGTCGGCTCCGCCACGCTCGGCCTGGCGGGCGCCATCGATCCTCTCCGCCCGTGGCATACGCACGCACGTGCTCCTGCGCAGCGACGTTCGGGCGGCCACCGTGGAGGCCACCGGCGCCATCCCCTGGCTGGCAGGCACGAAGGCAGCCGTGGAGAAGTTCGACGTCGTCATCGAGGCGGCCGGGACGCCGGCGGGCGTGCAAGCCTCGTTGGCGCACGCCGCCCCCGGCGGGCGTGTCGCGCTCCTGGGCGTGCCCACCACGCTCGTCGAAGTGGACGCCGCGGCCATCGCCGTCAACGACATCACCATCAGGGGTGTGCTCAACGGCCCGGGCCAGTACCCCAACGGTCTCGCGGCCATCGCCTCCGGCGAGGTCAGTCCGGAGTTGCTCATCGATCGCGTCTACCCCTTCGCCGAGATCGAAGCGGCCGTAGCGCGCTCGAACGAGCCTGGCCGCGCACGTCCCAAGGTGCTCGTCCAGATCGACCCCGACGTCGGCGCCTAGTGTCCCGCTCCGCCACCCCACGATGCCTGTTGCGCCCGCTGGACAGGCGGCATACCATCAGACCACTCAGGCAAGGCTCCGGCGGGGAGGGGATGACAGGTGGCTGAGCACTACTTCGAGCGGGTCCGGCAGGCAACCGGCTCGCGTTTCTGGGTGAACAACCCGACGCTCGAGGAGATGGACCTCGCGCTTCGTCACGGGGCCATGGGCTGCACCACCAACCCCGGCTACGGCGGCAACCTGGTGAAGCGTGCCCCCGGTGAGGTCCTGCCCATCGTGAAGGACTGTCTAGCCGAGTCCGACGACGACGAGGTCGTGGCCGAGCTCGTGCAGCAGCGGCTGGTGGCCCGCATCTGCGAGCGCTTCGGGCCGCTCTACGCGGAAACCGATGGCCGGGAAGGCTTCGTCTCGATGCAGGGTGCCCCCGAGTTCGACACGCTCGGCAGCAACATCATCCGGGCCGGACATGCCGCGCGGGCCCTCGCTCCCAACGCCACGCCCAAGATCCCGGCCACCCTGCCTGGCTACGAGGCCATGGAGGCTCTCGTGGCCGAGGGCTCACAGGTCATCATCACCGAGGTCTTCAGCACCGCCCAGGTCATCGAGACGTGCGAGCGCTGGCTGGCGGTCACCGAGCGTACGGGGGTGCGACCGCCGTTCTTCATGAGCCCCATCACAGGCATCCTCGGCGACCACTTCAAGAAGCTCGCGGCGCGTGACGGGCTGGATGTATCCCCGGAGGCCATGGAGCTGGCCGGCGTCATCGTGTCCCGCGCCTGCTACGACGTAGTGCGTGAGCGTGAGTACCCCGTGACCCTGCTTTACGGCGGGGCCCGCATCGAGCTCGATTTCAGCGGATTGGTCGGGGGCGCCATGGCCGCGACGATCAACTGGTCGACCGCGGCTGAGCTCATCGAGCATGACCCGCCGGTACGAGTCACGGTCACCGAGCCGGTCGACGCGGCGGTCACCAAGATCCTCACCGATGCCTTCCCCGAGATGCGCCAGGCTCTCGACCCAGACGGTCTCGTGGTCGAGGACTTCGAGGAGTTCGGCCCGGTGCTGCACTTCCGTGATGCCTTCATCGCCGGCTGGGACAGCGTATGCCAGATGATTCGCGAGGCGCGCGCAGAAGGCCCCACCTGAGGGTGCGAAACGACTTGACGCCGTGCCCGCCGGTATGGTGGTATGCCACCAGACCAGCAGCGAACCATGGGAAGCCGACCGCACAGGTTCGGGACTGCTGGCAAGGGAGCTACCAGGGGAAGGGCTTGCAACGATGCCGACGCGAGCGCGCGACCACCATCTACTACCGCCACGCACGCAGGCGACCCTGGCGCATCGAGAGGAGGGCAGAGCAGGCTGACCGACCCTGAGAAGACGATCTGAGGGAGCAGAGAGCTTCACTCGGGAGGGCCAGAAGCATGGCCCAAGTGACGTACCGCGCCCTTGAGGCGCAGAAAGGACATGAGGGACTTGAAGAAGACCATGTCTATCGCGGCAGCGACCGTACTGCTGGTCGGCGCACTGGGCGCCGCACCGACGATCGCACAGGATGACCAGGTCATTATCGGCTATGCGGCGCCAGGTCTTGTAGGCGCCCAGCTTCAGATCCAGCAGGGCCTCGTCGACGGCGCGGCGACCAAGGGCTGGGAGGTCCAGACGGTCACCTCCAACAACGACGCCAACCTCCAGATCGAGCAGATCCGAGACTACCTGGCCCTGGGCGTGGACGCCATCGTCGCCGTCCCCGAGGACAGCGCCGGCATCTGCGTGGCGGTCGCCGAGGCCGCCGCGGCGGGCGTCCCCTTCTACACCATCGACCGCGCCCCTTCAGGCTGTGCCATCAACATGACCGTCCTGAGCGACAACTTCCTGGCCGGCCAGCAGGCGGGCCAGGCGGCGGTGGACTGGCTGACCGCGAAGTACGGGGAGCCCAAGGGCAAGTACCTTGAGATCACCGGCAACATGGGCCAGAACGTGGCCCAGCTGCGCGGTGGCGGATTCCACGACGTCGTGGACCAGTATCCCAACATCGAGATCATCACCAAGATCGGCGACTGGGATGCCGCCACGGGCGTGGATATCGTTCGCGACGTGGCCTCTGCCGGCGACCTCGACGGCATCTACATGCACTCGGATTGCGTGTACACGCCCGGCACGCTGCAGGTGCTCGGCGAACTCGGACTGCTGGTCCCGCGCGATCAGGCAGGGCACATCCACCTCTCCGGCGTCGACGGCTGCCTGCAGACCCTCGACGGCATCCGTGAGGGTTACTCCGACGAGGCCTCCAGCCAGCCCATCCCCGACTTCGGCAAGGTGATGGTCGGCTTCATCGAGCAGGAGCTCAACGGACAGACCATCGAGGTCCCGCAGGTGATCGAGCAGGAAGGTGCCCTCTGGTCGCCGGCTCGCCTCGAGGCGAGCGACATCGGACCGCAGCTGTTCCTGTCCACCACGGCGGTCGGGCCTGACAACGTCAACGATGAGCGGCTATGGGGCAACGTCGAGGCCGCCATGGCGGCCGAGGGCGAGTAGCAACGACGGCCACTCTCCTGATGGAGTGATTCACTCGGGGTGGGGCGCCACGCGACAGCGGGGCACCCCACCCCCATAGCGTAGGTGGGGTAGGTAGCGATGGAGAAGGTCAACGGCGGCAACGTCGTCGAGATGACCGACATCACCAAGAGGTTCCCGGGCGTGCGGGCGCTGGACGGTGTCTCATTCGATGTCAGGCAGGGCGAGATCCACGCCCTGGTGGGCAAGAACGGCGCGGGCAAGTCCACGCTGGTGAACATCCTCACCGGTTTGTACCCACCCGATTCGGGCACGATCACCATCCGCGGAGAGGTCGTCGAGCACATGACCACGTCCCGCAGCCAGGAGGCCGGCATCGCCATCGTCGCCCAGCACGCGCGCTTCGTTCCCGGGCTGTCGGTGGCAGAGAACCTCTTCATGGGGCAGATGCCGACACGCCAAGGCGGCTTCGTCGACTGGCGCGGCCTGCGTCGCGAGGCTTCTGATCGGCTGGCGCGGCTCGGTCTCCACCTCGATGTCACCAAGCGCATGGAAGAGATGACCGTCGCCGAACGGCAGCTGATCGAAGATCTCTCGTGCGCTCTTCGCCGACGCCAGCGTCATCATCCTCGACGAGCCCACGGCGCCGCTGCCCAAGCACGAGGTGGAGTTGCTCTTCGACTTCGTGCGACGCCAGCGCGAAGCAGGCGCCTCCTTCATCTACATCTCCCACTACCTCGAGGAGATCTTCGAGATCGCCGATCGCGCCACGGTCCTGCGCAACGGCGCCGAGGTCGGCACCAAGGCCATCGGCGACCTGGACCAGCCCGAGCTCATCCGCATGATCAGCGGTACCACCGTGGAGCGGTTCCAGCGACACGCCCGCGAGACCGTCGGCGAACCGGTGCTGCAGATCCGGAACCTGAGCCGGAAGCGCGTGTACGAGGGCGTGGACCTCACGCTTCACGCAGGTGAGGTGGTGGGCCTGACCGGCCTCGAAGGCAGCGGGCCGGGCAACCTGGCCCGCGGCCTCTATGCGCTCGAGCCGATCGGTGAGGGCGAGGTCACCCTTGACGGCAAGCCGTTCCGACCCGACGCGCCCAGCCATGCCCTGGAGCAAGGCCTGGCCTACCTGCCGCGCGATCGGCACGGACTGGGCATCGTGGCCATCCGCAGCGTGCGGGACAACATCAGCATGTCGGTCATCGGCAGGCTCACGCACTGGCTGGGCATGATCGATGGCGCCAGGGAACGTTCCCTGGTCAGGCACTTCGTCGACATGCTGGGGATCGCACCCCCACCACGTCTGCGCTGGTGGAGAACCTCAGCGGCGGCAACCAGCAGAAGGTGGTGGTGGCCAAGCTGGCCGCCACCGAACCCCGCGTCCTGCTACTCGACGAGCCGACCCAGGGCGTGGACGTGCAGGCCAAGGTCGAGATCCTGCGCATCGTCGACCAGCTCACCGAGCAGGGGGTGGCTGTTGCCTTCGTGTCGGACGAGCTGATCGAGCTCATCGACACGTGTGATCGGATCGTCGTCTTCTACCGCGGGCGCATCGCCCGCGAGTTCATCAAGGGCAAGGACGAGATGACCCCAGCGATCATCCTGGCGGCCATCGAGGGCGGCGCGGGGGAGGCTGCACATGCAGTGGCGTAAATACATACCGTTCATCCTGGATCACCTCATCTGGTTGGTCCTGGCAGGCGTCTTCATCTTCTTCGTCATCGGGTCGGACCGCTTCCTCACTCCCATCAATACCGTCAACATCCTCTCGGCGGCGGCCGTCCTCGGCGTCGTCGCGGTGGGTCAGACGTTCGTGCTCATCACGGGCAACTTCGACCTCAGCCAGGAGTCGACGCTGGGCCTGTCAGCTCTCGTTGGCATCTGGGTCATGGTGCCCACGGTGGCCCCGTGGTTCGGCAGTGGCCTGGGGGTGCCGGCGTTCGTCTCCATCGCTCTGATGCTGGGCATGGGCGTCCTCATCGGCTATGTCATCGGCGCGCTCATCACCTATGGGCGCATGAACAACTTCATCGTGACCCTGGCCATGTTGCTCATCCTGCGTGGCCTGATGCTGGCCTTCACCAAGGGCAATGCTGTGAATGCCATCAACTCCGACGGGGCGGACATCTTCTACTGGCTGGGCCACGAGACGTTCCCCATGCCTTGGCTGGGCAACATGCCGGTGGCCGTGCCGGCCATGCTTCTAGTCTTCCTCATCGGCCACATCGTGCTGACATATCGCAAGTTCGGTCGCGACATCTACGCGGTCGGTGGCAACCGCCAAGCGGCGATCGCCTCGGGCATCGACGCCAATCGTCGGGTCCGCCAGGTGTACATGATCAGCGGCTTCCTGGCCGCCTTGGCCGGCGTCATGTTGGCCGGTCGCATCGCCTCGGTGCAGATCAACGCCGGCGAGGGCTACATCTTCACCATCTTCGCTGCCTGCGTCATCGGCGGTGTCAGCCTGCAGGGCGGCCGCGGCGCCATGCTGGGCGTGCTCGGCGGCGTGCTCCTGCTCTCGACCATCGAGCGGGGTCTGAATCTCATGCGCGTCGAGGTCTTCTACGTGCAGGTCATCAAGGGCCTGATCATCCTCTTCGCCATGTTCGTCGACGCGCAGCGGGTCCGCTTCCGTGCGCCCGTGGCTGATGACGAGGCGCCTCCGGCGGCCACCGCCCCGGCCGCGGCGGCCCCGACGGGAGGTGACGCCAAGTCGTGACCACCGACCGGCTGGTTCCGCAGCTGGCGCGAGAGGCCACGCTGGCCCAGCGCGTCGAGCGGGAGCTGGAGCGTCTCATCCTCGGGAGCCGACTCGGGGCAGGCGACCGCCTGCCCTCGGAGCGGGAGCTGGCGGCCCAGTTCGGCGTCAGCCGCACCGTCGTGCGCGAGGCCGTGCGCGCCCTGGCCGCCAAGCAGCTGGTGGATGTCAGCGTGGGCCGGGGCACCGTCGTGCGCGCGCCATCGCCCGAGGCGGCGGGCGAGTCGATGAAGCTGCTGATGATGATGCAGGCAGGCGATGCGGGTGTCGAGAAGGTCAGTGAGGTGCGCCACATCATCGAGAACGAAATCGCTGCCCGGGCCGCGACTCGCCGCACGCAGGCTGATCTCGACAGGCTCGACGCCATCCTCGACGAGATGCGTGGCCACGTCGACGCGCCCGAGGTCTACATCAAGAGCGACGTCGAGTTCCACGCGGCCCTGGCCCGCGCGACGCAGAATGAACTCTTTGTCATCGTCCTCGATTCCCTCGTCGAGATCATGATCGAGGTTCGCCTCCTGACACTGCGGGTGCCAGGCATCGCGCGGCTGGCGTTGCATTACCATGACCGCATCCTCGAGGCCGTGCGGGCCGGCGACGCGGAGGAGGCACGGGCCGTCATGGACGAGCACATGGACCAGGCCACGGCCAAGCTCCTCGAGTCCGTCGCGACCGATCCCGGGTGAGCGTCCTGGCGCTTGACATCGGCTCGTCGCGTATCAAGGCGCTCCTGGCAGCCTGGGAAGGGCGCATCGTGGAGACGTCCAGTACGGCGACGCCCAGGCAGACCATCGAACCCGGTGAACAGTCCTACGCCGCGGCTGAGGTCCTGGGCGCCATCGAGGACCTCGTCACTCGCCTCGCGTCTGGTCATCCTGCCGACCCCATCGACACCATCGTCTTCTCCTGCCTGGGCACGGCCATGGTCCCGCTTGACGCCGAAGGGTTGCCGTTGGGCAGGGCCCTCGCGCCGGCAGACACCCGGCCGCAAGAGCAGCCCTGGAGCCTCGGCGACCTTGCCCTGGACGAAGCCCAGCTTCGATGGCGCACCGGTTCAGACCCGGCCGTCGCTTCATTCCTGCTGCACGCCCTGTGGTGGCAGCGAGAGCGACCCGATCTGATGGGCCGGCTCGACCGCTTCCGCTCACTGCGCGGTTTCGCGCTGGCACAGCTCTGTGGCGCCGATGCGGAGGACCGCTCATGGGCATCACGCACGATGCTGGTCGATCTCGAGACGAACGACTGGAGCCCGGAGGATCCTTGCCGCGGCCGGACTCCGGCCGGACGTCTTGCCGCCGCTCGAAGCACCGACAGCCATCTACCCCATCCTCGAGGCCGCTGCCGAGCGTCTCGGTCTGGCACACGGGGCTGTGGCCGTGCTCGGCGCCATGGACAACTGCTGCTCGCACTTCGGCGCTGCCGGCCCGGACCGTTCAGGCCTCGTGAACATCGTCGGCACCTATGAGCACTTGGCGGCCGCCGCGGACCTTGAAGCGGTGCGCGCGGTCGCGAGCGCGGCCGACGCCATCGTGCACAGCTACCTGTTCCCGGGCCAGTACATCGCGATGACGCGAGTACCCATCGGCGAGCTGTTGCGATTAGCCGCAGCCGGTCAGGCGGGCGGGCTGGATGCGCTGCTCGACGCGGTCTCCCCGGAGCCGCAGGGTCACTTCATCCAGCTCGACGCGGTTGCCGTGACGGTCGCCGTGCGTGGAGGCACACCCAAGCCTGACATCGTGCAACGATTGATCGAATCCGCGACCTCCGTGCTGGCCCGATTCGCCGCCGCCTGGGCTGAGTTGGGCCGTCCAACCGAACCTATCGCCATCGTCGGTGGTGGTGCCGGACGTGACGCGGTCCTGCGGCTCAAGGCCAACCTGCTCGATCGCTGCCTGGTCACGCTGGGCAGCGACGAGGGAGCCGGTCTGGGGGCCTTGCGACTGGCGGCCGTGGCCGTCAAGGGCGCGACCCCGGAGGAGGCCTGCCAACTCTTCGAGAACCCCATCACGCGCACCATCCAGCCACACCAGGTCGCTCCCGCGACCTGATCCCACGGGGGTATCAACACATGGACACAGCATCGTATGAGCCAGCAAGGAGGTTGCTCGCGAGGGTCGCCGGTCTGCTGTACGACCGGCGTCTGACCGAGCTCCAGGGTGGCAACATGAGCCTTCGTGTCGGCGATGCCGTCGTGATGACCCCGACCAAAGCCTCGGAGAACACCGGCTGGCGACTGGATGCAGAGGACATATTGGTCCAAGGCCTCGACGGCGAGCTGCTCATCGGAGAATCCAGCCAACATCTCGCGTGAGATCCGCATCCACATGCGGCTGTATCAGACGTTCGCCGATGTCGGATGTGTGTTTCACCTGCACCTGCCCGAGGCCATCGCGGCCGCCTCGGGGCGTTGGGAACCCGGCGTCGTCGCGGCCACCTCGGACCCCTACGGTGCTGCGGTCGTGGTCCTTGAGCGGGACCTGAGAGCCCAGACCGAGCCCCACGACGCCCGCGCGGTCGAGTTGCTGGGCCGAGTCTCACGGGCTGACGGCGCCATCGCCATCGGATCGATGCACGGCACCTTCGGGGTCGCCCGTGACCTGCCCACCAACGTCCGCGCCGCTGACGTCCTGCGTCAGCGGCTGGACCTCGAACGGCTGCGCGGTCGACTCAAGCTGTGGCGTGCTGGAGCAGTGGCATGAGCTTCCCTTCGATGACAGACGAGCGCGCCACGATGGCCACCATCTTCGGGCGCCTTTTCGAGAATGAGTTCGCGACGCTCGACGGCATCGCCATCAGCTGCCGCTCCGGCGCCGAGATGGACTACGTGGATGGCACCGCCGGACTCTCGCTATGGCTGGAGGACGAGGTCACCGCGGCGCCATCGGAGCCAGCAGATGTCGTGGCCCACGGTATCCACGAGGCGCTCCTTGCCGCCGTGCCAGAGCATGACGCGGTGATCAGTGGCTGGTCGCGTCATCTTCGTGCGTTGCTGCTCGAGGACCTGGGTGTGCCGCCATCGACGAGTATGATGCGGAACCGGGGCGTCGACGACCTCGCTGCCCATCTTGTGGAACCCGATCAGCTTGTCGGGCCAGCGCTCGTGAGGACGATCGAGCGGGCACGTACTCTTGCCGACAGCAACGGCATGCGACACCTGCTCATCGTGACCACCGAGGGCCTGGTGGTGGTTTCGGGCTCGCCGCCGTTCGAGGCCATGGCTCATTGGCACAACGTCGAGTTCGCGGCGCGTATCGAGTGCATGAGGATCGAGGGTCTGGCGATGCATCGGCTGGAGACTTGACGTGGAACGTGAATGGACACTCGCGGCTGAACTGGACGATCTCATCGGGGAGGGGCCGGCCTGGGACGCGGCACGACAGTCGCTGCTCTGGACCGATATCGCGGGTCGGCGCATCCATCGCCTCCAGGTCGCCACTGGTGATGTCTGGACGCGCGACCTCGAGCAGATGGCCGGAGCTGTGCTGCCACGTGCCGATGGTGGCCTGGCACTGTGTCTGCAGGACGGCGTATGGCTCTGCGACACCGATGACGGTCCCCTGCGGCTGCTCACGGCCGTCGAGCCCCACGACGGGACGACGCGCCTCAATGATGTCAAGTCCGATCGTACCGGACGGCTCTGGGGCGGCACCATGGCACTCGACGCGCGGGCGGACGCCGGGGCGCTCTATCGCATCGACCCCGACGGCCAGCTGACCACCATCGCCTGTCCGGTCACCATCTCTAACGGCATCGAGTGGAGCCTCGATGGCTCACGCATGTACTACATCGACACGGCCACGCAGCGGATGGACGTCTTCGATTTCGACCTCGTCGCCGGGAATGCAGTCGGCCGCCGGCCTTTCATCCAGTTCGACGGGTCCCTTGGCGTCCCCGACGGCATGACCATCGATCGCGAGGGTTGCCTGTGGGTCGCGTTCTACGATGGCTGGGCCGTTCGCCGCTTCACGCCGTCGGGCGAGCTCCAACGCACCGTCGAGTTGCCGGTGGCACGGGCCACCAGCTGTGCCTTTGGGGGCCCGGATCTCGACCAGCTCTATGTCACCAGCGCTCGCGACGGCCTGAGCCGGGTGGACCTCGCCGAACAGCCCCACGCCGGGAGCCTGTTCGTCATCGAGCCCGGCATCGCCGGGCTCGCCATCGCGCCGTTTGTCGGCTGAACTCGAGACGCAGGAAGGACCACCCCATGAGATCCACTCGACGAGCTGAGACCCCCGTCGATCCGCTGCCCGGCCGCGGGATCCGCCGTTTCGTCGGCCGTAACTCCGTGTTCGAGAGCGAGGAGATGACGGTCGGCACCGCCGTTTACGCTGACGAGTTCGGTCCCATGGAGCCGCACAACCATGCCGAGGAAACGGTCTACATCCTCGAGGCCGACCGGGCCTGGGTGCGCTGGGGTCCGAGCCCCGACGATCTGCCCAACCGCATCGACCTCGAGCCGGGCGTGGTCATCAACACGCCCGCGCTCGAGTGGCACATCTTCGAGTGGGAGCCCGGCGGTCACATCGAGCTCCTCTTCATCTACGGCCAGGTCGACAACATCCGTCCTGAAGACATGGAGTCCCACTGATGACTGACAGCAAACCGACCATCGGCTTCATCGGCCTCGGGATCATGGGTAAGCCCATGGCTCGCAACCTCATGGCAGCCGGCTACGGGCTGATCGTGCTCGACATCGTCAGCGAGGCCGTGGACGAGCTGGTCACCGAAGGCGCTGTGGCGGGGACCTCCCCGGCACAGGTCGCGGCCGCCACCGACGTGCTCATCACGATGCTGCCGGACTCGCCGCAGGTAGAGGAGGTCTACCTCGGCAAGGACGGCGCCTACGAGGCGCTACGCAGTGGCTGGCTCAGCATCGACATGAGCTCCATCTCGCCGACCACCGCCCGCCAGCTCGCTGAGCGCGCTTCAGCCGCGGGAGCGGAGGCCCTCGACGCCCCGGTCAGCGGCGGCGACAAGGGCGCCATCGCTGGCACCCTCTCGATCATGGTGGGCGGTAGCGAGCCGGCGTTCGAGCGCGCCCGGCCCATCCTCGAGCTCATGGGCAAGACCATCGTCCATTGCGGTCCGGCGGGCGCCGGTCAGGTCGTGAAGGTCTGCAACCAGGTCGTCGTCGGCGTCGTCATCGAGGCTGTCAGTGAGGCGCTCGTGCTGGGCGCCAAGGCCGGCGTGGACCCGTCCCGCATCGCTGACGTACTGCAGGGCGGCCTGGCCGCGACCAAGGTGCTGGAGATGCGCCGCGACAATTTCCTCTCGGGCACCTTCGACCCGGGCTTCCGTATCCGGCTGCACCTCAAGGACCTCAAGAACGCCCAGGAACTCGCTCGCGACGCGGGCGTGGCTTTGCCGGCTGCCGCCATCGTCGAACAACTGATGCGTGCCGCCGACGCCAATGGCCGCGGTGGCTACGACCACTCCGGGCTGGTCACCGTGCTGGAGGACCTCGCCGGCAGCAGAGTGGCCGACGCCGTCGGGTCCTGATCACGCCCTCCGCCCTCGCGTCGTTCCCCCGGAGCGGGTAGCATCGGGAAAACCAGCCCCGATCGAGGAGTTCCGTGGCCAAGTATGTCTTCGTGACCGGTGGGGTCACGTCGTCGTTGGGCAAGGGCATCACCGCAGCGTCCATCGGTCGCTTGCTCAAGAGCCGCGGCCTGGCGGTTTCGATCGATGAAGCTCGACCCCTACGTCAACGTCGATCCGGGGACGATGTCGCCCTATCAGCACGGCGAGGTATTCGTCACCGACGACGGGGCCGAGACGGACCTCGACCTGGGCCACTACGAGCGCTTCATCGACGAGAACCTGAGCCAGCTGGCCAACGTCACCACTGGGCGCATCTACCAGACGGTCATCGCCAAGGAGCGCCGCGGCGACTTCCTCGGCGGAACGGTCCAGGTCATCCCGCACATCACCAACGAGATCAAGGAACGCATCGGCCGCGTGGCCCGGGACGGCTCCGCTGACGTCGTCATCGTGGAGGTGGGCGGTACGGTCGGCGACATCGAATCGTTGCCCTTCCTTGAGGCCATCCGCCAGATGCGCAAGGACGTGGGTCGCGACAACGTGCTCTACGTCCACGTCACGCTACTGCCCGCCCTCGCTGCCACCGGTGAGCTCAAGACCAAGCCCACGCAACACTCCGTCAAGGAGCTGCGCAGCATCGGTATCCAGCCCGACATCATCGTCGCTCGCAGCGATCAGGATGTCGACGACGAGCTGCGCGAGAAGATCGCACTGTTCTGTGATGTCAACGTTGATGCCGTGGTCCCGGCCGCTACCGCTGACACCATCTACGAGGTCCCGCTGCAGTTCGAGGACTGGGGGCTGGGCGACCTCGTGGTCCGCCTGCTGCACCTCGAGGCCGAGGTGCACGAGCCGCATCTCGCCGAGTGGCGCGCACTCGTGGAGCGCATCAAGCGCCCCAAGCCGGAGCTCGAGATCGCACTGGTGGGCAAGTACATCGCTTTGCCCGACGCCTATATGTCCGTCACCGCTGCGCTCGACCATGCGGGCTGGGCCCAGGAGGTCGATATCAGGGTGCGCTGGGTCGACTCGGAGGACCTTTCCGAGGATGACTACAAGGCCAAGCTGGCCGGCGCGGCTGGCATCGTCGTACCCGGGGGGTTCGGCCATCGTGGTATCGAGGGCAAGCTGCTGGCCGCCCGCTATGCCCGTCAGAACCGCGTCCCGTACCTGGGCCTGTGCCTTGGCCTGCAGTGCGGCGTCATCGAGTTCAGCCGCGGGGTACTCGGTGCGAAGGACGCCAATTCCACCGAATTCGACCTATTCACCGAGGCCCCGGTCATCGACTACATGCCCGACCAGCGCGATATCGATGAAAAGGGCGGGACGATGCGCCTGGGCCTCTATCCGGCCAAGTTGCAGCCCGGTACCAAGGTAGCGCAGGCCTACGGCAGCGAGCTCATCTACGAGCGGCACCGCCATCGCTTCGAGGTCAGCAACCGCTACCGCGAGGCGCTCGAAGCGGCCGGCATGCTGCTGTCTGGCCAGTCACCCGATGGACGCCTCGTTGAGATCATCGAACTGCGCGACCACCCCTGGTTCGTGGCTAGCCAGTTCCATCCCGAGTTCAAGAGCCGACCGGAGAAGCCACATCCCCTCTTCGCCGGCTTCGTGGCGGCTGCTCTCGAGCATGCCGGCGCGTTGCTGCAGCGCGCTCAGGTTGCCGAGAAGGCCTAGGGCCTCCGACTCGAGGCCCGGTTCGGGCTCAGGACTCGAAGGGTGAACCCTTGCCCTCGAACGGATCGCGGAAGTTGTGGATGGGAATGTCCGGGATGTGGACGGCATCGGGCGTGCCCAGCACCCACATCACCGCGTCGGCGATGACATCAGGCGGGATGAAACGCTCCTTCTGGTCTGCGGTCAAGCCCGGCGCGTTGTCGCTCCAGAAGGAGGTGTCGGTCGCCCCGGGGGAGAGCAGGTGCACCCGGATACCTTGCCGGTGCAGCTCGACCTGCAGGGCCGCGGTGAGACCTTCGAGACCCCATTTCGCGGCGCAATAGGCGGTGCGGTTGTCCTCGCCGATCTTGCCGGCCAGCGAGCCGATGTTAATGATGGTGCCCGCCCCCTGGTCCCGCATAGTGGGGTACACCGCGCGGGTGCACAGGTAGGGGCCCTTCAGGGTCGTGTCAAGCGTGCGATCGCAGAACTCCTCGTCGGTCTGCAGAAGGCTGCCAGGTGGTCCCCAGAAGGCACTGTTCACGAGCAGGTCGATGCGACCATGGCGTGCCAGCACGCCTTCGACCATGGCTTCGACCGAGGACTGATCGCTCACATCGGCGCTGAAGGCGTCGGCCTCCCCGCCACTGGCGCGGATGGCTGCCTCCGCCTCTTGCAGCGCGAGCTGGCTGCGCGCCACGAGGGTGACCTTCAGGCCGGCTTCGGCGAGTCGCGATGAGATGGCTCGTCCCATGCCCCGTGTGGCACCGGTGACGATGGCCACGCTGCCGTTGTGGTTCATGTCGCGCCTCCTGTGGCAGATGCGGCCCATGCCCCGTGGTGTGGCCACGAGGCGGTGCCGTTCGCGGCCGCCATGTTGGCGGACGCCTCGCCGCTGGCCGCGGCGCGCTCGAATGGGGGTCTCCAATTCAGGCCGGACAGCGGTTCAGCTTGCGTGACCCGGTGCATCAGCCGATGCTAGCGCAGCGGTTCTGTCGAGGCCAGGCGCTGAAGCTCTTGCGTCCGTTGCGGGTGGGCCGACGTACAATACCCTCACCGACCCGCCTACCCCCTCCCGGAGGATTCCAGCCGTCATGAAGTTCTTCCTCGATACCGCCGTCATCGACAAGATCCGCACCGTCCACAGTTGGGGGGTGCTCGATGGCGTGACCACCAACCCGACGCTCTTCGCCAAGGCCGGCGGCGGTACCTATCCCGACGTGCTCAAGGAGATCTGCGGCATCACCTCCGGCCCGGTCAGCGCCGAGGTGATCGCCGACGATCTCGAGGGCATGCTGCGCGAGGGACGCGAGTTCGCCAAGATCGCCCCCAACATCGTCGTCAAGGTGCCCATGACCGAGACGGGCCTGACGGCCATCTCGACGTTCGCCGACGAAGGCATCAAGACCAACTGCACCCTGATCTTCAGCTCGGCGCAGGGCATGCTCGCAGCCAAGGCTGGCGCCACCTACCTGTCCCCCTTCGTGGGCCGTCTCGATGACATCAGCCAGGAAGGCATGGACATGGTGCGCGAGCTGGCCGCCATCATCGAGAATCCACGACTACGAGGCGGAGATCATCGTGGCCTCGACCCGCTCGCCGCGCCACGTCGTCGACGGCGCGCTTGCCGGTGCCGGCGTGGCCACGATGCCGTTCAAGGTCTTCCAGCAGATGGTCAGGCATCCGCTGACCGACAAGGGCATCGAGTCCTTCAAGGCCGACTGGGCCAAGGCTCAGCAGGAGCTGGCCGCCAAGGCCTGATCCGCTCGCGCGGACGTACCGCGCAACTCCTGCTTCCGAGACGGACCCCGGGATCTCGATCGACTGGCAGTTGACCGATTCCGGGTGCGTGCTACTATCGGAGTCACCCTCCCACACCGCTGAGTCGCCGCCGGGTCGTTATGCGTCCTGGTGCATCTGCGATCTCAGGTGCGGACGGCCCCATCCTGGATCTTCACTCTGCTTGGCGCCCTGCGCGCTGCAGCGTCGAGCATCCATCCCTTTGCCGCAAGGAACTGACACCGGACAACGATGGATATCAAGGAACTCGAGAAGAAGGACGTCGACGAACTGGCCAGGATCGGCGGTGACCTCGACGTGGCCGATGCAGATGGCATGGCGCGGGACGAGCTCGTCGAGCAGATCATGCAGCGACAGACGGAGCGCAGCGGTCAGAAGTACGCGGCCGGCATCCTGGACCTGGTCGAGGACGGCTACGGCTTCATGCGCCGGCGTGGCCTCATGCCCAGTCCCGATGACATCTACGTCAGCTCCAGTCATGTGCGCCGCTTTGGTCTGCGTGGCGGCGATCGCGTGGCCGGCATCCCGCGACCGCCCAAGAAGGGGGAGAAGTACTGGGGCCTGGTTCGCGTCGACACGGTCAATGGGATGGATTCCAACGACGCTCGCCGCCGGCCGCACTTCGATGAGCTCACGCCCATCCACCCCTACGAGCTCATCAACCTCGAGTCCGACCCCAAGAACCTGAGCCAGCGCCTGGTCAACCTCGTCAACCCCATCGGCAAGGGCCAGCGCGCGCTCATCGTCAGCCCGCCCAAGGCCGGCAAGACGATGCTACTCAAGAACATGGCCAACGGCATCACCGAGAACTACCCCGAGATCCTGCTCATGGTCGCGCTCATCGGTGAGCGACCCGAGGAGGTGACGGATATGCGCCGCTCGGTCAAGGGCGAGGTCATCTCGTCGACCTTCGACGAGCCCACCGAGAACCACACCCACGTCGCCGAGATGGCCCTGGAGATCGCCAAGCGGCAGGTCGAGAGTGGCCGTGACGTGGTCATCCTGCTCGACTCCATCACGCGGCTCTCGCGTGCCTACAACCTGGCGCTACCCCCGTCCGGCCGCACCCTCACCGGTGGTATCGACCCGGTGGCGCTGTATCCGCCCAAGCGCTTCTTCGGCGCCGCGCGCAAGTTGGAAGAGGGAGGCTCGCTGACCATCATCGCGACCTGCCTGGTCGATACCGGATCGCGCATGGACGACGTCATCTACGAGGAGTTCAAGGGCACCGGCAACAGTGAGCTCATCCTCGACCGCAAGCTGGCCGAGAAGCGCATCTATCCGTCCATCGACGTGCAGCGATCCGGCACCCGCCGCGAGGAGTTGCTGCTCGAAGAGCCCGTCCTCAAGATGGTCTGGACGATGCGCCGCATGCTCGGTGCTGTGGGCACCAACGAGGGCATCGAGCTGTTGCTCAACCGCCTCTCCAAGACCAATTCGAACGCCGAATTCCTAGCCACGTTGACCAAGCAGGCCGCGGCCGAAAGCGCCCGGCAGGGCTAGCGCCCGACCGGTCGGTCGCGCCGCTGCCAGAGCGATGTTCCTCGACCGCGTCGACCTGACCGTCATCGCCGGCAATGGCGGAAACGGTGCCGCTACCTTCCGGCGTGAGGCCCACGTGCCGCGTGGCGGTCCCGACGGCGGCGACGGCGGCCGCGGCGGCTCCGTCTACCTCGTGGTGGACGTGGGCCAGACGATGCTGGTCGACTATCGCTACAAGCACCACTTCCGGGCGCAGCACGGAGGTCCCGGCCAGCGTTCGCGGCGCCACGGCAAGGCCGGCGATGACCTGGAGCTGGCGGTCCCGCCTGGCACAGTCGTCTTCGATGCCGCCAGTGGCGACCTCATGGCCGACCTGGTATTCCCCGGACAGCGTGTCATGGTCGCTCGCGCCGGACGTGGCGGCCTCGGCAACACCCACTTCGCGACCTCTACCCATCAGGCACCCAGGCATGCCCAGAAGGGTGAGCCCGGTGAGGAGCGGCGCCTGCGTCTGGAGCTGCGGCTCATCGCCGACGTAGGCCTGGTGGGTCTACCCAATGCCGGCAAGTCCACGCTGCTGCGCGCGCTCACCGCAGCCACTCCCAAGGTGGCCGACTACCCCTTCACGACGTTGGAGC
Source organism: uncultured Chloroflexia bacterium (assembly GCA_963778955.1). Lineage (GTDB taxonomy): Bacteria > Chloroflexota > Limnocylindria > Limnocylindrales > CSP1-4 > JAFMJV01. The sequence goes on from CAVZWI010000003.1 coordinate 56,952, forward strand.
CCAACCTTGGCGTGCTGGACCTGGCGGTCGATGACCCGGCCGACGAGCGTCGACCCACGCTGGCCGATCTGCCCGGGCCTGATCGAGGGAGCCAGCGCCGGCGCCGGGCTGGGCCACGCCTTCCTGCGGCACGTGGAGCGCACACGGGTGCTGGTGCACGTGGTGGACATGTCCGCTGACGACCCGGAGCGCGACTACCAGGTCATCCGTGACGAGCTGGAAGCGCGCGACCCAGGCCTGCTGGAGAAGACCACGCTGGTGGCGGCCAACAAGATGGATCTCGATCCCGACATGGATCTGCTGCGGGCGTTCAACGACGCGCGCCTCCACGAGGGCCTCGACGTGGTGCAGATCTCGGCTGCCGACAAGGTCGGGATGCAGGAGCTGCGCTCGGCGTTGGCGCGCCTCCTGCCCGACGATGAGCAGCTGGGTGGGCCGGGTGAGGCCGCAGGTGTCGTGGTGCATCGCTACGATCCGGCCGAGGAAGGCTTCATCATCGCCCGCGAATCCGACGGCGTCTGGGTGGTGGAAGGACGACGCCTGGAGCGACTGGTGGCACAGACCGACTTCGAGAACGACGAGTCCGCTTCCCGTTTCCAGCGCGAGCTGGTGAAGCTGGGCCTGGTCGAGAAGCTGCGAGTCGCGGGGGTCGAGTCCGGCCACACGGTGCGCATAGGTGAGACGGAGCTGGAATGGGGAGCTGAGCCCGGAGCCTGGGTGTGAGCGGCGAGCCGTCCGAGGGGCCTGCGCCACGGGCCATCGGTATCCTGGGCGGCACGTTCGATTCCATCCATCTGGGTCACCTTGCCCTGGCACGGGAAGCGTGGTCTGAACTCGGCCTTGCGCAAATCCTCTTCGTGCCCAATGCCGACCCGCCTCACAAGCAGAACCAGCGCATCACCGCGGCGGAGCACCGCGAAGCCATGGTGGCGCTGGCCATCGCGGGTGAGTCGGCATTCGTGCTCTCGCGCCTGGAGCTTGAGCGGCCCGGCCCCAGCTACGCGGTCGATACCGTGGCCGAGCTGGCCGCTCGTTCGCGCCGCGAGAGGCGCCCCGAGCCCTGGTTCGTGCTCTCGGCAGAGGTGCTTGACGACTTCCACGAGTGGCACCAGCCTGACCGCATGCTGGACCTGTGTCGCATCGCGGTGGCACCCCGGCCGGGCGCTGAACCGCTCGACCGTGCCTGGGTCATGGCCCACTATCCGGGTCGCGAGGATCGCTTCGCCTTCCTACCCGGACCGGAGCTGGACATCGCCTCGACGACCATCCGCGAGCGCGTCCGTGCCGGCCTGCCCATCGGAGAGCTGGTGCCGGCGGCGGTGGCCCGCTACATCGAAGCTGAGGGGCTGTATCAAGACGGGGTAGGACGGACATGAGCGAGCTGCGCACCATCGGCCTGCTCGGGGGCATGAGCTGGGAATCGTCGATCGAGTACGAGCGCATCATCAACACCGAGGTGCGACGAGCATTGGGTGGCATCCGGTCGGCCAGCCTGCTGGTCCGTTCCTACGACTTCGGTGTCATCGAGCGCTTGCAGGTCGAGGGCGATTGGGAGGCTGCGGGGGCGTTGCTGGCCGCGGACGCCCGACATCTCCAGGACGCCGGTGCCGGGCTCATCGTGCTGTGCACGAACACCATGCACCGCTGTGCCGTCGCGATCGAGGCCGCCATCGACGTGCCCTTCCTCCATCTGGCCGACGCCACCGCGACCGCGGTCCGCGCGGCCGGGGTCGAGGATGTGGCACTGCTGGGCACGCGCTATACGATGGAGGGTGACTTCTACCGTGCGCGACTGGAACGCCATGGCTTGCGGGTCGTCATCCCCGACGAACCCGATCGCAGCCTGGTCCACGACGTCATCTACGATGAGCTGGTCCGGGGCGTCATCCGACCCGAGTCGCGCACGGGCTACCTCGACGTCATCGGTCGTCTGGTCGATCGTGGTGCACGAGGCGTCATCGCTGGTTGCACGGAGATCGAGCTGCTGGTGGGTGCGGGCGATGTGGACGTTCCCTACTTTCCCACCACGGCGCTGCACGCGGAGGCGGCCGCACGCTGGGCGCTGTCTGGACCCGAGGCGCCATGATGAGGCCCGACCGATCCGAACAGGAGGCACCGAACCCATTGGATGACCACAACGGCACCACGCGAGCGAGCCGAACGCAACCGAGTCGACGCAAACCGAGTCGACGCATGCTGTCGAGCGCCCGCCTGATCCGCGTGAAGCGGCTCGGCCGGGCTTGCCCTCGAGCCGGAGTGCAGCCGATGATGTGCGTGACACTCCCATCGTCGTCGACGCAGTCGACGAGTCGGTGCTGGCCATGGCGCATCGCATCGTGGACCTGGCGTCAGACAAGAAGGCCTCTGACATCGTGCTGCTGGACGTCCGTGGCCAGACCACCATGACCGACTACTTCGTCATCTGCTCCGGCGCCTCGGACCGCCAGCTGGCCGCCATCGCCGACGGTATCGTCGAGGGGCTCAAGGAGGACGGCGATGTACCCATCAGCCGCGAAGGGGACCCCAGCTCCCACTGGGTCCTGATCGACTTCGGCGGCTGCATCGTCCACGTCATGAGCAAGCCCGAGCGCGAGTTCTACCAACTCGAGAAGCTGTGGTCACAGGCCGCCTTGCTGCTCCATGTCGTGTAGCCCTGCGGCTCCTCGAGCGATGCGCTGCCCCAACCGGGTAACGGGTCGTGGTACCACCGGGGCATGGGGGTAGCCGGGTCCGCTCCGTAGCATCGTCCTTCCTGAGTCGACCGGACCGGCCGGTCGTCGAGACAGAGGATGATGCGAACCATGACGTGGCTCCGGGACGACTGTCCGCAGTGCCAGCGCCAGCTGGTCAACTCGCGGTTCGACACCACGTTCCGCATGCCCGACGGCGACGAGCGCCTGTGTTTCGCCATCCCGGCCGCGTTGTGCTCCGACTGCCACCAGCTCTACCTCGACCCCGACCTGCTGGAGGTGCTGGATATCCCCGATGGCCGCTGCGTCTTCGCCATCGAGTCGGACGGCGTGGTCCAGGAGCGAGCGACCCAGTTCCCGGTCTGACGCGTCAGACCGGCCGCGACCTTTCTTCCGCTCTCCCGTCAGTTCGCGCCGAGCGCTCCTCGTCGCCTGCGTGGCGACGCCCCCTTGACCGGGCGGTGGCCTGGACCAGGTAGACACCGGCCGAGACGAACGCGATACCGACCAGGCCCCAGGCCCCAGGTGCCTCGCCCAGGAAGAGCCACGCCAGCAGGGCGATCTGGATCAGCATGGTGTTGTTGATGCTGGCCGATTCGACGGCGGTCAGGCGCTGCAAGGACAGGTTCCACAGCGTGAATGCGAGCGCCGTGTTGACGACCGCGAGCCAGGCGATGATCGCCCAGCCCTTCGTCGAGACGTCCGGGATGCCCTCCAGGCCGACGCCGATGAAGACGAGAGCGCCCGCGCCGACGGCCATGCTCGTGGCGGTGACGACGGGCGCGGGCAGCCGACCCTCACGGTTGACGCTACGGCCAAGGAGCGAGGCTGCGACGTTGGCGCCCAAGGCCACGAGCGCCGCGGCCATGCCGGTGAGGCTGGCCCCGAGGTCACCGGCCAGGTAGAAGAACGCGCCGCCCGCCACGAGGACGACCCCGATGAGCTGCCAGCGCGTGGGGATCTCCGTCAGGGTCATCGCGGCGCCACCCGCCACCAGCAGCGGAGTCATCGCCAGCACCAGGCTGGTGGTGGCCGCCGGCTGCCGGTCGAGCGCCACGAAGATCGCACCCTGCGTCAGCGCGTACATCACCAGGCCGAGCAGTGCCAGACGTGTGACGAAGCCGCGGTCGACGTGGTAGGCGTGTCGTTGCCGGCCGTGTCGCAAGATGACCCAACCGACGAGCACGATGGCGGCCAGGCCGTAGCGGAGTGCGGCGAAGGTCACCGGTGGCAGGGCTTCGTCGTCAAGACCCCAGCGGATGAGCACCCACGAGGAGCTCCACAGGACCGTCACCAGCAGGGCTAGCCAGACGGCCGCGCGGTGGGACAGGATCGCTGCGTGGATGCCAGCTACTCCCGTTGGCCGGCTGCGACTGCGTGGCGCGAGATCCAGGTCTGGACCGTCAGCGCATCGATCGCCTCCGACACCTGGAGTGTCGAGCCATCGAGCGAGATGCCCTTGGAGCGCACGTCGAGCGCCAGCAGCTCCACGAGGGCGGCTTCCAACGCCGGCAGCGACCAGTGGCGCGCCTGCTCGGCCAGCTTCTGCGCGCGGAACGGCTGCAGCTTGAGGGCCTTGACGATCTCCGGCGGCCGCGATCCCGCGTCCAGGTGCTCGCGCACCAGCAGCAGATCTCGCAGCCGGCGATGGAGCTGCGAGACGAGCACCGGCAGCGGTGTGCCCTCGGCCAGGAGGCGTTCGGCGAGCCCGGCCGACGCGGCTGGTGAGCGCGTGCCGACCGCGTCCAGGAAGGCCCAGGTGGAGCCGGGGATGGTCTCACTGACGAGCGCTTCTACATCGTCTGCGCTGATGGTGCCCTCGGGTCGGTAGAGCGCCAGCTTCTCCAGCTCGGCGTTGGCCATCTCCGTGCGGCGGCGGCGGTCGACATCGGTCTCGCGGACGTGGCCGCCGACACGGTCGGCAAGCAGGCGAGCGGCGGCCGGCTGCAGCTCGATGTGCAGCTCGGCGGCGCGTTTCACGAGCCACGGTTCCAACTGCCCCGCAGCGGGCACCTTGAACTCCTGCACGGCCCCGCCAGCTTCCCGGATGGCGTCAAGGAGCACACCGCGCGCGGTCGGACTCCGGGCGCCGCTGGCGACGAGGTCGGTGACACAGAGGGCGTTGCCAGGCGGGACCGTGCCGACCAGCGCCAGGAGGCGTTCCCGCGCCGCCTTCTCGGCGAGCAAGCCCGCCGGCTGGCGGACGATCACGAGGGTGCCGGCCCCGAACAGCGGTGCCATGCCCAGATGCTGCTCGATGCCGTCGAGTGCCCGTGCCCGCCGCTTGGTCGACGATGCCGACGCACCTTCCTCGCCACTATCGTCATCGAGGTCGGCGCGCCACACCTCCATGGACTCACCCGGCGGCGAGAGGCGTTCAGCCAAGGATCGTGCGGCTCGTTCGATGCTGAACGCATCTTCGCCCCAGAAGTAGGCCAGCGTCGGCGTCGGGCTCATGCGGCGGAGATGTCGGTCGCCGTGTCTGGCAGGTGTCCGTTGGCCTCAGCCCTCTCCAGCGCGTCGTCCACCCAGCGCAATCGCTCGACCTCGGTGGGGGCGATGGCGATGGCCTCGCAGAGCTCGGCCTCCAATCTCCGCGCCATGGCGCAGGCCCGGTCAAGACCCTCCCTGAACTCGGGGTGTCGCTTGCGCCAGCGATCGAAGCGTTGGTCGAGCGACACGACTCGCTGCGTGGCGCGCTTGTCGGCATAGCTGACGATGCGCTCTTCGATGGCTGCCTCGGTCACCCAGAGGGCAGCGTCAGCTTCGGCCAGGCGTGAGACCGGGTGACCTAGCACCGCCCGTGCCAGCTCGGCGTGCCCGGCCGCACACAGCCAGGCCGCTCCAGCGGCACCGTGACCCAGCTCACGCAGTGGATGCCCCACCGGCAGCGTCTTGTCCACGTCGTGGAGGAGCGCGGCTGTCTCGACCAGGCGTCGATCCACCGTGATGCCTGCCCGCGTCGCTCGATAGGCCAGGAATGAAGCCACCTCTGCCACCACCGTCATGTGCTGTAGCAGGCGTGGGGAGGGCGAGGTGGAGAGCAGCAGTGCGAGCGCTTCGGTTCGAGTGGGTACCGCCATCGGGTCGAGCGTAGCAGGGGTCGCGGCCACTGGCAGAGGGCAGGGGGCCGGCAGCGTCGACCGCGGCGCAGTGGATCGGCTGTGGCGGCCCTGCCAGCATCGCGGTCGCAGAACGTGGTCGACCGTCGAGGTCGACCGTGAGCGTGCCCTGCTCATCGGTACGCCACACTCGGGCGCCGATGTCGCGAAGGCGTTCGAGTGTGGCCGGAGCAGGATGACCATACGAGTTGCCGATGCCGGAGCTGATCGCCGCCAGCCGCGGACGCAACGCCGCGAGCAGTGGCTGGCTGGTGGCGGTGCCGCTGCCATGGTGCGCTACCTTCAGCAGATCCCAGCGCCGACCATCGTGCGGGATGGCCGCGATGACGTCCGCGTCGTGGTCGTCCTCGGCGTCGCCGGTGAGCAGCACGCGCTGCTGTCCGAGGCTGATCGCGAGCACGATGGAGGTGCCATTGACGGCCCGACCATCCGAAAGCGCGCGGTCCGGGATGGCCTCGGGCGGCGGCCACAACACCTTCGCGCGGGCCGTGCCGAGCGGGATCTCAACGCCTTTGGTCAGCCGCACCCGTGGGATGCCACGGTCCATGGCGGTCGTCCGGAGGCCGACCACCCCCGATCCTGTGCTGGGCATGCCTGTTTCGGCGATCCTGCCGATCCGATAGCGCGGCGCCAGCCCGGCCAGGCCACCCGAATGGTCTTCATGCGGGTGTGTCAGCACGACCAGGTCGATGCTGCGATCCCAGATGGGGATCCGCTCATCGAGGCGGCGCACCAGCAGGTCGGGATCGGGTCCGCCATCGACGAGCATGCGGCTGCCGTCCGAAGCTTGTAACAGGATGGCATCGCCCTGCCCGACATCGAGCACGCTGACCTGCAGGCCCGGCAGGGGACGGGCGACGAGGACGACCGAGACGACGGCCACCAGCAGGGTCGACATCGACACCGCCACGAGTCGACGGTGGCGACGAGGGCGGGCTGGGTCAGCCGGCGCGAGCCGGTGCTCCAGCGGCGGTGTCGGGCCATTCATCGCCCTGCGCCTGGTCGTTCGCAGCGCCATCGTGAGCGCGCCAAACGCAAGGACGGCCGCCGCCAGGTCGAAGGGCTGGTCCAACTCCACGTTGGCCCCCGGGACATCCGCCAACAGTCCGGCCCCACGGGTCATCGCCGCCAGTGGCAGCCACGACCCCAGTAGCAGCGGTGCCAGGAGGGGGCCCATGAACGACGCGATGCCGAGCGATCGGCCCCAGCAGGACGCCGATCGCGGCGCCCAGCATGGCCAAGGGCACGACCGGCGCGACCGCCACGTTGGCCAGCGGTGAGATGAGCGAGAGCCGGCCGAAGTGCACCAGGATGAGCGGCAGCGTCGAGAGCTGTGCCGCCAGCGACACCCCCAACGTCTCCGCCAGCCAGCGTGGTGCCCGACCGCGCGTGACATGTCGCACCGCCGATTCCGCGTGGCCGCCCAGGGCCAGCAGCCCGGCCGTCGCGGCGAGCGAGAGCTGGAGCCCGATGTCATCGATCATCGTTGGCTCGACCAGGAGCAGTCCCCAGCAGGCAAGGCCCAACGCCGCCGCGGCGCCCGAAGGACGCCCACCTTCGCGGGCGATGAGGACCACCACACCCATCACGGCCGCGCGGATGACGCTGGCCTCGGCGCCCGCGAGGATGGTGTAGGCCACGATGGCTGCGATGACGACGGCGCTGCGAGGCCGCCGCGCGAGTCCGGTGGCGCGCAACAGGGCGGTGGCGATACCGGCCACCAGCGCGATGTTCCAGCCGCTGATAGCGACCACGTGGGTCAGGCCGGTGGTGGTGAAATCATCGGCGACCGCCCGACTCACGCGCTCGCGCAACCCGATGAGGATGCCTGCGGCCAGTCCGGCCTCCGGTTCCGGGATCGCCTGCGAGAGGGCCTCGTCGATGCCCCAACGCAACTGCTCGACCGAAGCCGTGAAGCCGCCCCCGCCCGCGGTCAATGACAGTGCGTGCGCCTTCAGCGTACCCGCCGCACCGCGTGACTCCAGGAAGCCAGCGAAGCCTGGCGCGTCGGTCGGGGCAGCGGCGACGGTGCCACGTACGGAGATGCGATCGCCGGGGATCAGCGCCGGGTAGCGTGGCAGCCAGGAGTAGACGAGCGGACCGTCCTCCTCGCCACCACCCCCGGCGTCCAGTCGGACGAAGGCGCGCTGTTCGGCGCCACTGGGCGACGAGACGTCGATGACCGCGGCCTCCCACTCGCCGCTGCCGACCGGCAGGACCGGTGCTGCCAATGCCGAGCCCGCGAGAACCGTCGCTGCCGCTGCCCGCAACCAGACGGATCCCGCTGCCAGACACAACGCCGCCAGCGGTGCTCGGCGCGCGACCACTGCCCCGATGCCGAACACGAGGAGGGCCACGGCCATCACGAGTACGAGCCATGGCGGCAGCGGCAGAGCGTAGGAGCCACCGTCGCCCATGAGTGCCGCGCCGATGGCACCGACGGCCAGCCAGCCCGCGCGTGGCAGTCTCAGCATCTCTGGTCGCGAACCGCTGTCGCTCTTCCTTGTGACTAGCGGGCTTGTACGAGGTGCTCGATATCGCCAAACACGGACTCGCCCACCAACCCTCGAGTTCGCAGGTCGCGCACCGAGGCAAAGGGGCTCTGGGCACGGGCAGCGATGATCTTGCCGGCGGTCACCGGTCCGATCCCCGGCAGCGACTCCAACTCGGCCTGGTCCGCGTGGTTGAGGTCGATCAGTCCGCCCACGCTGGCGCCCCCGGCCACTCTGGCCGCGGGGCGATCGACCCCCAGTTCGGGCACTAGCACCTTGGTGCCATCCTCAAGGGGCTGGGCGAGGTTCAGCGACTCGCTGGTCTCCGCCAGGTCCACGCGCGGCGCGAAGCCGCCGGCCGCCTCGATGGCGTCGCCGACACGGTCGCCGACGTGCAGGCGGTGCAAGCCCGGCCGCGCCACCGCGCCGGCGACATCGATGACGATCTCCGTCGCCGCCACCGTTTGGGCCTCGTCGGCAGGCGCTGCCGCACCCAGCGCCGCAGGCCCATCGAGCGATTCGCCGAAGGGAACCGCCGTAGCCTCCGGGGGCGGCTGGCTCAGCACCATGAACGCCAGCGCTGCCAGGGCAGCGCCGGCCAGCATGCCGCCCAGCCCGACCAACAGCGGAACGAGCAGCCCGGGCATGGTGCGCGACGTCATGGCGGCTGGTCGCCCCGCACTCGGTGGTGGTTGGATCGGTGGTGGTTGGTTCGGTACGCTCGTGGAGAACGTCCGGCCGCGTGGCATCGCCTCGTTCAAGCCATCGCTCCTGCCGGCGGGCGGAGGCGGCGGGGATCGGTGCGGCGGTGATCCGGGACTGCGGGGCACTGACTCGGTCGGGGCCCGGCCTTTGGCTGAGATGCGTCCGAAGGGGCGCGCCAAAGGCTCCGTGGCCGGTCACGCGGTCGGTCCCAAGGCGCAAGCGCAGCCTAGCAAGACCCGCTTATCACGCCCTTATGCAGGATGTGGAACGGACTTGTCAGCCGTTGACGAGGGCCTCCAGACGTGGCCGAACCTCGGTCGCCAGACGCCGCATCGTCTCCTCATCGTAGGGTGGCGGGAAGCCGCAGATGAGGTGCCGGTAGCCGGCTTCGACGAAGGGCTTCATCTGCTCGTAGACCTCATCCGGGTCGCCCGCGATGATGCGCTCCGAGTCCACCCCGGCGGATTCCGGCCGGACTTCGTCATCGACCGCACCACCCTGGTACGCCATCAGCTCGGCCTCTCGCGCCAACGCCGCCGCACGCGTGTCACGGATGACCACACGCTGTAGTTCGACCGTCCGCTCGATCGACTTCTCGTCGCGGCCCAGCTTGGTGCAGTGCTCCCGCAGGATGGCGTCCGATTTGCGCACCCCCTCGATCGGATTGCCCAGGTTGTTCATGTCCGCGTACTGGGCCACCAGGCGCAGCGTGACCTTGGGCCCGGAGCCACCGATGAGGATGGGGATGTGCTTCTGCACCGGCGCCGGCAGGTTGAGCACCTCCTTGACGGCGTAGCGCGAGTCCTCTGCTGAAGATGGTCGCTCGCCCATGAGCATGCCGCGGATGATCTGCAGCGACTGCTCCAGCCACTTCAGCCGCGTGCCCGGCCGATCCCCGAACTCGATGCCGAAGGCGGTGTGCTCGGGCTCCATCCAGGCGGCGCCGATGCCCAGCACCGCGCGGCCACCGCTGATGTGGTCGATGGTGGTGATCATCTTGGCCAGCAACGCGGGGTTGCGGAAGGTGTTGGCCGAGACGAGATGGCCGATGGTGGCGCGCTTCGTCTGCGCCGCCACCGCAGCCATGGCGGTGTAGGTCTCAAGAGCCGGACCATCCCAGGGGCCGACGATGGGGTAGACATGGTCCCATGTGAAGAGTGAATCGAAGCCCAGGTCCTCGGCACGCAGCATGGCGTCGAGGAACATGGGCCAGTCGGTGTACTGGTTCCAGATGTTGGCACCGATCTTGATGGGTGCCTGCATGTTGGGCATCGGTCGCTCCTTCGTGTGGCCGGATCAGGCGGCGATGTGGGCTTCGAGTGCCGGCCGCACTTCGGCCGCAAGCCGCTCCAGGGTCTCGCTGTCGTAGGGTGCGGGGAAGCCGAAGATGAGGTGGCGGTAGCCCAGGTCGAGGTAGGGCTTGCAGTGTTCGATGACGTCCTCGACCGTGCCCACGGGCATGCCCGTCCAGATCTTGGCGTCGCCGTTGCCGGCGAAGACATCGGCCATGACGGTGTGGGCCTCCTCGCGCGAGTCGCGGATGAATATCGTACCCATGCCGACCGTGCGCTCGACCGTCTTCTCGTCTCGGCCGATGGCCTCACAGTGGCCCACCAGCGTCGCGTCCTTCTCCGCCAACGAGCCCGCCGTGCCGCCGATGTTGCAGGCGTCGGCGTACTCGGCCACCAGGCGCAGCGTGACCTTGGGTCCCGAGCCACCGACGAGGATGGGCAGGTGCGACTGGACCGGCGCGGGCAGGTTCAGGACGGCATCGGTGCGATAGTGCCCGTCCGCCGTGGGCTGCTCACCGTCGAGCATGCCGCGCATGATCGGTAGCGCATCGCGCAGCCAGCGCAGTCGCTCGCCGGGGCCCTCCCCGAACTCCAGGCCGAAGGCTTCGTGCTCGGTCTCGAACCAGGCGGCACCGATACCCAGCACCGCGCGGCCACCGCTGATGTGGTCGAGCGTGGTGATCATCTTGGCCACCAGGGCTGGATTGCGGAAGGTGTTGGCGCCGACCATCATGCCGAATTCTGGCACGCTCGGTCATCGTCGCCACGGCCGCCATGGCGGTGTAGCACTCGAAGATCGGCCCCTCGTGCGATCCGACGATGGGATAGAGGTGGTCCCAGGTCCAGACGGAATCGAAGCCGAGGCGATCGGCTCGCTGCTGGGCGGCCAGGAACTTCTCCCAGTCGGTGTACTGGTTCCAGTTGTTGATGCCCAGCTTGAGCGGGGCGTTCATGTCAGGCATGGGTTCTCCTCCGGAGTTTGGCTCAGGCGCTGACGAGGGCTTCCAGGCGCGGTCGCACCTCGGTCGCCATGCGAACCATCGTCTCCTCATCGTAGGGCGCCGGCCAGTAGAACACGAGGTGGTGGTAGCCCAGCTCCACGTAGCGCGCCAGCCACTCGTAGACATCCTCGGGTGTGCCGGTGGGCTGGTTCTTCCAGGGCTCGTTGTCCTGGGCCCGGAACAGCGCGTCCTTGTCGCGGAATGCCTGGGCCCGCGAATCGCGGATGGTGGGCACGCCTACGTCGATGCTGCGCTCGATGGTCTGCTCATCACGGCCGACCGCCTCACAGTGCTCGATGAGCACGGCATCCGCCTCGGCGACGTTCGAGGGTGAGCCGCCGATGTTGCAGATGTCCGCGTACTCGGCCACGAGGCGCAGGGTGACCTTGCGCCCCGAGCCACCGATGAGGATGGGCATGCGCTCCTGGAGCGGGGCAGGCACGTTGTGCGCGTCGTGGATGTCGTAGTGCGGGCCCGATGAGCTGGGATCGGTGCCATCGAGCATGCCGCGCATCACGGGCAGGGCCTCCTTGAGCCAACGCAGCCGCTCACCCACGCTCGCGCCCATCTCGAAGCCATAGCCGCGATGCTCATGCTCGGCCCAGCCGGCACCGACCGAGAGGATGGCCCGGCCACCGCTGATGTGGTCGAGCGTGGTCATCATCTTGGTCAGCAAGGCCGGGTTGCGGTAGGTGTTGGAGGCCACCATCACGCTGATCGTCGGCTTCGTGGTCAGCTCCGCGATGGGCGCCATCGCCATGAGCGCCTCGAAGATGGGCCCGTCTTCGGGCAGGCTCGGCGGGTAGATGTGGTCCGTCGTCCACAGTGAGTCATAACCCAGCTCCTCGGCACGCAGGTGCGCAGCCTTGAAGGCGGGCCAGTCGGTGTACTGGTTCCAGATGTCGGCGCCAAGCTTCAGTGGCGCATGCATGTCGGGCACGGGAGACTCACGAGGGCGGTTCAGGTCCCCTTCAGCCTACCGCATGCCAGCGCTCGCGCTGGATGTCCACGCAGCCCGCAGCTATGCCGGCACCGTCACCGTCCCAGCCGACCACGCGCAGCGCAATCCGACGCCTGCCAGCAGGGGATCCCCTCGACCGTCAGCCACATCGAGCATGCCCTGCGCGAGTTCGGGACCTGGCTCGCGGCGACCCATCCGGAGGTGTCGAGCTGCGCCGAGCTGAAACGGGGACACCTCGAGGCCTACAAGGCGTGGCTCAGCACCAAGCACGGGCGCTACACCGGCCGGCCGCTCGATCGGGTCAGCATCAAGAACCGGCTCATCAACCTGCACTGCTTCTTCGACCGCATCACGGACTGGGACTACCCTGACCCGCCGCGGCGACCACTCCTGTTCGCGGGGGACCTGCCCATCGTGGACAAGCCGCTGCCCCGCTTCCTCGACGACGCCGCGGCCAGCAAGCTCATGCGCGTGGCGCGCGCCGACCCTGATCCGCTGGCGCGACTCATCGTCGAGCTGCTCGCCCGCACCGGTATCCGCAGCAGTGAACTCCTCGGCCTCACCGTCGACGCCGTCGTGCAGATCGGCTCGGCCTTCTGGCTGCGCATCCCCGTGGGCAAGCTCCACGATGACCGCTACATCCCGCTCCACCCGCAGTTGAAGGCGATGCTCGACGAGTGGATCGCCGATCAGCGGCCGCGTGGCCTACGTTCCGAGCGGCTGCTGCTCGAATGCAACCGCCCGATCACCGCCCGGCGGGTCGCCGGCGTGCTGCATCGGTTCGCGAACGAGGCTGGCATCAGCCACGTCACTCCCCATCAGCTGCGACACGCGCTTGCCACCCAGGCCATCAAGCGAGGCATGAGCCTCGATGCCATCGCCGCGCTGCTCGGTCACAAGACCCTGGCGATGACCATGGTCTACCCCGGATCGCCGACAAGACCGTGGCACAGGAGTACTTCGCGGTCAGCGAGAAGGTCGAGTCGCTCTACGGGCAGCCGCACGAGTTGCCCGCCACCGCTGAAGGCGCGGAGATGCGACACCTGCGTGCCGAGATGCACCGGCGCATGCTCGGCAACGGCTACTGTGCCCGGCCGGTCGAGCTGGACTGCCACTTCGAATCCATCTGCGAGGGTTGCACGTTCTTCGTCACCACCCTCGAGTTCCGACCGACGTTGCAGAAGCAGCGCGACGACGCGATCGCCAAGGGTCAAGTCGGTCGCCAGCGGATCTTCGACGGCCTCCTCGAGCGCCTCGGCACGGATGCTCCCGAGAAGACCGCGTGACACGATGACCCACATAACTACGACCCCCAGCGCCGTCACTCGGCGTTGGGCCACCTGTCGCCGGCCGAGTTCGAGAGGAGGTACCGTTCCGAGACGATCGCCGCCTGACCTACCGCTGACCGTCCACGGAAACGGGGAACTCCAGAGCTGACAAATGACACGGTCGTAGTCGCAATAGGTCCGGAATTGCGCCGGCACTATGTCCCACTTCGTACCAGACTGCCCCTCGACCGACATCGACTCGTAGCAGACGCACCCGCCCGGGGCGTCCTAACATGGGCGTTGGCTTCGGGTCCGTCGCGACTTGGGTGTCGGTGTCAGCGTCGCTCCGGATGGTGCCGTGTCCGGCACCGCCTTGGCTGATGCCGTGGGCTCGCCACCAGCGATCCCCCACCGCGGTCATCGACCAGGGCGAGGACGAGGAAGCCCGAGGTGGTGCCCAGGAATGCCATGAGGACGATGGCCAGCGCCAGCAGCACCGGATTGCGCCTGTTACCCCGCGCCGCCGACGGCGCCGTGGGGTTACCGAGACCGGCCAATGGCTGGCCGCACTGCCCTCAGTAGGCACGCCCGGGCTGGTCCTGAGCGCGGCAGTTCCAGCAGGGCAGGGGGTGGAACGGCGGCAGTCCGCTGTGAGGTCACAGGCACCGCAATAGGCAACGGCCCCGATTCGGGCGTGTCGCAAGCGGGCACACCACGTGCTTACTCATCGGACGACGATATCAGCCGATCGGCCGAGCACGACATCGAGCTCGGTCACCTGCCACCGATTCGAATCTGGCCCAATCTCATGGTGTACCCGTTCATGGCGCTGCGTTGTCTCCTTCCTGTTGTGCCTCGTGTCACTCGGGTGTCGCGAGCAAGTAGCAGGTGAGACAGCGGACTCCCTCTGCCGCGCCATCCCGGCGAACCGCTCAGTGGCGCAAACGGTCCGAACCGTGGCGATACCGGCAACACACGCATCATTGGATGAGGTCCTTCAGGCCGACACGGACGCGGGGCTGTCACCGGGGACCTTGCGGTCGATCAAGCAGTAGTGGCTTCGGTGTCGATGATGGTCGCCACACGTATGGGGGCGCCGCTGGAGACGGAGCGATACGTCGCTTCCACGACACCGATGGCGTAGGCGGCGTCGTCGCTGTCGATGAGCGTTGATCGGCCCTCGACCAGTGAGTGCACGTAGTCGCTGACCTCCGCGATGACGGACTCGTAGTGCCACCCGCCCGGATGCCACGCATCGGGCCCGAAGGGAACCTCGGCGAGCGTCTCGCCTGCGAAGTCCTGATGGCCACGGAACAGCCGAACCACGGGGTCGGCCATCTGGTCGACGATGATGCCGCCCTCGGTGCCATACAGCTCCAGCCGCTCGCTGTGGGGGATTCTCGGAGACCGAGGTGAACGTGCAGGAGACATAGGCGCCGCTCTTAAGTCGACCGTGAACCTCCGCGGTGTCCTCGATCTCGTTGTCGATTGGGAACTGCTTCGAGGCGATGCCGGTAACTTCGTCGAACTCACCTAGGAGCCACTTGAGCAGATAGAAGGAGTGAGCGCCGGTGTCAAGGATGAGTCCACCGCCCTGGGAGAATTGCGTGCGCCAGTTGCCTGGCTGTGAGAGGTGGTCCTTCTCGTTGGAGCGCAGCTCGGTGCGCGCGTGGATGACCTCGCCGATCTCGCCGGCGCGCAGGAGTCGCTCCGCGGCCACATACGCCACCGCGTAACGGGTGTTCTCGGCGATCATGAAGTGAATGTCGGCCGCTGCTGCCTTGCCGCAGATCTCCTGTGCTTCGCGGTAGGTGGCGGCCACTGGCTTTTCGATGATGAGGTGCTTGCCGGCGTCGATGACGGCCGAGGCCGCCGCGACGTGTGCGTAGTGCGGCAGGATGAGGTCGACCACGTCCACCGCCGGATCGGTGAGGACCTCGCCGAGCGCATACCGCGGTTTGGAGTCGTGTTCGGTCGCGAACGCTTGCGCCTTGTCACTGTCGATGTCGCAGACAGCGACCAGGTCCACGAGGTCGTCGAGCTGCCGGTAGGCTGCCGCGTGCGTGTGTGCGATGAGGCCGAGTCCGACGATGGCGACCCCGGGCTTGCCATTGCGCATGAGTAGTGGTGCCTCCGTGGGTTGGCGGCTAGCCCTTGATCGAGCCAGCCAGGACGTCAGCGCCGTAGCGGCGCTGGAGCAGGTAGTAGACGACTAGGACCGGCAGGGCCACGAGGATCGCCGCAGCTGAGGTGACCTGGTAGTTGATGCCGAACTGGCGGCCGACGAAGAAGTTGAGGGCCGCCGGAGCCATCTGCAGCTCGGGGTTGGGAATCATGACGATGGCCAGCAGGAGGTTGTTCCAGGTCCAGATGAACAGGATCGTGGCCAGCGCGAAGACGGCCGCGCCCGACGTGGGCACGATGACCCGCCACAGCGTCTGCATGCGGGTGGCGCCATCGCTCTTGGCCGCATCGAGCAGCTCGCGCGGGAAGGCTCGGAAGAAGGACGTCATCCACAGCGTGCCGAAGGCGAGCGAACCTCCGATGTCGGGCAGGATCATGGCCCAATACGTGTCGATGAGTCTGAGGGCGCGGAACTGGTAGTAGAGCGGGATGATGGTGGCCTCGTACGGCATCACCAGCCCGATGACGAAGAAGAGGGCCAGCACGCGCGAGAAGCGAAAGCGCATGGTGCCGAAGGCGTAACCGGTCAGCATCGAGAGGAAGACCGAGGCCCCCACCACGACCACGGCCAGCACGGTGCTGTTGAAGAGCGATCGCCCGATGCTGGCGTCAGGGTCATTCCAGGCGGCGGTGAAGCTATCGAGTGACCAGGTCTCAGGGACGGCCAGTCCGTGCACGCTCACGTCTGGCGGGTTGAAGGCCACAAGAGTGGTCGAGATGAAGGGGTAGACCGCGAAGACCGCGAAGGCGAAGAGCAGGACGTAAGTCAGGACTCGTTCCCAGCGTGAGACCATGGCCTAGTCCCTGTCCACCAGACGGATGAGTATCACGCCGACAAAGATCATCACCGTGAGCACGACCGCGATGGCCGCGCCCTCGCCGACGAGGCCGTCGCCGAAGACATCCCGGTACATGATGAGCGCCGGCGTCGTGGTGGCATAGCCCGGGCCGCCCTGTGTCGTCATCAGCGGCAGGTCGAACATTCGCAGCGAGAAGATGAAGGTCATGGTCAGCGCTACCGCTATCTCGTAGCGCAGTCCGGGCAGCGTGACAGCCAGGAACTCACGCACCGGACCGGCTCCGTCCACGCGGGCCTGGTCGTAAAGATCGCGGGGGATGTGCTGGGAGCCAGCCAGCAGGAGCACCAACACGAAGCCGAAGCTGGCCCACAGGGCCACGATCCCCAGGGACGGCAGGGCCAGACCGAAGTCACCGAGGAAGGGCCGGACCGCGTCCTCGCCGAGCGCCCTCCGGATCGCCTCGTTGACCGAACCGTCTGTGGCCAGGAGCCAGCGCCAGGCGATGGCGACCACGGCAAGGGCCAAGGTGTAGGGCAGGAAGTAGACGAGGCGGAAGAACGAGAGGCCGCGGACCCGCGTGCGAGTCATCGCCGCCACCAGCACAAGACCCAGCCCGACCGGGAGCAGGCAGTTGAAGAGCACGAACACGAGGACCACGCGGAAGGACTCCATGACACGGCGGTCCCCGAGGATCCTCGGCGAAATTCTTGAGTCCGACCCACTTGGCATCGGTCAGGCCGTTCCACTCGAAGAAGGAGAGCCCGATCGTAGCGCCGATGGGGATGATGACGAAGAGCGTGTAGAAGATCAGCCCCGGCAGGATGAGCAGGTATGGCAGGGCGTCCGATCGTCCTACTCTGGCAAATGGGGCACCGATCATCGCAGCCACCCGGCTCAGGCCGCCGTGTGCCTCGGTCGCGTCATTCGTGGCGCCGTTGCTCGGCGCTGGTACCGATGTGGTCATCGTTCGCGTTCGTCTCAGTCGCGCGTGGTCGGTGCTTCCTCAGCGGGGAGCAGGCCCGACGCGATCCACGCGGTGCTCGAGGTCCTGGGCCGCCCGTCGCAGCTCCTGCCCGACCTCGCCCGCGAGCGCATCGTCGAGACGCGAGGATGGCCCGGTCACACCGAGCGCGCCCATGAGCGAGCCGCCGACCCGGAGCGGGACAGCCACGCAGCTGACGCCGATGGAGGTCTCGTCGTGGTCGACCGCGTAGCCAGCCTCGCGAGCCTCGACCACTTGGCGATATAGGGAAGACCAATCAGTCGGCGCGTGGTCGGTGCCCCCGAGGAAGGTGACCCGGTTGAGCTCCTCCTCGAGCGACCTCTCGTCGAGGCCGGAGAGGTAGGCCTTTCCGACCGCCGAGCAGTGCATCGGCCGGGTGGCCCCGAGCCGCTCGCGGACTCCCAGCAGCTGGGCTGACGGGAAGAAGACGGCGTAGACCATGGTCCCGCGTGCGGGCACCGCGAGCAGGGACGCTTCGCCGTAGCGTAAGCGGAACTCGCGCAGGATTGGGTCCACCAGGTCACTCAGGTCGGCGTGGTCGGGGGCGCTGGAGGCGAGGCTCATGAAGCGCGAACCGACACACCGGTAGCGCTGGCTATCCTCGCGGGTCACGTACCCAGTGGCTACGAGCTGGCGGAGCAGGCGCAGGGCGCTGCTGCGATCCACGCCCATGTCACGCGCCAGCTCCGATGGCGTCCGCGGCGCTACCGCCAGCAGCTCTAGTGTGCGGAAGATGCGCGCCACGGTGCTGCGTTCGCCGCCACCGGTACCAGCCATGGCCTGGTTTCCCTCCTCTCGGGTGCCCTCGTTACGTGCGCTCGTCAATCGAGGGTACCCCAGTGTCACGGTCGGCTGCCGTTCGCTCTCGAACACGTCACTCCTCAGCTCGCAGGCTTGTTCGCGCGCGCTCGGCTGGCGCAAGACCGACGATTTCGCGTGCCTGGGTGGGCGTGGCGGGCTCGCGGCCCATGAGACGGGCGATCTTGACGATCTCATCCACGAGCTCGGCATTGGAGCGCGACGGTGAGCCATCCGGCAGGTAGGGGTTGTCCTCCCAGCCCACGCGCACGTGGCCGCCGATGCTGAGCGCGAGCGCCAGGATCCGCCACTGCATCTGCGGGTTCATGACGCTGCAGTTCCAGTTCACGCCCTCAGGCAGGTGGTCAACCAGGTAGAGCAGCGAATCCGGGGTCGGCGGCGTCCAAGCCCCGCCTGGCCAACCCAGGAAGAGCGTGGTCCAGATGGGCTCGTCGAGCAGGCCCTGCTTTCGGATGTACTCGAGGTTCCAGAAGGCGCCGGTGTAAAAGGACTCCACCTCGGGTTTGACGCCATGTTCCTGTGCGGCTCGGCAGAATTCCTCCAACTCCGGGCGGGGGTGGATGGCGTACTGCTCGTTCGCCGGCAGGGACTCGTCGGGCCGGAAGTACTCGTCGTGGACGTTGAAGGCGTACGACATCATCTCGGGCTTGAGGCCCATGAGGGCGACCTTCTCCTCTATGCGCGCACTGGCGATACCGAACTGGATGATGGGGTCGCGTTCGGCACGGATCCGTTCGGTCAGGTCCCGCCAGCCATCGAGGTCGATACGGGATAGGCGGCGTCCGTCCGCCTGGATGCTCTCCTCGAGATGGTGGACGCCATGGTGGTGGACGAGCGAGGCACCGGCGTCGATGGAGCGGATGTACTCCTGTGCGACAGTGGGGACGTCTTCGATCGGTGGCATCCCGGAGAAACCCGGATACGACATCGAGCAGTCGACGGTGACGGTGATTACGACGGAGTCCATTGTTCTCGTGCAGCCTTTCCCCACGGACCGTGCGATGTGCCGTGGTGATGTGTGCTCCGGTGCCACGGTCCTCACCGCGGCACCGGAGCGTTCGACTGACCGCGGCTACGCGCCGCGCTCGGCCATGAACTTGTCCCAGTCCTCCTGGATGGTCTGGACGTACTCCTCGGGGGTGATCTGGCTACCGAGTAGGAGCTGAGACTCCGACTGCATGAGGGTGAACATGGTCGGGGTCGGCCAGTCCTCCCAGGTGAACAGGCCACCATCGTCGGACAGCCGCTGATACTCGCTCACCATCTGGGCCAGCAGCGGATTTTCGATCACCGCGTCCGCGCCGGCCTTCGAGGCCGACGGCCGGCCAGCCGCGATTTGGGCCTCGACGGCCGCCGGGCTGGCGGTGACGAAGTCGATGAAGGTGGCTGCGCAGTCAGGGTGCTGACTCTTCGACGAGATGACGAAGGGCAGGCTGTACCCGCCCACAGCAGCATGGGTGCCGGAAGGACCGGCCGGGAACAACATGAACCCGGCGTTGTCACCCATGGCCTTGGCGATATCGCCGAGCGCCCAGGTGCCGCCGATATAGAAGACGCCTTCGCCGTCGCCGAAACGCGCGACCGCGTCATTGAAGCTCGTCGCGAGCGCATCCTGGTTGAAGTAACCGTTGGCCATCCAATCCTGGAAGTCCTGTGCACCCTGGATGTGGCCCGCGTCGTTGTAGGTGGCGCCTTCCTTGTTGAAGACCCACGCGTTGATGTCGGCGGGATTGACGTACCAGCCGGTGAGCAGCGACAGGTTGTGCAGCGCTGGCCACTTGTCCGAGTCCCCCAGCATGACGGGCAGCTCGCCGGCCACCTTGGCTGCGTCGAGGACTGCCAGGAATGCGTCCTTCGTGTCAATGGTGGACACGTCGGTGACGCCGAGGTCGGCCAGCTTCTGCTTGTTGTAGAAAGTGCCGACGTACTGGATGGCGGGGGCGACCGCGACCAGGTTGCCCTCACCCATGACCATTCCGTCATCCGAGAAACGGTTGACCATGAGCGCGGACTCGGGGAACTCGTCGAACCAGCCGAAGGTCTCGGCGTACGCGTCGAGATCGAGGATGAGCCCAGCCTGCCAGAGGGCGCCGTCGATGGCCCAGCCCTCGTTGCCCTGCATGACATCGGGCGGATCGTCACCGGACATGGCCAGGCGGATGGTCTGGTATGAGGATGCCCAGTCCTTGGCGTTCACCTCGACGGTGACGTTGGGATAGGCCTCCTGGAAAGCCTCGGCCTGCTTCCGGAACTCGTCGAGGATGACCTCGCCGGCCTCGGAGAAGCCGACCTTGAGCGTGATTTCCCCGGCATCGGCGCAAGCGGCCTGTACGTCGTTCAGCGCAGCCGGGTCCGCCTGCGCGACAGCCGCGGTGCCGACGACGCCGGTCGCCATGAGCGCCGAGGCGGCGGCCACTGCCAAGCCGCTCCGGAACGTCTTATGTTCAAGCATCGGATCCTCCTCCAGGTCATAGTCGGCGCCGGGCGGCGCCGCCGGTTGTCCAGTAACCCTGGACGCTTTGGGACCCCTCCATCTACAAGTTCGCTAGGCGGTGCTCCTTTCCTCATCAAGCGCGCCGGCTACGTGCCGGCCACCGTGGCCCTGTCGAGGGGGTCGCGCATCCGCTGTCCACTGGATGCCGGCCGAGCGTTTGTCCCGAGTCGGTGCCAGCGACCAAGGCATCACTCCCTCGATGCGGGTTGTCGACCCTCTGCCTGCTAGTCGCAACGCAACATACACCCGTGTCGCGAGTCTTGTCTACATGTGCGCAACGTGTTGCAGGCTGTGCACCAGAGAGGGAACCTGCTACCGGGCGCTGTAGCCGCCATCGACCACGACGGTCGAACCATGGAAGAAGCCAGCCTTGTTCGAGGCTAGGAATAGGATCGTGTCGGCGATCTCCTCAGCCGTCCCGAGCCGGCCTACGACTTGGCGCTCGGCCATCTGCCGGCGCAAGGCTGTCGGGTCATCGGCTCCGCTGATGATGCGGTCCACCCACGGTGTCTCGGTCGTGCCTGGCGCGATGCAGTTGGCGCGGATCCACGACCGGCGAAGTCGACGGTAAGGCTGCGGGTGAGGGAGATCAGCGCGGCCTTGGAGGCACCATAGGCAGCACGGGCAGGGATCCGATGAGGCCGCCCACGGACGAGACGTTGACGATGACGCCACCGCCGCGCTCGAGCATGGAGGGCAGCGTCTCCTGACAGACCACGAAAGGGGCACGGGCGTTCACTGCGAAAGTCAGGTCCCATTGTTCCTCGGTCGTCTCGAGGACGTCCGCACGGAACCCCACGCCGGCGTTGTTGACGACGATGTCCACACCGCCGAGCCAGGCGAGCGCAGCCTGCACCGTCGCGCGGGTGGCGGAGACATCTGCCAGCTCACCTGTGAAGGCACGGCAGCGATTCGATTCCAACCTCGGCCACCACCGTCGCGAGCGCGCCGGCATCGCGTCCCAGCGCGGCTACGCGGCAGCCGGCTGCAGCCAGACGCTGCACAGTCGTCCGCCCGATGCCCGACGAAGCCCCGGTGACCAGGGCAGATTGCCCATCGATGCCCCAAACGTCCATCTCTGCTCCTCGCTGCGATTCGGATGCCGCCAGACGTTGCGTATCATGCACCGTGCTGCTGAGACCGCTGCCAATCTCTGGCACTACTCTAGCGCGCCCGGCAAGCTCGATTAACAGGCGAGACGTTCGAGTTCTGCGTTTGCGTCCATGTGATAGCGTTGTTGAGCAATCCCATTTACGGTGCATAGAACGCAACGCGATGCGAAGGGAGCCAGAGGCTTGTGGTCACATCGAGTGGTCCGACGATGCAGGCTGCGCTAGCGCGCGAGATTCCGACCGAATGGCTCGAGCTCGCGACCGTCGGCCGCCCGGAGGTGGCGGCGGACGACGATGTCCTCATCAGGGTCGAGGCCTGCGGCATCTGCGGCACGGATCTCCACATCCTCGAGGGCGGCTCCTACCGCCCGAGCCTGCCGTTCGTACTGGGTCATGAGCCGGTGGGCGTGGTGGTCGAGGCCGGGGACACGGCTCGCGAGTGGCTCGGTGGGCGCGTGACCATGACGCTCTTCACCGGCGACGGTACCTGCCCTCTGTGTCGAGAGGGAGACCAGCGGCTGTGCCCCGACCTCGTCTCCATCACGGGTGTCCTCGGGGTCTGGGGCGGCTACGCTGACTACGTGCTCGTCCATGCCGCCCAGCTGCTCGCTGTGCCGGAGGCTCTCTCCCCATCGGCCGCAGCTTCGCTGGTGGACTGCGGCGCCACGGCTGCCAATGCAGTGCGGGTGACGCAGGAGCGACGGCCGACGAGGGTGCTGGTCCTGGGTGCGGGACCGATTGGCTTCATGGCCGCGGAGATGCTCAGGGTCGACGGTATCCCGCTGCAGGTCGTGCAGCCGAGCCCGCTGCGCCGTGAGGCCATCGCCCGGTTGGGCCACGATACGGTCGCCTCGATAGCGGAGGTCGACGGGCCCTTCGACGCGGTCATCGACTGCACTGGGGCACCCGGGGTGATGAGCGCCGGGCTGGACGCGCTCGGACCACAGGGCATCTACGTGCTCGCCGGCTACGCCCGTGTGCCGGACGTCGACTTCGCCACCGTGGCGCGCAAGGAGCTCACCATCCGCGGCACGCGCTCGGGGCGCCGCGAGGACCTCCAGTCAGTGCTCGATCTGACCGCCAGTGGCCAGATGCGTCTGCCGGAGGTCCGCGAATGGCCGCTCTCTGAAGTCAACGCCGCACTCGCAGCCTTGCGCGCCAAGCAGGTCCCGGGAAAGGCTATCGTGGTGCCGGACGCCGCGATCACGGAGCGGGCGGCATGAAGTTCACACTCGATCCGGCGATGCTCAACGGCGTGCCCATCGAGGAGGAGATCAGCGCCACTGGCCGCGCGGGCTATCACTACCTCGAGCTCGGGAACCGGGACGACATCATCGCGGCCTATGGTCCTGTCCGCGCCGATCGCCCGACCTTGGCCTCCATGTCGGAGGTGGCGGCCCAGGCCGCAGTGGAGTTCGTGTCCATCGCGGTCATCCAGGACTGGTCCGACCCCGACGAGGACATCCGCCGGGAGGCCGTGGCCTGGTGGAAGGATGGCATCAGGGCAGCTGCCGAGCTCGGCTGCACCCGGATCAACACCGAGCTCTCCGGTGATCCACACCGTCCCGAGGCGTGCCGCCGCTCGTTGCTGCGTTCGATCGAGGAACTGCTACCAGAGCTCGAGCGCGCGGGCATGGAGGTCGTGGCCGAGCCTCACCCTGGGGACTTCATCGAGACCACGGCCGACGCCCTCGATCTCATCGCCGAGATCGGTAGTCCGCGGTTCCGCTACCTGCACTGTCTCCCGCACACGTACTACCTAGGCGGGACAGCAGCCGAACAGATCGCCCTGGCCCGGGGCGCCTTCGACCACGTGCACGTGGCCGACACGTTCGGGCCGGGGCGGACCATCCTCAATCCACCCACGCCGGAGAAGCGGATTCACCAGCACTTCGACATCGGGGCGGGCGAGCTGGAGTGGGAGCCCATCGCGCGGGCACTCGAGACGATCGGATTCGACGGCATCCTCACGGTCCAGGTGTACTTCTGGGAAGAACGGGCCGAGGCCTCCTTCCACGCCAACCGGAAGGCTGTGGAGCGCCTATTCGGCGGAGCGACTCGAGGGAGTTGAGCGCTTGACGGCTTCCGTTCTCCATCGTGGCACGATCCGACAGCTCTATCCACGCGGCGATGCCATCGATGGTCCGTTCCACTGCGGACAAGAGTGTGGTAGCCGCTCGCCGCCATCTTGGATCCCTCGATGATGAGACCACCGCGTCGGTGGCACGGTGGCACGGTAGTATGGGAGGTGGGATGTTCATGCCCATGGTTGACTTGTTAGGTGACGTGGCACTGCAGATTGGCAGCATCGAGGGCCGCCTTCGTGGGACCATTTACTGGATGCTGGAGCAGTACAACGCGCCCCTTCGAGTGAACCGAGGGACGATCCAGCTGGGCTGAGAGACAAGCTCTCTGGCAGCGACGCACGGTGAAGCCTCGGGGGGGGCGGGGGGAGAGAAGGCGAAACGCTGAGGCAGATTCCGCTGATCGTCTCACCACGGAGGCTAGCGGCCGAGCGTTGAGCTCGGCAGCGACATCGGCGAGTTCCTCCGCGGGCGGGACCTCCGTGGCACCGTCGCTATCGGGGAGGTGAATCAGGAGGAGGTAGCGGCTCGCGCGCTCGACGACCGTCCCGATGGCCGATCGGTTGGCAGCGTCCGTGATGAGATCGCCTTCCCAGTGACCCGGGACGACGCGATCGGCGACCTCGGCTGGGCGCTCGCTGGCCACCACCATCGGCTCGACGAACCGGCTGCGGCGCTGGCCGGCTCGACGGCGGGATCTGCGGCGGGACCATCCGCTCCGCAGCACTCCTGCAGGGTGCCGGTGCAGCAGGTCGCGGCCGGAAGCGCGGCGGTGCGTGATCGATGGGCCGTTTCGCCAGCGGCTGCCGGTCCGGCGGTCGACGCCGACGAGCCGACACGCCGCGGAGTTGTCCATGCCCTATGCCATGAGCTCAAGATAGCGATGGCGCTCACTCGTCTGTGGCGCGACACCCAGGGCGTCCGTTGGATCGGCGGCGGAGGCGCATCGGCAACTCCCGAGATACTCAGGTGTTGCGACGATACCGAGAACCTGCCTTCTCACTACCGCCCCCAGTGGGGGCCAGGTCAGGCCGGGCACACCACGTGCTCGTTCATCGGACGACGATGTTAACCAATCGACCGCCGACGTGGATGACCTTCACGACCTGCTTGCCGTCAAGGTTGGCGATGACCTTGGGTTGCGCCATGACGATGGCCTCGATCTCGTCCTGTGCCAGGCCCGGCGCCACGCTAACCTTGTCGCGCAGCTTGCCGTTGACCTGCACCGGCAGCTCGACCATCTCGGCGGCCACCAGCGAGGCGTCGAAGGTTGGCCAGGACTCGGTATGGATCGAGTCCCACGGTTCGCCCGCCGAAGCCAGCCGGCGCGACCACAGCTCCTCGGCGATATGTGGGGCCACCGGCGCCAGCATCAACAGCAGCAGGCGCACCGTCTCATCCCAGCCGGCCGTCTCCGCAGCCGGTGTGCCGCGGTACTTCATCAGCAGGTTCGTCAGCTCCATGAGCTTGGCCACGATGGTGTTCCAGCGGAAGCCCTCGTGGTCGGCGGTGACGCCGTCCAGTGTCCGGTGCGCACCCACCCGCAGGGTCTTCTCGGCCGCTGCCAAGTCCTCACCCACGGGCAATGACCCGGCATCGGGGTTGCCGTGTTCCTGCCCCGACCGGTCGAGCGTGACCGTCCAGACTCGCCGCAGGAAGCGGTTGATGCCCTCGATGCCCGACGGGTTCCAGGGGCCACCCTGGTCCCAGGGGCCCATGAACATCAGGAAGAGGCGCACCGTGTCCGCGCCGTAGCGGCCGACCAGCTCGTCGGGGTCCTGGACGTTGCCGCGACTCTTGCTCATGCGCTCGCCGTCGGCGCCCAGGATCTGACCCTGATTGAACAGCCGCTTGAAGGGCTCGCGCTCGCCGATGACGCCGATGTCATTCAGGGCCTTGGCAAAGAAGCGACTGTAGAGCAGGTGCATGACCGCGTGCTCAGCACCGCCGGTGTACTGGTCGACGGGCATCCAGCGCTCATCGAGAGCCCGGTCGATGGCGGCATCCACGTTCTGCGGCGAGAGGTAGCGCCAGTAGTACCAGGAGCTGTCCACGAAGGTGTCCATGGTGTCGGTCTCGCGGCGCGCTTCGCCACCGCACTGTGGACAGGTCGTACGCAGGAATGACTCGGTGGTCTCGAGCGGGTTGCCACCGCCTTCGGGATAGGCGAAGTCGTCGGGCAGCAGCACCGGCAGCTCTTCCTCCGGTACCGGCACGATGCCGCACTCGGCCGCGCAGTAGACCACCGGGATGGGCGTGCCCCAGGCGCGCTGGCGGCTGATGAGCCAGTCGCGGATGCGATAGGTGACGGTGGCTTCGCCCTGTCCCTTGGCTTCCAGGTCGGCCACGATGGCCGCGAACCCGGCCGCCCAGGGCTGGCCGCTGTAGGGACCGGAGTTCACCAGTCGGGCGTTCTCGTCCTTGGCCGGGTAAGCCTCGTCGAGCGGCGCTTCGTCGGCGTCATCGGGACCGGCCACCACGCGCCGGATGGGGATACCGAACTGTGTGGCGAAGGCGAAGTCACGCTCGTCGTGCCCGGGTACGGCCATGATGGCGCCGGTGCCGTAGCTGGCCAGCACGTAGTCGGCGATCCAGATGGGGATGCGCTCGCCGTTGACCGGGTTGATGGCGTCAGCACCGAGCGGCACGCCGGTCTTCTCGCGGTCGGTGGAGAGTCGCTCGATCTCCGTCTCGCGACGGGCCGCCGCCACGTAGGCCTCCACGGCCTCGCGCTGCTCGGGCGCGGTCAGCTCCGCCACCAGCGGATGCTCCGGCGCCAGCACCATGAAGGTGGCGCCGAAGAGCGTGTCCGGCCTCGTGGTGAAGACGCGCAGCTCCGCACCGCCCTCGTGGTGCGCTGACGGCGCGGTGTGGAAGGCGACATCGGCACCCTCGGAGCGGCCGATCCAGTTGGTCTGCATCAGACGCACCGGCTCTGGCCAGTCGATGCCCTCGAACGACAGCAGCTCGTCGGCATAGCGGGTGATGCGGAAGAACCACTGCTCCAGGTCGCGCTTGATGACCTGTGTGCCGCAGCGCCAGCAGACGCGATCGACGCCTTCGACCTGCTCCCGCGCCAGCACCACCTGGTCCTTGGGACACCAGTCGACCGGGGCCATCTGCCGATAAGCCAGGCCGGCTCGCAGGAACTGCAGGAAGATCCACTGGTTCCAGCGGTAGTAGTCGGGTTGGCAGGTGACGACCTCGGCCTTCCAGTCGAACGTGGCACCCATGGAGCGCAGCTGACGGCGCATGTTCTCGATGTTCTTCATCGTCCACACGGCGGGGTGGATGCCGCTGCGGATGGCGGCGTTCTCCGCGGGCAGGCCGAAGGCATCGAAGCCGATGGGGAAGAAGACGTTGTAGCCGTTCATGCGCAGGAAGCGCGAGCGCGCATCGGTCGGCGTCTTGATGTACCAGTGGCCGATGTGCAGGTCGCCCGATGGGTATGGGTACATCGTGAGCAGGTAGTAGCCCGGGCGCGCATCGTCGGCCAGGTCGGTGTCGTGGAGCCCCAGCTCATCCCAGCGTGCTTGCCAATGGGGCTCGATCGCGCCCGCGTCGTAGCGGTCGATCGAGGGGCGGTTGGCGTCGCTGTCTGACGCGTTGGGGCTGCTCATGCGTGCATTCTCACCGATGCTGGCCGCTGGCGTCCGGCCTGTCTTCGAGGCCGGCCTGTCTCGAGGCCGATAACGTCGAAACCCCCGCCATCGACGGGGGTCCCTGGTTCGGTTTTCGCGTGGTGGAGCGACGGGGACTCGAACCCCGGACCTTCTGCATGCCATGCAGATGCTCTTCCAGCTGAGCTATCGCCCCGTGGCCGACATAGTAGCGTGTCGTCGCCAGAAGTGAGGAGCAGCCTCCGCGGGCACCGAGGCAGGCCTTCATCGGGCGCCCAGCCTACGATGAGGACGATGGCTGCCGACCGACACACCTACCGCCTCCGCCGCTCGGACCGTGCCCGGCGAGCTCGCCTTACCGTGACGCGCCAAGGCGAGATCGTGGTGGTGCTGCCGCGGCGCATGCCGGATGCCGAGGCCGATCGGCTCGTCCTGCAGCACGCGGTCTGGCTCGATCGGCATGTGTCTCGGATCAGTGACCAGCAGGCGATGTTTGCGGCTCGGCCACCACTGGGGGAGGGCCGAGTGCTGGAAGTCGCCGGCGAGCTATTGCGTATCTCTGAGGTAGACGGCGCAGCCAGGCGCCCGGTGCGAGGTCGTGTCGAGCCCGTGCCTGGCGGGCTGTTGGTCCGCCTCGGCCGCGATGGCTACACCACACCGGAGCTGCTCGAGGGCTGGTTGCGCAGGCGGGCTCGTGAGGTCATCAGTGAGCGCGTCGCGGCGCGGGTCCCGGAGTTGGCGGTGCGGCCCGGGCGCATCACCATCCGCGATCAATCCAGCCGCTGGGCATCGGCCTCATCGAGCGGCGCGCTCTCCTTCAGCTGGCGGCTGCTGCTGGCGCCGCCGTTCGTGCTGGACGCGGTCGTGGTGCACGAACTGGCGCACCTGCGCATCCGTGGCCACACGCCCGCCTTCTGGGCGTTCGTGGAGCAGCATGCCCCGCGGACCCGGGAGGCTCGGCGTTGGCTACGCAGACACGCCAGCGAGGTCCGGGCCGCGCTCGATTGAGCGGTCGGCGAGTGCTCAGCATGCTCAGCAGCGCGACAGGATGGTGAAGGCGGCCAGCTCGTCGGCCACCTTCTGTGCGTCGCCTTCGACATTGCTGACCGCTCGTCGAGGCCGGCTGTTGGTGCGGAAGTCCTCGACGGCGAGCTCCAGCTCATCGATCCGGTAACCCAGCCGCTTGAGGGAGCCGGCCAGACGTTCCTCGGCGTCGCCGGAGTCGGCTCGCTCGAGTTCGACATAGGCCGCTTTCAGCTTGTCGAATTCGATGGTGAGCGCGACGCGGTTGGGCAGCCGCAGCTCGACCGCTTGCAGGCCGGCCAACCGCCGCTCGACATCGCTCACCTTCAGGCACAGCTCGCCTTGCAGGTCGCCCGACGGCAGCGGCGCTACCCTCGCCTCGAGCACGCTCGCGGTCGGGCTACCGAGCGGTCCCGGTGAGCCCTGCGGCTGGGCATCGCCACCGCCACACGCGACGACGGTCACGAGGGTGAGGCCGGCGAGGAGGGAGGACGATCGGCGCATGTCCTGACAGCGTAGCGGCATCGCGAACACCGGCTCTGCGCGCATCAGCGGCGGCACGGGCACAGGTCAGCGCCGCCGGTCGACCCCAGCATCAGAGCTAGCGCCACCCTTGGCAACGGTCGATCGGTTGCGTGCCGTGCGTAGTCCAGCGGTCGGCGAAGCTACGTCAGATCCAGCACCAAGCCGAGCGCCCGGTCGAGTTCATCGAGCTTGTCGCCGGCTGCCAGGTCACGCGTCCAGGCGATACCGCGCCAGCAGGAAGTCGCCGCCGCCCTCGCCGACGATCACCGCGCGTCTGCCATCAGCGAAGAGGCCGTAGGCGGCTGGCGTGGCACGTCCGGGTATGGCCTTGATGAACGATCGACCGTGGCTCCCGAAGCGGTAGCGCAGCGAACCGTCAGCGTTCAGCAGGGTCAACACGATGGCGTCGCTGGGGGCTCTGCGGGCGGGGCTTCTCGTGCCCGCCAACAGTACGCGTCCGGCGGGCTGGGCGAGGATGCCGCTGAACCACTCGTAGCCGCCGAAGTCCACCGTGCGCCAGCCGTCACGATGGAACCCGCGAGCCGGTTTGCCCTTGCGCGTGAAGGCCAAGGCCAGTCCATCCAGCTCATCGCGGCGCCCGTCGTTGCCGGCGAGGCTGCCGAGGAAGATGCGACCACGCGCGCTGACGACTCCGACCATCGGGACGCCGGTGAGCCAGTACCTGGGGTAGACCGAGATGAACGCGTTGGAGTCGATGGCTCGCCCGAACGCTCGATCGCGATGGCCCCGGGCGTCGTAGCGCCGGCCGATCACCGATGCGCCTCCAGGCCCGAAGACGAGGATGTCGCCGTCCTGCTCACGCAGCAGGGCCGCACCGACTGTCACCGCCGGGTCGACTTGGCCATTGCGCCCGAAGGAGCGATCGATGGTGCCCTCGGCGGTATAGCGAGCGACAAGGTTCTCGGTCGCGACGAGCACCTTGTTGTTCGGCAGGGCCAGGATGGAGCCCCAGCCGTAGGAGCGACTGTCGATGCGGACGACGCCACCGTCTCCGAAGTCGCGGTCCACGCTCCCGTCGGGATCCAGCCCGACGAGCGCATGCCGGTCGTTCGTGTCATGCACCAGCACGACGACCCTGCCGTCGGGCGTGCGCGCGGCAGCCTCCACGCCACCGATGGCGAGTGGAGCGACCAGCGCCCGTCCGTCGTCCGCGAAGGTCGGATCCAGGTCGCCGTCGGCGCCGACCCGGGCGAGGGCGATTCGAGTGGTGCCGCCCGCGGCTTTCGACTGCCCCACCAGCAGGTACTTGCCACTCGGGAGCAGGAAGCCACTCATGGCCTTGTCGGCACCGCCGAAGTCGACGCGCGCGATGCCGTTCCGACCAAAGCTGCCGTCATTGGGGTTGCCGGCGGCGGCCGGAACACCCGCGATGGCGAGGACCAGAAAGGCGACCGTCAGGGCTCGCACGACGCGGGGCAGGGAACTCGCCAAGCTCCGGGTGGTTCGTCGGTCGTGCGTCATCGTCGCGTCCTCCGTCCATCGGTCGGGAGTCGCCCCGCCGTGCTCCTCAGGGCAGAGCCGCCGCCGATCCGTCAGCGTACACCCGGCTCAGCCGATCCCCGGCTCATCGACGTGGTGGAGGACTCGGCCTTGATGACGACGACCTCGGGGGCCTGACCGAGCAGGATGCGCATGCGCTACTGAACTGGATTGCCCAGGTGTTTGCCGCCAAGCCTGAGGCGGTGCATCATGCCCACGGGGGCCTCGCACCTGGAGGAGCGCCACATGCGCAATGGAAGCAGGAACCCTGGGAAGCGGAGTTCGACGCTCCGCCTGTCCATCGTCGCCACGCTCGCCCTGGTCGTCTGCGCGATCCTTGTGCCGGCGTACGCTGTGACCGCCATCGAATCGGTCGCGTCGTCGGCGAGCCCTTCGCCCGACGCAACCCCGCTCGCCGCGCCGACCGTATGCCAACGCGACCGTCTCTCGATGCCTCAGCGCCGGGCGATCGCGCGACCGTGGATCGACGCGCTCTGGGCCTTCTACTCGGACGGCGATGATGCCGTCCTCACGACTCTCGCGACAGCCCACGGCATGGAGCGACTGCGCGCCATCGACTGGCGTGCCCAGGCCGTCGAGCGGAACCTCGTGCGCTTCCGTGAAGTGCCTCAGGTCCTCGATCTCGACGACTGGCAAGAGTGGTGTGCCGACGGGAACCAGCTGGTGGGGCTCGACCTCGCGCCAATCATCCAGATCGCACCTGGTGCGCGTACCTTCGACGCCTCGCGAGACGCACCGACGGAGGCAGTGCAGGGCGCGCAGGTCCGATCGATCGCGCTGAGCTTCGTCCGCGACCCTGGTTCGGAGCGGTGGCTTCTGGACGACGTCAGACCGAGCGAGTTCCGGCCGACCTACGTGAAGCCCCGAGCCGCCCGACCTTGTCCCGGCCTGCGCGATCCCAGCGCCGCTGCCGACCCGTTCCTCATGGAGCCGTGGTGTTCGGCGGACGGCGATGGCCGCAGGATCCCGACACAGGGCAGTCATGGGCTCGAGCTCGCGGTGAGCAGGCCCGATTGCCTCGCCGGTGCGCACGAGATCGCCATCGGCCTGCCCCCGGGTACGCCCCTGAACTCGGACGTCGGCAACGTCAGGTTCTACCTGCGCGACCCAGGCGGCAAGGCGCGCCGCGCTCTCGGCCGACCCTTCGGCCCACCGGGCTTCCGTCGTGACTTCCGACCACCCAGCGACGCCATCTCGTCGGGCATCACGAACGGCTATGCCACGATCTGGACGAGCGAGAAGCTCGGCGACGAGTGGCTCCTGGTCCAGGTCGGGAACCGCTTCGAACGGTGGCCGCGGAGCATCGGCGGCTGCGGCCCAGCCTGAGGCGCTGTCTGATGACGGCGTTGGCCCTCCTGGGCCTCGTCATCGCCGGCGGCAAGGGGCTGGGGGTTGGGGCTGACTCTGACCGAGTCTCTTGTCATCGCCGCCATGATCGCCGAGCGGTCGATCCCACACACCAGCCAGCAAGCGGCCCAACGTATCATTGCGGAGGATCCGGGCCGTCAGTGCTCTTCGGCAACTCCGGGACGCGACCCGCACTTGGACTGGACCAACACCAGCGGACTCATCGCACCGTCGGATAGATGGTCGTCGGTGCCTTCACAGGCATCCGCTGGTTCTGCTGCGCATCACGGCAAAGAGTCAGGAGAGACCGGATGCCCAAGGATGAGCAAGAACCCCAGACGGGCACCGAACGGTCGGCCGACAAGAAGCGCAAGCCGTGGTTCCGGCCGAACCGGTCCGGCGTCGGATGGCATCCCAACGCCTGGCAGGGCTGGCTGATCATCGCGGCTGTCGTCGCCGCGATATTTGCCGTTGTCGTGCTGCTCAGAACCGCGGTGTTGTGATGCGGGGGTCATCGTGAGCGGTTTCCTCGCCTGGCTGGCCGGTTCTGGTGTCGTGCAGGGTGTGATCATCGGTCTCACGTTCGCATACCTGACCACGATCCTGGTCCTGAATGCCGTAGCGAAGGCCGAGACGAGGACCGTCAACGGCTGGAGCGCGATCCGCAAGGCCGGTCACCCCGGCAACGGATTACTGCTGCGTGCCGCACTGCAGAAGGCCCTGCCGGTCGTCAACGTGTTCGAAGAGGCCGCCTACTGGACAGCGACCACCGATGACGCCAGGGAGCGTCTCAGTGGCGAGCATGCTTATCTTCTGCACTTCCCGGAAGGCCAGCTTCCACCGAATGACGCCTTCTGGTCGCTCACCGCGACGGACACCGTCGGCTACATGGTCAGCAGCCCGACGGGCCGGTCGAGCGTAGGCAGCCACTCTGGTCTTGCCAAGAACGCCGACGGCTCGGTCGACATTCTGCTGCAGCCACATCAGCCATCCGGTGATGCACAGAACTGGCTAGCGACGCCGCCCGGTCGGTTCAAGCTCATGCTCCGCGCGTACCTGCCCGGAGCTGCCGTCGTGGACGGCGACTACGAGGTTCCGCCTGTCGTCGAGGTGCAGTCATGAATCGCTTGATCCTGAAACACGGCACCCTGGTCACGGTCGTTGTCCTGGCGGTCTTCGCGTGGGTCATCTACCGACGGGTCGCCGAGGGCGGCGTCGACGCGATCATTCTCCTCGGCGTGACGGCTGTGACCGTGTGGGTGCTCGGAGCGTTCGTGTTCATCTACTTCTGGCCGCGGATCACGGTCGGGGGCTTCAAGCGGATGATCGTCAAGCGCGGGTTTGGCGGCGGCCCCATCCCCGTGAACACGCTCTACGCCGTGCCGGAGAGCCCATCGCAGTCGGCATCGTCCGGCAGCGTCATCGCGACGGGCACCGATGATGTCCTCTACCTCGGCGGTTGGCTGGAGGTGAAGGACGGACCGCGAGTGCTGCACGTGCCCGCGATGGACGACCGCTACTACAGTGTGCAGTTCACCGACCCGACCACCGGCGCCAACTTCGCCTACGTCGGCAAACGCGCCACCGGAACCGCCACCGGCGACTTCCTCCTCTGCGAACCTGAGTGGAATGGCGATACGCCAGACGGCATGGCCCGGATCGACGTACCGCACCGCGCAGCTTTGCTCATCGGTCGGGTGTTCTTCGCCAACGAAGACGATCGACACGCGGCATACGGACTCGCGAAGCAGATCCAACTCACACCACTAACGCTCGAGCAAGAACATTAGCGGGGGGCGACACCTGCGTCTGCTCGATCCCATGCCGCTTTGTCCTTGGGTCGGCCGTGGTGCGAACGACGACGAAGAATGTCAGACAGCGAATGGAGATGACCCATCCCGCGCGAGATGGGTGGCCGGGGCGACGAGTGAACGGGCGCTGGTCGTGCCCGCGGTCGCGCATGCGGCGCTCGGCGGCCTCGGCTTCAGCCGGCGGGACATCCGTGCCGGCTGACGATGGCAGTCGCGTTCCAGTGACTGCCTGATCAGCTCAGCTGACGCTGCCTCAGGCCCAGGTAGGGAGACCGCGCGATGACTTCTCAGAAGCACCGCTTTCTGTTCCTCGTCCACACCGGCCGGAAGACTGGGGTGCCCCGGGAGACGGTCCTCGAGGTGCTCCGCTGGGACCCGGCCGCTTGGGCAGGCTCGGCTTTGTGTCAAGCCCTAGTCACCTGCCTGTGCGACGCACACGGTTGGTCGATCGGGTCCCTTGCCGTGTCGTTCGAGCACGACGGCGGCAGAGTCCATGCTTCAGGCGGCGAGCCCGATCACCAGCCACATGAACGCGACACCCAGCACCGTACAGGCGATGGTCAGCCGGCTCGGGTGGTGGGCGTGGGCCTCGGGCAGGATGTCGGAGGTCGCGAGGTAGAGCAGGATCCCCGCGAAGAACCCGAGATAGAGGCCGAGGGCCGAATGGGGAATCGTGAGCAGCAGGGTGCTCGCGGCCCCGACCACCGGGGCGATCGCGTCGAGGGCCAGTAGCGTCAGCGCTCGTCGGCGGTCGTTCCCGTACAGGGACGTGATCGTGTAGGTGTTGAACCCGTCGGCGAAGTCATGGGCGATGACGGCCACCGCGACCGTGAGGCCGACGGTCGCGCCCGCTTGGAACGCCACGCCGATGGCGAAGCCATCCATGAAGCTGTGCCCCACGAGCGCCGCTCCGGCAAGCAGCCCGATCCCGGGCCTGTGCTGGTGGTCCGACCACACGTTCTCGTGCCCGCGGTGGACTCCCACCCAGCGCTCGATCGAATGCAGCATGAGGAAGCCCGCCACCAGCATGATGAGCGGAGCCTGCACGTGGAACCACTGAGCGGGCTCCTGGTACAGGGCCTCTGGCAACAGGTCGAAGATCGACCACGCCCAGCATCAACCCGCCGGCCAAGCCCAGCACGAGATGCGTGTAGTCACGGAGATGGAGGGCTGCCCATCCCCCGAGGAGCGTGGTCAGAAACGAACCCAGCGAGACGAAGACCGGCACGGTTATCGAGCCCCCCGACCGGCGGCTGGGCGGAGAAGCGGCGAGGCCCGATTCGCTGGCGCAGCCGCACGCCAGGGAGGCCGACGGTGCATGATGTCATTCTGCGCGATTCGGCGAGGTCAACCGGTGCCGGCCCGAAGGCCGGCCCCTCGCGGGACGGGCCTCGATATGTCGAACGAGGTCGGCGCTGCTACTTCGGATAGTCCACGTCGAGGCCGAAGTAGCCGCAGAAAGCGGCATCCGATACCTCAAGCGGGGTGGTGGAGATGAGGGGACTCGAACCCCTGACCTCTGCGATGCGAACGCAGCGCTCTTCCAGCTGAGCTACATCCCCGATGGTATGGCGCCTGGCCATCGACAGCGGGCGAAGTATACCTCCGAGCTTGGCACTCGGCCCCTTGAGCCGGATGTGGGCGGGTGGGAGTAGCATCGGGGAACCCGACGCCACCCCAGGAGGCCGATCCATGTTTCGACTGCTCAAGTTCACCGTCAAGCTGGTCTTCCGCCTGAAGTTGCTGATGCTCGCCTTCGGCGCTGGGATGAGCACCGCGTTCGTCCTGACGCTGCGGGAGCTCTACAACTCATGGGGCTTGCTCGATGGCGGTAGTGAGCGCGGTCTCCCAGGCGATGACCTGGTGGCAAAGGCCGACGTCGTCGAGACGCGCGCGGTCGAGATCGACGCTCCACCCGAGCAGGTCTGGCCCTGGCTCGTCCAGCTGGGCTACGGCCGTGGTGGCTGGTACGGCTACGGTGCGCTCGATCGGCCCTGGAGTCCCAGCGGTGGTGCCGCGGCCCACAGTGCGGACACGATCCTCGAAGAGTTCCAGGGGTTGGCCGTGGGTGACTTGGTGCCCATGCATGATCAGGGCGGATTGATCGTACGCGAGCTCGACCCTGGCGAGGCGCTGGTGCTCTACCTCGACGATGCCATCGCCCGTGAGCAGCTGACCGAGTCGCTGGCCGACGCGCCCGAGGACGTAGCCGATGCCCTCGCCGAGATGGATATGCCCCCGTACTCGGTCAGCTGGGCGTTCATCCTGGAGGACGCACCCGGCGGCCGGACGAGGCTCATCGAGCGAGCGCGCTTCCGTATCGAAGCCCTGAGTGGCGGGCAGCGCCGTGCCATGCCGCTGCTGGGGATGGCGGCCTTCACGCTGATGCGCAGTCAGATGCTGGGTATCAAGCGTCGTGCCGAGGCTGCCCGGAAGGACTGATCAGCGTGGGCTGCCCTGGGAGGGGAAGCGACCCTGGGGCAGGCTGAACCAGAAGCGGGTCCAGCCGGGCGCAGAGTCCGCACCCACGCGGCCACCCCAGCCTTCCACCAGCTGTTTCACGATGGCCAGACCGATGCCGGCGCCGCCGAGCGCGCGGTCGCGCGACTTCTCCACGCGATAGAAGCGTTCGAAGATGTGCGGCAGGTCCTGCGGCGGGATGCCTTCACCGCTGTTGGCGATACTGACCAGGACGGTGTCTTCGCGACCCTCGGCGGTGAGCGCGACGGTCCCGCCCTCGGGCGCATAGCGGGCCGCGTTCTGGAGCAGGTTGACGAGCACCTGTGCGAACTGGTCCGGATCGGCGCGGGCTGGCAGCGGTCGCCACCAGCGCCGCTCCAGCGTCAGACGCCGCGCCTCGAAGGTGGGGCGTGTCAGCTCTGCTGCCGCCGCCAGCAGCGAAGCCAGGATCGACTGCGACCGGGTGTGCGGTCTTGTGGGCGGCATCGCCGAGGGCCAGGTCATCGAGCGAACGCGCCAGACGCACCAACCGTTCGGTCTCCTCGAGCAGTGACTCGTAGGTGCTCTGGTCGGGCACGATGACGCCATCGCGGATGGCCTCCAGATAGCCCTCCAGGTTGGTCAGCGGCGTGCGCAGCTCGTGGGCGGTGTTGGCGATGATGTCGCGACGCTGGCGTTCGCTCTCCTCGAGCTCGGCGGCCATCTGGTTGAAGGAATTGGCCAGGCTGGCCAGCTCATCGGGTGCGGCACGCGGTACGCGGATGCCGAGGTCACCGTCGGCCACGCGACGGGCCGCCGCTCCGACGTCGGCGAGGGGTCGGGCGATCATGCGCGAGAGTGCGATGGCGAGGGCCACGCCGGCCACCATGGCCACCGCGGTGGCGACCACCAGCACCTCGCGGATGGTCTGGTCGAACATGGCATAGGAGGCCTCGGCCGTCTCGCCGTGCTCCATCATCAGGTGCGCCATGGCCTCGCTGCCCACGATGAGCACACCGACGGTGATGATGCCGACCGCGACCAGCGCGGAGCCGATGCCGACCAGGGCGATGCGCCAGGCCAGGCCGCGGCCGAAGGCCGGTCGGCGATGGCTCGTCGAGGGCTCCGCGGGATCTGTGGTCATGGCGGACTACGCTTCCGCGATGGGCGGGGCGGCTCGGTAGCCCACGCCGCGGACGGTCATGACGTAGCGCGGCTGCTCGGCATCGTCACCCAGCTTCTCGCGCAGCCGGCCGATGTGGACGTCGATGGTGCGGTCGAGCACGTCGCCGTCATCGGAGCCATAGACCGCGTCGAGCAGCTGGTCGCGCGTGAGGGCTCGGCCATCGGCTGACACCAAGGTCACGAGCAACTTGAACTCGACCGGCGTGAGTGGCACAAGTTGATCACCGCGGCGGACCTCATAGCGCTCGGTGTCGATGACCAGGTCGTGCTGGGTCAGCGTAGAGGTGGCCGTCTTGGCTGTCGCTGTGCTACCCGGCTTGTCGATGCGACGCAGGATGGCCTTCACGCGCACCACCAGCTCGGCCGGGCTGAAGGGCTTGGGTAGGTAGTCGTCGGCGCCCTTCTCCAGCCCGATGATGCGTTCAGGCAGCGAGCTGCGCGCGCTCAGCATCAGCACCGGCACATCGCTCTCGGTGCGTAACAGGCGCATGACCTCGAAGCCGTCGATCTCCGGCAGCATCAGGTCCAGCACGATGAGCGCCGGCTCTCCTTTGCGCGCCTGGCGCAGGGCGTCGCGGCCATCGTAGGCGACGATGACGCGGAAGCCCTCACGTTCCAGGTACGCGCGCACGAGTGCCACGATCTTGCGGTCGTCATCGACGACGAGGACAGGACGCGTGGTGGCGACGGGCTCAGCGTTGGGTTTGGGCGTGGGCATCAGGACGTTCATGCTAGCGCTGCAGTCTGGTGGCCATCGGTGACAGCCCCGTGACACTTGACAGATCAGAACGGATGTTCGATGATTCGCCGGGCCATGGAACGGTCGAATGAGTCCCTGAACAGTGCCCTTGCCACCCTCCAGACCCGCTGGGGCAGTGCGGCTGTCCGGCTGGGCGATGGCCGTCCGGCCGTCCATGGTGCCCTTGCCCTCGCGGTGCTTCCGGATCCCGATCCGGGGGAACCAGCCCGCCGGCAGCCCGCCGGCGCGCCTGCGGGTGTCATCTCCACCGGCTTCCCGGCACTGGACGCCATCCTCGGCCCATCCGGTTTGCCGGTGGAGGCCAGCGTGGCCGTCCGTGGTGGGCCCTCGAGCGGCAAGACCACGCTGGCGCTGCGCTGCACGGCGGAGGCCCAGGCGAGTGGAGACATCGTGGCCTGGCTGGACCTGGGCCGCGCCTTCGACCCGGTGGAGGCCATCGGCCGCGGTGTGGACCTGCGCTGGCTGCTGGTCATCCGCCCGGCCGATGCACATGAGGGCCTCAGCCTGGCAGGCGCGTTGCTGAGCGGACGCTGCGTGGGCCTGCTGGTGGTGGATCTGCCGGCCCGTTCGCGTGCATCCCTGGAGGATCAGCTGCGCCGTCTGGCGGCCCATGCCCGCCGCGTCGGTGCTCGTCTCATCCTGCTGGAGCCGGCCTCGCTGGCCGGCTCGCTGGGGGCGGCCCTGGCGGGCAGCACCAGCTTGCGGCTGGAGCTGGAGCGGAAGGCCTGGTTACGTCTGGGACGGGACGTGGTAGGCCAGCGCACGGCCGTAGCGGTGGCCAAGAACCGCTACGGATCGACCGGGTCGCAGCGTGGACCTGGACATCCACTATCTCAGCGAGGGTGAGCGGGCGGTGGCCACCGGGCGGCTGGCAGTGGATGGTACAGAGACGCCGGCAGCCCTACCGGGGCCGCAGCGACCAGGGCACTTGCGCCCAGAGGGCCTGCTCGAGCGCCCGGCGCCTCGCCTGGTCGTGGTGTGACCGCGGGCTCGCGGACGCGCCATCGATCGACTCATGCGCTTGCTGTACCTGGACTGGCCGCACCTGCCGTTGCGATTGGCGCTGGGCCGTGAACCTGATGCGGAGGAGGTGGTCGTGCTGGGTGGGCGCCCCTGGGATCCGGGTCACGTGCTCGACCGCAGCCCGGCCGCCAGTGCGCTGGGCGTGCGCCGCGGACAGCCGCTGGGGACGGCGCACAGCCTCGTTCCGGAGGCGGAGTTCGTGCCCCTCGATGTGGCCGCACTGGCCGACCCGTTCGAAGCCGCGCTGGAGGCACTGAACGCTCTCGCCCCGGCCGTGGAGGGGGAGGTGGATCCGGCACACCCGGCCTTCGGCCGCGTCTACATCGGCATCGAGGGCCTCAGCCGGCTGTGGGGTGATGAGCCGGCGCTGGTGGCGCGTACCCTGGCCATCGTGGCGCCGCTGCTGCCAGGGGCGCCCCGCGTGGGCATCGGCAACACTCGTTTCGGGGCCGGCGTGGCGGCTCGTATCGGCGCCCCTGCCATCCCGCCCGGCGGCCGGCGTGAGGAGGCGGCCTTCCTGGCGCCGTTGCCGCTGACGCTGCTGCCGGCGGATGGCGCGGTGCAGGAACGCCTGCGCGTGCTGGGCCTCACCACGATGGGGCAGCTGGCGGCGCTCGATCACTCGGCGGTGGTGGCGCGATTCGGTGCCCCCGGTGCAGAACTGCACGACCTCGTGCGTGGCATGGACCGCCGCCCCTTGCGACCGCGCCGCCCGCTGGAGCGCCTGTCCGCGGACGTGGAGCTGGACCCGCCGGCCGACGAGTTGGAGCCGCTGCGTTTTGTGCTGCACCACCTCTGCGGCGCGCTCTGCGAGCAGCTGTCGGCGCGTGGCGCCGGTGCCGCTCGGGCATCGTTGACGCTGACGCTGGATCGGCCCGCGTCAGCGACGGAGCCGCGGACGCTGGAGTATCGCCAGGCGTTGCCGGAGCCGTCTGCTGCGGCTGAGCTGCTGGAGCGGCTGCTGCTGGCTCGCCTCGAGGCGGCGCCGCCGTCGGCACCGGTGGAGCGGCTGGCGCTGGAGCTGGACGGCACCGCGCCGGAGGCTGGGCAGCAACTGACCCTGTTCAGCCGCCAGGGAGCGCAGGCCGCTCGCTTGGAGTGGCAGCTGGCCAGCCTCGCCATCCGCTTCGGCGCCGATCGCATCCTGCGCGCGGTCAGCGGCGATACGGAGTCGCTCGTCGCGGAGCAGCGCTTCGAGTGGCATGAGGCGGTCGAATCGTGACCCGCCTATTGGGCCAGCACCCGGCCATCAAGGTGGAGGTGGACGATCGTGGCTGGCCCATCGGACTGCGCTGGCCGGGCGTGCGCGAGCCGGTGGAGACGTGCAACCACTGGCGCATCGAGGAGGCCTGGTGGCGCCGGCCGCTGGTGCGTGACTACTTCAAGGTCGTCGGACCACGTCTGCTGGCGCTCGTCTATCGCGACGGCACCGACGGCTCATGGCACCTGGAGCGCCTATACGACTGACCAGCTGACTCGCGGGCCCGCCCGCGATCCTTCGGGCTAGTAGTCGGAAAGGCGGGGTGGGTCAGTCGGCTGCTTGCCCTTCAGCACAGGCATCTTCCTGGCGTCGAGCTTGAGCACGGCCAGGGGATCGACCCGTTCGCTCGCCAGGCTCGGGTAGCCCAGCTTGCGATCCGACTGGTGCACCGTCATCAGCGGACCGTCCATGCGCACCAGGCGATAGCGCATCATCTGCTTGCCCTCGGCTTGTGCCATGCCACCGACGGTCTGGCCGGCCTTGACCATGTCACCAGTCTTCACGCGCAGATCCTTCAGCTCGGTGTAGATGCTGCGGTAGCCGTTGCCGTCGTCGATGACGACACCCA
Source organism: uncultured Chloroflexia bacterium (assembly GCA_963778955.1). Lineage (GTDB taxonomy): Bacteria > Chloroflexota > Limnocylindria > Limnocylindrales > CSP1-4 > JAFMJV01. The sequence continues at coordinate 98,062 of CAVZWI010000003.1, forward strand.
ACGGGAACGCATCGTCCTCCTGTCCCTGCTTCTTGAGCTTCTTCGATCGCTTCTCGAAGCGCCGAAGGACCGGCTCGACCGAGCCCTCATAGCCAGCCTCAGCCGCCCAATCGGGGCCGGCGGCGAGCACCTCGCCCTTGTGCGCGGCCTTGACCGGCGCGCCCTCGAACTGGGTGATGACGATGCCGTCGTGGACCCGGCGACCACCGATCTCGAAGCCTCCCGACTTGTCGTACTGGTAGTACTCGATCAGTTGGCCACCGCGCACCGGCCAGCGATAGCCCTTGAGCTCGGTCGGCGGGTCGGATGTCATCACCGTGGTCGCGGCGAGGACCGGAGCCGCGGAGGCGTTCGCCACGGGATCCCCGCTGGCGGCGAGCAGAGCAGCATCGTCGGCTGGCTCGGCGTACTGGGGCGCAGCGATGATGATGGCCAGCACGGTGGCGATGACGGCCAACAGGAACCCGCCCGTCATCAGCCCGGATAGGGCGTCACGGCGCGCAGCGGGGTCTGAAGTCTGGCCCGCTCGCGCCGAGGGCACGGCGTACGCTTGCAGGCCCCTATCTGCCACGTTGTCATGATAGCCATTCGGCGCGGCGGGTGTTGACCGAACGCACCATAACGCGCATTTCGACCCGCATCAGAATAGAACAGATGTTCTATCATCGTTCGGGTGACGTCCACCTTCGCGGAACTCCATGGCCATACCGACTTCTCGTTCCTCGACGGGGCCTCACCGGCAAACGACCTGGTCGAACGTGCCATGGAGTTGGGCCTGTCCGGGCTGGCGGTCACCGACCATCAAGGCCTCTACGGCGCGGTGCGTTTCTCGACCGCTGCACGTGACGCCGGCCTGCATGCGGTGGTGGGCATGGAGATCGAGCTGCTCGACGCCGCGACGGCCGATCCACACGGACTGGTGGTGCCTAAACGGCGTCGGAAAGGACGTGCTCCCGAGCCCGCGCCGTCCGATGCACAGGCAGGCGAGCCCGCTCGACCGAGCGTGGCGCGGCGGCGCCCACCTGGCCACCGTGAGCCGCGCCGCGAGGACCTGCGCGGTGTCCGACCGCGTGAGCTTGGTCCGCACCTGACCCTGCTGGCCGGTGACCAGGCCGGCTATGCCAACCTGTGCCGGCTCACCAGCGCTGCCCACCTCGCGGGATCCAAGGGTGTGCCGCGCTTCACCCACGCCCTCCTGGAACAGCATCGAGCCGGTCTCGTCATCCTCACCGGCTGCCGGCACGGTGAGCTGCCCCGGCGCCTGCTGGCGGGTGACCAGGAAGGGGCGGAACGCGCGTTGGCGCGCTTGGCCGACGTCGTCGGTGGCGATGCGCTCTACGTGGAACTGCAGCACCACCTGCTGCCTGACGATGACTGGCTCGTCGCGGAGCTGGCACGCCTGGCACATGCCGCCGGCCTGCCCACGGTCGTCACCAATGACGCCCACTACGCGCTGCGCTCCGACCGCGAGCTGCAGGACGTGCTGGTGTCCATCCGTCACGGACAGGACCTTGATGCGGCCGCCCACCTGCGCCGGCCCAATGCCGAGTACGCGCTCAAGAGTGGCTCGGAGATGGCGGCGCTGCCGCCGGGTTCGGACCCCGATCCACTGGTGCGTCACGCCTGGCTCGACGGCATCAGACGTTCCGGCGAGGTGGCGCAACGCTGCCAGGTGTCACTGGAGTTCGAGCGCTATCGCTTCCCCGGCTTTCCGGTACCCGGTGGCGAGACGCCCTTCTCCTACCTCGAGCGCCTCTGCCATGACGGCGTGCGAACGCGCTACCACCCCATCACGCCACGCGCGCTCAAGCAGATGGCGCACGAGTTGGAGGTCATCGAGCGCACCGGCCTGGCCGAGTTCTTCCTCATCTGCTGGGACCTCATGCGATTCGCCCGTGATCGTGCCATCCCGGCGCAGGGTCGCGGCAGCGCCGGCGATTCCATCGTGGCCTACGCCCTCGGCATCACGCGCGTGGACCCCATCCGCCACGAGCTGCTCTTCGAGCGCTTCATCAACGAGGGACGCACCACCTATCCCGACGTCGACATCGACTTCGCATCATCGCGCCGCGAGGAGGTGATCCAGTACGTCTACGACCGCTACGGCCCGGAGCACACCGGCATGGTCTGCAACATCGTCACCTACCGCGCCCGCTCGGCGGTGCGCGAGGTGGGCTATGCGCTGGGCTTCCCGCGCCCGCTGGTCGATCGCGTGGCCAAGGCACTGGAGACCTATGACTCGGTGATGGTTCGACGGGACCTGGAGGCCGATGGGGGTTTCGCCGAGTTCTTCGCCGAGCCGGCCGAGGGCGGAGCGAACGTGCGGCGATTGCTCGATGACATGGGCGAGCTGCGCCGGCCGGGGACGGTGCCGCGCCGCCTCGCGCCGCGCGCCGACCTGCGGCCGGGCCCGACGGATGACGAAGGTGGCCCGGGCGACACACCCGCCAGCGAGCTCTTCCTGCGCCACGAACCGGAGCGTCGGCTGGCGCTGGCGTCGCTGGGGCAGGGGAGTGATGAGGGTCCGCAGCGGGAGCGTCGCATCTTGGCCACCAGCGTCGGCGCCATCGAGCTCGATCCGCTGCCGCCACGTCGTCGGGGCTCCACGCTGGGCCTCTCACCGTGGGATCGGTGGCTGGAGCTGTGTGCTCGCATCGACGGTCGTCCGCGGCATCTCTCCATCCACGTCGGCGGCATGCTCGTGACCGGTGCGCCGCTGGTGGACATCGCGCCGCTCGAGCACGCCACCATGCCCGGCCGCGTGGTCGTCCAGTTCGACAAGCGCGATGTCGAGACGATGAAGCTCATCAAGCTCGACCTGCTGGGCCTGCGCATGCTCAGTGCTATCGACGATGCCCTGCGTGACATCAAGGCCGACTGCGCGGTGTGTCTTGATCTCGACCGGCTGCCGGAGGACATCGAGGAGGTCTTCCGCATGATCTGCGCGGCGGACACCGTGGGCGTCTTCCAGATCGAGTCGCGCGCGCAGATGCAGACGCTGCCCAAGAGCCGCCCGGAGACGCTCGATGACCTGGTGGTGGAGGTGGCCATCATCCGCCCGGGGCCCATCCAGGGTGATGCCGTGCATCCCTACCTGCGCCGACGGCAAGGTCTTGAAGCCGTGACGTACCTGCACCCGAGCCTGGAGCCGATCCTGGCCGAGACGCTGGGCGTGATCCTCTACCAGGAGCAGGTCATGAAGATCGCCATCGAGGTGGCCGGTTTTAGCGCGGCCGATTCCGATGCTTTCCGTCGGGCCATGGGTACTTGGCGCTCGTCGAAGGAGATGGAGAAGCTGCACACCGGCTTCGTGGAGGGCTGCATCAGGAGCAGCGGGCTCACCCGAGAGCAGGCGGAGGAGCTGTTCGCCAAGGTCGCCGGCTTCGCCAGCTTCGGTTTCAACAAGAGCCACGCCGCGGCCTTCGCCCGGACCGCGTACGAATCGGCCTTCCTCAAGCTGTTCTATCCGGCGCAGTTCGTGACCGGGCTCATCAACGCCCAGCCCATGGGGTTCTACCCGGTGGAGGTGCTCATCAACGACGCCAAGCGGCATGGCGTGGCGGTGCTGCCGGTGGACATCAACGCCAGTCGCTTTCGCAGCGCTACCGAATGGGTGGGACTGCCCGGCTCACCGCTGCCACCCGGGTCGGGCATCGAGCGTCGTCCGGACGTGGTGACCTCGTCAGCTGTGGTGGTGCCCAGTGAGGAAGCTGATGATCGACTGGCCGCACCCTCGGCGCGCGGCTACGGCATCCGCCTGGGGTTGCACCTGGTGAAGGGCATCGGTGAGTCGGAGGGTGAGATGGTCGATGCGGCACGTGCCCACGGGGGTCTGTTTGGCTCGCTCTCCGACCTGCTGGCACGGACCGACCTGTCCGAGGAGGTGACTGAGCGGCTCATCCGCGCCGGCGCGCTGGACTCGCTGGGGCAGCCTCGGCGGGAGGCACTGTGGCAACTGCGTGAGGTGGCTGGTGCGGCGCGTGGTCGGGCTGACGGTCGTTCGCTGGGCTCACGGACCGCTCGGGAGCGGCCGTTGGACATCCACCTGCCACCGACCGCGGCACCGGCCCTGCCGCCACCGACGGAGCTGGAGCGCCTGGGCGATGCCTACGCCATCCTCTCGCTCGACGCCCGCCGGCAGGTCATGGAGCTGTACCGGCCGGCGCTCGCGGGGCTGGGTGCGTCGACGCTGGGGGAGCTGGCCGATCGACGGCCGGGACGCCTCGCCATCGGCGGCCTGGTCGTCACACGGCAGCATCCCATGACCGCCAAGGGCACCGTCTTCCTGGCGCTCGAAGACGAGACCGGCATGGTCAACGTGACGCTGTGGCCGAAGACCTGGGGTCGGCTTCGCGGTGTCGTGCGGCGGCATGCGCTGCTCTATGTGGAGGGTGACCTGCAAGTGGACGCAGGCGTCATCAACTTGGTGGCTCGTCGCATCCGGCCCCTGGTGGAGGTGTGCCGTGAGCAGGGTGGGCCCGATCATCCTGATGGTGTCCGTCAACTGGGCCACGCCGGCATGCGGCGCCTGGGTTGACCACGTAGCACGCGTGCTACACTGGGACGATGGATAGCGTCACTGTTCGCCAGCTGCGCAACGACGTCAGCCGGATCTTGCGGCGAGCGCAGGCAGGTGAGCGCCTGATCGTCACCTCGAACGGCGTCGCGGTGGCCGAGATCGGGCCCCTGCAGCAACGACCTGACAAGCCCACCCTCGAGGAGTTGATCGCCTCAGGCAAGGTCAACCCGCCGCACACTCGGGCTGCGCCCGCTCCTCCGCACCCCATCGTCTTCAGCGGACCCAGGTCTAGTGAAGAGATCGTCGAAGAGATGCGCCGCGACCGGCTGTGATATTCCTTGATACCTCGGCCTTGGTGAAGCGCTACGTGGTAGAACCCGGCTCGGACATGGTGCTCCACGCGATGGCTAGTGATCAGGATTGGGCCGCATCGGTTCTCGCCGGAACGGAAGCAAGAATCGCGCTTTGTCGGCGAGGACCGGAAGGCGCCATCGAAATGCCAGCCCAGCGCCAGCTTCTCGATGATCTCGGTCGCTTCGTCACCGTCTCGGTCGATGCCCAGTGTCTCAGGGACGCCGGAGCCATCGGGTGCCGCCATCACATCCGGACGCTCGATGCCATCCACCTGGCCGCGGCGCTGCGCCTCCCCAACGTGACGTTCCTGTCCTTCGACGAACCGCAGATGGAGGCTGCTCGCGCACTCGGTCTGGAGGTCCTTCGGGGCTGAGTCGGCCCCGGTCTACGGCTTTCGGCGTGCCTGTCGCGCGGCTTCCTTGTCAGCCCGCGCCTGCTCCTTGGCCTTGCGTGCCTGCTCCTGTTCCTTCGCTGCGCGATTGGCCTTGGCACGCTCCTGTGACGAGCGCAGGAAGCCGCGGTACCAGGAGGCGAAGCCACCTGCGAAGACGCCGATCACGATGCCGAGCCCGATGGTCTGGACTGCCAGTGCCGCGGTCACAGCCGGGGCACCTCCGTCGGTCGTCGTGAGCAGCGAGTCGAGATTGGCATCCGCGGCGGTCTCGCCGGCGATGGCCACCACGGTCACGAAGAAGATGCCACTCAGCAGGCCCAGCAGTCCGCCCACGAGGTAGGAGGCGCGCGGCGCCAGGAAGCCGCCGATGAAGAAGATGAACAGCGTGGTCGGGTGCAGCGTGAGACTGACGTAGAGCACGATGATGTCGCGAACGGCCGTGGGCAGGTTGTCCAGCAGGCCGTTGATGAGTGCCACGGCCAGCACGAAGGTCAGCAGCAGCAGGCCGAAGGGTAGCCACACCAGCGGCCTGCGGAAGACCTGCGGCAGCGCCTTGATGTCCTCGACGACGTTGGGCAATGCGAAGGCGGATCGCTTCTGGTTCTCGGGCTGGGCCGTCACGGCCGCGACGTCAGTGCCAACGGCGGCATCAGCGCCGGCCGCCGTTTCGCGCTGGTCGTCGCGATAGCGGCGGCGCGCTTCGGCGCGGCTGGTGTCCTTGGGGCGGAATCCGAATATTCCTGGAACGGGGCACGTTTAGTCCTACTTCCACATCATGGCGGGGCGGCGCGATGGTACCGCACTAGGCAGCCTACGCGCCGGAGCGCCCCCTCGGCGTCCACTTGAGGGCCCTGTCCCACACAGCCGACCATGACCATCGGGCCGCTGGCTCGACCGTGTCGCCACTCTAGAGTCGTCTGCGATGAGCCTGCCCGCCGACATCGCGCCGCAGCCCGCCGTTTCGCCGCGCCTGCGCGACATCGATTGGCGCTGGGCGCTGCCGCGGATCGCGATCCTCTTCCTCGTCACACGACTGCTGGTGCTCGTGGTGGCTGTGGCCGTGGAGACGACGCAGCCACCCCCACCCGACGGCGTGGCAGTTGACGGCCGTCCCATCCTCACCAGCCTGACGGCGTGGGATGGCACCTACTACGTCGGCATCGCCAACGATGGGTACCACGCCGACCCAGACTTCGGACCGGACTACGCCTTCTATCCCGGCTATCCCATGGTGGTGAAGGCGACCTCGGTGCTGACCTTCGGCGACAACAGTCTGGCGGCGGTGCTGGCCGGGAATGCCGCCTTCCTCCTGGCGCTGGTCGTCCTGTTCGGGCTGTCGGTCCGGCACCTCACACGTGAACGAGCCCTCCTCAGCCTCTGGTTCTTGTCACTGGCGCCCGGCGCCGTAGCCTTCGCTCTCTCCTACTCGGATAGCCTGTTCCTCCTGCTGGCAGTGTCCGCGTTCCTGGCCATGGAGGTCCGGCGACCGTGGTTGGCCGGCGTGGCCTTGGCGCTTGCAACGCTCACCCGCGCACCTGGGATCCTGCTGGGGTTGCCCCTGCTCCTGATGCTCGTGGAGCGAGATGGCATTCGCCCCACCCGTGGCTGGGCCCCGCTGCTGCTCGCTCCGCTGGCCCTGGCCATCTACTTCGGCTACCTGTGGTGGCTCACCGGTGACCCGCTGGCCGCGGTGTCGGCACAATCGTTCTGGTCGCCGTCCGAGGGAGTCGATCCGACCGCTGCGACGAGTGGTGTGCTGGACGGCCTGACGCACCACGGGAATCCGGATCTGAGGCTGGGCGCGGCCCCTCCGTGGGTGATCGCCCTGTGGCTGGGATCCCTGTCGTTCTACGCGTTCTTGTTCGTCTTCTTCCGCCACGACCGCATCCGGCCAGCCTACTGGGTGGTGTCCGCGATCAGCGTCGCTACGGTGTTCCTGTCGGGCACATTGATGTCCACGCCGCGATTCCTTGCGGTGGCCTGGCCCTTCGACTGGGTCCTTGCCAGTCGTGGGTCTCGACTTGGTCGGATCGTCGTCCTTGGCGCGTTCGCCGCGCTCCATGTGGCCCTGCTGTGGTTGGCGTTCACGTGGCGCTTGGCACCCTGAGTTAGCCACACTCCGATAAGTGCCAGTGAAGCGACCAGCGCGATGATGCTGGTCCCGCCGGATCCCCGACGTTCCCGCTGCTGCCCGCCGGACATGGAGGTCCACGATGTCCGCGCGATGGCGATCGCTTCTGCTTCGACTCATGTGTCTGGCTTTGCTCGTGCCGGCGGCGCCGGCTTCGGCGGCCGATGTCCCATGGCCGCCCTCACCCGACCTCGTCGTGGGCGAGGTAGTGACGGGTGGTGCCACCGGATCGGATGAGTACGTCGAGCTCTACAACGCGGCTGACACGCGGGTGGCCTTGAGCGGCCTGGAGGTCGTCTACGCCTCGGCCAGCGGCAAGACCGTGACGCGGAAGAAGACCTGGACGGACGGTCACATCGCCGCGCATTCGCGTGTGCTCCTGGCCAACGCTGACGGCGCCTATGCCCACGTCGCCGACGATACCTACAGCGGCGGGCTCAGTGCCGCCGGCGGTTCGCTCGCGGTTCGCGCAGTCGACGGATCGGTCGATCGATGCGTTGTCATGGGGGACCGCTGAGTCGGAGTTCGTGGAGGGCACGCCAGGGGCAGCTCCCGGCGCCGGCGCCTCACTGGAGCGTCGACCCGGCGGAGCCGCGGGCAACGGTCGCGACACCAACGACAATGCCGCCGACACGGTGGTCAACACGGCGCCGGACCCACAGGGCGCGGTGGAGGAGGCCCCGCCCACACCGGAACCCACATCCAAACCGACTCCGACCCCCACGCCCGCCCCAACACCGAAGCCGACTCCAGGACCGACCCCAGTCGCGACGCCAGCTCCGACGCCGGCACCAACTCCGAAGCCGACGCCTGCTCCGACGCCTGCCCCGACCCCCGCGCCGACGGTCCACCCGACGCCTGCCCCGACCCCCGCGCCGACGGTCCACCCGACGCCTGCCCCGACCCCAGTCGCGACGCCAGCTCCGACCCCCGCCCCGACGCCGGCACCGACTCCGATGCTGACGCCAGCTCCGACTTCCGCCCCGACCCCCGTGCCTACGGTCCAACCGACCCCTGTCCCGACATCGACTCCACAGCCGCCCGCCTCCACCAGCATCGAGGAGGCACGCCGCAAGGCTATCGGCGCAACGGTGACCGTGACCGGCACCGTGACGGTCCAGATCGGACGCATCCTGGGCGACCGGACGCTGGCCATCGAGGACGGTAGCGGCGGTATCGCCGTTCGTGTTCCGCTCGGCTATCCGTCTGATGCCCTCGCTCGCGGCGCCATCGTCACCGTCACTGGCCCCTTGGCCGACCCGTACGGCAACCTGGAGGTGCGGCCGACCGAGCCTGCCCGGATCGTGCTGATCGGCAGCGGCGGACTGCCCGACCCAGTCGTGCTCGATAGCGCACACATCGCCGAGGCTCGCGAGGGTAGCTTGGCCGTCATCACTGCTACGCTCGTCGATATCGAGCGCTACAGCAGCGGCGCGCTGTCGCTCTCCGTCCGAGACGACCGCGGTACGGCCCGTGTCTACGCCTTCGCTGAGGCGGGGTTCGACCCTGCGTCGCTGGTCAGGGGCCAGCGCATTCGCGCCACGGGGATCGTCGGCCAACGCGCCAGCCGCTCCGGCGCGCCGGACGGTCATCGCCTGTGGCTCCGCGGCCAGGCGGATCTGGTGGTACTCGATGACGGCGCATCGCCAACGCCACCGCCCGATGGGTCGACCGGCGACAAGCCCGGTGACGCTCGGCCACCCCGGGTCAGCATCCGGAAAGCGACGCCAGGTCGCACCGTGTCCATCGTCGGCGTCGTCACCTCCGTGGCCGGCCTGATCGATTCCGAGAGCCGCCGCGTGACGGTCCAGGACCGAAGCGGCGCCATCCTGGTGCGTTACCCCGATGGCGTGAGACCGGCCGGTGTCGGTCGCGTCATCCGTGCCACCGGAGAGGTCGGAACCTGGTACGGAGGGAACCAGCTGGAGGCCGCCTCCACTCCGCGGCTCAAGGGACGACTGCCGGTCGTGCCCACGACCCTGCGCCGGCCACCGACCGAGCCAGACGAGTGGCGCCTGGCGAAAGTGTCGGTGCGCATCATCACGATCGAGCGTGACGGAGACACGTGGCGGGCAGAAGCGGAACTCCCGAACGGTGAGACGCTGCCAATCGTCGGTCTCGCAGGCAGTGGCATCGATGCTGATCGGCTGGAGGAAGGGCGCGCGGCTCGCATCGTTGGCATCGTGCGCCGGGCCCATCCGTCCGCGAACGATCAACGCTTCAGCATCGCGCCGCGGTCAGGCAAGGACATCAAGCTGGGCCGGCTCGCGCTTGTTGCCACCACCGGCGACGAGACGGCCGGCAGCGACGGCAGTGACCCCGGGGATGACTACCTGGCCGCGGTCGCTTCGTACGACGATGCCTCGACGGTGCTGACCGCGACCCTCGGATCGCTCGATGCACTCACTGACCGGGTCGTCCGCGTCGGTGGTCGGATCGACACCGTCGAGGGACGCCGACTGACGCTCGATGACGGCACGGCCCAGGGCACGCTGCGTCTTGCCGATGACATGGTGACTATCGAGCCGATCTTGGAGGTCGGCGAGGTGATCAATGCCACCGGCCGTGTCAGTAGCCGACCCGGCGGCCCGGAGGTCATCGTGGAGACGGCGGCAGACGTGCGGCGCGCCGCACGACCGGGCACCCCATCGAGCGACCAGCACGCCACCAGGCAGGCACTCATCGGGCAGACAGGCTCGGCGCTGGCCGGCCACCCAGCCAATGCCCTCGGTGCCCCGGTCCTGCTGGCCGCGAGCGCGCCATGGGCGGCCGAGATCGACCAGCTGCCGCTGCTGGTCACGCTCGGGCTGACCCTGTCGTCACTGGCATCCATCGCTTCCGCGGCGTTGCTGTCATGGCGCACTCGCCGCTCCCCGACCCCGCCATCCCGTCCGCCTACCCGGGGCTGATCTCGCCGGAGCCGCGCTGCACCAGCGTCGTCGGCAACACCGTCTTCTGCGGCGGAGCCTCCCAGCCCGCCATCCGCCGCAACAGGAGGTCGGCGCCGATGGCACCGAGCTCGGCAGCGTCGGCTCGTACCACCGTGAGCGGCATCGCCAGCGCATCGGCCAGTTCGATGTCATCGAAGCCGACCAGGGCGACGCGCCGCTGCGCCGCGCCGAGTGCGCCGACCGCGCCGACGGTCATGCGATTGTTGGCACAGAACAGGGCGGTCGGGGCGTGGTCGGTCGACAATAGCCCCAAGGTGGCGGTCCGCGCTCCTTCCGCCGTATCGACGTGGGCCTCCAGTCGGGGATCGAATGGGATGTCTGCGGCAGCGAGTGCGTCTCGATAGCCACGGAAGCGTTCCGTCATGGTGTAGATGGCCAACGATTGGGCCAACATGGCGATGCGCCGATGCCCGTGGGCGACCAGGTGCTCGACCGCGGCCCTGGCGCCGCCGTAGTCATCGAACGTGATGGAGTCGGCCGCGAGGTGACCCTGGGGGCGGTCGATGAAGACGATGGCGGTCCCCAGTTCCATCTCGCGCGCAAGGTAGCTGTGGTCGCGCCCGACCGGGACGATGAGCAAGCCCCCCAGGCGTTGGGCGATGAGTGACTCGATGATGCGGTGTTCACGCGGCGGCTCGAAGTCCGAACTGGCGATGATGACCTGCCGGCCATTCGCGACCGCCACGTCCTCGATGGCGCGTGTCAGCCTGGCCCAGAAGGGATTGGAGATGTCGTCGATGACCAGGCCGATCTGATTGCGACTGCCACCTCGGGCAAAGTCGGCGGCGATGACATTGCGCCGGAAGCCCAGGTCGCGCACCGCCGCCATGACCCGCTCGGCTGTCTCCGGCCGCACGCCGGACTCTCCGTTGATGACGCGTGAGACCGTCTTGAAGCTGACCCCGGCGACCTTCGCCACGTCCCGAACGGTGGGTCGATCCCGCACCGCCGCGCGTTCCTTGCCGGCGCTTCTGTCGGCTGGGTCCACCACGTCCTCCTCGCCTGTCGAGAGCAGCTGGCACCGCCACGGCTCATCGCTGCATACGATGCCACTCGATACATTGACAACGGTGTCATCATGTTGCACCATGCGTCAAGACGCAACGCGTGCGGCCGGGTGACCACAAGTGAGGTCCGCCGCAACGCACGCGCTCACGACATCGGCCGGGCAGGGAGGCTCGGGCCGAGAGGCAAGAGTGAGAGGAGGCCGCCTTCCGCCAGGACCTGTTCATCCGAGCGTCATCCGATACCTACGTGACCTTTGTGAGGAGGAATCCGTGAAGCGATTGATCTCTATCGCATCCATCGCGCTGCTGACCACCGCGATGTTGCCGGCGGCGGCTGCCGCCCAGGATGCCGAGAAGCCCAACATCGCCTTCCTGCCGGGCGTGGAAGACCCCTTCTACCGCGTCATGGAGAAGGGCATCGTCAAGGCCGGTCAGGACTTCGGGATCGATGTCCAGATCGCCCAGTTCCCGTCCGAGTGGGGCACCTCTGCCCAGAACCCGATCCTCAGCGCACTGAAGGGCCAGGGCAACCTCGACTACATCATCACCGCTCCGGTAAGCACCGAGGAGATGATCGCGCCGCTGCAGGAAGCGGTCGACCAGGGCACGAAGATCATCACCGTCGACACCTTCCTGGGTGATGGCGACTACATCAACGGCCCGGTGACCTTCCCGCTCTCCTACATCGGCTCAGACAACCAGGAAGGCGGCCGCATCGCCTGCCAGGCGATCGCCGACGCCATCGGTGGTGAGGGCCAGGTCTATATCCAGAACACCAACCCGGACGTCAGCTCGGTCTCCGATCGCAGCATCGGCTGCCGCGAGGTCCTGGACTCCTATCCCGGCATCGAGATCGTGGGTGAGGAGTACAGCCTCGACGTCGAGGCCACTGCCGTCCAGCAGACCGAAGCCATCCTCCAGCTCTACCCTGACCTTGCGGGCGTCTTCGGAGTCAACGTCTTCAGCGCCCAGGGCGCTGCCACGGCCATCCAGAACGCCGGCCTTGGTGGTGCGGTCCAGGTCGCGGCCTACGACGCCACGACTCGCGCCATCGAACTGCTGAACAACGGCGATGTCACGCTCGTCCTGGCCCAGAAGCCCTTTGACATGGGTTATCTCGGCGTGGCCTTCGCCATGGCCGACTGGTCCGGCGTGACCAGCATCCCGAAGCACGTGACGACCGGCTTCGCCATCATCGACGCCGGCAACGTCACCGACCCGGAGGTCGCGCGCTTCATCTATCAGGTCGACTGACCTTCCACCCACAGGCCTTGACGGCCTGTTGACCGGCAACGGGTGGGGCGCCCGCGAGGCGCCCCACGCTGCCACGAAAGGACCTCGCCGGTGACCGGACCCGACACCGACGTCCCCGCGGACGCCGCGCGGATGCAGACCCGCAAGCGGCTCGTGCTTGGGGTGAGCCGCGCCTGGGCGTGGGTGTTCCTCGTCAGCCTGATCGCGTTCTTCACCGTCAGCGTGTGGATGCGCACCGACGGCGAGGTCTTCTTCCTCAACCTGCGCAACGTCCAGTCCATCCTCAACACCATCGTGCCGGTGCTGTTGATGGGCCTGGGCCAGACCTTCGTCATCATCTCGGGCGGCATCGACCTCTCCGTCGGCTGGGTCATGGGCCTGGCTTCGGTCATCTCCGCCAGGTCGACGCTGATCTTCGTCGATGCTGGCCTGAACGAGTTCAACGCCATCGCCATCGGTTTCGCGATCGCCCTCGCGGCCGCCTCGTTGTTCGGCCTGATCAGCGGCGTCATCATCGCCAAGCTTCGTGTCCCCAGCTTCATCGTGACCCTCGGCATGGCCTTCGTGGCTCGTGGTGCGGCGCTCATGATCTCGGGCGGCAACACGGTCGGCAACCTGCCGCAGGGCATGCGCACGTTCGGCAATGAATCGCTCTTCTACTGGATCCCGGGGGAGAATGGCGGTCTGTCCATCCTGAACAAGCCCGATGTCACCGCCGAAGCCTTGCGGAGCATGGATCGCGTCTTCACCTGGCCGGTCGTGGTCACGGCTATCACGGTGCTGATCGCGGTGTTCCTGTTGCACAAGACACAATTCGGTCGACATACCTTCGCCATCGGTGGCAACCGTGAGGCCTCGGTCCGGGCTGGAGTACCGGCCGACCGTCAGACCATCCTGATCTTCACGCTTTCGGCGTTCACGGCCGGCCTGGCAGGCGTCCTCTACACGGCTCGCTTCACCGGCGGTTCTTCCATCGCCGGCGAGCCGCTATTGCTCAACAGCATCGCCGCGGTGATCATCGGCGGGGTGAGCATGTACGGTGGTCGCGGCAACATCATGGGCACGGTCATCGGTGCGCTCATCATCGCCATCCTGGTGACCGGCCTGATCATGCTTCAGGTCGATCCATTCCTGCAATTCGTCATCATCGGCATCGTGGTCATCATGGCCGTGCTCATCGACCAGGCGCGCGATCTGGTGGCAGGGAGGGCGGAGAGCCAATGAACGAGCAACAGGCGAACACCACGCCGGCGGAGCCGATCCTGTCGGTACGCCACCTGGTGAAGCGCTTCGGTGGCCTGACGGCCGTCAACGACGTCAGCCTTGACATCTTCCCGGGTGAGGTCGTCGGTCTCGTCGGCGACAACGGGGCGGGCAAGTCCACGCTCATCAAGTGCGTTTCTGGCGTCCACCATCCCGATGGCGGCCACATCTTCTTCGAGGGCAAGGAGGTCCACTTCTCCCGGCCCATCGAAGCGCGCCAGGCCGGCATCGAGACCATCTACCAGGACCTCGCATTGGCCGGGAACCTCGACGTCAGTGCCAACATCTTCCTGGGCCGCGAGATGAAGAACCGCTACCTCTTCGGAGCCGTGCGCACACTCGACGAGAAGTCGATGCGGGCGGAATCGTCCACCATCCTCGACAGCCTCGGCATCCGTATCCCCCAGATGCGCAAGGAGATCGAGAAGCTCTCCGGCGGCCAGCGCCAGGCCGTGGCCATCGCGCGGGCCATCTACTGGAATGCCCGGATGATGATCATGGATGAGCCCACCAACAACCTTGGCGTGCCGGAGCAGCGCAAGGTCATGACGCTTATCAAGACGCTCAAGGAGCAGGGTGTACCGGTCGTGTTCATCTCTCATACGCTGCCGGACGTCTTCGCCGCCACCGACCGGATCGTCGATCATGCATCGTGGACGCAAGGTGGCAGAGATGCCAAGCGCGGACACCGATACGACCGAGGTCGTCGAGTTCATGGTCGGGGCCCGGGAGCAGCCGGCGTTGGGGGACCCTGCCCACGCCGCCTAGCTGGCAGGCGCTGTCGATGGAGGATGTGCTGTCAGGCCAGTTCGCCTGCCGCGTGCGCATCGACCAGTTCCGAGACGGCGTGGATGATGGTGATGTGCATCTCCTGATTCCGTGCCGTGGCGCCGGACGGTACGCACAGAGCGTGCTCGGCCGCCTGCGCCAGCCTCCCGCCGCTGACGCCCGTCAGCGCCCACGTGGAGGCACCTCGGTCACGCGCCGCGATGATGCCCCGGACGACGTTCTCCGCCTCGCCTGAGGTGCTGATGCCCACGACCACGTCGGCCGGCCTGCAGAGCGCCTCCACCTGGCGGGCGAACACATCCGCATAGCCGTAGTCGTTGGCGATGGCGGTCAGAACGGACGTGTCCGTGCTCAGGGCGATCGCCGGCAAGGGTCGTCGATCGCGCTTGTAGTGCCCCGTCAGCTCGCCGGCGAAGTGCTGTGCGTCGGCGGCGCTTCCGCCGTTGCCGAACACGATGAGTTTGCCGTCGCTATCGAGGGCCCCGATGATGGCCTCAGCCAGCCGGGCGATGGCGGGAAGCAGTCGCTCGCGCGTGGCGGAAGCGACTTCAAGGTGCTCATCGAATACGGCTGAGAGGCTTGGAAAACCGTCGCGCATGGCCTCATCCTATGCGCTCGGCAACCGGTCGACAGGGGCACCCGGACGACCGGCGCGCGCGAGCGACTTGCGCGCTTGCCCCTTGGTCACTATCGTTCCCGCAGCCCTCGGACTGGCCGGGGTGGCAGACAGGGAGCCGGTTTGCTAGACGCGATCCCACAGGTATCGTCGCGCGACGAAGATCGCCAGTACCACATCGACCTCGCCCCCGGCGAGCTGGCCGACTACATCCTGCTTCCCGGCGACCCCGACCGAACGGACCACATCGCGTCGTTGCTCGACGAGGTCGAGGTCAAGCGACGCCACCGGGAGTTCAACTCCGTCACCGGCTTTCACCGCGGCCTTCGGATCTCGGTGGTGGCGACCGGCATCGGTGCCGACAATGTGGAGATCGTCATCGCCGAGATCCTCGCGATCGCCCAACGAAAGCCGATCCTCCTGCGCATCGGCTCCTCCGGAGTGCTTCGAGAAGACATCGCGCTCGGGGACCTCGTGATCACCACCGGGGCCGTCCGACTCGAAAGCACGACTCGGTTCTACGTCGATGACGGCTATCCGGCGGTCGCCGACTACAGCGTCGTAGCGGCGTTGGTCGAGGCATCGAATCGGACGGGTCTCCCTACCCACCTGGGCATCACGGCGACGTCGCCGAGCTTCTACGCCGGCCAGGGTCGACCACACCCGCAATTGCCACCGCGCTATCCGGACCTGGCTGAGCGCATGGCCGAACAGGGTGTCGTCAACTTCGAGATGGAAGCCTCAGCGGTGCTTGTCCTGGCCGGACTTGCCGGTTGTCGTGCCGGAGTCGTGTGCACCGCGTTCGCGCAGCGCACGCAGGGCGTCGCAGTCGTGGGGGAGCAGAAGGAGGCAGCCGAAGCCGGCCTCATCAAGACGGGTCTGGAGGCCCTGCACGTGCTCGCCGAGATGGACGCACAGCAGGCTCGTTCAGGCGAGTTGTACTGGCGTCCCTCACACTGGGCGCCGAAGATGGCAACCTAATACAGTCAGGAATGGCAACACCGCTGTTCACCACCGAGGCTCGGCAGATGATCGAGCCCGCGAGGGAACCGAGCACCATCACCCGCTCGGAGGGATAGGAGGACCAGGATGGCCGAGGCATATTGCGTCAAGGACAAGCAGAAGGTCGAGATCCAGAACCCGCAGAAGATCACCATGAAGAATGGCAAGCCCGCGACCAAGGGCACCTGCCCCAAGTGTGGCGGCAGCGTCTTCCGCATCGGCGGCTGACTCCTTCTCTCTGACGCGAACTCGTGACCCCGGTCCAACCGACCGGGGTCACTTGGTGTCTCTAGACTGGTGGCTGACCGAACCGCCACGAGATCCACCCATGCCGACCGACTACTCACGCATTCGTCTTCGCGGTCCGGTCCTGGCGCTGGATCTCGGTGGCACCAACGCGCGTGCCGCGGTGGTCGCACCCGACGGTGAGTTGATGGTCCGTCGCGCAGGCTCGACGCCGATGGCCGCCGGCATGAACGCGGTCATCGACTACTGCCTCGATCTTCTGCGAGAGGCGCGCGCCGAACACCTCGCCGCTGGCGGAGCGGACCCGATAGCGGTCGGCATCGCTGCGCCCGGCCCACTGGATCCGCGCACGGGGACGCTCATCGATCCGCCCAACCTGCGCGGTGCCTGGTGGGGCTTCCCCTTGGCACCGACCATCGGTGATGCGCTGGGTCTGCCCTGGGCCTTGGGCAAGGACACCAACGTCAACATCCTCGGCGAGCGCGACTTCGGCGCCGGTGAGGGCTCGGGTGACCTCATCTACCTCACCATCTCGACCGGGGTCGGCGGAGCGGCCCTGAGTGGCGGTCGCCCCATCGTCGGACCTGATGGTGTCGCCGGTGAGCTGGGCCACATGACAGTGGACATGAACGGGCCGCTTTGCGGCTGCGGCGGTGTCGGGCACCTGGAGGCCTTCGCCAGCGGCACCGGCATCGTCGCCAACGCCTACGCGGCGCTCAAGGCCGGCGAAGATGCACCGCAGCTGGCGCGCATCGCCGATGAGATCGCTCCGGCACCGCTGACCGCGGTGCACGTCTCGCAAGCCGCCGACTTGGGCGATCCGGCCGCAGGCGTCATACTTGAGCGTGCCCGACGGGCCGTGGCCGTGGCAGTGGTCTCCATCGTCAACGTCTTCGGCCCGGACGTGGTCATCCTTGGCGGTGGGATCACGCTCGCTTGGGGGGAGCGCCTGATCGCACCGGCCAGGAAAGCCGTGGCCGAGTCGGCGTTCAGGATCCAGGGCCAGCGTGCACGCATCGTGCAGGCAGCTCTCGGCGATGACGTGGGGCTTATCGGCACGGTACCTCTCGTCGCATCGGCCCTGCCGGATCTGACCGCCGACAAGGACCATCATGGCGCGGCCGCAGTGTCGGCGGACGCCACCACATAGCGTCAGGACCCCGGGTCGCCACGCGCGACGATGGGCACCTGGCAGACGACCAGATGAACTGCTCGCTCCCTCGGCGACCGCTGGGGCAGGGCGTAGCGCGAAGCAAGGAGTCCCATCCATGACTACCCGGGTCGGCATCAATGGCTTCGGCCGCATCGGCCGCCAGTCGCTCAAGGCGCTCATCGAGCGCACCCCCGACGCGGAGGTCGTTGCGGTCAACGACCTCACCTCGGTCGAGATCAACGCCCTCCTCTTCCAGCGCGACTCCACCTACGGCGCCTTCGACGGAACCGTCGAGCACACCGAGGACTCCCTCATCGTCAACGGCAAGACGATCAAGGTCCTCACCGAGAAGGATCCTGCCGCCCTGCCGTGGGGCGACCTCGGCGTCGACATCGTCATCGAGTCCACCGGCATCTTCACCGACGCCACCAAGGCTGCCGGGCATCTCGAGGCCGGCGCAAAGAAGGTGCTCATCAGCGCCCCTGCCAAGAACGAGGACGCCACTATCGTGCTCGGTGTCAACGAGGGCACCTACGACTCGTCGAAGCACCACATCATCAGCAACGCCAGCTGCACCACCAACTGCCTGGCGCCCGCAGCCAAGGTCGTCCACGACGGCTGGGTCATCAAGCGTGGCCTGATGAACACCATCCACAGCTACACCAACGACCAGAAGGTCCTGGACGTCTTCCACAAGGATCCCCGTCGCGCTCGCGCCGCCGGCCTGAACATCATCCCCACCACGACCGGTGCTGCCAAGGCCCTGGCGCTCGTCATCCCCGATCTCAAGGGCAAGTTCGACGGCTTCAGCCTGCGCGTGCCGACCCCCACCGTGAGCGTCGTCGACTTCACCGCCGAGCTGGAGAAGGACGCCACCGCCGAGGAGCTCAACGCGGCCTTCCAGGCTGCTGCCGACGGCCCCATGAAGGGCATCCTCGGCGTCGAGACCCAGCCGCTCGTGTCCACGGATTTCAGGGGTGACGACCGCAGCTCGATCATCGATGCGCCCAGCACGATGAGCCTGGGTGGCAACTTCGTGAAGGTGCTGGCCTGGTACGACAACGAGTGGGGCTACAGCTGCCGCGTCGCCGACCTCGTCAAGTACATGATCGACCGCCTCTAGCAGCCGGCACGCCGAACGACACCACAGCACCATCATGGAAAAGCTCACCATCCGGGACTTCGACCCACAGGGCAAGCGCGTCCTGATGCGAGTCGACTTCAACGTCCCCATCGAGGATGGCCGGGTCCGGGATGATTCCCGGATCCGCGCTGCCCTCCCCAGCATCGTCTACCTCCTTGAGCACGGCGCTTCGATCGTGCTCATGAGTCACCTCGGCCGACCCAAGGGCAAGGTCACCGACTCGCTGCGCCTGCGTCCGGTGGCACAGCACCTCGCCGAACTCATCGGCCGACCGGTGCCAGCCACCGGCGATGCCATCGGCCTGGGGACGACGGATGCGGTCAACCGCATGAAGGCCGGGCAGCTGTTGCTGCTCGAGAACCTCCGCTTCCATGCTGAGGAAGAGGCCAACGACCCCGAGTTCGCGGCACAGCTCGCGGCCTACGGCGACGTCTACGTCAACGACGCCTTCGGCACTGCGCACCGCGCGCATGCCAGCACCGTGGGCGTGGCTGAGATCCTGCCCGCCTACGCCGGCCTGCTGATGGAGCGGGAGATCCGCAACCTCAGCAGCCTGCTGGAGAACCCCCGCAAGCCCTTCGCTGCCATCATCGGCGGCGCCAAGGTCTCCGACAAGATCAAGGTCCTCGACTCGCTCCTGGAGCGTGTCGACAAGCTCCTCATCGGCGGCGGCATGGCCAATACCTTCCTGGTGGCGCAGGGCTACACGGTGGGCAAGTCGCTGCTCGAGAAGGACCGCGTCGAAGATGCCGAGCGCATCATGAAGGCGGCCGAGAAGAAGGGCGTGGAGTTGCTGCTGCCGACCGACGTGCTGGTCGCCAAGGAAGTCACCCGCGGCGCCGAGCACAAGATCGTACCCGTCAAGAAGATCCCCAACTCGTGGTCGGCGGTCGACATCGGCCCCGATTCGATCGTCGCGTTCGAGGCCGCCCTGGCCGATTGCGAGACGGTCCTGTGGAACGGCCCGCTAGGTGTCTTCGAGGTCCCGACCTTCGGCGATGGCACACGCTCGGTGGCGCGCATGCTGGCCGACCGCTGCGATGCCGGCGCCTCGGTCGTGGTCGGCGGCGGCGACTCCGTGGCCGCCATCGAGGAGCTCGGCCTGACGTCGCGCTTCACCCATATATCTACCGGCGGCGGCGCCTCGCTCGAGTTCCTCGAAGGCGTCGAGTTGCCCGGTATCAAGGTCCTCCAGGACCGCCAGAGCGAGGGAGCCTGATGACACTCATCGATTACATCGACGCGCAGGAGATCCTCGACTCGCGCGGCAATCCCACGGTCGAGGTGACCGTCGTCCTCGATGACGGCGCGGTCGGGCGTGCGGCGGTGCCCTCGGGTGCCTCCACCGGTGCCCACGAGGCCGTAGAGCTGCGCGATGGCGACAAGTCACGCTACAACGGCAAGGGTGTGCAGCAGGCCGTCACCAACGTCGTCGAGACCATCGCCCCGGCGATCCTCGGCGAGGATGCCTCCGACCAGGGCGCCATCGATGCGCTGCTGCGTGAGCTCGATGGCAGCCCCAACAAGGGCAACCTCGGCGCCAACGCCATCCTGGGCGTGTCGCTGGCCTGTGCCCACGCATCGTCGGTAGCGTACGGGCTGCCGCTGTACCGCTATCTCGGCGGTGCCGGCGCCTGGACCATGCCGGTGCCCATGTTCAACATCCTCAACGGCGGCCAGCACGCCGCGGACTCCACCGACTTCCAGGAGTTCATGGTCATGCCGGTCGGCCTCGACAGCTTCGCTGAGGCGCTGCGCGCGGGTTCGGAGATCTTCCACGCCCTGAAGGCGGAGCTTCACGACAAGGGCCTGGCCACGGGCCAGGGCGACGAGGGCGGTTTCGCGCCGACCCTGCCGTCCAACCAGGCCGCCATCGAGACGGTCCTCAAAGCCGTCGAGCGGGCCGGCTACAAGCCCGGCGAGCAGGTCGCCATCGCACTCGACCCGGCTACCAGTGAGCTCATCGATGGTGAGCCTGATGCCGAGGGTGAGTACACCTACAAGCTGGCCAAGGAAGGCCGCTCGCTGAAGACCAGCGAGCTGGTCGAGTTCTGGGCCGACTGGATCGACCGCTATCCCATCGTCAGTCTCGAGGACGGACTCGCCGAGGACGACTGGAAGGGCTGGGCGCAACTGACCGCCAAGATCGGTGGCAGGTGCCAGATCGTCGGTGACGATCTCCTCGTCACCAATCCTGAGCGCCTGGCTCGCGGCATCGAGGAAGGCGCTGCCAACGCCATCCTCATCAAGCTCAACCAGATCGGCACGCTCAGCGAGACGCTGCAGACGGTCGACATGGCGCGAGCGCACGGTTGGGGCGCGGTCATCAGCCACCGCTCCGGCGAGACCGAGGACACCACCATCGCGGATCTCGCGGTGGCGACCAACAGCGGTCAGATCAAGACGGGCGCGCCGTCCCGATCGGAGCGCGTGGCCAAGTACAACCGCCTGCTGCGCATCGATGCGGAGCTCGGAGACAGCGCCGTGTATCCCGGTCTCCGCGCGCTGGCCGGTCGGTAGTCGTCAGTCCGTGACCGCTTGACCATCCAGGGGCCTCGGACGGACGAGGCCGGGCCACAGGTGGACCCGACCGGGCAACCGGTCGAGGATGCCGGGCTCGACGAACAGACCACGCAGAGCACCCGATCCGGCGAGGGTCGGGTGCTTGACCGTGGCGCCATCTATGCGGCCATGGTCGGTCTGGGCATGGCCGTCACCATCGCCATCAGCTTCGAGCTGGTCGTCGCCATCCAGGCGCTGGTGTTCATCTCGGCGCCGTTCGCCGGGCTCATCATCGGTTATTACGCCAACGACAAGTCGCTGCGCTGGCGTCCGCGCTGGCGTCTCTTCACCAATGCCGCCTTTGCCGGCACGGTCACTGGCTTAAGTCTGGCCCTGATGTATGTGGCGCTCCGACTGCTCTTCATCTACGCTGACTCGGGCTACCGGCCGGAGACGATGGGCGGCCAGATCGACTGTTCGACAGGTCCCGAGTGCACCTACATGCGGTTGGTCGAGGATGACGCACGGCGCACCGCGCTCGAAGAGGAGGGCATCACCGACGCCGGATCGTACGAGTCGTTCGTATGGCGCACGACCGCCGAATGGACTCTCGTGCTCACGCTCCTGACGCTGGGTGGGGCACTCGTTGCCGCCGGCTGGCGGGCCGTGCGTGAACCACCGCCGTCTGCGGAGGTCGCGGCCTACATCGCCGTCACCGAGTAGCTGTCCGCGAGCGGGCTGCCGGCAACTGGACGCGTCACGCCATTCGTTTCGGTACCACCCGTCCACTTCACGCGCACGATCGAGGCGTTCGCGGCCGATACGGAGCATCGATGGCGCGTTTCGTCCGCTTGAAGCAGCCACCGGGCGGCCAAGCTGCTGAACTGTCGCGCCAGACACAGAAGAGCGGCGGTCGATCGCTCGAGCCGCCGCTTCCGGGCTGTTGAGACGAGGGGAGGGGGCTGCCGGCTTACTCCGCCTTCTTGGTGGGCTTCTTGGCTGTGGTCTTCTTCGCCACCGGCTTCTTGGCGGTCGACTTCTTGGCCGGAGCCTTCTTCGCTGCCGGCTTCTTGGCGGCAGTCGTCTTCGCGGCTGCCTTCTTGGTCGTGGTGGTCGTCGCTTCAGGGACTGCGACAGCGGGCTTGGCCTCAGCGGAGCGGGCCGACTTCGTCAGCGCGGCGCGGGCCTTGCCGGCAGCCGTCTGCTCACCCTTGGCCTTGGATGCCTTGCCGGCGGCGATGCGGGTCTTGGCGGCCTTGGCGGCTGCAGCCTTGCCGACCTGGCGCTGCGGCTTGCTGCTGGCAGTCACGGATCCACCGGCGAGCGCGGCGTTGGCGCGACGCATCAGTCGGCTCTTGCGACGAGCGGCGTTGTTGGGATGGATGGCACCGACCTTGGCCGCACGATCGAGGGCCGCGGCCGCGGCTGCCACGGCCTTCTGCGTGGCCTCGGCGTCGCCGCCCTCGGCCGTGAGCAACGCATTCTTCACCTGTGTCTTGGCGGCGGTGCGTCGAGGCTGCAGGATGGCATTGCGGCGATGGGACTGACGGACGCGCTTGAGGGCCTGCGGCGTACGTGCGCCGGTCCAGGTCCGCGAAGAATGGGCCAAGGTGATGTGTCCTCAACAACTCTGGGTGATCTTTGGCGCAGGGTCAGCGACGCGGGCACAGCACGCCCAACGCGTTCATGACCCGCGCGAAAGGTGATGGTAACGCAGGTCGGGCCCGAGCGCCAGCAGGAGAGCCCACCTGACGTGTGGGCGCCGCACGGAGCCATCCGATCGGCGGCCAGACTACTTGACCGCGCAAGCACTCTTCCAAGTGGGTTAGGATTGGCACGGTGATGACTGGTAACGGATCGGACGGTGATACGAAGCGGACGGGGGTACTGTCGCCTCGGGACCCGCGCTTGGCGGCGTGGCGCGGATGGCTCGCGGCACACGCCTTGCTCGTGGACCGCCTGGACCAGGAACTGCGCGCGGAGGCCGGCATGTCACTCGCCGACTACTCGGCGCTCCTTCACTTGGCCGAGGCACCAGGCCACCGCCTGCGGATGAGCCAGTTGTCCGAGGGTATCTTCCTCACGCGAAGCGGGGTCACGCGACTCGTCGATCGGCTGCAAGCGGACGGTCTGGTGGAGCGCAGCCAATGCTCGTCGGATGGTCGTGGTGCGGAGGCGACCCTTACCGATGCCGGGCTATCGCGCCTGCGGGCGGCCAGCCGGATCCACCTGCGAGGTATCAAGGCCTACTTCATCGATCGACTCTCCGACACGGAGCTGGATGCCCTGGAGCGATCGATGGCAGCCGTTGGCGTCGGCATCACGTCCAGGGGCGGATCGGCAGCGCGCGGGACAAGGGACATCGCGTAGCCGGCTGCTCGGCTGCAGGCAGGTCCCGTGCGGCGCGCTAGTCTTGGCGGATGCCCACGCCAACGCCCGCGAGCTTGCGCGCCTTCGTCCGCCGAAATGCGGCGCTCCGGCCCGTACCGGACGTGCCGTCGGTTCGCCTGCACATAGCCGATGACGTCACAGCAGTATGCCGGCAGGCAGGGGAACAATTGGGCCTGGCCGACCCCGACATCCCGTACTGGGCCTTTCCGTGGGCGGGTGGCTTGGCGCTCGCGCGATTCCTCGTGGAGCGACCCGAGACGGTCGCAGGCAAGCACGTGCTTGACCTCGGGTCCGGGTCAGGATTGTGTGCCATCGTCGCGCTGCGCGCTGGTGCCCGGTCAGTGATGGCGGTGGACATCGATCCGATCGCAGAAGCGGCGATCGCGGTCAATGGGCGTGCCAACGGCGTGCGTGTCGGTTTCATTGGCCGGGATATCCTTGGTGACCCTCCGCCCGTGTGCGATGTCATCCTGGCTGGCGACGTCTGCTACGAGGAAACCATGGCCACCCGCATGCTCGCATGGCTCCGACTCGCGGACGGTCGTGGCACCGTCGTCCTGCTTGGCGATCCGGGGCGGCGATACCTCTCGCCCGATCTTGTCAGGCTTGCCAGCTATCCTGTGCGCACGAGTCGTGAAGTGGAACGGGCCGAGGTCATCGAGGCCGGCGTCTACGCGTTCGCGCTGGCGTTCACGTCGGCCCTGGACTACCGGGACTCCAGCGTGGGCGCCTCGGAGCACACTTCATGAATGGTTCGATCCTTCAGTCACGCCTGCGCAACTTCTCGATCATCGCCCACGTCGACCACGGCAAGTCGACGCTGGCTGACCGCTTCCTCGAGTTGACCCACACGCTCGACAAGCGCCAGATGACCAGCCAGGTGCTCGACAGCATGGACCTGGAGCGTGAGAAGGGCATCACCATCAAGGCTCGTGCCGTGCGCCTGGAGCACACCGCCCGTGACGGCCTGCGATACGGCCTCAACCTCATCGACACGCCCGGCCACGTCGACTTCAGCTACGAGGTCAGCCGCAGCCTGCAGGCCTGCGAGGGCGCCATCCTGGTGGTCGACGCGGCGCAGGGCATCGAGGCACAGACGCTGGCCAACGTCTATCTCGCCCTGGCACAGAACCTCGTCATCATCCCGGTCATCAACAAGATCGACCTCCCCAGCGCCCAGCCTGACCTCGTCATCGAGGAGTTGGAGAACGTGCTGGCCATCCCGCGTGAGGAGGTCATCATGGTCAGCGCCAAGGACGGCACCAATGTGCCCGAGGTGCTGGAAGCCATCGTCGAGCGTATCCCGGCACCGGGCGGGGACCCGGACGCACCGCTGTCCGGCCTCATCTTCGACTCCCACTACGACGCCTACAAGGGTGTCGTCGCCTATGTCCGGCTGAGCCAGGGGACGCTGCGGGAGAACGAGGAGATCCGGCCTCATGGCCTCCGGCGCCCAGAGCGAGCTCGTGGAGCTGGGCGTGTTCCGACCGCAGATGGTACCGGTCAAGTCGCTGGGACCAGGCGAGGTCGGTTATGCCGCGACCGGCTTGAAGTCCGTGCGTGACTGCCAGGTCGGCGATACGCTGACATCGGCGCGACGACCAGCCGCGGCACCCTTGCCCGGCTACAAGCCGGCCAAGGCGCTCGTCTTCGCCGGCGTCTACCCCATCAACGGCCCCGACTACCCGGTCCTGCGCGAGGCGCTGGAGAAGCTGCACCTCAACGATGCCTCGATCAGCTTCGAGCCCGAGTCCTCGGTCGCCCTCGGCTTCGGTTTCCGCATCGGCTTCCTGGGCCTGCTGCACATGGAGATCGTGCAGGAGCGCCTGGAACGCGAGTTCGACCTCGACATCATCGCCAGCGCGCCCTCGGTCGAGTACCGCGTCACCCTCATGCATGGCCGCGGCGAGGTGCAGGTCGAGAACCCGGCGCTACTGCCAGACCGGTCGGGGAATCGATCGATGCTCCGAGCCCTGGGTCAAGCTTGGCATCGTGACGCCCTCGAACTACATCGGAACGCTCATGGAGCTAGTCAAGAACCACCGTGGCGCGTTCAGCGACATGGAGTACCTCGACCCCACGCGCGTGCTGATGAACTTCGAATTGCCGCTGGCAGAGGTCATCGTCGACTTCTACGACCAACTCAAGAGCCGCACGCAGGGCTACGCCTCGATGGACTACGAGGAGGTCGGCTACCGCGTCGGCGATCTGGTCAAGCTCGATGTGCTGGTGAACGGCGAACCGGTCGACGCGCTGAGTATCATCGTCCACCGGAGCGACGCCCAGAGCGCCGGGCGGGAGCTCGTCAGGAAGCTCAAGGAGCTCATCCCGCGTCAGATGTTCGTGGTGCCGGTCCAAGCGGCCATCGGCTCCAACGTCATCGCACGCGAGACGGTCCGTGCGATGCGCAAGAACGTGCTGGCCAAGTGCTACGGTGGCGATGTGACGCGCAAGCGCAAGCTACTCGAGAAACAGAAAGAGGGCAAGGCGCGGATGAAGCGGGTGGGCAGCGTGGAGATCCCCCAGGAGGCATTCCTGGCGGTCCTGCGCGGGAGCGAGGGCGACTAGGTGCTGCCGGAGCCCCTGCAGTACCTCCTGTTCATCGGCTTCGTCGCGCTGATGTTCCTGCTGCGCCTGGATGCCAAGCGCTTCAGCGCCGCGGAGTGGGATACCGAGGATGGCGAGTGGCGCGTGTGGGTGTCGCGTGTCTCCTGGTATGCCGCCGGGATCGCGCTGGCGCTGATCATCTTCGCGCTCCACCCCTCGCCAGTGGCTGATCTCAACCTCACGCTAGCGCCCGACCGCGGTGGGGCGATGCTGCTGGGCCTGGTCTATGGCGGCGCCGGCGTCATCGGTGCCTTCGTGCTGGCGACCGTCATCAACGGACGTCTTGATTTCCCGCGGCCCGATCGCTACCCCGGTGGCGTCCTGTTCGCCGTCGGGACGGCCTTCTTCGACGAGTTCCTCTTCCGCGGCGTCATGCTGGGTACCTTGCTGCTGCTCGGCCTGCCTGATTGGCTGGCGGTCGGCTCGGCCGCCTTCATCTATGCCGGCGCGGTGCGTGCCGGTACGGGTAGCCGAGGCTTCATCATGGTCCTGAACTGGCTCATCATCGGCGTCATCGGCGGGGCGCTGGTGCTCATGACCGCCGGCATCGCGGCGGCGTTCGTGGGTCACGCCATCACGCGCTTCGCCTTCTTCATGACCATGGGTCCGCCCCGTCGCGCCGCGGTCGAGCAGATCACCCCACGTCGTCGAGGCACCGGAGATGCCGGCGCCTACGTCATCGCGCCCCACGATCCCCGTCGACGATAGGCGTCGGCCGCGACTCGTGATCGAGCCTCGCCCGCCGGAGGGGCTGTATGTCCACTTCCCATTCTGCGTGTCGCTGTGCCCGTACTGCGATTTCGTGGTCGTGGCCGGAGCTGCGGCGCGTGGCCCAGGCAACCGCGTCGAAGCGCTGTTGGCCGCCGTCGCCCGGGAGCTCGAGTTACGCGCGGACGCGCTCGACGCCACCTTCGGGACGAGTCGGACGGCTCTGTCGAGCGTCTACCTGGGCGGCGGCACACCGTCGCTGATGCAGGTCGAGCAAGTGGCGGATCTGCTTTCCGCGGTGGACAGCCGCTTGGGCATCGCGGCTGATGCCGAGGTCACCCTGGAGGCGAACCCGGGGGCCGATGAGGTCGGCGACCTGGCCGGTTTCCACGCCGCCGGCGTGAACCGGCTATCCATCGGGGCGCAGTCGATGGACGCTGCCGAATTGCGTCGGTTGGGTCGTCGGCACCGCGCCGCCGACGTGATGGCGGCGGTCGACGCTGCTCGGGCTGCCGGGATCGACTCGCTCGGGCTTGACCTGCTCACCGATGTGCCGGGGCAGACGCTCTCGTCGTGGCAGGCGACCCTGGACGTTGCCTTGGCGCTCCAGCCAGAGCACCTGTCCGTCTACACCCTGACCCTCGATGATCCCGACGCGGAGGGTCTGACCGGGCCCGAAGGGGACCACCTGCCGCTGAGCCGCGGTGCGCGAGCTTGGCGGACGCGTGCCCTGGGCGAGCAGTCGGACGAACGCGCGGTCGAGATGGAGCTGCTGACCGATGAGTTGGCCAAGGCAGCCGGCTTGCGGCGCTACGAGATCGCGAACCTGGCGCGGCCCGGGCAAGAGAGCCGGCACAACCTGCTGTACTGGCATCGCCGTCCCTACCTGGCACTGGGACCGGGTGCGCACGCCTCGGACGGTGGGCTGCAACGGACGTGGAACGCGGCACGGTTGGATGGCTATGTCGAGGCGCTCAGGCAGGGCCGCCTGCCGCCGGGTGGATCCGAGGCGGTCGACACGCCGACGGCGCTAGCCGAGCGCGTCATCCTGGGGCTGCGCCTTGTCGAGGGCATCGATCGGGGACTGGCTGCCGAGCCGGCGGTCGCGCCGGCGCTCCAGTGGGCGCATGGGCATGGCCTCGTCGAGGTCGTCGCCGAACGGACGCGCCTGACGCAACAGGGCCGGCTGTTGGCCAACGAGGTCTTCACGCGGCTCCTTCCCGACGGCCCAGGCGACGTGCCCTCGGGTGCAGCCCCTGCGCTGGGCGCGTAGCATTCGGCCATGCCGTCACTGCTCGTCCGCCGCGCCACCGCGGCGATCCTTTCCATGGCCCTTCTGGTTGGGACCACGATGACCGTCGTCGCGGCCGATGACTCCGGTGCCGGCGAGTCCGTCGTCGATCAGGTCGCTGCCGTGAGCTTCGCGCCGCCCAGCCTGGAGATGGCGCTCACGGCCCTGGTCTCCTCGGTCTCGCCGGCGAAGGTGCGTCTGCCGGCCTGCGAGTACCAGGACATCCGCACGCGTTACGGCAAGGTCAAGGACTGGAAGATGACACTCCTCGATACCAACCTCAAGCTCCGCCGCAGCTACCAGCCGCGCGACCTGGTGTCCGTCTCACGTGCCGGCCTGAGCGGCAATGGCAAGGTCCGCAAGATCATCATCGACGACCTGCGGGCCCTGGCGGCGGCCGCTCGTCGGGCTGGCAAGCCGTTGGCGGTGCGCTCGGCGCAGCGGACCTACAGCTACCAGGCTGCCTTGTTCGCATCGTATGTCCGACGCTACGGCTACACGCATGCGGCTAGGTTCTCGGCCCGACCGGGCCACTCCGAGCACCAGATGGGGACGACGCTGGACTTCACGACCGCACCCAGCGTGCCCCTGAAGACGGCCTTCGGGGAGTCACCGTCAGGCAAGTGGCTGGCCAGGAACGGCTGGAGGTACGGCTTCATCATGTCCTATCCAGAGGGCAAGCAGAAGGTCTCCTGCTACAGCTACGAGCCTTGGCACTGGCGCTACTTCGGTCGCGACCTGGCCCGAAGGATCCATGAGAGTGGGCAGGTCCCGCGCCGCTATCTCTACGAGAACTTCGAGATCAAGCGCTAGCGGGATCGCTCGGCGCCACGACGACGCCCGCAGGGACGAGCGATCGGCAGGGGCAAACGGTCCGGAGCGGCATGCCCTTTGGACCGCGCATCCGGATCGCGCCGTGCCATACGATGAGGCTGCGCGTGGCCCATCGGTCGGCCATGCCCAGGAGCGAGGAGAAACCCGGATGACGTCCACCATCGATGCCAGCGCTAGCGCCGTCCAGGAGAAGTTGCTCTGGGCCGTCGACGAGCTCGAGAATCGAGATCCCCTCGTGGGGCTTCGCCAACACCGGCACCCGGTTCCGTGTCTGGAAGCAGGCAGGCACGCCGCGGACCGTCGAGGAGAAGGTCGACGATGCCGGCACCGTCCATCGCTATACCGGCATCGCCAAGACCTTGGCCGTGCATATCCCCTGGGACAAGGTCGATGACTACGGCGCCCTGCTTGGCTACATGCAGAGCAAGGGCCTCAAGATCGGCGCGGTCAACTCCAATACCTTCCAGGATGACGAGTACATGCTCGGCTCCCTGTGTCATCCCTCGGGCGAGGTCCGGCAGAGGGCGCTCGACGCCATCATCGAGTGCTGCCGCATCGCCGAGCAGACCGCTGCGCCGGCGGTGAAGGTGTGGCTCGGAGACGGCACCAACTACCCAGGTCAGGATGACCTGCGCTGGCGCCGTAACCGCCTGGTGGAAGGGCTGCAGGCCGCCTATCAGCACCTGCCTCAGCAGGCGCGCATGTACCTCGAGTACAAGATCTTCGAGCCCGCGCTGTACTCGACCGACGTGCAGGACTGGGGTCAGTCGCTGGCGGTCTGCAACCGGGTCGGCGAGCGTGCCGTCGTCTGCGTGGATACCGGCCATCACTCACTCGGTGTCAACATCGAGCAGATCGTGGCGCTGCTGCTGGCCGAGGGCAAGCTGGGCTCCTTCGACCTCAACGACAAGAAGTACGGCGACGACGACCTGATGGTCGGCTCGATCGACCCCTACCAGATGTTCCGCATCACGCATGAGCTCATCAACGCCATGCGCGACGATTTCGATCCGGTGGCCCAGAAGACGGCGAACGAGACCGCCTACATGCTCGACCAGTGCCACAACATCGAGCCCAAGGTGGCGGCCATCATCCGCTCGGTGCAGACGCTCCAGGAGCTCTTCGCCAAGGCACTGCTCGTCGATCGTGAGGCACTCGTGGCCGCGCAGCAGCGTGGCGACGTGCTCGAGGCCAACAATCTGCTGTGGAGCGCCTTCTTCACCGATGTGCGCGGTCCGCTCGCGGAGTTGCGCAAGTCGCGCGGCTTGCCGGCCGATCCGTTCCATGCGTACGTGGAAAGCGGAGAGGATGAGCAGCGCAGCGCGAATCGTGTCGGAGGCGAAGCCGCCAGCTGGTAGCTCGACTGCCCGTGAGCGTTTTACCCACCCGGCGGGTCATCCGACCGAGCCGAGTCAGGCGGGCAGCATCGATGCGGCGTCGTAGTCGCTATAGAGGAATTCGCCCCGGATGCCGCGCTGCACGGCCACGACGAAGTCCCCCAGGACCCGCTGACCGGTCGGCCCGTCGAGGATGGCCACGAATGACCGACGGCCGACGCGGACCACGAGGTCGTATCGGGTGCCGTCAGCATCGCCCTGCGGCTCTCCGAAGCCGCCCAGTCGCACCATCGGCCAACGTGCCAGGCGCACGGCGAAATCGCGTCCTTCATGCCCTCGGTGATTGCGTGGCGTAAGGATGGCCAGACCAGATGGTGTCACCGCCAGTAGATGCTCTCGCCAGGGGTGCCCGCCCAGGGCCGTGATCATGCTCTTGACGTCATACCTCGCCAAGGCCGCGCGGGCGACTTCCAATCCGTCACGCTTCTTCGGGGCGGTAGTCGATCCGCACCTGCTGCTCGTCCACCCTCGATCACGCGTCCTCTCCTGCCCGATCGGCGAACCCGATCATCGCGGCTGTCCACCGTGTCCACCGTTCCCTGCGAAACGATAGACACAGCCTCATCGAAGTCGTGACCGGTGGACCTCCTGCCACGTTGCAGCCATCTATCAGTCGTGCACTGGCTCGCTGAGTGGCGTTAGCGAAGTGGCTGAGCCTGTGACTCCACCGGATTGGGCCACGACCCCCCGGATCGCTGGGCATGCGTCGAAGGCCACCTGGGCTGACATTCGGCTACATGCATCCAAAGCGGGGGCTATCCCGTAGCGGGGTTATCCCGTTGACACTCGGGGCAGGGGACTGCTACCATACTGACCATGGAGTTAGCACTCGTGTACTGGGAGTGCTAACTCGAACCACTGAGTCAGAAGCACGAACCAAGAGGATCGATTGGCAAGGCGCAAGGTACGCCCGGGACCGCTGGAGGACCGTTCAGCGGCCATCCTGCGGGCGATCATCGAGGAATACGTAGCCACGGCGCAGCCCGTGGGCAGCGTGGCGCTGGTGGAGAAGTATGCACTCTCCATCAGCCCTGCCACCGTGCGCAACATCATGGCCGAGCTGGAGACCGCGGAACTCCTGGGTCACCCCCACACGAGCGCGGGACGCGTACCCACGGACCGCGGCTATCGCCTGTACGTCGAATCCATCTCCGAGCAGGTGTGCCTGGCTCCGGTGGAGCAGCTGATGATCCGCCACCAGTTCGGCCAGGTCGAGTTCGCCAACGAGCAGTGGTTCCGCCTGGCGGCTTCCACGCTCGCCAGCGCGACCGGCTCGGCCGCTATCGCGACGCCCATCAAGCCACAGTCCTGCCGCATCCGCCGCATCGATATCGTTCCCACCGCCGAGCGTGCCGCCAGCCTGTTGCTGGTGATGGCGGTCGGCCCAGTGAAGCAGGTGCTGCTCAACCTCGACCACGAGTACACCCAGGCGGAGCTCGACGAGATCGCGCACGGTGTGGACCGCGTCCTGCGCGCCAAGACCACCTCAGAGGTGGACGCGGTGCTCGACACGCTACGTGAGCGGCCGGCCTCGGTCGACCCGCTCTTCACCCAGGCCGTGGAGCGTGTCTCGAGGCTGATGCACGAGTTCGATGCGGCCGCGGTCGAGGAGGTCTTCAGCGAGGGCCTGCTCAACGTCATGAAGGAGCCGGAGTTCGATCGCTCCGAGCGGCTGCGCCGCGTCTTCAACGTGCTCCAGGACCGCGTCTACCTGGGCGACCTCGTGCGGCGGCTGGCCGCCTCGGGCGATGTCAGCGTCTTCATCGGCAGTGAGAACGAGCACGCCGAGATGAATGACGTCTCGCTCGTGGTCGCGTCCTACGGCCGGCCGGATCGAGCGGTGGGCGTCGTCGGCGTCGTCGGCCCCACCCGCATGGCCTACCCACATGCAATCTCAACGGTCCGCTACGTGCGTGGCCTCATGAATGAATTGGTGGATCACCTGTACGCATGAACGAGAAGAAACCCGGCGCCCCAGGCGCCAACGGCAACCCCCAACAGCACGACCAGGCGACCGCCAGCGCGGCCAAGCGAGGCGGTTCCCGCGCGGAAGAGCGGATCGCTGCGCTCGACACCAGCAGCGCCTCACTGCACGAGCAGATCGAGCAGTTGAGCGCGCAGCTCGAAGTGGCCGAGCAGCGCGCCGCTGAGGCGGAGGCGGGATGGCAGCGCGCCCGCGCCGACTTCGCCAACCTCAAGCGCCGCACGGAAGAGGAGCGTGCCGATTGGGCCAACATCGCCGGCGATCGGTTGCTCGTCCGCGTGCTCGACCTGGCCGATGACTTCGACCTGGCGGTCGAGCACGTCCCCGATGACACCCGGAACAGCCCCTGGGTCGAGGGCATCAGCGCCATCGACCGCAAGCTGCGGGCGCTGCTTGAAGCAGAGGGCATCGTGGCCATGGAGGGCGAAGGTCAACCCTTCGATCCTCACACGCAGCAGGCCATCTCCTATGAGGACACCATGGACGTGCCTGACGGCACCGTTACCAAGGTGATCCAGCGCGGCTACACCATCCGCGATCGCGTGCTTCGGCCCGCGCTCGTGGCGGTGGCCCGCAACGACGACGACACACCCAAGCAGAACGACTGAAACCCACTCACAAGGAGCATCATCCATGGGACGCATCATCGGCATCGACCTCGGCACCACCAACTCGGCCATCGCCGTGATGGAAGGTGGCGAGCCCACCGTCATCCCCAGCGCGGAGGGCGGTCGCACCGTGCCTTCGGTCGTGGCCTTTTCCAAGCAGGGCGAGCGCCTCGTGGGCCAGATCGCCAAGCGCCAGGCCATCACCAACCCGGCCAACACCGTCTACTCCATCAAGCGTTTCATCGGTCGACGCTGGGATGACCCCGAGGTCCAGCGCAGCATCAAGCTGGTGCCCTACAAGGTGGACAAGGACAAGAACAGCGACGGCATCGTGGTGACCCTCGCAGATGGCAAGTCCTACAGTCCGCCGGAGATCAGTGCCATGATCTTGCAGAAGCTCAAGGCCGATGCCGAGGCGTACCTCGGTGAGACCGTCAATGAGGCGGTCATCACGGTGCCGGCCTACTTCGATGACACGCAACGCCAGGCCACCAAGGATGCCGGGCGCATCGCCGGCCTGGAGGTCAAGCGCATCATCAACGAGCCCACCGCCTCTTCGCTCGCCTACGGCCTCGACAAGAAGGTCGATGAGCAGATCGCGGTCTACGACCTCGGCGGCGGCACCTTCGACATCTCCATCCTGGAGCTGGGCGACGGTGTCTTCGAGGTCAAGGCCACCAACGGCGACACGCACCTGGGCGGTGACGACTTCGACCAGAAGGTCATCGACTGGCTGCTGGAGGAGTTCAAGAAGGACCAGGGTATCGACCTGGCCAAGGACCAGCAGGCCCTGCAGCGCCTCAAGGAGGCCGCCGAGCGGGCCAAGATCGAGCTCTCCACCACCAGCACCACCGAGATCAACCTGCCCTACATCACGGTCGATGCTGACCGTAACCCCAAGCACCTGGTGACCACGCTGTCGCGGGCCAAGCTTGAGGACCTCGTGGCCGACCTGGTCGATGCCACCCGCAAGCCGGTCGAGGCCGCGCTCAAGGACGCCGGGCTCAAGCCGTCAGACATCGACGAGGTCATCCTCGTCGGCGGCCAGACACGGATGCCGGCGGTGGTCGAGGCCGTCAAGAAGATGTTCGGCGGCAAGGAGCCCCACAAGGGCGTCAATCCCGATGAGGTGGTGGCGGTCGGCGCGGCTATCCAGGCCGGCGTGCTGGCCGGTGACGTCAAGGACGTGCTGCTACTCGACGTGACCCCGCTATCGTTGGGCATCGAGACGCTGGGTGGCGTGATGACGAGGCTTATCGACCGCAACACGACCATCCCGACCTCCAAGAGCCAGGTCTTTTCGACCGCTTCTGACAGCCAGCCGCAGGTGGAGATCCACGTGCTGCAGGGTGAACGGGAGATGGCCACCGGCAACAAGACGCTGGGTACCTTCATCCTCGACGGTATCCCCTCGGCTCCCCGCGGCGTGCCCCAGATCGAAGTGACGTTCGATATCGATGCCAACGGCATCCTCGATGTCAAGGCCAAGGACAAGGCCACCTCGCGCGAGCAGTCGGTGCGCATCACCGCCTCTTCGATGCTCTCGAACGAGGATGTCGACCGCATGGTCAAGGAGGCCCAGGAGCACGCAGCCGAGGACAAGGCCAAGCGCCAGGCCGTCGAGACGCGCAACCAGGCCGATGCGCTGGCCTTCCAGGCCGAGCGCACCATCAAGGACCTCGGAGACAAGGTCGACGCGGCTGACAAGGCCACGCTCGAGTCGCGCATCGAGGCGGTGCGGACCGCGCTCAAGGGTGACGACGAGGAGGCTGTGAAGAAGGCCTCAGCCGAGCTCACCAGCACGCTCCAGGAAGTCGCCACCAAGGCCTACCAGGGCGCAGGGCCGGAGGGTGCTCCCGACATGGGCGCCCCCGGTGACGGTGGCGCTGATGCCCCGGGTGACTCGGCCGATGACGGCGAAGAGGCCGTCGAGGGCGAGTTCAAGGAGGTCTAGAGCCAACATCGTCCCGGCTCCGTCGCGTAGGCTAACGCGATGACGTTGCGACGCCGGCTGAGCCGGGCGATGAACCCGAGATCTGGCGCTCCCGCTACGGCGAACCCAGGTGCGGCTCGATCCGACCCGGACGCCCCGCAAGCCACCGCGAAAGAACTGGCGCAGCCGGCCACCCAACGTGGCCGGACGCGGTGCGCTCATCGACGACCCGGGCCTGCGCCTCGCCATCGTCTGCATCGTCAAGAACGAGGCCGACTACCTGGAAGAGTGGCTCTGCTTCCACTTCGCCCTCGGCGTCGATCACGTCTTCCTCTATGACAACGGCAGCACGGACGGCACCTTCGAACTGCTGGAGCGCTATGCCAACCACGGCCTCGTCACCATCGTGGACTGGCCGCTGCCGGGTGGGCAACTGGGCGCCTACAACCACGCTCTACGCTTCTTCGGACCCAGCGTTGACTGGCTTGCCTTCGTCGATGTGGACGAATTCATCGTGCCGGTCAGCGATGACGACATCCCCAGCATCCTGTCGCGCTATCCGGAGGCGGCCGACCTGCGCATGCCGCGCGCCGAGTTCGGCTTCAGCGGCCATCGCACGCAGCCGGACGGCCTGGTCATCGAGGCCTATACCCAGATCGCCAACACCGATGGGCGTGACGCGGAAAAGGGTCCACGTGTCAAGACGGCCCTGCAGCCGAGCGGCATCTCGTCGGTCGACATCCACAGCGCCACAGTGGCCGACCGGTTGCCGCAACGGTCGGACGGTGCCACCATCGAGGCACCTCGGGAGACCGTGATGCCGACCGAGCTCATGGATGTGGTGCAAGTCAACCACTACTACACGCGCTCGTGGGAAGAGTTCGAGGCCAAACGATTTCGTGGCAGCGCCGCCGGCCGATTGCCACGTCCGGGCCTGCCCTTCGATCTGCCGACCATCCGCGTCGACACCAAGGCCCAGCGGTTCGCGCCACGGACCCGGGCGATGGTGGAGCGCGTCCATAGCCTGGCGCCCAAGCCATTCCTCTATGGCAGCCAGCTCGGCCTGGCCCATTTCCCCATCCCCAACGACCTGGGGCGGTTCGCCGAGTTCGCCATCGTCAACCTGGCAGCCGGCTTCGACGAGGCCCAACGCGGACCGGCATTCCGCCTCAAGAACCACTACTCGGCGGTGGGGTTTGTCGGCGACCTGGGTACCACCGACTACGACGCCACTCCGGGCTGCCTTTCGTCATCCGACCACGTGCGGGCGCTGGCCGACCACCTCCGTGGTGAGGTGGGTACGACGAGCGAGGCGACCGAACTCGTGCTGAAGGGGGGCGCGGCATCGCTGTCGTTGGTGGCTTCGGCGACGGATCAGCGACGTCGCTATGCCCTTGGGCTCGTCCTTGCCGCCGATGCTCCGCTGCGCCTCTCCGCCCAGACCGGACGTCACGACGGCTCCGCGAGTGCGCCGGTCAGCACCGACCTGACGACGGCATCGACGTGGGCCGGCGTCGTCGAACTGGATGAGCGGCCGCACCTGGTCGAGCGTGTCGACGTCTCGTTCTCCGGCGGCGGCACCACGGTGCGCGTGTTGGACCTCTTCCTGCTCTCGTATGGCTGAGCGGCGATGAGCCCCGGCCGCCGCCTGGGCCGACTGCTGGGTCGAACGGATGAGCGTCCGGCCCGGACGCCATTGATGGACCGTGGCCGCTTCGACGTGTGTGTGATGGCCATCCTGAAGGACGAGGCGCCCAACATGGAGGAGTGGCTGTGCCACCACTTGGCCATCGGCGTGGACCACTTCTTCCTCTACGACAACGGCAGCACCGACGAGCTGCACGAGGTCCTGAAGCCGTATGCCGACCATGGCGTCGTGACCACCGTGTTCTTCCCCCTGCGTGGCTTGCAGCGCGATGCCAACAACCACGTGGTGCGCTTCTTCGGCGACACCACCGAGTGGATCGCCTACGTCGACATCGATGAGTTCCTGGTGCCGGAGAACGATGAGTCCATCAGCGAGGTGATGGCGCGCTATCCCGATGCCGAGCAGGTGCTGGTGTCACGCAAGGAGTTCTGCTACTCGGGTCACCGGACGCCGCCCGCCGGGCTCGTCACCGAGAACTACCGTGAGCACAGCGTGCAGGTGCCGCGCGTAGGCACCTCGGAGATCCTGGCCAAGCCCATCATCCGGCCGCGCGGGACGGCCCGGGTCGGAATCCACAACGCGACCACGGTCCACGGGCGCACGGTGAACACGGCCGGCAAGCCCACCTCCGAGCGCGCCACGGTGATCGCAGACCCGAGCTATGCGAACCTGCAGATGAACCACTACTTCACCAAATCGTGGCAGGAGTTCCAGGCCAAGCGCAACCGCGCCACGACGTCCACGCACTCGTTCCAGCTACCCGATGTCCCCTTCGATATCCCGGCCAGCGTGGATCACGTCATCGACCGCTGGCAGCCCCGAACGCGGGCGCTGATGGATGAGATGCGAGAGCTTTCACGAAGCCCCTCGCGATTCGGCAGCAAGCTGCAGCTAGCGGGCTTCCCCATCAGCGACATGTTCGGGCGCGAGGCCGCCGCGGCCGTCTCCAACGAGGTCGCCGGGCTGGCCGAGGCGAGCAAGAAGCTCGCCTTCCGTCCGCTGCCGACCGCCGGAGCTCGCGGGGCCATGGCCCGCGGTGAGGACTACGACTATGAGCCCGCCCCGGGGCGCTTCCTGGCTTCGCCGCACCTGGCCCAGGAGCTGGCCTGGCTGCAAGCCGAGGTCGCATGGAACATCGTCGACGGCGCACCCGCGTTGGAGGCGGGCGGCGGATCGCTCGATGTGGGCACAGCGGCCGACGCCGGCGGGGTGCCTACCGTGCGCTTCGACGGACGCACCGGCTCCCTGGTCATCCCCGAGGGTGGACCGGCGCTGCGTTGCCATGCGCTTGCCTACGTCCTGCGCGTGGAGGCCGCGGGCGCGCCGGTCAGCGTCGAGCTCGCCGCACGGGAGGCAGGGACGTGGTGCCCGGTGGTGAGCTACCCCATGCCCGGCGCTGGCACCTACGTGGGCCTGATCGCGCTGGACAAGAAGCCTCGAACCATCGATGCCGCACGGGTGTCGTTCGACGGCGCCAGCGAAGTCTCGATCTACGACTTGGCGCTGCTGTCCTTCGGCTGAGGACGACTCCGGCGGCGCTCGGGCGTGGCGCCCCGGATCCTGCCCAGGGAGACCCACGCCTCGGGATCGTCGGCCAGCTCGGAGACGCGCGCCGGGAGCACACCGTCGCGCAGGTGCGCCAACGTGGTGGTCTCGAGGATGTCCCGCAGCGCGGCGCGGACGGCGATCCAGACGTCCGTAAGCGGCTCCGCCGCGCCGCGATATTCCATGTTTTCCGGCCGATCGCCACGCACGTTGGCCAGTGGCCCGTCGACGGCGCGGATGACGTCGGCGAGGCTGATGTCTTCGGCCGGCCGGGCCAGCGTGTAGCCGCCGTCGGGTCCGCGTTGGCTCCTGACGATGCCGGCGTGCTTGAGTTCCAGCAGGATCGTCTCGAGGAACTTGGCCGGGATGCCCTGGGCTGCCGCGATAGCGTCTGCCTTGATCGGTGAATCGGTCGCAGTCGACAACTCGGCGGCAGCTCTGGCGGCGTAATCGGCCTTGGCGGAGACTCTCATGTGGCATCTATTGTCCCCTATGTCAGTAGGAAATGTGCGGGAGGCCCGATCCCGTACCGTCGCCTCCTTTGGTACGCTGCACCCAGAAAACCGACCCGTCGGTCGGAAGTCGCGATCGGAGGTCCGAACGACGTGCAGCAGGAGCGGAGTGCCCGGAGGCGTGAGCGCATCCTCGATGCCGCGTTCACGGTCTTCAGCCAGCGCGGATACCGCCACGCCGGTGTCGACGAGGTCGGCCGCCAGGCTGAGACCAGCAAGGGCGGCGTCTACTTCCACTTCCCCACCAAGGAGTCTCTCTTCTTGGAACTGCTGCGAACCACGGCGGATCGCCTGGTGGGCAAGGTCGAGCGGTCCATGAGCAGTGTGGACGATCCCATCGAGCGTGCAGACGTGGCGCTGCGGACCGTATTGGGCGTGTTCGCCGGCCACCGCACGATGGCACGGCTGTTCCTCATCGATGCGGTCGGTGCAGGACCGGAGTTCCAGGCGGAGTTGGCGCGACTCCATCAACGCTTCAGCGGGCTCATCGCCGAACAGCTGGACGCTGCGGTGGCGGACGGCATCATCGAGCCGATCGACACGCGGATCGCGGGCATGGCCTGGTTCGGTGCCCTCAACGAGGTCGTCTCGCGCTGGCTCATGGACGAGCAGCCGGGCCACCTCGAAGACAGCTACCCCACCTTGCGAGCGATCCTGCTGCGCAGTGTCGGCATCTCCGAGCACCGCCTGGACGTGCTCGACGACGCATGACCCTGATCCATCCGACGCCGCTGCTGACGGCGGCCCAAGCAACGGCCGTCGCCGCGGCGACGCATCCGGTGGGCACGCTGGTGTCTGTCACGGTGCCGGTGCCGACGGTCGAGCCGATCGCCCTCCATGCCGCCGCGGCCGATCTCGGCGCGTCGCTCTGGTCGCAGCCGGATGCCGGGTTCTCGCTGGTCGCCGTCGGTGAGGCTTGGGCGGTACGGCCGGGGCCCGGTGCCGCTCGCTTCAACACTGTCTCGCAGGCATGGGCGGAACTGCTCAGTGGCGCCGTCATCGAGCAAGACGACGCCCCACGTGGCACCGGACCGCTGCTGCTGGGCGGGTTCAGCTTCGATGATGAGCCCGCAGCATCGGAGGTGTGGCAAGGGTTCGAGCCGGCCTGCCTGGTGCTCCCGGCGCTGCTGCTGACCACGACGCCGGACGGCTGCTGGCTGACACTGTCCGCGCGCGTGGGACAGGCACCGGGACTGGAGGCGCTGGCGCGGAGGTGGCAGGGCCTGCTGGCTGAGATGGGCGAGCCGGATACGGATGCAGGGGACGGCACGCTGCATGTCGCCGATCAGCGACCGGATGCGTCCACCTGGCGTGCGTCGGTGGCGCGACTCGCCGGTGCCGCGGGACGTGGTCGACTCGACAAAGCGGTGCTGGCACGGCGAGTGGCCCTCGAGGCCGACTCGGCGATCGACGTGTCCGCGGTGTTGCGGCGCCTGTCAGCCTCGGCTCCGGAGTCCACGATCTTTGCCATCTCACGTGGCGATCGGTCATTCGTGGGGGCATCACCAGAACGTTTGGTGAGCCTCAACGGCCGGGAATTGCGGACGATGGCCATGGCCGGATCCGCGGCCCGTGCGGTCGCCTGCGCAGACGACGAACGACTGGCCGACGAGCTCGAAGGCAGCGACAAGGAGCGTGAGGAGCACGCCGTGGTGGTGGCGATGCTGCGGGAGGTGCTCACGCCCGTGACTGAGCATCTCGCCATCGCGCCGCGGCCCCAGGTCGTCCGCTTCCGCCACGTCCAGCATCTGGTCACGCAGGTCGCCGGACGGCTGCGCGATGATGCCGATGTGCTGACATTGGTCGAACGATTGCACCCCACGCCGGCGGTCGGTGGCACACCGCGTGCGCTTGCCCTTGAGCTGATCTCGGACGAAGAGTCGTTCGAGCGCGGCTGGTACGCAGGGCCGCTGGGCTGGATCGATGGTCGTGGCGACGGCGAGTTCGTGGTGGCACTGCGCTCGGGCGTCATCCACCGTAGCCTGGCCTGGCTCTTCGCCGGTTGTGGGATCGTGGCTGACTCCGACCCCGAGCAGGAGTGGGACGAATCCTCGGCCAAGCTGCTGGCCCTGGGCTCCGCTCTGGGTCGGATCGAGCCATGAGCGCGGACTTGGTACCGGCAGGCGCGCTGCGAGCCATCACCGGGGAGCTGGTTCGGGCCGGCGTCCGCGATGTCGTCATCTGCCCGGGATCCCGCTCGACGCCCCTGGCCCTCGCGCTACGGGCCACGGCCGGCCTGCGCTGCTGGGTCCACCTCGACGAACGCGCCGGGGCCTTCTTCGCGCTGGGTGCGGCCAAGGCGTCTCGGCGTCCGACGGCCGTCCTGGCGACCTCCGGCACGGCCGTCGTGAACTTCGCCCCGGCGGTGACCGAGGCCCGATATGGCCGCGTGCCAATCATCCTGCTGACGGCCGACCGTCCCGCGGAGCTCCACGGACGCGGTGCGCCCCAGACCATCGACCAGAGCGAGCTCTTCGGTCGGCATACCAAGTGGTTCGCCGAGTTGCCGCCGCCGGAGGCGTCGCCAGCCGCGCTCGGACATATCCGCGACGTGGTCGCAGAGGTGGTCGCCCGAGCGGTGGCAGCGCCGGCTGGTCCGGTGCAGCTCAACTTGCCGTTCCGCGAGCCACTGTTGCCCGATGGGCCGGTGGCTGACGCTCCATCGACGCACGATGAGACCGCGACCCACGAACTGGAGGTCGCCTTGGCCGATGTGGAACGCGCCGCCGCCATGATCCAGGATGCCCGGCGCGGGCTCATCGTCTGCGGTCCCATCGACCTGCCCGGCTTTGCCTCTGCGGCGACGAGGCTGGCCGTGCTGTCGGGCTTCCCGCTGTTCGCCGATGGCCTGTCCAACGTCCGCATCGGCCTTCACGATCGAACAAGCGTCATCGCTCACCACGATGCCCTGCTGCGGAGCGATGCCGTGCGCGGCTGGCCCGCGCCAGACCTGGTGCTCCGTTTCGGCGCCACTCCCACGTCCAAGGCGCTGACCCAGTTGCTTGACGGTCTTGCGGTGCGTCAGCTGTTGATCGATGATGGGGCTGGATGGGAGCGGTCGCCCGAGCCCACGTTGATCGAGGCCGATCCGGTCGTGTTCGCGAACCGCCTCGCGGACGGCCTCACATCGCCAGGCACGTCGACCGACTGGCTCGCCCACTGGCGAGCAGCCGATGCCGCGGCCGGAGACGCACTCACGAACTGGCGCGAGGGACGGCAGGAACCCTTCGAGGGGGTCATCTTCGAGCGCCTCGGAGAGGCCGTACCCGATGACGCCATCGTCATCGTCGGCAACAGCATGCCGGTGCGCGACCTCGAGTCCTACCTCCCGGCGTCTGCCCGCGCGATGCGTTGCCTGGGCAACCGCGGCGCCAACGGCATCGACGGCCTCATCTCGACGGCGCTCGGTGCCGCCGCGGCCCAGGAGCAGCCGGTGGTTGCGGTCGTCGGTGACATCAGCTTCCTGCACGATCTCAACGCTCTGGTGGCGGCGCGACGACTCGCCCTCGAGGTCACCATCGTGCTGGTGAACAACGATGGTGGCGGTATCTTCTCCTTCCTGCCGCAGGCCTCCGCGACGCTGCCGGGAGTCGGCCTGCCCGAGCACTACGAGGAACTCTTCGGGACCCCGCATGGCACCGACTTCGGGCCACTCGTGAGGGCGCTCGGTGCCGAGCACGTCCTGGCCGAGGGCGACGACGTGGCGACTGCCGTGCGTGAGGCGGTCGGACGGCCCGGCGTCGACGTGGTGGAGTTACGCACCGACCGCGCTCGCAACGTCGAGTTGCACCGCGAGGCGTTCGATGCCGTCGCGCGAGCCGTGGAGGCCTTGGCGTGAGCCTGAACGTCCTGACCGAGGGGGAGGGGCCGCCGATCCTGCTGCTGCACGGGTTCAGCGGCACGGCGCGCACCTGGGCGGCACAGATCGAGGCGCTCTCGCCGCACCACCTGGTCATCGCGCCTGACCTCC
The DNA here is from genome assembly GCA_963778955.1 of uncultured Chloroflexia bacterium. GTDB lineage: Bacteria > Chloroflexota > Limnocylindria > Limnocylindrales > CSP1-4 > JAFMJV01. Next base: position 140,815 of record CAVZWI010000003.1, read on the forward strand.
TGGGGCACGGCGAGTCCGACGCTCCGACCGAACCGGCCCGCTATGCGTTGGAACATCAAGCCGACGACCTGGCCGACCTGCTGGCTCTGCTGGAGGCTTCCGCGGTGACCGTCGTCGGTTACTCGATGGGCGCGCGACTGGCACTCGTGCTGGCCTTGGAGCATGCGGACCTGGTCGCCCGACTCGTCGTCGAGAGCCCCTCGGCGGGCATCGCGGACTCGGTCGAGCGGACACGCCGCCGCGATGCCGATGAGCATCTGGCGGCCGACCTGGAGCGCGACGGCACCGCCGCCTTCGTCGATCGTTGGGAGGCGCTACCCCTGTTCGCCAACCAGGCCTCGCTGCCCGCCGAGCGTCGCCAGCGCCTGCACATGGAGCGTCTCCGGCACGACGCCGCCGCATTGGCCGCGTCCTTGCGAGGTGCCGGCCAAGGCGTCATGGCGCCGCTCCACGATCGCCTGCGTGAGATCACGGTCGCCACGTTGGTCATCGCCGGTGGACTCGACCCGGTCGGCCTGGCACGAGCCAGCGTGGTCGCCGACGGCATCCCGGGCGCCCGCCTGGCAGTGGTCCCGGATGTCGGCCATGCGCCCCATATCGAAGACCCCGACGCCTATCGGCGTCTCATCGACCAATTCCTTCACCAGTCCAGCAGCCAGTAGGAGTTCGCCATGCCGACCCAGTGGACCACGGCCCACGACTATGACGACATCCGCTACGAGCACAGCGGGACGGGCATCGCCAAGATCACCATCGATCGCCCGCACGTGCGCAACGCCTTCCGGCCAGAGACCGTGACCGAGCTCATCGACGCCTTCCACCGGGTTCGCGACGACAGCTCCATCGGCGTCGTGCTCTTCACCGGCGCCGGCGACGTGGCCTTCTGCTCCGGAGGTGACATGAACGTCAAGGGTGAGGGTGGCTACATCGCGGCCGACGGCACCGCGCGTCTCAACGTCCTCGACCTGCAGCGGCTCATCCGCTCGCTGCCCATCGCCGTCATCGCCCTCGTCAACGGCTATGCCATCGGTGGGGGGCATGTGCTGCACGTCGTGTGCGATCTCAGCATCGCCTCCGACAACGCCGTCTTCGGCCAGACCGGCCCCAAGGTCGGCAGCTTCGACGGCGGCTACGGGGCGACGCTGCTGGCGCGCATCGTGGGCCATAAGAAGGCGCGCGAGATGTGGTACCTCTGCCGCCAGTATCCCGCGGCCGAAGCCCTGGACATGGGCCTGGTCAATGCGGTCGTGCCCCTGGCACGCCTCGAGGCTGAGGGCGTGAGCTGGGCCGAGGAGATCCTGGCCAAGAGCCCCACCGCGATCCGCATGCTGAAGCGGTCGTTCAATGCCGATACCGATGGCTTGGCCGGCATCCAGGAGCTGGCCGGCGACGCCACGATGCTGTTCTACCTGACCGAGGAGGCGCACGAGGGCAGCAAGGCCTTCCTGGAGAAGCGAGCACCCGACTTCAGCAAGTACCCTCGTCGGCCGTGACCCAAGGCGCCCGATGACGACTCCGATCCGACCGCCCTCGCGGGCTCACGCCTGGTTGCTGGCGGCCCGTCCGGCGACCCTGCCGGCAGCGGTCGGCCCGGTCCTGGTCGGGCTCGGGGTCGCCATCGGCCTCGGGGCCTTCGAGCTGCTGCCGGCGTTGGGCGCCCTGGCCGTGGCGCTGCTGCTCCAGATCACGTCCAACCTCGCCAACGACCTGTCCGACTTTCGCTCCGGCGCCGACAGCGACGACCGGCTGGGACCGGCTCGCGCCGCCGCCCAGGGTTGGCTGAGCCAGCGGGAGATGCTGGCCGGCATCGCCGTCGTGGTGGGGCTGGCGGGCCTGGTGGGGCTCTACCTCGTCTGGGTCGGTGGGTTGCCCATCCTGCTGCTAGGCATCGCCGCCGTCGTGAGTGCCCTCGCCTACACCGGGGGACCGTGGCCGTACGGCTACCGCGGCCTGGGCGAGGTCTTCGTCTTCATCTTCTTCGGCCTGGTGGCCGTGGCCGGCACGACGTACTTGCAGACGCTGAGCTGGGAGCCGTTGGCATTCGTCGCGGCGGTCCCGGTGGGTGCGCTCATCACGGCCATCCTGGTGGTCAACAACCTGCGCGACATCGACGCTGACCGCCGGGCTGGCAAGCTGACCTTGGCGGCTCGCCGCGGCGCTCGCTTCGGCATGCAGGAATACGACACCCTGCTGGTCCTCGCGTATCTCACGCCGGTCTTGCTCGTGCTCCTGGTCGGCGCGCCTGATGGCTTGTGGCTCGCGGCCCTGCTGCCGTTGGCGACCGTGCCGCTGGCCCTGCCGCTCCGCCGGGTCGTCCGTAAGGGCGGCGATCTGCGTCGTCTCAACGCGGCCCTCAAAGGGACGGCACGACTGTCACTCGTATACTCGGTGCTGTTCGCGATCGGGCTCGCCAGCGGGGGCCTAGGCTGATGCGAATCGCCGACGTTCACGTCGATACCGTCCAGATCCCCTTCCGCGTGCCGTTCAGCAGCGGAACCATGCGCTGGGAGCACCGCCGCGCGGGCATCCTGACCCTTCGCACCGACGATGGACGGAAGGGCCGGGGCGAGTTCTCCGCCCCCGAGCCCGCCGACCTCGGTGATGACGCTTCGCCCCGTCTGGTGGCCGCGCTCAGCGGCATCCACCTGGCCGACCCGGTGGCCGTCGAGGGCGCGCTGCGCGACATCGACAGGTGGCCCTTCGTCGGGCGTGCCGCTCGCGCCGCCACCGAATCGGCGTTGGTCGAGCTGCTGGCGCTGGTCGGCCATCGATCGGTAGCCTCGTACCTGGGCCACGATCCTGCGACGGAGGTATCGGTCAACGCGTTGCTTGGCGTCGGCACACCGGCCCAGGTCGCGGCGCAGGCGGCCGAGCTGGTGGCGGACGGGTTCCGTTGCCTGAAGCTGAAGGCCGGCGACGAGGCACCCGAGGAGCTGGAAGCGCGAGTGGCGGCCGTTCGCGAGGCGATCGGCTCCGGCGTGGCGTTGCGCCTCGACTTCAACGGCAGCCTCTCAGTGAAGGGCGCGCCGCGCGTGCTGGAGCGTCTGACCGCGTTCGACCTCGAGTATGTGGAGCAGCCCATCGCGGCCTCGGCTGGTTGGGAGGCGTTGGCACACCTGCGCTGGACCGGGTCGGTGCCCATCGCCGCTGACGAATTGGTTCGTGATGTCGGGTCGGCCCGGGCACTGCTGGATGCAGGGGCCGTCGATACGCTGGTCGTCAAGCCGGCGCGTGTGGGAGGACTGCGGCAGGCGGCGGCGATCGTGGAGCTGGCCACGGCGGCGGCCGTGCCGGTGACGGTGTCCACGCTGTTCGAGACCGGTGTCGGCATCGCCGGGGCGTTGCACCTGGCGTCGGTCGCGCCGGGGCCACAGGCACATGGACTGGCGACCGCAGGCGTGCTCGAATCCGACCTGCTTGCGACCCCGTTGCCCTGTGCGGGCGGACGCATGGTGCTGCCGGATGGTCCGGGGCTCGGGATCGAGATCGATGAGGCGGCGTTGGAGCGGTATCGGGTCACATGAGCCGCCGTTCACCCGATCCGCTGGTGATGCGGGCCGCCCGTCGCCCCGACGAGCCGGCCATCCGTGGTGGGTCGGTCGCGTGGCAGGTCAGCTGGTCGCGAGTGCAGCTGTTGCACGCGGCTGATTCGCTCGCTGCGGCGCTGTGTGGCGAGGGCATCACGGCGGGCGACCGGGTGGCATCACTGCTGCTCGATGATGTGCCCGCGGTGGTGCTCATCGAGGCGATCCGCCGCTTGGGCGCGGTGCTGGTGCCACTCAACCGTCGGGCGGCCACAAGGGAGCTTCGCGAGCAGCTGGCGATGGTCGAGCCAGCTGCCGTCGTCCACGATGGGGAGCACTCCGAACTCGCGGCCACCAGCACCCCCGATGGCATCCGACGCCACCGCATCGAAGCCCTGATGGCTGCGCGACCGTGCGCCACCTCCCCCCGGCTGTTCGACGAGTTCGACCTCGATGCGCCGGCGGCCATCGTGTTCACCTCCGGCACGACGGCACGAGCGAAAGGCGTGGTCGCTGACTCACGGCAACCTCGCCGCCAGCGCCCACGCCTGGTCGGCGGTGCTGCGGCCGCGTCCGACCGATCGCTGGCTGCTCAGCCTGCCGCTCTACCATGTGGCGGGGCTGGCCATCGCGACGCGCGCCATCCGCTGGGGGGCGGAGTTGGAGGTCCTGTCCGGCTTCGACGCCTCGGCCTTCAGTGCCGCCATGGAGGCGGGTGCCAGCCATCTCTCGCTGGTGCCGACACAACTGGCGGCGCTCCTGGATGCTCGGTCGGGGCAGCAGGTGCCGGATACGCTGCGCGCCCTGCTGCTCGGGGGCGGCTCGATCGCAGCCGACCTGCTGGCGCGTGCAAGGGCGGCGGGGTATCCGGTGCTGACGACCTACGGCATGACCGAGACGGCCTCCGGGGTCGCCGTGGGTGGCATCGCTGCGGCGACGCGAGAAGCGGGCGCCTTGCGGGCATTGCCGGGCGTGCAGCTGCGCGTCGAGCCCGACGGTGCCACCGACAGCAGTGGCGAGATCCTCATCCGTGGCGAGATGGTCTTCGCCGGCTACGTCGATGATCCCACCGGCACGGCCGCGAAGCTGCGGGATGGCTGGCTGCGCAGCGGGGATGTCGGCACAGTGGACGACGCAGGCCTGGTGCGCATCCTCGATCGTCGCGACGACATCATCATCTCCGGTGGTGAGAACATCACCCCCGCGGAGATCGAAGCGGTCCTGGTGGCCCACCAGGCCGTGTTTGAGGCCGCCGTGGTCGGTATCCCTGATGCCCGCTGGGGCGAGGTCCCAGCCGCTGCCCTGGTTTTGCGACCGGAAGTCCACGTGTCCGACGAGGAGTTGCTGCGCCATTGTCGCGCACACCTGGCCGCCTACAAGGTGCCGGCGCGCTTCGCGCGGCTTGAGGCATTGCCACGCAACAGCCTGGGCAAGGTCCTTCGACCTGATCTATGCGACCTGCTCTCCGAGACCGCGACATGACGACCATCCACTATCAGCGGGCGGGCCAGGGTTCGGCGTTGCTGTTGCTCCACGCCACGCTCTCGTCCTCGCGACAATTGCGCGTTCTGGCCGGCACGCTCGCCGAACGATTCACCGTCGTGAGCGTCGACCGACGCGGCAGTGGACGCAGCGCCACCGATGGGCCGGCCGTGCCCATCGACGTGGCCACCCATCTCCGTGACCTGCTGACCATCCTGCATGCGGAGGGACTCGGCCCCGCGATCGTGGTCGGCCACAGCTACGGCGGGTGTGTCGCCCTCGAGCTGGCTGCCCGCCATCGGGGGGTCGTCGCTGCTGTCTTCGCGTACGAGCCGCCGTACGGGCCGTTGGCGCCACGACGGGCCCAGGATCACATGGCACAGGTGGCACGAGAGACGCTCGCAGCCGAGGCACGGGGTGACCGGGCCGGTGCGGCGCTGGCCTTCATGGTCGGAGTGTCCGGCGCCGATGCGGTCGCCGCGCTGAGCCCAGCCGCCCGAGCGAACATCGGTCGCGCTGGGCAAGGAGCCGTCGCGGATGCCACCCTGTTGGGCATGAACGCCGACGGACTGGCCGCCATCGTCGCGCCCGTGCGCATCGTCAGTGGTGATGCCAGCGATCCTCTCTATGCCGATATCGCGGAGGCACTCGTCGGTCGCATCCGTGGCGCCGACCACCACCGGCTCGAGGGGCATGATCACCTGGCGCCGATCCTGCAGCCAGACGTGATAGCCGAAGCCATCCTGGCCTTCGCGCAGGAGGCTGGCCTCGAAGCAAAGGAGAGCGGCCGATGACGCAAGGCAACAGCGCACCGCCACAGCGCGTGGAGGAGATGTTCGACCGCATCTCCGGCGTCTATGACGGCATGAACCTCGCCATCAGCGGCTTCCAGGAACCGCGCTGGCGACGCAAGCTGGTGGAGGCCAGCGCCATCGGTCCCGGTGGGCGTGCGCTCGATGTCGCCTGCGGCACGGGCAAGGTCACGACCGATCTCTATCGCGCCGCACAGCCGGGTGGGTCTGCGGTGGGTATCGACTTCTCTGCGGGCATGATCGGCATCGCGCGACAGCGGACCGCGTCCGCCCACGCCGACCTGACGTTCCAACAAGGCGATGCCCTGGCCCTGCCCGTGGACGACGACAGCTTCGACGCGGCGACTATCGCCTTCGGCATGCGCAACCTCGCCGACTACGGCAAGGGCTTCGCCGAGATGGCGCGCGCCGTGCGGCCGGGCGGGAAGGTGGCCTGTCTGGAGATCACCCGACCCAGCAGTCGCCTGGGCAAGCTCATCGCGGGCTGGTTCGACCACATCGTCCCACTCATCGGTCGCCTCGTCGGCCAGGGTGATGCCTACGCCTACCTCGTCCAGTCGACTCGCGACTATCCAGGCCCAGCCCGCATCGCTGAGATCATGCGCGAGGCCGGCCTGCTCAACGTCGACTGGCGGCCCATGTCCGGTGGCATCGTGGTGCTTCACATGGGCACGGTCCCCGAACCCGTGGCCGACGGGCCTCAGGCACCCGGTTGATCTGGGCCCGATGTCGATTCGGGCTACCATCGGATCGTGCCCGACGCGATCGACCTCACCACTCATCCATGCCCGCGGCCTGACCAAGCGCTTCGGCACGTTCACTGCCGTCGACGCCATCGACTTCGACGTCGCGCCCGGCGAGGCCTTCGGATTCCTGGGGCCCAATGGCGCCGGCAAGACCAGCACCATGCGCATGGTGGCCTGCATCTCGCCGGTCACCGAGGGCACGCTGCAAGTACTGGGCATGGACTCCGCGACGGACGGCTCGACCATCCGCGGCCGCCTCGGGGTGGTGCCCCAGGCGGACACGCTGGACATGGAGCTCACGGTCCGCGAAAACCTCATCATCTACGGGCGCTACTTCGACCTCCCCTACAAGGAGTGTCGGCGTCGTAGCGATGAGTTGCTGGAGTTCGTGCACCTGACCGAGAAGGCCAGTTCGCAGGTCGAACCGCTGTCGGGCGGCATGAAGCGGCGACTCACCATCGCTCGGGCGCTCATCAACGAGCCGTCCGTACTGCTGCTCGATGAGCCTACCACCGGTCTTGACCCGCAGGCTCGCCACCTCGTCTGGGAGCGGCTCTATCGACTCAAGCGTCAGGGCGTCACGCTCATCCTGACCACGCACTACATGGATGAGGCGGAGCAGCTCTGTGACCGCCTTGTGGTCATGGACAAGGCAGAGATCGTGGCCGAGGGCTCGCCACGGGAGCTGATCGAGCAACATAGCAGCCGCGAGGTGCTGGAGTTGCGTTTCGGCGAGGGCGAGCGGCCCGACCTGGACGGTCGTTTCGACGGTCTCGTGCAGCGTATCGAGCAGCTGCCCGATCGCACGCTCCTCTACAGCGACGACGGGGAGGCGGCTGCCGCGGCGCTGCATGCCGAGGGCATCCGACCCATCAGCCAGCTGGTGCGGCGCTCATCGTTGGAGGACGTCTTCCTGCGCTTGACTGGCCGGAGACTCATCGAGTGAGGGGACGCTCTGCGCTGCGAGGCGTGCTGCGGGTCGTGGAGCACCACATCCTCGTCTACCGGCGCACCTGGCACGGCACCGTCTTCTCCACCTTCCTCAACCCGGTGCTGTATCTGGCCGCGCTGGGAGTGGGCTTGGGCGCCTTCGTCGATGACGCCAACCCCGCCGGCATCGAAGGCGTCTCATACGTGATGTTCCTGGCACCGGGCATCCTGGTGGCCACGGCCATGAACACGGCCACAGGCAAATCGACCTACCCGGTCATGGCCGGCATCCGCTGGCTCAAGACATATGTGGCCATGATCCTGTCGCCGCTGGATGCGCGCCAGGTGGCTACCGGACAGCTGGTCTGGGTGGGCCTGCGCCTGACCGTGGGCGCCATCGTGTTCCTGGCGGTGATGGTGGCCTTCGGGGCCACGGATCTGCCCCACGCGGTGGCCTTGTTGCCGGTGGCGGTGCTGACCGGTCTGGCCTTCGCTGCGCCTATCCAGGCGTTCTCGGCGGCGCAGACCAACGACGCACCGTTCGCCACGCTCTTCCGCTTCGTCATCATGCCAATGTTCATCTTCAGTGGCACCTTCTTCCCCATCAGCCAGCTGCCCGACGTGCTGCAGCTGGTGGCCGTGCTGACGCCGTTGTGGCACGCGGTCGCGCTGGCCCGCGGCATCGCCCTGGACGTGCTCGATCCTGCCCTGGCGCTGGTCAACGTGACCTATCTCAGCACCTTCGTGGTGGTGGGTCTCCTGGCTTCGTACGTCACCTTCCAGCGACGGCTGGCGGAGTAGCGGCATGTTCATCACCACTCGCTTCTTCCCCACCGGGCCGCTGGGCAGTTCCCGTGCCCACAAGGTGCTGGAGCGTGACGTGTTGGTCTACCGGCGCAACTGGACCATCATCGTCACCGGCTTCTTCGAGCCCATCTTCTACCTGCTGGGTATCGGCTTCGGCCTGGGCACACTGGTGGGTGACGTTGGCGACATCCCCTACGCCGCCTTCGTGGCGCCAGGGCTGATGGCCACCGCGGCCATGAACGGTGCGCTCTTCGAGGCCACCTTCAACCTGTTCTTCAAGCTCAAGTACGCCAAGACGTTCGATGCCATCCTCGCGACTCCACTCGGTCCATCGGACATCGCCATCGGCGAGGTGAGCTGGGCGCTGACACGCGGGTTGCTCTACGCCACCGCCTTCCTCATCGTCATGCTGGTGCTGGGCCTGGTGCTGTCACCATGGGGGATCCTGATGATCCCGGGTGCCCTGCTCATCGGCCTTGCCGCGGCGTCGGTGGGCATGGCCGCGACCACGTTCATGCGCAAGTGGCAGGACTTCGACGTCGTCACCGTGGTGACCATGCCGATGTTCCTCTTCAGCGGCACGTTCTTCCCCATTTCGGTCTATCCCGACTGGCTGGAGACGATCGTGGAACTGACGCCGCTCTACCGCGGGGTGCACATGCTGCGCAGCTTCTCCACCGGCGAGGTGGGGCCGATGGTGCTGGTGGATATCGCCTACCTGGGCGTCATGGGCCTGGTCGGTGTCACCATCACCGCTCGTCGCCTGCGTGGCCTGCTGCTGAAGTGAGGCGCGGTTCCAGTTCGGGCGCGCTGGGTCGAGTCACAGCGAGCGGGGACGGACGCCACTACGCGGCGAGGTGCGGTTCGGCATCGTCCAGCGGCAGACTGCGGGCGCGGTGGCCGCGCTCGGCGTGGAGCGTGGACTTGATGGCTTCATGCGGATCCGAGCCCTCCAGGATGGCGAGCACCGCCGACATCAGGCAGTCCTCGTAGAGCGGATCCAGGTAGTGCGTGCGGCGGTCGGGCCTGATGTGGTTCTGGGTCGCCAGCGTGGCGTCGTCGAGGATGGGGTGGTTCGACTCCACCCAGCCGTGCTCCGCACGCCGGACCCGGAGACGTTCGCGGCGGCGCTGGTACTGCCCTGCCCGATCTCCGTGTGACTTGGTGGTGCGGTCCCGGCTGCGGCGCTTCTCGCGTTCGCGGTAGGCCTGGTGCGCCGCACGCCACTTCTTCCAGTAGTCGGGATCCCTGGGCTTGCCATCGTGTGGTCTCGAGGCGCTCACCGTCCGGTGCGGCAGCGGTCACCGCAGCCGATGCCGAGGCACGCTGGGTACTCGCTTCGATCTGGGTGCCTGGTGCCGACCCCGATGCGACCGGATGACGCCGAAGCGTGACGCTGGAACGTGTGCGGCCCCGCCGATCTCGGGGCGGTAGCGTGGTTGGATGCGGTCGAAGACCGCGAAATGCCATAGCGCATCGAAGCGACTCCCTGTGTCCACTGGTCCCATCAGTCGCTCCGACATGGATACGTACCGTGAGTTACGTAATACGTATCGATAATCAGTACGTATTACCTACGGAATCTACGTGACAAGTACGTACGTGTCAAATGGCCAGTGGCGTTGCCGTAGGGGATCGAAGCCGCGGTCCGAAGAGCCGCTGGTCAGGCCCCTGCGGACCCCCTCGACGCGCCTGAGCGGACCGCAGCATCGGCCGCTACCAGCAGGGCGGACCCACCACCGAACGCTCATTGGACGAGGCAGGAAGAGGCCCAGATCAGGACGAAGATGTGTCGCTGCATCCTGGAGGTTGTTCAGATCCGGTCGAGCCTCCGGACAGACCGAGGCGCCGTTCGTGATCGCTCACGGAACGGCGCCTGACACTCGACGGGTGGTCTGGGGCCCGCCGTCGGTCCGGGCATCCTCGAAACGAGGATGCCCTCAGGGAGGAGGCGTGCTACTCCATCGCCGGGATGGGCACGATGGGAGGCAGGTTGCCGGGGCAGGAACCCTGGCTGATGCGACCGTTGACGCGATAGAAGTCGACAAGATGGTTGACCACGCCGGCGCGCCGCGGTCCGGGCCTGACCCAGATGGCCTTGGTCTTGACGCGATACTCAGCGATCGGGTCGCCGTCGAAGCGCAGCTTCATGCGGCTGAACTGCGCGGCGCGAACATCGGTCGTGCGGGCGACCTGCAGGGGACTGTGGCTGACCCGCTTCCAGCGACCGTCAGCGGTCTTTTCCTGCAAGACGAAGCGCCAGGCCACGCGGGCGCGGTCGACACCCGGCGTGCGGTCGATGGCGGCCATCTTCGGTGGACGAACGACCACACCGACGAACTCGGAGGCGCTCACGACCACGGCCGCCGGTGCCGCTGGCGCATACACGCAGCGTGCACCGGGCCGCTTCTCCGAGTCGATGAACGCATGCCGTCCGACCCGGCCACGTTGAGTGTCTTGGGAGGCGGTATCAGCCAACGTCGGCCCTGCGAGCATCACCACGCTCAAGGCGCTGACGGCAAGCGTGGTCACGACGCTCGATGTTCTCGATGGCATAAGCCAACTCCCCTCTACTACGTAGACGCCTCTCAGTAGTACGTACGGACTCTAGGGGACAGCTACGCACACGTCAAGCAGGTGCTCGGCCGACAGGTGTGCTGACCCGGCTCGGTGTCCGGGGCGCACGACCAGATCCGAAGAGGCGTCGTTCCGGTCCATGGGCACCCCAATCGATCCGCTTCACGCCACCGAAGCGGGCATACGCAGCCAACGCCCGGCGCATGGCAGAGACGAACCCCTCGTCGCGGCGAGGCGCAAAGCCGTCCTGCCACCAGATGCCGAGAACACGGATGGAGCCGGCGGCGCGGTCGATGCGCGGTTCGATGCGGCCGACCAGGCGGTCACCCCAAAGCAGCGGTAGCACGTAATAGCCCCAGCGACGCTTCTGCCGCGGCACGTACACCTCCCACACGTAGTCGAAACCGAACAGGCTGCGCAATAGCTGGCGGTCCCACACGAGCGGGTCCAGCGGTGCCAGCAAGACCACGCTCGCTGTGGCGAGCGGGTCGCCGCGGTCGGTGGACTCCACGGCAGCATTCAGCCCGTCGGTCTCCTCTGGGAGGACGTAGCGTATGCCGCGAACACCCTCGACCGCGACGGGTACCAACTCCCCATCACGTACCAGCTCCGCATGCAACGCCGCCCTCGTGACCGTGCCAGGCGGGTCGGTCGCGCGTGGTCGAACCGCCGGGCCGATGCCGTACCACAGCTCGGACTGGCCGGTACTCCCCAGCAGGCCGTGTGCGCGGTAGCGCGACAGTAGCCGATGGCGACGCTGCTCGCGATCGGGCCGCTCCTCGGCCAGCAGCGCGGCCGGGTAGAGCCGTTCGATCAGGTCGTAGTAGCGGCGATTGCCCGCGCGGCGCGCCAGCCCCAGGATGCCGGCTTCCGAGAGCGCCTCCAGGCTGGCACGCACCTCGCTCGTGGGGCCCCAATACCAATCCAGTGCCGGTCGCCGCTCGAAGTCGAGGCTGCAGAGGGAACCTTCCTCGCGGATCCGCGCCAGCAGGTGCTCGACGGTCTCGGCGTGGCGGATGAAGTGGTCACCTTCATGCTGGCCGCGGAACTTGTCCCAGGTGTGCCGGTGCCACGGCAACTCAGCGGTGGGCAACAAGGAGAGCCCCTTGTTGTAGGCCTCGAAGAGTTCGCGTCGCTGGTAGAGCAACTCGTTCGTCCAGGCTGGCTGGTAGTCGCGCACCCGGGCATGGAGCACCAGGTCGTGGTTGCGTCCGGCGACCGAGAGTGGGTCGAACTGGATGGAGCCGAGGCGACCGAACACGGCGCGTACGCCATCGAGCCCGGCCGACTGCGAACGCGCCGGAGCTAGCAGGTGACGCTGCACGAGGAAGCGACGCGCGGCGGCCGCCGAGATCACGAGAGGCTGCATGGGCAACGCAGGATACGCGGCCTTGACAGCCGTGGCAGGGGTCATGGGCAGACCTTCCCTATACTCCGGCATTGCATGGCCACGACCCGCGACTACTACGAGATCCTGGGGCTGGAGCGCGGTGCCAGTGACGAAGAGATCAAGCGCTCGTTCCGAAAGCTGGCCCAGCAATGGCACCCTGACGTCAATACCGACCCTGACGCTGACGCGCGCTTCAAGGAACTCAACGAGGCCTACCAGGTCCTGAGCGATCCCGGACGCCGCCAGCAGTACGACATGTTCGGTCGCGCCGGGGTGGGCGGCACAGGAGCTGAGGGTTACGGGCCCTTCGGCGGCTTCCAGGGTTTCGGCGACATCTTCGACGCCTTCTTCAGCGGCGCCGCGAGTGGTGGTGGTGCGCGTCGTGCCCGTCGGCCCGCCGGCGCTGACCTGCGCTATGACCTGCAGCTGACGTTCGACGAGGCCATCCACGGCACGGAGAAGGAGCTCAGCTTCACCTCGCTCGACACCTGCCAGACGTGTGGCGGGAGTGGGGCAGAGGAGGGCTCGGAGCCGATCGCCTGTCCGCGCTGCGACGGCAGCGGCGAGATCCGCGAGGTCCGCAACACCCTGCTCGGCCAGATGGTCAATGTCACGCCCTGTGGACGTTGTCGCGGCAGCGGCCAGATCGTGGAGAAGCCCTGCCCGACCTGCCGCGGCGACGGACGCTCGGAGCACAAGCGCACCTTGCGCGTGACGGTACCCGCCGGCATCGACGACGGCCACCAGATCCGGCTCACCGGCGAGGGTGAGGCGGCGCCACGCGGCGGCACACCCGGCAACCTCTACGTGGTGACCCATGTCGAGGAGCATCCGGTCCTCAAGCGCGATGGCACCGAACTCTACTGCGAACTGAAGCTGTCACTCACTCAGGCGGCCCTGGGTGCCGAGGTGCCTATCCTCACGCCCGATGGTCAGGAGATGCTGGAGATCAAGCCGGGCACGCAGCCGGGGACGGAGATCCGCCGCCGCGGCAAGGGTGTGCCCCATCTGCGCCGCCCAGGCGCCCGAGGTGACCTGCACGTGCTCATCGACATCGAGGTGCCGACCCGTCTCAGCGATCGCCAGCGCGAACTGCTCGAGGAGCTGGCTGCCGAATCTGGCGAGATCAGCGTCGATGGTGAGGCCAAGCCGGCCGACGGCCCACGCACTCGGCGCGGCAAGCGCTCACTGGGCGATCGCCTCAAGGACGCCATCAGCTGAGTGCTCACGAGAAGGACGATCCACCCATGAGCGACGACGACGGCACGTCCGCTGCAGGCACCTGGCTTGAGATGAGCGTCCAGTGTGACCCGGAGGCGGTCGAAGCCGTGAGTGAGATCCTTTCGCGCGATGCCGGCGGTGGTGTCTCGGTCGAGCAGCCCTTCGCCACTGAGCAGGAGGGCTTGACGGCAGTGCCCATCGAGGGCGCGCCGGTGACGATCCGTGCCTATCTGCCGGCCATCGATCGGTCCGCGGCGGACGCTGCCATCGCGACCACGCGTGAACGGCTGGGTCATCTCACCGCCTTCGACCTGCGCCCCATCGGGGAGTTACGCGTGCGCGAGGTCCACGAGGAGGACTGGGCCACCGCCTGGAAGGACTACTTCCCCGTCATGCGCCTGGGGCGGCGCATCGTCATCAAGCCCACGTGGCGCGAGTTCGAAGCCGTGCCAGACGATGTCATCATCGCGCTCGACCCGGGTATGGCCTTCGGGACCGGTCTCCATCCCACCACCCGCCTCTGCCTGGTGGGCCTTGAGCGCTGGGCCGACGCAGGCATCGTGAAGGGTGCCCGCACCCTGGATGTCGGTTCCGGTTCCGGCATCCTGGCCGTCGGTGCTGCCCTGCTCGGAGCGGATCCCGTCCGTGCCCTGGACACCGATCCGATCGCCGTCGAAATCCACGCGACAGAACGCGCAGCGCAACGGCGTCACCATCGATGCCAGCCAGGGCAGCCTGCCCATCGATGCAGGCCCGTTCGACCTCGTCTTCGCCAACCTCGTGGCCAGCATCCTCGTCCAGTCGGCGCCGGACCTGGCAGCGACCGTGCGGCCGGGCGACGGCGTCCCAGGGAGTGGTGGTCGCCTGTTGGCCTCGGGCATCTTCATCGATCGGGAGCCGGAGGTGCGCAGCGCTCTCGCCGCCGCCGGCCTCCGGGTGGTGCGCCGCGAGCAGGAGACCGATTGGGTGGCGCTCGATCTGGAGCGCCCTGGCGCGTGATCCCTGGGGAGCTCTTTCCGGTCCTGCTGACTTCGCACGTCATCCTCGCCATCTCGCTCTTCGTGCCGGCGTTCCTGCTGCCGTTCACGATGCGCACGCGAGGCACCGATGGCGATCCGGTCGTGGGCGCCCAGTCCGGTCGCTTCGTGCGCGGCCTGGTCTGGCTGGAGGCCCACGGCACCATCATCATCGGGGCCGGTGTGGCCATCACCGGCATCGGCATGCTGCTGGTCCTCGGTTCATCCTTCCTGCAGCAACCCTGGCTGCTGTTGGCACTGTCGATCTACGCCACCATCCTGATCGTCGCGTTCTTCGTGCAGCGGCCCGGCGTGCGGCGATTGCTGGGCCTGCGCGAGGCCGCCACCGAAGAGGAGAAGGAGCGCTGGCGTGTGCGTGCCAGGCGGCAGCGCTACATCAGCTACGTCATGGCCGGCGCCATCGGCGCCATCGGTTGGCTCATGATGAGCAAGCCAGCATTCTGAAGCGCCCGAAGGGAGCCGCCCGCGTGACCGAAGAGACCTGTCTGTTCTGCATGATCATCGCAGGCGAGATCGCGTCCGACACCGTCTACGAGGACGACTCGGTCGTCGCCTTCAACGACATCAACCCCGTGGCACCGGTGCATCAGCTGATCATCCCGCGCCGTCACGTGGAGTCGGCGGCCGAGCTCGGCGCCACTGATGCCGACCTCCTGGGCCAGCTGTTCGAGGTGGCGGCGTCTCTGGCCACGAAGGCCGGCCTGCCCGAAAAGGGCTATCGCCTCGTCACCAATGTGGGTGCCGACGGTGGCCAATCGGTGCCGCACCTGCATTTCCACCTCATCGGCGGCCGCCGCATGGCCTGGCCACCAGGTTGAAGCGACTCGGGTGGCCGCTGCCCCTCGCGCTGGCGGCGGTGCTCGCCCTGCCTGCCTGCACCAGCCCCGACCGACCCACGGTACAGGCTGACCCGGTCGCCCTGCCGACGCCGCTGCAGTCCTTCGATGCGTCGATGGCGGCGACCATCCGCGAGTTGGAGGTGGCCACGGCGCTGCTGGGCGTGCGCCTCGACCCGGCCGTCGGCGCCTACCGGCCGTCCGAGCCGGCTTCGCTGTTGCAGCTGCCCCGGGTCGTGCTGCGGGCAGATCTGGCCGACACCGACGTCGGCTTCGTGGTGGTCTACCAGGCCGACAGCCCGGGGCTGGCGCTGGACCGAGCCCACGATCTGGCCGACTACCTCGGCTCCGGCTTCGGCCAGACCAACTACACCGCCGACACCCAGTTCTCGGTGGGCGTGCTCGACGACACGGTCGTCTTCACCACGTGGGCGAGCGGTCGCTCCGATGATCCGGCGTCGGCTCAGGCGGTCTTCGACGCCGTCGGGACGGTCGGCGAACCGGTCGAGGTCAACAAGTAGGCCGGTCAGGCGGCCGCATCTCCCTCGGCTTCGCGGACCTGCAGGGCGACGTCGTCGCCGGCCCAGGCCCGTACCTCGTTGCGTCGGATCTTCAGCGTGTGCGTGCGTGGGAAGTCGCGCTCCGGCCAGAGCCGCCAGGCAGCGACGCGCTGGTGCATCGAAAGGGCGGCGTTGGCCGCCTTGACCCTGGTCTCGATGTCGGCCGCGCGAGCCTCATCCGACGCGTCGTCTCCGAGCTTGCGGTCGTTGGCAGCCTCCTGGTCGGCCCGCAGGATCGGCACCGAGCCCGGCGGCAGGACCACGGCCTCGATGCGACCCGGCTTCGTCTCGACCACGACGGCCTGGCTCGAAACCATGATCGGCCAGGGCCGCCTCGATGTCTTCGGGGAACACGTTGAGCCCGTTGGGCAGCACGATGACGTTGCGCAGCCGGCCGGACAGCTTGAGGTCACCGTGCTCGGTGAAGTGGCCGGTGTCACCGGTGCGGTACCAGCCATCGGCAGTGCGCGAGGCACGGGTGTTCTCCTCATCACGCCAGTAGCCCGCTGAGACCGTCGCTCCCTTGACGAGGATCTCGCCGAGACCGGGTCGATCTTCACATCGGTGCCCTTGTGCACGCGGCCGACCAGCCCCTTGGGGTGGTACCACTCGTCGTTGGCGGTGGCGAAGCCGCACTCGGTCGAGCCATAGCCCTGCATGACCACGATGCCGATGTCCTCCCAGGCTTCCTGCAGTTCCGGCGGCAGGTAGGCACCGGCGCTGACGATCAGCTCCAGGGCACCGCCAAGCTGTGCGTGCAGCGAGCGGAACAGCAGCCGGCGCAGGCGATACGGGAGGTGCCGCGCGAGTCGTGCGGGCGCGATCGACCAGCGACTCTCGGCCCTGCGCCTTGATCTCACGCAAGATGCCGCTCCAGAAGAGCTCCAGCACCTGCGGCGTCATGACCACGGCCGTGGCCGGCAGTTCGCGCATAGCCTCGAAGATGACGCGCGGGTTGCGCGAGCGGACGTACACCACCTCGGCGCCCATCATCGTGCCGAAGAACAGCGTCGAGACCTGCTCCAGGAGATGCGAGAGCGGCAGGATCGAGACCGCGCGGAGGTGGCGGCCGTCGAGCAGGTTGCTGAACATGCCCATCGACTCGAGGAAGTTGCCGTGCGTCAGCAGCACGCCCTTGGGCGCGGCCGTCGTTCCCGAGGTGAAGTGCACCTCGAAGAGCGTGTCGCGGTCCGGCTGCGGCCAGGTCCGGACCTGTGCCTCCCAGTCGTCGGGCCAGTCGGCCTCGGGATCGGCAGTCAGGTCGGCCAGCTTCAGGATGTCCAGGTGGTCGAGGCCGACCTCTGCCGGGTCAGGTGCGTCGTAGCCGTCGTCGACCGCCAGCCAGCGGGTATCGGCGACCGCGGCGATCCGCTCGACCACGTCGGACTTCATGCGCAAGTCCACCGGCACCGTCACCAGGCCGGCACGCATCGCCCCCCAGTACACCGCGGGCAGGTGCGGCGTGGAGGGTGACCACGTCAGCAGCCGATCACCTTCGCCGAGACCCGCAGCGCGCAGCCGCCAGGCGGCATGCAACGACCGCTGCTGCATCTCCCTCGCCGACCACGTCATGGCCATCCCGGAGTCCAGCCGCAAGCCGTACATGTGCCGATCGGCCGGCCAGCGTGTCGCGGCGTCGTCGAGGATCTCCACGAGGGAGCCGAAGTCGGAGGCGTGGGGGAAGGCCGTCATGGCCGGCAAGTGTAGTCGGCACACTCAGCCGAAGGGAACTGACCGACGGCCCCCGAACCTCGCCTGACCCCGCAGGACTTGCCTGCCAGTCATGTCGCGAACGTCTTGCTTGCATCTCCTGTCCCACTTGTGCCTGAGGGGCAAACCTCGTACCCGTCCGGCAGGGATCGGGACCTCTACGCACACCATCGACCACGCGACGTCACAGTCACGTCGTCGACGTGCGTGGGAATCAAACGCGGGAGGTCGGTAGGCGGCTGCGGCCTACCCCGCGGCGGCCTACCTGGCCTCGACGCTCGGTGCCGTGCCCACGGTGCGCAGTCGGAACACCAGCGCGACTCCGGACACGCCCACCTTGGCCGCCAGACCGGCAGCGAAGCCGAGCGGCAGCGCCACCACACCCTGCTCGTCGAGCAGCAGGTTCACCGTGATGACCGTGACCACCAGCGCCGTGACCGAGGCGATCACCGGCAGGATGGTGTTGTTGGTGGAGTAGAGCGCGCGGCTCAGCAGGTGCGTCATCGCCTCCAGCGGCACCGACAAGGCGAAGGCCCCCAGCAGCATGGTGGTGAGCTGGACGTCCTCGGCATCGAAGGCCTCCCCGCCCAGGAACAGCTCGACCGCGAAGCCGCCCACGAGCCAGAGTCCCACGGCGGCGATCAGCGTCAGTACGGTGATGGTGACCAGGTTCGTCGCCACCAGTCGGGTGAAGCGCGCGCGGTCACCGTCCGCTGCCACGGCGGACATCACGGGAAACGCCGTCACCGCGAAGGCGACACCGATGAGCGCCACCGGCACGCTCTGGAAGTTGCGAGCGAAGCTGACGGCGCTGATGCTGCCGGCGGCGAACGTCGAGGCCACCGAGGTGAAGAACAGGAACGTCAGCGGTTCGATCGGTTGCGCGATGGCCTTGGGGACGGCCAGGCGCAGGTATTGGCGGAAGCCGTCGGTCCGCAGCGCCAGCGAGGGTCGATAACGGAAGTCGGTGCGCGTGATCTCGATGGCCCGGACGCCCAGGTGCATCAGGGCGCCGATGACGGTGCCGATGGCCGCCCCCATGATGCCCAGCGACGGACTCAGCAGGACGGTCCCCAGCACGATGCCGGTGTTGTACATCACCGGCGCCAGGCCATAGGTCAGGAAACGCTGACGCACCACGAGCATCTCACCCAACGCGAACGAGGCCGCGAAGATCACGGCCGTCACGCACATCACCCGGAACAGCTGCGTGTACTCCGCCCGCTGAGCCTCATCGAATCCCGGTGCCACGATGTTGACCGTCTCTGGTGCGAGCACGAACAGGATGCCCACGACCACGAGCATGATCAGGACCGAGGCGGTCATCACGGTGCGGGCGAAGTCCTGGGTCGTGTCGCCGCCATCGTGCTTGATCCGAGCGAAGATGGGCACGAAGGCCGACGAGAGCCCGGCGACGACGAGGACATCGAGGGTCAGCTCGGGCAGCACCAAGGCGGCGTTGTAGACATCGAGCTCGCTGCCGGCGCCGAAGGTACGGGCGAAGGTGCGGTCCCGGACCAGCCCCATGACGTAGCTGGCGAAGGTCAGGGCGGAGAGGAGGATGACGCCACGCGGCAGGATGGCCGCCAGCCGCTCACGGACCGTGGCGATCACTTGGCCTGGTGCCTGGCGCGCATGGTGGCAGGGTAGGCGTCTCTGACCTTGCCTGTGCACCCCGCTACTTCAAGCAAGGGTTGAGAAAAGCACACGCGTCACTTCATACATGGTCAGGTAGCATCTGCCGCGAAGCGCCCATGACGACTCCTCGCCGTTCCAGCCGCCGCACCTTGCTCCTCGCACTCGCCGCGTCCGTCGTGCTGTGGGGCGCAGCAGGAGCTGCCGGGACGGCAGTCCTGACGACGGACGCCCTTGGCATGGGCGCCCGCTTCGAGCATCTGCTCGATCGCGTCCACCTGGCGATCGATCCGCCGCCCGATCGGAAGATCCCGGAGCTTATCGAGGTCACGGCCATCCCGCCGCCGGAGCCTGACACGGCGGGTGAGAGCGGAGACCTCCGCCCGTTGAAGACGCCGCGGCCCAAGCGCAAGCCGGTCGACGTGAAGCTGCGCGCCAATCCCGATCGCATCTTCGCCTCGCAGTACACCAAGGACTGGTGCTCGGTGGCCGGCATCCAGATAGTGCTGGCGATGCACGGCGTGGTGGGCAACTCGGTCGAAGAGCAGAAGAAGATCGCCGGCTCGGTCGGGAGGTTCGAGAGTTGGCGCGACAGCCACAATGGCGACTGGGGTCCGGCCGCCATCGCCGAGGCACTTGCGGCCAACGGCGTGAAGGGCTATGAGGTTCGCGCCTACGGCAACCGCAAGCTGGCGCTGCGTGACACCGCCATCGCGCTCTCGAAGACGAAGGCGCCGGTCATCCTCATCGCCTGGCGAGGCGCACACACTTGGGTCATGACCGGCTACCGTGCCGATGCCGACCCTGCGGTGTTCCGCAACGCCAAGGTCAGCGGGACCTACATCTACGACCCTTGGTATCCGCGCGTCTCCACCATCTGGGGAGCGTCAGACGCC
The DNA here is from genome assembly GCA_963778955.1 of uncultured Chloroflexia bacterium. Classification (GTDB taxonomy): domain Bacteria; phylum Chloroflexota; class Limnocylindria; order Limnocylindrales; family CSP1-4; genus JAFMJV01. Next base: position 160,978 of record CAVZWI010000003.1, read on the forward strand.
CCCGGGGTCTTCCAGGACCAGGCGGAGATGGAACGCAACTACCTGCGCTGGGACCGACCGGAAGGCGCGTATGCCGATCGTGATGGCAAGTTCCTGGCCGTCGTCCCGACCATCCCGCTCAAGGATCAGGCCGTCGGTTCCTGACCCCGGATCATTTCGGTCGCACCTGCGGAAGGCGTCGGCGCAGCGGGCGACCCGGCGGGCACTGTCGCTGCGGGGAACGGCTCGGCGCTGGCGGCCGGCTCGGGACTCGGCTCGGGCGACTCCTTGGGGAGCGGGAAGAGACTCGGGAAACGCCGCTCGAAGCGCTTCAGCACGCGGTCACCCATCTCCGCGCGGAAGGCGTCGAGCAGCTTGGCGTTGCTGCCGATGCCCAGTCGGTCGTCCGCGCTATAGGCCCGGATGGCACGCAGGAACGCCGGCCCGCCGAAGTCGCGTCGGATGCCGTCGAGGAACCCGGCGCCCTGGACATAGATGACCTCGAAGTAGCACCGTGTCGAATAGCCACGGATGTCGCGATCGAGCCGGTCGATGGGGCATCGGCTGGGCCGGATGGAGAGACGCGCCCGCCGTGAGAAGTAGTCGGCCAAGGCCTCATCGGCGAAGGCGTCCGTTGATTGGTCGTTGCCGACGATGCCATAGAACCACTGGTGGGCGGTCTCATGCGAGACCAGGAAGGGATAGTCGGCGGCGCTGCGGAAGCCCGGGATCCAGATGAGCCCCGGCGCCTCCATGGGCAGGCCGGCGCCGAGATTCGGCGACGCGGTAGGTCGGGTAGGGGTAGGGGATGCCGATCTTGCGCTCGAAGCGAGCGAGCTCCTGCCGAGCCAGCTGGAGCAGGCGTCGCCCGTCAGCGGTCCGGGTGTAGACCACGATCTGCGTCTCGCCATCGATGCTTTGGCCGCGGGTCGTCCGATACGACGGGCTCGCGGTCATCACGAAGTCGCGCACATCCTGCGCCTTGAAGGTGGACGTCCGGCCGTTCCGGCTGGTGCGCTGGCCGGTCGTGGCCCACTCCAGCTTGCGATCGGAGGTGGCGGTGACGCGCACGCTGGGACTGACCGGCGTCAGGAAGGGCTCGCCGTGCGCCTGCTTGCCGAAGGGGATGCGTCGGCTGACCCACGGGATGAAGCGATACAGCTGGGCCACGCCGTCGAGCTTGGAGAACAGGTAGTTGCGGCCCACGTTGCTGGTGGCCAACCGCGCCCGGTAGCCGACCCAGACCGACACCGCGTCGTCGACCGCGAGGGGCATCTTCAGCTTCAGGCTGATGGTCTGGCCGGAGGCCTTGGGGTTGGTGGCGACACCGTCGATCCTGGCCTTGAGGTTGCGCATCGCGCCGAGCGGGCCGGCCACGGTGTTCAGGACGATGCGATCGATCTCGCCGCCGCTGGTGTTGACGAGGTCGATACGGGTCTTGACATGGACGCGTCCGCTGTCCCAGTCGAGGTGCAACGCGACGTCATAGCTGGCCTCCAGCTCGTAGCTGCTACGCGCGACGGTAGGCGAGGGGAGGGCGGACACGAGCAACACAAGCATGATGGACACGAGGAGCGACGAGCGAGCTGGCCGTCCAGCCGGGCCGGGCATGGCGTGACTGTAGACCCCTGACCGGATCCTGCGTTCTGATCGCTCCAGATCAGGAGTCGCGGTCGGAACCTGTTCCCCGATCTCGGGCCCGGGTCGCACCATCGTTCGAACTAGGCTCGGACGTCCGGGACGTGGGCTTGCGGCCACCATCGCTCGCCGCGTCATCTGACTTCGAGCCGTTACCAGAGGTCCCATCGCTCGGCTGACTGGGCTTGCCCTTCGACCCCCTGGGCTCGCTTGCCGGTTCGCCGACTTTGCCATTCTGTGACTGGGTGCCACCGGAGCCGGCGCCTTCCTTGGATGCCGGTGGTCCAGCCCTCTGAACCGCTCGCGGCGTCCCTGCCGGGTCACGAAGCGGCACAGGACTCGGTGAGGCGATCGGGCCTGGAGACCACCGTGGCGATGCACTGCTACCGGCCGGAGGCACGACGAGTCGTTGCTCCACCCGCGGCGAGTGGCTTTGGGTCTCGATGACACGGATCGCCCCGGCGGCAGCGATGGCACCGCCACTGCTGACGAGCGTGGTGAACACGAGCAGGAGCAGCAAGGACTGGACCCGGACCAACGTCGGGATGGGTCCGGCCGGCCCGAAGGCGAGGCGGCCCGCGGTCGCCAACGCTGCCCACGCGTCGCGGAGCCGGAAGCGGAGAACGGACCGCACGAACACGCGCGCCGGCGTCGGTCGTGGCTGTCCAGCCACCGACGCCATGACCCGGTCGGCGAAGTCGGAGGCGGATGGTGCGAGCCGCGGAGGCGGCGGTAGCGGCATGCCGTTCATCGGGATGGCCCCAGTCGCCGGCGGAGGGTGTGGAGCCCTCGGTGCAGGCGTGACTTCACGGTCCCTATCGGTGAGCCGGTGGCAGACGAGATCTCTTCGAGCGAGCGCTCGGCGAAGAAGCGCATCGACACCACCTGGCGTTGGGCTGGTGGCAGGGCGGAGATGGCAGCGAGGACCTCCTGGCGATGTTCCTCGCCGAGCAGCCGACCCACGGGATCGACGCCCCCGTCCAGATCGATGAGCCAGCCTTCGGCACGGCTTGGATCTGCCTGCAGATCAGAGGGGCGTTGCTTGAGGCGGGCGACCGAGAGCCGCATGGCGATGCGCCAGACCCATGCGCCAAACGGCCCGTCAGCACGGTAGGTCGGCAGCGCACGGTAGGCACGCAGAAACGCTTCCTGGGCCACGTCTTCAGCCTCGTAGGGGTCGCCGAGCATGCGTCGGCAGAGGCCGATCACATTCGCCGACTCCCGTTCGACCAGTGACCGGAAAGCCTCGTCGTCTCCGCCCAGGACGGCGTCCACGAGTTGGCGGTCTCCGACACTTCCCGCGCTCATAGTCCCAACCGTAGCGGATGGCACCGATGTGGCGGCGGCCACGGGTCGAGGCATCGCTCGCGACCGATAGCGGCCCACGGCCAGCAAGTCCCGGGTCGGACAGACTCGGGACTCGGGTGCCAGACGGCCGACGCATGGAACGTTACGACGGGACGATGTCAGTCGGCATCGCAGCCGGGACCGGTGCCGTCACACTCCTGGTCGCCGCTGCGCTGGTGGTGCTCCTTGCCATCCCGGATGCCGTCGCCGTCGGAATCGGGGTTCAGGGGATCGTAGCCGTAGCGGTACTCGGCACGATTCCGGAGCCCGTCGTGGTCAGCATCCTCGCGGCCGTCGCGGACCCCGTCGTTGTCCGAATCAGGGTCGCGGAGGCGCAGGCGTATTCGCAACTCCTGCCGATTGGTCAGCCCATCGAGATCAAGGTCCTCGTCACCGTCCAGGACGCCATCGCCGTCCGTGTCGGCATCGCGGACACGGGTGTGTAGGCGCAGCTCGAGTCGGTTCGGCAGGCCGTCCTTGTCGAAGTCCTCACGGCCATCGCGGATGCCATCGCCATCGCTGTCGGCTCGGCGCGGATCCGTCCCAAGCCTGAGTTCCTGGCGGTTCGTCAGTCCGTCGCGGTCAGGGTCCTCGCGGCCGTCGCGGATACCGTCGTTGTCCGAGTCGACGCTACCGGCGCGTGTCATCGTGTGCAGTCGCTCGTACTGGTTGGGCAGGCCGTCGCCATCGCGATCACGGTCGCGGTCCTGTGTACCCGCGACGACCGCGGCGGGGCTCAGCAGCAGCGCCACGGCCGCCCCCATCACCAACGTGGCCCGCAGGCCTCCAGCGTTCTTCATCCCCCACTTCGACATGGAACCGTCCTTTCTGTGACGACCAGGGCATTCGAGTGCCCTTTCGCCCACCATGAGCGCGAGTCGGCGGCAAAGGTTCCATCGTTTTCGACGTTTGACCGGTGCCTGCGTGCACGGCTACACTTCGGAACGGCCCGCAAGCGCGGTATCACTCCGCGCGTGGCTCCCCGTCGGTCCTGGTCCCGACGATCGAGTGTGGCCTGATGCAGACCAGCGGGAGGTGATTTCCTAGTTGGCTGAAGTCAGAGTCGGCGAGAACGAGTCATTCGAGGCTGCGCTGCGTCGCTTCAACAAGAAGATCCAGCAGAGCGGCATCCTCGCCGAAGCACGACGGCGCGAGCATTTCGAGAAGCCCAGCGTCAAGCGCAAGCGTAAGGAAGCGAAGCGGAAGAAGGTGGCACGCGGCGAATAGGCCCGCGCTCCACCTGCTAGAGGACCGATTCCTCCACCTGCCCAAGAGGAGGTTTGTCGTGAGCCTTACCGAACAGCTGCAGACTGATATGAAGTCCGCCATGCGCGATGGTGACACGCAACGTCGTGACACCCTGCGCATGGTGATGGCGGCTGCCCAGAATGCCGCCAAGGAGAAGCGCCAGCCGCTTACCGATGAGGAGGCGCTCGAAATCGTCACGCGTGAGGTCAAGAAGCGACGCGAGTCGATCGAGGCGTTCCACGCTGCGGGTCGCGACGACCTGGCCGACAAGGAGCAGGCCGAGATCGACGTCCTGTCGCCCTACCTGCCCGAGCAGCTGGGTGAGGACGAAGTGCGTGCGCTAGTCGTGGCCGCCATCGCCGCCAGCGGTGCCAGTTCACCCCGCGACATGGGTCGCGTCATGAGCCAGCTCATGCCCACGGTCAAGGGGCGTGCCGATGGGAAGCTCGTCAGCCGCCTGGTCAACGAGGAGCTGGCCGGCGTCGCGCAGGCGCAGTAGGCCTCCACCATGCTGGCTCGCCGAGGGGTCCAGATCCTCGCCTTCACGAAGCGCGACGCGGTCCGCCTGGGGCTGATCTCCACGCTGCTGGTGGCCGGATTGACCTTCGTCCTGGCCTTCGAGGACCTCACCACCATGACCGAGATCAGCGACGTGGTCGCGGTCTTCGGCTGGCTGCTGCTGTCGATCGTCGTGGTCACCACGCTGATGGCGTGGCTGTGGCGCTTCCGCTCGCGGCTGTGGCACCGCAACAACGCCATCCTGCTGGTGTCGCTGGCGTTACTGATGGCGACATCGCTGCTGGTGGCGACGGCCGATCGTGCCGTGGCGCCCTATCTGGTGCCCACAGCCGCGGTGGGGCTGCTGCTTTCGGTCCTGCTGGATGCCGGGTTGGCCAGCGTGGCCACTGCCATGGTGGCGGTCCTGGCCGGCGTCGTCACCGGGTCGATGGACCTGGCTGCCTACACCTTCCTCGGTGGCATCGTGGGCACCATCGTCATCGGTCGCGGGGAGCGCCTCTCGCAGTTCGCTCAGGCCGGTGCGGCGATCGCGGTGACCAACGTGGCCGTGGTGCTGGCCTTCACCATCATCGTCGGCTCCGAGAACATGGAGATGACGCTGCAGCTGCTGGGAGCGGCGTTGATCTCCGCCTTCGGGGCCTCGATCGCGGCGGCCGGCACCTTCGCCCTGCTGGGTTCGGTCTTCGGCATCACCACCTCGTACCAGCTGCTGGAGTTGGCCAATCCCACCCAGCCGCTGCTGCGGCGCCTGTTGCTGGAGGCGCCCGGCACGTATCACCACTCGCTGATGGTGGGCAACCTGGCTGAGCAGGCCGCCGAGGCGGTCGGCGCCGATGTGCTGGTCGCCCGCGTCGCCGCCTACTACCACGATGTGGGCAAGCTGTATGACCCGCTGGTATTCATCGAGAACCAGGGCGGCGGCGAGAACATCCATGACCAACTCCCGCCCGAGGAATCGGCGGCCATGGTCATGGGCCATGTCGCGCGCGGCATCGACATCGCCTACCAGTACAAGCTGCCCAAGGCCATCATCCCCTACATCCCGCAGCATCACGGCACGGCCCTGATGGGTTATTTCTACGCCAAGGCTCGCCAGATCGCAGCGGAGGAGGCTGGCGCCCCGGCTGGTTCGAAAGCGGCCAACGAGGCCGGCGACAAGGTCGACCAGCGCCGCTTCCGCCACGCCGGTCCCAAGCCGCAGTCGCGGGAGGCCGCCATCCTCATGCTGGCCGACAGCGTGGAGGCGTCGGTGCGATCGCTGTCCAGCCATGAGGAGCCTGCCATCCGTGCCATGGTGTCGCGCATCATCAGCGACCGGCTGCTCGATGGCCAGTTCGACGAGTGCGACCTCACCCTGCGAGACCTCGATCGCATCCGGGAATCGTTCATCGAACAGTTGCTTGCGATGTACCACCGCCGCATCGCCTATCCCACCAACAAGATCGTGGAGCTGGAATCACGCCGGGCGCTCGAGAAGAAGGGCGCTTGACGGCGCTGCCGCAGTGGGCCTGACCGTCCAGGTCGTATGGCGACCGGGAGTCGTGGACATCCTGCCGACGCGCGAGTGCCGCCGAGTCCTGGAGGCCGCGTTGATCGCCGGCGGTGCACCCGAAACGGCCACGGTGACGCTGACCCTCAGCGACGACGCTGAGCTGGCGGCCTTGAACGAGGCACATATGGGCAAGCCAGGGCCGACCGACGTGCTCTCGTTCCCGATGCTGCCGCCATCGGCCTTTCCGGCACATCCTGGACAGGATCCGTCCCTTCGGGAGACGGCCGAGACCTTCCCGCTGCCGCCCGGTGAGGCGCCGCACCTGGGCGACCTCATCGTCTCGGTCGAGCGCGCCATCGAGCAGGCCGAGTCGGGTGCCGGCGGCCAGACCAGCGATCGCACCTGGGCGCCGGCCGACGAACTGCGTCTGCTCATCGCCCACGGCGGTCTCCACCTCTGCGGCTGGGACCACGCGGAGCCGGAGGAAGGAGCGGCCATGCGAGCGCTGGAGCGGCGACTGCTGGAGCTCGACGGCGAGCCGTCACGCCTCCAGCGATGAGCCGGCGGCCATCAGGACGGTCGCCAGCAGTGCCAGGCCCAGCATGGGGCGACTGCCCCAGCGACCGAGACTCCAGGCAGGCTCCCTGACGGCTCCGTGCCGGCGGGCGTTGCAGTACATCGGGATGGTCACCAGCGCGATCACGATGGCGGTGAGCCCTGCCGCCAGCTTCAGCCACTCGAGGAAACCCATCACACTGGTGTAATTGAGCAGCAGGGACGGCAGCGTGGCCGCCAGCCAGCTACTGCGAAAGCTCCACCCCGTGCGCTCTGAGATGATGTCGGCCAGGGCCAGCGATACGGCCCAGTAGGTCGTCAGCAGGGCCGCGAAGATGAAGACCGCGCCGATGCCCCCGGACCACGGACCGAGCCGCTCGGAGATGCCCACGATGGCGACCTCGGTCACGTCCCCGGAGAGACCCAGGGCGATGACCGCGACGGCCCCGATGAGCAGGCCGTTGAGCGCCAGGCCGGCTACCACGGAGCGCGCCGCCGCCCGTCCATCGGGCGCCAGACCCTTCACCACCTGCGGCACCGAGAAGAAGGCGTAGTAGCCGTACATCACCATGCCGAACAGGGCGAGGGCATCGACCGGGGAGCCCTGCAGCCTGAAGGGCAGATCAAGGGACACGCCAAGCGAACCCAGCGCCAGTACTACCACGCAGCCGATCAGGGCCAGCACGCCGACGCTCTCGAAGACGCCCACGGCGCGCAGACCGAAGAGCACCACGCCGGCGGAGATCGCGTACACCAGCAGTTGCGTCACCGCCAGCGACCAGCCGGTGGCATCACTGAGGATCTCGGCTTCGGCTGCCACGTAGGCCGCCAGCGCGGCCGCGAAGGCGACCGTCAGCAAGCCGAAGACGAGCCACAGCAGCCAGCGCCGACCAGGACGGTCCAGGACCCATAGCCGCATCAGTTCGATGACCTGCAACGGCTGGCCAGTGCGGAGCAGGATCTCCACCAGCATGAGGTGGATGAAAGTGGCCGCGCCGTAGGCCACGACGAGGATCGCGAGTAGTCCCACCAGGCCGACACGCTGAGCCAGGAAGGGCACCGCCATGATGCCCGCCCCGACACCGGCGCCGACCATCAGCGATGTGGCCCGCAGGGGTGTCAGCCCGCCACTCATCAGAGGGTCCCGATCTCGATATAGGCCGGCCGCCCGTCGAGCACCGCGGCTGGGTCCTCCCCACCGAACGAGCCCAGGAAGATGTCGCTGCGGTAGGTCACGTGGGGTGAGCGGCCGAGCTCTCGAAGCTGTGGATCGCGCTCGTCGAAGGCCAGCATGAGGAACGCTTGCCGCTGCCATCGGGCCCGTTCCTTGGCGGCAGCCAGGAGTGCCCGGAGCACCTCGGGGTCGTCGTCGACGACGCAGCGGAGACAGCCATAGGCGGTACGGATGGCCTCACCCATGCGTGGCAGCCGAGGAGCGCCCAGGAGTCGAGCAAGGACGTCATAGCCGGGCCGCAGGCGCTGCAGCCGTGGTCCGTAGCCGGCGACAGTCTCCTGCTTGTAGCCCGACTGCTCCCATGAACCGAGGACGCCAGCGATCGAGCCGTCGCGGCGCACGATGCCCAGGTCCTCCAGGCGCAGACCGCGATACGTTCGGCCGTCGCTGAGTTGCTCCCGCTCGACCACTGGGAAGAACTGGCGCCGGTGGCCGTGTACGTGCAGGAAATCAGCCAGCTCCTCCTGGTTCGCCGGCTTGCCCCGCTCGACCGGCAACCTCGTGCGGGGCCGCTGCCAGCGGTCGTGCAGGATGAAAGCAAGTGAGCGCAGCCGTGCGACGCGTGCCAGTCGCGGCGAGCCGGGCGGCCGACGGCCGGCGATGGTGCCCAGCGCGACCGGATTGTCGGCGGCGATGACGCCAAGGTAGGGCATCGTCGGATCGCGCAGTCGCGCCAGTTCCAGGACGGCGCGCTGCATCAACCAGCGGCCCTGGAACCTGGGCGCGACGCGGATCTGGCCGATGTAGGCCACTCGCCTCGGCTGGCCGTTGATGAAGACCTGCCGCGCGGCGCGGACCATCACCGCGGCGAGCGCGCCATCGATAGCATGACGAGCGATGAGGACATCACAGGGATCACCCTGGATGGTGGTTCCCAGGAAGTAGTCTGGTTCCCGTCCGAAGCGCACGGCGACCGCGCCGGGCATGGCCAGTCCACCCACCAGCTTGCGGATCTCCAGATCGTCAGAGGGCGTGGCGGCGGCGAAGCGGAAGTCGTCGTGGCTCATCGCAGTCCCAGCCGGAGTCCCTGGCGCTTGAGCGACTCGCGCCGGAACAGGGGGTTGTAGATGACATAGAGCGCCAACCGCGTCAGTGAGTTCAAGTTGGTCGCGGGGTCGATGGCCCGGCGAACGATGGAGGGCACGCTGTTCCAGCGTCGGCGGCACTGCCAGGCCGCGTCCGTGAGCTGGTCGGCGGTCATCGAGCGTGGCACGAAGGCGGCGCTGTTGAAGCGATAGTCGGGGTGTAGCCACCAGCGACCGTCGTAGAGCAGTCGGCCCTCCTCGCGCAAGCGCTCGTAGAGCGTGGTTCCGGGATAGGGCATGAGAACGTTCCAGGCCGCGAAGGTGAAGTGCTGCTCGATGGCCCACTCGCACTGCGCCAGCAACGAGTCGGGCGTGTCGTGGTCATAGCCGAGCAGGAATGCCGCCCAGGTCTGGAGGTGGTGGTCGCGCAGGGTCTGCACTGCCGAGGCGTAGCGATCGAAGCCGGCGAGGTTGGTCCGTTTGTCCATCTGTTCGAGGTTGGCCGGGTCGAGCGACTCGAAACCGATGACGTTGCCGAGACAGCCGCTCTCGGCCATCAGTCGCATCAGCTCCGCATCGTTGACCTGGTCAAGGCTGGCCTGCGAGACCCAGCGCACCTTCAACCCGATGAGCGCGCGGAAGAGCGCCTTGGCGGCAGTGTGATCGGCGATGAGATTGTCGTCGACGAAGAAGAGGTCGCGTCGTGGCTGCGAGCCGATCTCGGCCACGACCTCGTCGATGGGACGAACATGATGGCGGTGATCGAAGTAGGCGCCGACCGCGCAGTACTCGCAATGGAAGTGACAGCCACGGCCGAACTGCAGCAGTGACACGGGCAAGTAACCCTTGCCGGCGTAGATGTCGCGCCGCGCCCGGCTGCCTGGTTGGGGGATGCCGATGGCGGCGTCATAGCGAGGCTTGAGTCGGCCTCCACGCACATCGGCGATGACTTCGGCCCAACGCGTCTCGGCATCGCCGGTGTAGACGGCGTCGGCGTGCTCTGCGACCTCGTCGGGCAGCGCCGTGGCGTGGATGCCGCCCATGACCACCGGAACGTGACGTGCGCGGAACTCGGCGGCGATCTCGTAGGCACGCCGGGCCGTGAAGGCCTCGACGGTGATGGCGACGAGGTCCGTGGGTTCGTCGTAGTCGATCTCGTCGACCCGGTCGTCCCAGAGGCGAACGTCCACCCCGGCTGGCGTGAGGCCCGCAAGGACGCCAAGGTTGAGCGGCTCCATGCGGCCTTCGTCGACGAACGGCCCGTCCGGCTGGCGGCCCAGTGTGGGCTTGACGAGGCTGACCTGCACCGCGGCACCTCCGGACCCAAGGTGTCATCCGCTCGCCGCCGCCACAAGTGCCGAAGGGACCCCGAGCGTTGTGTGCGGCCCCGCAGCCGAGCTGGCGACGACAGCGGTGTCACCAGGGTCGGACCTTCCGCCAGGGATGCGTCGCTTCGGATCGGACGCTGATGGGTCCCGACCAGCGCTAGGCCGATCGTGCGCCGCCGGCCTCCATCAAGGGCAGCCGCAGTCGGAAGGTCGCGCCTTCGCCGGGTGGGCTCTCGACGCTCAGGTCGGCATCATGTCGTCGCGCCAGCTGCCGGGCGATGGCCAGGCCGAGGCCCGCGCCGTCACTGGGTCCATGTTTGGTGGCCAGGCGTTCGAAGGGCTCGAAGATGCGGTCCGTCTCCTCGGGTCGGATGCCTGGCCCGTCGTCGGCGACCGAGATGGTGGCCGTGCGGTGGGTTTCATCGACACCCAGGTGCAGGCGCACGTGGCCGTCCGGCGGCGCGTGCTTGAAGGCGTTGTCGACGAGGATCAGCAGCAGCTGGTCGAGTCGATCCCGGTCGGCTCGCACCCATGGAGACGGTACCGTCGCGTCGGCCTCGGCCTCGAAGTGGACCTTGCGCGAATCGGCGATCGATGCCGAGCGCCGGGCGATGTCCTCGAAGTAGGTATCCAGCCTTACCGGCTCGAGGTCCATGGCGATGGCCCCGGCCTGGGCGGAGGCGAGGGCCATCAGGTCCCCGACCAGACGGCCCATGCGGTCGGTCTCGCCTACGATGTCATCGACCAGTGGCTCGCCGTCGGTAGCGACGAGACCCTCGCGTTCGAGGATCTCGGCCGAGGCGCGGATGATCGAGACCGGCGTGCGCAGCTCGTGGGAGGCCGTGGCGACGAAACGACGCTCCGTCTCGAAGGCTTCGCGGATGGGGACCAGCGCACGGCGCGTGACGAATAGCGTGACCACCATCGCCCCCAGGATGCCCAGCAGTCCGATGACGCCGATGGCCAGCAGCAACTGCGACTCCAGCTGGTCTTCGAGCGACAGGTCGTGGCCGGCCTGGAGGTACAGCGTCCTGCCGGCTGGCGCGCCATCCTCGCCCTCGTCATCCCCCTGCGCCGCGCTGTACGGCATGGTGAGCAGCCGAACGCTGGTGTCACCGAAGGACGCGGTGCGTCGATCGTCGCCCGTCCTGGCGGCTTTGATGGCTGCCAGGTCGGGCAGCCCGGACAGGTTGGCATTGGTGGTGCTGCGGTAGGTGTTGCCGTCAGCATCCACGATCATGACGAACGTATCCGCCACACCAAGCGGCCCGGTGTACTGCGATGGGTGCTCGCTGTCCAGGAGCTCGTGGAGGGTCAGCGCATCGCTGGCCGCGGCATCGAGTGCGCGGTCGACAGACTGGCGCATGAGCTCGGTGGCCACGACTGCCGTGGTGATACCGACCAGGACCACCAAGGTCGCCACCGTCAGCAGGGTGATCACCGAAAGACGGATCCGGGTTCGCCACAGGAGCGCCTCGGCAGGGTCGCGTGGTGGGCGCAGCCAACTCACGTCGTGGGCTCCACGCGCAGCGAGTAGCCCACACCCCGGACGGTACGAAGGGCGTCTCGACGCCCCAATCCCTCGAGCTTGCGACGCAGGTAGTGGACGTAGAGGTCCACGACGTTGCTGTAGACGTCCGGCTCCGCGCCCCAGACGGCGTCGAGGATCTGCTGACGGGTGACGACCTCGCCGACGTGGCGGATGAGATAGGCGAGCAGCGCGAACTCCCGAGCCGACAGCTCCTCGCTGCCGTTCCCGACCGAGACCTGCATCCGCAGCGGGTCGAGCACGATGTCACCGGCGGTCAGCGGTTCGGCAGTGCGTTCGGGATGACGACGGGCGAGGGCGCGGATGCGCGCCAGGAGCTCGTTGAAGGCGAAAGGCTTGGCCAGGTAATCGTCGGCGCCACCGTCAAGCCCTTCGACGCGGTGGTCGAGGTTGCCGAGCGCAGTCAGCATCAGTACCGGCGTGTCATTGCCTCTCGAGCGCAGCAGGCGCAGCACCTCAAGGCCATCAAGGTCGGGCAGCATGCGGTCCAGCAGGATGACGTCATAGACACGATCCGCGGCCAGCGCCAGCGCCCCCACGCCATCAGTGGCCACATCCGTGGCGTACCGCTCCGCGGTCAGCACGCGGTCGATGGCCCGGGCGATCTTCTCTTCGTCTTCGACGATCAGTATCCGCATGCACCCATCGTGGCCCGGCCGGCTCGATGACGCAATGGTTGGGGGCCATTCTTTGGAATCTCTAACGCATGCCACAAGGAGCACCAAGCGCGGTGGATCAGACTCGGGGTCATCCACTACCAGCAACGGAGGTCCTCAGAAGATGCCCCAGCGTCTCGCTCTCATCACTGCCAGCGTGGTGGCGACGATCGTCCTCACCGTCGGCCTCGTGGCGGCGGGGTTCGTGCCCGTGCCTCGGGCAGGACAGGCGGTCGAAGCCGCCTCCAACGTGTCACCGACTGTGACCGAGGACGCGACCCAGCCGTCGGCCGAACCCGAAGTCGTCTATATCAAGCCGGCACCGAAACCCAAGACGGTCGTGGTGGAGCAGCCGGTCAGCACCAAGAGCTCGGCTTCCAGGAAGAACGCTTCGGCGCCGCGCACGACGTCCGTCAATACGAAGCGCGGCGATGACGACGCGTCCGAGCGATCCACGGATGGCCGCGAACACGAACACGAACACGAACGCGACGACGACTGATGCCTGACATCGAGCGGCCCGATGCCCCTCGCCCCAGTTCGCGCTCGAGTGCGTCGTCGCCCCGGACTCGGCCATCGCCACGGCCGGCCCGCCTGATGATCGGAGCGGGTGCCATGGCCGCGCTGACCGTGATCGGTGCTGGGCTGGTGCGGTTCCCCTTGGCCGCCGACGACCCTGTCGTGCCCGCGCCCGAGCCGAAGGTGGAGCGCGCCAAGCAGCCGGTCGAGCGGCCTGTCACCTACGTGCGGCTGAAGCCAGGCCAGAAGGCGCCAAAAGGCGCTAAGGTCATCCGCAAGCCAGCGCCAACGCCCCGCATCGTGGTGCGGCGTGTGGCTCCGGTCAGCCAGGCGGCACCACGACCGGCACCACAGCGGGTGGTGACGCGAACGAGGCAGTCCGGGTGAGCGCGACCGCTCTCGGCGCCACGCTCGCCAGTCTGTCAGGCGCCGAGCGTGCTCTGCGGTTCGCCGTGATGGGTGGCACGGTCTCGATGCGCGTCGCCGGCCCGCCAGGGTCAGAGCGGATGGCCGAACGCGACCTGCGGATCGTCGCCGGCCGGATCCACGCCTGGGCCGGTCGCGTTACACGCTTCGAGGCCGGTTCCGAGCTCAGCCGGGTCAATGCCGATCCCCGGCCGGAGTCGCTCGTCGGTCCGATCTTGGGCAGCCTGCTGGAGCGTTCGTGCGAGATGTCCCGACTGACCGATGGACTCGTGGACGTCACCTTGCTCGATGCCCGGATGGCGGCCGAGACTGGAAACCCCTATCCGGAGGTGGCAGGTGGGTGGCAAATCGCCCGATCCGGTCGCTGTCATCGACTCCAACGGGACGGTGCCGTGGCCTTCGACCTGGACGGGGTGGGCAAAGGCTGGATCGCCGACCGGGCACTGGCCCTGCTGGGCCGCTATCCCGCCGCCATGGTCGATGCCGATGGAGATGTGGCGTGGCGTCGCGGCGATGACGCCGGCCCACTGTCCGATTGGGCAGTCGGCATCGCGGACCCGCGCATGGCCACGGCCGACCTCGCCATCATCGCGCCGCCGCCGGACGCTGCCGCTGCATTGGGCATCGCGACCTCCGGCACGAGCGTGCATCGGTGGCATCGGGACTCGGGTTGGGCGCACCATCTCATCGACCCTCGATCGGGGCGCCCGGCTGAGACCGATGTCGTCCAGGCGACGGTCGTCGCCGGTGACGCGCTGACCGCGGAGTCACTGGCCAAGGCCGTGGTCATCAGCGGTTCGGACGACGGCCTGCGGTTGCTCGAGCAGGCCGGGGTGCATGCGGCGTTCCTGCTGCTGGAGAGTGGCGAGTTCGTCGCTCCGGTGGGCGCCGAGAGGTGGTTGGCCTAGATGTACCAGGGCATGCACGCATGGACCCGGCCGCTGCGCTGGGGATTGTTCATCGGCATCGTCGCCATCGTCGTGGCCGGCACGGGCGGCTCGGCGATGGAGTCGGTCGGTCGTTGGCTGGGCGCCGAGTACGATCGGCTGCCGTGGTACGTGACGCGGATCAGTGCGCTGCTGGCGTATCTCGCGCTCACCGGATCGGTGATCTACGGGTTGCTGCTCTCGACCAAGATCCTCGACCGCATCGCTCATCGAGCGGTCTCGTTCACCCTGCACCAGGATCTCTCCTCGATCGGGCTGGCACTGGCACTCGTCCATGTCGCGGTCCTGATGATCGACCGTAGCGTGCCCTACAGCCCGCTTGAGGTCGTCGTGCCGTTCAGCGGCCCATATCGGCCGCTGTGGGTGGGCATCGGCCAGATCACGCTGGCCATCACGCTGCTGGTGCTGTCGAGCTTCTATGTCAAGAAGCGCATCGGTGCTCCTGCCTGGCGACGTGTGCACTACCTGTCATTCCTGGCGTTCCTGGGCGCCACGCTCCACGGGCTCATGGCCGGCTCGGATACGCAGGCCGATTGGGTCTTCCTGGGCTATCTGGTGATGAGCACCATCGTCGTCTTCCTGTTCGTGTATCGCATCTTCCTGGTGGTGTCGGCCAGGCGGGCGGCTGACGCCGCCGCTTCCGCGCCACCGGTGACCGCGAGCCCCGACCGCAGGCTGGAGCCAGGCCCTAGCGCTCGCTCGATCCGCTCCCGAGTACCATCGGTGACACGGCCGCCCCCGCGGAGATACGGGTGGCGGTCCGTCGGCATGCCCCCGGTCCGTCTGCATGCCCCGATGGTTCGATGTCCCGATGAGGCGAGAGGACGCAGTGAAGAAGATCGTGGTCGGCCTGGGCAATCCCGGCTCACGCTACGAGAAGACCCGTCACAACATCGGCTGGATGGTGCTGGACCGCCTGGCCGACCGGGTGGGCGCGTCCGGTCGTGCCAAGGCCAAGGATGCCGCTGCCACGGTGCGTGGCCGCGTCGGCGATGACGAGCTCATGCTGGTCAAGCCGATGACCTACATGAACGCATCGGGCGAGGCCGTGCGCAAGGTGCTGGCACGCGAGCGTGCGCCGCTGCCAGACGTCCTGGTGGTCGTCGATGACATGTCGCTGCCGTTCGGCAAGCTGCGTCTGAAGGCGCGCGGTAGCGCTGGCGGCCACAACGGACTGCGTTCCATCATCGCTGAGATGGGCACCGAGTCCTTCGCCCGGCTACGGGTCGGTATCGGTGCGCCCCAGGGTGCGGCCATCCAGCACGTGCTGGGCGACTTCGAGCATGCCGAGCAGCGGCACCTGGACGTGGTCCTTGATGCTGCGGCCGATGCGGTCGAGCGTTGGGCGACTGACGGCCCGGAAGCTGCCGCCAACCGCTGGAACGGCTGGGAACCGGAATTCGATTCCGACGCCGGTGAGCCCAAGGCCGAAGCGCCGGCCGTGGAGCCGCCCGGACGGCCCGACGGGGCTGGTGTGGTTCGCACCAAGAGCGGCTGGCGCAAGCTGCTGCCAGACGTCATCGCCGGGCACGACAAGGGCCGTCCGTGACCGACGCCTTCCGGCGTGCCCAACGACGTCGCCGCAAGGACCAGGCCGGCGCTCCGACGCCGCGGCACCGCGTCCCCGATCTCTCACCGCTCGCCGCCCTGTTGGCGCGCACGGGCGAGCTGCAGGCACTCGTCGAGCGCTATCGGACCGCAGCCGGCGGTCGGGTCGGGCGTGACCTGCGGCACGTCACCTATGCCCGCGTCCCCCACGGTGCCAAGACCTACCTGGCAGCGGCACTCTGTCAAGCCTCCGGCGACCGGCTGGTCTGGATCTCCCGAGATGCCGAGATCGCCGACCGCGTGGCTGAGGAGCTGGCGGCCTGGCTGGGCGGCAGTGAGCAGGTGGTCACTCTGGAGCCTCGGACGGCCCTTGCCTATGAGCGCTCCGAGCTGGTGCGCGATGAATCGGCCGCCCGTGTCGCGGCGCTGGCGGCATGGCGCGCAGACGCCGCCGCTGCGCGCATCCTTGTCACCAGCGTGCAGGCGCTCTTCCAGCGCACGCTTGCGCCCTCCGACATCCCGCCCCATCCGCTCACGCTGCGCTCCGGTCTGCGCCTTGGCCCTGACCGTGTGGTCGGCGCGCTCGTCGATCTTGGCTATGAGCACGTACCCGAGGTCGGCGGCCGCGGCGAGTTCGCGCGGCGCGGCGGCATCGTCGACATCTTCCCGGCCGGGCAGCCCATGCCCATCCGGATCGAGTGGTTCGGTGACGAGGTCGACTCCCTGCGAGCCTTCGACCCGGCCGACCAGCGGGGCCGCGGCGCGGTGGATTTCGGCCTCCCTGCTGCCGGCATCGGAGTTCATACTTGCTCCCGATGCCCGCGAGCTGCTCGCCGCGCGCATGGGTCGGTCGGCGGCCCAGCTGCCCGAGGGCCTGCAGGCTGACCTGGAGCGCTTCAGCGACGGCGTCATGGGGGATGCGGCGGAACTGTGGGGTGGCTACCTCGCACCCAGCACCGCCATCGACCATCTCGGCAGCGCGGTCTGGCTCCTCGACGAGCCGGATGAGGTCACCAACGTGGCCGAGCTCCTGCAGTCGCAGGCCGATGACCGACGTGGCGAGCTGGAACGGGCGGGCGAGATCCCGACTCGTTGGGCATCGGCCTATCCGACCGCCAGGGAGTGGAAGGCGGCCCTGCACGAGGCGTCCACGCTGGCGTTGACGTGGGAGCCAGAGGCGGATGGTGCTCCTCCCGGTGGCAACCCCTTCGGCTGGCGTGAGCCCGGTCTGGCGCCGGCTGCCATCGGCGACCTGGCTACCACCGTCCGGCGCTGGCGCGGCGAAGGGGCGCGCGTGGTGCTGGCGTCCGATCAATCGATGCGCCTGGCGGAGATCCTCGAGGCGGACGGCATGAGCGCCTCTCCGTTGCACGCCTTGCACGAGGCGGTGCCTCAGGGTGGCCTTGCGCTCATCGAACGAAGCCTGAACGGTGGTTTCGCCGACGGCCCCGACGGGCTCGTGCTGGTCACCGACCGCGAGCTCTTCGGGACGGTCCGTGTGCGTCGACCACGGGCCATGCGGCGAGTGGTGCCACGCGATCTGCTGGAGCGCCTGGAACCTGGCGACATCGTCGTGCACGTCGACCACGGTGTGGCCCGCTACGAAGGGCTGGTGCGGCGTCCGGCGGGAGGCAAGGGTTCCGAGGAGCGCGACTTCCTGGAGCTGCACTTCGCCGAGTCGGGCTTCATCTGGGTGCCGGTCGAGCAGATCGAGCGTGTCTCGCGCTATGCCGGCGGCGATCATCCGCAGCTCAGCAAGCTCGGTGGCGGTGAGTGGCAGCGCGCTCGCAGCCGGGTCAGGAAGGCCGTCGGCGACCTGGCCCGCGATCTCCTCCGCCTCTACGCCGACCGCGCCAGGGCCCACGGCCGGTCCTTCGACGGTGACACGCCCTGGCAGTCGGAGATGGAGGCCGCCTTCCCCTACGAGGAGACGCCCGACCAGCTACGCGCGGCCATCGAGGTCAAGTCCGACCTGGAGCGCGATACGCCCATGGACCGCCTGGTCGTTGGTGACGTCGGCTACGGCAAGACGGAGGTGGCGCTGCGAGCGGCCTTCAAGGCCATCCAGGCAGGGACGCAGGTCGCGGTCCTGGTGCCGACGACGATCCTGGCAGCACAACACCTGCTCACGTTCAGCCAGCGCTTCGCCGCCTACCCGGTGACGGTCCGCTCGCTGAGCCGGTTCGTGCCCAAACGGGAGCAGCAGGACACGTTGGCCGGCCTGGAGGCGGGCACGGTGGACGTCGTCATCGGCACGCATCGGCTGCTGAGCCGCGACATCCACTTCAAGGACCTGGGGCTGGTGGTGGTCGACGAGGAGCAGCGCTTCGGCGTCACCCACAAGGAGCGTCTCAAGCAGCTGAAGACCGAGGTGCACGTGCTGACGCTGTCGGCGACGCCCATCCCGCGCACGCTCAACCTGGCCCTCGTCGGCGTGCGTGACATGAGCGTCATCGAGACACCACCGGAGGACCGTCTGCCCATCCAGACGCGGGTGGCAGAGGCGTCGGCCGGCTTGGTACGCGACGCCATCCTGCGTGAGCTGGACCGTGGCGGCCAGGTGTTCTACGTGCACAACCGCGTCGAGACCATCGACGCCCAGGCCGAGCAGCTGCGTCGTCTGCTGCCCAGTGCGCGCATCGTGGTCGCCCACGGGCAGATGCCGGAGGGCGCCCTGGAGAAGGTCATGCTGGCTTTCGCGGCCGGCGAGTACGACGTGCTCGTCAGCACCACCATCATCGAATCGGGCCTGGACATCCCCAACGCCAACACCATCGTCATCGACCGCGCCGATGCGCTGGGCCTGGCGCAGCTCTACCAGCTCCGAGGACGCGTGGGTCGGTCGTCCCGGCGCGCCTACGCCTACCTCCTGTATCGGCGCAAGGCGGCGCTCTCTGATGTCGCCCGCAAGCGACTGGCGGCCATCTTCAATGCCTCCGAGTTGGGGGCTGGCTTCCAGATCGCCCTATCCGACCTTGAGATCCGTGGTGCCGGCAACATCCTTGGCGCCGAGCAGCACGGGCACATGGCCGCGGTCGGCTTCGACCTCTACACGCGCATGCTGGCCGAAGCGGTCGAGGAGGAGAAGGCACAGCTCGAAGGTCGCGAGGCCCGCACGGCGCGCACGCAGGCCAAGATCGACCTGCCCGTCGATGCCTATCTGCCCGACGAGTACGTGCCCGAGGAGCCGCAGAAGCTGGAGCTGTATCGACGACTGGGCCGCGTCGTCAGCGACGACGGACTCGCCGAGATCCAAGCTGAACTGCTGGACCGCTACGGCGTCATGCCGCCCCCGGTCGAGCGGTTGCTGGACGTGTCGCGGCTGCGCTACCGGGCCGAGGAGGCCGGCCTGCTGCAGGTCTCGCGCGAAGACGGGCAACTGGTGCTGCGATTCGGGCCCGATTGGCCACGTGCCGACACCATGCGCGCGCTGGCGCCACAGGCGGCGGATCGATCCATTGCGAGCGCTCCAGGGACACATCCGCTATGCCTCGAACCAGGTGCGCGTGCGGGTCCCGACCGATGGCGAACGCGCCTGGCGCCTGACGCAGGCGATGGTGGAACGCCTGGCGCGAGAGGCGCGACCGACGAGGTCGTAGCTGGCGCGGTCTCCCCGGTCAGCCGGACTTGCATCAGATGCACGATCTCGACCAGCAGCGCCCACGGATCGCGAGTTCCGTGCATCAGATGCACGGGAGTGACAGGGATCCCCAGCAGCTGCAAGGAATCGACGGATGGGGGCGTCACCTCGTCGAGATGTTGCATCAGATGCAGATCGACTCGGGCCGGTAGCGATCGTAGAGCGTCACCAGCCGGGTGATGTGGAAGAGGTAGAAGATCGTGTCGGGCATATCGACGGAGCGCCCCACGAGTCCATGGGCCAAGGCGATGACCGCAGCCGTGACAGGACCACGCCGATCAGCACGATCTCGGCGAAACCGACGCCTTCCATGAGCCCGGTGCCTGCTAGATGCCGACGTTCTGGGGCATGCTCAGCATGAACGCGAGACCACCCAGGAAGAGCAGCACCGCGAAGATCAGCATCATCAGGCGGACACCGCGACCCTTGAGCTTGGTGCCGACGCCGGCGAAGAAGAGCACAGAAGCCATGATCACCGCGACCAGCACGAAGTTGTCGCCGGTCTGGTTGGCGTCCCGGGCCCGTGCAGCCAGGTCGTCGGCCTCCGTGTTCAGCTGCTTCGCCAGCCGTTCAGCCTCGGGCTCGTACTCTGCTAGCGTGAAGGGTGTGCCGGGCGGGATCTCGCCAACGGGGACCTGTGCCAGCCAGGCGTCGAAGGCAGGGACGAACTCCTTGCGGAAGCGCTGCTCGAGGAACGCGGCCCCTGCGGTATCACCCGACTGACGATGTTCCAGGTAGCTGATCCAGACCATCACGTCGATCTGCACCTGGGCCGCGTAGACACCGTTCTGTTGTGTGGCCTCGGTGCGCTTGGCGGCGGCTGCACTGTAGGAGTTCGCCTGGACCCCACCCCAGCGGGTGGCCTGGTAGGCGGACCAGGCAGCCGTGACCGTGGCCAGCGCCAGCAGGACTGCTGCCGCCAGCTCGATCCAGTCGGTGCGGTTGAAACGCTCCTGGGCGATGGCATCGAGGCGGTCACCGAAGGGCAGGATGGCGTCCGACCCGGACTCCTGTCGATCGGGCGACGCGACGCCATCGTCGCGCTCGGGTGCGTCCGGTCCGGTGGCCAATGCTGCCCCTTTCTTCCTCACGATGTGGACGCTGCACGATAGCAGGCCGCAGGCACGGTAGATTCGTAGCATGCCCGACCATCCCGACTCCATCGACGGCCTGCAGGCCGCGTTCCGTGATCTCGACTATGTCGCCGATCGCGCCCTGGTCACCTCGGTCTTCCTGGGCTTGCGACTGGGCCGTCCGCTGCTGCTCGAGGGCGAGGCCGGCGTGGGCAAGACCGAGCTGGCCAAGGTCCTCGCCGCCTCGCTGGGTGCTCGGCTCATCCGTCTGCAGTGTTACGAGGGCCTGGACGTCAACACCGCGGTCTACGAGTGGAACTACCCGCGGCAGATGCTGGAGATCCGGCTGCTGGAGGCGCAGGGCAAGCTCGATGACGCTCGGGTACACGACATCTTCGCTCCGAGATTCCTGCTCAAGCGCCCACTACTGCAGGCGCTGGAGGCTGAGGACGGCGTGCCACCGGTGCTGCTCATCGATGAGATCGACCGTGCCGACGAGGAGTTCGAGGCCTTCCTGCTGGAGATCCTCTCCGACTTCCAGGTCACCATCCCGGAGGTGGGGACGGTGCGGGCCGAACACCCACCGCGGGTGGTGCTGACGTCGAACCGCACGCGTGAGGTCCACGATGCGCTGAAGCGTCGCTGCCTCTACCACTGGATCGACTACCCGGACGCCGCGCGCGAGTACCAGATCGTGTTGGCGCGAGTCCCCGACACGCCCGAACGGCTGGCCGCTGCCATCGTCGCCTTCGTACAGCGCCTGCGCGCGGGCCAGCTGACCAAGGTGCCCGGCGTGGCGGAGACCATCGATTGGGCCGCTGCGCTCCTCGCGCTGGGGGCCGGCCGGCTCACCGCGGAGGTCATCGATGACACGCTCGGCGTGGTGCTCAAGTACGAGGAGGACGTGCGCGCCATCCGGGGAGCGACCGCGGCGGCCTACCTCGCGGAGACCGCGCCCGGGGCGGCCTGACGTCGTGGACGGGTCGCGCCAGCCGGTCCTCGGTGTCTCGGGCCGTGCGTTCTTCTGGAACGCGCTGTTGTTCACGCGGGCCCTGCGCGCGAGTGGCATCACCACCGACATAGGCGCCGCCATCGACTATTCGCGCGCCCTGACGCTCATCGACATCGGCGATCGTGAACAGGTGCGCGCCGCCGGCCTGGCCATCTTCGTCCGGCGCCGCGACGAGGTGCCGGTCTACGACGAGGTCTTTGCGCGCTTCTGGCAACGTTATGAGCTGACCATCGAGCCGATGGCCCTGGACCTGCAGATCGAGGTCGGGGCAGGGGCGCACGAGCAGTCGGGCCAGGTCGAGGCCGGCGGGGCCGAAGACGCGGACGCCGTGGCGGGTGACGCGAGCGCTGCCGACGACGCCGAAGACGATGGGGCCGCGCTCGAGGAGGAGGCCGCCGCTTCGCTCTCCTGGAGCGAACGCGAGCGGCTGCTGCACAAGCCCTTCGACCGCATGAGTCCGGATGAGCTGCGTGACGCGGAGCGCCTGGTCGACCAGGTACGGCCACGGTTGGAGATGCGTCGGGCGCGGCGGCAGGAGCTGCACCGCCACGGACGCCAGGTAGCGACACGACAGATGTTCCGCGCCAACCTGCAGAACGGCGGCGACCTCGTGGAGTGGCTGTGGCGTCGCCCGGTATTGCGGCCGCGATCGATCACCGTCATCTGTGACGTCAGCGGCTCCATGGAGCGCCACTCGCGCCTGCTCATCCGCTTCGCCATGGCGTTGCACCGCGTTTCGGCCGTGCGCACCGAGGCGTTCGTGTTCGGCACGCACCTCACCCGGGTGACCCACGAGTTGACCGGGCGTGACCCTGATGTCGGTCTGGCGCGAGTCACCGCGGCGGTGTCCGACTGGTCCGGTGGCACTCGCATCGGCGAATTGCTGCGGCAGTTCAATCGGGGTTGGGCGCGCCGGGCGCTCCGCTCCAGCGGCGTGGTCATCGTGGTCTCGGACGGCTGGGACCGTGGTGACCCGGGTCTGGTGCGAACGGAGATGTCCCGACTGCAACGCAGCTGTCATCGCCTCATCTGGCTGGACCCGCTGGCCGGCACCGAGTACTACCAGCCGCTGGCCGGTGGCATGGCCGCCGCCTATCCCTTCATCGACGACCTGGTGGCGGTCAACGACCTGGCCTCGCTGCAGCGCCTGGGCGAGTTGCTGGCGGAGATGGCCGACCACCGCAGCCGCCGGCCCGATCGCAACGGCCAGCCACGCGTGCATCGCCATCCCGGAGCGGCCGCGGCTCGCATCGGAGTGGTGGCGTGAGGGAGCTGCTGCCGGTCCTGGATGCGTGGCTCGCGGAGGGTGTGGGCGTCGCTCGTGCCGTCGTCATCCGGACGTACGGGTCCTCGCCACGCCGGGAAGGTGCGGTCATGCTGCTGGCCGCCGACGGCCGCATCGAGGAATCGGTCAGCGGCGGCTGTGTCGAGGGAGCGACGGCGGAGCGCATGGCCGAGGCACAGGCGTCGGGCGAGCAGCGCGTGGTGCGCTTCGGCGTCAGTGATGAGCAGGCGTGGGACGTCGGACTTGCCTGTGGTGGCACCATCGATGTGCTGGTGCAGCCGACCATCCCGGCCGCGGTCCTCGATGCGGCGCGGGCCACGGCCGCGGCGCGCCAGGGTGGTCGCGTCGTGGTCACGGCATTGCCCCAGGGGTCGCCCGAGCCCGCGGCAGGCTCATCTGCGTTGGGGCCATCGGCACCCCTCGGAGAATCCGCTCATCGTGCACCAGGATGGCCGACTCGATGGCAGCCTGGGTGATGGGGCTGCCGATCGCGCGCTGATCGAGGCTGGCCTCGCGGTGCTGTCGCGTGGGACCTCGCGCGTGCTCGACCTGGCCGGCAGGCAGCTGTTCCTCGAGACCTTCTCAGTGCGTCCGCGGCTGGTCATGGTGGGCGCGGTGGCGGTTGCCGCCGCCCTGGTGAGACTCGCCCGCGAACTCGGCTACGAGACGGTGGTCATCGATGGTCGACCGGCCTTCACCACGCGCGAACGCTTCCCTGATGTGGACCAGCTCATCCTGGGCTGGCCTGACGAGGTCGCCGAGCAGATCGACCTCGGTCCGACCGATGCCCTGGTGGTCCTGAGCCATGATCCCAAGTTCGACGACCCCGCCGTGCGGGTGGGGTTGGAGCGGGGTTGTCGCTACGTCGGCGCCATCGGCAGTCGCAAGACGCAGCGCGCGCGCCGGGAGCGGTTGGCGGAGGGCGGACTCAGCGAGGAGGCGTTGGATCGGGTTCGGGGGCCCATCGGGCTTGACCTAGGCGGACGGGAACCGGCAGAGACGGCAGTGGCGATCCTGGCTGAGGTCCTGGCCGCGCGCTACGGTGCGACAACGCGGCCGATGCGTGACCTGTCGGCTGAGCGAGACGCCCGCAGCTGAACGCCGTGCGTCTGGCCGGCGGTCGTGCCGCCCACGGGTGGTGCGCTAGACTCTGGGAGCGCCCACCACCAGCCACTTGATGACGGGAGTCTCCTGCCGTGTCCGCCGACTCGTTACGGGCCCAGATCCGCGAAGTCCCCGATTTTCCCAAGCCGGGGATCTCTTCTACGACATCACCACCTTGCTCAACGACGCTGACGCCTTCCGTGAAGCCATCGAGCTCATGAGTAAGCCCCTGAAGGACGAGCAGATCGACATCGTGGTCGGCATGGAGTCCCGGGGGTTCATCTTCAGTGCCCCGATGGCCCTGCACCTGGGTGCCGGCTTCGTGCCTGTGCGCAAGCTGGGCAAGTTGCCGGCGGAGACCATCAGCGTCGAGTACGAGCTCGAATATGGCACCAACACGCTCGAGGTGCACCGCGACGCCATTCGTCCCGGTCAGCGTGTGCTCATCGTCGATCGATCTGCTCGCGACCGGTGGCACCGTCCTCGGGACCATCGAGTTGGTGAAGCAGCTCAAAGGCGAGATCGTCAGCCTGTCCTTCCTGGTCGAGCTCGGGTTCCTGAAGGGCCGCGAGCGTCTGCATGACTACCGGATCAACAGCGTCATCGCCTACTGAGCCGCCTGGGCCGGCCGCCCGGGAGGTGGGGTCGATGGAGCCAGAGAACGCGACGCCGCCGCAGGACGCGAAGCCGCCGGACGACGCTGTCGACAGTTCGAGCCAAGGGGAGGAATCCCCTGGCCGCCATCCTCGACCGCCGGCGACCCGGCAACACGATCCTGCTCGCCGCGCCTTCTTCTTCGAGTTCGGCAAGCAGGCCGTGACAGCCGTCGGCCAGGTGGCTGGCATGGCGGACATAGTGAGCCGCAGCTCCGGTGGTGTGGCTGGTCTCTTGGGCCTTGGACCCGCGCCGCCGAGCCGCAGCGCGACCGAGTTCGCGCGCTCCGGTCGCGCGGCCGCCGTCAGCTCCGCGCCGCCGGCCGCCGAGGGCGCCTTCCGCAGCGCCTACCGTCTGGATGGCGACGACCTGTTGCTCCTCGATCAACGCGGCATCCCGGGGTCACTGGAAGAAGTGGTAGCCAAGCGCGGAAGCGATGTCGCGTACTACCTGCGGCTGGGTGTCGCGCGCGGTGGCCTGCTGATGGCTCAGGTGGCCGCCTACGGCCTCGCCTCGACGGCTCGCGAGCGTGCCACCCAGCCGCGCGAACAACGGGCCCCCGAGTTGGAGCGGACGATGCGTGCGTTGGTGGATGCACGGCCCTCGGCGCGATCGCTGGCCTGGTCGATGGAGCGCATGCGCGCAGTGGTCTCCGACGTCGAGGGTCACGCCGGGGACCAGGCTGTCAGCGACGACGAACCCGCCGCCGACAGCGACGCCGAGGGTGGTCGGCTGGCGTCCGCGCTTCGCGCTGAAGCCGATGCCATCGCCACCGACGCAGCCGCCTGGAATGCGGCGATCGCGGCCTTTCTCTGTGAGCAGCTGGCGGCGTTGCATGATGGGCCGCTGACGGTGCTGCTCCACGGTAGCCACGGCGGCCTCGCCGGCGGGGTCGTTGGCAGCGGGCTGCCGGCTCTGCAGCGCCTGCGCGCCGAGAGCCGCGCCCTGCGCGTGTACGTGACCGAGGGGCGGCCCTTCATGGACGGTGCCCGCCTCGCCAGCTGGGAGCTTCGCCAGGCAGGCATCGAGCACAGGATCATCGCCGATAGCGCCGTGGCCTGGCTGCTGCATCGAGAGCCGGTCGACGCCATCCTCATCGGCGCTGAGTGGATCGCCGCCAACGGCGACACCGGCGCGCTCATCGGCAGCCGCGCCATCGCGCAGCTCGCGGCGGCAAGCAGGACGCGCCTCATCGTGACCGGCGTGGGTGCGTTGCTGGACTCCTCGACGCCCGACGGTGCCGAGATCCCCGAGGAGTTGCGGCCGGCCCGTGACCTGGTCGACTATCTCGCGGATGTACCGATCCGCGCTTCGGATGCGCTCGTACCCGCGGCAGACGTCATCCCCGCTGATGCCATCAGCACGCTGGTCACCGAACGCGGGGCCGTCACGCCCGGGGGACTGACCTGATGGCAAGCGTGACCCGCGATGGCGTGGCAGCCGAGCGCCGCCTGGAGGTCCGTTCCACGCGCGACCGCGACCTGTTGCACCAGTTCCTCAACCGAGACCGCCTGTTCGCCGCATACGCCATCGCCGACACCGACGACAGCGAGTTCGCGCGCACCCGCTGGGGCATCGCCTTCGAGGACGGGGCAGCAGCGGCGGTGGTCATGGAGTACCGCGGTCTGTCACCACAGCCACTCTTCGTGATGGGCGACCCGGCTGGCGTCGGCGCCATCCTGCGCGATGTCATTCGCGTCCGCATCGCCTACCTGGCGGCCAAACCAGAGGTGGTGCCAGCGGTGCGCGAGCGCTATCGGGTCGAGGAGGCCGCGCCCATGGTGCGCATGGCCGTGGACCGGAGCTCGTTCAGGCCTGTGCTTGGTGACGCGGTGCGCCTGGACCAGGGAGACACACAGCACCTCAACCGTCTCTACCAGCTCGGCCCCAACGCCTACCTGCCGCGGGACGCGGTGGCGGCGGGGATCTACTACGGGGTGCGGCGTGGCACCCGCCTCATCGCCGCCGCTGGCACCCACGTCATCAGCCCCAGTTACGGCATCGCGGCGGTGGGCAACGTCTACACCGATCGCGAGCATCGAGGCCAGGGCCTGGCCAAGGTCGTGACCGGCGCGGTCACGGCCGAGTTGCTGCAGACGGTCGAGACCGTGGTCCTCAACGTGCGCGCTGACAACCCGCCCGCGCTGGCGGCCTACCGGGCGCTCGGCTATCGCGAACATACCCACTTCGAGGAACGGCTCGTTCACCGCCGAACGTCGCTGTGGGATAGCATCGTCGAGCCCGTCCGGGCTCACCTATCCGATCTATGGAGGAATGGATGACCCAAGCTCCCGCGCCCAAAGACCCGATGCCGACCACCTCCGGTGACGCCATGACTGGCCAGACCGCGTCCTATCCGCCCCACGATGTCGCCGATTTCGGACTCGTGGCTGAAGGTGTCCGTCGTATCGAGTGGGCCGAACGGGAGATGCCGGTCCTCCGGCTCATCCGCGAACGCTTCGAGCAGGAACGGCCGCTGGCGGGCCTGCGCATCGGCGCCTGCCTCCACGTCACCACCGAGACGGCCAATCTGATGCGCACGTTGAAGGCCGGCGGCGCCGAGGTGACGCTGGTGGCATCCAACCCGCTCTCGACCAAGGACGACGTGGCGGCGGCACTGGTGGCGCATTACGGCATCAGCTGCTACGCCATCCGTGGCGAGGACAACGAGACCTACTATCGGCACCTCAACGCGGCTGCCGACACGCACCCCCACATCACCATGGACGACGGCTGCGACCTGGTGGCGCTGCTGCATCAGCAACGGCCTCAGCAGCTCTCCGAGGTCCTCGCCGGCACCGAGGAGACGACCACCGGAGTCATCCGCCTGAAGGCCATGGCGGCGGACGGCGCACTGGCGTTCCCCGTGGTGGCCGTCAACGAGGCGCAGACCAAGCACCTCTTCGACAATCGCTACGGCACCGGCCAGTCGACGGTGGACGGCATCATCCGCGCCACCAACATCCTGTTGGCCGGCCGTCGCTGTGTCGTGGCCGGTTACGGCTGGGTCGGGCGCGGCATCGCCAGTCGCCTCTCCGGCATGGGTGCTCGCGTGGCCGTGGTCGAGGTCGATCCGGTGCGCGCCATCGAGGCGCTCATGGATGGTCACCAGGTCATGACCGCTGGTGACTCCGCGACCTGGGGTGAGGTCTTCGTCACCGCCACGGGCAACCTCAACGTCTTTCGTGAGGAGCACTTCCGCGTCATGCGGGACGGCGCCATACTGGCCAACAGCGGTCACTTCGACGCCGAGCTGGAGTTGGCGGCACTGGAGCGCCTGGCCGAGGGCCACATGCGCGAGGTCCGCGAGAACGTGCGCGAATACGACCTCGGTGAGAAGAAGCTCTACCTGCTGGCGGAGGGTCGGTTGGTGAACCTCGGTGCCGCCGAGGGGCATCCAGCAGCGGTCATGGACATGAGCTTCGCGGGCCAGGCGCTCTCAGCAGAGTACGTGGCTGCGAATCATGCGTCGCTCGATAACACGGTCCACGGGGTGCCGGCCGACATCGATGCGGAGATCGCGCGTCTCAAGCTGGAGGCCCGCGGCATCTTCATCGAAGGCATGACCGAGGAGCAGATCCGGTACACCAACTCCTGGGATCAGGGCACCTGATCGTCGGGGTATCCACCAGCCACAACGCACCCGGACAGCACACGACCGGCGCCGACGAGCGCCGGTCGTCCTTCGGTACGCCCGCCGTCGGTCGGCTGGCTGTGCGCTAGAAGGGGCGCAGCAGTGAGGCCAGGCTGCCGCCGGAGGCGACACGCTTGGTGGACTCGAGCAGTTCCGCACCGCCGGCCCATTCAGCAGGGTGCTGGCGCTGCAGCCGCTTCTCCTCGCTGACCATGATGGTCCAGAGCTTGGGGTAGTGGTCGCGCAGGTACTCACTGGAGCGATAGCGCGCCACGAACTCGCTGACGAAGGCTGCGTATCTCGTGATCGGGTCCTTTTCTGCCGCGAGCGTCTCGAAGTCGTGCTCGTAGCCGGCAGCGGCGCGGAATCGGCCGAAGAAGCCACCCACGCTGTGTGCCCCGGTGTCCCAGCCCTGGGAGTGGCCGCCGCGCCGTAGCAACGGGGCCGGCGACTCGAAGACGCAGATGACCTCACCATCGACACGCTCCGCCTGCAACGTCCCGCCGAACGTGAGATAGCGGTTGGCCACGCCCTTGCGATCGACCACCGAGATCGATGCCCCAGCTGAACTCGATCTGGCGCGGCATGCGACTGGCGAAGGTGATGGTCTCGCGTACGCCGTGGCCCTTGGGGCCGGTCGATCCAGTATTCGGCCAACTCGGGGTCGTAGTGGCGCAGCGTCGGCTTGGCGCGGATGGCCACCAGCAGGTACGCCGGCCCAGGGTGGTCGGGCAGGTCGGAGTCGGCCAGGAAGCCCCAGTCGGCGAGCAGGGACGAAGCCAGCTTGGGTTCGATCGATTCGGGAAGATGCGCCATCTGGATACCAGCATGCGGCAGGCTAGGTTGGTGCGGCACGGCCATCGGTCCCGAAGTGGCCTGCCGGCGGACACCGGGTAGTGGGTCCGATGGCCCAGTCGATGGCCCGGTCGGTGGCCCACTCAGCGGGTCCGAGTCGATGTCTCTGCTACGCTTCGGTCGACCCCACGACAGGAGAGCCGGAGGCACATGACCAGCATCACCGACGCCGCCCAGTATCTGTTCACCTCGGAGTCGGTCACCGAAGGCCATCCCGACAAGATGTGCGACCAGATTCTCGGACGCCATCCTCGATGCCCTCATCAGCGAAGCGAACGCGCGCAAGTCGGTCGACCCTAAGGCTCGCGACCCACGTGTCGCCTGTGAGACCGCGACCACCACCGGCCTGGTGCTGGTGCTGGGTGAGATCTCCACGGAGGGCTACGTCGACTTCCAGGCCATCGTGCGTGAGACGGTCCGGAGCATCGGCTACACGCGGTCCGAGTACGGCTTCGACTACGAGACCTGCGGCACGATGGTGTCGGTCAAGGAACAGTCGTCCGACATCGCCCAGGGCGTCGACCGCGACCAGCTCGGCGCCGGCGACCAGGGCATGATGTTCGGCTTCGCCTGCCGCGAGACGCCGGAGCTGATGCCGCTACCGATCGCCCTGGCCCATCGCATGGCGCGCCGCCTGGCCGAGGTGCGCAAGAGTGGGCAGCTGCACTATCTGCGACCCGATGGCAAGACGCAGGTCACCGTCGAGTACGAGCATGGCGTGCCGGTGCGGGTGCCGACGGTGGTGGTCTCCAGCCAGCATGATCCGGACGTCCGGCCTGAGCAGTTGCAGGATGAGATGATCGAGGCCGTCATCCTGCCCAGCATCGACCCCGGGCTGCGACCGCAGGACCCGGTCATGCACGTCAACCCCACCGGCCGCTTCGTGCAGGGTGGACCGATGGGTGACGCCGGCCTCACCGGGCGCAAGATCATCGTCGACACCTACGGGGGCATGGCACGCCACGGCGGCGGCGCCTTCAGCGGCAAGGATCCCACGAAGGTCGACCGTTCCGCCGCCTATGCCGCCCGCTGGGTGGCCAAGAACGTGGTCGCCGCCGGCCTGGCCGATCGTTTCGAGGTGGAGCTGGCCTACGGCATCGGTATCGCCGAGCCGGTCTCGATCTCGGTCGAGTCGTTCGGCACCGGTGTCATCGCTGATGCCGAAATCCAGAAGCTGGTCGAGCATCACTTCGATCTGCGGCCGGGTGGCATCATCAGCGCCCTGGACCTGTGGCGGCCCTTCTACCAGCAGACGGCGGCCTACGGCCACTTCGGCCGGGAGGACCTGGACTTGCCCTGGGAGCGCACCGACAAGGCCGGGCTGCTGGCCGACGACGCCGGGATCAGGTAGCGCCCCTTCAGCCTCGGCGGACCGCCAGCGCCTCTCGCGCCACCTCGAGGTAGCGATCGACCGTGCGCTCCATGCTCAGTTCACGCGCCAGCCGCTGCACACCCGGGTCCGGATCGGGCAAGGGCGCTGCCAGCAACTCGCTGATGGCGGAGCCCAGTGGCCAGGCTTCGGGCGGACCGAAGAAGTGGAGTGCGCCCGGGACGCGACGTCCGTACTCGCGCGTTCCCGGCAGATCGGACACGAGCATGGGTTTGCCGGCGGAGGATCCAGGATGAGAGCGAGCCGGAAGCTGATAGGTCGGTGAAGGGCAGGATGGCCAGGTGTGTGGCCGCGATCCAGGTCTCCCAAGCCTCGTCTTCGAGGTAGCCGGTGATCCGGAAACGATCGCCGAGGCCCAGTTCCTCTGCTCGCGACAGGGCCAGGTCGTAGACGAACGTGCGCCCGTCGACCGGCCCACCGGCGTAGACCATCACCGCATCGTCGGGCATGAAGGGGACCGCCTCCACGGCATAGCGATGGCCCTTGCGGCCGTACACGAAGCCCAGCAGCGTGACGATGCGCCGGTCGGATAGCCCGAGCTTGGCGCGCGCCTCCTCGGGCGTCAGCGACAGCTGGCGGTCCTCCACGAAGTGGGGGATGACGCGGATCTTGTCGACCGGGATGATGCCGCGCAGCCGCTCCACCTCGATCTGCGAATGCACCACGATGCGTTCGGCGGTCCGACCCAGCCAGCGCAGGCTCCAGACGTCCGGCTGGAGGTGGCGCTGACGCAGGCCTTGGCGCTCGAAGACGTCGTGCATCGTCACCACCAGCGCGCCCTTGTAGGCGCGGCGGAAGCGCAGCAGGCGCGGCAGCGAGCGGCCGTTCTTGCCCCAGCCGCGGCGGTTCCACTGCATCACCACCACGTCGGCCGAGGCCAGCTCGGCGGCGACCTGGGTCAGCTGCTCCGAGGACTCGTCGATGCGACCCGCCTCAGCCTCGCTGACGGCGATGTCTGCCCGGGACTTCGCCTCGTCGGCGATGAGCTGGCCGTAGCGACGCACGCCGCTCTCGCTGCGGCCCAGGTGCAGGAAGCCCAGATCGCGTAGCTCAGCCGACATGGTCAGGTCTGGCCCTGGTGATCAGTCGTCGTCGTAGCCGAGCTGCCGCAGCAGGTCCCCGGCCTCGGCATCGATCTCGGCCAGCTCGGAGGGGTAGAAGGTGTCGCGCCAGGTGCCGACCGAGGAGTCGTCCGCGCGCATCGTCGCCGAGAGGAAGGTGTCACGCGACTTCTTGCGCCCGATGCCCAGGAAGTCGAGGATGCGCTCGCCCTCGTCGAGCGGCTGGCGCACCAGGTCCTCGTAGCGCAGCTCGTGGTAGCGCTCCGGACCCAGGGCGGGACCTTCGCGCAAGCCGGTCTCGGTGTAGCGCCGCCAGGCCCAGGCCATGCGCCGGGCATCACTGGTGGCGATGAACTCGTCGCGTCGCTCTGGCTCCACCCAGAACTTGGGCCAGGGACCGTGGAGATAGCCGCCCGGCTCGCGCTCGCCCGACCAGGCGTCCTCGGCGCGGAGCCAGGGCTTGTGCATGTGCGAGCTGGCGGCATCGCGGCCGTCACGGATGATGTGGACGAACTGCGAATCGGGGAACGCGCGTGCCAGGAAGGGGATGAGGAAGATGTTGGTGGGCGTCTTCTCGCTGAAGCGCAGGTCGCCGTCGCGCTCGACACGGACCAGCCAGCTGTAGACGAGCCGAAAGAACCAGCGCGAACGACGGAAGCCCCAGAGGTCCTCGTACACGTAGCGTCCGGCAGCCTTGGTGGCCGGCGGTTCGTGATGGTAGGTGACCTCCGGGATGCGGCCGATGCAGTCGCCCAGGAAGGTGGTACCGGAGCGAGCAGCACCCATGATGAAGATGGGTCGTTCCAGCTTGGGCAGCAGGGAGCTGGTCAGGCGCGCAGACGTCATGGGCCGGCTGCGTTCGAGCTTGAGGTAGTAGCGACGCTCAGCACGATAGGTCTTGCGTGCGATGCGCCACATATCGGTGATGCCGATGGGCAGTGGCTCAGGGTTGGCGTCCGGCGGCAGGCTGGGGTCCAGGCCTCGAGGCGGCGGCGAGTCGAGATCGCCGGTCGCCGCTTCGATGGTGGTGCTGTTGTTGGTCGGTTCCTCAGTCACGCTCGTCGTCTTCCTGCCTCGTTGTCCCGGGGTCCGGCGGGTGGTCGCCGTCGTCGTGCACAATCTTGGCATGTACGCAGTCATCATGGCCGGCGGGGGCGGCACCCGACTCTGGCCCCTCAGCCGAGCCCGCCGACCCAAGCCCTTCCTGCCACTCCTCGAAGGGGGACGCAGCCTGCTGGAAGCTGGCGTCAGCCGTCTGGCGCCGCTCATCGAGCCGGCGGACATCTACATCGTGACCGACGCTCGCCACGCCGACCTGGTGCGCGACCTGGTGCCGGCGGTCCCGGCGACCAACATCCTGGGCGAGCCCATGGGCCGCAACACGGCCGCCGCGGTGGCGCTTGCCGCCCATGCCATCGATCGACCCGACGAGGTCATGGTGGTGCTCCCCGCCGATCAGGCGGTCGGGGACGAGGCAGGCTTCCGTGCGGCGCTGGCGGGCGCTGCCGAACGTGCCAGTGCCGGCGAGATGGTGACGCTGGGGGTGGAGCCGACCGAGCCATCCACCGGCTACGGCTATGTCATCGCCGGCGGCGATGCCGATGTCCACGCTGGGTGTGAGAGCTATCGCGTGGAGCGCTTCGAGGAGAAGCCCGATCTTGTCCGTGCACGTGAGCTCGTCACCTCGCGCTCGGCCTACTGGAACGCCGGCATCTTCGTGTGGCGCCGCTCGACGCTCCTGTCGGGACTGGCACGGCACGCCCCCGACATCAGCCAGCCTATCGCCGACTGGATCGCCACCGCGCCGCCGGAGCGAGGTCCGGCCTGGCCGGGGGCGGCGATGACACAGACGTATGACCGACTGCGTGCCACGTCGATCGACTACGCCTTGCTGGAGCCGGCCTCACTGGAGGGGCAGGTGGCCGTGGTCCCGGTCTCGGTCGGCTGGAGCGACCTGGGCTCCTGGTCCGCACTGCGGGACCAGCGCAGCGAGGCGGGCGAGCCGGTCATCGACGAGGAGCCTCCGGCCCGTGTCATCGACGTGGCCGGGCAGCGCGTGCTCGTGCACGCGGCCGGCGGGCGGACCGTGGCCGTCGTGGGTCTGACTGACGTCATCGTGGTGGACACGCCCGACGCGCTGCTGGTCTGCTCGGCGCTGGCTGCCCAGGACGTCAAGAAGGTGGTCGACCGTCTCAAGGACGAAGGCCGCGACGACCTGTTCTCGAGGCCGCCCATGGGGCCGGTCTGTGTGGCCGCCGCCGGGTGCTCGACTCGACGCCGTTGTATGACGCGGTCACGACGATGGACACGGTCAGCCTGCTGCGCTCGGGCATCCGCGGCCTGCTGGCGGCGGCCGGACCACGGGAGCCCGGGCTGCGCTCCCGCCTGGCCCGCGACGACGACTACGCCGCCGCCGGCAAGCCCGCCTGCGACTGGGAGGATGCCGCATCGCGCGAGGCCCTCATCGAGCGCTCGCGCGTGACGCCACCGCGCTGCTCGGCGCGCTCGAGGGAGAGCCGCTCGAGACGGCTCTCGCCGAGGCCTGTGCGCTCCTCGCTACGCTGCTCGGCCAGGACTCGAGACCGATGACGCGGGCACCTTCCGCATCGCCCGGCGGGTGGCCCTTGAGCGGGTCATCAGCACGGTCGATGCCGACGCCCGCGACGGCCACAAGACGAGCGCCCGCAGCTTCGACGGCTACAAGGGTCACCTCGCGCTCGACCCCGATGCCGAGCTCGTCACCGCCACCGCCGTGACGGCGGGTAACGCGGGCGATGCCGCGGTGGCAGCGGGACTGCTGGCCGACGAGCGGTGACCGATGCCGACGAGCCGCTCACCGTCTATGGCGACGCCGCCTATGGCAGCGGCGAGCTGCTCGAGACGCTCGAGTCCGCGGGAGCCGAGCTGCGCATCAAGGTCCAGCCGCCTGCTGCCCAGGGTGGCCGCTTCACGAAGGCCGACTTCGCCATCGATGTCGAGGCCGCCACGGTCACCTGCCCGGCCGGCGAGGTGGCACCGCTGCGGCCGCGGCGCAGGGACCTCGAGGTCCGCTTCGGAGCGGTCTGCCTGGCCTGCCGCTGATGGAGCGCTGCACGACCGACCGGCGCCGTGGGCGCAGCATCAAGGTCGGGCCCCACGAGGCCTCGCTCGTGCGGGCCCGGGCGGCCCGCCGCGATCCCGCCTGGCTGGCCGACTACCGGGCCACCCGACCCAAGGTCGAGCGCAAGATCGGCCACCTCATGCGCCGTCGCCACGGTGGTCGCCGGGCGCGGGTGCGGGGACGACCGAAGGTGGCCGCCGACCTCTCGCTCCTCGCCGCGGCCGTCAACCTCGCGCGCCTCGCGGTGCTCGGACTCGTGGGCCATGGCGGGACCTGGACCGTGCGGGCGACCTGAGCACGAGGGGGATGGCATCGTGCTGGCGATCGCGGACCGGCGGACCTCCTGCGCATCCGAGGACGGGCATACGCGACCGACCCATCCGCGGATCGACCCCACGGTCCCACCCGACAGCGGCCTACTCATGTCATCCACGACCTGCCCGGAGGCCCATGGTGGCGTCTGCAAGGCCCGTTCCACACCACTCACCTAGCTCGCCGCGGCTCGGTAGAGGCCCAGGTAGCGGTCAAGGATCCTGGGTGTCGCCAGGCGTCGTGCCAGCGCCCGCACGTCGGGGTCGGGCTCGCTCGTGGTGACATCCAGCGTCGAGTCGATGCATCGCGCCAGGGCACTTGCCTGGTAGGGCTGGAAGAGGTGCAGGGCACCCGGCTGCATCGCCTGGAGCTCCCGGAACGGAGCCAGGTCCGAAGCGACGATGGGTCTGCCGGCCGAGAACCAGGTGGCCAGGGCGCCCGAGGCCGACATGCGCTCGAAGGGACAGAGGGCCACGTCGGTGGCCGCCAGCACCCGTTCCAGCTCATCGTCGGGGACATATCCCAGGAACCGGACGCGCTGGGCCACACCGACCTCCGCGGCGTACTCCTGGAGCGCACGTGCCACCGAGTCGCGCCCTTCGATGACCGAGCCCACGAAGAGCGCCGTCACCTCGTCGGGCAGCTCGCGCAACGCATCGAGGACCAGCCGATGACCACGTCGCCGGGTGAGATAGCCCAGCAGCGTGATGACGCGCTGATCGCTGAGGCCAAGGGCTGCGCGTGACTCGGCTCGGTCGGGCAGGGGACCGCGCACCTCCACGAAGTGGGGCACGACCTCCAGCTTGGCGGCCGGCAACAGGCCCCGCAGGCGGCCGCGCTCGTCGTCGGAATGCACAACCAGGCTGCCGGCGGCGTGGCCCAGTCGTCGCAGCCCGACCGCGGATGGGGAGAGGAGGCGGTCCCAGAGCCCCTCACGCGCGAAGACGTCATGCAGGGTGACGACCAGCGGACGACGCAGCGACTGCAGCACCACCTCCATGCGCGGGATGCCGCCCAGACGCGGATCCCAGTCGGCGAGCTTCCACTGCAGGTGGACCACGTCGCAGCCGCGCAGGCGTCGCGATGCGCGCCGCAGGTCCGACCACGACGCTCCTCGATCGCCGGCATCGGCCTCGGTGACGACGAGGTCCGACCGCGTGGCAGCCTCGGCGGCGAGGACGGCGCCGTAGCGCCGCAGGCCGCTGTGCTCGCGGCCGACCTGCAGGAACCCGACGCGCAGCGGCTGTCGCGTCGTCATCCGTCGACGCCGCCACCGCCGCGCGCGCCTGCACCGGCCTCACCGAGGTAGCCCAGCTCGTGGAGCAGGTCGCCGTTGCGGCGCCGCAGCAGGGTCCGCAGGAACGGGTCGAGCGATCGGCCACCCGCTCCCACCCGAGACCGGTAGATGGTGGCGTCGTCCCCGCCGGCTTCGCGGCGCCCCGCCGTGAACCGCTGGTAGCGATCGGTGGCACGGTGCGTGGACGGGTCGAACGTGAGCACCGCTGGATCCCAGTCCTCGGCGAGGAAGTCGAAGAGCCGACGGCACTCGCGCTCGGGGTCGTCCACCAGGCCTTCGTAGCGCAACTCCAGGAAGCGGTCAGCCGGCAAGCGGTCGCCAAGGGCCCGGGCTGCCAGGACGTAGCGCGCCCACTCGCCCCGGGCCGCACGGGCGGCCGAGGTGTAGCCCCAGCGGTCGCGGAAGCTCGCCACCACGTCGTGCCCGTCACGCAGGAGGTGGACGTACAAGGCGTCCGGAAAGAGTGCCTCGATGAACTCGAGATGGAGCGTGTAGGTGGGATCCTTCTCAGCCCAGCGCGCCTTGCCCGAACGCGCCAGGACCTCCGCCTGGAAGTCGGTGTAGAGCGAGCGGATGCGGCCGAGCCACCACTCGCGGATCCAGGCCGTAGGTGGCCACCAGCTCCCAGTCGCGCCCGACGATCGCCTCCAGGTCCCGCAGGAAATGCGTTTCCTCGCCGCACGAGATGTGCGGGTGTGCGTCGAGGATCAGGCGCAGCAGCGTCGTGCCCGAACGCGGTGAGCCGATGACGAACACCGGCGCCGAGGCGCGCTCGGTTGCACCCGTGGCTGATGGCTGCGTGTCGCTGTTCGTGGTCGCCACCGACTCCCTCTCTCCGATCGGCTCAGCAGCGGCAAGTCTAGCGACGGCAAGCGTCCGGTTCCCTGCGCCTGCCCAACGGACCGCGGCGCGATCGAGCCCACGTCTCGGCGTTTGACTGCCACGCACATAAGCGACGAGGTTGGGACGCAGCGGGTCGATGGTTTGCGTGAGGGTCCGCACCCCGGTCCCGCATGCCGGAAGTCTGCGCCCGAAGCAACAGAGCCACGAGTGATGAGGACGGGACTTCAGGTACGTGAGTGCTACGCAAGTGCGGCCGGCACCTCCGGGCCGATTGCCGGTGAGTGCCCCGGTGGGAGCACGGAGCCCCCGGATGCTTCTCAACACCCGGCCGCTTCTCAAGCGACGGGTCGGGGTACCATTTGGGCGCGTTCCGTCCACGCCGGGCGGGATGTCCAGCAAAGAAGCCAGAGGAGAGCAGTCGCCCGTGCCCGAGACACCGCCCACGGCGCCGCCCATCGTCTTCGGGACCGATGGCTGGCGCGCCAGGATCGGCGAGGACTACACCTACGACAACGTCCGTCGTTGCGCACAGGGCGTCGCGGAATGGGTCATCGAACAGGGGAGCACCGCCAACGGGGTGGTCGTCGGCTATGACCGCCGCTTCGCCAGCGAGTACTTCGCGGCGGCTGCTGCGGAGGTCTTGCTCGCCCACGACATCAGTGTCCTCTTCGCGTCGGAGGCGATCCCCACCCAGATGACGTCCTACGAGGTGGTGGAACACGGCGCCGCGTGCGCGGTCATCGATCACGGCGTCCCATAACCCCTGGACTGACAATGGCTTCAAGATCGAAGTCGCCCACCGGTGCAGCCGCCGACCCCGCCATCCTGCACAAGGTCGAGGCGGTCATCGCTGCACGGGCCGGCGAGGAGCCTCCGCGGCGCGCCTTCGACGAGGCCGAGACTGCCGGCGCCGTGGAGCGATTCGATCCATACCCGGGCTACGAGGCCTTCGTGCGGCGTTCGCTGGACCTCGACCGCTTGAAGGCGTCCGAGATGCGAGTGCTGGTGGACCCGCTCTATGGCTCCGGCGCGGGCTGGATCGGCCGGCTGCTGGCAGGCGGCACGATCGTCGTGGACGAGCTCCACAGCGAGCGCAACCCCTGGTTCGGCGGCGTCAACCCCGAGCCCATCCGGCCCCATATCGATGAGGCGCTGCGTGCCGTCGCCGAGGGCGGCTATGACCTTGGGCTGGTCCTGGACGGCGACGCCGATCGCGCCGGTGCCATCGACGAGAACGGCGTCTTCATCCACCAACTGCAGTGCTACGGCTTGCTCATGTACTACATGCTCGAGCATCGTGGCCAGCACGCACCGGTGGTCACCACGGTCAACGAGACGTCCATGGCCTTCCGTCTCGGCGAGCGCTACGGCGTGGCGGTCCATGAGACGCCCGTGGGCTTCAAGTTCGTGGGCCCCAGGATGATCGAGACCGGCGCCATGATGGGTGGCGAGGAATCGGGCGGCTACGGCTTCGGCATGCACCTGCCCGAGCGTGACGGCATCTACGCGGACCTGCTGCTGCTCGACCTTTTCGTGCGGGAGCGAGCGGCCGGTCGCGGTAGCGTCTCGCAGGCGGTCGCGCACCTCCACGAGGTCGCCGGGCCTTCGTATTACCTGCGCACCGACGTGCACACCGATCGCGACGCTTACCCGGCGCTGAAGGCCCGACTGCTCGATGAGCTGGGCGAGCACTCGCCCGCGCGATTGGGCAGCCGTCCGGTCTCGCGCACCATCCCACTCGACACTGGCGATGGCTTCAAGTTCTGGCTCGATGACGGCTCCTGGCTGCTGATCCGCTTCAGTGGCACCGAACCGCTGGTGCGTGTCTATGCCGAAGCCAGCAGTCCCGAGTTGCGTGACGCCCTGCTGGCCGAGGGTGAGCGCATGGTCAGCGGATAGGGAGGATCGAACCCGCCATGGAGCAGCCGGTGAACCGCAACATCATCGATGACGCGGCCGCCATGGCACGCGCCGACAGCGCCGGCATGCTCGGGCTCGTGGCTGAGTTCGCGGACCAGATCGGTGAGGGCTGGCATATCTCACGCGGGCTGGAACTGCCCCGGGGGGGCCGAACGTCGGTCGCCATCCTGGGCATGGGTGGCTCCGCCATCGGTGCTGACCTGGTCAAGGGCATCTGGGCTGACCGGATCAGCGTCCCCGTCGAGATCGTGCGTGGCTATGACCTGCCAGCCTGGGTGGGCACGGACACGCTCGTCATCGCCAGCTCCCGGAGCGGCGAGACGGAGGAGACCCTCAGCGCCCTGCAGACCGCACTCGAGCGCCGCTGTCCGGTGGTGGCGGTGACTGCCGGCGGTGCCCTGCGCAACGTGGCGAGCGCAGCCCGCCTACCACTGGCGACCTTTCCCCATCGCGGCTCGCCTCGCTCCTCGATGGGCTGGTCCATGGCCATCGTGGCCGGCATCCTGGAGAAGGCTGGGGTGCTGGAGCTCGACGAGGCCGAGGTCGAGCGCGGCATCGCCGATGCCAAGGCGATGTCGGCGCGCTGTGAGCCCGGTGTGCCCACCGCGGACAACCCCGCCAAACGACTGGCCTGGTCGCTGATCGACCGCTTCGTCGTCATCACAGGCTCCTCGTTCCTGGCCCCGGTGGCGCGGCGCTGGAAGACACAGTTCAACGAGAACAGCAAGGCCAGCGCGGTCGTCGAGGAGTTGCCAGAGGCCACGCACAATACGGTCGTGGGCCTGGAGCAGCCCGAATCGCTTCGAGATCACCTGGCGATCGTGCTGCTCAGGAGCGAGCTGGAGCACCCGCGCAACACATTGCGCGCCGCGCTCGTCGGCGATCTCGCCAAGACGGCTCGGATCTGGCACACCGAGGTCGAGACCTC
This sequence comes from uncultured Chloroflexia bacterium, assembly GCA_963778955.1. Taxonomy (GTDB): domain Bacteria; phylum Chloroflexota; class Limnocylindria; order Limnocylindrales; family CSP1-4; genus JAFMJV01. Next base: position 201,096 of record CAVZWI010000003.1, read on the forward strand.
CGGGCAGGGGAAGCTGGGACACGCCCTCAGCACCGTCGTCCTGGGTGACTACGCCAGCGTCTACCTCGCCTTCATGTACGCCGTGGACCCGACGCCGATCGACGCCATCGGTCATATCAAGGAGCAGATGGCACTGTCCGATCAGGCCGGGACCCAGTAGACCTTCGGCCCCTGTTTCCTCTTGGCGGAGTCGCTAGTCTAGGAGGCAGGGATCGACGTTCGGTCAAGCGGGCTGACAAGATGGCCTGGCGCGGCGTCGTGGAGCAGGTCCGTCGAAGCGGACGGCGACGGACCAGGAGGTTGATGACTGATGCACTCCAGCGTCATCGGCAAGATCGAGAAGGCGCACCGCTACGCGCGCGAGCGCGACCGCATCACCGTGGAACGGTTGAGCGTCACCTTCGCCGGGGATAACGACGCCCACCGAGTCACCCTCGAAGCCGATGGATGGTTGTGCAACTGTCACTACTTCCAATCCGCCAAGACCTGCGCGCATATCGCCGCTCTGCAGGAGGATCCTGGGCGTGATGCTGCCCGAGGAACGTCAGACGTCGCTGTTCCCCGAGGCGGGTGACGAGGTCGCCGAGGCCGCTAGCGCCTAGCCGCGGCGACCCCCACTTGGCCTATCCGGCCACGAGCCGATACAGGAAGGACTGCCAGCCGCGCTCGCGGTCGAAGTCGACGCGGACCCGCAGCAGCCATCCACCCGCAGCCGGAGGCGCCAAGCCAACGAGTGCGGCGCTGCCCTGCGGTTCCGCCCCGAAGGCATCGTCCGCTTCAAGCGCCTCGGCACGGGTGTCTCCGATGGGCACGAGGCTACCCGTCCAGCCGGTCATCGCCGACCCGTCGGAAAGCGTGACCGAGAGGGCTTCGCCGACGCTGACGGGCACCGCCGACAGCGACGATGGTGGTGGCTCCTCGCCCACATCCACGCAGAGATAGGCGTAGCAACCGTTGCCCGGCTCGCCGGCCACCACGCCGCTGGCCGAATCCAACATGGCCACCGGGCCGGGGATGTCGAAGAGCCCCTCCACGCCACCGCTGCGGTCCGGGATCTCCAGGAGCCACGCGTAGCGGCTGCTGCCGTACGGGTCGGTGGTGAGGGTGGCGGTGACGATGACGACACCTGGGGCATCCGGACCCGGGAACATGGTCGTTCCGGCTGAGAGCTGTTCCTCTGTGCCGTCACCGTCGAGCGGCCGGGAGGTGACCGCCACCGAGAGAAGGTCCTCCGGGGGCACGTCCGTCTCCAGGGTCAGTGGTGCTGAACGCAGCCAGGTGTCCAGCGGTCTGCCATCCGGCGCTGCGGCCGCGGGCGTACCCGGGTCAGTTCCCGGCACCCGTCCGAAGGCGCCGTTGAGCCAGACCTGCGGTGCGCTTGCCGGCTTGGAGGACGGTTCCATCGCGGATGTGGCGGTCGTCCCGAGTGGTAGCGCCAGACTGAGCAACAGGATGGTCAGGCTTCGTCGAGGTGATCTCAATCCCGTACCTTCACTTTCACGATCTCCGAGCGGCTGTAGCGCAGTCCCTCGTCAGTGGGGGCGGGGAACGTGGCCTTGAACTCCCAGGTCTGCTGGGGGGCGATGGTCGCGCTGTAGCGGCCAGATGAGTACTGCGATCGCATCCACGCGGTGTTCCAGGCGTCATCGCTACCCGCGCGCCGGTACTTGAGCTTCACCGAGCGCCCGTTCAAAGGGTTGCCGGCGAGTTCTCCGTAGGCACTCTTGTTCACGATGTGCAGTTCCGCGGTCAGCTTCACCGAGGCTCCGGCGTCGATGGTGCCGCCGGCGGCACTCAACTCCAGCTTGGTCGTCACGTCGTTGCAGGTCGAGATGGCTGTCTGGTTGGTGGGTGTGTCGTAGAGCTCCTGCAGCGTGGCCACGTCGCAGCGTCCGAAGGAATGGCGGGAGCTGCCGGGCTTGGGCTTGGCAGGCGTGATGGCCTGCATCACCGTTTCGTGGACCCCCAGCGTGAAGCCGGCGGTCGAGGGGTGGTTCAGCCCGGTGACGTGCCCGAGCTCATGAAGCAGTACGCGGCGGATGTCGAAGCACCCGCTGGAGCTGTCCTTCTGGCACCAGCGCAGCGTGCCCCAGGCGAAGTCGGTGCCGTGTGGTCGCAGCCACACGCCCCAGAATGTGGGCATGTTGCGCGCAGCACAGGCGATACCGCTGCGACTGCAGTAGCTGGGGAAGGCGCCCGTGTAGCGAACACTGTCGGAAGCGTCCGAGCGATAGACGAAACGCGGCCCGCTGGCGCCGGAGGTGCTGCCGGCGTCGTCAGCAGCCGCTCGCAGGGCATCCCTCGCCCACGTCGGCGGCACGGCGCCATCTCCCCAGCGGTAGGTCAGCACCTTGCCCGCAGCCCAGCCGCCGGCAGCGAAGCTGGGGACCGGTCGTGCCGCCCCGGCCGGCAGGTACGCGGACAGGGAGAGATCGCCGTCGTTGGGTTCGCAGTCGGTGATGCAGACGCCGTCGATCATGCCGCCTGAGGCGCCCGTCTCCACCTCCAGGTCAAGGTGGCCCTCGAAGCGTCCGGTGTCGAGTCGGTGCATCGATAGGCGCAGCTTGCGGGCGTCAACGAGATCGCTGATGGGATAGGCGAGGCGATCGACGCGGCGCGCCCACATGCGGCATCCGCGGCTGATATCGATCATGGCCAGCTGGGTGCCCCCGTCGGAGCGCTCGCCGATGAGCATCCGCCGTGGTCCAGCTTGCAGGAAGAAGCCACGCGGACCCACCCGCAGCACGGTCTCGTCGTCGCCGTAGCGCAACGTGATCTGGTGCTCCGCGACGACACCGTCTTCGTCGAGGACCACCTCCCAGGGCGAGGTCGATCTGCCCGTCACGATCTGCTGTGCGGCTGACTGTGGCGCAGCGGGCCAGGTCCGAGGATCCAGGGCCTCCGCGGATGCGACGACGGCCAGGGGTGCCGTGGGCAGGAGTGCCAACAAGAGCCCTCCGGCCACGGCCATGGATGTGAGACGGCGGAGCGGTGCATGGATGTGCCCTTTCATGGACAACCCTTCCTCCGGCGGTTCCGACCGGCGGTGGAGGCGGTCGTCGGCAGTATCGAGAGGCCCGCTTATCTGTGACTTATCACGCCGCCCTCCGGCTGGCGCGCGGAGTAGACTCTGCGGGACAACTCAAGAGCAAGACCTCGTTCGCGCGAAGCCGGTGAGATTCCGGCACAGTCCCGCTACGGTGAACAGCCACTCGCTGCAAGTCCGGTCGCCGTGATCCTGGTCGTGCACCAGCCCTTCGAGAGAAAGGGGAAGCACGTGAAGACAGGCACCATCGACCCAGGCTCCGGCAGACAGCGCGGCCTGGGCTTTCCTGTCGCCCTCGGGACCGCCGCGGTCCTGGTGACCGCACTGAGCCTCGGACTCGCGCCATGGACCTCGGTCGCCATCGGCGCCGATGCCGCCTTCCCGGTGACGGTCACCGATGACGAGGGCACCAGGGTCACCATCGAGGCCGAACCAGAGCGCATCGTCAGCCTCTCACCGGCCAACACCGAGATCGCGTTCGCGCTCGGTGCCGGTGACCGCCTGGTCGGCCGCACCGACTGGGATGACTTCCCGCCCGAGGCTGCGGCGTTGATACCGGTGGCCAGCTTCACCGGGGTGAACATGGAGCAGGTGGTGGCGTTGGAGCCCGACCTTGTGCTGGCAGCCGGCAACGCCTTCACCCCGCCTGCTGACATCGAGCGCATGCGTGACCTGGGCTACCCGGTCGTGGTCGTCTACGCTCCCGACCTGCCGACGGTGATGGCTGACATCGAGCTCATCGGCTCGATCATCGGCGCCCCCGATGAGGCCGCCTCGCTGACGGCGGAGATGCGCACCCAGTTCGATGCCATCACGGCCGCGGTGGCCGCGGCCGACACCACGCCGCGGACCTTCTACCAGGTCGGCTCCGAGCCGGAGATCTACGCTCCCGCGCCGGACTCCTTCCTGGCCGACATGGTGACCTTCGCCGGAGGTGAACCCATCACCACCGCCGATCCGGCGGCTTGGGCCATCCCGCTCGAGGAACTCATCGTGGCCGACCCGGAGGTCATCATCCTGGGAGACGCCAACTACGGCGTGTGCCCGGAGGACGTGGCCGCTCGACCAGGCTGGGACCAGATGACCGCGGTCGTGAACGGCGATGTCCGTCCTGTCGATGACGTGCCAGTCACCCGCCCCGGACCTCGCCTCATGCAGGGCCTGGCCTCGCTGGCGAGGGCGGTCCATCCTGAGCTGGGGCTGGCCGAGTTCCCACCCGACCCGCCCCTGTGTGAGGCCGGCTGAGCATGACCACCACGGACCTGGCACGTGAGCGCGCGCCGGTCCGGGAAGGTGCCTTCGAGGCCCTGCGTCGCCGTCCCCTCGTGCTGGGCCTCATCGGCCTGCTCTCGTTGTCGGTCGCCATCGTGGCCGGTATCGGCCTGGGCAGCGTCTTCATCTCGCCCGGCGATACCATCGCCATCGTGGCTCGCGACCTGCTGGGCTGGCCGGTGGCGGAGACGTGGTCGCGCGCCAGTGAGACCATCGTCATGGAGTTGCGCCTGCCGCGTGTGCTCACCGCACTGGTGGTCGGCCTGGGGCTCTCGGTGGCCGGTGTCACCTTCCAGGGGCTGTTGCGCAACCCGCTCGCTGACCCGTATGTGCTGGGCACGGCCAGCGGCGCGGCGCTGGGGGCCGCCATCGCTGTCCTCATCCCCATCCAGGTCGCCTGGCTGGGTCTCGGCCTGGCCAACATCTTCGCCTTCGTCGGAGCCCTGGCGGCCATCGCCATCGTCTACCGCGTGGCCGGTGGTGGCGGCCGTTCGACCATGACGTCGATCCTGCTGACCGGCTATGCCGTGGGCTCGATGCTGGCGGCCGGCCTTTCCCTGGCCATGTACCTTTCGGGGTCACAGCTGCGCCAGATCTTCTTCTACCTGCTCGGCAGCCTGTCGGGCGCCGACTGGCAGAGTCTCGCCATCGGCCTGCCCGTCATCGCGGTCGGCACGGTGCTCATCATGGCCAGGGCGCGTTCGCTCGATGGACTGCTGCTGGGTGATGACACCGCACTCCACCTGGGCGTGGACGTGCGGCGCGAGCGTGCCATCCTCCTCGCGCTGGCCTCGCTGGTGACCGCGGCGGCGGTGGCGCTGGCTGGGCTCATCGGTTTCGTGGGGCTGGTCGTTCCGCACGTCATCCGGCTGGTGGTCGGCCCCAACGCGCGCGTGGTGCTGCCGCTCTCGGCGATCTTCGGCGCGTCCTTCCTCATCTGGGCGGACCTCGGCGCCCGTATCACCGGGGAACTGCCGGTGGGCATCATCACGGCCGTCATCGGCGCACCCGTGTTCGTGCTGCTGCTGCGACGCTATCGAAGCGGGTATCAGCTGTGAGCGAGCGCGGGCTACGTGTCGAGATCGAGCGACTGGGCTTGCGCTACGGTCAAACCGCTGTGCTCAGCGGGATCGACCTGGTCATCGAGCCGGGTGAGCGGCTCTGCCTCGTGGGGCCGAATGGTGCCGGCAAGTCCAGCCTGCTACGTTGCCTCACCGGCCTCGCCCAGCCGACCAGCGGCAACGTCCGGCTCGACGGTGAGCCGCTGGCCCACATCGAACGCTCCGCCATCGCACGCACCATCTCCGTGGTGCCCAGCCAGATCGACCTGCCCTTCGCGATGCGCGTCGAGGAGGTCGTGCGCCTGGGCCGGCTGCCCTACGAGCACCCCTTCACGGGCGCGACCGACCAGGACCTGCAGGCCGTCGACACGGCCATCAGCCGTGTCGGTATCGACGAGTTGCGCGGACGGGACGTGCAGCGACTCTCGATGGGCGAGCGACAGCTGGTGCTGGTCGCCATGGCCGTGGCACAAGGTGGCCGGCTGATCGTGCTCGACGAGCCCACGGTGCATCTGGACCTACGCCACCAGGTGGAGGTGCTGACGCTGCTCACACGACTGACCGACGCTGGCCTGACGGTCCTGGCGGTGCTCCATGACCTACCGCTGGCGGCGCACTTCTTTCCGCGCCTGGTGCTGCTCGACGAGGGCCGCGTGGTAGCCGATGGCGTGCCGGGCGAGGTGCTCTCGGCCGATCGCATCCGCGACGTCTACCGGGTCGATCCCCGCTTCGTGCCGGCGTTGGCCTGACGCGGCTCAGCGGACGCCGGGACCGACACGCCGAAGGGCTCGAAGTCGGCGGGGTCACGGGTCTGTCCCGAAGGGGATCGACGGACCATCCGATCAGGTCAGACGCGTTTGCGCGGCGGGTCGAAGAAGGGCAGCGTCACGACTTCAGCGCCGATGCGGCCACGTTCACCTTCGACGGACCACTCCATCTCCAGCTCGGTGCCGATCTCGGCAGAGGCGGCTACGACCGTGCCGATGGCGAGGTTCTTCTTCAGCAAGGGGCTCCAGGAACCACTGCTGGCACGGCCCACCTGCTGGCCGAAGTCGTAGATCGGGATCTCGTCGCGCCAGGCGTTGGACGGCAGTGCCGGCGACAGACCATGTGCCGCATGCAGCCGCTCCAGGTCATCCCAATCGAGGTCCAACCCCACCAGGCGACGCGGAGGCCCGCCGGCGTCCTGCTCACGCCGCAGCACGGCGCGGCCCACGAAGGCGACCTCCTTGTCCAACTTGACCAGACCACCCAGGCCCAGTTCGTACGGTGAGTACGACTGGGTCGGGGTGAGCGCGTGCCCCGACGAGGTGTAGTCGACGCCGGCCATGATGAGCCCGGCCTCGACGCGCGCCACGTCCAATGCGAGGATGCCCGCCGGCCGCAAGGCATAGGCAGCGCCGGCCTCCATCAGCGCGTCCCAGACAACGAGCGCGTCACCCACACCGATCCACAGTTCGTAGCCCAGGTCGCCGGTGTAGCCGGTGCGGCTGACATCGATGGCAGCGCCGGCGATGGCGAGTGAGCGCCGGCCGTAGTAGCGCAGGTCGGCCAGCGAGGTCTGAGCCGCCGCCTCCAGGACATCGCGCGAGAGGGGCCCTTGCAGCGCCAGCGCGGCGAGGGCGTCGGTCTGATCCTCGAGCCGGACATCGAGCCCGCGAGCGTTGAGGCGCAGCCAGCGCAGCTGGCCCTCGGCCGCCGTCCAGCGCCAGGAGCCATCGTCGAGCCGCATCAGGGTGCCGTCATCGATGACTCTGCCCGCGGCGTCGCACCAGGGCGTGTAGACGACACGACCGGGCTTGACCGATGCCGCCTCGCGGGTGATGACACGGTCGACCAGGCGATCGGCATCGGGCCCAGCCAGGTGATACTTGAAGAGCGGCGAGACATCGATGAGCGCGGCCGCGTTGCGGATGGCGTTGTATTCGATGTCGATACGTGGCGCGTAGGCGCTCGAACCGAAGACGCCCGACCATTCGCGCCACTGGCGACGGACGTTCAGGTGGAGGGCTCGACCGTCGAAGGCGGATCCGACTGACATGCGACGAGTCTAGGACGCGCCGGCCGCCTCGACTCCGTCGGACCGCAGGCCGGCCCACCGCGTAGCATGGAGCCCGTGCCACAACGCTACGACGCGGTCGTCATCGGCGGCGGCCACAACGGCCTGATCAGCGCTGCCTACCTCGCTCGGGGTGGCCTGCGCACGCTGGTGCTGGAGCGCCGTGACATCCTGGGCGGGGCGACGCTGACGCAGGAGGTGTTCCCCGGCTTCCGCTTCAGCGTGCTCTCCTATGTCGTCAGCCTGCTGCGGCCGGAGATCATCCGCGACTTGGAGTTGCCTCGGCACGGTCTCCACATCCTGCCGCTCGACGGCACCTTCACCCCGGTCGAGGGCGATCACCTCTGGCGCACCGACGACCACGGGCAGACGATGCGCGAACTGCGTCGCTGGTCGGTCTCCGACGCTGAAGCCTACGAGGAATACGGCCGACTGATGGCGCAGATGGCGCGCTTCACCAAGCCCATCCTGGCCATGACCCCGACCGACCCACGGCGGCCGGACCCGCGGGATGCGGCGGCGCTCGGCGGCCTGGTGCGGGACTTCGGGGCGCTGCCGCGTCGCCAGCAGCTCACCTTCATCGAGCTGATGACGATGAGCGCGGCCGACTTCCTGGACCGGTGGTTCGAGACGGCACCGTTGAAGGCGACCATGAGTGCCTCGGGCATCATCGGCACGTACCTCGGGGTGCATTCGCCCGGGACGGCCTATGTGCTGTTGCACCACTACATGGGTGAGATCGACGGCGCCTTCCGCGCCTGGGGCATCCCCAAGGGCGGGACCGGTGGCGTGGCCGCGGCCATCGCCAGCGCCGCGCGTGCAGCTGGAGCGGAGATCCGAACCGAGGCGCCGGTGGCGGAGATCCTCGTCCGGGATGCCCGTGCCCGCGGCGTCGTGCTCGAAAGCGGCGAAGAGATCGGCGCCGACCACGTGCTCGCCAGCACAGACGCCCGGCGCACCTTCCTGGGTCTGCTGCCGGGTGGCACGCTCAGCCCTGAGTTCGAGGCGGAGGTTCGTCGTTTCCGCTTCCGTGGCTCATCGGGCAAGGTCAACCTGGCGCTCGACGGGCTACCTTCGTTCACCTCGCTGCCTGGTCCGGGCGAGCACCTGCGGGGCGCCATGAGCTTCTCGCCCTCGCTCGACTACATGGAGCAGGCCTACGACGACGCCAAGGCCGGCCGCTTCAGCCGCCGTCCCTACGTCGACAGCATCATCCCCACGCTGGTCGATCCGACCATGGCGCCTCCCGGCAAGCACGTCATGAGCTGTTTCGTGCAGTACGCGCCCTACCACCTGGCCGAGGGCACTTGGGACCAGCAGCGCGAGGCCTTCGGTGACGCGGTCGTCGACGTCATCGCCGAACGCGCGCCCAACATCCGCGACCTCATCCTGCATCGCCAGGTCGTGACGCCGCTGGACATGGAGCGCGATGTGGGACTCACCGAGGGCAACATCTTTCAAGGGGAGCTCTCGCTGGAGCAGCTCTTCTTCAACCGACCGGTCCCCGGCTGGAGCCGCTTCGAGACGCCGGTGCGCAACCTGTGGCTGTCAGGGTCATCGGCCCATCCGGGAGGCGGCATCATGGGTGCCAATGGTCGTCTGGCTGCGCTCAAGGTGCTCGCGGTCAAGCGTCAGGGGGTTGCGACGTGAAGGCCGCGCGTTGGGATGCCGTGGTCGTGGGTGGCGGCCACAACGGCCTCGTCTGCGCCGCCTATCTCGGTCGCGCTGGCCTGCGGACCCTGCTGCTGGAGAAGCGGGACACGCCTGGAGGGGCGCTGGGCACGTCCGAGGTCACTCCCGGCGCACGCGTGCCCACGCTGGCGCACACCGTCGGCCGGTTGACCGCATCGGTCGCGCGCGACCTGGACCTGGGCCGCCACGGCCTGCGCCTGGTGCAGCCGGCGGCGCTCGTCACGTCGGTGGGCGGGGAGGGCGCGCCCATCACGCTCTGGTCGGACCCAGCCCGCACATCGGCTGGACTTGTCTCGGTGTCTCCCGACGATGCCGCGGCCTGGGAAGCATTCGATGCGGAGGTGCGTGCGCTGGCGTCGACGCTCTGGCGACTGCTCCTGATGACACCGCCGGATGCGAACGCTGCCAACCCCGATGTGCTCGTGAGCGGCCTGCGTCTCGGCTGGCGCTATCGCCGTCTCGAGGCTCGGCTGGCGCGCGAGCTCACGCGCATGCTGCCGATGTCCATCGCCGACTACCTCGAGGACAACCTGCGGTCAGATGCCTTGCGCGCCATGCTCGCCACGCGCGGCATCCGCTACACCGCCATGGGTCCGCACATGGCCGGCACGGCCGCTGTGATGCTGACCGATTCGGCAGGCAACGGTGGCGGAGCGGCCGGAGAGAGCGTCTATGCCAGGGGCGGCCCGGGCGCGCTGGTGGCCGCGCTCGCCGACGCGGCCCGCGCGGCCGGGGTGGAGATCCGCACCGCAGAAGAGGTCATCGCCATCCGCGACGATCACGAGCACGTCACGGGCGTGGCACTGGCCGATGGTGAGGAGATCGACGCCGAGGTCGTGGTCAGCGGCATCGACCCGCGCACGACCTTGGGGAACCTGGTCGATCCGGAGACACTGGGGCCCGACCTGGGTTGGGAGGTGGACAACCTGCGCGACCGCGGCGTGACCGCCAAGGTGAACCTGGCGCTCTCGGGGTTGCCGGTGTTCCGCGGCCTTGACGGCGACGAGGCGGCGTTGCGGCTGCGTGGGCGCCTCGTCGTAGCGCCATCGGTCCGCTACCTCGGCGAGGCGGCCGACGCCTCCAAGTACGGGCGCATGAGCGAGGCTCCCTGGTTGGAGGCGACCATCCCCAGCCTGGTCGACCCGCTCCTCGTCGATGGCGCCGGCGGCGTAAAGCATGTCATGAGCGTCATCGCCCAGTCGGCCCCGTATGCGCTGCGCGAGAGCGACTGGGACGCGCAGCGCGAGGCGCTCGGCGATCTCGTGGTCGGGACGCTGGAACGCGTAGCCCCAGGCATCAGCGCGCAGGTCGTGGCGCGACAGGTGCTCACGCCGGTCGACCTGGAGCGCGACTTCGGCCTCTCTGGCGGACACCCGATGCACCTGGAGCCCGGCCTGGATCAGTGGTTCGCCTGGCGTCCGCTCTTTGGCTATGCCCGGCACCGCATGCCCGTCGAGGGCCTGTACCTCGCCGGCTCGGGCGCGCATCCCGGCGGCGGCGTGACCGGACTACCGGGTCGCAACGCGGCCAGGGCGGTGCTGGCGGACCGGGCCGGTAAGGCGTAATGGCAACCGATGGAGACCGACCGATGACGACCGAGCAGCTGGGTGCGCCGCGCCTCTTCTATCGGCCGCCCGACGACGGCATCCGTGCTCCGGCCGACTACCCCGATGCACCGATCAGCATCGTGCTCGACCGGAGCACGCCCGGCGCTGACCTCTTCGCGGTGGCGGTCGCCATCGGCGGGGAGATCCCCCTGCACTTCCACTCGATGATGGAATTCCAGTTCGTGCTCAGCGGCACTGGTCTGGCCCTGGATGCCGATGGCGGCGAGGTGCCCATCACGCCCGGCGGCACCGTCCTCAGCCCGGCTGGTCCGACCGGCGCACATGGCTTTCGCAACACCGGACCGCTGCCGCTGACGCTGCTGTGCGTCTACCCCTCGCCCGGTGGCGCCACGCCTGACCGCAGCGTCTTCGACCTGGGCACGCCACCCCCCGACGGTCCGCGCAGTGTCTACGTCGCGCCCGGTGGGCTGCGAGCCGTGCCGGCCGACGGCCCCGGTGTCAGGGCGGCATGCATCATCGATGGTGGTATCGCGGGCGCCGAACTCTACGGTGCGCTGTTGGCGGTGACCGACGAGCTGCCGCGGCACCACCATGACGCCAACGAGCTGCTCTTCGTACGGTCGGGCACTGGTGTCGTCATCGATGTCGATAGCCACAGGATCGCCATCGCGCCCGGTGGCCTGGTCTCGTGTCCCGCTGGCCCGCCGGGCGCTCATGCCCTCCGAAATACGGGCTCGCTGCCGCTCCAGCTGCTGTCGGTCCTGCCCGCAGCGGGAGGCACGATGCCGGCCACCTTGGTGGAGGCCGGTACCGCGGACCGAGCGACCGGCGGTTCAGTCGGTTGACGAGCCTTCGTCCAGCTGCCAGTCCCAGCCGTGGATGCGTTGCAGCAGGCGTTTGGCGGTGAGGTCGAGCTGGATGGGCGTGATGGCGGCGTGCTTGTTGAGGACCGCGTGGAAGTCGGTACCGGGCTCCGCCAGTCCCGTCGGTGGTGGACCACCGAACCAGTAGTAGGGCGTGCCGCGCGGATCGAGGCGCTCAAGCAGCTGGTCCTGGTAGACGCGTTTGCCCATGCGCGTGAGCTCGATGCCGGCGAACTCCTCGGCACTGACAGCGGGCATGTTGACGTTGAGCAACTCGCCCGCTCCCAGGCCGTGCTCGAGGATGTTGCGAGCCACCAGGTCGGCCACGCGGCCGGCCAGCTCGAAATCGGGCTCACCCTCGAACTCCTGGCTCATGGCGAAGGCGGGACAACCCGACAGAACCAATTCCATGGCCGCACCGACGGTGCCGGAGTAGGTGATGTCATCGCCCAGGTTGGAGCCGTAGTTGATGCCGGAGGCGACCAGGTCGAAGCTGATGCCGAAGTAGCCCAGGAAGGCCAGGCTCACAGCGTCCGTGGGGGAGCCGTCGACCGACCAGCCTTGCGAGCCGTCATCGAGCACCCGCGCGCGGACGCGCAAGGGTCGCATGAAGGTCATCGAGTGGCCCACGGCCGACTGATTGGTATCGGGCGCCATGACGTACACGTCGCCGATCGGCTGCAGCGCCTGCTTCAGCACCAGCAGGCCGCGCGATTCGATGCCGTCGTCGTTGGTGACCAGGATGCGCGGGCGCGTCTCCCACTCGGCTAACGGGCGCGCCTGCCGCGGCGTGGCGCGGGCGGTCGGGATGTAGCGTTCGGACAGTCCCAGGTCGCTGCCGTAGCTGCCGGTCAGCGCATCGACCGGCGCGCCACGGCGGGCACGTGCCGAGGGCGGATCGTGTGCTTCGCTGGCTGACGGCTCCTGTTCTTCGTTCATGTGGACTCCTCGGAGGCTTCAGTTTCGGCGGCGGGTGGCGTGCGCGCGACGGCCGTTGCGGCCATGGACGACGAGCCCGCGGGCACCCCTACGGCCGGCGGCGTGGGGACACGCACCGGTCGGCCCTCTCGCTCTTCGAGGCGACGTGCCGCCCGGCTGGTCACGTCACGGGGACCACCCTGGGAACGGTTGAGGTAGTGGAAGAAGAAGGCCGAGATCACCGCGGCCACAGGGATGGCGAAGATGGCACCGATGACACCCTGCAGGCGCAGGCCGATGAGGACGGAAACCAGCACCACCACCGGGTGGATGCCGACCGAGCTGGCCATCACGCGTGGCTGCAGGATGTTCATGGTGAAGAACCAGCCGACGGCCATGATGATGATGATGGGGACCAGCGCGTCCGGTTGGGTAAGGATGGCGGCGACCACCGGCGGCGCCCACGAGATGAAGGGCCCGAAGAAGGGGATGAACTGGAAGATGGCCACCAGTGCGGTGGTGAGTGGCATGTAGTCGATGTTCAGCGCCAGACTGCCGGCGGCGGCGAAGGCTGCCAGGAAGACGCCCTGGATGGCCTGGCCGCGGATGAAGCCGCCGAAGGAGGAGGCCACGCTGGTCTGGAAGAGGCGCATCTCTCCGGCGAACCGTGGTGGGGTGATCTGGTTGACGAAGGCCAGCAGCCGATCTTTGTCGAGCAGGATGAAGAGCGACAGGAAGATCATGAACATCAGGTTGCCCAGCATCCCCAGGCTGGCGAAGGCGATGTCCTGGAGCGGCTGCACGACCTCACCCGACGAGGCGGCGATCTGCTGCAGGGTCTGGTTGGCGACATGCGCGAGGTCGACCTGGAGACCGAGGTCGTTGAGCTGTTGCTGCCACGGCGCCACGATCTCCGGCAGTCGATCCTGCAGCGTGGGCAGCTCTTCGGTGAAGTTGACGATGGAGCCGGCCAGCTGGGTGGCGATGACGAGGCCCAGCACACCGAGCACGAGGAACAAGGAGCCGTAGACCAACACCACCACCAGCGTCCGCGGTGCGGCCGGCAGGAAGCGCTTGATGCCGTCCACCATCGGCGAAAGGACGAAGGCGAAGACCCACGCCATCACCACGATGAGGATGATGTCGCTGAAGTAGACGATGACGTCCGCGGCGAGGCCGGTGAAGACCAGCGCCACGGTCAGCGTAGCGAGGATCAGCAGCGCTCGGATCCAGCGCCCCTCTTGCTCGACGAGCCGGGACATCATGGCTGGAGTCTACTCTGCACGTCGCACCCTCAAACCTGCGGCGGCACCGCAGCCGCGCTCAGCGGCGCGGTCCCAGGCCCATGCGCTCGTGGCATTCGGCGAGCGTCTCGAACGCCAGGGGTGCCAGTCGCGCCGCGCCCGCTGCCAGGATCTCCTCGACCAGCCCCGGTTTGGCCTTGAGCTCGCCGTAGCGCTCGCGAGCCTCGGCGAAGTAGGCCAGCATCCGTTCCAGCAGCAGCTTCTTGGTGTCGACACAGCCGGTGCGGGCGGTCCGCTCGCCATCCCAGATGTCCTCGTAGTCATGCGGACTGAAGATGCGGTGCAGCTGGCACACGTTGCAGACCTCCGGGCGGCCGGGGTCGCTGCGCCGAGCACGCTGCGTATCGGTGACCATGCTCATGATCTGCCTGGCGATGACATCCTCGTCGGCGAAGATCTCGATGACGTTGCCCAGCGACTTGGACATCTTGGCCGCACCGTCGGTGCCCTTCACGATAGGAGCGTCGCTGAAGACGGCCTGCGGCTCGGGGAAGACCTCCCCGTAGCGAGCGTTGAAGGCGCGCACGATCTCGCGCGCCAGCTCCAGGTGCGCCGCCTGGTCCTTGCCCACCGGCACGAAGTGAGCCCTGTAGATGGCGATATCCGCAGCCTGCAGCACGGGGTAGTTCAGCAACGCCAGGTTGACGTCATCGGGCTGGTTGCGGCGCTTCTCCTTGAACGATGGCGTGCGCTCGACCCAGCCGGTGGGCGTCACCGAGGCCAGCAGCCACATCAACTCGAGGTGCTCGGGACGGTCTGATTGGCGGAAGAGGGCGGCACGCTCGGGGTCGAGGCCCAGTGCCAGCAGGCCCAGCGCCATCTCGTGGGTGTTGCGACGGATGAGCTCGCCATCGTGAGTGGAGGTCAGCGCGTGGTAATCGACGATGCAGTAGATGGCATCGAAGCCGTCCTGCATGGCGATGTAGTTGGAGAAGGCGCCCAGGTGGTTGCCCACGTGTGGCAGGCCGGAAGGCTGGACGCCGGAGAAGACCCGGGCGCCGGTGCCGGGTGTGGGGGTCGGGTTCGGCATGGGGATCCTGTCGGTCATGGGCTCGCAGGTATGGTCGGGACGCAGGTATGGTCGGGACAGTACGGCGGCCCTGGGCCGTCGAGGCCCGACTCTAGCAGGCCGGCCCTGCGCTACGATCGGTGCATGGATCATCATGCCCCGGATATGACGACCGTCTCAGCATCGCCTCGTTCGTCGGGGCTTCGTGTAGCCATCTTCGGCCTGGGCACCGTCGGCACTGCCGTGGCCGAGCGCCTGCTCGACGACGCGTGGAGCGCGGGTGTCGCCGACCGAGGGCATCAGGCTCCGCGGTTGGTGGGCGTCGCCGACCTCGATCTGGAGCGCGACCGAGGCCTCGTCATCCCCGATCACGTGCGGCAGGTGACCGACTTTCACGAGCTGCTCGAAGGCGACCAGGTCGAGGTCGTCATCGAGTTGATGGGCGGTGCCGGCATCGCCGGCGATGCCGTGTTGGCCGCCTTCGCTGCCGGCAAGAGCGTGGTGACCGCCAACAAGGACCTCGTCGCGCGCCGGGGCCGCGAGCTCGAGGAGGCAGCGCGAGAGGCCCGGGTGTCGCTCCGTTTCGAGGCCGCCGTGCTTGCCGGCGTGCCCGTGCTGGGGCCGTTGGTGCGCGAACTCGGTGCCAGCCGCATCGACCGCGTCCGGGGCATCTTCAACGGCACGACCAACTACATCCTCAGCACCATGGCCGCGGATGCGCGCGACTATGCCGATGTCCTGCAGGAAGCCCAGGCGCGCGGCTACGCGGAGGCCGATCCGAGCAGCGACGTCGATGGTCTCGATGCCGCCTACAAGCTGCTGCTGCTGGCACGTCTGGCGTGGGGTGGTTGGGGTGACATCGATGGCGTGCGTCGAACGCCGCCGGCGATCGGCGCTGATCGCGCTCCCGGCATCGGCGGCGTGGAGCGTCGCCACCTCGCCACCGCTGCCCGGCTGGGCCTGAGCATCAAGCTGGTGGCGCGTGCGGAACGCCTGCCGGACGGGTCGGTCCACGGCGGCGTGTCGCCGATGGCGGTGGCCGTCACCTCTGCCATCGGTTCCACCGCGGGCGTCACCAACATCGTCGAGTTCAGCGCGGACCCGGTCGGGCGTGTGGCCATGAGCGGTCCCGGAGCCGGCGGACCCGCGACGTCGGGGGCGATCCTGGCCGACGTGCTGGCCGTGTCGGCCGGCGCGAAGTCTACGTGGGCGCAGCTGCCGCCGGCCGCCGACCTGCACATCGAGGATGACCTGGCGGGCGAGCAGGGCTGGCTGGTGATCCTCGAAGGGCTCGACTCTGCCGATCTGCCCGACGTCATCACGTCACTGGCACTGGCCACCACGACCGATGGCTTCATCACCACGCCCATGACCGCGGCGGCATTGGCCGCCAAGATCGGTCTCTCCGGTCAGGCCCTGGCCGTGTACCCGATCCTGACGGAGGCGTAAGCGATGCGTATGAGCCAGGTCCTGCGCCAGTTGCAGGCCGAGCAGTCGAGCCTGGGCCGCCGGCCGCGCCTGATGGAACGGTTCGCCGACTTCTTGCCACTGACCGACCAGACACCGCGCTTGGGTCTGGGCGAGGGGTTCACGCCCCTGGTCCACGCGCGCAACCTGGGTCGTGCCATCGGTGTGCCCCAGTTGCACCTCAAGGTCGAAGGCCAGAACCCTACCGGCTCCTTCAAGGACCGCGGCATGGTGGTGGCCGTGGCCAAGGCCATCGAAGGCGGCGCCAGAGCCGTCATCTGCGCCTCGACCGGCAACACCTCGGCTTCCGCGGCGGCCTACGCGGCCAGTGCCGGGATCGAGGCCGTCATCGTCCTGCCCAAGGGCAAGATCGCGGCCGGCAAGATGCTGCAGGGCTTCGCTGCTGGTGCCCGCGTGGTGGCCATCGAGGGCAACTTCGACGACGCTCTGCGCATCGTGCGCGAGATGACCGCCGAGCGCGATCCCGACTACCCCGTGGAGCTGGTCAATTCCGTCAACCCCTACCGGCTGGAGGGCCAAAAGACGGCGGCCTTCGAGATCTGCGAGGATCTCGGTGGTGCACCCGACTACCTGGCCATCCCGGTCGGCAACGCCGGCAACATCAGCGCCTATTGGCGCGGCTTCGTGGAGTACCGCGACGCGGGCCTGGTGGAGACGACGCCGAAGATGATCGGCTTCCAGGCCGAGGGCGCCTCGCCACTGGTGCAGGGCCACGACTTCGACGATCCACAGACCATCGCCACCGCCATCCGCATCGGCCGGCCCGCCAGCGCTCACCTGGCCCGGGCCGCCCGCGACGAGTCAGGTGGCCTCATCGATGCCGTGACCGACGAGGAGATCCTCGCCTCTTACCGCGACATCGCGCGCCTGGAGGGCATCTTCTGCGAACCCGCCAGTGCGGCCTCCGTGGCAGGTGTCCGCAAGGCCGCTATCGATGGACGTATCGACCCCGGCGCCACCATCGTGGCGGTGCTGACCGGGCTGGGCCTGAAGGACCCTGACACCGGCCTGACCCTGGCACGGGCGCCGCTGGAGACAGAGCCGACCGCGGCCGGCGTGCGCGACGCCCTGGGCTGGTGAACCGGGTGCGCTCGGCCATGGACCTCGTCGGGCGCAGGATCAGCATCGACGTCCCGGCCACGACCGCGAACCTGGGTGCCGGCTTCGACGCGCTGGCCATGGCGCTCGACCTGGCCACCGTCATCAGGGTCGCTGCCGTCCCGGCTGGGACCGAACCCGCCATCGAGGTCGAGGTGCACGGCGAGGGTGCTGGCCAGTTGCCCACGGGTCGGCGCAACCGCTTCGTCAGTGCCCTGCTGGGCGGCCTGGCGGAGGCCGGCATCGACCCCGAGGGCGTCGGCTGGCGGGTGCACATGGACAACCGCATCCCGGTCGCTCGCGGGTTGGGCTCATCGGCATCGGCCACGGTGGCGGCGCTGCTGGCAGCGGACGTGTTCAGTGGGGGTGCCCTGGGGCGTGAGCGGATGCTAGAGATCGCCGCGACCTGTGAGGGCCATGCCGACAATGCCGCCGCCGCGGTCTACGGCGGGCTCTGCGTGGTGGCCCAGGTCAACGGGGCCCCATGCGCCATCCGCATCGAACCGCCGGCCGGGCTGCTGGCCGCCCTCTACATCCCCGACAAGCATCTTTCCACGGCCGCCATGCGCGCGGCTCTGCCGGATGTGGTGCCGTTCGACGACGCCGTCCATAACGTCGGCGCAGCCGTGCTGGCGCTCGCGGCCCTGAGCCAGGGACGGCTCGACCTGCTCGCGGCAGGCACGGTCGACCGGCTCCACGAGCCCTACCGCGCCGAGGCTTATCCCGAGCTGCCCGAGCTCATCGACGCGGCCCTGGCGGCAGGTGCCAGGGGAGCCTGTCTTTCCGGCGCCGGCTCGACCGTCATCGCCTTCAGCGACGATCGCGCGGCAGCAGCCACCATCGCCGCCGCCATGGAACGCCGCGCCCAGGCGCTGGGCATGACCGGCCGGGCGGCTGTGCAGGCTGTCCGCGCCGAGGGTGCACGAGTCATCGAGGACGATGACGCTCGGCCCGGCCGGTCTCCGCGCCACCTCGCGTAGACTCCGAGGATGCCCCGACTCATCGTCCAGAAATACGGCGGCTCCTCGCTCGCTGACGCCGAACGCATCCGTCACGTGGCCGGGCGTATCGCGCGCGATCGCCAAGGCGGCGTGGACCTCGTGGTCGTGGTCAGCGCCATGGGTGACACCACGGACCATCTGACCGAGTTGGCCGCGGCCATCACCGACGAGCCCGATCCACGTGAGATGGACCTGCTCCTTGCCACCGGCGAGCACATGAGCGGCACGCTGGTGGCCATGGCCCTGCACGCGCAGGGCGTCGAGGCCATCTCGCTGACGGGACCGCAGGCCGGCATCCGCACCGACACCAGCCATGGCCGCGCTCGCATCGCCAACATCGACCCGGCACGAATGCGCCGCGAGATCGAGGGTGGACGGGTCGTCATCGTGGCCGGATTCCAGGGCTCGACGGACGAGTCGCTCGCGACCGGCGAGTTCACCACCTTGGGGCGGGGCGGCTCGGATACCACGGCCGTGGCGCTGGCGGCGCGCCTCGGTGCCGACGCCTGCGAGATCTATACCGACGTGGAAGGCATCTTCACCGCCGACCCGCGCGTCGTGCCCGACGCCCAGCTGATCCACAAGATCGGCTACGAGGAGATGCTCGAGCTGGCCCATCAGGGTGCCCAGGTCATGCAGACGCGCGCTGTCGAGCTGGGCTGGGTCAACAACGTCGTCATCCGGGTGCGCTCCACGTTCAGCGACCACCCCGGCACCAGCATCCAGGAGGTATCGGCAGTGGAGCTTCGCGACAAGGTCCGGGCCATGGCACTCGACCGCAAGGTGGCCAAGGTCACCATCGTGGGCGTGCCCGATCGACCCCGGCATCGCTCGTTCGATCTTCGAGCCCATGGCCGACCAGGGGCTCAACGTGGACATGATCGTGCAGAACGTCGGCCATGACGGCAAGACGGACATGTCGTTCACCATGGAGCGGGCCAACCTTGCCCGCGCCCAGCGACTGCTGGACCTGCTGGCCAATGAGTTGGGTTTCGAATCGGTGCAGACCGACGCGGCGGTGGCCAAGATCAGCATCGTCGGCGAGGGCATCCACAACCATCCCGGCTACGCCGCCCAGATGTTCGGCGCCCTCGCCGACGAGGGCATCAACATCAGCATGATCTCCACCTCTGAGATCCGTATCACCTGCATCATCGCCGAGGACCAGATCGAGGCCGCGGCCAAGGCCATCCATCGCACCTTCCGCCTGCAGGAACCGGAGGCGGTCGAGTCGACGGAAGAGGCCGGTGCCATCTGAGATGACCGGCGTTGCATCCGCCTTCGTCTCACGTCTTGAACGCTTCGACCGTGTCGGCTCGACGCAGGCCATCGTGCGTGACTGGCTGGACGCGGGTGTCGACGAGGTCTGCGTCGCGGTCGCTGACGAGCAGACCGCCGGACGAGGTCGGCTCGAGCGTGACTGGCTGGCCGCCCCGGGACGTGCACTGCTGGTTTCGGCAGGCTTCCGGCCGCCGGCGCTGCCGGCGCAGCATGGCTGGCGGCTGTCGGCGATCGCCTCGGTGGCGATGCTTGGTGCGGCCACCTCGCTGCTCGGCCCGACGGCCGACCGCTTGGCGTTGAAGTGGCCCAACGACATCATCGCCATCCACCGCGGACGTCTGCGGAAGGTCGCGGGCGTGCTCAGCGAGGGGTCCATCGAGGGCGAGCATCTCGTCTCTGCCGTGGTCGGGATCGGGATCAACGTGGACTGGCCGGCAAGTAACTATCCGGCTGACCTGGCCGCTTCGATGTGGAGCCTCTCGGAGGCGTCGGGTCGCCGTCGCATCGACCGGGATGGGCTCCTCGATGCCTGGCTGGAGCGCCTTGGGCCGCTGTACCACGCCCTCTGTGCCGGGAGCTTCGACGGCCTTCGCTGGGCCGATGCGCAGATCGACCACCGGTGCTGCGGTCGAGGTGGAGACTGCGGCGGGCAGCATCATCGGCACCGGCGTGGGCATCGATCGCGAGAGTGGCTCATTGCTTGTGCGTACCGGTGCCGGCCGGCCGCTGGCTGCCATCTCCGTGGGCGACGTGGTGCGCTGTTCGGTGCACGACGCGGCTGAGCAGCTGTAACGGCTAGACTTCCCCGGTGTTTTGGAAGGGGAGAGGGCGCGCTTCGGTCGCGGCTGTCGTCGTTCCGTTCGATGCGGATCGGGTGGCGGTGGCGGCTGCCCAACGCGACCCCCGCGCCTTCGCATCGCTATATCGGAAGTACGTGGCACAGATCTATTCCCTGGCGCTCTACGAGACCCGCGACCCGCACCTGGCCGAGGACATCACTGAAGCGGTGTTCCTGAAGACACTTGCGGCGTTGCCGCGATTTCGCGAGCGCGGCGAGGGCGACGACTCCACCTTCAAGGTCTGGCTCTATGCCATCGCGCGCAACGTCATCAACAACGAGCGTCGCCGAGGCCGCCGTCACCCCCAGGAGCCCATCGAGTTGGCGCTCCACGTCCGTGCACCCGACGATCCGGCCACGGAGGCGGAGGTGCGCCTGGAGGCAGAGCGAGCGATCGCGGCGGTGATGGACCTGCCAGCCGAGCGCCGCCAGGCCGTCGTGCTGCGCTTCGTCAATCAATTGAGCGCCCGCGAGATCGGCCAGATCATGGGCAAGTCCGAAGGTGCCGTGCGGGTGCTCATCCACCGTGCCTTGGTGACCGTGCGACGACAGCTGGACGCATGACGGGATCTCCTGAGACCGCGGCTCGACTCGACCGCGCCATCGACCGGCTCCTGCAAGGCCCCGTCCCGGTCGAAGAGGGCGAGCTCGTCGGCACGGCGCGCCTGCTCTGTGATGCGCTTCCCAGGCTTCACCCGCGCTTCAGTTTCGAGGAGATGCTTGCCGCCCGCCTGCTTGCCGCCGCAGGGCCGGGGGCCTCGGGCGCTGGGGGTGGAGCCGCCGACGCTGCGACCGTACCGACGCCGCTGCGGTCGGTCGTCGAGGGCGCCGGCGTCGGGTCCGACCAACTGACCGCCGCCGTCGACCGCCGCCGTCGGAGCCTGCTCGCCGGCGGCGCCATCGCCTCTGGCATCTCGTTGGCTGTGCCCATCGCCGGTGCAGCGCTGGTGGTGTGGCGTCGTTCGCGCTCCACGGGTGGGCTTCTCTGATGCCCATCCAGTGGCCTTTCCGTCCGCGCCCCGATTCGTCACGCTCCGAGCTGTGGACGAAGTGCCCCGGCTGCGACGAGATGGTCTACAACAAGCAGCTCGACCAGAACCAGCGGGTCTGTCCAAAGTGTGGCCACCACTTCCGGCTGCGGGTCGACGTCCGACTGGGCAGCTTGCTCGATCCCGAGTCGTTCCAGGAGCGCGATGCCGGCCTGGAGTCGCTCGATCCGCTTGGGTTCGTGGATCTCAAGCCGTACCCGGACCGCGTCACCGAACAGCAGGCCAAGACCGGCGTGCGCGACGCCGCAGTCTGGGGCTTCGGCGCCATCGACGGCCATCGCGTCGCCATCTGCGCCATGGACTTCGCCTACATGGGCGGCTCCATGGGCTCGGTAGTGGGCGAGAAGATCACCCGCGCCGCCGAAGCGGCCCTGGCCGAGCGCATCCCCTACGTCGCCATCAGCACGTCCGGTGGGGCGCGGATGCAGGAAGGCACGCTGGCCTTGATGCAGCTGGTCAAGACCTGCGCCGCAGTCGAGCGCCTGGCCCTTGAGGGCGTGCCCTACATCAGCATCATGTCCGATCCCACCACGGGCGGCGTCTTCGCCTCCTTCGCGGCGTTGGGAGACGTGAACATCGCCGAGCCCAACGCACTCATCGGCTTCGCCGGCGCGCGAGTGGCCGCCGGCACGACCGGCGACGAGCTGCCAGAGGGCTTCCAGCGTTCCGAGTTCCTCTTCCGCCACGGCTTTCTCGACCTCGTGGTCGCACGTGGCGACCTGCGCAGCGAGCTGGCCCGCCTGCTCCGATATCTGACGCCGCGGCCCGCGCATCTCGACCGCAACGGTAGTGCCGGCATCGACGGACGCGGCGGAGCAGACGTGGAGGCCATCCGTGGCTAGAGCCAAGAGCGACGTCAAGGCCAGTGACGAGGTGAAAGCCAGTGACGAGGTGAAAGCCAGTGGCGAGGTGAAGGCCAGTGGCGAGGTGAAGGCCAAGTCCGGATCCAAGGCCAAGGCCGGAAATGGCAGCAAGGCGGTCGCAGACAGCAAGGCCTCAGCCACCAAGGCCGCCGACACCAAGGCCGCACCAGCCACCAAGGCCGCCGACACCAAGGCCGCACCAGCCACCAAGGCCGCCGACACCAAGACTGCTGCCGAAGCCGCCGCGGCCCCCGTGGCTGACGACGATGCCGTGCGCGAGGCCGTCTGGGCGCGTGTCCAGATGGCGCGCAACCAGGCGCGGCCGCACACGCTCGAGCTGCTCGCGGGCATGGCCAGCGAGGTGGTGGAGCTGCATGGTGACCGCACCTTCGGCGACGACGAGGCCATCGCCGGCGGCTTCGCCACCATCGGCGGTCATCGCGTCGTGTTCGTGGGTCACCAGAAGGGCGGTGACGTGGATGCGAACATCCGTCGCAACTTCGGCATGCCACACCCGGAGGGGTACCGCAAGGCCAGCCGGCTCTTGCGCTTGGCGGAGCGACTGGGCTTGCCCGTGGTGACGTTCGTGGACACGCCGGGGGCCGCACCTGACGCCCCATCCGAAGAGCGTGGCCAGGCTGAAGCGATCGCTCGCAACATCGCGCTGATGACCTCGCTACGCACGCCCATCGTGACCGTCATCACCGGCGAGGGTGGCTCTGGCGGCGCACTGGCCATCGCGGTCGGTGACGTCGTGCTCGCGCTGGAGAACGCCATCTACTCGGTCATCTCACCGGAGGGCTGCGCCAGCATCCTGTGGCGGACCAGCGACATGGCCAAGCAGGCGGCGGTGGCCATGCGACTCACTGCTCGCGAGCAACAGGCACTCGGTGTCATCGACGCCGTCATCGGCGAACCGCCCGGCGGCGCCCAGGGAGACCCCGAGGAGACGGCGCGGCGCCTGGGTGAGGCGATCGTGGCGCAGTTGGACGCGTTGGTCCACCATGATCTTGACGATCTGGTGCAGGCTCGCTACGCGCGCTACCGTGGGTACGGCGCCTTCACCACCAAGGAGATGCCGGTGCGAGAGCGCCGTGAGCGCCAGAACATCGTCGACCGCCTGCGCGCCTTGTGGGACTCCGGTCGGGTGCTCAGTGTCGGTGAAGGCGAGCGCCTGGCCCCGGGTGCGGCCGACGATGTCGATGAGGCCGGGGTCAGTGAGACCGTCGTGCCGGAGGGCCTTGCCGAGAAGGGACGTGACGAGTGAGCAAAGAAGCACCGGGCCAGCGACCGGCAGCTGCGCGTGTCGCGCGAGGCAGTGGGTTGAACGAATTGGCCGACGAGGTGCTCCCGGCGCTCATCGCACGTTTGCGATCCAGCCGACTCGGTGAGCTCGAGGTGAGCACCGATGCATGGCGGGTCCGACTGCGCCGCGAAGGGGTCCCGGTCACGCGGACCGCGGCCGCGGGTTCGGCTGTCGGCCTCCAGGCGGCGACGGAGGACGGAGAGTCGCTGGGTGGCGTTGCCCGGTCGCCTGCGGTGGGCTACTTCACGCCGGCACCTGAACTTGCCGTCGGACAGCCGGTGCAGGCCGGCGACCTGCTTGGCAGCATCGATGTGCTCGGGATCGGGCAGGAGTTGAACTCGCCCAGTGACGGCATCGTCAGCCGCCTGCTGGTCGAGGATGGCCAGGCCGTCGAGTATGGTCAGGTGTTGGTCGAGATCGACCCGTTCGAGGTCGAGCTCGAGGCCGCTGACACGGAAGCGGGCGCTCGATGATCGAGCGTGTCCTCATCGCCAACCGCGGCGAGATCGCCGTCCGCATCCTGCGCGCCTGTCGCAGCATGGGCATCGAGGCTGTCGTGGCCCACAGTGAGGCTGACGCCCTGTCACGCGCGGTGCTCATGGCCGACGAAGCCATCTGCATCGGCCCGGCCGAGTCCGCCCGTTCCTACCTGAGCGCCGCCTCCGTCATCTCGGCCGCCCTCGTCAGTGGCTGTGACGCCATCCACCCGGGCTACGGCTTCCTTTCGGAAGACGACGGGTTCGCGGAGATGACGCGCGCTCACGACCTGACCTTCATCGGCCCCTCCGCGGAAGTGCTCGAGCGGTTCGCCTCCAAGGCCGGCACGCGCGAGTTGCTGGCCGCACACGGCCTGCCTGTGGTTCCGGGCTCGGCCGGCATGTTGCGCGACGACGAGCACGCCCTTGACGAGGCCGAGCGCATCGGGTATCCGCTGCTCATCAAGCCGTCCGCCGGCGGTGGCGGCAAAGGCATGCGCATGGTGCGCACCGCGCGCGAGCTGGAGCAGGCGCTCACCGTGTGCCGCTCGGAGGCCCGCGCGGCCTTTGGTGACGACTCGCTATACCTCGAGAAGTGGCTGGAACGGACGCGCCACGTCGAAGTCCAGGTCATCGATCGACAACTACGGCCACGGTGTGCACATCGGCGAACGCGATTGCTCGGTCCAGCGGCGGCATCAGAAGCTCGTGGAAGAGGCGCCCAGCCCGGCCATCGACGAGGCGACTCGTGACCGACTCACAGCATCGGCCATCAAGGCCGCCGTCGCCGCCGGCTATCAGAACCTGGGCACCCTGGAGTTCCTCGTCGATGGCGAGGGCCGCTACTTCTTCATCGAGATCAACGCCCGTATCCAGGTCGAGCACCCGGTCACCGAGATGCTTTCGGGCATCGATATCGTGGCCGAGCAGATCCGGCTTGCGGCGGGCGAGCCATTGGGTTATGAGCAGCAGGACATCCGGCTGCACGGTCACGCCATCGAGTTCCGCATCAATGCCGAGGATGTGCGCGCCGATTTCCAGCCCCAGGCGGGCCGCGTCGACCACTACGTGCCACCCGGGGGCTCGGGTGTGCGGATGGAGACACACCTCTACGGCGGCTATGAAGTCCCGCCGTACTACGATTCGCTGCTGGGCAAGCTCATCGTCTGGGGACCCGACCGGGACGTGGCCATCGCGCGCTCGCGAGTGGCCCTGAGTGAGTTGCTGGTCGAAGGCATCGAGACCAACATCCCATTCCATCGCGCCATCCTCCAGGACGGGACGTTCCTGTCGGGAGGCTTCGACACCAATCTGCTTGACCGCAAGGGTGCCGCGGCCTTCCTGGATGCGGTCGCGGCCCGCGAGCGGGCCTGATGGCGCCAGGTCCAACCACGAGAGGGAGACCATGACCCACAGCCAGGCGCCGGGCGCCCACCAGATACCCACCGTGCTGTTGACGACCGCGGAGTTGCAGAAGCTCATCCCGCATCGCTGGCCGTTCCTGCTGGTGGATCGCATCGTCGAGGAGGACCGCGGCCGCGGCTACATCCGCGGCGAGAAGGCGGTCACCGCGAGCGAGTGGTTCTTCGGCGGCCATTTCCCCGGTATGCCGCTCATGCCCGGCGTCCTCCAGGTGGAGGCGCTGGCACAGACCATGGCCGTGTACGTGGCGCGGGAGGATGGCTTCGGCGACCGCATCGGTCTCTTTGCCGGCATCGACGGATGCCGCTTCAAGCGCATCGTGCAGCCGGGCGACCGACTCACGTTGGAGGTCACCATGGAAAAGTTGGGGCGCCGCTTCGGCAAGGGCCGCGCCATCGCCTCGGTCGATGGCGAAGTCGCCTGCGAGGCCCTGCTCTCCTTCGTCATCCCGCCGGCGGACGCGCTGCGATGACCCTGCGGCTCGCGCTCGTGGCGGACATCCACGGCAACATCGACGCGCTCGAGGCGGCACTGGTCGCGATCAGGCAGGCCGCGCCCGACCGCATCGTCGTCCTGGGGGACCTGGTGCTCAACGGCCCGCGGCCCGTGGAGGCCGTGGACAAGGTCATGGAGCTCGATGCTGCGGGGGCACTGGTCATCGCGGGCAACACCGACATCGCGGTCGCTGACGGGGACTATGCGGCTGCCTTCCCGTGGCTTGACGAGGTTCCGGTCGGGCATGTGGCGGCCGCCGATTGGGCTCGCGATCGGCTGCGTGATGACCAGCTGGAGTACCTGCGCCGCCTGCCGGCCGAGCGCCGTCTGGCCGTCGGTGACGACCTGGTCCTGGCCTGCCATGCGTCGCCCGGCAGCCAGACCAGTGGCCTGCCGGCCGACCTGGATGCGGCGGTCACGGTACAACGTGTCACCCGCACCGACGCGCGCGTCATCTGCTGTGGGCATACCCACGTGGCCGACGTGCGCGAGCTGGGGCGCAAGCTGCTGCTCAATCCGGGCTCCTGCGGCTATGCCTTCGACGGCACACCCGACGGCTGCTGGGGCCTGCTCAGCATGGCCGAGGGCGAAGAGCCCCGAGCCGAACTCTTCCGCACCATCTATGACCCGCATCCGGCCGCCGAGGAAGTCGCGGTGCGCGGCCTGCCCGGTGATGTCTACCGCGCCGCCACCATCCGCACCGGCAGGTTCATCCGATGAGCGAGGGGGTGCGGGGGCGTCGGGTGGTCGTGACGGGGCTTGGCGCGGTGACGCCGCTGGGGGTCGATGTGCCGAGCTACTGGCGGCGTCTCGTGGCGGGCGACTCCGGCATCGGTCCGATCACCCTCTTCGATGCCTCCATGATGAGCAGCCGGATCGCCGGTGAGGTGCTCGACTTCGACCCTTCCATCGTGCTCGACCGCAAGGAGGTGCGGCGTACCGACCGAGCCACCCAGATGGCGCTCGTCTGCACCCGTGAAGCGATCGTGGACGCCGGTCTGCCTGAACGCCTGGAGGGCGAGCTGGCCGAGCAGACCGGGATCCTGATGGGGTCGGGCCTCGGCGGCACCAACACCCTCGTGGACCAGATGACGACCGTGCGCATCGAGGGGCCCAATCGCGTCAGTCCCTTCTTCATCCCCATGGCCATCGCCAACATGCCGGCCGGTGTGGCGGGCATCACCTTCGGCGCCATGGGGCCCAACTACTCGACCACCAGCGCCTGTGCCTCGTCCGGTCATGCCATCGGCGAGGCCTATGAGATCATCCGCCGCGGCGATGCCGACGTCATGATCGGCGGCGGCTGCGAGGCCCCGGTCGTGGATGCGACGGTGGCTGGCTTCGGTCGCATGAAGGCGCTCTCGACGCGCAACGACGAGCCAGCGGCGGCCAGCCGGCCCTTCGATGCCGATCGCGATGGGTTCGTGGTGGCGGAGGGAGCCGGCGCCCTGGTCCTCGAAGAGTTGACGCACGCGCAGCGTCGTGGCGCGCGCATCTATGCCGAGGTGTGCGGCTACGGTGCCACCGCCGACGCCTACCACATCACCACGCCCTCGCCCGGCGGGGCCGGAGCGGTCCGGGCGGCGCGACGTGCCCTGGTCAAAGCCGAGCTGGATGCTGCCGACATCGACCTGATCAGTGCCCATGCCACCAGCACCGGTGAGGGCGACCCCACCGAGCTCATGGGCATCAATACGCTGGTAGGGGAGAACGCCGCCAACGTCAGCGTCACCGCCACCAAGTCATCGATCGGCCACACCCTGGGCGCGGCCGGCGCGGTGGCTGCGGTGACCGCGGTGATGGCACTCGTGGACGGCGTCGTGCCACCGACGTTGAACCTGCACCATCCCGACGAGCATGCGGGCGAGCTGGATCTGACGCCGCTGACGGCGCGCCGGCGCGACCTCGATGTCGCCCTCGTGAATGCGTTCGGCTTCGGTGGACAGAATGCGGCCATCGTGCTGCGGCGGTGGAGCGCCTGATGACCAGCCGCGAAGAGGTCCAGGACCTGGTCGGCCTGGTGGACCGCCTGGAGCGACTGCTTGAACGCTCGGCGCTCTCGGAAATCGAGATCGAGGCCGCTGGTACCACGGTGACCTTGCGGACGCCGGCGGCGATCGCGACGCGTATGGGTGGCGCGCTCCAGTCGGCGTCGCTCGAGATCGCGCCTGAACCGTCACTGCCGCCGGAGGAGCCGGTGCTCGATCGTGGCGCGCATGCCATCGTGGCGCCATTGACCGGTGTGTTCTACCGCTCACCATCGCCGGGTGCCGAGCCGTATGTCCGCGAGGGAGGACAGGTCAGTGCGGGTCAGGTCATCGGCCTCATCGAAGCCATGAAGTTGTTCAACGAGATCAAGAGTGACGTGACCGGCACCATCCGGCATGTGGCGGCTGGGGATGGCGACCTCGTGAAGGCCCATCAAACGCTCATCGAGGTCGACCCCACGTGAGGGCTCCGACGCCCCAGTCGGGTGCGCCACGCAGCGTT
Organism: uncultured Chloroflexia bacterium; assembly: GCA_963778955.1. Taxonomy (GTDB): domain Bacteria; phylum Chloroflexota; class Limnocylindria; order Limnocylindrales; family CSP1-4; genus JAFMJV01. The sequence goes on from CAVZWI010000003.1 coordinate 229,695, forward strand.
CGCGTCACCGGCTGGGGCTCCTATGTCCCTGAGCGCATCCTGAGCAACGCCGATCTCGAGCGCATCGTGGACACGTCTGACGAGTGGATCCGGACTCGCACCGGCATCAGCGAGCGGCGGGTCGCGGCGCCCCACGAGACCACGGCCACGCTCGCCGCCATCGCCGGCAAGCGTGCCATCGCCACGGCCGGTCTGGAGCCTGACGAAATCGACGTCATCGTGGTGGCCACCCTCACGCCCGACTACCCCATGCCCTCCACCGCCGCCCTGGTGAAGGAGGCCATCGGCAACACCACGGCGGCTGCCTTCGATATCGGGGCTGCCTGTTCCGGCTTCGTCTTCGGCTACGCCACCGCCGACGCCTACGTGCGCAGCGGCCTGGCTCGCCACGTGCTGGTCGTCGGGGCCGAGCTGTTGACGCGCTTCCTCGACTTCGACGGATCGCGGCACCTGCATCCTCTTCGGCGATGGTGCCGGCGCCGTGGTGTTGTCGGCCTCCGACGAGGAAGGTGGCGGCATGGCCGGCCTGGAGCTGACCACCGACCCCGACGGTGCCTACATGATCTGGCTGCCCTCGGGCGGGTCGCGCAGCCCGGCCAGCATCGAGACCGTGAGGCGAGGGGAGCACTTCATCCGCATGGAGGGCCGCGAAACCTATCGTTACGCGACGCGCACGCTGGCCGCCTCCGCGCTGGCGGCCATCGAGAAGGCGGGCTGGACACCGGACGATGTCGACCTCTTCATCCCCCACCAGGCCAACGTGCGCATCATCGAGGCGGTGGCCAGGGGCCTGAAGCTGCCCATGGAGCGGATGTTCGTGAATATCGATAAGTACGGCAACACCTCTGCCGCGTCGGTGGGCATCGCGCTCGACGAAGCCGTGCGCGGGGGACGTGTCAAGCCCGGCGACAAGCTGGTGTTCGTCGCCTTCGGTGCCGGTTTCACCTCCGGTGCCATCGCCCTCGGTTGGACCGCCGACCCGGCCGACTCGCTCCGCAGCCAGAGCGTCGATCCGGTGGCCAGCGTGCGTGCGCCGCTCGACTGGGATTCGGTCGACCCCATCCCGCCTCGCCTGGCGGCCGCGCTCAGCGATTCGACCGGCCCACCGGTCCCGCTCGATGACGTCGTGCCCGGTGAGCCCGAGCATGCCCACACGAAGGAGCAGCCATGATCGATCTCTCCGGCAAGACCGCTGTCGTCACCGGCGGCTCGCGCGGCATCGGCCGCGCCATCGCCCTGCGACTTGCCGCCCAGGGTGCCGATGTCTGCATCAGCTACAAGGGCAACGCCGATGCCGCCGCCACAGCGGTCAACGAGATGACCGCGCTGGGCCGCACGGCCTTCGCGGTACAGGCTGATGTGGCCCGGATGGAGGCAGCCAAGGCGCTCATCGACGCGGCGCTGGAGCGGTTGGAGCGGATCGACATCCTCGTCAACAACGCCGGCATCACGCGCGACGACCTCATCATGCGCATGAAGCCCGAAGACTGGAACGATGTCATCGACACCAACCTCTCGGGCACGTTCTGGACCATCAAGGCCGCGACGCGGCCGATGATGAAGGCGCGCCGCGGACGCATCGTCAACATCACCAGCGTGTCCGGACAGGCGGGCCAGATGGGTCAGGCGAACTATTCCTCGGCCAAGGCCGGACTCATCGGGCTCACCAAGGCCACTGCGCGGGAGTTGGCCAGCCGCGGCATCACCTGCAATGCCGTTGCGCCCGGATTCGTCGTCACCGAGTTGACGCAGGTCTTGACCCCAAGCTGCTCGACGCCATCAAGGCGCAGACGCCGCTGGCTCGTTTCGGCAAGCCCGAGGAGATCGCCGACGCGGTCGCCTTCCTCGCTTCGGACGAGGCTGCCTACATCACCGGTCAGGTGCTGGCCGTCGATGGCGGCCTGGTGATGATGTAGCGAAGAGGGAGTACCTTGTCAGGCGTGAGACACCTCGATGCGCCGCGATTCACCGCGGTCCTGCTGGCACTGCTGGTCGTGGTCGGGTCATCTACGCTTTCGACGGTCACGGCGGTTGCACCCGGCCCGGCCCAAGCTGAAGATGGACTGCGCATCGCCATCGATTTGATGGGCCAGCTCGCCACCGACAGCCGCTATGGCAAGGGCCACAAGCGGACCACGCGAGCTAAGCCGGGACTGCCCCTGAAGCTGGGCAAGGACGGCCGCCTGACGATCCTGTTGCTCGGTTCCGACTGGCGCGCCGACTCGGGCGGCGAGCGGCTTGATGTGTTGATGGTGGCGACCGTCGATCCGTCGACCGGCAAGGCCGCCGTGGTCAGCATCCCGCGTGACATGTCAGGCATCCCCTTCGCCGGCGGGGGCAACAGCGGCGGGATGCGTGTGAACTCCATCTACTACATCAAGTATCGCGACCCGTCCCTGGACCACGCCGCGGTCGATCGCAAGGCGCTCAAACGCTTCAGCAAGGACATCGGCGCGTTCCTGGGCACGGAGATCGACTACTGGGCCATGACGCGCTTCGCGACCTTCGCCAGCGTCATCAACTCCCTGGGCGGGGTGCGGGTCGACATCAGCGAGGAGGTCATCGACTCGTCCTACCACAGCAACGATTCGCACGGCATCTGGTTCCCGGCCAAGGATGACTACAAGCTGAAGGGCAATCCGCCCTGCAAGCCCAAGCCCAAGCGCTGCCACAGTGCGCTCGTCTACGCTCGCTCACGACATGGCACGGTGGGCAGCGGCTACAACAGCGACTGGCGCCGCGCCGAGCGGCAGCAGGATATCGTCCACGCCGGGGTCAAGGGCGTGCTCGAGGATGATGGCGCCGGTATCCGCCTCCTGGGCAGGTTGCTCAAGGTGCGTGACAAGATCGAGACCAACATCCCCAAGACCACCGAGGCCGCGGCCCAGCTCTTCGCGCTGCTCGAGGGACTCAAGTTGCCCAAGTCCAACATGAAGGTCCTGGCGCCCTCGACTTGGGCAGGCACGGCCGCCGACGGCAGCATCAAGCCCAACCTGGCCAACATCCGCCGCTGGGTCGGAAATCACTTCTACAAGGTCAAGGCCGAGCCCACGGAAGGATAGGCACGACCCGCGGGTGGAGCCCGCGGGTGGAGCCCGCGGACCGATAGGTCCGACCCGGGACCACGCGCGACGAGGGCCTGTGCCATCCTCGGGTGGTGAACACCTCCGCCGATGAGTCCCGCCTCGCGAGCGCTGTGGACGACCTTGAGATCGCGCCCGGATCGGTCGTCGATGCGTACCTCAACCGGCGCCTGGCGCGAGCCCGGCGGGTACTGCTGGTCAGCCTCGCGGTCCTGGCGTTGGTGGTCGTCTGGCAATTATGGGAAGGCGGCCTCGGCATCGCCGACCTGGTGCTTGCGGTGACTTCGGTGTCGCTGGTCCTGGCGCTCTATGTGCTCTACACGACGGTAGAGGCGCTGACCCGTCATCGGCTGGAGCGCGAGGCCAGCATCCGTCGCATCGTCACCGGGCTGTCTCGCTCGCTGTCACCCGAATCGGTCGTCGACACGGTCATCAACGACTTGCGCTCGGCCACTGACGCCGACCACGTGGTGGTGGCGCGCGTGAGTCAGCCGGACATGAACGTGGAAGTCACGCTGGTGGCCGCCCAGGCCGATGCACCACCCTCGCGGACGACGCTCCGGCCTGAGATCGATGCGCCCGGAGCGCTCGGCAGCGATGGCGCCGACGAGGGTGTGGGCGAGAGCGCCGGTGATTCCTCCGATGCCGCCGCCGCGGCCGCCGAGGAGATCGCTCGTCGCGTGCGTTCGGCCTACGGACTGGCACACACCTTGGCCACGCCGTTGGTCGTGGGTCGAAGCTTCCTCGGCGCGCTGCTGCTCGCCCGCCGCGGCCGGGAAGCCTGGAGCGAAGGTGACCGCCGCCTGCTCAGCTGGGCCGCCAATGAGGTGGCCACCGCGTTCCAGCGCGCCTATGCGCTGGAAGCTGCCGAGCGCGGCGCCAAGATCGACGTCCTCACGGGGTTGCCCAACCGGCGCTACTTCGACGAGGTGCTGAGCATCGAACGGCCACGCCGACGTGCCAACGACAGCCTCGGCATCCTGATGATCGACATCGACCACTTCAAGATCCTCAACGACCGCTTCGGACATGCCACCGGGGACCGCGTCCTGCGCGCCGTCGCCGGTGCCATCACCCAGGGCGTCCGCGCCGAGGACACACCATCCCGCTACGGAGGTGAGGAGTTCGCGGTGCTGTTGCGGCGCGCCTCGGCCGAACAGGCCATCGAGGTGGGGGAACGTATCCGTCGCGAGGTCGTTCGACTGCACCCGGCCAGTCTCGGCATCGACGAGCCGGTGACCGTGTCGGTCGGCGTGGCGGTGGCCGGCCCTGACCAGGTCGCCATCCCGGGCCTGGTGGAGCGTGCTGACCGGGCCCTCTACCGCGCCAAGCGGCTCGGTCGCGATCGCGTCGTGGCCGCCTGAGACGACGTGTCACCCCGCGAGGTGCGCCGGCCGCTGGAACCGCTCCAACCGCGCGAGCCGGGTTCGCCGGATGCGCTGGTCGTCGGATCGGCGGGGTTGACCAACGCGCGGATCGCCGCCGTGCTGGTCGAGGTCGCGGACCTGCTGGAGATCAAGGGCGAGTCCGTCTTCAAGGTCGGCGCCTATCGCCGGGCAGCCGATTCGGTGGCGCGCAGCGGGGTGGACCTGGCCTCGGCGTACCGCGCCGGCGAGGCACCGCCGTTGCGTGGCGTCGGCAGCAGCATCTCCGAGCGCATCGCGGAACTGGTCACGACCGGACGGTCGCGCTATCACGAGACGCTGCGGGAAGAAGTGCCGCCGACGCTGCTGGAGCTGCTGGCTGTTCCCGGCGTCGGCCCCAGGACGGCAGGGCAGGCGTGGCGCACCTTGGGCATCGCCACACTGTCGGACCTCGAGGCCGCCGCGCGGGCCGGCCGGTTGCGCCAGATCAGGGGTATCAGCGCGCGCACGGAAGCGCACATCGGCGAGGGCATCGGTGAGCTCCGGCAACGACCGCCGCGTCGCATGCTGATGGGGGAAGCCCATCTGCAGGCCGATCGTGCCACCAGTCTCATCGAGTCGCTGCCGGGCGTGACCAGGGTCGTGCCGGCAGGCTCGCTGCGACGCTCGCGTGAGACCGTCGGCGACCTTGACGTGCTGGTGGAGACGGCAGCGCCCGAAGCGGTGTTCACGGCGCTGGCTTCCTCAGCCGCGGTCGAGCCGCTTGACGTTGCCGTCCGCGGTGGACGCGATCGCACCAGCGTGCGACTGGTCGATGGTCCGCAGTTGGACGTGATGACGGTGCCGCGGGGCGCGATGGGCAGCTATCTGGTCCACTTCACCGGCTCCGCTGCCCACAACGTGGCCCTGCGCCACCGTGCCCGTGAGCTCGGCTGGTCGCTCTCGGAACACGGCCTGGTGCCGCTCGATGACGCTGCTGCGGCGCCGACCACCTTTGCTACGGAGACTGACCTGTATGCCTCCCTGGGCCTGGCGGAGATCCCGCCCCAGCTGCGTGAAGGCCGCGGCGAGGTGGAAGCCGCTGCGGCCGGGGCGCTCCCCGATCTGGTGCGCCGGGGCGATCTGCGCGGCGACTGCCACAGTCACAGCCAGTGGTCCGATGGTCGCGAGACGCTCGAGACGATGGCCGCATCCGCTCGTGCGGACGGACGCGAGTACCAGGTGCTGACCGACCACTCGCAGAGCCTGACCGTCGCCAACGGCCTCACGCCCCAGCGGGTGGAAGCACAGCGGCGTGTCATCGCCGAGCTCAACGAGCGCTTCGCGCGGGAGCTGGAGGCGGGAGCGTCGGGGGCGGGAGCGTCGGGGGCTGGCGCCCATCCCGAGGGGTTCCGGCTCCTCCATGGCACCGAGCTGGAGATCACCCTCGACGGACGGCTCGACTACGACGACGCCTTGCTGGCCACGTTCGACGTCGTCGTGGCGTCGCTGCATGTCGGTCGGCGGCAGCCCCGCGAGCAGTTGATGGCACGCTACGAGGTGGCCATGCGCAGCCCGCACGTCGACATCATCGGCCATCCCTCAGGCCGCAAGATCGGCGAGCGGTCCGAGCTCGATCTCGACTGGGAGGCGTTCTATCGTCTGGCGGCTGAGACCGGCACGCTGCTGGAGATCAACGGCAGTCAGGCGCGCCTCGACCTCGATGAACACCATGCCCGGGCCGCCATGGACGCCGGCTGCCGCTTCACCATCGACTCCGACGCCCACGACCGTTCCGAGTGGCTGGGGCTCGACTGGGGCACGGCCATCGCCCGTCGAGCCTGGATCGGGCCACGGCTGGTCGCCAACACCCTGGCGCGAGATGCGTTCCTGGACATGATGCGAGAGAAGCCGCACCGCTTCTGAGGCCCGCTTCCGAGGCCCACGTCGAGAGCGGTGGTACGATTCGATGTCGCCAGTCGGTGGCGTGTACCCATGTCCCGTGCACCCATGTCCGGAGCACCGTCGACGTGCTGCTCACCAGCGGCCCACCACCCAACGCCCGAGGAACGAATGAGCTTCGACCCCCTGACCGAGAACGAACCCGCCGCTGTTTCGAGCGCCATCACCGCCAGCCGCCAGAAGCGCCAGCTTTTCGACCAAGCCATCGACGCGGCGCGCAAGGCCGATTGGATCGCCGCCGCGGAGATCAACGAGAAGATCCTTGAGATGGGTCCCGACAGCGCCGCCGAGAACCGCATCGCCAAGGCCTACTGGGAGCAAGGTGAGCTGGGACAGGCGCGTGAGCACTACCAGTCCGCGCTGGCCATCGATCCCACCAATCGCATCGCCGAGCGCAACATCGGCCGGCTGCGCATGCTCATGGTCGACGCCGGCTCCAAGACCGTGCCGGCCACACCCGGCAGCAAGGCGCCGGTCGGCATCTTCGTGGAAGAGACGGGCAAGACCGGATTCGCCCATCTCGTGGACCTGGCCAGCCCCATGGACCTGGCGCAGGTGAACCCCGGCGATTTCGTCGAGTTGGACCCGGCCGGGCCACGGGTCGTGGCCACCTCCAACGGGGTGCGCGTCGGTGCCGTCGAGCCGCGCGTGGCGGCTCGATTACTGCGCCTCATGGCCGACGGCAACAAGTACGCGGCCGGTGTCACCAGCCTCGGCGACGAGGACGTGCGCATCATCATCCGTGAGACGTACCAGGATCCTCCAACTACGGCAAGGTCTCCTTCCCCACCGCGGCCAAGGTCTCCGACCTGCGGCCCTACACCAAGGGCACCTTGATCCGGGAGGAGTCGGACCTGGAGGAGGACCTTGAGTTCGACGACGAGCCCGATTCCTTCGACGACATCGGTTCGGTGCTGCCGGCCGAGATACACGCCGAAGAGGGCTTCCAGATCGACGGTGAGGGTGATCCCGACGACGATGATGATGAGGAGGACAGCGGCGCCGAGATCGGCGACGATGACGAAGACGCGGACGAGGACCTCGACGAGGACTGAGCCACCTTCGCCATCCGCGGACGGACTCTGGCTGACAGAATGGCGGACCCGCAGCAGCCCCCCAGGAACCGCAACCGCGGGCCGCGCCTGCCCGCGCTCGAACGGCTGACGCCGACCCCGGACCTGGCCGCCCTGCGTGCGCATATCGCATCTCGCACCAAGGTCGGTGACGTGGTGCTGGAGCTGCATGGGCGCGGCGGCTGGGTCACGCGCTGCGCCATCGATGACCTGCGCCGCTCGTTCGTGCTCGAATCCACGGCCTTGACACGCCTGGTGGCGGAGATCGTTCTGCGCCCACCCGACCTGCGCCACCTCGATGCTGCCGTATCTGGGATCGCCGTCGATGCGCGCGGGATGCAGGGCGGGCTGCGCTCGGCCATCGAGGCCAGCTACGCCTCACGCTGCCCTGGTTGCGGGGGCACGGTCAGCGTCACCGAGTTCATCTGGGATGCGGATGCCGACGATCCCTCTCGCAAGAGCTTCAAGTGCCTGCGTTGCCACGATAGCCGCGCTGAGAAGCGGCCCATCGACGTGGACGCTGATGATCTCTACCGGGCGCGCACGGTGGAGGCGGACGTTGCCCGCGAGATGCTACGCGAACGCTTCCCCGCGCCCACGGTCGCTCACCCACTGCCCGACGAGCTGGTGGATCTCTACCCGCCGCGAGCACAGGTGGCGCTGGCCGCTATCCTCGAGCGCATCGAGACGGAGTTGCGAGCCCCTTCGGTGCAAGCGGCGTTGCGGCTGGCGGTGGTGCACATGGCCTTGTCCATCAGCCGGCTCAACGGTTATCCCGGACGGGTGGCGCAGGTCCGTATCAGCGGCGGGCACGTGCGGGGCTCCACATCGCGCCAATGGCGAGAGCGCAACGTCTGGCACGCGTTCGAGGAGGGCACGCGCGCGGTCCGCGAGTTCGTCCAGGCCATCGAAGCCGGCGGGGGCCGCACTTCGGCCCGCGTCGGTCCCGACCTGCGGGCCCTGCAGGACGGCTCTGCCAACGTCGCGTTGCGTTTCGGCATGCCACACGGACGTGAGACGTTCGGCCCGCCTCCGCGTCCCGGTGCCGAGCCTGGTGCCCGCCCCCGGGTGCGCCCGGGCATCAAGTTGGTGCTCAGCCAGCCACCCATCCATTGGTCGCCGGACAACCTGGGCTTCGCCTACCTGGCGTCCGCGCTGGCCATCGGTGCTGATGGCGCCGCCACCCTGCCCCTGGGCGCGCTCTTCGGCGCTGCGCCCAAGTCGGAATGGGGTCGAGATGCAGCTACGCTGCAGCGCGCGCTGAGCGCCGTGCAGCCGGTGTTGCTGCCGGATGCGCAGGCGGTCATCATGCTCGAGGCCGCCAGTCCGGAGGCTCTGGTCGCGACCGTCATCGGGGGTGTCGGCGCCGGCATGCGCGTGGATGACGCCGTGCTGGGGGAGACCGGCGAGGGTATCGACGGCAGCGTCCAGTTCGGACTGCCGCACTCACCGTCGTCGGCGCGGGACGTGGCCATCCATTCGGCCTCCGATCCATCGGGCCCGTTCCAGATCGCGGCGGTCGAGGCGGCCATCGCAGACATCGCCGTCGCGGTCATGCAGCTGCGCGGCGAACCCACCCGCTTCGACCGTATCCTGGGAGAGGTGTTGCTGGGGCTCGATCACCTGGGACACCTGCGGCGCCTGGTCGGCACGCCCCGTGCGGTCGACGATGGCGACGAAGCGGCCGCCGAACGCGGGCCGGGGCTATTCGGCGTCGTGACCGACCCTCCCACCTTGCCGGTCGAGCCACCCGATGACGCACCCGCGCAACGGAGCATCGACTGGGATGATCGAGCACCGGCCTCGGATCCGGTCCGTCTCACGCTGGACATCATCCGTCGTGAGCTCGCCAGGCCGGAACACCCGCGCCTGCGTGAGCTGGAGGAAGACCTCTGGTGGCTGCGAGACCCACGTGACTTGGCGGCGGCCAAACAACCACTCTCGGAGCGTCTGGAGTGGGGCATCTTCAGTCTGCTGACCACCAGTGGCGGACTCGGGCGCAGTGCCTTCGACGAGCGCGTGGCGCACCTGTTCCGCGGGCCTGAGACGGCCGACGCCGAGTTGATCGAGGCCTGCCTGGAGAGCTATCGCTCGACCGTGCCGGCGGAGGACGGCCTCATCCGAAGCGATGAGTCGCTACAGCGGCGCTATGCCGAGCATGGCGAGATGGTCGGCATGCTCACCGAGTTCGCCCACCGCGTCGGTATGCGTGCCTGGGTCACGCGGCGCGAACAGCGGCGCCACTATCGAGATGGGGTGCTGGCGGATCTGCTCAGCGACCCAGAGCAGCGGGTCTACCTGCCACTGGTCGCGCCGGGTCCGCAGGAGGTGCTCGAGCAGATCGATTGCATCTGGTATGTGCGCGGCAAGGGTGCCTTCCTCTTCGATGTCGAATGGCAGGCGTTGCTCCAGGAGCCCATCATGAGCCGCGGTCCGCGCATCGAGACCAACGACGAGATCGTCCGCTTCCTGGTGCTGCCCGACGAGCGTTCGCCGCTGCTGCGATTGCGCCTGGCTCGCTCACCGATCCTGCGCGCGCGGATGGAGCGGGACAACTGGCATATCCTGAAATGGAGCAACGTCCGCCGACTGCACGCGGGCACGCAGGCGAGCCTCTCGGCTCTGGGACCGCTGCTGGGGCTTGACCCGGAGGTAGAGCGCGGCGAGGACCAGATGCCGATGTTCGCGTCTTGAGCGCTCCGCTCCAGAGCAGAGCAGTGGGAGGACCGACCTTGGCTGAACCCGCAGCGACCCCCGTCCATGCCTTCGCCGAGCGTGCCTGGCAACAGTATCTGGAGCTGAACCCCCTGTGGGCGACCGCCCAGGGCGACGAACGCTGGGACGACCGGTTGGGTGATCCGGGGCGCGACGGCCGTGCCGCCATGCTCGTCCTGGCGGATGCCTGGCAAGCGGAGATGGACGGCTTTGCCGGCCTGCGCCTCTCGGTCGAAGACGCCATCACGCTCGAACTCATCGGCATCGTCATCGAGCGCACCCGTGAGGCGGATGCGCTGCGGTTGTGGGAGATGGAGGCGATGGACCAATACGGCGGGCCGCAGACGCTCATCGGTGACCTGGCCCGCCTGCAACGTGCCGACACGCCCGAGCGGCTGCAGAAGTTGCTGGCGCGCCTGGCCGCCTATCCCGCCTGGCTCGACGCGCATGCAGCCAACCTCGCGGCCGGCTTGGCTTCCGGCCGCACCGCGGCCGCACCGGTGGTCGAGCGCTGCCTTGCCCAGACTCGGCGCATCGTGGAGACGCCGGCGGCCGAGTCGCCCATCGTGGTCGCCCACTCCGGTCTCGACGAGGACTCCAGGGCGGCGTTGGTGGCGGCCGTGGAGACATCCGTCATCCCCGCCCAGCGAAGGTGGCTGGCGATGTTGGAGACCTATGCCGCTCACGCCCGCGACGGTGACGGCATCTGCTACCTGCCCGATGGGGAGGCGCTCTACCGGCACCACATCCTGGCCTGGACCACCATCGCCGAGGAGCCGCAGGCGATCCACGATTACGGCTTGGCGCGGCTGGGGCAGATCGATCAGCAAGAGCAGGCCATCGCGACCGAGCTCGGCTTCAGCGACGTGGCGGCGCTCCGCGCTGACCTGGAGGTCTCGGCCGACAACCACGTCACCGATCCTGCCGATCTGGTGCGCCTCGCGGAGGGACTCATCGCGCGTGCCGAAGCCGAAGCTCCGGCATGGTTCGGTCGGCTCCCCCGGGACACGTGCCAGGTCCGGGCCGTGGAACCGCACATGGAGCAGGAGGCACCCCCGGCGTTCTACATGCCACCGAGCGAGGACGGTTCACGCAAGGGCATGTACTTCATCAATACCTTCGCGCCGGCGTCGCGGCATCTCCACCGTATCCCTGCGGCCACCTACCACGAGGCCGTGCCCGGCCATCACTTCCAACTTGCCATCGAGCAGGAGCTGACCGACCTGCCCAGCTTCCGCCGCTTCGGATCGCGGCTGGGGGGTGGTGCCTTCGTCGAGGGCTGGGCCCTGTACACCGAGCAGCTGGCCGCGGAGATGGGCCTGTACCGCACGCCCCTGGAGCGGTTCGGCGCCCTTGAGACGGAGGCCTGGCGAGCTGCGCGCCTCGTGGTCGACACCGGGATCCATGCGCTCGGCTGGAGCCGCGCGCAGTCCATCGACTTGCTCGTCCGCCGCGCCGGCCTGTCACGGCTGGAGGCCGAGACCGAGACCGACCGCTACATCAGCTGGCCCGGGCAGGCGCTCAGCTACATGCTCGGGCAGCGAGAGATCCTGGCCGCTCGCGCCGAGCTTGAAGCACGCGACGGCGATCGCTTCGACCACACCGCCTTCCATGATCAGGTCATCGGTCACGGCTCGTTACCGCTCTCGACGCTCCGTGCGATGCTGCCGGACTGGGTCGCTCCCAAGGCCGACCGACCGAGCGCCACGCACCGGCCTGAACACCCACCAGCATGAACGGGGACCCGACCTTGAGCGATACGCCCGTCCACCAGTTCGCCGATCGAGCCTGGGACGCCTTCCTGGAGCAGGACCCCCTGTGGGCCACCGTCCAGGGTGACGACCGCTGGGATGATCGCCTCGACGATCCGTCGCCAGCCGGCCGCGCGGCCTTCATGGCCATGGTCGATGGCTGGGCGAGGGAGATGGACGCACTCGACTCTGGCGACCTCTCGGTCGAGGACACCGTCACGCTGGGCCTGATGCGGGCCGTCGTGCAGCGCTTCCGCGGCGCCCACGAGTTGCGTCTATGGCAGATGGACGCACTCGACCAGCTCAACGGTCCGCAGACATTGGTTGGTGAGCTGGCGCGTTTCCAGCGCACCGACACGCCGGCTCGGCTGGACAAGCTGCTGACCCGCCTGGCGGCCTATCCCGCCTGGATGGCGGCGCATCGCGCCAACATCGCCGACGGAGTGGCTGCCGGTCGCACCGCCCCGGCGGAGGTCGTCGAGCGCTGCATCGACCAGACCCGTCGCATGGTGGATACGCCGGCGGCCGGATCGCCCCTGATGCTCGCCAACAGCGAGTTGTCCGAGGACGCGCGCGCCTCGCTCCTCCGCGCCGTCAGGCAGCATGTCCAGCCGGCGCTGGCCGCCTGGCTGGTGATGCTGCAGGACTATGCCGGCCACGTCCGGCCAGGCCCGGGCGTTTGCCATCTGCCCGACGGCGAGGCGGTCTACCGCCACCACATCCGGGCTTACACCAACCTGCCCGAGGACCCGCGCGCCGTCCACGCTTACGGCTTGGCGCGCCTCGATGAGATCGAGGCGGCAGAGGCGCCCATCGCGGCCGAACTGGGCCACGCCAGCGTGGCGTCGTTGCGACAGTTCCTCGATCAGGACCCCGCCAACCACGTCACCGACCCGGCTGAGCTGATCGCCGCCGCCGAGGCGTGGATCCTGCGTGCTGAGGCCGAGGCGCCCAAGTGGTTCGGAGAATCCACCCACCGAGCACTGCGTGGTTCGCGCCGTCGAGCCGCACATGGAGCGCGACGCGCCGGCCGCGTTCTACTACCCGCCTTCGGAGGATGGCAGTCGTCCGGGCACGTACTTCTTCAACACCTACGACCCGCCATCCCGCCCCTTGCACCAAGCCGTGCCCATGACGTATCACGAAGCGGTTCCAGGGCACCACTTCCAACTCACCGCGGAGCGCCATCTCACCGGTTTGCCGGCATTCCGACGTCACGGCGCCATGTTGGCCTGTGGCGCCTTCGTGGAGGGTTGGGCGCTCTACGCTGAGCGGCTGGCCGTCGAGATGGGGCTCTATCACACTCCACTGGAGCGCTTCGGCGCCTGGGAATCAGAGGCACACCGCGCGGCGCGCCTGGTGGTGGACACCGGTCTGCACGCCTTCGGCTGGACACGGCAGCAGTCGATCGAGGTGCTCATCGAGCGAGCCGGCCTGGCACGCTTGGACGCCGAGATCGAGACGGATCGCTACATCGCCTGGCCCGGTCAGGCGCTGAGCTACATGATCGGTCAGCGAGAGATCCTGCAATTGCGCGAGCAGCTGGAGGCGCGCGATGGTGCCCGCTTCGACCACCAGGCGTTCCACGACCAGGTCATCGGCCACGGCTCCTTGCCGCTCGACGTGATGCGCGAGCAGCTCCCGGGTTGGGTGGTGCCCAAGACGGAGTAGCGCCGCGTAGCGGGTCCAGCTCCCGACCTACGCGCCGACCAGTTCATCGAGGGCGGCGCCGAACCGTTCGACCTCGGCTTCGGTGTTGTAATGCGCCAGGCTGACACGGACGCTGCCGCCGCTCTCATCGAGGCCCAGGGCCCGGTGCGTCTCCCACGCGTAATGGTGCCCGTCGCGGACATAGATGCCGCGGCCGGCCAGGAAACGCGAGATGTCCCGCGGTCGCTGGCCATCGATGGTGAAGGCCACCGTGGGGCACCGCTCCGAGGCGCGTGACAGGTCGCTGATGCCGTAGATGTGCGTGCCCGGTACCCGGCTGAGGCGATCAAGGAGCAGGCGCACGAGTGCCGTCTCGTAGCGGCGGATGACGCTCATGGCAGCCAGCAGGCGCGGCCGACGGAAGCGGTCGCCCTGACCCGGCAGACCGGGCGCGCCGCCCTGTGTGACACCCACCTTCTCGAGGTAGCGCAGCGTGCCACCCAAGCCGGCGATCAGCTCAAGGGCCTGGGTGCCGGTCTCGAAGCGGCCGGGGATGGCGTCACCAGCCGGCCGGGGATGGTAGGGCGGCAATGCCTCGAGCGCTTCGCGGCGACCCCATAGCACCCCCAGGTGGGGCCCGAAGAACTTGTAGGGCGAGCACACCAGGTAGTCCGCGCCGAGGGCTGCCACATCAAGGGATAGATGCGGCGCCGCGTGCACCGCATCCACGAACAGCCGCGCCCCGGCCCGCTGCGTCAGCTGCGCGATGCGGGGCACCGGGTTGATGGTGCCGAGGGCGTTGGAGGCGAGGCCCACCGCCACCAGGCGCGTATCAGGCCCGATGAGGCGCTCCATCTCATCCATGTCGAGCGTGGCGTCGTCGGGGCGAAGCCCGACGAAGCGCACCACTAGGTCGTGTTCCTGGGCGATGGCCAGCCAGGGCGCCACGTTGGCGTCGTGGTCAAGACGTGTGACCACGATCTCATCGCCGGCGCCCAGGGAGGCCCCGATGGCGCGACTGAGTGCGTAGGTGATGGTGGTCATGTTGGCGCCGAAGCTGACCTCGTCGGCATCGGTCGCGCCCAGCAGATCGGCCATGGCCAGCCGCGTGTCGTGGAGGATCTCGTCCGCTTCGATGCTGGCCGCGAAGGGCGCGCCGCGGTTGGCGTTGCGCTCGAGCAGGTGGTCGTTGATGGCGCGCAGGCATGTATCCACGACCTGCGTACCAGCGGCGTTGTCGAGCCAGGCTACCGGGCCATCGTCGGGACCCGGGCGGCGAAGGGAGGGGAAGCGGTAGCGGATGGAATCGATGTCCCAGTCGGTCATGGCTCGAGTGTAGTGGTGCGCGGCGCCGTCATCACGGGTCAAGCGATAGGATGGCTGGACTGAACGAGTCACGCGGCGATCGGGGAGGGCGATGACACAGCGGAGGCCGGCGCCGTCGGATCTCGACGTGCTGCGACGCGCACTGGGACTTCGGCACTCCTGACCGCCGTATCGGGATCGCGTCCGGGGTGCCCATGATCGCGGCCATGCTGCTCTTGTGGGAAGACCGTGGCGGCCTCGCCGCAAGCGGCGACCCTGCCGCCTACTATGCCGGATCGGGTCTGCGAGCCGCGGAGGTGGCGAGCCTGTAACCTGATGCCGTTCGCGGCCATCCTCTTCCTCTGGTTCGTGGTGGCGCGCGAGGCTGGATCCGCGGCGCGCAGGGACACCGCAACGCGCTCATCTCCGATCTGCAACTCGTCACCGGTGTCGCCTTCACCGCCGTCTTCCTGGTGGGGGCGGCAGCCATCGCGACCGCCACGGTGGTGGCCCGCGCCGGCGCGACCGACGTCCCCATCGGGACCCTGGCCGCGCTGGGCGGGTTCAGTGACACGCTCCTGCTGGTCATGGCCGTGCGCATGGCAGCGGTCTTCATCCTCGCCACCGCGTCGCTGGGGCTGACCACCGGGGTGCTGCCGCGCTGGTTCGACCTGGCCAGCTACGTCTGCGGCGTGGTGCTCATCCTGACCCCGCTAGCCGGGAACGCACTGTTCCTGGCGTTCCCCACGTGGCTGGTCATGCTCAGTGTCATGCTCTTGCACCATATCCGGCAGCTGTCACCTGATGAGCTTCCCGGCTTCGCCGCGCGCTATCTGAGCAGTCCTCAGCCAGCCGAAGAGGCCGACTAGCCAGCCTCGTCGTCGATGGCCCCGGATGCCGTCGTCTGGTCGGCTCCGGATCCGGGGGTCTTGTCCGCCCTACGGTCAGCTGCCTCACGTTCCCACTTCTCTGTCAGGGCCTCGACGGCGACTCGTTCGCTGGGGTACATCCCCGTCGGCCCCAACTCTTCGATGAGACCGACCTTGCGCATGCGGTCGCGGACCTTGCCCTTGGCATGCACGATGACGAGCCGGACCCCGCGGCTATCGAGACTGCTCAGGAGCTCGAAGAGAGCATCGGCCGCGGTCACGTCCAGTTCTGCGGTGGCTTCGAGATCGAGCAGCACCGCACGTGGTGGCACGGTTCGGGCATCCACGTCCCGCACGACGCGATCGCCGACCGCTGTGGCATTGAAGTAGTAGAGCGGGGTATCGAGCCGCAGCATGAGGATGTCCTGGACCTCCTCTGCCTCCGAGGCGCGATCGGCGTCGACGAATCGGCCGCCCGGGCCGGGCAGGCGTCCCAGCCGGGCCATGGCGGGCTGGCTGGCGGTGTAGAGCAGGATCACGATGGAGAAGAAGCCGGCGATGATGAGCCCGGCCAGCACGTCGGTGGCGATGACGCCGAATGCTGCCACGACCGCCAGCAGGGCGTCCGTCTTGCGCCAGGCGATGTAGCGTCGCCATTCGTCGAAGTCCACCAGGCTCACGACGGAGGTGATGATGACGGCGGCGAGGATGGTCTGCGGTAACTCGACGAAGAGTGGCGCCAGGATCAGGATGGTCAGAAGCATGCCGCCCGCCGTCACCATGGAGGCGAGTTGCGACTTGTTGCCGGCAGCCTCGCCGGTGGCCATGGAGCTGACGCTGGCGTCGACGGCAAACCCGCCCATGACCCCCGATGCGAGGTTGGACCCGCCCAGCGCGATGAGTTCCTGGTCGGGATCCACGTGGTAGTGGTGCCGGTTGGCGAAGGAGCGCGTGGCCGCCAGTGACTCAGCCAGCGCCAGGAACATCAAGCCGGCTGCACCGGCGGCGAGGAAGGTGATGTCGCCGATGCCGACGCTGGGCACGCTGGGCGCGGTGAGTCGGGCTGCGATGTTGCCCACCACCGACACGCCGCCCTGGGACAGATCGAGCGCATTCGACAGCAGGATGGCGACCGCGACCGCGATGAGCGGACCCGGGATACGCCGATCGATGTGACGCAGGACGAGGATGAGGACCATCGCCGCAGTCCCCAGGAGCAGGCTGGCCAGGTTCGTGTCGGGCAGCTGGTCGATGAGGTTCAGCCCTTGTTCGAAGACGTTGCCCGAGGAGCCCTGGACGCCGAAGAGCTTCGGTAGCTGACCCACCACGATGGTGATGGCCAGGCCGACGATGAAGCCGGTGATGACTGGCTTCGCCAGGAACTCGGCCAGGAAGCCCAGCCGCAACAGGCCCGCCGCCAGCAGCAGGACGCCAACCATGATGGCCAGCATCGCGGTCATGGCGAGGTAAGTGGAGGTGTCGCCCAGGGCGATGGGTGCGACCACGGAAGCGGACATCACGGCCATGGTCGAGCTGGTGGTGATCTTGGCATGCCGGCTCGTGCCCAGCAGCGCATACACCATGAGACCGGCCGTGGCGGTGAGGAGCCCGACGCCGGCCGGAACACCGGCCAACTCCGCGTAGGCCATGGCCACCGGCACCATCACGGCCCACGAGGTGATACCGGCCGTGATGTCGGCTCCGAGCCAGCCCCGAGGATAGCGCGGCAGCCAGCTCGTGATGGGCACGTAGCGGTTCAGCAACACACGCACTCGCGAAGCCGAGCCGCCGTCCGCTCTCGATATCGACATCGCCAGCGATGGTAGCTCGCCGCCTGCTCGGCTGGTCGCAGATGTGGACCCCTGGGCGCCGGTTAGGCTGGGTCAGGCAACCAGGAACAGCGAGGAGCAGCGATGGGGCCCGAGATCGACCAGCACTACGAGAGCATCGGATGGGGCCGACAGCAGCAGAACGGTGAGGTCCTGCTCTCACCGGCGTGGGAGGTCTTCATCCTCGCGGTCTCGATGCTGTCCATCTTCAACCTGCTCGCCGTGTCGATGGTGCGCAACCCCGACACCGACCCCTTCCATGATGATGAAAGACCATCTGGGCTGGGTCGATGTCGTGGCCGCCTTTCCCATCCTGCGCATCCTCAGGCTCATCCGCATCGTGCGCACGATGCGTGTCATGGAGCGGCTGGATGGTCCTGTGCGGGCCTTCAAGGCATTCTTCTCCGACCGCGCCGCCGGAGGACTGCTCTCGGTCCTGTTCATCGCCCTGCCCGTCATCGAGTTCGGGGCGCTGGCGGTGTTGGCGGTCGAGCGCGGTGCGCCCGGTGCCAACATCGAGACGGCGCAGGACGCCATCTGGTATGTGCTGGTGACGATCTCGACCGTCGGCTACGGGGACCAGTACCCGGTGACCGGCATGGGGTGACTCATGGGGTCGCTCATCATCATCGTCGGCGTGGGCGTGTTCGGCACGCTCACCGGGTTCCTCGCCAATGCGTTCCCGACCTCGTCGAGCGCGGCCGAGCCCACGAGCGAGCCTCAAGGCCGTCGGAGTGGGCGGGCCGACTCCGCATGAGGCGGTACGTTCGCCTATCCTGCCGGCCACGGTGGCGACATCTCCCGGCGCCACATCGAGCATAGGAGGACGGCCACGTGACCGACACGCAGCGACCCGCCGGTGATGGACCGGAGATCGAGCACCTCATGGCGGAGGGACGGGTGTTTCCTCCGGACCCTGCGTTCAGCGCCGCGGCCAATGCTGGGCCTGAGCTCTACGCCAGCGCCGAAGAGGATCACGAACGCTTCTGGGCCGACCTGGCTGCCAACAAGCTGCGCTGGAGCGAGCCGTTCAAGAAGACGCTGACGTGGGACCTGCCCTTCGCCAAGTGGTTCGAGGGTGGCACGCTCAACGTCTCGGACAACTGCATCGACCGCCATGTCGATGCCGGTGACGGCGACAAGGTCGCCTACTACTGGATCGGCGAGCCCGGCGACACGCGGACCCTGACCTTCAGTGACCTGCATCGCGAGGTGCAGAAGGCTGCCAATGCGTTGCGCGAGCTGGGCGTCGGCAGCGGTGACCGTGTCGCCATCTACCTGCCCATGATCGCCGAGCTGCCCATCGCCATGCTGGCCTGTGCCCGCATCGGCGCCCCGCACACGGTGGTGTTCGGAGGCTTCAGCGCGGACGCCCTGGCCAGCCGCATCGACGACGCCGGCGCCAGGCTGCTCATCACCGCCGACGGCGGCTGGCGTCGCGGCAAGGCGGTGGATCTCAAGTCGGCCGCCGACGCTGCGGTCGAACAGACCAGCACTATCGAGCACGTGCTGGTGGTCGAACGCCTGGGTGAGGCGGCCGAGGTGACCATGGTGGAGGGCCGGGACATCTGGTGGCATGACCTGGTGGAGCGCCAGGTGCCCGACTGCCCCTCGGTGCCGGTCGAATCGGAGCACATGCTGTACCTGCTCTACACCTCGGGTACCACTGCCAAGCCCAAGGGCATCATGCACACCACGGCCGGCTACCTGCTGGGTGCCGCCTACACCCACGAGATGGTGTTTGACATCAAGGATGACGATGTCTACTGGTGCGCTGCCGACATCGGCTGGGTGACCGGGCACACCTACATCGTCTATGGCCCCCTCGCCAACGGCACCACTGGTGTGCTCTACGAGGGCTCACCCGACACGCCCAGCTGGGAGCGTTGGTGGCAGATCGTCGAGCAGTACAAGGTCACCAAGCTGTACACCGCGCCGACCGCGATCCGTGCCTTCATGAAGCAGGGCGAGGCGCTGCCGGCCAGGCACGACCTGTCGTCGCTGCGCTTGTTGGGGAGCGTCGGCGAGCCCATCAATCCCGAGGCCTGGCTCTGGTACCACGAGCACATCGGTGGCGGCAGGGTCCCCATCGTGGACACCTGGTGGCAGACCGAGACCGGCCACATCCTCATCACGCCGCTGCCCGGCGTGACGGCGACCAAGCCCGGCAGCGCCACCTTCGCGTTCCCCGGGATCGAGGCCGATGTCGTCGACGCCACCGGCAAGTCGTTGCCGCTCGGGGAGGGCGGCTACCTGGTGCTGAAGCGACCCTGGCCGGGCATGCTGCGTGGCATCTATGGGGATCCCGAACGCTACCGAGCGACCTACTGGAACAGGTTCCGCGGCATGTACTTCGCCGGCGATGGGGCGCGACGGGACGAGGACGGCTACTTCTGGCTGCTCGGTCGCGTCGATGACGTGATGAACGTCTCGGGGCACCGCATCAGCACCATCGAGGTGGAGTCGGCCCTGATCGATCATCCGGCGGTGGCCGAGTCGGCGGTCGTGGGCAAGCACGACCCGGTGAGCGGCGAGGCCATCTTCGCCTTCGTCATCACGCGTGCCGGGGTGGAGACCGGCGATGCTCTGGCCTCGGAGCTGCGTGCTCACGTGGCTCGGGTCATCGGGCCCATCGCCAAGCCCAAGTACCTGGTGTTCACGCCCGACCTGCCCAAGACGCGATCGGGAAAGATCATGCGCCGCCTGCTGCGTGATGTCGCTGAGGGACGTTCGCTGGGTGACACGACCACCCTTGCCGACGCCTCGGTCTTCGAGTCCATCCGCGCAGGTGCAGGCTCGGCCGAAGAGGGCTAGTCTCGCAAAGCAGCGGTGGGTCGGCTCGCCGAGCGGTCTCGCGCGCGGCAAGACAGGAGGCAGGATGGGGTCGTTGGGGCTGGAGCGCACCTTCGCCATGGTGGTCGGCACCATCCTCATCGTGCTCGGCATCGCCGGCTCCATCGGCAATCCCATCGTGGGCCGGCCGGAAACCACCGGCATCTTCGTGACGGGCTTCGGTCATGACCTGGTGCACCTCGTCTGTGGGGCGCTGTTCCTGCACGTGGGGCTCGCCCTCAATGGGCGCGATCGTGGCTACGGACTCATCGGGCTGGGGGTCTTCTTCCTCGTGACGGGGGTGCTCAGCCTCGTCAGTGGCGACCTGTTGGGCCTGTACGACGCGCCCGCGTCCGGTCTCGACCAGCTGGGACACCTGCTGCTTGGTGTCTCGGCCATCGTCATCGGCTGGATGGGACGCGGGGTGGAGAAGCGCGAGTTCGGCCGGGCGGCCTCGCGACCAGTCCGCCGCTGATGGTGGCCATGGCGCCGAACGCCGACCGGTTGGGCAGACCCTTGCGCGATCTGCGCATCTCGGTGACCGACCGCTGCAACTTCCGCTGCACCTACTGCATGCCTCGCGAGATCTATGGTTCGGCGTTCCGATTCCTGCCGCACGCCGACCTGTTGACGTTCGAGGAGATCACGCGGACTCGCACGCGCGGCCACCTCGCTGGGCGTGTCCAAGATCCGACTCACGGGTGGTGAGCCGCTGTTGCGACGCGATGTCGAGCGACTGGTCGCCATGCTGGCCGGCCTGGATGGGCTGGCTGACCTGACGCTGACCACCAATGGTTCGCTGCTTGCGGCCAAAGCCGAGGGGCTCGCCGCGGCAGGTCTGGGGCGAGTGACGGTCAGCCTCGATTCGCTCGATGACGCCGTGTTCGCCCGCCTCAACGATGTCGACTTCCCGGTGGCTCGCGTGCTCGAAGGTATCGATGCCGCCGATCGCGCCGGACTGCATCCCATCAAGGTCAACATGGTGGTGCGACGGGGCCTCAACGAGGCCAGCGTACTGCCGATGGCGCGCTTCGCGCGCGAGCGAGGCTTCACACTCCGGTTCATCGAGTACATGGATGTCGGTCACACCAACGGCTGGGCCCTCGATGAGGTGGTGCCCTCGGCACGGATCGTGGCCGATATCGATGCCGAGATGCCGCTTGAGCCGCTCGCACCGCAGTACCCCGGAGAGGTGGCGACGCGATGGCGCTACCGCGATGGGCGCGGAGAGGTCGGCGTCATCAGCTCGGTCACTCAGCCCTTCTGTGGCGCTTGTACGCGAGCCCGCCTTACTGCGGAGGGAGTCCTGTACACCTGCCTCTTCGGAACACAGGGAACCGACCTGCGCGCGCCATTGCGTGCCGGTGTCGACGATGCCTCCTTGAGCCGGCGACTCGCCAGCGTGTGGTCGCAGCGTGCCGACCGCTATTCGGAGCTCCGTTCGGAGGCCACCATCGCACTACCCAAGGTGGAGATGTCGCGCATCGGTGGCTGATGTGGGGCGCGGCCACCAGGATCGGGCGGGTATCCTGAGGCTGAACGCGTCGTGCCTCGCGATCGGGTGTGGCCGGCTTGCGCGTGGACAGGAGGCCATCGATGACCGCGCCCGGACCGCCCCGGAGGCACGAGGACGAGCCTGAACAGGAGGGCATCTGGGAGGACCCGTCGACCGCCGAGCCGCGGATGGACGAGCCGCCGGCCGCGGGTCGGGCCAGCGAGCCGACCAGTGCCGGTCGGTCGCATGGCCTGACGCAGAGCATCACCTCCACCGAACGTGTGCCGGGGCCGGCGGGGTTACTGCTGGCCGATGTGCCCAACCGCATCCTGGCCCTGGTCGTCGACATCATCATCCTGTCGGTCGTCGGATTCGGCCTGGCCTGGTTATTCGGGGGCCTGGTCAACGAACCAGGCGCCCTCGATTCGGCCGGCCGTTCGCTGGACATCGCGGCCTTCCTCGTCGTCCTGGTCCTGCAGGCGGTGATCAGCCTGAGCTACTTCGTGGGCTTCTGGTCGTTGTTCGGGGCGACGCCCGGTATGCGGCTGTTGGGCCTGCGCGTGGGGCAGGAGTCGGATGGTGAGCCACTCGCGGCGCGTCCGGCCGTGTTGCGGTGGCTCATGCTCGGCATCCCGGCTCTGCTGGCATCGCTGATCATCTACGTACCCGATGCCATCGGCGTCCTGCTCGGCGTGCTGGGGGCGGTCTGGCTGTTGCTGCTGCTCTACACGATGGCGCAGGGTCCGGCCAAGCAGGGACTCCAGGATCGCGTCGCGCATTCCATCGTGGTCCGGACCCGGCGTCGAGCCGCGTGACGCGCGGTTATCCACCAGCGGTCCACAGCCAGCCTGTGAACGTGGACAACCGGCCGCTCGTGCCCACCCAGTTCGTGGACAAGTCCATTGACCGCCACTGGTCGGCTCGGCATAGTAGGTCTTGCCCGGAGGGGCCAGACACGAGCCTGGAGCGCCGCGATCACATCAAGGCGAACCGGCCGCTCGGACTGCCGCGATCGCATCAAGGTAGACCGACGAGCGTGGAGGTCGCTCCGGGCACTTCGTCGTGCCTCGGCCGGGGACACCCGCTGCCACGCAGTCACAGGAGTCCCACGCGATGAACGACCCGGTCGTCCCATTCAGCCACCGGCTCGACGAGCTTGAGACGCGCGTGCGGGCCGAGTCCGACCTGCGTCCGGTCCTGGGCATGGTGCTGGGCTCCGGCCTGGGTGGCCTGGCCGACGAGATCGAGGATCGTGTCGAGATCGGGTTCGAGCAGCTGCCGGGTTGGCCTGCAGCCACCGTCCCGGGACACAGCGGGCGGCTGCTGCTGGGCACACTGCGAGGCGTCCCCGTGGCCTGCCTCAGGGGCCGGCTGCACATGTACGAGGGGTTGTCGGAGCGACTGGTGGTTGAGCCGGCGCTCCTGCTGGGCCGGCTGGGCGCATCGATCCTGCTGCTGACGAATGCCTCGGGTGGCGTCAACCCGGCCTTCGGTGCAGGCACACTGATGCTGATGCGGGACCACATCAACCTGACCGGGCGCAACCCGCTCATGGGACCCAACGATGACCTCATCGGCCCTCGCTTCCCGGACATGAGCCAGGTCTGGGACGCTGAGCTTCGCGAACGGCTGCAGGCGGCGGCACGCGGCGAGGACGTCGCGCTCGCCGAGGGTGTCTATCTCGGACTCACCGGGCCGACCTACGAGACCCCAGCCGAGGTTCGCATGCTGCGGGGCCTGGGCGCGGACGCGGTGGGCATGTCTACGGTCATGGAGGCGGTGGCGGCCCACTGGGCCGGCCAGCGGGTCTGCGGCGTCTCGCTGGTGACCAACGCTGCGGCCGGCCTGTCACCGACAGCGCTGACGCATGCTGAGGTCATGGAGGCCGCGGACGAGGCTGGGCCGCGTCTGGCGCGGGTCATCGGTCGATTCACCGAGTCGCTCATGATCGGCGGAGGTCACTGACCACGAAGGCAGGGTAGCGACCACAAAGGCGAGGTGCCTCACAGCTACAGCGTGGGCAGGTCCCTGCCGGCCGCCTTGGCTGCGGCCTTCTTCTCTGCCCAGGCGCCGAGCACGTTGTCCTTGTGTGGGCGGATGGGGCAGTGCTCGTCACGGTTGCGATCCTCGTCGCAGTAGCCGAGCGGCACGCACTTTGGCGCCAGGAAGGATCCCAGGAACGGGCTGACAGAGAAGATCTCATGCCTGATGAGCTGGAAGAGCCGCCGGATCTCCCACTGCGCCATCACGCACAGCCGCAGTCCGGACATGTGGATGAGCGCACGCAGGTTGGTCGTCATCACCAGGTTGGTGCGGGTGGCATTGGGCATCACGAAGCGCGCGTCCTCGCCGGGGATGCCGGCGACGAGCATCTCCTCGTAGACCTCGAGCGAGCCGGCCAGCTGATCCTCGAAGCGCCGACGCACCTCGTCGTCGGCATCGCTGACCGAGCCCGGCACCATGTAGCTGGGCTCCTGGTACTTCACATAGCGCTGCGACTGCTGGTCGAAGGCGAGCCCGGCACGATGGCGCACCAGCTGATGCGACAGCGTTCGCGTCACACCGCTGATGGCGAAGGTGAAGATGATGTGCTCGATGGTGGAGCCGTGGCCGGAGTCGATGACACGGCGGACCAGGTCCTGCTGTTTCTCCGCGGCGACCTGTCCGTTCGTGGCGCGCTCGAAGATGTCCTGGGGCGCCAGCTCGCTATAGCAGGTCCGGCAGGCGGTATAGATGAGCGGCACGTAGTACCGCTCCACGATGGCGCGGTCGGGGAAGAGCAGTGTGGCGCGCATGCCCAGGTCACGCGTGGCGGGGCTGCGCGGAGTCGCGCTCGGGGTCCTGGCGTCGGAGGTGCCGCTGCCGGGGGTAGGGGAGTCGGTCACCGCTCGAGTGTACGTGGGCTTGGTGCCCCCCGCACGACGACACCCCAGAATGCCGTTCCCCGCCGTCTCCCCGTCCGTGCTAGCGTCGCGCCAGACTAGATGCCCAACTTCACGCATACGAGGTAGTCCCGATGGTCCTGCGAGGCCTCTTTGGTGGTCATGGTGAGGCACGACAGTCCGAGGTCGAGGACCTCCAGCCGATGCCTGAGGCGACAGAGTCGATCCGACGCATCGCGGCCGAGATCGAGGCTCTGCCTATCGAGCAGCGACGGTTCATCGCCGGTTTCGCCTACGTCCTGGCGCGCGCCGCACATGCGGACCTCGACTTCAGCCGGGCTGAGATGTCATACATGGAAGGGGCGGTGGTCGAGGTCGGCCACCTGACCGAAGCCCAAGCCGTCCTGGTGGTCGAGATGGCGCGCCACATGGCCGAACTCTACGGCGCCACCGAGGACTTCGTGGTCACCCGCGAGCTGGCCGCGAACTCCACTCGCGAGCAGCGTGAGGACCTGCTGCGCACGGCGTTCGCCGTCGGTGCCGCAGACGACAGCATCACTGCTGCCGAGGTCGCGGAACTCAACCAGATCGGCAAGGAGTTGGGCTTTCGCGCCGATGAGATCGACGACGTGCGCAACGAGTTCCGAGATCAGCTGGCGGCCATCCAGGCCATGCGCGCAACGCGCGGGGCATAGATGGCCGCAGCCTGCGTCAGTGAGCGATCGATGGCGCGGACCGGGTCAGCTGCTGGCCGCTGAAGGGCGCCGTCCGCGACGTCGTCCGGCGCGGCGAGCCCGCTCGCGACAGCGGGCCTGATCGCGAGATCGCCCAGCAGATACAATCTGCCCGGTCTCTGGCGCGCGCTTCTTGCTGCGCGCGATCCTCGCCCGCATCTGGAGAGCTACATGGCTATCGATCCACGGAAACTCATCGTCGAGTTCATCGGCACATTCTTCCTCGTGTTCACCGTGGGCATGGTCGTCATCGACCCCGGCGCCGGGGACTTCGCTCCGCTGGCCATCGGTACGGTCCTGGCCGTCATGGTGTACGCCGGCGGGCATATCTCGGGCGCCCACTACAACCCGGCTGTGACGCTCGGCGTACTGCTCCGGGGTGGAGCGACGATCGTCGATGCCGTGGGCTACTGGGTCGCGCAGGCGGCCGCGGCCGTGGTGGCAGCTGTGGTCATCATGATCATGAAGCCGGCGCTGCCCGCAGAGGCGCTCAACGGCGACCTCGACATCGTCCCGGCGTTGCTGGCCGAGTTCCTGTTCACCTTCGCGCTCGTCTATGTCGTGCTCAACGTGGCCACGGCCAAGAAGACGGAGGGCAACTCCTACTTCGGTTTCGCCATCGGCTTCACCGTGATGGTCGGCGCGTATGCCGTCGGTCCCATCTCCGGCGGTGCGTTCAACCCGGCCGTGATGCTGGGCGGGATGATCATGAACATCTTCGCCTGGGGCAATATCTGGATCTACCTCCTGGCCACCCTCGCCGGCGGCGCGGCCGCGGCCCTCGTGTTCCGCTACCTGCAGCCGGAGGAATAGTCCGGGTTGGGCGCTGCTTGCCCGGGGACGGCGCGGGGGCACACGTCGCGCCGTGGCATGATTGACCGCGATGGATGCAAAGGAGCATGGTCGCCGCTCGTTGAACGGCCGAGGGCCGCGTCGAGTACGGGTATTGCGGCGGGCGCGACGGCGTGCCCGGTTCCGTGAGTCGTTGGTCGAGCTTGGACCCAAGTCGCGCCAGGTGACGCTCTCCGATGGTCGCGCCCTTGGCTTCGACGAGTTCGGCGATCCTGCCGGGACCCCGGTACTGTTCTTCCACGGGTTCGGGTCTTCTCGCGTGGTGCGCTATCCGGACGATGAGATCGCCACCGAGTTGGGTGCCCGGGTGATCGCGGTCGATCGACCCGGCATCGGCATCTCCACGCGCCAACCCGGACGGCGCGTGACCGATTACCCACGTGACATCGGTGAGTTGCTTGACATCGTGGGCATCGACCGCTGCGCGGTGCTGGCCTGGTCGGGCGGTGGGCCGTACGCGCTCGCCTGCGCCTGGCAGATGCCCGATCGCTTCTCGGTGGTCGGGCTGATCAGCGCGCCCGCGCCACTCTCGGGCGTGCCCGGCAGCTCCGGCTACACGTGGCCGCGCCACCGCGCCATGTCCAGGGCCGCCGATCACGCCCCCTGGGTCATCGGCCTGGCCATGTGGCAGTGGGCGCGACAACAGCGTTCCGATCCGCACAAGCAACTCGACGAGGCCATCTCCGGCATGGTCGAAGCAGACCGTGAGATCCTGGGTGACCCGGCGTTGCGAGCGGTGATGATCGCCAATGCAGCCGAGATGTACCGCCAGGGAAACGGTGGTGTCTACGATGAGGCGCTATGCCTGGCGCGGCCCTTCGGCTTCCCCATCGGTGGCGTCACCGTGCCGGTCCGCATCTGGCACGGCGCGCAGGATAAGGTCGTGCCGGTCGGCATGGGCAAGTACCTCGAGCGCAACATCCGGAATGCCGTGGCCACCTACTACCCGCGTGAGGGTCACCACTTCGTCTACGAGCGCTGGCGCGAGATCCTCGCCGTGCTGCTCGCTGAAGCGCGTGGACATGAGGTGCCGCCGACCAGCCAGGCAGAGCCGTTCCCGGCACCCACCGCCCTTTTCGAAGCTCGTCGCTGAGGCTTTGCGTCGGGGCCGGACGACGCGCGAGTCGCGCTAGATGCGCTTCTCGATGGTGCCGCCGCGGCCCTTGGGGACGATACGGTAATAGGTCTTGTTGAAGACGACCTTGCCCATGTGCCACAAGCGGTTGGGCTTGGGCGGCTGCGGTGGGTGCTCGTAGTCGAAGCGGAGCAGCGTGCCTTTGCCGTCTCCGACCTCGAAGAAGCACATCACCTTGCCGCTGTAGATCGAGTCTCGGGGATGGGGCTTGCGTCCCTGGACCGCGGCCGCGACGCGCTCGGCGACCACCGGCGCCTCGAAATGCGCTGTCGAACCAGCCTTGCTGAGCGGCAGGTCGGTGGCGTCGCCGAGGGCCCACACGTCGGGCCGATCGCCCACGGTGAGCCTCTTGGGGTCGGTCGGCAGCCAGCCGCCGGGCGCCCGGCCGATGCCGCTGTCGATGAGCACCTGGGCGCCCTTGTGTGGCGGCACGAGCACCAGCAGGTCGTACTCGAGCTCCTCGCCCTCCAGGCTCAGCACGGCCTTGCGTGCCGGGTCGATCGACTCCACGTTGAAGAACGTGTGCAATTCGATGCCCTTCCGTTCCAACTCCGGCGTGACCATCTCACTGACCGACTCGATGGTGAAGGCCCGAGCGATGGGCGAGCAGAAGTGGACCTCACTCTTGTCTCGCAAGCCGCGCTCTCGCAGCTCGGCCTCGATGAGCAAGGCCACCTCGAGTGGCGCGGGTGGGCACTTGTAGGGCATGCCGGCGATGCCGACCACGACCTTGCCACCGCTGAAGGCATCGAGCGCCCGGCGCAACGCGAGCGCCGCTGCCTCACTGTAGAAGTGATGTGCCTCGCTCTCGAAGTGCTCGATGGCCTCCGGCAGGATGCGTGAGCCAGTGGCTATGACCAGGTAGTCGTACTGCAGGCTGCGGTCGTCGGCCAGGGTGACGGTTCGGGCGGCCTCATCGATGCCCACGATCTTGCCGATGACGAGCTCGACGCGGTCGTCGAGGAGCCGCCGTTCAGGCTTGCGCAGCGACTTGGGGTCCTGGTTGCCCATGGCGATGTACATGAAGCCGGGCTGGTAGACATGCTCACCGGTCTCATCCACCACGGTGATCCGTGTCTCACCGGTATCGATCTGCTTCTTGATCTTTCGGCTGATGAGGTTGGCGACCAGCGTGCCGCCGACGCCACCCCCGAGGACAAGGACGTTCTGCATGTCGGTGCTCCTGTACGGCTGGTCGTGGCTCGCTGGCCCTACTTGAGCTTTTCCACCGCGATCTCGTCGTAACCCTCATGCGGGAACACGCCGATGAGCTTGTGGCCGGCCTTGGCGACCCAGGCGGGGATGTCTGTCTTGGAACCGTTGTCGGTGGAGATGACGGCCAGGACGTCGCCGACCTGACCCTCGCGGATGGCGCGGATGAGTTCCATCAATGGGCCCGGGCAGTAGCTGCCGCGGGCATCGATGGTGGTGGTCGGACTGGTCTCCAGGTCGAAGCTGGTCATGGAGCGGGGTCTCCTGTGCTGATCGGCCGGCGGGTAGTGGCCGGCGGGCCGGCCGGCAGGCGAGGGGCCGAGCGAACTAGATGAAGAGTGAGGCCGTGCGCTCCTCGGTCATGAGCTCCAGCACGGTGGCGGCGCCGACCGGCTCGCCGAGCCCGTCGATCATGTCCTCGCGCTTGAGGCCGAACATGTCCATGGTCATCTGGCAAGGCAGGAACTCGACACCCATCAGCTGGCAGGCCTCCAGCAACTCCTTGGGGGAGGCGACGTTGTACTGCTTACTGAGCTTGCCGATCATCCAGGGACCCATGCCCATGAAGTTCATCTGCGACATCTTGAGGTGGCTGATGCCCGGACGCTGCATGAATGAGAGCATCTTCTGCATCCAGTTGTCACCGGTGATGCGCTTCTCGTCCTTGACGAAGGGCAGTAGTCCCCAGAACGTCAGGAAGACCTGCGCCTTGTAGCCACTCGCGGCTGCGACGCTGGCCATGATGAGGGTGGGCATGACCTTGTCGTACTCGCCACTCCAGTTGATGATGACCAACTGCCGCTGGACCGGCGTGTCCTCGGTCGCCGCCGGCTGCGCCGCGCTGGCGATGGCCTCGGTCAGCTGCGCTTCGGCGGTCGGATCGGTGTCGTTGGGGGATGCCACGGTTTCGGTAGCCATGGTGCTGCCTTTCTGTCGTGCCGTGCCGTTCTAGGCGCGCTTGATGACGAAGCGGAAGACGCCACCGTCTTCTTCGGTCTGTTCGATGATGGCGTTGCCAGTGGAGCGGGTCCAGGCGGCGAAGTCCTTGACCGACCCGGGATCGGTGGCCAGGACCTCGATCAATTCGCCGGTGGGCACGTTCTTGGCCGCCTGGGCGGTCTTGACGATGGGCATGGGGCACGATAGCCCCTTGGCATCGACGACGGTGTGGATGGCATCACTCATGGCGTACTCCTTCTGGTGATATCGGTTGGCTTGACGGTACGTCGCGTGGGGGACCTAGATGAAGAGGGTCTGTGCGTCGCCGATGGCGATGTAGAAGGCGGTGACGCCCTCGCTCCCATCGACCAGCGGATCGAGGTCCCCGGCCTCGAGGCGGAGCAGGTCCATCGACAGCGAGCAGGCCTGGATCTCGACGCCCCCGAGTTCCTTGGCCATGGCCAGGGTCTCGTACCAGGGTGCCTGACCCTGCGCCCGAAGCGCGTCGACAGCGGCCCTCCCGCGACTCCCGGCTTCGGCGGCCAGGCCGTGGTCGTCCTTGATGCGGTCGGCACGGAATGCATCCAGCGCCCAGTACTGCAGGAAGATGTGCACGGGCCTACCAAGAGCGGCGGCGCCCGAGGCCATCACTGCGGCGGCATTGAGCTTGTCGTCGGTTCCGCTGAAGAGCACGATGGCCAGCGGCTTGTCGTCCATGGTCTGTCTTCCTTATCTACTGCGGACCGAGCCGTTGCCGGTCCGGCCGATGGCTGCCGAGAGATCGGCCAGTCGGGCCAGGCGATGCCGCATGACCTGTGCCATCAGGTCGCAGGCGTCGATGACGTCCGGATCGGTCAAGCGGTAGACGGCACCGCGACCGTCGCGCTCCGCTTCCACCAGCCCGGCCGAGCGCATCACGGCGAGGTGCTTGGATGCGTTGGGCTGGCTGATGCCGATGGCGGCGGCGATGCGGCCGACCTCACGAGGCTCAGCCGCAAGGAGGTGGAGGATGGCGATGCGTGCCGGGTGGCTGAGGGTGCGGCAAATCTCCGCCTGGAGCTCGTAGAGCGGGTCCATCGCCTGACTATCGACATATGTGCATGTGGGCATGAGTGCTGAACGTCACTTCCACGTGGGCCGATCGGACAGTCCGGTTCAGGCGCCGGCGACCGCCGACCATCCACCATGGGAGTCCGTGGTCAGGCGGACCCTTGGCTCGGCTCCGGACTGAGGCTCGGCACCGGACTGAGGCTCGGCTCCGGACTGAGGCTCGGCACCGGACTGAGGCTCGGCTCCGGACTGAGGCTCGGCTCCGGACTGAGGCTCGGCTCCGGACTGAGGCTCGGCTCCGGACTAAGGCTGGCGTCGGGCGGCACGTATTCGCCGGGCTCGATGCGCATGGAGTCGAGCACTTCCTGCGACGCTTCAAGGAAGCTGCCGAACGGGACCCCGGGGAACGACTCGATGGCGATGACGATGACATCGCCATCGACGTCCAGCATGACGAACCGGGACTGCTGGTTCGCCACCTGCACGAACTCGCCACCATCGCCGATGGGCAGCGCCCAGATGAGCAGGAAGGGCAGTTGGCACTCGCTGTAGGCGGGGACGCCGATGTCGAGCAGCAAGCCCGGATACCCGTCTACCTCGATGGGCCTGGGAGGGGCCGGGCTGAGGTAGGGGTTGCCGGCGATGATCTCCGCCAGTCGTGCCACGCTCGGTTCCACCAGGGTCATGGAACTGGCATCACAGGAGTCGAGGAACGTCTCGCCATCAAAACGCGTCACCGATACCACGCTGCCAGGCGGGTCGGTCCGTTCGAGCGTGAAGATGGGTCCATCGCCGGATGGGCCGGCCAACCAGCCTTCCCCGACACGGAAGTCGATGCTGGGCCCCACCGCGTCGTTCACGTAGCGGCCCGCTTGCAGGGGTGTCCCAGCCGACGGCAGTGGCTCGGCCGCAGCGTCCCCGGCTGCGACGGAGGTCGGCAGCAGGAAGGCAGCCGCGGCGACGAGGGCCACGGCTCGCGACAGGCTCACGCCGCAGCTCCAGACCTGCGCATCTGCACGCTGGTGGCGGCCAGCCAACCCACCGTCACCAGGATCGCATAACTCACGCACCAGACGCAGATGGCATCGATGACGAAGACCTCAAGATAGGTGAGCCAAGCCAGGAAGGGGAGGCTGACCAAGCCGACCAGGTACGCCACCAGCAGGCCACGTCGGTCCTGCCGGAGCCACCAAAGCAGCGAGCCGAGCAGGGTGACGGCGGAGGCCGCTACCCCGAACAGGCCGGTCGGGACCCCAAGGATCGAGGCGTACTCGCTCTGGCTGACGGTGTCGCAGCCGTGGAGCACGCCACAGGACGGAGTGCCGCCGCTGAGCTTGGTGATGCCCAGGTAGAGCGCGATGGCCAAGGCTCCGAGCGCGAGCACGACCATCAGGCCGCCCCACCGGCCCCGTCGCTCGGGTGCGTCCAGGAGGCTCAGCTCAGGTGCCTGCCGCGGCCGCGGCATCGCGGATCATGGCGTCAAGGTCCTCCCACTTCGGGACGCCACGGATCATCTCACCATTGATGACGAGAGTCGGGGTGCTGTTGACAGTCAGGTCGACGGCGGTGGCACGTTCGGCCTCGATCGCCGCGCGATACTCGGGCTTGTCCAGCGCGGCCAGGAACTCCGCCCGGTCAAGCCCTACCAGCTCCGCGATATCGGCTAGGCGATCACGACTGAAAGCGCCCTGATTCTCACCGTCCTGATTGTGGAAGACCGCCTGTTGATAGTCCCAGAACTTGCCGCCCATGTCTTCGGCCACGCGCATCGCGATGGCGGCATCCCACGACTCATCGCCAAGGAAGGGGAAGTCGTTGTACGTGAAGCTGGCGGTGCCGCTGGCGACGTGCTCGGCGATGAGCAGCGGCTCGATGCGCTCGGTGAACATGCCACACGCCGGGCATTGGGGGTCTTCATAGGCGTCGATGCGGACCGGTGGCGTCGCGCCCGGCTTGACCAGCGTACGTCCATCGCGCAATTCCGCCGCTGCCGCCGGCACATCGGGCTTGCTCACGGTGCTGGTCTCGTTGGAGCTTCCGACACCGCCGCTGATCAGGACGAGCGCCGCTACCGCGACGAGGCCGATCAGTAGATCGCGCCGATGCTTACCAGGAGCATCGATGGGCCGGAGTTGCCCGCGACAGCTGCCGCACTCGTGGAACCGCCGCTGGCGGACTTGCGCGTCGTCCGCTCGGCCGCGCGACGCTGCTTGCGGGTCATGCTCTCGCTCGAGCCGCCCTTGGGGTCGTTCGCACTCATCAGAGTCCACCATCTTGGGGGAGTTGGATCGTAGCCGGCACAGGATACGGCGGCGGCGAGGATGGCGCAGGCGCCGCCGTGCGTCGCATGGGCCTCGCGACAAGGCCTCCAGGGCCGCGGAGGCGGCCGCGACACGCTTGCCGTCGCCGAGATCGGCTACTCGGAGGGTAGCCCTCTGGCTGTGCCATGGGCGCGGCGGGCGACGACCACATCCACCTTGGCATTGGCCGCCACGTGCGCGGTCACACTCTCCATCGCTGAGCGACCGTCACGTTGCGAGCGATTGCCGCCGAGCACGATGGTGTCGTAGCCGCGCTCGGCCGCGAGGCGAAGGATGGTGGCCGCTGGGTCGCCGGCAGGCTCTATGAGGCCTGCCTCCAGCCCGTGATGCCGCAGGATGCCCCGCGCCTCGACTAGTTCACGCGCATGTTCCACGGCTGGACCATGGGGCTCGCCACCCTTGCCAGCCTGGCGTCCAGGAATGACGCTGACGACATCGACACTGCCATCGAAGGCGATGGCCAGGCGGGCCGCCATATCGAGCGCACGGTGTCCGGCCTCATGTCCGTCGTAGGCAACCAGGATCTTCTTCATCCGGCCGTCCCTCATAGGCGCTCATCCGGGATCCGACCGATCGGAGCCCTATCCAGACATGGTCGACCCCCGTGCGGTCAGGCGCAAAGGTCCGATCCGTCACGAGGCTGGGGCCGAATGTCCCGAAGCGTCTGACGCAGCCGTCGCAGGGTGGCACAAGTTCGCGGTGTCCCGGAACGACCGGGACACCGCGTTGGGCAACGAAAGAGAGGTGGCGCTCGCCCGCTCCCCCCGATGGGTTGCCCCATCGCGGGCGAGCACCTTTCGATCGCGGCCGGCCGGTCAAGGAGCCATCCGCGAGCGAACATGACGATCGTCCTCATTCTCGGACCTGCCTGACGATGGCCGGATGGCACCCATCGGTCAGGCCGATCGGCCTGACACCGTGGGGCAGACGCCGTGGGGCAGCTGTTGCAGGCGCTTAGGGGCAACGGGCATGTGACACGCATGCCGTTCGGACCAGCAGCACGGAAGGCGAACGTGAGAAACTAGGAGTCGTGAGGTTGGAATTGACGCACCGGGGCTCCTACGCCATCCGCGCCGTTCTGACATTGGCGCGCGCAAGCGATGCCGATGTCGTTCCCGCGCGCCACATCGCCGCGGAGATGGATATCCCGGTTCGCTTCCTGCCGCAGGTCCTGGGCGACCTGAGTCGCGCCGGTATCGTCGAGGCGCGGCTTGGCCGCTCCGGCGGATATCGTCTCTCGAAGCCGGCGGAGCGGATTCGAGCCTGCTGGAGATCCTGGAAGCGGCGGAGGGTGACGCTCGCCGTCAGACCTGTGTCCTTACGGGTAATCCGTGTGGACGGGGCAAGGAACCCTGCGAGGTCCACGAGATGTTCTACGACGCCCAGGAGGCCATCCTCGGCCGCCTCGCGGAAACGTCTGTGGCGGACGTCGTGGCCGGCAGCAAGACCATCGCCGGGCAGCCACCTGCCTGAAGCGGGCTCCCTGCCCGAGGCGCCTGGGCCGCCCGTCGCCGAAAGGGCGTAACGAGCGGCGTAGAGCCGATCGCCACCGGGGAAGGTCCGCAGCCGCGCGACCTACCCCATGGCCGACCTGTCCGTCTCAGAAGCTCGACCCCGGCTTGTGCTTGGCCACGTAGGCCGCGGCCTGCGCCCGGCGTTGCAGGTTGAGCTTGGAGAGGATCGAACTCACGTAGTTCTTCACGGTCTTGTCCGAGAGGAACACCTCTGCTGCGATCTCCTTGTTGGTCTTGCCCTCGGCGACCAGCAACAGGATCTTCTGCTCCTGGGCGGTGAGTTGCGCGAACTCATCGGTGTAGGCACTGGTGGCGATGCGCCGAACCCGCTCCAGAACCTTCTCGGTCACCGCTGGGTCCAGCAGCAATTCCCCGCGGCCCACCGCTTCGAGCGCGTTGACGAGGTCCCGGGCCCGCACCTGCTTGAGCAGGTAGCCGCTGGCGCCTGCCACGATGGCCGATAGCACGGCCTCTTCATCGGGATAGCTCGTCAGCATCACGACCCGCACATCGGGGTGTTCGGCCCGGATGTCACGACAGGCCTCGATGCCTGAGCCGTCGGGCAACCGTACATCCATGATCACCAGGTCGGGTGCGAAGCGCTCCACGGCACTTAGCGCTTCCTCGGCCGTGCCGGCCTCGGCCACCACCTGGAATGATTCGCGTCGGTTCAGGAGCGCCGCGAGTCCCTGGCGCACGACCTCGTGATCATCGACGACGAGGAGGCGCAGCGGCGGTCTCACCGGCGGCCTGTCTGCGGCGCCGGGGTACCTGGGGATCCCTGGGGGTCCATCGGGTCGGTCATATGGCTGACTCCTTGACTCCACCGCGTTCACCTCGCGGCATCTCGAAGACGACCCGCGTGCCGTCGTCGTGGCTCTCGATGGCGAGCGAGCCGCCAAGCGACTCCGCTCGCGCATGCATGTTGGTCAGGCCGTGATGACCAGGTCGCTGTCCCTCACTGGTGTCGAAGCCTCGTCCGTCGTCGATGATAGACAGCCTGAGCCGTTCGCGGCGATCCTCTACGTTGACGGTAACCTTTGACGCCTGCGCATGTCGCGCGATGTTGCTCATGGCCTCACGTGTGAGTTGGATCAGTTGCAGCGTCTCGTCTGGGTCCAGTGAGACATCGGGGTCGCTGGACAGTTCGACCTCGATGAGGGTGCTGCGTTCGAACTCGACGGTCAGGGCGGTGAGCCCCGCCAGCAGGTCGACCGCGGTTCGAGCGTCGGGATCGAGGCCCATGATGAAGTCGCGGATCTCCTGGATCGTGCCGTGGATGGATTCGATGGCATGGTCGATGCGGTCCATGGCCTGGGCCGGGTCGATCGACATCAACTCCTCGGTATCCTCCAGGGCGAGGCTGACCGCATACAGCGATTGGATCGAGCCGTCGTGGAGATCCTGCGCGATGCGCTCGCGTTCCTGCAGGACGGCGAGCTGGCGGAGCTCTTCGTGCATCCGCGCGTTGTGGATGGCGAGTCCGGCGTGTCGAGCGAAGGACTCCACCAGGCGCTCATCATCGTCGTCGAACGGCCTCCCATCGAGCTTGTCGGTGAGATACAGGTTGCCGATGGTGCGACCTTCGACCTTGACGGGTACGCTCAGGAAGGAATGCATCTCCGGGTGGCCGGCAGGGAAGCCGGCCGAGCGCGGATCCGAGGCGATGTCGTCGACCCGGAACGCCTCACCCTGCGTCAGGCTGAGACCGATCAGACCGCGCCCGCGAGGATGAGGACCGACTTGCTCACGCCGGCGGTCGCTCACGCCGCTGGTGATGAAGCGTTCCATGGAGCCGTGATCGTTGGGGATGCCCAGCGCTGCGTACGTGGCTGTGACCAGGGGTCGCACGCTGTCCACGATGATCTGCAACACGCGCTCGAGCGAGAGCTCCTGTGAGATGGCCACCGTCGCGGCATCGAGCGCTTCCAGCCGGCGACGCGTTTCCTGCGCGGCCGCGGCCCATGCTTCAGCTTCGGGGACGGCGTTGGTGGTGGTGACGATACGATCCATCCATCCCAATCTACCAGCCAAACATGACGAATGGCCCCTGTCTGCCTCGCGGCGGCGCGAGGCGGCGAGCGCGATGGTCGTGTTTCGAGCAGGCAAGAGTCACCCAATAAAGGGTCCATGCGCCCCTTCGCGTACGCCGCGCTCGCACCCGAGTCTGGGGTGGACGTGTCACCCATCCGAACGATCCTGCTGGCCACCGACCTCACTGCGGCATCGCGTGAGGCGACCGAGCGTGCCGTCGAACTGGCCAGTCGTCTTGAGGCGCGCCTGCTGATCGTCAACGTCCTCGAGAAGCGGCGCCTCTCCGGCAGCGGCTCGCATGAGCGGGTCGATCAGGCTCGCAGCGAGCGGGAGTCGCTGCTGGTGAAGGTCGTGCGGGATGCGCGCGAGGCTGGTGCGACCGCCGAGTTCCTGGTGTGGGAGGGCGACCCTGGGGATTCGATCGCGGCAGCTGCCGAAGCGGAGCACGCGGACATCGTGGTCGTGGGGACCCGAGGTCGCAGCGGTGCCGAGCGCATGTTGCTGGGCTCGGTCTCGGATCACGTCGTGCGTCATGCCGAGTGCCCGGTCCTCGTGGTGCGGCCCAGGCGCCATGCCGATGGTGGGTAGAGGGCTTCGGCCGGCGATGTCGAGGCCAGCGGCCGACTGACCATGCGTTTCCTGGTGGCACACGGTGCGTCCGGTGGAGCCGACTCGATGCGAGCGCATGTCGCTGGCCTGCGCGCGCGCGGGGTCGATGCCAGCGCCATCGATCTGCCCTTGCGCAAGGCCGAGCTGGCCGTGCCGGCGTTTCGAGAGCGCGTGAGCGAATGCGATGTGCCGCCTGCCCGACTCATCGTTGGCGGCCAGTCTTACGGTGGGCGTGTCGCCAGCCTGTTCGTGGCGGAGGATCCGATGTCCTGTGTCGGCCTGGTCTGCTTCAGCTACCCGCTGCATCGTCCCGGCGTCCACGACTGGGACACTCGCAGCACACACTGGGCGGCCATCGATGTGCCGGTGCTCTTCCTCTCCGGAGGATCGGATCCGTTCGCCCATCTGGAGTCGCTCAAGCGAGCCATCGGTGAGCGTCTGCCTTCGGCGCGACTGGTGATCTACCCAGGGGTCGGCCACAGCCTCAAGCCGGTGCTCGACGACGCGCTCGACCAGGCGTCCGCCTTCGCTGGAGATCTCGAGCGGCGAGCGAGCCCTCGTTAGCCTCGGCCGGCCGGGATCTGCCCGGCGGCGAGCGGCGGGATGACCAGCGACGATCCGTTGCGCAGCACGCGCACCGTGGTGTCTGGTGACAAGCGGCGCACCAGCTGCGCGAACTGATGTGGCGGATCGATCCGTGTCGATGGGCGCATCC
The DNA here is from genome assembly GCA_963778955.1 of uncultured Chloroflexia bacterium. GTDB lineage: Bacteria > Chloroflexota > Limnocylindria > Limnocylindrales > CSP1-4 > JAFMJV01. The sequence continues at coordinate 267,599 of CAVZWI010000003.1, forward strand.
AGCCGAACCCGACCGGATGAAGCGTGCCCCAGTGGATGGGGATGGCGATGCGTGGCTTGATCAGGGCGGCCACCCGGGCAGCTCCCATGGGATCGAGATGCTCGCTCGGCTTCACCGTGGGACCCCAGCCCCAGACCGGCAGCAACGCCAGGTCGAGGCCGATATCGAAGTCCGCCATGCCCGCGAAGAATGCCGTGTCGCCGGCGAAGTAATGGTGCTGCGAACCGTGGATGATGAAACCGAGCGCCAGGTTCGTGCCTCCCACCGGCGGCCCGAAGCCCTTGTGCTCGGCATACACGGTCTCGATGCTGAGGTCGCCGACCGACACGCGGTCGCCGGGCCGCACCTCGACGATGTCGTCGAAGCCGCGGCGTCGCAGTTCGGAGCCCTGACCCAGCGGAGCGACGATCCGAAGTGGAGTACCCAGCATCCGGAGCGAGCCGTAGTCGAGATCGATCCCAATGGGAGTGGGAGATGAGCACGATATCGGGGTCTGCCCAGTGCTCCCTGCTGGGTGGCCCTGACAGGCGCGTCAGTGGCCCGACACGTGCCCGCAGGACGGGATCGGTCAGCACTCGAACCCCGTCCATCTCGATGAGGATGGTGGCGTGTCCCAGGAACGTCACTCGCGGGTCGTTGCGCTCGCTCACAGCCTGAAGTATCACCGAACGAGCTGGGTCGCATCGGCGGTACCATCGCCACATGGTCACCAAGGACACGATCCGTAACGCACCCAAGGTGCTCTTGCACGATCATCTCGACGGCGGTCTCCGCCCTTCGACCGTCATCGAGCTCGCCCATGAGACCGGCTACGCCGGCCTCCCTACCGAAGACCCGGACGAGCTGGGTCGGTGGTTCCGCTCAGGGGCCGATCGCGGCTCGCTGGAGCGGTATCTGGAAGGGTTCACGCACACCGTCGGCGTGATGCAGACGCCGGATGCGATCGCCAGGGTCGCGTCGGAGTGCGCCCAGGATCTGGCCGCGGACGGCATCGTGTACGCCGAGGTCCGCTACGCGCCCGAGCTTTCGACGCAGGGCGGGCTGTCACTCGATGAGGTGATGGAGGCCTGGCTGGATGGCATGGATCATGGCGCTCGCGCGGCGTCGGCGGCAGGCGAACCCATCGTCGTTCGGGCCATCGTCACCGCCATGCGCCAGTTCGCGAGGTCGGTCGAGATCGCCGAGGTCTCGGCGCGGTACCGTGACCGCGGCACCGTCGGCTTCGATATCGCCGGACCGGAGGATGGCTTCCCGCCCAGCCGGCACCTCGACGCCTTCCAGCTCATCCATCGCGAGAACTTCCACATCACCATCCACGCCGGTGAGGCCTTCGGCCTGCCCTCGATCTGGGAGGCGCTGCAGTGGTGCGGGGCCGAGCGGCTCGGTCACGGTGTCCGGATCGTCGATGACATCGAGGTCAGTCCTGGCGGTGATGTCAGGATGGGGCGCCTGGCGCAGTTCGTGCGCGACAACCGCGTACCCCTCGAGATGTGCCCCACGTCCAACGTCCACACGGGAGCCGTTCCCTCCATCGAGCAGCATCCCATCGACTTGCTGCGGCGGCTGCGCTATCGCGTCACCGTCAACACCGACAACCGGCTCATGAGCGGTGTCAGCCTGAGCGACGAGTTCGAAACGCTGATGCGGGTCTTCGATATAAGCCTTGACGAGATGCAGTGGCTGTCGACGAACGCGATGAAGTCATCCTTCCTGGCCTTCGACGAACGGCTCCGACTGATCAACGGCGTCATCAAGCCGGGGTACGAGCGCCTCAAGGCGGACGTCCAGGCGCAGTCACCACGGTTGGTCTAGCGTCAGCCCGTGGCGGCCGGGTCCCGCATCGCCGGGATTTCGTCTGCCCACGCCACCGTCGTCCCGCAGTCGGGACATGCGAACGGCTCCTGTTGGGCGGTCAGCGCGGCGAACGCCACCAGGTCATCCACCTCACACCAGGGGCAAGTGATCGTGATCATGCTGTGTCTCCATCCGAGCCTCACCGCCCGGGAGGCGGCTATCGGATCACGATGTGGCACCCCTGTGCCACCTACGATGGCACGCTGGCGACGATCCACCGCGACAGGCATGAAAGAGCCCGGCTGAGTCTTCGCTGCGGCTCCCAAGTGACTGGCGGACCAGCCTCTCCGGCTCCGTTTCGATGACCCCTCCGGGCTGATACCGACGATAGGGCTTTGCGGCCGGGGATGCAATCGAGTTATCCACGAAAGCCGACGGTCCTGTCCGATCCATCCACGATCGCTCCACAGCCGTCGGCCGATCGCGTTCGGCGAGACGGTCACGTTCGGCCGTTGCGCGTCGCTGCCACCTGGTCGATGATGCGCGCAGCATGGTTCATCCCATCCGCCCCCGAACCCTCGCGGCCGTCGCCCTGTCCATCGCGCTGGGCCTGCCCTCGGCGGCTGCTGCCACGGCTCCTGGCGACGCCGTGGAGCTGGACCAGGCCCTCATCGCTGAGATCATCGGTGTCCTCCAGGAGCACTTCGTCGACAGCGGTCCCATCAACAGTGAGAACCTCACCCTCGGGGCCATCCGCGGCATGGTGGATGCGCTGGGCGACGATGGCCACACCGAATACCTCACCGAGGCCGAGTACAAGGTCGAACGGGACGTCCTCGAAGGGCGGATCGTCGGCATCGGCGTGGTGTTGGATCAACGTTCCAGTGCGCCGCTGGTCGTCTCGGTCGTGGATGGCTCGCCGGCCGAGCGTGCCGGGCTCCGCGCGGGCGACATCATCGCCAGCGTCGATGGCATGGACACGGCGCGCCTCCCGCAGGGCACCTTGCCCGATCTCGTCCGCGGCGAACCCGGCACCACTGTGCTGCTGGGGATCGAACGACCTGGTGACGAAAGCCGACAGGTCTTCCGCGTGCAGCGTGATGAGGTCGAGGTGGATCCGGTCAGCTGGGCGATGGCTCCGGCGGTCGATGTGGCGGTCATCCGCGTGGTGCAGTTCTCGGTCGGTGCCGGCTACCAGGTCCGCGAGGCCGTCGATGACTCGCGAGTCGCGGGCGCCGGCGCCATCGTGCTTGATCTGCGCGGCAACCCGGGAGGCCTGGTGGACGAGGCGCTCAATGCCGCGAGCGCCTTCCTGGACGAGGGCGTGGTGTTCCTGGAGCGAGAGCGCGACCAGGAGCCCGTGCCGGTCTCGGTCGACCCAGGACGTGTCGTCGATGCCGAGGTCCCCGTGGTGGTGCTCGTCGACTACGGCACCGCCAGCAGTGGCGAGATCCTCGCCGCCGCCCTGCGCGACAACGGCCGCGCCACCATCATCGGCGAGCAGACGTTCGGCACCGGCACCATCCTCAATACCATCCGATTGTCCGATGGTTCAGCACTCCGCCTCGGCGTGCGGGAGTGGCTCACTCCGGCAGGGGAGCGGGTGTTCCGACTCGGGGTGAGTCCAGACGAGGTTGTGCCGCAGCCTGCGGGAGCCATACGCCTTGGCCCCGATGACTTGGTAGGGCTGACCGGTGCCGCCTTCGAGGCTGCCGATGACGTTCAGCTGCGGGAAGCGGTGCACCAGGCCGAGGCGCTCGCCGCCCCCTGAGCGACGACACCACGACCTTCGGCACTCCACCGCAACCCACAGGACCACTCCGCAACCCGACCATCGTCACGTAGCCAGCACGGTGCTCGAGGGGCCACGCTCGGTCGTGTCCAGTCGCCCTGGAGGATGGAGGAAGCCTTGTCCCAGAGCGTGTCCGTCCAGACGCGTGCGTCAGCAGCCCAGCGCTGGCTGGTGGCCACGATCACGGCCTGCCTGCTGGCCACGCTCATGGGAGCGGCGTCGGTCGGTGTGGTCAGGGCCGGCACACCCGACCATCGCGACCAACTCCGTTTCATGTGGGCCATGGCCGGCCAGGAGTCGGGCTGGGACTACTACGCGCGCAACAGCGCTTCTGGTGCCTTCGGCAGGTACCAGATCATGCCCTTCAACTGGCCCGTCTGGGCCGAGCAGTACCTGGGCGACCGTCGCGCCGACCAGACACCCTTCAACCAGGAGAAGGTCGCGTACGGCAAGCTGCGCGACCTCTATCGATGGCTAGGGTCGTGGAAGCGCGTCGCCTACTGGTGGCTGACTGGGCGCACCGACCGGAACGAGAAGCGCTGGTCGAGCTACGCCAAGGGGTACGTCGACAACATCATGCGCCTGCGCAAGCGGGCGCCCACCGGAGGCTCGGCCATGCCGCCGCGGACCCCGTCGCGCTCCAACAAGGGTGACTGGCGGCGCTCGGGTGACGATCTGCGGCTCAGATTGACGGTCGCCGGTCGAAACTGGCCGTCAGGTGGGCACATCGATGCTGGCGAAGTGCTCAAGGTGAGGTCGGTCAAGACCCTGCGCCGCGGCGAGCGCTGGCTCAAGGTGGTCACCGCAGATGGCCGTCTCGGTTGGATCAGGCAGTCGGTCACGGTGCCGGCACGAAAGCCGCCATCAGCTGGACGCTGGCGTGACATCGTGGACAAGGGCAGCGCCAAGGAGCGACACGACCGCAAGCATGCCCGGCCTCGACCGCGCTAGCGGAACGTCTTCTACTTGACCTCGACGATGTGATAGTGGATCTTGGCGGCCGGTGTGGTCACCACGACCTCATCGCCCTCGCGATGGCCCAGCAGCGCCTTGCCCACCGGCGATGCGGCGCTGATCCGGCCCGCCCCCGGGTCCGATTCGGTGGAACCGACGAGCCGGAGCGTGTCACGTTGGCCGTCGATCTCGTACACCACCGTGGACCCCATCGAGATCGCCCCGCCCGAATCCTGACTGGATGACCACGGCCGTTCGTAGGCGTTGCTCGAGTTCCTGGATCCGGCCCTCCAGGAACGAATGCTCGTTACGGGCAGCCTCGTAGTCGGCGTTCTCGCGCAGGTCGCCCAGTTCACGTGCGCTCTTCACACGCTCCACGACCTGTGGGCGCTCCACGTTCTTGAGCCGTTCCAGTTCGGCCGTCATGGCCGTGAGGCCGTCGGCCGTGACATGGGTCGGTGCATCCTTGGGCGGTGACGCGGCGGCCGCGGCGTTGCCGGGCTTGGCCCGGGTCACCCTAGACCGCGCGCTGCGGGTCGCGGTGGAGCTCGTGGCGGCGCGGCGCTGGCTTCGCCCACGGTCGGAGCGTTGGATGTTGGAGGCCTTGGCCGGCGTCGCCGCGACGCTCAGGAGCGTCCCGGTCAGGCCGGTCGGACGTGCCGGACCAGTGGGTGAGTCCAAGTTCGCCCAAGGCAGCACCGGTGCTCCCTCCGGCAGGCGAGCGCGGACGTCCTCGGGCACGCTCATGGCGAAGGCGTTGATGATCTCGTCCTCGTATTCCTCGGGAGCGTCCGTCTCGGCCCACCACAGCCGCAGCTTCGACTGGTGGCGCAGCGCCTTGAGCCAGTGGCCACCGGGATGCGGTTGGGAGTGGCCCAGATCGGTCGCATAGAGCGAGGCCACGCGGGCGCTCAAGCTCTTGTTGGTGCGGCCGACGTAGAGCAGCGTCTGGCCCGGCAGCCAATAGGTGCTGAGGCGAGTCGCCAGCGACGTCTGTGTGGGCCGCTCGCCGTCCATGCGGAGATCGGGCACCCGCTCAAGCCAGCGGCGCACCTCGTCAAGGTCGAGTGGAGCGGAGTTGGTAGGCGCCGCGATCTCGACGGCGAAGACCCCGGCCGATCGGCTGAGGGGTTTGCCACCCCAGCGCACAGGGCCATCGACATCGAGTCCGATCGAGCGCAACAGGTCGGCTGCAGAGGGTACGAGGGACATGGCTAGAGAGTGACACAGATCGGCGGCGAGCCTTGCTGGTCGGCGACGCCCTCGACCGCGCACCCGCCGTGTGGGGCCACCAGCCCTGCGCGGGCACGCTCTGGGACACCGGCTGGAGGGTGCGGTTCCTGGGGCGCGCGACGCCCGGATAAGTCGTAGATAAGTGAGCAAACGCTAGACTCGGGTCCTTCGTCCTTCGTCCTTCGTCCTTCGCCATGAGGTTACGCACGCCAACATGAGATCGAACGGCGGGCCGGAACGCGACGTCCTTCATCACCAGGAGGCGCTGGAACGGGCGGCCCGCGTCCACCACGTCCGCTACGACCTTGACCTGGACTTGCCCGAGGGCCGCGCCACCTACACCGGACGCGCCATCGTCGAGTTCCATCTTCGGTCGAGCGCGACGCCGCTGTTCCTGGATTTCACCGGGACGCTGCGGTCGTTGCGAGCCAATGGCACCGACCTGGTGCCGGACCATCGCGGGCATCGGATCTGGCTCGAGCCAGCGAACCTGCGGATGCACAACCGCCTGGTCATCGAGTACGAGAACGCGTACGACGTGACCGGCGACGGGCTCCATTCCTTCGTCGATCCCGAGGATGGTGCCAGCTACCTCTACAGCAACCTGGAGCCGTTCTCGGCGCACCGCATCTTCCCCTGCTTCGATCAGCCGGATATCAAGGCTACCTACCGTTTGCTGGTGACGGCACCGGACCATTGGCAGGTCATCAGCGCGGAGGAGCCGGCACAGACCACGGACATGCCGCACAGCCGCCGGATGTTCGATTTCCCCACCACGCCTTCGTTCTCGACCTATCTCTTCTCGCTCATCGCCGGTCCCTACGTTCGGTTCGACGCGGTCCATGACCGCATCCCACTGGGCCTCTTCGGACGGGCCAGCATGCGCGATGAGCTGGAGCGCAGCGCAGACGAGGTGTTCGAGATCACCAGCCAGGGGATGGACTATTACGCCGACCTGTTCGGCCGGCGCTACCCGTTCCACAAGTACGACCAGCTCTTCGTACCCGAGTTCAATGCCGGTGCCATGGAGAACGTCGGCGCCGTCACGTTCCATGACAGCTACCTCTTTCGCCGATCCACCCACCTACGGGCAACGACTGGTCCGGGGCGAGGTCATCCTCCACGAGCTAGCCCACATGTGGTTCGGCGACCTCGTCACCATGCGCTGGTGGAACGATCTCTGGCTCAACGAGGCCTTCGCGACGTATCTCTCGTACCGCTGTCTCGCTGACGCCACTCGTTTCGAGGACGCCTGGCGTGTCTTCAACGGCCAGATGCGCCCGGCTGCCTATCGACAAGACCAACTGGCGACGACACACCCGGTGGCCACCCGCGTCGACCATACCGATCAGGCCGTCGGCAACTTCGATGCCATCACCTACGAGAAGGGTGCCGCCGTCATCAAGCAGCTGGTGGCCTCGCTGGGTGATGACGCCTTCCGACGAGGGCTGCCTGCCTACATCGACGCCCATGCCTGGGGCAACGCGGACCTGGCCGACTTCCTTGGCGCCCTCGGCGAGGCGGCCGGCCGGCCACTCGACGAATGGGCTCGACTCTGGCTGCAGACCCCATCGCTCAACACCATCAGCACCCGCTGGTCCGTCTCCGATGGGCACATCGATGCCTTCGAAGTACGCCAGACCGCACCGCCAGAGCATCCGTTCATCCGTCCCCATGCGATGGCCATCGGACTCGTGTCAGCGGAGCCAGCACAGGACGGCTTGCGCCTGGACACCATCCCGGTGCGCATCGACCAGGAACGCATCGCCGTGCCAGAGGCGATGGGGCGCCCAGCACCACTCCTCGTGTTTCCCGATCACGGCGACCACGACTATGCCCTCGTCGAGCTGGATCAGGCGTCCCTCGCCTTTGCTTTGGAGCGGCTTCCCGAACTGCCCGATGCGCTGCTGCGCCAGCAGGTGTGGTCGACGTTGTGGGAGATGGTGCGTGCCTGCGAGTTGCGCTCCACCGACTACCTCGACGCGGTGCGGCGTTTCGCTCCGCATGAGCCCGACCGGTCTCTGCTGCAGTCGATCGTCGATCGCGCCGTCGTCGCCCAGCGCCGCTTCGTGCCCGAGGACCAGCGGATCGCGGCGGCCTCCGCGCTCACGGCCATGGCCGTCGCTGCCCTGCGGAGCAGTGAGGATGCCGACCTCAGGCTGGTGTGGGCTCGTACCGCGGCGGCCGTCGCTGCGGATACCGGGGATATCGATGAACTGCTGGGTCTCATCGACGGGCGATGGTCGGTCGATGGCTTCCAGCCCGATCAGCAGCTTCGCTGGACGCTCACCATCAAGGCCGTCGCCCATGGCCTGGACGGGGCGGCGTGGCGCATCGATGCGGAGCGCGCTCGCGATCGCTCCGACCGGGGGCAGCGGGCGGCCATCCAGGCGCAGGTGAGTGAGCCCGACGCCGCGGTCAAGCGTGCCACCTGGGAACGCATCAACGGGCCCGGCTACGGGTCCGACTACCTCACCCGGGCCGCCATCAGTGGCTTCCAATGGGTCCACCAGCGTGAGATCATCTGCGGCCATTCCGGGAGCCGTTCTACGCAGCGGTCGCCGCGGTGTACGACGCTCGTGACCATGCCTACGCCGAGAGCTACCTACGCTCGCTCATCCCCGATCGGTGGGCCGAGCCCGCGGAGCTGGAGCGGATCCGGACGGTCGTGAGGGGACTGGACGACGAGCACGACCTGCTGCGGAGACACCTTACCGAAGTGGCTGACGACGTGGAGCGCGACATCCGTGTCCGGGCCTTCTCGGGAGGCCCTCCGTCGGTCCGCTCCTAGCGTGAACCGCTGCGGGAAACGCTACGACGTCCGCCGCTGCCTGGCCGACCGCGACCGGCCGTCGGGCCACGCCCGTTGCGACCGCCCGAGCGCACCGGGCGCGAGGCCGGATCGACCTCGAAACCGCGCACTTGACGGAGCGGCAGATCACGCTTGAGCAGGCGGTTGATGCCCTTCAGCTGCTCCTCCTCATCGAAGGAGACGAGCGAGATGGCGAGGCCCTCCATGCCGGCTCGGCCGGTCCGGCCGATGCGGTGGACATAGTCCTCGGGGTCGAAGGGGATCTCGTAGTTGACCACCACCGGCAGGGCTTCGATATCCAGGCCACGCGCGGCGACGTCGGTCGCCACCAGCACTCGCACTTCACCGGCCTTGAACTGTTCCAGAGCACGCTCGCGCTCCGGCTGCGTGCGGTCACCATGGATGGCGGTAGCTTCCACGCCACCGCGATCGAGCTGCGAAGCCAGTCGCCGCGTCATCTGCTTGGTGCGGGTGAAGACGAGGACCTGGCGCAGGTCGCGTGAACGCACCAGGTAGCTGAGCAGCTCGCGCTTGCGGTCGGCATCCACGAGATAGGCGACCTGCTCGACCGATTCAGCCGCGGAGATGGTGGGCGCCACATCGACCGACTCGGGGTGGTCGAGGAACGTGCTCGCGAGCGAACGGACCTCGGCATCGAGCGTGGCCGAGAAGAGCAGGTTCTGACGCTTGGCCGGCAGCAGCGCCAGGATGCGACGGATGTCGTCGATGAAGCCCATGTCCAGCATGCGGTCGCCCTCGTCGAGGACGAGCACTTCGACCTGGCCTAGGTTCAGGGTCCGACTGCCGGCGTGATCGAGCAGACGGCCAGGTGTGGCGACCACGATCTCGACCCCACCGAGGAGGTCCTTCTCCTGGGGGCCCATGGGTACGCCGCCGTAGACGATGGTCGAACGCAAGCCGACGTGGCGTCCGTACGACCTGAAGCTCTCATGCACCTGGACGGCGAGTTCGCGGGTCGGCGTCACGACGAGCACGCGGATGGGATGGCGCGCTGGCGAGAACGACTTGTTGGCGTGCACCTTCATGCGCTCCAGGATGGGAAGCGCGAACGCCGCGGTCTTGCCGGTACCGGTCTGGGCGCGAGCCATCAGGTCGGCGCCCCGAAGGACGATCGGGATGGCCTTTTCCTGGATCGGCGTGGGTTCCGTGTACCCCTCTTCCTCCACGGCGCGGAGAAGCTCCGGGCTCAGGCCCAGATGGTCGAATGGCATACAAGTCCTTCGGGTCGTGATGCCGCCCACCCCGCGGGGCCAGGTCCAGGGCTGACGCGTTCGATTGGCGCGTACGACGCGAGGCACCGACCCGGAGGTACCTCGACTGCGATGAAGGGAACTGCTGCGTATGGTGGGGCCAGTGTAGCCGCTGCGTCGCGGGCAGGTGCGCGGCGTCAGTCCGCGTCCGTCACCGGTTCGAGGCGAAAGGCAGGCCCTCTGCCGAGACGCTCCGACGGCGTGCCGTACTTGAGGATCAGCGCCATCACTGCGGTGTTGCGGTCGCTCCCGGCGAGGGGCACGGCCCGATAGCGTCTGCGGGTCCCGGCACGCTCGAGCCAGCAGTCGGGCTCACGCAGCAGGTTCTGCGCCCAGTGCGTGGAAGGGTCGGCAGCAGCGACCAGCAGGGCGCCTTTCGGGTCCTCGCTGAAGCCGATGGTGACGCGCCGCGGCTGACCACTGTGCCGGCCGACGGTCTCGAGCGTGATGACCTTGCCCCAGGCGACGAGCTCGTCCTCCATGGGGGCTGTGTCCGACGAGTGGCGATCCTGTACCACCCATGCCGTCCTAGTTGGACAAGGCCGGAAGCCCGTCGTTGCGGCTGCTGCGAAGCTTGCGCTCCAGGCCGCAGACCGGGCAGACCGCGCGACCTCCCCCGTCAGCGGGGACCAGGAAGGTGGTACAGCCGTTGGTGCTGCAGAAGAGCCGTGACGAAGCGGCACGACGAAGGCGCCGCTGGGCGTGGCTGCGTCGGCTCAGGGCGGCCGGTGAATGGTGTGTGCGTGCGAGCATGGATGTCCTTTCGGCCGGCGGCGCGACGCAGGTGCGCTCGGGCCAGCCATGGTGCTGGTACCGCTCGACGCATCCCGAGGGGGAGCGGTCGTCTTCGATCAGGACTCGCGCCAGCAGGAGCACACCGGTCATCCGGTGCTCGACCGCGCGCGGGTCGGGGATGCTTGAGGAGTGTAGCGCATCTTCGGTGAAACGCCCCCTGACGATGGTCCGGGACAGCCGGAGCGAACGTCGGAGGCGTCGCGGCCTCGATGGGGCTTCCATTCTCGCGGGCGGAGGAGTACAGTCGAACTCGGAGGTACTCGGATCGAATGGACGATCTCCGCAACCGGCAGGTCCGGAAGACGCAGAGCCACCAGGCCTCTGGTAGGTCTTGGTCGCTGTTGCAGACGGCGGATGGATCCCACGGGATGAGCAACCTTCAGACCGTGCCCCGCGCGGGCAACATCTCATCTGACACCCGCGCCGGCTGATCCGCGCGATCGGGGCCATGTGCGGACCTCGGATCGTCGCAACTACCACGCTGGACCCACGCGTTGTGCGTGGGTCTCGTGATTCACTGCGCTCGTCGCGCGCACGGCTGGTGATCGGCTCGGGGGTTCGCGCGATCAAACGCCGGCGGCGTGGCGCAGGTTCGACTGGAGCGCCATCGTGGTGGCGCCGGGGCGCCCCTCACCGACCGGTTCGCCATCGAGCCAGACGATGGGCATGAGCTCGCGGACCGAGGAAGAGCTGAAGGCTTCATCAGCAGCCGCCATGTCGGCCAGGGGGAACCAGCCCTCGATGGCCAGATAACCGGCCTCACGCGCCAAGCGCAGTACGTGCGCTCGTGTGACACCAGCAAGGATGCCCAGGTCGAGCGACGGTGTGTAGAGGGACTCGCCACGGCGCCACCAGACGTTCGTCACCGGCCCTTCCAGGACCGATCCGTCGGTAGCGATGAAGACGGCGTCCTCGGCGCCGCGGCGCCGAGCCTCGTCGAAGGCGGCCATGTTGACCGCATACGAGGTCGACTTCACCCCGTCGAGGAGCCAGGGCGAATCCTTGCGCAGACGTGGAGTCCGTGCCCAGTTGCAGCGAGACGGCACGGATGCCGCGCGCGCGGATTGCCTCCAGGTCGCCCGGTAGGGGCAGGACCACGACCATCGACACCGGCCCCCCGCCCGGGCGCCCACCGGTGACGGTGAAGCGGAGCGAGCAGTCGGCCACTCCGGCCGCTGCCAGCGTCTGCGCGGCCAGGTCCTCAAGCGATGCGAGGTCGGGTACGGGCAGGCGCATGCGGGCGGCCGATTGCGCCAGGCGCAGAAGGTGGTCGGACATGGCGAACGGCTGTCCGGCGTAGACGCGCAACGTCTCGAACGCCGCGAGCCCACGTAACAGTCCGGCGTCGTCGGCGTGGATCACCGGTACCTGGGGGTCGACGACTCCGCGCCCCAGGACGCCCACTGCGAGCGGCCCGGCTATCGACATCATGCTGCTGCCTCCTCGACCGACGCGCCGCCGATGGCCCCCAGCAGGGGGCGGGCCTTGACCCATGATTCCTCCACCTCGGCACTCGGCTCCGAGTCCCAGACGACGCCACCACCGACCCAGAAATGGATGCGGCCGTCGACGATGGCGAAGGTGCGGATGGTCAGGGCCAGCTCGAAGTCGCCGTTGGGCCAGACCGTGCCCAGGGCCCCCATGGAGGCTCCTCGGCCGACCGGCTCGAGCGTGTTGATGTGGTCGAGGGCGGCGATCTTGGGGGCGCCAGTCACCGACCCACCCGGGAACATCGCTGCCATCGCGTCGGCCCAGCTGACATCGTCGCGAACGTGGCCCTCGACGACCGAGACGAGGTGCTCGACGCCGGCCATGGGTCGAGCCGTCATCAATCGCGGCCAGGTCACGCTGCCGGGCTCGCAGATGCGGCCAAGGTCGTTGCGCTCGAGGTCGACGATCATCATGTGCTCGGCCGCATCCTTGGCTGAGCGCCGCAACGCGTCACGGTCACCATGTGGCCGCGTGCCCTTGATGGGCATGGTCCGGACATGCCGCCCGCGACGCTCCAGGAAGAGCTCCGGCGACGCCGAGACGATGGTCCAGCCCTGGCCCTGCAGCGGGCGTGCGTGGAGCGGTGAGAACGGCGCCAGGGCGGTCGCGATGCCGGCCGGGTCGCCGGCGAATGGCGCCGAGAGATGCTGCACAAGATTGACCTGGTACACCTCACCCGCAGCGATGGCGTCACGCGCCCGGGCCACGGCGCGGGCGTAATCGGCCGCGCTCCATGTCCGTTGCCAGGCGCCGACACGGAAAGGGCCTACGGTCGTTGGCTGGTCAGCTGCGCTGCGGATGTGGCAGGCGGCCAGTGGCAGTGTTGCCGGCTCCGGGAGGGGCGTTCGTCCACTGCGCCGCTGGGGCTCCGACAGTCCGTAGCCAAGGTAGACCTCGGCAACCAACCCGGACGCGGCACTGCCGTCAGCCTCGAAGAAGCCGGCCGCACGAAGGTGGTCTTCGATCCGCCGGAAGGCACCGGCGGTTTCGTGGATCTCCAGCATAGCTCCGTTCACGTGGTCACCAGGGATCCGGGTTCGGTTCGCCTCGGGGCGGATGGAAGGTCACGATGACGCGGCCGGGCGCCGAGACCGGTTCATCGGTGATCAGATCGAACGCACCCGGATAGCGCTTGCGCAGTTCGGTGCGCAGGTCGGGCAACGTGCGCTCCAGGAGGGCGACATCGGCGACCGTGCGGGCAAACCCGTCAAGCTCGGCCGGGGGTCGAAAGCGCGCACGCACGAAGATGGCCTCGAAGCCATCGGCCTGCCAGGCGATACGGATGGAGCCGTCCTGCTGGAGCATCGGCACATGGTAGGCGACATCGGTCGCAACGAAGGTGTGGGAGCCGTCGGCCGACCCGCCACCGGCCGACCCGCCATCGGGCGGCACGTCGACGTGGGCGGACGTGCCCCACTATGCTGTGGGCATGTTCGATGAACGCCCCGACATCCAGGAGCGATTGGCCGGCGAGCTCGTCATCTGGATGACCACGGTCAACCCCGCCGGACAACCCCAGACTTCGCCGGTCTGGTTCCTGATCCAGGATGACGTCATCGTCATCTATTCGTTGGCTCGGACCCCTCGCACGCGCAACGTGGAGGCGAACGGCCGGGTCTGTCTCAACCTCAACAGCACCCCCTCGGGCGGTGAGGTCGTGATCATCGAGGGGACTGCCCGCATCGTGCCCGACGGCCCACCGGCCAACCAGGATGAACGCTACGTGGCCAAGTACGAGGTGCCCATGTCGGACCTGGACATGACGCCCGAGTCGTTCGCGGCCGACTACCCCGTCCGCGTCCACATCGAGCCCACCCGGCTACGAGCCTCATGACCGATCGGCCCCTGCGACCAGTGGCCGAGCGACCAGTGGCCGACCCGGCGATGGAAGCCTACGCTGCTCGGCACTCCACGCCACCGTCGGACCTGTTGGCGACCGTGGCCGCCTCCACGCTCGAATGGACCGACCATCCGAGCCACATGATCGACGCGGTAGAGGGGCAGTTGTTGAGGCTGCTGGTCGCTCTCACCGGCGCTCGCCGCATCCTCGAGCTGGGCACGTTCAGTGGCTACTCCGCGCTGGCCATGGCCGAGGGATTGTCCACCGACGGGCACATCGATACGCTTGAGTTGGTCCCGGAGCGGGTCGCCAAAGCGGCCGAGCACATCACCTCGGCAGGTGAACAGGGGCGCATCACCATTCACCAAGGCCACGCCCTCGATTCACTGGCGCTGTTGCGGGGCCCCTACGACCTGTCCTTCATCGATGCTGACAAGCCCGACTATCCGGCGTATTACGAAGCGGTCGTGCCGCTGATGCGACCGGGTGGGCTCATCGTGGCCGACAACGTGATCCGGGCCGGGCGCGTCTTGGACGCGACGAACGGCGACCCTGGCATCGTGGGCATTCGTGCGTTCAACGACAGGGTCATGGCCAATTCCCGGGTCGACGCGGTGATGCTGACGATCCGTGACGGGGTGACGCTCATCCGCGTGCATGACTCGAGCTGATGCTGCCGCAGGGCGGCTGAGGCTGCATCGAGCCAAGGCCACCGGTGCCTCCCTCGCCAGTGTAGTCGGGGCAGAGGCATGCGGAGGCAGGGTCGGCGCCCATTCGTGAGACCAGGATCGTCGGCTCTCGCAGGATGGTCCCGCAACGGGTGTCGTCAGGTGTGAACGGCCGCTCAGCCGTCCCCCGCGTCACGCTCGCGCAGGAAGCGCTCGATCTCCCCGATGAGCTCATCCCCCGAAGGCAGCTTGGCTTCGTCGGACATGGCCTCAAGTCGACCGACGTAGGCCTTGGTCGAAATCGTCGGCGGCGGCCGCGATGTCCAGCTTGGCGGCGATGGAGCGGGCCTCCAGCTCCAGGACGGACGTCGTGATGGCCTCGCCGATGTGATGTTCGACGGCGCGGATCAGGGCGATCGCCGCGGCCGGGTACTCACCGCTGATGTAGTGCGGGACCTGCGCGAAGTAGCCGAGGGTGGGGATGCCGGCTTGGGCGACCACGAAGTCGAACACCGACACGGCCGCCGAGGGGACCTGCATGGCGCCGATCGGGCCGGCCTCGATGCCGCCCTTGAGCAGCCCTTCACCCGAGGCGATACCCAGGATGCTGACCGGCCGCGTATGGGGCACGGCCGCGGGGATGGAATCCCAGTGACATCCACTCACTGACTCTCAGGTCCTGGGCCAGCATGACCAGCTCGCCGGACAGCTCCCGCCAGCGATAGTCGGGCTCCGGGCCGATCAGCAGCAGGACGTCTCGGCGTTCGAAGCGCCGGTGCACTAAACGCAACTCTGGCCAATCGAGTGAGACCAGGCTGCCGTCGTCGATGTGGAGCGTGGGCCGCCTGGCGCGATAGTCGTACAGCAGGTCGACCTCGATGTCGGCGATGGGCATGGCGTCCCCGGCCAGCAGCGTGGCTGCCGTGGTGGCGGCGGACTCGGCATCCACCCAGCCGTCGAGGGCCACGACCATCAGCGGGTCTTGCAGCTCGGGGTGGTCAAGCAGGTGGTACAAGGTCACCGTCACAGGATATGGGCTGCGTCCCCATGACGCTGACGTACACTCCCAGAGCGCTACCGACCGGTGGCGAGGACAGGTCGACAAGGAGAAGCTGATGGTCTCGACACGGACACGAGCGCTCGCTCTAGGTGCGTCCATGACGCTGTTGCTGGGCGTGGCCGGCGTCGCCCCGGTCGCGGCGTAGGAGATGGCCGCCAGCCAGACGGCGGTGGCGATCCCCTCGGACGGGCGCGACATCACGGGCACACTGGCCTTGCCGGCCGGCGCCGAGGGTCCGGCGCCCGCGGTGCTGATGCTGCACGGCTACGGCAGCTCGGCCGACGAGGTTGGCGGCATGTATGCACGCCTCGCGGAAGCGCTCGCGGCCAAAGGCGTCGCTTCGCTGCGCATCGACTTCGCCGGCATGGGCGCCAGCGAAGCCTCCACGCTCGACTACACGTATGACTCACAGATCGCCGACGCGACTGCGGCGCTCGATTGGCTGGTCGGGCAGGACGGTGTGGACCCCACGCGGATCGGCGTGCAGGGCTTCAGCAACGGCTCCTTCATCGGCGCGCACCTCGTGGGCACCGATGATCGACCGGTGGCCTTCAGCTCTTGGTCGGGCGCGATCTACAACGGGGATCCCGAGGCGTACCAGGCGTCACTGGAGGCGTGCCAGGCCACGGGCGAGGGGCATCTTGAGGTGGACCTCGGCTTCCGCATGCTCGATCACAGCTGCGCGTACTTCGAGACGATGGCTGCCGCAACGCCCCTGGATGACTTTGCATCCTACGATGGCGCCCTGCTCCTGGTCGCCGGTACGGCTGACGAGTCGGTCGACCCGAGCGTGTCGGAGAATGCCGCCACCGCCAGCGCGAGTGACGATGTCACGCTCCAGATGATCGAGGGCGCCGACCATATCTACCTCGTCCTGGGCGAGGACCAGACCCTGGCCGACCAGGTCATCGGACTGACCGCCGACTGGTTCGCCGAGAAGCTGTAGCTTCGAGTCGGACGGCGCGGCGCGGACGTCACGTCGAGCCGCCCCTGGTGCGTGCCTAGCAGCAGTCGCAACTGGTGCACAGAACCGGCGATCTCGCCGTTTCACAGGTCGAGATGTTGCATTCTCCGTGAACCGACGGCATTGCTGGCGGCGCTAGGCCGGCCTCGTGCGCTTGCTGACGCGGGTCAGGGCGCTTTCCCAGCCGGCGTCGACCGGCTTGCCCGGCTCATCGAGGTCGATCAGGACCGGGGCGTGGTCCGATGGCGTGGGAGGACCCTTCCGCGCCTCGCGGTCGATCTCGGCCCAGATGACTCGGTCGGCTACGGATGTCGTAGCGTATAGCAGGTCGATGCGCATGCCCATGTTCTTGTGGAACATGCCGGCGCGATAGTCATACCAGCTGTAGCGGTCGGTGGCAGGTTGTCGGATCCGGTAGACGTCGACCAGGCCCCAGTCGCGCAGGCGGGCAAGCGCTTCTCGCTCCGGTGCGGACACGTGTGTCGCTCCATGGGCCGCTGCGGGGTCCCAGATATCGTCGTCGCTGGGAGCCACGTTCAGATCCCCGCCCAGCAGCAGCGCCGCGGACGGATCGGCCACCTCAGTGAGCCAGTCGGCCAGTCGCTCGAACCAGCGTAGCTTGCCCGCATACCAGGGGGAGTCCACGATCCGCCCGTTGGGCGCATACAAGCTGGCCACGCGGATGCCGCCGCAGATGGCGCTGACCATGCGAGCCTCGGTCAGCGGGTCGAAAGCCTCCGCATCGGGCGTTTCCTTGGTGCTCGGACTGCTGCGCACGGGGCCATCGCCGAAGTTGCTGATGGCCGACTCGATCCCGACACGGCTGGCGATGGCCACACCGTTCCAGCGGCCCTCGCCGTGGTGCAGGACCTCATAGCCGGCCATCCGAAACGGCATCAGAGGAACATCGTCGTCGGCGAGCTTGGTCTCCTGGAGCAGCAGGATGTCAGGGGCGGCTCGATCCAGCCACTGCTCGACAGCGTCGAGCCGCGCCTTCAGCGAGTTCACATTCCAGGTGGCGATCCGCATCGAGGGCAGGGTAGCCGCTCAGCCGGTCCGCGTTTGCACGATCAGCTGCAGCCGCTGGTGGCACCGCAGTTGAGGCACTTGTAGCAGCTGCCGTTCCGGACCATGATGCTGCCGCAATCCATGCAGGAAGGTGAGTCGGCACTGACCGAGAAGGCGATTCGTTGCCCGGCCCCCAACGAGGCCACGACCTTGGGATTGTTGCTGCCGTTCCTGCGGGCGGCCGCTACGTCCGAGGCTCCAGTCGCGAGGTTCGACGGCCGCTCCCCGCTCTCTCCCTCGGAGGAGGTCGATGAAGCGAGCGGGGCTGCGGCCGCGGTGGGATCAGGGGCCTGGTCGGCTGGGTCGAATGCCGTCAACTGCGGTGAAGACACGGCGGTTGCCCCGCTGACGATCTCGCCACCCATGATGCCGAGGGCGTCACGATCGTCCTTGCTGAGGAAACGGGAACCCATCCAGCGGAAGATGTAGTCCACGATCGACTTGGCGATGGGCACTTCAGGGTTGCCGGTGAATCCGGACGGTTCGAAGCGGACGTGGGCGAACTTGTTCACCAGGTCACGCAGCGGCACGCCGTACTGGAGAGCGATGGAAGTCATCGTGGCCAACGTGTCCATGAGTCCGCTGACCGTGGAGCCCTCCTTGGCCATCTTGAGGAAGATCTCCCCTGGTTGACCATCGGGATAGAGGCCCACCGTGATGTAGCCCTCGTGACCGGCGACTTGGTACTTGTGCGTGACGGCGCGGCGCTCATCCGGCAGGCGACGACGGTATGGCTTGGGCTCTCCAGTGAGCTCAAACACCGTCGCCTCACCTGTGGTGGGGGTGATTGGAGCACTATCGTCCTTCTTCTTGCCGGTCGAGAGTGGCTGGCTGCGCTTGGAGCCGTCGCGGTAGATGGCGATGGCCTTCAGGCCCAGCTTCCAGCCTTGCAGGTAGACATCCTCGATGTCCTGGGCCGTGGCCGCTTCAGGCATGTTGACGGTCTTGCTGATGGCCCCGGAGAGGAACGGCTGCGTGGCGCTCATCATGCGCAGGTGGCCCATGTGCCCGATGGAACGCTCGCCATTGACCGGCTTGAAGGCGCAATCGAAGACCGAAAGGTCTTCCGGCCGCAGGTCGGGCGCGCCCTCGATGGTCTCGAACTCATCGATGTACTCGACGATGGACTCGACCGCGTCGGGGCTGTAGCCGAGTCGCTTGAGTGCCACCGGCACGGTGCCGTTGACGATCTTGAGGAAACCCTCGCCGACCAGCTTCTTGTACTTGATCAGAGCGATATCCGGCTCGATGCCGGTGGTGTCGCAATCCATCATGAAGGCGATGGTGCCGGTGGGCGCCAGCACGGTCACCTGGGCATTGCGGTAGCCATGCTGCTCACCCAGTTTGAGCGCATCTTCCCAGGCAGCGCGGGCCTCTGCCACGAGGGTTCCGGGGGCGTCTGCGAGCTGGTAGGCCGCGTCACGGTGCTTGCCGATGACCCGCAGGAAGGGGCCCTCATTGATGGCGTAATCGTTGAACGGGCCGCCGTGGTCGCGAGCGATGACGGCTGACTGGCGATAGGCCTCGCCCGTCATGATGGCCGTGATGGCGCCGGCGTAGGCGCGGCCCTCGTCCGAGTCGTAGGCGAGCCCACGGCTCATCAGCAGGGCGCCGAGGTTGGCATAGCCCAGGCCCAGCGGTCGGAAGCGGTGGGAGTTCTCCTCGATCTGGGTGGTCGGGTAGGAGGCGTTGTCGACCAGGATCCTCCTGCGCCGTGATGGTCAGGCGAGCCGCGTAGCGGAGCGCCTCGGCGTCGAACTCACCCTCGGCATCGACGAACTTCAGCAGGTTCAGCGAGGCCAGGTTGCAGGAGGTGTCGTTGATGAACGAGAACTCCGAGCAGGGGTTGGTGGCGTGCTGTCGGTCGGTGTTGGCGACCGGGTTCCAGTCGTTGATGGTGGTGTCGTACTGGATGCCCGGGTCGCCACAGATCCAGGCGGCCTCTGCCATGTGGCGCAGGATGGTGCGTGCCTTGTAGGTGTCCGCAGGCTCACCGCTGGTGACCTCGTAGGTCGTCCAGTCGTCATCGTTCTCGACCGCACGCATGAACTGGTCGGAGGCGCGCACACTGTGATTGGCGTTCTGGAAGAAGACCGATCCGTAGGCCTCGCCGGTGAAGGAAGGGTCGTATCCGGCCTCGATGAGGGCCCAGGCCTTGCGCTCCTCGCGGGCCTTGCAGTCAACGAAGTCGAGGATGTCAGGATGGCCGGTGTTGAGGATGACCATCTTGGCCGCTCGTCGGGTCTTGCCGCCCGACTTGACCACACCGGCGAAGGCGTCGAACCCCCTCATGAAGCTCACCGGTCCCGAGGCCACGCCGCCGCCGGACATCTTCTCCTTCGATCCGCGGATGGGGGAGAGGTTGACGCCCGCGCCGGAGCCGTACTTGAAGAGCATCGCCTCCGTCTTGGCCAGGTCCATGATCGAGGACATGGAGTCCGTCACGGAGTTGATGAAGCAGGCCGAGCACTGCGGCTTGGCCTCGACGCCGACGTTGAACCAAACGGGGCTGTTGAAAGCCATCTTCTGGTGCAGCAGCAGGTGTGTCAGCTCGGCCTTGAACGTGGCCAGGTCCTCGTCAGTGGCGAAGTAGTGCTGTGTGGCTGCCCAGCCGGCGATGGTGTCGACGACACGATCGATGAGCTGCTTGACGCTCCGTTCACGGCCGGGGGTGCCGAGATGGCCACGAAAGTACTTGCTGACGACGACGTTGGTGGCCAGCTGGCTCCAGGACTCGGGCACCTCGACGTCGGTCTGCTCGAAGACGGACGCCCCCGACTCGTTGGCGATGCTGGCGTCTCGCAACTCCCAGGTGACCTCGTCATAGGGATGGACACCGGGCGTAGTCCAGCGGCGTTCGAAGGTGAGTCCCTTCGACATGATGCCGGTGAAGCGGTAGTGGTCGTCCGTGGCTGCGGTCTTGCCGGTGCCTATGGCACTCTCATCGCGTGCCCCGGATCGTGCTGTCGCCCCCTCGCCGATGATGGTGTTGCGCACGTTGGCGACAGCCTCAGCCATGACCTCTCCTCTGCTTGTCTAACGCGCCGACGACGACAGTGGCGCCCTGAGATGCTCCACGAAGGCCGCTCCAGCGGCCCGAAGATGCCCATCGCCCCACCTCACCAGGTGAGGTGGCACAACGCGCCCCCCTGGGGCTCGCACGGGATGGTGGAAGCCCCGGCGACAGTCGGCCGATTGTGGACCTGACCTCCTTCGCTGTCAAGTCTGAAACACTACATGTTGGGGTGACTCCTAAGGCTGCTACACAACATGTTGCGGTCGCATCATCGCCTCGGCCGACGGTGTGGACGAACGGTGCACGCCTATCGTGGACGGTCTGCGGACGGCCATAGTATAGAACATCCGTTCGATGGCGTCCATTCCGGCGGGCGTGCCCTGCCGAGGGCCAGCCTGGCCCTACCGACCCGACCCACCTGGCGGGTCATCCGACGCAGCAGCGCCCGTTGCGCTGCTGTCTCACCCATGGGGCGGGTCGACCGACCGATCCGTGGGCCGCGTTGGTGCCCGGCTCCGTCGCTTCACCCATGGGGCGGGTCGACCGACCGATCCGTGGGCCGCGTTGGTGCCCGGCTCCGTCGCTTCACCCATGGGGCGGGTCGACCGACCGATCCGTGGGCCGCGTTGGTGCCCGGCTCCGTCGCTTCACCCATGGGGCGGGTCGGACCGACCGATCCGTGGGCCGCGTTGGTGGAAGGCCCGCCTGCGGCTAACGGACGGGCGGAGGCCCAGAAGACCCGCGTATGAGGAGTTCCACCGGCAGTTCGACGCGACGTGGGGGAGCATCGCGGTCACGGAGTCGCTCGAACAACATCTCCACCGCTGTCGCGGCCACATCATTGGGGGACTGCGCCACCGTCGTCAGGGGAGGCGTCACATCAGCGCCAAAGGCGATGCCATCGAAGCCCACCACCGAGAGGTCTCCCGGTACGTCGATACCGGCCGCATGGGCAGCGCTCAGGGCTCCCACGGCCATGAGGTCGTTCTCGGCGAAGACCGCGGTCGGCTTCGACCCGCTGCCCAGCCATCCAGCCATGGCGACGCGTCCACTGGCAGCACGGAAGTCACCACGGAAGATCCGCCGCTCGGTGATGGTGATGGCGGCCTCATCGATGGCGGTCAGGAAGCCCTCCAGGCGCCGCGCACTGGTGCCGGTGCTGCTGGGGCCGGCGATGACCGCGATGTCACGGTGGCCCAGTTCCAGCAGGTGCCGACCGGCGAGGTAGCCGCCACGGTGGTTCTCGACCAGCACCTGGGGGACGGGCAGGTCACCCAGTTCCCGGTCGACCACCACGGTCGGCGGGCCTGACTCCACCAGTCGTCGTAGCTCCTCCGTCGGTTGGCTGGCGGCGATCAGCACGAGACCATCCACCTTCTTGGATAGGAGCACATCGAGGTAGCTGGCTTCCTTGCGCTCACCACCATCGGAGTTGCAGATGATGGCGCTGTAGCCGGCCTCGAACAGGTGGTCCTCGAGGCTGCGTGCCAAGTCACTGAAGAAGGGGTTGGCGATGTCGGGGATGATGACGCCCACGGTGTGGGTACGGCCGCGTCGCATCGAGCGGGCCAGCGCGTTGGGTCGGTAGCCGAGTGCCTCGATGGCCGCCTCCACGCGAGCCGCGGTACCCGGATCGACCTTGCGTGTGCGGTTGACGACGTGCGAGACGGTGGTGGTCGAGACGCCGGCATGCTCGGCAACGTCCCGGATGGTGGTCATGGCCATGAGGAGCCACCCGAACTGAAGAACGTTGACACGACCATCCGCCGCAGGATACGCTCACGCAATCGGTTGCGCAATCGGTTTCGCCCAGAAGCTGGTCGCGACCGGCAATCCACCGTCCTGAGGGCCATGTCTGACACGAACGCCACCGTCGTGGTCGCCGGCTCCATCAACGTCGACCTCGTGGTGGGCGTTTCGAGATTGCCGGGTGCCGGCGAGACCGTCCTCGGTGACCGCTTCGTCCAGCAGAACGGCGGCAAGAGTGCCAACCAGGCCGTAGCGGCCGCCAAGGTGGGGGCGGCCGTCAGCATGCTCGGTGCAGTGGGGGACGACGACCTCGGGCGGAGTGCTCTCGCAGGCCTGGAGGAGGCCGGCGTCGATGTGTCCTCGTGTCGCATCGTGGCCGGCGAACACACCGGCCTGGCGCTGATCGTGGTCGATGACAGCGGCGAGAACCAGATCGCCGTAGCGTCCGGCGCCAATGGTCGCCTGGATGCGGCCATCATCAAGGCCGAGGTGGCGCAGCTGCGATGTGCTCCGGGAGCCGTCTGCCTGCTCGGCTTCGAGGTCGGTGATGAGGCGGTGCTGGCCACCGCCCTCTGGGCTGCCGCAGCAGGCCTGCGGATCATCCTCAATCCGGCGCCGGCGCGCCCCATCCTCGATGCCATCCTTGCCCTGGCGCCCATCCTCACGCCCAACGAGACCGAAGCCGAGATGCTCACCGGCGAGTCTGATCCGGCCGCCGCTGCTGGCGTGCTTTCGCAGCGGAGTGGGGCGCCGGTCGTGGTCACGCTCGGCGCCGAAGGGGCGCTACTGTGGCTGGAGGGCCGGGCGGAACAACTGCCTGCGACGCCGGTCCATCCGGTCGATACCACCGGTGCCGGCGATGCGCTCAATGGCATCCTGGCGGCCCAGTTGGCTGCCGGCGCGACATTGCGTGAGGCGCTGCGCTGGGCAATGGTGGGCGCGGCCCTCAAGACGACCAAGGCCGGCGCACAGGCGGGGCTGCCCAGCCGCGAGGACATCGCCGCCCGCCTGAGTTGAGCCCACCAAGGAAGCCACCGGTTGACGGCTCGCCTACTCCGCGCTGTCATATGCCTGGACGGCCTGGCTTCGGCCGCTGGGATGTCCGGCTGGCCCTGACTGGATGGCCTCTTCGTCCTTGGGCCGGGGACCTCCGTGTTGACTTGACATGGTGTCCCACGCCCGGTGAGGGGCCGAGAAGGAGGATTCGTCGCATGACCGAACGTGTAGCGATGGGCCGCGTGCTCGCCATCGGGATGAGTGCCACGATGGTGCTTGCGATGGGCGGCA
Source organism: uncultured Chloroflexia bacterium (assembly GCA_963778955.1). Lineage (GTDB taxonomy): Bacteria > Chloroflexota > Limnocylindria > Limnocylindrales > CSP1-4 > JAFMJV01. The sequence goes on from CAVZWI010000003.1 coordinate 291,393, forward strand.
TCACGGCCGCACAGGACGAAGCAGGAGCGACCAACGACGTCCAGAAGGTCATCCTCGACACGGACATGGTCGAGATGTTCGATGACGGCATGGCCATGATCCTGCTGGACAAGGCCCCCAACATCGACCTCTTGGGTGTGACCGTCGTGGCCGGCAATACGCCGATGCCGCGAGGCGTCGCCACGGGTGTTCGCCAATTGGAGGCTATCGGTTCGGACACGCCAATCTATGAAGGCAGCCGCTTCGGGATCCGAAATTGGAGAGCTGACGCTGACGTCCTGGCAGCCGAGCAGGCCAGCTTCGGGCCGGTCGGATACGGCGGCTATCTGAAGCCATTCGGCGATGCCATCGATACCGACCCCATGGCCGATTGGACCCAGGTGTACCAGTACCTGTACGACGAAGTGCCGTCCTATCCGAACGTGTATTGGGATGGTGTGAAGAATCCCGAAGGCAACGACGAAGCCGTCGATTTCCTGGTCGATACGGTCAATACGAACCCCGGCGAGGTCACCATCGTGGCCATCGGCCCACTGACCAACATCGCCCGCGCCATCATGGCTGACCCGACGTTCCCGTCCAAGGTCAAGCAGATCGCCTACATGGGCGGCTCCTTCTACCTCCCGGGCAACTCCTCTGCCAGCGCGGAGTTCAACTGGTGGGCCGACCCGGACGCCGCCAAGGTCAGCGTCCGACAGCAATGGGGCGACCCGGAGTCGGAGAGCTACCAGACCTATGGCAACCAGATGATCGCCGGCCTAGAGGCGAACGCCAACACCGGTGCGATGCCGCTGGACCTCTACTACCAGATGGTGGAGAACACGTGGCCCGGCATGCAGGAGCTGTTCCACTCCCATGAAGCCGCCGTTGAGGCCGGTACGACCTGGGGCACCATCAATCCGAACAACATCTGGGATCTCTTCGCCACAGCCTGGGTCATCGACCCATCCATCGTGCTTTCCTGGAACGACGCCCCCCGACCGGAGGACGGCGTGCCGCAGCCGATGAGCGGGGTCTACGTGGACGTGGATAGCAGCGACGGCCCCAACTACGGACGAAGCCTCGCCTTCGGTGACGAGGCCGGCCCGGTGGGCACCCGCAAGGCCGCCATCCAGAACTTCATCGATGAGGAGAAGTTCTGGAACGACATCGTCCTGCCGCTGACGGTCGACCCGGCCAAACAGTAGCTTCAAGGCAGCGCCAAGGCTGTCGGGCACGAGCCAGGCAGCCTTGGCGATCTCCGCAGGCGTCAGACGTTGACTTGCCTGCCGGGCCGCAGTAGACTCGCTGCGGAAACGGTTGCGCAAACGGTTGCGCAACGTGGCGTGAGAGCCGGCTCCTAGTGTCGGCCACGATCAGTTAGCAGGCCCTGGAGGGGGCCACAAGGAGGAATCCACCGCATGGTTGGAATCACCAAGAGCCGCTGGCTCACCGCCGGCCTCAGCACCATCATGGCGGCCGGGTTGGTCGTCGGTTCGAGCGCGGCCGCATTCGCGCAGGATGAGAGCCCTGCCGCCGCCAGCCCGGCTGCGCAGGACTGCCCGCCGGCAGAAGTGACCGGCGTGATCCCCGACCTGACCGAGCAATTGGGCCACAAGCCCAAGGTCGGCCTGGTCATGAAGTCCCTGGCCAACGAGTTCTTCCAGCAGATGGACGCCGGCGCCAAGGCCTTCGCCGCCGAGAACACGGACCTCTTCGACTTCCAGACCGTAGGCATGAAGGACGAGCGTGACTTCGCCGCCCAGGTCGAGGCCGTCGAGTCCTACATCACCCAGCAGTTCGACGTCATCGTCATCGCCCCGGCTGACTCCAAGGCCATGGTCGAGCCCATCAAGAAGGCGCTCGACGCGGGTATCAAGGTCATCAACATCGACGTCGCGCTCGATCCCCAGGCCATGGCTGATGCCGGCATCGACCTCGCCTTCTTCGGCCCCGACAACCGCGCCGGCGCCAAGCTGGCCGGTGACGCGCTCGGCCAGGCACTCGGTGAGGGCGGCAAGGTCGTCATCCTCGAGGGCAACCCCGAGGCCGACAATGCCAACCAGCGCAAGGCCGGCTTCGATGACTCGGTCGCCGAGTACGGGCTCGATCTCCTCGATTCGCGCACCGCGCACTGGGAGACCGAGGAAGCCAACCAGCTCATGACCAACTTCCTGACCCAGTATCCCGACATCCAGGGTGTCATGGCTGCCAACGACAGCATGGCCCTCGGCGTCGCCAAGGCGCTGGATGCTGCCGGCAAGACCGGTGAGATCCAGTTCGTCGGCTTCGACAACATCCCCGGCGTCCGACCGCTCATCGCAGACGGCACGATGCTTGCCACGGTCGAGCAGTTCGGCTCGCAGATGGCGGTCTTCGGCATCGAGATGGGCCTGCGCGAAGTCGCCGGTGAGACCTTCTGCGGTTGGCAGAAGACCCCCATCGATCTCGTCACCGCTGAAAACGTCGTCGTCGACTAAGACGCCGTCGTAGCCATCCAAGGGTCAGCCGTTGGCCTCCTCCGGCGGCTGGCCCTTTTCGTACACTCCGATCCGAGCGTGGAGTGAATCGAGATGACCCGATCCACAAGCGGCGCCACGGGCACAGCCGAGCACTCGGCTGCGGCGGTCGCGCCACCTGACGGCGACCTCATCCTCGACATCCGCGAGGTCAGCAAGGAGTTCCCGGGCGTCCTCGCGCTCGATAAGGTCAGCCTGACGCTCAGGGCGGGCGAAGTGCACGCCCTGGTCGGCGAGAACGGTGCCGGCAAGTCCACCCTGGTCAAGGTGCTGTCCGGCGTGCACGCTCCCGACGGCGGCGAGGTCCGGCTGGGCGGTGAGCCCTACCGGCCCCGTGACCCCGAGGACGCCCTGACGGCCGGTATCCGTGTCGTCTACCAGGAGCTCAACCTGCTGACATTCCTCACGGTCGAGGAGAACCTCTCGTTCGAGTCGCTGCCGTCGAGGCGGGGCCTGGTCGATCGCAAGGAGATGCGCGAGCGGGCCGAGCGGCTGATGGCGGAGGTCGGTCTCGACGTGCCGCCAGACACCACCGTCGAGGACCTCGGCATCGCCCAGATGCAGATGGTCGAGATCGCCCGCGCGCTACTCACCGACGCCAAGGTGCTGATCCTTGATGAACCGACCGCGACGCTGACGCCCCGCGAGACCGATCAGCTCTTCGGCATCATCCGCAAGCTGGCGGAACGCGGCATCGGCGTGCTCTTCATCTCCCACCACCTCGATGAGGTGAAGGAGATCGGTGACCGTGTCACCGTGCTGCGCAACGGCCAGTGGGTCGCCACCCGCGACGTGTCGGAGATCGACGGTTGCGGAGATGATCGAGTTGATGGTGGGGCGCACCATGACCGAGGGCTACCCGTTCCGCAGCTCGGTCGAGCTTGGACCGGAGTTGCTGTCGGTAGAGGACCTCACCTACCGCGGCAATGTGGAACCGGTGTCGCTCCACCTGCGGCAGGGCGAGATCCTGGGTGTAGCCGGGCTGGTCGGATCCGGTCGCACCGAAGCCATGCGAGCCATCTTCGGGGCGGACAAGCCCTCCTCGGGCAGCATCAAGGTCAACGGCGAGATCGTCGATGTCGGCTCGCCCAGGGATTCGGTCAAGGCCGGTTTGTGCCTGCTGACCGAGGATCGCAAGACGCAGGGCCTGATGCTCGACATGGGCGTTGCCCAGAACACCACCATCACCAAGCTGGAGGCGATCACCAGGCACGGCCTGCTTCAGACGCGCGATGAGACAGCCGCCACCCAGGAGCTCATCGACGCGCTCAGCATCAAGGCGCAGTCGCCATCACAGCTGGCGCGCTACCTGTCGGGCGGCAATCAGCAGAAGGTGGTCGTGGCCAAGTGGCTCTTCGCGGAGTCGCGCGTGCTGATCTTCGATGAACCCACTCGCGGCATCGACGTGGGCGCCAAGTTCGAGATCTACAACCTGATCTGGGACCTGGTCGAGGGCGGCAAAGGCGCGGTCGTGGTCTCGTCCGACCTGCCCGAGCTGCTTGGTATCTGCCACCGCATCGTGGTCTTCAGCAAAGGTGCCATCGTGGGCGAGCTGCTGCGTGAGCAGTTCAGCGAGAAGGCCGTGCTGGAGCTGGCCTACAAGAACTACCTGGACCCGGCCACCGCGGCCCAGCGAGCCATCCGAGGCACCACAGGAGACGACGCATGAGCGCAGCATCGACACCATCCACGCCGCGCGGCGAGGGGCAGATGTCGCTGGCCAACCGCGCCGTCGCCTTCTCGCTTCGAGAGGCCGGCGTGGGCCTGGCGCTCATCGTCCTCGTCGTGCTGTTCATGGTCTTCGCGCCGTACTTCGCGACGGGCGACAACTTCACGCGCATGTTCGGCCAGGTGGCCATCAACACCGTGCTCGCGGTGGGCATGACCTTCGTCATCCTCATCGGTGGCATCGACCTCTCGGTCGGCTCCGTGCTGGCGCTCGCGACCGTGGTCGGCGCCACCATCATGGTGCCCGACTTCCTGGCGCGCTGGGTGCCCTTCGGTCTCGATCCTGTGCTGTCCATCCCGCTTGCGATCGTGTTCATCCTGCTGATCGGTGCGCTCTGCGGCTTCATCAACGGCTTCGTCACCGAGCGCTGGCGCGTGCCCTCGTTCATCGTCACGCTGGGCATGATGTCGATGGCGCGAGGCGCCTCCCAGGTGGTCAGCGACAACGCCACCATCAATGGCCTGCCGCGGGTATTCATCGACTTCGGCAACATCCTCATCGACCTCGGCGTCGTGAAGATCCCGGTCTATTTCCTCATCGCCATCGCCGTGGTCGCTATCGCCTGGTTCGTGCTTCGCTTCACCATCTTCGGTCGCTTCATCTACGCCATCGGCAACAACGAGGAGGCCGTGCGGTTGTCGGGCCACAACCCGGTGCCCTACAAGATCAGCGCCTTCGTCATCTGCGGCCTACTGGCAGGTCTGGCCGGGTTGGTTTGGCTGCTGCGCCTCAACGTCGGCAGCCCCATCGCCGCGGTGGGCTATGAGCTTATGGCCATCGCCGCGGTCATCATCGGCGGCACCAGCTTCACAGGCGGCAAGGGCTCGGTCATCGGCACCTTCTTCGGTGTCTGCCTCCTTCAGGTGCTGAGCACCGGACTGATCCTGCTGGGTGTGACCGACAACTGGCGCGTCATCGTGACCGGCCTCGTGGTCGTGCTGGCGGCCGTCTTCGACACCTACCGTTCACGCATCATCGCCGGACTACGCGCTCGCTGAGCGAGCATCCCGGAGCCCCGCTGCTACGGCGGCGACCAGGAGGATCGCCGTGAGCAGCAGCGCCGCGCCCAACAGCACCGTTCCGAACGCCGTGACCACATCGAGGTCGGCGATCAGTCCCAGCGTGGCCAGGGTGATGCCGGCGTTGGCAGCGGCCAGCCGAAGGACCGCCCAGCGTCCCAGCGAGATGCGCTGACGGGCGTGCGCCGCGGCGTCGCCTGGACCCACCGCCGGCACGAGGTGCGTGGCCGATGCCAGGACGGCGAGCCCCAGCCAGCCGGCCACCAGCGGCCCGATGAGGATGCCCACGTCCACGGCTCTAGGTGAGGCCCCATCCCTGAGTAACCGGACCACGGCCAGCAACATGCCCGCGTCGAACCAGGCGATGGCAGAGACCAGGCCGCCCATGGCGAATGCGTGCCAGGCATGGTCGGTGCGCCAGTGGAACCTCGCGCGCCAAGTCTGGCCAGCGTACACCGTCAGGCCCAGGGCGCCGACCGCCACCAGCATCCCGCCGGCGCGGACCACACCATCGGCCGTGATGGCGAAGCCGATGGCCACGACCGCAGCGCCGCCGGCGAGACCGAGGATCGCGGCGTATGCCGCCGGGGTCCGCCGGATGCGAGTGCCCGCCACGGTCGGGAAGAAGTGCAACAACGTGGTGGCGATGATGAGCGACACGAAGCCCACCAGGTTGAGCCAGGCATGTGCCGGTTTCAGGGACGCCCACGCCTCCATGACCGGTGGCCATCGGGCGAGGAAGAGTGTGGCCAGTGTGGCGCCCAGCACGACCATCACCACGGCCGCCCCGTAGCCGACTGCGACCACGCCACCCTTGGGGCCCAGGCCGCGCCGCCAAGGTGCCAGCGTCGCGTAGCCGACCATGATGGCGCCCGCGATGAAGGCCACTCCGCCCAAGCTCGCCAGCAGCAGCAGGCCGCGGCTGAAACCGAACGCGATGGCCGAGGCACCGCCCGCCACCAGCAGCACCGACGTCCAGCGCAACCTGGCGTCGACTGGCTGCGCCGTGCCGATGGCGGCGCTGAAGAACGGCATCACGCCCGCGATGGCGGTGGTGGCTGCGCCGGCGAGTGCCAGGTGGAGGGGCAGCCACAGCCCGACCCGCTCCGTGCTGGGCAGGAACGCGACGATGACGGCCGCGACCAGGAAGGCCATCGCGGTCGCGATGGCGGCCATTGCCACCACGCGGTCTGCCCTGCGGTCCACGGCTTGACGGCGCGGTGCGCCCTTGGTGCCGAGGTCGATCATCGCCGTGGCCTACAGGCCGGAGTAGGCGTGCAGTCCGCTGAAGAAGAGGTTGCCGAAGTAGGTGAAGAGCACGGCCCCGAAGCCGATGACGAGGATCAGCGCGGCAGGGCGGCCGGCCCAGTCGCGGCGGCTGCGCATGTGCAGGTAGAGCGCGTAGATGAGCCACGTCACCAATGCCGATGTCTCCTTGGGGTCCCAGCCCCAGTAGCGGCCCCAGGCGATCGACGCCCAGTAGGACCCCAGGATGAGCATGGTGGCGAAGACCGGAAAGCCGATGACCACCGAGCGGTAGGCCGCGGCGTCGAGGAGCGTGTGGCTGGGCAGCCAGGCGAAGCGGTCCTTCTCACCCTGCACGAGATAGCCCACCGCGGCCGCGAACGACACCGCCAGCACACCGTAGGCGATCATGGCCATGGCCACGTGGATCGTCAGCAACGGCGGGTTGTGAAGCGCCGGCACCAGCGGTTCGATGGCGGCCGGCAGGGTGGCGGCGTAGCCGGCCAGGAACAGGGCCACGCCGAGCGGCAGCAGGGCCAGCGAGCGGATGGCATAGCGGCGCTGCAGGTACAGGTAGCCGCCCAGGATGCCGACCGCGAAGGCGATGGAGAACTCGTACATGTTGCCCCAGGGCCCGCGCTCCACGACCACGGCTCGTGCCAGCAGGCTGCCGGCCAGCAGCAGGAAGCTGGACCACGTCAGGCCGTGGCTGATGGCCCCCACGGTGGCACTGCCGGGGAGGGGTGCCGGGCCGGTGGCGAGGCTGGGTGCGGTCAGCGACAGGCTGGGCGTGGCGCCGTCGGGGACGACGCCGGCCAGCTGCGCTCCGCTCACGCTGACGGTCGCTCTCCCGGTCGCGGTCGCGCGCCGGCCGACGGCCAGCAGCGTCGTGTATGCCACGGCCAGGACGAAGGCGAACAGCAGCAGCAGCGCACCGGTCACGAAGAGGTACTGGGAAAGGGCTGCCATCGGCGCGGTCGGGGCGGTCGGCTAGTCAGGCTTGTGCCCGGCTAGGCGACCGCCGCGCCACCCTCCGGTGGGCCGTCGGTCGACAGCACGACCGCCGAGCCGGTGCTGGCACCCAGGATGAACCGGGTGCCGCAGGCTGTGCAGGTGTCATCCGTGGCGCTGCGGACCGTGCCATCGACCGGACAGGCGACGCGCAGTGGGTCCGCGTCGATGGTGCACTCCGTGGCACGTGGTGGGTAGAGCAGGGCGTGCTGCTCGCAGTACGGGACGTTGGCCGGGAACACGGGCCTGCCGTTCGAGTCGAGGGCTGCTGGGCTTGGTGCTGGCTCGGCGCGCGTGACGCGTCCCGCGCGGCGCTTCAGGGAGTGCCATGCCCACATGGCGACGATCAGCGTCAGGATCGGTCCGACGATGGTGCCCAGGATGACGACGGGCAGCAGGCTGATGAGCTCGCCCCAGGAGGGCACCAGCACGGTGGACAGCCAGTCGAGGAACGAGGTCCACGGGTCAGGCGACATAGCAAGATATTAGCGCTGACGTGATCCTTTGGGGCCGCGCCTCGGGTTGCCCTTCTTGCGGGTCGCTCCACGCCCCGGTTGCCAGGCGCCGGGCGGCTGCTCGGCCGGATCGGCCGGATCGAAGTGGCGTTTGACCGGCGGCTTGCCCTGGCCGATGCCGACGGGCCGATCGGTGCGGCCCCCGCTCACGGGCTTGCCTGCCACCTGGTTCATCAGCCAATCCACCGAGCGGCTGCTGCCGCCGGCGCGCGTGGCACGCGCCTGCAGACCACGATCGCGGGTCACGACCGCGGTACGGCTGCGCCCGGCGTACGGCTGCGCCATCAGCAGGTCCACCAGCAGATCGTCAGCGCTACGCGAGCGTGAGTGGTGGAACTCGATACCGCGGGTGACGCGCGTCCGGCTGCCTTCACCGGCCGGCGGGTGGCCGTCGAGCGCGACCACGATGCGCAGGTGCTCCGGTCGCCAGCCGGACAATCGCGGCAGCAGCCAGGCCACGCCGCCCTCGTCGCGGCTGCCGCGGACATCGTGCAGCAGGTTGTCGCCGTCGACGAGCAGCAGCTCCAGGTCATCGACGCCGCCGTCGCGGTTCATCGGCTGCGTGGGACTGCGGCTACCATCAGGCCATGCTCCTTCTCGTCGATCTCGACGGTGTCGTGTACCGGGGAACCGAAGCCATCCCCGGCATGCCTGAGCTGCTGACGCAGCGCGAGGCGGATGGCGACATCATCGTCTATGTCACCAACAACTCGCGCTGGCACCGCTCCGAGTATCGCGATCGACTCATCGGCATGGGCGCTCCGGCGAGCCCTGAGCGGATCCTGACCTCGGCGCGCGGAACGGCGCTGGCCCTGGTGGCGCTGACTGCTCCGCCGCGCCTGACGATGGTCTTCGCCGGCCCCGGTCTGCAGCGCGAGTTGGAGGACGTCGGCCTGGCCACGGTCGAGTGTTCTTATGCCGGCCTGGCCAGGGAGCCGGATGCGGTGGCGGTGGGCGTGGACTTCGACCTGTCGTTCGAGCGCCTCTCGGCCGCGGCTGCCGCGGTCCGTGGAGGCGCCTACTTCGCGGTCACCAACCGCGACCCCATCTTCCCCATGCCCGATGGGCTCAAGGCTGGCGCCGGGGCCATGGTGGCAGCACTGGTCACCGCGTCCGGTCGCGAACCGGATATGGTCGTGGGCAAGCCTGAGCCCGGACTCATGCGCGAGGCGGCGCGGGTGGCGGGCTCGCCCATCGAGGACGCCGTGGTCGTGGGTGACGGACTCCTCACCGACATCGCCGCCGCCAACGCGGTAGGCGCCCGCAGCGTGCTCATGCTGACCGGGGTCAGTACCGCAGAACAGGCCGCGGCGCTGCCGGCGGAGCAGCAGCCCACCCTCATCGTGCAGGGGCCGGGTGACCTGGGCGCCGCGCTCGATCGTCTCGCCGCCGCCTGAGATAGGCCGACGGACTCGCCGAGGGCGCGCTCATTCGGGGCCGGGATGTTCCGCCAGCCACGACTCGTAGCGCTCCTGGAGCGATCCCCTCAGCGCTTCGTCATGCTGCAGGAAGGCCGCGGCATAGGCCTGCCGCATGGTGCCTGCGATCTCCGACGGCGTCAGCCCCAATCGTTCCACCGCGCCGGTCAACTCGTCGACCAGGGTGAGGTCACTGACGGTCCGATCGTCGGTGCTGATGGTGACCGGCACGCCGGCGCGGATCAGGCGGGGCAGGGGAGCGGCGCTGTCGGCGCGGCCGATGCCGGCCTGGCGGTTGCTGGTGGGGCAGACATCGAGTGTCACGTCGCGAGCGATGAGTTCGGCCATCAGCGCACCGTCGTCGGCTGCGACCGCGCCGTGGGCGATGCGCCAGGGGTCGATGCGCAAGGCGCGCCACACCTGTGCCGGCCCGCCCCACTCGCCTGCGTGGCAGGTGATGCCAAGTCCCCCGGCACGTGCCACGTCGATGGCGCGGCTGAAGGTGCCGGGGTCTGGCGCGTCGCGTTCGACCCCGGCGATGTCGAAGCCGGTGAGGCCACCGTCGACGGACACGAGTGCGGCCTCTGCCACCGCCACTGCTGTCTCCGGCGCGTGGGTACGCAGGGCGACGGCGATGAAGCGCACCTCGATGCCGCTACTGGCCGCCGCCCGGCCACCAGCACGGACGACCGCCGAGATGCCATCGTGAAGCGACAGGCCTTGCTCCAGGTGCAGCGACGGCGCCCAACGTATCTCGGCATAGGCGGTGCCTTCGGCAGCTACGTCCTCGACCAACTCGGCGCTGGCGCGCCCGAGCGCTTCGGCGTCCTGGAGCAGCGCGATCGGCAGGTCGAAGGCACGCAGCAGGTCGGCCTGGTCGAGGCATCGCGCCGGTGCCACCAGGCGCTCGCGCATGGCCACGATCTCGGTCGGGACATCGAGCGGGATGCCGGCCACCCCGTGGTCCCGGGTGCGGGCCAGGTCCAGGGCCGTAGCGGGCCGTAGCGAGCCGTCGAGGTGCAGGTGCAGCTCAGCCTTTGGCATCGCTGCCAGCCACGCCATCAACCGGTCAGTGGGACTGCTCATCAGGCGCACATGCTAGCTACAGCGAGGCCCCGAGGCGCGTCGCAGGGAATGAGGTAGCTCACCAGCTTGGCCGGTCGGCTGGACCGGGAGACGTCGCCGATGACCGCGAGCAGACCGGCGGCGGTGACGAGCCCGATGCCCGGGATGGTCAGCAGCCGGTGCACCCGGGGGTCGTCGACCACCATGGCCGCGATGGCCCGGTCCGCGGTCCCGATCCCCTCACCCAGCAGCGCCTCGAGCCGGAGCGCCGGATCGAGGCCCAGGCGCTCATCGGCTGGCAGCTCGAGCGAGCCCAGCCAGCGTCGCCCGGCCACCCCGAAGGGGTCGCTGGCCGGACACCGCAGCAGGCGGCGCGACACGATCGCTGTCACCCGGTCGCGGGTCGCGGTCCGGTCGCGCACGAGACCCGCCCGGTGGGCCACCAGCCGGCGCAGGGAGCGGGTGGTCTCGTCGGGCACCCACACCTCGGGCAGGTAGTCGGCGGCGAGCAGCTCCGCCAGGGTCGCGGCGTCGATGTCATCGGTCTTGCGCTTGGCCTCCGCGATGGCCCGGGTGCGGAGCGGGTCGGACACCACCACCCTGCCGGCATGCCGGCCCAGCAGCTCCGCGAGCGCCCAGGTGTTCGTGGACGCCTCCAGGGCGACCACGTCGTGGTGGACCGAGCGTCGCGGCGAAGTCCCGGAACGGGTCGCCCATCGCGACCCTGGGCAGCTTCCGCGCCGACCCCTTCTGCTCCACCACCGCGACGTGGGCGAAGTCGCGTCCCACGTCGAGTCCGACATATCGCATCGAAGGCCTCCTTCCCCGATCGGACGATGGACACCTGGAGGGGCGACACGACACCTACGGATTCCGTGCTCGAAGCACGACCGGTCAAGTCGCAGGGGCGGCCAGATAGACTCTCGGACTCTCACGTCCACTACGCTCACGGCCCGCCCTCTGGTGTCCCACGAGCCCCTGTCCGGTGGCATCAGCCTACCGGTACAGGTGGCCCCAGGCACGTTCATACCCGATAGACTCAACGTTGCGTCCCCGCCCGTCCAGCCCTGTCCGGCCTGCTCCGGCGGGCCCAGCACGTCATGAAAGAGATCGAACGTCACATGCACCTTCACGTCGTCAACCGCCCGCCCTGGGACGTCCCAGCCGATGTCCTCGTGGTCACCGTCCCTGCCGATGCCGGCATGTCCGAGCACCTTGCCGAAGTCGACCGCCGCCTTGGCGGCGCGCTGGCAGGCATGCGCAAGGCCGGCGCCATCAAGGGATCGCTCTGGGAGACCCGGCTTCTTCCCGCTCGCGATATGGGCGCCGGTCTGGTGTTGGCGGTCGGCGTCGGCGAGCACGAGGGCATCGATCGGCCGGACGCCATCGATCAGCAGACGGCCTACCGCCTGGGCTCGCTCATCATCCGCAGCCTGGCGGGCTGTGATGTGCGCTCACTGGTGGTCCATGTGCCCGATGGACTCAGCGGGTCGGGCGACCTGCAGGGCGTGGCCATCGAGCTGCTGACTCGAGGCATCGTCGAGGGCGCCAGCGATCCGAGCACCATCTACCGCGAGCCGGGCGACAAGCTCCCGCCGCAGCTCGACGAGGTCACCTTCGCGGTCCCGACCGGGGACGTGGCCGCCCTCGCCGCCCGTGCCGAGCGCGGTCGCATCATCGGTGACGGCGGCAACCGCACGCGCCGCCTGGCCCAGCGGGCCGCCAACGACGTCAGCCCGGAGGTCCTCGCCGATGAGGCCAGCGACCTGGCCCGCCGACACGGTCTTGCGCTGACCATCCTGGGACCGGACGAGGCAGCCGAGATGGGCATGGGCATGTTCATGTCCGTGGGCAAGGGCTCGGCCAACCCGCCGCGCTTCATCGTGCTGCGCAACGAGCCCGATGTCGAGCGTGACGAGCGTGGCCGGCTGCTGGCGCTGGTGGGCAAGGGGGTCACCTTCGATACCGGTGGCATCAGCCTCAAGCCACCGCCCAACATGGGTGAGATGAAGACCGACAAGACGGGTGCCTGCACCGTCCTCAACGCCATCGCCACGGCCGTTCAGCTGGCGCCCGACCGGCCGCTGATGGCGGTCGCGCCGGCGGTCGAGAACATGCCCGGCCCATACAGCTCGCGGCCCGGCGACGTCGTGCGTGCCCTCAACGGCAAGACCGTCGAGATCACCAATACCGATGCGGAAGGCCGGCTCATCCTGGGTGATGCCCTCACCTGGACGGAACGCCAGGGTGCCAGCCACATCGTCGACGTCGCCACCCTCACCGGTGCCATGTCGCGCGCGCTGGGCCGCTACATGACCGGTGGCTTCGGCGATAGCGACGAGTGGTGGGACGAGGTCGCTGCGGCTGCAGTGCGCCAGGGGGAGCCGCTATGGCGTATGCCCATCATCGACGACCTGCGCAAAGACATCGATTCACCCTTCGCCGACATGGCCAACACCGGCCCCGCGGAAGGCGGCGCCATCACGGCAGCGCTCTTCCTCAAGGAGTTCGTGACCGTGCCCTGGGTCCACCTGGACATCGCCGGCACGGCATTCCTCAACAAGACCGATGCCTTCTCTGCCAAGGGCGCCACCGGTGTCATGCACGCCACGCTGGTCGAGCTGGCTACGGCTGGATGAGCGCGGCCAGGATGCCGGCGCCGATGAGCGCCGGCCCGAAGGGGATGGCTGTCTTGAGGCTGAGACGTCGAGCCAGCAAGAGGGCCAGCACGACAGCCGCGAAGGCCACCGCAGCCAACATGAAGCCCACGAACAGCTGCGAGACGCCGAACATGAGTCCCAGGCTCACCGCCAGCTTGAGGTCGCCCATGCCCAGTGCGCCATGGAAGAGACGATCGCTCAGCGCCAGCAGTCCCGGCGCCAGCACAGCGGCAGCGACCGCGCTGGCATCGCCGTCCGCCAGCAGGACCTGGGCCTTGTCCGCCAGTACCGGGTTGAGGCCCAGCAGCGTGACCAGCCCCGCGTAGCCGATGAGCGGCAGGGTGATGACGTCGGGTAGCAGCTTCTGATCGAGGTCGATGGCCAGCAACACCAGCAGAGCGGCGACGTAGATGCCCAGCACGAGCAGGGCGCTGCCCTCATCCTGCCAGCGAGCAGCGAGCAGGCCGAAGGCAACAGCGCCGCCGAGCGTCACGACGAGCGTGCGCCAGTCGAGCCCGCGCACCGCCCCTCCCTCGTGGGCCGGCCAGCGCGACGAGAGACGGTCGGAGCCGAGGCCGAACACGCCGCCAAGCACGGCGGCCAGGATCGGGAACAGGTCCATGCCGCAGAGCGTGCCTCGACCGGTGTCTCGACGCACCGGCTCGAACGTACTACTGCGCGTTGCACGCACGGCTCGCCAGTTGCCATGCCCGCGGACGGGGAGTAGCATGGCGCGGTCGATCGAATGCCGTGTTCGGTCAACCCCCGTGCCCGGGGTGCTGCGTACGGCAGCAATTGGGAGTTGCATAGAAGATCGTGCCTAGCGTGAAAGCGCGAGCACCGTGGGCCGCCGTGTCTTGGTCCCGATTGTTCGTGCTCCTGTTCGTCGTCGTCCTTGCGGCGCCTGTCTACGCGCCTTCCTCGGTCGATGCCGCCAGCCTCAAGGACCAGATCGCTGCCGCCAAGGAGCGACAAGCCGCCCTGACGCAGTCGATCGCCAAGTCGGAACGCCTTGTCTCCCAACTCCAGGCAGAGGAAGCGCAGACCAAGCGTGACCTCGACCAGACGACGTCGGACCTCAAAGACATCCGCACCGACCAGGTGGCCGTCAAGGCGCGCATCGAGCAGGTGCAGCAGCGGCTCAAGCGGATCGAGGCGCGCCACGCCGAACTGGTCGAGGAACAGCGTCAGACCGACTTTACCCTGGGCCTTCTGGAACAGGAGTTGGCGAACGGTGAGACCGACCTGAAAGCGCGGCGTGAAGCCTTGGCCCGGAGCTTGGTCGAGGCTCATCGCACCGAGAACCAGACCCTGCTCGATCAGCTCTTCACCGCCGAGTCGTTCTCCGACGTCCTGACCGACACCTCGGCCTATCTCTCATACGGCGACCAGGACGCACAACTGGCACGGCAGATCACGCAGGACCAGCAGGCGCTCAATTCATTGCGCCTGCTGACCACGTCCACGCGCCTGCGGACCGATCAGCTCCGACGCGAGACCCTCGACACGCAGGCCAAGGTCATGGATCTGCGCGCGCAGCTGGGCCAGGCCAAGCGGCGATTGGCCAAGCTGGAAGCGCGTACCGAAAAGGCCCGTGATCGCCAGCAAGCCCAGATGCGGGTCATCGTCAGCAACAAGAAGGAAGCGCAGGCCGTCGCCCGCAAGACGGTGGCCCAGCGGAACGCGCTGCGCGCCAAGGTCCAGAGCCTCGTGGCCACGGCTCAGGCACAGGCGGCAGCACGCTTCGGTGGCGGGGGGATCCGTGCCGGTTCCGGCTCCGGGCGCCTGGTCTGGCCGGCCAACGGCAGCATCAGCCAGGAGTACGGCTGCACCGGCTACTACGTCAACCCGCCCCGTGGCTCGTGTGCGCACTTCCATGACGGCATCGACATCGCCGGTGCGGGTGGCTCGCGCATCGTCGCCGCCGCCAGCGGCGTCGTGGCATTCGCCGGCTGGAACCCGTATGAGGCGGTTCCGGCCTATATCGTGATCATCGCCCACGGTGGCGGCCTCTCGACCCTGTACGCGCACCTGCAGCCCTCCGGGGCGGTGCATGCCGGCAGCGTGGTCAAGCGCGGCCAGACCATCGGCTACATGGGCTCGACCGGTAACAGCACGGGGAACCATCTCCACTGGGAGGTCTGGGCCGGCGCTGACTGGTCACCGGTGAATCCACGCGCCTACATGTAGCTGGGACCCGCTCCGATCAGCGACCCGCCCGTCGTGGATCCAGGCTGTGGAAGCCGCGGCTGATCGCCCAGTGGACATGGGGACCGGTGCTACGGCCGGTGTTGCCGACGCTGCCGATGACGTCACCTCGCTCCACGTGTTGGCCGGCGCGCACCTTCCGCTGCGGCTGCAGGTGGCCATAGACCGATTCGTAGCCGCCGGCATGGCCGATGATCACGACGTAGGCGCGCGATCCGACATCCCAGGGGTTGCGCCCGACATAGGCGACATAGCCGGCGGCTGAGGCCCGTACCGCGGTGCCGCGCTTGGCCGCGATATCGATGCCATCGTGGAAGTGGGCGCAGCCGCCGCGACCGGGATTGGTGCGGTAGCCGGTACATCCGTAGCCCTGGCTGACCCGGCCCTTGGCTGGCCGCTTGAAGCCTTTCACGCTCGAGGGCCCCAGCTTCCCGCTGGCCCGCTCCTGCGACAGTTCCACCATCTGCTCGATGGCTGCGCCGAGCTTGTCCTCAGCGCGCTCGCGGGCCATCTTGCGTGCCCTTATGCGAGCGGCACTGGCCGTCTTCTGCCGGTGCTGCTTGGTCTGGCGTGCCCGATCGACCTTTCGCTCGAGTTGGCGTGATCTGGCCTGGAGCTTGCGCACCTTGTTCTCGAGGGTTCGGATCTGCTTGCGCAGCCCCGGCTTGTCGACCGCCTGGGAGCCCGTGGGGTTGGGGCGCACACGCACGGCGCGGGCAAGGGTCCACTCTTGGTCGTCCAGACGCGCATCAGCACGGCCGAAGCTTCGGGCTGCTGCGTCGCGACGATCGATGGCTCTCTCCAGCTGGCGCCTGGCGGCCGCCAGGCGCCCAGCGCGGTTGCGTCGCTGCTTCTGCAGGCGCTTGACCTGCTTGTCGGCGCGCAGCATCGTGGCCTCCGCCTGGAGCTGTCGCTGTCGGATCGTGGCGGCGGCATCGTAGCCACCGCGCGCCACCGCGGGCATGGGGTCGACCGCGGCCCCGGAGACGACCAGCATGATCGCCAGGGTGGGCGCCAGCAGCCGCCAGGCGACGTCAGTCGCGGTGCGCGCTCGATGTGCTCGGACCATGCCACCGATGCTCGCGCCGCGCGGTGCCGCCCGGCACCACCTGACGGGGGGACCCCCCTGGTACCTGAGGGGGTGCAAGGGGCGATATGCAGCTCGGGTGGATCAGAGGAAGGCCAGGGGATCGATGGTGGTGCGGCCTCGGCGCAGCTCGAGATGCAGATGGACGCCGGTCGCGCGGCCGGTGCTGCCCATGTAGCCGATGACCTGACCGCGCTTTACCAGCTGCCCGACTCGCACCTGCCGCGTGGGCTGTACGTGCCCATACAGGGTCTCGTAGCCGCCGGGATGGGCGACGACCACCATGAAAGCGCGCCCGCCCTCATCCCATGGGTTCCAGCCGACGTAGCTCACCACGCCGACCGCGGCCGCCCGGATGGGCGTACCGAGGTAGCCGGCGATGTCGAGGCCGTCATGGAAGTGTCGGCATGATCCGCGCGCAGGAAGGAGCGCCAAGCCGGTGCAGCCATAGCGCTGGCTGAGGCGCCCACGGGCCGGCCAGATGAAGCCGCTGTTGATGCCGGGGCGGACCTTGGTCTTCTTGGCGACGCGGCGTTGTGCCAGGCTCGACATGGCCAGGATGCGGCCGCCGAGCGCGGCTTCGGCTCCCTCGCGCCGGGCAGTGGCGCTTCGCTGCCGGGCCTTGATCGCCACCAGGGCACCACGTTTGGCACGAACGTTGCGCGCGGCACGCCGGGCACGCTGTCCGGTCTTCTGCGACGCTCGGCTGGCGCGAGCGAGCCCGCGCTCCATGGCGATGACTTCCGCCACCGTGATGTCCTTCCGGTCCTCGGCCAAGGGCAGCGGGGCCGAACGGACGAGCGCGTGCTCCAGGGCCAGCGGCGTGGGTGGGTCCACGAGTATCGGGTCGGTGATGGCCAGGATGGCGGTAGCGGTGTCCGGTGGTGGTGGTGGCTCCATGATCGGAGCGGCCAGCTCGGCCCGAGCTGCCCGAAGCGTTGCTCGTGCCGACGCCACTCGCCGTTTGGCCGCAGCACGGCGCTCCACCACGGCCCGGAGGTGGCGCTGGGATGTACGTAGCGACCGGCGCGTGCGCTTGGCGGCGTGCTTCAGGGTTCGCACCTCTGAGTCCGCGGCACGCATGGCCGTCTCGTAATAGATCTGGCTGGCGCGCGTAGCGCTCGATCTCATGCATCCAGCTGCGAGCCTCCACCGGCACTGCCGAGGTCGCACCGAGCCCGGCCACCAAGGCCATGGCAAGCACGCTGGCAAGCAGTCGGGGGCGAGCGCGATGTGATGGTCTCGCGGGCATGGCGGCGGCAGGCATCGGTTCGTCGCTCCTGTTCGAGTCGCGCGCTGCCCGTGGTTGCGTCGTGGTGTTCGGGTCCGGAGTGGGCAGCGGACGTAGAGCGATGCTAGGAACGGTCCGCGTGTGCCGGATGTGGCACATGGGTCTCGGGGTCCCGATGACCATCGGCTAGGTGAGCCGCCAGCGCCTTGGTCGCTGACTGCGCGAACCGCGCACCTCGCCGGTCGGGCGCGGTGTAGCATCGCAGGCGTGAGTCGAACACTGGCGGTCATCCTCGCCGGCGGCGAGGGCGAACGTCTCTCGCTGCTATCGGGCGTTCGTGCCAAGCCGGCCGTGCCCTTCGCGGGCAAGTTCCGCATCATCGACTTCACCCTGTCGAACTGTGTCAACTCGGGGTTGACCAACGTCATCGTGCTGACCCAGTACGCGCCCTTGTCCCTGAATGACCACATCGGCGCCGGCCGTCCCTGGGACCTGGACCGCAACAGTGGGGGCATCCGCATCTTCCAGCCCTTCCTCTCGCGGGGGCGTCCCCGGGAGTGGTACCAGGGCACAGCCGACGCGGTGGCGGCGAACCTTGATGCCATCCACCAGTCAGGCGCTGACATCGTGCTGGTGCTGGCCGGCGACCACATCTACAAGATGGATTACGGGCCCTTCATCCAGCAGCATCGCCGCAAGCGCGCAGACGTCACCATCGCGGTCAAGCCGGTGCCCATGGAGGACACGCATCGCTTCGGCGTCCTCTCGCTCGACGACAGCGATGCCGTCACCGACTGGCAGGAGAAATCCCGCAGCGCCCGCAGCAACCTGGCCAGCCTGGGCATCTACGTCTTCAGCCGCAAGGCCCTCGACAAGTGGCTGGGGGAGGGCCGCCACGACTTCGGCAAGAACATCATCCCGGCCATGCTGGAAGCGGGGGCTCGCGTCTATGGCCACCGCTTCGAGGGCTACTGGCAGGACGTGGGCACCGTTCACAGCTACTGGGAAGCCCAGATGGAGTTGCTGGACGACCACCCGCCGCTCGATCTGTACGATCGCGACTGGGTCGTGCACACCCGCTCGGAGGAGCGCGCCCCGGCCCGCATCGGCTCCACCGCCAACGTCCACCGCAGCCTCATCAGTCACGGTTGCACCATCGCGGGGACGGTCGAGCGTTCGGTGCTCTCACCGGGGGTGCGCGTCGATCCGGGCGCCATCGTGCGTGACAGCGTCATCATGTTCGACACGCACATCCGCGCCGGGGCGGTGGTCGATCGCGCCATCATCGACAAGGAGGTCAACGTCGGCCCCAACGCTATCGTCGGCACCGGCAATGACTTCGACACGCCCAACGTGGTCGAGCCCGAGCGGCTGAACACCGGCATCACCGTCATCGGCAAGCGGGCGTTCATCCCGGCCGGCGCGCGTATCGGCCGCAACGTCCGCATCGCCGGTGACGTGCGTCCCGCGGACTTCCGATCCAAGCGCGTGCCGAGTGGCGGCAGCGTCGAACCCAAGCCACGACGCTCGCGGGGCAAGAAGGCCTGACCGACATCATACCGGTGGCTGCGGTCACGACGGGCACCGTCGACGGCTGGCTCGATGAGCTCGGCCTGGTGCCGGTCGACCGTGGCGAGCGCGAAGGTGTCAGCAGCTGGGACCTCCTCCTCGACGGCTTGCGCCGATCCGACATCCGCCTGACGCTCATCCTCGACCCAGGAGACATCATGCTGCTCTGGGTCCATTTCGCGCCGCCCTTGAATGATTCGTTCCGTGTCTCGTACCGTCAGTTCCTGCGCTGGAACGATGAGCTGCCCCTCGTCAAGTTCGCACTCTCGGCCGATGACCGGCCGGTGCTGACCTGCGAGCTTCCGGTGGCACGACTCGACCGTGACGCGCTTGGTGTGGCTATCGCGCGCTTGCTGGCGGTGTGCGACCTGACGCTCGAGCGATCGCTGGTGTGGCTCTTCCCCGGCGCCAGGAAGGCGCCGGCCATGGACCACCCATCGCGCGGGATGGCCTTGTTCGAACGCTACGCGGCCGAGCTGGCCGAGCTGCAGGCGACGCAGATGTCCCCGGAGATCGAGCCCTCCTGAGCCTTGGCGCCTTGTTCCGGTAGCATCCACCCCTAGCCGAGGGGGTGCCTGACTTGCACCAAAGACCGATGCCGTCAGACCAGGGCGTCGCCGGCCCGAGCCGGTGGCCGCCGATGCCCGGCTATCCATCGGTCCCGATGGGACCGCCGGTCCGAGTATCGCAGCGGCCACCGGTCGTTCCGTCGTCCCAGGGGCCGCCGGTCGTTCCGTCGTCCCAGGGGGCGGTGCCAGCAGCCGGCGGGTTTCGGCCCGACATCGAAGGGCTTCGTGGACTTGCGGTGCTCCTGGTCGTCGTCTTCCACGCCGCACCGAACCTGCTTGGCGGCGGGTTCGTCGGTGTCGACGTCTTCTTCGTCATCAGTGGCTTCCTCATCACCGGCCTGCTGTATCGCGAACTCCGCCGGAGCGGTCGTATCAGCCTTCCGGGCTTCTACGTCCGGCGCGTCCGTCGCATCCTCCCGGCCGCCGCACTCGTCCTGCTGGTCACGTTCCTGCTGAGTGCAGCGGTCATCTCACCACTGCAGTTGCCAAGGGTCACCGGTGATGGTGTGGCAGCCGCGCTCTCGGTCTCCAACATCCGCTTCGCGCTCGCGAGCGGCGACTACTTCGCCGCGGTCACGGACCCGTCACCCTTCCTGCACTTCTGGTCGCTCAGCGTGGAGGAACAGTTCTACCTCTTCTGGCCGGCGCTGCTGCTGATCGCCTTCCGGCTCGGGCGAGGCACGCGCGGCGTGGCCCTGACGGTGGCGCTGGTGGCGCTGGGCTCCCTGCTGCTGGCGCTGGTGCTGACCGACGTGGCGGCCAGCTGGGCCTTCTACTCGCTGCCGACACGTGCCTGGCAGCTGGCGCTCGGTGGGCTCCTGGCCATCGCCGTGCTGCGGCGATCGGGCCCGTCGCCCTACCCGCGGGTGCTGGCCATCGTCGGCTGGATCGGACTTGGCGCTGTGCTGCTCGCCGCCGCCGCCTTCGACGACACGCTGGCCTACCCCGGCTACTGGGCGTTGCTGCCCACGCTCGGGGCTGCCGCCATCATCGCCGGTGGCCACCTCAGGTCTGGTGCCGGGGTGCTCCTGGGGACGGCGCCGGTTCGGTTCCTGGGTCGCATCAGCTATGCGCTGTACCTGTGGCACTGGCCTTTGCTGGTCCTGCCGGTGATCGCCTACGGCGAGGCTCTGAGCGTGGGCGCTCGCGTCGGCCTGGTGACACTCGCCGTCCTGGCCGCGACGCTGAGCACGATCCTGATGGAAGAGCCGATCCGTCGTGGCTCCAGGCCGGGCAGCGCAGGCAGGAACCTGGCGCTGGCGACGGGGCCGGTGTTGGGCCTGGGCCTGGCCATCATGGTCGGGGTCTTCGCGACCGGCTGGGTCACCGACAGGGCCATCGCCGAGTCACGACGCGGCGAAACGGCCTCAGGTGGCGAGACGGCCCAGGGACGCCGACCGGGCCGTGCCGCCGATGCGACACCGTCGCCGGGCCCCAGGGCGAGGGCCACGGCGAGGCCGGGGGTCGCAGCCGAACCCACTCCCACGTCCAAGCCTCGACGGGCGCCCAGACCGACTCCGGGTCGACCTGCGGCAGCCAAGCCCACACCGACACCGAAACCCACACCCACGCCTAGGCCCAGGCGCACGCCGAAGCCGACACCGGTCGTCCGCTTGCCGGCGGATGTGCGGCCTTCGGTGTGGGATGCCGCAGACGATGCCGAGGTGCTGGTGGCCAACGGTTGCCTGCACAAGGAGGATCCTGACCAGCCCGCGTCCCTGTTCCGTCGGCCCCTCCCGAGCCAAGGTGGTCATCGCCTTGGTGGGCGACTCGCATGCATCCCACTGGTATCCGGCGCTGCGCAAGGTCGCCCTGGACCGCGGCTGGCGCCTGGAGACGTTCGTCAAGGTCTCGTGCCCGTTCACCGACATCCCGGTTCGCAACCTCGAGCTGAAGCGCCGCTATCGCGAGTGCGAGGCGTTCAACGAGAACGTGGTCGGTTCGCTTCGACGGCTCCGTCCCGATGTGGTGGTGACGGCGCTGAGTCGGTGGCAGCACCCCATCGACGAAGCCGACGAGTCGCCGGTGGTACAGGGGAACGGCATCGCGCGCATGCTGACGCGCGTGCCGGGCCGGAAGGTCGTCATCGCGGACGTGCCCTATCCCGGTCAGGATGTCCCGGCCTGCCTGGCCAAGAACATCAAGGACATCCGTCGCTGCGCCGTGCCGGCCAGCGGCCGCGTCTCGGGCGGCTCGCCGCTGCGCGAGCGCACCGCCGCCCGCGCCAGCGGTGGCGTCATGCTGGACTTCGGCAAGCTCATCTGCGGCGGCAGCGGGGACTGCCCCGTGGTCAACCACGACATCATCATCTTCCGTGATAACCATCACCTCACCGCGACGTTTGCGCGATCGCTGGCGCCCGCACTCGACCGGGCGTTGGGGCGGGTCCTGAAGAAGCGGGCACGCTAGTTCGCACCACGCTGCCGTGCGCACAGTCGCTACACTTGCGGGCCTGATGGAAAGCGTCACCAGAGAACGCCGTCGGCCATCTGTCGACGTCCTGAGCGGAGACTCCGCCGACGTCTATTTTCGCCGTGCCGAGGAGATACCTCGAGGGTGAGGGCATGGACCCGATCGTGGTCATGGAGGTCTTCTCGCGGTCGGAGGGCATCCTGTGCGGCATCGATGAGGCCAAGGTGCTGTTGGCATCGGTCCTGGTCGAGAGCGGCGAAGAGCACGTCGTCGAGTCGCTGTCGGATGGCGACGCCTTCTCCCCCAAGGAGATCGTCATGCGGATCCGGGCGCGCTACCGCGCCTTCGGCCTGTATGAGACGGCCATCCTGGGCATGCTCGCGCAGTCCAGCGGTTGGACCAATGCGGCGCGCGAGTGCGTGGCTGCCGCCGCACCCCAACCGGTCATCTCGTTCGGCGCCCGGCATGTGCACCCGCATGTGACCGACGCGCTCGACTACGCCGCCATCGTGGGCGGCTGCGTGGGAGCATCCACACCGGCCGGCGCACGCCTGGCTGGTCTGGCCCCCACGGGGACGATGCCGCACTCGCTGGTGCTGGTCATCGGCGACACCGTCCGCGCTGCCGAGGCCTTCGACCGGCATGTCGCGGCGGACGTCCCGCGCATCGTGCTGGTGGACACCTTCAAGGACGAGGCCGAGGAATCGCTGCGTGTGGCTCGTGCCCTTGGGGACCGCCTCTATGGGGTGCGCCTGGACACGCCGTCGGAGCGTGGCCGTGTCACCGCCGACCTGGTCATGGAGGTCCGGGCGCGGCTCGACCAGGAGGGCTTCGAGCACGTCAAGATCGTCGTCTCGGGCGGCCTCACTCCGGACCGCATCTGGTACTTCAAGGACGCCGGTGCGCCCGTCGACTTCTTCGCCGTGGGCAGCTATATCAGCGGTGCCTCGCCCATCGACTTCACCGGCGACCTCAAGGAGATCGATGGTGCCCCCATCGCCAAGCGTGGCCGCATCCCGGGCATCACGCCCAGCCCCCGGCTCGACACGGTCGACCTGCGGGAGTGGCTACCCGGGTAACTCCCCGGCATCGGCCAGTCGCGCCAGGCGCAACAGGCCCACCAGGGTCTTGGCATCCCGGATGTCGCCGGCCTCGGCCATGGCCACGGCCTCGCGCCAGGGGAGGCGCACCAGGTCCAGGTACTCGTCGATGTCCGGACCGCGATAATCGGCGAGCGCCACGAGGTCGGTGGCCAGGTACAGGTGCATCAGCTCGTCACTGAACCCAGGGGCCGTCCAGAAGTGGCCCAGGGACCGCCACGTCAGCGCGCGGTACCCGGTCTCCTCCGCCAACTCGCGTGGTGCCGCGTCATCAGGGTCCTCGATGCTGTCATCGGGCAGGCGATCGAGGGTGCCGGCCGGCAGTTCGAGCATCACCCGGGCCACCGGCGTGCGGTATTGCCGCACGAGCAGCACATCCGGTCCGTGGACGGGGATGACGCAGACCGCGCCCGGATGCTCGACGACCTCGCGCGTGTGTCGCTTGCCTTGCGGGTCCTCGATGGTGTCGACACGGAAGGTGATGAAGCGACCGCGATGCAGGACGCGGCGCTCCAGCGTCGTCTCGATGAGGTGGTCGTCGTCCATCTGCGCAGCATAAGGGCCAGGACGCACGGCCGACGCGATCATCACCGTGGTGCAGCCTGCCACCGTGTGGTGGGGCCTGGTGGAGCGCCGAGCGGTGCGCGCTGTCAAACCCCGTCCTAGTACCACTGCGCCATGGAGGGTGAGGCGCCCATTGGCGAGTATCGGGAACGTCAGGGATGACCCCCTCGACCGAGGACACGAGCACTCGCAAGCACCCAGGGCCACGGGCCCGCATTCATCGGGAGACATACGATATGAGCCGCTACAAGGATCTGGCACTCCGCCTCGCGGTCGTGGTGTCGTTCGTGCTCGTGCTGGCGGCACCGTTCCGCTGGTAGGGCAGCCCTCGCCCACAGACTGACATCGGGGCTGGCGACAACAACCCTCGCGCCGCTCGCCGGCCCCGTCCACCATCTGCGCGATCGATATCGACTCTGTCGCCGGCGCTCGAGCGCCGGCGTTGTCTGTAACGGAGGCTCGGAAGCCAGGTGTTGCTGCTGTACTCCATCGCCGCCGGCCTCATAGTCGGAAGGCTTGGGGGTGGGCGCATCCGCAACCTGGAGCGTCTGCACTTCGTATGGTGGCAGTTGGCACTAGCTGGGTTGCTGGTGCAACTGGTGCTCTTCGCCGATCCCATCCAGGAGCGCGTCGGCGGTGCAGGCGCGGCCATCTACGTCGTCTCGACGCTCCTGGTGATGGCCGCCCTGCTCCGTAACCTGCGACGACCTGGTCTCACGATCCTGGCCGTGGGAGCCATCCTCAACCTGGTGGCGGTGTTGGCCAACGGCGGCTACATGCCGTCCTCGCCGTCTGCCTGGCTGGAGCTCACCGGTGCCGCAGCGCTACCGGTGGCGCACTACTCGAACGTCGTGCTCATCGGCCCCGACACACTCCTCCCGTTCCTGGGCGACATCTTCGTCTTCCCACCGCCGTTGCCGATGGCGACCGCATTCTCGATCGGCGATGCCATCATCGCGCTGGGTGCGTTCATCTTCCTCGTGAGCGCCATGCGAGGCCCCGCGGAGGCGCCCGTGACGGTGCCCACGTCCTGGCCGCAACCGGCCGGGCGCTGATGTCCATCGCCGGCGGGGGGACCGCATCGAGCGGGGAGACCGGCCTATCGAGCGGGGAGACCGGGCTAGCCCTGAAGAGGCTTGCCCTCGCGGTGGAGGCCGATCGTGGCGCGCACCTCTACTTCGATCGCGGCGACGGTGTGTTGGAGTTGATCGCCTCGGTGCGTGATGGCCAGCTCGCGAGCCAGTCTCGCCAGAGGCCGCGAGTCGGGCACGAGGCCCCGCCCGGCAGGCTGCCACGATGGCTCACCGCCTGGCGGGCCGATCCGGGACCAGCGGGTGCTGTCGCGCGGCTGGCCCTGCCGGATGAACGCGGTGGCTTGCTGGTGCTGGAGCGCCATCGCCGGGAGCCGTTCAACGATGAGGACTTGGCGCTGGCTCGCGTCCAGGCTCGGCAGATGGTGCGGCACGTGGCGACCCGACTGGGGCCGCGCCCCATCGCCTGGTCGGCCCAGTTCGAGGCGGTCCAGTCGGTAGCCGCACAGCTCACTCGCCTGACGAGCGTGGAGGCGGTCAGTGCTGCGCTCTGCTCCCAGACCCATCGTGTCGTGGCCTTCGATAACGCCCGCGTCTACGTCCTGCGTGCGGACGGGCGCACCCTCGATCCGGTGGCGTTCCGTCCCCACGCGCCCGAATACCAGGGCGAGTCCGCAGCTGACCTGCGGGTCACCGTGGGCGAAGGCATCACCGGCTGGGTGGCCGCGAACGGACAGCAACTGATCGTCCATGACGCCGCCAGCGATCCGCGTGCCCTGCAGGTCCCCGGATCGGCTCGATCTGCCCGAGGAATCGATGTTGCTGGCGCCGCTGCGCTCAGAGGGCCAGGTGATCGGGGTCGTGGTGCTCTCGCGGTTGGGTCTGAGTCGCTTCTCCGAGGACGAATCTCGGCTGCTCGGTGTCCTCGCCGACCAGGCTGCTGTCGCCATCGAGAATGCACGACTGCTGGCTGAACGGGATCGACACGTCGCCGAACTGGCAGCCCTGCTCGATATCAGCCAGGCGGGGGCCGCGGCCTCCGACGAACGCGACCTTGCCAGCCTGTTGGCGGTCAAGCTGCGCGTCGCCGCCGACATGGATGCCTGTCTCATCTCGCGTTGGGACCAGGAGAGCGGCAAGCTCTTGCCCATCGGGGCCGACGGCCGTCCGCTCGTCGGGCCGGCCCGTGATCTGGCTGGACACCGCTCGCTTCGACGTGCCTTGCTCAACGATGAGGTCGTCTGGCTCGACCCCGATGTGGACAGCCTGGAACCGGTCGAGTTGGACCGGCTCCGCGGTCTTGGGGGGTCGGCGGCGTTGTTGTTGCCGTTGTCGGCCACGGGGCGGGTCATGGGCCTGGTCGAGTTCGTCACCGAAACGAGCGGCCGCCGCTTCCGCGACGGCGAGACAGCGTTGCTGCGGACGATGGCCAACCAGGTCGCCTCGTCGCTCGAGAATGCACGACTGGTGCGCCAGCTCCGAGACGCCGCCGAAACGGACCTGGTCACCGGGATCTACAGCCACCGTCACCTGCAGGATCGCGTCCGTCAGGAGACCGCGCGGGCGTCGCGCGCGCATTCGCCGCTGAGCCTGTTGATGATCGACCTCGATGAATTCAAGCGCATCAACGACGAGCACGGGCACCAGGCTGGCGATGGGGTGCTGCGAGCCATCGCCGGCGCGTTGCGTGCCGCGGTAAGGACCAGCGATGTCGTGGCCCGCTACGGCGGAGATGAGTTCGTCGTGCTGATGCCCGACACGGATGCCGACGAAGCCACCCAGGTCGCCCAGCGTGCCGCCAGGGCCGTCGCCGATCTGTCCCATCCGATGCCCGATGGCTCGGTGGTTCACGTGACCTGCAGTGTCGGCTTGGCGCTTCACCCACGCGATGGCCGGACCGGCAAGGCATTGCTGCAAGCTGCCGACGCCGCGATGTACACGCACAAGCGGTCACGATCGCAGGCCCGTCGAGACGCTCGGGATCTCGCTGCCCAGGATGCGTCCCTACCGCGGCCGGTGCGGGCTGTGGGCAAGGAGGTCGGCAAGGCGGTCGGGTCGGGGAGCGCGCCAAGGAGCTAACGCGTCGAACCTGCGACCCGGCAGCGTCTCGGTCCTGGGGGCTCGGCGCCGCTGTTCCGGCGGGGGTTCCAGCACCCCCGCTGCCCGGGTCCCGGTCGGATGACCCGCGCCGTGGGTGAAACGGCGGAGCGACGCCCGGGTCCCGGTCGGATGACCCGCGCCGTGGGTGAAACGGCGGAGCGACGCCCGGGTCCCGGTCGGATGACCCGCGCCGTGGGTGAAACGGCGGAGCGACGCCCGGGTCCCGGTCGGATGACCCGCGCCGTGGGTGAAACGGCGGAGCGACGCCCGGGTCCCGGTCGGATGACCCGCGCCGTGGGTGAAACGGCGGAGCGACGCCGTGTTCATAGATGCGAGCGTGACTTTGTAAAGGGGCTTGACAAAGTGCGTTACGCTGACTTCGTCCAGACCGTTGACAAAGAGGCCCGTGCCCATACCCACACTCGCCAAGGCGACACATCGGCAGACCCGGCGATCCAACGTGCAGTTGGTCCTGCGGACCGTTTATGAGTCCGCCGCCTTGAGTCGGGCAGATGTGGCGCGCGCGACCGGCCTCACCCGCACGACCGTATCCGAGTTGGTGGAGGGGCTCATCGCCGACGGCCTGGTGGTGGAAGTCGGGACCGGACCCTCGACCGGCGGCAAGGCGCCGATCTTGCTGCGTGTCCCCGCCGACGCCCGCCAACTGGTCGGCGTCGACGTCGATCGCGAGCGCCTCAGCGGCGCTGTCGTCGATCTGCGCGGCGGGGTCCAGGCGCGTGAGTCGCGCGATCTGCACGGCCGTGATGGAGAAGCCGCCCTGCGCGACCTGGAAGCCCTGGTGTTGACCCTTACGGCGGCCGCGGAACGGCCCCTGGTCGGCGTGGGCATCGGTACGCCGGGTCTGATCGAACAGCCTGCGGGTCGGGTTCGCTGGGCCGTCGGGCTCGACTGGCACGACACACCGGTGGGCGAGCGGCTCGCCGCTCTCACCGGCCTCCCCACCATCGTAGTGAATGACTCGCAGGCCTCGGCCATGGCTGAGTGGGCCTTCGGCCACCACGACACGTCATCGGCCATGGTCGTCGTCAAGGTGGGCGTAGGCATCGGTGCCGGCATCGTCATCGGTGGGCGCGTGTATGCCGGGGATGATTCGGGGGCCGGCGAGATCGGACACACACGTGTCACCGACGAGGACGTCGGCTGTCGTTGCGGTGGCACCGGCTGTCTCGAGACCGCTGCCAGCCTGCGGGCGGTGTTGGAGCGGGCGGCGCAGCTGGCTGCCAGGCGGCCGGACTCGGCGTTGGCGGGCGGGCCGGTGACGCAGGCGCGGTTGCTGGCGGCCTTCCGCACTGGCGACGGTACGGCGCGGCAGGTGGTGCTCGACGCGGCTCGCCCGCTGGGCCGCGTGCTGGCGGCCATGATCGGCACGCTGGGAGCGCGGGACATCGTCCTCATCGGTCCCATGACCGAATTCGGTCAACCCTGGCTGGACGCGGTCCGCGCCGAGGCTCGCCGCTCCGCATTGCCATTGCTGATGGAGCGCAGCAACATCCATTTCGGCCGCACTGGCGACGACGCAGTCGCGCTGGGCGCGGCAGCCATCCTGATGACCTCCGAGCTTGGTCTGGCGCTCGTCGCATGACGTGCGCAATGGCCCGGAAGATGTGGCTGATCGGGACTAGCATTCCTTGCTACCGGGACCATCGCGCCCTGCCACAAGGAGGACGTAAAGAGAGGAGGGCAGCGACGGCCTGAACGACTGGCCGGGCGCCGGATGCGCCTCGCGCCGTTTCATCAACCCTTCTCGCCCGACCCTCGGGTGAGAATCAAGGAGGAGGTGCAATGCACCAGAATCGAAAGACGGTCATCGCCGGTGCCGCGTTGGCAACGATGGCCCTCACATTCAGCAGTTTCGGCGCTGCGGCGCAGGACGCGAGCCCTGCAGCCTCGGCAGACGCCATGGCGTCCACTGGCTACGCCGAGCTCGACCAGGCCATGGGTGCCGACCAGCCCATGGCTGGCGCGAAGGTCACCATGCAGACGCAGTGGATCGGTGGCGAAGGCGACAACTTCCAGGCGTCGCTGCAGCCGTTCATCGATGCCACGGGCATCCAGGTCGGCGTGGCCGAGGTCCCCTCGGGCCAGCACGAGACGCTCGTCAACGTGTCGCTCAACGGTGGCGCCGCGGCGGACATCATCCAGTTGGCACAGCCGTCGGCGATCCTCGAATATGGCGCCCAGGGTCTCATCCAGGACATCACGCCGATGCTGGATACCAAGAAGCTCCTCGCGGAGCACCCCGCGACGCTGCCGCTGTACACCACCGACGCCGGCATCTTCGGCATGCCCTACAAGGTCGACGTGAAGTCGGTCGTGTGGTATCCGATCAAGGCCTTCGAGGCCGCCGGCTACGCCGTGCCGACCACGTGGGATGAGCTCATCGCTCTGTCCGACAAGATCGTGGCCGACGGCAGCAACCCCTGGTGTGTCGGCATGGATGCTGGACCGGCCACGGGCTGGATCGCCACCGACATGATCGAAGACATCATGCTGCGGACCACCAGCCTGGACAACTACAACGCCTGGGCTGCCCTCCAGCTGCCCTTCAACTCTCCCGAGGTGAAGAACGCCTTCGATCTGGCCGGCCAGATCTACTTCACCCCCGGCTACGTCCTCGGTGGCAGCACGGCCATCCTGGCGACGGCGCAGACCGACGCCATGGACCCGATGTTCAACAATGACATGGCCAACCCCGGTTGCTGGATGCAGAAGCAGGCGACCTGGTACGGTCCCGACTTCTTCCCCGATGCCAAGGCTGGCGACGGGACCTCCAAGTACATCATCGGTGAGGATGTGGGCCTGTTCTACTTCCCGCCCATCGACCCCGCATATGGCACGCCTTCGCTCGGCTCCGGTGACGCCTTCATCGTCAGCGCTGACCGACCCGAGGTGCGTGCGCTCCTGCAGTACCTGGCCACGCCGGAAGGCATCAAGGCCTGGATCGATGCGGGCAGCGCCATCTCCGCGAACCAGGCGACCCCGGCCGACTGGTATGCGGGCAACTACAAGCTTGAAGTCGCCTCCGACATCGTGGCCAACTCCACGTCGCTCGGCTTCGATGCCTCCGACCTGATGCCGGCCTCCGGTGCCGACTTCTGGACCGGTGTGGTCGCCTGGATCCAGGACAACGGTCAGAACACCGATGCCGTGCTCCAGCAGATCGACGATGCCATGAGCAGCGCTCAGTAGGCGTTTCCCACCCATAGCTTGGGGATGGCGCGCCGCATCAGCGGCGCGCCATCCCCTACTCCGCGCAGTACCCTAGAAGTCGCTACTCGAGGAGGAGGGAAGCCTGTGACGCACGGGACGTCTGAAGCCGAGCAGCCCACGGGCTGGCGCGGTTTCCTGATGCCGGTCGGGGTGATCCTCGGTCTGGCGGGGTTGCTCATCGGCATCTGGTTCCTGTTGGATGACCAGGCCTCATCCAATGTGGCGGCGCTCTTCTACGATCTCCTGGGCAACTCCGCCGAAGCCGATGCGTTGCGGGCCGGGAGCGGCGACCGGACCGCTGCCAAGATCGTCCTGGCGGCAGTCGCGCTGGCGGTCGGTGTGGGTGGCATCTGGCTCTTCTACACCGGGCTCAACGCCGTCGTGATGCGGCTGTCCGATCGCTGGCGTAACCGGCTTCTACCTTGGGTCTTCGTCGGACCTGCCCTGCTTCTTCTGACGGTCTATCTGGCCTGGCCGGTGGTCTCGACCATCGTCAAGTCGTTCACCGTCGGCGCCGGTGTGGACAACTGGGTATGGGCCCTGACAAACCCAGCCAACCACCAGATGTACATCAACAACATCCTGTGGCTGATCGTCGGCGTGGCCGGATCGGTCGGCTTGGGCTTGCTGATCGCGGGCCTCGTCGACCGCGTCAAGTACGAGTCGGTGGCCAAGACCTTCATCTTCCTGCCGCTGGCCATCTCGCTCGTCGGCGCCTCGGTCATCTGGCGCTTCGTCTACCAGTGGCGTGCTCCGGGCCAGGAGCAATATGGCCTGCTCAATGCCGTGATGCAGGGCATCGGCCTCGATCCGGTGCCCTGGACGCAGACGCCCGACTGGCGCATCAGTACCTTCGCACTCATCGTCATCCTCATCTGGATCCAGACGGGCTTCGCCATGGTCGTCCTTTCGGCGGCCATCAAAGGTGTCCCCACCGAGATCATCGAGGCCGCCAGCCTGGATGGCGCCAGCGAACGTCAGAAGTTCACTCGTATCATCGTGCCCATGATCCGGGGCTCGCTGGTGATGGTCACCATCACCACGGCCATCGTGGTGCTGAAGGTCTTCGACATCGTCTATGTCATGACCGGCGGCCGGTTCAACACCGACGTGGTCGCCAACCAGATGTTCCTGCAGGCGTTCCAGTCCTTCAACACCGGCCGGGCGTCGGCGCTGGCCGTGGTGCTCTTCCTGGCGGTGCTGCCCATGGCCCTCATCAACGTTCGTAACGTGCGCAAGCAGGGGTTGGCGGCATGACGGCCACGAGTACTCAGGTGAGTGGTGAGATGAAGCCGCAACGCAGCGTCTTCGTGCGTCGGGCACCTCTCCGCATCGCGGTCATCCTCATCGCGTTGCTGTGGTCGCTGCCCACGCTGGGCATCCTCATCAGTTCGTTCAGGCCCGGCAACGAGGTCACCCAGAACGGCTGGTGGACGGCCCTCTTCGCTCCCTTCCAGACCAATTGGACGCTCAATAACTACGAGGCCGTGCTCGGTGGCGAGAACATGGCCAATGCCTTCATCAACAGCCTCATCGTGTCCATCCCGGCCACCATGATCCCCATCACCATCGCGGCCTTCGCGGCCTACGCCTTCGCCTGGATGCGCTTCCCCTTCCGGGGCACGCTCTTCATGGTCGTGGTGGCGCTGCTGGTGGTGCCGCTTCAGATGGCGCTCATCCCGGTGCAGGAGATCTATCAGTCGCTGGGCATCAACCAGACGTTCCTTGGCGTGTGGCTGGCGCACGCCGCGTTCGGCTTGCCACTGGCCATCTTCCTGCTCTACAACTTCATCAGCCAGCTGCCGGGCGACCTGTTCGAGACGGCCAGCATCGACGGCGCCACGCATTTCCAGATGTTCACCAAGGTCGTGTTGCCACTCTCGGTGCCGGCCCTGGCGGCCTTCGCCATCTTCCAGTTCCTGTGGGTCTGGAACGACCTACTGGTGGCACTCGTCTTCCTGGGCGCCACCGCGGAGCGCTCGGTCATGACGCTCGAACTCAGCCGGATGGTCGGTGGGCGAGGCCAGCAATGGCACCTGCTCACGGCGGGTGCCTTCGTCACCATGGTCCTGCCGATGCTCGTCTTCCTGGCCCTGCAGCGCTACTTCGTCCGCGGCATCCTCTCGGGCTCGGTCAAGGGCTGAGTCAGGCCGGGATGCCGCAGAGGTCCTCGCCGCAGCCGGTCGATGCTGTGTTGGGCCAGCTGCTGCCGGCCTTTCGAGGCACCGAGCCGCCGCGTTGGCTGCTCGACCGCATCGCGGCCGGGAACACGCCTGGCGTGACCCTGTTCCTGCGCGAGAACGTCGCTGGGGCAGGTGCGCTCGGGGCGTTGACCGAGCGCTTGCATGAGGCTGTGCCGGACGGACTGCCGCTGCTCATCGGCGCAGACCAGGAAGGCGGCCAGCTGGTCGGCCTGGGTCATGACAGCACGCGCTTCCCCGGCGCCATGGCGCTCGGTGCGGCCGATGACACCGAACTGACCGAAGCCGTGGGCCGGGCCACCGCGGCCGAGCTGCGAGCTCTGGGCATCACCGTCGACTACGCGCCGGTGTGCGATGTCGCGGTCGAGCCGGCGAACACCAGCCTGGGCACGCGCGCCTTCGGCTCCGACCCGCTGGTCGTAGCCCGCCACGCAGCAGCCACGGTCCGGGGTTTGCAGGCTGGCGGAGTGGCGGCGACCCCCAAGCACTTCCCCGGTTTCGGTGCGGTCGATGCCGATCCGCACTACCAGCTGGCCGCCATCGAGGGAGACATGGATGCGCTCGAGGCGCGCGAGCTGGTGCCCTTCCGGGCGGCGTTCACGGCCGGTGCCCGCATGGTGATGTCCGGGCACGTGGCGCTGCCGGCCGTGACCGGCGACCGGGGGCTGCCGGCTACCGTGTCGCGATCGGTGATGCACGAGCTCCTGCGCGAGCGACTGGGTTTCAGCGGCGTGTCGATCACCGACGCCATGGACATGAAGGCGGTGGCACAGGGTGTGGGCGGCGTCGTCGACAGCATCGTGGCCCTGCGCGCGGGAGTGGACCTGCTGTTGCTGACGCCCGACCGGGCCGCCCAGCGTCGGCTCGAAGCCGGCCTGAGGCAGGCGGCGTTGCGTGGCCTGGTGCCGGCCCCGCGGGTCCGGGCCGCCTCAGGGCGCATCCGAGCACTTCGGCGCTGGTTGCGCGGCTTCGAGCGGCCCTCACCCGATATCGTGCGCAGCGTGGCGCATCGCGAGTTGGCACGCCGTGCCGCCGCCGCGGCGCTGACGCTGGTGCGCGACGACGCCGGGTTACTGCCGCTGCGGCCGGAGTCCGCGGGTCGTGTGGTGGTGATCACGCCAAAGCCGCGCGACCTGACGCCCGCCGACTCGTCTGCCGACGAGCCGCTGGCGCTGGCTGACGCCGTGCGCCGCCACCACTCCGATGTGGTGGACCTGCGGGTGGCCTCCGAGCCCGGGGACGATGAGATCCGGGCGGCGCGGGAGGCGGCCGCGGGCGCCGGGTGCGTGATCCTGGCCACCCTCGCGACGAACGTGCAGCCGGCGCAGGCGCGCCTCTCGGAAGCCGTGCTGGAGACCGGGACGCCGACGGTCACCGTCGCCATGCGCACCCCGTACGACCTGGCCGACTACCCGGCCTCAGCGACCCATCTGTGTGCCTACTCGATCGTGCCGGCCAGCGTCGGTGCGGTCGCAGATGCGCTCTTCGGCCATGCGCCCATCGGTGGCCGACTGCCCGTGGACATCCCCGGGCTCTATCCTCGAGGGCATGGAATGGAGGTCGTTTCGTGGCCCTGATCGATGAGATCCGAGAGCAGCCGGAGGTAGTGGCGAGGCTGTTGCGAGAAGCAGGACCGGAGATCGCCGCGGCCTGTGACGCCATCAGGGCAGCCGACCCGAGCCACGTCGTCATCGCCGCGCGTGGCACCTCTGACCACGCCGCCATCTACGCCCAATACGCCATGGGGGTGCTGGCCGGCATCAACGTGGGCTTGGCCACCCCGAGCGTGCATTCGCTGTACGCCGCCAGCCCCGACTACCGGCGCGCGCTCGTCATCGGCATCAGCCAGTCGGGCGCCTCACCCGACGTCGTTGGTGTCATCCGCGCTGCGCGAGCGCAGGGTGCCACCACGCTGGCCATCACCAATACGCCCGGGTCGGACATGGCGGAAGCGGCCGAGCATCACCTCGATCTGCGCGCCGGTCCGGAGCGCGCGGTGGCGGCCACCAAGACCTATACCGCCACGCTCATGGTCCTGGCCATGCTGAGTGCCGGTCTGTCGGATGCTGCGGGGGAAGCCGACCTGGCACGTGTCCCCGACGCGCTGGCCGCTGCCCTCGACCTGGAGCCGGAAGCGCGCCGCATCGCACAGGACCAGGCGGGCCTCGATCGCTGCGTCGTGCTCGGTCGCGGCTACCACTACGCCACCGCTCGCGAGTGGGCGCTCAAGCTCAAGGAGCTAGCCTACGTGCTAGCAGATCCGTACTCGTCGGCGGACTTCATCCACGGTCCGCTGGCCCTCATCGAGGCCGGCTTCCCCACCTTCTGCGTCGCGCCGCGCGGGGCCACGGCGAACGACATGGCGGAGGTCATCGAGCGGCTAGGCGGGGAGTTGGGTGCGCGCCTGCTCATCGCTTCCGACGATGCGGCCGTCTGTGCCAAGGGCGCTTGGGCATTCGCCCTGCCGCAGCTGCCCGAGTGGCTCATGCCCATCGTCTCGATCGTGCCAGGGCAGCTGCACGCCATGTACACCACCATCGTGCAGGGCCGTGACCCAGAGCAACCACGCTCGATCCGCAAGGTGACGTTGACGAATTAGGCCAACTCGACAGGACCGCACGGACGGAGTCGCAGACCGCAGACCGTCGTTCGCGTCGCACCGGCAGGGTAGACAAACACTTGACAAAGCATGGACAGCCCGATAGGATAACGAGGCGCCCAGTGCCGGGCGTTTGAAGACGACACGACGGGGAAGGATGACCATGACCGCTATCACGCAACCAGTCGCGGAGACCGCTGCCGGTCCCATCGAGGACGATCGTGCCTCCAGCCTGTTCCGCTGGAACCGCACCCTGGCCGCGCTGCATGCCATCCAGGGCGTGGTGATCCTGGCGCTGTCGTTCGCGCGGGACCCCATCGTCACCAACCCGGTGGTGACCAGCTACCTGACCTTCGATACCGCCACCGAAACGCTGGTGCCCGCCCAGAGCCCGCTGTTCGACCTGCCCATCGGCCCCGCCGTGGCCACGTTCTTCTTCCTGAGTGCCATCGCGCATGCGCTGCTGGCCTGGCCGCTGAGGGGCTGGTATGAGCGGGGCCTGGCCGGCCACATCCAGCCGATGCGCTGGATCGAATACGCTCTCAGTTCCAGCGTCATGATCGTCGTCATCGCCTCGCTGGCGGGCATCCAGGAGATCGGGACCCTGGTCGCCATCTTCGGCATCAACGCCGCCATGAACCTGTTCGGCTGGTCGATGGAATTGGCCAACCAGGGACGCTCCAGGACACAGTGGAACCACTACATCTTCGGCGTCATCGCCGGCATCGTGCCCTGGATCGTCATCGGCATCGCGCTCTGGTCGGCCGCTGTCGAACCGGGTGCGGAGGCCATCCCCGGCTTCGTCATCGCCATCTTCGTGTCGCTCTTTCTGACCTTCAACGTCTTCGCCATCACCATGATCCTGCAATACGGCAAGGTCGGGCGCTGGCGCGACTACCTGGTCGGTGAGAAGACCTACATGTTCCTGAGCCTGTTCGCCAAGACGATCCTTGCCTGGCAGGTGTTCTTCGGCACCTTGGCGCCGTAGGGGGTAGCGCCCCCTTACAGCCCAGCCGAGACGTTCCAGAGGTCGATACCCTCGCCCGGCCTGGCGTAACGGTCGATCTCGGCCAGCTCCTCGTCGCTGAAGGGGGCACCCTCAAGGGCGCCGACGCTGTCCTCGAGCTGCGCCGGCGAGCTGGCGCCGATGAGCGCCGAGGTCACGCGCGGGTCACGCAGCGTCCAGAGGATGGCCATCTGGGCCAGCGACTGGCCGCGACGCTGGGCGATCTCGTGCAGGGCCCGGATGCGGGCCAGGTTCTCCTCGCTCAGCATGCCGCCCGAGAGTGACTTGCCCTGGCTCGCTCGGCTGCCTTCGGGCACGCCATCGAGGTAGCGGTCGGTCAACAGGCCCTGGGCGAGGGGAGAGAAGGGGATGCAGCCGGCACCGACCTCTTCGAGCGTATCGAGCAACTCGGCCTCGATCCAGCGGTTGAACATGGAGTAGTTGGGCTGGTGGATGAGCAGGGGAGTGCCGAGGTCGCGCAGGATGGCCGCCGCCTTCGCGGTGCGGGCCGGGGAATAGGAGCTGATGCCCACATAGCGGGCCTTGCCCTGTTGCACCGCCGTGGCCAGGGCGCCCATCGTCTCCTCCAGTGGGCTGTCGAGGTCGATGCGGTGGGAGTAGAAGATGTCGACATGGTCGAGGCCCATGCGTCGCAGGCTCTGTTCGAGCGAGGCGAGCACGTGCTTGCGGGAGCCGGCCCAGCCGTAGGGGCCGGGCCACATGTCCCAGCCGGCCTTGGTGGTGATGACGAGCTCGTCGCGATACGGCCGCAGGTCCTTGGCCAGGATGCGCCCGAAGTTCTCCTCCGCGGACCCGTAGGGCGGGCCGTAGTTGTTGGCCAGGTCGAACTGGGTGACGCCCAGGTCGAAGGCGCGGCGGATGACCGCGCGCTGGCGGGCGAAGGGCACGTCGTCACCGAAGTTGTGCCAGAGGCCCAGCGAGATGGCGGGCAGCACCAGGCCACGGTCGCCGGTGTAGCGGAAGGCCATGCGCTCGTAGCGGTCCGGTACCGGCCAGTAGTGCGGCTGGGTCACCTCGGGCGGCGACTCTGGCTGCTGGCGGGCGGCGATCTCGGCATCGCTGTGGGATGTACGGTCGATCATCAGGGTCCTCCCCGGTTTGGCTCGTGGGCTGGGTGGCTGGTGTGGTGTCCAGCCTCGATGGTACGGGACCCAAGGCGTCTCGGTGTCATCTGGGTCACGCCGGTCCGATCGCAGCGGCCTGCGGGACTGCCTAGGGTCCTTGGAAGGCGCCGGCTCGTCTATCATCCCGCGGTGCCCCGAACCATCCACGTAGCCGACTTGCCTGACATCGCGCGCGGTTGCTCGGTGCTTGGCGCCGGCGGTGGTGGCGAGGCCTACACGGCCACGCTCATGGCGATGCAGGCCATCGCGGACCACGGGCCGGTCCGACTCGTCGACTACGACGATCTGCCCGATGACGGCATCGTCATGTCATGCGGTTTTCTGGGCGCTCCCACTGTGACCATCGAGAAGCTCTCCTCAGGTGATGAAGGAGCGTACCTGCGTGAGGAGGTCGAGCAGCTTCGTGGTGCCCCCGTCACGGCGCTCATGTGTGCCGAGATCGGCGGTTCCAACGGCATGGTCCCCCTCACCTGGGCGGCCAAGCTGGGGCTGCCGGTCCTTGACGCCGACGGCATGGGCCGGGCTTTCCCCGAGGTCCAGCAGGTGACGATGCACCTCGCGGGCATCCCCGCTGCGCCGGCGGTCGTCGTGGACGAGCGTGGCCACCGGGCGGTCATCCACCAGGCCGAGGGGGAGTGGGCCGAGCGTCTTGAGCGCGCCATCGCCATCGCCTGTGGCGGCATCGCCGCGAGCGCCGAGTACACCATGACCGTGGCCCAGGCTCGAGGGGCGACCGTCCCTGGAACGGTGACCCTGGCGGCCGAGATCGGCCGCTGCATCAGCGGCGCGGAGACCGATCCGGTAGCGGCCGTCATCGCCTTGACCGGGGCGGCCCGGCTGCTCGATGGCAAGGTGGCCGACATCGAACGCCGCTTCGAGGGTGGCTTCATCCGCGGCACCGCCACCATCGAGGGTACCCGCTCGCACATCGGTCAAACGCTCAGCATCGAGATCCAGAACGAGTTCCTGGTGGCCAGGGTGGACGGCCGGGTTCGCGCCACCGCGCCGGACATCATCTCGCTGCTCGATGAGCAGACCGGTGAGGCCATCCACACCGAACGACTCAAGTACGGGCAGCGTGTGGTGGTCATCGCCATGCCGTGCCCACCCATCTGGCGCACCCCCATCGGCCTCCGGACCGCCGGCCCGGCAGCCTTCGGCTTCGATCTCCCGTACGTGCCGGTGGAGCAGCTTAATCCTGGTACTGGGGCATGGCCGGGCAAGGATGCCGGGGCCGGCGCATGAGCAGCGATCCATCAGCGACATTCGAGGGCATCGCGCCCTGGACCTGCGCCTGGGCATCGACGTCGGCGGCACCAATACCGATGCGGTAGTGCTCGATCGGACCGACGCCCTGGTCGCCAAGGCCAAGACACCGACATCGGCCGATGTCAGCTCCGGCATCGAGGCCGCGGTGGACGCCGTGCTCGCCGAGGGCAACGTCGATCGCGGCCGCATCAGCCACGTGATGCTGGGCACCACCCACGCCACCAACGCCGTGCTCGAGCGCCGGGCACTGCACCGTGTCGCGATCGTGCGCATCGGCGCGCCGGCGACCCTGTCGGTGCGACCGCTGCTGACCTGGCCGGAAGACCTCAAGGCCGTGGTCTCGGGTGGCGAGGTCATCGTGCGCGGTGGTATCGAGCTGGACGGCCGCGAGATCGTGCCCTTCGATGCGGATGCCGTGCGGGACTTCCTGGAGCCGTTGGCCGGCCGGGTCGATGCGGTGGCCATCACCAGCGTGTTCGCGCCGGTATCGCCCCGCCATGAGCTGGCCGCTGCGCACATCGCCCGCGAGGTGATGGGCGACGGCGTCCATCTCTCGCTCAGCCACGAGCTGGGCTCCCTGGGCATCCTGGAGCGCGAGAACTCGACCATCCTGAACGGGGCGCTGCTGGGCGTGGCGCGGGACGTGGCGGGCACGTTGGCGGCGGCACTGGGGCGTCGCGCCATCGACGCCGAGCTCTTCTTCGCCCAGAACGACGGCACCCTCATGGCACTCGAACACGCCGTGCGCTTCCCGGTCCTGACCATCGGATCGGGTCCGGCCAACTCGCTGCGCGGGGCGGCCTATCTGACCGGTCGCGATGACGGCATCGTCGTGGACATCGGTGGCACCTCCACCGATATCGGCGTGCTCGTGGGTGGCTTCCCACGCGAGTCCAGCCAGGCGGTCGAGATCGGCGGCGTGCGCACCAACTTCCGCATGCCTGACATCGTGTCGATCGCCATCGGCGGCGGCACCATCGTGCGGCCCGGGGCCATCGGTCCGGACTCCGTCGCCTGGCGCATCAGCCAGGAAGGGCTGGCGTTCGGTGGTGACACCCCCACACTCACCGATGCCGCGCTCCTGGCGGGCCGCGCCTCGGGCATCGGCAACGTGACTCCCGGCCCCGCCCATGCCGACCTGCTGGCGCGAGGACTGACCCTTGCCGACATCGCCGTGGCCGATGCCATCGACCGGGTGAAGACTTCCCGCAGCGCGGTCAGCGTCATCGCCGTCGGCGGCGGGAGCATCCTGCTGGCCGATCCCATCCCGGGCGTCAACGAGATCCTGCGACCTGCCCACCACGATGTCGCCAACGCCATCGGGGCGGCCATCGCCAAGGTGAGCGGCAGCGCGGAGGAAGTGGTGACCTTCAGTGCTCGCGGCCACGCCGAGGCGGTGCAGGCTGTCGCGGCTCGGGCCGGGGCCGCGGCAGTGGCTGCCGGTGCCGACCCCGAACGCGTCGAGATCGTCGACGTCGAGGAGACACCGCTGACATACCTGATGGAGCCCGGAGCTCGCATCCGCGTCAAGGCGGCCGGACCACTCATCATGGGGTAGAGCGGCGGCACTAACGCCGGGGGCCCCAGCAAGCGAAGGAGAGCACAAGATGGCAAGGAATCACCATAGCCGCAAACGAGCATGGCTCGGGGCGGTCCTGACCGGTGCGGCGTTGCTGCTGGCGGCGCCCACGGCGGTCGCGGCGCAGGACGGGGGCGAGACGTTCACGTATGCCTCCCACCTCGCGGTGGTGACCGACCTGGACCCGGCGTCCTCGTACTCCAACGAAGTCATCGCCATGCACAACGTGTACGAATCGCTGACGCGCTACGACTCGCAGACCGGGACCGTGCTGCCGGCACTCGCGACCGAGTGGTCGACCAGCGAGGACGGCCTGACCTGGACCTTCACGCTGCGCGATGACGTGACCTTCCACACGGGCAGGCCCATGGATGCCGAGGCAGCGAAGGCCGCGCTCGAGCGCACCCAGGGCCTTGGCCTCGGAGCCGGCTACATCTGGAGCGGGGTCCAGTCCTTCGAGGCCCCCGACGCCACGACGCTGGTCATGAACCTGGCCTGGCCGGCACCGATGGACCTCATCGCAGCGGCCAACTACGCCGCCTACATCTACGACGTGGATGCCGCCGGCGAGGGAGCATCGGACGAGGACCTGGTGGCCTTCTTCGCCGCCGGTGGAGACGCGGGCACGGGCCCCTACACGATCGCCGATTGGCAGCCCGGCCAGGAGTTCGAGCTGACCCTCGACGCCTTCCCGGAGTACTGGGCCGGCTGGGAGGGCAACCACTACACGGAGGTGGTCTTCCGCGTCGTGCCCGAGTCGACGACGGCGATGCAGCTGGTCAAGGCCGGCGAGGTGTCCTACGTCGAGCGGCTGACACCACAGCTCATCGACAGCCTGCGCAGCGACGAGAACGTGCAGATCGTGGAGACACCCTCGCTCCAGAACCTGGTGCTGCTCTTCAACACCGCTTCCGGTCCGCTGGGCGACCCCGCAGTCCGCAGTGCCGTCGCCAAAGCCGTCGACTCGGCGGGCATCGCCACGGCCCTGGCCGGGGCCGTCGTCCCTACCAAGGGCGTCATCCCGCCCGGCCTGCTGGGTTACTCGGATGCACTCACCGGCACCGGTCTTGACCTGGAGGGTGCCAAGCAGCTGCTGGCCGATGTCGGCTTCGGGCCTGATGGCGATCCGCTCGATCTGATCTTGACGATGGCCGTCGGCGACACCGACCAGACGCTCGTGGCCACCAGCCTCAAGTCGAATCTGGCCGAGCTCAACATCAACCTCGACGTCCAGGCCACCGAGTGGCAGCCGCAATGGGACCGGGCCATCTCGCCGAACATCGAGGATCGCCAGGACATCTTCGTGATGTACTGGTGGCCCGACTATCCCGATCCCTACAGCTGGTTCATCTCGCTCTTCCACTCCGAGGATCAGCCGACCTTCAACCTGGCCTACTACTCCGACCCTGCCATGGACGCTGCCATCGACGGCATCCAGTCGCTCACCGCGACCGATCGAGCCGCGGCGGAGCAGCAGTACTTCGACATGCAGCAGAAGCTCATCGACGATGCCGTCGTGGCGGCCCCCTACGTGCAGAACTACCAGCGTGCCCTCGATGCCAGTGTCGGCGGCTTCGTGGATGATCCCGCCTACGCGCAGGTCGTCTTCGTGCACGACCTGACGCCGCTCGAGTAGCGAACCGGTCGACCGCGGACGTGGCCGGCTGCCGCGCCCGCGGCTTCGTCCGCGACGTCCAGCCCGATGACGATGCGTCGACTCCTGCTCCGGCGGCTGCCGCAGACGTTGCTGGTGGCCATCGGGGTCGGACTGGTCGCGTTCGGCATCACGCGGCTGCTGCCCGGCGACGCCGCCTCGACGTGGGCTGGCCCCCGCGCCTCACGCGAGGAGCTTGCCTTGGTGCGCGAGCAGCTGGGCCTCGACCTGCCCCTGCCCGAGCAGGTCGTGCGCTATCTGACGGGACTGGTGCAGGGCGACTGGGGCGTGTCGATCCACACTCGTCAGCCGGTGCTCGACGACGTGTCGGGGCGGCTGGTGGCATCGCTGGAACTGGTCGTGGTGGCCATGCTCATCGCGGTGGTGGGAGGGCTGTTGCTGGGCATGGCGGGCGCACGCTGGAAAGGCCGTTGGCCCGACTGGCTCGCCAGCGCCATCACCGCCATCCTCGTCTCCGCGCCCATCTTCTGGCTGGGCCTGCTGCTGCAGCTGACGGTCGCGACGGAGCTGGACCTGCTGCCGGTGGCCGGGCGCTACGATCGCGAGTTCCGGGACGCCGTCGCGGAGGGATCGAGGACCGGGCTCATCATGCTCGACTCGCTGCTGGCCCTGAATGGCCCGCTCTTGCTCTCCTCCATCTCACACGTCATCCTGCCCGCGCTGGTGGTGGCGGCCTATCCGACCGGGCTCATCGGACGGCTCGCTCGGGCCAGCCTCATCGAGACGCTGGGCGAGGAGCACATCCGCATGGCGCGAGCCATCGGCTACCCAGAGCGGACCATCCTGCTGCACTTCGCCCTGCGGCCATCGCTGGGCCCCGTGCTGGCGGCGCTGGCGCTCGTCTTCGGGTACGCCCTGGGTAACACGTTCCTGGTGGAGAACCTGTTCGACTGGCCGGGTCTGGGCTCGTACGTGGCGGACTCCATCAGCACGCTTGACGCGCCCTCCATCGCCGGCGCGACCGTGGTCGTGGCGTTGGCCTACCTTGCGGCTAACCTGGTGGTGGACCTGGTGCGGCCCGTCGTCGACCCCAGGCTCCGATGACCGCCGCCGATGGCGCTACGCGGGCGAGGCGGGAGCGGACGTCGTGGCTGCGTACCGCCGGCAGCTATGTCCGTGCCCACCCTGGGCTCATCGTCAGCCTGCTCATCATCGCCGCGCTGCTCGTGACGGCGTTGCTGGCGCCCTGGATCGCGCCTTTCCCGAACGATGCCGGCACCGCCACCAACCTGATGGCCACGCTGCAGCCGCCCGGTGGCGAGCACCCATTGGGTACCGACCTGGTCGGCCGTGACGTGCTCTCCCGGGTGCTCTTCGGGACGTGGGCGTCGGTCGGCACCTCGCTCCTGGTCATCAGCGCATCGCTCGCCATCGGGGTGCCCGTGGGCCTGTTCAGCGGGGCCGTGGGCGGCTGGGTCGACGAGATCATGATGCGGGTCGTCGACATCTTCCTGGCCTTCCCGTCACTGCTCCTGGCGCTGGCCATCGGGGCCGCCCTGGGTCCGTCCCTGGAACACGCCGCCATCGCCATCGTGGTGGCCTGGTGGCCCTGGTACGCGCGACTGATGCGAGGCGAGGCGGCAGCCATCCGCGGGCGAGCTTTCATCGAGTCGGGCAGGCTCCTTGGCCTCGGCCAGCTGCGCCTGGCAACTCGGCATATCCTCCCCAATGCGGCAGGCCCAGTGATCGTGCAGGCCTCGCTCGACCTCGGTGGCGTCATC
This sequence comes from uncultured Chloroflexia bacterium, assembly GCA_963778955.1. Taxonomy (GTDB): domain Bacteria; phylum Chloroflexota; class Limnocylindria; order Limnocylindrales; family CSP1-4; genus JAFMJV01. Next base: position 334,850 of record CAVZWI010000003.1, read on the forward strand.
CTGACGCTGGCGGGGCTGAGCTTCCTGGGCCTTGGCGCCCGTCGATCCTGTCCCCGAATGGGGCTTGATGGTGGAACAGGGTCGCTCGCTGTTCCAGACGCATCCGTGGGTGGCCATCGTGCCCGGCGCCGCCATCATGCTGGCCGCGCTGGCGTTCACCCTGCTGGGGGAGGGATTGCGCGAGCGTCTCGACCCCAAAGGTGCGACGCGACGGTGAACGACCAGGCCGGCCCCCTCCTGGCCGTTCGCGGCCTCACGGTCGAGATCGGCGGGACCACCTTGCTCGACATCGATGAGCTCGAGGCCGGACGCGCTGAGATCGTCGGCCTGGTGGGCGAGAGCGGTGCCGGCAAGAGCCTGCTGCAGGCGGCCATCCTCGGCTTGCTGCCGGCGTCTGCCCGAGTGACCGGCAGCATCCGCTTCGACGGCATCGAGATCGTGGGGGCGTCGCGCCGGGCCATGCGTGAGGTCCGCGGTCGGCGCATCGTGGTGGTCCTCCAGGCTGCCCGGGCGGCACTGACACCTACCCTGCGATCTGACGAATGGATCGACCGGGCGCTGTCGCTGCATGATGTGCCCAAGGCGGAGCGCGCCGTCCGCTTGGCGTACGCACTCGAGGCGGTCCGACTTGAGCCTGCGCTCCTGCATCGCTACCCGCATCAGCTTTCAGGCGGGGAGGCGCAGCGGGTCTCGATCGCGCTGGCCGTGGCGCTGCGCGCGGAACTGGTGTTGGCGGATGAAGCCACCAGTGCGCTAGATGTGACCGTCCAGGCTGAGGTCGCCGAGCTATTCCGGGAGTTGCGCGTCAGTGAGGGCACGTCTTTCCTGCTCGTGTCGCACGACCTCGCCCTGGTGGCAGGTCTGGCTCACCGTATCAACATCATCGAGCGCGGCCGCATCGTGGAGCACGGCGGTCCGGAGATCCTGGAGCATCCATCCGACCCGGTGACCCGAGCCTTGGTCGCCGCCAAGCCTGCGCTGCCGGGCGCGGATACCACGGCCGCATGACGAGTCCAGGCATGACGCCGACCGAGCCGCTCGACGCGCGTCTCGTCGCGACGGAACTGGAGGTGCGCTATCACGGCAGCGACCCGGCGGCGCACCCGGCCTTCGCCATCGACCGGCTCGAACTTGAGCCCGGCCGCTCCTTGGCGCTGGTGGGCGAGAGTGGCTCAGGCAAGACCACGGCGTTGCGGACGTTGCTGGGCCTGGTGCGACCGACGCGCGGGATGGTCACCTGGGCTGGCCGGTCGGTCGACCGCATGCGCGGTGCCGAGCTGCGCGCGTTCCGGACTGGCCTGCAGATGATCCCCCAGGATGTCGATGGCGCCCTGGACCCGCGTCAGACCATCGGCTCCGCCATCGGCGAGGGCTGGCGAGCGGGAGGTCGCAAGGACCTTCGGCCGGGCGAGGACCAGGCGGCCGTGGTCGGACGCTTGCTCGACGAGGTCGGCCTGCCGGCGAGCGTCGCCATCCGTCATCCGCACGAGGTCTCGGGCGGACAGCGGCAACGCGCGATCATCGCGCGGGCGCTGGCGGTGGGTCCGCGCATCCTGCTGCTCGATGAACCCACCAGCGGCCTTGACGCCACAGTGGCGGTTCGGATCCTGGAGCTCATCGAGCGGCTGCGCATCGAGCGTGGCCTGGGCGCGCTGCTGATCAGCCACGATCTCGGTGTCGTCTCGCGGCTGTGCCCCATGACCGTCGTGCTCTACCGCGGTGAGGTCGTCGAGAAGGGCCCGACGTCGCGGCTGTTGCAGCGTCCACGGCACCCATATACCGCTGCGTTGCGTCGGTCGGTCCCCGAGCTCGGCGTGCCCTTCCGCGTGCCGCTGCGACCGAGTGATGCTGCCAGCGCCATCGACCCGATGGTGGGCTGTCGCTATGGTCCACGTTGTGCCTACGCGGCCATAGGTCCGTGCTCGACCCGGCAGGAACTCCTGGAGATGGACGGCGGTGCCGTGGTCCGCTGTGCTCGCTCACTCGAACTCGGTGAGACTCGACCCGCTCTCGGAGGCCTGACCTCCTCTGTAATGCGATCGGGGTGCTCGGCTGCGAGCACCAGGTTCCAGCAGGGGCCAGCGGACACGGACACCGCCTGATCCACGCCCACTGGACCGTGTGCCGCGCCAGCATCGCCGGCGTGTCGGCGTTGGACCTCTCGTCGAGCCGGCCATCGGGCCGCAGCAGGGCCAGCCTGATGCTGGCCTCCCTGACGTCGAGCCCGACGTGGGGCGTGGTCGTATGCTGGGACGTGGTCGGCGTCCTCCGTGTATGGCTCCACCCGCGATGCCACGGATGATCAACGACGTCACGCAGGCGTCGACCTCCCCATGCCGACAAGCCACCGTCGCAAGAGTGTTGCGTTCTGGCAACGATTGGGCGGCGACATCGGTACGTCGTATTGTGTAGTACCGCAGTCACCCATACGGTATGGGCGTGACCCACTCGCACTGCAGATGCCGGTGAGCCCCCAGTCCAGCGATATGAACGCGTCCTACCTTCACGGGAGTCCCCATTCAGTCCGTCCAACCGTCCCCATCGCATCGTCGACATCGCCTGAGCCTGGCTCCAGGATTTCTGCGATGAGAGATGAGTATGCCCCGGCCCGAGGCGCCGATAGCCCATCGATCGGCCGACCGCGTGCAACCTCCGCGGCACCGGGCGCCTCATCCATTGACGAGGCCGACCGCGCCCTTGCCCTCGCGCTCGTGGCCGGGGACCGCGGGGCCTTCCAGGTCCTGGTCGAGCGCGAGTCGCCGAAGATCTTCCGGACCTGTTATCGCGTTCTGGGCCGGATGGAGGACGCAGAAGAAGCAACGCAGGAGACGTTCGTGCTGGCATATCGGGCCCTGGGAGCCTTCCGCGGTGACGGCCACCCCGCTGCCTGGCTGACGAGGATCGCCATCCGAGAGGCCTGGCGACGAGCCGCCGACCGTTCGAAGCGGCGCGCGGTGACTGCGACCCTTGGTGCCGCTGCGCTGGTCATCCCCGATGACGCTTACGACCCGCTGGCGCAGGCTGTGCGCCAAGAGGAGCAGGAGCTCATCAGGGCCGCCGTAGGGCAACTGCCTGAGCTGTATCGGCAGGTCGTGACTATGCGGTTCTTCGCTGAGTTCTCGATCCTTGAGATTGCCGCCGCCACCGGACGGCCAGAGGGGACGGTCAAGGCCCAGTTGCACCGCGGCCTGAAGCGACTGCATTCGGATCCTCGAGGAAGAGAGTTGATGAGTCCGCCACGCGAGGAGGGCCTCGAGTCACTCGGCCGCTACCTGGTTGACACGGCGGTACGGCCTCCTGTGGGTCTGACCCAGCGCATCGAGCAGCGAATCGCCATGGAGCCCCCTTCCACCGCGCCGCGTCGATTCCGGGCAGCGGTCCGGTTCGGGGACTCGCGCAGCGTCTGGCACACCTTCTGTCAGAACGTGGCGACCGCCGTCGCCCCGCGGAGCGCGTCGCTGGTCCGGCTGCAGGCCATGGCCACGGTCGGCATCGCGGTCGTCGTCGTCGGGGCGGGCAGTGCTGGCGTGCTGGCCGCGGCGGGTGTGGTCGTGGGCGAGGTAGCCGAGCTCGCCGTGCCGGCTTCCCGAACGGCGCCGCCGCCATCGCAGTCGGTGCTTTCCTCCGTTCCGTCGCAGCCAACGCGGCGCAGCGCTCCGCTTCGGGCGGCCGAGGGGCGAATTCCTTCGGTATCGAGCAGCGGCACGCTCGTCCCGCTCGTGGCGGTTGAGTCGTGCGCGGTCTCGACTGCCAGCGGCCCAGGTTCCTTCTTGCGAAGTCTGTTCGGCGGTTGCCCGGCGGGTCTCGCCGTCGTGGTGCCCCAAGGGCAATCCGACGGTCGTGGCCAAGCGGTAATCCCACCCGGACGGTCCAAGGGCAACGCCAGCGCCGGGTCCAAGGGCAACGCCAGCGCCGGGTCCAAGGGCAACGCCAGCGCCGGGTCCAAGGGCAACGCCAGCGCCGGGTCCAAGGGCAACGCCAGCGCCGGGTCCAAGGGCAACGCCAACGCCGGGTCGAAGGGCAACGCCAGCGCCGGGTCCAAGGGCAACGCCAGCGCCGGGTCCAAGGGCAACGCCAGCGCCGGGTCGAAGGGCAACGCCAGCGCCGGGTCGAAGGGCAACGCCAGCGCCGGGTCGAAGGGCAACGCCAGCGCCGGGTCGAAGGGCAACGCCAGCGCCGGGTCGAAGGGCAACGCCAGCGCCGGGTCGAAGGGCAACGCCAGCGCCGGGTCGAAGGGCAACGCCAGCGCCGGGTCGAAGGGCAACGCCAGCGCCGGGTCCAAGGGCAACGCCAGCGCCGGGTCGAAGGGCAACGCCAGCGCCGGGTCGAAGGGCAACGCCAGCGCCGGGTCCTAGCCACGGTCCGAGTCAAATCGTGGTCTGATGCAACCCCGAAACACTTAGCGCCCTCATACACATTTAATGGGCCCTCCGTGTCTGGGACCGTACCTATCCAGACGTCCACCACCGAACGAGCCAGCCAGTGCCCATGAGGAGGATCATCCCCGTGTACCTCTCGCCCGACTTCGACAGTGGCGCTCGCCCGACAGGCCGACGGATCACCATCGTCGGCTGCGGCCACGTCGGCCTGGTCATGGCCGCCGGCTTCGCCCACCTTGGCCACCAGGTCATCGGCGTCGACAGGAATGCCGAGCTCGTGGCCGAGCTGGACAAGGGCATCCTGCGCGTCCAGGAGGACGGGCTGCCGCAACTCATCGCCGAAGGCGTCGCAGCCCAGCGACTTGACTTCACCACGGCCTACGAGCAGGCCATCCCGGACGCAGAGTTCATCTTCCTCGCGGTGGACACGCCACAGACGCTCGGCGGTGCTTCTGACCTGCGCAACCTCCGCGCGGCTGCTCAGTCGGTGGCGGTATCGCTCAACGGCACCGGCCCCGTGGTTGTCAACAAGTCCACCTCGCCGATCGGCACGGGCGACATACTCGAGACCATCTTCAGCCGCGTCACACCCGAGGGCCACGCGCAGCCGATCGTGGTTTCCAACCCGGAGTTCTTGCAGCAGGGCCGCGCGGTTCACGACTTCTTCGAGCCCACGCGCATCGTCGTCGGCGCGACTGATCCCGAGAACGCACGCGCTGTGGCCCAGCTGTATGACGGTCTCCCGGGCGATGTGCTCCTGACCACGCGCCGCACGGCGGAGATGATCAAGTACGTAGCCAACACGTTCCTAGCCACGCGCATCTCCTTCATCAACGAGGTCGCGCAGCTATGTGAGGCAATGGGCGTCGACATCGACGAGGTTGTCGAAGGCGTGGCCCACGACGATCGCATCGGCAAGCACTTCTTCGTGCCGGGCATCGGCTACGGCGGAAGCTGCCTGCCCAAGGACACCGCCTCCCTGCGATACATGGGCGAGGCCACGGGCGTTCCTACGCCCTTCCTCAGTGCCGTCCAGCAGGTCAACGACATCGCCCGCTCGCGCCCGATCCGACGGCTCCGCGATGCGTTGGGCACACTCGACGGGAAGCGCATCGCCGTGTGGGGCCTGACCTTCAAGGGCGACACCGAGGACACGCGCCAGTCGCCCGCGACGGAGGTGGTCCAGCTTCTCGTCAACGAGGGCGCAGAAGTCGTGGCCTACGATCCCTCGCAGCCGACCGAGCGGATGCTGCCGCCGCGCCTGCACATCGAGCTCGTGCCCACGGCACTCGACGCGGTCGAAGGCGTGGACGCCCTCCCCAACCTGACTGACTGGCGGGAGTTCAGTGAGGTACCAGTCGACGAGATCGCGTCGCGGATGAGCGGTGATGTGATCCTCGACGGTCGCAACATGCTCGACAAGGACGCCATACACCGGACCGGCGTCCGTTATTTTGGCGTCGGCCGCGGACGCAATCGCCAACTCGAAGGAGTCACGGCATGAACATCATGATCGCCGGTGGTGCGGGCTTCGTCGGCAGTCACCTCAGTCGCTCGCTGTTGCGCCAAGGGCACCGCGTCATATGTGTCGACGACTTCTCGACGGGCCACATCGACAATATCGAGACTGTGCTCCCGGACCCGCACTACGAGCTCATCAAGGCAGACGTGGCGCACGCTCCACCGGTGCACGTGGATGTCATAGCGCACCTCGCCTCGCCGGCCAGCCCGGTCGACTACGAGCGCATGCCGGTGCACACGATGCGCGCGAACGCGCTGGGTATGTTCCGACTGCTCGACGTGGCCCGCAACGTGGGTGCGCGTCTGCTCTTCGTCTCCACCTCGGAGGTGTACGGCGACCCGCTGGTGCACCCGCAGCCGGAGACGTACTGGGGCAATGTCGACCCCATCGGCCCGCGGTCCTGCTACGACGAGGCCAAGCGCTTCGGTGAGGCGCTGCTCTTCGCGGCGCGCCGCGAGCAAGGCGTACAAGCCAACATCGTGCGCCTCTTCAACGCCTACGGTCCGTCGATGCGGCGCGATGACGGCCGGGTCTATGCCTGAGCTGGTACCTCCGCTGCTCTCGCGGGGCGCCCGCTCCACGGTGCACGGCAACGGCACCCAGACGCGGAGTTTCATCTACATCTCTGACCTGGTGGCAGGGCTGGAGCACGTCATCACCGACCCGGACATCGATGGCGAGGTGTTCAACGTGGGCAACCCCCACGAGATCACCATGCTGCAGCTGGCCGCGCACATCCTAGAGGCCACCGGTAGCTCGAGCAGCATCGCGCACACCAGTGCTCGACCGGGTGACCCGGAGCGTCGCCGCCCGATGGATCAACAAGATCAACGGCCGCGACGGCTGGGAGCCGCGCGTGGGCCTGATGGAAGGTATCGGCCTCACCATCGAGGACTTCAAAGTGGCCGAGGCACGCGAGCGATCCGCGCACCAACCGTGCCGAGCGGACGCCGGCCAAGTTCTCAGTAGGAATCGGCGGCGGCCTGAGGACGCCTTCAGTCCTTGTTCAGTCATCCAGATGCGTCGAGTGCCTATCCGACGCGAGTTTCGATCAATGGCGCGCAGGTCGTACCGGGCCTCCCAGCCCAACACGCCACGCGCGCTCGTCGGGTCCGCCCGCCTACCACCGCCGCATCGCCGGGGGCGCCGATTTGTCCAGCGGACCGGCACCTCGCGAGCGGTGACCTGCTCGATGAGGCCGATGACCTCCTTCACCGACGAACCGACTCCCGTGCCCAGGTTGAGCACCATCGCGCCATCTTGGCCCGCGGCCGCATCAAGCGCGCGGGTGTGGGCGTCTGCGAGGTCCACGACGTGGATGTAATCGCGCACCGCCGTCCCGTCCAGCGTTGGGTAGTCCGTGCCGTAGATGTCCAGCGGCTCGCGGCGACCCAGTGTGGCCTGCATGAGCATGGGGATGAGCATCAGCGTCTTGTCGAAGTGCTCGCCCAGGGCCGCGTCGAACGAGGCTCCGGCGGCGTTGAAGTAGCGCAGGCTCAGCGAGCGGACGCCGTGAATCCGGCCATACCACGCGAGCATTTGCTCCACCATCATCTTGCTCGTGCCGTGAGGGGTTCTCCGGCTGCAGGGGCATGTCCTCGGTGGCCGGGTTCGAGGCTGGTGTGCCGTAAACCGTGCAGCCGGAGCTGAAGACCATCAGCGAGGTGCCGGACGCGACCATGGCCTCGAGCACGGACAGCGACCCGGCCACGTTCACGCGAAAGTAGCTCACCGGGTCGCGCATGGCTTCGGCCACGAAGCTGCGGCCAGCGAAGTGGATGATGCCCTCGACCGCCTCAGCGCGCATGATCGCCGCCAGGTGTTCGGTCTCGGCGATGTCGCCGACGATGCTGGAGGCGCCCGCGAGTGGGCCGTCGGGATCGAGCGGCTCCAGGTCGTAGACGATCACGCGATGGCCGCGCCCGAGGAGCTCGCGCACGGTGTGGGATCCGATGTAACCGGCGCCGCCGGTGACGAGTACGTTCATGGGTGCGCATCATGACCGACGTTGAGGCGCGCGTGGTGACGGAGATGGACACGACGACCGCCCCAGTGCCAACGGCCATGGGACAGTTGGTCCGGCCGCGCCCAGGGTCCTCGTCCGGCCGAGGGGCTCCGCCCGCGCGTGTCCGGGCGGTTCCTCTTCGTGGGCGACGAGAAGCTCTGGGTCAAGGGCCTTCACCCCGACGGCACCTTCCTGCCGATGGCTCCAGACGACGGGGACGACGGCTACGACCCGGTCAAGGTTGAGGCTGATTTCACGCGCATGGCTGAGGTCGGCGTCAACGCCGTCAGGGTATACACGGTCCCGCCGCGATGGTTGTTGGACGCTGCGCTCGAGCTCGGCTTGTGGGTGGCCGTGGACCTGCCATGGGAGGAGCACATCACGCCTCGATCCAGCGGGGCTTGCCCAAGAAGATCCGCGAGCGGGTGGTCGCGAGCCTGCGGCCTTGCGCGGGCCATCCGGCCTTGCTGGCCTTCAGCATCGGTCAGGAATCCCCCTCTCGCATCGTGCGTTGGCACGGGGCTACCGCTGTGGAGGCCTTCCTCGAGAGCTTGGCGGATGCGGTCCGCGAGGCCGACCCCGGGGCGCTCGTGACCTACGTCAACTACCCCTCCACGGAGTACCTGCACGTGCGTGGGCTCGACTACGACTCGTGGAACGTCTACCTCGAGAACGACAAGGACTTCGAGCGCTACGTTGCCCGCCTGCAGAACCTCTCGCCAGACCGGCCGGTGGTCATCGCAGAGCTGGGCGCCGACAGCCGACGCAAGGGATCGAGTTCCCGGCGCACCTCGTCTCGACGCAGGTGCCGGCGTCCTTCGCGGCCGGATCGTCGGGGACCTTCGTGTTCGCCTGGACCGACGAATGGGCGCGCGGCGGCGTTGCCGTGGACGGCTGGGATTTCGGGATGACCACACGCGAGCGCGACCCGAAGCCGGCGCTGGCCGCGCTCGAGAAGGCGTACCGCGAGGCGCCCTTCCCCGATGGGCTCGAGTGGCCGCGCATCTCCGTGGTCGCTGCAGCTACAACGGGGCGAAGTTCATCGGCGACTGCCTGGACGCCCTGACGATCCAGGACTACCCGGATTTCGAGGTCATCGTCATCGATGACGGCTCCAGCGACGAAACCGCGGCCATCGCGGCGCGCTATGACGTCCGGCTCACGAGCCAGGAGAACAAGGGCCTCTCCGCCGCTCGCAACAAGGGCATACGCCAGGCGACGGCGAGATCACGGCCTACATCGACGACGACGCCTACCCTGACCCCGACTGGCTGCGCTACATCGCCTGGACCTACATGAAGTACGGCGTGGACGGCGCCGGTGGTCCGAACCTGCCGCCTCCCGGCGACGGTGAGATGGCGGACCTGGTGGCTCTCGCCCCGGGTGGGCCCAACCACGTGCTCATCACTGACACCGTGGCTGAGCACGTGCCTGGCTGCAACTCGACGTACCGGACGGAGGCGCTGCGAGCCATCGGTGGCTACGACACGCGCTACCGGACCGCGGGCGACGACGTCGATGTGGGGTGGCGGATCCAGGAGAACGGCGGGACCATCGGTTTCTCTGCCGGGGCCATGGTCTGGCATCACCGCCGCACCACGGCACGCGGATACCTCAAGCAGCAGCGCGGCTACGGGTACGCGGAGGCGTTATTGGAGCAGAAGTGGCCGTCGCGCTTCAATCGGCTGGGGCACGTCACCTGGCTGGGACAGCTCTACGGACCAGGCGCTCGCCCGGCGCCACTGTTCGTCTCTGGATCTATGGCGGGACGTGGGGGAGTGCTCCCTTCCAGTCCATCTATGACCGGGGTTCGGCGCGGGCTTTCGCGCTGCTGATGCCCGAGTGGTGGATGGTCATCGTCGGTTTGCTCGTGACCGGCATCGTGGGCCTCACGTGGTCACCGCTGCTGTGGGCCTGGCCCATCGCGTTAGCCATGGCCGGCGCTTCGGTCGCGGTTAGCGTGGCGGTGGCGCTCGATGGGCTGCGCTACCAAAGACTGCCGCTAGGGGTGTTCCTGCGTCGGACGATATTGTTGTCCGGTTTGGTGCTGGGTCAGTCACTGTACCGAACGCGAGGGCGTATCGCCGGCGGCCTGACACCGTTCCGACGGCGTGGCGCCAAGGGCTTCACCTTCCCGCGCGTTATTCGCCTCGAGGAGTGGAACGAGGAGTGGCAGTCGATGGAGGCTCGGCTGCGGGTGGCTGAGGCGCGACTCATCGAATCCGGCGCCGCGGTGCGTCGCGGTGGCGACTACGACCCGTGGGACCTGGAGGTCGGACGGATCGTTCGCGAGTGCTCGGCTGCTCGGCACCATTGAGGAGCACGGATACGGCAACCAGATGGTGCGGTGGCGAGTGTGGCCGCGGCTGGGTCGAGTTCCAGTGATGCTGCTCACCACACTGTGCTTAGTGGCCGCCCTGACCTGGGCAGAGCAGGCAGGAGTCGCCATGGCGGTGACTCTGTGTACGTTGGCGGTCCTGGGTGTCCTGTCCATTCGCGGCGCCGGCGCCGCGGAAGCTATCGCACGCTCCGAAGTGTCCAGCAAGCGGGCTTCGGAGTGAGTCAGCACAGTGCGGATCCGCAGTCGGACCTCACACTCTACTTGAGGTCACTCCGTGAGGCCCGTCCGTATTGGAGGCTGATCGCCCTGTTTTTTGCGATCGGTCTGCTCGCAACTCCTATTAGCCTCTTGGCACCAGTTCCACTCAAGGTCGTGACCGACTCGGTGTTGGGCGGAGACCCCGCAGCCGGTCCGCTACGGGGACTGTCCCCTGAGGCAATCCTCGTGATGGCCGCTGTCTTTGTGGTCGTTATCGCTATCTTGAAGGAGGTGCAGTCGCGTTCCTCGCTAATGGTCAGAACGGTGTCTCGGAGCAACTCGTACTGGGGTTTCGCTCAAGGTCCTCGGCCATATCCAGCGGCTGTCCGTCATGTACCACGATACTGCTGGCACCGCGGACTCCACGTACCGGATCATGTGGGACGCGAACTCAATCAGCTCGATCGCGATCGACAGCCTAATCCCAATCACCATTGCTCTCATCACAACGGGTGCGATGCTTTTGGTGATTTTCGTGCTTGATTGGCAGTTGGGTGTCGTCGCTCTCGCTATCACACCCGTGCTGCTGTTCAGCATCAGAGCATATCGCCGCCGCCTGCGGCCACGCTATCGGGAAGTCAAGCGGGTCGAGAGTTCCGCCTTGGGCGTAGTTCAGGAAGTACTCACGTCCCTCCGTGTCGTGAAGGCGTTTGGCCAGGAGGACCGAGAAAGCGCCAGATACCTTTCACATGCCTCAGAAGGCATGAGAGCGCGGCTGCGGCTGACACTCTCAGAGGGACTCTTTGGCATCCTCAACAAGGGAATCCTCGCGACTGGCACAGCTGGAGTCCTCTACCTTGGAGCCCTTCATGTCCAGTCCGGGACGATCACCTTGGGCGACCTTCTCCTGGTGCTCGGGTACGTCGGAATGCTCTATGAGCCGATTAGTACGATCGCGACCAAGGTGAGCAGTATGCAGTCCTCACTGACTGGTGCGGAGCGCGCATTCGCGCTCTTGGACGAGGCGCCCGACGTGCCTGAGGCCGCGAACGCCATTGCACTCCCTCGACGAGGGCCAAGTGACGCTCACGAGCGTGTCGTTGAGCTATCGCGATGGTGTCAATGTACTGAGCGATGTGTCGTTCGAGGTTGCGCCTGGCAGTCGCGTAGCGATCACGGGGGCGACGGGCGCAGGCAAGTCAACCCTGGTGAACTTGCTGACGCGCTTCGCGGACCCCACCGACGGCCAAGTCCTTCTCGATGGGGTCGACCTCCGCGAGTATAGGCTGACGAATCTCCGGAACCAGTTCAGTATCGTCCTCCAGGAACCCCTGCTCTTCTCGACTACGGTCCGCGAGAACATCGCGATGCCAGGGACGGTGCAACGCTCGACAAGATCGTTGCCGCCGCCGAAATGGCGCGTGCCACGAATTCATCACTTCACTTCCGGAAGGATATGAGACCAAGGTGGGTGAGCGGGGCATGAGCCTCTCGGGTGGCGAGCGGCAGCGCATTTCGCTCGCTCGCGCCTTCCTCAGAGACGCCCGATCCTGATCCTTGACAAGCCCACGAGCTCCGTTGACCTCGCGACCGAGGCGATGATCATGGAGGCCATGGAGCGGCTCATGGCCGGCCGGACTACGTTCATGATTGCGCACCGCCTGAGCACCACGAAGGCATGCAGCCTTTGGCTTCGCCTTGAGCGAGGTCATCTGGTCGAGGTGACCGAGTCGATGCCGGGCGACGTTCGCGATGCGGTGGTTGCGAGCCCTCGGGCCCTTGCCAGGGGAAGACCAGTCCATGCCTGATCGGCGATCATGTAGTCACCGTCGTGGAGAACCCGCACGAGCACCCTGCATTCGTTCGCGTGGCGCCTGGCCGGACTGGCCGAAGCAGAGCCGGTGCGTCTCAAATGCTCTGAAGGACAGCCACAAGACTTTGGCCTGCCGTCTGGTGGGGTGCGGCCCGAACGGCTCGAACGTCATCGCGAAGCGCCGTGAGACAGCGGCGACGCACGTCGAACGGAGGATATACACGGAGTTCTTGTCCCAGTACTCCGGACCGAGCCTGCGGCTACTCGGCACTCTCGACCAGTCACATGACGACAAGACCTGGCTCTTTCTTCAGGACGCCGGGGAAACGATGCCGGACCTCGGACTTCCTAAGCACCGTGCGGTGCTGGCAACATGGCTTGCGCGCCTGCACTCCGAGCTAGCTGGCCACCCGCTCGGGGACACACTTCCTGAACGTGCGGTCAACGATGCTCTTATGACTCTCCACAAGAGTCGGGACGGGCTGCTGACGGGGATGTGGAACCGGGACGTTGGTCGCCCGGTTGGCACGTCCTGCGTCACTTAGGCACGACATCTGGATGCTTTGGAGTCGATCTGGCCCGCGATCAATGGGGAAGTATCGGAGCTTCCTACCACCATCGTGCACGGTGACCTCGTTCGCAAGAACCTCCGTGTGCTAGCGAGCAGGGACGGTCCCCACATGGTTCATTCGACTGGGAGACCAGTGGCTGGGGGGCACCACTAGCCGATTCTCGCGCGTGTCGACATCGAGGCATACCGAGCAGCCTCACGCGGCTTCTGGGGTAGTTGCCATCACCAGCTCGACCGTCTGGCAACGATCCGGGCAGGTGTTTCGACTTCTCGCGGCTGTGAGTTGGGAGAATGCAGGCGTTAGAGCAGCCGTTGGGTCTCGCGCCCCATCTATCGGCTCGGGCTGTACGACGAGAAGTTGGAGTTGGCGATGGAACGACTTGGTTTGCCGATGACATCCGCGCCAGGAAGGTTCGTGGTCATCACGCCCGGTGGCGCATCTGGAGGGTACCCGGACCCAGCGCATGCGGCTTGGCAGAATCCTTGGCCCGAGCGTAGCCAGATATCGGGCTACGAGGAGCTCAAGGGAGGGCGTCGAAAATCGCGCGTGGTCCGACTGCTGGGCGTTGGCCATGATGACGAGGGCGTCGTCGCGAAGCAGTGTGAAGCACTGACTGGTGAACTCGAACGGGTCATTCACGAGGACGTTCTTCCTCGACTGGGTGTCCCCGCTCTGCGGTTCGATGGATCCGTGACATCGGGCACCGGGTACCAGTAGCTGGCTGTTCCTCGAGGACGCTGGCGACTGCAAATTCTCGCCCAGCGACCCTATGCACACCACAATTGCGGCTCGCTGGCTCGCAACCGCTCACGTTAGCGCTGCCCGACTCACTGAGATGCCAGCGCTGCCCCTGCGCGACACTGAGTACTACCTGGATGTGGTCCGTTCCGCTCGTCGCACCCTCGTCGCGCATCGAGACAACCCGGCCATAGGCGCGATAGGGGGCCAAGAGGTTCTCGATGACATCATCCGTCGAACTCGCGACATCGAGGAACGATGGGACGAGGTTGAGACTGCCTGCAGCGTTCTCCCGCCCACACTGGTGCATGGAGGCTTCGGCAAGAAGAACGTTCGAGTGGTCGACTCCGGGGCGTCGGGCGGTGAAATTCGTGTTTCGACTGGGAGTTCGCGGGCTGGGGGTCTCCGGCCGCGGACCTAGCCGTGGTGGACACGGAGGCCTATCTCGAAGTTGTGCATGAGACCTGGCAACACCTTGACAGCGACTCGCTCGAAGCGCTCGTGCACGTCGGATGGCTGCTGCGGGCAGCATCGGCGATACCGGGTGAGACCCGATCCCTGGAGAGCGATTGGCCGAGCCGGGTCATTGGAAAGATGAGCTTCTACCGACAGAAGTTGGCCCATGCCATGCAGGGACTTTCCTTGGAGCCGACTCCATGATCCCATCCCTAAATACCGACCATCTCCATGCGGCAGCAACTCGCGCCTGGCATTCAGTTGCACCGGGACGGGTGTCCAGTTCAGAGTTGGTGGCCCACAGCAACAAGTCGGTTGTGGTCCGGCTGAAACTCGACGGGCCAAGTGTCCCTAGCATCGTCGCCAAGCGGTCATCTGCCGTGTCGGTGTCTCGTGAGTGGGCGGTCTATGCAGATGTCCTTCCGCGACTAGGATCCGTACGGTCAAGTGCTATGGGACAACATACGATGAGGACGACGCACGGGCGTGGCTATTCCTCGAGGACGTCCCGGGGCCGCCGCAAGTTGGCGACAATATCGGGCTCTTGCGGGTAGGTTCCTTGGGGTCTTACACATGACCTCTCGCCAGTCGAACTGGCATCCGGAACTGCCTGAAAGGGGCTCCCTCCAGTTTCTTGAGCGTGTTATTTCCGCACGTGGGAAGTTGCTCGAGCGTCTCGAGTCGTCGTCCAATTCGTCGTCCAATATGGATAGCGACGGACAGACTGCCTTGCACACCGGTATACGGGTCTGCGAGGAGGTCGCGAGCGGCTGGGGGAAAGTGAACGAATATGTCATGACCCTCCCAAGCGCGCTTGTCCACGGCGACTTCTCGCCCCAGAACCTGCGCATTCGAGGAGCGCGCAGGAGCCAAGCCTTGGTCCCCATCGACTGGGAGAAGGCGGGATGGGGACCGCCGGTGGTCGATTCGCGTGGGTCGGAACCGAGATATACGCTGATTTCGCGCGGGATATGCATTTGTCACGGGCTCGGGAGAGAGCCTGCATGCAAGCCTGCGCAGAGTTGTTCCGTGTGCTCTCCCACGACTGGGCCCGTAAACCGTCCACGAAGGTCGCCCGATACGCCGCGCGACTACAGGCCGCGTGGAACGCCTTCGTTCGTGCGCGGGAGGCGGCGGCAGTTGAGAGGGGTCACCGAAGCGGGTCACCACACGCCGCACCTAGACGTCGATACCGAGGGCAAGGCCTGCAGGTCCCTGCGTATGCACGACGCTGCGCTGCTACGCGCTCTGACGGCGCTTACATCCGAGGAGCACGGACGGGTTGTCGAGGTGCTCGATCACTGGCTGAACCCGTACGCCAGCTCATTCCCGAGCGAGATCGCCAATTGTCGCTGGGCCGACGGTTCGGAACGACCATTGCTCATCAAGGAACACATCGAGGGCATTCATGACGGACATGGTTACTGGGAAGGCGCCGAGTATGAAGCGACTATCTATCGTTGCGTGCTCGCTGGACTCGAACTGGACACACCCGAATACCTCGGTTCCTGGTCCGATAGCAGCACAGGGCAGCACGGTGTGGCTATCGAGTATGTGGACGGTCTCCGTCTCGGCAAGGCGCCCGTGGGACGGCTTGTGGACGCAGCTCGTTGGGCCGCAAGTCTCCACGTGGGCGCGAGCCCTCGGGCTGGCGCCGACTCGCTGGTCCGGCGATACGACGAGTTCTACTTCCGCGGTTGGTCCGGTCGGGCCCGCGAGTTCATCCAGCAGGTCCGCCCGGACTCACCCTGGGCTGAGCCTATCGTTCGCCACTTCGAAGAAGCCTGTATCCCGGCCCTGATGGCTGCCGAGCAGGTGTTCATACACGGCGAACTCTACCCTGAGAACATCATTACGAGCGGCCAGCGTGTATGCACGGTCGATTGGCAATCGGCTGCCGTCGGTCCGGGGAAGATCGAATCTCGCCAGTCTCACTGAAGGATATTGGCCGGAGACAGTCATCTCAGAGTGCTGGGAAGCCTACTCGTGCACCCGCCGCAAGGCTGGACTCGCGCCACCGTCTCGGGCGGCCCTCCAGGCTGCGCGGCTCTACTGGGCCATTCGCTGGCTCGGCCACAGTCCCCAGGACACCGCACTGCCCCAACGAGCTCGCTACTTCGACTTCTTGGAGGACCAGCGGCTTCGCTTGGGCTGGGGGTCTGTTCCTGATGGAACCGCCCCGCAGCCTCATCGATATCGACCGTTACCCTCCGGCCTCGCGAGGACTCTTGGTCGTGTGGGGATTGCTGAGTGCATTTCCCTTTGGTGGGATGACGTGGCAAGTCATCCACTACCTCGTCGGTCTGCGGCGTCTCGGCTACGACGTCTGGTACGTTGAGGACTCTGACCGATACTCGTATAGGCCTGCTGACTTCCAAAGGACGTTCGAAGTTGCCGAGAACGCACGCTACCTAAACGACTGGATGGCGCGCATTGGCATGGCCAACCGCTGGGTGCTGCGCGTGCCGCATGGCGATCGAGCCTGTCTCGGCGCGCTCGATTTCGACGGCCTGCTCGCGCTCTATCGCGGCAGCGACGCCGTGCTGAACCTCTGCGGTGCCCAGGAGCCCCTTCCCTACCACGCAGAGGCAGGCTGCCGCATCTACATCCAAACCGATCCTGTCGCTGATCAGGTGGCGGTCGCCAATGGTGACGCCAGCAGATCGAGGAACTTGAAGCCTACGAGCACCTGTTCACATATGGCACAAATCTTGGTGAGTCGGACTGCCTGGTTCCAGATGATGGCTTCAAGTGGCGAAAGACTCTCCCGCCGGTATGTGTAGACCTGTGGGCCACGCGCCAGTCGCCTGCGCGGTCCGCTCCACTTACCACGATCGCCAAATGGAGACACTCGACCAAGGACGTCAATTGGGCTGGGGCGAGTTGGAGATGGAGCAAACACGCTGGGTTCCGTCCGTTCCTTGACTTGCCCTCTCGTTCACGACTGCCCCTGGAAATCGCTGTTTCGTCCATCGAGGACGAAGAGCGACAGGATCTCGAAGCATGGGGCTGGAGGACTCGGCCGACATCTCAGCTTGCTGACCCGATGCAGTACCGGACCTACATCCAGAGATCACTCGGCGAGTTCAGCATTGCTAAGGAGCAGTACGTCGTCCCGCGGAGCGGCTGGTTCAGCGACCGCAGCGTGTGCTATCTCGCCGCAGGCCGACCCGTGATCCTGCAGGACACCGGCTTCAGCAAGGTACTTCCCTCGGACTCCGGGATCGTCGCCTACTCGGACGCCGGTGAGGCCGCCTCGGCGGTGCAGTCTGTAGCCGACGAGTACGACCGGCATGCGGCGGCAGCGCGGCACATCGCCAACGACATCTTTGATACCAACGAGGTGCTCGGCGACATGCTCGGCCAGATCGGATTCGGCTGATGGCTGCCCCCGGGCTCCGGATCGTCGTGGCCGGACTCATCGCCCAGTATCCGCTTGGTGGTGTGGCGTGGGACTACCTCCAGTTCGTCGTTGGGCTGGCGCGCCTGGGGCACGATGTCTACTACCTTGAAGATACGGGCCAGTGGCCATACAACCCAGCGGAGGGAGGCGTCGCTAGGGGGTGTGAGTCAAATGTGCGCCACCTTTCGCATGTCATGTCGCGCTTTGGGCTCGATGACCGCTGGATGTACCGGTTCCCGTGGCAGTCACAGTGGTTTGGTCTTCCAGCGGACCGGCGTGAGGAGGTGATCCGGACTGCAGACCTAGTGGTCAATGTCTCGGGAACGCTCGAGCACCCCGAACGCTATGCGGGTCACGCTCGGCTCGTGTACATCGACTCTGATCCGGTGTTCACCCAGGTCAAGCTTGCACGTGGCCAAGAGGACTTTCGGCGTCTGATCGACATGCACGACGTGCACTTCACGTTTGGAGAACTCATCGAGCACGGGGTCGCTCGCGATGTCCCGGTCACGGGGCAAACGTGGCACGCCATTCGGCAACCGGTCCTGCTCGACGAGTGGGCGCCCACCTCCGCGATACCGCGCGCCTCTTTCACTACAGTCATGAACTGGACGAGTTACAAGCCGGTCGAGCATGCCGGGCGAACCTATGGCCAGAAGGACACAGAGTTCATGTCGTACCTCGATCTGCCCTCGGTCGTCGATGTCCAACTCGAAGTGGCAATGGCAGAGGGCAAGATGAGTAGGCCGCCTCGCGAGCTGCTGAAGTATCGTGGCTGGAACGTGGTCGATCCCGATGAAGTCTGTCCCGACATGGATAGCTATCGAGACTACGTGAGATCGTCAATGGGCGAGTGGAGCGTCGCGAAGGGTGGCTACGTCGCGGGTCAGTCTGGGTGGTTCAGTTGCCGTTCGGCATGTTACTTGGCGGCCGGTAGGCCGGTGGTGGTCCAAGACACGGGGTTTTCCGATGTGTTGCCGACGGGCCGCGGCTTGTTCGCGTTCCACAACCCGGAGGAGGCTGCTGCTGCCATCGAGGCGATCGTCTCCGACTACGATTCCCACGCATGGGCCGCCCGTGAGATCGCTGAGGCGTACTTCGATTCCGGTCCAATCCTCCAGCGCCTCGTCGAGACTGCCGTTTCGACCGACCACCACCGCGTCGGTAGCGAGCGATGAGTAGGGCCCTGCTTGCCGGCTGGTTCAGCTTCGAGGACATGGGGGCCACGGCGGGCGACTTGATGGCCCGTGACCTGTGCTCGCGGTGGATGACATCGGCCGGGGTCGCACACGACGTCGCTGTGGCCGCCCCTTTCCGAGGAGGGGTCGACTGGCGAGCGGTCGATCCCGAACGATATGACCAAGTCATCTTCGTCTGTGGGCCATTCGGCAATGGCCCGCCGGTGACCGACTTCCTTGGACGTTTCGCGGGGCGCCGACTTGTCGGACTGGACCTAACCATGCTGCAGAACCTCGATGAGTGGAACCCCTTCGACGTCCTCATCGAGAGGGATAGCTCGCGGATATCGCGACCTGATATCGCAATGTTGGGCGACGACGGGCACGTGCCCTTGGTTGGCGTCGTACTCGTCGAGCGTCAGCCTGAGTACCTGGGTGATGCACTGCATGACATGGCCGGCGCTGCGGTGGAACGCCTGCTCTCCTCGCGCGATGTTGCGCAGGTTGCGATCGACACTCGACTCGACGTGAATTCGACCGGGTTATCCAGCCCGCGACAGGTGGAGTCGGTGATCGCCAGAATGGACGCCGTTGTCACGACGCGGCTGCACGGGATGATCCTTGCCATCAAGAATGGCGTTCCGCCACTGGTGATCGACCCCATCGCCGGCGGACGCAAGGTCCTCCGTCAAGCCAAGACGATCGGTTGGACCCGGGCCTACGCTGCTGACGATCTCGATACCGCCGTCCTCGGCGAGGCGCTCGACTTCTGTCTCAGCGCGGACGGGCGGAATGCCGCCAATGCCGTTCGGGACGATGCCTTGCGGATGGCCGACCAGGCCAGGGTGAGCTTCTCGAGGCCATGGCTCCAGCCTCCACTAGGAAGGCCTGAATTATGGCGCGTATCGTCCTTGGATCCTACATGGTTCGCTACCCGCTCGGCGGCATGATGTCTTGGGTGCTGCAGTGGATCGAGGGTTCCAGCGCTTGGGACACGAAATCTACTTCGTCGAGAAGGCTGGCTACCCCGATGCCTGCTACGACCCCCTCCGCGACGTGATGACGGACGACTGTACCCACGGGACGCGAATTCGTCGCGAAACTGCTGTCGCGTTTCGATCTCGGTGATCGATGGTGCTTCGTTGACTATGGCGGCGCGTATCACGGGATGTCTCGAGAGGCCATCGAGTCTGTTCTGGCTGACGCCGACGTCTTCGTCGACATGGGAACTCATGGGGCTTGGCTCCCCGAAGCCTCGGGTGCCTCCCTGCGTGTCCTGGTGGACGGAGAGCCGGGGTTCACGCAGATGAAGATGGTGAACGCGACCGCCGCCGGCGCGCCGTCTGTCACTTACGACCGCTACTACACGACCGGCCAGAACATCGGAACCGACGCGTCCTCCGCCCCGTCAGCGGGCAAGTCGTGGGGCCACGTCTTCCATCCAGTCGTCATGGATCTTTCGAGGGTCTTGCGAGGAGGAGCGGTCTCCGGGGCAACCCGTCCGACATGCCATTCACGACGGTCATGAATTGGCAGTCCTACGAGCCGATCGAGTACCGAGGTGAGACCTATGGGCACAAGGACATCGAGTTCGAGCACTTCATCGGATTGCCATCAAGCACGGCCGCCACGCTGGAGGCAGCTGTCAGCGGCCACGACGTGCCGCGCGATCGCCTGGTCAACGCAGGATGGAAATTGCGTGACGCACACGACGTCACGTCCAGCTTCGATGTGTTCCGCGACTACATCGGCGAGTCTGCCGGCGAGTTTTCGGTATGCAAGAGCGGCTACGTCCGCACTGGCACGGGCTGGTTCAGCGACCGTAGTGCCGCATACCTGGCCGCGGGCAGGCCGGTGGTCCTGCAGGAGACCGGGTTCAGCGCGCACCTACCCTGCGGAGAGGGATTGTTCGCGGTCCGCGACATGGATGAGGCGGCGGATGCCCTGGATGAAGTGATCGGTGATTACTACCGTCATGCCAAAGGTGCCCTGACAGTGGCCCGAGAGTCACTTGACGCCCGGGTCGTGCCGGGTCGGTTCCTCGACGAGCTCGGGTTGTAGTCGAGGCCATTCAGAAGCCCGATGCGGATGAAGTCGTGCTGGGTTATGTGGTTCGCGGACCGCTCGGTGGCCTGGCTTGGCACTACCTCCAGTACGTACTTGGATTGCAGAAGCTCGGCCATGACGTCGTGTTCATCGAGGATAGCGGCGATGATGAGTGGTGCTGCTACGACCCTCAGCGGGGAGCCACAAATCGCGACCCGACCTTTGGCCTTGGCTGGGCAACGCGACTCTTCGAGAGCGTCGCATTTAGGCGCTGGGCGTACTTTGATGGGCTCAAGGGTCGATGGCACGGTCCACTGGCCAACTCGGCAGTCGAGTTCTGCACCACAGCCGACGCCGTCCTCAATATCTCTGGGTCGAATGTCATCCGACCCTGGACCGCCCGTGTTCCCGTGCGGGCCTTCGTAGATACGGTCCGGTGTTCACTCAGGTCCGCAATCTGACCGACCCGGGGCGCGAGGCGCGTGCCCGCGACCACAATGCGTTCTTCACTTTCGGGGAAAACTTCGGGACGTCGGCCACGATTCCGGATGACGGCCACCCATGGCTCCCAACGCGTCAACCGGTGGTTCTTGAACTGTCGGGCTGCCGGGCAGGGCCGCCGTTGGATGCACAAGCTCGCTACACACAGTCATGCAGTGGGACAGCTACGACGGTCTGGACTACGTGGGCCGACATTTCGGCATGAAGTCCGAAATCTTTCGGTCCCTATGCTGAGCTTCCGGGGCGCGTCGACGTGGAGCTCGCAGCAGCCATCGGCAGCCCGAGCGCGCCCCGTGACCGACTCCGCCAGCTCGGCTGGGAAGTGGAAGACCCCCTGCACGTAGCCCCAGATGCGTGGGCATTCCGCGACTACATACTGCTGTCGCGCGGGGAATTCTCAGTTGCGAAGCATGGCGATGTGGAGACGAACAGCGGATGGTTCAGCGAGCGGAGCGCGAACTACCTCGCCAGCGGTCGCCCAGCAATCCTGCAGGACACCGGATTTCCGGAGCATATAGAAACGGGGCTGGGGCTCATGGCATTCCGTTCGCCCGATCAGGCCATCGAGGCACTTCACGCCGTCGAGTCGGACTACGGGAACCACATGAATGCCGCTCGACACATCGCAGCCGAGTACTTCGCGTCGGATGTCGTCCTCGGTAGTCTCCTCTCAAGGTTGGGCGGCACGGCATGACCGCACCGGCCGCGATCACCAGCGCGAGCCGGCTCCGGATCATCGTTACGGGGTGCGTCGTGCGGCTGCGACTCACCGGAAACGTCTGGTGCTACCTGCAGTACGGAGGCGAGGGACCTCGAGCGAGTCGGGTGGTCAGGACTACCTCGCTGCATCCAAGGCCGAGCTCAGCATCGCCAAGCAGGGACACGCGGGGTCAAGACACCGCAGGGCCGTACGCCACCCACCACGAACGCCAGGGCGGTCTACGACTCCCGCGACTACGTGACCTGGCTCGGCGACTTCGACCCGTTCAAGCAGCGGTTCTACGCGGCGAGTGCGGAACTCTCCGATGGTGTGTGGCAGATGTACGACTACGGTTGCACGCCTCGGGCGGTCATGTATGACGGCATCGATGCCAACGCCATGGAGACTACGCGGTAAGCGTCCGGACCCGATGGACCGGGCCATCCGCATCTGGGTGCGGGAAGAGGCCTGCAACAGCAGCCCCATCAAGCCTCGTCTCCAGCGCCCGGTCGTGCAACTGCGGGACTACCGCAGGGGAGGCGCCATCGTCACCATCACGGCCACCACCCGTCGGCCCACCGATCGACCGCAGCGGACGAGCCACCCGGGCACGCGCTTCGGGTTCGTGGACTGTCCGACCATGGCTTCCGTGAAGGCCGTGCTGGACTTGCCGGTCCCCATCGGGGAACGACCGCTCCTTGATGGCGGCGTCTTCCCGCCACAGGAACGGTGGGTCAACCGGAATTGACACCTTCGCGGGTCACGACCCCAGCGGTGCTCGATACGCGCGCGTGTAAATCGACCCTAGTCGTGATCCTCGAGTGGCAGGCGTTCGATGAGCACGAGGAACGGCCGAGTCGGTCCGATCGGCTGCTCCTCCACGGTCAGCCGCAGACGCTCGTCACCCGCTCGCCCGCTACCCCAGCGACCATCGAGGCGTCGCGCGGAGATGGCCGGCAGGCCCATCCTCGCTGCCGCGCGCGCAAGCATGCGACCCTCGCCGACGACACCCCGCCCGAGCACAGCGTGCGACGAGTCGGCCAGCACCTGCCTCAGTTGACGGCGTCGTTCGACGAACGGCTCACGCGCCAGCGAGCGGCCCTCCAGCCATGGAAGATCGCCAGCCACGAAGGCGCCTTCAGCAGAGTCCTCCGGCGCCCGTGGGCCGCTCAGACAGCGCCGCAGGAGTGTCGCATCGGGTCGGCCGTCGCGATCGAGTGCCAGCAGCGTTCCCTCGATCATCGACTCGCTCCGCGGCCAGCGACGGCATCGATCCTCGCAACTCGGGAAAGGCCTGGAGGGGGTCTGAGAGGTGCTGCGTGCGCATCTCGAGATGGTCGCCCTCGCGACGCAGGAAGGCCGGCGCGCCGGGCCACCACGGCTCGAAGTAGCGCTCGTCATCGTCGAAGGGTGGGCCGCCATCGACGACCAGCGGAAACGGCAGGGAGGGCGCCGTCCTCTCGGTCTCGCCACCCCCAAGGTCATCGAGCGCGAGCGTGAGTTGCTGGCGTTCCATCGAGTAGCGCTTCGAGCCCCCTGCGCGCCCCTGGCCGCTCAGGCCGACTTTCGACGTCTCGCCGGCGCCGTGGACTTGGAGGGTTTGGCATCGTGAACAGCCTTGGGCTTGGCCGCGGTCCTCTTGGCCTTGGCTCCCGACGCGGCCTTGGCGCCCGACGCGGCCTTGGCACGGGTCGTGGACTTGGTGCCAGAAGCGCTGGCCCTCGAGGCGCGTGCCGATCTGACGGAGACCGGCGCCGGTGCATCGCTGGCCGCGTCGTCCGGGGTCTTCTCGCCACGAGCCGCCGCGACACTGGCCTCCAGCACGGCCATGAGATCGGTCAGCTTGCTCGTCTCAGGTTGGGCTGCAGGCGCCTCCACGGGCTGACCGTCGACCTTCCGCGCGATGACCTGGAGCAGCGCCTCGCGATACTCGTCCTTGTAGCGCTCGGGCTCGAACTCTCCGGTCAGCGCATCCACTAGTTGTCCCGCCATCTCGAGCTCTGCCGGTCTGAACTGCGCGTCCGTCTCGGGGAGGTCGAGGTCGCCCACGTCGCGGATCTCGTCGGGCCAGTAGAGCGTCGAGAGCAGCATCGTCGGACCGTAGGGGTCGATCGAGGCCAGGTGCTCGCGGTCCTTCAGGACGATCTTGCAGATGGCCTGGATCTCGCGCTCGGCGAGGACGGTCCTGAGCAACTCGAACGCCTTGCGCCCGACCGGTTCTGGCTCCAGGTAGTAGGACTGCTTCACGAAGCGGGTGTCTTCGTCGTGCCGCGCCGGCACGAACTGCTCGATCTCGATGGAGCGCACCGTCTTGAGGGGCACGGACTCGAGAGTCCGCCTGGTCGATGACCACGTACTGACCCCGGCTCCACTCGTAGCCGCGCACGGTGTCAGAGCGCTTGATCTCGCCGTGAGTGGGGCAGTGGACCTTCATCTGGATGCGCTGCAGGTCCTCCTCGTGAAGCATGTTGAACGACAGTCCGCCACGCGACTCGGTCGCGAGGTAGAGACGGACCGGGATGGTCACGAGCCCGAACTGGATGGCGCCGCGCCACATCGAACGTGGCATCGCTGTGCTCCTTGCTCCTGCCGCCGACTGGCCGCTGGGTGGAAATGATAGTCGCCTGATCGTGAAAAGGGCAACGCTTCTGGTGCGGGTTTCGTCACAATGACATGGCAGGGGTGCGGGGGCACGTCTCCGGTTCGTCAGTCGATCGGCGGCAGCTCCTGCGGGTCTGCCAGGACTCCGGCGAACAGGTCGCCGCGTTCGGCTGTCCGCTCGAGGATGGTGTGCAGGTCCCAGCGCTGCGCATGGAGGGCCGGGTCGTCGAGTTCTTCCCAGGTGATCGGTGCGGAGACGGCGCCGCGCGCGACGGGCCGCACGGCGTACGGGGCCACGAGGGTCTTGTTCAGGGCGTTCTGCGTGTAGTCGAGGCGCGCCCGACCACCGCGATCGGCCTTGTTCCACTCCCATGACACCAGGTCCGGCACCACCGCGCCGACCCGTTGCGAGAGGGTGCCGACCCAGTCGCGCGTCTCGTCGAACGTGTAGCGGGGTTGGAGGTGGATCCACACCTGGATGCCGCGCGAGCCGGTGACCTTTGGGTAGCCGCGGATGCCGAGATGCTGCAGCGCCGTGCGGTACAGGCGCGCGAGGGTCACGACCTGTGCCCAGGTCGTATCGGGTCCAGGGTCGATATCGATGAGCGCGTACGTGGGGCGCCACCAGGCCGGCAGCCGACTCGTCCACGGGTGCAGGTCGATGGCGGCCTGGTTCGCCAGCCAGGCCAGCGTGGCGACGCGGTCGCAGACGACGTACGTCTGTGACCGCGCACGCCCGGGCTCGGGGTGGTCCCAGCGCGCTACCCAATCGGGCGCGTGGGACGGGATCTGCTTCTGCCAGAAGTGGGTCGAGCCGTCCACGCCGTCGGGCCAGCGGTGCACGTTGAGCGGGCGCTCGTGCAGGTAGGGCAGCAGCAGCGGCGCGATCGAGGCGTAGTAGCGCACGAGATCTCGCTTGGTGAACCCGACCTCCGGAAAGAGCACCTTGTCGAGGTTGGACAGCTCGACGGTGTGCCCGCCGACGGCCCACGAGCCGCCATCGCCGAGTGCGTCGAGCGCCGCCAGCTCGCCCTCGCTGGCCCGGTCGGCCGGTCGGGCCGCGGACGCGGCGACAGCGTCGATGGCCACCTCCCGTGAGACCGTCATCGGATCGCGGTCCGGTTCGAGCCCCTTGTAGACGGCTTGTCGAAGAAGGCCGTCGGCGGTCCACTCGGCGAACTCGGCGCGGACGACGTGCCGAGGCTCGACGTAGCGGGCGCTTGATGATGGCGGCACTCCGGGCAGGGCCGGGTCCTTTCGTCGGCTCTCGTCCAGCAGCGCCCGCAGGTCGCGCCGGGTCCGCGCGTCGATGCCGCTGCCGACATGGCCGGCGAAACGCCAGCCGCCAGCCTCGTGGGTGGCCACGAGGAGCGAACCGAGGTCAGCATGGCTGCCCGTCCCCGGCTCATAGCCGACGACGACCAGCTCCTGCTCGCGCCGTGTCTTCACCTTGAGCCACGATCGAGAGCGGGTGCCGGCCTCGTAGCGGCCGTCGCGAAGCTTGGCCACGCTGCCCTCCAGGCCCTGCGCTGATGCCGCCTCGTGGAAGGCACGTCCGTGCTCGGTGACGTGGCTCACGTAGCGCACCGAGGGATGCGGACGCAGCAGTAGCCTCAGGAGCCGCTTGCGCTGCCACAGGCTGACGTCCAGGAGGCTCCAGCCATCGACATGCAGCAGGTCGAAGGCGTGGTAGACGAGTGCCCCCGTCCGCGGCTCCCGCTCCGCGCCCGCAGACCTGCCCGGTCGCCGCTCGCGGCGCTTGACGCCGAGCCCCCTGGTGCCCGAGAGCTCCTGCAGGAGGCTGAAGTCGGGCCGCCCGTCGGCGCGCAGGGCGACCATCTCCCCGTCCACGACGACCGCACCGCCCGCCAGCCACTCGCGTGCCGGCGACGCGGCGAAGGCCGGGAACCAGGTCGCGGCATCCTTCTGGTTGCGCGTCCACAGTCGGAGGCGGCCAGCCTCTTCGACGACCGCCTGCACGCGGTAGCCGTCGAGCTTGATCTCGAAGAGCCAGCCGGGGTCGTCGAACGGATGCGCCGTCGCCGTCGCGAGCATCGGTTCGACGAACGAGGGCGTCTCGGCCTCGACCGCGGCCGAGAGGTCCAGGTCGCCGATACGACGATCCGGAATCGATGTCCGCCGGCTCACCGCCGGCAACGCCTTCGTTCGTGCGTCCAGAGAGCACCGAGGTCGGTCGGTCCGCGATATCCCACTCCGCGTCGGCGTGCTCGTCGTCCTTGTGGATGAGCAGCCAATCCTCCGACCCGCGACGGCCGGCGGCCGTGCGCACGAGGACGAAGCGGCCACGCAGGCGGCGCCCGTAAAGGATGAACTTGAGCTCGCCGCCCGCGACAGCGGCCCCGGGATCGCCAGGCAGCTCCGGGTCCCACGTCCCGTGGTCCCAGACGATGGCGTCCCCGGCCCCGTACTCGCCGCTGGGGATGGTGCCCTCGAAGTCGAGGTACTCGATGGGATGGTCCTCGGTACGGGCCGCGCGTCTCCGCTCGAGGGGGCGGAGCGACGGACCACGCGGCACGGCCCAGCTGGCGAGTGCGCCGCCGATCTCCAGGCGGAGGTCGTAATGCAGCCGGCTCGCTCGATGACGCTGGACGACGAAACGGCGCAGGCCCCCGATCGGGCGCGCGGGGACGCCACT
The DNA here is from genome assembly GCA_963778955.1 of uncultured Chloroflexia bacterium. Taxonomy (GTDB): domain Bacteria; phylum Chloroflexota; class Limnocylindria; order Limnocylindrales; family CSP1-4; genus JAFMJV01. The sequence goes on from CAVZWI010000003.1 coordinate 361,959, forward strand.
GGGCTCGGGCGTGATCGCGAAGTCGCGCTTGGTGCGGTACTGCTCGAGCGACATCGTGGCAGGGTAGCGCCTCGGGACCGCACCGCAGGATGTCGTCGGCGGAGACTCCGACGGACGGCGCCGGCGCCGGCGAATATGGGCCATGCAGGCCGAAGCCGGGGTGCAACCATGCACGCCCGCGAGCGAAGTGGGAGCGGTGCGGGCGGGAAGTCCATTGGACGACCGACGTCGATGATCGCGAGTGCGCGAACGGGCGCGCAGCCAGCGAAGCTGGTCTCCAGCGATACGTTGCCGTGCCATGAAGCCTGACACCGGAGCTCCGCCGATGACGCCGGTCCCGAGGCGATCGGATCGGACGGCCACCTACCTCGGCGAGTATCGCCAAGTACCACCGACCGCCGACGCACACGGGGACCATCAGCTGAGTGTCAGTCGGACTTGACGAGACTTGACGCCACGGCCGATATGTCGTCTTGCGCGAAGCGGCTGGAGGTAGCCCAGCACGGACGCGAGGCGCCGGCCCTCAGGCGAGAGTCCTGATCAACCCCCGTGCTCGTGATCGGGATCTGCGCGCCCGTGTCGGCAGGTCGGCCAGCCCATGCAGGTCGGACCGATAGCCCTCCAGCAGAGTGAAGCCACCCCCCGGTCCACGCGTCGCGTAGACCGGGACGCCGGCCGCGGATAGCTCCTCGATGTCGCGAAGGACCGTGCGCTCAGAGACCTCTGGATGCTGCTTGGCACCGCCGACGAGCAGAAGGAGGCCATGCCCGACACCGTCGAGGCCTGGGGCCGCTCACCGGACAACCCGCAGGGCGGCTGGTACGGCTTCAAGAAGGGCTTGCGTGGCCGCTTCGCCAACTACGTGCCCCCGGTGCTGGAAGCGCTCGGGCTGGCGGAAGTCGAACACAACCCGCGGAACAACCGGATGCGGGCCCTCTGAGGGCGACCGAGTACCGTGTCAGGCGCGAGATCGCCGCGCCGGTCGACCGGGTCTGGACACTGCTCGCCGACGCGAGCAGCTACGCCCGCTGGTATGCGTCGCGCCTGAGCATCCAGGGCCAGATCGTGGAGGTTGGCACGGTGCGACCCGTGCCCAAAGTTCGGTCCGGCCATCTGCACGGGACTGCACATGGCGTCCCATCTTCGATGCGACTGCGATGCTTCGGGTCACTCCGTTTATCCGTTGACGGCCCGTCGCTGGACGACAGTCGTCGCTGCGGTCTCGAAGGTCACCTTCAGACTCTCGACCGCGATACGTGATAGGAGGTCTGCATGCACAGCCGGAGATCACTCGAGCGCCGCCATCATCGGCGCCTTCGCCATCGCGCTCATTGGCGGCGGAGCCGCGGCCCAGGACGCATCTCCTGGAGCCGATGCATCGATCCAGCCGATGTCGAGCGACCAACCGAGCGCTACCACTGCCGGGACGTATCCGGTCAGCATCTATTCAGGCTCATGCGGCGACCAGCTCGGCGATGTGGTGTTCCCACTCACCGACGTGGCCCCGCTGCCGTCGGACGGAGCGTCGACCAGCGACGTGCTGGTCAGCGAGTCCACCGTGGATGCCTCGTTCGATGACATCCTCGCCCAGCCACATGCCATCAGCCTGCAAGCGAGCGGTTCCGAGATGGACGTCGCGTGCGGAGATGTCACCGACCAGATCATCCGTCTCCGTGAACTCGATGGCAGCGGCATCAGCGGGTTCGCGGTACTGAACAGCGACGATGCGGGCACGTCGGTGACCGTTCTACTCGCCGACGCCGCCATGGCACCCCCCGACGCGATGCCGACCGAGAGCATGGCCCCCGCCGAGAGCATGGCCCCCGCCGAGAGCATGGCCCCGATCGAGAGCATGGCCCCGATCGAGAGCATGGCCCCGATGCCGGAGGAGAGTCCGGCCGCATAACGGCTCTTCAGCCCACCTGCGGTGCAGGTGGGCTGAACGTTCACGAGGCCTCCTTGGAGCATGTGGTCCACCACCACATGACCCCGAGGAGGCCTCCCCGTGTTCTGTCGCCCCATGGGACCCATCGGCCGAAGCACCTCGTCGTGGCGTTCGTCCCCGGAAGCATCTAATTCTCTGTGCTGATACTCAGGCCGCGACAGGCCATGGACGTAGCGATGCGGCCATGCGCTCCGCCCAGTAGCGGTCCCAGGTCCCGTTGAGCCGCAGCAGCTTGAGGTGGAGCAGTTGGTTCACGCCGCGGCGGAACCAACTCATGCCCCGCGTCTTGAAGCGCCGACAGATGGTGATGTCGACGCCCTTCTCCATGGGCCCGGACGAGGCCAGGGGCACGATGCGGTAGTTGGCGATGCCCTGTTGGTTGTGCTCGACATAGCCGATGACCGAGCGGCAGCGGAGCGCCTGCTCGGGGTCGTCCCGCTCGAGCGAACGAGCGTGGCTGCGCAGGATGGCCAGGAGGGCCTCGACATCGCCGGGCATGGCCGCCCCCAGCGCGGTGGAGAGGACCGCCTCGTGCTGTCGGCCGATCCCGAAGCGCAGCTGCTCGGTGAGGTGATACCAGTCGAGCAACTCGACCGCGTCGGGGAAGCTGCGCTCCCGGATCCAGCGGATGGCCGTCGCACCGTCGGACACGAAGAGGATGCGGCGGGCCTCGTAGACGCCCAGCGCCGCGCAGGCGGCGGTGAAGCGTTCCGCGAACGTGGTCCACGATCCGGTGCCACCGACGTAGTGACGGTCGAGCAGGCGTCGGCGGTCCCTGCCGGTCTGCTCGGTGCCCGTGAAGACGAGCCCGAGCTTGACCTCCATGTGGGTGCCGGAGCCACGGTCACCGACCATCGTGCCGTCGGCCATGACCCAGACATCATCCTCGCGCCCGCGTGGTGTCGGGTCGCGCTCGGGATGGTCCCCGAAGATGGCATCCTGCCGGAGCGCGATCGCGGCCTCGATGCGGCCACCTTCCTGCCTGACCCAGCGGTGGAGCTGGCCGTGGCTGACCGGCAGGTCACGCAGCTCGTCGAGCGTGCGGGCCGTCTTCCCATAGGAGAGCTCGGTCACGAGCCAGAGGCTCCGCTCCCGCACCCCGAGCGTGTGCTGCACCCGGGGCTCCAGCCCGAGCGCCTCGTCGATGGGCACGACCTCGCCACCACAGGCCAGGCAGCGATAGCGGCGGCGGGACAGCGTGACCTCGCCCGCGAGCGTGACGAGGTGCCGCCGTGCTCGACCGTCGGCCTTGAGGATGCCGCCGCAACCGACGTGGCCCCGGGGCACCGGCAGGCTCGCCTCGAGCACCGCCAGCAGGGCCTGCCACAGTCGCTGCTCGACCACCGCGAGGCCGGCGCTCACCGCACGCTCCAGCGATCCGATGTCACCGCCCTCGGGCCGTAGTTCGAGGGCCAGGTCCACGGGGATGGCGATAGACTGCATGGGGCCCTTCTCGTGTGCTGGTTGGCTGATATCTCCAGCGTACGGATGGGGCTCACTCCATGCCTGCCCCACCCAGCACAAACGTTGGGATGTGCGTCAGGCTGCGCCAGCCTTCTGTGAGAAGGTTCGGTCCGGAGACGGGTGGCTCAGTTTGGATGAGCCGGCCTTGCCTGGCTTCGTAAGCAAGTGCCCCCGTCCCCGTGATCGAGCGGACCGGCCGTGGCTTCATAGGGGCGTGGATCTGACTCAACGCACATCTGCCCGTGCCGGCCCGCGCCCATCGTAGATCGCATGGAGGCGCCGCACCATGACCACTATCGGGATCGACAGCCACAAGGCCAGCCTGGCCGCCTGCGCCATCGACGAGCTCGGGGCACCAGTCGCTGAGCGCACCTTCCCCAACGATCCGGCGGGACACCGCGATCTCGCCGCCTGGGCCAGTCAGGTGGCGCCGGCTGGGATAGTGGGCGTGGAGGGCTCGGCGAGCTATGGCGCAGCGGCCGCCCGGTCCCTGCTCTCGGACGGGCTCAGGGTCCGCGAGGTCCCGCCGCAGCTTTCCCGCCGCGAGCGGATCCGGACGAGGCGGGCCGGCAAGAGCGACCCAGGTGATGCGCTAGCGATCGCCCGGGTGACCGCCCGAGAGGCGGATCTGCCACCGGTCCGGGTCCCTGATCGCGCGCACGAGATCGGGCTGCTCATGGGCGCCCGTGAGGACGTCGTCGCCGAGGCGACCAGGGTCCGCAACCGGCTCCACGCCGATCTCGTGGTGCTCCTGCCGGGCTATCAGGGCACCGCGAAGAACCTCGTCGCCGAGCACAACCGACGGGCGATGGCCGGGCGCCTCCGAGGCGTGGCCGGCGTCCAGGCCGAGCTCGCCCGGGGCCGCCTTGCCCGCCTGCGGGCGCTCGAGGTGGAGGCCCGCGCCCTCCAGGCTCGTGCCGCCCAGCTCGTCGGGGCCCATCCGCTACTCGCCTTGCCGGGGGTGGGCGTCCTCACCGCCGCCAAGCTCATCGCCGAGACGGGCGACGTGCGTCGCTTCCGCTCGGCGGACGCCTTCGCGATGCTGGCCGGTGTCGCTCCGATCCCGGCCAGCTCGGGCCAGGTCCAGCGGATGCGCCTCAACCGCGGTGGCAACCGCCAGCTCAACCGGGCGCTTCACACGATCGCCACCGTCCAGGCTGTCCATCACCCCCCGGCCAGGGAGTACCTCGCTCGAAGGGCAGCCGAGCACAAGTCCGGCCGAGAGGCGATCCGAGCACTGAAGCGCCAGATCGTCCGCACCGTGTTCCGGCTGCTGCGCGATGGCGCCGACGGTCTCGCGATGGCTGCTTGACAAGATAGGAGCTTGCTTACTTCGTCCCCAGGCACGCGTGACGGCCCTTCCCCGGGCTGTCATGATGGACGCCCGAAGTGACGAAGGAACCCCAGCATGCAGGTGCCCCATGCCCAGACCCGACGAACGCCCACCGACCGTGAGTGAGGCGCTGGCGGCCTGGCGTGACGCTGAGCGCACCTCCATCCGCTTGACCGTCCGTCGAGCCCGAGTGAGGGAGCAGCTCCGTAGCCGGCGTCGGCGACGGGCCCGGCATCGATGAGGTCGGCATGCGCCTTAGACGCGAGAGGCGGCCGGTCTGATCGCAACATTGGTCCGAAGCAGCTAGGCGCGGGTCCGCCGCTCAGGTCAGCCGCGCCACTCCAGCCTGCACATCGCTGATGCTCAGCAGGTCATCCCGGAAGCACGTCAACGGAGGTGTCAGGCGTCAGGATCTCAAGCGTATCGACCGAGCGGGCGGCTTCGCCATCGGCGGGCGAGAATTCGCAGTCACCCGGATGGACGAGGCACATCTGGGCGTCATGGTCGTAGGCAGGACAGTCCTCGGTCATGGGGCAGTCGATCATGGGATGACATTCTGCACCGCATCGCTGCCGCTCGACCGCTGCGCCGACACCAGAACCGAAACGATGCTCCCGGGGTCGCGCTCCGGGGCCGGGGACAGATGGGATTGGGGCCATTGACTCGACGCTCCCAGCGCCATCGGCATCGCAACCCGAGCGGATCAAGGTGCGGCTGCCCGAGCCACTCGGTAAACCGCGCCTGCGACCGTCGTGCAGGCAGCGCTGCGCCGCACGGCTCAGGCGCCGGGGGCGGCCCTCGGGCGCACGGAGTAGAGACCATCACGATGCTCGGCCACGCCGTCCTCGCCACCGTCACCGCCCTGTCGGCGGTCCTCGCGCTCGGCGCCACGGTGGCCGCCGCGCCGGCGATCGAGGGCTACTGCCTCACCTACCGAGCCCCCGCCGAAACGGTCGAGGCGACGCTCGACGCCGCGGCGGACGTGCTCGACGACCGTCTCGGGGCCATGGGCATCGCCGGCGACGCGATCACCGACCCAGGCAGCGGCACGATCAGCGTGCTGCTCAAGCCCGGCCCGACCGATCTGGTGGCTGCGTCGGAGCTCGCGGCCGGCCTCGGTGCGACGGCGGAGCTGACGTTCATGCCGGTGCCGCTCGAGCTGCAGGGCCTGGTCGGGGAGGGGCCGCTGCCGGCGGGCATGGCGGACATCGAGCCCCTCTTCACCGGCACGGAGATCGCCAGTGCGGCCGTCGTCACCGACGACACGACCGGTGAGCTGCTCATCGACCTGCTGCTCGAGGACACCGCCGCCCGCCTCTTCGACGAGTACGCGGCCGACCACTACGGGGAGCAGTTCGCCATCGTGCTCGACGGCCAGATCCTATCCGCGCCCGCCATCCGGGCCAACCGTTTCGACGGTCGGGCGCAGATCTCCGGCGGTGCCGGTGGCTTCGGTCCAGACGAGGCGCAGGCCCTGGTCGCGGCCATCGTCTCGGGCGCCATGCCCGTCGAGCTCGTCCTCGATGACGTCCGGATGTGTCCGGTCTCCGCCGACCTCATCGTGCAGACCCCGGTGGACATGCTGGCCCGTGCCGGCGAGGACCTCGAATGGCCGGCGATGCGGGTGGTGACGCTGCTCCGCGACCTCGGGCTCGACGACTTCGTCATCACGCTCCAGCCCGAGACCGAGCGCATCACCGTGACCATCCTCTCCGCCGACCCGGCGACCGTCGGTCCGGTGGAGGGCGCGCTGTCGGCCGATTGGCTCGGCGACGGGGTCGACCTGGCCTTCACCGACGACACGCTCGATGCCTTCCTCGAAAGCCTGCCCGACCAGCCGGTGGCTCTGCGCTGGTCGGACCAGGTCCCCCATGGCACCGAGTGGCAGGCGGCAAAAGGCGCCATCATCGGCGATCCGTCCGACCTGGGCACCGGTGAGCCCGCTGGCGTCGACGTCGAGGCGGTCGTCGAGACGTACGACCGCTGGGAGGCATTCGACACGCTCTTCACCAAGGTCACCGATGACCCGCACTTCGTCGGGATTCTCCGGATCCGGGGACGGCGCGACGGTCCTGCTGTTCACCCGCGACAGCGTCCCGATGAAGGCGATCAAGGAACTCTCCGGATACGGCGTCCCGGTGTTCCCGGGCTCTGGCGTCTCCAAGATCCGCGGCGACGAGATCGACCTCACCCTCACTGAGGTCCAGGGGATCCGCGACACCCTCGCGGACATCCTCTCGGAACACGGGCTCGACCCGGACGCGCTCCAACTCAGCTTCGACCTGGACAAGAAGCCCGAAGCGTTCGATCCGTCTCCCGGACCTCGCTGCCGAGGCGCCGATCCGCAAGGCCGTCAGCGAGCGCCTGGGCAAGGGCGCCGTGAAGCTGTGGTTCTTCGGGGAAGAGCCGCTGATCGTGGGCTGATCGCGATGCGACCTCGCATTCGGTGGCGGGAAGTCTCAAGGCCTCCGCGTCCTCGATGATCATGGCTGTCGTGCTCGGGTGCTCGGGCGCTTCGGGTGGCCCGATCGATCCCGGCCGTCGAGATGGCCACGATGACTACAGCGGCTGTGCGAGCGGCGTCGATCCGGTGCGCCCAGACCATCGAAGGCGACACTCACCCGTCCCGCACGAACGCGACGTCGAGGAGGCAGTGGTCGGTCCGCCGCGGCGTGCAATCCGGCTCGCTCGCGACCGGCGTGAGACCCGGGCTCGCCAGCGCCATGTCGATGCGCAGCAACCCGAACGGCAGCCAGGCGAAGCGCGACGGTCGCCAGGTATGGCCCCAGCCCGAGCCTGCGACCCGATACGAGTCGGCCAGCCCCTCGGCGATATCCTCGTACCCGAGCTCGCGGTCGGTCAGGTTGAGATCCCCGACGAGGACCACGTCACGTCCGCTCGCGATACTCGCATCGACCCGCTCGCGCAGCTGCCGCAGGCCGATGTCCCGGTTCGTGGGGTCGAAACGCGGGCCCGTGCGCAGGATGCCCATGGTGGGCGGCGGGGCGTGCGCCACGATGACGTCGAGCGTCTCCCCATCGGGCGGCAGGACCGTCATTGCGATGAGCGGCGGCCGCACGCTCGTCTCCGCGTCCCCCTCGATGGGCCACGAGCTCAGCAGGCCCATGCCGGTCCAGTCGCTCGCCGGCTCGAGGATCCGGTACGGATAGTCCCGCGCGATGACCGGGTCGGCCTCGATGGCCGCGGCGAGGCCGGGACCGAGTTCCTGCAGTCCGATGATCGCCGGTGCCCGTTCGGCGAGCGCTTCGAGCAGGACATCGGGCTCGACGGCGTCGACCGAGACGTTCCAGCTCGCGAGGTCGATCCGTCGGCGCAGAGGCGTCGACCTCGTCCCGCCCGAGCGGCAGCACCGGTGCAAGGCGGACGACCGCCAGGACGAGCCCGACGAGCACGACCACCCCGAGCAGCCACCGAACCCGTCCACGAAGCCAGAGCGCGAGCAGGCCCAGCGGGATGAGCAGCAGCGCGAGGTATGGCGCCAGTACGCGCGAGTAGCCGAGGATGCCCTCCCGTGCCGGGACGGCGAGATCGGCGACCGCGAGCGCGAGCAGAGCGAGCGCAAGGATGACCGCCACCACCGCGAGCACACGCGTGGCAACGCGACTCGGCTTCGCTGTCAGGCGAGGGTCGGTCACCGGGTGGGCGCTCGGTTCGTCAATCCACGAACCGCTCGCTCGCGTCGACCTCGTACCACCAGTCGTCGCCCAGGGATTCGTGCCACCGGCTGCCCCTCGGTGTCGGCGTCCCCCGCACGATCGGATACTGACCGGATGTCAGGAAGCGCACGGTGTCCCCTCGCGTGGTCGACAACGGTGGCGAGCCGCTGCTGGCGCCGGGCACGTCAAATCGGGCTCCTGTCGCTCACGGATGCCGTTGGGGCAGGGTAACAAAGCGGCTGTCGGCCCTACTCGAGGGCCTCCAGTGCGGCGTGGGGTGTGCCGAAGCGAAAGCCGGCGTAGTCGGCTCCGGGCCGGAAGTGCTTCGTGTTCGCGGGAGGCCGTGTACGTGGCGGCTCAGCGCCGCGGCGCGGGCTTGGCTTGGTGGCTCATGCCTCCGCGACCCAGGGGCCGATGCCCGAGACCCGTTCGACCGCGATGCGGATGACCCAGCCTGGTGGTGGGTCGGGCATCGGTGGGAAGGGGACGTCGGGACCGAGGTATCCATGGGCGAGCCGCTGGAGCAGCTCGGGGGCACCGCCCTCGGTGAGCCGAGCACGACCGTGGAGCACGACGTACTCGTCGAGGCCGTACGCGTTGCGCCTGCCGGAGACCATCGAGATGGCGACCCGGGGGTCGCGTCGGATGTTGCGCAGCTTGGGCTGCTCGGGGATGGTGCCGATGACGACCTCGTCGTCCTCGATCCCGACCCAGGCGAGAGACACGTGGGCTGAGCCGTCAGCGTTGAGCGTCACCACATGGGCGATGGGCGCGCTGTCGATGAGCTGCACGACCGGAGCCGGAATCCTCATGGCCACATGGTACGCGCCATCCGTCCGTTTGCCAGCACCGCCGCTGGCCCGCGCCATTGCGCGCGCTATCGCCCGAGCCGCCTCAGGTGCCAGGACAGACGCCACGGCATAGCAAGACGATGCCACGGCACCACGCTGGCTGCGGGCTTGATCATCGACGTCCGGCGGCTATCTCGTCCGTGCATCTCCGAGCGGGTCCGCAGACCCGCTGTTCGTGACCGTCGGGTGCGACCATGGGTAGGTCAGGCCGATCGCCGCGGCCAAGCCTGCCAGGAGCGCCGCGCCGTGGATGTCGCCGCTGGCGAGCAGGACCAGAGCCCCGACCACCACGACGGCAGCAACGAAGTACGGCGCGGATCGCGGGTCGTGGGCACGCTGTCGCGAGACGAGGAGCACGTTGATCGACACGGAGACGACGATGACGCCGACCACGACGCTGGTCGTATCGCTCGCGCCGAACGACGAAATCTCATAATCCCGTCCGTTGTCGGCCCTCGTACCCTACAAGGGTCCGAACAAGACCCGGGGGGTCCAGCGGTCGGATCGACCGCCAGCCAAGAGTTGCGGTGGCATGGACCAAGACCTCGTGGTTCGGGTTCAGCAGGGCGACCAGCACGCCTTCGAGACGCTGGCGACCGCTGACTATCCCCGGCTGTTCCGTGTCGCCCACGGCGTGTTGGGTGACCGGGCCTTGGCCGAGGATGCGACCCAGCGGGCCCTCCTCGACATCTGGCGCAAGATGCGCCGCCTGCGTGATCCGGCCAAGTACTCGGGCTGGTCGTATCGGCTGCTCGTCCGGGTCTGCTACGCAGAGGCCAAGCGCCAGCCAACGTGGACGATGAGCGATGACTTGTCGCCTGCTGACGAACCGCGAGTCGCCGATGTCTACCGTGGCATCGCCGACCGTGATCAGCTGGAGCGAGCGTTCCGACGCTTGTCCATGGACCACCGGGTGGTCCTCACGCTGCGCTACCTGCTGGGTATGACCCCTGATGAGGTGGCGGAGATGCTGGACCTGCCCCGGCCCACGGTCTACTCCCGCTTGCAGGCCGCCACCAAGGCGATGCGCGCGGTACTGGAGGCAGATGCACGCAGCGTGACCTCGGCTCCGGTGCGGCAGGAGGCCGCGCGATGAACGACGAACGGCGACTCGCAGCATGGTTCAGCGACCGTGAAGAAGCCCCGGAGAGCGTGCCGCAAGGCGTGGCCATGGTGATGGCGAACGTACCAAGGGTCCGCCAGCAGGGTCGGTGGCTGCCCTTACCTCTCCGTCGATCGAAGTCGATAGCGACCACTCCCTCGACGACCGGTACAGCCGAGTACCAGCCCAGCCCCATCCCGGCCAGCAACGGCCAGAGTCCCACCGTCATCGGGAGGACCATGACCATGTTCAGTCCAGCCAAGGCCATCACCGCCGGAGCCCTCGTCTTCGCCCTCGGAGGCGTGTTGCTCATCGCCCAACCGTTCCAGCAGCAGGCCAGCGTGCCGGCGACAACGGCAGACGTGGAGCCGGTCTGGGTCACCGGCAACATCGCCCTTGCTTCCTCCTGCACCGGTCCCGACTACGAGCAGGACGGTGCGGTCCGCCACGACTGGCACTACGTATGCAGCCCGCAGACATGGACCGCCAGCGACCCCCGCTTCAGCGGCGAGGTGGCGGCGTTGTGGAACGATGATGTCTACCAGACGGACAACGGGTTCAATGCGGTGAACGTCTCCGCCAACTATCTGCGAAACGAGGAGGGCGGTTGGACGTGTACGTCCATCAACCTCTACGAGGGCTATGGGCTCTTCCCGACTGGCCTCACCGGGGAGACCGCCACCTGCATCGGGCAGGGCGGGTACGAGGGCCTCTCGGCCATCCTCGTCATGGACGATTCGCTGGCTGAGACTGCCAACCCGTTCAGCGGTCTCATCTTCTCCGGGGACTTTCCGCCGCTGCCTGAGCCACCGGCCCCCGAGTGACGCTTGCTTAGCAAGATGCTCACCTAGAGACACGGGTCCCTTGGTCTTCAGCTGAGGGACCCGCTTCCGCGTCATCGTCTCCGGAGGTCGCGGCGGGCACCCGACCTAAGGTTCCGACGCTTTCACGCCGCCAGCAACTCCATCACAAGCACACCGACACCCTCGATGGAGAGCGTTGGCTGAGCGCCCCCAAGTCCTTCCGGGCGACTGGCCATGGGCGGTGCATATCTTTGCGCTGCGGGGTGTCCATGTCCTGCGTGCGCACGACTCTCGCAGCGATGGGGGGCTTGCGGACGGGCGGATAGTAGGCGAGTTCCGACTGGCGTCATGGCCGGTCGCACCCGGAATCGGACAGTTTCCGGCTCACGACCAGTCGTACCAAGCAGAGGGCTAGGGCGGGGTCGGCCCTCCCGGCGGTCACCTGACCGGCGGCAAAAGAGAAAGAGGGCATGGACCAAGACCTCGTGGTGCAGGCACAGCAGGGTGACCAGCGTGCGTTCGAGTCGCTGACCGCCGCCAACCATGCTCGCCTCTTCCGGGTCGCCCAAGGCATCCTCCGTGACCCGCATCTGGCGGAGGACGCGACGCAGCAGGCATTCCTCGACATCTGGCGGCACATCCCACGTCTGAAGGACCCAGCGAAGTTCGAGGGCTGGTCGTATCGCCTCGTCGTCAACGCCTGCTACGACGAAGCCAAGCGGAAGCCCAAGTGGATGCCCGACTCGGCGATGCAGCCCGCCGACGAGCCACGGGAGCGCGACGCCTTCGGGGCAGTTGCCGACCGAGACCAGTTGGATCGAGGGTTCCAGCACCTGTCCCTGGACCACCGAGCCATCCTCGTCCTGCGCTACTTGCTGGATATGACCTTGGAACAGGTCGCCGATGCGCTGGACATCCCCGAAGGAACGGTCCACTCACGTCTGAAGCGGGCCATGGATGCGCTGCGCGCCGCTCTTGAAGCCGATGCTCGCCCGGCTACACCGGAGCCGGTCCGACAGGGGGTCATCCAATGACTGACGAGAAGTTGGGACTCGACCTTGCCCGATGGATGAAGGACGCGGAGTTCGCACCGCCAGACGCATCACGCAGCGCCCATCAGGTTGCGACGAGGCTGCCCCAGACACGACAACTCGGTCGCCGGTGGTGGCTGCCGTCATCCAAACGCACGCAGGCCATTCCACCGACCACCGACCAGACCACCGAGTACCAGCCCACGCCCATCCTGGCCACGAACGGCCAGACCGCCACCATCACAGGGAGGACCCAGACCATGTTCAGTCCAGCCAAAGCTATCACCGCCGGTGCCCTTATCTTCGCTATCGGCGGCGTGATGCTCATCGCCCAGCCGTTCGACCAGCAGAGCAGCGTGCCCGGGGCCGCGACCGACGATGAGTCGATGACACCGGCTCTCGTCACTGGCTTCCTTGTGTATCCAGAGGACTCTCCATCAAGCGAAGAGCTGCCGAGTTACAAAAGGACGGAAGAGGGTGGCATCGTTCGGGAACGATGGTTGGATACCGCAAACGTGGAGATGAGCGACCCCCGGCTCAGTGGTGCATTCACGAACGACTATTCCATCGACCGCTTCGACGACTTGGCCACGGACCTTGGCTGGGGCACGGTGCATATCGAGAACGACGCTGGGTTCTGGGAGGGCCGGTCGGTCCATACGACCAACATTTCTGCAAGGGCTGAAGCCGCCTACTACGAACTGGTCGGGAACGGTGCATATGACGGGCTTTCCGCAGTCGTGTTCGAGACCGAAACCTCATCCGGCAAATGGGCGTGGAGCGGCATCATCTTCCCCGGGAGCCAGCCTCCCAACAGATAGGGCAGCAACATTCGGGTCCCGCGGTCATCGGACTGAGCGACCCGCTTCTGTGTCCGGGGCTGCTCGGTCTGGAGGGATGGAGATCCGCATCCCCCGCCCCCTCCCAGCGCTGCAGCCGTAGGGGAAGCCCGACACACCCGGTCCCCGACGGTACCCGCCGCCACACTGGCATCGATGTCAGTGTGGCTGAAATAGGCCGACCTGGGCCGCGAAGGGCGCCCCTGGCCGATACGGCGATTGTCAGCGCCGTCAGCGTTCGAGTCGGCGGCCAGATAGGCCATGTCCGCAGCAATCTCGGTGCCGCTCCTTGCTGCCTGGTGCCGCTCCATGCCGGTCATCCACGAGGGGAGGTGGGGTGGCTAACGGGGCTTGAACCCGTAACCTTCGGAGCCACAATCCGATGCTCTGCCGATTGAGCTATAGCCACCACGCGTCGCGTGCCGCCGCACCGCGACGACACCGAGCGACACGGAGTGTACCCGTTCGGGCCGGAAGTCGGCATGGCGCAGGGCACCACCCCAGCCCTTATGCGGTGACCTCGAGACTCAGGTCCAGCGCCAGCACGAACATGAGCACGACGTCGGCGATGAGGGCGGTAGTGGCGGTCGAGCTCGGTGACTGGCGCAGCCACGGCGCCACGGAGACCCACGAGAAGAAGACCCCCATCTCGGCCCAGGCGGCCCACCAGGGCTGCTTGAGCGCGAGGCCCAGCGCCGCAAAGACGAAGAGGGCCGTGGCGGCCAGGGCGATGACGCCGAGGATCTTGCCGATGGCGCTGCGGATGGTCACCTTGCCCGGCAGCATCCAGGGGCCATCGCCGACGCCGGTCTGAACGGACGTCCAGGCGGCCAGGAACCAGATCAGGTGAAGCAGACCATGCATCAGCAGCATCAGCGCCAGCAGGAGGCGGAATAGGTCCAGCATCAGGCTCGATCCTCATCCCGCGATGTCGGTCCGGTCGGCTCCTGATGAGTTTCCAGATGCGGCTCCTTCACCGGTCATTGCAGCTTTGGGTGACTATCTCATGCTCCGATCAGCACCCGCGGGGGCGCCAGCCGCTAGTCTGCGCTGATGCGCGTCCCCGACTTCCTCGTCCGCCAGTTCTACGTCGCCGGCAGCCTGCAGCATGATGGTGATGGCTTCCGACTCCAGGCCCGCAATGGCATGGGCGACGGGACGCTCGTCGGCATCGGCCGCGTGGTCGTCGATGGCACGGTGATCGAGCCGACGGCCATCAGCGCGGCCCGCGTCGGGGAGGAGACCGTGTACCAAGCCGGCGAGGTCTCGCGCATGAGGCCGGTTTCGTTCGGTCGTGGTGACGTGGTCACGTTCCACATCGCGGGCCATCGCCTGGCGCCCGGCGAGCATCGCTTCGAGGTGGAGGTCGTGGAGCTCAACGCCGGCTCACTCCAGCTCGCGCTCAAGGACAGCATCGGACCGCCCGACTAGGGAGCCGCCACGGCCTCGATGAGGTGGAGCGTGGCTGCCACGACCTGCTCCTGCTGCGCCTCCCGCGAGATGGTCGCCTGGCCATCGCCATCCTGTGCGCCGTACCAGCCGAACTGCGCGTGATTGCCACCGTCGATCTCGACGAAGGTGGTGTCTGCCGGCAGCTGCGCCGCCGATGCCTCGATGTCCGAGATGGTCGCCAGCCCATCTTCGGTCGCAAAGATCGAGGTCACCAGGAGGTCGCTCTGGTGCAGGTCGGTGCCACCGGGTGGATAGGCGGCCCACAGTGCCAGGCCATCGACCTCGTCGTGGCCCTGGCTGTACTGGGCGGCCATGGCGCCACCGAGCGAGTGTCCACCGATGACCCAGTGCGCGACCTCAGGGTGCGCCTCGATGATGGCGTCGGCGGCGTTGGCATCGAGGACCGCCAGGCCGAAGGGCATGGGTGCGATGACCCCGAGATGGCCGGCTTCGGCGATGGCGCGCACCGGGGGTGCATAGGCCTGCGCCGAGACACGGCCGCCGGGGTAGAAGATGAAGCCGGTGCTGGAGGGTTCGGCAGGCGTGAACGTGAGCCAGGGGTCGGTCTCGACCGTGACCGTCGGTGACGAGGCCATGGCCGCGTCGGTCTCTGTCATGGGGTCGGCCAGATCGTTCAGCCACAGGAACCCGACGCCGACGACGACCACCAGGATGACCGCGATGATGCCCGCGATCGAACGCCAGTGTCGTCTCATCGGTCAAGTCTACGGTGTGGTGCGGGCAGGTGGCAGGTAGGGCCGCCCTGCTACCATCCGCGCGATGACCACAGCCCACCACGCCGGAAGGCTTGACCTGCCACGCGGACTCACCCTTGGTGACGTCCTGCTGCCCGAGCGACTCACCTCGCGGGCGCCGGCCTGGGCGCGCGACGTGGCGCTCATCGCGGGAGGGGTGCTCCTGCTCATCCTGGGCGCTCGCGTCGCGTTCGACCTGCCGGCCATCACGCTGGGGCGCCTGTACGTGCCTGAGAACCCGTACGTGCCGATCACGTTGCAGACCTTCGGCGTGCTCTTCACCAGCGCCGCCCTGGGCGCCCGCCGCGGCTTCAGTGCCACCGCCATCTACCTGCTCATCGGAGCCATCGGGCTGCCGGTCTTCTCCTTCGAGCGGTCAGGCACCGAGATGTTCGCCGCCTTCGACTCGGGCCGGCTCGTGCTCGGCTCGACCGGCGGCTACCTGCTCGGCTTCCTGGTCGCGTCGGCCCTGGTCGGCGGTCTGGCCCAGCGAGGCTGGGATCGTCGCATCGGCGGTTCGCTCGGCGCCATGCTGCTGGGCACCGTGGTCATCTACGCGGTCGGCCTGGTCTGGCTTGCCCTGGCACTCGACCGCAGCGTCCTCGACGTGCTGCCCTTCGGCCTTTACCCGTTCGTGCCTGGCGACGTGCTGAAACTGCTGCTGGCGGCTGTGGCGCTGCCCCTGGGCTGGCGACTGGCCGGGCACCGTGCCTCCGGGTTCCGGGGAGGCTCGACCGGGCCCACCTGATGGCTGCCATCCTCAGCCAGGCGCTGACCAAGACCTACCGGAGTCGCGCGACCCCACTCCACCGAGGCAGCGTGGTGCGGGCGCTGACCGACTTGTCGCTCGAGGTCGACGAAGGCGAGATCTTCGGCTTCCTGGGCCCCAACGGTGCAGGCAAGTCCACCACCATCCGCCTGTTGCTGGGCTTCCTGCACGCCACATCGGGGCAGGCCCAGGTCCTTGGCCACGACATCGCGACCGAGAGCGAGGAGATCCGACGCCGCACCGGTTACCTACCCGGCGGCATCGCCTTCTACGACGCCATGACCGGCAGCGAGCAGCTGCGCTACCTGGCCGCCCTTGACGGACAGCCGGCACCGCTGCGTGATGAGCTCATCGACCGCCTGGAGTTGAGCCAGCGTGACCTGGGCAGGCAGATCCGTGACTACTCGCGCGGCATGCGCCAGAAGATCGGCATCGTACAGGCCTTCCAGAACGATCCCGAGCTGGCCATCCTCGATGAGCCCACCGAGGGCCTGGACCCACTCATGCAGCGCTCCTTCTACGCCATCATCGAGGATCGCAGGCGGGCCGGCCGCACTATCTTCCTGTGCTCCCACATCCTGTCGGAGGTCGAACGCGTCTGCGACCGCGTGGCCATCGTCCGCACCGGTGAGCTGGTCGCCCTGACCGATGTGGCTGAGCTCCGTCGGCGCCGACGGCGGCGGGTGGAGCTGCGCTTCGATGGCTCGCCGCCCGACCTGGGCCGCGTGCCCGGTGTCAGCGACTTGGAGGTGGGCGAGGACGTTCTGTCATGCCAGCTGGAGGGCGACCCCGAGCCGTTCCTCTTCGCCATCCGCGGGAGTCGCGTCCGCGACCTGCTCATCGAGCCCGCCCGCCTCGAAGACACGTTCATGGAGTACTACACCCAGGATCCCGACGCAGCCGTTGCGGCGCCGGGGACGGACAGGGCGGCATGAACCTGCCTGTCTTCCGGCACACCATCTCGGCCAACGTGCTGCGGCTCATCGTCATCGGCGCAGGACTGGTGCTGATCGGCGCGATCATGCCGGTGATGTACAAGGCGTTCGGGCAGGAGCTTGGACGGTATGTCCAGAGCATCCCGCTCTTCGCGCAGTTCGCCAACTTCGGCGGCGGCGATCTGTTCTCGCTGCCGGGCACGGTGGCGATGGGCCTCGCTCACCCCTTCACGTTGCTGTTGCTGGGGATCATGGCGCTGGCCTTCCCGGCCCTCGTCATCGCCGGCGAACGGGATCGGGGCACGCTGGAGGTGACGCTCTCACGACCGATCTCGCGCCGGACGCTGTACGCCACGCTCTTCGTGGCGGGCGCCGCATTCATCGGCCTGCTGGTGGCGGTCCTGGTCGTCACCACCGGAGTCACCATCACGGCTCTTGGTCTGGGAGACGAGATCGCGCTGGGGAACCTGCCCCAGCTGTGGCTCGCCGCGTCGCTGCTCTTCATCGCCTTCATGGCCCTGGCCTTCGCGGCATCGGTGGAGTCGGACCGGGTCGGCCCGGCCATCGGCGTCCCGGCCGTGTTCGTCCTGCTCAACTACCTGGCCTTCGCCATCGGCTCCATCTGGCCCGACGTCCATTGGCTGCAGGACTATTCGATGTTCAACCTGCTCAAGGCGCGGGAGGTCATGACCGAGGGCCTGGCCCCGAGCGACGCGGCGGTGATGCTCATCTTCACGGGCGTCTTCATCGCTATCGCCTGGTATCGCTTCCCACGGCGGGACCTGCCGGCTCCGGCCTGAGCACCGGTTTCGCCGGAACACCGTTCGCGACTCGGACACCCTTCGAAGGCGCCTTCAGTAGACTACGGGGGTCATGCGCATCGATCGAAGCCTCCTCAACTGGGGCGTCTTCCTTATCGCGCTCGGCGGCATCCCGTTGGCCGTCGACCGGGGCTGGCTCGGCTCGGACATCGCCCGCGAGCTGGGCCAGCTGTGGCCGTTGATCCTGGTCGGCATCGGGCTGGGTCTGATCTTGCGCTGGACGCCGTTCGCCTGGTTCGGGGGCGCGTTGGTCGCGGCCACCTTCGGCATCATCTTCGGCGCGGCCGCGGCTTCACTGCCGGACGATGACTTCGGCAACCTCCAGGGCGTCATCCCGGCGCTGGTCGGCGGCGCCTGCAACCGTGACGATGCGGGGCCGGCCCGCACCGCACAGGGCAGCGTCGCCAACCCGGAAGCCTTCGAGCTGTCCATCTCGCTCGCGTGCGGAGGGTTGTCGGTCTCGCGAGCCGCTGAGACGACCTGGGACCTGCAGGCCAGACATGCGCTCGACGACGCCCCGTCGATCCGCGAGCGCGACCTTGATGGAGCGACCTCCTATCTGGGCCTGGTCCAGGAGTCCGGCGGTGACCTGGCATTCCTGGGACGTCAGCAGGCGAGCGATTGGAACGTTCTCGTGCCCGCGTCTGCGGCGCTGACGGTGGGCGCCACCCTCGATGGCGTCAAGGCCGACCTCGATCTGGGCCTGGGACCGCTGACACGGGTCAGCGCCACGCTGAATGCCTCCGAGGTCGCCATCGACCTGACCGGTGCCTCGACGCCTGAGCAGGCCGCGGTGGAGTTGACGCTCAATGCCTCCAGCGGTCGACTGTCGTTGCCCGCTGGGAATGTCCGGGCGGACGCCACGCTGAATCTTTCCTCGCTGACGGTCTGCGTCCCCGAGGGTGCGCCGCTCCAGGTGCAGCTTGATGCCACCGGCGCGAGCGACGACCTCGGGAGCAGTGGCCTCGTGGAGACGAGCCCCGGGCTGTGGAACGTGCCCGATGCCCCTGCGACCGGAGACCACGTCATGCTCGCAGTCCACAGCACGCTCTCGTCCCTCTCCCTGGAGCGCCCGGAGGCCTGTCCATGAGCTACGACCGGGGCGGCATGCCGCCGCAGGACTCCTACTACGGACAGCGTGCCGCCGATCCCTACGGGCAGGCGCCGCAGCCCAGCGACCCCTACTTCGGCCAGGGGAATGATCCCTACGTGCCGCCTCCGGCGCCGAACCAGGCCCAGCAGCAGGCGGCCTGGTATGCGCAGCAGCAGGCCTGGTATGCGCAGCAGCAAGCGGCCGGGGTTCGGCCGCCGGCCGATGTGCGACGAGGCCGGGGTGGTGCCGGTGCCGCCATCATCGGGCTGGTCCTGGTGCTGCTGGGGGTCTGGATCCTATTCGGCGACCAGATCGATGTCGACTTCGACCTCGGCACCGCCTGGCCGATAGCAGCGGTCGCCCTCGGGATCGTCATGGTCATCGCCTCGGTGATCCCTCGCCGACGCCGCTGAAGGTCCGCGGCCGAAGCAGGGGCTGCGGCGGCGGCCCGTGGTGTAGGTCCCAGTGGTATGGGTCCCCGTGGCATGGCGCCCATCGTGATACGTAGTCCTGCGTGTTGACCGGACGCACCGACGCGCGGTGGCATAGGTGCGGTCACCATGAGAGGAGGGTGCGATGGATGCGTTGCTGGGTTGGTTCGACCTGAACGGGGCTGTCGCTCCCATCGGGCCAGCCGCTGGGTCTGAGATGCCACTCCTGCAGCAGCTGCTGCTCTACGGCGTGGTGGTGCTGGGCGTGCTGCTCTCGGAAGCGGTGGCCATGGCGCGCAGCGGGTCGCCCATCACGATCGAGCTGAACCGGGCCTGGGTGGCGCTGGCCTGCCTCATCGCGCTGGTGGTCTTTCCCGCCGTCTGGCGGGAGATCGGCTCGATGGGGGAGGCGAGTCTCCTGGTGCAGATGGGGCTGGCCGCCCAGGGCGGCGTCTTCTGGGGCGTGCTCATGGCCGGTGCCGAGAAGCGCACCAAGAGCGACTCCGGATCGGTCACCGAACCAGCATCCGCGGCACGCTGACGCTAGCCTTGGGTGGCACAGACCACGCACGAGGAACGCGAGCATGAGCCCACTGGCCGCCATCTACCACCCCGGCGGTTCCGACCCCAACGGCTATCCGGTCAGCGTCATCGACCTCGTCAGCAGCTGGTCGGATGTCACCGGCACGGTCACGCAGGCCGTCTGCGTCACCACTGACGGCAGCATCCACACCTTCGATGCCGATCGCGTGCAGATCGTGGACCGCGCGGTGGCCGCGGCCATCGTCACCGCCACCGAGGCCAATGCGCAGCAGCGCGGCCAGGCGGGGACGGTGCCGCCCCGTCGGTAGGCCCAGTGTCGCGACCCGAGCGCTCGCCACCGCAGCGCACCCTGCTACACCCGCGGGCCGAGGCAGTGGCCCAGCGGCCGGGGACTTCCGGGCCATGGCTCGGTGCCGGCTCCGCGGCGACCCTTCAGGCATGAAGCTGCTATCGATGCCCCGCCGGCGCGTTGCCCGCGTCGCCGTCCTGGGTCTGACCCTGTCCCTGGCGGCGAGCTCGTTCGCCTCCGCCGCCGAGGCCTCCATCACTCGGCCGTTCAAGCCCTCGAGCACGGTGGTGTTGGCGCCCGGGATCCAGTACCAGGTCGGCACCATGAAGACGACCGGCGGTCGTCGCCAGTCGGTGCGCGTGGCGACGGTGGAGCCGCTCCTCGACGGTGTGCAGCTGATGTCGGTCCTCTCCAACGACCGGGTCGTCAGGCGTGATGTCGTGAGCAAGATGGCCATCCGCAAGAGCCGGCCCGGTCGGCAGGCGATGATCGCGACCAACGGGGACATGTCGACCAGGAACCGTGTCGACGCCTATGCTGCGCCGCAATCGATGGCCGTCTCCGGCGGTGAGCTGCTGCTGGCGCAGGCCTGCACGCGGCCCACCCTCGGCATAGACGCCGATGGCAACGCCCGCATCGGCGATGTCCGCACGCACGTCTGGGTCCGACTTCCCGGGCGACGGGTCGAGAAGCAGCTCCACCGGGTCAACACGCATCGCGATGACGGCAAGGTCGTGCTCTTCACCAAGCGCTTCGCGTCGAGCACCCGCACCAAGCCGGGCGGCATCGAAGTCGTGCTGCAGCTGGAGGACATCGTCCGCCCCAACGCCACCCAGCAGACCCGGGTGGTCGAGGTCCGCCGGGGCGCGGGGAATACCAGGCTCAAGAGCGGGCAGGCGGTCCTCTCGGTGAAGAATTCGCGCCCAGAAGTGGGTCTATGAGCTGAAGGTGGGGCAGCGCATGGACCTCATGACGAGCGTCGTCCGCAAGGTCGACAACCGCTGCGGCGGGACGATCGAAGCGGCCTCGGGCTGGGCCGGTATCGCCGAGGCGGTGGGCGGCAACCAGTTCACCGCGCGCGACGGCAAGGTGGCGGCGCCATCACGTGCGCAGTACCCGCCGAGCGTGCAGCGGCACCCCAGGACCGGCGTCGGCGTCACTGCAGACGGTCGCGTCCTCATCGATCACCGTGGATGGTCGCCGGCCCGGCTACAGCGTCGGTGTGACGCTCGCCGAGATGGGTCAGCTGATGACATCGCTGGGCGCCAGGCAGTCGTTCAACCTCGATGGAGGTGGCTCGACGGTCATGGCTCGGCGGAATCTGAAGAGCGGTGACTTCGTGGTGGCCAACCGGCCATCCGATGGGCGCCAGCGCCCGGCGACACAAGCCCTCGTCGCCTTCGAGGTCGGGCCTCCCGCATAGGACGTCGAGCCGTCCGCACAGCCTGCCGGGGCATCGGCCGTCTCCGGCAGGTCCGAAGACGTCCCATCTACGGCTTCTTCAGGCGGATGATGCCGCCTGAGGGCGCACGCCGGTCCGCGAACGCAGCAGGACGTAGCCCGTGATGGCGACCACCACGACCGCGCCCAGGAGCGCGGCTGCCACGGTCGCAAGCGGGTCCTGCTTGGCCGCGATGCCCACGTATGCCCGGATGATCACCAGGGCGTACGCCCAGTCGGCCTCTCGCAGCAGCATGATCGCTGCGATGGCGACACCCGTGGCCAGCACGATCAAGGCCCATACCTCCTCGCCGAGAGGATCGCCGCGATAGCCGGCGCGATACAGCACCTGCGAGATGTTGGCGATGGTGGCCACGGTGATCCAACCCAGGTAAACTGAGAAGGGCAGCGCGACCGCCCAGCGGATGCTCCCGCCCTGCAGGCGGGCGGGTCGCAGGCGCACGTGGATCACGATCAGGGTGCCCAGTAGACCGAGCATCACGGGGACCGTCAGCACGAATAGTTCGAAGTGCCAGAAGATGACCCAGGCACTGTTGAGCACGCCGGCGACGGCCGGAAGGATCCCGATGTCGCGCAGGACTCGATCGTGCCGTTCGCCCGGAAGAGCCTGATAGACGGTGAACACCGCCAGAAGCAGGTAGATGACGCTCCAGATCCCGAAGACGTAGTCCGCAGGCGTGACCAGGACCGGAAAGCGGTCGGATATCTCCGCTGTCGTCAGGCCGTTCAGGGGCAGCGCCACGGCGAGGTTGACGATGACGGTCAGGAAACGATGCGATACTTGACGCTTGGCGCCCGTAGCTCAGTGGATCAGAGCATCTGACTTCGGATCAGAGGGTCGGGGGTTCGAATCCCCTCCGGGCGCGCCAATATCATGAGTCGCGACGAATGAGACAAATTGTCGAACGGCGCAACCGCTGGCCAAAATGCCGTCTGCGGGTACCGTAGCCATGAGCCTACTCCTTCGGTGCTGGAACACTTGAAGTCGTACGCCCGCTCGATTCGGCGATCCACACAATAGACGCGAGGTCACTGCCCTCGGCCCCGGCCTTGCGCATCGTCTCGAGCAGGCTCATCCTGTCATCGGCCATCGTGGTTCTCCTTCGTCGTGGGTTCCTAAGTCCAATCCCAGAGTTGGCGCAGGTAGAAGTCACGACCCTCCGGACCGCGCGTCCAGCCCAGGAAGATGTCCGGCGTGGCCTGCATGAGGCGCTGGCCGACCACGACGCGCTGGCCATGGTTGGCGTAGCCGCTGTCACCGAGGTGCTCCTCCATGACCGATGCGGTGGCCTCCTTGGCCTGCAGGATGAGCGGGTCACCCTCGTCGCGACCCTCGAGGACCATGATGAGGCAGCGCGTCCCCACGCTGCCGACACCCAGACGGCTACCGCCGCACGTGGCACCCTGTCGCGCCGAGCCTCCCTCGTCTCCATGGATACGAGAGTGACAAACTCGCTGTTCCGCCAGCTGTGACGCTGCCCCACGACACTCCCGGCTGCCAGAACTTGACTCCCGTGCCCACGGCGACTATGGTCCCGCGAACTTTCGCTTGATGCGGAAGACGACCCGCTCGGCGGATGTGGAGGATGGCGTGAAATGAAGCGCAACAGTCTTGCTCCCCTCGAAGATGTCTCGCCCGAAGGCGACCGCGCGCGGTCGTACGGTCGGGCTGGGTTGTCGGGTGCATCGGCGCGTTCGGCCCATCGCATTGGCATGAGTGCCTCGAGCCTGAAGCTAGGTGTGATTACGGTGCTCCTCGTGGTGATGGTAGGAGGATTGCCCGCCCAAGCTTCGGATGCTTCGGTCGAAACCGCGGGGACGCGACCATTCGGGCGCACGCACGGCGCGGGAAGCAACAAGCCTGCCTACAACGACGGTCAAGTCAAATGGCGCTATATGTGCATTCCTGGGACAACACGGTTCAAGGTGACGCGGGCATCGATCGTGATGTGGTCGAGAGGCGACCGCATCAAGGGCTTCGAATTCAAGTATCGGGTCATCCCGGTCGCGCCCGGTCTCAACATAGGTCAGGACTGGTCAGGCACCGTGAAGACGTCATTCCCTCAAGGTTCCAACCAGACGCGCAGGATGACGGCAGGTGCACTCGGCCAGAGTCGAGGGTCAGAGCTCGACTGGGGCATCGAGGTGAGACTGAAATACCCCAGAAGTCTCAGGCTGGCGAAGAGATACAAGTGGCAGATCGACATTGTCGAGCCGCCATGTGGAGGAGTGACGGGCGGATCCTGACGATCCCGAGTCAAGGCGGGTGGCCAACTTGTCAAACGCTCGGGAGGCCCGTCCCGCGAGCGGCGGGCCTCCCGACTGGCGCCGTTCGGGAGTTTCGCGTGGACCGGCCGGGTATCACTTCGTCGGGCGATGCCAAGCGATGAGCCGCTCAGGGTCGGGGATGGGTGACTTGTAGCTGTGCAAGATTTGCTGCGCGATGGGCTTTGGCATCGGCAAGGTGCATGCGGCGCTGGCGCTGCGGGCCGCGATCGAGCCGATGCCCAACTCACTGGGAACGCGGTGACGCTATCCTGCGTCGCCCGGTCCGTGACGCTGTCGACCTACGACAACAGGGCAATTGGCCCTTGACAACGCGCGTATACTGCCGCGACACGATCGGAAGTCGGACCTCACGGCGCCCAATGTCGATGAGCGCGCAGGTCCCCCGAGCCTCCTTCATCGTGCCAGGCATCAAGGACCGGCAGATCGGTTGGCCTACCGCGACAGGAGGAGACACCTCGTGAATCATCTTCGCACCACCCGGCCTTGGGTGTCCCTGCTCGGCGTACTGGCGTTGCTCGCCGTCGCCGTCCCGGTGACGGCACAGGAGAGTTCATCGGCAGCGAGCACGGACCCCGCAGCGTACGCCGGCTCGTTCTCCTGGCAGCAGGCGACGCTGCCGGATACTGCCTGGTCCGCACCCACGTACCTTGGCTCCATCGCGCTGGATGCCGACGGTGCCATGACCATGGTGGCCCGGCCACAGAGGCCCTCCGATTCATCGATGAATGCCTGGCGCTCCGACGACGGTGTCACGTGGCAATCGGTCAAGCCTGCCAACTCGCGGCAGAAGCAGCAGGTGTGGGCATGGACCGGTGTCGGCACCGCTGGTGATCAGTTCATCGCGGTCGGTGCTGGTGGCGCCATCTTCGTCTCCGATACGGGTGCCAAGTGGAAGATGTCCAAGAAGGGCATCAAGGACGCCCGACCAGGACTCGTGATCTCGACCCCGACCGGCGTCGCGGTGGCTGGGGCCGAGGCCACCGGGCAGGCCATCTGGACCACCACCGACGGCAAGGTGTGGAGTCAAGCCCCCCTGCCAGAAAGTGCCTTGCCTATCTCGACGATGGCGGCGACACCCTCTGGCCTGCTGGCAGCCGCATCCTGGTCGACTCCGGAGCTGTGGCTGGCGCCCGACGGCGCCACGTGGCAGTCGGTACCGTTGACTTTCATGGACGAGAGCTCCAAGAAGCAGGCGCTGATCGCGACTGGTGACGGGCTGCTGCTGGTCGTCGCCCAGGTCGACGAGAACGGGGTCCCGGTCAGCTCGACCATCTGGTCGTCGGTGGATGGGCTCACCTGGCAGCAGGTGTTCAGCGCGGACTCCCCGGTGACCGCCTCCAGCTTCGGACCACTGGGCGTGGTCATGGCCACCCGGACGGACCTGCTCACGTCTGCCGATGAAGGCGCGACCTGGTCACAGAGGCCGTTGCCGGCAGAGCTCGACGGGTCGGTGGTCACGCTCCTGAGCCAGACGCCTGCGGGGCAGCTACTCGCCGGTTCCCTCAGCCCGGCCGACGGAACGATCGCGATGTGGGTGGGCGCACCTACTCCGTGAGCGCCACGCCGGTGGCGATCGCACCGGGCTTCAGCCCCGCGGTCATCGCGGCAGCAGAGCCTGCGGTTCCGGTCGGGCGCGACCTTTCAGCTGACCAATTCGCCCGATCCGACAGCATGCGCACACTCGTCCGTGACGCCGTTGGCGGTCTGAAGGCGGTCATCGATCCGTCGCAGGGTGCCCGGTCTACCGCTGCGACGCGATGGGCGACATCATCGCCATCGAACCGCCGGAACACACCGACGTATCGGTCCTGGCCCGACCGATACCCACATTCCTGCGGTAGTGCTCGACCTCATGACAGATTTCGTCTCGCGACCGGCGCCACGGACGCCCAAGCCGAAGTTAAGGAGTAGGGACAGATGCGGTTCGTTTCGAATCCGGGCGTCGCGACAGGATGCCTGATTGCCAGCCTCGCGATCGCTGTGGCGGCTGTGCCGGCCATGGCACAGGACGGCGCACCCGACTGGGTTGCCAACTCCGACGGTCCGTGGTCCTTGGATGCCGGTCGGCTCGCCGTCGACGCGGTCGGCTCCGTCGTGCTCATCGGTTATAGCGGCAGCACGGCCCCGACCAAGGGAAAGAAGCCCCTCGAGGTGACCGGTGGCGCCTGGTACTCAGCAGATGGCATAACGTGGAGCGAGGCCGTGCTCGACGGCGGGGAGGGGAGTGCCGTCCTGGCGGTCACTGCCGGGCCAGCCGGCTTCGTCGCCGTCGGGGTAGACAAGGACGGCGGGCGCATCTGGCTGTCTCCGACGGGTGAAGCGTGGACGGAAGTCAGCGGTGATGCGACGCCCGAGAGCGCCATCTACGCGGTCGCCTCTGGACCAGGCGGCTACGTGGCGGTCGGCGACCAGACCACAGGCAAGGGCAAGAAGCAGAGCCAGATCCCGACTGCCTGGACGTCGGCCGACGGCGCCACGTGGACGCCCGCACCCATGGCCGACTCCCCCGGCATCGCCGTCAGTGTCGCAGCGTCGCCCGACGGCAGCGTGCTCGCAGCGGTGTACCAAGGGGAGCGGGCAGAGCCGGTGAAGAAGGGCACCTTCCAGACACTGCCACCCAGCATATCCTTCGTCAGCTCCTCGGACGGGACCATCTGGGCGGCCACCGGTGCCACACCCGTGGATGCGTCACAGGCGACCAGCTGGGACCTCATCCACGCAGGCGGGCAGTATCGGTTCATCATCCGCCGCGCCTCCACGGCCAAGCCGGGCGGCGACGGGACCTACCCGACTCCGGACGGTCACTTCCAGTCCCCAGACGGCACCTCGTGGACGCCAATCCCCCAGCTGCGTGGCCTGACCGGGGCGGTGGGCTCGATGGGCGATGGCGTCGTCGAGCTTGGTGATGCCGCCATCATCGATCAGCCCGGACGGCTCCACCTGGCAGTCGTCCGTGGCAGAGGTCCTCGCCGGCTCGCAGACCCGCTCGGTCGTCCATCTGCCGAGCGGCGTGATCATCGCGGCAGGCCCCCCGCCGCGGGGAACGCATGGTAGCTACACGCTGTACACCGGCACGGTGCCGACCGATGGCATGGTGATGCCGACCGACTGCGTAGAAGCGGACGTGGCCGCACAGGTGATGGACCTGACCGACGGCATCTTCGCCCTGCCGGCTGCCGATCGCGAGCGCATCGCCGCGGCGCTGGCTGGCTATGCGCCGAGTGAGCCGACCGGCTTCGACCCCGAGCAGATCGTGATGGCGTTGAGACAGGGTGGTTCCCTGGATAACTCGTACTTCTTCGGGTTTCTGTCCGGGCAGGTGAAGATCCCGTCTTGCGCCTGAGCACCGTCCCGACCGTCCCTGCCTCGTCTGAGGCGAACGGACTCCGACGGGGACGCCCACGGGCCTGCTGTGGGCTGGGCGAGGCCTTGCGCGGACGGCGTAGCCGGGTCCCGTTGGATCGGACGGTTCGGCGGGGTGGGCTTGGTCGGCATCTCAAGGCAGAGCGGAGGACTGTGCCGTCAGGTGTACGCCATCAGCAGCGTCTGAAGCCCGTGCCGCCGGAGGGCGACTCGGCTGCTCAGGCCGGTACGTGGGTCGTCGAATCGAGCGCCTGGCGTCGTCGTCGCACGGCGCGGGCGAACTCACGGAGCGCGACGCGGCCGCGCTCACCGCCGAGCACCCCGTCGAAGAGCCTGTCGTCCACATCGACCGCGGTCCGCGCTCGCGAGGCGGCAGTCGCGGAGCGGAGAGACGGCAGTCGTACCGCGCCCCAGGGCGCCCAGCGCGTCTCCCATCGGCTCCGGCCGGCGACCAGTCGCAGGGTCATCACGCCGAGCATGTGCGGCAGCGCGACCAGGACGCTGGACCTTCCTGAGCCGTGTTCACTCACCGGCAGCACGGCGAGGACGGGCTCATCATGGAAGAGCGTCTCCAGCCAGTCGACGTGGAGGCTGGATAGTTCATGTAGTCCGTCGAATCGCATCATGTCCTCCAGCCCCCCGATGCTTAGGCCTCTCCCCCATACACAGGACTCGAGCCTAGCGCGCAGGACTGTCCCGGTCTCTGGCCTCTTCGGCCCCGGTAGCTCGGTCCGCTGGTACTACCAGCGTTCCCGTCCGTAAAGGGCCGAATGACCCTGGACGACGGGCCGGATGCCACCTCATGGGGGCATCTTCACCGCACCGCGGCCTGTCTTCATGCTCAGCCGGAGGGCACGCACATGGTCAGTCGCTCGGTCGCTCGGTGACGGCGACGACCGGCTGCATGGTGATATCGGCCAGGCGGGAGTCCTCGGCGCGCAGCCGTTGCTCCAGGTCGGCGACGACCCGGGCGAGGCGATCGCCCTCGGGAGAGGCGAACCGGACTCGGAGGGTGATGACGACGTGTTCCGGACCGAGGTGCATGCTGCGGATGTCCTCGACCGAGACCACTTCCTCGTCCTGCTCGGCGATGTCGCTTCAGGCGCTCGATCAGCTCCACGTCGGCGCGTTCACCGATGAGCAGACCGCGGGACTCGGAGGCGAGGAAGAGCGCGACCGACACGAGGATGGAGCCGATGATGAGCGAGGCCACGCCATCGATCCAGGGTGCCTCAAGGGCATGCGCCAGGTAGATGCCCACGGCCGCGACGACCAGCCCCGCCAGTGCCGCTGAGTCCTCCAGCAGTACCGTGACGACCGAGGGATCCTTGGATGTGCGCACGCTGTCGACGAAACCTTCACCGGGCCGCACCCGCCCGGATACCTCGCGCGCAGCGACGAACCAGGAGCTGCCCTCGAGCACGAAGGCCACCGCGAGGACGATGTAGTTCACCAGCGGATCCTCGAGCGGTGTCGGGTCGAGGATGTGTGTGATGCCCTCGTAGATGGATACCCCGCCGCCGATACCGAAGATCAGGATGGCCACGATGAGGCTCCAGAAGTAGAGCTCCTTCCCGTGGCCGAACGGGTGCTCATCATCGGGTGGTCGGCTCGCTCGGCCCAGCCCCAGCAGCAGCAGGCCCTGGTTGCCGGTGTCGACCAGCGAATGGACACCCTCGGAGATCATGGCCGAGCTGCCGGTCAGCGCGGCGGCCAGGAACTTGGCGATGGCGATGCCGAGGTTGGCCGCGATGGCGGCGTAGATGACGATGGGGCGCTCCCGGCCCGACTCGGGTGCGACGCGGTCTGGCATGTGCCGGAGCATGGCATATCCGGGGGCCGCTCGACCCCGCCGCATCCCGCCGCATCCCGCCCGACGCTGGGCCCACGGATTGCGTGGCAGGACCGGCACCGCGGAGCGCTGGCTCCTCTTACTGGAATGACCGGCTATGATTGGGGCTCACCTCGACGGGCGCCTCCGGTCCGCGCCCTGGTTCCTTGACACGACCATCCTCCGAGTCCTCATGCCCTGACCGGCCCTCGCCACGATGCGAGACGGGCCCTGTCAGGAGATACCTTGACCTTCGCTACCCTTGGCTTGCGCGCCGATTCACTGCGCGCCGTGGCCGACCAGGGCTACACCGAGCCCACGCCGGTCCAGACCCAAGCCATCCCCATCATCCTGGCCGGCCGCGATCTGCTGGCTGGTGCCCAGACCGGGACCGGCAAGACCGCGGCGTTCGTGCTGCCCATGCTCGACGGCCTGCGCGACCGCCGGGAATCCGGCATTCGCAAGATCCGTGCCCTCGTCGTCGTCCCCACCCGCGAGTTGGCGCTGCAAGTGGAGGCCAGCGTCCGCGCCTATGGTGGCCGCAGCCCCGTCCGGTCCGTGGCTATCTACGGCGGAGTGCGCATGGACCGACAGGTCCGGTCGCTGCGCCAGTGGCCGGAGATCGTGGTGGCCACGCCCGGCCGCCTGCTCGACCACGTTCGCCAGGGGACCATCGATCTGAGCACCGTGGAGGTGCTCGTCCTCGATGAGGCCGACCGCATGCTCGACATGGGCTTCATCCACGACATCAGGCGCATCCTCGATCTGCTGCCCAAGGAGCGCCAGACGCTGCTCTTCAGCGCCACCTTCTCACCGACCATCCGACGGCTGGCCGACGACCTGCTTCGCGATCCGGCGTCGGTGGACGTGGCGCCACGCAATGCCACACCGACGCCCATCCGGCAACTGGTCCACCCGGTCGACAAAGCGCGCAAGCGTCACCTGCTGGCGCACATGGTGCGCGGCGAGGGAGTCGGCCAGGTGCTGGTCTTCACCCGCACCAAGCGCGGCGCCAACCGATTGGCCGAGCAGCTGGGCAAGGATGGCATCCGCGCCACGGCCATCCACGGCAACAAGAGCCAGTCGCAACGAGTGCGCGCCCTGGCCGCCTTCAAGAAGGGCGAGGCACAGGTGCTGGTGGCCACCGACATCGCGGCGCGTGGGCTCGATATCGAGGCCCTGCCGCACGTCGTCAACTACGAGCTGCCGACGGTGCCTGAGGACTACGTCCATCGCATCGGTCGGACCGGTCGAGCCGGCCAGGAGGGGACGGCCATCTCGCTGGTATCGGGCGACGAGCGCGAGCTGATGGCCGCCATCGAGAAGCTCTTGAAGCGCTCCATCACGTCCGAGGTGGTGGCTGGCTTCGAGCCCAGTGCTGTCTATCGGCCCGAGCCCATCGTCATCACGCGCCCCACGCACGGTCGCGGCCGACAGCGGGGCGGCCAGGCTTCGCCACGGAACCACGGCCATGCTTCATCTCACCAGCAGCTTCCCGGCGAGCGCCTGTCTGGAGGTCGACCGCCCCAGCCGGCCAAGGAGCGCAGGGCGAAGCCGGCCGCTCGCCAGCACCAGGCGCAGACGGGACGTGGCCACGGCCCGCGTCGCTGACCCGCCCGAGTGCCGCAGGTGTGTGGCGCCGGCCCGGTCCACCGCCACCCGGTCCTGCGCCACCCCAGGTCCCGCACCAGACGGCCCGCTGGCTGTAGGCTCTGTCGCCTGGACCCGCAGAACGAGTGAGGATGAACGTGACTGTCTACCGTGATTACACAGCCGACCAGCAACAGGTGCTGCTCTCGAGCCTGGAGGCGGCCGCGGTGGCCGTCTCTGCGACCAGCCAAGGTCGTGGTGAGGAAACGGTCAGCGAGGGGTTCGCGGCGGCCGAGTACATCCTCGGAAGCCAGCCCGACCACGTTGACAGCCCCCTGATCACGTCCGTGCTGGTGGAGCTGCAGGCAAGGGTCAAGGACGGCTGGACGTTCCCGGATTTCGTGGCGGTCTCGACCGCCCCGGACGCTCGCGCTTCCGCGCTGGAGACGCTGCGGGCCGTCGCGACGCTGCTCGATGCCACCGTGACTGCGGATGAAGCCGCCCACTACAAGGGTTGGTTGCTCGCGATCGCCGAGGTGACGGCCGGTGCCGGCAAGGAGGACCAGGGCTTCCTGGGTCGGGGCGGCGTGATGGTCAACGACACCGAACGTGTGGCGCTGGGCGAGATCGCGGTCGATCCTCGGCATCGAGGCGTAGTCCACCGGCCACGTCGACGTCGGTCCGGGCGCCTATGCTCGGGGACATGCGATGGCGATCCGTCCTGGCATCCCTCTCCATCGCGCTCGTGAGTGCGCTGGTCCCGGTGGCCGGGTTCGCTCCAGCGGCCCTGGCGGTCGCGGATGCGTCCTTGTCGGTCCGGGGATCGCCCTTCGACCCGGGAGGCTCAGGCAAGCGCGAGTCGGTGCGCATCGACATCGACGCTGGGGAGCCGGCGAGGGTAGCCGTGCGCATCGATGATTTCGATGGACATCGCGTCAAGACCATCACCGACGGGGCGGACCTCGTGGACGGCCACCACAGCTGGACCTGGCGCGGCCGCGACGGGCACGGTCGGATGGTGCCGTATGGACCCTACCGGGTGAAGGCGAAGTTCCGGACGGGATCGGGCGAGACCTTCCGACGCGCCGTGTGGATCACCCGGGCCAGGCGTGTGCCCTACCCGGTACGTCCCGCTGCCGTGCTCGTGGGCATCGACCCCGGCCATGGTGGGCCCGCCGCCGGGGCCGTCTGGCAAGGGCTCAAGGAAGACGCCGTCAACCTGGACATCGGCCTGCGCTTGGAGGCCATGCTCGAAGGTGCCGGCATCGGCGTGGTCATGACCCGGCGCAGCGATCGCAATGTCAGCCCGGTGGGCAGGGACTTGAACGGGGACGGCCGGTACTCGCGCGTGGATGAGCTCATCGCGCGGAACGACGTGGCCAACCAGGCTCGCGCCGATATCCACCTGGCCCTGCACAACAACGCGACCGCGTGCCATTGTGTCCGAGGGACGGAGATGTACACCCATTACGGACGCGGCTGGTCTCCTGAGGGCAGGAGGCTCGCGAAGGCCCTGCTCAAGGCCCACATGTGGCACCTGCGTCGCCAGCCGGGCTACCAGCCCAGGAACCGCGGCGTGCGGTCCCATCCCTTCAAGGCGCTCAAGCCGTATGGCCGAAAAGCGATGCCGCGCCCCTCGCTTCAGCCGTCGGTGCTGGGTGAGTCGCTCTTCATCGACTGGCCGTCCGAGCACCGCATCCTGGGCCGGCATTCGGGTCGCTCGGCCGTGGCCGCGTCCTACTTCGACGGCATCGCGGACTACCTGGCATGGCGTCCCTATGGCCTGCGCTACCAGTTGCTGGATGTGCCGGCGACGGTGCCTGCCGGCGAGCGCGTGGATGTGACCGTGCGCCTCACCAACACCGGCCATCGCCGCAGCGCCGGCTGGAGGCTGGTCGCCCGAGTGGTGCCCAACGTTCCCCGCTACGACGGCCGCCCGACCCACGGAGCGGTCGTCGCAGGCATTCGTATCCCGGACGGTCTGGCACCCGGAGAGTCGGTGGATGTACGGCTCGCCGGAATCCCCATGCCCGGGAAGGCCGGCCAGTGGCTGCTCAAGCTGGACGTCGACCTGCCCGGCGGCGACAGCCTCTCGCGGCACGGCGTGGTGGGACCGCAATCACGCGTGGATACGGCGGCTCGCTAAGGCTCGGGCGTCGGCCCTGATACTCTCGACCCCGACAACCAGACCAGCGGCACGGCTGGGCCCGGCAGCGGGTCCGAGGGGAGTCGCCGCCACGTACCACGAGCCTCGTACCACGAGCCTCGCGCAAGGAGACCGCTTAGCCCGATGGTCAACGCACGTTTCGGCACCCTGCTCTGCGCTGCTGCGGCAGCGGCTCTCTCGATCGCGGCCGTGACCGGCCCCGCGCTGGCCCAGGATGCGACCGGCGCCCCCGTCCCCGCCTCGGTCGCCCCCGTCCCCGCCTCGGTCGCCCCCGTCGCCCCCGTGGAGGGATCGGTCAAGCTCTACACCTCGGTGACACAGGACACCATCGATGCCGTCCTGGTGGCCTTGGCCGAGGTCCATCCCGATCTGCACGTCGAGGTCTTCCGCGCACCGACCGGTGAGCTCGACGCGCGCATCGCCACCGAGCAGCGCATCGGCGGCGTCGCGGCGGACGTCCTGTGGCTGACCGATCCGCTCTCTGTCCAGCGATACCAGGCCGATGGCCTGCTGGCACCGCTGGCACCGGAGGTGGCAGCGGCCGTGCCGTCGGCGTTCCGTGGCGACACGTTCGTGGGCACCCGCCTGCTCGACCTGGTGCTCGTGGCCGGGGCTGACGTCGATCCGCAGCCCGTATCCTGGGCCGATCTGGCCGACCCGGTCTATGCCGGGCGTGTGGCCATCCCAGACCCCGCCTTCGCCGGATCCGCGCTGGCCGCCCTGGGCTACCTGGCCACCGCCGACGGCTACGGCATGGATTTCTTCCAGCGACTGAAGGACAACGGGACGGTCGTGGTGGCCTCACCCGTGGACGTGCTGACCGGTGTGGCCGAGGGCAACTACGACACCGGCATCACGCTCGACAAGCTGGCCCGCGACGCCATCGACAAGGGCTCACCCATGACGTTGGTGTGGCCGGAGCCGGGTGCCATCGCGGTCTTCAGCCCGGCGGCCGTGGTGGCGTCGAGTGACGACCTGACGGCCGCACAGGCGCTGCAGGCATTCCTGGTCTCGCCGCAGGGTCAGGCGGCCATCGCCAGCACGGGCTGGCAGCCGGTCCGGGAGGACGTCGCCTGGCCCGACGAAGGCCCGGTCGTCGCTCCCGACTGGGGTGCGCTGTACGGTGACCAGGCACGACTGTTGGAGGAGTACCACGCCATCTTCGGTGGCTGACCGCGACGTGCTGGCAGGGACCCGTCGGCTGCTGCCACCCGCGGCACTGGCCCTGGCCGCCGGCCTGCTGGTGGTCGTGCCCTTGACGGTCCTTGCACGGACCGCGCTGGAGCAGGGTCTGGACGTCTTGCTCGACGCGGTGGGCGCGGCCTCGCCGGCCATCCTGGCGTCTGTCTGGACCAGCCTGGCTGCGAGCGCCCTGGCGTTGTCGATCGGTACCGGGATGGCGGTGCTCACCGAGCGGACGGACGTACCCGGGCGACGGGGCCTGCGCCTGGCCATGCTGCTGGCGTTCGTGGTGCCCGGCTATGTGGCCGCCATCGGCTGGCTCAGTGCCTACGGTCCCGGTGGCCTGCTCGATGACACGCTGGGGCTGGCTGTCCCGGCGCTGCTGGGGCCAGTCGGCGTGGTCGTGGTGATGGGCGTGGAAGCCTCGCCCATCGTCTATCTCATCGTCGTGGCCGGCCTCGCGACACGCGCCGAGCCTGACCTTGAGCGTGCCGCTCGCGCGTCCGGTGCCGGTCCGACCGAGACGTTCCGCACCATCACCCTGCCCCTGCTGCGGCCGGTCATCGCGGGAGCCGGAGTCATCGCCTTCGTGCTGAGCATCACCTCCTTCGGTGTGCCCGCGGTGCTCGGCATCCCGGCCGGCTTCAACACCATGACCACCAGCATCTACCGCGATCTCGCCTTCTCGTCGGACCCGGAGTCGTTCGCCAGTGGGCTGGGCCTGGCCGTCGTGCTCGCCGTGGGTGTGGCGCTCGCCATCGTGCTCGCCGACCGGCTCCTGGAACGGCGACGCACCGAGCGTTCGGGCGCTTTCGGTGGGCCGCTTGGGGACATGGGGGCCGTGCTGCGCGGCTCGTCGGAGCACGCTGTCGGTGGCCGCGCTCGGCGTTGGCGCGCTCGCGCGGTCGGAGCGCTGGCGTGGCTGGTGGTCGCGTTGGTGGTGGTCCTGCCGCTGCTGGGGCTGCTGGTCACGGCCTTGGCGCGGGCGCCGGGACTGGCGCCGCTACCGTCCAACTGGACGCTGGACAACTTCCGCGAGGTCCTGAATGTGCGGACCTGGGAGGCATTGGCCCATAGCCTGGTCCTGGCCGCCGGTGCTGCCATCGGTGTCATCGTCCTGTCAGGCCTGGCGGTACTGGCGCGACGTGGCCATGGCGCCGGCCTCACCGGTGGGCTGCTCGGACTCACCTTCGCGCTGCCGGGATCGACCCTGGCCGTGGCGGTCCTGCTGGCCTACGGTGTCGCGTTGCGTGACACGCTGGCCATCATCCTGGTCGCCTACCTGGCCAAGTTCTGGGCGCTGGGCTACCGGCCCCTGGCGGCGGGGCTGGACGCGATCCCGGCCGATTCTGTATCGTGCGGCGCGGATATCCGGTGCGGGGGCGTGGGTCACGGCGCGCACCGTCACCCTGCCGTTGCTGCGGCCGATGATCGTGGCCGGCGGTCTCATCGTCTTCATGTTCGGCATCCACGAGGTCACCATGTCCAGCCTCCTGTATGGACCCGGATCGTCCACACTGGCCGTCGTGGTGCTGAACCTGCAGCAGTACGGTGACAATGGCCTGACGGCGGCCCTGGCGGTGGTCCTGGCGGGCATCGTGGGCCTCGCCAGCTTGCCCTTGCTGGGACGGAGCGGTGTGCTGCAGCAGGTGGGGTGGAGACGGTGACCGCGTCAGACAGGCGGACCACGCCAGACACGCCGACCGCGTCAGATACGCTGAACGCGGCAGCTGCGGCGAGTGCTTCAGCGGCGGTGACCGTGCGAGGTGCGGTCGTCAACTATGGTGATGCGGGAGCGGTCCGGGGTGTCGACCTGGAGGTCGCGCGTGGTGAGACAGTGGCGCTGCTGGGCCCATCCGGTTCGGGCAAGACGACGCTGCTCTACGCCATCGCCGGATTCCTGCCCGTGGCCGATGGCCAGATCCTGCTCGACGGCCGCCTCGTCAGCTCGCGACAGGTGAACACGGCGCCCGAACGCCGGCCCCTGGCGATGGTCTTCCAGCACTACGGGCTATGGCCCCATCTCGATGCCGTCGATACGGTGGCGTATCCGCTACGGCGCGCTGGTCAGGCACGCGCTGCCGCGCGCATCGAAGCGGCGGAGTTGCTCGAGCAGCTGCACATCGGCCATCTCGCCGCACGACGTCCGGCGGAGCTGTCGGGTGGCGAGCAGCAACGGGTCGGCCTGGCCCGCGCCCTCGCCCGCCGGCCCTCGGTGTACCTCCTCGATGAGCCGACCGCCCACCTCGATACGGTGCTGAAGGCGGGACTGCAGGCCGAACTGTCGGCGCGCATGCATGCCGATGGCGCTGCCGCCATCCACGCTACGCACGATGTGGACGAGGCGCTCGCGGTCGCCGACCGGGTGGTGCTGCTGCGCGACGGTGCCGTGGTGCAGGTCGACAAGCCACGCGACGTCTACGCGCGCCCGGTCGACGAGTGGGCCGCTCGTCTGACGGGGCCGGCCTCGTTCATCGAGAGTGGGCTCGAGGCCAAGGGCGCCGATGGCCCCGGACGCTACCTGGTGCGGCCCGACTGGGTCCACTTCGGGGGCTCCCTCTCGGCGACGGTCGAGGACGTGCGCTACCGCGGCACCCATACCGACTATCGTCTCTCGACGACGCTCGGACTCCTCGTGCTGCGTGAACCCGGTCCGGCACGCTTCACGGTGGGCGAGCAGACCGATTGCGGCGTGGAGCGGGTGTGGCGCATGCCCGCGTCCCGGTGACCGGCAGCGGCGCCTATCCTGTACTACCGATGACGATGACACGCGAGCCGACCGGTATCTCCGCGGCCGAACAGGCATACCTCTTGGCCATCCGCCAGTCACGTGGCGGCCCTGCCATCAGCGCTGCTGACCTGGCGCGACGGATGCGCGTCTCGCCACAGGCGACCAGCGAGATGCTGCGTCGGCTGTCGGGGGCCGGCCTGGTCAGGATCGGCGAAGCACGCAACGTAGAGCTCAGCGCCAAGGGCAGTGCCGAGGCTGACGCCATCTATCGACGGCACGCCTTGGTCGAGTGGCTGCTCTCGTCGGTGCTGGGCATCCCATGGGCAGAGACCGACTGCGAAGCCGTGCTGTTGCAGTCACACATCTCACCGCGCGTGGAGGCCGCCCTCGACGAGTTGCTCGGCCATCCCGAGATCTGTCCCCACGGCAACCCCATCGACGAGGCTGCATCGAAGCGGCGGCCTGCCGGCGATCGCCTGAGCGACGTCGCTTCCGGCGCCAGGGTGACGATCTACCGCATCACCGAAGCCGCCGAAGAGGACACCGGGCTGGTCTCATACTTGGAAGCCCGCGGGCTGCGGCCCGGGGTGCAGGTGACGATCCTGGCACGCTCGGAGTCGACGGACTCGCTGACGCTGGAGGGGCCGCTCGGGAGAGCTACGCTGGGGTTGCGCCCGGCCGGCCTCATCCGTGTCCTTACCGGCGAGCTTGACCAGGCGCTGTTCCACCAGGTTCCCGGCCGCCACGGCTGAACCTTCCTCGCACCCGAAGGAGTCCGCCTCATGCTGGTCGTGATGTCCGTCACAGCGACCCCAGAAGAGATACAGGCCGTCCGTCAGCACATCGAGTCGGACGGGCTGACACCGCACGAGAGCCGTGGCGAGCAGCGCGTGGTCATCGGCGTGGTGGGCGACGTGGGCCTGCGCAAGGAGCAGGTGATGAACCACATCGCCGGGCTCCCCGGGGTCGAATCGGTGACCCCCGTCAGCAAGCCCTTCAAGCTGACCTCACGGGAGTTCCACCCGGCTGACACGGTCATCGAGGTAGCAGGCTCGACCATCGGGGGTGGCTCGCTCACGATCATGGCGGGACCGTGTGCCATCGAGAGCCGGGATCAGCTGCTGCGAACGGCCGATGCGGTCGCGGCTGCGGGTGCCACCGTCCTGCGCGGCGGAGCCTTCAAGCCACGCACCAGCCCCTACAGCTTCCAGGGCCTGGGCATGGACGGCGTGCGCTTCCTGGCCGAGGCGCGTGAGCGCACGGGGTTGCCCGTCATCACCGAGGTGATGGAGCCCAACCAGGTGGAGCAGGTGGCGCTCCACGCGGACATCATCCAGATCGGTGCGCGCAACATGCAGAACTTCGCGCTGCTGATGGCAGCCGGCCGAGTCGAACGGCCGGTCATGCTCAAGCGCGGCATCTCTGCCACCGTCGAGGAGTGGCTGATGGCGGCCGAGTACATCGTCAGTTCGGGCAATCCCCAGGTCATCCTGTGCGAGCGTGGCATCCGCACCTTCGAACGCTACACGCGCAACACGCTCGATCTGGCGGCCGTGCCGCTACTGCACCATCTCACCCACCTGCCGGTGATCGTGGACCCGTCGCACGCCACCGGCAAGCGCTGGCTGGTGCGGCCCATGGCCGTGGCGGCCGTGGCAGGCGGCGCCGACGGCATCATGGTCGAGGTGCATCCCAACCCGGACGATGCGCTGTCCGACGGTGAACAGTCGCTCACGCTGGAGCAGTTCAGTGAGATGGCGCCGGTGCTGCGAACGGTCCACGGACAGGTCGAAGGCCTCTACGCCACCGGGTCGTAGCCCTTGGGTTGGTACCGTCGCGGGCCGCTCGGCCACTCGGGGACACCGCGCCGGTGTCACGCCGCCGCAGGGCGGCCTTTGCATCGATGCACGATCTCGACACGTTGACCACCGGATTTGCAGGTTCCTTGCAGCCGATGCCAAGGACTGTCAAGCACGTGCAGCCAACGCAAGGAATCGGCAGATCAGCATGCCTGCCGGTCGAGATGTTGCACTGGATGCAAACGGCATCGCCGCGGGCGGCGGCGCTCGCCGCTCCCGAGGCTGGACGCTGATCCCGGGGCTCGTAGCCGCGCAGGCTCTACGCGCTCAGTGGCCGCGCTCGCCGCGCACATACGGCAGGCCCAGCGAGGCCGGCGCACCGATGCGCTTCCGGTTGGCCTCGCGGGCGGCGATGATCAGCACCAGGATGACCGCGACGTAGGGCAGCATGCCCAGGAAGAACGTCGAGGGCTGGTATTCGTAGAAGATGTTGGGGATGCCGAAGAAGTCCGTGGGTCCCTGTAGGTCGAAGGCCAGGCGGATGATGAAGCCGACCATGTACGCGCCGAAGGCCGTGCGCACCGGTTTCCACTGGCCGAAGATGACCAGGGCCACCGCGATCCAGCCCTGGGTCGTGACCGTGATGGGGCCATGCCAGCCCGGCACCAGTGCCATGGTGATGGTCGCCCCCGCCAGACCTGCCAAGGCGCCGCCGAGCATGGTATAGGCGTAGCGCTGGCGGTAGACGTTCACGCCGAGCGCATCGGCGGCGCTGGGTTGCTCGCCGACGGCACGCAGGTGAAGACCGGGCCGGGTGCGGAAGATCCAGATGGTGGCGATTGGCAGCAGCAGGTAGCCGAAGTAGACGAGGACCGACTGCTCGTTGAAGAAGATCCCGCCCACGAACGGGATCTCCGAGAGCAGCGGCAGGGTGATCGATGGCAGCATCGCCGGGCTGCTGGTCGGGAGTCCATCGCCGGCCACGAGGGCGATGCCGGTGCCCAGGAACGTCAGCGCCAGGCCCGAGACGATCTGGTTGGCCTGGAGGTGGATGGTCATGATGCCGTGGAGGCCGGCCAGCGCCGCACCCGCGATCATGGCCAGCACCAGGCCGAGCCACGGGTCGACCTCGGAACCGATCTTGAAGCCCACCAGCGCGCCCACGAACATCATGCCGGTGACGCCGAGGTTGATGATCCCGGAGCGCTCGGCGAACAGTTCGCCGATGGCGGCGAAGAGCAACACCGTCCCGGAGGCGATCCCGGCTGCCAGCGCCAGCTCGAGGTTCACTGTCGGACGACTCGTACGCGGTAGCGCAGGAAGACGTCGCTGGCCACGACGCAGAAGAGCACGATGCCCTGGATCATGGCCGGGATGCCGGCCGGTTGGATCTCACGGCCGGCCAGGATGAGGGCACCGAAGGCGATGGCCGCGACGATCACGCCCAGTGGGTTGAAGCGGGCCAGGAAGGCGACGATGATGCCGGTGAACCCGTACCCGGGCGAGAAGTTGTCCTGCAGCCGGTGCACCACCCCGCTGATCTCGGTGGCACCGGCAAGTCCGGCCAGCCCACCCGAGATGAGCATCACCAGGATGATGGTGCGGCCGATGTCGATGCCGGCGTAGCGGGCGGCACGCGGGTTGTCTCCGATGAGCCGGATCTCGTAGCCCTTGCGGGTGCGCTTCAGGAATATCCACACCAGACCGGCCGCGATGATCGCGAGGATGAAGCCGAGGTGGACGGTGAGCCCGGCGAAGTCCGGGACGGTGCTGCCGTAATCGGTCAGGCGCGGCAGCCAGGCCTCACGCGGGAAGCGCATGGACATCTGGAAGCCGCCCTCGCTCCAAGGGCCGAAGACCCAGAACTTGACCCACTCGAAGGAGATGTAGACGAGCATCAGCGTGGTGATGATCTCGTTGACGTTGAGGCGCGCGCGCAGCCAACCGGCGATGCCGGCCCACAGGGCGCCCGCGGCGATGCCGGCCACCATCATCAGCGGCAGGTAGACGATGCCCGGCGTGCCCTCCGGGAGCACCCCCACCAGCACCACCGCTGAGGCGCCCCAGGCACCCATCATCAACTGGCCCTCGGCGCCGATGTTCCAGAGACGCATGCGGAAGGCGACCGAACAGGCCAGGCCGGTGAAGATGAGCGGCGTGGCCTTGACCAGCGTGTCAGACAGGACCCCGACGCTGCCCAGCGAGGAGCGCACGATGTGGGCATAGGCGTTGACGGGGTCGCCACCCATCAACGCGATAAGCACGGCTGAGATGAGCAGCGCCACCACCACCGCGCCGATGGTC
Organism: uncultured Chloroflexia bacterium; assembly: GCA_963778955.1. Taxonomy (GTDB): domain Bacteria; phylum Chloroflexota; class Limnocylindria; order Limnocylindrales; family CSP1-4; genus JAFMJV01. The sequence goes on from CAVZWI010000003.1 coordinate 402,809, forward strand.
AGGCTGGCGCCCAGTCCCCGGCGCGTCTCGAGACGCCGCTCCAGGCGGATGGTGAACGGCGACAGGTGTCGTCGCGCTGTGCTGGGGACGCTCATGGGCGGATGGGCTGCGCGGTGATGGCGTCGATGATGGAACCGGTCATGAGCAGGCCCAACTCCGCGATGTCAGCGTCGTCGGCTGCCACCGGCTCGCTGATGCGGCCCTCGTAGATGACCGCGACTCGGTCGGCCAGCATCAGGATCTCGTCGAGGTCCTCGCTGATCAGGAGCACCGCGGTCCCGGCGGCGCGCTGCCTGAGCAGCAACTTGTGAACGGTCTCGATGGCACCCACATCCAGCCCACGGGTGGGTTGCACCGCCACCATGAGGCCTGGCTCGGAGCTGATCTCGCGCGCCAGGATGAGTCGCTGCAGATTCCCACCCGACAGCAGCCGCGCCTCGGTGTCGATGGACGGTGCAGCGACCTCGTAGGCGTCCTTGAGTCCCTGGGCCTGGACGCGAGCCACGCTGGAATCGATGCTCCAGCCGTGGCCGATGGGCGCGCTACGGTAGGACTTCATGATGAGGTTGTCGGTCAGTGACAGGTTCGGGGCGCTGCCGATGCCGGTGCGATCCTCCGGCACGTGCGCGACTCCGGCATCGATGGCCTCACTCACCGGGCGATTGGCGAGCTCCTTGCCGTTGACGAGGATGCTGCCGGTGCAGGGGCGCAGGCCGGTGATGACCTCGGCCAGCTCCGATTGTCCGTTGCCGGCCACGCCGGCCAGGCCGATGATCTCGCCCGCGTGGATAGTCAGCCGGACGCCATCGAGCGCGGTGATGCCGCGGTCGCTGATGGCCCGGACATCGTTCAGTTGGAGGACGACCTCCCCGGACTCGCGATCTTCCTTGTCCAGCGTCTCGAGGAGCTCGCGCCCGACCATCAGCTGGGCCAGGTCGCGTTTGGTCTTGCCGGCCGCAGGCACGCCGGCGGCGGTGACCACGCCACGACGCATCACCGTGACGCGGTCGGCGATGCGCAGCACCTCGTCCAGCTTGTGGCTGATGAACACGATCGAGGCACCGGCCGACGGTCATGCCCCGGAGCGTCTCGAAGAGCTCATCGATCTCCTGGGGCGCAAGGACGGCGGTGGGCTCGTCCATGATCAGGATGTTGGCGCCGCGGTAGAGCATCTTGAGGATCTCTACGCGCTGCTGTTCGCCGACCGACAGCTGCCAGACCTTGGCAGCCGGGTCCACGGCCAGGCCGGTCTCCTCGGCGAGCGCCCCGACCTTGGCCTCGTAGCGCGGCGTGTCCATCCAGAAGCGCGGCTGGTCGAGGCCCAGCAGGATGTTCTCGGTCACGGTCAGGGAGTCGACCAGGGTGAAGTGCTGGTGGACCATGCCCAGGCCCACCTCGATGGCGTCGCGAGGGGAGTGGAACTCGACCGCTTGGCCACGCACACGCGTGATGCCCGCGTCGGCCGCGTACAGGCCGGCCAGGATGTTCATCAGCGTGGACTTGCCGGCCCCGTTCTCGCCCAGCAAGGCGTGCACCTCGCCGGCGCGCAGGTCGAAGTCGACCTGGTCGTTGGCCACCACGCCGGGGAAGCGCTTGACGATGCCTCGCATCTCGACGGCGAGGTCGGTGTCGGTCATCGGGACGAAAAGCACCTCGGGAGCCCGAACGACCCCCGAGGTGCGCTTCGCTTTCGGTCTGCTAGAGGTCCGGCAGCGCGGCGTTCACACCGTCCGCCCACCAGTACATGCACACGGGGCAATTGCTGTGGTCCGCGTTGGGGAACTGGTCGAGGTCAGCCTGGACCAGGGACTCGCCCTCGGCCAGGATCTGGTTGCCCTCGTTGTCCATGATCGGGCCGGCGAACACGTCGAACCGGGTGAACTCGCCAGCCAGCATGGCGGCCAGCGTGTCCCTCACCAGCTGCACGTCCTCTGCGGGCAGGTCGGTGACGCCGGGCTGCGGCGTCTGGCCTTCCATGAAGCCGAAGAGGCCCATGGAGTTGGCGTCGGCGTCGAAGTACTCGTAGCCGGCGGTGTAGTCACCGGCCGCGACCTGCTCGGCGATGCGCAGGTACTCCGGTCCCCAGACCCAGTAGGGAGCAGTCAGGCAGGCGTCGCTGGTGCAGGAGCCGTACCAGTCGTAGGTGATGCCCCACTTGCCCTTCTCCTCGGCCACCTGGGCCACGGCCGGCGTATCGGCACCGGTGAGGACGACCTGTGCGCCCGCGTCGAACAGCGATGCCGCGCCCTCGCGCTCCAGCGCCGGGTCGTGCCAGGTGTTGATGAAGCGCACGTCCATGGTGCACTCGGGGCAGGTCTGCTTGGCACCGAGCATGAAGGCATTGCCCAGGCGGAGCTCTTCGGGGATGGCGAAGGTCGCCATGTAGCCGAGCGTGGGATTGCCGTCGAGCTTGGCGCGCGATCCGGCAAGCATGCCGGCGAGGTATTTGAAGTCCTCGATGGCACCCATCAGGTTGCCGAAGTTCTCACCATTCGATTTGTAGCCGGTAAGGTGCAGGAAGGTGCTGTCGGGGAACTCTTCGGCGACGATCTCCATGGGATCCATGAAACCGAAAGAGGTGCCGATGATCAGATCGAAGCCCTTGCGGGCGAGGCTGCGGAACACCTGCTCGGAATCCGCGCCCTCGGGAACGTTCTCCATGTAGGCGACATGGGTGTTGTCCAGGTTCTCACAGAGGTACTGCAGGCCTTCGAAGTGCGCTTGGCTCCAGCCACCGTCGTTGTGGGGGCCGATCAGCACCATGCCGACATTGAACTTGCCTTCGACGGTCTCTGGGAGCTGCACGCCACCTGAGATCGCGGAACAGTCATTCTCGTCTTGCGCAGTGACGAGTGGGGCCGCACTGACCCCGATCGCACTCGCCATCAACGCGCCCGCAAGTGTGACGCGTGCGAGCTTTGCCCACGGCTGCCTGGTCATCCGATAGGTCCCTCCTGGTGACTCCGCCGAGAACCAAACTCCGGGGTCCCCGGTCTTCTCGACGATACGCCAGTCGGCAGGTCGAATCAGGGGCACTTCGGCAACACTCGGGGGGCCATTGGGAACCGTCCGCCGCGAGGGGGCGCCCACGGGCTCGATCGAGGCGAGGTCGGGCGGCCATCACCACCGACCGGCATACTCGGGGGCGTCCCGTCCCAGAGGAGGTATCCGTGGCACATCATCTCGCCGGCCGACCGGCCCCGGCTTCGAGCTTGGTCGACCTCCGCAGCCTGGTCGATGCCTACTACTCGGGCGTGCCCGATCCGTCGGTAGCGGCGCAACGGGTGGCCTTCGGCACCTCGGGCCACCGCGGCTCGTCGCTGACGACCTCGTTCAACGAGGCGCATATCGTGGCCACCACGTCGGCCATCTGCGCCTTCCGGCGCCAGCAGGGCTACCGCGGTCCGCTGTTCATCGGTCGCGACACGCATGCACTCAGTGAGCCTGCCTGGCAGACGGCGCTGGAGGTGCTGATCGCCGACGGCGTCGACGTCCGTATCGATAGTGCCGATGGCTACACACCGACGCCGGCGGTCTCGCACGCCATCCTGACCTGGAACCGGGAGCACCCCGGGGTGCTGGCCGACGGCATCGTGGTCACGCCTTCCCACAATCCGCCGGCCGATGGCGGCTTCAAGTACAACCCGCCCAGCGGCGGGCCGGCCGATGCGAGCGTCACCCTCGCCGTCGAGGATGCCGCCAATATGCTGCTGGTCTCCGGCCTTGCCACGGTGAAGCGCGCGCCCATCGAGCGTGCTCGTGCGGCAGCCGGGCGATACGCCTTCCTCGATGCCTACCTGGAGACCTTGCCGGAGGTCATCGACCTGGATGCCATCGCCGCCGCCGGCGTGCGGCTGGGCGTCGATCCGCTGGGTGGTGCGGCGGTGGGCTACTGGCCGGCCATCGCCGATCGCTTCGGGCTGGACATCACCGTGACCAACCTGACGGTGGACCCGACGTTCGGGTTCATGACCCTCGATTGGGACGGCAAGATCCGCATGGATCCGTCGTCGCCGTACGCGATGGCGGGGCTCATCGACCTCCGCTCGCAGTTCGACCTGGCCCTGGGCAATGATGCCGACGCCGACCGTTTCGGCGTGGTCACGTCGTCAGCCGGATTGCTGAACCCCAACCACTATCTGGCCGCCGCGGCCGACTACCTGTTCGGCGGTGCCCGCGAATGGGGCGAACAGGCCGCCATCGGCAAGACGCTGGTGTCGTCGAGCATGCAGGACCGCATCGCGCGATCGCTGGGTCGCCGCCTCTTCGAGGTGCCGGTCGGCTTCAAGTGGTTCGTCGACGGCCTGCTCGATGGGTCGGTCGCATTCGGCGGCGAGGAGAGTGCGGGCATGTCTTTCCTGCGCCGTGACGGACGCCCCTGGTCGACGGACAAGGACGGCCTCATCGCCTGCCTGCTGGCGGCAGAGATGACGGCCCGGACCGGCCGCGACCCGGGCGAGTCCTACCTGGCGCTCACAGAGCGCTTCGGCGCGCCTGTCTACAAGCGCATCGATGCGCCCGCGACGCCGGCCCAGAAGATCGCGCTCGGCGCCTTGTCGCCTGACGCGGTGAAGGCCACCGAGCTGGCCGGTGGGGCCATCACGGCCAAGCTCACCGCGGCGCCCGGCAACGGCGCCCCCATCGGCGGGCTCAAGGTCGTCACCGAGCAGGGCTGGTTCGCGGCGCGGCCGTCGGGCACTGAGAACGTCACCAAGCTCTATGCCGAGTCGTTCGTCGATGGCTCCCACCTCGAGCGCATCATCGAGGAAGCGCAGGAGATGGTGAGTCAGGCGCTCGGGGAGTGATGCGGAGGCCCGCTCCGGCCACCTGGCCTAGGCGAAGAACTCCACGATGCGGGCCGTATCATCGGAGAACGCCCAGCGTTCGGTGACCTTTCCGTCACGAACGTGGAAGATCTCGGCGGTGTCGTAGTCGAGCGTCTGGTCGCCACGCACCGCGTGTGCCTTCACCAGCGCTACGACATGCTCGTCACTGGCGGTGACGTCGTGCACCTCCACGGTGATGGTGTAGTCGCGGTTGCCGGGAGCCATGCTCTGGGACATGGTGGCCTTGCCGCGGAGGGGCTCGTCTCCGCCGATGTAGTGCCAGGCGATGTCGTCGGCGACGATCGCGTCCAGGACAGACATGTCGGAAGCATCCATCGCCTCCATCGCTCTACGGACGAGCGCGGCGTTAGGGTGTTCGGCCATCGTGTGACCTCCTGCTGTGGCGGCTGACCAAGCCCCCCGGGCGCCACTCGAAGCATAGCCGCACGGTCAAGCCTGGAGTGGCCCCGCCGCGCAGGATGTGGTCATGGGTCGGACCCAGTAGCATCGGTGTGTGCCCTGGCCACGTAACGCAAAGATCGCCTTCATCGGTTCCCATGGGATCCGCAAGACCACCGCGGCCCTGGCCTTCGCCAGCGTCATCCAGCGAGCCGGCCGATCGGTCGACTTCGCGCGGGAAGTGGTCCGTGACAACCCGCTCGGTATCAACGAGGACGCCTCAGTGGAAGCGCAGCTGTGGGTCCTCACCTCGCAGATCCGCCGCGAGCTGGAACTGTCGCGCAATGTCGAATGCCTCGTCACCGACCGTGGCGTGATGGACAACTTCGCCTACTACCTGCGTGCCGGTGGGGGCGAGGACCGCTTCGACATCGAGCCGCTCGTCCGGGAATGGTCGCGCACCTACGACCTGGTGGTGCGCCTGACCCCGGACGTGCGCATCCGCGCCGATGGCGTCCGCTCGACCAGCGACCGCTTCCGCGACGAGATCGAATCGCTCCTCGACGCGCGCCTGCCGACGTTCGTCCCGCGCGATCGACTCGTCATCACGGCCGCATCCAGCATCACCGAAGACCACGATTGGTGGCCGCTGGCCGAACAGCTCGCAGCGTGCGTCGGTGAGCCGCTGCTGGCGCCCGGGGTCAGCAGGCCCACGCGACCGGGCTTGACCAGGCCTTCGCGAAGCAGACGATCTCGACCCGCGGCCCGCGATCAGCTCGCCCTGGACCTGGAGCGATAGGGTCCTTGCCGGTCACATCCGCCCGAGCCGGGTAGAGTCAACCACGATGCCAGATCGATCCCCCGGCTGGGGCGGTACCCCCACGCCATCCTCCTTCCCTGATCCGGGACGGCCCGGTCCGCTCGACAGCGAGGTCGCGGTCGGACTGCTCAAGCGTGCACAGGTGCTGGCCGACCAGGGCGACTGGGACCTTGCCGCGGGCACCTTCGCGCGTGTCGTGGGCAACGAGGACCCGGCGCTTCACACCGCGGCGCTACTGGGATTGGCCGAATGCCGCTATCGCCTCGACCAGGAACCGGCGGCGCTGCAGGCCTGGATCTCAGCCACCCAGGCGCCCGAGAACGGGCTCACCTGGCGGGCCTGGAAGGCGCTGGCCGCGGCGCGCGTCCGGGGTGATGATGTTCCGGGCGCGGCTCGCGCCTATCGTGAGGCAGCTCGACGCGCGCCCGCTTCCGAGCAGGCGGAACTCCAGTCCCGCGTCGGCTGGCTGAGCAAGGAGCTGGGTGACGACCGCAGCGCCGACCGCGCCTTCAGTCGCACGCGGGCCAACGGCATGACCCAGCCGATGGTCACCTACGCCATCATCGCGGTCACCAGCATCATCAGCCTCGCGCTGCTCTTCAGCCAGACCCCGCAGGGCGACCCCAGCGACCTGGAGCTGCTCCTGTGGCTGGACAAGAGCGCCCTCTACAACGCCCATGAGTACTGGCGCCTGCTGACGGTGGCGCTGGTGCACGGCTCCATCATCCACCTGGGCTTCAACATGTACGCGCTCTGGATCATCGGGCCACTGGTCGAGGCGCTCTATGGTCCCTGGCGTTTCCTGGGCATCTATCTCGTCTGCGCCGCGGCTGGCTCGGCAGCCAGCTACGCCACGTTGGTGAACCCCGCGGTGGGCGCCAGCGGGGCTGTCTTCGGCCTGTTCGGAGCCCTGCTGGTGGCGGACCGCGTGCACAAACCCGCGCTGACACGGAACGCCCGCAACCTGACCGCGCAGATCGGCATGCTCATCGGCATCAACCTGTTCATCGGCATCAGTATCGCCGGCATCGACAATGCCGCCCACGTCGGTGGCCTGCTGGCGGGTGCCGCGCTGGGCTTCCTGCTGGTGCCGGCCGGCGTGACGCTGGGCTCGTTCTGGTCGCGGCCGTCGAGTGACCCGTCGGCACCTACCGGCCCGCCGCCCGACCCGAGCGCCCGCAGCAGGCCCTTACGCTGGGGCGGTGTGGCCGCCCTCATCGGCGTCATCGTGGTCGTCGTGGCCATGAGCCCCATCACCTACCAGCCGCCCCTCCGGTGGCAGCTCGGCTTTCAGCCGGTCGCGCCCACCGAAGCGAGCGGCGATGCGGTAGCGGTCCCGGCGCGCACGGCGCACCTCCTCGTCGGTGGGACTGGGAGCCCTGGATGGTGCGACGTGGGGCAGTCGTTCCAGGGCCAGGGCTCGCCGAGCCGGCGTGGCGACGTCTTCGTCCCGCAGGGCCAGGCTCAGCCAGGCAGCCAGGCTATCAGGCAGATACAGGCGAGCGTCGATGGGCAGGCGGGCGATGATGTCGGCCCGGCGGAATGCGTAGCAGCCTGAGCGCACGACGGTGACGTCGCCCGTCCCCGCCGGTCCATAGTGGTGCAGATCTGCCGAATGCAGACCTGCCGCGCCGACGATGGCGACCGCGGGGTCCGCCAGGGCGCCCGTGAGCGGGCTGATGGGACTCTGCCACCGCCTCGAGCGCCGCATCCATCACGACCACGACGGCGCCGCTGGCGCGCCGCAGCCCGGCCATCAGCGCCTCCCCGGGGCTGAACGGGCCGGCTGTGCGGATGACCTCGTCAGCCGGGCCGTCGACGACGCTGTCACGTCCGCACACGACCACGACCTGGGTGCCCGCGGGGCTGTGCATCGCCAGTGCCGGCAGCGTCCTCACGGCCTGGTCCGCCCCGGCGATGACGATGACCGTGGCCCAGTCGCCCTCGGCCTCCGCCAGTCGCGAAGGCACCGACTCGAACGATCCGTAGGTCGTGCGTCCGTCCTCGATGACGTCGGGTGGCCGCGCCGGCTCCAGCTCGAAGGCATCACCGAGGTCGATGATCCGCCAGCCCGCGGCTTCGATGCGCACCTTGATGGCGTCGGCCGAGCCCCAATCATGTGCGGCTCGTGCGGCGGCGCGCTCCTCGGCGAGCTGTCGGACCGAGCGAGGCGCGGCTGATGGATCCACGAGCCGAGCATATCGTGTCGGCTGCAGCCAGCGTCAAGGCGGCTGCGGAACGGGGCGTCACAGCCGTGGCGGCGGCCACCTTCGCTCTGCGCTTCGCGACCGGCTTGACCGGCGCACTGCTGATCTTCTACCTGGCCGACCTGGAGTCGTACGGAGGCCCACCGGTCGGCCCTGCCGTCATCGGCATGCTGACCGTGCTGTTCTTCGCAGCGGAGCTCCTGCTCTCACCGCCCTTCGGCTTGTTGGCGGATCGAGTGGGACACCACCGGGTCATGCAGGTGGGGCCGGTCTTCGGCTTCGTGGCCGTGCTGCTCACGGCGCTGACCGCCGAGCTGCAGCTGCCCGGCGCCATCGGTCTAGCCCTCCCGATCGTCGCCGGCAGCCTGCCGCTCCTGGGGCTGACGCGCCTGCTTGAAGGGGCCTCCACGGCCGCCAGCGTGCCCTCGGTGCTGGGGTTCATCGCCGTCGTGACCAGCGGCGACGAACGTCTTCGGGGGCGCGCATCGGCACGTTTCGAGGCCGCCACCATCGCCGGCCTGGCGCTGGGCTTCGCCGTGGCCGGGCCGGTGTGGACGGTCCTGGGCCCGGCCGGATTCCTCGCCAACGGGCTGGTCTATCTGAGCGCGCTCGGCCTGTTTCGTTTCGCCGTGCCCCATCTCGAACCGCGCAGGCTGCCGGTAGGGCAGGGGCCCCGGGGCTGGACACGCTACCGGCGACTGCTACGTCGTTCGCGAGTCTGGCTGCTGGCGCCGACATGGATCGCGCTCAACGCCGGCCTTGGCCTCTACACGTCGCAGACGCTGTTCCAGCTGGTGCGGATGCCGGACCCGCGCTTTGCCAGCCAGTCACTCGTGGGCGGCTTCGACCCGCTGTTGGTGACCGCCACGTTCCTGCTGGGCGGGTTGGTCTTCTTCGCCGGTCTCGTCTATTGGGGTGGCCGCTTCGTCTCGCTGCGGCGAACGACCATCATCTTCTACGGCATCGTCGGCGGCGCCGTCTTCGTGGTGTCGGCCTTGTTGCTCAACCACAGCGGCGACGCATCGCCATTGGTACGGCTACCGACCATCGTCGGCCTTGCCGTGGGGCTCTTCCTCATCGCGGGCGCTACCCCGGCCGCGTTGGGCCTGCTGGCGGACATGTCCGAGTCGTTCCCGGCTGACCGCGGCGCCATCATGGGCCTCTACAGCGTCTTTTTGGCGCTGGGCCAGATCGTGGGGGCACTCATCGGAGCCGCCGCCGCTGAGCTGTGGGCGTTCGACGGCATCCTCATGGCCACGCTGCTGTTGCAGGCGATCGCCCTGATGCCCCTGTCACGCCTGCGCCGCTTCGAGTTCCACTTCCAGGCTACGCCGGCGAGTGGTCCCGATCCGGTCTCGACGGCGGTGGACCTCTCCGTGACACGTGTCTACCGCGACGATGCTACGGGGCGGTAGCGCCGCGGGTCTCAGGCGTGAACCAGATGAGCGGGCGCGACCCTTGCAGCAGCTGCAACCCCGTCTCGCTGGGGATGAAGGTGTCGGCACGACCTGAGCTGGTCGAGGAAGAGGGCTTCCTGCTTGCAGGCGCGCTTCTGGGCCCTCTTGCCCGTGCAGAACGTGCTGTCGACATCGACATCCTCGATGACGATGGAGGACGCGGCCGGGGATCGATAACCCGCCGTGTAGTAGTCGCTGCCGGCGCCGGTGTCGCCGATGACCGATCCGAAATCGTCGAAGGTCGCGGTGATCACGGTGTCGGGCACCACCTCCACCTGCCTGGCCTTGCCACGCAGGTTGGCGTTGAGGTGCGTCACGACCCACGTGGTGCCCACCAGGTCCGCCTGCGGCTGCAGCCGCATCAGGGTGACGCCATCGACGTCCTTCAGTTCCAGCTCCGAGCCGCGCAGGGCCTGCGAGGAGGTGTTCTCCAGTGCCGCCAGGAAAGCCCTCTCTACTTCCCGCAGCGGGCTCTTCTTGGCACAGGGCTTGCCCTGCAGCGTCAGATCGGAGGTGCTGAGCGCCAAGCCCGAACTCAGGCCCGCCCCGTCGAAGGCGCCGCAGGCGGTGTGGCCCTCGGTGGAGCGGCCCTGGAACTTGACGCTGGACGTGGCCAGGCTGGCGGCGTCGAAGGCGACATCACCGTTGGCATCGAGGATCTCGGTGGGGGTCCAGGTCCGAGCCGCCAGGTCGATGGCGGGCACCAGCGCCAGTCGCGTGCGACCGGCCTCATCATCGAGCGCCATGCCTGCAGGGAGCACCTCGAAATCGGTGATGTCCGGGAACGTCCCCACGATCTGTTCGGCCTGTCGGCGCGCGCTCTCGGTGCAACCCTCCAGCCGGTAGGCGACATCGTCTGATGCGCATGGTGCCGTCAAGGAGCTGGTACGAGCCCAGGAACGAGCCGCAGCCGGTACTGCCGACCACGTGCCCGCCACGAAGGAACTCCAGCCACGGATCCAGGCCCTGGATGACCGGCTCGATGGTGCCGTCGGCGCTTCCGATACGCGCCAACTCCCAGCGAGCCACGGTGGGATCCTGGTCGATGACGGCGCGCGTGAACGTCATCAGCGGCTCATCGATCTCATTGCGCAGGGTCATGATGGAGTCGGTCACGTCCGCTGACGTGGTCGCGGCAAGGTTCTGATAGAAGGTCTCATCGAAGGCTTCGCTGGCCGGATCGCAGCTGAAGCGTTGGATGGTCGGCGGGTCGATGTAGATCGTCGGAGGCGCCGAGGCGTTGAAGCTCGACTCGAACGTGCTGCATGCCGCTTCGCCAGAGGCACTGCCGGCCCACAGCTGGAGGGTGGTGCCGATGCCCGCCGGCACGGTCTGGATGTCACCCTCGGAGTCTCGATAGCTCAGCAGCTGCCAACGCTGGTTGACCTGCTGATCGGTGAAGCTGGTGTCCTGCGCTACGGTGACGCCGGGGAGCGCGATGGCGAGGCAGACGAGCAGGACCAGCGCTGCGCCGAGATCGCGACTCGACCGCTGCTGATCGCGGATGGTGGTGTGACGACGACTCATGCGACCTCTACTGTGATACCCAGGAGTGACAGGCTGGAGAACCGCTCGCAGCGTCCCTCTGCTGCGCGTAGGCTCGCACATCTTCGGCATCCGGGGCGCCGCGTGCCGAGATCAGCATGTACCGACATGGCGCGTCTGACGTGGCAGGCTCCTGTTCGACTTCATCGTGCGTCTGAGACGGTTTTCTTGCGACTTGACCAGATTTGCTACAGTCTGGGGGTCGTGGGCCGCTAGCTCAACGGTAGAGCAAGTGACTCTTAATCACTAGGTTGAAGGTTCGAATCCTTCGCGGCTCACCAACCCTCGACCCCACAGAAACCCCTCCGAATGGTTCGGAGGGGTTCAGTCTTGTCTGGCTTCGGCTGCTTCGCACCCACGCGAAGGTACTAGCCGGAGATAAGAACAGCCCGCCGGGCCCGCTCACCGGTCGGCTAAGGGAGTAGCAGACTGGCTGGTAGAGCGGAGTCCCTGGCGGGCTGTGGGAGAGACGATCGGGTCCGGCGGAGGAGGTGGAGGAAACCGTTCCCGCTCGCTCTCGTATGTGGTTGTGCCGCTAGTTCCTGGCGGGCAGGTCCATGATCGGGCGGCGGGTATGACCGAAAGCGGTGAGGCGCGAGACGAAGGCGCTGAGACCGCTCTTGGGCTCGGTCCGGCTGGAGCACTCCATCCAGATCCGATCGTCATCTGCGACGGCGATCATGTGCCGTCCGCACAGGCAGTAGGGAGCGGATCGCTCCGCACGCTCGATGATGTCGACCACGTGCTGGTTCTCTCGCTCGCTAAGGTAGGGCGTGGGTTTGGCCGCGACCCCGGGGACGTTGGTGTGGGTCATCTCAACCTCCTGGTTGACTGGTTGATGGCATCTTCGGTGGATCGATCACGGCTGGTGTTCCGATCCGAGACGTATCGTACAACAGCACTGCGGAAATTGCAATACGGTCCGTATCGTTACTTCGGGTTACGATTGGGTTGCGACCGAGACGCATCGTCTCGTATAATGACGACGTGACCTTGGATGCAGGCCCTGATGGCGAGTCCGCGCCAGACATGCTGGACGAACTCATCGCGCGTGAGACCGCGCCCACTCGTGTCGCGGGTGCGGGCAAGCAGGGCCGACCCAGGAGTGTGCAGGCCCATCGGAGCATCACCCGGGCATTCCGGGAGCTGCTCCTTGAGGACGGCTTCGACAAGGTCCGCATGGAGCACGTGGCCGCTCGCGCCAACGTGGGCAAGGCGACCATCTACCGTCACTGGCCCTCCAAGCAGGCGCTCGCCCAGGAAGTCCTGCTCGAGTTGGCGACCCCCCATATCGCGGTGCCTGATGTGGGCGACACGCGCACCGAGCTGTTGGCGACGGTGCTGGCATCCATGCGTGCCCTGACGGAGACCGATTTCGGGCCGGTCATCCGGGAACTGCTCTCGGAGATCGCGCGCAACCCAGAGCTGGGCGACCCTTTCCGGGCATCCGTCGGGCAGGCGCGGCGCGATGAGGTCGCGCGGGTGCTCGCCCGCGGGGTGCGGCGCGGCGACCTGCGGCCGGATGTGCAGCCTGATGTGGCCGCGGAGATGCTGGTGGGACCTGTGTACTGGCGGCTGATGTTCGGCGGAGCGCTCGACGCCGAGTTCGCGGAGCGCATCGTGGACGAAGTCCTGCAGGGCTGGTCGATGCGCGGCTGGGGTGAGGTCGCCACCAACTGGCTGTAGATGTGGCGTGCGGCCCGATGCGGGGTATGCTCCGACCTCAAGAGTGAAACGGTCCCTCGCCTGGTGGTTGGTCGTCGCGTTGTCACTGGCAGCGTGCGCCGGCTCCGGGTCCTCAGCAGCGTCCCGACAGGCCTCGCCAGCCGTCGCCTCGAGCGATCCGGCGCAGGCTGCTTCGACCACGGCTCCGGCCACGGCACCCGCCTACGAGGACCCCATCCGCCTCGTCACGCTGGGCGACGGATACACCTATGGCACCGCCACGAGTGCTCCGCGACGAGACAGCTGGCCCTCGCAGCTGGTCGACGTCATGGAGCGAAGTGGCATCCATGTCCTCCTCTTTAACCTCGCCGAGCAAAGCCACACCAGCGGCCTGGTCGTAGAGGAGCAGCTGGGCCAGGTGGCATCGCTGGAGCCGGACATCGTCACCCTGCAGGTGGGCGTCAACGACATCTTCTCGCGGGACACATCCTTCTACCGGCAGAACGTGGAGACCATCTTCGACGAGCTCCTGACCATCCTGCCGGCCGAGCGGATCTTCGCCATCAGCACACCCGACCACACGCTCACCGACTGGGGTCGGTCATTCGGCCATAGTGAGGAAGGGCACGCGGCCGTGGAGGAACTCAACCGGATCCTGGCTGAGGCGGCTGCCGCCCGGGGCATCGGCTACATCGACATCTCGTCGGTCAACGACCTGGCTGGGGCCGATCCCAGCCTGGTCATCGACGAGGGCCCGTACGGCACACCCAAGCAGTACGCCGGCTGGGTGGAGCTCATCGGGCCGAGGATCCACGCGGTGCTGCCGACGATGGAGCCGTAGTACGCTTGCCGCCTCTTGCACAGCCGGTCCGGTGAGGCCGGTCGGCCGGTCCTGTGAGGCCACCAGGAGGAAGACCGTTGATGTCCCCCGTCGCCCCGGCCGTGGTCTCGTCATTGCCGCTACCTGCTGATGCGGTCGTCGACCCGCGCATCGGCAGCAGCGGACCCTGCCTGCTGGCGCTGGAGGACGGCACCGTCTTTGCCGGCGTGGCGTTCGGGGCGCCGGTCCAGGGTGGCGGTGACTTCGTGGTCAACACTTCGCAGACCGGCTACCAGGAGGTCTGCACCGATCCCAGCTACGCCGGTCAGGTGGTGGTGATGACGTTCCCCCTCATCGGCAATCACGGTCGCTTCGCCGATGATGACCAGTCGGAGCGGCCCTGGCTCGGCGGCCTCGCGGTCGGCCATGCCACCGCCGGCGTGCTGGGAAAGGCACGCCAGATCGTGCACCTGCTGCGCTCGCATCGGATCCCGGCCATCGCCGGATTGGATACCCGCACCCTGGCGCGACATCTGCGCGAGAGCGGTTCGTTGCGCGGGGTGATCACGGCGCCCGGCGAGACCGACCCCGTTGCGGCCGTGATACGGGCGCGCGAGGTGCCAAGGTGGGAGGAGCAGGACTTCGTCTCCCGGGTCTCGGCCAACGGGCCGTATGAGGTGGGGGACCGCGGGCCGGTGGTGGCGGTCATCGATCTGGGCTTGAAGACCAACATCATCCGCGCCCTCCATCGACGCGGCGCGCGCGTGCGTGTCCTGCCATACACGGCGACCGCCGAGCAGGCACTGGCCGCGGATGTGGCCGGCGTGGTCATCTCGCCTGGGCCCGGGGATCCGGGCATGCTCGGCGAGCAGGTGGCCCTGGCACGCGCGTTGGTGGCTGACGGACGGCCGCTCCTGGGCATCTGCCTGGGCCATCAGATCGTGGCTCGCGCTGCGGGTGCGCAGACGCGCCGACTGCGCTTCGGCCATCACGCCGCCAATCACCCCGTCCGCGACGAGGTGTCGGGCCGGGTCACCATCACCGCGCAGAACCACGAGGTGGAGGTGGTGGCGGACTCGCTCCCGGCCACGTCAGGCTTCTTCGTCAGCCAGCGCAACCTCAACGATGGCAGCGTCGAGGGCCTGCGCCATCACGCCCTGCCCATCGAGACCGTGCAGTACCACCCCGAAGGCTCGCCCGGCCCGCTCGACGCGGCCGAGGTCTTCGACCGCTTCCTGGGGCACGTCCGCGCCCACGCCGTCTCGGATCGAGCATGACCGAGCGGCCCGAGTCCATCCTCATCATCGGCTCCGGCCCCGTCGTCATCGGGCAGGCTGCCGAGTTCGACTACGCCGGCACACAGGCCTGCCGCGCGCTTCGCGAAGAGGGCATCCGCACCATCCTGCTCAACTCCAACCCGGCCACCATCATGACCGACCCGGGGGTCGCCGACGTGGTCTACCTGGAGCCGCTGACGGTGGCTTCGGTCGAACGGATCCTGGAGGTCGAACAGCCCGACGGCATCCTTGCCAGCCTCGGTGGGCAGACCGGCCTCAACCTGGTGATGGAGGTGGTGCGAGCCGGCGTCCTGGAGCGGACCGGGACGCGCATCCTGGGTACGCCCATCAAGGCCATCGAGATGGCCGAAGACCGTGAGCGCTTTCGCGACCTGCTCAATTCCATCGGTCAGCCGTACGCCCCCTCGGTCATCGTCGAGGGCGAGACGGAAGCCGAGCGGGCGGCGGCCGGCCAGCGCGCGTTCGAAGGCATCGGCCTGCCGGCCATCGTGCGCCCTGCGTTCACGCTCGGCGGTACCGGCGGCGGCATCGTCGACACCCGCCAGGCCTTCGACGAGCGCATCCGTGCCGGGCTGCGCCTCAGCCCCATCGGGCAGGTGATGGTGGAGCAGTACCTCACCGGCTGGCAGGAGATCGAGTACGAGGTCATGCGCGATGCCGCCGACACCTGCATCGCGGTCTGCTCGATGGAGAACGTGGACCCGCTGGGCGTGCACACCGGCAATTCGATCGTGGTGGCGCCGGTGCAGACGCTGCCCGACCCGGTCCACCAGCGGCTGCGGACGGCCGCGCTCGACATCATCCGGGCGCTGGGAGTCGAGGGTGGCTGCAACGTGCAGTTCGCGCTGTCGCCCGACTCGAGCGAGTACGCGGTCATCGAGGTCAACCCCCGCGTGAGCCGCTCGTCCGCCCTGGCGTCCAAGGCGACCGGCTACCCCATCGCGCGGGTGGCGGCGCAGATCGCCATCGGGCGACGTCTCGATGAGATCCCCAACGCCATCACGGGCAACACCGTGGCCGCCTTCGAACCGGCTCTCGACTACGTGGTGGTGAAGCTGCCGCGCTTCCCCTTCGACAAGTTCCCCGGCGCCGATCGCGGGCTGGGCTCGCAGATGAAGGCGACCGGCGAGGTCATGGCCATCGATCGCACCTTCGGGTCCGCGCTCAACAAGGCGCTGCGTGGTCTGGAGCAAGCCGGCGCCGGCTTCCTGGCCGAGGATCCCGCCTGGCGGCCCACGCTCGATGTGCTGGCGGGTTGGGCGGCGGGCATCCGGGGCGGCGAGCACGCGCCCATCCCGGAACGCACGGTGGGTCACGAGGAAGCCTTCGCGGACGTGCTCATGAGCGACGACGGCCTGGTGGTCCCGGGCGGGCCCGACGCGCGACCGGCGTCCCGGGCGACGTTGATGGCGCGCTTTCTGCGACCCTCCAATTCGCGGTTCTGGCGGGTGCTGGCGCTGCTGCGGCGCGGGGTGGCGGCCGCGGACATACAGCGCGTGACCGGCATCGCGCCCTGGTTCCTCTCGGAGATGGAGCGGCTCGCCGAGCTGGAGCGGCGCATGCGGAAGGAGGGCACCGCACTCACCGATGGCCTGCTCGTGTCCGCCAAGCGTGCCGCCTTCAGCGACCGCGACATCGGTGGCCTGACCGGCCTGGATGCGGCCGCCGTCACTGCCCGCCGCCACGCCCTGGGCCTCCGCCCCGGTTTCGCCATGGTCGATACCTGTGCCGCCGAGTTCGCTGCTGAGACGCCCTACTTCTACGCCACCTATGCCGCTGCCGGCTCGCCGCCCGAGGCACCGCCGGTCGATCGCCCTGCCGCTCTCGTCATCGGCTCTGGCCCGGTGCGCATCGGCCAGGGCATCGAGTTCGACTACTGCGCCGTGCAGGCCGCCCAGACCCTGCGCCAGGACGGCCACGCAGCGGTGATGATCAACTCCAACCCCGAGACGGTGTCGACCGATTTCGATGCCTCGTCGCGCCTGTACTTCGAGCCGCTCGACGCCGAGAGCGTGCTGGAGGTCATCGCCGCCGAGACGCCCCCGGGTGCCGAGCTGCTGCCGGCGCTGATCGGCTTCGGTGGCCAGACGCCCCTGAACCTGGCGCTGACCCTGGAGGAAGCCGGAGTGCGGCTGCCGGGCATAAGTGTCGAGAGCATCGATCGAACCGAGGAGCGCACACGCTTCGCCGGCATGATCGAGGCGCTGGGGATCCCGCAGCCGCGCGGTGGGATGGCGACCTCGCTCGATGAGGCACTGGCCGTGGCTGACGCCGTTGGCTATCCGGTCCTGGTGCGGCCGTCCTTCGTCATCGGCGGCCTGGCCATCGACTTCTGCTATGGCCCCGACGACCTGGCACGCCAGCTGGCCGCCGCCACCATCGTGAGCGAGGATCGGCCCGTCCGCATCGATGCCTACCTGGAGGGCCTGGAGGTCGATATCGATGCGGTCAGCGACGGCACCGATGTGCTCATCCCGGGGCTCATGGAGCACGTCGAGCGAGCCGGCGTCCACTCCGGCGACAGCACCGCCTTCTTCCCGCCACAGCAGCTGAGCCGGGCCGACCAGGGACTGATCGTCGACGCCATGCGTCGGATCTGCCTGGAGATCGGCGTGCGTGGCCTGGTCAATGCCCAGTTCATCGTGCGCGACGACGGTGTCTACATCCTCGAGGTCAACCCGCGCGCCAGCCGCACGGTGCCCTTCATCTCCAAGGTCACGGGCGTGCCCATGGTGGCGTTGGCGACGCGCGTCGCCAACGGGGCGTCACTGGCGGAGCTGGGCTGGGCCGACGGACTCTTGCCGGAGCCGCCGTTCGTGGCCGTCAAGGCGCCGGTGTTCAGCACGGCCAAGCTCCGTGGCGTGGATCCCAGCCTTGGTCCGGGCATGCAGTCGACCGGCGAGGTCATCGGCGTGCATCAGGACGCGCGCGTGGCACTGGCCAAGGCGCTGCTGTCAGCGGCGTTGCGGCCACCATTGCCCGGCCCTGGTGGCGCCGCCGCCCTGATCTCGGTGGCACCACGCGATGAGGCTCGCGTCGGTGAGCTGGCTGCGGCCCTGGCCGCCGCGGGCTACCGTTTCGTGGCCACGCCGGGTACGGCGGTGGCACTTCGACGCCACGGTCACGAGGTCAGCGAGGTGGCGCTGGTGGACGACGATGGCAGCGAGCTGCCGGGGGTCCTGGACGTCATCGCCGGCGGCGAGGTCAGCATCATCATCAACACGCCGATGCCACGCTCCGGCGCCATCCTGGACGCGGCTGCCATCCGGCACGCCGCCATCGCGGAAGGCATCCTGTGCATGACCACGATGGACAGCGCCATCGCGGCAGCGCACTCGCTGGAACCGGCCGCACAGTCACGCATCGGTGACGTGCGCGCGTTGGACGCCTGGCTGGGAGCGGAACAGGCCGGCGGCCTGGCCGAGAGGGGAGAGAGGGGAGAGCAGCTGTGTTGATCGAGATCCGCGATGCCCTGGGAGACTTCGGGACCGTCGGCATCGTCATCATGGCGGTGCTCCTCGGGCTCCTGGTCCACTGGCTCGTGTGGCGTATCGCCATACGGTTCACGGGGCGGACCGGATCGAGGCTTGACGAGTATGTCGTGCGCCGGACCCGCAACCCGATGCGCCTGCTGGTCGTCCTCGTGACCGTGCTGGTATCGACCTTCGCCATGGGTGCCGAGGCTGCCGACTGGGTGCGCCGCGCGGTCATCTTCATCGGCATCATCGGCTTGGGGTGGCTGCTCGTCTCGATGACCCGTGTCGCCGAGGACATGGCGCAGGCCCGCTTCCCCGATGACGTGGAGTTGCTGGAAGCGCGCCAGCTGCGTACCCAGCTGGCGGTCCTGCAACGTTTCGGTTCCATCATCATCTGGCTCGTCGCGATCGCGGTGGCGCTGTTGACCATCCCCGGTGTCCAGCCGCTGGCCGCCAGCCTGCTGGCCGGCGCCGGCGTCCTCGGCATCGTGCTGGGCATCGCCGCCGGCCCGCTCATCGGCAACCTCATCGCGGGCATCCAGATCGCCTTCACGCAGCCCATCAAGATCGGCGATGTCGTGGTCATCGAGGGTGAATGGGGACGCATCGGAGAGATCACCGCGGCCTACGTCGTGCTCTACATCTGGGACAAGCGTCGGCTCATCGTGCCGCTGTCGCAAATCGTCAACCAGCCCATCGAGAACTGGACTCGGCAGACCACCGACCTGCTGGGCGTGGTCAGGATCCATTGCGACTACCAGGCTCCCGTGGATGAGATCCGCGCCGAGTTCAAGCGCATCCTCGATGCCTCGGGCCTCTGGGATGGCGAGTCTTGGAGCTTGTTGGTCACGGACGCAGACGACCGCACCATCACGCTCAGAGCCGTGTACAGCGCGCCCGAATTCGAGCGTGGCCTGGGACCTGCAGTGCCTGGTGCGTGAGAAGCTCATCGCCTACCTCAAGGAGCGGCACCCCGAGGCGCTGCCGGTGGCGCGAGAGATCCAGCGGCGAGCGGATCATGGCCGCGCGCCACTTCCCAGCTAGGATTGGACGATGCCCACCGTCCTGATGGTCATGTCGTCGTGAACGACAGGCCCCGCGTCCGCTTCAGCCAGCACACCCTGTCCAATGGCCTGCGTCTGATCATCGCACCCGACCGCGTGGCGCCCGTGGTCGCCATCAACCTCTGGTACGACGTCGGTTCCAAGCATGAACAGCCCGGCAAGACCGGCTTCGCGCATCTTTTCGAGCACTTCATGTTCCAGGGCAGTCGGCACCTGGCCAAGGCCGAGCACCTCGCCATCGTGCAGGGTGCCGGCGGCGTGCTCAACGCCAGCACCTACTTCGACCGCACCAACTATTTCGAGACGCTGCCCTCACACCAGCTGGAGCTGGGACTGTGGCTGGAGGCGGACCGCATGGCGACGCTGCTCGACGCCATGTCACAGGAGAACCTGGACAACCAGCGTGATGTGGTCAAGAACGAGAAGCGGCAGTCGTACGACAACCACCCCTACGGCTCCTTCTACGAGAAGCTCATGGCGGCCGTGTTCCCGGTGGGCCATCCGTACCATCACACGCCCATCGGTTCGATGGAGGACCTGGACGCGGCCAACCTGGACGACGTGGCCGCGTTCTTTCGGACCTACTACGTCCCCAACAACGCCGTCCTGACCGTGGCCGGAGACGTTGACGAGGTGCCCGTCATCGAAGCGGCCGAGCGCTATTTCGGGCCCATCGAGCCGAATGACGAGTTGCCCGCCTTCCGACGGCCACCCCTCGCGCCGATGGTGTCGTTCCGGGAGGAGGTGCCCGATGACGTTCCCCTCGAGCGGGTCCACATCGGGTACCGCTGCCCCGCCTTCGGAACGCACGAGTTCGACGCGCTCGAGGTGGCGACCCAGATCCTCGCCGGTGGTCGTGGCAGCCGCTTGCACAAGCGGCTGGTGCGGACGGAGCAGGCCGCCCAGGACGTGGCGTTCTTCGCGCTGCCGCTGGTGGCGGGTTCCTCGATCGCGGCGGGCTGGGTCACGGCCCGGCCGGAGGTGGATGCCGCGATGGTCGAGACGATGCTCGACGAGGAGCTTCGACGGATGACCCGTGAGGTCGTGACGGACGACGAGCTGGCTCGGGCCCACGCGCTCATCGAGTCGGCCGAACTCTCCGCCCTCTCGCACATGGACGAGGTCGCCGACCGGCTTTCGATGTATACCACCTACTTCGGCCGACCCGAGTTGGTCAACGAGCAGCTGGGACGCTACTTGGCCGTGGATGTGGAGGCGGTCCGCGACGTCTGCGCGGCCGTCTTCGGGGGCGAGCGCGCCACCATCACCTATGTGCCACGGACCCCCGCGGAGGCTGCGGCATGAACGACCGTCTCACCGTCCTTGATCAACGTCCGCAGCCGGGCGAACCGCGCCGCTACGACTTCCCCGATTTCGAGCGAACGCGCCTGGACAACGGCCTGACGCTGGTGCGTGCCCATGTCCCTGGTCGGCCGTTGCTGCAGGCGCAGCTGCTGGTCCGCGGCGATGCCGGCGGTGGTGCTACCAGCGAGGCGCCGCCGCAAGCGGGCGTGACCGTCCTGGCTGCCCGTGCCATGTCGGAGGGCACCGCCGTTCGCGATGCGGTCGCCTTCATCGAAGCCTCTGAGCGTCTGGGGGCAGAGATGGGCGCGTCTGCCGGATGGGACAGCCTGTCGCTCCACGTCGAGGTGCCGCGAACGCATCTGGCGCAGGCCATGGGCCTCTTCGCCGAGATGGCGCTGCAGCCGAGCTTCCCGGCTCGGGAGGTGGAGCGGCTGCGAGACGAGCGCCTCAATGACCTTCGCCAGGTCATGGCCGATCCCCGGCGCCGAGCCGAGAAGGCGTTCCCCAAGGTCATCTATGCCGCCGCTGCCGCCTATGCCCGTCCAACCGGCGGCGTGGAGGAGACGGTCGCCTCCCTCGACCGCGATCTCGTGGCGGCGCGCCACGAGGCGCTGCTGCGACCGGCGGCCTGCACGCTGCTGGTCTGTGGCGACCTGGCGGGCCTACCGCTCGATGCCATCGTGGCCGACTCGTTCGGCGCCTGGGCTGGCGATGCGCCGTCGCCCTCGGTGGGGGTGGCGCCAGACCTGCCGGCCAAGGAGCGACGGGTGGTCCTGGTGGACCGCCCCGGCGCACCACAATCGGAAGATCCGCATCGGACACGTCGGCACACCGCGTCGCATCGAGGATTTCCACGCGCTGTCGGTGACCAACGCCCTGCTGGGCGGGCTGTTCAACTCGCGCCTCAACCGGCTGCTGCGCGAGGAGCGCGGCTACACCTATGGGGTCAGCTCGGGCTTCGAGATGCGGCGTGCGGCGGGCCCCTTCGCGGTGCGCTGCGCGGTGGAATCGGACGTCACGGCCCCCGCCATCGCCGACATCATGGCGGAGCTGGCGCGGGTACGTGAAGCACCCGTCGAGCCCGACGAGCTCGATGCTGCGCGCGACTACCTGGTGGGTGTCTTCCCACTCCGCTTCGAGACCTCGGCCCAGGTGGCTGATGCACTGGCCGGGCTGATCGATCCAGGACCTGCCCGACGACGAGCTCGACCGCTACCGGTCCAGCATCGCCGCAGTCTCGGTGGCGGACGTGCGTGCCGCCGCGGAAGCCCACATCGATCCGGATGCGGCGTCCATCGTCGTGGTGGGTGACGTGGCCAGGTTCGAAGCAGCCCTGCGGGCGGCCGAATACGCGGCGGTGGAGGTCGTCCATGACGACGGTTTCGATACGGATGCCGAGGTCTAGCGCCGTTGGCGCTGCCACGCCGACGGTGGCGGCCCGATGATCGTGGTGCTGGGTCGCCCGCACGTCTACCGGCCGGAGCCTGATGGCGAGTTGGCACCTGGCGGCCTGGCCGTCGAGCTGGCGCTCGCCGCTGTGCGTACCGGAGCCGATGTCGAGATCGTGGGCAGCATCGGCGATGACCCGGAGGGAGACCGCATCGTGCTCGACCTGGGACGTGCCCGGGTCGGTCATCGCGCCCTGCTTCGAGACGCGTCCACGCGCACGCCGCTGGTGGGGCAGCCTCGGGGCCTGCGGCCATTGCCACGGCTCGAGGCCGCCGAGGTGGAACGGGGCGTCCGCGAGTTCGCCGATTGTCGGGTGCTGGTGGTGAGTGCGGAGCTGGACCCGGTCGCGTTGGCCACCGCGGAGCACGTTGCCGAGGAGCAGGGAGCCGCGACCATCATCCTGGCGCCAGCCGGCAGCATCGACCCAGCCACCCTGGGGGAGGGTGTCACGTTGTTGGAGCGGCCCATCGTCGAAGACGACGAGACCCTCCCTGATGCGCTGGTGATGGCTGCCGATGACGCCGACTTCGCGGCCTTCGTGGCCGACTATGCCGTCCGGCTCGACCGTGGAGAGCGTCCCGCCAAAGCGTTCTCGGCCGCGCTCGGCGAAAGTGCCTGGCAGCCCGCCCTTGAGTGATGGAGGCGGCGAGCGGCCCCTCCTGATTTGGAGCGAGTCGCTTCGTGACTACGACTTCGGACCCGGCCACCCGCTGACGCCCAGGCGTTTCGGGCCTGGCCTGGAGCTACTCCGCGCGGTGGGCGCGGATCGCATCATGGAGCCTCGGGAGGCCACCGACGCGGAGATCGGACGGTTGCATGCCGCGCATTTCATCCAGCAGGTGCATTCCTTCTCCGACCATCCCTGGCAACCGGCCGCCATGGGCGTCGGCAGCGGAGACGTGCCGGCCTTCCACGGCATGCACGAAGCGTCGGCGCGGGTGGTGGGTGGCTCGATCGGCGCCGTCGACCACATCCTCGCGGGCGAGGCCCGGCATGTCTTCTCGCCGGCCGGTGGACTGCACCACGCCATGCGTACCCGTGCCGCCGGCTTCTGTGTCTACAACGATGTGGCGCTGGCGGTCGCGAGGGCGCGCGATGCCGGTCACCGGGTCCTGTACATCGATCTCGATGTCCACCACGGCGACGGCACGCAGGCGTCGTTCTGGGATGACCCGCAGGTCCTGACCTATTCGATCCACGAAACGGGACACTCGCTCTTCCCGGGCACCGGCATGGTGGAGGAGTCGGGGGACCCGGCGGCAGCGGGTCTTGCCGTCAACACCCCGCTCGATGAGGGCAGCGGCGATGAGAGTTGGTGCTCGGTGCTCGCGGAGGTGTTGCCAGCATTGGCAGCTGCCTTCCGGCCGACGTTCATCGTCTCCCAGCATGGCTGCGACAGCCACGCTCTCGATCCGCTGGCGCATCTGCGCCTCACCACCGCCGCCTTCCATCGCGCCGCGGTGCTGATCGACGGTCTGGCCCATGAGTACGCAGAGGGTCGTTGGCTGGCCACCGGCGGCGGCGGCTACGACGTCTACCGGGTCGTGCCGCGAGCCTGGTCGCTGGTGTGGCTGGTGCAGGCCCACCAGCAGGTCCCGGAGGCGATGCCGCAGGGGTGGCGAGAGCGTTGGGCCTCGGAGGCAGAGGCGTTCGGCCAGGCGCCACTGCCACTCGAGCTCATCGACCCGCCCCGGACCGTGGCGCCCGATCCCGATGTCATCGTCGAGCGCAACCTGAAACGTGCGCGGGCCGCCCTGGAACAGTCCTTGGAGTTGCAGGCCGCGGGCTGAGTGCCGTCGGCGGTCAGGTGCCTTGGGTGCGCATGGTGTCGGGCGCGCCCTTGGTGGGAATGCTGATGAGGCGCACCTCGTCGAACGATGCCGACTCACCCATGCCGAGCAGCGTCAGGCCCTGGCTCGCGCCTGGAGGCATGCGCGGGTTGCCCACCGCGTTGGTGTCGATGTCCAGCGAATGTCCGTCGTGGAAGAGCGTGGCACCGCCCCATTGGGGGGTATGCCCGAAGACGACTCGATCGATGCCGGCCGCCTGGTAGGCAGCGAAGGCGCCAGAGTCCCAAGGCGCGTCGAAGAAGCCCGAGCGCACCCAGAGGTGCTCCTCGGTGTCGACGCCGAGGTCGTCGAGGCTGAACCCGGGCGCCAGGCCGCCGTGCACGAACAGCACATCGCGCCAGCGCACGGCTTGTGCCAGCGACTCCAGCCAGTCGAAGAAGCCCGGTGCACAGGCTTCGATGGCTGTCACCATCCGTGCGGGCCGTACCACTCCGTCGTGATCGCAGCCGTAGGCCGCCGCGGTAGCCCCGCCACCGTACTCGAGCCAGGTCTCCAACCACTCGTGCTGGCCGCGTCGCACCATCAGCGGCATGATCTCGTGGTTGCCACGCGCCAGCAGGACCGCGCCGCCGGCCGCGGCTGCCTCGACCTGCAGGCGACGCAGCAGCGTCACCAGTCCGCGCACGTCGCCGCCGCGATCGATGTAGTCACCGCAGCCGACGAGGGCGGTACGCGGCGGCGCCACCCAGTGTTGCGCCGCGTCGATCAGGCCGGCCTGCCGGAGCGCGCTCACCAGCGCCGTGGTGACGCCGTGGGCATCGCTGAATGCCCACACGCTCCAGTCGTCTGGCAGGTGGGGGAGACGGGCGTCGAACATCGCCCCAGTATCGCAAGTCGGCCCGGATGGACGCTCCGCCACGGCGCCGCAGGCCAGCAGACATCTCGACGGGCACGAAGAAGGGCCCTCCCACCTTGCCGGCGGAAGGGCCCTTCCGTTCTTGTTCGGTCAGGCCGGCAAGCCGGTCGCTACCAGGTGCACTCGTTGGGCGGGTCTGCCGGATCGCACTCGGCGTTGGTCTGGATCGCATCGAGGATCTCCAGGCCCTTCGAGGCATCGAGCAGCACGGGTTCGGCGAGTGATCCGTCCGCATTGAACTGGATGTACGCCGGGGTGACGGCATTGACGCCGCCGGCGGAGTACGTGCCCGGTCCGGTCACACCCTCGTAGTCGACATCCTTGCCCTCACGGATGAGTGCGAGGCAGTCGGCGTACGTGTAGCAGACCTCTCCGGGCGCATCACCGACCGCGAACATGGCCGGCGCCCAGTCGCTGGCCTTGTACGAGCCGCCGGCTTCCACGGCCAGGGCCGTCTGGACCATCAGATCGTAGGTCGAGAATGCGTACTGGTTGGTGGCGTCGTAGGGCGGGCAATCCGCGATGCCTTCGGCACAGCCGGTCTGGCCGTCCCATAGCGGCTGGAAGAACTCCCAGGCCGGGGTGGACTTGTTGGGTGCGAAGGTGGCGAAGCCGATGGCCTCCTGCGTGGCGATAGGGTCGGCTCCGAGCGAACCGATGAACTCGGCCTCGCTCCAGCCGGTCTCACCGATCCAGTTGAGCGACAGGCCGGCTTCAGCGGCTGACTTGATGAGGGTGGCGGATTCCACCGATCCCGCCTGGATGAGCACCGCGTCGGGGTCGAGGTCAGCGATGCGCTGGGCCTCAGCTCGATACGAGGGCTGCTCCGCGGGAGCGTCGATGCGGTCCAGGACATTGAGGCCCAGCAGCTCAGCGGCCTTCTCGTTGGCGTCGGCCGCCAGCTGGAAGCCCTCGACCTGGGTCGCGAAGATGACCACGTTCTTGGCGCCGATCGAATCGGCATAGATGCTGCCGAAGGTGCCCAGACCTTCGTCGAGGCCCTGTGCCCGGAAGATCGGCTCCGCGGGCTTGCCGCCGAGATTGCCCGGGATGGCGCCACCGTGGACCGAGGGACCGAGCGGTGAGTCGTTCTCCTGCCACACCTCCATCATGTAGTCGCGGTAGGTGCGGTACTGGTGAGCGATGCTCACCAGGGTCTCGGCGCCGTACTGCTCGATGCACTTCTTGGCCGCCTGGCCCTCGAAGCTATCGCCGATGTCTTCGGAGACCAGCTCCCAACTGCGACCCAGCGGCGGATCCTGGTTGATGACCTCATCGATGGGGAAGCGCACGTCGTTGGTGAGCGAGGGTCCGTACGATGCGAACGCGCCCGTGTAGTAGGCCAGTTCGCAGACCACCACCGGCTCGCCGTCAGATTGCGCCGTGGCGGCACCGCCGAACGCGCTGGCGAGGAGGGCCGGTATGGCGACCATCACCGCCACGCGGCCCGACTTGATGCTCCGGGTACTCATGAACCTTCCTCCTTGTGTGGCCTGAAGTGGCCTGACCGAGTAGATGAATGGTCGTCAGATCCGGTAACCCTCCTTCAGCTGCTTCGTCGTCACCGCGGCAGCGTCTACCACCGCGTGTGCCTGACCCAGGCTCAGGACCATGACCCGATCGGCCACCTGCAGGGCCTTGGTCGCGTTCTGCTCTGCGAGCACGATGGCGACACCACGGGTCTGGTGCATCTCGGTGATCTTGTCCATGAAGAGATCGACATACAGCGGCGACAGGCCCGCCGTCGGCTCATCGAGCAGCAGCAACGTGGGGTCCTGCATGAGGGCACGCCCACAAGCGACCATGCGTGACTCACCACCGCTCAGCGTGCCCGCGAGCTGACGTTGCATGTCCGCAAGGGCAGGGAACAGGTCGAACACTTCAGCCATCCGCTCTTCGTGGGAGCGCGAGCCGATCATGCCGCCGACCTTGAGGTTCTCGAGGACGGTGAGGTTGGGGAAGACCCCCTGCTCCTGTGGCACGTAGCCGATGCCGCGGGCTGCCGTCTCGTAGGGCGGCAGATGTGAGACGTCCTGGCCGTCGAAGCTGATCGACCCCTCCATGAGCGGGAGCAGTCTGGCCAACGTCGCAAGCAGCGTCGTCTTGCCGGCACCGTTGGCACCGAGCACAGCGAAGATCTCCTTCCCGACCTTGAATTCGAGGCCCTTCAGGACCTGCACCCCGTGGTAGCCGCTCTTCAGACCGGTGACCTCGAGGGTGTGTTGGGGCGGCGCGTCAGGCATGCCCTTCTCCGAGGTACTTCTCGACGACCGTGTGATGCTCACGGATGGTCTCGGGGTCACCGTCCAGGACGACGCTGCCCTCGGCCATGAAGTGGACCCGATCGCAAAGGCTCCAGATGAGGGTCAGATCATGCTCGACGATCACCACCGATGTGCCCTGTGCGGCCAGTTCGCGTACCACGACCATGACCTTCTCGGTCAGATCGTCGGGGAGTCCGGCGGTGGGCTCGTCGAGCAGCAGGAAGCGGGGCTTGAGCAACAGGCAGCGGACGATGTCGAGCAGCTTCTTCTCGCCGGCCGAAAGGGCCATCCGGCAGGGATCTTCGAACTCGAAGAAATCGAGGTAGTGCCGCATCTCCTCTTCGTGACGGCGAAAGACGCTGCCCTCGGCCAGGATGCGTTGGGGTTGCTCGTAACGAGCTTCCGCCACCGCCAGCAGCAGCGAATCCCAGATGGTCAGCTTGTCGAAGTCCATGATCACCTGGTTGGACTTGACCACGCCATGACCAGCCATCTGGTGAGCCGGCAGCGAGGACAGCACGACCTCGGCACCCGCGGACGGCTGGAGGCTCACCGTGCCGCGGTCGAGCGGGAGCGAATGCATGATCAGCCGCATGAGCGTGGTCTTGCCGGCGCCATTGGGGCCGATGAGACCCTCGATCGGCTCCCGGCCCAGGGTCAGGTCGTCGACATCCACGACCACGCGGCCGGAGAAGGACTTCACGACGCCACGCACGTGGATCGCGGGCCGGGCGACCGCAGCGGCGACCGGGGTTTCAGCGACCATGGATCTTCCTCATCAGCTTGTCCCGCCGCATGTCGCCCAGGATGCCCAGGGGCCGGAAGAGCAGCACGACGATCAGGGCCAGGCCGAAAGCGGCCTCTCGAAGGACGGGGATGGTCTGCGTGTACCACTCGCGCGGCAGGGGCAGGTAGGACTGGATCACGATGTCGAAGAGGCCCACCGACAGGAAGACGCCCACGACGGCACCCCAGACCCGGACGCTGCCGCCCAGCACCAGTCCGACCATCGTGGCGAGGGTGACCTGGACGCCGAGGTTGCCCACGTCCAGGTAGCGGACCATCGCTCCGTTCATGGCTCCCAGCAACCCCATCGCGGCGGACGTGACCGCGAAAAGGCCGATCTTGGTCCGGTAGGTGGACTTGCCCAGGCTGCGCGCCAGCGCCTCACTACTACCCACGGCGATCAGCAGCCGCCCATAGGGCGAACGGTGGACACGCCAGGCGTAGAGGAAGATGGCGGCCACGACGACGGTCAGGACCAGGAGCCACGCGAACTCGTCCTCCTTGACCTTGCCCACATCGAAGGGGATGCGGAGCCCGCCCATGCCGCGCGCCCCGCCGGTCAGGTCGTCCTCTGTCGTGGCCAGGATCGCGATGGCCGTGGCGAAGCCGAGCGTGCCCACCAGTACCCCGTCCGTATCCAGGTCGGAGATGAGCCAGCCCACCACGACGCCGGCCAGACCGGCGACGACGGTCGCGATCGCGGCACAGGCCAGGAACTGCCAGGGGTCGCCGAAGGGCCAGTCGACCTTGACGTAGAGCACGCCGAAGGCGTACATCCCGAGGCCCCAGAAGCCGACCACCCCGAAGTTGGCGATGCGGGTGAGGCCAAGCTGCAGATGCAGGAGCAAGGCCAGGCCGATGATCATGACGACCTGGAAGAGGCCGGTGATGAGGAAGGCGTCAAGCCAATCGATGTTCATCGTGTCAAACCTTGGCCGTCTCGGTGAGTCGCCGGCCCTGCCACTTCAGCAGCACCATGAAGGCGATGATCAATGCCAGTTGGGCGTACAGGACCTGGCCGAAGGTGAGGGCCATGGCGGTGAGCAGGACTCCGGTGGCCACACCTACCGCGATGACGCCACCGAGCCCCCATGCGCCGCCGACCAGGACGACCAGGAGGATGAAGAGGAACTGGCGCCAGCCGAGGAGCGGAGCAACCGACGAGCCTACGCCGTAGAAGGCGCCCGCCAGACCACCCGCGACGCCGGCCACGAACCAGATCATGACCGAGACGACGAGGGGCCGGATCCCGCTCACTTTCGCCAGCGCCTCGTCGGCCGAGAGAGCACGGGCCTGCAGGCCATAGCTGGACCGCTGGATGAAGAGGTAGAGCAGCAGCGCCAGGAGGGCCACACTGACCAGGGCCACGAGCCGGAACGAGGTCACGCCGACGCCCAGCACCAAGATGGTGTCGGGAGGCGGGACATCGAAGAAACGAACGGGGTAGCCGAAGATGAACTGCAGCCCGTGGCGCATGAAGATCGAGAGGCCGAACGAGATGATGATCATCTCCAGCGCGCCCACGCCGCGGTGCTTGGCCGGGCGGAAGATGAGCAGGTACGTGGCCACGCTCAGGAGGCCGGACAGGATCGCGGTCGGGATGAGCGTCGCGTAGAAGTCGAGGCTGAACGTCGTATTCAGCCACATCGCGAAATAGGCTCCCAGCGTCAGCGTCTCCGAGTAGGCGACGTTGATGAGGCCCGTCAAACGATAGATGAGGGCGAATCCGATGGCCCCCAACACCAGGGGGGCATGCTCGGTCAAGCCGATGACCACCGACTGGGTGACGAAGTCCATCAGCAGTCCCCCTTGGGCCTGATCGCGATCACGCCGCGGTCGTGCCCAGACACATGACTAGTCGCATGATGTCACCGGGCCATCGCTCACGAGCAGCTTCTGGACCCGCTGGGCGACCCGCTCGGCGGACAGGCAATACATGTCCAGCAGCTCCTCGTCGGTGGCTGATTCGGCGTAGTCGATCCTGGATGCCGATGCGGTCGACCCGGGTCGGGCGGTGTTCGCTGAGCGTCTCCGCGACTGCGCCACCGAGGCCGCCGATGACGGTGTGCTCCTCGACGGTGACCACCCGACCGGTCCGTTCGGCAGCGGCCACGATGCCGGCCACGTCGAGCGGCTTGATGGTGGGCACGTGGACGACGTGCGCGTCGACGCCCTCAGTCGCCAGCAAGTCGGCGGCGTCGAGCACGCGCGGTGTCTCCGTACCGGTACTGATGAGCGTGATGTCCCGTCCCTCACGCACGACCTTGACCTCGCCGAAGCGGAACTTGTGACCGGGCTCGAAGAGCGTCTGGGTGGTGTCGCGCACCAGGCGGATGAAGACCGGCCCGTCGTATCCCACCGACCAGGCGAGGACCTGCCTGGTCTCGACCTCGTCGGCCGGGCTGATGACGACCATGCCGGGCATGGCCCGGGCGATGGCGATGTCATCGACGATCTGGTGCGTCTTGCCGGCCTTGCCGGTGAAGAGCCCGCAGTAGCCCGCGGTGATCTTGACGTTGGCGCCGGTCTGGGCGATGAGCACCCGGATCTGGTCGAGCGGACGATGCAGGGCGAAGGCAACGAAGGTGCTGATGAAGGGCACCAGACCGACCTTGGCCATACCGGCCGCGACGCCCAGCATGTTCTGCTCGGCGATGCCCATCTGGAAGAACCGCTCGGGGTAGGCATCCTCGAAGAGCTTGGCCTGGGTGGAGCTGCCCAGGTCGCCGTCGAGCATGACGATGCGCGGATCGGTCGCGGCCAGCTCGGTCACGGTCTCGCCGAAGACGAGTCGCAGTTGCTTGCCCATGGGGCGGGTCATGCGGCACCCCCGTCGCTCTCGCCGAGCTCGGCCATGGCGATGGCGAACTCCTCTTGCGTGGGCACACCCATGTGCCACTGGTAGTTCCCGGCCATGTAGCTGACGCCGTAGCCCTTGAGGGTGTCAGCGATGATGGCGGTTGGCAGGCCCTGGGGCTGGACGGCCTCGTCGAGCACGCGCACCACATCGACCATGTCGTTGCCCTTCATCTCCAGGACGCGCCAGCCGAAGGCGCGGAAGCGGGCCGCCAAGGCGCCCGGGTCCTCCGGGGGCAGGCGGTGACTTGCCGACTCGCCGCGCCAGCCGAACTGCTGGAACTTGTTGTGGTCGACGATGGCGATGAGGCTGTCGATGCGGTAGCGGGGCGCCACGTGGGCGGCCTCCCAGACCTGGCCCTCCTGGCACTCGCCGTCACCGAGCAGCACGAAGGTGCGAAAGTCCTGACCCAGGTAGCGGCCACCGAGGGCCATGCCCAGGCCGGCGCTCAAGCCCATGCCCAATGATCCGGTGCTGATGTCGATGCCGGGCAGCTTGTTCATGTCGGGATGGCCCTGCAGGCGCGAGCCCTTCTTGTTGAAGGTGAACATCTCTTCGGGCGGGAAGTAGCCGGCGAGGGCCATGGCCGCGTACTGGCCCAGCGACGAGTGGCCCTTGGACAGGATGAAGCGATCACGTTCAGGCCAGTCGGGCTCACTGGGTCGGATACGCAGGACCCGCCCGTACAGGGCGGCCAGGATGTCAGCCGCGGACAGGGGGCCACCGACATGGCCGACCTTGCGTTCGGCCACGGTGCGGATGACCGCCACGCGGATGCGCCGGGCCATGTCACGAAGGCGGGCGATCTCATCGGCGCTGACCGCGACAGCGGCACTGGCAGGGGCGTCGGTGGCGTCGGTCATCAGGACGTCTTGCCTTTCTCGTACGAGCCGGGCACGACCGGCGGGCTGAAGAAGCAGGCGATCTCGAGCGGCTCGGGGCCGTCCGATTGGGTGGCATGAGGGGTGCCGGGGCTGACCCAGACGACCGACGCCGGGCTCCAGCTCACCGACCCCGTCGGGCGTGATGATGCGGCCGCGCCCGGACACGCAGTAGATCGTCTCCTCCTGCGTGTCGTGCACGTGGCCCTCCGGTGCCGAGCCGGCCGGGAAGATGGAGACGCCGAAGCTGATGCGCTCGGTGGGCACGTTCCGGGGACCCAGGTAGGTGTGCCAGTCCCGGCCCGGCAGGGGATAGACCTCCGCCTCGGCGCGTGACACTCGCTTCATCATCAGAGCACCTCATTGCATCCCTGTGGCGCCTGCCCCCCGGGCTTCCGTCGCCCAGCGAACCATCACAATCGATTATCGAGGATACGCTGTCCGACCCCGCCATTGTCAAGCGACATCGCAAGAATGTGTCATCCGGCCCAAGGTCGCGATCAGGCCGCCACCGGCCTGGGGCAGTCGACCCGACCCGTGTGGCGGGTCATCCGACGAAACAGCACCGGCATCTCCGCCGACTCACCCACGGGACGGGTGAAACGACGGAGCATCCGCGCCGCATCGGTGCCCGGCTCCGACGCTTCGCCCACCGGGTGGGTCATCCGACCGTTCCGTGGGCTCCGGCGGCGCCCGGCTCCGACGCTTCGCCCACCGGGTGGGTCATCCGACCGTTCCGTGGGCTCCGGCGGCGCCCGGCTCCGACGCTTCGCCCACCGGGTGGGTCATCCGACCGCGGATCGCCATGACCAGACGCCCGATCGGGTCGCCTTGACTGGCGTAGGCTAGGGGTCGTATGGTCATCGGTAATCGATTATCGAAGACCAGCGCCGTCGATGGCCAGCCATCGCGACGCGGGGGCAACCTGCCAACGCTTGAGGCTCACGAGGGAGCCGGTGTCCAGCAGCGGCCGTGGAGGACGACCGTCAATTGAAGGAGGCGACGGACTTATGGGGCTCATGGACGATCAGGTCCTGGGGCAATTCCTCGGGGATGAGACCTTCCCGATCGAGTGGGTATCGGAGACCGAGAAGCGGCTCTTCTGGGTCTACGATGACCTGCACTGCCCGAAGCCGCTCAGCCCGATGTATGAAGACATCGGCGGGTGGTGGCTCTCCTGCGATCACATGTTCCGCCGCTTCGGCACGCCGTTCGCGACCGACTGGATCTACAAGAACATCAACGGCTACCTCTACACCACCGCCATCCCGGCGGAGGCCGGCGTCGCGGTAGACACGCAGGAATACAACTACCGCACCAACCCCATCGTGCCCGAGGCCGGCGATGCCGACTACGCCGGCAAGATCGGGGCATACCTCGGGGTCGTCCTGCCCGTCTACGGCCAGAACTTCGTGACCTGGTGGCGCGAGCGCTTCGTGCCGGAGATGCAGCGCAACTTCGACTACATCGAGAGCGTCGCTCGACCGCAAGGACGAGATGAGCCTGGCCGAGGTGTCCGTCCTGCTCGAGGACGCCATCGACATGCACGATCGGCACTGGAAGATCCACTGGATGCTGAACTTCGCGCAACTCAGCGCGACGCTCAATCTGCGGGCCGTCATGGAGAAGACCCACGGCAAGGTGGATGAGGTCCTGTTGGGCCGTCTCCAGAACTCCGGCAACGACCGCAACTGGGACAAGATCCATGCCTTGTGGGAGATGAAGGAGGAGATCAAGGGCGACGCCGAGTTGCAGCAGATCTTCAGCGCCTCGACCGCGGCTGAGATCGTGCCCGCCCTGCAGGCCAGCGAGCGTGGTCGTCGATTCATCGACGAGCGCATCGTGCCCTACCAGAAGGAGTTCGGGTGGCACGCGGTGTGGAGCCACGAGTTCATCTTCCCCTCCTTCCGCGAGGATATGAACCCGATCGTGCAGCTGGTCCGTGACCAGTACAGCTCGGACTACGACTATCCCACCAAGATCGCGGCCCTGCGTGCGGATATCGCCGCCGCTGCCGAGGAGATCCTCGCCGGCCTCGAAGGCGAGGCGCTCGAAGAGATGCGCGCCGCCAACGAGATCAACCTCAAGATGGCGCCGCTGACGCCGGACCATCACTTCTACATCGACCAGGGCGCCAACGCCCACGTCCGCCTGGTGCTCATCGCCATCGGTGAGAAGCTGGTCGAGCAGGGCGTGCTGGACCGACCTGATGACGTGATCATGTTCCGCTACAACGAGTTGCGCGCGTTCATCGGCGACCCGAGCAGCATGGACGGCCGCGCAATCGTCGCTGCCGCTCGCGAGAAGTGGGCCGCGGCAGAGAAGGTCCAGCCCAAGGACTGGGTCGGCACCGTGACCGAATCACAGCTGGCCTTCCCGTATCTGAACCTGTGGGGCTTCCCGGACAAGTTCCATCGCTCCAAGGAGAAGACACAGGGCCAGATCCAGGGCATCGCCGGTTCACCCGGCGTGGTCGAAGGCATCGCCAGGATCGTCTCCTCGGAAGCCGAGTTCGACAGCCTCCAGCAGGGTGAGATCCTGGTCTGTCAGATGACCAACCCCGCCTGGCAGGTGCTCTACGGCAAGATCATCGCGGTGGTCACCGACGCCGGTGGCACGGTGTCGCATCCGGCGGTGCTGGCACGCGAGTACGGCATCCCTGCCGTCGTGGGTACCTCCACCGGCACCTTCGACATCAAGACGGGCGACCGCCTGCGTGTCGATGGCACGGCCGGCGTGGTCGAGAGTCCTGGGGAGCTGATAGATCTCCGCCATGACGGACGAGACGGGCATCACGCGCAGCGTGCTGTCCGAGCAAGTCAAGGGTCGGCTGCTCCAGGCGATCCTTGACGGCCGCTACCCACCGGGGGCCCGCATCGTGGAGACGCGGGTCGCCCGGGAGTTCGGGACCAGTCAGGCCCCGGTTCGCGAGGCTCTGCGCGATCTCGAGGCCCTGGGTGTCGTGGAGACGGCTCCCTTCAAGGGTGCTCGCGTGCGGCGACCGAGTACCGAGGAGCTGCTGGAGGCCTTCGATGTCCGAGCCATCCTCGAAGGGCATGGTGCGGTGCTGGCCATGCAGAACGTCACCGAGACCGAGCTCGGACGCCTCACCGAGCTGATCGAGCAGATGCGCGTGGCGGCGCTGGCGGAGAATCCTACAGCGAGGCCGCCGCCGATACCGAGTTCCACCGGCTGATCATGCATCTCTCGGGGAATGCGACGCTGGAACACGTGTGGCGGACGCTGGAGCCCTTCCTGCGCACCTACATCACCATCGTGTCACCAGGCGTCGACCGGCGTGCCGTCGCCGACCGGCACATCCCCATCATCGATGCCTTGCGCCGCCAGAACGGCGATCTCGTACAGGAAGCCATGCGCCTCCACTTCGAGGCGGCGGCTGCGGCACTGGCGGAGGTTTGGCCGCACCACCTTGGTGATGTCGAGGCCGGCGATCGCATGCGGCCGGACCAGGTTCCGGCCATCCCGATCTAGGTCACCCATCCCGATCAAGTCACCCATCCCGATCCAAGTCACCCATCAGCGAAAGGAGCACATGAGCCCAGAGCTAGTACTCAGCCAGGAGATGTCGGCAGGGGCGGCGCGACTCCGTGTCGACGTCCTTGGCGGCCCCGCTCGCGAGAGCATCGTCAACGACATGGACTTCCTCAACTACCGCTTGGCGGCGGTGACCATGGAGCCCACGGTGACGCTGCCGGAGCCGGATGTCAGCTGGGATGTCGAGGCTCTCACGGACATCAGCTACGACGGCCGCGCCATGCACCTCGCGGGCGAGTGGAGTGCGGGTGCCATCCAGAAGATCCTGGTGACGATGCTGGCACTGCGCATGGAAGCACAAGGCCTGCACCCCTCGCACTCGTCCGCGGTGCGCTACCAGGGCAAGTCGATCCTGTTCCTCGGTGGCGAGTCCAACCATGGCAAGTCGATGGGCCAGATCGAAGCCTGCCGTCGAGGCGGCCTGCTGATCAGCACCGAGACGACCGTCATCGACGAGGGCATCAACGCCGTGATGGGCTCCAAGTCCGTGTTCCTGCGCGAGAAGCGGGCCAAGGGCAACGAGCGCGCCGACAAGGCCGCACCGGCTCAGGGTGTCAGCAAGTTCTGGGGTGACATGCCGACCTGGGAGGAGTATCCCGAGATCAGCGAGCTCGACATCGTCGTGCTACCCGCCATCGACGGCAACTTCGACCCCAGCACCAAGCAGCTGGGCGAGTTCGAGTCGCAGTTCCAGGCCCTGCACTCGTTGCAGAACTACTTCCTCACCAACGAGCTGCTGGCACCGGGCTTCCCCATGCCGCTGGTCGATACCGAGGCGCTGCGCCGCGCTCGCGCGACCTTCGTCAAGAAGTTCGGCGACCGTCCCTTCTACTTCGTCCGTGCAGCCACCCCGCAGGTGCTGATGGACGAGGTGGACAAGATCCTCTAGGGCAGAAGCACCATGCGCGGGTTCGACTACCAGCGGCCGACGACACTGGCCGGAGCGATCAAGCTGCTTGCCGATGCGGGCGCCGCTGCCCGGGTCCTGGCCGGCGGCACCGATCTGGTGGTCGGCCTGCGCGACAATTCCATCCAGCCGTCCGTCGTGGTCGATCTCAAGTGGGTCGAGGAGTTCGCGGGCGAGACCATCGTCGACCAGGGTGGCG
The DNA here is from genome assembly GCA_963778955.1 of uncultured Chloroflexia bacterium. GTDB lineage: Bacteria > Chloroflexota > Limnocylindria > Limnocylindrales > CSP1-4 > JAFMJV01. The sequence goes on from CAVZWI010000003.1 coordinate 439,295, forward strand.
CCATCCGCTTCGGAGCGCTGGCTACCATGAGCGAGATCGAGCACAGCCCGCTGGTGCTGGGTGAGCTGCCCGCCCTGGCAGAGGCGGCTCGCGTGGTGGGCTCCGTCCAGATACGCAACCGCGCCACCCTAGCCGGCAACGTCTGCAACGGGTCGCCGGCCGCGGACACCACGCCGCCACTGCTCATCTACGGCGCCGCGGTCGTGGTGGCCGGGCCGGACGGCGAACGTCGCGTGCCCGTCGACGCGTTCATCGTCGGCCCCAAGCGCGTGGACCTCCAGGCTGGCGAGCTGGTCGTTGCCATCGAGATCCCCAAGCCGGCGCCGTCGTTCGGTGCCGCCTACCTGCGATCGGTCCGCCGCCGTGGCACGGACCTGGCCTCGGTGACCATGTGCGTAGCGGTCGATGGAGACGGCACCACCCACCTGGCCTACGGCAGCGTGGGACCGCGCCCCTTCCTCGTCCGCGATGACAGCGGCGTGCTGGCCGATCCCGCTGCCCCGCCCGACCAGCGCGCCGCCGTCCTTGACGAGCTACTGTCGCAGGCGACGCCATCGCCGCGGTCGATCCGCGCCAGCCCCGACTACCGCCTCGCGATGCTGCGTGTGCTGGCCAAGCGTGCGCTCGGGATCGCCCTCGACCGACGCTCCAGGAGAGCCGCCTGATGACCCAACGACTCAGCATCGACCTGACCGTCAACGGCCGTCCACGCCATCTCGAAGTGGCCGTCCACCACACGCTGCTCGAAGTGCTGCGCGACGAGGTCGGACTCACCGGCACCAAGGAGTGCTGCGTGGTGGGGGAGTGCGGCGCCTGCACGGTGTTGGTGAACGGGCATTCGGTCAATTCCTGCCTGATGCTCGCGGTCGAGGCCGACGGTGCCGACATCAGGACCGTCGAAGGACTCGCCCGTGGTGGAGAGCTCGACCCATTGCAGGAGGCGTTCCTGGACCAGAGTGCCGCTCAATGTGGCTTCTGCATCCCCGGCCAGCTGATGTCCGCCACGGCGATGCTCGACCAGATCGACGATCCCACCGACGAGCAGATCCAGGAGGCGCTGGCGGGCAACCTCTGCCGCTGCGCCGGCTACGAGCAGAGTCTTCGCCGCGGTCCACCAGGCGGCGCGGGAGCGTTCGGCATGAGCATGATGAAGGTGGGACTGTCGCCGCACCGCGTCGGCGGCTACGAACGCGTGACCGGCGCCCAGGAGTACCTCGCGGACATTCCCTTCACCGACCTCCTGCACGCCAAGCTGGTGACCATCCCCTGTGGACGCGGTCGCATCATCAGCATCGACAAGAGCGCCGCCCTGGCGGTCCCGGGCGTGCGCCTGGTGCTGACCGCGGAGGACCTGCCGCAGCCGGTGGCGCGGTACGGACCGCAGTACCAGGACCGGCCCGTGCTGGCAGTCGGCGAGACCAAGTTCCATGGCGAGCCGGTGGCCGCGGTGGCGGCCGATACCAGGGACGCGGCCGAGGAAGCGGCCCGCCTGGTCAAGGTCGAGTACGAGGTGTTGCCCGGCGTCTACAGCGTGGCACAGGCACTCGCGGCAGATGCGCCCCTGGTGCGCGAGCCCGAGTTGCGCCCGGGTGACGAGCTGGCACAGAGCAACGTGCTGACCCGGCGAGTGTTCGAGTGGGGAGATGTCGAAGCGGCCCAGGCCGACCTGGTCATCGAAGAGACGTACTCCTTCCCCATGATCACCCATTTCGCCATCGAGCCCCACGCGTTCGCGGCCGCGCCCGATGAGGACGGCATCGCCATCTGGTCGACCATCCAGCATCCGTACCTGCTGCAGCGGCTGATGGCGAAGCTGCTGGACCTGCCGCTGGCCAAGGTGCGCGTATACGCGCCTGACCCCGGCGGTGGCTTCGGTGGCAAGCAGAACATCAAGTTGGAGCCGCTGGTGGCCATCATGGCCCTCCAGACCGGCCGGCCGGTGCGACTGGTGTTGACGCTGGACGAGTCGTTCCAGGCCAGCCGCCGCGTGTCGGCGGAGTTCAGGGTGCGCAGCGGCTTCAGCGCCGACGGGCACATCGTCTTCCAGGACATTCGCAGCGACTACATGCTGGGCGCCTACGCGGACATCGCCGAGCGCGTCGTGGCCAAGAGCCAGTACACCGCGGCCGGGCCCTACAAGGTGCCCAACGTCCGCATCACGGCGCGTTCCATCCTCTCCAACACGACCCCTGCCTGTGCCTTCCGCGGCTTCGGCACGCCCCAGGTGAACTGGGCCGTGGAGTCGAACATCGACGCAGCCGCCCGCGCCCTCGGCATCGACCGTGCCGAGATCGGCTTGCGCAACCTGGCCACCCGGGGCGAGGCGGTCGTGCCCGATGACACACCCGCCGACGGCCTGTGGCCGGAGACCGTCAAGGCCGCCATGGCGGCCATCGGCTGGGACACGCCGACACCCGCCGGTCGCGGCCGCGGTATCGCCGTCGGCATCAAGGCCAGCGCGACCACCGGGCTGTCCTACTCCACCGTGCGCCTGCTGGCCGACGGCAGCGTGCTCGTCTTCGCCGGCACCAGCGACATGGGCCAGGGTGCGCGCACCATCTTCGCGCAGATCGCTGCCACCGAGCTGGGTGCAGCCATGGACGCGGTCAACGTCGTCTCGGGCGACACCTCCGTGGTGCCCTACGACCAGCAGACCTCTGCCAGCCGCTCAACGGTCTTCATGGGCAACGCCATCATGCGCGCCTGCCGGGACATCCAGGCGCAGGTCCGCGCCATGGCCGCGGCGGCCGAGAGCGTGCCGGAGAGCCAGATCGTGGTCGACCGTGGGGTCGTCAGCCTGCCGGGTGGTGACGTCCCCATCGTCGACATCGTCAGGGCCGGCCTGGGCAAGCTCGGTGGCGAGATCATCGGCAACGGCATGTACCGCAAGGAGGTCCAGCCGGAGCATCCACTCGGTGGCAGCCCGGCCTTCTACGAGTTCAACTGCACCGCGGTCGAACTCTCGGTGGATGAGGAGACCGGCCATATCACCATCCACAAGCACGTCATCGCGGGTGATACCGGCAAGTCATTGAACCCCGCACAGGTGGCCGGCCAGGATGAGGGCGCCGCCATCCAGGGCCTGGGCCACACGTTGATGGAGCACATGATCCTCGACGAGACCGGTCGCATCCGGAACCTCGGCGCCATCGACTACCGCATCCCCACCTCCATGGACCTGCCTTTGCACATGGAAAGCGTGGCCATCGAGAACGGGGACGGCCCCGGTCCCTATGGATCGAAGGGTGTCAGTGAGGGTGGACTGTTGTCGGTGCAGTCGGCGGTCGGATCGGCCGTCGCCGATGCCACCGGCGTCGTCATCCGAGAGCTACCGATGACGCCGGAGCACGTGTGGCGATCCATCCGGGACGCCCGCGCCAGTGCTGCCCAGGACCAGCAAGCAGGATGAGGAGAGACGCCATGCCCAGGCCCGGAGAGGTCGGCCCCATCAAGGACATGCCTGCCGAGCAGGTCGTCAAGGCAGCTTCGATGATCAAAGAAGGCCGCATGATCTCACTGGCTGCGACACGATTCGACGGCATGCCCCTGTTCCCCGGACATCCGCCGTTCCAGGTGCTCAACGCCGTCAGCCCGCGTGGCATCGTGGCCGGTGGGCGACAGCCCTGGGGCCCCGTGAACGACGTCAATCTCGGCTACATGGCGGAGTACCTGATGTGCACCTCGCACTCGGGCGCGCATATCGACGGTCTGGCGCACATGACCGTCGGCGAGGACATGCACTGGTACGGCGGTGGCAATGCCGACGAGCACCTGTCCGATCACGGACCGGTCTTCGGCGATGCCTCGGCTATGCCGCCGATGTTCACGCGTGGCGTCTTCCTGGATGTGCCCACCTATCGCGGCGTGCAGCACCTCCAGACCGGTGAGCCCGTCGACGCGGCCGAGCTGGAGGACATCGCCAAGGCCCAGGGAGTGGAGGTTCGCCAGTGGGATGTGGTCGTCATCCGCACCGGCTACATGAGCCTGTGGCCCGACTTCGACGCCATGATGGCCAACAAGACCGCCGGGCCGGATCTCTCGGCGGCCGACTGGCTCCTCAAGAAGGGCGTCGTCGCGACCGGGACCGATACCGAGACGTACGAGGTCCAGCCCGCGCCCGACACCGGTCCCGAGGGCAATCCGCAGCCGGTCCACAAGCACCTGCTCATCGACAACGGCATCTACCTGATGGAGAGCCTCGACCTGGAGGAGTTGGCGCGCGAGAAGGTCTACGAGTTCGCCTTCATCGCCCTGCCCCTCAAGATCAAGGGCGCGACGGCCTCCATGGTCGACCCCGTCGCTGCCATCTAGCCCGCTTTCCCGAAAGGAGCCACTCACGTGACCGAAACCATGCAGGCGCTCGTCGTGCTCGGGCCCGAGAAGTTCGAGATCCAAGAAGATCTCGGTCCCAGAGCCAGGCCCCATGGAGGTGTTGTGCCGCGTGAAGGCGGTGTCCATCTGCGGCACCGACTCGCACCTCATCGCGGGCGACTACCCCGGCTTCTGGCCGCCGGAGTTCCCCATCATCCCGGGCCACGAGTGGGCCGGTGACATCGTCAAGCTTGGCGCGGGTGCCGAGAAGGTCGGTTGGTCGGTGGGCGACCGCGTAGCCGGCACCAGCCATGATGCCTGCGGCGTCTGCCAGCAGTGCGTGGAGGGCCACTACAACCTCTGCGAGAACTACGGCGTCATGGACCTGCACCGCCAGTACGGCCACAACTACCAGGGTGCCGATGCCGAGTACGTCGTCCACGGCGTCAAGGCCATCTTCCCGCTGCCCGACTCCGTCAGCTACGAGGAGGGCGCCGTCATCGACCCGGCGTCGATCGCCCTGCACGTGGCCAACCGTGCCCGGATCGAGCCCGGCGACAACGTCGGCATCATGGGTGCCGGCGCCATCGGTCTGCTGGGCGGCGAGGCGGCCAAGATCCGCGGCGCCGGTCGGGTCATCATCGTAGAACCCCTGCCGACCCGCCGCCAGAAGGCGCTGGACATGGGCTTCGAGGTCATCGACTCGTCAGCCGGCGATGCCGGCGCCAAGCTTCGCGAGATGACCGGCGGCCTGGGCGTGGACAGGATCATCGAAGCGGCCGGGGTGCCCATCACCGTGCAATGGTCGTTGGCGGCCCTGCGCAAGGGCGGTCGCATCGCCGCCGTCGGCATCCCCAACAAGGGCGTCGAGATCAACATGCGTGACCTGGTGCTCTACGAGCTGGAGATCGCCGGCTCACGTGCCACGGCCGGTGAGATGCGACGCGTGATGCCGCACGTCGCCGACGGACGCATGCGCCTGCGTGAGGTCATGACGCACGAGTTCGCGCTGACCGACTTCGCGGCTGCCATGGCTACCTTCCGCGATCCCACCAGCGGTGCCATCAAGATCATCGTCAAGCCATAGCGGGGGAGCACGAAGAGGCCATGACCTGGTCGTTCGCATTCGATCGTCCACCTGACCTGTCAGCCGACGAGCGGTGCGCGCTCCTCGGGGGCAAGGGTGCCAACCTCGCCGTCATGGCCACCGAACTCAGCCTGCCGGTGCCGCCGGGCTTCGTCATCGGCACCGATGCCTGCAAGGCCTTCACCCGGGACGGTTGGCCCGATGGGTTGGACGATGAGTTGCGCGCGCAGATGGCGCGCATCGAGGAGCAGACCGGCCGTCGCTTCGGAGATGCCGGCGACCCCTTGCTGGTGAGCGTCCGCTCGGGCGCGCCGGTGTCGATGCCGGGCATGCTGGACACCATCCTGAACCTGGGCCTCAACGAGGAGACGACCGCGGGCCTGGCGCAGGTCGCCGCCGACACTGCGTTCGCCCGTGCTTGCCGCGAGCGTCTGCTGACGATGTACCGCGAGATCGTGGGCGTCGCGGAGGTGCCGGAGGATCCGTGGCTGCAGCTGCGCGCTGCCGTGGAGGCGGTCTTCCACAGCTGGGATAGCGATCGGGCGCGCAGCTATCGGGCCAGGGAGTCGATCTCCGCGGACCTGGGCACGGCCGTCGTGGTGCAGGCCATGGTCTTCGGTAATCGCGGCACCGATTCGGCCACCGGTGTGCTCTTCACGCGCAACCCCGCGACCGGTGAGAACGCCCTCTATGGCGACGTGCTCTTCGGTGCCCAGGGGGAGGACGTGGTGGCCGGCACCCACGCCACCGAGCCGATCTCGGTCCTCGACGAGCGCCTGCCGCACGTGGCCACCGAGTTGCGCTCCTATGCCGACCGCCTGGAGCGGCACAACCGGGACATCTGCGACATCGAGTTCACCATCGAAGAGGGTCGCCTGTGGATGCTCCAGAACCGCGTCGGCAAACGGACGGCACAGGCCGCCTGCCGGGCAGCGCTGGAGATGGCGCAAGACGGATCGTTCCCGCTCACCCGACCAGAGGCGGTCGAACGCGTGCGCCATCTGCTCGTCGACCCACCCGTCATACCGGCCGAACTGAGCGGCGACGTGGAGGTCATCGCCCGTGGGCTGGCGGCCTCACCGGGGCTGGCTACAGGCGCCATCGCCACGACGCCCGAGAAGGCGGTGGAGATGGCCGCCTCTGGCACCGATGTGCTGCTGGTGCGCTCGGAGACCTCGCCCGATGACGTCCACGGCATGGCCAAGTCGGTCGGCATCCTGACGTCGACCGGCGGGCTCGCCTCGCACGCGGCCGTGGTCGCACGCGGCTGGAACATCCCGGCTGTCGTGGGCGCGGTCGGCGTGGTCGTGGGCGAAGGTGCCGTGGCCATCGGAGAGCAGCTCTTTCACGAAGGCGACGTGCTGAGCATCGACGGCAGCTCGGGTGAGATCTTTGGTGGCGCGGTGCAGTCGATGTCCACGGTGGTCCCGGAGGCGGCGACGTTGCTGGCCTGGGCCCGGGAGTTCGGCATCGAGATCGAGGCGAGGGAGGAAGAGGCCGACATGAGCGCTCCGGTGACACCCGCAGGCGCTGCGGGCGCAGGCGATACGGTCGCGGCCGATGACGTCATCCGCTCACTGGCCATCAAGGGCTACGTGACCGCCGATCTGCTGGCCCCCGCGCTGGGCGTGTCGAGCGATGAAGCGAAACGGCTGCTCGACCGGCTCGCCGCCGATGGCATCACCAAGGGTTCGGGCGGCATGTTCAGCCTCACTGACGACGGCAAGGCGATGGGTGCAGAGATGCTGGCCGCTGACCGGGAGACCTGGGGTGCCGATGAGGCCACGACGGCCCTGGATGCGTTCCTGGTGCTCGACGGCCGGATGAAGACGATCGTGACTGCCTGGCAGATGAAGGAGGTCGATGGCGCGCAGGTGCTGAACGACCACGCCGACGCCGCGTATGACGCCGCTGTGCTCGCGCGACTGGCGGAACTCCATGTCGATGCCGGCGCCTGGATCTCGCCTCTGATCGAGCGACTGCCACGCCTGGCGGCCTATGAGGCGCGGCTGGCTGCCGCTGCAGCCGCCGCAGCGGCCGGTGACCCGCTCTACTTCGCCTCACCACGCGTCGACAGCTACCACGGAGTCTGGTTCGAACTGCACGAGGACCTCATCCGTCTGGCCGGCAAGACGCGCGAGGAAGAGGTGGCCGCGGGCCGCGCATAGCGGTCAGCGGCGCCGCGCAAAGCGATCAGCCGCGCCGCGCATCGGCAGCTGCAGCGCTACGCTCTGGGTGTGATGCCGAACACCTCCGACCCGACCCCGCTCGCCCAATCGGACCTGGAAGTCCCGACGTTGGGGGCGGCCAGTTTCGAGTCGCCCATGATCGCCAAGGGGCGGCGCTTCCCGAACCCGCGGCTCCGAGTGCGGTATGAGGCACGAGCAGACGGCGACGAGATCGCCGGGAAGGCGCTGACCTTCGAGAAGGCCGGGCCGCGCCAGCGCCTCTTCTTCGACCCGGCGGTGACGACGGCGGCCTTCGTGACCTGTGGCGGCCTGGCGCCGGGGTTGAACAACACCATCCGTTCCGGCTTCCTGGAGCTGGAGTACAACTACGGTGTCAAGCGGGTGCTGGGCATCCGCAACGGCTACCGCGGCCTGGATCCGGCGGAGGGCCTGGAGCCCATCGTGCTCAGCCACGACTTCGTGGACGACATCAACGACATGGGCGGCACCGTGCTGGGCACGTCACGTGGAGGACGTCAGGCGGCCGATATCGTCGACTACCTCGAGGCGCATGACATCGACATCCTCTTCTGTATCGGCGGCGACGGCACCCAACGTGGCGCTCACGCCATCGCCGAAGAAGTGCGCACGCGCGGTGGCCGGCGTTCCATCGTCGGCATCCCCAAGACCATCGACAACGATGTGCCCTACGTGTACATGAGCTTCGGCTACGCCACCGCGCTGGAAGAGGCCACCAGGGTGCTGCGTAGCGCGCACGTGGAGGCCAAGAGCAACCCGGGCGGGATCGGACTGGTGAAGCTGATGGGTCGTGACGCGGGGTTCATCGCGGCCGGCGCGGCCGTGGCCATCCAGGAGGCCAACTTCGTGCTGGTGCCGGAAGTGCCCTTCCCGCTGGACGGGGAGGGCGGGCTCCTGCAGGCGCTGGAGGCGCGGATGGCCGCGCGCGACCATGCCGTCATCGTCGTGGCCGAGGGCGCCGGGCAGGATCTCTTCGAGACCGGTGATTCGGTGCTGGATGCATCGGGCAACGTCCGTTACCGCGATATCGGCCTGCTGCTGCGCGACCGCATCACGGCCTACTTCTGTGAGCGTGAGATCGAGGTGTCGGTCAAGTACTTCGACCCCAGCTACACCATCCGCAGCGTGCCGCCCAATGCCTCCGATCGCTTCCTGACCGACCGCCTGGCGCGCAATGCCGTGCATGCGGCGATGGCCGGCAAGACCGACGTCATGATCGGCTCCTGGAACCAGGCCACCATCCTGGTGCCCATCGCCTCCGCCGTGTCGGAGGTGCAGCGCATGTCGCCCGATGGCGACCTCTGGGGTTCGGTGCTGGCCACCACCGGCCAGCCCAACTGGCGCGCGTAGCTCGATCCTCGTCGCTCCCGACTTCGGTAGCCACCACGACGCCCCGCCGGAGGTCCGGCGGGGCGTCTGGCGGCGGGGTCAGGCTCGCGCAGGAGCCTCGACGAAAGGGGGGCGGGTGATCAGTCTTTCTTGTCGACCATCTTGTCCCAGAGGGCGCCGGCGTTGTTGGACATGATGTAATCCATCATGTATTCCTGACCGACGTCGACCGGGAAGCGCTCCTTGAAGTTGACGCGCTGCTGGGTCTCGTCACGTGACAGGCCCTCGGCCACCGCCACGGCCACTCCGGTCTTCCATTCGAGCAGCATAGCCCGCTGGTCGTCGAGCGAGGAACGGTCGGTGAGGGGACCGTGCCCGGGCACCAGGTGCTCGAAGTCGAGGGCGCGAATGGTCTCCAGCGCGGCCAGCCAGCCGTCGACATCGGAGGTCATCAGCCACGTCTGGCACTGGTTGAAGATGGTGTCACCGGTGAAGACGACGCTCTCCTCCGGCACGTGCACGAAGATCTGGCCCGGCGTGTGGCCAGCGACGTGGACGAGGTCGAAGTGGGTATCGCCGACTCGCAGCTTCAGGTTGCCGGTGAAGACGATGGCGCCGTCGTTGGGCTCGCGGTAGTACTCCTCCCGGTCCGGGAAGATGGCCGCACCCTCGGGGTCGTCGGTGGGGATGGCTTCCGCCGCGTAGGCGAACGGGTCGAGGATGGGCGCCACGACCATGAAGTTGTCAGCCACGCCCTGGTGATGGATGACCGGCACCGGCTTGAAGTAGTAGTTGCCGAAGATGTGGTCGACGTGGTGCTCGGTGTTGATGACGTAGCGGATAGGCCCGTGGGACTCGGCTTCCGCGCGCATGGCCACCGCCTTGGTCGGCAGCTGCGGCGTGTCGATGATCACCACGCCATCGGTCGTGACCACGTAGCTGGGATTGCAGCCGCGGATCTTGGTGTTCGAATAGACGTTGGCGGTGACCTGCTCCATGGCTGGTTCCACGATGGTCGGCTCCTCCCTCGGATGTGCGCTGCAGGCGCTTGGGTTGGCTGAGTGGCTCGGTACTACTGGGTCGCGGTCAGGCCGCCGTCGATGCCGAGGATCTGGCCGGTGATGAACGACGAGGCATCCGACACGAGGAAGATGGCCGCCCCGACAAGGTCGTTCGTGCCGCCGACGCGGGCCAACGGGATGCGTGCCACCACGTCCTTCTTGAACTTGGGGTCGTCGAGCAGCATGGCCACCTGGGGCGTGTCCACGAAGGTGGGCAGGATGGCGTTGACGTTGATGCCGTGCTTGGCCCATTCGGTCGCCCATTGGCGCGTGAGCGAGCTGATGGCGCCCTTGGCGGCGACATATGCCGAGTAGCCGGCGTTGATGCCGAGGAGGGCACGCACGGAGCTGATGTTGAGGACCTTGCCGCCATTGCCAGCCCTGATCATGGCCTTCACCGCGGCCTGCGTCGGCACCAGCGTGCAGCGCACGTTGATGTCGTAGATCCAGTCCCAGGCATCGTCGGGATAGTCCTGGGCGTCGAAGAGGACCTTGCCCGCGCCGCCACCGATGGCATTGACCATGATGTCGAGCTTGCCGTAGTGATCGACCACCTGGTCGACCACCAGCTGGGCATCGTCGCGTTTGGTCATATCGCCGGCGATGGCCAGGCACGCGCCGCCGGCAGCCTCGATCTTGCCCTTGGTGCCGTCGACCGCCTCCTGGGCGATGTCCGTCACCGCCACCTTGGCGCCAGCCTCCGCGAGGGCGACGGCCATGGCTCCACCGATGGCTCCGCCACCGCCGCCGATGAGGGCGATCCGGCCATCGAGCTTGAACCTGTCCAGCTGACCCATGCTGGTTCCTCCTGTGGCATGCCTGCGATCCCGGCGGGCGAGGGGGGCGCTGTGCCCGTTCAATCATCGATTATCGACGATTTGAGGGCTGCCGTGTGCGGGTCGGCGCCATCAGGCGCTGTGGGCATCCCCGCGTGTGCGGTTCGAGGTCCGCAGGATGCTCTGGGTCGACCCCCGGGCGAGCACCTTCAAGGCGCACCATCGGGTAGGTGTCTTGAGATGCGGGCGAAAGACACCGCTGTCGCCCCAGTTGACGGACCCGGAACGCCAGAACCGGGCTCATACCATACAGAGGCGTCGCACCGAGCCGGCGCCCGGAGGGACTCAGGGGATGGATGCCGACCTCGTGGTTCGCGCGCAGAATGGCGATGAGATCGCATTCGCGCGCGTGGCCGACGACATCTACGGCCGCCTGCAGCAGCTGGCCTACCGCATCTTGCGCGACCCCGATCTCGCGCGCGATGCCGCACAGCAGACCGCCCTGTCGGTCTGGCGTCACCTTCCGCAAGTTCGCGACCCCTCGAAGTTCGAGGCCTGGTCGTACCGTCTCTGCGTCAACGCCTGCTACCACGAGGCGCGACGGCGCAAGCACTCCCTCCCGACCATCGAGCTTGCCCCGCTGCGGGAGCCGTGCACCTACGGTGGCTACCAGCAGGTCATCGATCATGACCAGCTCGAACGCGGCTTCCGGCGTCTGTCTCTCGACCATCGCGTCGTTCTTGTGCTGCATCACTACCTCGGCCTGCCGCTCGACCAGGTCGGTGGGATAGCTTGACATCCCACTCGGGACGGTGAAGTCCCGCATGAACCGAGCACTTCAACAGATGCGCCGGGCTCTCGAGGCGGATGCCGCCCCGGGCCTGCGCGCCAGCAGACGTCTGGAGGTCTTCCGATGACGGTCGGACACGACCTCGAGCATCGTCTCGACAGCTGGATGCAGGAAGACGCGACCCTGCCGGACGACCTCCGCGAGGTCATCGCCAAGTTGCCGCAGACCTCACAGCGACGCTATCGATGGTCGCTCACTCTCGCGGATATGGACTGGAGGATACGAAGCATGTTCGACGCCACGCGAGTCGCCACCGTGATCGACGATCTTCACGCTCGGGGCCGGTTTCGCCCTGACCACGGCGGGGGGCGATGGGTCCGGGGACGCTGCCGGCGCCCCGGCCGTGGAGTTGCCCACGAACGCCGACGTGGCGCGCTTCACGTCGCACTGGACCATGAGCGCGGAATACCAGGATGGGACCATCACCGCCACCGACTACGGTGAAGCTATCAGGGGGCAACACTATGAGTTCACGGTGGCCGCGAGTGATCCTCGGGCCAGCGGCAAACTCACTGTCACGACCAACATCGACATCTACGACCCCGCGTCGGGGAGCTACTCGGCCGTGGTGATGGCGGGAACCCAGATCCTGCAGAACGAGGGCGGCGCCTGGGAGGGTGTCTTCCACAGCTTCGACTACCCGGGTACGCCTGACACCCAAGGCCACAGTGTTCTCCAGGGGACCGGTGGCTACGAGGGCCTCACCCTGGTCACCACCTATGTCGATAACGTCGGCGAGGGCCTGATCTTCCCCGGCTCGATGCCTGAGGTCCAATAGCACAGGGGAGTCAGCGCACAGCGGAGTCAGCGCCCGGGAGCCGACATGGCCTCGGGCGCCTTCTCTTGTGGCGCGGGCACAGCTACGGAGTGACCAGCAAGCAAGGATGCTGGTATGCTGGGTTCATGAAGATCACGGTCGACCTCGATGATGACCTCTACCGAGCCGTCAAGGTGGAAGCCGCGCGTGGCGACCGCAGCGTCCGGGACGTGATGGCTGAAGCTATCGAGGGCTGGCTGGAGCAGCAGGAAGACGACGAGGACCTGCGCTCGGCACAGGCCGCTCTCGACGAGTACCAGCGTGATGGCGGGGAATCGGCGGCGGAGGTCTACCGGCACCTGGCGGCGGAGGCCCAGGCAAGGTATGACCGAACGGGGATGCCCTCCGACTCGTGAACCCGGCCGAGTCCTACGACGTCGAGTGTTCGCCGACGGCCGTTCGCGAGTTACGTCGGCTGCCACCTGGGGAGGCGGCGCGAACGCGCGGTCCGGTGCTCGCACTGGGCCTGGAGCCACGTCCGTACGGGGCCATGCGGGTGCGTGGCACGGAGTTTTGGCGCATCCGTGTGGGCCAGCTCCGGATCGTCTACGTCGTGGACGAGGTACAGCACCGTGTCGTGGTGGTGCGGGTCGCCCGGCGCTCCGAGTCGACCTATCGACGTCTGCGCGAGGAGTAGGCGGCTTAGCTACCAGCCGACGCCGGGGATAGCGAAACCGTTGGGGTATTCGGCACTGACTTGGTACTCGGCCACCCGCTCGGCCAGCTTCAGGCAGGCGATGCCGTCCTCTGCCGAGCGGTCGGAGCTGGGCACCATGGGCGCGCTCTCGATGGTGCAGTAGCCCCCGTAGCCGGTCTTGATGAGCGCCCGCATGATGGCGTGCCAGTCGGTCTTGCCATAGCCCGGCGTCAACGAGTTGGAATCGCGGAAGTGCCCGTGCCAGAGATACGGCTGGGCATCCATCACGGCCTCGTATGGACCCAGCTCCTCGAGGTTGACGTGGAAGAAGTCGAGCTGGATGCCGATGTCGTCTCGACCGGTGAGTTCGATGATCCGCTTGTGGTTCGACGCGGTGTTGATGAACTTACCCATCTCCAGGTGGTTGGTGGCCTCGAAGACGAGCTTGATGCCGCGCGTCTCGGCGTACTCACCCATGCGTCGGAGCGAGTCCACCGCGACCGCCGTGGCCTCATCCACGTTGGACGCGGTGATGGGCGCGTGGATGGCCGTGGCGATGGTCACCGACATGGCGCCCAGCTCGGCCGCGAAGTCGATGGTGGACTTCGTCTCCGAGACCGCCAGCTCCGCGGTGGCGGGTTCGGTCAGCGTCTTGAAGTCGGGAGAGTAGGGGTCCCACATCTCACCCCAGCACTCGTTGACGTTGGAGACCTCCAGGCTGAAGTCTGCCTTCAGCTGTTTGTGCGTGGCGAGGTAGTCCTCCATCGACACGCCCATGCCGTAGCGACCCTTGGGCGGGCAGATCTCGATGGCGTCATAGCCGTAGCGCTTGAGCCGCTCATAGGTGACGTGGGGTGCCAGGTAGGCCTCTTCCTGCCCGAACGTGAGCTGGAAGTAGCTGTACTTGAACGGCGTGTGGGCAGCGGACATGCGATGACTCCCTCCTTGTGGATCCAGCATAGCCGTTCGAGCCTAGAACGGATGTGCTGATCGACTCTCTCGATGATAGGATTGCGCTCCCGTGCCACGCTCGCGCAAGTCCGCACCAGCTGACCGTTGGCCGGCTTCGAGCCGCCCACGCGCGACTGGTTTCAGGGTTCGTTCGCGGGGCCGACCGACGCCCAGTCACAGGGCTGGCCGGCCATCGCCGCCGGCGATCACACGCTCATCTGTGCACCCACGGGCAGCGGCAAGACGCTGGCGGCCTTCCTCTGGTGTCTCGACCGCCTGCTGACCGACGAGCCGCCGTCGGACCCACAGGCCCGCTTGCGCGTGCTGTACGTCTCGCCGTTGAAGGCGCTCGTCCATGATGTCGACCGCAACCTGCGTGCCCCGCTGGCGGGCATCCGCCTGGCCGCTGAGCGCCTCGGGCTACCAGCCACGAACGTCCGCGTCGGCATGCGCACCGGCGACACACCGGCCGCGGAGCGCCGCGCCTTCGGCAAACAGCCGCCGGATATCCTCGTCACCACCCCCGAGTCGCTGTACCTCATCCTGACTTCGCAAGCGCGGGCGGCATTGCGCAACGTGCAGTGGGTCATCGTCGACGAGATCCACGCCCTCGCAGGCACCAAGCGCGGCGCGCACCTCGCCCTCTCGCTGGAGCGGCTGGAGCGGCTGGAGACGTCGACCTCGCGGCCGCCGCAGCGCATCGGCCTATCGGCGACGCAGCGTCCACTCTCGGCCGTGGCGGCCTACCTCGGCGGGCGGGCGACGGGTCAGGCCGGCGTTGGACCCGCTCCACCTCGCCCGGTCACGATCGTCGACGCCGGTGTGGGCAAGGAGCTGGACCTCAGCGTGGTCGTGCCGGTGGAGGACATGGGTCGGTTGGGTGAGGCCATCCCGCTCGAAGAGTCGCCCGGCGGTCCGATGACCAGCTGGGGTCGCTCGCACCAGCATCTGGCCCTCGGTCTATCCGCGCATCCTGGAGCTCATCCGGGCCCACCACAGCACCATCGTGTTCACCAACAGCCGCCGGCTGGCGGAGCGCATCGCCCTCAGCCTCAACGAACTCGCCGGTGAGGAGCTGGCGCGTGCCCATCACGGCTCCCTCGCGCGCGAGCAGCGCCTGATCATCGAGGAGCTGCTCAAGCAGGGGCGGCTGCCGGCCATCGTGGCCACATCGTCGCTGGAGTTGGGCATCGACATGGGCGCCGTCGACCTGGTCATCCAGGTGGAGTCACCACTCTCGGTATCTCGGGGGCTGCAACGGGTCGGTCGCGCCGGCCACCAGGTCGGCCAGCCCTCCCGCGGCGTCATCTTCCCCAAGTACCGTGGCGATCTGCTGGAGGTGCGCGGTCGTCACGCGGCTGATGCGAGAGGGCGCCATCGAGCCCACGGTCGTGCCGCGCAACCCGCTCGACGTGCTGGCTCAGCAGGTGGTGGCCATGAGCATCGACCGCACCTGGCCGGTCGAGGACCTGTTCGACCTGGTGCGAGGCGCAGAGAACTTCGCCGAGCTGGGACGCGACAGCTTCGAGGCGACGCTGGGGATGCTGGCGGGACAGTACCCTGCCGATGAATTCGCCGATCTCAAGCCGCGCATCGTGTGGGACCGCGTGGCGGGGACGGTCGACGGCCCGTCGCGATGCCCGGACGGTGGCGGTCACGTCCGGTGGCACCATCCCCGACCGGGGCCTCTTCCCGGTCTTCCTCTCCGATGACGCCTCCACCGGGGACGGCAGCGCGACCCGGTCACGGGCTGCGAGGGGCGGTGGTCGGCGCGTCGGTGAGCTCGACGAAGAGATGGTCTACGAGGTTCGCGAGGGTGAGGTGGTGCTGCTGGGGGCCAGCGCCTGGCGCATCGACTCCATCGAGCATGACCGAGTGCTGGTGACGCCCGCCCCGGGCGAACCGGGCAAGGTGCCGTTCTGGAAGGGTGACGGGGTGGGTCGGCCGGTCGAGCTGGGCCGCGCCCTCGGCACGTTCACCCGGGAGATGAGCGAACTGGCGGCTTCGGGAAGCATCGGCCGCACCAAGGCCCTCAGGCGCCTTCGGGAAGAACATCACCTCGACGAGATGGCCGCGGCCAACGTGCTGGGCTACCTCGACGAGGAGCGCGAGGTCGACCGGCGCCCTCCCGACCGATACGACCGTCGTGCTGCAGCGCTTCCGCGATGAGCTGGGCGACTGGCGCGTCTGCCTGCTGACACCCTTCGGCGCCAGGGTGCACGCGCCCTGGGCGCTGGCCATCGAACGGCGCCTTCGCGAGCGGCTGGGCGTCGAGGTGCAGCCCATCTGGTCCGATGATGGCATCGTCGTCCGTCTGCCTGCGACCGCGATCGGACTGGTCGATCGCCGGGCACGGCGAAGGCGCTGCGGGCGGTCCGGCATCGATCGCCGCGGCAGCTGAAGAAGCCGTGGCTGCCATCGCTGCCGATGAGATCGAGGAGCTGGTCGACCGAGACGGTCGGTAGCTCGGCGCGCTTCTCCAAGCCGGTTCCGCGAGAACGCCGCCCGCGCGCTGCTGCTGCCGCGGCGTCGGCCGGGACAGCGCACCCCGTTGTGGCAGATGCGGCAGCGAGCCTCGCAGCTGTTGTCGGTGGCCAGCCGCTACGGCTCGTTCCCGATCATCCTGGAAACCTATCGCGAGGTGCTGAGCGACGTCTTCGATCTTGCCGCGCTGCGCGAGGTTCTCGCGCGCCATCGAGCGGCGAGAGATCCGCGTCGTCAGCGTCGAGACCTCGCGCGCTTCGCCCTTCGCGGCCTCGTTGCTCTTCGACTACATCGCCACCTACATGTACGAGGGCGACGCGCCCTTGCTGGACCGGCGGGCGCAGGCGCTGACGCTTGACCGCGACCTGCTGCGTGAGCTCCTGGGGGCGGAGCAGCTGCGTGAGCTGCTCGACGCTGACGCGCTGACGGAACTGGAGCTGGAGCTGCAGGCGCTGGTCGAGGAGCGTGCCGCCGGCTCGGCCGATGGGCTGCACGACCTCCTGCGTCGGCTTGGCGACCTGGCCCCTGACGAGGTCGAGGCGCGCGTCAGCGGGATCGATGCCGGCACGCGGTCCGCGACGGCGAAGGCCTGGCTGGAGGTGCTGGTGGCCGACCGCCGGGCGCGTCGAGCGTGCGCATCGCGGGAGAGCCGCGATCGATCGCGGCCGAAGACGTTGGGCGATACCGCGATGCCGTGGGTGTCTCCGCGCCGGTCGGTGTGGCCGAGGCATTCCTGGCCCCCAGCGCAGACGCGCTCGGTTCGCTCCTGGCGCGTTGGGCGCGCAGCCACGGCCCGTTCCATACCGCCGACCCGAGCGCTCGCTGGGGCCTTCCGCAAGGGGTGGTGGAGTCTGCGCTCGAAGGACTCATGGCGGACGGCACCCTGCTCCGGGGCGAGTTCCGGCCGGGTGGCGTGGAGCGCGAGTGGTGCGACCCGGAGGTCCTGCGGCTCCTCCGCCGGCGCTCGCTGGCACGTTTGCGTCGCGAGATCGAACCGGTCGAGCCGGCGGCTTTGGCTCGCTTCCTGCCGGCCTGGCAGGGGCTCGGTGGTCGAGCCGGCGGGCCTGATCGTCTCGCGGAGGTCATCGACCAGCTGGAGGGTTTGGCCTTGCCTGCCAGCGTGCTGGAGCGTGATGTGCTGCCGGCACGTGTGGCCGGCTACACACCCCGGATGCTCGACGAGCTTGGCGCGGCCGGTGAGGTCGTCTGGGTGGGTGCCGGAAGCTTGGGCAGGGACGACGGGCGCATCGCCCTCTACCGACCCGATCGGCTGGGGTTGCTGCTGCCCACGAGCCAGAGTGGCGAGCTTGCCGATCGGGCGACCGGCTCGGCGACCGATGCAGCGACCGGCTCGGCGGACCGACTCATGGCTCCATGCGGCCTTGCGCGACCGGCTCCACTCGGGAGGCGCCTCGTTCCATCGCGAGTTGCTGGCGGCGGTGTTCGTCGCGGCCGAAGCCGGCGCTCATCGACGCCCAGGCGAGCGCGAGATGCTCGATGCGCTCTGGGACCTGGTCTGGGCCGGCGAGATCACCAATGACACGTTCGCGCCGCTGCGTGCGCTGCGCTGGCCCAGACGAGGTGGCGTCCGGCGAACCGCGCGGCCGAGCGCACGTCTCGGAACCCGTATGGGACCGCCTGAGGCAGCCGGCCGCTGGTCACTCGTGGCCGATGCGCTGCGAACGTCGGCAGCGCTGCGCGAGGGCGGTGAGCCGACCGGCACCGAGCAGCGGGCGGCCTTGGCAGGCACGTTGCTGGAGCGCCACGGCGTGGTCACACGCGATGCCGTCGCGGCCGAAGGCGCGCGCGGTGGATTCGGCGCCGTCTATCCGGTGTACCGCGAGATGGAGGAGCGAGGACGCGTCCGGCGGGGCTATTTCATCGAGGGACTCGGAGGCGCGCAGTTC
This sequence comes from uncultured Chloroflexia bacterium, assembly GCA_963778955.1. Taxonomy (GTDB): domain Bacteria; phylum Chloroflexota; class Limnocylindria; order Limnocylindrales; family CSP1-4; genus JAFMJV01. The sequence goes on from CAVZWI010000003.1 coordinate 457,712, forward strand.
GCTCTGACCGGAGCGGTCGATCGGCTGCGGTCGATGCGCCGTGATGCCGCGGGTGCGACTGCGGCAGGTCCGGATCTGCGCACGTTGCTGCTGGCAGCGGCCGACCCTGCCAACCCCTACGGCGCGGCACTGCCGTGGCCGCGCGACGAAACGCGACATCAGCGCACACCCAGCCGGTCGGCCGGTGCGTACGTCGTCCTCCACGACGGGGAGGTCGTGCTCTACCTGGAACGCGGCGGTCGCTCGTTGCTGACGTTCAGGCCCTTCGACGATCCAGCCATCGCCGTCGCGGCGGTCGGGGCCCTGCGATGGCTGGTGGCCGATGGTCGACAGAAGCGCGTGCAGCTCGAGCGCGTGGATGGCGAGCCTATCGCCGCTTCGCCACAGCGGGACCGCCTTGTCGAAGTGGGCTTCCGCCCCGCGTATCGCGGCTATGTGCTCGGCCCTGAAGGTGCTGCGGAGCGGCGCCGGTGAGTGACGTCGATCTCGTGGCAGACGACGAGACCTGATGCCCGAAGGCGACACGATCTACCGCATCGCCGATGTCATGCGCCGGACGATGCGCCACGATGAGATCGTCGCCGCTCGAGGCCGGCCAGGCGGTGCGCGGCTCGAGCGCATCGTGGGTAGCCACGTCGAACGCGTCTCCGCGCGTGGCAAGCACCTGCTCATCGACTTCAGCAACGACCTGACTCTGCACACGCACCTACAGATGCATGGCATATGGCATCGCTATCGGCCGGGTGAACGCTGGCATGCAGATGCGGGCGCAGCGGTGGCAGTCATCGAAACGGCTGCCGCGATGGTCGTTTGCTTCGACGCGCCCACCGTCGAGTTGATCGAGACCCGCGCCCTGCCGCTCCACCCTTGGCTGGCTGGGCTCGGCCCTGACCCGCTCGACCCTGCTGCCGACCTCGAGGGGGGAGGGGGGGCCGCGGCGAGCGCGCGCATCCGGTCGGACGCATCAGCCACGAGGATCGCGGAGGCGCTCCTCGACCAGCATCGCGTGGCCGGTATCGGGAACCTCTACCGCAGCGAGGTGCTCTTCATCGTCGGCGTCGACCCCTTCCTCCCGGTCGGCAAGCTGGCCGACGCGACACTCGTGGCCTTGCTGCGAACGGCACGCGCACTTCTCACTGCCAACCTCCGCGGTGGTCAGCGGGTGACGATGCCCGACGCCCTCGGGGCTCCACCGGGCGCCGCTTCGTGGCGGGGGCAAGATGGCGGCCGCTGGGTCTATGGGCGCCCTGGTCGGCCATGTCGGCGATGTGGGTCGGCCATCCGCGCGACGTCCATCGGCTCTCCGCCGCGGCGACTCTACTGGTGCCCCGGGTGCCAGGCTGCGAGTGCCGGCCAGCAGTCACGCGACGTCAGCTAAGGGTGTTCTGTGCCTCCGGTCGGACCGGTCGCGCGCTTTCGGGAACATCGAGGCCGAAGAAGCGCCGGCCGTGCCATCGAGTGGCGTCCGCAGCCGAGGTGAGACGCTGCGGCGATCGCCACCAGGCCCGCACCGCGTCGACCACGATGTCGCGGTTCTCACGAGCCTGTTCGCCCCAGCTGCGCCAGTCGAACCAGCGCGGATGGGCCCACAGCCACGGGACGGCGGCCCAGACCAGGAGGAAGTAGTCGATCCGCAGCGGACGCGGGTAGTGGATGACCAGGTCCAGCTGACGTACCACCTCCGGCCAGGCGGCGAGGGTAAGGATGACGAAGAGCCCCGCCCACGCCAGGCCCCACAGTCGTGCGCGTGGCGGCAGGATCAGTAGGAGTGGAGCGGGGAACCATTTGAGCATGGCCGCCAATGCCCACAGCAGGCCACCTAGCCGGGGTCCGCTGAAGTGAGCGGCCCAGATGCCCATCGCGCACAGGAGCGTGATATTGCCGGTGTCGAGCGTCGCCGCGAGAGCCGGCGTGATGAGCAGTACCAACAGGGCCGTGGCCAGCGGATGTTGCCGATACGCCCAGGCCACGCTCCAGGCGAAGATGATGATGCTGAAGACCCGATAGACGAACCAGGCCGTCTCCCAGGGCAACGCGGCCCACGGTGCGAACAAGGGCAACGACCACGACCAGTACACGTAGGGCATGTACGGCGGTGGCGGGTCCAGCGGATCGCCGCCGCCCAGCCACAGGCGCACTCCACCCCAGTAGGCCCGCGCATCGGCTCCCACCAGATCGGCACGCACCAGGAGCCACACGATGATGGCCGCCCCACAGACCACCAGGATGAGGATCGCCAGCAGGCGTGCCGGATCGCGCAGGAACCCCACTTCTCCCCGCATGTGATGCATCCTACTGCCCGCCCGTTCGGGATCAGCGCGCGAAGGTGCTCCCACACTGGTCGCAGACGGTGAAGAGTCCGTGCCGATCCACGCTGAAGCCCGCCACGTGGAGGCGACCCGTGACGCACTTGGGGCAGACCCAGATCCACCACTTGACGGGCGCGCCATTCTCGCCGGGTTCGGTCGACCCCAACGGCAGCGCCCCTTCCGCCACCTGCGTCTCCAGACCCTCGTGGGCCTGGAGGGTGTCGGCCACCGCGGCAGCCCGTTCGGCCTCGGACTCGCTGCCGTAGGGGTAGGTCTGGCTGATGTTGGAACTCATCTGGTCACCACTCCTGGGACTGCCATCATTCCTTGGGCTGTCGAGTCGCCCGAGTATACCGACGCGCTTCCCTCACCACGCCGCCGCCGATCCCTCTGAACGTGGATCGGAGCCGGCCGCGAACGAGGCGATGGTGCCCGATGCATCACGCACGATCTCGATGGCGTGGGCGTGGCCCATCGATGAGGTCCACGGCTCGCGCATCATCACATCGTGGCCCTTGGCTGCCAGCGCCTCCGGGATGCCCGGGTGCACCCGCGACTCCAGCTCGGTCAGGTCCGGCGGCCCATGCTGGCTCCGCATCATCGCCGCCCAACGGGGAGCGGCGACCGCGGTGGCCACATCAGCCCCGCCGTCGACCACCGCCGAGACGAACTGGGCGAACACCTGCGGCTGGATCTCCCCACCCATGGAGCCGTGGACGATCCAGGGCCGTCCGTTCCGGAGGAGCATGCCGGGAGCCAGCGTGTGGGTCGGTCGCTTGCCGGGCGCCAGCGCGTTGGGGTGGCGCGGGTCGAGCCGGAAGAACGCGCCGCGATCATGGAAGGCGATGCCGGTCTCCGGGTCCACCAGGCCGGAACCGAAGCCCTGGTAGTTCGACTCCAGCAGGCTCACCGCGTTGCCCTGGCGGTCGGTCGTGGCGATGTAGATGGTGCCGCCACCCGCCGGCAGCGTGCCGGGTCGCGTCGGCATCGCTCGTGAGCGGTCGACGCGCGCTGCCAGCGCATCGAGATGCTCGCTCGACAGCATGGCGTCCACCACGCCGTCGGGCATGTGTGAGAGGTCCGTCACGTGGGCATCACGTTCGGCTAGGCCCAGGCGTGACGCCTCGAGCCCGAAGTGGATCCAGTCGGCATCGGCCCAACCCTGTCCGTCGAAGTCGGCCGGCCGTGGCATCCCAAGCCGTTGCAGCATGCCCAGCGTCTGCAGGGCGACCACGCCGACGCTGTTGGGCGGGTGCGTGAGCGCGGTCGCGTCGCGGTAGTCGATCGACAATGGTGTGCCCCAGTCGGAGCTGTGTGCGGCCAGGTCGGCGGCGGTGATGGGGACGCCGCGGGTCTCGAAGTAGGTCGCGGTGGCTGCCGCGATCGAGCCCGAGTAGGGGCTATCGGCGCCCTCGGCGAAGAGCGTGCGCAAGGTCGCCTCGAGCGCGGGCGATCGGACGACATCACCTGGCCTACCGGCTCGATCGTCGGGCCGGTAGACCCGTGCCCAGTCGCCATCGCTCCCGAAGACCATGGCGGAGCGTTCGATCGCGTCGAGCCAGCCCACCGAGGCCGGAAAGCCCGAGGCGAGCTCGATTGCCGGCGTCAGCAGGAAGCGCCAGTCGAGGCGTCCGAAGCGACGATGCGCCTCACCCCACGAATGCACGCCGCCGGGCACCGTGATGGACCAGCGTCCGCGCTCGGGCATGGTCGCGTGGCCCTCACGCGTCAGCGCGTCGATGCTCGCCCCGCTCCCGGCTCGGCCGCTGCCATTGAGCGTGACGGCCGTGCCACTCTCGGCATCCCAGATGAGCCAGAAGGCATCGCCGCCAAGGCCGCAGCTGTGGCCGGCCACTACGGCCAGCGCCGCATTGGTGGCGATGGCGGCGTCGACGGCGCTTCCGCCGGTACGCAGCACCAGCATGCCTGCTTGTGTGGCCAGGTGATGGGGACTCGCGACCGCGCCGTTGCAGCCACGGACAGTGCGAGCAGGGACGGTCGCCGGCGTGGAAGTGCTGTTCACCCGTTCATGATGACGCCGGCGGTCTCTGGACAGGCAACGTCACGCCCACCCGTGCACCGCCGGTGGCGAGGTTCTCCGCGAAGGCTCGGCCACCAAGCGCGTGTGCCAGGTCCCGCACGATGGCGAGGCCGAGGCCCGATCCGCGACGGGTGCGTGCAGGGTCGGCGCGATAGAAGCGGTCGAAGACATGTGGCAGGGCTTGCGCTGGGATGCCGGGTCCATCGTCGCGCACGGCGAGTGTGATCTCGATCACCGGCGGTCCTGGCCACGGCGGTCCTGTCACCGGCGGTCTTGGCGACGGCGGTGTTGGCGACGGCGGTGTTGGCGACGGCGAGCGAGACCTCGATGACGATGTGTCCGCCCGGCGACGGGGCATGGGTGAGCGCATTGGCCACGATGTTGCCCAGGATGCGATCGAGCGCATCACGATCCGGCGGTCAGGGTGGCGCCCCTCGAGTCGGTGTCGAGCGAGAGGTGCTGGCCGCGGCCCTCGGCCTCGGCACGGAAGCGCTCGACCGCGTCCCGCGCCACGTCCAGGCCGTCCAGGGACTCCAGCCGTAGCGGAGGACCGGCCACGCCCGGCACCGTGAGGTGGTCGAGGTCGTCGAGCATCCGACCCAACCGGGCGGCCTCGTCAGAGATGGCATCGGCCGCGCGACCGGCGCTGGCTCCGGTGGCGGTGCCATCGCGAAGCGCCTGGCTGAAGCCGCCGATGACCGTCAGCGGCGTGCGCAAGTCGTGGCGGATGTCGGCCAGCAGTTGACGCTGCGCCTCACGCGTCGCGCCGACCTCGGCAGCCATGGCATTGAACGCAGCGCTCGCCTCGGCGACTTCAAGGGGTCCCGTCGTCGGCAGAGCATCCGGTATGTCGCCGGCGGCCACGGTCCCGGAGGCCGTGGCGAGTCGATGGAGTGGGCGCGTGACCGACCGACTGAGCCCCACGGCCATGGGGATCCCGATGACCATCAGCAACAGTCCGGCCAGTGCCAGCGCGCGAACCAGGTCGGCGCTGGCGAGGGCGGCGGAATCGTCCTCCCGCACCAGCAGCAGTGTCGGCAGGGCGAGCCCGGAACGGGAGGTCCGCACGGCGGTGGCGGCGTACAGCACCGGGCCGAGCGCGTCCAACGTCGTGCTGCCAGTGATGATACTTGCCCGCTGACCGTCGGGAGGGGTACGTCGGGCACCTGATCGAGCGTCTCGATCAGCCCGTTGACGGGGGACCGCACCACGACTTGTCCATCGCCGATGAGCATGAGCGAGATGCCCGCCGCATCGATCTCGTCCTGGGCCTCCTGGACGAAGGCGGCGATACCAGCTGCGGCGCGTCGCCCTGCCTGGCTCTCACGGAAGCGCTGCAGCGCCTCCGCCGATGGTCGATCGTTGGCGTCACCCGGTCGAAGGGCGTCGAGTGGGATCTGCTGGCCGGCGCGGGTGGCATAGGGGATGGTCAGCTCGGCGAGCGCACCCTGGGCAGCGTCGCGATGGAGGTCACGCAGCGATACCCACACCGCGCCGCCCATGGCGAGCAGCGTGGTCAGGCCGAAGACCAGCAGAGCGAGCCCGATGCGTCCCCGGAGCGTACTCACCCGAGGGGTACTCACCCGAGGGGTACTCACCCGAGACGCGCTCGCGGTGGCGTTCTCACCCGAGCCGCGCCCGCGGTGGCGGCACCAGGCGATAGCCGATGCCCTTGACCGTCTCGATCGGTGGGCCGTCATTCGCCAGCTTTCGCCGCAGCTCCGACACGTGGACATCCACGGTCCGAGTCTCGCCCGCGAAGTCGGTGCTCCACACCGACGACAGCAGGTCGTCGCGGCTCCAGACGACTCCCGGATCGCGCGCCAGGGCGGCAAGCAGGTCGAACTCGCGCGGCCGCAGCTCGAGTCGGCGCTCGCCGACATAGGCCTCGCGTCGGCGGGGATCGACTCGCAGTTCACCGACATCCATCGGTCGCGAGCCACGCAGTGCCGGATCGGAACGCCGCAGGATGGCCTTGACCCGCGCCACCATCTCGCGCGGGTTGAAGGGCTTGGTGAGGTAGTCGTCCGCCCCCACCTCCAGGCCCACGATGCGGTCGATGTCCTCGCTGCGGGCGGTGAGCATGAGGATGGGCGTCTCGCCGCGCCGGCGCACCTCTCGGGTGACCTCCATGCCGTCGAGCTTGGGCAACATCAGGTCCAACACGATCAGGTCGGGATCGACACGGTCGTGCTGGTCGAGTGCCTCTTGCCCGTCGCGTGCCTCCACCACGTTGTAGCCGGCCTGTTCCAGGTACAACCGGACCAGGTCGACGATGTTGCGTTCATCGTCGACGACGAGGATGGTCTTCACACGCGCGAGCATAGCCGGGCCCATCTACGCTTTGGGCCTGTCGCACGTCAGCGCCACGTAAGCGCCGACTTGCCTGCCCCTTCACAGCGCCCGTTCTCACGCCCTACCCGCCGGGCGGGTCATCCAGCCGAGCGGACGATCCCACACCCCGCTTCTACCCGCCCTCTACCCGCCGGGCGGGTCATCCAGCCGAGCGGACGATCCCACACCCCGCTTCTACCCGCCCTCTACCCGCCGGGCGGGTCATCCAGCCGAGCGGACACCCCCGAGGCCTGACTGCCCCGACGCTTCACCCACCGGCGCGGGTCGGCCAGCCGAGCGGACACCCCCGAGGCCTGACTGCCCCGACGCTTCACCCACCGCGCGGGTCATCCAGCCGAGCGGGCACCCCCGAGGCCTGACTGCCCCGACGCTTCACCCGCCGGGCGGGTCATCGAGCCGAGCGGACACCCCCGAGGCCTGACTGCTCCGACGCTTCACCCACCGCGCGGGTCGGCCGACACGACAAGACGGCTACAGCACGACGATTCCATTGGTCTCGAGCTTCTTGCCAGCTCGGAGGGCGGCCAAGACCGTCGGCGTGTCGGCCGGGAAGGTACTGCGGAGGGCCTCTCGATGATCGCACAGGACTGCGGCGTTGTGGCGGGTGGCTGAAACCAGCAGGACGATCCGGTCGACCCCACTATCCCGCCACTTGGCCTCGAAGCGGCGCTGCAGGCTCTGGATGTCATACAACCGAGTTTCGGCATCGATCCCGATGTTGACCGGTCCGGCGAGCAGGACATCCCAGGCGCGAAGGTCCCCGAACCCGCCGACTGTCGCTTCCGAGGTCCACTGATAGGTCGGATGGACATGCGGGCGGAAACGCTGCAACACACGCAACTGGCCCGCGTCTCGTACCGCCTCGCCCTCTGGATAGAGCTTCACGCTGAGCCTCAGGCCCAAGGCGGCGCCGTGGATGGCGAGGCTTCGGAGAGTCGCGGTGTCAGCCTCGGCCAATTCCGTTCGACTAATCGAAGATTGGCCGAGACCCGCGACCAGAGCCACGTGTCGCTGACTGACACCGGCAGCCAGGCGTGCATCGCGTAGTTCGCCGCCGAGCTGCTGGAGCAGGCGGCGCGCATTCCGGCGTCCGCGGTCCCGACGGCGTTCGAGTGTGACCATGGTAAGGAGTGTGCGGAGGTCCGCTTCACTGGCCATTGGCCCCGACTGCATCGTCGCTTCACGGAAGCCGATAAGGCAGGAGTCTGCGACCGTCGACCGGTGCCGATACCCGCGGGGCGGGTCAAGCGACGGAGCGGTTCGTCCCGAAGTGCCGTTTCACCCGTCCGGTGGGTCGATCGTAGGGATGAACTGCTGTTTCACCCGTCCGGTGGGTCGATCGTCGGGATGAAGTGCCGTTTCACCCGTCCGATGGGTCGATCGTCGGGGTTCACGGCCCGCGCGACGTCTACTCCATCGGTTCACCCACAGGGCGGGTAGGCACCCCGGCAGGCGGGCGGGTAGGCACCCTGGCAGGCCGGTGGGGTGGGCGAATCCGTAGGGTGGGCGAATCCCTGTGGGGTGGGCGAATCCCGGCGCGGACGTGGATCGGGCGATCCCGGTGGTCAGTCGACCGGCACGCCGGGCTCGGGTGCCAGCACGCGCACATCGCCGAGACCGAGGTGCTGAAGCTCCGCGCGCAGCTCGTCGGGGGTGCCGACCAGGTTGGGGAACGTCCCATAGTGGATCGGCACTACCACGGCCACGCCCAGCAGTTCGACCGCCCGTGCCGCTGCGGGCGGATCCATGGTGAAGTGGCCGCCGATAGGTAGGAACGCCACGTGCGGCCGGTACATCTCACCGATCAGCCGCATGTCACCGAACAGGGCCGTGTCCCCCGCGTGGTAGAGATGCCGCCCGTTCTCCAAGTCCACGACGAAGCCGGCCGGCTCACCGAGGTACAGGGGCACACCGGACTCGGGGAGCCAGTCGCCCCCGGAGTGGTCGGCGCGCACCATGCTGACGCGGACCCCCCGCACCTCGACCGAACCGCCCTTGTTCATGCCCACCAACTCGGCGCCACCCGTGTCCTGGGCGCCGAGCCACAAATTCAGCTCATGGATGGCCGGCCAGGCCGGCGCCGTGCGGCGAGCGATGGTCAAGGCGTCGGCCTCGCCGATCTCGCCCGGCATCGCGCCCAGGTGGTCGTGGTGGCCATGCGTCACCAGCATCACGTCGCAGCGCCTGATGGCGTCGGGGCCGATCGGCGAACGCGGGTTGCCGAACCAGGGATCGATGAGGATGCTGGTGCCTGCCTCGCTCTCGACATGCACCGCGGCGTGCCCGTACCAGGTGAATCGGAATCCCAGGTCCTCGCTCATCGGTCTCCTCCAGTCGCGCGTGACGGGTGACTACGGGGCATCGTAGCCATTCGTCGGCCAGGCGACCGGCCCTGGGCCCCAACCAGGCGACCGGCCGTGGGGCTACCCGGCGGAAGGTATGCTCGTGCACATGAACGTGCTCAATCTCACCACCGGCCCGGTCGCGACCAACGTCTGGATCCTCGCCGACCTCCGAACGCGAGAAGCCATCGCCGTCGACACTGCCACCCCCTCGGTCCGTTGGCTGACCCAGATCCTGGGCGACGAAGGGTGGAGCCTCCGCTTCATCGTCAGCACACACCGCCATTGGGACCACATCGGTGACAACGCTGAAGCCGTGATCGCCACCGGCGCGAAATTGGCCGCCCATGTCGCCGACCGACACGGACTGGTCCAACCGGACGCGAGGTCAGCACCATTTCCCATCCCGCCCAGCATCCCGGCGCTGGACCTGGCCGAAGGCTCGCGTATTCGTTTCGGCGACATCGACCTGACCGTGCTCCATACCCCGGGACACACCGAGGGCTCGGTCTGTCTCCTGAGCGCGGAGGATCGAGTGCTCGATCAGCGGCGACACCCTGTTCGCCGGCGGCTGGGGCCGCACCGACCTGCCCGGCGGTGATGCCGCGATGATGATCGACTCGCTGGCGCGCCTCTCCACGCTCGACGAGGGTCTGACGGTGCTTCCCGGGCACGGCCCCCAGACGACCATCGGCCGCGAGAAGCCCTGGCTACAGACGGTCGCCGAGCAGCGAAAGCTGCCCTGGTAGGGAGGTCGGGTAGGGAGGTCTGCGGAGCTGCCGGGATCACCCGGGATCACCCGATCGGCCGATGCCACTCCGAAGATGATCGAGTCACGGCAAAGCCGTGGCGCTCGTACAGCGCGAGGGCCTGATCGGCGTTCTCGGCATCGACGTGGAGCTGCGCCGCCGTCATGCCGCGATCACGCAACGCCGCCAGAGTGCGCCCCAACAGTGCCGAGGCCAGGCCACGTCGGCGCCAGGGACGACGGGTGAAGATGGGCTCGCTCCAGCCGCGAAGGTGCTGGTGCTCGTGGTTCTCGACCGGGTCGATGGCAGCGTGGATGCCGCCGGCGATCTCGTCACCGTCGAAGGCGACGACCTGCAGGTCGAGGTCGAAGAGGGGACTGTCCACCCAGGCCCGATACGCCGAAGGTGAGTCGTCGAACGACCCGAAATGATCCCGGAAGGCCTCACACAGCGCAGCCCAGTAGTCGGGCAGCCGATCCTTCGTGAGCGGCCGCACCATGAGGCCAGCGGGGAGGGGAGCGATATCGATGCCGTCCAGCGATGGGCGCAGCATGTGGTGGAAGACGCGCACCTGACGGTAGCCGCGGAGACGTGCCAGTTCGCGGGCGCCTACATCAAGATCCTGCATCCACATCGTCAGCACAGGCCGGCCCTCGAACTCCTGGTCGGCGGCGATCTCCAGCAGGCGTGCCTCGTTGCGGGCCGCCATGGCCGAGCCGATCCCGCGCCGTCGCCAGTCTGGATGGACATCGCCGAGCGAGTTGAAGTGCCGCTCCCCGTAACCCGTGTCGGCCCACTCGATGACCGAGTGTGCGACCAGCTGCTCGCCCACGAAACCAAGGATCACGTCCTGCGTGGGGTCGATACGGGTCATGTTGCCGTAGCGCACACGCAGACGGTCCAGGCTGGTCACCATCTCCTCACCGTTGGCGTGATCCGCGGCGCGCATCAGCTCCACCATGGCCGGCAGGTCCGACTCGCCACGGTAGGTCCGAAACCTGACACCAGGCACGCCCGGCGCCACCGGCAAGATCACCCCCGCGCGCCCGATCATGCCCGGAGTGCCTTCTGCCACACCGACGAGGCACGGTCGCTCTCGAAGCGGTGCCGACGGTAGAGCGTCAGGGCATCGGCAGGGTTCTCGGAGTCGACATCCAGCTGGGCCGATGTCATGCCGCGCTCCCGTAGCGTGACCAGGCTGCGGCCCAACAGCGCCCCGGCCAGGCCGCGTCGCCGCCAGGGACGTCGCGTGAAGACCGTGTCGGCCCAGCCTCGCTGGTAGCCATGCGTCTCGTTCTCCGCCGCGGAGATGTAGCCCAGGACGCCGCCGGCGATCTCGTCACCGTCGAACGCTACGACCATCATGCTCGGATCGAGCTCAGGGTCACTTGCCCAGCTCCGATACTCCTCGGGAGTATCGGGCTGGCCGCCGAAATGGTCCCGAAACGCCTCCGTCATGGCTTCCCACACTCGCGACAGGTCTTCCGCTCCGACGGGGCGCACCTCCAGTCCGCGGGGCAGGGCCGGGACCTCGATGTCATCCATGTCCGGCCGAACCATGTGGTGGAAGATGCGCACCTTCTCATAGCCGCGAGCGGCGAACAGCGCATGCCCGCCGACATCGGCGTCCTCCAGCCAGGTCGTCAGGGCCGGCTCGACCGAGTGCGGGTGGGCCAGCGCCAGCTCCCGCAGGCGCGTCTCGTTGCGCGTCAGCATGGCCCCACCGATACCCCGCCGAGACCACGCTGGATGGATCCAGCCGAGGCTGCGGTACAGGCGTTGACCCTCCGTCGAATCGGACCACTCGATGGACGACATGGCGACCAGTCGGTCGTCCACGAAACCAAGGATGAAGTCGCGTACGGGGTCGACGTGGGGCATGTTGCGAAGCTCGTTGCGCTCCTGCTCGCCCGTCCAGACCTCGGTGTTGCCGTGCGCACGGTTCACCGCTCCGTAGAGCTCGACGAGGGCGGAGATGTCTTCCTCGCCCCGATAGGTGCGGAAGCGTAGCCCCGCGATATCGGGCGCATCGGGCAGCGAGATGGCGTCGCGAGGGTCGCCGTATCCCTTGGTCATGGGGTCAGTAGTCTCCACTGTCGCGCTGCTTGAGCGCCCTCTTGTGCCGCTTGTAGAACTTGTCCAGCCGGCGTTCCGCCTCGCGGCGCGTGCGGTCGTCCGCCCGCAGCTCGGCGGAGTGGCGTTCGGCCTCCAGCTTCTGGTGACTGGCGAGACGGTCGGACGCCAACTCTCCGGCCTCGATCGCCGCCTGCACGGCGCAGCCAGGCTCACGGTCATGCCGGCAGTCGTTGAAACGGCAGGCACGTGCCAGTGACCCGATCTCGTCGAACGTCGCCTCGACAGCCCCGCTTTCACCCAGCACGCCGACGGTTCGCAAGCCCGGCGTGTCGATGAGCAGACCGCCACCGGGCAGCGCGAACAACTCGCGGTGTAGTGGTGGTGTGGCGACCCTTGCTGTCGTCCTCACGCAGCGCCTTGACGATCTGGCGTGCCTCGCCCAGCAGAGCATTGGTGATGGTCGACTTGCCCACGCCGGAGGAGCCCAGCAGGCACGCGGTGTGGCCTGAGCCCAGGAAGGCGCGCAACTCATCCAGACCGGTGCCGTCGATCGCACTCGTCACGACCACGCGGGTACCGGCAGCGATCGAATGGACCTCGGCCACGGCTCGATCGAGGTCCACCGCGATGTCGACCTTGTTGAGCACGACCACAGGCGTGATGTCGCCGTCGAGGGCTAGCATCAGGTAGCGCTCGATGCGGCGGAGGTTGAGATCGTCGTCGAGACCGGAGACGAGGAAGGCGACATCCACGTTGGAGGCCAGCACCTGGGGCTGTCCATCTGAGAGGCGTTGGCGTACGAAGGCGCCCGACCTGGTCAGGACCGCACGGAGGGCCAGCTGTCGCGGGTACTCGGTGAGCGGTTGATCGGTGAGCGGTTCCAATGCCAGCCAGTCACCGACGGCAGGGAACGCCGTTCGATCAGCGGCCTGCCGGACGAACCGTCGCTGGATGATGACCTCGGCCGGTCCAGCCTCGGTGACAGCCAGCGTGCCTGCGCTGCTCACGACACGGCCGGGGAGCAGTCCGGCGGCCGCATGAGGCGCAAAGGCCATCCTGCGGTCGGCCGTCCAGCCCAGCTGCGCGAATGAGAGGGCCGTGACCCCATCGGTAGCCATCAACCGACCCTCTTCAACTTGCCGGTACGTTTCGGCGTACGCCTCGGCGCGACCGAACGTCCAGATCCCAAGCGGGATGAACACCACGGCCATGACCAGCAGCGGCCACACCAGGTCCAGCAGGTCAGCGATGGGCACGCCGTCGATGAGCCCGGCGCGCATGCCCTCGAGGACATAGGTGGCGGGTGACAGGCGAGACAGCCACTGCATCCACTCGGGCAGCACCTCCACGCTGTAGTAGACACCGCTCACCAGGAGCAGCGCCGACTGCAGCACGAAGGTCATCTGGGCTCCGCGTTCCACGTACATCAAGGGCAGGATGGCGGCCATCATGCCGATGCCGATGAACGAGAGCGAGCCGATGAAGAGGAACACGACCGCCGTGACCGGGTCGGCCTTGGTGAAGTCCATGCCGAAGAACAGCGCCAGCACGACCAGCATGACGAAGGTGTGCACCAGGCCATACATGACCGCGTACAGCGTCGAGCCCAGCAGCTGGGCCCAACGGCGCACCGGGGCCATGAAGGTGTACTCGAGCGTGCCCTCCCAGCGCTCCCAGGCCACCGTCTCGGCGATGAAGCCGAAGACGATGGACAGGAAGTTCCAGAAGACCGCGCCGATCATCAGCGTCAGCACCAGCTGCGGGTCGTCCTGTTCGACGCCGATGAAGGCGATGGCCAGGGCACTGGTGGTGGCGTAGATGAGCCAGGCGATCTCCCAGCCCCAGTAGCGCTTGGTCAGGAAGAAGTTGCGTTCGATGAAGGCGTAGCTCGCGATGAGCTCACGTGTCAGCAATGCCATGGGAGGTGGGTCCCTGTCAGATGTGGGTGGCGGGCAGAATGCCGGTACGGACCACGCGGGCGTGGTTCGCGCGGCGGCGGGGCGTGACGCTGCACGCTGTCATTGCGTCGGATCTTGATCCGCATCTCAGTCGTTCTCCTCTTTCCCGACGTCGTCGTCGAGCGAGCGCCCGGTCCAGGTCATGAAGACCGATTCGAGCGTGGGCAGAAGGTCGTGCTCAGCAGCGACCTTGCGTTTGAGTTCATCAGGTGTGCCCTGGACCACGACCCGGCCGTCATCGAGGATGGCCAGGCGGTCGCAGAGGCGGTCGGCCTCGGCGAGGTCGTGGGTCGTCAGCAGGATGGTGGCGTCGTGGCTGGCCGTGATCTCCTCGATGAAGGCCTGCACGTCCAGCTTGCTGCGTGGATCCAGCCCGGTGGTCGGTTCATCGAGCAGCAACAGCGTCGGACTCGTGAGGATGGCCCTCGCGATGGCGACCTTCTGCTGCATGCCGCGACTCATCTGCTCCATGGGGCTGCCCAGGCGCGACTTGGCGATGCCCAGTCGAGCCAAGATCCGCTCCGCCTCCCGCTTGGCGTCGCCGGCCCGGAGGCCATAGAGACGCGCGGCGTAGAGGAGGTTCTCGTGCGGCGAGAGCTTCTTGAAGAAGGCCGCGTCGACCGAGACCCGGTTGATGAGCCGTTTCACCGCCATCTCGTCGCGGGCGACATCGTGGCCGAAGACCTCGATGCGGCCCGTGTCCAGTGTCAGCAGCGTGCTGATCAGGCGGATGAGCGTGGACTTGCCACCACCGTTGGCGCCCAGGATGCCGTACGTCTCGCCCCGTTCGATGGCGAGCGTGACGTCGTCCACGGCGGTCACGGTGGGTTTGTTGCGACCGAGGCTGAAGCGCTTGCTGACGTGGTCGATGAGCAACGCCGTGGAGCCGTCTGCCCAAGGACGGGCCGTCTGCGTCATCGGCTGCTCGTCGGGTGGGACGGGCAGTGGTGGGATCGGTGGTGTGATCGCGGGGCGGGGTTCGGTGCTGATGATCATGGCTCTGCTCCTTGCGTATCGAGGTCGTGAGGGGCCCGGCTTCTGACTGAAGCGCGGGAGTCTCGGCTATCGATGCCGCCTGCGAGCAGGGCATCAAAAAAGCCGGGGGCCCATCCGACCCTCCGGCTCGATCGACTGGCGCTATCGGCGCCTGTGCAGACCTACGAAGGGCACGGATCTCCCGCATCCGGGGCGCCGACAGGCGCGCCCGACCGCAGCCGGGAGGCAGCGGTGCTGGTGAGGCGGATGCTGGTCATCTGGTATCGAGTCTCCAACTGCGGGATCCAGTGCGGAAGGCCGAACATACGGCCGAGTGGAAGGATATACCCGTTGTCAAGGGGCCGCTGGCCGGGTGTTGTTGCTCGGTGACTGTGGTCAGAACCGGCCCGAAGGTCTCGAGCTGGACGCACCCGGCTCGTCAGGTCGACCGTCGCTCCTGTGGTCGATACTCTAGGCATGTCGCCCTTGAACCCTGTATCCCAGCTTCGCGAGCGTACGGTCGATCCCGAGCTGGCGGCCCTCCTATGGCTGCTGTGCGAGGGTGGCGTGCCACTCGTTGTGGCGAGCGGTTGCCACGCCGTGGACCGCTCCGGGCTGGCGACAGCGCTGTTGGCGACAGACCCAGATCGCGAGTGGGTGGTGCTGGATGCGGACGCTGAGCCACTGACGCCGGAGCGCCTGACCGCCCTCTTGCGAGGCGGCATCGGCTTTGGCATCACCGTCGCGGCGGTGGATCCTGGCGGGCGTGCTTGAGCAGCTCGTGGCGCAGGGCTTGCCCGAGGACGGCATCCGGCGGCTCGGTGTGGTGGTGGTGGCAGAGGAATCGAGCGTTGGCATCCGCCTTGCGGCCGTGCATTATCTGCGGCCGACCGAGCGCGACGGCCAGGGCCACATCCAACGGCGGCCACCGGCGGTGCTGGCGGCCTGGGATCCCGACCAGGATGCCTACGAGCACTACGCCTGGGCCATCACGCCCGAGTTGGCCGACCGCATCGATCGCTCGCAGGCCGATTTCGAGGAGCGCCTCCACGATCGGGCCGTCTTCCTCGCGGCCGTGGCCGGCGATGATGCCGACGCCGCGGAGCAGGCCGCCCGTATCCGGCGATATCTCGACTCTGAGCCGCCGCGGGAGCCGGCCCCCGTCGCGCTCGCCCGCGACACCGTCACCGTTCGAGGGCGGCCTCACCGACCCGGACCCACACGTCCACTAGGACATCGGTCTGCGTCAGGGTGCCGCCGCGCTACTGAGCCGGATCCTGGTTCGGCCGAATGCGTCGCGCAGGCGCAGCTGCGGCTGGTCACGGTCGAGCATCACGGTCTGGCCCAGTCGAGCGAGCAGACGGCGCTCGTTCTTCGCGGCGGAACAATCCTTCGTGGCACTTCCCACCGGGTCACCGAAGGTGATGAAATAGCCGTCGGTGGCATAGTCCGCCCCGTAGGGACCGCAGGGACCCTCGCCCGCGGCCGTGCCCCCACTGAGGCGCAGGGTGATCGCGGTACCCGGGTCCTCGCCCACGGATGCCGGATCGACGAGCCAGGTACTGTCCTCGAGTGCTCGTTGGCTGGCGAACGCGAGGCTGGCGCCGGTATCAGCTGACGTCAGGACCATGCCATCGGCGGGCAGCGACAGCTCCAGCGAGGTCGCGTCGAGCACCGCCAGCATGGCTGCTTCCTGCGCCGCGAGGGCAGGGGAGCAGGGAGCTTCGGTGCGTTCGATGGGGCTGAAGCTGAGCACGTCGGCACTCCGGAAGAACCGTGTCACCAGGCCGTTACAGCCGGTCGACCCGATGGCCGGTCCCGACGAGGTGCGACGGGCGGGGCTCTCCCGCTCCGGCTGGAACGACAGGATGGCCGCCTGGTCGGCCGCTGCAGGGAACGTCTCGCCATCGACCGTGTAGCTGAGAAGGCGCCAATCGGCGACCGCGAGCGCCTCGATGTCATCAAGCCCAAAGCGCAGCAGTCGTTCACCCGTCTCACTTTGCAGCACAAGCTGGTCCGCGCTCGGTTCGTCGCCGGGGATGACGGTGTAGCTGGCCGCATCGCGTAGCCCCTTGACCATGGCACGTTGCACCAGTGTCGTCTGTTCGGCGCAGTCCTTGTCCTTGACGCCACGCAGCTTGAAACGGATGGCGGCACCGACGGTGGCGAAGCGGCCACCGAAGAGGCTGCAGCCGCCCGACGCTTTGATCTCGTTCGTCCCCAGGGTCATCCAGGCCGCCACCTCGGGACCGGGTAGGCGCTCGGTGCCGCGATCGGCGTAGCCCTCCAGTCGCCAGGGCGTGCCCTGGAGCGGCAGTCGGCCATCCGGAAGGAGCGCCGTCGGTCGGTCAGGGTTCGCTGACGACTGAGCCACCACGAGGCCAGGCACAGCCACGAGGAGGATCGCCAGGACGGGCGCGGCCAACGAGCGTGGGGGTCGCATGCTGACCGCAGTATCCGCCGCCTTGGCATGAAGCGCCAGCAGCGAGTCCCGTTCGTGACCGCTGTACCTGTGCTGCGGGTCACAGGGCAGGGGTCCTCGGGGCCTCCAGGGAGTAGCATCTCAAGTAGACAGAACACTTGCGTCTGCTCGACGCCCACTGGAGGTTCCTCTATGACCAGCCCTCGTGTCGCCGCGTCCGTTGGCGATCTCGTCTCCTACCTCGATGGCATGTGCCATATCGACGGTGATCGCCTCGTCATTGACGATGCCGCCGCTTTCCGTGCCGATGGCATCAAGGATGTCGCCTGGAGCGCCACCTTCAGCGAGGACGAGGCCGTCGTCGCTGCCGCCCGCTGGATCGTGTGGGAGGCATCCCAGGAGCTGGGTTGCCCGTCGGCCAGCATCCACGCGCTGTACATGGCCCGCTCGCGCGACGAGTACAGCGGCTGGACGGAGCCGGCTATCAACCTGCGCACGCAGGTCTTCGACATGGCGGCAGCCGGTTGCCGTGCAGCCATGGAGCTGGGCGCCGGCTCGCCCATCTGGGAGCTGGCTCGCTCGGAGCAGGCCTACACCTACCAGCGGCCGGGTGAGTACATCACCAGCGTCCTGGCCGGTGCCATCCACGCCGGCTGGGAGGGCCCCGTCTTCATCCAGGGCGACCACTACCAGTGGAATGCCAAGAACTACAAGGCCGACCCGGCCAAGGTGACCGGCGCGCTGCATGACGCGACGCTGGATGCCCTGTCCGTCGGCTACGGCAACATCGACATCGACTCCTCCACGCTCGTGGACCTCTCCTTCGACTCGCTCGATGAGCAGCAGAAGGAGAACTACACCCGCGCTGCGGAGCTGGCCGCGCTCATCCGGGCGAACGAGGAGCTGGTCATCTCCATCGGTGGGGAGATCGGTGAGGTGGGCAAGGACAACTCCACGCCCGACGAGCTGCGTGCCTATCTCGACGGCTTCAACCGCGAGTTCAAGACCCGAGCCGGTGACGGCGCCATCGGCCTGTCCAAGGTGAGCGTGCAGACCGGCACGTCCCACGGTGGTATCCCCACCGCTGACGGTTCGGTCGCTGAGGTCAAGCTGGACTTCGGGGTCCTGCGTGAGCTTGGCGTGGTGGCCCGTGAGTACGGGCTGGCCGGTGCCGTCCAGCATGGCGCCTCGACACTGCCCGATGAGCTGTTCCACAACTTCCCCACGGTCGAGACCGCGGAGATCCACCTGGCCACCGGCTTCCAGAACTCACTGTACGAGCACCCGGCCTTCCCGACCGAGCTGTACGCCAAGGTGGAGAAGTACTGCTTCGACAACCTGGCGGACGAGCGCAAGGAGGGTGAGACCGACGCCCAGTTCGTCTACAAGACGCGCAAGAAGGCGCTCGGTGAGATCAAGCGCGAACTGTGGGACCTCTCCAGCAAGGATGAGATCATCGCCAGCCAGCAGGCCAAGATGAAGTTCCTCTTCGAGCAGCTGGGCATCCCGGGCAACAAGGCCACCGTCGAGAAGTTCGTGAGCGCTCCTGAGCGCCACAAGCCCTTGCCTGATGGCTTGAAGGCATAGTCCGGGCAGAGCCACTACCATCTGAGTCAACACGCGCCCGCGCGGCGCGATGTCGAGCAGCACTGACGCCGGGGCCCTTGGTCCCGGCGTCAGTCGTTCCTCCCGTCGGCAGTCGTGTGCTGCGGCCTCAGCCGTGGGCAGCGGCCTTCAGGGTCGGTCCCGTGGCAATCCCGACTCGATGGCTAAGATATCGACATGCTCAACGACACCACCATCACCGAGGCACTTCGGAACGTCCAGGATCCGGAACTGCATCGCGATATCGTCAGCCTGGACATGGTCAAGGAGATCCACGTCGATGGAACAGCGATCGCGCTGAAGATCGATCTGACCACGCCGGCCTGTCCACTGAAGGACCAGATCGGGGCCGATATCGAGGCCACGCTCGCGCCCCTGGGAGCGACCAAGGTGGAAATCACCTGGGGTGCCTCGGTGCGACGCGCGACTCCGGGCCGGCAGGAGGAGAACCTGGTTCCCGGCGTCAAGAACATCATCGCCGTGGCTTCGGGCAAGGGTGGCGTCGGCAAGAGCAGCGTGTCGGTCAACCTGGCCACCTCGTTGGCGCTGGAAGGGGCGTCGGTCGGCCTGCTGGATGCGGACATCACCGGGCCCAACATCCCGCAGATGATGGGCCTGGAGGGACAGCCTTCGGCCACGCCCGAGGGCAAGATCAAGCCGCTCGAACGCTACGGTGTGAAGGTCATCTCCATCCAGTTCTTCGTGCCCCCGGGACAGCCCATCGTGTGGCGTGGACCGCTGGTAGGCGGTGCCATCCAGCAGTTCCTGCGCGATGTCGATTGGGGCGAGTTGGACTACCTCGTGGTGGACATGCCGCCCGGAACATCCGACGCGCAGCTCACGCTGGCGCAGTCCGTGCCGGTGACGGGCTCGGTGCTGGTGACGACGCCGCAGGACGTGGCACTCTCCGACGTCGAGAAGGCCTACAACATGTTCGAGCGCATGTCGGTGCCCATCCTGGGCATCGTGGAGAACATGAGCGCCTTCATCTGTCCCCACTGTGGCGAGCCGACCGAGATCTTCGGACGAGGCGGTGCCGAGCGCTTCGCACAGGCCCACGGCGTGCACTACTTCGGCGGCATCCCGCTGGACGTGAAGGTGCGCCAGGGTGGCGATGCGGGCGTGCCTGCGGTGGCGCAACGTGAGCCAGGACCCGCGGCAGAGGTCATGCGTGAGGTCGCTCGGGCGGTGGCTGGTCGGGTGAGCATGCAGGCACTCGACGAGGCGCCCGTCCTCACCATCACCTGAGGTCTCCCTGCTACCCGGGCTCCTTGCCCAGGTGCCTCTCGCCAAGGTGCCTCCATAGCTCGGTGATGGCGGCGTTGGCTGAGCGTCGACGTCCGGCATCGCCACCACGGAACGTCGTCCTCGTGGCGCGCGTCGGGGTCGCTCCCATGCTCAGGCCGATCTCGACCTGCATGTCGTCCCCAGCCTCCCGGGCCACTGCGGCAAGGCCGATGTCCGCCCCTGACCTGCGGCAGACGTCTGCTGCCAGCGTGGCGGCGTCGGCGTTCGTGGCTACGTCTTGCTCCGCATGCAGCAGGAATGGAGAAGCGCCCAGGAGCATGGCAAGGTAGCCGCCCGTACCGACCTCGATGGTGGCTACCCGGCGACTGCCGAGTCGACGTGCCAGGACGACGCTCCAGTCATCGTCGTTGCGCCCGAAGACGAACGGGTCGAGGCGCGGGCTGAGAGCAGCGATGGCTCTGTCCACCAACTCGGCGGCGCTGTGTCCCCTCTCCGAGATGGCGCTGACCCGCAGGTCGACGAAGTCCGGCCGGGCGTAGGTGGCAAGACGTGGGTTCGCCGCCTCCAGTAACGCCTTGCCGATCACGTCGACCAGAGCCAATTCGCCGATGCCGGTGAGATGCAACGTCACGGCTGCACGGTCGATCCCCAGGCCACGGGCCTGCAGTCGGGGGAGGGCATGGTCGTGCCACATCGGATGCAGCTCGCGCGGCGGCCCTGGCAGGGCGATGATGACCTTGCCATCTCGCTCGATCCACCAGCCCGGTGCCGTGCCGTTGGGGTTGGGCAGCGCTTCCGCGCCCGCGATGAGCCAGGCCTGCTTGAGATTGGCGTCGGAGAAAGGCAACCCGCGATTGGCCCACAGTTCGCGCAGCCACGCCTCCAAGGTGGGGTCCACGAAGGGCTCCTCACCCAGTACGGCGGCGATCGATTCGCGGGTCAGGTCGTCCGGCGTCGGTCCCAGGCCGCCGCTGGTGACGACCAGGTCCGCACGATCGAGGGCATCACCGAGCTCGCGGCTGACGACTTCAAGGTCGTCGGGCAGCTGGCACATGCGCAACACGTCCACGCCGAGTGCCGTCAACTCGCGAGCGATGTCGCCGCTGTTGGTGTCACGGGTCTCCCCGATGAGGAGCTCGGCGCCGATGGCCAACATCTCGGCGGTGGCGATCGGCGGAGGGTCGGTGGGTCGTGGCATCGATGCCGAGTCTACCGTGGTATCCCCGCTGCGAGCCCTGCACGCCCCGGGGTCGCGGCTCCGCCGGATGACCCGCCCGGTGGGTGAAGCGTCGGAGCCGGGGGCACTGCTCCCCTGGATGACCCACCCCACGGGTGAGACGACGGACCCGGGGACCGCTGCGGCCCACTGAGCCGTCCTTTCGCCCGCCCCGTGGGTAGAACGACCGAACCAGGCGCGCTGCTCCGCCAGATGACCCGCCCGGTGGGTAGAACGTCCCAGCACCAGCCGATGCTCGGCCGGATGACCCACCCCATGGGTGAGACAGCGCCCCGAGCACGGTGGTGGTTGACGTAGTCGGGTCGTTTGTGTTATCACTCTAGACCTGAGAGTGCTAACCACCGCACAGCGGCCACCCGGCGGCTGTAGAGGGGTCACCAAACAGACGCGAACCGTCGCCAGCATGCGTCAACACGCGAGGCGTCCCGGCGCGAGACCAAACATAGGGAGGCAAGATGGCCAAGCTCATCTCCTACGACGAACAGGCTCGCTCGAGCCTGAAGATCGGCATCGACAAGCTCGCTGACGCAGTCAGCACCACGCTCGGCCCCAAGGGCCGCAATGTCGCGCTGGACAAGAAGTACGGCGCTCCCACCGTGACCCATGATGGCGTCACCGTGGCACGGGACATCGAGCTTGATGGTCCCTTCGAGAACATGGGTGCGCAGCTCCTGAAGGAAGCCGCCACCAAGACCGAGGATGTCGCCGGTGATGGCACCACCACGGCCACCGTCCTCGCGCAGGCCATCGTCACCGAGGGCCTGAAGAACGTCGCCGCCGGCGCCAACCCGATGCAGATGAAGATCGGCATCGACGCCGCGGAGAAGGCGCTGTCAGAAGCCATCCGCAAGGCCGCTGTGCCGGTCGCCGGCCACGATGAGATCGCCCAGGTGGCGGCCATCAGCGCCGGAGACCAGGAGATCGGCGACCTCATCGCCGACGTCTTCGACAAGACCGGCAAGGACGGCGTCATCACGGTCGAGGAAAGCCGCACCATGGCCTTCGAGACCGAGTACGTCGAGGGCATGCAGTTCGACCGCGGCTACATCAGCCCCTACTTCGTGACGGACACCAACCGCATGGAGGCGGTGCTCGACGAGCCCCACATCCTCATCACCGACAAGAAGATCAGCGCCATCGCTGACATCGTCCCGGCCCTGGAGAAGGTCATCGCCACCGGGCGCAAGGACCTGCTCATCGTGTCCGAGGACGTCGATGGCGAAGCACTCGCCACGCTGGTCGTCAACAAGCTCCGAGGCATCGTCAACGTGCTGGCCGTCAAGGCGCCCGGTTTCGGTGACCGCCGCAAGGAGATGCTGCGTGACATCGCCACCGTGACCGGTGGCAGCGTCATCAGTGAGGAAGTCGGCCGCAAGCTCGACTCGGTGGAGTTGGGCGACCTGGGCGTCTGCCGCCGCGTGGTGGCCAACAAGGACAACACCACCATCGTCGAGGGCAAGGGCGACCCCAAGGCCATCGCGGGTCGCATGAGCCAGATCAAGGCGCAGATCGAGGAGACCACCTCGGACTACGACCGCGAGAAGCTGCAGGAGCGGCTGGCCAAGATGGCCGGTGGTGTGGCCATCATCAAGGTCGGCGCCGGCACCGAGGTCGAGCTCAAGGAGAAGAAGCACCGCGTCGAGGACGCCCTCTCCGCCACGCGATCCGCGTTGGAAGAGGGTCTCGTGCCCGGTGGCGGCGTGGCCCTGTTGAATGCTCAGAAGGCGCTCGACAAGATCAAGCTCGAGGGTGACGCCGCGACCGGCGTAAGGATCGTCTACCGTGCGCTGGAGGTGCCGGCGAAGAAGCTGGCCTCCAACGCCGGCATGGACGGCTCGGTCGTGTTGGAGAACATCCGTCGCGCGCAGAAGGAGCAGAAGTCAGACAAGATCGGCTTCGATGTGCTCAGCGGCGAGTACGTCGACATGGTCGCGAAGGGCATCATCGACCCGGCCAAGGTAACGCGGTCGGCGGTCGAGAACGCCGCCTCGATCGCGGCCATGGTCCTCACCACCGAAGCCATGATCACCGACAAGCCTGAGCCTGAGTCAGGCGGAGGGATGCCGCCCGGTGGCATGGACGGTATGGGCGGTATGGGCGGCTTCTAGCTGTAGCCCACAGCATCGCGGAGCTTTTCGCTCCGCATCAGATAGCGATGAGGCCCGGCCGCAAGGTCGGGCCTCACGCGATGCAGTCCGTTCGATAGGCCCACGCAAGACCTCCTCGGGTATGCTGGTGATGCATCCCGGGGGCGACGTGCCACCCCGACATCATCCGACCACCAGCCGAGGCCGACGCTGACCGACATACCCGATCCCATGGACGCCACGCGACCCGACGCTGTCGAGCCGCCGCTCGAGGCTGGGTCGACCCCGCCCGACGCCGACGCGACCCCGCCGGAAACCGGGACCGACGCGCCGCCCGGCGGATCGTCACAGCCCGGCGTCGGCGAGGCCATCGGCGGTGCTCGTGCCGCCTTCATGCGCATGATCGATGCTCACGTGGCGCTGCTGCGGGCCGAGCTCACCGTCACCGGCAAGACCGTCGCCATCATCGTCGGGTTGGCCCTCGGCGCCTTCGTCATCGCCGTCCTGACCGGCATCCTGCTGTACGTCGGCAGCTTCCTCTTCCTGAGCCAGTGGCTCTTTGGCTCGATGGGCTGGGGCATCATCCATGGCACGCTGCTCGGTGCCTGCATCATCGGTTTCGTGGCCATCGATCTGGCCGGTGGCGAGATCCGGCGCTACGCCCTCGGGGCGCTCGTCGGAGTCGTCGTCGCCGTGGCCCTGATCCTGTTGCTCATCACGAACGTCGGCAACGAGAGCGCCGAATGGGCGGCTGGTCTGTTCGGCGACCAGGTTCCGGCTGGAGACCTGCCGGTCGGGTCCGAGTGGGTACCCACGCTCATCGGCCTCGTCATCGGCGCACTCGTCCTGGCGGTCGTGGCAGCCATCGCGGGCTGGCGCGCCAAGCTCCGCGGCAACGGCTTTGTGGGTGGTGTGCTGGCCGCGGCCGCGGTCGGCGGGCTGGCAGGCGCCATCTGGGCCTCCACGCGCTACGAGGCGCCAGACGGCGTGGTGGCGCTGGGCATCACCGTCGGGCTGATCACGTGGTTGGTGGTCGGCGCGTTGCTGGCCAAGCGTGCTGGCTTCGATACCGAGGCCCGCTACGCGAACCTCGTGCCGCGCGCATCCATCGCCTCGTTCGGTGAGACCAAGGACTTCCTGATGGAGGAGTTCGAGCGCCAGAAGGGAAGGTTCCTGAGCCGATGACGGACGCTGTCAAGCCGGAGCGTGAGCTGGCCCCTGAGGTGGCAGAGGCGCTGGATCAGTTGCAGGCTGCCCGACGCGAGGTCGAAGGCTCGCTCGACGACCTGGTGAACGCCACCAAGTCAGCAGTGGACGTGCCGGCCAAGATCCGTCGCAATCCGGTCAAGTCCGCGGCGCTCATCGGTGGCACCGGGTTCCTGCTCGTGGGCGGTCCCCGTCGCGTCGTGCGTGCGGTCGGTCGGCGCGTCCTGCCGCAGCCGCGGCCGGACCCCTATGCGGGCCTCCTGCCGCCGGATATCGAGAAGGTGCTCAAGGACTCCGGCGTCGCCAAGGACCCCGAGGTGCGGCGCGCGCTCAACAAGGACTTCGCCGAGTACCTGAAGAAGAAGGGCAAGTACCGCCCCGATCCCACTGGTGCCACCTCGTTCTGGCGAACGTTCGACAAAGTGGCCGGCCCGCTGGGTACCGCCGGAGCCCGAGTCATGGTCCGAAGGCTCATGGAGGCCGAGCACGACCGTGCGCTGGACAGGAAGCAAGCGCGCGACTAGCGCCTGGAGCGAGGACCGTCCCTCACTTCACCAGTGAACGGAGGCGGCGACGCCAGTCGTGCTGACCAGGTCGCCGCCCTTGGCTATCGTGTCGGGGCCTCAGCCCTCATCCCTAACGAGACTTTGGCCGATGCAGCTTGAACGGGCCTTTGGTGTGCCTGGCCTTCGGTGGCACATACTCGCGGAGGTTCGCTCGGACCCAGGCCCTCCACTGCTTGGGAACCCAGTCCCCGAAGCGCAGGGTCACGTTGGTGAACCACTTCTGTTTCGGCTGCGTGCTCAGCCATCGCACCCCGGCAGTGCCCCCAGCGTCGAGCATGCCTACGTCCCATTCGGAACGCCAAGCCACCTTGCAGAGCCAGAGCGTCTTCTTGGGGACCCACCGTTGCTGCGAAGCGGCCAGAGTGAGCTCTTCCTCGGAGAGCTGTGCCTTCGCATCGTTGACCGTCGACTGCCACTCGCTGGAGAACTCCGCTGAGAAGGACCCGAGTGCGGTCGCCGGCGACTTCCACCCGACCTTGGCGCTGAGCTTGGTCGAGTCCGTTACCTGGCGCGAGGCCTGGATCTGGTCCTTCACCCGGTGCGTGATCGTGAGCGTATATCGCGAGCCGCCAGAGTAGAGGTTGTCATACACGCCGATGTCGAAGATGGACCGGTCGGAGAAACTCTTGCCCGGGTGATCGTCGATCCACGCCGTGGTGCCCCAATCGTTGGCGGTCTTCGAATCGGAGCAGCCGTCACACCATCGATAGAAGTCGAACACGGACTCGCTGATGCTCGTGTCGGACGGGGTGACCGCGATCCAGTTGAGCCGCCAGTCGGATCCTGCGTATGCGCCGTCACTCCGGAGATCGATCTTCCAGATACGACCGAGGTCGAGGCCGGCCAGCGTCACCTGGTCGGTGTCGTTCCTCTCGAAGGCGTTCCCACTGATCCGCCCGTTGAGCCGGTACTCCTCCGAGTCGGCAAGGCTGCCGTGGAGCCTCACGAAGATGTTGGAATCCGTGCCTGCGCCGATCGAAATCGCCCGTCCTGATCGTCAGTTGATAGTCGGTCGTCGCTGCGGCGACCGTTGCGACCGAACCGGCTGCCGCAACTGAAGCTGCGAACAGCGCGGCAGTGAGTAGCGCCCACGCGCGTCTGGTCCCCGGATCTTTCATCGGGAGCAACCTCGGCTAGAAACGGTCGCGTGTCTAGCCTCGGGGAGAGTCGCTGTCCATGCGGACTGCGTGGCCGCGATCGCCTTACCCCAAATCGTCGCACCCACGTCAAGGAGGGTGTATGTACATCACCGGCAGACCCCGGCGCGTCCAGCGCAGCAGCGAAGCTGGTGCGGAAGGGGGGATTCGAACCCCCACGCCCTCTCGGGCACTGGCTCCTAAGGCCAGCGTGTCTGCCGTTTCACCACTTCCGCGTCCCGGGAGTGTACGGTGCCGTCCGCGCGCTCGCCGGGGTGCGCACGCGGCGACTGCTCCGAACGTGTACCCCGGCACCTCCCTATAATCGTGCGGCACTTCCCACTCATCGACGACAAGGAACCTGTGAATACCGACATCCGCGAAGGCGACCAGAGCACCGTCGTGCTTGAGGTCCAGATCACCGACAAGGAACTCCAGAACGCCATCAACGAGGGCGTCAGGCATCTCGCGCGCCGCACCCGTATCCCTGGCTTCCGTCCGGGCAAGGCGCCGCGGCCGATCGTCGAGCGCGCCTACGGCGTCGACCGCTCCGACCCCGAAGCCCCGGACCCCGTCTATGACGAGGCGCGTGAGCACCTCTACCAGCGCACGGTCGTGACGGCCGTCGCCGAATCGGGCAAGGATGTCCTGGAGTTGCCGGCTGAGCCGGAGTGGACGAGCTTCGAGGAGGGCGTCGGCGCCGTCTACCAGGTGACGCTGCCGGTGCGGCCCAGGTCGAGCTGGGCGACTACACCGAGTATCCCTTCAAGCCTGAGATCGGCGAGGTCGATGACGACCAGATCGACCAGGTCATCGAGCAGCTGCGCGATCAGCATGCGTCGCTGGTACCGGTCGAGGACCGCCCTGCCCGGAACGACGACTATGCGGTCATCAGCTTCGAGGGTCGCATCGACGGTGAGGCCGTGGCCGGCGCCCAGGCCGATCGCTTCCCGCTGGTCATCGGCAAGGAGCGCATGATCCCCGGCTTCGAGGCCAACCTCATCGGCATGGACGAGGGCGACGAGCGGACGTTCACCGTCACCTTCCCGGATGACTACGCCGAGGAGTCGCTCCAGGGCAAGGAGGTCGAGTTCACGGCCAGGTTGCTGGAGCTGCGAGAGCGCAGGCTGCCCGAGCTCGACGATGACTTCGCCGGGGTCGTCGGCCCGTATGACGACGTGGCAGCGCTGCGGGCGGACCTGGAGAAGCGCATGCAGGTCAATGCGCTCGATCACGCTCGTCATGCCTTCGTCGATCGCATCATCGAGTACGCCACGGCCAACGCCAGCCTGACTCTGCCGGACATCCTGGTCGATCGCGAGGTCGGCGTGATGATCGATGAGCTGAAGGTGCGGGTCTCCGAGCAGGGCATCGCCTTTGACGACTACCTGCGCGTGACCGAGAAGGACGAGGCCGCGCTGCGCGAGGAATACCGCGAGGGCGCCGAGCAACGCGTAAAGGTGCTCATGGTCCTGGGCGCCATCGCCGACAAGGAGGAGGTCGTCGTCGCTGACGACGAGGTCCAGGCTGAGATCGACCGGGCCAACGCAGACCCCAACGCCGGCGAGTCCATCAGGGCATACCTCGACTCCGATCGCGGGTCGCAGCTACATCCGCTCCCAGCTGCGCCGCTCGCAGGTGGTGGAGATGCTGGCCGATCGCTGGATCGAGGCGCATCCCGAGTTCGAGGCTGTGCAGCATCAGCACGTGCATCGCCATGACGATGAGGACGAGGAGTCGAACCTCGACCCGGTGGCCGAGGCGGTCGAGGAGTTGACCGAGGAAGCGGGCGAGGCCAAGACGGAGGTTGAGGCCAGGGCGGAGGTCGAGGCATGACCCGGCGACCGCTCATCCCGACCGCTTCACAAGCCGCGGAGGCTGCGCGTCAGAGCACGGCCATGCTGGTGCCGATGGTCATCGAGTCCTCCAGCCGCGGCGAGCGCGCCTACGACATCTACAGTCGGCTGCTGAAGGATCGCATCATCTTCCTCGGTGACCAGATCGAGGACCACATGGCCAACCTCATCATCGCGCAGCTGCTGTTCCTCGAGGCCGAGGATCCCGAGCGCGACATCAGCCTGTACATCAACTCGCCCGGCGGGGTGGTGACGTCGCGGCTTGGCCATCTACGACACCATGCAGTACCTGCGCGCGCCGGTCAGCACCATCTGCATCGGCATGGCCGCCTCGATGGCCTCGATCCTGCTGGCGGCCGGCGCCAAGGGCAAGCGCTACGCGCTCCCCAATAGCCGCATCATGATCCACCAGGGCTCGGGCGGCTTCCGTGGCTCCACGCCGGATGTCCTCATCCAGGCGCGCGAGCTCGAAGACCTCAACAAGCGATTGCACGAGATCCTGGCCCGCCACACCGGCCAAACGGCCAAGAAGGTCGCCAAGGACACCGAGCGCGACTACTTCATGTCACCCGAGCAAGCCAAGGACTACGGCATCATCGACGAGGTATACGCTGAACGTACCGACTCGCTCATCAGCGAGTCCAGGAGCAAGTCGTCGAAGGACTAGCCCCGCGCTAATCGATCAAGGAGAGTGCATCCGTGGCCAGCAGCTCCGGCAAGGGCACCAAGGTCCCATATCGCTGCAGCTTCTGTGGCAAGAGCCAGGAACAGGTCCGCAAGCTCATCGCAGGGCAGGGCGTCTATATCTGCGATGAGTGCATCACGCTCTGCCAGGAGATCATCGAAGAGGAGATGCTCGACTCGCCCAAGGTGGCGAACAAGCCCAAGTCGGCGAAGACTCCAATCCTCGAAGCATCAAGGACGCGCTCAATTCGTACGTCATCAGCCAGGAGCGCGCCAAGCGCGTGCTCTCGGTGGCGGTCTACAACCACTACAAGCGTGTCAACGCCGCCGAAGGCCTCCTCGACGATGTCGAGCTGCAGAAGTCCAACGTCCTGCTGGTCGGCCCCACCGGCTCGGGCAAGACGCTGCTGGCGCAGACGCTGGCGCGGGTCCTGGAGGTCCCCTTCTGCATCGCCGATGCCACCTCGCTGACCGAGGCCGGCTACGTCGGCGAGGACGTCGAGAACATCCTGCTGCGGCTCATCCAGGCGGCTGACTTCGACGTCGAAAAGGCCCAACGCGGCATCGTCTACATCGATGAGATCGACAAGATCGCACGCAAGGCGGACAACCCCTCGATCACGCGCGATGTCAGCGGGGAGGGCGTGCAGCAGGGCCTGCTCAAGATCCTCGAGGGCACCCTCGCCAACGTGCCCCCGCAGGGCGGTCGCAAGCACCCCCACCAGGACTTCATCCAGATCGATACCACCAACGTGCTCTTCATCCTTGGCGGTGCCTTCGAGGGACTGGAGCAGATCGTCGAGGAGCGCGTCGGCCACAAGTCGATGGGCTTCGGCTCACAGTCGCAGGTGGACCGTGTCGAGCGGGCGCGCGTGCTGGAGCGGCTGATGCCGGAGGACCTGCTGAAGTTCGGCCTGATCCCCGAGTTCGTGGGTCGCTTGCCGGTCACCGTCACGCTCTCGGCGCTCACCAAGGATGACCTGATGCGGGTCCTGATCGGACCCAAGAACGCGGTGACTCGCCAGTTCCAGCGCTTCCTGCAACTGGACAAGGTGGAGCTGGTCTTCACCGACGGGGCCATCGAGGCCGCCGCCGAACAGGCACTGGCACGCAAGACCGGCGCCCGTGCCCTGCGTTCGATCGTGGAGGAGTCGCTGCTGGACGTGATGTATGACATCCCCGAGCGCAGCGACGTGCGCAAGTGCATCATCACCGAGGAGGTCATCCGCGAGGGCCGCACGCCGCTGCTGCTGACCAAGGCCCATCTCGACAAGGGCGTCGACGAGACCAACTACGACGAGCTCGCCGAACAGGGCGCGTAGCCACGGGTAGGGCGCAGCTGACCTGCCGTCAGCTGCCGACGATGCCGATGAACCTCCTGACCTCGACCCAGGCGGCGGCCGACGCCTCCGCGTGGGCAGCCTGACTACGATCGAAGAACGAGTGTGGGGCGTCCGCGTAGACGTGGATGTCATACGGGACCGCCGACTCTGACAGTGAGCGCCGGAAGCGCTCGACGTCGTCGGCACTGATCTTCGCGTCCGCACCGCCGAACACCCCCAGTAGCGGCGCCTGGAGTTCGGACGCGAGGTCTGCCGGCGCCGGCATGCCGTTCATGAACGAGCCCACCGGCCAACCGTAGAACCCGATCACGCCGGCCATCGACAGTTCCGGACTGGTGCCCAGGAGGAACGAGAGACGACCACCGAAGCAGAAGCCGATGGAGTAGAGCTTCTTGACGTGGCGGCGCAGGCGCAGGTGCGACGCTGCCGCAGCGGCGTCGGCTCGCAGCCCGGCCCAGGTGGTGCGCTGTGCATGGTGCTGGTAGTCGAACGATCGGGGACGGGGAGAGGGCTCCGCGGTGCGACCGTAGTAGTCGATGGCGACCGCGTCCACACCCACCTCGGCGAAGCGGATCGCCAGCTCCTGGTAGAACTCTGTGAGCCCGTGGTAGTCGGGGAGCACGATGATCCCGACGCCGCTGGGCGTTCCGGCGTCGGCCCGGAAGGCCGCGAAGCGATCGCCGTCGGCCGCGACGAGTCCGATGGCGTGGCCGGTGGCGCTGCCACTCCGCGTCGGCTCGATGGGTGGGTGGCCGTCAGGTTCGGAACACATGGGCAAGCTCCTCTCGCGCTCCAGCCACGATACCAGCGTGCGCTAGACTCGACCACAAGACGAAACACGCAGCACGCACCGCGGACCTCGTTCGTCCATGTGACGAGCGAGGTCACTGATGTCACCGCAGGAGACCGACAGGCATGAGCGAGACCAGACCGGAACCGATGGCGAAGGCCTATCAGCCGGCCCGGGTGGAGCGGGCCGTCTACGAGCGCTGGCTCGACGCGGATGTCTTCGCGCCCGATGGCGCCGGCTCCCGGGCGCGTCCCACCGCCGAGCCGTTCGTCATCATCATGCCGCCGCCCAACGTCACCGGCGCCTTGCATCTCGGTCACGCCGCCCGCTCCGCGACCGAGGATCTCATGATCCGGCGCGCGCGTATGCAGCAGCGGCCGGCATTGTGGCTGCCAGGTGTCGACCACGCCTCCATCGCCGCCCAGTGGGTGTTGCGACGCGTGCTGGCCGACGAAGGCACCACGCCGGAGGAGTTGGGTCGCGAGAGGTACCTGGAGCGGATGTGGCGCTTCATGGATGAGACGCGGCCGGTGATCATGGGTCAGCAGCGCCGCCTGGGGATCTCCGCCGACTGGGGCCGCGAGCGCTTCACCATGGACGACGGCTCGGCGCGGGCCGTGCGCGTGGCCTTCAAGCGTCTCTACCAGGACGGCCTCGCCTACCGTGGTCAGAAGCTCGTCAACTGGTGTCCCGGTTGTGGCACCAGCGTGTCCGACCTGGAGGTCATCGGCACGCCCGAAGAGGGCAAGCTGTGGTCGGTCGCCTACCACCTGCTGCCGGAAGGCGCCGCTGCCGGTGCCGAACCCAGCCACGATGAGATCATCGTGGTGGCCACCACGCGCCCGGAGACGATCCTGGGCGACACCGCCGTGGCTGTGCATCCGGAGGATGAGCGCTACCGCGACCTGGTCGGCCGGCTGGTCCGCATCCCCTTCGTCGATCGTGACGTGCCCATCGTGGCCGACGATTTCGTCGAGCGGGACTTCGGGACGGGTGCCGTGAAGGTGACGCCCGCCCACGACCACACCGACTTCGAGACCGGTGAGCGTCATGGCCTGCCGCGCATCGACATCATGACCGACGAGGCCACCATGAACGTGGCCGCCGGTCCCTACCAGGGTCTGACGCGTGAAGCGTGCCGGACCCGCATCCTCGAGGACCTCGGAGCCCTCGGCGACCTGGTCGAGGAGAAGGACCACGAGATGGTCATCGGGCGTTGCCAGCGCAGTGACGACATCGTGGAGCCGCGACTCAAGACGCAGTGGTTCGTCGACGTCAAGCCCATGGCTGATCGCGCCATGCGGTCGGTTCGTGAGGGGCGCGCACGCTTTGTCCCCGAGCGTTTCGAGAAGGTCTTCTTCGACTGGCTGGAGAACATCTACGACTGGAACATCAGCCGGCAGCTGTGGTGGGGCCACCGCATCCCGGCCTGGTACTGCCCCGACGGACACGTCACCGTCTCCGATGTCGAGACCGGGCCCGGCCGCTGCATCGAGTGCCGCTCCTTCGAGCTGACGCAGGACGAGGACACCTTCGATACCTGGTTCTCCAGCGGCCTGTGGCCCTTCTCCACCCTGGGTTGGCCCGACGCCACGCCTGACCTCAAGATGTACTACCCGACACAGGTCATGGAGACCGCGCACGACATCCTCTTCTTCTGGGTCGCCCGCATGATGATGCTGGGCGAGTGGCTGACCGATGAGGAGCCCTTCCGGGTGGTCTACCTCAGCGGCCTCATCCGCGATCCCTATGGCAAGAAGATGTCCAAGACCAAGGGCAACGTCATCGACCCGCTGGGGATCGTGGACGAGATCGGCGCCGACGCGCTGCGCTTCGCCCTCATCAATGGGGCCGCTCCCGGGGCCGACCAACGGCTGGGGCCGTCGCGTCTCGATGGTGCCCGCAACTTCGCCAACAAACTCTGGAACGCGGCGCGTTTCGTGCTTGGTGCGAAGCCGGCCGAGTTGCCCGCGGATATGGCCCTGACCCTGCCCGGGGCCGATCGCATGGGTCCCGCCGAACACTGGATCCTGTCCCGCTGTCACGCCGCCCTGCGTGATGCCGACGCCGCCTATGCGGGATTCCAGTTCGCCGAGGCCACGCGCATCCTGCACGCCGCCATCTGGTCGGAGTACTGCGACTGGTACCTGGAGATGGCGAAGGTTCGACTGGGGCCGGAGGTGGCCCCGCAGACGCGTGCTGCCACATGGCAGGTGCTGGCCTGGGTCCTGGACCGCTACCTGCGCATGCTGCACCCGGTCATGCCCCACATCACCGAGGAGATCTGGGGCAGGTTGCCGCATCGACCAGATGATGGCGAGCTGCTCATCACGGCGGCCTGGCCGGTCGACGAAGGGCTGGTGTCGGCCGCAGACGAAGCCCAGGCAGCCGCCGTGGCCGATATCATCGAGCTGGTTTCGCAGATGCGCAACGCACGAGCTGATGCTGGCATCGAACCGGCCACCTGGCTGGATGCGGAGTTGCACTTCGAGCAAGCCGACCGTACAGCGGCATTCGAAGCCATCGCGGACGTCGTCGCCAAGCTGGCGCGTGTGCGTCCGACGCTGGGACCTGCCGAGCAGACGACCGAGGAGTCGGCCGTGCTCGTGGTCGTCAGCGCCGGAGCGGAGGCTCGGCTTTCGGTCAGCGCCCAGGATCGAGAGCGGGACCGTGTCCGTCTCGAGAAGGAGTTGAACGAGACCGAGCAGCTGCTGGCAGCGACCAGTGCCAAGCTGGCCAACGCGGCCTTCGTCGACAAAGCGCCGGCGGCGGTGGTTGATGGTGTGCGCGCCCGCCAAACCGAGTTGCAGAACCTCGCCACGCGCATCCGTGAGCACCTTGGACGCTGATCCGACCGTGGCACAAGGGGCGCGGCCGCCTCGGCGCCGGTGAGACGCTAGGATTGGAGAGCGCAAGCAGCAACTTTCCCATCGCTCAAGGGACCCGACCGTGACCTTCGACTTCCTCCGGCGCAAGAAGGACCGACCCGAGGCCGGGCCTAGGTACCTGGGATTGCCGGACCCCGGTATCCTGACCGAGGAGCCCCCCGCTGAGGACTACGAACTCAAGCTGACCTACCGCGCCCGTAGCAGCAAGGGCGTTCGCTTCGCACCCGGTGAGGGATCGGTGGCCGCGCTCCCGAGGATGCTCGAGGAGTTCGCCAAGTCACCGATCGAACTGATCGAGCCGCTGGATCCGCAGTTCGCTGACGCCAATCCGGCGGTGATGCGGACCATCGAGGCCTCGCAGTGGCTCAACGCCCACCATCATCGGTCGCCGGTGACTCGTCATGGCCTGATGGTGCTCGAAACCCTCGATGCCATCGACCCGGCGTTCGAGTCGATCGCTATCTGCCTGCTCGACGGTGAGGTCGATTCAGGTGGCTACCCTGACTACAACGGCATCGTCGGTGCGGTGGCGTCGTACTGGGACGAAGTGACCGGCGACCAGATGGTGCGCGGCGTGGTGGGCTGGGGTGGCAAAGGTGTCCGCGGTGACACCGAGCGCAACGCCACGCGTTTCCTGAGCGGCATCCTGGTCGCCATCGTCGGGAGTCGGGGAGCCGCTGAGTTGGTCGACCTGGAGCGCCCGCTGCCGGCCGATTCAGGTACCGGACTGATCTGCCCCCACTGCCAATACGCGCAAGTCGGCAAGAGTGCCTTCTTCTGTCCCAAGTGCGGCATGCGCTTGTTGCGAGGTTGATCGATGCCCACCTATGACTATCGTTGCACCCAGTGCGGCCGGGAGGTCGAGGTGATGCATGGCATCAACGGCACTGGTCCTCAGACATGTGAGTTCTGCGGAGGCCCCATGCGCAAGGCGCTCTCGACACCGGCCATCCACTTCAAGGGTAGTGGCTGGGCCAAGAAGGATGCCGCCGCCTCGGCCAGGAAGTCCAAGCCCAAGGCGGGTGGGGGCGCTTCCTCTGGTGACGAGAAGAGCGGTGGGGATAACGCCAAGTCCGAGTCGGGAGCCAAGATCCGAGTCGGGAGCCAGATCGGAGTCGGGAGTAAGACCCGAAGCCGCCACCAAGTCCACGACACCCGCCGGCGACACCAAGACGGGTAGCAAGGCCGACTAGCAGGGGGCTCAGCAGCATGTCGCGTGTCGCGTCCGACTGGATCAGTGTCTCCGAGGCCGCCCGCATCTTCGCCGACGCCAATGTGCCCATCAGCCGCTCGACCATCGCTCGATGGGCACATGCAGGCAAGCTGCAATCGATCCAGCCTGGGCGCAACATCTACGTCCGACGGGCACAGGTGCGAGCGATGCTGCGGCCCAAGTACCGCCGGGGTGTGAAAGCCACCGATATCCAGCCGGGGCTCTTCAAGGACCTGGAAGCGTGAGCGACGGAGGCGAGGCGCCTCCGGACCCGGACGGCCGACCGCGACGGCAGCCCCCCATCCTGAGTTGGCACGGTCGCCTCGAGTCGCTGCAGCGGGCGGCCATGCGCACGCCTCCTGTGCATGGCGTCATGGACGTCATGCGGGCCTACGACCGTAGCGGTGGCGGCATGCTCGCTGGTGCGCTGGCTTACTTCGGCTTCTTCACGTTGGTACCAGCGCTGCTGCTCTTCGTGGGCCTGCTCGGCGTGCTGGTCGAGGACAAGCACCTCCGCGAACAACTCATCCAGAGCCTGGTGAACCAGCTGGATCCGGTCCGCACGGTGGCCGAAGAGGTCATCAACGGACTCGCTGACAGTGGGCGCACGGGCACCATCATCGGCGTGCTCGGTCTCCTCTGGGGTGCCAGTGGCTTCTATGGCGCGTTGCAGGGGGCGATGCAGCGGATGTTCCCTGGGCCTGGGACCCGGGACTTCGTGCAGACTCGACTACGCGGCGCGGTCGCCGTGGTCGTGGTGTTGGGGGTGCTACTCCTGGCGGTATTGATGATCTTCGCGCTGCCCTTCCTCAACGAGTGGTTCCACACGCGTTGCATCGCCCTCCGGTCGCTCCAGATCGCAGTCCTGGACGGCGCATGCAGTATCGACATCGTGCAGCTGACGGGTGCCATCGGTATGGTCGGCGCCATGGGCATCGCCTTCCTGGCGGTGCTGATGATCTACGTGGTCGTGCCACCGAACGGGCCCAGCCTTCGACAGGCCTTCTGGCCCGCGGTCATCGTCGGCATCGTGATCGGCCTATTCACCTCGCTCTTCGGCGTGGTGGCACCGTTGCTGGTGCGGCAATGGTTGACGCTGGGGATCGTCGGTAGCGTCTTCATCTCGTTGATCTGGTTCAACCTGGTGTTCCAGGCACTCATCTATGGGGCGGCGTTCGCTCGCCTGCGACGAGATCGAGACCGCGCGCGGAAGCAGCGTCCGTCACTCTAGGATCGGCCCACCAGGGCATCGGTCTCGCTAGCCCTGGGGTGCTCCACAGCGCCGGCAGAAGCGCGCTCGGGCGGATAGTGGCAGGCCGCAGCTGGCGCAGGCGTGGGCCCCGCTGGGGGGCTTTGGCATGGCCGTGGGACGGCTCGATACGGGGGCCGGTGGCGGGGCCGGCGGTGTCATGGGTGGAGGCGTCCACTGCGCCTCGGCCGGTGGCGGGGCCGGCGGTGTCATGGGTGGAGGCGTCCACTGCGCCTCGGCCGGTGGCGGGGACGTCAGCACTGATGGCGGAGGAACCCGGTCGCCGGGCGGCGTCGGAGCCAACGGAGGTGCCGGCTCCGGCGGAGGCGTCGCCTGCTGAGCCGGTCCTGTTGCCGGAGGCGGTGGTGGGGGAGACGATGGCGCCTGGTAGGGCTGACCAAAGGGTCCCGGTTCGTACTTGGTGCTCCAGACTTCGATGCTTGGCGGAAGCTGCTCGGGGGCGATGGGGGCGATGGGCGAAAGCGGCGGAGGAGCGATCGGCCTCGGCTCGGGCTCCGGCTCGGGTTCGGGCTCCGGCTCGGGTTCGGGCTCCGGCTCGGGTTCGGGCTCCGGCTCGGGCTCCGGCTCGGGTTCGGGCTCCGGCTCGGGCTCCGGCTCGGGTTCGGGCTCCGGCTCGGGTTCGGGCTCGGGCTCGGGCTCCGGCTCGGGTTCGGGCTCCGGCTCGGGTTCGGGCTCCGGCTCGGGTTCGGGTACGGGTTCGGGCTCCGGCTCGGGTTCGGGTACGGGTTCGGGCTCCGGCTCGGGTTCGGGCTCCGGTTCGGGTTCGGGCTCCGGTTCGGGCTCGGGCGGCTCGGGTTCGGGCTCGGGTACGGGTTCGGGCTCCGGTTCGGGCTCCGGTTCGGGCTCCGGTTCGGGTACGGGCTCCGGTTCGGGCTCGGGCTCCGGTTCGGGTTCGGGCTCGGGCTCTTCGGTCGGCGTTCGACCGGGTTGCCCTACGACGGACGCGCTGGCGCGTGCCCAGGCGCTGACGTCGATGGCCACATCGTGGTCTGGCCCCGGCAGGCGGTCAGCCACCGACGGCCACTCTGTTTCATCCTCACTCGCCTCGTCCTGCCCCGGCGCCGACTGGAGTTCACGCTGAGGCCACGCCGATGACGGGCCTGGAGTGTCCTCTTCGGTCGGAGCCCCGTGGTCACTGTCGGCATCTGTTCGCGCCGCGGTCCGGGACGACAGTCGCTCGCTGAGCTTGGGGGTCGGCGCGGGTGGTTCGGGCTCGGCTGCCCCGCTGTCGTCCGATGCTTCGGCACCAGAGAACACGACGCCTCGCCAAGGATCGATATCACCATCCGGTGGCTCGAAGATGGGCCTGGTTTCATCCTGCGTCTCGGGCGGTGTCGCTCGAAGTGGCCGCGGTCGGCCCCACTCGTCAAGCTCACCCGGCGACCCGGATGGCGTGGCCGCGGTCGGCCCCGGCCCTGGTTTGGGCCGAGCTGTCAAGGCCGCCGAGGTTGCGGCTCGCGCCACGTCATCCTCCGGCCAGACGTCCCGCTGGGCCGACGAGGCGACCGTGCTGTTGTCCGCCCCGGGTCGACAATTGAGACAGCCACCGGTCTCAGGGTTCCAACACTTCCGGCAGACGTACTGCCGGCAGTCGAGACAGAAGTGGAAGATGCCTGCGAACCGCTCCATCGAGGCAGGTGGCAAGGCAGCATCAGTGGTGGCAGTATCGGTCGGCTGGGCCGAGGGGCGCCTGCCGAAGAGTCCGAACTTGGCTTTGCCGGCCTCCGACGAGCTGGACTCCGGAGCGGACAGCGTGTAGCGCGTGCCACAGCGTTCGCAGAACGACTGGAGGACGGGGTCGGTCATGACGCGACGAGGCTTCTCCCGCGGGCAGGCTCGGGGTCAAGTGACCCACCTAGCAGGCTACCAGCCCAGAGCTCGCCACGCCAATGGTCCGCGATGGTCCCGGGGGCGGTCGGCGAGCCGTACTGGCCGGGTCCGCTACAATTCAGGGCCGCACCGCAGCATCACGACCGCGCCGGTCGAGCAAGAGGACCAGAACCACGTGGCCAAGATCCAGGAGTCCGGCGAGCGCGTCGCCGCCAACATCGAACGTGTCATCGTGGGCAAGCATCGTGAGGTCCGCTTGGCCCTGGTGGCACTCCTGTGTGAGGGCCACTTGCTCATCGAGGACGTGCCGGGCACCGGTAAGACGATGCTCGCCCGTGCTTTGGCGCGCAGTCTTGACTGTACCTTCCGCCGCATCCAGTTCACGCCCGACCTGTTGCCGTCCGATGTCACGGGCTTGTCCATCTACAACCAGAAGACGCA
The DNA here is from genome assembly GCA_963778955.1 of uncultured Chloroflexia bacterium. Lineage (GTDB taxonomy): Bacteria > Chloroflexota > Limnocylindria > Limnocylindrales > CSP1-4 > JAFMJV01. Next base: position 496,339 of record CAVZWI010000003.1, read on the forward strand.
GGAGTTCGAGTTTCGGCCGGGCCCGGTGGTGAGCCAGATCGTGCTGGCAGACGAGATCAATCGCGCTACGCCCAAGACCCAGTCTTCGCTGCTTGAGGCGATGGAGGAGCGGAGCCTGACGGTGGACGGCACGACGCGGCGGCTGCCCCAGCCGTTCATGGTCATCGCCACGCAGAACCCGATCGAGTACGAGGGCACCTTTCCGCTGCCGGAGGCCCAGTTGGACCGCTTCATGCTACGGCTCCGGATGGGGTACCCCGCCCCTTTGGACGAGATGCTCATCCTCGACGAACAGAAGCGGGCGCATCCGGTGGACGGGCTGACCCCGGTGGCGAATGCCGACGATGTCCGGGCCATGCAGCGCGACGTCCGGGAGATCTACGTCGATCCGGCCATCTCGGACTACATCGTGCGCTTGGTGGGTGCGACGCGAGCGCATCCCGATGTCTATCTGGGCGCCTCTCCGCGCGGCTCGCTGGCGCTGTATCGTGCCGGTCAGGCATCTGCCGCCCTGACCGGGCGTGATTACGTCATCCCCGACGACGTCAAGACGCTGGCGCAGGCAGCCCTGGCACATCGGATCATCCTCAAGACCGGTGCCTCCATCCGTGGCATCGAGCCTGATGCCATCGTCAGCGAACTGCTGACGACGGTGCCCATCGGTGGAGCCCGCCCCGTCGCGGACCTGCATGGGGTGCGCCGGGCGTAGGCCGGCCGGCAGGGACGAGGATCGCCATGCTGCGCAAGCTGGGTTTCCTCGCGGCCATCCTCGTGTTCGTGGCGATGGCCCTGCTCACGGGCGCGGTGGAGATCTACTTCTTCCTGTATCTCGTGCTCCTCGTGGTGGGGCTGGCATATCTGCTGGCGCGGCGTGGGTTGGACGCCCTGGAGGCCGGCGCATGGCTCGACCGCCAGCACGCTACCAAGGGCGAGATGCTGACCGTCACCTACACGCTGCGGTCCTCGGCTCGCCTGCCCAAGCCGTGGCTGGAGTCGCACTCGCCTTCCACGCTGCCGGTGGCCATCCCCGGCCGGGTCCTCTCGCTAGGCCCACGGATCTCACGCACGTGGGCAGCACGAGTGCCGCTGACGCAGCGCGGGCAATACCGCATCGACCCCATGGTCATCCGCACCGGCGACCCGTATGGCCTGTTCGAGTCGGTGGCTTCGGTGGGACAGGGATCCGCCCTCACCGTCTATCCCGAGGTCCAACCGCTGCCAGGGTGGACGCTGCCGGGGACGGCCATCGAGGGTGCTGCCGCGCGCGCGCAGCAAGGTCCGCATCTGACACCGTTGGTGACGTCGGTGCGTCCGTACACGCCGGGCGACGCCTTCAATCGCATCCACTGGCGTTCCAGCGCCCGCCACCAGGAGCTGCAGGTCAAGGAGTTCGACGTGGAACCCTCGGCTGACCTTTGGCTCTACCTGGACCTTGACCATCGGGTCCATGTCGGTGAAGGCGATACCAGCACCATCGAGACCAGCGTGAGTGCTGCTGCGGCCCTGGCCGCTCAGGCGCTGGGCGATGCTCGGGGTGTGGGCATGGAGGCGGTCGGCCTGCGGCGCGCGGTCATCGCGACCGATCGCGGGCCACGACAACAGCATCGCATCCTAAGTCTGCTTGCGGTAGCCCAGGCCGAAGGCCAAACGCCACTGGCTGAGATGCTGCGTGAGGATCCGTGCACATGCAGCAAGGCACGGTGGCGCTGGTGCTGACGCCATCGTTGGACCCGACATGGGTGATGCAGTTGGCGGCACTGCGTGCCGCCGGAGTGGCGCCCATCGCCTGCATCGTGGACCCACTCGCCCACGTGGCAGCCAGCCAGCTGGGCGATGGCCGAGGGCCGCCGGAAGCGTCGGCGCAAGAGCGGTCCCGCCTGGATCTCCGATCGCTGCTGATGCGACTGGCTGAGCACGACGTGGGTAGCTATGTCCTGCGGCCCGGGATCCCGCTGGGCGAACAGTTGCTCAGCGCACGCAGCGGTCCGACCGCGCTGTCGTCATGACGTCATCGAAGCGGTTGCCGAGCACGAAGCGGCCGCGCCTGCCGCGTCTGCCGCGTCTGCCGCGACGGCCGGAGCCGGGCTGGGTGAGCCTGTTGCTGCTGCTGGGCCTGCTGGCGCTGATGGGGCTTTCGATCGCGGACGCACGTCCGCTGTCGCTGGCTGGGCCAACGCGGTCGGCCAGTGGCGGGCTGGCGACACTGACCCTGGTCGCGGGACTCATCGGGTTCCTGCTGTCGCGCAGCCCGCTGGGCGTGGTCCGTGCACACATCCTGGGGGCCGCCATCGCTGCCTTCGGCCTGTTGATGGTGACTGGCTCTCTCTTGCTGGGCGAGGGTTCGCCCCTGCCGCTCGAGAATCGGAGGACTCACGGCGCGGATCGCCGCGGTATGGGTCCACCTTGACGGTGAGGTGGCAGCGTATCTGGCCGATCACGCCGCCAGGCCGGTCACGACGACCTATCTGCTCCTTGGAGCCGTCTGCTGGACGACCGCGCAGTTCAGTGCTTTCAGCGTGTTTCGCTATCAACGGGCCGGCCCTGCCGTGATGGCGATCGGTGCCGTGCTCTTCCTGAACACCGCCCTCGGCTCGACGACGCCACAGGCTGCCCGGTTGCCGGTCTTGCCGCTGTTGGCGGCATTCTCCGCTCTCTCGATGCTGTTGTTGCTGCGACTGCAATTCCTCGAGCAACGTCGGCAGTGGGCGCGTCGCGCCATCTCCGATAGCGGCGAGGTGGGCCGGCTGTTCTTGCGCAGTGGAGCGCTATTCGTGCTGATGACGGTGCTGGGTGCCACCTCTCTGAGCGCCTGGGCCACGTTCGACCGCCAGGAGGTGAACCTCGGTGACCTCCAGGAACCGGTCGAGTCCATCGCGGAGCAGATGGCTGATCTGCTGGCCTTCCTGGGTGTGCCTTCACCCGTGCCTCGCGCGGCCACCATCGATGCCCGCTGGTCGGTGGGCGACCGCTGGCAACAGCCGTCGGGCGTCGCCTTTCGGGCGCGAGTGGAAGGTCAGCTACGCGGCAACTACTGGTGGGGCACGGCGCACGATTCATTCGACGGCCAGGCATGGGAACGCTCCAAGCTCGAGACCCTGGACATCCCGGCCGGCGAACCGCTGCCGATCCAGGAGCTGGCCAGCGCCGGCGGTGATCAGCTCGCCACGACGACCATCACCATCGAAGGGGAGGGCGTCGTGCGGGGCACACTCTTCCGGCCGGCGGAGGCCGGTGTGGTCTCTCGCGAGGTGCAGGCCGTGGTCGTCGATGACGGTGGTGGCATCGGTGACCTCACCTTCGATGCGCCGCTGGCCGAGGGCGATTCCGTCGCCGTCGATGCGTGGGTCCGTGACTACAGCCCCGATGCCCGCAGCCTGACGGCCAACGAACTGCGGGCGGCGGGCGAGGACTACCCGGACTGGATCGATCGCTACCTGCAAGGTGCCCAGGAGGCCCTCTCGGGCGAGCTGGTGGCAGCAGGAGCCCAGCGCATCGAGGCCAGGTTCGACAACCCCTACGACCGCGCCATCGAGGTCCAGCGCACCCTCCGAGCGATGGAGTACACGACCGACATGCGGGGCGTGTGTGGGGCCGACGAGACCATCCCCGAGTGCCTGCTGCGAAGCGAGCGCGGCTTCTGCCAGCACTACGCCACCACCATGGCCATGCTGCTGCGGGCCATGGGCATCCCCTCACGCATCGTCACCGGCTACCTTCCGGGCGATCGGGTCGATGAGGTCTGGGTGGTCGAGCAGGCTGCTTATCACAACTGGGTAGAGGCCTACTTTCCGGGCTACGGCTGGGTCCGCTTCGACCCCACGCCCCGTGACGAGTTCGGCCTGACCCCGACCGCACTTCCGGACGGCCCGACACGAGCACCCCGGTCGGACGGGGCCTCGCCGACCCTGCCGCCCCGTGACGTCGAGACCCCCGCACCCGAGGAGACACCGCCACCGCTGGCGCCTGACGAGGCCGGCCAGGGACCGGCCGACGGCTCGAGTGGTCCATTGCTCGTCGGCGGATCGCTGGCGGTCATCCTGCTGCTGCTGGGCGGCGTCCTGTTGATGCGCTTCCGGCGGCTGGGCGAGCCGGACGGCAGTGTGGCCTATCGGGGCATCGTCAGCCTCGCCACCCGTTTGGGTCACGGACCCCATCCAGCCCAGACGGAGCTCGAGTACGCGGAGCGGCTCTCGGAGTCCATCCCGGATGTCCGCGACGACCTCTACCTGGTGGCCGGGGCGCGCGTCGAGTCGGCGTACGGACGCCGATCGGTCGAGCCCGGGAAGCAGGGTGCCCTTCGACGGGCCTACGGCCGCGTGAGGATGGCGTTGCTGCGCTTCCTGCTACGAGGGCGCCGCCGGGCGTGATGGCCGGTCAGGGTCGGCCGAGGGCCGTGATGTGCTCATCCAGGTTGTGCGCGCGCAGACGGACGACGCCGGCGCCGAGGTCGAGCACGCTGACCGAGGCCAGGGCCAGCGGGAACGACCAGAAGTGCTCGCTCCCGATGCCCAACAGGTCCAGCATCAGGAGCCGCAGGATGCCGTCATGGGCAACGATGACGGTCCAGTCGGGGCTGGCTCCGCCCTTGAACGTGCGACCGTAGCCAAGGACCGGCTCCGCCGGTGCCCGGCCAGCACCCTCATCGGGAGTAACCGCATCCCGGCCCAGGATGATGGTGTGGGCTTCACGCGCCCGCAGCAGCGCATCCGGCACCGACTCGCCCCCGGGGGCATGGTTGTGCATGGGATCGTCACGCCACGCAGCCAGCTCACCCGGCCAGCGCGCGCGCACCTCGTCGTGCGTCAGGCCTTCCCATTCGCCCTGCGCCAGCTCGGTGAGTGCATCGAGTGGACGCAAGGGCGCATCGGCCCCGCGGGCGGCATGGATCGCCTCCGCCGTCTGAGCGGCTCTCCGCAGCGGAGAGTGCCAGATGGCCAGTGGTGGACCATCTGGGAGTGGCAGCGACGGCATCTGCTGGGGTGCCGCCAGACGCGCTGCCACCGCAGCCGCCTGCCGCAGTCCCGACTCTGACAAGGCCGGGTCTCCACGGCCCTGGAAGCGACCCTCGGCGATCCACTCCGACTCGCCATGGCGGACGAGCGCGAGGATCGTCGGCGGCGTCACGCGGGCAGATCGAGGCCGATGAGCCAAACGTCGAGCATGCCGTCGTAGGAACGGACCTGGTCGGCCACTTCTTGGGGCACCGGTTCGTCGAGGGCCAGGACCATGAAGGCGATGGAGCGCTTGTCCGACCGGCCCAGGTGCATGTTGCTGATGTTGATATCCGCTTCGCCCATGGCTCTACCGACCAGGCCGATGGCGCCGGGCCGATCCTGGTGGCGTGAGACCAGCATGTTGGCGGCGGGCGCGAGGTCGACCTCGTAGCCATCGAGGGCGACCAGACGGGACTCACCTGATGCCACCGTGCCGGCCACCGAGCGCTCGCCCGAGAGCGTGAGCAGCGACGAGTAGCGTCCCGCATCCGGACTCTTGTGCACCGACATGGTGATGCCGCGTGCCTTGGCCAGGGCCGCTGCGTTGATGACGTTGACACGCTCCTCGGTGTGTTGCTCGAGGATGCCACCGAGTGCGGCGGCGGCCAGCGGCGCCGAGTCATGCTCGCTGAGCTCGCCGGCAACCTCCAGGGTCAGGCCGGAAAAGTCGCTCGAGAACTGCGCATAGAACTGGCCCAGCGTGCGCGCCAGCGGCAGGTACGGCGCCAGGGCGTCGGCCGTCTCGGGCGTCAGCATCGGCGCATTCACCGCATAGCGTGCGGACCGGCCGGCAAGCACATCGCGTACCTGTTCGGCGGCTTCGACGGCCACGCGCGTCTGAGCCTCCTCGGTGGAGGCGCCAAGGTGTGGCGTGAGGATGATGTTGGGCGCGCCACGGAGCGGGTTGTCCTCCGCCGGCGGCTCGCTGGAGTAGACATCGACCGCGGCACCGGCGATGGTGCCCGCCTCGAGTGCGCTCGCCAGAGCCGCCTCATCGACGACACCGCCACGCGCGACGTTGATGATGAAGGCTTCCGGCTTCATGGAGGCCAGCTCGGCCGTGGAGATGAGGTTGGCCGTGTCCTTGGTCTTGGGCACATGCACGGTGACCGCATCGGCGGTCTTGAGGATCTCCGCGACCGACAGGAGTGCGATGCCGTGGAGCTTGGCGGCCTCGGGGGTCACATAGGGATCGAAGCCCACGACCTGCATGCCCAGGGCGCGGGCACGGTCGGCGACGGCCATGCCGATCTTGCCCAGGCCGATGACGCCGAGCGTCTTGTCGACCAGCTCCCGGCCCATGAACGCAGCGCGGTTCCAGGCGCCCGCGTGCATGGACGCGTCGGCAGCGGGGATGTGGCGTGCCAACGCGAACAGCAACGCCAGCGTGTGCTCCGCGGCCGCGATGGTGTTGCCCGTGGGGGCGTTGACGACGGTGATCCCGGCGGCCGTGGCGGCTGGGATGTCGATATTGTCGACACCCACGCCGGCACGGCCGATGACCACCAGCCGCGAGCCCGCGGCGATGGCTTCGGCGTCGACCTTGACGCCGCTGCGCACCAGCAGCGCGTCGTACTCGGGCAGTGCCGCCAGGAACTCGTCGCGCGGCAAGCCCACGCGAACATCGACGGCGTGATCATCCTTGAGCAGAGCGACGCCCTCAGGCGCCAGCTTCTCAGCCACCAGCACGCGCACGCTCAGACCTCCCCGGCTGCCTTGCGGGCGGCAGTCGGACCGGCGCCACGCTCCACGGTCAGCCCCACCGCCGCCGCCCCTTCCTCGATGATCTCGAGGGCGTCGACGATGTCGTCCACGCTCACGTCGCCAAGGTGGCCGATGCGGAAGATCTTGCCCTTCATCTTGCCTTGCCCGCCGGCGAGGACAAGACCTCGCCCGTGCAGCTCTGCGTTGAAGGCGGACCAGTCCACGCCCTCGGGGACCAGGGCGGCAGTGACGGTGTCGGAGGCGAAGGCCTGGTCGGCATAGAGCTCGAAGCCCATGGCCGCCAGCCCGGCACGGGCGGCCGCACCACAAGCCGCGTGGCGCCGGTAGATGGCATCCCAACCCTCAGCCTCGATCAGCTCCAGTGCCTCCTTGAGCTGGAAGAAGATGCCGACCGCGGGCGTCCACGGCGTCTGGCCCTTGGGCAGGACCTCGCGGTGCTTGGCGAGATCGAAGTAGAACCGCGGCATGGTGGCGCTCTCGGCCGCGCGCCAGGCGCGCGAGCCGGCCGCGACCATGGCCAGGCCGGGTGGGATGATCCAGGCCTTCTGCGCGCCGGTGACGACGACATCGAGGTCCCAGGCGTCCATCTGGAGGGGTACCGCTCCGACGGCGCTCACGGCGTCGACGAGGATAAGCGTGTCGGGCGCCTCCGCGCGGATGGCGGCGGCCAGCTCGGCCAGCGGGTTGGTCACACCGGTCGAGGTCTCGTTGTAGGTCACCAGCACCGCCTTGGGGTCCCCGCCATCGGCCGACATGCCCTTGATGGCGTCGCGGACCGCCGCTGGGTCGGCAGCCTGTCCCCACTCGAACTCGAGCATGGTCACCTGGGCGCCGTAGGCCTTGGCGATCTTGCCGAAGCGCTCGCCGAAGTTGCCGATGCTGACGCCCAGCACCCGGTCACCCGGGGAGAGGAAGCTGACCACGGCCGCTTCCAGGCCACCGGTGCCCGACGAGGTCAGGACCAGCACCTCGTTGTCCGTGCCGAAGGCGGGGCGCATGCCCTCGCTGACGCGCAGGACGAGCTCCTGGAACTCGGGCCCACGGTGACTCACCATCTGGCGCGAACCGGCCTCCCGGACAGCGTCAGGCAACGGCGTTGGTCCGGGGATGCGGAGGTTCTGCGATGGCACGGAGGTCTCCTCGATGAGCGGAACGTGGCGGGATAGCGGTATACGACTCGGGCACCTAGATGGTAGCCGCCACCCGTGAGCGGCGCACTAGACTTGAAGCGCATGGCTCCGACACCGCGTGACCCCCTGGGCGCTGCCCGACCTACGACGCTGCCCGTGGCGGCGGAGATCGGGCACATGCCCCTCGCTGCTCGCATGCGCCCTCTGGCGCTGGCCGAGGTGGCGGGACAGGAACAGCTCATCGGCGAGCGTGGTGCGTTGCGGCGCATGCTCGAAGGCGGGCGCCTGGTGTCGATGGTGCTATGGGGGCCGCCCGGCGTTGGCAAGACCACGCTGGCACGCCTGCTGGCCGAGGCCGTCGAGGCGCCCATGGAGGTGCTCTCGGCCACGTCCAGCGGCGTCAAGGAGGTGCGCGCCATCGTGGCCCAGGCACGCGGATGGGCCGAGCGCGGCGGTGGCTCGACCGTGCTCTTCATCGACGAGATCCACCGCTTCAACAAGGCCCAGCAGGACGCCCTGCTACCACACGTGGAAGAGGGTGTGGTGACGCTCATCGGCGCCACCACGGAGAACCCCTACTTCGAGGTCAACTCAGCGCTGCTCTCGCGGCTGCGCGTGTTCAGACTGGAGCTGCTCGAGGACGAGGACCTGCGCCGGGTGCTCGATCGAGCGCTGCGTGACGAGCGCGGCTTCGGTGGCCGGGTCGAGCTGGCCGATGACGCTCGCGAGCATCTCATCGCCATCAGCGCAGGGGATGCTCGTGCCGTGCTGAACATCGTCGAATCGGCAGCCGCCATGGCCGGAGCGGAGGATGGCGGGAGCGAGTCGGTGGTGCGTCCCACGCTGGCCGACATCGAGACCGCCGCCCAGCAACGCGTGCTGGCCTACGACCGTGCCGGTGACGGCCACTACGGCACGGTGTCAGCCTTCATCAAGGCCATCCGCGGCAACGACCCTGACGCGGCGCTGTACTGGTTGGCGACGATGGTGGCCGCCGGCGAGGAACCCAGGTTCATCGCGCGCCGGCTGATCATCTCGGCCTCCGAGGACGTGGGCAACGCCGACCCGCGTGGCCTGCAGGTCGCGGTGGCCGCCGCCCAGGCGCTCGACTGGGTGGGTCTTCCAGAGGCGCAATACGCGCTCGCGCAGGCGACGTCCTACCTGGCCACGGCACCCAAGTCGAACCGTTCGGGCCAGGCTTACTGGCAGGCGGTCGCGGACGTCCGCGAGCATGGCTCCCTGCCCGTGCCCAAGCACCTCCAGAACGCCGCGCATCGCCGCATGCGGCACCACGGCATCGGCGTCGGCTACAAGCTTCCGCACGACTACGAGGGCGGCGACGTCGACCAGCAGTACCTGCCCGATGCGCTCGTGGGCCGACGCTACTACGAGCCCACCCACGAGGGCTGGGAGGCGCGGATCAGCGAACGCATGGACGCGCTCGCGGAGGCGAGAGGGCAGGGGAGCCGGAAGCGACCGCCGCACGGCACGCGCGGTCGCTCAAGGCCGTAGACTCTGACGCCATACACTCAACCGAATCGGAGTCCAACGTGTTCTTCATCCTCGCTCTGGTCGTCATCCCGCTGGCGGCGGGCTTCATCGCCAACCTCGTGGTGGGCAAGGGCAAGGGCTTCGAGAACTGGGAGCTCTTCGTGGCCGGCATCATCGGCTCGTTCGTGGGTGGCGCCATCGGCAACCTGGTCGGCGGCGAGGGCATCTTTGGCGGCGACGGCTTCGCCCTCCACCCGACCGGACTCATCGGCTCTGTGGTCGGCGCCATCGTGGTGCTCGCGATCTGGGGCTGGCTGCGCTCGAAGGGCATCCTGTCCAAGCCGCGCAACTAGAGTCCAAGCGGCGCCCGACCTGGGATAGCCGACCGACCGGCGAGGGGCTAGTACAGGCCCAACAGGTCCAGGGGAACGAAGAGCACCCAGGCGATCGCCAGTCCCGCCACCAGGATGGCCGAGACGATGCCGATCCGCCGCAGGTCCTCACGCACCCAGACATCCTCAGCGGAGGCACGAGCCGTCAGGTCATCGGGCCGGCTCTTGGCCCGCCGACGATCCTGCCGTGTGCGGCGTGGCGATGCCGCCACCGCGGCGCTCTCGAGCGCAACCTCGTTGTACTGGGCTTCGATCGCCTCGCCGGAGAGGTCATAGCCCGCGTCCGTCACGCTCTCGGGGTCGGTATCGACAGCGGCTGACGAAGCGTCGGCAGTCTGCTTGGTACGAGTTGGCCCCTGCCCACCTGGTCGGTGAGTGGAGCGGCTGGCGCGTGCCCGCTTGGCCACGTGATCTCCTCGGCGCATGGATGTGGGAACCGGCGACGAGGATAGCACCGGTGAGCCCGACGGCGCCCGCGCTCGCTGCTACGATCGACCGATGGAGGGATTCGCGGTCCTGCTGGCCCTGCTGGCCCTGGTCGTGGCCGGTGTGGCGCTCGCCTTCGTATTGCGCTCACAGCGCGAGGGCGACGCCATCACGGGCGGCGCACGCCTCAAGGATCTCGAGCGGCGTTTGGCACAAGTCGGCCAGCGGGTGGAGGTGCTGGAGGCCGAACTCGACGCACGGCGCGGCTCGACCGGGAGAGCGACGGAGCGAGCGACGCCGGTGCGCAGCACGGTGCGAGGGCCGGCCGCCATCTCGCGCATCGGCCTGGTGCGCTTCGACGCCTTCGCCGACGCTGGTGGCGCGCAGTCGTTCGCCTTGGCCCTCGTCGATGATGATGGCGACGGCATCATCCTGAGCAGCCTGCATTCGCGTCCCACCACTCGGGTCTATGTGAAGGCCCTCCGGCGAGGCATCGCGGACGCTCCGCTATCCGGGGAGGAAGAGCAAGCCCTTCGACAGGCAGGCATCACGACCTGAGATCGGACCGACACCGATGTCCGGGTCGGTGGCACTCGATCTGTGACACCAAAGCTGTCACAAGCGCGGCCCAGTCTCGCCATCGATGACTGCCGACCACCTGATCCAGCTACCGCCGGGCCTCGGGCCGACGAGCGACCTTCCGGCATCAGACCCGGTCGCCATCGACGCGGTGCGCCAGTTGCTCCACGGGCTCGACCGGCGCCAGCGACAGGCGGTCACGCACGCAGATGGCCCACTGCTCGTGGTCGCGGGGCCCGGCACCGGCAAGACGGAGGTCATCACCCGGCGCGTGGCCTGGCTCATCGCCAGCAAGCGTGCGCGCCCCTCGGAGATCCTGGCGCTGACCTTCACCGAACGTGCGGCGGAGGAGATGCAGGCGCGCATCGACCTGTTGGTGCCGTACGGGCAGGCGGACACGGCCATCCACACCTTCCATGCCTTCGGTGACTGGCTGTTGCGTGAGCATGGACACGCCATCGGCCGACCGACTGACGCACGCGTGGTGGGGCGCTCTCAAGCCATCGTCCTGCTCCGGGACCACATCTTCGAGCTGGGCCTTGAGCGCTACCTGCCGCTGGGCGACCCCACCCGTTTCGTGGCGGGGCTGGCGGACCTGTTCGGGCACGCCAAGGAGGAGGGCGTCGCCGCCGAGGACTTGGCCGCATATGCGCGGGAACTCGAAGCGGGTGCTCGTGCGGCGCTGGAAACCACGCCGGATGACGCGGCACAGGAAGCGCTGGCGGGCTTGCTCGACGAGGCTTCGGCGGAGGCAGAACTGGCCCGGGCGTACGCGGCCTACCAGCGATTGTTGATCGACCGCTCGCTCGTCGACCATGGCGACCAGGTGGCTGAGGCGGTCCGGCTCCTCGCAGAACGGCCGGCCGTGCGCGCGACGCTGCGGCGCCGGTTCCGCTACGTCGTCGTGGATGAGGCGCAGGACGCCAACCCGCAGCAACACCAGTTGGTCCGCCAACTGGCCGGGGCGACCGGCAACGTCATGTTCGTCGGGGATGACGATCAGGCCATCTACTCCTTCCGCGGCGCCGTCGGGCAGGGTCTGGCGGAGCTTGACGGCATGTATCGCGGCGTCAAGGACGTCGTGCTGCGGCGGAACTATCGCTCACGCAAGCCCATCCTCGAGACGGCGCGCCGGCTCATCCGGCACAACGACCCCGATCGTCTGGAGATCCAGCGCGGTCTGGACAAGACGCTGACGGCAGTGCGTCGCTCCCGCCGGCCGGCACTGGTGACGCACCACGCGTACCAGACGGCTGCTGATGAAGCTGACGGCGTGGCCACGGACGTCCAGCGCCGACTGCGCCGCGGCACGCCGCCTCGATCCCTGGCGGTACTCGTGCGCACCAACGCGGACGCCGCACCGGTGCTGGCCAGCCTGGATGTCCTGGGTATCCCGCGTCGCTTCTCGGGTGCCTCTGGCCTGCTGGGACACCGCGAGGTTCGTGACGTCTTCAGTCTGATGCGAGTCATCCATGCCCCGGCGGCCTCGGAAGACATGTATGCGGTCATGACTTCGGAGCCGTATGGGCTCGGTGGCCAGGACCTGACGCGGCTCTGCGAGTACGCGAGCCGGCGGCGACGGAGCCTGTGGGACGTCGCCACGGAACTGGTCGAGCAGCGGGGACTCTTGCGCCTGGCGCCGGCCACCCGGATGGTGCTGGAGCGACTGGTGAACGACCTGCAACAGTCGATCGAGGCGGCGCACGAACGGCCCGCGCCGGTGGTCCTCTATGACCACCTCGGGCGCAGCGGCTGGCTCAAGCGTCTCGTGAGCTTGGCTGAGCGGGGTGACGATGCGCCACTCCGCCGCATCGCTCGCCTCTTCGAGATCGTGAAGGAGCAGGCGGATCTCGTCGACGATCCACGCCTGGCGGCGGTGGTGCCGGCGCTGCGTGCGCTCATCGACGCGGGGCATGACCCGGTCACGCCAGAACGTGACGACCTCGCCGACGCCGTATCGGTCCTGACCGTGCACCAGGCCAAAGGCCTGGAGTTCCCGGTGGTCTACCTGGTCGGGCTGGCCGATGGCCGCTTCCCGATACGAGCACGCCGCGATCTGCTGACGCTGCCCGCCGCCCTGACCGGTCGAAGCGAGCCGGAATCCGCCCGCCGCCCAGCAGGCTGAGGAACGGCGCCTGTTCTATGTCGCCATGACGCGTGCCCGGGACGAGCTCATCCTCAGCCACGCCGCCGCCGGTCGATCGGGCGGTCGACACCGCCGGCCGTCGATCTTCCTTGCTGAAGCCCTGGGCCGTGAGGTCGACGATGCCACCGGTGAGACCGTCAAGCTCAGCCTGGAGCCGCCCGCGGAAGCGGTCGTCCACCGCGGATCCCGGGATCGGTCCGCGTCGGGTGGGTCGGAGCCACTCACCCTCAGCTACACCCAGATCGATGACTACCTCGCCTGCCCGCTCAAGTACCGCCTACGACACCAGGTGCGCGTCCCCACCGCGCCTCACCATGCGCTCGTCTTCGGCAATGCGCTCCACCAGGCCGCGGCCGTGGCCAACGGTCGGCGGCTGCGAGGCGAGCCAGTGGATATCGCGCAGCTCGAGGACACGTTGCTGGCCCACTGGCAGAGTGAGGGCTTCCTGTCGCAGGCGCATGAGGCGGCCCGTCTGGAGGCAGGCCGGGCAGCCCTGGCCCGCTTCGCCGACCGGGGCTCGGGCAGTGACGACGAGATCGTGGCGGTGGAGCAGACGTTCTCGGTGCGGATCGGGGACGACCGTGTTCGCGGCCGCTATGACGCCGTTCGGCGCACCGCCCAAGGCATCGTCATCACCGACTACAAGTCCGGTGACATGCGAGATCCGGGGCGGGCTCGTCAACGCGCCCGTAGCTCACTGCAGCTCCGACTCTATGCGCTCGCCTGGGAGGCTGAGCACGGTGAACCGCCGGCAGCCGTCGAGCTGCATTTCCTCGAGGGTGATGTCATCGGGCAGGTGACCCCCACCGCGCGCCAGCTCGAGGGCGCCCGAAAGCGAGTCGCCCAGGTCGCGGAAGGGATCCGGTCGGCCGCATTCGAGGCGACGCCCGGCTTTCCGGCCTGCGACTGGTGCCCCTACCGTCGGATCTGCCCGGCCGCCACGTGAGTCGCGGGTCTACACTCCGGCCGGTGTCTGCTCGCGAACGCACGGTCACGCTCATCCTCGTCAGCGCCGCGATCGGGGCCTGGTTCGTGGTCGCCATCGTCTTCACCATGATCTCGCCGAGCGGGACGCCGGGGTCCAGCTGTTCGGTGCTCTCGCGCTGGGCGCCGCGGTGGGCCTGACGATCTGGCCACTGCTGTGGTCGGGAAGCCGAAGCTCAGCCGGTGCCCTCGTGACCTCGGCGCGCCGTAGCGGTCTGGTCGGATTGCTGGTCAGCATCCTGGTGGTGCTGCGCGCCATCGATGTCGTCACACTGCCGGTGCTGCTCTTCCTCGTCGTCGGCGCCGTGCTGGTCGAAGTCGCCTTCAGCGTGCGGCGCTGATACCGTGGCGAACACACGATGACGAAGCGATCGCAGGACCAGAGCGCCGCGATGCCCGGCCTGGCAGCTGCGGAGGATGGCAACTCCATGGGCGGCGCGACGGCGGTCGAGCCGCGCGCTGAACGCTTGGCGCGCTACTACGACCTGGAATCTCCTCGATGTCGCGTACGACGCCGAGCTGTACCTGCGATTGGCCAGGGAGGCCGGAGGGGCCGTCCTGGAGCTGGGAGTCGGCAGTGGACGGTTGGCCATCCCCTTGGCACTCGCCGGCCATGACGTCGTCGGGATCGACCTCGACCCGGCCATGCTCGAGCGTGCCCGTCGAGCCTGGCAGCGGATGGGACCAGGGCCGGCACGAGAGCGGATCGAGCTCCACGAGGCTGACTTCTATGGCTACCGCACGGAGCGACGTTTCGGACTCGCGCTGATCGCGGTCAATACGTTCCTGCTGGCGGAGGACGATGACGCCCGCCGCTCGATCCTGGTGACCATGCGGGAGAGCCTCCGGGAGGACGGCATCGCGGCCGTCGAGGTGGGCACGCCTGATGATGCCGAGCTGGCGCGTTTCGACAGGCGCCTGCAGCATGAGTGGCTGCGCCACGATCCCGAAACGGGTGACCAGGTCAGCAAGACCATCAGTGCCGACCATGATCCCGACGCGGATACCCTGCGGCTGACGCAGATGTACGAATGGACGCCGGCCGACGGCGGGCCGGTCTCACGCGTCACGCAGAGCGATCTGCTCCACCTCGTCAGCGCCCAGCACCTTGGCCGACTGGCGCACGAGGTCGGCTTTGGACGGGTCGAACTGTGGGGGGACCATCTATCCACCCCATACGATGCCGGAAGTCACCGCGTCATCCTCGTCGCGCGATTGGTATAGTCCGGCCAATGGCTACCGAAGACCAGATCCGCCTGCTCCTTGTCGAAGATGTCGCGCAGGTGTCGCAGTACGTGCGAAACCTCCTCCAACACCAGAAGCAGGTGCGCCTCCTCGATACCGTCACGGACGGGCGCATGGTGATGGACCAGATCCGTGAGCTGCGTCCAGACGCCTTGATGGTGGACGCGCTCCTGCAGGGTAAGGTGAACGGCCTGGAAGTGGCCGAGCAGGTCCGACACGCCGGCTTGCGCATCCCCATCATCATCGTGACCGTCCCGCAGAAGCCGGTGAAGGCCGGTGAAGGCATGGGCATCACCGAGGTGCTCTCGATGCCCTTCTCGGGCTACGAGTTGATGAACGCCCTCAATCATTCCAACGCCCGCTACCGTGCCACCGCTCCCAATGCCATGTCACGCTCCTACGTCGTCTACTCCGGCAAGGGCGGCGTGGGCCGCACCACCATCGCCTACAACCTCGCGGTCTCGTTCGGCCAGATGACCGGCGTTCGGGTCGTGCTCATCGATGGTGACCTCCAGTTCAGCGACCTGCGTGGCTTGCTGCGGGTGCCGGACACGGCCCCCTCCATCCTGCAGCTCCCGACCGATCGGATCGCTGAGAGCGACCTGGCATCGGTGCTCTGGAGAGACCCCTCCGGCATCGACCTGTTGCTGGCGCCGCCACGCGTGGAACAAGCGGAGATGATCACCTCACGTGACTTGGAGAAGGTGATCTCACTGCTGCGCCGGATCTACAACGTCGTCATCATCGACTCGCCGCCGGCGATCACCGATATCACGCTGGCATACCTCGACGATGCCGACAGCATCATCAGCGTCGTCACCCCGGACCGCGGCTCGGTCCGCGCCGCCCGCCTCGCGGGGCAGTCATTCATCGCCGCGGGCATGTCACCGCAGAAGATGATGCTGGTGATGAACCGTGCGGGGAGTCCGGGTCTCAAGCCGGAGCAGATGGGCACGGAACTGGGTCGCCTGCCGGATGTCGCCATCCCCGATGACCAGCAACTGATCAAGGCCACCGGTGCCGAGGGCGTGCCCTTCGTCCTGGCGCAGCCCAAGGCGAGGGCCAGCCAGCAGATCGCGGCCATCGTGCAGCAGCTCACCGCACCACCTGGCACCGCCACTCTCGCACCCGCCCTGGCACGGTCGCCCAGCTGACGTCGATGGGTGACGCTCGACCCATCGGCTTCTTCGACTCAGGGGTAGGCGGCCTGACCGTCCTACGTGAAGTGGTCCGGCGGCTGCCTGCCGAGGACACGATCTACCTCGGCGATAACGAACGGACCCCGTACGGCCCGCGGCCGGACGAGGAGGTCGTGCGCTTCAGCATCGAGTGCCTTGACGAGTTGGCTCGCCGCGATGTGAAGGCCATCGTGGTGGCCTGCAACACCTCCACCGCCGTCGCCCTGCCGGTGCTGCGTCGCCGTTATGCGGTGCCCATCCTGGGGGTGGTGCGCCCGGGTGCCACGGCAGCGGCACTGGCCACTCGGACACGGGCGGTGGGTGTCATCGCCACGGTCGCCACGGTCCGCTCGCACGCCTACTTCGAAGCCATCGGTGAGGAAGACCCCTTCGTCCAGGTGTACGAGCACGCCACGCCAGAACTGGTGCCCCTGGTCGAGGCCGGACAGCTCAGCGGCCCAGTCGTCGATGCCGCGCTCCGTCGCTCACTCGCGCCGCTGCTGGGGCCGAACCTCGACGGTGCCCACCCGGCCCAGGATGCAGGCCCGTCGTTCGTCTTCCCGATGCGACCAGAAGCCCGGTATCGACACCCTCCTGCTGGGCTGCACGCATTACCCACTCGTGGCCGCCTCCATCCGGGCCATGGTGGGGGAGGGCACCGCAGTCATCGACTCGGCATCGGCCACCGCCAGCGCGCTCGCGAGTCTGATCGAGGTCCATGACCTGGGCACACCCGATGTCGCACCCGGCACCGCATCGGGCCGCGCAGCGGGCCGGCATCTGCTGCTGACGACCGGGGATGTGCGAGCCTTCGCCGGCACCGCTTCACGCCTGTTCGGGGATGACCTGGGCAGCATCGAAGGCGTCGTCCTCGACGAGGTCGCTTCCGCAGCCGGATCGGCGGCCGGGGTAGGGTCGAGCGTCTGATGGTGAGCACGGCAGCGGGCCGGCTGCGCTCGAGCCGGACATTGCGCATCGGCGTGGCCCTGGGATTGGGGATGACCGCCCGCGCCATCGCCAACCGCGCCATCGCAAATCAACCTCGCGGTCTGGTCGATTGGGACCGGGCCCAGCGCATCGCGAACAGCCGATTGCAGAAGGCGCCGGGGCGTCTTTCGCCCCAACAGCTGCATGCCGCCTCGCTGGCGTACGCGCGCCATATGGACCGCGTGGTGCCCCTGCTCGAAGAGCGCCTCCACGCGCCACTGCCCGGCGTGGTCGAGCGACACGCAGTCGTCAGCCGGGCTGAATGGGCACTCGCCAACATGGGCACCTTCAAAGCCCTCATCGCCCACCTGGAGCCACACCTCAGCCCGACAGGGGGCGACGGGAACGTTGGCGTCGGCGTAGCGGCGGCCACCAGCCGGCTGCTGACCACGGGTCAGGTCGGGTTCCTGCTGGGCTACCTGGGGTCACGCGTGCTGGGCCAGTACGACGTGGCGCTCCTGTCTGCCGAGCAGGCACCAGGCCGACTGCTGTACGTGGAGGAGAACATCCGCGCCAACGCCCGTGCGCTCAAGGTGCCCATCGACCAGTTCCGGCTCTGGGTCGCCCTCCACGAGACGACGCATGCCTTCGAGCTGGAGGCGCATCCCTGGCTCCGTCCGTATCTCCGGAGCCGTCTTGAGCGACAGGTGGCGCTCTTCGTGCGCGAGAGCCAGCAGTTGCGGCGCGGTGGCCTCTTGCGACTGGCACTACGCGTCCGGAAGGCAGCCACAGAACGATCGGTGCGCAGCTTCCTCGGCCCCGAGCAGCAGGCCCTCTTCCGCGAGACACAGCTGGTGATGAGTCTGATGGAAGGCTTCAGTGACTGGGTCATGGACCAGGTGGGCAGCGAGGTGCTTCCGGACGTCGAGGGCATCCGCGCTCGGTTCGAAGCCAAGCGAGGTGAGCGCCGCAGCGCCGTCGACCGACTGATGGCCCGCCTGACGGGCATGGATATCAAGCTCGAGCAGTATCGACGCGGCGAGCGTTTCGTCGCCGGCGTCTATGGTGCCGGTGGCGACGCCGCCATCGAGCACCTGTGGGACGGACCCTTGGCACTCCCGACCGAGCAGGAGATGGATGATCCGGCCGCGTGGGTCCGACGCGTGACGCCGGAGGCACTCGACGCCAGGGGGGCCCCATGACCAAAGCCACACGGGCGGGGCGTGAGCCGGCTGCCATCGCGCTGACACCGATCCTGTCGGCGCGCTACCGGGAGGAGGACCTGGCGCGCATCCGGGAGGCAGCACCCGACGCGCGGCTCGTGAACGTCTCGCTCGAGGGGCTCTCCGACAGCTCGCTCGACGATGTCGAAGTGCTGCTCCGTGGTCCCATCCCAACGGCCGGCTTCGATCGCCTCCTGGCCCGCTGCCCTGAGCTGCGCTGGGTGCACTCGGCCACGGCCGGCGTGGAGCGGGTGCTGACCGGCGAAGCCGCCGAACGGGGACTCATCATCACCAACGCCCGGGGCGTCTTCAGCGAGCCCATCGCCGAGTACACCATGATGATGATCCTCTCGATCGTGCGCCGACTGCCTGAGCTCATCGAACTGCAACGAGAGCGCACCTGGCAGCCGTTGCCCGCCCGTGAGTTGCGACAGGTCACCGTCGGCATCGTCGGCCTCGGCTCCATCGGGCGCAGCGTGGCCCGCCTGGCCCTGGCTTTCGGTGCCCGGGTCATCGGCACCCGAAAGGAGCCGAACGTGCGTAAGGACTTCGCCGAGCCCATCCCCGACGGCCTCGACCGGATCCTGCCCCACGATGCCTTGCCGGAACTCCTGGCCGAGGCTGACTTCGTGGTGCTGGCGGTGCCGCTGACCGCCGAGACCGACAAGCTCATGAACAGCACCCGTCTGGCGCAGATGAAGCCCGGTTCGTGGCTCATCAACGTGGCACGCGGACGGCTGGTGGACCAGCGTGCGCTACTTCGCGCGCTGCGCAACGGCCCGCTGGAGGGCGCCGTCCTCGACACCATCTGGGAGGAGCCGCTGCCGAGCAGCTCACCACTCTGGGACGCGCCCGGACTCATCATCACACCACACACCTCGTGGTCGAGCGGTCGCGTTCTCGACCGCAGCATCGAACTCTTCTGCGACAACCTCGCGCGCTACCGGGACGGCCGTGAGATGCTCAATCTCGTGGACCCGGCAGCGGGATACTGACGCATGCAGATCGCCATCGTCGGCCTGGCACGTTCGGGCAAGACGACCGTCTTCAACTCCCTGACTCGGGGTGATGCCGCCACCGGCGGCTTCGGCGGCGTCACCGTCAATACCGGCGTGGTCAAGGTGCCCGATGAGCGCCTCAAGAGGTTGACGCGGCTGTTCAAGCCGAGGAAGGAAGTCCCGGCCGACGTGACCTATGTCGACCTGCCGGCCGCCGCCACGGCTGCGCCGGGTGAGCCCCACACGGACATCCCGGCCGATCAGCTGGCTCGGCTCCGCAATGCCGACGCGCTGCTGCATGTCGTCCGTGCCTTCGCCAGCGATGCCGTCGCCCACCCCCTCCTGCGTGTCGATCCGGCCCGCGACGTGGAGCAGCTGGAGCTGGAGTTCACGCTGGCCGACCTCGGCGTGGTCGAGAAGCGCCTGGAGAAGCTGCAGACATCGGGTCGCCACGGCACCGCCGCCGAGAAGGAAGCCAACGAACGCGAGCAGGCCGTGTTGGAGCGGATCCTGCCCGCCCTGCTCGAGGGCCGACCCATCCGGGACGTGGGCCTCAGCCACGACGAGGCTCAGCGCATCCGCGGCTTTCGCTTCCTGACAGAGAAGCCCGTGCTGGTGCTGCTCAACGTCGGCGAGGCCGACCTGGCTCAGGCCGAGGCGATGGCCGCCGGGCTGGCCGCCACCATCGAGCACGCGCACACGGAGGTGGTGCAGCTGTCGGCCCGCATCGAGATGGAGATCGGCGAGCTCGATGAAGAGGAAGCGCAGGTGTTCCGCGATGATCTGGGCCTGGAAGGCTCCAGCCTCGAGCGCGTGATCCGAGCCAGCTACGAGTTGCTGGGATTGATCAGCTTCTTCACCGCCGGCGAAGATGAGACGCGCGCCTGGACCGTGACTCGTGGCGCGACCGCCGTAGATGCGGCCGGCACCATCCACACCGACCTGGCGCGCGGCTTCATCCGGGCCGAGGTCATCGGCTGGGAGGAGTTGCTGACCTTGGGCTCCATGACCGAGGCCAAGCGCCAAGGCAAGCTCCGATCAGAGGGCAAGTCGTACCTCGTGCAGGACGGCGACGTCATCGAGGTGCTCTTCAACGTCTAGGGGCCGCGATGGTGCGGCTCAGCCGTCGTCGAAGCGATCATCCCGGACGCGCGTGCCATCGGATACTCCCCAGGCGGCGTCATCAGGCTCGACATCGATCAGCAGCGTGCGGAAGTCGCTGCTGCCACTTCCTACTCGGCCCATCTGATCGAGCTCGGCGACGAATGTACGGTCGTCTTCGACCGAGACGTTCACCGCCACGCGCAGCTGCGAATCATCGATGACCACGAACCCGGAGCGTTCAGCCAGGTCAGCCGCGATCGCCTCGATCAGCGAGTCATGACGGTAGCTGTCGATGACTCGCTTGCGCGCCTCGAGCACGAGTTCCAGGAACTCGGTCTCGTCATACTCGGTGTCGTGGGCCAGGAGGACGTCGGCGAACAGGTCACCGTCGCTCTCGTGGAGTTCGTAGAAGTAGGAGATGGGCACATCCCCGTCACGCGTGGTCACGAGTCCGAGTATAGGCTTCTGTGGTCACGCACCCGTCGCCGGGACAGGCAGGGGCCCGAACGGATCGGTGACGAACCGGCTGGGATCCAAAAGGAAGCGAGGCTGGATGAAGGCACCTGATGTGGTGGTGGTCGGAGCCGCCACGCGCGACCTGGGCGACCAGGACCCACGAGGCTGGATGCTCGGCGGTGGCGTGACCTTCGGCGCACTGGCCTTGGCCCGCCTCGGCCTGCGGACCGGCATCGTGCTGGGCCTGGACCAGGAAGCGGCAAGCGCGCCAGAGCTCGACCTCATCAGGGACGCCGGCGTGACGGTCGCTACCGCCCCGCTGCGGCGCGGACCCGTCTTCACCAACGTGGAGACGTTGGCTGGGCGCATCCAGACCTGCGGCTCGCTCAGCGATCCGGTCCCGACCGAGGCGCTGCCGCCGTCCTGGCGGGACGCTCCCGCGTGGGTCTTCGCACCCATCGCCTCCGAGCTCCCCGATGCCTGGGTCGACGTTCCCGCAGCGGGCGCGTGTGTCGCGTTCGCCTGGCAAGGCATCCTGCGCCGACTGCGTGCCGGCGAACGTGTCCGGCCACGCACGCCAGGGCCATCACCCTTCCTCGCCCGCGCCGACATCCTCGCTGCCAGTCGGCACGACGTCCCCAGCGACCTGGCCCTGCGGGACATCGGCTCCTGGCTGGGCCCGTCATGCGACATGCTGCTCACCGCTGGGCTCCTGGGCGGCATGCTGATCCACTTCGAAGCCGGACGCCTGGTGCGTGCCCGGGCTTACGGCAGCATCCCCTCACGGCTGGAGATCGACCCGACCGGTGCTGGCGACACGATGCTGGCTGGTCTCGTGGCGGCGCGGCTGGCAGGGGGCCCTGAAGCCAGGGCCGGTGGCCGCGACGTGCGGCTGGGGGCAGCGGCGGCCAGTCTGCTGGTGGAGGGTCCGGGCATGAACTCGGTGCCCACACTGTCGCAAGTCCGGGAGCGGGTCAGCCCCTCACCGTAAGCAGACCGTCGCAGGCAGACATGATGAAGCCGCCCGGCTTCACAGCGCGGGCGGCTTCGGGAGTCACGAAGGTTACTGGCCGACGAAGTCGGCGGCGTTGCTGGCATCGACCAGCAGGGTGCCGGTGTCGATGACCGGCTCGAGGGTCTCACCGTTGATGGCCTTGATCAGGCTCTCGACGCTGAGCCAGCCCATGTTGTACGGGTTCTGTGCGATGGTGGCTTCCATGTCACCGGCGAGGATCGCTTCAGCCGCATTGGGGTTGGCATCGAAGCCGACCACCACGACCTGATCGAGCAGACCCTGCAGGCGCAGCGCTTCGACCGCACCGAGAGCCATGTTGTCGTTGCTGGCGAACAGGCCCGCCAGGTCCGGGTTCTGCGTCAGGATGTCCTCGGTCACGGCCTGGGCCTTGGGGGTATCCCAATCAGCCGGCAGCTCGGCCACGAGGTCAAGGCCGCAGTCGGTCAGGGCCTTGTGCGCACCGTCGGCTCGCAGCTGGCCGGTGGTGGTGCTGATGATGCCCTGGAGGATGGCGACCTTGGCGCCCGGCTCCAGGTTGTCGCAGAGATACTGCCCGGCCAGTGCCGCGCCGACCTCGTTGTTGGTGCCGATGAAGGTGACACCCTCATTGCTGCCATTGGAGTCGACGAACACCACCGGCACGCCGGCCTGCAGCGCTGCGTCCACCGACGGCGCGAGCGCGGCCGGGTCGGTCGGTGCCAGGGCGATGCCACCGGCACCCTGCGTGATGGCATCTTCCATCTGCGCGATCTGCGCGGTCACGTCCGACTCGGTCGGTGGTGCCAGCACGGTGACGCTGACGCCGTAGGCCACGCCGGCCTCTTCAGCACCCTTCTGCACCGCTGCCCAGAAGGGGTTGCCGGCCCCCGGGCCCTTCATGTTGACGAAGATCTTGGCGTCCGCGGCCGCGCCCGGATCCATGCTGGCGTCCTGCGCGACCGTGGGCGCAGCGGCGAGCGCGAGCACGCCTGCGGCCATCAGGGTGGCGATTCTCGTTGTCTTCACGGTTCCTCCTACTCACTGGTGTGATCTGGGGCGGGCCGACACGGCGGTCGCTCCGGCTCAAGGGATCGCTGGCTCAAGCTACGCTTGGATGCCACCTCCTTCCTGATCGAGTATCGCAGACGGATGTGAGGGTCGAAGCGCCCTAGGCCGAGGCAGCGATGCGACGGCGGAAGACATCGAACGCCACGACCGTGATGATGACGACGCCGATGGCGACCTGTTGCCAGAAGGACGGCACCGCGTTGAGGTTGAGCAGGTTGCGCAGCATGCCGATGACAAGGACCCCGGCAAAGACCCCTAGCACGGTGCCGCGGCCGCCGAAGAAGCTGGCACCGCCGATGATCACCGCGGCGATGGCATAGAGTTCGTCGCCTTCGCCGGCGGCCGGGAAGCCCGAGTTGGTGCGGCCCGCCAAGAGCAGTCCGGCGAAGCCCGCCATGAGGCCGCACAGCGCATAGGCGAGCACGAGTGTCCGGTCCACTCGGACACCGCTGACCCGTGCCGCCTCGGGGTTGCCACCGATGGCGAAGATGTGCCGGCCGGCACGCCCATGCTGCAGGAAGAGCCACACGGCCGCATAGGTCACGAGGATGACGATGAGGCTCATCGGGATCTGCGTGCCCGGGACGTTGTCGGCGCCGAGGAAGCGCACCTCATCGGGCAGGCCGCTGATGGGCACGCCGCCGGATATCAGGTTGGTCGCGCCACGAGCGATGAACAGCATGCCCAGCGTCATGATGAACGGGTGTGGCATGTGGAGCTTGGTCAGGCCCAGCCCGTTGAGGGTGCCGACGCCCAGGCCCACCAGGAACGGCGTGATGAACACGATCGGCCACGCC
Source organism: uncultured Chloroflexia bacterium (assembly GCA_963778955.1). Classification (GTDB taxonomy): domain Bacteria; phylum Chloroflexota; class Limnocylindria; order Limnocylindrales; family CSP1-4; genus JAFMJV01. Next base: position 520,196 of record CAVZWI010000003.1, read on the forward strand.
TGCCCGGCATCGGCGAGCACCGCGGCCGACATCGCCGCCAGGGCCATCACCGATCCGACGGAGAGGTCGATGCCGGCGGTGACGATGACGATGAACTGGCCCAGCGCGAGCAGGGCATAGAAGCTGTTCTGCCGGAAGATGTTGGTGAGGTTGCGCTCGGTCAGGAAGTAGTCCGGCTGCGAGACGTACGACAACACACCCATCAGCAGGACCAGGAAGACGACGCCCCAGCGATCGATGAAGGACATGGCCGTGATCAGCCGGCGTGGTTCGTCCTGTAGGTCGTCCAGTTCTGCTGCGGCGGCCGGGCCCATGATGTCCGACATCGCTGGTCGCCCTAGTTCCGGTCGAGGCCGGCCGGGACGCCGACGCCGGTGCGATTACCCATGATCCAGCCGATGACATCGTTGCGATCGATCTGCCCGAGCGGCGCCTCCTCGAAGTTGCGCCCGTGGAAAAGCGCCATGACGCGATCGCAGACATAGAAGATGTCATCCAGGCGATGGCTGATGAGGATGACGCTGATGCCCTTGTCGCGCAGGTCGCGGATCATATCCAGCACCTTGGCGACCTCCTTCACCGCGAGGGCGGCCGTTGGCTCGTCCATGATCACGACCTTGGCGTCGAAGGCCGTGGCCCGAGCGACTGCGACGGCCTGGCGCTGGCCGCCCGACAGCTCTTCGACACGTTGGCCGACGCTCTTGACATGGATGCGCAGGTTGTCGAGGTGTTCCATGGCCTTGACCTGGTTGGCCTTGTGGTCGACCAGGCGGAATGGACCCCAGCCCATGGTCTGTTCCCGGCCCAGGAAGATATTCTCGTCGATGCGCATGTTGCCGGCCAGGGCCAGGTCCTGGTAGACCATCTCGATGCCCATCCGCCGCGCATCCCCGGGGTTGGAGAAGCGCACGGACTTGCCCTCGATCAGCAGCTCGCCGCTGCTCTGGGGATGCACACCGGAGAGGATCTTCATGAGCGTGGACTTGCCGGCGCCGTTGTCCCCGACGATGCCCAGGACCTCATCGGGGAACAGCCGCAGGTCGACGTCCTTCAAGGCCACGACGTGGCCGAAGTGCTTGGACATCTGGCGGGCTTCGATGATGGGCGTGCGCGATGCGTCTTCCTCTACCCGGGCGGCGGCGGCTGGGGCGGCCTCGATGCCGGACATCAGGAGGCGATCTCCGAGAGTGACACGGGCCGGTGCTCAGCCGCTGAGATGGTCAGGGCCTGCGCGATCCGTAGGGCCTCCACGCCATCGCGGGCGCTACAGGGGCTGGGCCGAACGCCGCGGGCGACTGCCACGAAGGCCGTCATCTCCTCGCGGTAGGCATCGTCCCAGCGATCGAGGAAGATATGCCAGGGTGGGCCGGCAGGGGGCGGGACCCCAGGTTCCAGCGAGCGCAGCGGCATGCGCGGCCCGAGTCCGACGCTGACGCTGTCACGTGAGCCGAAGATCTCGGCTCGCACGTCGTGGCCACGCGGGTCCTGGCGTGCCCAGCTGAGCACCACCGGGGTGTCATCGGCGAGCTTCATGGTGGCCACCGCGTTGGCATAGTCGTGGTACTTCTCGTACAACGGGAAGCCACGAGCGGAGCCGATGCAGTAGACCTCCGCCACCTCGGACCCGGTCAGGAAGCGGAGGATGTCAAGGTCGTGGATGGAGAGGTCGCTGAACATGCCTCCAGACGACGCGATGAACTCCTCCGAAGCCGGCTCTGGGTCGTGGCTGCGCAGTGACAGCATGTGGACCGAACCCAGCTCACCTTCGACGATGAGGCGACGGGCTTCGACGTAGGCCGGATCGAAGCGGCGCTGGAAGCCGAGCTGGAAGGGCGTGTCGATGGCGTCGATGTCGGCACTCAGCGCGATGGATTCGGCCAGACTGGAAGCGAGGGGCTTCTCGCAGAACGTGGGCAAGCCACGGCCCAGAGCCGCCCGGATCAACTGCGGGTGATCGTCGGTCGAGGCGGTGATGACGACCGCTTCGGCCTGGTCGAGTGCCTCTTCCTGTGAGTCGACGGCATCGATGCCGAGTTGCTCGGCGGCCGCGGCCGCGCGCTCGGTGACGACATCGGTGATGGTGAGCCGCTCGACGGCGGGATCGTTCAGCAGCGTCCGGGCGTGCAACGGTCCGATCCGTCCCGCGCCGAAGATGGCGATCCTCACGCAACGCACCTCCAGAGTGTCACTTCCGCTACGGGACACACTGCGGACTCCCTTGCCTCCGCCGCGCGCCAGAGAGCAAAGCATACGTGTTGGCAGCGGTCCCGTGCATCGCCGGATCGACCGACATCGACCCTCCGACCCTAGCGCTGATCACCGTTGGCCGCGGGTCCGGTCGAGGAGCGGATGACCAGCTCGACCGGGAGTCTATGTGTCGGTCCTGGGGCGCCATCGATGGTACCCGCATCCTCTTCGCGGCCCCCATCGATGCGCCGGAACAGGCTGGTCACCGCCCAGCGTGCCATGGCCCCGGTCGCCTGCCGGATGGTGGTCAGGGCAGGGTCGAAGTAGGGCGCCAACTCGATGTCATCGAAGCCCATCACGCTGACGTCTCGTGGCACGTCCAGGCCCATGGCACGCAGGCCGCGGATGGCCCCCAGGGCGATGAGGTCGTTGAAGCACAGCAGGGCCGTGGTGGCCGGCTCCTCGCGCAACGCTTCGGTGGCCGCGCGTTCCCCACCATGCACGCCATCGTCACTGCGCACCAGGCGCAGCGTCTCGACTGGCAGACCCATCTCAGTCAGCGCCGAGGTCGCCCCCGCCAGTCGGTCGCGGGCGGCGCCGTCTTCCGGTCGCCCGGAGGCGAGGTAGGCCATGCGCCGATGCCCCAGCGACGCGAGGTGTTCGATCGCCAGGCGGCCACCGGCGACATTGTCGGAGAGGACTGCCGGCACCACCGAGACGGTCGAGGGACTGTTGATGATGACGACGGGGCAGGGCACCTCCCGGATGCGGTCGCTATGCCGGACGGTCAGCTCGGAGCTGGCGATGATGAGTCCATCGACCTCTCGTTCCCCGAGTAGGTCGAGCGACTGGATCTCTCGCTCCGCGTCGCGCCTGCCATCGGCCAGCAGGACCGAGTACCCACGCTCGTGGGCGGCATCCTCGATGGCGCTCACGACCTGGGGAAAGTACGGGTTCTCGATATCGGTGACGATGAGGCCGATGGTGCGCGTGCTGCGGAGCTTGAGCGAACGCGCCACGCCCGAAGGCCGATAACGCAGCGCCCGCGCCGCTTCCTCGACCCGCTCCCGGGTCTGCGGCTGCACGTTGGCGCTGTGACGCAACGAGCGGCTGACCGTGGCGGTCGACACCCCGGCTCGAGCGGCGACGTCGCGGATGGTGGCCTGCTTTCCGCTGGTCGGCATCGTCGGATGCGGTCCCTCGTGGTGGCATCGGCCGGGTCGATGACCTGTAAACGATTACGCCACCGTCGTATGATTGAGCCGCCCCGGCGTGCATGTCAACCACTCTGGGCGGCGCCCGTGCTCGCGTGCGCTCGGCACGACCGGGTGACAGCATGTTCGACGGCAACGGAGGCGATGATGAGGCCAGGTGCAACGGGCGTTTCGAAGGCTTTGCTGCGCCGCGCCGGTCCACCGGACCCGCAGACCGGCCGCGTGCACGCCATCAGCGCTGACGACGCCGGCTGGACGTACGTCGGCTTCGCCGAGCATCGGCTGGCTCGGGGCCAGGGCTTCACGCGACCGGCTGACGACCGCGAGGTCGTCGTCGTCGTCCTGGAGGGCAGTGCTGACATCAGCGCCGGCGGCTGGCACTATGCCTCGCTGGGGAGTCGCGAGAGCGTCTTCGATGGCCCGCCGCCGCCCGTGTTGCTGCTCGAGCCTGGCAGCGAGGTGGCGCTGACCGCCGAGCGTGACGGCACCACCGTCATCGTGGCCGATGCGCCGGCTGCGGACACCCGTGTGACCCACCTCTTCGAGCCGGGCGAGCTGCACGTGGAGACACGGGGGAACGGCATAACGGAGCGGCGCATCCATCACCTGTTGCCGCCCACGACGCCGGCCGGCAGGCTGATCCTGTTCGAGGTGTTCACGCCCGGAGGCAACTGGTCGAGCTACCCGCCCCACAAGCACGATACCGAGGACCCACCCCGTGAGGCCTACCTCGAGGAGCTGTATTACTACCGCTTCAAGCGGCCGCGCGGTTGGGGCTTCGCGCGTATCTACAGCGCTGACCGGACACTGGACGCGTCCTTCGCTCCGACCGATGGCGATGTCCTCCTGATCCCCCGGGGCTACCATCCCTTCGGCGCACCCGCGGGCTACGACGCCTACTATCTGAACGTGATGGCCGGCCCCCATCGGGCCTGGCATTTCACCCTCGATCCCGACCACGCCTGGCTGATGGACTGGGATACCCAACCTGCCCACGTAGCACGAAACCCACGTAGCACGAGACAAGGGAGCAACCGATGGCCGCCACACCGACTCCGCTGCAGCGCACTGCGAGCGAGTACCCGACCGATTACTGGAATGACAGCTGCAACGAGTCCGAGTTGGCCTACGCCATGGAGAACGGCGCCGTCGGCGCCACCAGCAACCCCACCATCGTGGGTACCGTGATGAAGCAGGAATACGACACTTGGGCGCCGCGTGTGCGTGAGATCCTGGCGGAGCATCCGACCTGGACGGACCAGGAAGTGACGTGGCAGGTCATCGAGGAGATGGCCATCCGCGGCTGGAAGATGCTAGAGCCGATCTACCGGGCAGAGCATGGCCAGAAGGGCCGACTCTCGATCCAGATCGACCCCACCTTCAATCGCTCGGTCGACCGGATGGTGGAGCAGGCGCGTCACTTCGACACCCTCGCGCCCAACGTCCAGATCAAGTTCCCGGCCGTCGCGGCCGGCATCGAGGCCATGGAGCGGGTCACCGAGGAAGGCATCACCGTCAACGCCACGGTCTCGTTCACGGTCGCGCAGGCGCTCGCCGTCGGTGAAGCCATGGAGCGAGCACTGGCCAAGCGCGAAGCCGCCGGTGAGGATGTCTCGTGGATGGCCCCGACATGTACCATCATGATCGGCCGCACCGATGACTGGGTGAAGAAGGCCAACGAACGCGACGGCATCATCGTCGATCCGGCCGCGCCCGATTGGGCCGGTATCGCCGTCTTCAAGCGCGCCGCGGAGATCTACCGAGAGCGCGGCTATCGCACGCGCTTGCTCTCGGCCGCCTATCGCCACCACCTGCACTGGTCGGAGCTCATCGGTGGCGATGTCTCCATGACCATCCCGTTCGGCTGGCAGAAGCTCTTCAACGCCTCCGCGGTGGAGGTGAAGGTATCGCTGGCACGATCCGGTGCCGGAGGCCTACGTGTCCGAGATGATGGCGCGCTGCCCCGAGTTCGTGAAGGCCTATGAGCCCGACGGCCTGAGCATCGACGAGTTCGCTGAGTACGGCGCTACGGCCCGCACGCTGCGTGCCTTCGTGGCCTCCTACTGGGAGCTGGTGGCCATGATCGATGAGTTGATGGTCCCGAACCCGGACAAGAAGTCCTAGCCCAGACGAGAACAGGGGAGGAGGCGGTATGGCGCGAACCACGGTTGCGCAGGCCATCGTGGCCTGGCTGGCGAACCAGTACGTCGAACGTGATGGTGAGCGTCAGCGGTTCTTCGAAGGCGTCTTCGGCATCTTCGGCCACGGCATCGTGGCCGGCATGGGCGAGGCACTCGAAGCCGCCCAGGACAGTGTTCGCTACTACCAGACGCGCAACGAGCAGGCCATGGTCCACACGGCTGCCGCCTTCGCCAAGCAGAGCCGCCGCCTGCGCACCTTCGCCTGCATGTCATCGATCGGTCCCGGCGCCACCAACATGGTCACCGGTGCCGCCAACGCCACGGTGAACCGCCTGCCGGTCCTGTTGCTACCGGGTGACCGTTTCGCCACGCGGCGCGTGCGCCCGGTGCTCCAGCAGCTGGAGCGACCGGAGGCCGGCGACCTCTCGGTCAACGACGCCTTCCGACCGGTGTCGCGCTACTTCGACCGCATCGAGCGGCCGGAGATGCTCATCGACGCCCTGCCGGCCGCGATGCGCGTGCTGACCTCACCGTCGGAGACGGGCGCGGTGACGCTGGCACTTCCGCAGGACGTGCAGGCCGAAGCCTGGGACTGGCCGACCGACCTGCTGGCGCCCCGCACCTGGACCATCGCGCGCCCTCGGCCTGATGCGGGGCTGCTGGCACAGGCCGCCGAGCGCATCGCCGCCGCAAGGCGACCGATGTTGGTGGCCGGTGGCGGGACCATCTATAGCGGCGCGGAGGAGGCACTGGCTGCCTTCGCCACCCGCTTCGGCATCCCCGTCGTCGAGACGCAGGCGGGCAAGGGCGCGCTGCACTGGGACCATCCCTTCAACCTTGGTGCCATGGGTTCGGCCGGCGGTCGTGCCGGCAACGCCATCGCCCGCGAGGCCGATCTCGTCATCGCCGTCGGCACCCGGCTCTCGGACTTCCCCACCATGAGCTGGAGCTCATGGCAGGACCCCGATGTCGGCTTCGTGGCCATCAACGTGGCCGAGATGGACGCCGCCAAGGCGGCTGCCGTGGCGCTGACCGGTGATGCTCGTGTCACCCTTGAGGAGTTGCACGCAGCGCTCCAGGCCCGCGGTCACCGTGGCTCGGCGCCGGAGCGACTCACCCACATCGAGAGCCTCCGCCAGGAATGGAACGCCGAGGTCGATCGTGTGCTTCATCTGGCCGCCTCGTCGAACGTCTCGCAGCCGGAGGTCATCCGCCTGGTCAACGAGGCCGCCGCCGAGGATGGCGTGATGGTGGCCGCCGCCGGCGGACTGCCGGGCGACCTGCACAAGACGTGGCGTGCGGCCGGGCCACACAGCTACCACATGGAGTACGGCTACTCGACGATGGGCTACGAGGTGGCCGGCGGCCTGGGTGTGGCCATGGCCGAGCCCGAGCGTCGCGTCTACGTGATGCTCGGCGATGGCTCCTACCTGATGCTGGCCAACGAGATCGCCACTGCCTATCAGGAGGGCATCTCGATGACGATCGTGCTGCTCGACAACCACGGCTACCGCTGCATCCGCAACCTGTCGGGGGCCTGCGGTGGCGACAACCCCTTCAACGACTTCCGCGTCCGCGACCACGCCAGCGGCACGTTCACCGGTGAGGTGCTGCCCATCGACTATGCGGCCAATGCCGCCAGCCTGGGCGCCAGTGTCCTCCGCGCCGACACGCCCGCGGAACTGAAGGCAGCGTTGGCCACGGCCAGCACCATCAAGGGCCGCCCCGTCGCCATCGTGGTCGAGGTGAATCCGGAGCCGGCAGTGCCGGACTACGACAGTTGGTGGGACGTGCCGGTGGCGGAGGTCTCCAGCTCGCCACGCGTGCGGGCGGCGCGCAAGGGATACGAAGCGAACCTGGCCAAGGAACGCTCGTTCGTCTAGACAAGGGGGGCAGATGAGCTTGAACGATCAGGGCGGCGGCATCAAGGTCGCGGCCGCGCCGGTGTCCTGGGGGGTCTTCGAGAAGACCGAAGGCGATCCACTCCAGCTTGGCCCCGACGAGATGCTCGACCAGATGGCCGCGGCAGGCTACGCCGGGACCGAGCTCGGCCCGCCCGGCTACTTCGGCGAGGGGGCGGTGATGAAGGAAAGGCTAGCGGCCCGGGGCCTCTCCCTGGTCGGCGCCTTCCTGCCGCTGCGCTTCAGCCGGTCCGAGCACATCGCCGAAGACCTGGCCTGGATGGAGGGGGTCCTGGACCTCCTGGCGTCGGGCCGGCCCGACGCGGTCATGCCCAAGGCCGTCCTGGCCGATGCCTCGCTCGAACCGGAACGCATGCGCTGGGCCGGCCAGATCGACAGCCATCCGGAAGCCGCGTTGCCAGATGAGCGCTTCAGCGTCCTCATCGACGACCTGCATCGGGCCGGTGAGATCTGCCGCGAACGCGGCTTCGATCCGGTCCTGCATTTCCACGCCGGCAGCTATTGCGAGAGTAGCGGCGAGATCCACCGCGTCTTCGATGCCCTCGACACGGACCTAGTGGGCATGTGCCTGGACACCGGGCACGCCCTCTTCGGGGGCGCCGATCCACTCGAGTTGCTCGATACCTACCACGAGTGCGTCCGGCTGGTCCACATCAAGGACTGCGACCGGGACGTGCTGGCCGAGGTCTGCCAGTCGGGTGGTGGCCTCATGGAAGCCTGGGACCGCGGTGTCTTCTGCGAGCTTGGCCACGGCACGGCCGGTCTCGACGCCTTCCTGGAAGCGCTCGAGGCGCGCGGCTACGAAGGCTGGCTGACCGTCGAGCAGGACCGCTTCCTGAAGCCGGCCGATACGCCCGAGGCGCTCCTGGCGCTGCACACGCGCAACCGGGAGTGGCTGGCCGCACGCGGCTTCTGATAGGGAACGGCCCCCGGAGTCCGTCCGAGGGCCGTAGCTGTGTGTCCGATGCGGGTCGCCCCGTCCCGGTTATCCCTTGAGCGAGGTGAGGTACTCCGCGGCGACGTCCTCGATCGACTCCTGGTCGACGGCCACGCGCACCCCAAGATCGGTAAGGATCTGGGTCGTGAGCGCGGCTGAGACCGGGTCGAGGATGGCCCCGATCGTCTCCGCGCCGCCATCGACCTGCGCCAGCAAGTCGTTGCGGACGATGGGGGCGAGGTTCTCCGCCGGCTGCGTGTCCAGGTCATCCTCCAACACTACCCAGCCGTTCTGGGCGATGACCGGCTGGGTCGAGCACAGCCAGGCCACGTCGATCGCCTTGCCCTCGAGCGCCCCGGCCATCTCGGCACCGCAGGGCGGCAAGAGTTCCAGCTGTGTCGGCGGCCAGGCGATGCCGTAACCGTCTTCGAGCGCACCGCGGCAGAGAGGGTTGACCTCACACTCGGGTGGCAGGCCGAAGGACAACTGGTCGGCGACCGCGGCCAGGTCGCTGATGGTGGTGAGACCCAGCTCCTGCGCGGTCTCCGGCCGAACCACGACGGCGTTGGTGTCCTCACCCGCAGTGATGGCGAGGACGGTGGCGTCGACGCCGGCGATGTCGAGCGCCTTCTGCAGGTTGGTGCAATTCGTCTCGCCGTCGCCGGTCACTTGCAACGCGGCCAGGTCGGGTATGCTCCGAACCCACCGTGTAGAAGCCGAGTCCCGAGCCGACGTACTCGGGGACGAGATCGACCTGGCCCGCGTCGAAGGCCTCGACCCGTGCCTCGCGCGTGCCGATCCCCAGCTGACGATCGACGCTGAAGCCGGCAGCTTCGAGCGCCTGGCCGTAGATCTCCGCCATGAGCTGCGATTCGTAGAACCCATCCGAGCCGATGCGCACGGTGGGCTGATCCTGTGCCGAGACGATGGCGCCCCCACCCGTCGTCCCGACGATCGCCATCGCTGCCAGGATCGACGCCCCGAGGGCGAGTCTGCGGTGGTTCCGCATGGGTACCTCCCTTGTGGCTAACTGACCGGACGCTCCTTCGGCGTCTGCGGTCACCCTAACCCTAGCCCACCCGGTACACATTCGGCAGGAGGGTGGCTGGTCGTGGCGGCGGATGTCGATCGACTCGCTGCCCGGCCGGCCCCGCGATCACTCGGTGGCAACGCGGACACCTCGTGGGGTCAGCCGTCGCTGTGCCCAGGACAGCAGCACGTCGGTACCCACGGCCAGCACGGCCACGAGGAGCACGCCTGCGTAAAGCATGCCTTCGTCGCGGCGAGCGATGCCATCGATGATGTAGCGACCCAGCCCGCCGCCGGCAAGGAAGGCACCGATGGTGGCGGTGGCGATGACCTGCAGCAGGGCCACGCGAAAGCCGCCGACGAGGACGGGCAGGGCCAGCGGCAACTCCACGCCTGTCAGGATCTGCGGCTCGGTCATGCCCATGCCGCGCGATGATTCGGTGAGATCCCAGATCCACCTGTTGGAGTCCGGCATACGCGGCCACCAGGATGGGCGGGATGGCCAGCAAGACCATGGCCAGGAAGATGGGCAGGAAACGCAGCCCCAGCCGGGGGTCGTAACCAAGGACGGGCGCCAGGCCCAGCATCACCGGCAGCAGCATCACCATGACCGCATACGAGGGCACGGCTCGTCCGATGTTGGCGATGTTGATGCCCAGTAGCTGCAGCCGTCCGGTGTGGCCGATGTAGAGGCCCAGCGGCAGAGCGATGGCCGAGGCGGTCAGCACCGCCAGCAAGGCGATGAAGACGTGCTCCAGGAGCCGATTGGGGATGCCGGTCTCGTTCTGCCAGTTGGCGCCGTCGGCCAGGAACGCCAGCAGTTGTTCCATCTACTGGTCCTCGCCCCGCGCCCTGGTCCAGGGCGTCAGGAACCGCTGCAGGCCGACCAGCAGGCCGTCCACCACGAAGGCGAGGACCACCGAGCCCACCGCGCCGAGGTAGATCTTGGTGTCGAAGTCGGTCTGCAGTCCCTCGGTGATGAACTGGCCCAGGCCACCGAAGCGGTTGCCGCCGATGATGGCCGCCACGGTCACCAGGCCGATGGTGGTCACGGCCGCGACGCGCACGCCGGACATGATCAGCGGCACCGCCAGGGGCAGCTGGACGCGAAGCAGGCGCGACGTGCCGGTGTACCCCATGGCATCAGCCGCCTCGTTGATCTCCGGGGGCACCGATTCAGGCCCGCCACCGTGTTCACGTAGAGGATCAGCAGCGTGTACGCCGCCAGGGGGATGATGGCGGTCATCAGCGACAGGCCGGTGATGGGGATGAGCACGGCGAACGCGGCCAGGCTGGGGATGGTGTAGAGCAGGCCCGTGATAGCGGTGACCGGACCGACCGTGCCGGGTCGCCGCAGCGCCAACACCGCCAGCGCGAAGGCGATGATGAAGCCCGCCAGCATGGGGATCACCAGCAGTTGAAGATGCTGCCATGTCTTCTCGGCGACGTCGTCGAGATGGCTCCCGATCCAGTCCCAGCGGATGTCGATCACGGCCCGACCGTGGAAACCTCGTCAGGCAGGTCGATCTCGGTGACCACGGCCTCGGCCACGGCCTCAGCGATGTCATCGGGTACTTGGCGCGAGCGGTCGTCCTGCATCCACTGCATCACCGCCCCCAGCGTCAGCAGCCCCAGCACGCGCCCACGGCGATCGACCACGATGCCGTTGCCGACTTCTTCGTCGAGCAGGCGCGAAGTCGCATCCTTGAGCGTATCCCGTCGGTCGAGGAGTGGCGACATGGGGTTGGCATCGGCCTCGCTGACGCGCCCGGCCGCGTGCAGGTCCGCGCGATCCAGCCAGCCCAGCGGGCGTTGCTCATCGTCGACGAGCAGGACGAACCCGGCGTCGGCCGCATCGGCCCGCTGCCGCAGGGTCGCGTAGTCATCTCCGACATGGCCCATCGTGGCGGGTTCGAGTGCCACATCGCCGACGCGATAGAGCGAGAGGCGCTTCAGCCCGCGATCCGAACCCACGAACCGGGCCACGTACTCGGTGGCGGGTTCGGCCAGCAACTCCGCGGGTGCCCCGACCTGGGCGATACGGCCGCCTTGCTGCATCACCACCACCAGGTCGCCCATCTTGATGGCCTCGTCGATGTCGTGAGTGACGAAGATGATGGTCTTGGCCAGGTCCTCCTGGAGGCGCAACAGCTCGTTCTGCAAGCGCTCGCGCACGATAGGATCGACGGCGCCGAAGGGCTCGTCCATCAGCATCACCGGTGGATCCGCCGCCAGCGCGCGAGCCACACCGACTCGCTGTCGCTCGCCACCCGATAGCTGGCTCGGATAGCGGCCTCCGTACTCGTCGGGCGCCAGGCCCACCAGCGCCAGCAGCTCGTCGGAGCGCGCCCGCTGTCGTGCCCGATCCCAGCCCAGCAGTCGCGGCACGGTGGCCACGTTCTGCGCGATGGTCTGGTGCGGGAAGAGGCCGACCTGCTGGATGACGTAGCCGATGCCGCGTCGCAGGTCGGTGACATCGCCCGCGGCGACATCGACGCCGTCGATGAGGATGCGTCCGCCGGTCGGCTCGATGAGGCGATTCACCATCTTGAGCGTGGTCGTCTTGCCGCAGCCGGACGGCCCCACCAGCACGCAGATGCGCCCGGCAGGGACCGTCAGCGAGAGGTCCTCGACGGCGCCGGCGGCACCCTGCTTGCGGGCAGCCACGTCGTAGTGCTTGCTCACATGGTCGAACTCGATCGTCGCGCCACTCGACACCGAGCCTGCGCCTGTCGCGGCCTGCATGGGCCCGGACACTACCGCATGCGGCTGCGACCCGTGCCGGTTCTGGCGACGAGGCGCCGCTGCAGGCGTTGCACCCGCCGTGCCAGATCGCGCTCGACCCGGCGGTCCGGGTGACCGAACAGGCGGCCACGCTCGGCCAGGGTCCGTGCTCGATCGGTGGCTTGCAGCGCCGCGCGGAGATCCGCGGCGTCATGCTCGCGGTGCTTGGCCACGTGCAGCCAGGCCCAGGCGGCATGTGGTCCACCTTCGAGCGCGATGGCATGCCAGGCACCCTCGGCATCCTCGCGGCGGCCCATCCGTGTGAGCGTGCGAGCGCGATCGATGGCGATGTGCTCGTAGCGCTGCATCTGCCACGCGTCGGTCAGTCGCTCCAGGGCGGCGTCGAAGCAGGCCAGCGCCTCCTGGTGCCGCCGCTTGCGCGCATATGCCCGCCCTAGTCCTGCCAGGTCCCCTGGATGCACCGAGTCCGCTACCCGGCCCTGCCGCGCGACCGGTGCCAGCTCCAGGGCCAGCACGCGCAGGAGCAGTGCCATCGACACCACGTCCTGGCGGTTGTGCTCCAGCACCGCTCGCAGGGGTGCCGCGTGGCCCGATCGCAGATAGTCCAGGTAGCGAGCCGGCACCATCGAGCCAGGCAGATCGTGCGGACGACGGACACCGCAGATGCCGGCCTCCACGCTGGCCAGGCGAGCATCCGGCAGTCGATGCTTCCACAATGCGCGCGCCAACGGCAGCAGGTCCAGATGCTCGGCGAAGGTGGGTGGCCGACGACCATGGAGCCGGTAGCGGGTGACGAGCAGAGGCCAGTCGAAGGAACGGCCGTTGTACGAGACCAGGCAGGCATCCGGAGGGATGAGCGCCTCCAGTGCGTCAAGGTAGCCCGACTCGTCCGACTGATCGGGCAGCAGCAGTTGGCGGGTGACGAAGTCGCGGCCCTCCCAGGCGCCGACTCCGACCAGGAAGGGCAGCGTTCCGGTGCCACTGCCGAGCCCGGTCGTCTCCGTATCGATGAGCACGAAGGGGCCGGCAGTATCCACCGCCTCCGGCAACCACGCCAGACCGGCCAGGTCCTGCTCCATGGGCTCGCGCCATTCCACGACCACGATGGGCCGCCCCGGTGTCTCCTGCACGATGCCGCCGACCGCTGCCGCCAGTGCGCTCGCCCGATCCTGCCGGGGTGCGGGGATGGCCGGCCGTCGGATATCCGCCGCCTCGTGAACGCGCGCAGCACGTAGTCGTTCCAGACGCGAGCGTCGCAGCTGGTCGACCTCCATGCCCTCCATCGGCGGCAGGGTCGGGGCGGCTCGTGCCAGCTCGGATGTCACGCGGCGACCTCAGCCTCAGGCCCGGATCGGGTCGCCACCGTCGGCCCGCTGAGCAGGCGCAACAGGCGAGTCGCCAAGGTCCGGCCATCCAGGCGGCTCTCCCCCCGCGGCCCCACGCAGGCCGGGCAGCCGACCTGGCAGTCACAGCCGGCGACGAGATCGAGCGCACCACCGACCAGCTCCTCGGTCCGATCGTACAGGCGGGCCGACATGCCCACGCCTCCGGGTGCGGCCTCCCACAGGTAGATGACGGGCCGCTGGGCGTGGGGCGACTGCACCTGCGCCACCATGCCCAGGTCATGCGGGTCGGCCATCAGCAGCACGCTGGCCACGGTCTGCAGTGCTCGGCCGGCACCCACCAGCGCAGCGTCGAGCTCGTCCCGACGCCAGTCGCCCACCGCTTCGCGATCGAGCGCCACCCACCAGGCGGTCGTGTGCAACTCCATCTCCGGCAGGTGGATCCTGCCCCAGCCCACGTTCTCGTGCGTATCGAGCTTGAGCTTCTTGAAGATGGTGGCGATGCTGCTGATCATGACCTCGCCGTGCTGGCGGCTGCCGGCGGGACGGTCGGCCTGGGCGAAGACCTCCAGCGGTTTGAGCGTCACCGCCAGCTCAGCCTGCGTGTAGTAGTCGGTATCCACCGGCCGCACCAAGGCCTTGCGCTCCTCCCAGTCGAGCTTGTCGACGTGGTACTGCTGTGAGTCGTGCAGGTAGATGGCCTTCTCATGCACCAACACGCGCGCCGCGAACAGGTCGACCTCTCCCAGCACACGCGGCCGCTCGGGACCGGTGTCGATGATGAGCACGTTCTCTGGCGCACCCAGGCGCAGGTTGATCTCAGAGGCCGGGAAGTTCTCACTCGACCAGTACCAGCGCCCGTCTCCGGCCTGGCGCACGTGGCCTTCCTCGGCCAGGAACGCCAGCAGGTCATCGGCGGGCCCTGCGCCGAACCGCTCGCCGGGTGCGAAGGGCAGCTCGAATGCGGCGGCGCGCAGATGGGCCAGCAGGACGTGCACGTTCTCCGGGATCCAGGCGCGCTTCCTCCGGTGTCGCCCCGAAGAGGTACTGCGGGTGCGTGGCCACGTAGCGGTCCAGCGCGCCCGCACCGGCCACGAGGATGGAGACGCTGGCGCCGCCACGCCGACCCGAGCGGCCCATCTGCTGCCAGGTCGCGGCGATGGTGCCCGGATAGCCGGCCAGGATGGAAGCGTCCAGGGCGCCGATGTCGATGCCCAGCTCGAGGGCGTTGGTGGCCACCACGCCGAGCACCTCCCCGCTGCGCAAGCCGGCTTCGATGGCCCGACGCTCGCTGGGCAGGTAGCCGCTGCGATAGCCGCGGATACGCTCGATCGGCCCACGGCCTTCACGCATGGATTCACGCAACGCCGAGAGCATCAGCTCTACCGCCACGCGTGCCCGGCCGAAGACGATGGTCTGGCGGCCGGCGCGCAGGAACGAGAGCGCCGCCCGATACGAGAGCCAGTGTGGACCGGGCCGCACACCGCTGCGAGCATCGAGCGGCGGTGGGTCCAGGATGACCACATGTCGCTCGCCCTGGGGTGCGCCGTTGCGGTCGATGACACGGAAGGGGCGACCGGTCAACGTCTCAGCCAGCTCGGCCGGGTTGCCGACCGTGGCCGACGAGCAGACGATGCGTGGATGCGAGCCGTAGTGAGCACAGATGCGCAACAGGCGACGCAGCACGTTGGCCACGTGGCTGCCGAAGATGCCGCGATAGGTGTGGGCCTCATCGATGACGATGAAGCGCAGCTGCTCGAAGAGTTGGAACCACTTGGTGTGATGCGGCAGCATGGCGGTGCTGAGCATGTCCGGGTTGGTCACCACGACCTGGCCGGCCTCGCGCACGACGGCACGGATCGGTGCTGGGGTGTCGCCGTCGTATACCGCAGCTGACAGGTCCATGCCGGCCAGCCCGGCGAGGCTGCGGAACTCCGCCAGCTGGTCCTGGCTGAGGGCCTTGGTCGGGAACAGATAGAGCGCCCGAGCGGCTGGGTCAGCGCAGATCTCCTGCAGCACCGGCAGGTTGTAGCAGAGCGACTTGCCCGAGGCGGTGGGCGTGACGATGATGATGTCCTGCCCGTCATGCAGCGCATCCAGCGCCTCCCGCTGGTGGCTGTACAGCGATCCGATGCCGCGCTGCTGGATGGCCCCGACCAAGCGCGGATCGAGCCACGCTGGCAGGGGTGCGAGGACGGCTTCCTGGGCCGGGATGACCTGCCTGACCGCCACCGCCTCTGCGACGCCCGGCTCCGCCAGGAACCGCTCCAATGCTTCCGGTGCCGACAGGGGTTGATGGAGTCTCATCGCGTCTCCCTCGTACGAAAACGACCATCCGTTCGATTTCCGGCTGGCAGCATAGCAGGCGGCCCGCTGTTTGACAGCGGGCGTGGCGTCTCACTACGCTCAGCCACGATGACATCGCAGCAACGTGGAGCATTCGCCGGCCGACGAGCGGCAGCCGTCGTCTTCGGCCTGTTCGTGGTCGTCGGGCTGGTCATCGTCTTCGGCGGCACCCTGGCTCGCTCGACCGACATCGAAGCCACGGCCGAACGCAAGCGGGCAGAGCTGGCCGTCCTCGAAGCCCGCGTCGCGGCCGGTGAGGCCGAGATCGAGTTCTACGACACCGATGCCTTCACCCGCTGGCAGGCCCGCGTCCACGGCATGGGTGAGGCCGGCGAGAAGCTCGATCGAGCGTCCGGCGAACGCACCTTCGCCGGAGCCCATCGTGCCACTCGGCGCCAGTGGCCCCCAGAGCGGCGCGCTGACGCCGTTCGACGCCTGGATGGAGTTGCTCTTCGGCGGTTAGCGGGCGACCGTCCCCGGGGACGCGTCGGGCGCGTCCCGCCGGGCACGGAGGTCGAAGTAGAGCACCGCCGTGAGCACCGGCGCGAAGGCGGCCACCAGCACGGTCGCGAGCGCCAGCGTGACACCCTGCGCGACCAGGTCGTCAAGCCCCAGCGCTGGTGCCAGCAGGCCGAGGCTGAGCAGGCCCAGCAACTGTGCCACGACCGATGCCAGCAAGGCCGTCGTGAACGTGGCGAAGAGGATGATGAAGGAGATGCGCCAGACGTTGTCGGCGCTGAGGCGCCAGGCTCTGGAGAGTGCCGCGCGAGGACCCAGCCGCTCGTTCACGATGGCCGGGAATGCCGGCGCCCATCGCATCGTCAGGTAGAGCACCCCGATCACCAGTGACACCACGATCAGCAGCGCCACGAAGGCGCCCGGTCCGCTGCCATCGCCGGCCCCCGACGGCAAGGCCGTCAGCGCCAGCAGGATGGCACCCACGCCCGCCGCGGCCAGGCCCACGATGATGGCGCTGGTGGCAAGGATGAAGCCGATGGCGCTGGGGGCTCGTTCGAGGCAGACGCGAAGTGCCGCAGTCAGGTCGATGCGGCGGGCGTGATAGTCGGCGGCCACGACCGCACTGAAGCCGAGCGCGCCGATGCTGGCCAGCAGGCCGGCCACGATGGTGGCCAGGGCGTAAGCAGCCAGTGCCCCTGTCATGCGTTGCAGCTGAGCATCGGTGATGGTGATCCCGGACTGGATGGTGCCGTCGCCGATGCCCGGGAAGAGGTCCAGCGCGACCTCGGTCACGCGCATCCCGGTCACCGCGGTGAGCAGGGCGCCTGGACCTGCGAACAGCATCGAGACGCCCAGCAGCGCTACCCAGTGACGCCGCAGGATGCGCACACCGACCTCGAGGATGGTGCCCAGGCGCAGGCGCTGCGGACCAGGTGCCGGCGCCTCCGGAGACGCTCGCAGCGCCGGGTCGGGAGCGCCGTCGGTGGTCAGGCCGTCACTCCGACGGGCCGCCGTCGCCGAGCAGGCGCTGCTGCCAGGACTCGGGCAGGTGGATCAGCACCTGGTAAGCCGCCACCAGGATGATCGCCAGCAGGGCAAGCACGAACGTCAGCAGCCGGTCTGCGCCATCGCGCACTGGCTGGCCGACCGGTCGTTCGACCGGGGCCAACCCGGCCGTCAGTTCATACAGGACGTTCTGTCGCGAACTCATCGCCATGAGTGTGCCACGGAGCGACGCGATGGGTAAGCCCCGGCGTCGAAGCGAGAACCCCCGGGAGGTCCCGGTGAGGGGAGCCCGAGGGCGGCATCGGCGAGCGTGGTGGCTGGGGGCAGATTCGAACTGCCGACCTAACGATTATGAGCCGTTTGCTCTGCCGCTGAGCTACCCAGCCAGGTGCGGCGTCGGCCGACATAGTAGCCGATAGCCGGGCGATGGGACGTCCGGGTCGTAGCCATGCGACAGCCCCTGTCATCGAATGGAGATGGGCGTTGGAGCCGTCGGCCCTATAATCGTCCTTCCCGACCGGGTCGATCCGGCCACTCCACTCAGAGGCAGGTCTTTCCTTGAACAGTCGTTTCATGCGCAATGGGCTCGTCACCCTCGTCCTGGTCGTCGGTACGGCTGCGCTGCTCTATCTCTTCCTTTTCAACGACACCCAGCCCGAGACCATCCCCTACAGCGGCCCGTCCTCGGACACCTTCCTGTCCATGGTCAGCGAGGGCAAGGTCAAGTCGGTACTAGCAAGCGGTGAGAACCTCAGCATCACGGTCAACTACGACGTCAACAACGATGGCGTGGTCGATGCCAACGACGTCGTCGACTCCTTCCTGCCTGCCCAGTTCACGACCTCGCTGCAGTCCGACATCAACAACGCCGCCTGCGGCTCGGCTGGACAGTGCGCCGCCGCCCCCGAGTTGGAGGGCAAGAAGGCGGAGGACGGCAATGCCTTCCTGGGTCTGCTGATCTCCATGCTCTTCCCCATCCTGCTCATCGGCGTGTTCCTCTGGTTCATGTTCCGCCAGGCGCAGGGCAGCAACAACCAGGCCATGAGTTTCGGGCGCAGCCGCGCGCGCATGTTCGTGGGCAGCAAGACCGTGGTCACCTTCAGCGACGTGGCCGGTGTGGATGAAGCCAAGACGGAGTTGCAGGAAGTCGTCGAGTTCCTGAAGTACCCCGAGAAGTTCAACTCGCTTGGCGCGCGCATCCCGCGTGGTGTGCTGCTGGTGGGCCCGCCCGGTACCGGCAAGACGCTGCTGGCACGTGCCGTGGCCGGTGAGGCCGGGGTGCCCTTCTTCAGCATCTCCGGCTCCGAGTTCGTGGAGATGTTCGTGGGCGTCGGCGCCAGCCGCGTGCGTGACCTCTTCGACCAGGCCAAGCGCAACAGCCCCTGCATCGTCTTCGTCGACGAGATCGACGCGGTCGGTCGCCAGCGTGGCGCCGGCCTGGGCGGCTCACACGACGAGCGGGAGCAGACGCTCAACCAGATCCTTGTGGAGATGGACGGCTTCGACACCAACACCAACGTCATCGTGGTGGCCGCCACCAACCGCCCCGACGTGCTCGACCCGGCGCTGCTGCGCCCGGGCCGGTTCGACCGGCAAGTCATCCTCGACCGCCCTGACATGAAGGGTCGGCTGGAGATCCTCCAGGTCCACGTCAAGGGCAAGCCGCTGGACAAGGAGATCGACCTGCCCAGCGTGGCCAAGCAGTCGCCGGGCTTCTCCGGTGCCGACCTGGCCAACCTCGTCAACGAGGCCGCCATCCTTGCCGCACGTCGCAACAAGAAGACCATCTCCACACCGGAGTTCAATGAGGCTCTTGAGCGCGTCGTGGCTGGCCCCGAACGCAAGAGCCGCATCATCAGCGACGAAGAGAAGGCCATCATCGCCTACCACGAAGGTGGTCACGCCATGGTGCAGCGCGTGCTGCCCAAGTGCGACCCGGTGATGAAGGTCAGCATCATCAGTCGCGGCATGGCCCTCGGCTACACCATGGGCCTGCCCATGGAGGATCGCTACCTGCAGTCCAAGTCGGAATTCGAGGACAAGATCGCCGGTATGCTCGGTGGCACGGTCGCCGAGCGCCTGATGTTCGGCGACATCACCACCGGTGCCTCCAATGACATCGAGAAGGCCACCACGCTGGCCCGGCGCATGGTGACCGAGTTCGGCATGAGCGAGAAGCTGGGGCCGATGTCCTGGGGCAAGCATGAAGAGATGGTCTTCCTGGGTCGGACGATGGGGGAGCAGCGCAACTACTCCGACGACGTCGCCAAGATGATCGACGACGAGGTCCGCGCGATCGTCGATCGCGGCTACGAACGCGCTACCCAGGTGCTCACCGCACACAAGGATCGCCTGACCGAGCTGGCCGAGGCGCTGGTGTCGAAGGAGACCATCGAGGCCAGCGAGTTCGAAGCCATGTTCGCCGACCTGCCCGACCCGCGAAAGGAGCCGGGCGGCTCGCCGACGCCCAAGCTGGCCAGCCCGCTGGCCGGCTTGGCCACACCCAGGCAGGAACCACCGGCTCCGGCTTCGACCTCGACTCCGGAGCCGACACCGCAGCCGGCCTGAGCGAGGAGCCGGTGAGCATCGCCAGCCCGCGTGATGGTGACGGGCTGGCGTGGGGCGGCATAGTACTGGTGGCAGTCGAGCGTAGGAGGGATGGGCCGCCCTTGACAGGGGCGCTAGGTTGCTAGCATCCATCTCGTGGAAGCCTGTCACATGGAGTCGAAGAGGCCTCGGCCTCGCCTGCCGCTATGACACCCCCTGACGCCCTTGATCCTCGCCTCAGCAGCCCGGCCGATGCTGGTCGAACCGGCCCCGAGGCACCGTCCATGCCCGTAGCGCCTCCAGGGCTTGGAGGTCCGCCTCCCGACCTGGGCCCGCGTCCCGCCCCGCCACCACCGCCACCACCGCTCGCGCCCGTCCCGACATCGCAGCAGATCGGCCTGGACCCGCGCTTGGCGCAGCCCAAGCTCGCCCCGCAGCAGCCCAGTGCCATCACCCATACCGATGAGACCATCGGCGGCAAGACGTGGAAGTACGACTCGGGCATCGGCAACATCGAGCCCCGCAGCGCCACTCACGTGCTGAGCACGCTGGCCGGCAAGGTCGCCCAGGGCGACGTCACCCAGTACCAGCCGGTGCCACTCGGCTTCACGCCCCTCGACAAGTCCGTCGGGGGCGGCCTCCGGGCCGGTGAGATGCTGCTCATCGGCGGCGCGCAGGGCACCGGCAAGACCACCATGGCACTGCAGATGGCGCGCAACATCGTCATGAGCGGCCTGGCCAGCGTGCTCTACATCTGCTTCGAGCACGACGAGGAGTACCTGCTCAACCGCCTCATCGCCCAGGAGTCGGTGCTGCCCAGCATGCCCAGCCGCAGCGGCGGCATCAAGCTCGTCGACGTGCGCCAGGAGATCCTGGGCACGTGGATGGCGACCGGTGGCCAGAACGCCGACCTCGGCTCCAACCCCCGCTTGCGCCCGGCGCTCGAGCGCATCAACCGCTACGGCCCCAACCTGTACCTGCTGCGCGGTTCGCAGACCACCAGCACCGTGGAGAACATGGCCGCGCTGGTGGAGAAGTACAAGGAGCTGGCGGGTGATCAGCGCCTGGTCGTCTTCATCGACTACATGCAGAAGGTGCCGGTGCATCCCGAGCCGGCCAATGAGGTGGAGAAGGTCACCACCGTGGTGCAGGGTCTCAAGGACCTGGCGCTCAACTACGAGGTGCCACTGGTCTCCATCGTGGCTGCCGACAAGGAGGGCCTGAAGGCCGCTCGCTTGCGCAACCACCATCTGCGTGGCTCCTCGGCCATCAACTACGAGGCGGACATCATCGTCATCCTCAACGAGAAGTACCAGATCGTGGCCAAGGTGAATATCGAGTTCAACCCCTACCAGGCGCAACGATTCCGCGACTGGGTGGTGCTGACCGTGGAGAAGAACCGCGGTGGCACCAACGCCATCGACCTGGAGTATCAGAAGTACTTCGAGTACTCCTGCTTCGATCCCAACGGGCGTACGGTCATGGAGAAGCTCATCGAGGAGCGCCTCTACAACGACTGACCTCCGACCTGGCGACTGACAGCCGACCCGCCGCGGCGGGCTAGACTGGTCGGGTGAACCTGCGAACGACCCCTGTGGCCGTGTTGCTCGACGTCGGCGACACCATGGCCAAGGCCGACCCCTCCTGGCGCGACGTCTACGCCACCGTCTTCTCCGAGCACGGCATCGAGGCCACCGCCGATGAGTTCGAGGCGGCCTTCCATGACGCCTGGCGTGCCTGGGCCCACGAGGGACCGTTCGAGGCGACCGAGGAAGCCTCGTTCCGCCGCCTGATGCAGCTGGACCAGCTGGTCTTCGACCGGCTCGGCTACCAGGATCTTCCGGAGGCGTTCTTCCGGGACGTCGATCGCGCCTTTCGACAGCGCTCCGCGTTCCACGTCTTCCCCGACGTCATCCCCGCGCTCGACGCCATGCAGTCGGCAGGTTTGCGCCTGGCCGTGGTCAGCAACTGGGGCTGGTACGCACCCGAACTGCTGCAGACGCTGGAGCTGGCACGCCATTTCGAGGTGCTGAGCATCAGCGCTCGTGTCGGCTACCAGAAGCCCCACCGGGCCATCTTCGAGCACGCGCTCGAGCTGCTGGACCTGCCGGCCGACCAGGTCATCCACGTAGGCGACGACCCCGAGGCCGACATCGTCGGCGCTCGACGGGTGGGCATCGAGCCGGTGCTGATCGACCGTCGTGGACGCATCGACTCGCCCATCGGGGCGGCCACGGAGCCGGGCGAGGTCGCGGTCATCGCCGACTTCGGTGGCTTGTTGGACCTGCTCCGCATCGAGCGCCCGATGGAGTTGGCGGAGGCCCACGCCTGACGCAGCTGACCGCGGAACGTCCCTGGCGACTGTTCATCGCGCACCCGCTGCCGGTGGCCGCACGTGAGACCTTGGCGCGCCGAGAGACGCCCTATCGGAGCGCACTGCCCGACGTTCGCTGGACGCGTCCCGAAACGTGGCATCTGACGTTGCTCTTCCTTGGTTCGGTCGAGCGCGGACGCGTCGCCGAGCTGGCGCGCCTCGTGGACGCGGTGGCCGCAGCAGGGACGCCGTATCGGATCCGCCTCGACGCCGGCGGTGGGCGCAGCGGGCAGCAGGGAGGTGTCGGCTGGCTGGCGGCGAGCGTGGGTGGCGGAACGCTCGTAGACCTCGCGGACACCCTGGCCCTCGGTTGCCCATCCGATGTCACCATCGGCGCACCGGCCCGCCGCACCCGCTCGGCCCACCTCACGCTCGCTCGCGGCGCGACGGCTGCCGCCATCGAGGCCCTGCGCACACAGGCCCTGGGGCCGCTCGGCGTGGCGTGGACGGTGGACCGCATCGGCTTGTATCGCAGCCACCTCGAGACCAGCGGCGCGCGCTACGAGACGCTGCACGAGGCGGCGTTGTAGGCTCCACTCAGTCACCACCGATACCGCGCACCTGGTCGCGGCTCCCGCGACCGTCACGAGGAGAGGATCCATGGCGCCACCAAAGACGACGTTCAACCTGCCTGAGGATCGCATCCCTCGCGATTGGTACAACATCAACGCCGACCTGCCGGTGCCGCTGGCGCCGCCACTCCACCCGGTCACCATGCAGCCGGTCGGTCCAGACGACCTGGCGCCCATCTTCCCCATGGCGCTCATCGCCCAGGAGATGAGCACCGAGCGCTACATCGAGATCCCGGGGCCCGTCCGCGACGCGCTTGCGCTGTGGCGTCCGTCGCCGTTGCATCGTGCTCATCGCCTGGAGGCAGCGCTCGACACCCCCGCCCACATCTACTACAAGTACGAGGGTGTCAGCCCAGCCGGCAGCCACAAGCCCAACACCGCTATCGCACAGGCCTTCTACAACAAGGAAGCCGGCATCAAGCGGCTCACCACGGAGACAGGCGCAGGGCAGTGGGGCACGGCGCTCTCGCTGGCGGGCGCGCTCTTCGGCCTGGAAGTCATGGTCTACATGGTGCGGGCGTCCTACGACGCCAAGCCCGGCCGCCGAACCGTCATGCACCTCTATGGCGCGGAAGTGGTGGCGAGCCCCAGCAACCTGACCAACTTCGGTCGGACCGTGCTGGCCGCGACCCCGGACACCCCCGGCTCGCTGGGCATCGCCATCAGCGAGGGCGTCGAGGACGCCGCCACGCATGATGACTCCAACTATTCGTTGGGCTCGGTCCTCAACCACGTCCTCCTGCACCAGACCGTCATCGGCCAGGAGGCCATGGAGCAGATGGAGATGGCCGGTGAGAAGCCGGACATCCTGGTCGCCTGCACCGGCGGCGGCTCCAACTTCGCCGGCCTGACCTTCCCCTTCATCGGCCAGCAGCTGCGCGGTGAAGGCAGCTACAGGGTCATCGCTGCCGAGCCCGAGGCGGCGCCCAGCATGACCCGCGGCATCTACGCCTACGACTATGGCGACACCGGCAAGGCCGCGCCCATCGTCAAGATGCACACGCTGGGCCACGACTTCGTACCCGATCCCATCCATGCCGGTGGCCTTCGCTACCACGGCATGGCACCCCAGGTGAGCCTGCTGGTGAACCAGGGGATCGTCGAGGCGCGAGCGGTCCCGCAGCGCAAGACGTTCGAGGCCGGCGTCCTCTTCACGCGCACCGAAGGTATCCCGCCGGCACCGGAGACGACCCACGCCATCAGCGTCGTCATCGAGGAGGCTCGGAAGGCCAAGGCGGAGGGCACCAGCCCGGTGATCCTCTTCAACATGAGCGGCCACGGCCACTTCGACCTGTCCTCCTACGACCGCTACCTCGGTGGCGAGCTGGAGGACTACGAGTTGCCGCAGGAGCGCATCGATCACGCCCTGGAGGCCTTGCCCAAGATCTGAGCGGCCATCTTGGAGATACCGGGACGAGGCCGGACTGGCGGAAGGCGTGGATGGACCCCAAGGACGGTGAATTGGTGCTGGGCCTGCCCCGCGCTCGCATCATCGGCGATCGGCCATGGAAGGGCGTCCTGGCTGCGGGCACGGAGGGCTACCTGGAGCTGATCGCGGCCGAAGGCACGTATCGGCCACGTGGCGAAGCGGAGCGAGACCCGGGCTGGAAGCAGATCATCCCGTACCTGCTCATGCGGGACGGCGAGCGGCTCTTCCTGATGCAGCGCACGAGGGCTGGGGGTGACGAGCGCCTGCACGACCTGTTCTCGCTGGGCATCGGCGGGCACCTCAACCCCGAGGATGGCGGGGTCCTCGACGGACTGCGGCGCGAGTTCCACGAAGAGATGGTGGCCGACTGGGATCCGCAGCCGCGCCTACTCGGCCTGCTGAACGACGACGACGCGCTGGTGGGCCAGGTGCACGTGGGCGTGGTCTTCGAGGCGGATGCGGCCGGCCGGGCGCTGGCGATCCGAGAGACCGACAAGCTGCAGGGTCGGTTCGTGCTGCCCCGTGAAGTGCGGCCGGTCTATGCCCGGATGGAGACGTGGAGCCAGCTTCTTTACGATCATGTGACGGCGCCGGCGGATAGGGCCGAATGACCTGGCTGGATCGGGCCGCCGGGGTGAGATAATCGCTCACGAAGTGAACCTCGTGACACATCGTCGTCCGTCATCGCTGGCCCTGCTGCGGATGCTCCTGCTCCTGGCGGCTGCGCTCAGCCTGCTGGCTGCGAGCGCTCAGGCACAGGACGGTGGACGACGCGTCATCGTCCTCCCCGCCAGCGGGGTGGTCGACCAGATCATGTCCAACTACCTCCGGGAGGGCATCGCGCGTGGTGCCAGCGAGGGAGCGGAAGCGGTCGTGATCGAGCTTGACACCCCCGGCGGCTCGCTCGAAGCCACGCGCGAGATCGTGAAGGCGGAGCTGGCCGCGGAGGTGCCGGTGCTGGTCTGGGTGGGGCCATCGGGTGCGCGCGCCGCGAGTGCCGGCACCTTCCTGACCTTGGCCGGGCACGTGGCCTCGATGGCGCCTGCCACCAACATCGGGGCCGCCACACCCATCTCCAGCGATGGCCAGGACATCCCCGACGACCTCGGCAAGAAGGTGCTCAACGACACCATCGCCACCATCACCTCGATCGCCGAGGAGAGGGGACGCCCTGTGGAGTGGGCCGTCAGCACGGTGCAGGATGCGGCCTCATTCACCGTCGATGAAGCTCTGGCCGCCGGTGCCATCGACTTCAAGGCCGCCTCGATCGAGGATCTCCTGGTCCAGGCCGATGGCATGAGCGTCGACGTGGCCGGCGAGCCGGTCGTGCTCGAGACCGCGGACGCCACGGTCGAGGAGCTGGGCATGAACCCGTTCCAGGACTTCCTGCACCTGTTGAGCGACCCCAACATCGCCTTCATCCTCTTCACGCTGGGCTTCTACGGCATCTTCTTCGAGCTGCAGAACCCCAACTACGTGACCGGTATCCTGGGCGCCTTCGCGCTCATCCTGGCCTTCATCGGCTTCGGCAGCCTGCCGCTCAACATCGCGGGCCTGCTCCTCATCGCCCTGGCCGTGATCCTCTTCGTGCTGGAGTTCTCGGTCACCAGCGGCGGCCTCCTCACCGTGGGCGGGCTGGTGGCCTTCGCGCTCGGTGCCTCAGCGCTGTACACCCAGCCGGGTGACCCCGTGGCACCGGAGGTCAGCGTGTCGCCGGGGGTCATCATCGTCATGACCGCCATCACCGGCCTGGTCGTGGTGGGCGCCCTCTATGTCGTGATGAAGCAGCGCCGTGCGCCGCAGCTGGCGTTGGGCGCGTCACATATCGGTCAGCTGGTACCGCTCGGCACGAGCGCCCCCGTGCGTCGCACCCTCGAACCGGACGGAACCATCTACGCTATGGGCGAGGAATGGACCGCCCGCAGCGTCGACGGCAGCATCCTTGACCGCGGCACGTTGGCGCGGGTCGTGGGCCAGCAAGGGCTCACGCTCCTCGTCGAGCGCGCCATCGTCGGACTAGCGGAGCAGCCAGCAGTAGAAAGGACGGCCTGATATGGAAGCCGGGATCCTGGGCTCTCTCATCATCGTGCTCGTGGTGGTGGTGGTCATCCTCTACCTCTCGGTGCGGGTGGTGAAACAGTACGAGCGCATGGTCGTGTTCCGGCTGGGCCGGACCGATGCGCACCTGGTACGTGAGCCAGGGCTGCGCTTCCTC
Organism: uncultured Chloroflexia bacterium; assembly: GCA_963778955.1. GTDB lineage: Bacteria > Chloroflexota > Limnocylindria > Limnocylindrales > CSP1-4 > JAFMJV01. The sequence goes on from CAVZWI010000003.1 coordinate 546,661, forward strand.
ATCCCGTTCGTCGACCGACCCGTCAAGGTCGACATGCGCGAGCAGTTCGTGGAGGTCCCCAGCCAGACGAACATCACCCGTGACAACGCCCCCATCGACATCGACTTCCTCATCTACTACCGCATCGTCGACGCCATGAGCAGCGTGGTCAACGTGGCCTACTTCAGCGGCGCCCTGCAAGGCATCGCCACCACCACCCTGCGCGCGGTCATCGGTGACATCCTGCTCGATGACGTGCTCTCCAAGCGCGACCAGATCAACGAGGTATTGCGCGTCAAGATGGACGAGCAGACCGAACGCTGGGGCGGCAAGGTCATGTCCGTCGAGATCCGCGAGATCACGCCGCCGCCGGACGTGCAGAACTCGATGAACCGGATGCTGACCGCAGAGCGGACGCGCCGCGCCGTCATCACCGAATCAGAGGGCGCCCGACAGTCCGCCATCAACGTGGCCGAAGGCGAGAAGCAGTCGGCCATCCTGCGTGCCGAGGGCGTGCGCCAGTCGTCCATCCTCGAGGCCGAGGGCTTCAGCCAGGCACTGATGCGCATCTTCGAGGCCGCCAGCAAGATCGACGACCGCACCATGACGCTGCAGTACCTCGATGCGTTGAAGCAGCTGGGTCAGACCGACGCCACCAAGTACGTCATCCCGTTGGAGCTGACCGACCTGGCGCGGCGCGTGGGCAACTTCCTCGACAACGGCATGGAGACCGGCCAGGCCCAGCGATACAGCAGCACCACTCCGCAGGTCGCTCCCAGCGGGAAGGGCGACACCGCGTAGGCGGTCGCCGACCGCCTGACGATGCTGCCCACCGTTCAGGCGGTCCGCTATGTCGCGCCGCTGCGCGAAGGCGGTTCCCTGCCCGGCCTGATGGAGGCCGATGACGACGGTACCTACGTTGTCAAGTACCGCGGCGCCGGACAGGGGCCCAAGGCCTTGGTGGCCGAGCTCATCGCCGGCGAGATCGGCCGGGCGCTTGGATTGCCCGTCCCTGACGCGGTGCTGCTGGATCTCGACCCGGCGTTCGCGCGCCTGGAGATGGACTATGAGATCCGGCATCTGCTGAACCAGAGCGAGGGCATCAACTACGCGCTCGACTTCCTGCCGGGGTCGATCAGCTACGACCCGCTGGTGCCGCCGGCCCCCGATGGGGCGTTCGCTGCCGACGTGGTCTGGTTCGATGCCTTCGTCAGCAACGTCGATCGTTCCGCCCGCAATGTCAACATGCTCGAATGGCACGGTCGCATCTGGCTCATCGACCATGGCGCGGCACTGTACGTCCACCACGACTGGGGTGACGTGGTGGCGCGGGCAGGCGAGCCATTCGGCCACATCGCGCAGCACGTCCTGCTGCCCTTCAGCGACGACCTCGACGCGGCCGACGAGCGGGCACACCAGCGGCTGTCGCGGCAAGTCTTCGAGGCGGTCGTGTCAGCGGTGCCGGAGGGTTGGCTAACCGAGCACTATGGCGACGACGAACCGGCGCTCGTGCGCCGGGCCTATGTCGACTACCTCAGTGCGCGACTCGATCGATCAGCCATCTTCACCAGGGAGGCCACTCGTGCCCGCGCACTGCTCGTATGACTACGCGGTCGTGCGGGTCGTCCCGGATGTGGCGCGGGGTGAGTACCTCAACGCCGGCATCATCCTCTTCGCCAAGTCCCACTCCGCGCTGTTGGCGCGCGTCTGGCTCGACGAGGCTCGACTGGCGGCCCTGGCGCCCGACGCCGATGTGGCTGCCATCCGTGCCCATCTCTCTTCCATCGAACGGATCTGTGCCGGTGGGCCTGACGCTGGACCGCACGGCTCCTTGAGCCCCTCCGAACGTTTCCACTGGCTGGTGGCGCCACGCAGCACCGTCATCCAGGTCTCGCCGGTGCACTCGGGGCTGTGTGACGACCCCTCGGCGGAGGCCGACCGGCTGTTCGCGCGCCTGGTGGCGACTCAGGACTCGAGCTCCCAAGGCCGGCGGTAGTCGCCGACCCTCGACGCCCCGCCAGCGAGAGTCTCGGCAAAGCGGGTGTGAAGTGCCCGCCAAGTGGCTGCGCCCAGACTCGGGGCATGCTTGCCATCCTTGATACCGCCGTCGTCAGCGGCCTGCGCGGTGAGCTGGTCCGCGTCGAGGTGGACGTGGCGCCAGGGCTGCCGACCTGCAACATCGTGGGGCTGCCGGACACCGCCCTGTCGGAGGCGCGCGAACGGGTCCGCAGCGCCATCCGCAACGCCGGCTTCGACTACCCGCTCAGCCGTATCACGGTCAACCTGGCGCCCGCCGACCGCCGCAAGCACGGCGCCGCCTACGACGTGGCCATCGCCATCGGCATCCTGCTCGCGAGCGGTGAGCTGCGTGCCTCGGGTGGCTCGTGGGCCCTGCTGGGTGAGCTATCGCTCGATGGTGGCGTCATGCCGGTGCCGGGCGTGCTGCCGATGGTATCCACGCTCCGGGAAGCCGGACACCGGCGGGTCTGTGTGCCGCAGGGCAATGTCGCGGAGGCCAGGCTGGTGTCAGGGATCGAGGTGGTGGGCATCGACGGTCTCGATGACGCCGCCCGCCTCATCGCCGGTCCCAGGGGCCGCAAAGCGGCGGCCGCTCGACGCCGCGTCGCGGTGCGGGTGGCTGCCGGCGCACGCGTGCATGCGGAGCAGACGGAGGCGGCGCACACCGTGACGGTCACCGAGTTGGCCGACGTGCGCGGTCAGGAGCACGCCCGGTGGGCACTCGAAGTGGCGGTCGCCGGGCGGCACAACCTGCTGCTCATCGGCTCGCCAGGTGCCGGCAAGACGATGCTGGCCCGGGCTACTCCGGGATTGCTGCCGCCGCTCACCGAGGCAGAGGCCCGCGAGGTGGCGGTCATCCGCAGCGTGGCCGGCCTTGAAGCCACCTCGGACGGTCGGCTGGCACGGCCCTTCCACAGCCCGCACCACACGACCTCCTATGCGGCCATGGTCGGTGGTGGACCGCACCTCCGGCCCGGTCTCGTCACCCAGGCGCACCACGGCACGTTGTTCCTCGACGAGCTGGCAGAGTTCGACCGCGACGTGCTCGACGCCTTGCGTCAACCCCTGGAGGACGGATCGGTCGAGATCGTGCGCGCCCACGGCTCGGTGCGCTACCCGGCGCGACTCCAACTCATCGCCGCCATGAACCCCTGCCGCTGTGGCTGGCACGACGATCCAGACCGGCGGTGCCGGTGCCCGCAGCGAGAGCCGGAGCGCTACATGCGGCGCGTCAGCGGACCACTGCTGGACCGCATCGACCTGCGGGTGGTGATGCCGCGGATGCTGCCGGAGCAACTGGTGGAGGCCGCACGACCAGAACCCAGCGCCACCGTCGCCGCTCGGGTGCGCACGGCCTGGGACCGCGCCCTGGAGCGCAACGGCGGTCGGCCCAATGCGGCGCTCACCGGGCAACGACTGATCCGAGCCTGTGGCCTCGACCAGCGCGCCAGGGACACGCTGAAGGAGGTGGCGACCGGGTTGGAGCTGACGGCACGCAGCGTCCATCGCATGATGCGTGTGGCCAGGACGGTCGCCGATCTGCGCGGCACGGATGTCGTTCGGAGCGATGAGATCCTGGCGGCGACGTCGATGCGCGACCGTTCGATGGAAGCGGACCTCGCGGCGTGAGTCTCTCCCTGCCCACCGTGACCGAGCGGCAAGCCTGGATCGCGTTGGCCAGCACACCCGGCGTGGGCGACCTGACGTTCGACCGGCTGCTCGCCATCCATGGCAACGCCCGCGACGCACTCACCGCCGTCGCGCGCCTCCCGCGCGGTCGCGCCGATCGCATCCTTGCCGAGGGGCTCCGGATCCGGCTGCGGCGAGGTCTGGCGGCTGCCATCCGTGATGCCGCCGCCGACCCCGACGGCACCGAACGGCGCATGCAGGCCCTGGGCGGCTGGCTGCTGACGCCGCTCGATGCCGGCTATCCGCAGCGCCTCCATGGCATCGAGGAGCCTCCAGCGGTCATCTACGGCCTCGGTGACCCGGCCGCTCTGGAGCGGACGCGCATGGTGGCGGTGGTGGGCACGCGACGACCGACCGCAGGCGCCCGCGACCTGGCGGTGCGGGTCGGCGGGCGCCTGGCGGAGGCCGGCGTCGTCGTCGTTTCCGGCCTGGCAGTGGGCATCGATGGCGCGGCACACCTGGCGACGCTCGAGGCGGGAGGTGAGACGGTGGCGGTGGTCGGCGGGGGCCTCGATGAACCCGGCCCCGCCCCACACCGACGCCTCGCCCGCCGCATCGCGGCCCACGGTGCGGTCGTCGCCGAGCTGGCGCCGCGGGTGCGTCCCACCAAGGGCACCTTCCCCCGTCGCAACCGCATCATCAGCGGACTCGCCGACGCCACCATCGTGGTCGAAGCCCCGGCCCGCAGCGGGGCCCTCATCACTGCGCGACACGCGCTCGAGCAGGGTCGTGCCTTGCTGGTCGCCACCGGCCGACCGCTCGATCCGCGCGTGGCGGGGAACCTGGCCCTCTTGCGCGAGTCGCCGGCGCGCCCGCTCATCGGGCTGGACGAGATGCTCACCGACCTGGAACTCGACCTCGACGCCAGAGTCGGGAGGGTAGGGGAGGCGCCGGACCCGATGGCCGCCCACGCACTGACCGCGGATGCGGCCATCACCCTGCTCGATCCCACGCAGCGTGCCATCGCCATCCACCTCGCGGCCGGTCCGCAGTCGATCGACGGCCTCTGTCGAGCGACCGGCTTGGAAGCGGGCGTGGTCGCGGCCGGTCTCACCATGTTGCAGCTGCGAGGCTGGGCGCGGGTCCTGGGTGCCATCCATCTCCCTGCCGGACCCCTGCTGGTGATGGACAAGCGAGGCCGGCCGTGAGAGAGTCCGCGACGCCCCGACGGGGTGCGCCGGTCGCCGCAGCGTAGGATGGAGTCATGATCAGGAACGTCATCTTGCATCTCGTGGGCGAGATGCCCATGAAAGCCGACATCGAATCACTGCCTACCGCGGCCGATGCCGGCCTCTTGTGCACCAACCTGCGCACGCTCGAAGGGCGCAAGCCCATCTCGACCGAGTACCTCGATTCGGTCTTTCTGCTGCCCTATCACGCGATCCGCTTCATCGAGGTCCCCCGATCGGCCATCCACGCCGCCGGTCTCGACCACGATCTGCCGTCGGGTCCGGTCGAGTTGCCCGCCGAGGCCGGCGCCGTGCCCCAGGGCGCCCACGTCATCGTCACGCCCGCGCCGCGGACCACGTCCGAGCCGCAGGCGGCCGACGACGAGGCCCTGGAACGCCTCGAACCGGATGCGGAGCTGCTGCGCCGCATCCGCGAGGCATGACCGACCGCCTCCGGGTGGCCGGCGGTGCGTCCGCGCACCGCTGCTACACTCCGCGCCGATGACGAAGAACCTGGTGATCGTCGAGTCGCCGGCCAAGGCGCGCACGATCGAACGCTATCTTGGCGACGGCTACAAGGTGCTGGCCTCGTACGGCCACGTCCGAGACCTCCCGGAGAACCCCGGCAAGGGCAAGCTGGGCGTGGATGTCGAACACGACTTCGCGCCCGAGTACGTCATCAACGAGGATCGCCGCAAGCAGCTCAACGCCATCACGCGCGCCGCTGCCTCCTCCGACATGGTCTACCTCGCCACCGACCTCGATCGCGAGGGGGAGGCCATCGCCTGGCACGTGGTCGAGGCGGTCGAGATACCGGACGACAAGACCCGCCGTGTCACCTTCAGCGAGATCACCAAGAGCGCCATCACCACGGCGTTCGCCGAACCGCGCCAGATCGACATGGGCCTCGTCGATGCCCAGCAGACGCGCCGCATCATGGACCGCATCGTGGGCTACACCCTGAGCCCCCTCATCAGCCGCAAGGTCCGCAGCGGCCTCTCAGCCGGTCGGGTGCAGTCGGTGGCCGTGCGCCTGGTGGTCGAACGCGAGCGCCAGATCGAGGCCTTCAGCGCGCGCGAGTACTGGACCCTTGAGGCGCTGCTGGAGACCCCGTCAGTGGAACGCTACAAGGCTGCACTGATCAAGGTCGACGGCACCCGCGTCGCGACCGGCGGCGAGATCAAGAAGAACGAGGTCCCCATCGCCGACGAGGCCACGGCGCAGGCGTACGTGGCAGCGCTCAAGGCCGAGACGGCTACGGTGACCTCGGTCAAGGTCCGCAGCAGCAAGCGCAACCCGGCACCGCCCTTCATCACCAGCACCCTGCAGCAGGAGGCCAGCCGCAAGCTCGGCTACGGCCCCAGGCGCACCATGTCGGTGGCCCAGCGGCTCTACGAGGGCATCGAGATCGACGGCGAGCCCACCGGGCTCATCACCTACATGCGCACCGACTCGGTCAACCTCGCCAAGTCGGCCCAGCAGGAAGCCCATGAAGTCATCGGCGAACGCTACGGCACCGACTACGCGGTCGAGGGCGGCCGCGGCTACAAGACCAAGGCCAAGGGTGCCCAGGAAGCGCACGAGGCCATCCGGCCGACCTCGTTCGGGCGCGACCCGGAGTCCCTGAAGGGGCGCGTCAAGGATGACGAACTGCGTCTGTACCGGCTCATCTGGCAGCGCGCGCTGGCCTCGCAGATGGCACCCAAGCAGATGGAGACGACCGCGGCCGAGCTGACCGCAGGTCGCTTCGAGCTTCGCGCCAGCGCCACACGCACCACCTTCGACGGCTTCACGGTGGTCTACACCGAGGGCCGTGACGACGGTGACGACGAGGAGAAGGAGGCGACCCTGCCGGCGCTGGCCGAGGGCGATCGTTCCGAGGTCAAGGACGTGGAAGGCGAGCAGCACTTCACCGAGCCGCCGCCACGCTACACCGAGGCCACCCTCATCAAGGCGCTCGAGGAGAACGGCATCGGCCGCCCTTCGACCTATGCCGCCACCATCTCCACCATCCAGGATCGTGGCTACGTCTCGCTGGTGGACCGCCGTCTGCGGCCCGAGGCCGTGGCACGCATCGTCACCGACCTGCTCGTGGAGCACTTCGGCGACTACGTCGATTACGACTTCACCGCGCGCATGGAAGCCGAGCTCGATGAGGTCGCAGCCGGACGACGCGAGTGGGTGCCGCTGCTGCACGAGTTCTACGATCCACTCATCGCGCTGGTCGACGAGAAACGCAAGTCGCTCACGCGCAAGGAGCTGACCACCGAAGAGACCGATGAGGTCTGCTCACAAGGGCACCCCATGGTCATCCGCCTGGGGCGCAATGGGCGTTTTCTGGCCTGTTCCATGTATCCAGACCACAAGGAGACCCGCGACATCCCCGGGGAGGAGCCGGATCTGCCGGCGGTCGAGGGCGCGGGAGAGCCCTGTCCCAAGTGCGGCCAGGGGACGCTGGTGGCCAAGCGTGGGCGCTTCGGTGCCTTCGCCGGCTGCGACCGCTATCCCGACTGTGACTACATCCATCGCACCGGTCCCCCGCCGCCCCCGCCGCTGCCCTTCGAGGTGGAGTGTCCCAAGTGCGGCGAGGGCAAGCTGGTGGCACGCAGGGCACGGCGCACCGGCAACGTGTTCTACGGCTGCGGTCGATATCCCAAATGCGACTTCACCACCAACTTCGAACCGACCGGCGCCCTCCACGACGCCGACGCTGGTGCGGTCGGGCTGAAGGATGACAGCGGCATCTGCCTACGCTGTGGCGCGCCGGTGGACCTGCCGGGCGATCGTGCCGACCTGCCCGGCCAGTCGCTCCCGGGTGGCTCGCCGGACCCGGCCGCGCTGGCGCCCTCACGCAAGAAGCGTGCCACCAGCAAGGGCCACAAATCGGCCGCCAGGCCGGCGGGCCGCAAGCGAACCACGACCAGGAGCACCAAGACCAACGCCGGGCCTGACGACGCCGGCGACTGATGGCCAGCGGGTGGGGCAGCAGCGTGGATGATGCGGGCGGTCACGATGGGGCCGCGGCGGCTGCGGCTTTCATGGCCTCGCTCGACGCTCGCGATGCCTCACCGCACACCCGTCGTGCCTACGGCACGGCCGTGGAGCAGTACCTGACCTGGCTCGAGGGCGTCTCCGGCGTCGACTGGACAAGACCGCCCCGACGCACGCTGCGCGCCTACCTCGCCGAGCTGGACGGCCGCGGCCTGGCGCGAATCCACCATCAGCAGCCGCATCGCCGCGTTGCGCTCCTTCTACCGCTTCGCCCGTCGGCAGGGCTGGGTGGCCGGCGACCCCTGGTCGGCCATCGTCACGCCACGACGCTCCTCGCGCTTGCCCAGGGTCATGGACGTCAGCGACGTGGAGCGGCTGCTCGATGCCATCCCGGGGTCCGGCGGTCACCCCATCGGCCGGGCGTGGGAGGAGCGTATCCCGCAGGCGCTGGAGCTTCGTGACCGCGCCATCGTCGAATGCGCCTATGCGGCCGGCCTGCGCATCAGCGAGCTTGCCGGCGCGCGCCTGGCCGACATCGACCTGCGCCGGGGTGAGATCCGCGTCCTGGGCAAGGGCCGCAAAGAGCGCATGGGCATGCTGGGCGGTCCCGCCCGCGACGCCCTCGACGCCTACCTTCGCCATGGCCGACCGGTGCTGGCCGGCGTCGAGGTCGGCGCCGAGAGAGGCGCCGATGACGCCCTCTTCCTGAGTACCCGTGGGCGAGGGCTGGGGGTACGCGGCGTGCGCAAGCGGATCGACCTGCTGGTGCGGCGCGCCGGCCTGCCGGAGCGAACCTCGCCCCATACCTTGCGCCATTCGTTCGCCTCACATCTGCTCGAAGGTGGCGCCGACCTGCGCGTGGTCCAGGAGCTGCTGGGACACTCCAGTCTCGCCACGACGCAGATCTACACCCACGTCAGCCCGGGCCGCCTGCAGGCCAGCTATCGCGCCGCCCATCCCCGGGCCCGCGTGCCAGACACCACCCCACCCGGCGGCGAACCCATCGACGACGAGCGGTGAGCAGGGGGGCGCTCGCTCGCGCCGGTCTGGTCGTCACCGGCGCCTTCCTTGCCTCGCGGATGCTGGGCTGGCTGCGCGTCATCGTCCTCTCCAACCTGTTCGGGAAGCCCGAGGACATCGGGCAGCTCGACGCCTACTACGCCGCCTTCCGCATCCCGGACCTGATGTTCGAGCTGGTCGCGGCGGGGGCCATCACCTCAGCGCTCATCCCGGTGCTGTCTGGTCTCATCGCCAACGGGGAGCGCGACCGCGCGTGGCGCGTCGCCTCGAGCGTCATCAACCTGATGGTGGCGGCGCTGCTGGTCTTCGCCGTCCTCTTCGCCGTGTTCGCGCCGTCGATCGTCCCGCTGCTGGTGCCAGGTTTCGACGAAGCCAGGATGGCGCTGACCGTGGAGCTGACGCGGCTGATGCTCATCGCGCCCATCTTCCTGGCCAGCGGCTCGATCGTCAGCGCCATCCTCCAGACGCAGGACCATTCGGCGTAGCCGCCCTGGCGCCGGTGGTGTACAACGCCAGCATCATCGCCGGGGCCCTGCTGCTTTCGCCGACGCTGGGCATCTACAGCGTCGCGGTCGGCGTCGTCATCGGGGCCATCGGCCATCTCCTGGTCCAGTTGCCGGCACTGCGGGGGCACTTCCGCTACAGCCCCCGAGTCGATGTCCGGGACCGCGCCGCCCGCGAGACGTTCTTCCTGATGCTGCCGCGTGCCATCGGCATGGGCGTCAATCAGATCACCTTCCTGGTCAACACCGCCCTGGCCAGCACGGTCGCCGTCGGGGCCGTGGTGAGCTACACCGTGGCCTTCAGCGTGCTGCAGATCCCGCTGGGGGTCATCGGCCTGCCGCTGGGCATCGTGCTGCTGCCTTCGATGTCACGCGCGCTGGCGACTGGTCACGAGACCGAGTTCGGCAACCTGGTGACCCGGGCCCTACGCCTCCTGCTGTGGCTGATGGTCTTCATCGCCGCGGTCGGCATCGTCGCGCGCGACCAGGTCGTAGACCTGTTGTTCGGCTGGGGCTTCGATGGGGAGACGCTGGCGGCCACGGCGGCAGCCCTGGGTGTCTTCCTGCTGGGCCTGCCGGCCAACGCCATGAATGTCATCCTCACGCGTGCCTTCTACAGCGGCAAGGACACCATCACGCCGGTGACGGTGGCCATCATCTCGGTGGCGGTCAACGTCGCCGTATCGGTCGCCACGGTCGGCAGCCTGGGCATCGGGGGCTTGGCGCTGGGCATCGTCCTCGGCGCCTGGTTCGAGGCCATCACGCTCACCATCCTGCTGCGACGTCGCCACACCAGCATCGTCGTGGCCCCCATCCTCGCCGGCGGCGCGCTCTCGCTGGCCGGGGCAGTCATGGCCGCCCTGGTGGCCGCCGGCGTGCTGGCCCTGGTCCCGATCCCGGCCGGGATGCCACGCGTCGCCGGCCTCATCCTGCAGTTGGGCCTGGCCGGCGGCAGCGGGCTGGCGGCCTACCTCCTGTACAGTCGGCTGGTGCGATTGCCTGAGCTCGGACGTGCCGTCGACCTGCTGCGTGCCGCGGCGAGAGGACGATGAGCGTGGCCGGTCCCAGCGTCGGCATCGCGGCTGATGAGACGGTCGCGCCAGCCGGCTGGGATGCACGCGCGGTGGACACGCCCGGCGGGCACGTGATGCAGTCAGCCGCCTGGGGCGCATATCGCGCGAGCCAGGGCTTCGAGCCACGCTACCTGACGTTCGATGACGGACACGCCGCGCTGGCGCTGCTGCGTCGGACGCCTGGACTGCCGGGGGTGTCAGCCACGGTCCGCCGTGGTCCGCCACATGCCGGAGAGACCCCCGGCGTCGCCGGCGAACGTGCCGCGGCACTGGCAGGCTGGGCGCGGGGGATCGGCGCGCGCGATCTCTTCATCGACCCGGAGCGCCCGGCCGACCCCGCCTACGCTGCCGCCATGGACGCGGCCGGCTTCGCTATCTGCGAGGGGGTCGAGCCTTCGAGTCCACGTGATGCGGCTGACCTTCGCCTCAGGGACGGACGCTGAGAACGTGTACGCCGGCTTCTCCAAGTCCACCCGGCAACGCATCCGCTCAGCGCAGGCGGACGGCACGCGTGTGAGCGGAGGACCCGGGCGGCCATCGGCTCGACGAGTTCGCTGGCCTGATGCGCGAGCGTGCCGAGGTGGTGGGCATGCAGTTGCAGCAAGGCAGCGACTACCTGCGAGGTTGGCGCGCACTGATGGCGGCCGGGCTGGCACACCTGCTGGTCGCCGAGCACGAGGCTGAGCTCGTGGGAGGGCTCTTCCTCTTCCACCAGGGCGGCATCCACGCCACCGCCTACTCGGCCGATCGCGCCAGCCGCCGACGCGACCTGCCCGGCACCATGCACCTGGTGCGCTGGACCGCCATCGAGGGCGCGCTGGCCGCGGGCTGCCCGGCCATCGAGCTCGGCGGCGTAGACCTGCCCGGACATCGCAGCCCTCCCCGACATGGCGACCCCAACCGCGGACTCTATGAGCACAAACGGGGCTTCGGGGCCGAGTGGCTCGAACGCGAACCCGCTCGTCGCATCGTCCTACGCCCCACGGCCGAGCGACTGGCCCGCCTCCGCCGCCGCACCGTCGACACGCTCAGGGGGATGCGAAGATAGCCGCCATGGAACCGGAGCTGGAGCGACTGCGCGACGACGACGACGCCTGGGACGCGTTCGTCGAGGGCTCCGAGACGGCCTTCCCGCTGCAGATGGCAGCCTGGGCCGAGGCCAAAGCCCCCTACGGCTGGCGGTCGATGCGGGTGGTTGCCGACGCTGGCGCCGGCCCCATCGGGGCACAGGTGCTCACCCGTCGCCTGGGGCCGGGGCCGTTCGCGCTGGGCTATCTGCCGCGTGGACCGATCGCCACCAGCCTTGACGCGGCGAGCGTGGAGGCCTTCACCGAGGCGCTGCGCGAGTTCGCCCGCGCCCGGCACCTGACGCACGTGACGGCCGACCCCGGGCTCGAAGGGTCCGCTCACCATCCACTCTTCCTGGCCGCCGGCTGGCAGCCGGCCGACGCGCTGCAGCTGGCGTCCACGCAGATCATCGACCTGCGCAGAGTCCGAGGAGGAGCTCTGGTCCGACGTCTACAAGTCAAGTCGGCGATACGCCAACGGCGCCCGCAAGAAGGGCTGCTACGTCGAGGAGGGTGGCGAGGCAGCGCTGCCGGTCTTCTACGACATCCTGGTCGAGACGGCCGGGCGGAGCAGCTTCATCCCGCGGGCCATGGAGGCCTATGCGGCGGTCTATCGAGCGTTCGCGCGCCGCGGCAAAGCCCGCATCCTGATCGGCTACCTCGCCGATGGCACGCCCGTCTCGAGCAAGATGATCCTCAGCAGCGGCGGTCGCGCCTCGCAGCTCTATGGCGGGCTCACCGACGCCGGTGGCGAGGCGCGTTCGGGGCACTTCTTCGAATGGGAGGCCATCATCCGCGCCAGGGCGGCCGGTGCCGAGATCTTCGACATGTGGGGCCGATCGACCCGTGGCATCGCCCACTTCAAGCAGGGCTTCGGCGGCCGCGTCGTCGAGTATGGCGGCACCTTCGACCTCGTCAGCAACGCAGCGGCGCACTCGCTCTACCTGCGTGGACGTCGCGGCTGGGTCCGTCTGGCACGCCGCCGCCGTGGGCTCGATCCGGACACCCCCGTCTCAGCCACGCCGAGTGGTGATTGATGCCGGCGACCAGCGCTGGATACCGTCTCTCCACCCTGAGCACGCTGCTCCAGCAGCGCGGGCAGCTGGCGTCCGAGCCATTGCCGGCGCATGGCGGCGAGTCCTGATCCGGCCATCGGCCATCTCCGCTACGACTCGCGACAGGTGCGCGAAGGTGACGTCTTCGTGGCCAGGCGTGGGCAGCATCACGATGGCCACGACCACGTGGCGGCCGCGGCGGCGGCCGGAGCCGGAGCCGTCGTCGTGGAACGGCCGGTCCCCCGCCTCAGCGTGCCCCAGTTGGTGGTGCGCGATGCCCGGACGGCGCTGGCCCTTGCGGCAGCCTGGCGGGCGGGTGATCCCAGCCGGTCTCTGGGCGTCGTCGGCATCACTGGCACCGACGGCAAGACGACCACGGCCTACCTCGTTCGCGCCATCCTCGCAGCGACCGGCCACAGCACCGGCCTGGTGGGCACGACCGACGTCATCGTCGCTGGCGAGAGCCTGGGCAACAGCGCCCGTACCAGCACACCCGAGGCACCCGAACTGCAAGACCACCTGGCCGCCATGCTGGCTGCCGGCGATCGCTGGGCGGTGGTCGAGTCGAGCTCGCACGGGCTGGCGCAGGGTCGCGTCGGCGGCGTCGCCTACGATGTCGCGGTGCTCACCAACGTGACCTCCGAGCACCTGGAGTTCCACGGCACGCTGGAGGCCTATCGGGCCGCCAAGCGCAGCCTCTTCGCGCGACTGGCCCTCAGTGAGGAGAACCCGGAGAAGGGCTGGGGCAAGCACGCCGTCGTCAATGCCGATGACCCCGAGGGCGAGGCGGCTGCCGTCGTCGCCACCGCCGCTGGCGCCCGAGTCTGGCGCTACGGCCTGGCCATCGACCTGGCTGCTCGTGAGGCGAGCACCCTGGACCTGGCCGCGACCGCGCTGACCGAGTTGCCCGGGAGCCTCCTGGTGCGGATGGAGGCCAGGGATTGGCGCGGCACGGTGAGCCTGCGCCTGGCCGGTCGCTTCAATGTCTACAACGCACTCGCGGCCATGGGCGTGGCAGCCGCTCTGGACCTCGACCTGGACGCCGCGGCCGCCGCGTTGGGGGCAGTCGCAGGGGTCCCGGGCCGCATGCAGCGAGTCGACGAAGGCCAACCCTTCAGCGTCATCATCGACTATGCGCATACGGCCAATTCACTGGCCAAGGTGCTCGATGAGCTGCGGCCGACCGACCCGGCCCACCCGGCCGCCGGGCTCATCGCGGTCATCGGCTCCGCCGGCGAGCGTGATCCCAGCAAGCGTGGTCCGATGGGCCGGATCGCCGGCGAGCGCTGTCGCCTCGTCATCGTCACCGACGAGGATCCTCGCGGAGAGGACCGCATAGCCATCCTCGACGCCATCGCGGCCGGAGCCGAGGCGGTCGGCCGACGGCGTGGCCAGGACCTGCTGGTCATCCCCGATCGTGCCAGTGCCATCGCTACGGCCATGCGCCGCGCGCGACCTGGTGATGTCGTACTCCTCGCGGGCAAGGGCCACGAGAAGACCATCGAGATGGCCGATGGCGAGCTGGCCTGGGAGCGAGTCGGGCGCCGCACGGGAAGCCCTCCGGTCGACCTAGCCCTTGCCCAGCACCGCCTTCACCAGCTTCGTCATGGGCTCATCGGTGAACCAGTTGCCGCGATTGGAGAGCAGCACTACCGAGACACCCGATTCGGGGAAGTACCACATCGACGACTCGTAGCCACGGATGCCGCCACGATGCCCATAGGCTCGATGGCCCGCGAAGTAGGCCACGTCCGTGCCCAGGCCATAGAGGCCGGGCTGGAGGATGGTCGTCATCTGGGCCACGGAATGCGCTGAGAGGAGATCCCCGCCGTACAGGGCGTGGGCCCACGCGGCAAGGTCCGCTGCCGAGGACGCGATAGCGCCCGCAGCATCGGCGGCGGTGACGGCGGCCATGAAGGGCACCACGGACGCCTCACGCGTGTGATCCATGAAGCCGGTGGCGGTGGCCCAGTGACCGTGGGCAGCGTCTGCGCGCGGCTTCTGCGCCGGCTGGTAGACGGTGTCCTTCAGACCCAGAGGCTTGAAGAAGCGGTCACGCAGCTGCTGGTCGATGGGCTTGCCCTCGACGGCCTCCGCCACCCTGCGCAGGATGAGGTAGTTGGTGTTGGAGTAGTGGTAGCCGGCACCGGGCTTGAAGTAACCGTGTTTGACGAGGCCCATCATCTCCTCGTACGTCCACGCGTGATCGCGGGCCTGAAGGCCGGTCGCGTTGGGGTTCTCATACCAGGCGATGGTGGCATCCTGGTAGACGTCGTTCTCCCAGAAGTTGTAGATGCCGCTGGTGTGGCTGAGCAGCTGCCGCAGCGTCACCGTCTTGCTTCGGGGCGCGTCCGTGAAGTAGGTCCCGAAGGGCGCATCCAGGTCGACCTTGCCTTCCTCCGCCAGCTGCATGATCAGCGCTGCCACGAACGTCTTGCTGACGCTGGCGATGGCGAACTGTGTGTCGTCCTTGACCGGACGATCGGGGGTCATCTCCGCCTTGCCGGCGGTCCCCAGCCAGGTCTCGCCGGATGGCAGCAGCACCGCCGCCTGCAGCCCGGCCACGCGCTGGTTCTTGACGGTGTTGCGCAGGATCCGGTCGAGCTTCCTGGTGGTGCGCTTGTCCATCGACACGTCCGAGGCGGCCACCGCGAGCGCGACGGTGGGCGAGGGCGTGACCAGCAGCGGGTTCTGCGGCGATGCCGCGACGGGCGCCATCGTTGGCGGCGCGACCGTCATGCCGGCGGTGGCAGGGGCGGTCGGTGTCACGATGGGCAGCGTGGTCCGAGCGATGGCGCCGGTGGTGCTGGTCGGCGATGCGGTGCTGGTCGGCGGCGCCGCCGGCGATGCGACCGGCCCGGACTCGCGGGCCACGGTGGTGCACGACGCCACGACCGACAAGGCCAGCGCGAGGATGGCATAGGGGAGGCCCGCTCGGAATCGGGGCGGGCAGGGCCACGGCTTCACGAGATAGCACGGTACAACGCCGCCAGCACCTGTGCCGACGATCGTGTTCAGTTCGGGTGGCTCGATGGTTGGGTTCGCTTCACCGACCATCCGCGCCGGCATGGCTAGACTGGATGCGACTGCATCCCGCCACGCTGGAGACCACATGAGACTCGACCGCATCGCCACTGCCGTGATGAGCGCCGCACTGCTGCTTCTGCCTGCTGCCGCCCTGGCACAGGACGCCTCGCTGAGCCCGGCCTCGCCGCTGCCGGCTGCCCCCGATGTCGCCAGCGCCGCTCCGATCGGCAGCGCCGCTCCGGTCGCCAGCCTCGACCCTGCCGCCGAAGCCTTGCTCGCACTCATCCCGGTGGAGGCTGCGGGACTGCCGCTCCGCGCAGGGGCCACGACCTTCGGCATCGAGGAGATGCGCGCCAACTCCGCCGACAATGAGCTGGTGGTGCTCGATCGGCTCATCAGCGACGCCGGCGACCCCACTGAAGGACTGGGTGTGGCAGCGGCCTTCGCGACCACGGCCGATGGCTCGGGCGGCATCCTGCTGCAAGCCATCAGCGTGCCCGGCATGATGCCGCAAGATGGCGTCGCATTCTGGGTGTCGATGCTCGACCTGGCCAACCAGACGTCCGCGACGGAGGAAGTCCAGATCGCCGGCAAGACGGTCACTGCCTACACCAGCCCCGACGACCCCGGCCTGACCGCCAACCTCTACGCCACCGACGGTGCCGCCTGGCTGATCATCGCCAGCGACCCAGCCATGCTCGACGACCTGCTCACGCAGCTGCCCTGATCGGCCACGGTCCCTCGGCCCCTCCGGCTGGGGTCCACCGACCTTCGCTACACTCGTGCCGAGATGACCAGTCCCCCGACCCAGCAGACCGCCGCCGACGTCAAGCGACCCGCCAAGGGCAGGCGTTCCACGCGGCGTGCCCGACCCGCCCCCGCCGAGGATGTGTCGGCCGCCGGGATGCAACGCCAGCTGGAAGAGCTGGAGCAGGAGCTGCGACAGCGCTACCCACAAGCTGACATCTCCTCGGTGGCCAGATCCTTCGCCTTCGCGCTCGATGCCCATGCCGACCAGAAGCGCGTCAGCGGTGAGCCCTATGTCAGCCACCCGCTGGCGGTGGCCAGGATCCTGGCCGATCTGGGCCTGGACCCGGTCGCCGTCACGGCGGCCATCCTGCACGACATCCCCGAAGACACCGAGTACTCCATCGGTGACGTGGAGGAGCGCTTCGGCTCCGACGTCTCCCGGCTCGTCGATGGCGTGACCAAGCTGAGCAAGTTCAGCACCCTCACGCACGAACAGCAACAGGCGGAGAACATCCGCAAGATGTTCCTGGCCATGGCCGAGGACATCCGCGTGGTCCTCATCAAGCTCGCCGACCGACTCCACAACATGCGCACCCTGGGTGCCTTGCCGCCGGCCAAGCAGATCCGCATCGCCAGACAGACCGCCGAGATCTATGCCCCCTTGGCGGAGCGCCTGGGGATCTGGCAGATCAAGTGGGAACTGGAGGACCTGTCCTTCAAGTACCTCGAGCCCGAGGCCTACCGCGAGCTCGCCAGCCAGCTCGAGACCCACCGCCGGGCGCGCGAAGCCTACGTGGAACGCGCCATGGACGTGTTGCAGGAAGCGCTCCGCGACTCGGGCATCGAGGCCGAGCTCTCCGGCCGTCCCAAGCACATCTACAGCATCCACAAGAAGATGCAGCGCAAGCGCGCCGAGTTCGGCGAGATCTACGACGTGCATGCACTGCGTGTGCTGGTCGATAACGTGCGTGACTGCTACGCCGCCCTCGGTGTGGTGCACTCCCTCTGGAGACCCATCCCGGGGCAGTTCGATGACTACATCGCGATGCCCAAGAACAACATGTACCAGAGCCTCCATACCGCGGTCGTGGCGCTCGACGGCAAGCCGCTGGAGGTGCAGATCCGGTCACATGACATGCACCGCGTCAGCGAGGTCGGCATCGCCGCGCACTGGCGCTACAAGGAGGGTTCCCGCGCCGATCGCGCCTACGATGCCAAGCTGGCCTGGGTGCGCCAGCTCATGGAGTGGCAACGTGACGTCTCGGATGCCACCGAGTTCATCGAGGGTGTCAAGCTCGACATCTTCCAGGACCAGGTCTTCGTCTTCACCCCCAAGGGTGATGTCAAGGACATGCCCGCCGGTGCCACGCCACTCGATTTCGCCTATCGCATCCACACCGAGGTCGGCCACGCCTGCATCGGCGCCAAGGTCAACAACCGCCTGGTGCCCCTCGACTACAAGCTCAAGAACGGTGACATCGTCGACATCGTCACCACCAAGAGCGCCCACGGCCCCTCCCGTGACTGGCTCAACATCGTCACCACCAGCCACGCCCGCGAGAAGATCCGCCAATGGTTCAAGCGCCAGCAGCGGGACGAGAACATCACCCATGGCAAACAGGTGCTGGACCGCGAGCTGCACCGCTTGGCCCGCACCAGCCTGGACAAGATCGACCATGACAAGCTCGAGGAACTGGCCGAACAGCACAACCTCAAGACGGTCGACGACTTCTTCGCCGCCATCGGCTATGGACAGATCGGCCCGCAGCAGGTCGTCTCGAGACTGGGCGTGGTCGACGATGTGGACGAGGTACAGCTGCCGCAGGTGGCACCGCCGCCGCCGCAGCCGGGTGGCGTGCGCGTGCGCGGCGTGGGCGACCTGCTGGTGCGCTTCAGCAAGTGCTGTCATCCCATCCCGGGCGATCCCATCATGGGCTTCATCACCCGCGGTCGGGGAGTCACGGTCCACCTCGCCACCTGCCCCACGGTGGTCAATGAGCGCGCCGTGGAGCGTCTCATCGACGTGGACTGGGAGGCCGCCGCGCAGCAGACGTATCCCATCGCCATCCTCATCGAGGCCTACGACCGCACCGGCCTGTTGAGCGAGATCAGCAATGTCGTGGCCGACGACCGCATCAACATCATCGCCGCCAGCGTGAAGGTCCACGCAGACCATCGGGCCACCGTGCAGGCCACGCTGGAGGTCTCGTCGGTGGCGCAGCTATCGCGCGTGATGGCGCACCTGGAGCAGCTCAAGGACGTCTACTCGGTCCAACGCGATCGCACCTGACCCCAGCTGGTGCCGCAGCGCCGGATGAGTCGACTCCCAGTAGACTCGTCGGCGATGCCCAAGTTCCAGGCCCCCCGAGGCACCCGCGACCTGCTGCCCGTCGAGCGCGCCGTCTTCCTGCGCCTGGAGCACACCGCCCGCGACCTGGCTACGCGCTACGGCTACGCGCCCATCGAGACGCCGATGTTCGAGGCTTCGGCGGTCTACGAGCGCGGCGTCGGCGAGGTCACCGACGTGGTGGAGAAGGAGCTCTTCCGCGTGCAGGCTGGACGGGGCGAGGCCGAGCGCGAACGCTGGGCGTTGCGCCCGGAGCCGACGGCCGGCATCGTGCGCGCCTTCGTCCAGCATGGCATGCGTACCTGGCCCCAGCCGGTCAAGCTGACGATGACCGGCCCCATGTTCCGCTACGACCGACCGCAGGCCGGTCGCTACCGCCAGTTCTGGCAGTTCGACGTCGAAGCCATCGGCGACCCTGGCCCGGCTATCGACGCTGAGATCATCGAGCTGGCCATGGCGTTCTTCGACGCGGTCGGCCTCTCGGACGTGCAGGTGCTGGTGAACTCCATCGGCGACGGCGCCTGTCGCCCGGCCTACGTCGAGGCGCTTGGCGCGCACTTCGCCGCGCATGCCGACGAGCTGCCTGAGCTTGAACGCGCACGGCTCGACACCAACCCGCTGCGGCTGCTCGATTCCAAGGACGAGCGCATGGCACCCCTGGTGGCGACGGCGCCGACCATCGACGGACACCTCTGCGACGACTGTCAGGCGCATCTCGATGGGCTGCTGGCGCATCTCGCAGCGGTGGCCATCGAACCGCGCATCTCGCCGACGCTGGTGCGAGGGCTCGACTACTACACCCGCACCGCGTTCGAGTTCTACCGCGCCGGGGCGCAAGGTCAGCAGCAGGCGCTCGGCGGTGGTGGGCGCTACGACGGGTTGGTCGAGCTGCTGGGCGGCCAGCCCACGCCTGGCATCGGTTTCGGCATCGGCCTCGATCGCGTGGCATTGGCGCTCGAGGAGCAGGGTGCACCGCCGGCATCGGAGTCGTGGAAGCCGGTGGTCGTGGTCGTCGGCGCGGACGCCGAGGACACCATCGTGCGACTCCAACTGGCCACGGAGCTGCGCGGGGCAGGACTCGCCTGCCGACCGGACCTCACTTCACGGCGCCTGGGCAAGCAGCTCGACGGTGCCGCAAGGGCCGGCGCCCACTTCGCGGTGATCTGTGGCGATGAGCTCGATGCCGGCCACGTGCAGGTCAAGGACCTCAAAGCCGGGACCCAGCGGCCGGTCGATGTCATCGACCTTGCCCGTGACCTGACCCGAGCACAGGCGCAGCATCGTCACGGCGAGGAGGGATGACCGACCCGAGGCCGCGTCCATGACGCTCAGCCTACGCGAGGCGGTGTCGACCGATCGTGCCGCCTGGACGGCCTTCCTCGCCTCCCGACGGGAGGGCGACGTCCTGCAGTCATGGGCCTGGGGCCAGGCGGGGGCCGCCGAGTCCGGTGAGCGCTGGAGCAGGTTCATGGTGGTCGACGGCGGGGACCGGGTCCGTGGCCTGGCGCTGGTGCTCGATCGAGCCACCACGTTCGGCCGAACCATCCTCTATGTGCCGCACGGACCGCTCTGGGACCGCGACGCGCCCGATGCGGCCGAGATCCTGGCCCGCCTGTTGGCCGGCCTCAAAGCGCATGCCCGCAGCCGGCGCGGTGTCGTCCTCAAGCTCGACCCGCGCGGGACCGGCGAGCCGGTCGCGGATGCGGCCATCGAGCGCGCACTCCTGGCCAACGGCGAGCGCACCGCGCACGACCTTCAGGCACCCACGACCCGCATCCTGGACTTGGCGTCGGACCAGGATCCGGTGGCCGGCTGGAACAAGGATGCCCGAGCGGAAGCCCGGCGCGGCGAGCGCGAGGGCACGACCGTCAGCGTCGACCGCAGGGGCGACCCAGTGCTGCTCGACACCTTCCATGCCCTGCTGGCGCAGACATCCGAACGGCAGGGGTTCCGCATCCGCTCACGCGACTTCCTGGGCCGCCTGGCCGAGCCGCTTGCCGCCAGCGACGACTGGTTCATGGCCATCGCCGAGCACCAGGGCATACCGCTGGCCGGCGCGGTCGCGCCACGCACCGGAGACCGGGCGTACTACCTCTACGCGGCTTCCACGCATGACAGGGAGCTGGCTCGGAAGCGCGGACCGTACGCCGTCATGGCTGCACTCCAGCGCAGCCTGGCCCAAGAGGGCACGACCAGCCTGGACCTGTGGGGCGTGCGCGAACCCGATGACCCATCGGTCGATGCCTCGTGGGAGGGCTTCAGCCTCTTCAAGCGTCGCTTCGGTGGCACCTCGCTGCGCCACCCCGGCACCTATGACATCGTCATCGACCCCACCTGGAACCGCATCCGAGACCTGCGTGAACGCCTCCGTGGCGCCGTGCGGTGACCCCTGAGCCGGCCCCGCCGACGAACCTGCACCGGCTCGACCGGAACGTCGCCTCGCGCGCCGCTACCATGTGACTCCCGATGCAGACCTCCTACCGTGACCTCACCTGCGCCGACGCCCGTCTCGGGGACGTCGGCAAACCCGCCACCCTGGCCGGCTGGGTCCACCGCCGCCGCGACCTGGGCCAGCTCATCTTCCTCGACCTGCGCGATCGCTACGGCATCACCCAGGTCGTCATCGACAACGCCGAATCGCCCGCCGCGCATGACGTCGCCGAGAGCGTGCGCAGCGAGTACGTGGTCCGCGTCAGCGGCACCATCACCAAGCGTCTCGCCGGCATGGAGAACGACAAGCTCGCGACCGGGTCGGTCGAGCTTCGCGCCACCGCCATCGACGTCCTGGCCACGGCCAAGACACCGCCCTTCGTCATCAACGAGCCCAACGCCGAGGTCGATGAGGCACTGCGGCTGAAGTATCGCTACCTCGATCTGCGCCGCGAGCCCCTGCAACAGCGCATCATCGCCCGCGGCCGCCTGGTGCAGGCCATCCGCGAGGTCCACCACGAGGCCGGCTTCGTGGAGATCGAGACGCCGCTGCTGATCAAGTCGACACCGGAGGGCGCCCGTGATTTCATCGTGCCCTCGCGCCTCCAGCCCGGCAACATCTATGCGCTGCCGCAGAGCCCGCAGCAGATGAAGCAGCTCCTGATGGTGAGTGGCTTCGACCGCTACTTCCAGATCGCACGCTGCATGCGCGACGAGGACCTGCGCGGCGACCGCCAGCCGGAGTTCACCCAGCTCGACTTGGAGATGAGCTTCGTGGACGACCGCGATGTCATGGCCTGGGTCGAGCAGATGGCGGTGGCCGTCACCAGGGCCGTCACGCCCGACCGACCGCTGCTCGACGAGCCCTTCCCGCGCTTCACCTATCGCGAGGCGATCGACCGGTTCGGATCGGACAAGCCCGACGTTCGCTATGGCATGCAGCTGCACGACCTCGGCGAGTTGGCGGCAACCTCCGGCTTCCGCGTGTTCACCGACGCACTGGGCGAGGGAGGTCGCGTCTTCGGCCTGGCCGCCGCCGGCATGGGCGGCGCGACCCGCAAGCAGATCGACGAGCTCACCGACCTCGCCCGCAAGGCCGGTGCCGGTGGCCTGGTATGGCTGGCGCTGGATGGGGAGGGCGGCATCCGCGGCTCCATCGTGAAGATCGTGGGCGAAGAGATGGCGCACAAGCTGGCCGCCGCGGCGGAGGCTGTCGCGGGTGACCTGGTGCTCATCGTGGCTGACGCGGACATCACCGCGCAGGAGACGCTGGGGACGCTGCGCGTCGAGCTGGCCGAGCGTAACGCGGTCTACGATCGCGATGTCCTGAGCTACGTCTGGGTCTACCAGTTCCCGATGTACCACTGGGACGCCGAGCACGAGCGTTGGGACGCCACCCACAACCCCTTCAGCGCGGTCCTGCCCGAGGACCGGTCGCTGTTGACGACCACCTCGGGCGATCCATTGGTGGCGAGCATCGACGACCCTGCCGGGCACGCTCGCGCGCAGCAGTACGACCTGGCGCTGAACGGCTGGGAGCTGGGCGGCGGGTCCGTCCAATTCCACACCCGCGAGATGCTCTCGCGCTCGTTCTCGCTCATGGGCCATGGACCGGCGGCGCAGGAGGCGCAGTTCAGCGGCATCCTGGAGGCGTTCGAGTACGGCGCACCACCACATGGCGGCATCGCGCTGGGCGTGGACCGGTGGATCGCGCTGCTGACGGGTCAGTCCAACATCCGTGAGGTCATGGCCTTCCCCAAGACCTCCTCTGGCTCGGACCTGATGCTGGATGCGCCCTCGCCTGTAGCCATCGAGCAACTCGATGAGTTGGGTCTGGCGCTCAAGCCCAGGGCCGACTCGAAGGTGAAGACGCCGGGCTGACGGACAGGTCGGACGGACAGGTCGGACGCACAGAGACTCTCGAGCTCGGACTCAGGGGCTCCCGAGTTCGGGCTCAGGTCGATCGGCGGCCGCGGCGCCCCACTCGGGAGGCGGTCCACCCACGGGCTCGGGCGGTCCGGCGTAATCGGGTAGATCGTCGAGTGCGACCTCCCGCCCCAACACCGAACCCGGGTCGCCCAGCTCGACCGAGGTCGATCCGGCCCCGGTCCAGGGCAGCCTCGACCGTCCCTCCTGGCCCGGCCAGCACGGTCGCCACCTGGTCGATCGGGAGCAGCACTGGCCAGCCCAATTCACCGGCGCGCCGCGGTCGCGTCACCATCCCCGGGCTGCGTCCGTGGGCTTCGATGAGCGAGGTGGCAGTCTCCGGGTCGGCCCACGTCATGCGGCCGGGCCAAAGCAGCACGGCGCTGGTCTCATGCACCAGTGACGAGGCCGACTCTGCTCCCAGGCGGTAGGTCAGCACTCCCGAGGCACGCCCCGGGTCGACGACCACCGCCGGGGAGCCGTGCAGGGTGGCCGCGATGCGGCCATCGGGATCCGCTGCCACGACCACGATGGGCAGGCAGCCGCCGGCCCAGGCCGCGTCCACGATGCGCCGGACCGCCGTGCGGCCGGTGGCATCGGCGAGCGCCTCTTCGACGCCGTCAGGCACGATGACGGCGGCGACCGTCACGAGCGCCTCGACGAGCCGCGGCTCGTCGCCTCGTCATCTTCGTCTCGATTCCACTCTGGCGGCGCTGCCCAGGCCCATGGCGAGCGCTGCGCTCGCGGCTCGAGCGAGGTCGGCAACTCGATGCTGCCATCGCTCTCGGGGAGGCCCGCCCCGGCAGCTCGGCTCGTGGGCGGAGCTTCATCCTTCTGCGGAGCGGCAGCGGGTGGGCCGTCTCTGGCGGGCACGCGGTCCAGCGGGGCCGCAGCTTCCACGGCGTCGAGGGAGGCGTCCGCGTCGGCTGGACCGCCCGCTACGTAGGGGACGCCGACATCGCCGCTGGGTTCGGCCCCTGCCGGCGCAGTGCGCTCGATGCGGGTCGCCAGATCACTCTCGTGCGGCCTGCGCCGCGGGCGCGTCGGCAGTGAGCGCGGCACCTGTGCCACCACGGCCAGCGTGGTCGGCGAGACCCGCGGCACGGTCGTGCCGGGGCGCAGCTTCTGGCGTTGGTCCCAGCGCCAGCGGCGGGGTGAGTCGAGGAAGACGCCGCAGACGATGCCATATCCGGCAGCCAGCACCGCCAACAGCAGCGGCACGCCCGGGACACGGAAGAGGTCCTCGCCGAACCAGCCCAGCACCAGCATGAAACCCAGGAACATGGCCACCGGCACATCGGCCGCCGCCAGCGGCCAGCCGACACCGCCCAGGAGCCAGTAGAGCCAGGCGCCGCCGGTCGCGAGACCCAGCAGCGCCAGGATCGCCGCCACCGGGCCGATGTCGACTCCACGGTCCTCCCAGACGCCCACCGCCAGGTACATCAGGACGCCCACCAGGAATGCCTGCGACGCGGTGAGCAGCAGCTCGGCAGCCACGATGTCCAGGGGGCGGGCGACGGGTTCGCGAACCTTCACGCCGCCAGCATACGGGTACTCGCCCATAGCGTGCGACAATCTGGACTCCCATGGCGATGACCCCTTCCAAGAACCTGCCTGTCGAGGCCACTCGCGGCGACCTGCGCGATGTGGCCATCGTGGCGCACGTCGACCACGGCAAGACCACCCTGGTCGACGCCATGCTGCGGCAGTCGGGTGCCTTCCGCGTCGACCAGGTGGTGGCGGAGCGGATCGATGGACTCCGGGGACCTGGAGCGCGAGCGAGGCATCACCATCCTGGCCAAGCAGACCGGCATCGACTACCGCGGTGTGCGGCTCAACATCGTCGACACCCCGGGCCACGCCGACTTTGGTGGTGAGGTCGAACGCAGCCTGCTGATGGTCGACTCGGTGCTGCTGCTGGTGGACGCCGCCGAAGGACCGCTGCCACAGACGCGCTATGTGCTGTCCAAGGCCATGGAGCGACGCCTGCCGGTCATCGTCGCCATCAACAAGATCGACCGTGGCGATGCACGCCCGGCGGTCGTCCTCGACCAGGTGTACGAGCTGTTCATGGACCTCGGCGCCGACGAGTACCAGATCGAGTTCCCCATCGTCTACACCAATGCGCGCACCGGCACCGCCACGCTCGATCCCGCAGAGCCTGGCACGAACCTGCAGCCGCTGATGGACCTGCTCATCGACCACACGCCGGCGCCGGTCTACACCCCCGATGCCCCGCTGCAGCTGTTGGTGACCAACCTCAGCGCCAATGACTACGTCGGCCGCATGGCCATCGGCCGCATCCGCAACGGCCACATCCGCATGGGTGAGCGGATCACCGTGCTGCGCCGGGAAGAGGAGACGGTCGATGGCTCGGTCGAGCCCGGTCGGGTCGTGCGACTGGACGGGACGGTCACCTCGCTGACGCACGCCCAGGGCATCGAGCTGGTGGAGATCAGCCAAGCGGGGCCCGGTGACATCGTGGCCGTGGCAGGACTACCGGAGATCACCATCGGTGACACCATCACCGACCCCGCCGACCCGCGCCCGCTGCCACGACTCTCGGTGGATGAACCCACGCTACGCATGACCTTCGGCGTCAATACCTCGCCGCTGTCGGGTCGCGAGGGCCGCTTCCTGACGTCACGGCAGATTCGGGCCCGCCTGGAGCGTGAGGTGCTGGGCAACGTCAGCATCGAGTTCCGCCCCACCGGCTCGGCCGAGACATTCGAGGTGCGCGGCCGCGGTGAGCTGCAGCTGGCGGTGCTGATCGAGCAGATGCGCCGCGAGGGCTTCGAGCTGCAGGTCTCACGACCGGAGGTGCTGCTGCACCAGGTCGAGGGTGAGATCCACGAGCCCTACGAGCGCGTCAGCATCGATATCCCGCCCGAGCACATCGGGACCGTCACCGCCTCACTGGCGGCTCGTCGTGCTCGTGTCGCGCAAATGACCACCGACGCCGATGGGCGCACCCGCATCGAGGCCGTCATGCCCACGCGCGGCCTGGTCGGCTACCGCGGCCAGTTCCTGACCGAGACGCGCGGCACAGGCCTCATGCATCAGATCGGCGAGGGCTACGGGCCCTGGGCTGGCGAGGTCGAGCACCGCACCAGTGGCGTGCTCGTCTCCGATCGTGGCGGGACCTCCAACGCCTACGGGCTCTTCAACCTGCAAGAGCGCTCGACGCTGCTCATCGGGGCCGGGGTGCAGGTCTACGAGGGCATGATCGTGGGTGAGAACTCGCGGCCCGGTGATATGGACGTCAACCCCACCAAGGAGAAGAAGCTCACCAACATCCGCACGCACAGCCACGATGACGCGCTGCGCCTGACGCCGCCACCGCCGATGACGCTGGAGTCGGCCATCGAGTTCATCGCCGCCGACGAGCTGGTGGAAGTCACGCCTGGGTCCATCCGCATGCGCAAGCGTCTGCTCTCGCAGCACGACCGCCGGCGAGAGCGTGGCCGCGATGACGATCTGCGACGAGCCGGTGGGCGGGAGGGCGCGGCGTCCCGTTAGGACCCTCGCGCTACGATCGTGTCGTGACCGTCTATCTGGACCACGCCGCCTCCTCCCCGCTGCGCCCCGAGGTGCTGGCGGAGATGATGTCGCACCTGAGCGGGTCGGACGCCAATCCATCGTCGCCCCATGCGCCCGGCCGACGGGCCCGAAGGGCCCTCGATGAGGCCCACGAGCGCATGGCGCATGCCGTCCGCGCCGAGCCGCGCGCCATCGTCTTCACCAGCGGCGGCACCGAGGCCATCAACCTGGCCATCAAGGGCGCCGCCTGGGCGGGCAAGGCAGAAGGCCACCGCATCGTCACCACGGCGGTGGAGCACAAGGCCGTGTTGGAGTCGTGCCTGCTGCTGGAGAAGTACGGCTTCGAGGTCACGAAGCTGCCCGTCGACCGCTATGGGCGGGTGGATCCCGATGAGCTCACCGCCGCGCTGACCGAGAAGACCATCCTGGTGAGCCTGCAGGCGGCCAACAACGAGGTCGGCACCATCCAGCCGCTCGGCGAGCTGATCGAACGAGTGCGCGCCGGGTGTGCGGCTCGCGTCCATATCGATGCCGTGCAAGCGGCCGCCTGGCTGACCATCGACGTGGCGGCACTGGGTGCCGACCTGGTCTCCTTCGCGGCCCACAAGGTGGAGGGCCCCAAGGGTGTCGGCGCGCTATGGATCCGTCGTGGCACCGCCATCCTGCCGCAGCTGCACGGTGGTAGCCAGGAGCGCTACCGCCGAGCCGGCACGGAGAACGTGGCCGGGGCGGTCGGCATGGCGGCAGCCTTCGAGCTGGCAGCTGTCGAGCGGGAGCTGGTGGTCCCGGCCGTGCAGGCGCGTCGTGACCGGCTGCGTGACGCGCTGCTGGCCATCGACGGCGTGGAACTCAGCGGCCATCCGCACCAACGTCTGCCCAACTCGCTCTCGGTCATCGTGCCCCAGGTCGCCGGCGACGACATCGTCATCGGCCTCGACCTCGAGGACATCGCCTGCTCCACCGGCTCGGCCTGCACCAGCGGCTCGACCGAGCCATCGCATGTGCTGAGCGCCATGGGCTACCCGTCGGTGGAGGCACGCGGCGCGCTGCGCATCTCACTGGGGCGCACCAGCAGCGACGAGGACATCGCCGCGGTCGGGCGGGTGTTGCCGCGGACCATCGAACGACTGAGCGCGGGGCAGGCTCGGCTCGGCGGGGCAGGGGAGGCGACACCGTGACGCGAGAGCGCATCCTGGCGGCGATGTCCGGTGGCGTCGATTCCTCGGCCGCTGCCGCCCTGTTGCACGAAGCGGGCCACGATGTCGTCGGCGTGTGGATGCGGCTCCACGATGGTGCGGATACCTATAGCGCCAGCAACCGCTCCTGCTGTTCGCTCGATGCCGCTGAGGACGCCCGCCGCGTGGCCGGACAGCTGGGCATCCCCTTCTACGTTCTGAACCTGGAACGAGAGTTCAGCGCCGGCGTGCTGGAGCCGTTCTTCGCGGCCTACCTCGAGGGACGCACGCCGAGCCCTTGCGTGGACTGCAACTCGACCGTGAAGTTCGGTGCACTGCTGGGCCGGGCCCGCCATCTGTACGGCTGTGACGCGGTGGCCACCGGGCATTACGCCCGGATCGAGGTGGAGGCGACCGCCGACGGCCCTCCACGCTACCGACTGCTCGCCGGGCAGGATGCCGACAAGGACCAGACCTACTTCCTCTATGGTCTGACACAGGCGCAGCTCGCCCACACCCGTTTCCCCCTCGGCGAGCTGACCAAACCCCAGGTCCGGGCATTGGCGCGTCGTCACGGATTGGTCACGGCCGACAAGCCCGAGAGCCAGGAGATCTGCTTCGTCCGCGACGGTGACTATCGTGTCGAGCTGGCGCGGCGGACCGACTGGCAGCCCGCCGCCGGGCCGCTCGTCGACGCCGACGGCAACAGCGTGGGCCAGCATGCCGGTGCCCCGGCCTACACCATCGGCCAACGTAGTGGACTCGGCGTCGCACTGGGCGAGCGCCAGTATGTCGCCGCCATCGACACCGCCTCGAACCTCGTCACGCTGGGCCGACGTGAGGACCTGTATCGGCAGCGCTTCGAGCTCACCGACGTCTCGTTCATCAGCGCTCCGCCTGCCGCGAACTTCCGCGCACGCGTTCGCATCCGGCACCGAGCGGAACCCATCCCGGGCACCGTCCGCCCGACCGCAGCCGGCAGCTGGCTCGTGGAGCTGGACCGTCCCGCCTGGGCTCCGGCACCCGGACAGGCAGCCGTCTTCTACGACGAGCGCGATGGCGTCATCGGTGGCGGCCGTATCCACCACGCGGCCGCGGCCGCCTGACCAGAGCGGTCGCCGCGTGGACCAGGGGCTCGCCACCTTCGTGCTCCAGCCGGCGTTCGTGCTATCGCTGCTGACCGGCGCGTTCCATACCTGCATCTACATCTTCGTGCGCGGCAACCTCGGATGGCATCTCCCCGCTGTCCTGGCCGGCGCCGTGTTGGGCGCCCTCGCGGGCCAGGCCATCGGCGCTCGCGTGGGAGACATCCTCACCATCGGCGACTACAGCCTGCTCTGGGCCTCTGCCTTCGCCTGGCTGGGGATCGGTATCGCCATCGTCAGCAGCGGTCTGGCGTCGACGCCACCGCGTCCCCCTCCCGATGGCGGCGAGATCCGACCCCGTTCCGGCTGATGGCTGCCCATCACGTCGGCGCTGCACGAGTGCGATGCTGGTCGCCAGCAAGGCCGAGAGGACGAAGCCGAAGATCATCGCCAGCCATGGCCGGTCCTGGATGAGTGACCCGCCGATGAACCCGGGGATGGCGGCCTGGATCGCCCAGATGACCACGGCCAAGGCGTCGTAGACCACGAACTGCGGCCAGCTGAAGCGGAGCACGCCCGCGCCGACGGCGACCGCGGTGCGGCCTCCGGGGATGAAGCGGCCGATGATGATGAAGGTGCCGCCTCGTCGGTCGAACTGCTCCTGGACCGTATCGAGCTGCTCGGTGTTGCCGCGCAGTACCTTCTCGACCAGCGGCCTTCCCGCAGCGCGCCCGAGCCAGTAGGCCACGTTGTCACCGATGAACGCGCCGATCCCCGCCGCGAGCATGATCCAGACCACGTTCAGCTTGCCCTGGCCGGCCAGCACCGACGCCGCGGTGATGGTGGCCTCGGCCGGCAGGATGGGCGCCAGCACATCGAGCGCTGACATCGCCATGATGACGAGGTAGGTCAGCGGCGAATCGGTGACCATGGCCGAGAGCGAGTCGATGAGCTGGGTGATCGCCGAAGCGAGGTTGGAAAGCAGGTCCATGGGCGGCCGTAAGCGTAGCGTCGGCTATGCCGGCACATGACGATCACGCGCCGGCCCCCTTCATACTGTCGGCATGACGGTCGACCCCGGACTTGGCGGCAGCAGCGGCGGCACTCCGACCGGACCCAGGTCCGCGTTCGAGACCCGGCTTGGCACCAAGCCCCAGAAGCCTGCACTCGCGCATCGCGTGGCGGCCGTCTGGAAGGACGAGTACGACACGGCCGTCAACTGGCCGCGGGGTCGGCGTCACCTCGCCACGCGTGCCCTGGTCCTGACGGCGGTCAACACCATCGCCCTGCTGCTGGTGGGCACGCTCATGAACGGCATCCGCTTCGAGGGCAACATCTGGGAAGTGTTGCTGGCGGCCCTGGGTGTGACCATCGCCTCAGGCCTCCTCACCTTCGCCCTGCGACCCGTCGTGTTCGTCGCCGTCGGCATCAACAGCCTCGTCATCACCGCGCTGCTGACCATCCTGTTCATGGGTGTGACCCTGCTGATCGCCAGCTGGATGGTGCCCGGCGTCAAGGTCGATGGTTTCCTGGTCGCATTCCTGGCGTCGGTCCTGATCGCGGCCATCAACACCGTGCTCGTCGCCGTCATCGGGCTCGATGAGGACGAGTCCTTCTTCCGACACTCGATGAAGCGCATGGCGCGAGTGGGCGGCGATGTCGATGATCGCCCCGGCCCCGGCTTCGTCATCCTGCAGGTCGACGGGCTCAGTGAGCCCATCCTGCGCAACGCACTGCGCACCGGCTACATGCCCTTCGTCAACGACTGGCTGCACGACGGTTCGCATCGGCTGGGCAAGTACGAAGCCCTGGCGCCGTCCATGACCAGTGCCGGCCAGGTCGGCATCCTGCACGGGGTGCAGCCCGGCATCCCCGCCTTCCGCTGGTGGGAGAAGGACCGCGACTACCTGATGGTGTCCAATCACCCCGCGGACGCGTTCGAGATCGAGCGACGCGCCTCCAACGAGCGCGACCTGCTGCGCGACGGTGGTGCGTCCATCAGCAATCTCGTCTCCGGCGGAGCGACCCGGGCCATCGCCACCAACAGCCAGCTGGCCGATGTCGGCCAAGGTCTGCAGATGAGCTCCTTCAGCCTGTTCCTCGTAAATCCCTACAACATCACGCGCGGCATCGCGCAGTTCGTCGGCTGCGTCGTGGGCGAATACTTCCAGGCGCGACGCCAGCGTGTCAGGGGCGTCAAGCCGCGCATCAGTCGGCGCATGCCGTTCCCGCTCCTGAAGGCCTCGACGACCACCATCATGCGGGACATGGTGGTGGACCTCATCATCGGCGAGATGGGTCGCGGCACACCCATCGTCTACGCCGACTACCTGGGCTATGACGAGGTCGCCCACCATGCCGGGCCGGAACGACCTGAGTCGATGGAGCAGCTCGACCGAGTCGACCGCATGGTGCGCAGTCTCGCCCGGGCCGCCGAGGATGCGCCTCGTGACTACCACTTCATCCTCTTGTCCGACCACGGCCAGACGCAGGGCGCCCCCTTCGAGGACCGCTACGGAACCAGTCTCGAGGAACTCATCAGGGGCCTCATGGAAGGCACGGTCACCAGTCTCGACGCCAGCAACGATGTCGAGGGCTGGGGGCCGGTGAACACCTTCCTGACCGAAGCCAGCCGCACGCCTGGCACGACCGGGAGGATCGTCAGTCGCGCGCTACGCAGCGACACCACCGACGGCGTCGTCCATGTCAACAGCCACGCCCGGAAGAAGGCCGCTCCGGGCGCGCAGACCACGGAGGCCATCCCCGAACTCGTGGTCGCCGCGTCGGGCAACCTGGCCAACATCTACTTCACCGGGGTCCCCGAACGCATCAGCCTCGAAGGCATCGCCAAGACCCACCCTGACCTCTTGCCCGGTCTGATCCGCCACGAGGGCATCGGCTTCGTGATGGTCCGCTCCGAGGAGCATGGCGCGTTGGCCATCGGCCGCGGCGGTGTCCACAACCTCGACACGGGTGAGATCGAGGGCGACGACCCATTGGCGCCCTTCGGGCCGTATGCTCCGGCCAATCTGAAGGAGCTCGACGGCTACCAGCACATCGGTGACATCTTCATCATCAGCATGTACGACCCCTCGACCGATGAGATCGCGCCGTTCGAACACCAGGTCGGTGCCCACGGTGGACTCGGTGGCATGCAGACCAAGGCCTTCGTGCTGTACCCGAGCGCATTCGCCAGTGAGGAGCGGCCAGTCGACCTGGTCGGCGCACCGGAGGTCAACCGGGTGATCCACGAGTGGATCGACCCGAGCCCGGGAGCTCGATGCCGGCGGCAGCTCCGAGCCCGAGACACGCATCCCGGAGGAGAAGGCGCTGCCCAGCGTGTTGCGGTAGGGGCCCGCGCCCGGGGCGACTCTATCGCGCCACGGTATTCGGTGGCAGCTGCGGCAGGATGAGCATGAACTTGCCGTCCCGGTCGGGGTGGCGAGCCCGAGGTCGGCGGTAGGGGAGGTAGTCCTCGGCGAGCGCCGCCACCGGCACCAGTGCATCCGGGGGCCGTGAGGCGCCCCAGATGGTGCTCACGTAGGGGTACCACGTGTCCTCGACGTAGACCTTCTTGACCTGGTAGTCCTTGCTGAAGGCCGGGTCCGCGGTGGCCGTGAAGCCGGACATCACCCAGGAGTGCGCCCCGCGCCAGGTGACCAGGCCGACGGGTCTGTCTGTCAGTCTCAGGGCTTTGGCGGCCTTGCGGATGGCGCCCTGCCGGGTCTTCGCGCCAACGACCTCGTAGGGTCCGTAGCCGCCGCGGTTGAGCAGCTCTGCCCAGCCGAGTAGGTCGACGCCGATGGGGCCGAGCTTGCGCTTGTTGGGGGACAGGGCGCGACCACGCTGGTAGAGCCGCTTCTGGAACGCGATGGAGCGGTTGGGCTTGCCCGTGTCGATGATGTTCATCATCGTCTGGGTCGAGCCCGCGACGCACGAGTTCTTGTCCGTCTGGTGCATGAAGTCGCCATCGCGGTACAGGTCCATCACGAACGGGCCGGCCTTGGGTCGCGGCTTCAGCCTGACGATCTTGACCTTCGGCTTCACCCGCTTGGTCGCCTTGGTGGCGGTGGGCGCCTTGGTGGCCTTGGGCGCCGCGCTCGCGCCGGACGTCGCTCGTGGCGTTCTCGTGGCTCCTGGTGCGAGCGTCACGCGTACGTCGTTCGCCACATCCCCGAGCGCGTGGTCCGTCTCGGGAACGACGGCCAACTCCTCACCGGCCACGCTCGTGCAGGCGGCCAGGATGAAGACGCCGCTGATCGCCAGCATCGCGGTCACGCCGCGTTGGGTGTCTCGTCGGAGGTGCACGATGCCCGAACCCTATCGGCATCCGCGTGTCCTGTGGTCAAAGGTCAAGACAACTTCACCCGTATGCCCCACACCCTTGGTCGATGAACGCGCCCGGCTCCACTGGCACTTGCCTGGCATTCACGTAGCCGACGCCAGGCCTAACCCCCTTGTCTCCCCGCTGCCTAGCCGGGCGTGCTGCTCCGTCCAGGCCGATGGTTTCCCCCTTGTCCGTGGATCCGAGCGTGACAATGTCGCCGTCCCGCCAGATGTGAGGACCTGGCTCTGCCTCGACACACTCCTGGAGAGATCCTTGACGCCGCGGTGGTCCACGCCTGGAGGTCGGTGGGACTGAGGCGGTGCAGTGGGTCGCCGAGGCCGACTTCCTGGCCGAGCGGTATCGCGGCTCCGATGCCTATATCAGCGATGGGCAGTCCATGGCCGCGATGGTCAGCACCTTCGATGGCGCGGAGTTGGTCATGGCGGATGCCGCCGAGTGGCCCTGAGACCCTGATCGACGAGCGCGCGTGTGCCGAGCGCGCGCGGGCTCGTTCGTGTGGCGTGGTCACCGTTCGCTACACTCGCCCTACATGCATGAGAACGAGGACCGGGCCCCCGCGGACTCCCGGATGCAGCCTCTTTCCTCCGACGAGATCCGCGCTCGCTTCCTCCGCTTCTTCGCCGAGCGAGGCCATGAGGTGGTGCCCAGCGCCAGCCTCGTGCCCGCGGGCGACCAGACACTGCTCTTCACCAACAGTGGCATGGTCCAGTTCAAGGATGTCTTCCGCGGCGTGGAAAAGCGTTCCTACTCGCGCGCCGTCGACTCCCAGCGCTGCCTCCGCGTGGCCGGCAAGCATAACGACTTCGAGGAGGTCGGCCGCACGCCGCGCCACCACACGCTCTTCGAGATGCTGGGCAGCTGGTCCTTCGGCGACTACTTCAAGCGCGAGGCCATCCACTGGGCCTGGGAGTTCCTGACGCAGGACCTGGGCATCCCGGGCGACCGCCTGGCTGCCACGACCTACACCGACGATGACGAGTCGTGGGCCATCTGGCGCGATGAGATCGGCCTGCCGCCCGAACGCATGGCGCGCTGGGGTGACATCGACAGGGGCGACGACCACAACTTCTGGCGCATGGCCGAGACGGGCCCCTGCGGCCCCAACAGCGAGATCCATTTCGACCGCGGCGAGCACCTCTCGGAAGGCCCCGGCTGCGTGCCCGACCACACCGAGACCTGCCCCCGCTGGCTGGAGATCTGGAACCTCGTCTTCATGGAGTTCGACCAACCTGTGGAGGGCCCTCGTACCGAGCTGCCGTTCAAGTCGGTGGACACCGGCATGGGGCTGGAGCGCCTGGCCTCGGTCTTGCAGGGCGTCGCCACCAACTACGACACGGACCTCTTCGTGCCCATCCACGCTCGCATGCGCGAACTGCTCAAGCACGACCCTGATGCCTTCGAGAGCGAGCGCTTCAGCTACCAGGTCATCGCCGACCACTCGCGCGCCATCACCTTCCTCATCGCCGACGGCATCACCCCCTCCAACGAAGGGCGTGGCTACGTGCTTCGGCGTATCGTGCGAAGAGCCGTCCGCCATGGTCGCCTGCTGGGACGACACGAGCCCTTCCTGGAGGAGACGGCCAAGGTCGTCATCGAGCTGATGGCTGAGGCCTACCCCATCCTGCGGGAGCGTCGCGACGTCATCCTGGGCACCATCGTGCGTGAGGAGACGGCCTTCGCACGCACCCTCGACGCCGGCACCATCCAGCTGGAGGAGGCGCTCATCCCGCTCACCGGTGCGGATCGGGTCGTGGGCCGACGGGCTGAGGAAGTCCCGGTCGATGCTCCCGTGCTCGATGGTGATAAGGCCTTCCAGCTTCACGACACCTACGGCTTTCCCATCGACCTTACCGTCGAGCTGGCGGCCGAGTACGGCGTGCGTGTGGATCGTGATGGCTTCGAAGTCGCGCTCGAGAAGCAGCGCCATCGGAGTCGGTCGGGCAAGAAGCTGGACCTCGCCCGCCAAGCCGAACAGACCGCGCTCTTCGACAGCATCGCGCGTCGGCTGGGCGATACCGTCTTCCGCGGTTATGAGACCACCACGGCACTCGGTCGCATCGGCGCCATCGTGCGCGATACCACCGAGTACGAGGTGTTGGAGGCTCGTGCCGACGCCGAGGGTCACCTCGAGGCCGCCGCCGATGCCCAGATCGTGCTCGATGAGAGCCCTTTCTACGCCGAGGGCGGCGGCCAGATCGGTGATCGAGGTGTGCTGAGGGATGCCCACGGCGAGGTCGTCTTCAGCGTCGAGGACACGCAGCGCCCGGTCGCCGGGCTGGTGGTCCATCTGGGCAAGCTGCACGGCGAGGTGGCCCTGGGCCAGGAGGTCAGCGCCGAGGTCGATCCGCGACGCCGTGCCAACACCATGCGTAATCACACCGGCACGCACCTGCTGCACCGTGCCCTGCGAAACACGCTGGGCGACGCCGCCCGACAGGCCGGCTCCCTGGTGACCCCCGAACACCTTCGCTTCGACTACCCCTCCGACCGCGGTCTCACGCCCGAGGAGCGCCACACCATCGAGCACGAGGTGCGACGAGTGATCCGCGAGGATCGGCGCCGTGACACCCCGACTCATGTCGATGGCCGAAGCGCAGGCGGCCGGTGCCGACGCCTTCTTCGATGAGAAGTACGGAGAGACCGTGCGGACCATCCGGGTCGAGGGCTACAGCCATGAGCTCTGCGGCGGCACGCACTGCCGCGCCACCGGTCAGATCGGCGGCTTCATCATCACCGGCGAACGCTCCATCGGATCGGGCATGCGTCGCATCGAGGCCGTCACCGGCGAGGGGGCCGAGGCCCTGACCGAGGAACGCTTCCGGTTGCTCGATGCTGCGATGTCCGCCGCCGGCGTCCAGACACCGGACCGGCTCGCGGCACGGATCGACGAGCTGAGCGATGAGCTGAAGGAGAAGCGGCGCGCGGCGGCAAGCCAGACCGCGCGCTTGGTGCCGACCGCACAGGCGGCGGTCAAGGCCGCCGAGTCGTTGCACAGGGGCGCCTTCGTCTCGATGATGGGCGGCTTCGGCTCCATGGAGGAGTTGAAGGCATGGGCCAAGGAAGTGCGCGCGACACTCAAGAGCGGCGTCATCGCCGCCGGCTTCGACGACCCTGAGAAGCCGCAGCTGTTCGTTACCGTCAGCGATGATCTGGTGGAGCAAGGCGTGGACGCTGCCGAACTGGTCCGGGACGCCATGACCCAGATCGGAGGCAAGGGTGGTGGCCGCCCCGAGATGGCCCAGGGCAAGGCCACCGAGCCGCGTTCACTCGCGGCCGCGCTCAAGAGGCTGCACGACCGGCTCGAGGAATAGGGCGAGGCCAGCGGGTGTCGATGCTGCAACGGCTCCTGCGCCGCACCGTCCCGGTCGCACCCAACGCCGCGCACCTGGCGCTGGACATCGGCACCGAGTACGCCAAGGCGCTCATCTTCCTGCCCACCGAGGGTGCCAGGGCCACGGTGACCGGCGTCGGTCGCCAACGACAGGGTCTCTCGCACATGCAGTCGGGGACGGTGGCAGACATCCCCGCCGTGGTGCAGAACTGCCGCGCCGCGCTGGATGTGGCCGAGGAGATGTCCGGGCGCACCGCGGACAAGGTCATCATCGGCATCGCCGGTGAGCTGGTGAAGGGCTTCACCACGACCCGCAGCATCGAACGCAAGCGACCTGACAGCTCGGTCACCCACTCCGAGCTGGAGCGGCTGCTCGAGGAGATCGAGACCGAAGCCGCGTCCGAGGCCCAGCGCACCATCACCTGGGAGACCGGGCTGGCCAACGTCGATGTCCGCCTGGTGCATGCCTCCGTGACTGCGGCCGGCATCGACGGCTATGCCGTCTCCAATCCGGTCGGGTTCCAGGGTCGCCACCTGCGTGTCTCGGTCTTCAACGCCTATGCACCGCTGGTGCACCTTGGTGCCCTGGAGGCGGTGGTCGAACGGATGGGCCTCGATCTCATCAAGGTGGTCGCCGAGCCGTACGCCGTCGCCCGCTCCATCTCCGGCGAACAGGTCGGCCAGTCAGGCGCTCTCTTCATCGACGTCGGCGGCGGCACCACCGACGTGGCCCTGGTCCGCAGCGGCTCGGTCGAAGGCACGCGCATGTTCGCCCTCGGTGGGCGAGCCTTCACCAAGTCGCTGGCCGACCGCCTAGACCTGGACTTCGAGGCCGCTGAGACCGTGAAGATCGCCCACGCCACCGGGCAGGATATCGATGACGCCGATGAGGTCGCCGTCATCATCGGCGAGGACGTGGCCGTCTGGGCGGCAGGCGTCGAACTGGTCCTCGAGGAGTTCGGCCAGACGGGCCTACTGCCCGGTCGCATCGAACTCTGTGGCGGCGGTGCCGCGCTGCCGGAGAATCCGTGCTTCACTCGAAGCGGCGGGTTTCGGGGCGGGGCTGCCGTTCGCCCGCCGGCCTCAGGTCTCTATGATGCGACCGGACGCGGTCACGGAGGTCACCGATCAGACAGGGCTGCTCGTGAACCAGCAGGACGTGACCCCCATGGCGCTGGCCTACCAGGCCATCGAAGCCTCCCAGCCGCAGGAACCCCTTGATGTCGCGCTCCGACGCGTGCTGCGAGGCATGCGCGTCTAGGAGTACGCGGATACGGCCACCCGGTCGCTGGCGAAGGTGCTCAGCGCTTGCCGAACAGACCCTTGATGCTGTCGACGATGCCGCGGCCCGTGCCAGTGGCGTCGCCTACGGCATCGCTCGCGGCGCCGGCCGCTCCATCCGCTGCACCGGCAGCGCCGGTAAGGCTGGCCAAAGCACCCTCGATATCGACGTCGGGGATGAGCTCCTGGATCTTCTTCAGGAGGTCAGGACTGTCCTTGAGCATGTCGAGAAGCCGCGACGGATCCTCGAGCAGCCCGCTGATGTCCGTGCCTTCGGGGAGCAGCCCTTTGAGTTGCTCGACGACCTGCGGGTCGTCTGCCAAGCCCTTGAGTTGGCTCATGATATCCACAGCCACGATCGATACCTCCCGCTGGATGTCGCTCGCCCCCGGGGTTCACCACCCGGAGCTGACGAGCACCCTCCTTGCCGACCGGTGCCCACGTGGCCACGTGGCTGAACACCGATCGACTCAGTATCGCATCGTCGCAGGACATCGCCGTCGCGGTTCGGGCAATTCCGATCAGCCAATGCTCGGTGCCTCCGAACGAGGCGCTGAGTGAGCGGTACTCCGGGATATCCGCGCGCGCCTGCAGACAGGGAGGCCGCCTCTAGGGCAGACTGCGGTGGATGGCCGTCTGGTACCTCGATCATGATGATGAGATCACCGATGCCGTCGCGCGGCTGAGGAGCACGAGCGACGAGCACGTGGTCTTCGTGGTCCCGCCGGGCTCGCGCATCGCCACCGGACGCATCAACTTCAGGCTGCTCGCGAGGGAGGCTGAGAGCCGAGCCAAGGACATGGCGGTCGTCAGCACTGACGAGCAAGTCCGTGCGCTGGCGATATCAGCCGGCGTTGTCGCGGTGGCCACGGTCGACCTGGCACAGGCTGCGCTGGAGCGTGGCGAAGTGGCTCCGAAGCCGTTCGAGGCCTCCGAACCGGCGGCAGGCGGTGGATTCCACGCCACCGGAGACGGCCGACTCGCTGGAGGGCCGCTCCGCCGGCTGGCTCGTCTGGCGGAGCCAGCGCATCCGTGTCACCACCGTCCTGGTGCTGGCGGTGGCCATCGTGGGCATCTTCACCGCCTCACAGGTGCTGCCCAACGCGAGCATCACGCTCCAGCCTCGGATCTCCGCGCTCGGACCCATCGAGGTGGATGTCCTGGCGCTGCCGTCGGTCTCAGAGCCGGATGTCGAGCGCGGGCAGATCCTGCTGTCACGCTGCCCATCCCGCTCGATGTGCGCGGCACGTTCAGCGCCAGCGGCAGCACGACGGTCGAGACCCGCGCCGTGGGCGAGGTCGTTTTCTCCTCTCCCGAGCAGCCCAACGAGCAGGCCATCCCTGCCGGCACCCGCGTCAAGACCCCGGCCGGGGTGGAGTTCCAGACCACCCGGGCCGTGACCCTGCCGCCGACGGACGCCGACCCGGCGGAGGTCACCGCGGCGGTGGAGGCGATGAGCAGCGGAGGGGAGGGCAACGTGCCTGCCGGCGCCATCAGCGTGGTGCCATCCCTGGAGGGCCAGGGCATCAGCGTGAGCAACCCGGCGGCGACCTCCGGAGGTCGTTTCGAGGAGCGGCCCCAAGT
Source organism: uncultured Chloroflexia bacterium (assembly GCA_963778955.1). GTDB lineage: Bacteria > Chloroflexota > Limnocylindria > Limnocylindrales > CSP1-4 > JAFMJV01. The sequence goes on from CAVZWI010000003.1 coordinate 586,050, forward strand.
CACCGCGGCAGACTACGACGCGGCCGCCGTGGATCTGCAGAACCGCTTGGCCGGCGCGCTGGTCGCCCACCTGCGAGATCCGGCCAACACGCCGACGGATCTTCACTGTCTACCCCGAGACCGCGCAACTCGGCACCATCGAGCATGACCCAGCCGCGGAGGACATCGTCGGCTCGAGCGTGGCCGAGTTCGAGCTGGGGGGCACCGTGACGGCCAGCGTCCTGGCGGTGGACACCGACCTGGTCGATGAGGTCGTGGGTGCGCGCCTGCTCGGGTCGGTGCCCGAGGGCATGGCGCTGATCGCCGACAGCGTGCAGCTCGCGCATGGCGAGGGCGCCGCCGACGGCCAGCGCATCCAATTCCAGGGCCGAAGCGACGGCGAGGTCTACCCCCTCATCGACTCCGAGGCACTCGCGGAGCAAGTGGCCGGCCTGCCGGTTTCCGAAGCGCAGGCCATACTTGAACGGTTCGGCACGGCGACCGTGAGCGTCTGGCCAGGGTTCCTGGCCGACCTGCCTGCCAACCACGAGCGCATCGAGCTCGATGTCACAGAGCCATCGACAACGGAGTGAGCGAGCCATCCATGTTCATCGACCCGCAGCCCCGCGCGCCGAGGTGCCAGTGAGCGTGCTACTCGGTATCGACCTTGGCGATCGCCGCATCGGCGTGGCCGCTGCCGACACGGTCAGGGGAGGACCTCGACCATTGCTCACGCTGCGGCGTGGCACCCCATCCCAGGATGCCGGGGCTCTCGAGCACATTCGCCTCGAGCGTGACGCGGAAGCCATCGTGGTCGGTCTGCCCCTGAACATGGACGGGAGCGAGAGCGAGCAATCCGCGCGCACGCGTGCCTGGGTCGAGGCGGTGGCTCCGCTCCTCGGTGCGCCCATCAGCTTCCGTGACGAGCGACTCAGTAGTGAAGCCGCGGAGTCGCGCATGGGCCGTGCCCGGCGCGGTCGTTCCGGTGGTGCGCCATCCGCGGCCGCGCGCAACGCCTGGCGTGCCCGCATCGACCGTGAAGCAGCTGCGGACATCCTGCAGCGCGAGTTCGATGCGCGCGCCGCCATGGACGTGGACTCGTGAGCCGGACGCCGCCGGGCGGCCGTGATGGTGGGCGCGTCGGCATCGTCGAGGGCTGGGAACTTCGCCACAACCGCCACCAGGACGCCAACTCGGGCGCCTTCAAGGGCCTGGCCTTCGTCATCGTCGCCCTGATCCTGCTGGTCGTGGGCGGCTGGTTCGCAGGCCGGCCGCTGATCGGCCCGGCCGCGGCGAGCATGTTCCAGGACAACCCCGGCATCGTCAACATGCCGCTCGTGTCAGACCTGCTGGCGGTGGAATTCGATGACCGCCTCAACGCAGCCGCAGACAATCAGGACCGCGAGGTCGAGTTCACCATCGAACCCGACAAGGCGGGGCTCGATGACATCCAGGCCAGCCTGGTCGAGGCAGAACTGCTCACCGACCCACTGGCGTTCCGATATGCGGTCGTCAGGGACCGGGTCGACGAGCTCCTGCGACCAGGCACCTACACGCTGACCCCGCCCATCACACCGGCCAGCATCGCGGCCCGGCTGGCCCTCCCGCCGGACCCGCCCACGCCGGTGATCAGCCTCGACATGCGCTTCGGCCGGCGCATCGAGCAGATCGTGGCCTATCTGCAACAGGAGACCGAATCGACCGATCTGGAGCTCGATCCCAAGGAGTTCCTGCGCCTGGCGCGTAACCCCACCAAGGACATGCGGAACCAATACAGCTTCCTCGCCCAGGCGCCCGCCGGCAGCAGCCTGGAAGGCTTCCTCCAGGGCGGCACCTACGAGGTGCCGGTCGACATCACGGCCGAAGAGATGATCTACCTGATGCTCGACGAGTGGGACAAGACCACCAGCAGGTACGTGGCGCAAGCGAAGAAGAAGGACATCCCCTTCTACGACGCGCTCATCGTGGCCAGCCTCGTGGAGCGCGAGGCCAAGGTCGACAGCGATCGTGCCAAGATCGCGGGCGTCTACTGGAACCGGCTCAACCCCAAGGTCAACAAGCAGACCGGCGGCCTGCTGCAGGCAGACCCGACCGTCGTCTACGCCACCGACTCGATGGCCCTCGCGGACAAGAACGTCTCGGACTGGGACCAGTACCTGTTCTGGGACCTGCTGGGTGTCTCCGACTACTCCACGGTCGCGGTCGACAAGCAGTACGACTCCTTCCAGACCTATCTGAACGCGGGCCTGCCCGACTGGCCCATCGTCACGCCATCGCCCAAGTCGCTCGCAGCTGCGCTGGGCCCTGTGACCAAGTCCAATCTGCTCTACTTCTACGCTTGCCCGGACTCGGACACCCACACCTTCGCCAAGAACTTCAAGCAGCACCAGCGCAACATCGACAAGTGCTCCTAGCGGTCCACCATTAGCGCCAGCACGCCCACCAGCAGCCACGGAGAACAGCAGCACTCATGATCTCAGTCGGAGACCTGCGCAGAGGCATCGTCATCGAGCTCGACGGTGACCTCTGGCAGATCCAGGAGTTCCACCACATCAAGATGGGCCGCGGCTCGGCGCAGATCCGGATCAAGCTCAAGAACGTGAAGCGCGGAGGCACCGTCGAGCGCTCGTTCCAGGCCACCGAGAAGTGGCCCCGCGCCATCCTCGACAAGCGACCCGTGCAATTCCTCTACCAGGACGGCGGCGACTACCACTTCATGGAGGATGAGTCGTACGAGCAGTTCCACCTCAGCGCCGAACAACTGGGTGAGGCGACCGACTACCTCGTCGAGGGCATGACCGTCGACCGCACCACCTACCAGGGCGAGACCATCGGGGTCGAGCTCCCCATCTCGGTCGAGCTCAAGGTGGTGGAGACGGAGCCGGGTTTCGCGGGTGACACCCAGTCGGGAGCCAAGAAGCCGGCCACGCTCGAATCGGGCTTGGTGGTGCAGGTGCCGATCTTCGTCAACGAGGGTGACGCCATCAAGGTCGACACGCGCACCGGCGAGTACCAGACCCGCGTCTAGCGGAACCCCATGACGAACCGGGGCTTGTGGGACGCTCCGCCACCGCAGCCCGAGCCGTCGAAGGCCGAGGCACCGCAGGCCGAGGCACCGCAGCCCGAGCCACCCACGGGGCCGACCGTGCTTTCGGTGGCCCAGGTCACCCGCCTCATCCGTGATGCCGTGCGGCGCCACCCTCGACTGAACCCGGTCTGGGTCGAAGGCGAGATCGGCAGCGTCTCCGTCAGCGCTGCGGGCCATGCCTACTTCACGCTCAAGGACGACAAGTCGCAGCTGCGCTGCGTCGTCTTTCGCCAGGAGCGCCTGGCGCTGCCGTTGGAGCCGCGCACCGGGCTGCGCGTCGTGGCCCAGGGTCGCATCGACGTCTTCGAGCAGCAGGGCGCGTACCAGCTCTACGTGGAGAGTCTGCAGCCGGCCGGCGTCGGCGACCTCGCCCAGCGCTACGAGGCGCTGAAGGCGCAGCTGACCGCGGAGGGTCTCTTCGAAGCCGACCGCAAGCGTCCGCTGCCGCCATGGCCACGCACCATCGGGGTCGTCACCTCGGCCAGTGGCGCGGTGTTGCACGACATCGCCAGAGTCCTCGAACGACGCTGGCCGCTGGTGCGCCTCATCCTCAGCCCCTGCCAGGTGCAGGGCGCCGGTGCCGAACGCTCGATCGTGGGCGCGCTCTCCCGCATCGGCCGCTGGACCGATTCCGACACCGGTCGCGCCGTCGACCTCGTCATCGTGGCGCGCGGCGGCGGCTCGCTCGAAGACCTCTGGGCCTTCAACGACGAAGCCGTGGTGCGCGCCATCGCCAGCCACGCCCGACCCGTGATCGTGGGCGTCGGCCACGAGACCGATGTGACGCTGGCCGAGTTCGCCGCCGACCGTCGGGCAGCCACGCCATCGGTGGCCGCCGAGCTGGCCGTGCCCGACCAGGCGGAGCAGTGGCAGCACCTGGGAGCCTTGCGCTCCCGCCTGGCCACCGGCGCCGCCGGCTATCTCAGCGGCTCCAGGGCAGAGCTGGCCAACGAGCGACGCGCGCTGGAGACCTTCCGCCCTGGCGCGTACCTGCGTGGAGAGCGCGAACGCATCGGCCTCCTGTATGACCGTGCCACGCGCGCCCAGCTGGCACGCCTGGCCACCGATCGAGCATCGCTGGCACGCTCCGCCGATCGCCTCGCGTCACGGCTGGCTTCGGGCATCGCGGCATCGCGCGCGCAACTACGCGGCAGCGCTGCCGCACTCGCGGCCCTGGACCCCTTCGCCACACTCGACCGCGGCTACGCCATCGTGCGCGGGCCGGACGGCCGTGTGCTCATCGACGCCTCCACCCCGCGAGTAGGCGACCGCCTCGATGTGCGTCTCGCCAGGGGCGCGTTGGACGTTTCGGTCCAGAGCGTGCGAGACTCGGGTCAGTGACAGAGCCAAGGACACCCCTGAGCCCCGGCCCCGACGTCGACGTCGACTCGGCGGCGCCGGCCGACCTCGCTGCCCTGCCGTTCGACAAGGCGCTCGAGGAATTGCGCGATGTCGTGGCACGACTCGAGGAGGGCGGGTTGCCGCTGGAGGAGTCGATCGCGCTGTACGAACGTGGAGCGGCGCTCCACGAGCACTGCGGCAAGCTGCTCGATACCGCGGAACTGCGGTTGCAGCGTCTGGTCGACGGCAGCGGTGGCGGCGCCGCGCGCGTCATGGACATGCGCCCCGACGACGGCGACCTGTAGCTGATGGTCACCCTGCGCGACCTCCGCGGACCGGAGGACCTCAAGGACATCAGCCACGCTGAAGCGCGCGCGCTGTGTACGGAGATCCGTGGTCAGATCATCGACACGGTGGCTGCCACCGGTGGCCACCTGGGGAGCTCGCTGGGCGTGGTGGAGCTGACCGTGGCGCTGCATCGCATCCTGTCCAGCCCCACCGACCACATCGTCTGGGACACCGGTCACCAGGCCTACGCACACAAGCTGCTCACCGGCCGCCTCGAACGTTTCGACACGCTGCGCCAACTGGGGGGCGTCGGCGGGTTCCCGCGTCGGAGCGAGAGCGCGCACGACGTCATGGATGGTGGCCACGCCGGGACCGGCATCTCCATCGCCGAGGGCCTCGCGCTGGCTCGTGATGCCCGCGGCGGTGACGAGCATATCGCCGTGGTGGTGGGCGACTCAGCGCTCATGAGCGGCCTCTCGCTCGAGGCCCTCAACGACATCGGCCATCGCAAGACACGCCTGCTCATCCTGCTCAATGACAACGAGATGAGCATCAGCCCATCGGTCGGCGCGGTCAGTCAATACCTCAGTCGCATCAAGCTCTCGCGCCGTTGGCGCCGCTCCCGTCGCCGGTTCGATTCGGATGTCGCGCGCATCCCGCGCTTCGGACCGCTGCTGCTCGAGTGGTCCCGGCGCATCCGCCACGCGGTGGTGGACTTCAGCCAGCCGGGACGGCTCTTCGAGGACCTCGGGGTGACCTATGTCGGCCCCATCCCCGGGCATGACCTGGTCGCGCTCGACAGCACCCTGCGCAAGGCGCTCCTTGAGGAGGATGCGCCGATCATCGTGCACGTCCGTACCCGCAAGGGCTTTGGCTACCACCCCGCAGAGGTGGACAAGGTGGGGTTCCACGGCGCGGCACTGCCGCCGATGCCCGGTCAGATCGTCTCCGCGGTGGCTGGCAAAGGGATCGAGTCGGTCGCCAGCGACGACATCGATGCATACGACGGGGACGCCGCTCCGCCGGCCGAGGAGCGGGACCTGCGCAAGGTACCCAACTTCACCGCGGTCATGTCCGAGGAGCTCATTCGCATCGCGGAGGAGGACGAGCGTGTCGTGGCCATCACCGCCGGCATGCCCACCGGCACCGGGGTGGCCGCGTTCGGCGAGCGCTTCCCGGCCCGCACCTATGACGTCGGCATCGCCGAACAGCACGCCATGACCCTGGCGACCGGCATGGCCCTGGCTGGCCAGCGGCCGTTCGTGGCGCTGTACTCGACCTTCCTGCAGCGCGCCTTCGACCAGGTCGTCCATGACGTCTGCCAGAACGACGCACCGGTGGTCATCGGCATCGACCGCGCCGGCCTGGTGGGTGAGGACGGCACTAGCCACCAGGGCATGTTCATGCTCTCCGCCTTGCGCCAGCTCCCCAACCTCGTCCTGGCCGCACCGCGGGATGAGCAGGAGCTGCGGCGGTTGCTACGCACCGCGTTCGCCCAGCGGCACCCGTTCGCCATCCAGTACCCGCGTGATGCGGGCTTCGACCTGCCGCCGGTCGACCCCGTCCCAGTCGAGATCGGTCGTGGCGAAACGCTGCGCCAAGGCTCGGACATCCTCATCGTCGGCTTCGGGCCCATCCTGGCCCGCGGCATGGCCGTGGCCAATTCACTCGCCGCGGAAGGCTGGTCGGTGGGCGTGGTGGATGCGCGCTTCGCACGACCCATCGATCGCGACCTCATCACCGCGAGCGCGAGCGGTAAGCGACTCATCGTGACTCTCGAAGAGAGCGTGCTGCCGGGCGGTTTCGGATCGGCGGTCCTGGAAGTGCTGGCCGATGCCGACGACATCATGACCGCCCCGGTGAAGCGCATCGGATTGCCCGACGGCAAATTCGTCGACCACGGGTCGGTCTCGGACCTGCGCGCCCTGGTACGCGTCGACGAAGCCGGCATCGAGGCGCAGATCAAGGAAGCCATCACGGCGCATGGGCTCAGGCTCGCTCACCCGGCTCCGATCGAGGCTCGGAGCGCCTGAGCACGACCAAGCCCCCCAGGCCGACCAAGTCAGCCAGGCTGCGACTCGACCAGCTGCTCGTGGAGCGAGGGTTGGTGCCGACTCGCAGCCGCGCCCAGGCGCTCCTGCTGGCTGGCCGCGTGCGGGTCGGACCGGGCGACGCTGCGCGACGCGACCGCCGGCCCGGCGAGCCTGTCCCCGCCGACATCGAGATCACCCTCGACGCCGGGCCTCGCTACGTTTCGCGGGGAGGGGAGAAGCTGGCCGGTGCGCTCGACGCCTTCGGTGTCGATCCTGCCGGTCGCATCTGCCTCGACATCGGCGCCTCCACCGGCGGCTTCAGTGACTGCCTGCTGCAGCGTGGCGCGAGCCGAGTCTATGCGCTCGATGTGGGACGTGGCCAGCTGGCTGAATCGCTCCGCGGTGACCCGCGCGTCGTCGACATGCAGCGCACCCACGCGGCCCGACTGGACCCCGACTCGGACGACCCGATCAGCCTGCCCGAGCGCGTCAGCCTAGCCGTGGCCGACGTCTCGTTCATCTCGCTGACCCGATTGCTGCGCGGCATGGCCGCACACGTCGAGCCCGGGGGTGACATCCTGCCCATGGTGAAACCCCAGTTCGAACTCAGCCCCGGCCAGGTGCCCAAAGGTGTGGTACGCGATCCGGCCGCACGCGCCGAAGCCGTCGAGCGCGTCCGCCAGCACGCAACGTCGCTGGGCCTGAAGTTCGTGGCCGAGGCGGAATCGGTCCTCGTCGGACCATCCGGCAACCACGAGTTCTTCCTGCACCTGCGTGCGCCATGTCCGTGAAACGCATCGGCTTCGCTTTCAACCCTACCGCCGAGGCAGCCCTGGAGCTGCGAGATCGAGGACTCCGCTGGTGCGCGGCCAACGGCATCGATGCCTGGGCGTCCCCGTCCGACCAGGCACCAGCCGAGCCGGCGCTGTCCGCCACCGAAGCCATCGTGGTCCTGGGCGGCGACGGCACCTTCCTGCGCGCAGCCCAGGCCGCCGCCGATGGGGAGGTCCCCATCGTCGGCGTCAATGTGGGCAAGATCGGCTTCCTCTCCAAGGTGGAGAACCACGCCCTCACCGGCCTGCTCGGGCAGTTGCGTGACGGCCAGTTCGAACTCGAGCACCGATTGATGCTGGAGGTCCGGGTGGTACACGCGGACGGCAGTAGCGCCGGCTGGGTCCACAGCGCCCTCAACGAGGCCGCCGTCGTCCGCGGTCGGCACGCCCAGGTGATGCGGGTCGTCGTGGATGTGGGCGATTCGCGCGTCGCGACGTATACCTGCGACGGTGTCGTCATCGCCTCGCCCACCGGATCGACCGGCTACAGCTTCAGCGCCGGCGGCCCCATCGTCGAGCCTACCAGCCACAACCTGGTGGTCACGCCCATCGCGGCCTATCTGACGCCTCTCCGTTCGAGCGTCGTCGGCGCCCAGCACGTGGTCAGCGCCACCGTCACCGCCGCGTACGATTGCCTGGTCAGCATCGATGGCCGCCAGGACATCCCGCTCGAGGTCGGGGACCGCGTGGACGTCCGTGCCAGAGAGAAGGCCATCAGCTTCATCCAGCCGCGCGGGGCCATGCGCTTCTGGGACCTGTTGCGCCGCAAGGCCACACTCCTGCCCGATGCCTGACGTCATGAACGCCGCTGCTGGCCCGCGCGATCTGGTCACCGCGACGGAGGCGTATACCGACTACCTGCGAGTCGAACGGGGCCTGGCCTCGGCCACCATCCGCGCCTACGACACCGACCTCCGTCTCTTCGGCCGCGACGCGCCGAAGGTCCGGGACTGGGCCAGCTCTCCGGAACCAGCGCGCCGGTACCTGGCCGCCATGACCCGGCCGCCGCGCGTGCTGCGCCCCACCAGCCTGCGACGCAAGGCCGCCTCCATCCGTGCCTTCTACCGCTTCTGCTATGCCGAAGAGCTCATCGACACCGACATCGCGGCCCTCATCGACCTGCCGCGCCAGATGCAGCGCCTGCCCGATACGCTCGATGCGCAGGAGGTGGTGGAGTTGCTCGACGCGATCGCTGGCGACGACCTCGTCGGCCGGCGTGACCGAGCCCTCCTGGAGTTGCTGTACGCGGCTGGCCTCCGCGTCAGTGAGGCGCTCTCACTCGATCGTGGTGACCTCTCGACGAGCGGCGGTTTCGTGCGTGTCATCGGCAAGGGTGACAAGGAGCGACTGGTGCCGGTCGGAGACATCGCCGTCGAGGCCGTGGCCGCCTACCTGGCCGAGCGGGACCGGCTTGCGCGTGACCGACTCGGGCGTGACCGACTCGATCCCGATGCCGCGGATGCGGGCGATGCCCGACGCGCAGGGGAGCCGCTCTTCGTCTCGCGGCGTGGCCGGCGCCTCGACCGGATGGCCGCCTGGCGCATCATGCGCAAGGCGGCCGTCCAGGCTGGCATCTCCAGTCGTGTCACACCACACACGTTGCGCCATAGTTTCGCGACCCACCTGTTGGAGGGCGGGGCCGATCTGCGTGTCGTCCAGGAATTGCTGGGACATGCCAGCATCACCACTACACAGCTGTATACGCACATCACCGGAGAACGCATCCGTCAGGTCTACGCGAGGGCCCACCCGCGCGCCTGACAGGAAGGAGAACACGGAGCGAGATGGGAACGTACGCCGAGTCACTGCTCACGCCCGATGAACGGGTGCTCAAGCGCGAGCGCCAGCACCCCATCGCCCTGATCCTCGACAGCTGGCTGGCCATCATCCTGTGGAGCGCGACGATCATCCTGCTCATCATCCGCCTCTTCCTGCCCCGCGAGATCGCCGGCCGTGACCTGTTCGGCCCGGGCACCTGGTTCGCGGACCTGGGGAACCTGGCCACGCTGATCACGCTGGTGGGCGGCATCATCGTCCTCGCCTGGCGCTGGTGGTGGTGGCGCACACAGGAGTTCATCGTCACCACCTATCGGCTGGTGCTGGCCTGGGGCGTCCTCAACAAGAAGTCATCGGACAGTTCGCTCGAGAAGATCAACGACGCTCAGCTGGAGATCACCGCCCTCGGTCGTATCCTCGACTACGGCACGCTCAAGGTGCTCACCGCTGCACCCCTCCAGGGCGCCGACCTGCTCGATCGGCTCAACCATGCCAAGGCCTTCAAGAAGGCGATGATGACCGCCAAGCACGATCTGCAATCCGGCGGCAACGGCGACGGTGAGGACTACGACCGACGACGGAGCCCAGCGCCTGCGCCCACCACGGCAGCCCCGGCCGCGGCGGCCGCGGCCAGCGGCCACATCGACGTCTCCGGCGGTGCCGATCCCACCAAGGCGGATACACCAGATGAGGTCACCGCCGTGCTGGGTGAGCTGGGCAAGCTGCGCGATGCCGGCACCATCAGCGCCGATGAGTACGAGACCAAGAAACAGGAGCTGCTTGGGCGCCTGTGACCAGCCGGTATAGCGCCTGATGGACCAAGGCACCGTCCAGGCACTCTTCTCCGCCTTCATCGTCGTGGCCACCATGCTGCTGGTGGGCTTTCCCGTGCATGAGTTCATGCACGCCTGGACCGCCATGAAGCTGGGCGACAACACCGCGCGCTGGATGGGCCGCGTCTCGCTCGACCCGCGCGTCCACTTCGACCAGACGGGCGGGCTGATCCTGGGCGCGACGGCCCTCTTCAGCGCCTTCGGCGGCGGGCTGCTCTTCGGCTGGGCCAAGCCGACGCCGGTGAATCCGATCAACCTGCGCAACGGCCGTCAGGGCCACGCATTGGTCGCCTTCGCCGGTCCGGCCAGCAATCTGGTCGTGGCGGCGCTGGTGGCGCTCGTCATGCGCGCCATCATCTGGTCCAACCCGGAGGTCTCACCGCTCATCGAGTTGTTCTGGCGCGCCCTGTCCCTGCTGTTGTCCCTCAACATCCTGCTGTTCATCTTCAATCTCATCCCCATCCCGCCGCTCGACGGCTGGAGCGTGCTCAAGGGCATCGTGCCCACCACCGCGGCGAGACGCATGACGGAGCTGGAGATCCAGTACGCCAGCGTCTTGCCGATGGTGTTCCTCGGCTTCATCGTCATCCTGTTCGTGACCGGCGGGGCCGTCATCGGGCCGATCATCTACGGCATCCGCGACCTGCTGCTGGGGATCTAGGGATGCGCTGGTGGATGGCCAAGACACGCCAGGCCGTGCGTTACCTGGCCGGTCGTGTCAGTGTCGATGAGCGGGCCGAACTCGCTACCTGGCTGAGTGAGCCGCAGCTCGCGCTCTTCGACTCGATGCACCGGGCCGACCAGCGCCACGGCCTCGATGTCGCCGCCACGCTGCGGTCTGAGGGCTACCAGGATCGCGAGGTGCTGCTGGCCGCGCTCCTGCACGATGCGTCCAAGGGACCGTCCGTGCGGCTGCCGCAACGGGTGGCGTGGTCGCTCGGAGAGCGCTACGGTGAAGGCGTGACCACGACGCTCGCCCGCCTGCCGGGCTTCGCTGCTGCCTTCGAGAGCCTGCGCCACCACGCCGCCGACTCGGCAGCCCTGGCCTCCGCGGCCGGCTGCACCGAGCGCACCGCTGAGCTCATCCGCTACCAGGCTGATCCCGTCGATGCCGAGGCCGGCGCCGCGCTGCGAGCGGCGGATGAAGCATGCTGACGGAACTGCCCCCGCTGCGCCGGCCGGTCCGCGGCGACACCAGCGTGCGGATCGCGGATTCGGACCACCCCGATCGTGCTGCCCACGTCAGCGTGGAGGGGTACGAGGGTCCGCTGGGCTTGTTGCTGGGACTCATCGAGCAGCGCGAGTTGGACATCCTCCAAGTGCCCCTGGGCGACCTCGCAGCCGCCTACCTGGAGGCATTGGCGGCGCTGGACGGTGCGCAGATGTCACACATCAGCTCGTTCGTGACCGTTGCCAGTCAGCTCATCCTCATCAAGAGCCGCGCCATCCTGCCACGGCCTCCGGTCGTGGCGGTCGCGGTCGAGGAAGGCCCGGACCCGGAATCGGCGCTTCGCGAGCGGCTCATCCTGTATCGCCTCTATCGCGATGCCGGTCGTGACCTGCGCGGGCGACTCGAGAGCGCCTGGGAGGTGTTTCGACGGGAGCCCATCGCGGCGGTCGCCTCGGCCAAGGCCGGCTCGCGCCCCGACGAAGGTCCACCCCTGGACCCGTCCGTGCTGGTCGAAGCACTCGATCGGGCCTTGCGCCAGGTGCCGCCAGCAGCCCCGCCGGCGGATGTGGTGCCACGCCTCGTGACGCTCGAGGAGCGGGCACGTCTGATCCGGGCCGCCCTCGTCGAGGCGCCCGTGGTCGTGCTGCAGGACCTGCTCGACGACCTTACCGACCGGGTCGTCGTGGCCGTCACGTTCCTGGCCATGCTGGAACTGGTCAAGGGTCGCGAGCTGAGCGTCGAGCAGGACGAGCCCTTCGGCCCCATCGTGTGCCGCTCGCTACGCACCGCATGAGCAGCGAAGACGGGCGGCCGCTGGCCAGGCTCGATGTCGAGATCACGCCCGACACCGACGAGACGGTCGCCGTTCCCGCTGCGGCCGATGTCGATGGGGAGTCGGGCGCGACGGTAGCCGACCTGGAAGCACTGCTCTTCGTCGCCGAACGTCCCTTGAGCCGGAGCGAACTGCGGACGGTGACACGCTTGGCGGCGGAGGACGTCGACGAACGACTGGGTGACCTGGAAGTGCAGCTGCGCGACCGCGGCATCCGCCTGGTCGTCAGCGGTGACCGCGTCATGCTGGGGACCTCACCCGAGAGCGGTGGGCTCATCGCTCGCTACCTGGGAGCGGACACGGTGCGCCTCTCGCCGGCCGCCCTCGAGACGCTGGCCATCATCGCCTACCGCCAGCCGGCCACGCGTGGCGTCATCGAACGCATCCGGGGTGTCGATTCCGGCCACGTCGTGCGCGGGCTGCTGCACCGCCGGCTCATCGTCGAGCAGGGCCGGGCGGAGACCCCGGGTCGGCCCATCCTGTATGGCACCAGCATGGAGTTCATGGAGCGCTTCGGGTTGACCTCGCTCGACGACCTGCCGCCGCTGGAGGCGGAGATCGCCGCCCAGCTCGCCCAGGCGGAAGAGGACGCCAGGGCCAGTGAAACGAGCCAGGCGAACGAGGCGAACGAAGCCGATGGCTGACCCGGTGCGCGTCCAGAAGGCGTTGGCCGACGCCGGCGTGGCCTCGCGGCGCGGCGCGGACAGCCTGGTGGCCGCGGGTCGTGTCACCGTCAACGGACAGCCGGCGGTGACCGGGCAACGCGTCGACCCCAGCGTGGACGCGCTGGCGGTCGATGGCCGACCGGTGGTCCCGGCGGGCAAGCGCACGTACCTCGTGCTGAACAAGCCGGCCGGGGTCACCAGCACCGTGTCTGACCGCCATGCTGAGGAGACCGTGCTTGACCTGGTCCCCACGGCGCTGCGCCATCCCGGGATCCGGTTGTACCCGGTGGGCCGGCTCGACAAGGACTCGGAGGGTCTGATCCTGCTTACTGACGACGGCGACTGGGCGCAACACCTCCTCCACCCGCGCTACGGGGTGGAGCGCGAATACGCCGTGGGCTTGCGTCGGCCGCTGAGCCGCGATGAATCCGAGAGACTCAGCCACGGCATCGAACTCGACGAGGGCGTGGCTCGGCTGGTCAGCCTGCGCCAGGCGACACGCACCGAGACCGGCCGGCTCGAGCCCGCCGGCGATCCGGCCACTGGTCTGTACTGGTATCGCGCCGTCATCGCGCAGGGTTGGAAACGCCAGCTGCGGCGCATGTTCGCGGCACTTCACGCACCCGTGGAGCGGCTGGTGCGCGTGCGCATCGGGACCCTGCGCCTCGATGACATGGTGCCCGGCAGCGTTCGCCGGCTCAGCACCGCTGAACGCGAATACCTCGCCTCGACCCGGGCCGGCCGATGAGCGGCCTGCGGGTCACCCTCGACGGCCCCGGATCGAGCGGCAAGTCATCGGTCGGTGCTGCGGCTGCGGTCGAGCTGGGCTATCGGTTCCTCGACACCGGTGTGCTCTATCGGGCCATCACCCTGTTGAGTGTGCTGCGCGACATCGAGGCCGACGCCGGGTCAGAGCTGGTGGCGCTCGTGCCAGAGCTCGAGCTGCTGGCGGATGACGAAGGCGCTCTGCGACATATCGCCATCGACGGCGAGGACGTCACTGCGCAGTTGCACGTACCCGCGGTCGACCGTCGCGTCAGCGCCGTCTCGGCACAGGCCGAGGTGCGAGCGGCACTGCTGGGGATCCAGCGCTCCATCGCCGCCCCCGGCCGCATCATCCTCGCCGGTCGTGACACCGGCACGGTGGTGCTGCCCGACGCGGAACTCAAGCTGTACTTGGATGTCTCGGTCGAGGAACGCGCCCGTCGTCGGGCCGCGGAGCGAGGTCTGGCGCCGGACTCCGAGGCTGCCGGCGTCATCCTTGCCGACCTCCGGCGTCGCGATCACCTCGATTCCAGCCGCGCCGTAGCGCCGCTGCGGATCCCCGACGATGCCGTCATCGTGCGCAGTGATGGCCGCCACTTCGAGGATACCGTCCGCAAGGTCGTCGCGGTCGTCCGCCAACGCGAACAGATGGAAGAGCCCACGGCATGAGCGAGCACGAAGGCCTGACGCCCTACTCGCGCTTCATCGCAGGGCTGTGTCGATTTGGCCTGCAGTCGATCGCCCGCGTGCGCGTCGAAGGCCTGGCGCGCCTTGAGGGCGCCGGGGATGTGCCCACACGCGGCCCGCTCATCATCGCGGCCAACCACATGAGCAATGCCGATCCACCCTTCATCGGCGGCTGGCTGGCGCCGGCGCTCCGACGTCGTCCGACGTTCCTGGCCAAGGACTCGCTGTTCAAGGGCCCGCTCGGCATCCTCATCCGCTCACTCGGAGCAGAACCGGTGAAGGCCGGCGGCAACGACATCGGTGCCTATCGTGTCGCCAAGGGCATCCTCGACAGCGGCGGCGTGGTGGCCATCCTGCCGGAAGGCACGCGCTCGTTCGATGGCGTGCTGGCGCAGCCCAAGCCGGGCGTCTCGCTGCTGGCCACGCGGACCGGTGCCCCGGTGCTGCCCATCGGCATCTCAGGCACCGACGAGCTCATCGGCCGCGAGCAGGTCCTGCCCAGCATCGGCAGCCGCATCATCCTGCGGGTCGGGCGACCCTTCTACCTGACCATCCCGCCCGGAGTGGACCGCCGGGCGGCGCTGGCCGCTGCCGATGTCGAGATGATGCGTCGCATCTCCGCCCTCGTGGAGCCCCGCCATCGCGGCGCATGGGAGCCCTGGCCGGACGACTGAGATGCCGAAGAAGGGCTGCGTCGGCACCTTTCGCGACACCCTTCGCGGCTAATGTCAAGCACCGATGCGATACTTGACACCCATGGGAACCGTCGCCGAAGTCCGAATCGCCCGCCGCACCGGCTTCTGCTATGGCGTGCGCGAGGCCATCGACGCGGCCCGCATCAGCGCCGCGGAGGGCTACCGGACCCACACCCTCGGCCAGGTCGTCCACAACGAGGGCGTCATCAAGGGCCTGCGGGACCAGGGCATCGTCTCGGTCAAGGACATCGACGAGATCGAGCCGGGGTCGGCCGTCGTCATCCGGGCCCATGGTGTCACGCCGGAGGTCATGGCGGACGCCGCACACAAGGGCCTTGACGTCATCGACGGCACCTGCAGCTGGGTGACACAGGAGCAGAAGGAATTGGCCCGGCTGGTCGAGGAGGGCTACACCGTGGTCCTGCTGGGCACGCCGAATCATCCCGAGGTGGTGGGCCTGCTGGGTTTCGCGCCCGACGCCATCCTGGTCGATGAGGAGGAGGACTGGGACCGTATCCCACGGCGAAAGCGGATGGCCCTGCTGACGCAGTCGACCCAGCCGCCGTGGAAGTTCGAGAAGCTGGCCGGCTATCTCACCACCCGCGCCCACGAGCTCCGCATCGTCAACACCGTCTGCCCCGTCACCATCCGTCGGCAGCAGGACACCACCGACCTCGCTGAGGCGGTCGACCTGGTGGTCGTGGTCGGTGGTCGCAACAGCGCCAACACCCGTGAGCTGACGCGCCTGGTCGGCATCGTGGGCAAGCCGGCCGTGCAGGTCGAACGTGCCGCCGACCTCGTCGACGCCGACGCCTTCGAGGGCTACGCCGTCGTCGGTGTCACCGGTGGCACCTCGACGCCGATCGAGGATCTTGAGGCGGTCGTGGCGCGCATCTATCAGCTGGCCGGCACGAGCGCCACCCAGGATGCCGCGACGGCGCTGGCGCATGAAGCCGTGACGGCCGTGGCCGAGTCGGCCTACCGCAGCACCTCGCTCAGCGCCGCCTAGCTCGTGCCCACCCGCCGCACCCGCCGCCGTCCGCGCAACCTCGATCAGGACACGTCCGCCACCGGGCTGCCCGTGGTCGCCATCGTGGGCCGCCCCAACGTGGGCAAGTCCACGCTCTTCAACCGCATCGTCGGACAGCGCAAGGCGATCGTCGAGGACCGCGCTCGCACCACGCGTGATCGCCTCTACGGCGTGGCGGAATGGAACGGCCGTCGCTATGTCGTCATCGACACCGGTGGCATGGAGATCGAGCCGGGCGACGCCATCGAGGAGCGCGTCCAGGAGCAGGCCCACCTGGCCATCGAGGAGGCCGACGTCATCGTCTTCGTGGTCGATGCCGCCGTCGGCCAGACACCGGCCGACCAGGAGGTAGCCCAGCTGCTGCGTCGCGCCGAGGCGCCCGTGGTCATGGCCATCAACAAGGCTGACAACGAGCGCCTGGAGATGCAGGGGGCGGAGTTCCTGCGCCTGGGCTGGGACGACTGGTACGCCATCTCCGCATTGCATGGTCGGGGCACGGGCGACCTGCTCGATGCCATCGTGGGAGAGTTGCCCACCGAATCGTTCGACGAGCTGGAACGCAAACGTCGCGAGAGCGAGGCTGATGAACTGCTCGAAGAGATCGACGAGGGCATCCTGCCCGAGCCGGGCGAGGACGAAGCCGCAGCAGAAGCGGGCGGCGTGGCCTGGTTCGACGACGACGCCCCTCCGCCCCGCGTCGCCATCGTGGGCCGCCCCAACGTGGGCAAGTCATCACTCCTGAACCAGCTGCTGGGGGAGCAGCGCGCGATCGTCAGCGACATCCCCGGCACCACTCGCGACGCCATCGACACCACGCTCGAATGGCAGGGCCGTGAGCTGCGCCTGGTGGACACGGCCGGCCTGCGCCGCCGTGGCAAGGTCGCTTCTGGTCCGGCCGCAGAACGCTATTCGGCGCTGCGAGCTCTCAAGGCCCTTGGCCGCGCGGACGTCTGCGTGCTGGTGCTCGATGCCCGCGACGGGCTGGCCGCCCAGGATGCCCACGTCGCAGGCTACGTCGTCGATGAGGGCGTCGGACTGGTGCTGGCCATCAACAAGTGGGACCTCGTCGAGAAGGATGACAAGACGTTCGAGGAGTACGTCGATCGGATCCGCCGGGAGGCGCCGTTCCTGCACTTCGCGCCCATCGTCGCCATCAGCGCGCTCACCGGCCAACGCGCTGGCAAGGTACTTGATGAAGCCCTGACCATCGCCGCCGAGCGCCGCCGGCGCATCCCCACCGCGACGCTCAACAAGGTGCTCTCGGAGGCCGTCGCCCGGCACCAGCCGCCCGCGGTCAAGGGTCGTCGCCCGCGCTTCTACTACGCCACGCAAGCCACCATCGAGCCACCCACCTTCGTGCTCTTCGCAGCCGATGCCAAGTCGGTGCACTTCAGCTACCGCCGCTTCATCGAGAACCGCATCCGCGATGCCTTCGACTTCGAGGGCACGCCCTTGCGGCTCATCTTCCGCGAGCGCTCGCGGGTGGAGCTGGAGCCGCGGAAGCACAAGCCGCAGCCGAAGAAGGGCAAGAGGTCGACCCGGAAGCCGACTGCCAAGCCGAGCCGGCCACCGACCAAGAAGTCGGTCCGCAAAGGGTCCTGATGCCGGCGGGGCATCCCGCGCTGGCCGTCGTGGGTGCGGGTGCCTGGGGCACCACGTTGGCTCTGCTGGCGGCCAAGCGCGCGCCGGTGACACTGTTGGCGCGGGACGAGGAACATGCCGCTCGACTGCGGGCTGACGGCCAGAACCGACGCTACCTGCCGGGCATCCCGCTGGCTGAAGGCATCTCGGTCAGCGCTGACCCCGCCAGCCTCTCATCCGCGACCGACCTGGTCGTCCTGGCCGTGCCGTCAGCGACCATGCGCTCAGCCGTCGCGGCCGTCGCGGCCGTGCTCCCGGGCGAGGCCGTGCTGCTCTCCGTGGCCAAGGGCATCGAGCGCGAGACCCTGCTTCGCATGACCCAGGTGATAGCCGAGGAAGTACCGGCTGCGGCCGGGCGTGTGGCGGCACTGTCCGGTCCCAACCTGGCCCTTGAGATCTCGCGCGGCCTGCCCGCCGCGGCCGTCGTGGCCGGTGAGGACGCGGTGGGCCACCGCGTGGTGGACATCCTGGGCAGCCGCAACTTCCGCCTCTATCGCAACCCTGACATCGTCGGCGTGGAGCTGGCCGGCGCGCTCAAGAACATCGTGGCCATCGTGGCCGGGGCCGTCGAGACACTCGGGGCAGGGGACAATGCCAAGGCCGCCATCACCACGCGCGGTCTCGCGGAGATGACCCGCCTGGGCGTGGCCATGGGCGCGAACCCGTTGACCTTCGCCGGTCTGGCCGGCATCGGCGACATCCTGGCGACGTCGACCTCCGCCTTGTCCCGCAACCATCGGCTCGGTGTGGAGCTGGCTTCGGGGCGGGCTTGGTCGGAGATCGAGCGTACGCTGCCGGGCGTGGCTGAGGGGGCCTACACCGTCCGCGCTGCGGTAGCCCTTGCGGAGCGGCACGGGGTGGAGATGCCCATCGCGCAGGAGGTCCATGCGGTGCTCTACGAGGGCAAGGACGTACAGACGTCCGTGGTCGATCTGTTGGCGCGCGAATCGAAGGATGAGATCGCCAGCGCTTGCTGATGCCGTCCAGGGGCGAGAGGCATACGATGCGGTCCGTCATGTTCGTGCCTGTCGTCGTTGCGATCCTGGTGCTGTCGATCTCCGTTTCTGGCTTGGTGCTCGAGGGGGCGTCTCCCGCGGCGGCCGCTGTCTCGGCTACATCGATGGCTTCTTCCGCGCCGGTGGCATCTTCTGCGCCCACGGTGTCGTTCGTAACTGCCGAGGCTGACCCGCCCCCGCTGCAGTGGCTGCTCGAACGACTCCGTCAGGGCCTCGAAGCCAGCGCCGCCGCCCTGGCCGTCTTGCCGCAGCCACCCATGGCAACGGTGGTGCGCTCCGGGCCTTGGTCGAGTGGCGCGGTAGCCCTCACGTTCGACGATGGCTTCAACCGCCGCGCTTGCGCCCGCATCGCCGAGACCTTGCGACAGCATGACGCCGTGGGCACCTTCTTCATCAATGGCAACTACCTCAAGCGCGATCCGGAAACGTGGCGGCGCATCCTCAAGGGCATGCCGGTGGGCAATCACACGCGCTCGCATCGGGACCTGACGCGTGCCTCGGACCGGGTCGTGACCAAGCAACTCAGGGAGAACCAGCGCATCCACGAGCAGATCCTGGGACGACCGATGCTCAAGCTCCTGCGGCCTTCCTACGGCGCCTATGACGATCGCGTGCGACGCATCGCCTACCGGCTCGGCTACGAGCGCCTGGTGCTCTGGAGCGTCGATACGCACGACTGGGAGCCGGGTCGATCGGCCCGCTCCATCATCCGCCTCGCGAGCGGCGCCAGACCAGGATCCATCATCCTGATGCACTGTGCGCGCAACGCCACGGCCAAGGCGCTGCCGGCCATCATCCGCGGCTATCGTGAGCGCGGCATCGAGCTGGCGGGTCTGCAGGATGTCATCGGACCGTAGCGCTGCCTCCCGGCCATCGTCGCGGCCGGTCGGACCACGAGCATCCTTGTCCGTCCTGATAGACTGACAAGTCGCGTCGGGGCGTGGCGCAGTCTGGTAGCGCACTTGACTGGGGGTCAAGAGGTCGCTGGTTCAAATCCAGTCGCCCCGACCACATACCGAGCGTGAAACGGCCCTCTGAGGAGACCCCGGGGGCCGTCTGCATGGCTAGCTTTCCTCGCCTAGGGCTGCGTGCTCCTTCTCGATAGTGTCCAGGGGTCTTTCTGATGGCGCCGCCATTCCGAGACGATCGCTCATCGTCGTCAACTCACCTCACCTCCCTCACGGCTGGCCAGGGGTATCCAACCTGGCCCACGCTTCTTCGACCAACGCTCGGTTCATGGCCTGTTCGGCGGTGACTCGCCCGATGGCGTCCGTCGTGACCGGGAGTCGGTCCTGCTCGATGACCAGCCAGCCGTCGTAGCCCCTGCGATGGAGTCCGGCCAGAAACCCTTCGATGTCGATGTTTCCGTCGCCGAGCGGCGTCGCGACATCCGCCCACCAAGTATCGAAGTCATCGCGACCCTCGGCCTTGGCTCGCTCGAGCACCTCGCGGCGCACGTCCTTGAGGTGGACGTGATTCACGCGATCGCCGAAGCGGACAAGGACGTCGACGGGATCGGCGCCGGCCAGCCAGGCGTGGCCCGTGTCCAACGTGAGATCGATGTCCGTTGATGACAGGAGTCGATCGACCTCCCACGGCGTCTCCACGTACGTACTGATATGTGGGTGGAAGGACGTCCGGACGCCGGCCTTGGCCGCCAGCTCCATAGCCCGGTCCAGACCACGCAGCAGACGATGCCAGCCCGCATCATCAAGGGCGTACCTGCGCTCGTCCCGGCTCCGGGCTGGGTGCAGGAGAAGCTCCGGAGACCCTTCGTCGGCGAGGATCGCGAGCCCATGGGTTGATCCGCGAGAGATGAGTTCCTGGAGCGTTCCTGTCATCGATTCGAGGTCGTGCGCGAGCGTGCCTTCCTCTGCGCTGAAATGGACCGGCACATAGCCACCGACGATCGTGAGTCCGCGATCGGCGAAGGCGTCGGCGACCTCCGCCGGCGAGCCGAAGAAGCCGGGCGGTCCCAGTTCCATGCCTCGGTAGCCAGTCTCGACGGCGGCGTCGAGCAGTGTCAGCGGTGAGATGCCGCGGGGCCGCGCGTCTCCGTAGACGCCGAAGCTGACCGGTGCGCTCCCGATGCCACGCAACGTCATGGCCGCGACCCGGCGGCAGCCAAGACTGCCTCCCCGCCGACCTCGATGCCGTGGGAGCCGGCGACCTCGACGACCAAGGCCTGGAGCGATGCGGTGTCCACCCGTGCGGCCTCGGCATCCGTGGGTACCGAGCTCCCGCGCGTGATCGCCGAATGGAAGACCCGCAGCTCTTCGAGGAAGCCCGAAATCGCGCCGTTGTCGACCGTCATCGACCACGACCTCTCCGTCGGCGGTGCGCACCCACAGGCGCGCAGGCACGTTCGGGCCATACGGCTGTGGCATCTGCAGGTGCAGGGCCCCCGCCGTGCCGACGATCGTGATGCTCTCTTCGTACTGCGGGTAGTGCGGCAGCCACAGCCATTGCAGCCGCAACAGTGCATCGCCGGCCAGCCGTGCGGTGGCAGCGATGGATGGGGGATCGGCGGCGCCGTCTTCGGGATCGAAGGGCACGGCCATCACATGCTGCCAGCGGGTCGGAGGTGCGAAGCCGAGCGCTCTCAGAGCCGAGAGCTCGTGGATGACCGAGCCGAGCAGGACACCGCGGTATAGATGATCGATGCCTGATGGCATCGATCCGATGGCCACGATCGACTCCTCGATCTCACCTTCCTCCGCCCGCCGCAGGCTGGCCACGTCGGCGTCACTCGCGGTGTGGTAGTCGAGCCGCGCGATCTGACTCTCATGGGTCGGATGTCGGACCTCGACGCTGACGAGCACCACATCCCCGATGCGGTCGAGTGCGGCTCGGGCCGCCGCGAGAGACGGATCGTAGGCTTTCATGTACCCCACCTGGAGCGTGAGGCGGCGGTCGGTCGCGAGCTCGGCCAGTCGCACGGCCTCGGCCTGGGAGACGCAGAGAGGCTTTTCGCTCAGGACGTGCTTGCCGGAGCGCAGGGCGGCCTCGGCGAGCGGGCCATGAGCCCCCGGTGTCAGGAGCAGGACAGCGTCGACATCCGGGTCGTCGATGAGATGGGCAGGCTCGGTCGAGCACCGCGGCGACCCAGGCACACTCGCAGCGACTGCCTCCAATACCGAGGCAGAGAGATCGCAGATGTGCGTCACCGTAAACAGGGCGCTCAAGCGCACGAGATTCGGCACATGAGCCACCTGGCCGATCAGCCCGAGGCCGATGACGCCGATACGGACACGCTCGCCTCCAGGCAGTCGGCAGTCTCCTCCCGGCGGGGTCACGACTCGCCCGATAGCCGCAGGGTCCTGATCTCCCACGGGCGGATCGGCAATCGCAATGTGCCGCCGTCACTGACCGTGAGCGGTTCGCCCGTTGGTTCGCCGAGCAGATCGACCTCTCGGGCCGCGCGGAACCTGCCACTCACGACCGCCCCCTCGGCATTCGGGTGTTCGGCGACGATCCGCAACTCCAGCTCGTCGCCGACGCGACGAAGGGCCGATAAGGCGATGCCGCGCCCGGAGAGTTCGAGTCCGGCTTGCGAAGGCGACGATCGCCAGGTCGGGTCAGTTCCGGTGCCAGGCGACGTGACGAGGCCCAAACGGTAGCGCTCAGCTGCTTCCACGACGTCTGCCTGGTGCCACGTACCACTGTGGGGCATGACCGCGACCGCGAAGTGCCACCTTCGGTGGCACTGCCCGTTCGGGACGGCCAGCTGCGGGCCGGCCGGGTCTTCGCGGTAGGCATTGTCATCGCGGCTGATCAGGCCCGTAGCTCGGAGGACCGTCACCGCCAACTCCTGTCCCTCCAACAGCTCGTACTCGATGACGTGCTCGGTGAGGACCGCCGCGCCCCCTGCGTCCACGAACGTGCGTGCCGGATAGGTGGCCAGTGGCAGCTCCCCATGGCCGACCTCGGGAGCGGCCGTTCGCTCCACGACGGCGAACTGTCCTTCCGCCGCCGTCGTGTCGGTGGTGTGTGCAAGCGGGACGTGCAGCCGAAGTCGGTGGTCGTCGACGGGGTTCTCGAAGCCGAGCGCGAGTCGGACGAAAGGCTCGCCGGCGCGCAATTCCACCCGCATGGTGACCGAGACTTCGACCTCTGCGACGGCACGCGCGTTCCCGCCTGCGGCTTCCTCCTTGTCGACCGCCAGGCCGACCGGCCAGCCATAGGTGCGCTCCACCTCGACCACGGCCCGGAGAGGTCCTGACTCGACGATCCGCCGGCTGATCCGCGCTGGTGCCTCGACGAACCTGTCGTTGGCTGGCGGCGCATGGTTGTAGGTGTCACCCCGGTCGCCCCCGTCAACCAGCCGACCAACGCCATCGAGGACCGTGCCGTCGGCCGCCTCGAGGCGGAGCGTTCCGCTCGGCGTCACGTCGACCGCCAGCAGGCCGTTGCTGAGACGGTCCGCCGATACAGCCACCGGGGAGGCCATGTCTGCCGCTCCCTCCAGCGGCCGGATCGCGGTCGTCCCGAGTGGTGGGACGGGCACCTGCACGAGCAGCGTGCGTCGAGCAGCTGCGATGACGCGCAGGCGCCACGGCTCGTCCGGCGCGCTTGCGACCGCGTCATCGATGGTTCGCTTCATCGCTTCCACGTCCATCCAGACCGGTTCCGGCTCGAGGTCCACATCTAGCCTCACCTCTCGCATGCCGTCGACGACACCGATAGCGAATCCGCGCAGGTAGCGTCCGAACAGCTCGCGTCCATGGATGCGGCGGTAGATGCCCGGAACATCGCGGCCGACAATCTCCTCGACGAACACGACGGGCGCTGTTCGTGCCAATTCCTGCGTCGGGATTCGTTCTCCGTCACCCGTCTCGAAGACGACCGCGTCCCAGTCGTCGGGAATCGGTGCTGACACTTCCACGAGCCCGATGCGCGCGGCGGGGGTCGGATTGAGGACCGCGATGGCGCCGCGCGGCAGCCGAGCAGCTACGCGTTCCGCCGCGCGCGCTGTCAGCCCACGGGCGACCTGCTCCGCTTCTGCATATCGCACGATGACCTGGTCGACCACCTCGTCGACACTGCAGCCGCAGATCGAGTCGTGGGCGGAATTCTCGATGAGCCGCCGCCACGCGAGGCGCAGGTACGCCTCGGGCCATGCCGTCGGATCGCCCCACAGTGCCTGCAACGGCTCGGCAAATCGTTCCAGCGCGACCTCCGCGCGACCGCCGGCCTGCTTGAGGTCGATCCTCGCGGAGTTGACGCCCATGAGGACGTTGGCTCGCGCCGACGAGCGCATCTCGCCGCGCCACTCCGGGGCGCCGCCGATGCGCGGCGCGGCGGTGAGAAACTCGGCGAGTGTCTCGATCCGCACGTCGTAGTCCTGCTGAATGCCGTTGAGGGCATCGACCAGCTCGAGGAGGTCGCGAGACGGCAGCGTATGATCGCTCCCGTACATCGCCAGCAAGTGTTCCCCGCCACCGAACGCTCGCATCGCGTCGTGGAGCACCGCAAGCTGATCGGCGGCCCGGCTCGGGATGGCGAACAAGTGGGCGGCGTTCCCGTAGCCGTCGACGAGGTATTCGGTCGTCACGGTCGAGCCATCTGGCGCGCTCCAGGCGAACTGGTAGCGGTCGATCGCGGCTGGCACGCCACGCCACACGACGGCGCGCTCGATCCCGGCACGTCGAAGCAGCTGCGGCATCTGGGCGACGTGGCCGAACATGTCGGGTAGGTACCCCGCCGGCGTCGCGCCACCGAGCTGGCGCGCGCGACGTGTCCCCAGCTCGAGGTTCCGGATCATGGTCTCGCCCGAGCAGAGGAACTCGTCCATGAGGATCTGCCACGGCCCGATCGCGAGTCGTCCCTCGCTGACGAACCGGCGGATGCGCGCTTCGGCTTCCGGCCGGATCTCGAGGTAGTCGTCGATCGTCGCGCATTGCCCGTCGAGGGTGAACCTGAATGCCGGACCTTCTTCTAGCATCTCGAGGACACGATCGACAAGCTCCACCAGCCGCATCCGGAAGACCTGGAACGGCCTGTACCATTCGCGGTCCCAATGAGCGTGCGGGACGAGGTGGACCGTGGTGCGTCGGTTCATCGGGCTGCTGCGACCTCACTGGTGTCGACCGACGAACGGGGGCGGGCGGTCGTTCCGCGAACTACGAGTCGCACGGGCAGTCGCTCGGTCCCTGACACGGCCTCGCCGGCGAGTATCCGGTCGAGTGTCTCGACCGCCCGGCGACCCATCGCGTACTTGTCCTGCGCGACCGTCGTCAACGGCGGGACCGTGTAGTCGGAGAGTGCGATGTCGTCGAAACCGATGACGCTGACGTCGTGAAGGATCTCGAGGCCCACCTCGGACAGGCCGTGCATGACACCGATCGCAGTCACCAGCTGGCCTCGCTGCCGCCATCAGCCGCCCGCGCTTGCTGCGGCGGCTGCGGCTTTGGCAGGCGCGTTTCGCCATCGCCGGCGGGGATCTGAGTGTGGCCGATATGTGGCGCGCCGGACTGGCAAGCGCAGGGAACGCGGCTGGGCTGAGCGAGATAGCCTACAGTGAACAGGAAGAACAGGCCCTGACCCTGGCCCGCGTGCACCTGGCCGCCCGCAAGCCCCAGGCGGCGCTCGATCTGCTGGTCCCCAGGGCTGCCGATGCGCAAAGACACGGCCGCACCCGCAGCCGGATCGAGATCCTGGGCCTGGCCGCCCTGGCGCACGAGGCCCAGAGCCGTACGGATGAGGCCGTAGCAACGCTGATTCAGGCCCTGGGACTGGCGCAGCCGGGCGGCCTACGCCGGATCTTCCTCGACGAAGGGCAGCCCATGCTGGCCTTGCTGCGCAGCACAGTACCGCGTATCGGCAAGCGCAGCCTCGCGGCCTACGCCGCCGGGCTCCTGCATGGAGAAGAAGACCAGGGTATGCGGCCGGCGACGGTCGCGCCGCCCCTGATCGAGCCGCTGAGCCCGCAGGAGCTGCGCGTCCTGGCCCTGCTCGTGGCCGGGCTGCCCAATCAAGAGATCGCGCGCCAAATGGTGGTCTCGATCAATACGATCAAGTCGCAGGTCCGCAGCATCTATCGCAAGCTCGACGTCGGCAACCGCGCCGAGGCCCGGGCCGCAGCCCGCGGCCTCGGCCTGCTGCGGGGTTGACCTTGCCAGATCTCGCCACACTTTCACCCGCGGGTTTCACCCCCCAGGATGATGCGGCTTCACCCGGCCGGACGCGATAATGGCCACCGTGGCTCGGTAATCTTTCCCGGATGGGATGCACAATAACGAGCCCCTGAGAGGTAATGATTATGTCACAGCGAACGATCATAGCAGGGCTCCAGCCCAACGTCACCGTGCACGCCGGCTGGGATGTCGTCGTGAAGGGCTGGGAGAGCGACCGGGTGCAGGTAAATGCGAGGGGCATCTTTGGGCTCACGCTGGAGCGCCGGGGGGACGAGATCCAGGCCAGCGTTGGCCTGAGTGGCGAGGCGTATGTGCCGCTGGGCAGCGTCGTGAAGGTCTACAGCGGCCGCAACGCCGACGTCAGCGCACTGCGGGGCCGCGCCACGGTGATCGCCGGTGGCAGCGCCCGCGTGAGGCAGGTAGCGACGCTCGTTCACGTGTCGGCGGGCGGCGCGAGTAGACATCGACTGCGACAACCTGGCGTCCGATGAGGCCGAGTTCAGCTCCGGACGCGGCCTGCGCTTCTGTGTCCGCCGGCTCAGCGACGCCACCTTTACCATCACCGACATCGGCGGCCGTTGGCAGGCCGTGATGGGCGACGGCCGGGCCCGCATCGTACTGGCAGCCGGTGGCGACGTGGTCCTGGTTACCGACCGAGAGGTTCTGCCCGAGCCGCCCGACGGCCCCCTGGGCTGCATCGAACGCCCGGAGCAGTAACAGGGCCGGGTTCAATTTTGCATCTCTGTGCTGACAATGCGCTGCACAGTGGCTGGTACTGCGACTGACCGGCGACCCGCTGATCCTGGGTCTCGTTCTGGCGCTGGAAGGTATCCCGCGGGCCTTGTTCATGCTCCTGGGCGGCGCCATCACCGACCGCATCTCCCCACGCCTGGTCATGCTGTGCTCGGACATCATCCGTTTGCTGTTGACCGGTCTCATGGCCGGCGCGGTTTTCAGTGGGGCGGTCCAGATCTGGATGCTCTACGCCTTCGGGCTGGGATTTGGCCTGGGAGCCGGGTTCGCCATCCCGGCGGGGACCAGCATCGTGCCCATGCTGGTGGAGACCCAGGATCTGCAGGCCGGGAACTCCATCATGATGGGTGTCGTGCAGTTGGCCGGGTTCGTCGGCCCGACACTCGCCGGCATCCTGATCGGGAGCTATGCCAGCTCATCCCTGGGCATCGGCCTGGCCTTCGCCATCGACGCGGCCAGTTTCGCGGTGTCGGCGGCCTGCCTGTGGCTGATGCGCGGCGGCAAGCGCATGGCGGCCGGGTCCGGGGAGGCCGCGCCGGGAGAGAGCGTCTGGGCTGCGATCCTGGCCGGTATACGGTACCTATTGCAGAAACAGGGCACCTGTTCGGTGTCCAGCGGCCGCCCGGAGCTGAAAGTTATACTGAGTGACGTACTCAAGAGTTATACTACTCAGGTAGCTGAGCAGAGACAAGAGGTCACTCATGGAACGCCAAGAGAGCATCCAGGCATTCGAACAATATCTGCGCCGGCGTTCACCGGAGCGCCGGACGGCGATTGACTATGTCAGCGATGTGCGCCAGTTTGCTGCCAGCTGCAGCAAGCCGTGGCGCGAGGTCACGATGCACGATATCGACCATTTTGTCGACCAACAACGCCAAGACGGGCGCAGTCCGGCCACGGTCAAGCGCCGGGTGGCGGCCCTGAAGGTTTTCTTCGACTTCCTGGCCGAAGAGGCCGACGACTTGCGCTGGCCGAACCCGGTGCGGAGCAAACGCCATGCGGGCAAGCAACCCAAGCGGCTGCCCCGCGATCTCAGCAACGAAACGGTCGAGCAATTGTGGGCCACGATCAGCAGTCCCCGCGACCGCGCCTGGTTTGCCTTGATGCTGCGCGGCGGTCTGCGGGTTGGTGAGATCGTCAGCCTCACACTCAGCGACCTGCTGGCCGCGCCTGCCGCTGCGCAGCCCGCCCGCCTGCGGGTCCTGGGCAAGGGCCGCAAAGAGCGCCTGATCCTGCTGAGCGCCGACGCCTACGCCGTGCTGGCGCTCTGGCTGCAAGAGCGCCCGGCCAGCGCCCATCCCGAAATCTTTCTCAACGAGCGGGGCGAGGTGCTGCAGGCTAATGGCATCGAATGGCTGCTGCATCGCTACGCCACGGCGCTTGACCTGGAGGTCACCCCGCACCAGTTGCGCCACACCTATGCCCGCCAGTTGACGGAAGCCGGCATGCCGCTGCCCAGCCTGAGCAAGCTGCTGGGCCACGCCCAAGTTACGACCACCGAAATCTATACGGCGGGCGCCGACCCCGGCCTGGCCGAGGCTTACCAGAGCGCCATGGCGCACCTCAGCCAGCCCGTTCCCACCCAAACCGCCGCGGCCGCCCCACCCCAGCCCGCCGTGGATCCGCCCACGCCTAGGGCGTCCGAGCCCACAGCCGCCATCCTGGATCGACCGCCGGTCGCCCCGGCTCCGCCGCCTGATTTGGCGCAGTGGCTCCCGGACCTGCCGCCCGAGATCCGTCAGGCCTGTCTGGCCTACGTCGAACAGCGCCTGCCCACTTGGCCGCCCAAGCGGCGCCGCGCCAGTGCCAAGAAAGTCCTGGCCAACCTGCGTTACTTCTGGAGCTGGCAGATCAGCCAGCGCCTGATCACTCGCCTGGGCGAACTCACCTTGCGCGACTTGCGGGCCTACCAGCAGAGTGCCGTCCCACGCGGCCTGACCAGCCAGACGATCAACAAGCACCTGGCAGTCGTTAAGTCCGCCTTGCGCTACGCCGCCGACCAAGACTACCCCGTGGACGCCAGCGTCTTTCGCTTGCGGGCACTGCGCACCGCCGACAGCTTGCCCCGCCACCTGACCGACAGCCAGGCTCAGTGTTTGGAAGCACATCTGCGGGCGCGCCTCGCCACCCCGGACCCGCTGCTGGCCCTCGAGAATGCCTGCTTCTTCGTCCTGGCCCACGCCGGCTTGCGCGCCAGCGAGTGTCTTGATCTCCAACTCCAGGACCTCGACCTCCCCGGTCAGCGTCTGCTGGTGCGCCAGGGCAAGGGCCAACGCGACCGCCTGGTCTACCTCTCCGAGACGGCTTGCCAAGCCCTCACTCACTACCTGGCGGCTTGCCCGCGTACGCCACAAACGCCGCTGTGGACCCGGCCCAATGGCCAACCCATCAGCCACACCTGGCTGACCCGCCATCTGGCGCAACTGGGCCAGGCTCTTGATATCCCAGCCCTCGGCCCCCATCGCTTGCGCCATACCCTGGCCACCCGCTTGCTGAATGCCGGCATGGACATCACCCGCATCCAGAAACTGCTGGGCCACGAATCGCTCGTCACCACCCAAATCTACGCCCGCGTGGCCGATGCCACGCTTGAAAGCGACTATCGCCAGGCGATGCACCGCATCGACCTGGCCCAAATGCCTTTGTCCGAGATCCCGCTGCCGGTGGCTGGCTGGCCGGCCCGTAAATCAGCCCCGGCCACACTTGACAACTCAGTATAATGAAAGTTGCTCGCCGCAAACAGCTATTGTGGGCAACCGCTCCGGGCTAAGAGAGAACGGACACCGAGAGCCTACTCTGCATTTGCACTAGGGTCGTTTCCCCGCATCTCAGGTTCCGGCACCCAAAGGAGGGGCTATGCGTTC
Organism: uncultured Chloroflexia bacterium; assembly: GCA_963778955.1. Lineage (GTDB taxonomy): Bacteria > Chloroflexota > Limnocylindria > Limnocylindrales > CSP1-4 > JAFMJV01. The sequence continues at coordinate 615,476 of CAVZWI010000003.1, forward strand.
CAGGGCATTATTCTCATGCGTGATGTTGGTGGCCATGCTATCCGGCCTGCTCGCAGGTTGTGTGGCCCCACCCGCCCAGCCGGCGGCCCCCGCACCGGCTGCGCCGGCTGCACCGACCGCGGCACCCGCTGCGCGGCACGCGGCCGCGGCACCCGCCGCGGACGCCATGAAGTTCGCCGGCACGAAACTGACGCTGGCCAGCATGACCGACCAGTACGTCGAAGCCTTCCGCTATCTGCTGCCGAAGTTCAAGGACGCTACCGGCATCGAAGTCACCATGGAAGAGCTGGGCTACACCGACCTCTACCAGAAGCTGACCGCCGATTTCGTGGCCCACACGGGTAACTACGACCTGATGACGACGGATATCGTCTGGAGCGGCGAATTTGCCAATAACAAGTATACGCAGCCACTGGACGACTACATGGCGCGCGACAAAGACCAGCTCCAGCTCGACGACATCATGCCGGTAGCCTGGACGTTGGGCGAGTACAAGGGCCAGCACTATGCCTACCCACTGGCGGGCTACGCCAACGTGCTCAACTTCCGCAAGGACATTCTGGACGCCGCCGGCCTCAAGCCCCCGGCCACCCAGCAAGAGCTGCTCGCCGACGCCCAGAAGCTGACCGACGCGGCCAAGGGCCAGTATGGCATTGCCATGCTGGGCGCCAAGGGCTCGGCCGTGGCCCAGGATTACATGGTCTGGGTGCAGCAGGAGGGCGGGCGTTTGCTGGATGACGCCGGCCAGCCGGTCATCAACTCGGCCCAAAACGTTAAGATCCTGGAGTTCTTCGGCGAGCTGTTCAAGTACAACCCACCGGGCGCCATCAACTATTGGTGGGATGATCGCGAGACCGCCTTCCGCACGGGCAAGGTAGCCATGATGGAAGGCTGGAGCATCGCCCGCGCCGGCTACGAAGACCCCGACATCAGCCAGATCGTGGGCAAGGTCGATATCGCCCCGGCGCCGGTGGCCGAGGGCATGGACCCCAAGTACGGCTTCGGCGGTTGGGGCATCGGCATCAACGCCGACTCCAAGCAAAAGGACGCGGCCTGGGAGTTCATCAAGTGGATCACCAGCCCCGACGTGCAGAAGGACTGGATCCGCCATAACGGCGCGCCCATCCGCCGCTCGACGCTCACCGATCCTGAGCTGAACAAGGAATACCCGTGGTTCCCCAAGCTGCTCACCTCGTTCGAGAAGGGCGACGGCAACTATCGCCCGCGCATCCCGGCTTACAGCAAGATCGAGAATGTGCTGGGCAACGTCGTCAATGAGTTCCTGGCCGGCGAGAAGACCGCCCAGCAGGCGCTCGACGAGGCCCAGCAGGTGACGGTGGAGGCTTTGAACCAGTAACGCTGGACACGACCCGCGGGCGCGGCGCCTATGGCCCACGCCTGCGGGCCGTAACAACCGGCAGCCGCGGCGCGTGGCCGCCCGGAACAACCCACGCGCGCTGCCCGGCAAAGGCGAGGAGCACAGCATGATCTCATCACAAAGCAGGTGGCAGCGCTTCCGGCGCACCGGCGAGCTCGACTATTTGAGCATGCTGATGCCCATTCTGTTCTTCCTGCTCGTGATTGCCCTGTATCCGCTGGTCTTCTCGTTCTTCATCAGCCTCTTCAAGTACCGGCTGACCGACCCCAACCAGGTACGGACTTTCATGGGGCTGCAGAACTACATCAACGCCTTGCGCGACCCGCCGTGCTCGGCACGTTGCGCAACACCTTCGTGTTCGTGGGGGGCGCCGTGTGCACCGAGATGCTGCTGGGGCTGGGCCTGGCCCTGCTCCTGGGGGGCGAGACGCGGCTGATGGTCGCCGTGCGCGCCTTTCTGCTCATCCCGATGACGCTGACGCCGCTGGTAGTGGGCCTGACCTGGAAGGCCCTCCTGAATGCCGATTTCGGCGCCTTCAGCTATTATTTCAAGGCCCTGGGCCTCAATATCGGCGCCGGGCCGCTGGGCGACGCCCACTGGGCCATGCCCTTCGTGATCCTGGTCGACATGTGGGAGTGGACGCCGCTGCTGATGGTGATCTTCCTGGCCGGGCTCAAAAGCCTGCCCGCCGAGCCTTACGAGGCGGCCTATGTCGACGGCGCCGGCACCTTACAGCGTTTCTGGTATATTACCCTGCCGCTGCTCAAGCCCACGCTGCTCATCGGGCTGCTCTTGCGCACCATGCAGTCATTCAAGGTCTTCGACATTATCTATGGCACGACCCAGGGCGGGCCGGGCTCGGCCACGACGGTACTCAACTACCATATCTATACCGTGGGCCTGACTTTTTTCGACATGGGCTATGCCGCAGCCCTGGCCAACATTCTGCTGCTAATCATCGGCATCCTGTCCGTGATTTATATCGTCACCCTGGAACGCCAGCAAGCGTAAGGACCTGCCCGCATGACGGCTACTTCAAGCGAAGAAACATCCCGCGCCGCCGTGAGGCGCAAGGCCCCGACGCGCCCTACGGCGGCGCGCCGCATGGACTACCGCAGCCCCCAGGGCCGCGTGGCCAATGTGCTCGTCATCCTGGCCGTGATCGTCTTCTTCCTGTGGCCGGTCTACTGGCTGATCATCACGGCCTTCAAGTTCGGCCGCGACGCCTTCGCCACGCCGCCCCAATGGCTGTTCTTCAACGCCACCATGCGGAACTTCAGCTATGTGTTCGGCAGCCTGCCGGTTATGGCCTACCTCCGCAACAGTATTATCATCAGCACCGGCGCTACGGTGCTCTCGCTGCTGCTGGGCGTGCCCGCCGGCTATGCTATCGCCCGCACGCGCTCGCGCCTGCTGGGCGGCACGGCTTTTCTGTTCCTGATCCTGCTCATGATCCCGCCGATCGCCATGTTGATCCCCTTTTATATGCTCATGCGCGACCTGCACCTGCTGGGCAGCTACGGCGCCCTGATCCTGCTGGATACCGTCTTCGACGCTTCCTTCGTGGTCTGGATGATGCGCAGCTATTTCGTGGAGGTGCCGCAAGAGATGGAAGAGGCCGCCCTGGTCGACGGCGCCTCGCGCTGGACGGCCTTCCTGCTGGTAGCCCTGCCGCTTTCCATCCCGGGGATCATCGCGGCCGCGCTGTATACCATTATCTATTCCTGGAACGACTTTCTGTTTGCCCTGCTGCTCACCTCGCCGGCCACCAAGACGCTGCCCCTGGGGGTCATGACTTCTTTCAGCTCGGTGCAGATCAACTGGGGCAACATGGCCGTGCTATCTCTGTTTACGATTCTGCCCGCGGTGTTTGTGTCGCTCTTCCTCGGCCGCGATTTCGTCCAGGGCCTGACCACCGGCGCAACCAAGGGCTGACCGTATCAAATTTAGGTCAATCTATCAAGGAGGAACTTTCATGCGTGCAATGGTTTTCTCGGCGCCCGGCGATCTGCAGTTGGGCGATTGGCCCCTGGCCGAGCCTGAGGATGATGAAGTCATGGTGCAGCTGGACTACTGCGGTATCTGCCCGTGGGACGTGCGGGGATATCGCGGCCTGGCCCGCGGCATCCAATATCCGCGCCTGTTGGGCCACGAGGCGTCTGGCCGCGTGAGCCAGGTTGGCAGCGCCGTGCGCGGGGTGGCCGCCGGCCAGACGGTGGTCGTCGATTTTATCGTGAAGTGCGGCACGTGCGCCGCCTGCCGCCGCGGCATGGGCAATCTCTGCCAGCGGCCGACCTACGGCCGCGGCGGCTTTGCGGCGGCCGTGGTGGTGCCCGAGAGCAACGTCTACCCGTTAAACCCGGCCACGCCCATGCAGGCCGCGGCCTTTACCGAGCCGCTGGCGTGCGTGCTGCGCGGCGAGCGCATGCTGCGCATCCAGCCCGGCGAAACCGTGCTGGTCATCGGGACCGGCCCCATCGGCCTGCTGCACATCCAGGTCGCCCGCCTGTTTGGCGGCCGGGTCATCGCCGCCGACCTGCGGCCCGAGCGCCTGGAGGTAGCCCGGCAGATGGGCGCCGCTGCCGTCATCAATACTTCCGAGGTTGCGCTCAAGGACGGCGTGCTGGCCGCCACCGATGGCTGGGGCGCCGATGCGGCGGCCATCACCGTGGGCTCGGCCCGCCTGGTCGAGGAGACCCTGGACGTGCTGGCGCGCGGCGGGCGCATGAACATCTTCGCCGGCATCTACCCCAAGGAGCCGGTCAGCCTCGACCCACACCTGATCCACTACCGTGAGCTGCAGGTGCTGGCCTCGTCTGACAGCGCACCGGCCGACTTTCGCCAGGCCCTCAGCCTGATCGAAGGGGGCCAGGTGGAGGTCCTGCCCCTCATCAGCCACCTGCTGCCGTTGGAGCAACTGACCGAAGGCATGGAGATCGTGAAGGCCGCCCAGGGTTTGAAGGTCATGATCGACACGCATGCCTGAACCCCTGATCCTGGCCGTCGACGCCGGCACCTCGACCCTCAAAGCCTGTCTTTACGGGTTGGACGGCCGGCTGCGCGCCACGGCCAGCGAGGGGTATGGCTACCGGGTGCCGCAGCCGGGTTGGGCCGAAGGTGACCCGGCTGCGTGGTGGGCCGCGCTCGGCGCGGCCGTGCGCGGCCTGGCCGCGGCCGGCCACGACCTGGGGCAGGTGCAGGCCCTGGGGGTGACCGGCCAGATGCACAGCGCAGTGCTGCTCGACGCGGGGGGCCGGGTCATGGAACCAACCATGCTCTGGCTGGACCGCCGGGCGGCCGCGGAGACCGCCGAGCTGGCGCAGGCCACCGGCCTGGCGCCCTGCTACCTCAACTCTTCCTACACCCTGCCGCGCCTGGTCTGGCTGGCGCGGCACCGGCCCGACGTGACGCGGCGCATCGCCACCATCCTGTGGCCCAAGGACTACCTGCGGCTGCGCCTGACCGGCGCAGCCGCCACCGACGCCACCGAGGCCGCCGGCGCGGCGCTGCTCGACTATGCCACCGGTGGCTGGGCGGTAGCCCGCCTGGCCCCGGCGGGCCTGGACGCCGGCGTGCTGCCGCCCATCTGCCCGCCCGAGAGCCTGGCCGCGCCGCTGCTGCCCACGGTCGCCCGCGACCTGGGGCTGCCGCCGACGGCGCGCGTCATCACCGGCGCCGGCGACGTGATCGCCCTGTTAGGCGGCGCCCCGCCCGACCCCGGCCGGCTGACCTACGCGTTGGGCAGCTCGTCGATGGCCTCGGTGCTGCTGGCGCCGGGCCAGGCCGCCGAGGACCCGCGGGGCCGCATCTACATCTACCGCCTCGGGCCGCACCGCCTGCTCAACGCGGTGTCTTCCACCACCGGCGCGGCCTGGCAGTGGGCCGTGCGCAGCCTCATGGGGGATGAGGACCTGGCCGCGGCGTGTGCGTTGGCCGCGGCGGTGGCGCCGGGCGCCGAAGGACTCATCTTCCTGCCCTACCTGGCGGGAGAGCGCAGCCCCTTCTGGTCCGACAGCCTGCGCGGCGGCTTCGTGGGCCTGGGTCTGCACCACACCCGCGGCCACATGCTGCGCGCCGTGCTCGAGGGGGTGGGCTTCAGCCTGCGCCTGCTGCTGGAGATCTTCGCCGAGGCCGGCGTGCGCCCGGGCGAGATCGCCCTGGCCGGCGGCGGGGCACGGGCGCCGCTCTGGCCGCGCATCCTGGCCGATACCTGCCAGCTGCCGGTAGCCATCTATGCCGCCGAGGAAACCGTCACCCGCCCGCTGTATGCCTGGTGCGCGGCGCAGCTGGAGCCCGGCCTGCGCTTTGAGGATGCGCTGCGCCGTACCTTTGGCGCGCCGGCCCGCTACGAGCCGGAGGCCGCGCCGGCGGCCACCTATGCCGAGTCATTCGCGCGCTACCGGGCGGCCGCTAACTTCCTGGCCACGCCAACCGGGTTGGCATAACCGGTGGCCGGCAACCTGGTCCTCACTCAGATATCCCACTTAGCGTAACGCTTGCGCAACCAGCCGCGAAGCGCGCACAGGCATTCAAAATGATCATTCTGCTCAGGCGCATCGAACTCGACCACTTCCACGCCGTTGATCGCAGCCGTGCTTCGTCACTTAGCCCAGCTCGCGACATGAAGGTGCGGCCAAGATGACAGAAGATGCCGCCGGCCGCGCGGTGAGGTTTCGATGGCTCGCCCGCGATTCTGTTGGTCCTCACGGCCTGTTTTACAGGCGATTATCAGGCGGAGGCGGGGTTTCGATGGCTCGCCTGCGATTCTGTTGGTCCTCACATACCAGCGCATGGGGTGTTCGAGACTTTACATAATGTTTCAGTGGCTCGCCCGCGATTCTGTTAGTCCTCGGGTATAACGCAAAAGGAGCGGGATTGGGCCGCCCGGAGCTGCACCGCACTCGGCGCTGCACTCGGGGCTGCACTCGGGGCTGCGCTCGGCGCTGCACTCGGGGCTGCGCTCGGCACCGCGCTCGGCGCCACAGTCGGCACCGCGCTCGGCACCGCACTCGGCGTTGCACTCGGCGTTGCACTCGGCGTTGCACTCGGCGCTGCACTCGGGGCTGCGCTCGGCACCGCACTCGGCGTTGCACTCGGCACCGCACTCGGGGCTGCACTCGGCGCCGCACTCGGCGTTGCCTCGGCACCGCACTCGGCGTTGCCTCGCGGGGCCAAGGGAAAGCGGTCTGCTGTAAGGCGGGTTTGTGGGCTGGCGCTCGGGGCTGAGCAAAGTCACCGACACCTGGTCCTCACTCCACTTGTTCCCGACTCTTTGCCAGGTTACAATGGGCAACACAGGTTCTTGCTCGATCTTCGCCAGCTTTGGCTGTTTCGAACAGGACCGCCTACTTTGGAGGGTCGATGGGCAGAGTCGTTTACTCGATGGGGGTGTCGCTGGATGGCTACATTGAAGGTCCTAACCACGAACTGGACTGGCATATCGTCGACGAAGAATTCCAGAACTTTGTGATGACTCAGCAGCGCAGGGTTGGCGCTTACCTGTGGGGGCGGCGGGTATACGAGCATATGGCTGCCTACTGGTCCACCGCCGACCAGGACCCGGCGGCGTCGTCTTTCGTCCTCGAATACGCCGGTATCTGGAAGAACACGCCCAAGATCGTCTTCTCGAGGACGCTCAAGCACGTGGACCCAAGGGGCAACGCGCGGCTGCTCAGGGAAGTCACCCCCGAAACGGTGGCGAGTTTGAAGACTGAGTTCGGCCAGGACCTGTCGGTCGGCGGCTCCGATCTGGCTGCTTCTTTCATGCGGGGTGGCTTGATCGACGAGTATGGGCTGTTTGTGCAACCGATCATCCTCGGACGCGGCACGCCATTTTTCCCGCAGCTTGATCGGCCCATCAAGCTGCGTCTTCTCGAAACGCACAGGTTCACGTCAGGCGTCGTCTACCTGCGCTATCAGCCAGCAGGTTCGAGCCAATAGCTATGAGGGTTTCTATAGGTACAGCAGGCAGAACCTAACACTTCCGGTGGTACTCACATCAGCTTTCTGGCCTGTTGGCCAGGTCGCGTCCTGGCAACGTGGCCGTTGCGTCGGGCCGTTTGCCGGAGTAGAATGGCGGGAATGGAATCATTACCTGGCATTCCATACGCGGCTGCCCTGGTATTTGGACGAAGGACAAGGTAACGAGCATGCCATCACACGCAAGCACAGCACCCACCCGGTTTGCGGCGACATCCAGCGACCAGATGCAATTCCTCATCCGCCAGGTGGCCGACCAGCAAATTCATGCCGTTGTCAGTTTCGACGGGCATCTGGATATCCCGCGCTTGCAGCGCGCGGTGCGTCTGACATTGGATGCTGAGCCGGTGCTCGGCTCGCGGTGGGTGCCAGGAACACGGGGCTGTACCTGGCAGCGCCGGGAAGATCTCGACGCGATCGCCGCTATCCCGGTTTGTGACGGCACGAACACGGAGGAGATGTGGCGCTTCATGGCCGCGCCGGTTGACCCCTCTGGCGATCCGCAGGTGCAAGTACGGGTCTTTCGCGGCGCCTCGGACACGCTCTGTATCAAGTTCGACCATGTGGCCACGGATGCCGGCGGGGTAAAGCAGTACTTGTGTCTGCTAGCCGAGACCTACCGCCAACTCGCCGGTAACCCAGCCTACCGGCCGTCGTCCAGCCGGAGCGCCGGCCGGAGCGTATGGCAAGTCTTGCGCCGCTGCAGCCTGCCGGCCCTCCTGCGGGCCTACCGCCGGCGAGTGGGTACGCCCCGGCCGAACTGGGGTTTCCCAGTGGCCAGCAAAACGCCCGAACGCGCCATTGTCGTGCGCCATATCGCGTCCGAAGTGGTCAGCGCAGCCAGGCAATACGGCAAGCAGCATGGGGCAACCCTTAACGACCTACTGGTGACTGCCACTTATCAGGCACTATTCTCGCTGGTGACGCCACCTTCCGGCCTGCCTTTGCACGTGCAGGTACCCGTTGACTTGCGTCGTTACCTGCCTGAAAACCAGCGTAGCATTGCCAACTTATCCGGCATGCTCTATTCTGAGGTAAGGCACGAGCCACAGGATTGCTTCGAGGACACGCTGAGGCAAGTCCATACCAGCCTGGGGCACGCCAAGGCCAACCTACCCGGCATCGCTTCGGCTATCATGTTCGAGACCACTCGGTTGATGGGCTTCGAGCGTCTGCGTGGCATGCTGGCGCCGATGCTTGCGCCGGACAGCAGACCGGCCGGTCGGCGCCGCTGGTCACCAACCTCGGCATCCTCGATGAGAACCAACTGAGCTTTGGCGACGATGTGCCCACCGCCGATGCATTCATGGTCGGCCCGGTTCTTTATCCGCCTGGCTTTGCTCTGGCGTTCAGCACCTTCCGCGGCGCGCTGACCTTGACTGCCGGCTACTCGGGCGGCTCGGAACAGGGCGAACTGGTGGAACGCTGCCTGAGCGAAATCGAGCGCGAACTCGCGCTGCTCCGCTGAACGAGTCCGCCTTACTTGCATCCTGATCACCGCGTCAACGCGTCAACAGTTTGATACTTGAGGTTACAGGGCTACTGCCTCGAGTCTGTTATGCGCCTTCACGATTTGACCGTTGGGCCAACTGCTGGCCGCCTTTGTTACCCCCGCCAACGAGCAGGAGTGGGCCCAAGTCGAGGCGTTGACGGCCAAGGTCCAAGAAGTCACCCCCGACTCCGTCGAAGTGGCCTTCGTGGATCAAGGCTACACCGGCGCCGAGGCAGTGGCTGCCGCCGAGCGCCCCGGCATTCGGCTGGAGGTGATCAAGCTACTCACCGCCAAGCGCGGCTTCGTGCTCTTGCCCCGCCGTTGGGTCGTGGCACGCGATTTTGCCTGGATGGCCCGTTTCCGCTTGCCGCTTTCGATGCTGCCTTCGCCTTCTATGAATATGAGTGGTTTCACGAGGCCGGTGGCTTCGCCGCCGTACCCCTCGTTGCCAAGGGCCGGGCCGAGATCCGCACTTTCAGCCCTCAGGGCCTGCCCCTCTGCGCCGCCGGCTTAGCCATGCCGCGCAAGTTCACTTACACCGACCGCACCAAGACCATCGTCGTCCATGAGCGCGGCCGCTACGTCTGCCCGCTGGTCTACCCCCAGCCCGGCGCCAGCGCATGTCCCATCAACCATGCCAAGTGGCCGTCAGGCGGCTGCACCGCCGACATGCCCACCTGCGCCGGCGCCCGCATCCGCTACCAACTGGACCGTGAGAGCGCTGAGTATAAGGAGGTCTTCAAGCAGCGCACCGCCGACGAGCGCTCCAACTCCCAGGCCGTCGATCTGGGCACACTTGTACCTGCGCTGCAAGTGCAGGTGTCGAGCGCCCCAGGCTGCGCCGCGGCTCGGCGATCGTCAACCAGAACACCTTGATCTACGTGCTCATCAACCTGCGCGCCCTGCAGCGTATCCAGGCCCGCAAGGCTGAGTTGGTGCGGCAAACGCCGCCTGCCATCCGGGAGGTGACGGCCGTGCCCAGCGCTTAAGCTCGCTCATCTGCACCCCAGTTCCCGGCTGCCGAACCCTGCTCGGGGTCCGGTCGCTGCCACGCGCCCTGAGACCGGCTTAGACGCCGGCCTGAACGGCAGGAACCGTCTCCCAGGCGCTTGACCCATCCAGCCCGCGCCGGCCGCCGGCCCAGACCCAACAGGCATCCCCCACTCGGGCCATAAAAACGCCCACGAAATAGCCAGGTTACCCCACAAAGGCCCGATAACCTCTGCTTATGTTAAGACCAACCCTCTCGGCCGCGATTCTGTTGGTCCTCACTTTGACCGGGCCTGGCTGGGCTCCCGCGCGGCGGTTTCAATCGCTCGGCCGCGATTCTGTTGGTCCTCACTACCTGACCTGTTCCATCGACGAGATCAATTTCTGTTTCAATCGCTCGGCCGCGATTCTGTTGGTCCTCACGAGAGGTTGCAGTTGGCATGGTGCCCTATCTAGCCGGGGGTTTCAATCGCTCGGCCGCGATTCTGTTGGTCCTCACCAACCGGTGCTGAAATGGTAGCTACCATCTGCTCCATGTTTCAATCGCTCGGCCGCGATTCTGTTGGTCCTCACAATCGGCGCAGACCTGTCAAGCGCAGTCGTATTAAAGTTTCAATCGCTCGGCCGCGATTCTGTTGGTCCTCACGGGTCGATTGGCCAGCACCAGGTCCACACGGTCTAGTTTCAATCGCTCGGCCGCGATTCTGTTGGTCCTCACTGGGCAGCATGGGCGGCCTGGGCGAACGGGCTAGTTTCAATCGCTCGGCCGCGATTCTGTTGGTCCTCACACGGAACTCAGGCCGCCAGCGAATGTAGAGACGAGTTTCAATCGCTCGGCCACGATTCTGTTGGTCCTCACCTGCTAGCCTGCACCCCAGGCCCGGTTCGTCTATGTGTTTCAATCGCTCGGCCGCGATTCTGTTGGTCCTCACCGATGTATGACCGACCAGTCCTCGCCAGGATCCGGATGTTTCAATCGCTCGGCCGCGATTCTGTTGGTCCTCACCGATATAGTGCAGCGCATCGGGTCGGCGACCTGGATGTTTCAATCGCTCGGCCGCGATTCTGTTGGTCCTCACTAAAAGCCGCGCCGAAGTCGGCCTTCTTGCTGGCGATCGTTTCAATCGCTCGGCCGCGATTCTGTTGGTCCTCACCTCCATCACAGGCGTTGTCGGCGTCGATGTAGTTGTCAATAGTCGCCCGCTAATGTACCAACGATGTGCGGCCAATGTGTACCAGAAAAATGCGCGCACTCACTGCGAAACGTTAAGGTCAGGATCACGTGGCGATAGGCGCCTCCTGGTACAGATGGGGCGGCTGTTGGATCATCGAAAACGAGCCCACTCGGATCGCTCGAAGGCTGACGTAGCCGTCATCGTCGTAGTAGTAGAGGCTGTGGATAAGTGCGTAACCGCCGTCTCTTGGGCGGTTATGCACTTATCCACAGCCTGGTCGGGTATGCGGTGTGCCGGTTTTGGCTATCCCGGCGATCGCATCATGCGTGGCGCGCCTGGGCGCGGTAGCTGGTGCCGGTGACCACCAGCACCTCGGCTTTGTCACCGAGGCGGTCGAGCCCCGCTGAAGCCAGCAAGGGGTCGATGAAGACGTCCGGCCACTCTGCCGGGGCGCGATTGGAAGTCAGGACGATGCTGCCCTTCTCGTAGCGGCCATCAATGACGTCATAGAGATCGCTCGGGGCCGGCGCCTGGATCGGTTTCAGGCCGAAATCATCCAGGACCAACACATCCGGCCGCAGATAGGTCTGAAGCCGGCGCTCCAGGGTGCCGTCGGCCCGCCCACCGTTGATGTGCTGGAGCATCTTGTGGGTCGTGGTGAAGAGGGCGTCGAAGCCCTGACGGCACGATTCGTGCAGCAGCGCCTGCGCCAAATGCGTTTTGCCTGTGCCCGTTGGGCCGCAGATCAGGACGTTGCGCTTTTGGCGCACGAAGTCGCAGCTGCCGAGTTGCAGCACCTGCTGGCGATTGATGGTCGGGTTGAAGGCGAAGTCGAAGGTCTCCAGGGTTTTGGTGCTGTTGACCGTCGCCCGGCGCAAGCGCAGCGCCAGTTGCTTCTGGGCGCGCCGTTCGACCTCGTCTTCCAGGAGCCGGGCCAGGAACTCGATGTAGGACCAGTGGCCGTCGACGGCCTGGCGGTCACGAGCTTCCAGGGTTTGCAGGATCCCGGAAAGCCGGAGCTTGGTCAAGTGCGGGGTGAGCTGGTGTCTCAGTTCCACCCTTGCACCTCCTCGCCGTCGGCGCAGGGCAGGTGTAAGGCACCGCCAAACAGATGGCCGAGCAATTCGGCGGCGCTGCGCGCAAAGGTCCGCGCCGGGGGCGCCGGTGCTGTCGCGAGTGCGGCGGGCGCGTCTGCCAGCCCGCTGACCAGAATCCGCTTGATGGTGACGTACGCCGGTTCGGCAAATTGCAGGGCTTTGGCGCAAGCCGCTTCCAGGCGCGCATCGCCGTAGCGCTCGCGCAGGCCCAGCAGTCGCCGGGTGGTGTGCAAGCGATCCACCACCGGATCGGCCAGCAGTTCGGCCACAACCTGGCTGGTGGCCGGGCCGATGTCGGTCGCCGTCGTCTGGCAGCCCTCTCGGCTGACCAGCAGACCGCCCACTTTCTCGGGCGGCAGGTGCGCCGGATGCGTCAGGCGCTCACCGGCGTGCTCGGCGCGGTCGTGTGTCGCCGCCCACTGGTGGTCGGGTGTCGAGATGTTGACCGTCTGCGTGCCGCCGCGCACCCACAACTTGTCGCCCTTTTGGAAGCGCAGCGGCACCGAGTAGTAGGCGTTGTCGAAGGTGATATGGCCGTCGTTGCTTACGGTGACCTCTTTCCAGACTGCCAGGTCGTAAGGCGCGGCCGGCAGCGGCTTGAGCCGCGCACGCTCGGTCTCTTCGAAGCGGGCCAACGGCTGCTCCCGGGTCGTGCCGTGGCTGCGCAGCCCGGCCGTCGTGTTGCACCAGACGCGCACGTCCTGATTGGCCTGGGCAATGGGACCGGGCGGGCGCCCGCCCAGGAAGTTGCGTTTCACGAAATGCACCCCGCCTTGCTCGACTTTGCCCTTGTGTTGCGGCGTCGCGACCCGGCAAGGCGCAATCAGAAATCCGTAGTGCTCGGCGCTCTCGCGGTACGTCTGCTGCAACAGCGGGTCGTCAAAGCAGGCCCGCACCACGGCGGCTTTCAGGTTATCCGGCACGATGCGTTCCGGCACACCACCAAAGAACTCCAGTGCATGGCGGTGACAGAGCAGCCAGGTCTCGATCTTCTGGTCGAACACGAACTCGACGTATTGGTGGCGGCTCCAGGCCAGCACCATCACAAAGGCCCACGCTCGGCGCAACTGGCCCGTGGCCGGATCCAGCATCATCCCGGCATAGCCAAAGTCCACCTGGCCCTCTTCGCCCGGCCGCCGCTCGACCCGCACCATGACTTCTGGCTTGGCCGCCGGCTCCAGGCTATGCACAAATCGGCGCACGGCCGAGTAGCTCCCGCGGTAGCCGCCCTCCCACAGACGCTGGTAGATGGCGGCCATCTCGGTACCTTCCTTGCGCAACTGCTGCACCATTGCCCGGTGCGGTTCCACCGACGAGGTGTTCTGCGGCGGCCTGGGCTCGGCCAGCGTCGCCTCGACCAGCTTTTGCAGCTCGGCCAGCGCCGGCAGCGGCGCCTCGCTCAGCAACCCTTGCTCGGCCGCCCAGGCCCGGTAGCGTTTCACGGTTTGCCGATGCATTCCGGTGTCCCGCTGCACCGCCCGATCTTTGGCGCTCTGCCGCATTTGCAGTATCAATTCGCGGATGTCCACGGTCTTTTTTCTCCTGCCCGGCATCGTCCCTCCCAGCTTCCACCCACGTGGTCTGCTGGCAAGGATACTGGATGTGCAGGAGTTACGCCATTACCCTGGTACACATTGGGTGAACATTGCTGCCGCCCCAAACCGGCCCACCACAGCTGGTACACATTGGCCGGCTATGGTTGGTACAGATTGGCCGACTCTCGCTGGTACAGTATCGCACGGTTACTGACAGTTAAGCCATGGGATGGTCTCAATACCCTCGCAGATGGGCATCCTCTTCGCAGGAGGCATGTCATGTCTACTGTCCATACCACCTGTCGTCTCAATACCCTCGCAGATGGGCATCCTCTTCGCAGCGAGTTACACTAGCTTATGGCTTTTCCAAGTACGCGTCTCAATACCCTCGCAGATGGGCATCCTCTTCGCAGTTCCCGATGGGTCACAGTCGACCAGTGCACCTGCAGGTCTCAATACCCTCGCAGAGGGTTGGTCATAACATAAGATTGGTGCCATTTTGCGGCACAAGACGGACACACTGGTCAATGGCAGGCCGGCCAAACGGCACTTGACATATAATGGGTGTCATATGGCCGCCGGCGCCGGCTGGTGGGCCGGACTGAGCCAGCCGGGAACGGCGCTTGACATACAATGGGTGCCGTTTTGGCCCCTTCAACATAGTCTCCTTCTGGTGTAGATTGTAATTGGTCAGCAACACATTCAACCAGAAAGGAGACGTTTCTATGTTACTCGCAGTTGGCTCCAAGAGCAACCCCTTGCGCCACGCGGTGGGCTGGGTGTACCGGCGCTGGCGAGAGCCCGCCGCCCCGCTGCTGCCTGGGCCGGTCAGCGCCCCGGTTGTGCCTTTGCAGCGTCCCAGCCTGGCCTGTCTGGCCGAGCCCGCGGCGGCCCTGCCCGCTTTCGTGTACGACTGCGGGCCGGCCCTGCGCTACCTGGCCTTGCTCGGCCCCCTGGACTGGCAGCACTTCCCCGAACGGCCGGCCAATCGGCCCTGGCCCGGCAAAACGCCGGCCCCGCGCGCCCCCTATGTCGCGGCCTACCTGATTAAGCTCAGCGAAGGTCACCGCTCCATGGGCAAGCTGCGCCAGTTCCTCGTCGACAATCCGGCCCTGGTCTGGTTGTTGGGCTTCCCTCTGGTGCCCGACCCCCAGGCCAAACATGGCTTTGACGTCGAGCGCAGCGTGCCCCCGCGCCGCCAGTTTGGCCGCGTCTTGCGCGAGCTGGACAATGCGGCCCTGCAATTCCTGCTCGACTGCGTCGTCACCCTGATCCGCCAGACCCTGCCGCCTGAGCTGCAGGCCGACTTTGGTGACGTCACCTCGCTCGATACAAAACACGTAATCGCGTGGGTCAAGGAGAACAACCTCAAAGCCTACGTCGACGAGCGTTTCGACAAGACCAGGCAGCCCAAGGGCGATCCCGACTGTAAATTGGGCTGTAAACGCCGCCATAACAAGGGCGAGGGCAACGGTGGCGAGCCAGGTGGCGCAGATCTTCCCAGTGCCACGCCCACGACTAATCCGCTGCCGGCCGGCCAGCAAGTCAGCGTCGGCGAATACTACTGGGGCTACGCCTCCGGCGTCGTCACCACCAAAGTCCCCGGCTGGGGCGAATTCGTGCTGGCCGAACTGACCCAGACCTTCGACCACGGGGATCCGACTTACTTTTTGCCTCTCATGGCCCAAACCGAACGCCGCCTGGGCCGGAGGCCCCGCTTCGGCGCCCTCGACAAAGCCTACGATGCCTTCTATGTATATGAGTGGTTTCACGAGGCCGGTGGCTTCGCCGCCGTACCCCTCGTTGCCAAGGGCCGGGCCGAGATCCGCACTTTCAGCCCCCAGGGCCTGCCCATCTGCGCCGCCGGGCTGCCCATGCCGCGCAAGTTCACTTACACCGACCGCACCAAGACCATCGTCGTCCATGAGCGCGGCCGCTACGTCTGCCCGCTGGTCTACCCCCAGCCCGGCGCCAGCGCATGTCCCATCAACCATGCCAAGTGGCCGTCAGGCGGCTGCACCGCCGACATGCCCACCTGCGCCGGCGCCCGCATCCGCTACCAACTGGACCGTGAGAGCGCTGAGTATAAGGAGGTCTTCAAGCAGCGCACCGCCGACGAGCGCTCCAACTCCCAGGCCGTCGATCTCGGTATCGAGCGCCCCAGGCTGCGCCGCGGCTCGGCCATCGTCAACCAGAACACCTTGATCTACGTGCTCATCAATCTGCGCGCCCTGCAGCGTATCCAGGCCCGCAAGGCTGAGTTGGCGCGGCAAACGCCGCCTGCCATCCAGGAGGTGACGGCCGTGCCCAGCGCTTAAGCTCGCTCATCTGCACCCCAGTTCCCGGCTGCCGAACCCTGCTCGGGGTCCGGTCGCTGCCACGCGCCCTGAGACCGGCTTAGACGCCGGCCTGAACGGCAGGAACCGTCTCCCAGGCGCTTGACCCATCCAGCCCGCGCCGGCCGCCGGCCCAGACCCAACAGGCATCCCCCACTCGGGCCATAAAAACGCCCACGAAATAGCCAGGTTACCCCACAAAGGCCCGATAACCTCTGCTTATGTTAAGACCAACCCTCCTCGCAGATGGGCATCCTCTTCGCAGGCGACCGCATAATGCCCGACCACCGTATGCGGCATCGTCTCAATACCCTCGCAGATGGGCATCCTCTTCGCAGTCTGACGGTCTTGTCCGAGTTTGGGTAGCGGTGTGGGTCTCAATACCCTCGCAGATGGGCATCCTCTTCGCAGTCGATCCGCGAAACTGCGTCTACAAATAACTGTAGAGGTCTCAATACCCTCGCAGATGGGCATCCTCTTCGCAGCAGTGCAAGATCGTGCAAGGCCGATGGCATGACTCGTCTCAATACCCTCGCAGATGGGCATCCTCTTCGCAGCCGGCAACGCACTTCGGTCTAATGCCACGGCAAGTCTCAATACCCTCGCAGATGGGCATCCTCTTCGCAGCTGGCGTACCGCCATGAACCAGATGGACATCCGGTCTCAATACCCTCGCAGATGGGCATCCTCTTCGCAGACGGAAGTACGTACCGGATCAATGGGGTGAAGCAGGTCTCAATACCCTCGCAGATGGGCATCCTCTTCGCAGTTCGGTTCCCTAGTGTACTGCAATGGAAAACAACTCGTCTCAATACCCTCGCAGATGGGCATCCTCTTCGCAGTCGAGTGCTTCTGGCGGCCGGCTGCTAGGATGTCTCAATACCCTCGCAGGTGGGCATCCTCTTCGCAG
>CAVZWI010000004.1:0-318175 GCA_963778955.1 uncultured Chloroflexia bacterium
CTCCGATCACGTTGGGCAGCACCATCGATCAGCGCTCCGATGCCACCGTAGGAAGGGTCGTAGGTGGCCGGATCGCCCAGGTCTTCGGGTGCGTAGTAGTTGGTATACGGATCGTCGAGCAGTCCGACCATCTCGCCCAGGAGCTGGTACACCTCGTAGGCGTTGTCGGTGGCGATGACCAGTGGCGCGTACTCATCACCGATCGCGTCCCAGTCGAGGCCGTTGGTCTCAGGATCCACGTACAGGTCGCGGATGCCCTCCCACACGCCGTCGAAGAGCCCGATGCGGTAGTCCTCGGGCATCGACAGGGTCTCGTCGGTCAGCGGTGCCAGCGTCGCCTCAGGCTCGACACATGCCTCCGCTGAAGCGACTGACGAGGGGACCGGGCTGGCACTGGCGTCCTGCGCCGCGGTGGGCAGCGCGAATGCGACCGGCATGGCCAACGGGAACATGGCGATGAGCGCGAGGGCGGATCGTCGGCGGGTCATGGAGCGCATCGTTCCTCTCCTCCGCGGGAATGGTGACTGGTTCCTCCAGCACCGATGCTACCTTGCTCGGCCGCCCGACACCGCCGGACCGTCTTCAGCTCCGGTCTCAGCCGCTCCTGAGGAGAGCACGGCCACCTCGCCGTCCGGCGGCCACAGACTGATGTGTGGACAAGCAGCCCAGCCGTCGGTCGCATCCAGCCATGACGGGCTCACGGCACATCTGGGATTGCTCGTCTCGGCACCCCCAACCGCCCGTCGCTGACGCGTGTGAAACTGAACTGATCGCGCTACCGGACCAGCCGGACCGCTCCGGTGACGTCGACGATGTGAGCGCCACCCGGAGCAGCGCAATAGGGCTTCCCCTCGATCGTGTAGTCCTTACCGTCACCGGGGTAGATGCACGGAGCGCTGATGGCCTTGCCCCTGAGCCACTTCGCGTGCGGCCTGCCATCGCCGGAGTCCGTAATCACGATCGCCCCGAAGCCGACGATGTGGTAAGCGGTATTGGAGCCGTTGCCACTCGTCGAGTCGTAGATGGGAACCCACGCCATGTACTGCCCGTCGATGTAGTAGCTCAGGTCAGCCCACTCGTTGCCAGTGAGACCACCGATGAGGTCCACACTCCCCGTGGGCTGCCCGACCGGACCGCAGCAATCGTGGGTATCGGCCGGCGGCCCGAATCTGCGAGTCAAGGAATGGCTGGCTGACTTGGCAGCCACCATCGGCCGACATGCCCAGACTCACCTCCCAGTCGCACTTGCCCCCGTTGCCCTGGAGTCCGAACGACAACCATCCGAAATTGCCCGGCTCGATGAGCGATCCGGGTGTGAGACCGCTGACGCAGTCGTCGAAGTTGGACGGCTCGCAACTGCTCAAGGACTCATAGAGCGTTTCGCTGATGCCGATGGGCAGAACCCCACCACCGTTGCTTTGGCCGGGGGTCAGTGCCGTGGCGGGCGCCGAAGCCGACCAATCGCTCCCGCCGATGACGCCGAGCAGGAACGGCTTCCAGTCGGTCCTCGCCGCAACTGCGACGCCGAATGTGCCGCTCGGGATGGCGCCGCCGGCGGTAACGTCACCCAAGACAACTCCAGCATCGTCGACGTACTGGGCGCTTACCCGAGTGGCCCCATTGGCGGTGAGGGTCGACTCGATGGCGTTGAACACATTCGTGCCGGTGCCTTGGCCCGCGGGGCGGCCAGTCAGGGCGACACCGACGATGCGAGTGCCAGCCATGGCTGCGAAGTCGGCCGCGTTCTGCGCCTGACGGCGCTGAGCGAAGGCGAACCCTCCATCGACGACCACGGCCGCCGCGAGGACCAGAGCGGTCAGCGCAAGGGTGAAGAGCACGAGGGCCTGACCGCCCTCAGCTTTCCTGACTCGGTTGAACATCTTTGTTCTCTCCTAGTTGATAGTCATCGACGCCGAGGCGCTCAAGGGTGTCGATCCGAGAAACGAGCTGATGAAAGGCGTGAAGAAGTCGTAGGTGTACTCGGCGCGAACCGAGATCAGGTCACCGGATGCACCCATGGGATTGCCGTCAACATCCTGGCAGCCGTTGCCGCCCGAAACCTCTGTCCAGTCACCGGTTGGTGGAGCCGGGTCGTCCACCGCATTGCAGCTGAGGTAAAGCCCCGTGATCGGGCCGAGGAGCACAGTCATGCGCTGCGCTGCTTCGGAAACGTGTGACTTGAGAGCGGCAATATCGGTAGGACAGACGTGGGCACCGGGGTTCGATGAGGTGATGAGGCTCTCATCGGCAACACACGCGGGTGTACTCGAATCGCCGACCCAGGCGGCCTCCACCGCGGCGAGGCGCGCGCCCTCCCGAGCTGCCTGTGACAGCGCAGCGTTGGTGAACACCAGCCGGCCAACGTCGAGCAGGCCGAAGACCACGAGGAGAAAGATGGGTAGGACCAGGGCGAACTCGACGAGCGTCTGGCCGCCCGCCTCACTGTCCCTTCGGCGATTGCGAGACCCTGCCATCACTTGTTGTCTACCGACATATCGGAGCTACAGAGCGCGAGCTTGTCCTTCTGGAGAGTCTGCGTCTTGACTTCGTCAGCCCCGGCTCTGTTGGTCAGGACTCCGGTGAACCCGGCAGTCGTCCAGGTAGTCACGGCATTCGGGTTGAAGAAGAATGTGCCCTTGTAGTCCGGCACCCGGCACATCGGCACTGGCGAGGGGGTAGGTGTTGGGGAAGGCGAGGAGCTTGGTTCGGGCGACGTGCCCGGCTCGAGCGAAGGCGAGGGGCTGGGCGAGGGTGAAGGCGAAGGGCTGGGCGAAGGGCTGGGCGTTACGGCAGGCACCGCACTGGGGTCGGGCAGGATCGATAGGTCGAGCGGGTTGAGGACCGGGGCTGTGGCCGACGCGCTAAGCCCGACCTGCCCGCCGAAGATGTCACCCACGATCGGAGTCAGGAAGGTGAATTCCTGGCTGACCGAAACGACGACTTGGTTGCCGATGCCAGTCGCGAACTTGGAAGCCCCGTCACACGGGATCCCCGTCCCTGGAGCGGCTGGGTTGAAGCACTTGATCGTGATACCACCGTCAATGATCGCCCCTTCGCCTCCCTGGCCTTGAGCGTTGGCTTCGCCCTTGGCCACCTGCCTGACACCAAGTTCAAAGGTGGTTTGGTCAAAGTCGCTGTCGGAGGCGTGCACCGAAGCGTAGTACGTCGCCTCGCGGGCAGCGTTGTTGACGGCGATGTAGGTGAAGAACAGTCGTCCGAAGTCGACTGCCAGAAGGAGCAGCAACAGCATCAACGGAGCGACGAGGGCGAACTCGACCAGGGCCTGCCCTCTTGGACTGCGCCACTTCTTGTGCTTCATGAGCATGTGGTGCTCTCCTGTACTCACGCTCGCGTCCTCGTGGCCCCGTCGAGCAGACGCCGACTCGTCCGTACCCGACCCAACAGTACTATCCAATCACTCCGCAGGCCACCCATTGGTCCTGATTCGTGATGACCTGAGGCACCACTCGCGACGCGATTCCGCGAGTCCGCATCGCGCATCCGGTTGGGAGCGTAGTCCATGCTCACAGTCAGGGGCACCCATACCTTGGTAACGTCGCCGCTCCCCAACACGCACCACCGATGTGCAGCAGACTGGCTCTCCGCCCGCGGTCGCCTGGGCTGCTGGCGGGCCGACGCCGTATCATGGATCATCGAGACGTCGCCCGGCACCCACCCGTTCGGCGGTCTGGTCCACTCGGCGTGCTCGGGTCTCGGGCCGCTTGGCGGTGACGATCCACAGCAGATACGCTCGCTTGGCGGACGGCGAGAGGGCGTCCCAGCGCTCGACGGTGCCGGGCCTCGCGGCAAACGCGGCCGCAAGGTCCCGGGGCACGATCAGCGCCTCCACCGACTCGAGCGATCGACCACGATCCATCCGCCATGGCCGCCTCGATAGCCGAGCGACCGGCATCGGTCATGCGACCCTCGGCCTCCAGCCGCGCCACCCGCTCCCTGTTGCTGCGCGCCCACATGCTGCCCTTGCGGCGCGGCGACCACCAGAGCATGCCGCGCTCGTCGTCCAACCGACGGTAGGTGCTGTCGACCCAGCCAAAGCAGAGCGCCTCGCAGATGGCCTCCTCATAGGGGATCGCGGGCTTGCCAGTGCGTGCGCTTGTACTGCACCAGCCAGACACCCTCCCGGCGCATGTGGTTCTCGGACAGCCAGCGACGCCACGCCTCCGCGGTGGTGAAGTCCAGGCGGTCGGCGTCGTCCAGGACGCCACTCACCTCCGGTCGCCCAGGATCGCCTTCCAGCTGCCGAGTGCCACCCGAGACCGCTGGGATGATATGGACCACGCTGCTATCCGCCACCTCTGCCTCGAGGCTGGCCGGCTGGCCGTCCACGAAGGCATTGATGTGCCGGCGCAGTCGGGGCCCGGGCTCGCAGAGGCGGTCCCACATGCCCGGATAGAGTTCGTCGAGTTGGCGGATGGCGCCGGACAGATCGTCGGCCGCGACCTCGACTCGGCGCGGCACGCCGGGGAAGAGTGCCTCCAGTGAGCGCGGGACGTGGATCACGGCCACCGCTCTCAGTCGACCTCGATGGCTTCGACCGACGAGATGCCCGGCAGGTAGTCGGCCAGGAGGGTCCAGCTGTGCCCCTCATCGGAGCTGCCGAAGAGCTGCCCCGTGCTGGTGCCGATGTAGAGCCCCGCAGGATGCTGCCGATCGGTGGCCATGGCCTCGCGAAGGACGGCCAGGTAGGCGTCACGTCCCGGCAATCCGCTCGTTTGCGGCTCCCAGGTAGCGCCCTCGTCCCGACTCCTCCAGACTGCCGCCCGACCGTCCGGCATGTAGCGGCCCCGGTCGTCGCCATTGAGCGGCACGGTCCAGATCATCCTGGGGTCGTGCGGATTGACGGCGATAGCAAAGCCGAAGGTCGATGGGAGTCCGTCGTTGATGTCGTTCCAGGACATGCCGCTGTCGTCCGAACGATAGGCGCCCGAGTGGTTCTGCTGGTAGAGCACCTCCGGGCGGGCGGGATGGATAGCGAGCTTATGGACGCACTGGCCGGTCTCGGGGTACTCGTCCGGACTGCCCACCGCCCGGACGCCCTTGTTGCGAGCCTCCCAGGTCATGCCGCCATCCACCGTCTGGAAGACCCCGACCGCCGAGATCCCGACCCACATGATGGCGCGGTCGGTGGGATGGGGCACGATGGAATGGAGCATCAGGCCGCCGGCGCCCGGCTGCCAATCCGGCCGTGACGGATGCTCGCGCAGTCCTGCCACGTGCGACCAGGTCAGGCCGCCGTCTTCGGATCGGAACAGGCCCGCCGGCTCCACCCCTGCATAGATGGTGTCGTCGACGGCCGTCAGGTTCCAGACGCGCGTGATCGCGGTGGCAGCCGGGTCCTGGCCGTCCGTCCCGTAGTCGAGCCCCGCACTGGACTGTGTCCAGGTCTCCCCCAGGTCCTCGCTACGCCAGACGATGGGGCCGTACCAGGGACTGCCGGCTCCGGCCAGCAGCGCGTGCCGTCCGGGGTCCCAGGCGAGATGCTGGATGGGCATGGCCTCACAGAACGGGCCCCGGATTGCGGCCCGCTGGCGGCTCGCATCGAGCTCCAGGAGGAATGCGCCCTTGTGGGTACCCAGCAGGATCAGCTTGCGTGACGCCATCGTCGATCACTCCCTCCACCCCCTAGATGAGGCCGTCAAGTGTAGTCAGCCGGGGCGCGACGGTCGAGCGCCCGCCCTCTTCCTTACCTCCGTACGGGGAACGTACCGAGGTAAGACGCGCCCGGCTACGAGCGAGCATCCTTGACATCCCGTAGGTCGGCTGCCACGCTTTGACGAGCGGAACGTGCCGCCGTGTCCCCAGGCACCCCGCAGATGCGGGGGTTCGGGCGACTCGTCCGAGTCGGCGGCCAGAGACTATCGGAGGGTTCCATGTTGAAACGACTGATTGCCGCCGTGGCGATGTCGGCGCTGCTCGTGGTGTCGCTGGCCAGCGTAACGGCTGCCGGAGACGGCAACGCCTACGGCAGCAAGATCAAGGCTTGCACCGGGCTGAGCTACGGTCAGCTCAAGAATGCAGCTCGCGCCGGCGACCTGGCCGACCATGACCCGTCCGTCATCGATGGACTGAAGCCGGCATGGGGCGCCAAGAAGACCTGGCAACACATCAAGCCGCTGTGTCAGCCGGATGCCGACGTCCCCGGCATCGGCAAGAACCTCTCGTACGGCAAACGCATCCGGGAATGCACAGGTCTTTCCTACGGCCAGCTGAAGCTGGCGGTCAAGCGAGGCGAGATCGAGGGTCATGACCCGGCGCTCATCGAGGGCCTCAAGCCAGCTTGGGGCGCCAAGAGGACGTGGGCGCACATCTTGCCCTACTGCACCATGGAGCCGACGCCAGTCGAAGGCTAAGAGCGAGAGGCATGCTCGTGACGGCTGGCCGGCCGACGGCCAGCCGTCCTTCACTTTCAGCCTCAAGGCCCCAGCTGCTGAGGCGTCCTCGCCACATCCACCTCGGGACCGCAGATGAACGTCTCCACCTCTGGTCGGGTCCGAGTCGCCCACTCGTCATAGGCCCCAGGATCAGCCGGCAGACGGCCATCAAGCAGCGCCAACTCGACCCATTCGGCCACGTCGGAGAGCCGCTCCCAGGGTTCGTAGTCGATACCCTCGACCTCACACCAGGCAGCCAACGAGGCCTTGGCGAAGACCACGTCGGCATGATGGGCGGCGTAGCGGTCGCTGGGGCCATCCCCCACGAAGACGACGGCTCGTCCGGCATCGCGGTGGCGCCGGATGCGCTCACGCTTGCAGGTGCCACAGACGAGACAGCTGGCATGGCCATAAGGAAAGCTCACGCCGGCCGCGCCCAGCCCCAGCTCCGAACGATTGGTGGCCACGGGCAGGTCCGCCAGCCCCGCGCCCGCCAGCAGGCGCTCCACGTGGAAGCCGATGCCATCGCTGACGATCTCGATGGCGCCGCCCACCGCCTGCACCGTCTCCACCAGGTCGCGCAGGCTCTCGTCGAGCGGCAGCGCGTCGACCTCACGCAGCAGGACCGCGGCGTCGCGCGGCAGGACCTCCATGTCCCAGGCGATGAGCTCACGCGAGCCCTTGCTGCCGGCGACATACAGCTCGTCCATGTGGCGCACCAGCGACTGGTCCTCGACCAGCGTGCCGAGCAGCGCGTCGCCGACGTCGGCCAGGCTGATGGTGCCGTCGAAGTCGAGCAGCAGGCTGATGGGCGCGCCGTCGGGATCGAAGGTCGGGTGTTGCGCTGCGTGGCTCATGCGGGATCCCCCGGACATGCAGAAGCCGGGCCGCGGGGCCCGGCTCGCCGCGAGGTGAGGAATGGGCTAGACGCCCGCCTCCTGCTCCAACTCAAGCGCCTCTTCGTCTGCCTCTTCGGTGAGCTTCAGCCAGACGAATAGGCCGGCCAGGACGACCAGCGGGACGATGACGGCGGCAGCGATGAGCACACCCAGTGCCGCCGCGATGAACTTGATGATGCTGCCCATGGGATCGGACCTCCTCGAGCGGCACGCCCCTCCTCGAGCTGGTCGTGCCTATCAGCGCTGTTCGAATGCCCTCTGACGATGGCACGCGCAAGCGTATCGCACAAGTGCCGCGAGGGGGTTGCGTTGCCACCGATGACCACGCGACTGCGTCCCACGCATGCGACTGACGCCCACGGGAAACGTGGATCGCGGACTGGGCTACCGGGACGACGGTGGCGGAGGCTGCGGCGTCTGCTCGCCGCGCAGGCCCGGTCCCTGCCGCACCATCGAGTGCAGGTCGTCGGCGGTGAACTCGGCCAGCTGATGCTTGCTGCCCTGACGCGTGCTCATCAGCAAGCGCAGCACGTAGGCCCCCTCCTGCTCGAAGAAGAAGACGTCCTTGGGCTTCTGGTCGTCGATGTAGCGGCCGATGACACGCATGGTGCGCTCATACGGCCCCGCCATCGGTGAGCCGTCATTCTGGGGACCGTTGCGTCGGCGAGCCTGCGAGTCCTCGAGGAAGCGCGCGATGTCCTCGTCGAGGAAGGTGTAGGTCTCCTTGGTGATGGTCATCGTGGGGTCAGCCCAGGCAGACGAATCCTGTGTCTGGCCGACGATGCCCTGCACGATGAATCCGTCGGGCGCCTCAGCCAACAGGATCTCGTACAGGCCGCGCTGATCGACGAAGGCGCCGATAGAGCGCAGGACCTCCTCGTAGTCCTGGCGCGGACTACCTTCGTAGATACGCATCGAGAGCCTCCGTGGATCTCCCTACTGGCCGGTTCACTCCCCGTCGAGCGCGCAGGCGCACGGCGCTGACGGATGTGCTGCTGACGATAGACGCGGCGAAGCCGCATGGCAATGAACGACCGGCGCCTCCCGACCGGTACTGAGGTCCGGGTGGGCGTGCCGTGCTCATCCGCATTCAACCGGACTTGGCGAGCACCACGGCGATGCGGCCGGCGACCGCCGCGTCACGCGCGATGATCTCGAGGTTGGCGCGCACGCTCCGACCCTGGGTGATCTCCGCCACGCGGCCAAGCACGAAGGGCGTGCTGGCGGGGCCGTGGACCCCACGCTGCTGCGCGTCGGTCTCAGCCTGCGCCACTGCGGCGGCGACCTCGTCGGCCGGGAGCGCCAGCTCTTCCGGCAGCGGCAGCGTGATCAGTACGCCCGTATCGAGGCCGAGCAGGCGCTGGTTGCGGATGAGCCGAGCAGCCTCAGCGGCATCATCCACGCGGAGTGGTGCGCGGTGGCCACTTCCGCGGCTGTAGAAACCGGCCACTTCGTCGCTCCCCCAAGCCACCACCGGCACGCCACGGGTCTCGAGCGATTCGAGGGTGCGGCCGACGTCGAGGATCGACTTGGGTCCGGCGCAGACGACGGTCACCGGTGTGCGCGCCAGCTCACCCAGGTCGGCACTGATGTCCATCGATGACTCCCCTCCCCGGTGGACGCCGCCGATGCCGCCGGTGGCGAATACCTCGATGCCGCACAGGTGCGCCGCGATCATCGTGGCTGAGACGGTCGTGCCGCCCCAGCCCGGACGCGCCAGGACGCCGGCAAGGTTCTGGCGGGACACCTTGGGGATGTCGCGCGCGGCGGCCAGCTCGGCCAACGCGTCTTCGTCCAGACCGACCCTGAGGTGGCCGTCGTGGGTCGCCACGGTGGCCGGTACCGCTCCGGCGTCGCGAACGGCGGCCTCGGCCATGATGGCCGCAGCCAGGTTGTCGGGGCGCGGCAGTCCGTGGGTGGTGATGGTGGACTCGAGCGCCACCACGGCACGTCCCTCGTCGAGGGCGGCGCGTACCGCAGGATGGATCAGCAGCAGGTCATCGGTCGACACGCGGATAGCGTACCCGGTGCGGGCGCGGCGGTCGGCCCTCCGGCTGCAGGGCAGACCTCTCGACGAGGCTCAGCCGAGCTTGATCTCCGGCCGCCCGCGGCGCAGCGCCTCAGCAGCCGTGCGATGCCCGACCATGGCGGCGCTGCGCAGGGCCGGGTCACGACGACCGACCGCGCGAACGCCCGAGCGGATGAGTGAATAGAGGAACCCGGCCGCGAAGGCATCCCCGGCACCGGTGCTATCGACCCTCTGGCCCACGCGCTGGGCAGCGACATCGACCTGTCGTGTCGCACCATCCTCGTTCCACAGCACCCGGCAGCCCCAGGAGCCGTCCTTCACCACCACCAGCGGGGCATGCGCCAGCAGGCCTACCCACGCCCGGCGCCCGGGTTGGCGCAACAGCGCGGCGGCCTCGTCACGGTTGGCGAACAGCACGGCCGGGCGAAGCTCGGCGATACGGGCCCGTGCCCGCCGCAACCCGAAAGCCAGCAGCGGCCCCTTCGAGGACAGGTCGCAACTGACGAACGCACCCCCACCGCGAGCAAGCGCTGCCGCGTGGACGGCTGCAGCGCCGATGGGCTCGCCGAACAGCGAGTAGGCCGGAACATGCAGGACATCTGCCCGTTGCAGCCACGCAACCTTGACTTGGCCCGACTCCAGCCCATCGGCCACACCGCGCGCGGTCACGAACGATCGCTCCCCGCGCTCCTCGATGAGCGCCGCGAGGCGTCCGCTGTCGCCGGCCCGGCGCACGGCGTGGATACGCACGCGCTCGGCGCGCAATGACGCCGAAAGGCGAGCGGCCCAGCCGTCGTCACCGAGGCAGGTGATGAGGGACGCCGCGCCACCGGCCCGGACGAAGGCCGCGCAGGTATTGGCTGCCGAACCGCCGCGCCGGAAGGCCAGCGTCCCGGGCACGTCGGTGCCGCGCTCGATGGGCCGCGTCGGCGTGACCACGACATCGAGCAGCAGGTCGCCCAGCGCCACCAGGCGCGGCTGTGTCTGGCTCATGCTTCTGCAGCATACGTGGTCCGCCACGCTCGGCCAGTAGAATGGAGGCTCCGATAGCAACCCAGAGCCCAGCGATCCCACAGCCTCGAGGAGCACGACCTTTGGACGGCACCACCACGCCTTTCGACCAGCAGAAGGCCATCAACACCATCCGCGCCCTAGCCATCGACGGCGTCCAGGCGGCCAACAGCGGCCACCCTGGTGCCCCCATGGGTGCGGCACCGATGACGTATGTGCTGTGGACCGAGTTCCTGAAGCACGCCCCCACGCGTCCCGACTGGCTCGATCGCGATCGCTTCGTGCTCTCCGCCGGCCACGCCAGCATGCTGCTCTACTCGATGCTCCATCTGACCGGCTACGACCTGCCCCTCGAGGAGCTCAAGCGTTTCCGGCAGATGGGTTCGCGCACGCCGGGCCACCCCGAGTACGGCATGACGCCCGGCGTGGAGGCCACCACCGGCCCGCTCGGACAGGGCTTCGCCAACGCGGTCGGCATGGCCATCGCCGAGCGTCGTCTGGCGGCCGAGTTCAACCGCCCCGGTCACGAACTGGTCGACCACCGCACCTACACCATCTGCTCCGACGGTGACCTCCAGGAGGGCATCACGGCCGAGGCTGCCAGCCTCGCCGGGCACCTGAAGCTGGGCAAGCTCATCGCGCTCTATGACGACAACGACGTGCAACTCGACGGACCCACCTCCATGGCCTGGTCGGAGGACGTGCTGGAACGTTTCGACGCCTACGGCTGGCACACCCAGCGCGTCGAGGATGGCGAAGATGCCGAAGCCATCGCCGCCGCCATCGAGGCTGCCCAGGCCGATGACCGCCCCTCGATCATCGCCGTCCACACCACCATCGGCTTCGGTTCACCCAACAAGGCCGGCAGCTTCAAGGTGCATGGATCGCCACTCGGTCCCGAAGAGGTCCGCCTGACGAAGGAAGCCTACGGCCTCGATCCCGACGCCACCTTTGATATCGCCCCTGAAGTGTTGGGCCACTTCCGTGCCGCGGCCGAGGACGGCGAAGAGCTGGTGGCCGAGTGGGAGAAGCGCTTCACCGCTTACGCGGACGCCTTCCCCGACGCTGCCGCCGAACTGCGTCGACGCACCGACGGCGTGCTGGCGGCCGACTGGGACGCCGATCTGCCGGCTTACTCGGTCGAGGACGACAGCCTTGCCACCCGCAATGCCTCGAAGAACGCCATCGCCGGTCTCAAGGACAACGCTCCCGAGCTCATCGGCGAATCCGCCGACCTGTCGGGCTCCAACCTCACCGACATGGAGGGCGGCGGCGTCTTCAGCGCCGACGAGAGTGGGCGCAACATCCGCTACGGCGTTCGCGAGCACGCCATGGGCGGCATCGCCAACGGCATCGCCTATCACGGCGGCCTCATCCCCTTCGTGTCCACCTTCCTGCCGTTCTCCGACTACATGCGTGGCTCGGTCCGACTGGCGGCGCTGTCGGGCCTGCGGGTGGTCTACGTCTGGACGCACGATTCGATCGGCGTCGGCGAGGACGGGCCCACCCATCAGTCCGTGGAGCACTACGCCGCCCTGCGCGCCATGCCCAACCTGACGTTCGTGCGGCCTGGTGATGCCAACGAGTCCTCGGCAGCCTGGGCCCTGGCCCTCGAGAACCGGCGCGGCCCGACCGGCATGGCGTTCACCCGCCAGAAGCTGCCGGTCCTGCCGGGCACGGACAGGCTTGCGCGGGATGGCGTTCGCGCTGGTGCCTACGTGCTGGCTGAGGCGGCCACGGCCGATGGCCGCGTGACCGGGCCCGAGCTGATCCTGCTGGCCACCGGCTCCGAGTTGCACCTGGCCATGGCCGCACGGGAGACGCTGACCACGGAGGGCGTGCCGACACGGGTCGTGTCGATGCCCAGCTGGGAGCGCTTCGAGGCGCAGCCGGCCGCATACCGCGACGAGGTCCTGCCTCCGTCCGTGACCGCCCGCGTGTCCATCGAGGCCGGCGTGTCGCTGGGCTGGGACCGTTGGGTCAACACCCGTCAAGGCGCCATCATGGCCATCGACCGCTACGGCATGTCGGCCCCGGCCGAGCAGATCTTCGAGCGTTTCGGCTTCAGCCCTGACAACGTGACCCGCATCGCTCGAGGCGTGCTGGCCGGCGAGATCCGGGGCGTCATCTCACCGGAGGCCGAGCATCACGGCACGTCGCTCGCAGTCGCGGAGGGCCGCTAGATGGATACGACACTGACCCTGCCCGGATCGCTGCAGGCCGCCGTCGGGGAGGCCATCGCCAAGGCCGTCGGGGAGCGCTGGGCCAGCCGCATCTGGGCCAGTGACACCAGCCTTTGGACGGATGAACCAGAGACGGCTGACAAGATCGCCCACCGACTGGGTTGGCTGTTCGCGCCCACGTTCTTCCAGGACGAGGTCGCCGAACTGACGGCCTTCGGTGAGGCCGCCGCTCGTGACGGCTATACCGACGTGCTGGTGTGTGGCATGGGCGGCTCGTCGCTGGCGCCGGAGGTATTGACCCTGGTCTACCCCGAGTCCGACAAGGGCCTCAAGGTGCACGTGCTCGACTCCACCGACCCCGCCGCCGTGGCTGCCTACGACCAGGCTCTGGACCCCGCCCGCACCTTGCGCATCATCGCCACCAAGTCCGGCAGCACGACCGAGACACTGGCCTTCATGGCGCACTTCTGGGAAGCGGAACAGCACCGCGTGGGCCGCTTCCCCCACAGCAAGGCCGGCAACGGCTTCGTCTCCATCTCCGATCCAGGCGGACCGTTGGAGGCGATCCCGCACTCCAACTACTTCCGCGAGACGTTCCTGAATCCGTCAGACGTGGGCGGCCGCTACAGCGCCCTGACCTATGTGGGCCTGGTGCCGGCGGCGCTGTTGTGGCTGGACCTCGATCCACTGCTCGAAGACGCCCGCATCATGGCTGAAGCGACCAAAGCCGACTCCGATGACAACCCTGCGCTGCTCCTTGGTGCTGCCATGGCCGCGCTGGCGAGAGCCGGACGAGACAAGCTCACCTTCGTCATCGAACCTGACCTGGCGCCGCTGGGAGCGTGGCTGGAACAGCTCATCGCCGAGTCCACCGGCAAGCAGGGTGTGGGGATCGTGCCCGTCGACGGTGAGCCGCTGGCGGCACCCGAGGCCTATGGCGACGATCGCGTCTTCGTGCGCCTGGGTCCGGCCAGCGATTCGGAGTGGCATACCGATATCGATGCCAAGCTGGCTGCGCTGACGGCCGCCGGGCATCCGCTCATCGACGTCCGACTCGACGATGCCTCCTGGGTAGCGGCAGAGTTCTTCCGCTGGGAGTTCGCCACCGCGGTCGCCGGTATCGGCCTGGGCGTGAACCCCTTCGACGAGCCTAACGTCACCGAATCCAAGCAGAACACCAAGGCCGTGCTGGATGTCTACGCCAAGGAGGGCAGGCTGCCGACACCTGAGCCGGGCGCCAGCCGCGGTTCGCTGCGGGCCTGGAAGCAGGGCGGCGGCTCGATGGACTTCATCGAGTTGCTACGCGAGCACATCGGTCGCGCGCCGGATGCAGGCTACTTCCAGATCGGTGCCTACATCGCGCCCAGCGAGGCGCGGACGGAGTTGTTGCGGACGCTGCAAGCCAGCCTGCGCGACGGCACCACCAAGGCCACCACGCTGGGCTACGGTCCGCGCTTCCTGCACTCCACCGGCCAGCTGCACAAGGGTGGGGCGCCCAGCGGCTGCTTCATCCAACTGACCAGCGGCCACCCTCAGGACATCCCGATCCCGGGACGCCCGGAGACCTTCGGTGTGCTCATCGATGCCCAGGCCATGGGCGACTTCGTGGCCTTCGGCGATCACGACCTGCCGGCCATCCGGATCGACCTGGGTGATGACGCCGACGCTGGTCTCAGTGAGCTGCTGGCGGCCTTCACCGAAGCGCTGGCCTAGGCAACGACACGGGACGAGGAGCCAGCGAGGATGGCGAACCGGGAGTCGGCCAGGAGCCAGGATGCCGAGCGCGGCGGTTCGCGCGGGAGCGCGCGCCCTGCCGGCACCCGCGGCGGCGTCAGCCGTGGCCGCCACGTGATGCACCGCGCTGCGGCGGAGGATACGGAAAGCGCCAATCCGCTGCGAGCCGGCACCCGACTCGAGCGCGTGCCTGACCCGGCCATCGTGGTCGTCTTCGGCGCCACCGGCGACCTTGCCCACCGCAAGATCTTCCCGGCCTTCTACAACCTGCGCCGCGCCGGGTTGCTGCCACACGAGACCAGCATCGTGGGCTACTCGCGACGCCCCTACACCGACGCTGCCTTCAGCGACGAGATGCGCGAGGCTGTGGCCGAGCACTCTCGCAACCCGGTCGAGACGGCGCTGTGGACCGATTTCGCCCAGACCATCCACTACCAGCAAGGCGACTTCGGCAAGCTGGCCGACTACGCTCGCCTGGCTGAACGCCTCGACCAGATCGACTCCGCCGCCGGCTGCCGCGGCAATCGCCTCTTCTACCTGGCCACGCCGCCCAGCGCTTACGAGGAGATCGTGGCCAACCTGGGTGCGGCCGGACTGGCCGACCGCGACGGTTCCTGGAGCCGCATCGTCATCGAGAAGCCCTTCGGCCACGACCTCGAGTCGGGTCATGACCTCAATGATGCGGTGATGCGCTCCTTCGACGAGTCGCAGGTCTACCGCATCGACCACTACCTGGGCAAGGACACCGTCCGCAACCTGCTGGTCTTTCGCTTCGCCAACGGCATCTTCGAGCCGGTCTGGAATCGGCGCTACGTGGACCATGTGCAGATCACCGTGGCCGAGGACCTGGGCGTCGAGACGCGGGGAGCCTTCTACGAGGAGGCCGGTGCCAGCCGCGACATCCTGCAGAACCACATGCTCCAGCTGCTCAGCCTCGTGGCCATGGAGCCACCCATCAACTTCCAGGCTGACGCCTTGCGCGATGAGAAGGTGCGCGTGCTGCGTGCCATCGACACCGACTGGACGCCGGGCCGCATCCACGCCGACGTCGTGCGTGGCCAGTACGAAGGCGGCTGGGTCGCGGACCGCAAGGTCGAGGGCTACCGTGAAGAGACCGACGTGGCACCTGACTCCAGCGTGGAGACCTACGTGGCCTTGCGCCTGGAGGTGGAGAACTGGCGCTGGGCCGGCGTGCCCTTCTACCTGCGCACCGGCAAGCACCTGCCGCGGCGCGCGACCGAGATCGCCATCCAGTTCAATCAGCCACCGCTGACGCTGTTCCGCGAAAGCGCCTCGGACCCTGAGCCCAACGTGCTGGCCATGCGCATCCAGCCCGACGAGGGCATCCTGCTGCGCTTCGCCGCCAAGGTGCCGGACCTGGGGCTCGACGTGCGCTCGGTCAACATGGACTTCACCTACGGCTCGACCTTCCTGTCGGATGCCCCCGAGGCCTACGAGACGCTCTTGCTCGACGCCATGCTCGGGGATGCCTCGCTGTTCACCCGGGCCGACGAGGTGGAGGCGGCCTGGAGCCTGGTCACGCCGCTCGACGAGATGTGGCGCGAGTGGGGGGCCGGCGGCGGGACCGAGAAGGGCAAGGGGGCGGGGGCCGGACGTCGCTCCGCCTTCGGCAAGCTCGACGGCAGCCTCCAGCCCTATGAGGCCGGGAGTTGGGGACCGGAGGCCGCGGACCGGTTGCTGCAGCGGGACGGCAGGCGATGGCGAAGGCTGTAGAGCCGATCACGTTCGACGAGTCCGGCAGCTGGCGTTGGCATATCCGGGCCGACTCCATCCGCGCCACCACCGATGCCCTCTCGAGCTTGTGGGGCCGCGTCGCTCTAGAAGCGCGCCACGACACCATCGGCGGCGCAGCGGGACACGAGTTCGCCCACGGCGACCCACGCCTGGCTTCGCACATGTCGGTCAGCCTCCACACCGGCGACGTTCGTGTACGCACCCGTACCAGCGTCCTGACGCTGGTGGTGATCGCACCGCGACCGGAGATGGTCGAACGCGCCATGGCCACGGTATCCACGCTGGCCGCGCGCCACCCCTCGCGCGCGGTGGTGCTCTCCCCCACCGACCCCGATGGCCCGGCCAGCTTCGAGGCCCACGTCTACGCCTCCTGCCAGCTGCCGGAGCGGGGTTCGAGCGAGATCTGCACGGAGGAGATACCTCATCAAGGCTGGCGGCGAGCTGGCCCAGCACCTCTCCAGCACGGTCGCGCCGCTGCTCATCCACGACCTGCCGGTGGTGCTGTGGTGGCCCGACGACGTGCCCTTCGGCCGACCTGATTTCGAGGAGCTGGCCGCCGAGTGCGACCGCCTGTTCGTGGATTCGGGGCATTTCCGCGGTCATGGACTGGGACGCCTGGTGGCCATGTCGGACGCCGTCTACGGCGGCCTCGTGGTGCACGATGTCAGTTGGATGCGGCTGATGCTGTGGCGCGAGCTGCTGGCGGGCTGCTTCGACCACCCGCTGCTGGTGCGTGAGCTGCGGTACCTGAAGTCCGTCCGCATCGACGTGGCGCGGCCTGGCGGCCAGGTACGGCTGTCGCGTGCCGTGCTCTTCGCGGGCTGGCTGATGTCGCGGCTGCGGATGGTGGTGGTGGAACCGCTGCACGCGGACGACGACGACACCTGGCGTGCCCGCGTGCGTTCGGGCAAGCGCAACATCGATATCGAGAATCCGGCCCGTCGAGGTCGAATACAGCGGTGCCGTGCGCGCCACCGGCTCGGTCGTCCGAGTCGAGCTGGAGGCGCGACGGTCCGACGCCCATACCCACGTGAACGTCACCCGCCAAGCCGACCACTTGTTGGCCACGGCCGACTGGAACGGCGCCTCCGTCATCCGACGCGCGTCCCAGCTGGAGCCGTTCGAGGAGGTGCCCTACCTGGCCAATTCACTCGACCGGACCGGGCACGACCGGCTCTTCGCCCAGGCACTGGAGAAGTCGGTGACGCTGATCGGGAACGGCACCCGATGATGCGGACGGCGGTGTTGCAGTGTGCCGATCGTGATGCCATCGCCCTGCGCGCGCTGGACTTGCTGGTCGACGGCCTGCGCGCCGGGATCGCCCGGCGCGGTGAGGCGCACCTGGCACTGACCGGAGGTTCGTCGGCGGCGGCCCTGTTCGCGCTCCTGCGTTCAGACCCGCGGGCGTTGCGAGTCGATTGGCGGCAGGTCCACGTCTGGCAGGGCGACGAGCGCTTCGTGCCGTTGGAACACCCCGATCGCAACTGGGCCGGCGCGTTGCGAGACTGGCTCGACGCGGACGGCGTGCCGCAGATTCCTGCCGCACACCGGCATCCGATCCCGGTCGATGCCGCCATCGAGGCCGGCCACGATGCTGCCTGGGCCGCGGCGCGTTACGCCGAGGAGATCCAGGAGGCGCTGCCGGAGCGTGCCGGGGCGCCGGCGTTCGACGTGGTCCTGCTGGGCGTCGGTGGCGACGGGCACATCCTTTCCACGTTCCCGGACACACCCCCCTTGCGCGAGGGGTCCGTCCCGGTGCTGGCGGTGACGGCACCGACACACATCGAGCCGCATCTGCCACGGGTCACCCTGACACCGTTCGTGCTGCGGGCCGCCGGCAGCATCGTGGTGATGGTGCCTGGGGCGAGCAAGTCCGGCGCCGTGGCCGCTTGCCTGGGTGGCCCGTTCGAGCCGCTACGCTGGCCGGCACAGTTGGCGATCCGGAGCAACGCCGTCTGGTTGCTGGACCCGGAGTGCGCCGCCGAGCTGTAGGGCGGCATCCGTACCGCGCGTTTGCCTGGGGTTCACGTGACCGCCGTCGAGTCCGCGATCCACGAAGTCGCGACGCACCGAACGAAGGACGCACCAACGATCTCGTGCATTCGGGCCGGTATGCCGCAT
The DNA here is from genome assembly GCA_963778955.1 of uncultured Chloroflexia bacterium. Lineage (GTDB taxonomy): Bacteria > Chloroflexota > Limnocylindria > Limnocylindrales > CSP1-4 > JAFMJV01. The sequence goes on from CAVZWI010000004.1 coordinate 18,125, forward strand.
AATCAACTGCATGGGCACTGATAAGCAAGGCACGACTCCCAGCGCACGTCTCCGCCTGGGAGAGGCTGCGCAACAGCTCGGGGTGAGCGCGGACACACTGCGCCGGTGGGCGGAGGCAGGGCGGATCGAGGCCCAGCTGACGCAAGGTGGGCAACGTACCGTCTCACAGGCGGACGTGTCGCGGCTGGCTGCCGAACGCCGGCGCGACGGGTCGGAGCGGCCCATCGTGGCGCAGTCGGCACGGAATCGCTTCTCCGGCACCGTCACCCGTGTCGAGCGTGACGGCGTGGCAGCCGTGGTCGAGGTGCAGGCCGGCCCGCATCGGCTGGTCAGCCTGATGACGCGCGAGGCGTCCGAGGAACTCGACCTGTCACCGGGCGATGAGGTCGTCTGCGTGGTCAAGGCTACCGACGTCATCGTGGAGGTGCCGTCGCCTTGAGACCGGCCGCGGGCCGTCGGGTGGGCGGACGCTGGGTGGTCGCACTCCTCATCGCCTCCTCGGTGGTGGGTGGGTGCGCGGCCGATCGAGGGGGCGAGACGGAGCTCACGGTCTTCGCCGCCGCGTCCTTGCGCGACGTGTTCGCCGACCTTGAAGCGGAATGGATGCGCAGCCACCCGGAGACGACGGTCACACTCGCCTACGAGGCCTCCAACATCCTGGCCGCCCAGATCACCGAGGGTGCACCAGCAGACGTCTTCGTCTCGGCCGACGTGGAACGACCGGCGGAACTCAGCGAGTCGGGCCTGACCGCGGCACCGCCGGTACCCTTCGCGCGCAATCGGGTCACGCTGGTGGCACCGCTCGATGACGAGCGTGTGCAATCCCCCAGCGACCTCGCGCAGCCGGGCGTGCGCATCGTGGCTGCCGGGCCGGGGGTGCCCATCACCCGCTATGCCGACGCGGCGCTGGCACAGCTGGCGCTGACGATGCCCGACCCTGGTGCGTTCAGCGCGGCCGTCGTCGCCAACACCGTCTCGCGCGAGGACAACGTCCGCGCCGCGCTGGCCAAGGTCGAGCTGGGTGAGGGCGATGTCGCGGTCGTCTACCGTACCGACGCCCTGAGCTCCGACCGTGTTCGCGAGATCCCCTTCCCCGACGCGGTCGACATCAGCGCCGAGTACGCAGCGGTCCAGGTCAGCGACCGGCCCCTCGCTGCCGAGTTCGTGGCGTGGCTGCGCGGCCCAGAGGCGATCGAGATCATCAGGGACAACGGCTTCGAGGTCATGCCCGCGTGAGCAGCGCGCCGCTGGCCCCATCCGCACCAGCACCCCATCGGTCGTGGTCACATCGGCCCTCGCCCTGGGTGGTGGCCCTCGCCGCCGTCGGACTCGCCTTCCTTACGCTGCCCGTGCTGGCGCTGCTGTGGCGCGCGCTCGAATCGGGCGCACTCATCTCCGCCCTGGCCGGGCGGGCCGTGCTCGACGCGCTCCTCCTCAGCCTCAGCAGCACCGCCGTCAGCCTGCTCATCGTCCTCGTGGTCGGTACGCCGCTGGCCTTCGTCCTGGCTCGCAGCAACTTCAGGGGCAAGCCCCTCGCCGAAGCCCTGGTCGATCTGCCCATCGTACTGCCGCCATCGGTGGCCGGTCTGGCGCTGCTTTTCGCCTACGGTCGCAACGGTGTCGCCGGTGGGACGCTGGAGTGGTTCGGCATCACGCTGCCTTTCACCACACTGGCGGTCATCGTGGCGCAGATCTTCGTCGCCAGCCCCTTCTACATCCGGGCCGCGCGTGCCGGCTTTCGTGCCGTGGCACCGGAGATCGAGGAGGCGGCACGTGTCGACGGCGCCTCGGAGAACGCCGTCCTCGGGCACATCACGCTGCCACTGGCGGGACCGGCGCTGGGTGCCGGTCTGGTGCTGGCGTGGGCGCGCGCGCTGGGCGAGTTTGGCGCCACCATCCTCTTCGCCGGCAACATCAGCGGGCGCACGCAGACACTGCCGCTGTTGGTGTATAGCGAGTTCCAGGACAGTCTGGACGCCGCCATGGCCGCCGCGACCATCCTGGTGTTGGCGGCGCTCGGCGTACTCATCGCCGTTCGCGTGATGCGCTGGCCGGCCGGTGCCAGCTGGTTCAGCTGAGGTCCAGCTAGCTGCCGAGCCCGATGAGCATGACGCCGAGGATGGCGGTGGCCACGCCGGCGGCTCGTAGCGGGCTGAGCCGCTCGTGCAGGAAGAGACGGGCCAGCAGGGCGGTGGCGACCGGATAGAGCGACGTCAGCACGATCACCACGGCCAGCTCACCTTCCGCGCTGGCGAGCACGAAGAAGAGATTGCCACCCAGGTCGCCGCAGCCTGCCAGCACCCCCATCAGCAGTGCCGCTCTCCCCAACCTGATGCCTGGCATGTGGCCCAACGGCCTCAGCAGCAACGCCGTCGTGACGATGGCCAGGACACCCGCAAGCTTGACCATCAGCAGCGGCCACCACACGCCCCCACCAGCCTCGGCCGAGGCATCGATGAGCAGGAAGAAGGCGCCGAAGCCGAGGCTGGCGCCCAAGATGAGCAGCCACTCTCGAGCCCTGGAGCCGTGATACGTGGGCATGACCGGCGTGCCCAACCGTCGGTCGGGCAGCGAGATGAGCACCACCGCGACGAGGGCGGCCGCCATCCCCAGCAGCGCCAGTCGGCTCACGCTGTCGCCGGTCAGCAGGGCGTACGCTGCCGGCCATGCCGCTCCCAGCAGCGCCGTGAGTGGCGCCACCAGCCCCATCGTGCCCCGCGACAAGGCCAGGTAGAAGCAGCCCAGACCGAGCGTGCCCGCCACGCCCGCCAACGCGCCAAAGACGAGCGCTTCGCGCGCCGGTGCCGGTTCGCCGCTAACGAGCAGCAGAGAGCCCGCCACCGACAGACCGGCCAGCTGGGCCAGGAAGACGGCCACGAAGTTGTTGGACAGCCGGGTGGCGATGCCGCCGGCGAAATCGCCCACGCCCCATGACAGGGCTGCCACGAGGGACAGTGCTGGTGCCAGGATGCTCAGTCGGGGGCCTCGTCCCCGGGGTTACGTCGCAGGCCGAAGGAATCTCGCGATACCGGTGTCGCGCTCGGCCTCGGTGGCAGCCTCCGCGGCGCGCCGAAGCGACGCCAGCGGGTCAGGCTCGCTCGCCTCCGACGCCTCGGCCGGTCGCGGCGGCACGCGAGCGGGCCGGGGCGGCGCGGCTGCGGTCGGCGTGGCCGAGGTCGGCGTACCTGCGGTCGGGGCCGGCGTCGTGGCGTTCGCGCTTGGCTCCGGCTGGGCGGCAGCGCCGGCGCTGCCACGCCGGGGGGCCACGGGATCGGGATTTGGCCGCGGATCGGGCGCGAACCGGAGGGTCGGTGAAGAGGCATCCCTGCGGTCGGCGGCGGGCGTGGAGGACTTGTTCGTCGCAGTCCTGGCCGTCGCTGGGTCGGTCGTCGAGGGCTTCGCCGGCGCCTGCCTGGGGCGGGCCAGCACGCGTTCGTTCGACGGTCCCGGCAGCAGTACCAGCTCGTCGGCCAGCTTGTCGAAGCGATCGGAGCAGGTCAGATACAGCACCTGGAACCCCTGCTCGGCGGCGAACTGCTTGACCAGGCGGACGGCACGCTCTCCACGCGTGGTGTCGAACGTGACGAAGGGGTCATCGAGGATGAGCGGCGGCCGCCGATCCATGGTCACCGATCGCACCAGCCCCAGACGCGCGATCAGGAAGAGTTGGTCCGCGGTGCCATGCGAGAGTTGCCGCACGTCGACGAACTCACCGGTCTCCGGCACACGCACCCGGAAGGCGAGGTCGCGCTCATCGACCTCGATGTCGTCGTAGCGACCGTCGGTCAACCTCGCCATCATCGGCCCCATCCGCTCTTCGAGGTAGCGGGCGGCCGTCTTGAGCGTGGCCCGCTCGGCGGACTCGATGGCCGCCAGCGTTCCCTGGTAGACGAGTAGGCGTCGTTCCAGCTGCGCCTGGCGGTCACGCGCGGCGGCGAGACGCTCGGACAGACCAACCACTACCTCCGCATCGACCTGGTTGGCAGCCACGCGCCCCTGCGCCTGGTCTTCCTCCGAGCGCGCCGCGTCCCGCGCTGGGAGCGTCTGTGCCACCAGACGCTGGACCTTCATCACGGCGGACGCCGGGTCAGCCACCAGGTTGCCCATGGCAACGAGCGCGTGGCTGGCGCGCTCGGTCTCATCGGCGGCCTCGTCGCGGGCTTCCACCAGACGGCGCAGATTGCTCTCCTTGACCCCCAGACCACGCAACTCGCCCTCGATGTGCGCCAGTGCCTCCGTCTGCTTCTCCACCGCTGCCAGCAGTGCTTCGGCCGCCGCGACATCATCGACGCCGAGACCCGCCAGCGTCGACTCGAGATCGCGGCGCGCCCGGCGGAACTGCTCCTGCCGGGCACGGTCCACGTCGGCGCGCTGCACCGAGGCCGACTCCGCGAGGCGCATGGCGAGGCCGTACTGGCGCCGCCGACCAGCCAGCCGCACGGCCTGCGCGAGACAGACGATGACGCAGACCGCCACCAGCAGCATGACGATGCCGCCGAGCAGACCGTTGCCACCGAGGAAGAACGAGGTCAGCGCACCCAAGGCCACGAGGACAGCCGCCAGGAGCAGCCAACGCATCGGCCGTGGAGGTGCTATGGGTCGCTCATCGCCCTCGTCCGCGGTGGCGTCGCCGATGCTCACCTCTGCTTCCAGTTCGGAGATCTCGAAGTCCAAGCCACGTGCATGCGAGGCGGCCGACCGAAGCTGCGCCAGCGGGATGGCCGAGGGCATGTGACCGCGGAGCCGTTCACTCTCTTCGACGAGGCTCGTGGCACGCTCGAGTCGTTCGTACTGCTCAGCCGCTCGATCACGTCTCAGCGCGAGCGCTTCCGCTCGTTGCGCCTCGACCAGATCGGCCTGCTGGCGGCGAAGCTGGACGTCAAGCTCCTCCCGCCGCTCGTGTGCCGCCACCCACTGCGCGCGGTCGGACTCCAAGTGTGCCAGCGCGGCTTCACCGTTCGCCAGCTCACGTTCGAGCATCGCAGCCTCATCACGCACCGCCTTGAGCAGACCGGGGTTCTCGGGTCCCTCGGAGCGATAGCGACGGACGGCGGCCTCCAGCATCTTCCTGGCCGCTGCCGTGCCGCGGTCGGCGCCGCTCACGACCTGCTGGAGGCGATCCTGCAGCGCGAGCTCGTCGCCGTCGACCGCGTCAAGCTCGCTGTGGCCGACGCTGGCGGTGGCGCGGAAGAAGGCAGCATCGGGGATGCCGGTGATGTCGGCGAGCTTCTCGGCGATGAGGGCGCCGTCGCTGCCGGTGCGACCGTCGATCGACAACTCGACCTTCGAACGGGTGCCGTCGAAGCGCTTGACCAGCGAGCCAGCTTGTCCATCGAAGTCGAAGTCCATGCGCACCTCCGGCGGCTCCGAGGCACCCCAGGCCCAGGCTCGGCGGACGTCCTCGCGTTCGGCGTCGGCCTTGCTGAAGAGCGCCATCTCGATGGCCTCGGCGATCGACGACTTGCCTGCCTCGTTGGGGCCCCGGATGACAGTCAGGCCCGCCGCCGGCTTGATCTCGAGCGACGTGTGCGTCTTGAAGTGGGACAGTCGCAGATGGGTGATACGCATGGCTAGGGCAACGTCACGCGGTCAGGGTCATCGAGCAGCAAGCGACGCCCCAGTCGCAGGATCTGTCGCGCCTCCTCGGCCGCGTCCTGGTCTCCCTTGGCCTCGGCCGTGCGCATACGTGCTTCCACGTCGGCCACGAATTGGCCAGCGACCGTGTCGCTCGGCAGCGCCGGACCGGCACTGAGCTCGGTGACGGAGCGGTCCCGGACGCGAACGTGCAGGAACGCCGGCGCCAGTGCCCGTTCGACCTCATCGGTGTCGATCTCCAGGCTATCTGGAGCGTTGCCGTCGACGGTCGCCCGCAACACGAGGTCCGGGTCGGCGAGCTCGGCCAGACGTCGCACGAGCTCGTCCTGGTCGGCCAGGCTGGAGGCTTCGACCGACTCGGCCAGGAAGCCCGTTCGCCCCACGCGGATGCACTCGACCTGCACGCTGCCCGGACGCCCGGCACCGCCGGCACCGCCGACGCCGTCCTGGAGGCGCACCAGGCAGATCCCGCCGGCTCCATCCTGGTCGACCGCCACCGGTTCGGGCGCGCCCGCATAGGCCCACGTCGTGTCACCGGCTCGACCGCTCGAGTAGGAGTGCCAGTGTCCCAGCGCGAGGTAGTCGAGGCCGCTGGCAGCGATCTCGGCCTCGGTGAATGGGACCCCGTCACTGGCGACCTTGCCCGGGGTCTGGCGCGAACCGTGGACCATACCCACCTTCCAGCTGGCGCGGTCGTCGGCCTGAACGCTGAAGCCGTCGAGCGGACTCCGGGGTGCCTTTCCGGAGGTGAAGACGCGGCCGAAGACGATGAGGTCAAGCTCCTTGATGAGCAGTTCCGGACGCTCCGGTGTCAGCACTGTCAACAGGTCGCTGCCATCGGGCAGGCCGGCCATGCGGGCGAGGTCGAAGGCACGATAGATGGACCGGCTGTCGTAGACATCGTGGCTGCCGGGGATGATGACCACGCGGATGCCCCGGTCGGTGAGGCGTTTGAGCTCCGCCACGGTGTGCTCCACCGAGCGGCGCGACTGGGCATTGGAATCGAAGAGGTCACCACAGATCAGGGCCACATCCACCTTGGCCTTGAGGCCCTCGTCGAAAGCGCGCGAGAAGGCGGCCGATTGGCGCTCACGCTGCTGGACCGCGGCCGCCCCCATGTCGATATGCGGAGCACCCAGATGGACATCGGCGAGGTGGAGCAGCAACGGCATGTGTGAGGTGCTCCTCCATCCCCGGGGCCCCCGAGTCGCTGCATGGCAGGCCAGCGACGGTCGAGACGAGCGTGCCCATTGTGCCATCGGGCCGGAGCGCCATTCGCCGCTACCACGGTCCCTCTGGGTGGGGGTACTCAAGGTGCCGTCCGCCGCGCTGCCACGAGCGTCCGCAAGAGCGCCTCGACCATCGCCCTACGTGCGTGGTGGACGACCGCGGCGGAAGGAGCGATCGCTGCACGGTCCGGTACCGATATGGGCAGGCCATGCACCGCGAGGAGGGCTGGGCGCTTCGGTCGAGCCTCCGTCAACGGCCGCGAAGCACGGGTGCGCTGGCGGCCGCCGTTGCCGGTTCCGCGGCCCCGGTGTACCCTGCTCGAGCATTCCGGTGCGCCCCACCAGAGCGGGACCTCGGGACAGAGCTGGCAGATACGGCGCCCGGCACTCCAGACGCCAACGCCCTCCTGTTTCGACATGCCCGCAAGGGGTCGAGCCGAGACGCGGAAACCAGTCATCGCGCCCCAGGAGGTCAATGGTGTCGTACACGGATCGAACCGTCACATGCGTCGATTGCAGCGTGGAATTCATCCATTCCGCAGCCGACCAGGAGTTCTACGCGGAGAAGGGGTTCGTGTCCGATCCCAAGCGCTGTCCAAGCTGCCGGGCAGCCCGACGGGCCATGCGCGATTCGAGCGGCTATGACTCACGCGACATCGGTGGACCTCGGGGCTATGAGCGCGGCGAGTACCGGGCCGCGCGCGAGTACTTCGCGGTCATCTGCTCGGAGTGCGGCAACGCCGCGCAGGTGCCCTTCAAGCCACGCATGGACAAGCCGGTCTACTGCTCCGATTGCTTCCGTGCCGTGCAGGCCAAGGCCACGCCGGATACCGAGACCGCCTGACCCCCGATCCCTGACGCTTCCTGCGGCCGCTCCGGAGACGGGGCGGCCGTCCTGATTCAGGGCGTATCGGCGGAGGGTCCCGAGCCTCGGGGCCGACGATCGTGAGCCTCGGGGCCGAGAGTACACTCGGACATCAGAGGCGTTCTCTGCCGTGCCGGGATGGGACATCGCGAGGACGAGGCCAGGAGGGAGCACGACCATGACCGACCCAAGCGGCGCGCCGCGCATAAAGATCACCTACGCCACCCTGCGTGCGGACAACGAAGAGTTGCACGCCGCGTTCGAGGCCGGCGTCGCGGTCGCCCGCGCTCGGCTGGGTCAGTCGCACGCCAACGTCATCGGCGGTCGTGAACGTGCCGGCCAGCGCGAGTCCGAGCTGCACTCCCCCATCGATCGTGATGTGCTGGTGGGCCGCTTTGCCGACGCCTCGCGAGTCGACGTACGCGATGCCATCGCCGCCGCACGTGCCGCGCAGCCGGCCTGGAACGCGCTCGGCTGGGAACGGCGGGTCGAGATCATGATCGCCGCCGGTGATCTCATCAGCAGCCGCCTCATGGAGTACGGGGCGCTGATGGCCATCGAGGTCGGCAAGAACCGCATGGAGGCACTGGGCGAGGTCGAAGAGAGCGCCGACCTGTTGCGCTACTACGCCCGCATCGCGGTCGAGAACGACTTCTATCGCAAGCCCATGGACAACCTTGGTGACGCCGCCACGCACACGCGCTCGGTACTGCGGCCGCACGGCGTCTTCGGCGTCATCGCGCCGTTCAACTTTCCCCTGGCATTGGCGGCGGGACCGGTCGCCGGCGCGCTGGTGGCCGGCAATACCTGCGTCTTCAAGCCGGCCCGCTCGGGCGCCATGAGCGGCGTCCTGCTGATCGAAGCGCTGCGTGACGCCGGCCTACCCGATGGCGTCTGCAACCTGGTCATGGGTCCCGGAGAGACGGTCGGCGACGAGCTGGCCTCCAGCGAGGATCTCGACGGCATCGTCTTCACCGGCTCCTACGACGTGGGCATGGGCCTGCAGCGCAGCTTCGGCAAGGCCTATCCCCGGCCCTGCATCGTGGAGATGGGCGGCAAGAACCCGGCCATCGTCATGAAGAGCGCCGACCTGGACAAGGCCGCTGAAGGCATCATGCGCTCGGCCTTCGGCTTCGGAGGCCAGAAGTGCTCGGCCAACAGTCGCGTCTACGTCGAGCGATCGGTCCACGACGAGCTGGTGCGCAAGCTCGTGGAGCAGACCGAGCAGCTGACCATCGGTGATCCCTTGCGACGCGAGAACTGGCTGGGTCCGGTGACCGACCAGCGCGCCGTGGAACGCTTCGAGCAGGCGGTGGCCGAAGCCCGCGCCGAGGGTGCCGTGTACACCGGTGGCGAAGTGCTCTCCGATGGGGGCCTGGCACGCGGCTTCTACGTCGAGCCCACGGTGGTGGGACAGCTGCCGGCAGACCATCGGCTCTTCCGCGACGAGCTCTTCGTCCCCTTCACTGCGGTGCACGCGGTGGATTCGCTCGAGGAAGCGCTGCGCCTCTCGAACGCTTCCGTCTATGGCCTCACGGCCGGGATCTACAGTGGGGTGGAGGCAGAGGTGGAGCAGTTCCTCGACCAGATCCAGACCGGTGTGCTCTACGTCAACCGTCGTGCCGGCGCCACCACCGGCGCCTGGCCGGGCGTGCAGCCATTCGGCGGCTGGAAAGGCTCCGGCTCGACCGGCAAGGCCGCGCTGGGCCCCTACTACGTCGCCCAGTTCCTGCGCGAGCAATCGCACACCATCGTCGACTGACACAGCGGAGCGCCGCCGGAACAGGCAGGCCCGAGACACCCGTGGCCTCTATACTCGGTATCCACCGTGCATAGGTTTGATACAGCAGGTGTCCGTCGAGGGAGGGGTAGATGACCCAGGCAGAGTCGGCTCGATCTTGACCGAGTGGTCGCTCCGCGCCTCGTGACCGAGGTGCCCGGACCGCGCGCCCGCGCGCACGTGGAGTATGACCACAGGTGGTCGTCGCCAAGCCTGCCGCGCGTCTATCCCTTCGTGCCGGTCCGCGGCGACGGTGCCACGGTGGAGGACATCGACGGCAACCTCTTCGTCGACTTCTGCGCCGGCATCGCGGTCAACTCCACCGGTCACTCGCATCCTTCGGTCATCGATGCCATCAAGGCGCAGGCCGACCAACTGGTGCACTACAGCGCCTCGGACTTCTATCCACCCATCTACGCGCAGACGTGTGAGGCCATCGCCAGGATCGCGCCCATCAGCGGCCCCAAGCGGGTCTACCTGGGCAACAGCGGTGCGGAAGCGGTGGAGGCCGCGCTCAAGCTCGCCCGCAAGGCCAGCGGTCGGCATGCCTTCGTCTCGTTCCTGGGCGGATTCCACGGCCGCACCATGGGCGCCGTCGCCCTGACCGCGTCCAAGGCCAAGTATCGGGCCGGCGTCGCGCCCCTCGTGAGCGGCATCTACCACGCACCCTACGGCCGTACCGTCGACCTGGCCTGGTTCGATGAGGTCCTCTTCGACAAGCTCGTGCCCGCGGACGAGGTGGCCGCGATCATCGTCGAGCCGGTCCAGGGTGAGGGCGGCTACATCGTCCCCGAGCTGGGCTTCATGCGGAGCCTGCGCGAGCTGTGCGATCGGCATGGCATCCTGCTCATCGCCGACGAGAATCCAGTCAGGCGCCGGGCGCACCGGGACGATGTGGGCCATCGAGCACTTCGGCATCGAACCAGACATCCTGCTCTCGGCCAAGGGCATCGCCTCAGGCATGCCGCTCTCAGCCGTGGTCGCGCGAGCACCCATCTTCGAGGCCTGGGGCAAGGGCGCCCACGGCTCCACGTACGGCGGCAACCCGGTCGCCTGTGCGGCGGCCCTGGCCACCATCGACCTGCTACAGGACGGGCTCCTGGAGAATGCCACCGCACGCGGCGAGCAGGGCCTCGCGGCGCTGCGACGGATCAGGGCAAGCCACCCAAGGACGGTGACCGATGTCCGCGGTCTGGGCCTGATGCTGGCCCTGGAGGCGGCCACGCCGGAGCTGGCAGACGCGGTCGAATACGAAGCCTTCACCCGCGGCCTGCTGCTGTTGGGGTGTGGTGCCAAGTCCATCCGCATCTCGCCACCGCTCGTCATCGATGAGGCCACCATGGCCAGCGGACTGCGCGTGCTGGAGGATGCCGTCGCGGCCGTCGAGGGGCGCTCTGGCGCGTAGCCGCGAACCGGCGCGTAGCGGCGCTTACAGTCGCGTCAGCGTGATGACCACCACCCCGATGGTCACGGCCACCACGCCCAGCCATTGGCGAGGACTGATGCGCTCGCCCAGCCAGTGGGCCATGAGTGCGGCCATGACCGCGAACTGCGAGGACAGCACCGCGGTGACGGCGATGGATTCCCGCGCGCCGAAGGCATAGAGGTAGACGCCGGCCACCTCAGCCACGCCTGCGAAGAGCAGGAATGGCAAGACGCTACGGTCGAAGCGCAGGCGCCGGGTCAGGGCCAGCGGCAACGTCAGGATGAGCACGCCGGCGATGCGGCCCGCAGCCACCACCCAGCTTGGCGGCACGCCTTCGCTGGCGCGCCCGGAAGCGTACAGGCCGACGCCGAAGATCAGTGCCGCCGCGATGGCAAACCCGACGTAGCGGGCGCCACCGCCGCTCAGCACATCGGCACCGCCACCGGGCTGCATCGAGACCACGAACACGCCCACGGCGATCAAGAGCAGCATCGCGCCCAGCAACGGTGAAGCGGCCTCGCCGGTGAGCACCGCCAGGGCTGCCGCGATGGACCCCTCCGTGGAGACGATGGGGGCGGTCACGGGGACCTTGCCCCCGGTGAGGGCGGCATAGTTGAAGACCATGCCCACCACGTAACCCACGCCGGCGACCGTCAGCCAGACGTAGTCCGTGACCGCGATGGGCTCGTCGGGCACTTCCAGCGCCAGCAACGGCAACGTCACGATGAGGCCGATGAAGACCACCAGCGCGGTGGTCGACCACGGGCCAAGCACGCGGCTGGCGCGGGCGGCGGCGAGGGTCGCCAGGGCCCATGCCAAGGCGGCACCAAGCCCGCCGACGACGGAGATCATCGAGGCTGCGGCTGGGTGCGGCGGTCGCGTTGGTCCATACCTGGCGAGCCTACGGGTCCGCACGCGCTGGCGCTTGCTGACGGCGCGTTTCACGGCGTGCTGCGGGCTCGCGGCGTAGGCTCTGCAGATGAACCGACTGGCTGCGCTCGCCGCCGCCCTGCTGCTCTCGGTCACGACCATCGCGGCCACTGTGCCGTCCGCAGTTCTCGCGCAGGACCTGCCGAACGTCATCCCGGTGCTGGCCTCGACCGAGATCGCACAGGGGCCAAACCGCTTCCTGTTCAGCCTGACTGATCCTGCCGGTGCCATCCTGGCAGCACCCGATGTCGAGGTCCAGCTGCAGTTCTACGACGATGACGTCGATCCCGATGCGGTCGCCTTCGAGGCTGACTCCCGCTTCCTCTGGGCCATCGAGGACGTTCGCGGCCTGTACGCGGCCGACGTCACCTTCCCGCATTCCGGACGCTGGGGCACACGCTTCAACGCCACCTTCCCCGACGGCAGGACCGAGACCGTCCGCGCCGACTACGACGTATGGGAGACGACGACCACGCCCCCGATCGGCAGTCCGGCTCCGGCCATCGACACGCCCACGGCCGCCGATGTCGGGGGCGACATCAGCCGCATCTCCAGCGATCCCGTTCCGGTGGAGCGTTTCTACGATCTCTCCATCCTCGATGCCATCGAGGCCGATGAGCCCGCCGTCATCGCCTTCGTGACCCCGGCCTTCTGCCAGACCGCCACCTGCGGCCCCACGCTCGAACGCGTCAAGGAGGTCGCGGTCAACCATCCGGAGGGCGTCAACTTCGTTCATGTCGAGCCCTACCTCATGCAGACCAGGGATGGCTACCTGCAACCTCTGCTGTCGGAGGACGGCGCGCTGCAGTCGGCACCCTGGACCGAGCGCTGGGGCCTGCGCACCGAGCCCTACGTGGTCGTCATCGATGCTGAAGGCCTGGTGCGTGCCAAGTTCGAGGGCGCCATCACGGTGGACGAGCTCGAGGCTGCCCTCCGGGACGCGCTCATGCCACTGGCTGACTAGGCGGCGCTGTCACGCCGGGGCGCTACGATGAGTCGGTGAGCACATCCAAGGTCGCCAGCATGCGCGACGCGATCACGGCGCTGGTGCGCGACGGCGACAGCGTCGCCATCGAAGGCTTCACGCACCTCATCTGCTTCGCCGCCGGTCACGAGATCGATCCGCCAACGGCGCCGCGACCTGACGCTCATCCGCATGACGCCCGACGTCATCTACGACCAGATGATCGGTGCCGGCGTGGCCCGCAAGCTGGTCTTCAGCTGGCTGGGCAACCCGGGCGTCGGCAGCCTGCATGCCATCCGCCGCCTGACCGAGGGCCCGCAGCCCTCGCTTGAGCTGGAGGAATACAGCCACTTCGGCATGGTCGGGCGCTACATCGCCGGCGCCACCAACCTGCCCTTCTACCCGCTGCGCAGCTACGAGGGCACAGACATGCCCACGGCCAATCCCCGCATCGCGCCGCTGGCCTCGCCCTACGACGGTGAACGGATCTACGTCGTGCCGCCCATCAACCCCGACGTCACCATCGTCCACGCGCAGCGCGCCGATGCCGCCGGCAACACCCAGGTGTGGGGCCTCCTGGGCGCCCAGAAGGAAGCGGCCTTCGCCGCCGAACGGGTCATCGTGGTGGTCGAGGAGCTCGTCGACGAGTCGGTCATCCGGGCCGACCCCAACCGCACCGTCATCCCCGGGCTCATCGTGGACGCGGTGGTGGTGGAGCCGCACGGTGCACACCCCTCGTACGCGCAGGGCTACTACGACCGTGACAACACCTACTACGTCGAGTGGGACGCCATCGCCCGCGATCCTGACCGCCTGGACGCATGGCTCGATGACTGGGTACACGGCCTGGCCGGCCGCGCCGAGTACATGGAGCGGCTGGGCTCCGCAGCACGCGACCGCATCCGCCCCACCGGCAGAGCCGTCGCCGGCGCCATCGACTACGGCGAGTACCGATGAACGAGGCCGCCTACACCCGCAGCGAGATGATGATCGCGGCAGCCGCCCGGGAGCTGGCGGGGCAGCGTGTCTGCTTCGTCGGCATCGGGCTGCCCAACGTGGCTGTGAACCTGGCGTTGCGCACGGTCGCGCCGGAACTCGAACTCATCTACGAGGCCGGCGCGTACGGCGCCCAGCCGGCGCGGCTGCCGCTCTCGATCGGCGATCCTACCATCGTCAGCGGCGCGCTCGCGGTGATGTCTCAGGCGGACCTCTTCGGTCTCTACCTGCAGCGCGGCCTGGTCGACGTGGGCTTCCTGGGCGCGGCGCAGATCGACCGCTTCGGCAACATCAACAGCACGGTCATCGGCGCCTACGCCAGTCCCAAGGTGCGGCTGCCGGGCTCCGGCGGCGCCAACGAGATCGCGCTCCACTCGCGCCAGGTCTTCGTGGTCATGCGCCAGTCGGCTCGCTCCTTCGTCGAGCACATCGACTTCCGCACCTCACCCGGCAACGCGCCCGGTGGTCGGCGCGGACCTTCGGTCGTGGTCACCGACCTGGGCGTCTACCACTTCGATGACGACGGGGAGATGCGCCTCGATTCACTGCACCCGGGCGCCACGCTCGAGGACGTCCGCGTTGCCATCGGCTGGGAGGTGCGGGTATCAGCCCGACTGACGGAGACGCCGCCGCCGAGCACACAGGAGCTGCGGCTGATGCGCGAGGTACTGGACCCCGAGGGCCGCTACACGCGCTGAGTCGATCGCGCCGACTGCCTGAGCAGCTAGGTGCGCGACAGGATGCGGCTCTTCCACACCATGTAGGCGCCGATGCCGATCATCGCCAGCGGGATGACCACCGCCAGGCCGATATCGAAGGGCAGCGTGTCGGAGACATCGGCCAGGCCGATGATGCCCAGGACGGCGCCGATCCACAGCGCGTACTCACGTCGGGTGCCCTGGTAGCGCGCCAAGCCCCAGCCGATGAGGAAGGCGATGCCGATGAGCAACGTGTTCCAGCCATCGCCGACGAGGATATCGAAGTCGCGGCCCAGGCTGGCCAGGCCCCAGGCCGTCATGACCAGCGCCGGCATGGTCGCACCGACGACGCCACGATAGAGCCAGGCGACGCCGAAGGCGATACCGATGGCGAGGATGAACAGGGAGCCGAACGAGACATCCGGCACCAGGGTCTCGATGAGCAGGCCCACACCGAGCACCACCAGCAGTACCGCGAACCAGGGGAACGACTGTCCCGATGAGGACCACGAGTACATGCGCACGTATGGCGGCTGGGCTGGCTGCCCGTAGGGACCATCGGCCGGTGGCGGGCCGACGGGCTTGGCGCGGCGAGCTGGATCGGTCATATCCTGAATCCTAGCCTGAGTCCAGCCGGCTGCCCAGGTGGATCACACCTGGCCACCGGTAGCCCCACCGTCGGGTCCACGGCGTGCCGGTGACCCCAACCAGACGCTACCGTCGGCGAAGCGTTCGGCCTTCCAGATCGGCGCCCGCGCCTTGAGCTCCTCGATGGCGTAGCGGCAGGCATCGAAGGCCTCGGCTCGGTGGGGTGCGGCGACGACGATGAGGACGCTCGACTCCCCCACCGCAACCTCGCCGACGCGATGGACGATGGCCAGCCGGCAGACGCCGAAGCGTGCCTCGATCTCGTCGGCGATCTGGCCCAGGATAGCCAGCGCCATGGGCTCGAAGGCCTCGTACGTGAGGCCCGTGACGGACTGGTCGGCATGCCGCACGGCCTCGGCTTCCTGACCGGGCGCGGGTGTGCCGGCGGTCTCCCGGGTCTGTCCCACGAAGGCGACCACGGCACCATCGGCCGGCGTGGCCACGGCTTCCCGCAGCTCGGCCATGAGGCCCTCGTCGAGGCTCGAATCGGTGATAACGAGTCGGCGGTAGGGCACCGCCCCAGGGTCAGTCCCGGCGCCACCCGCCACCGGCGGGATGACCGCCAACTCGTCGCCATCCGCCAGCCGTTCATCGGTGTCGACGTAGGCACCATTGCGGGCGAAGCGAACGCTGCCCTGGGCCCCGGCCAGCACCGGCAGGTCGGCCGCCAGGGCCAGCCAGGCAGTCGCCACGTCGGCTCCGTCAGGCAACTCCAAATCGTGGCTACGCAGCCCGGTCTGGGCCCGTTGCATGGCGAAGAGGCGAACGGAGACGCGCACCGCTAGACCAATAGCCCTTCGCCGAACAACAGCGCGCTGGCTACGATGGTCGACGCCATCACCAGCGCGAACTCGATGTACAGGAGGCCGGTCGCGGACTCCATCGAGCGCGTCAGCGCGGTGCGGTAGGCCATCACGGTGAGCAGCAGCGGCAGGACCAGACCGACCACCAGGCGCAACCAGACGAAGACGAGGTTCGGCCCGGCCAGCACCGCGAAAGGCTCCATATCGGGGATGCCGGCGGCCATCCAGACGCCGAACAGCAACAGCTGGATGGCAAGCACGAGCATCAACAGCCGCGTCGTCAGCAGCAGCGGGCGCTCCGAGATCTTGGGCGTCACGAGGTACCAGTGCGCCAGCACCACCGCCGCCAGGGAGCCGCCGGTGACGGCCGCCAGCGCGAGCAGCTGCACCAGCATGGACACGCCGATGGGCTGGGCATCGCTCCAGTCCCAGGCACCCAGCGCCATGGCCGCGACCCCCGCCAGCACAGCCGTACCACCGAGCCAGAGGGCGCGGCCGCCGCGACGCAGCCGGAAGCCGGACAGCAGGGCCAGGATGGTGAAAGCAGCGATGGCGGCACGCCGCGGCTCATCGAGCGCGGGGCCGGTCTGGATGGCCAGCTCCGTCGGCTCCGGCAAACCCCACTCCACCAGCAGCCAGCCCAGGCCGATGACAGCCGCCAGGATGCCACTGAAGCCCAGGAATCCAGGTGTCGCGTCGCTGGCTTGCCGGAGAATCCAGGTCAGTGCGAAGCTGCCCAGGGCCAGCCCGCCGAGGAGGACCCACGTGACGTAGCTGAGGCTCTGGATCGATCTGCTGCGTCTCCACGCCAGCGAGTGTACGGGTCCGGGGCGGAACTAGGCCGGGGTGCCCGCCAGGGCGTCGCCTCCTTCGGATTTGGCTGGTCGCTGCGGGTCGGCTGGGCGCTGCGGGTCGGCTGGGCGCTGCGGGCCCGCCGACAGGTTCTGCACGATGAGCGTGCCGGAGGCGAGCGTCTCGATGTCCACGCTCGCCAGGCTGATGTTGCTGCCCGGCCTGCCCAGCAGGTAGCCCTGGCCGGTGGTGATCCCGAGCTCGCGCAACGAGCGCAGCTGCTCGGCGGTCTCGAGTCCTTCGGCGATGGTCACCGCACCCTGGCGTGCTGCGAGATCCATGAGGGAGCGCACGACCGCTCGCGAGGATTCGTGCTGCGTGCCCTCCTGCACCAGTGAGAGATCGATCTTCATGATGTCGAAACGAACCTGGCTCAACAGCCGCAGGCCGGCATTGCCCGCACCCACGTCGTCGGCGGCGAGGCGCACGCCGGCATGCTGCAGGGCCGCCACGTTGCGGCGGAGTCGCTCCAGGTCGGTGATGGCCTCGCGTTCGGTCAGCTCCACGATGACCCGGCCCGGGCTCGATCTGGTAGCGCGTCAGGATCTCCAGCAGCCAAGCGGCGGTGAAGTCCTGTGCCTCGAGCGTCTGTGGCGAGAGGTTGATGGTGACGACCTGCTCGGGGCTGATCGATGGCGCTGCCGGCGGCCACCACCTCGAAACAGGCCAGGTCGAGCTCGACGGTGCGACCACACGCGGCAGCAGCCTCGAAGAGCTGGCCCGGGTTGGTGAACGGAGACGATGCCCCTGGGCGGATCAGGCCCTCGAAGCCGAGCACGCTGCCGTCGCGCAGGTCGACGATGGGCTGGTAGACGGGCGTCAGGTTGCGGGCTCGCACGATGTCGCGGACCGCCGCGGCCGAACCCTGCCCGCTGACGTCCTGCGGCACCAGGTCGCGGTCGGCGTCGAAGATGGCGACCGTGCCACGGCCGTTTCGCTTGCAGCGATAGAGCGCGGCATCGGCTTGTCGGAAGAGCTGGTTGCGCTCAGCAGCCAGTTGCGGCACCGACGAGATGCCGCCAGAGAACGGGATGACGCGCTCACCGACCGCCGGACGAAGGCAGAAGTGGCGCAGCCGGTTGGCCGCTACGAGCGCGTTGTCAGCGTCGGTATGCGGCAGGATCACCGCGAACTCGTCACCGCCGATACGGAAGGCGCGATCGCCATAGCGCAGCGTATCGCGGATGGCATTGGCCATGGCCACCAGCAAACGGTCGCCCGCGGGATGGCCCTCGCCGTCGTTGACGACCTTGAGGTCGTCCAGGTCGATGAGCAGCAGTGCCACGGCGACCTGGTGCCGACGGAACAGGTCCAGCTGCCGGTCGAGCTCCTCCTGGAAGGAACGGTGGTTGCCGAGGCCGGTGAGCCCGTCGTGCAGCGAGTCCTCGCGCGCTTCGCGGTAGAGCACCTCCAGCTGTGACTGCGATTCGGCCAGGTCGTCGAACGGCTGCAGGAACGTCCGCGCCGTCACCACCGCGATCAGCAGCACCACGATGGCGAACGCGACGAGGGCCAGCACGAGCCCATCCACGGGAGCGTCCGGCGTGATGGGCCAGAGATAGATGAGCCCGAAGTGCGCCCCGTCATCGGACTGCCACAAGGGTGCTGCCGTCGCGGTCCAGCCAGCGCCCTGCAATGCCCGTGCCGTGCCATCGTGTCCACTGAGGATGCCGTCGACCCGGACCCGCAGGTTGCCCAACGGCTTGCCGCCAGGCACACCGGTGCCGGTGGTGACGGCCTCGGTCCGCGCGCCGGCCACGATGGTATTGGTCGCCATATCGACCAGCAGCGCACTGGCGCCGATGCCGGCTGCGGCGGGCGTGGTGGCGAACAGCTCGGCCAGGCTGACCTCGACGGTCAGGACGCCGGCCGTGCGCCGCGTGGAGCCCGGCAGATCGGTCGCCAGAAGCATCCGTCGCGTGCGGTCGGACCCCCACGTCGTGCCAGTCACGACGTGCCCGGGGCGTGCCTCGATGGCCTCGGCCACGAGTGCGTCGGCAGCACAGGCCGAAGAGTCGGTCGACGAGGAAGTCGCCATGAGCAGGTCCACGCGCGAGCCATCCAGCGTTCGCGTGATGCAGGCGCTTTCGACCAGGCCGCGGTTGGCACCCTCGACAGCGGCCACCAGCGTCGCGGCCACGCTCCGCTCACTGCTGCCGATGCCATCGACGAGGTGCTGCACGTCCTGCCCAGCGGCGACACCCAGCACTCGCGCCTGCACGTCCGCTTCGGCCGCGGTCAGGGCGGCCGCGGCGGTCGATGTCTCCCAGGCCGTCCGTTCAGCGTCCGG
Organism: uncultured Chloroflexia bacterium; assembly: GCA_963778955.1. Lineage (GTDB taxonomy): Bacteria > Chloroflexota > Limnocylindria > Limnocylindrales > CSP1-4 > JAFMJV01. The sequence goes on from CAVZWI010000004.1 coordinate 37,201, forward strand.
CGCTGCCTCCGGTGCCAGGACGTTGATGATGGCGATGGCTCCGACCATCGGCAGCACGGCCAGCCCGAGCATAGCCAGCCAGATCCGGATCCTGATGAGGCTTGAGCCACGCAGGATGCCGGTACGAGGGCGGCGTGTGGTTGGGCGTGCAAGTCGTCGCATAGCGCCAGCGAGGGCTGGTCGACCTATACAACACTGCCGCCGACCGTCGCGGAATGGCCCGAAATGTACAGCCCGATACAGGACCGCCGGCGTACCGATGCCACGTCAAGCAGGCTGGGCGATCACCAGCAGCTTGAGTTCGGTCATGTCCTCGATGGCCCAGCGCAGGCCTTCCCGGCCCATGCCGCTGTCCTTGACCCCGCCGTAGGGCATGTGGTCGACGCGATAGGTGGGCACATCGTTGATCACCACGCCACCCACGTCGAGCGTCTCGAAGGCCCTCCAGGCGTGATCGAGGTCGTTGGTGAAGATGCCGGCCTGGAGGCCGAAGCGACTGGCGTTGACCTCCGCGAAGGCCTCCTCGATGTCACCGAATGGGAACGCCACCACGAGCGGCGCGAAGGCCTCCTCGGAACACACCTGCGATGAGCGCTGCGCGTCGACGATGACGGTCGGTCGGAAGAACAGGCCATCCCCGCGGCCACCGGTCAGCACCTGCGCACCATCGGCCTCCGCGTCGGCCACCCAGCGCTCGGTGCGCTCCACCGCAGCGGCATCGACCATGGGTCCCATGTCCGTGTCAGGGTCGGCCGGATCACCCAGCTTGAGGGCGGCGGCGGCCGCCACCAGGCGGCCCATGAACTCGTCCCACACCGATTCATGCACCAACAGCCGCTGGACGCTGATGCAGACCTGGCCACTGAAGGCGAAGGCGCCCACGACCGTACGCTTGACCGCCCAGTCGAGATCGGCCGAAGCGTCCACGATGGCACCGGCGTTGCCGCCCAGTTCCAGCCCCACCGGTTTCTTGCCGGCGCGTTCCTTCATGCGCCAGCCCACCACGGGCGAGCCGGTGAAGGTCAGCAGCTTGAAGCGTTCGTCCGCCACCATCCGGTCGCCCAGCGCCCGATCCATCGGCAGGATCGACACCGCTCCGGCGGGCAGCCCGGCCTCGTGGATGATCTCGGCCACGGTCAGCATCGTGAGCGGGTCCCGAGAGGGTGGCTTCAGCACGATCGAGCAACCCGCAGCGATGGCTGGGGCGACCTTGTGCGCGGCCAGGTTGAGCGGGAAGTTGAAGGGGCTGATGGCGGCCACCGCGCCGATGGGAAAGCGCCTCGTGATGCCGCTGCGTCCCCGGTGGGCGGGCGCGATGTCGAGCGGCAACATCTCGCCGCCCAGTCGCTCTGCCTCCTCCGCGGCGAGGCGGAACACCAGCACGCCGCGGTCCGCCTCGGCTCTGGCATCGCGGATGGACTTGCCCGATTCGCGCGTTATGAGTGCCGCCAGCTCGTCTCGGCGCGACTCGATGCCGGCGCTGATGTGGCGCAGGGCGGCGGCACGTTCGTATGTCGGCATGCGCCGCATGGCGTCGAAACCACGCACCGCCGCCTCCGCTGCCTCCTCGTACTGCTCCTCGGTGGCAAGGTAGGTGCTGCCGGCAAGCTCACCCGGCCGCGCCGGGTCGTCAACGTCGAGTCGCCGGGGTGAGTCGACCCAGCGGCCGGCGAGGTAGATGAGATGCGCGGCCCGGCTCGTCGTGTCGATGGACATGGGGACTCCCTCTGTGTCGAGCCCCAATCGTAGCCAGCCACGCCCACCGCAGCCAGCCACGTCTGCCAAGGCGTCGTCCCAGCGGCCACCGGGCCGTGTCGGGTAGGCTGGTAGGGCATCCCCACGATAGGAGAGTAGCCATATGCCCCAGTACGCCAAGCCGCCGGAGATGGTCATCGACCCGGCCAGGACGTATACCGCGACCATCGAGACCTCGGCCGGCACCATGACCGCCGAGCTCTTTGCCTCGGAAGCGCCACGCACCGTCAACAACTTCGTCTTCCTGGCGCGCGAAGGCTTCTACGACGACGTCATCTTCCACCGCGTCATCAGCGGCTTCATGATCCAGGGTGGCGACCCCACCGGCAGCGGCCGCGGCGGTCCTGGCTACCAGTTCAAGAACGAGGATGTGGCGCGTCAGTACCTGCGCGGCACGTTGGCCATGGCCAACGCCGGTCGCGACACCAACGGCAGCCAGTTCTTCGTCATGCATGCCGACTACGCCTTGCCGCCGGACTACACCATCTTCGGCAAGCTCAGTGCCGGCGAAGAGGTCATCGATGCCATCGCCAACGCACCCAAGGGCGGACAGGACCGACCGGTGAACCCGGTCGCCATCACGTCGGTGACCATCACCGAAGCCTGAGCCCCGGGTCGTCTGGCGCGGTTACGGAGTCGTCTGGCGCGGTTACGGTGACGCCGAGGGCAGCAGCACCTTGAGGGCGTCATCGAGCGTCGGAGCCGGCGGCGCCTCGCCGGCGAAGAAGAAGAGCCAGGCGGCCACCAGTCCAGCCACGGCGAGCAGGAGCAACACCACGATGGCGAGGGCGAGGTAGCCTCGCCGCCGCGGGCGCCGTGGACCGGGGTCCGCCGTGTGTGGCGTCGCGTTCATCTTCGACCTCCTGCGGGCGCGACGTTGGCGCCGCGTGACACCCCCGCCCTATCCTGCCGTCTCCGCACGACGCTACGGTGAAACCGCATCGGCCCCGATGTCCGGTTCCAGGCAGCGCGGGTAGCAGCCCATCACCCGCACCCATACGCAGACCGAGTGCAGGTCCGCCAGGAACGCCTGCCCCGGCCCGACTGCATCGCAGACATCCGAATCGATGTCCACCCAGAAGACGTACTCCCAGCTACCCTCGCGGCTGGGGCGTGACTCCAGCTTGGTCATGTTGATCGCATGATCGGCGATGACACCCAGCGCACGCACCAGTGTGCCCGGCTCATTGAGCACGCTGAACGCGAGGGCGCTACGTCGCGCACCTCCGGGCTCGGCCGTGTGCCGGCGCCGGCAGCGACTCGTCCGCCGGCAGCGCCAGCACCAGGAAGCGGGTGCGATTGCGCCGCTGGGCCTGGATATCGGCCGCCAGCACGGTCAGTCCATGGATGGCGGCGGCGCGTGGCGACAAGACCGCCGCCGATCCACGCTCGGCCCGTTCCTTGATGGTGCGGCCGGCGCCCGAGGTATTGGTGGCAGCCAGCAGCGTCCAGTCACGTGAGCGCAGGAACGGCTCCGCCTGGATCAGTGCCTGGATGTGCGAGTACACCCGTTCGATGCTGTCGAGTCGCTCGCCGGGAAGCGCCGCCAGGCACAGCCGCACCGGCACGATGACCTCGCCCACCACCACCGCCTCCGTGTCCAGCAGCAGGTCGTAGACCTCGCGCACGCCGCCGCCCACGACGTTCTCGATGGGCAGCACCCCCGCCGCCACCGATCCCGCCTCCACGGCCGAAACGACGTCGGCGAACATCGGCAGCGGTACGCCGGTCGCGCCCGGATAGGCCGCCAGCACGGCGTCTTCGGCGAACGAACCGGGCGCGCCGGCGAAGGCGACGCGCAACGCAGCGGGGGTCGTCACGGAACGTCGACCCTAGCGTCGGCCGCGGTCAGAGGGGGTCATCCGGGGCCGTTCGCTCGACCGGCCCCGACCTCCGCGACCTGGCGCTTCCAGATGGCGTACTCGAACGAATCGGCCAGGGCCGCCGCCGAGGCGGAGATGATGTTGGTGGCCGAGCCCATCGTGGACCACTCCAGCTCGCCGTCCTGGGAGTCGATGATCACGCGCGTGCGCGCCGCGGTGGCAGCGTCGCCATCGAGGATGCGGACCTTGTAGTCCACCAGGTGCATCGACTCCAGTCGCGGATAGAAGGCACCCAGCGCCTTGCGCATGGCGGCATCGAGCGCGTTGACCGGGCCGTTGCCGTCGGCCGCGGTGTGCAGAACTTCACCGTCGACGCGGACCTTGACGGTCGCCTCCGAGAGGAAGTCCTGACCCTGGCGCTGCTCCGAGAGCGTCGTGTAGTCGAGGATCTCGAAGGGCGCCTGGTAGTCGGCCGTACGGCGTCGGATGAGCAACTCGAAGGAGGCTTCGGCCCCCTCGAAAGCCAGGCCCTCGATTCTCCAGCTCCTTGATGATGACCGACAGCTCGCGGGCATCGACGACGCCTTCGAGATCGTGGCCCAGCTGCGCGGCCCGGATGCGGGTGTTGGCGCGGCCCCCCAGCTCGGACACCACCAGGCGGCTCTCGTTGCCGATGAGCGTCGGCTCCACGTGCTGGTAGCTGCGCTCGACCTTGGCGACCGCAGCGCCGTGGACGCCGCCCTTGTGGGCGAATGCCGAGCGGCCCACGTAGGGCTGGTAGTCGAGCGGCGTGATGTTGGCGATCTCCGCCACCGATCGCGACAGTGACGTGAGGTGGCTGATCTCACCGCCACCGAGCGGCGACAGGACGAGGTCGGTCTTGAGTGCCAGGTTGGCCATGACGCTGACCATGTTGGCGTTGCCGCAGCGTTCGCCATAGCCGTTGATGGTGGCCTGCACGTGACGGGCGCCCTCGGCTACCGCGGCCATGGTGTTGGCCACGGCCAGCTCGGCATCGTTGTGGGTGTGGATGCCCCAGGTGACTTCAGGAGCACCGGGGTCGGCGCCCAGCGTGTCGCGGGTATCGCAGAAGATGCGCACCAGCTCATCGGTCAGCGTGCCCCCGTTCGTGTCACACAACACGATGTCGCGCGCACCCGCCTCCCGCGCCGCCCGCAAGGTGCTGAGGGCATACTCGCGGTCGGCCTTGTAACCGTCGAAGTAATGCTCGGCGTCGTAGATCACGTACCGACCCTGCTCGCCGATCCAGGCCACCGACTCGGCGATGATATCGACGTTCTCCGCCAGCGAGACGCCCAGCACCTCGATGGCGTGGAGCGTCCACGACTTGCCGAAGATGGTCACGACCGGCGTCTCGGCACGCACCAGCTCGTTGAGGAAGGGGTCCTCGGCAGCCGTGTTGGCCTTGTGCCGGGTCGAGCCGAACGCCGCCAGCTTGGCGTTCGTCCAGGTCATCTTCCTGGCCGCTGCGAAGAACTCGATGTCCTTGGGATTGGAGCCGGGCCAGCCGCCTTCGATGTAGGGCATGCCGTATTCGTCGAGCATGCGCGCGACACGGATCTTGTCCGCCAGCGACAGCGTGATGTTCTCGCCCTGGGTGCCGTCACGAAGGGTCGTGTCGTAGAGGACGACCGGCTTTTCGGCGGTCGTTGCTGTCTCGGTGCTCACGCTGCTCTCCTATCGGGTGGCCGGTTGGGTTCTGTCTAGGCGGATCTTGAGCTGCGCCGCCACGGCCTCGCCGAAGGCGGCGGTGCCGACACTGACCCAGCCTCGGGACTCGCCGCGCGGGCCCATGAGGTCGCGGGTGCGGGTGCCACCGTCGAGCGTGGCGCGGACGGCCGACTCGATGGCCTCGGCCGCAGCTGCCTGGCCCAGCGACCAGCGCAGCATCATGGCTGCCGAGAGGATGGTGGCGGTGGGGTTGGCGATGTCCAGCCCGGTCTTGGCGGGCGACGAGCCATGGATGGGCTCGTACATGCCGGTGGTGCCGTGCTCCGTCTTGCGCTCACCGAGCGAAGCCGAGGGCAGCATGCCCAGCGAGCCGGCCAGCACCGACGCCTCGTCGGACAGGATGTCACCGAACATGTTGCCGGTGACGATGACGTCGAAGGAGGCCGGCTTGGTGATGAGCGACATCGCGGTTGAATCGACCAGGCGGTGTTCCAGCTCGATGTCGGGATGGTCGGGCGCCATCTCCTCGACCACGGCACGCCACAGCCGGCTGTTGGCCAGCACGTTGGCCTTGTCCACGCTGGTCAGCTTCTTGCGCCGCCCGCGCGCCAGCTCGAAGGCCAGCGCTACGATGCGCCGGATCTCGGGCTCGGTGTAGGACATGGTGTCGTAGGCCTCTCGACCGCTGGGCCCCTCGAAGGCCTCCTCGCGCTTGCCGAAGTAGATGCCGCCGGTCAGCTCGCGCACGATCATCATGTCGACGCCCTCGATGAGGTCAGCCCGCAGCGGCGAGGCCTCCTTGAGCGAGGGCTCGACCGCCACCGGGCGCAGGTTGGCATAGAGGCCCATGACCTTGCGCATCTTGAGCAGGCCCTGTTCCGGGCGCACGGTGGCGGCGGGGTCGTCCCACTTGGGACCACCGACGGCGCCCAGCAGCACCGCGTCCGAAGCCAGCAGGATCTCCAGGTCCTCGTCGCGGATGGCCGTGCCGTAGGCATCGATGGCGATGCCACCGGCGAGCACCTCGGTCCACTCGATGGCGAAGCCGAAGCGCTCCTGTGCCGCCTCGAGGACGGTCAGCGAGGCCTCGACGATCTCCGGTCCGATGCCATCCCCGGGGATCTTGGCGATCTGGTAGGTGGGCGTGCCTTGCGGGCTCAAACGAGTGACTCCTTCCGGGCGTCGGTATCGGGCGCGGCCTCATGCCAGAGCAGCTTCTCAAGCCCGGCGAGGTAGGCCTCCAGCGAGGCTTCGATGATGTTCGTCGACAGGCCATGGCTGTTGACCGTGTCGGCGGTGTCTTCCGGGTCGATGGAGCGACGAGCGCGGACCATGACCTGGCCCTGGGCGTCTTCGCCGCCCGATACCGCCCGGATCTCGTACTCGACCAGCCGGGGATACCAGCCGATGATGGGCTCGACGGCCTTGTCCACGGCCACGAAGAGCGCGTTCACCGGTCCGTTGCCCTCGGCCATGGCCTCAGCGGCCTGGCCCTTGACGAGCAGCGAGACGGCACCCTTGGCGGCACCGCCCTTGCCGCTGCTGCTGGACCAGTCGACCAGCTGCACCGGCGATTCGGGTGCCGCGGTCTCCGAGGAGCCGGCCCCGGAGAGCTGGGCCTCGACCAACGCCGTCAGGTCTGCGTCGGTGACCTCCTTCTTGGTGTCGGCGAGGGCGATGGCGGCCTGGTAGATCGCGTCGAGGGCCTCGCCCTGCAGGTCGTAGCCCAGTTCGGCCAGCTTGCCTTGCAGACCACGCCGGCCGGACAGCTTGCCCACCGACAGGCGGGAGCCCGCGAGGCCGACCGACTGGGGGGTCATGATCTCATAGGTCAGCGGGTTCTTCAGCACACCGTCCTGGTGGATGCCCGATTCGTGCGCGAAGGCGTTGCGGCCCACGATGGCCTTATTGGGCTGCACCGCGAAGCCAGTCAGGTAGCTGACGAGGCGGCTGGCGTTGCTGATCTGTTCGGTATTGACGCGGTGGCCCGCGACCCGGAACTCCGTGGGGCGGGTGCGCAATGCCATGACCACCTCTTCGAGCGAGGCGTTGCCGGCACGCTCACCGAGGCCGTTGATGGTGACTTCCACCTGCCGGGCTCCAGCCTGCACAGCGGCCAGGGTGTTGGCGGTGGCGAGGCCCAGGTCGTTGTGGCAGTGGACGCTGATGACAGCACCGGAGCCGACTCGCTCCACGACCTCGCGGGTCAGCTCGCCGAACTCGGCAGGGATGGCGTAGCCCACGGTATCGGGGATGTTGACGGTGGTAGCGCCGGCGTCGACCACGGCTTCGAAGACCTTGAGCAGGAAGTCGTGCTCGGTGCGGCTGGCGTCCTCGGCACTGAACTCGATCTCGGCGTCGGGACCCAGGCGCTTGCGGGCGTAGCTGACCCACTTGACCGCGGCCGCCAGTGCCTCCTCACGCGACATCTTGAGCTTGTGCTTCAGGTGGATGTCGCTGGTAGCGATGAAGAGGTGCAGGTGCGGCTTCTCCGCCGGCAACAGCGCCTCCACGCCACGCTGGGGGTCGCCGTCCTTGCAGCGCGCCAGGCCGGCCACGGCGATGCCCTTGGTCTCCTGTGCGATGCGCTGCACGGCCTCGAAGTCACCAGGTGAGGCGGCCGGGAAGCCGGCCTCGATGACGTCGACGTTCAACCGTGCCAGCTGTCGTGCGACCTCGATCTTCTCGGCCACGGTGAGCCCGGCGCCCGGCGCTTGCTCGCCATCACGCAGGGTGGTATCGAAGATGCGTACCGGTACGTCGACGGTCATCAGGCTTCCCCCTTCGCGCCCTTGGGCGCGGCTGCTCCGGTGGTGCTGGCCTGGGCCTGGCCGACGCTGACCTCGACCGGGTCGAGCCAGGCCATCTGCGAGCGCAGCTGCGCGCCGACCTGCTCGATCTGGTGGTGATGGTCGGCCTGGCGCATGCGCTCGAACTCGGCCCCACCGGCGTCATACTCGTTGATCCAACGCTCGGCGAAGCGCCCGGACTGGATGTCGGCCAGGACATCCCTCATGGCCTGCTTGGCGCCCTCGGTCACGCGCGGCCCGGAGACGTAGTCGCCGTACTCGGCCGTCTCGCTGACGCTGAAGCGCATGTAGTTGAGGCCGCCGCGGTACATCAGGTCCACGATGAGCTTGAGCTCGTGCATCGTCTCGAAGTAGGCCAGCTCGGGCTGATAGCCCGCCTCCACCAGCGTCTCGAAGGCGGCCTTGACCATGGCCGAGACGCCGCCGCACAGCAGCGCCTGCTCGCCGAACAGGTCGGTCTCGGTCTCCTCGGCGAAGGTCGTCTCGAGGATGCCGGCACGGGTGCTGCCGATGCCACGGGCATAGGCCATGACGCGCGCGCGCGCCGTGCCCGAGGAATCCTGCTCGACCGCGAAGAGCGACGGCACGCCGCCGCCGGCCACGTAGACCGAGCGCAACAGGTGACCAGGGCCCTTGGGCGCGACCATACCCACATCGACGAACGCCGGCGGTGCGATGCGGCCGAAGCGGATGTTGAAGCCGTGGGCGAACATCAGCAACTGCCCGTCACGCAGGTTGGGGCCGATCTCGGCGTCGTAGAGCGCCTTCTGGATGGTGTCCGGGACCGCGATCATGATGACATCGGCGGCCTTGACCGCTTCGGCCACATCCATCACCGCGAGGCCGGCATCCTCGGCGATGGCGCGACTCTTGGATTCCGGCGCGAGCCCCACGACGACGCTGACGCCACTCTCGTGGAGGTTCAGCGCGTGGGCGTGACCCTGGCTGCCGTAGCCGATGATGGCGACGATCTGGCCGTCGAGCGCCGAAGCGTCGGTATCGTTGTCGTAGTACATCCGTGCGGGCATGTGCGGGGCTTCCTCCTACTTGGCCTGGGCTGACTTGGTCGTGGTGGCTGGCTTGGTCGTGGTGGCTGGCTTGCTCGTGGTGGTCGGGATGATGGCCGGCTCGGGACCGGCGCGAAGGATGGCTTCGACATCGATGGCAGCAGAGCCACGGCCGAGCGCGATGGTGCCGGTGCGAACCATCTCCCGGATACCGAAGCCGGCGAGCAGCGCCACCAGCGAGTCGATCTCCTGCTCGGTGCCACTGTGCTCCACGACCACGGTCTCCGGACCGACGTCGAGGATGCGGCCCTTGTAGAGCTCGATGATGCGCAGGATCTCGCCGCGCTTGGATTCGGTGGCGCGGACCTTGACGAGGGCCAGCTCATGCTCCACGACGCCTGATTCGGGCAAGTCCTGCACCTTGAGCACGTCGATCAGGCGATAGAGCTGCTTGCTCATCTGTTCGACCGCGAAATCGTCGCCCTTGAGGGTGATGGTCATGCGGCTGATGTCGGGACGCTCTGTGTGACCCACGGCCAGCGACTCGATGTTGAAGTTGCGACTGCGGACCATGCTGGCGACCCGGTTGAGGACGCCGGGCTGGTTGTTGACCAGCACCACCAGGACATGCCGATGCAGTTGGCCGGAGCCGGGGACATAGCGCTGCTTGGCCGCGTGCTTGTCAGGCGCGGCGATGGGATCGTTCATAGCCATGGCTACTTGACCTCCCCGTTGGACACGGTCGTGTCCTTGGCCGCATTGGTGTCCTTGGCCGCTGTCATGTCGCCGGCGTCACCCCAGTCCTCGATGAGGTCGGAGAGCCCCTTGCCGGCGGGCATCATCGGCAGCACGTTCTGCGTCTGCTCGATCTCGAACCACACCAGTGCGGGGCCATCGTGCGCCCGGGCACCCTGGATGGCAGCGTCTACTTCCTCGGGCCGGGTAGCCTTGAAGCTGGGCAGGCCGTACGCCTCCGCCAGCGTGTCCCACTTGGGCGCCGGCAGGTCGCTGGAGTGATAGTTGCCGCCGTAGACGATCTCCTGCCACTGGCGGATCATGCCCAGCTTCTTGTTGTCCATGAGGGCGATCTTCACCGGGATGCGATCGACCGCCACGGTCAGCATCTCCTGGCTGGTCATCTGCAACCCTCCGTCGCCGACGACCGCCCAGGTCTCCTTGTCGGGGCGCCCCAGTGCTGCACCCATGGCAGCCGGCAACCCGAAGCCCATGGTCCCGAGGCCGCCCGATGAAAGGTGGCTGTTGGGGCGCTTGAAGCCGGCGTAGCGGGCCAGCCACATCTGGTGCTGGCCGACGTCGGACACCAAGGTCGCGTCGTGATCGGTCAGATCACCCAGGCGCGAGATGACGTAGTCGGCCGTGAGGACGCCCTCCTTCCAGCGACCCGAGCCATGCCAGGACTGTGCCTCCGAGCCCGAGCGCCACTCGGCGAGCTCATCGAAGTAGGCCCGGCGCGTGGCCGGGTCGACCTGCGGCACGGCCTTGATGAAGGCCCGCAGCACGCTTCCGACATCGCCCACGATGGGGATGTCCACGGCCACGTTCTTGCCGATCTCCGAGGGATCGATATCCACGTGGATGATCCGAGCGTGGGGCGCGTAGGTGCTGACCGCGCCTGTGACCCGGTCGTCGAAGCGCATGCCCAGGGCGATGAGCAGGTCGGCCGACTGGATGGCCTTGTTGACGTGCTTCCAACCGTGCATGCCCATGTAGCCGTAGGAGAGCGGATCCTCCTCGTCGATGGCGCCCACGCCCAGCAGGGTGTGCGTGACGGGGATCTGGGCCTTGTGGGCGAAGGTCCGCAGGTCGTCGGTAGCATCGGCGATGAGCACACCGTGTCCGGCCAAGATCACCGGCCGCTCGGCGGCGGCGATAGCCTTGGCCGCCAGCTTCACCTGCCGAGGGTGACCCTCGAAGCGAGGCTTGAAGCCGGGCAGGTCGAGCGTGGTGGGGTTCTGCACCTGCGTCTCAGCGGTGAGGGCATCCTTGGTGAAGTCGACGTGGACGGGCCCCGGCCGTCCGCTGCGGGCGATGTGGAAGGCCTCGGCGATGACGCGCGGGATGTCATCGGCGTTTCGGACCAGGTAGTTGTGTTTGGTCATCGGCAGCGTGATGCCGCTGATGTCGATCTCCTGGAAGGCATCCTTGCCCAGCAGCGCGCCGGGCACGTTGCCGGTCAGCGCCACGATCGGCACCGAGTCGAGCTGTGCGGTGGCGATGCCGGTCACGAGGTTGGTGGCGCCGGGACCGGACGTGCCCAGGCAAACACCGACTCGACCGCTGGCCCGGGCGAAGCCATCGGCAGCATGCGCGGCTCCCTGCTCGTGGCGGACCAGGACGGTGCGCAACTCGGGGTAGTCGGCCCAGACGTCGTAGAGCGGCAGGATCACGCCGCCGGGATAGCCGAAGATGACGTCCACGCCCTGGTGGATGAGGGCCTCGCAGAGCGCGTCAGCGCCGATGCGGGTGCGATGCTCGATGCGTGCCTGGTGCAACATCTCGGCGCGCGCCCTCTCCACAGCCGCGGTCTCAGCAGACCCCGGGTTGGGCAGGTGCCGCCCGCGGGCCGGAGGCTCGGTGGCTGAGGCAGTGGCCCCAGCCGATGCCGCGGTGGCGGCGGCGGTGGCCCCGTCCCGCTTGCTCTGCGGTCCCGCCGCAGCCTTCGTCTTCGTGCTGGTCATGGGTGCTGCCCTTCCCTAGGTGGTCGCTCTCAAGGTCTCCGACACAACAAAGACCCTCGCCGTTCCCGGCGAGGGTCCTGGGTGGTTCGACGTCCGTCGCGCCTCGCGGCGCTATCTCCGCCTACTCCCAGGCTCCCACCGGGAGCCGGTAATCAGGCCGATAAGCTCGAGTACTACGACCTCGAGCTTGCCAAGAAGGGATACCTCTACAGGCTGGGACAGGCGGACATGCACACGCGTGCCGTCATCGCGAATCGCGATCGCGACAAGATCGCGCTGCCGTTCAGTCTGGCCCATCTGCGGAAAACGCTCCTTCTCTGGAGATATGTGACCCGACTCTACACGCTTCGGTGGCCACGTGTCCACCACGGACCATGGTCCTGTCGGCGATTCCCTGATAGTGGTGTCGGTGGCCCGGGGTGTGGACACTGCCCGACGTCCGCCCCGATCCGCTCCAGGCCAGCTCCAGATCCGATCCAAACGGACACCACGCCGTCGCAGATGAAGCGAGCGATAAGCGGCTGGCACCAGGATGTCGTGATGCGACACCTTCAGCGACGAACGCCCCACTTTGCGATCGAGCGGTCGGCCGCACGCCGGGCTGGTGCGCTGAGCGCGTGAAGATGCGGGCATCAGCCTGGCCCAGTTGGCAGATGCGGCTGGAGTCTCCAGGAGCCACGTGTCCGCGATCGAAGCCGGCAAGGCCGAGCCGAGGGTCGAGACGCTGGCGCGGGTGGGTGCGGCGCTCGGGCTGGACGTCTCCCTGCGGTTCTTCCCGAATACCGGGCCGCTAATCCGCGACCATATCCAGGCAGCCATGATCGAGGCCCTTGTCAGCATCCTGCACGTGTGTTGGCGCCCTATTCCCGAAGTCGCGGTGCAAAGGGCCCGTATGGGGAGTATCGACCTCGTGCTGGAGCCCGGTGGCGTGCGGCGTGCTGCCGACGAGCCACCAGTCACGTGCGAAGCGCAGTCAGAGCTGCGCCGGCTCGAGCAGAAGCTTCGCTGGTTGGCGATCAAGGCCGACGCGCTTGCGCAAGAACGAGACCGACCCACGACTGTTGCTGCTGCGGTCGACCCGGGCGACGCGAGCCGTGATGACCGAGTTCGCGAAGACGTTCGATGCCGCCTTCCCGGCCAGAACGGCCGATGCCTACGCGGCGCTGGTGGAGGGACGGAGTTGGCCGGGGTCGGCCGTCATCTGGTGCGACGTCGTCCGTGGCCAAGCTCGATTGCGGCCTGGGCCACCACGCGGCATCTCCGACGGCCGCTGAATCGGCGCAGCGTCGTCCGCGGGCGCTGGCCGACTCACGAACGGGCACAATGTCGACGACACCAAGACACTCCCCATCACCAGTCCACTCCCCAATCAGTTGAGCACCAGGAGGTGACGACGTGGTCGGCATCGGCATCATCGGCACCGGCAAGCAGGGGGCAGACCATGCCCGTCGCATCGCATCGCTGGGCGACAAGGCCCGCCTGGTGACGGTGCATGACCTCAACGACGACGCGGCCCGGGCCGTCGCCGACGAGTGCGGAGCCCAGGTGGCCGCGAGCGATCGAGTCGCTCATCGAGGACCCGGCGGTGGACGCCGTCATCATCGCTTCGATCACCGAGACGCACGTCCCCATGGTGCTGGCCTGCATCGAGGCTCGCAAACCGGTACTCACCGAGAAGCCGCTCGGCATCACCGTCCCCAGTTGCGAGCGCGTCCTCGACGCCGAGATCGCCGCCGGGCGTCGCTACACCTCCGTCGGCTTCGTGCGCCGCTTCGATGCCGAGTACCAGCGCCTGAAGGCCACCGTGGATGCCGGCATCATCGGTGACCCACTGGTCATCCATTGCATCCAACGCAATCCGTCGGTGCCGGCGACACATCACACTCGCCAGACGCTCACCGACACGGTGGTCCACGAGATCGACGTCGCGCGCTGGCTGCTGGGCGAGGAGATCGTCAGCGTGGCCCTGGAGAAGCCGCGACACCGGCCCAGCGTCAGCCACCAACTGGCTGATCCGGTGTTGGTGCGACTGGAGGCCAAGAACGGCGCTCGTGTCGATGTCGAGGTCTTCGCCAATGCCGGCTATGGCTACGACGTCCGCTGCGAGGTCCTCGGTGACAAGGGCTATGTCTCCATGGGCTCAGGGCCACATGCACTCGTGACGAGCGAGACCGCTGCCGAGCAGGGACTCCCGCCGGACTGGCTTACACGCTTCAGGCCAGCCTACGATGCCGAGATCAGCCACTGGGTGGATGGCATCGGCGGCCCCGAGCCGTCCCCCAGTGCGTGGGATGGCTATGCCGCTACCGTGGTCGCGGGGGCCCTCGTACGCGCCCTCCAGACCGGCCATCGTGAGGCCGTCTCGGTCGGCCCACGACCCGACCTCTACCGCTGACAGGGAGCCCTGGCAGCGCGCCCATGCCCGATCACGGTCGGTGCCCTCGCAGCGACCGACCGGCGCAACTCGCGCCTCTGCTACGCTCCGAACATGTCCGAACACGCCCGTGCCCCGCGCACTCTGGTCCAGAAGATCTGGGACGACCACATCGTCCATCAGGAGCCCGGCGCTCCCACCGTCATCGGCATCGATCTCCATCTGATCCATGAGGTCACCAGCCCACAGGCCTTCGAGGGGCTGCGACGTCGCGGACTCAGCGTGCGCCATCCCGAGCGCACCATCGCCACGGCCGACCACTCCACACCGACGCATGACCGCTCGCTGCCGATCCTCGACCAGCAGGGTGCCTTCCAACTCGCCAAGCTGCAGTCCAACTGCGAGCAGTTCGGGATCCCGCTCTATGCGCTTGGCTCGGACCGCCAGGGCATCGTCCATGTCATCGGCCCCGAGCTGGGCCTGACCCAGCCGGGCATGACCATCGTCTGCGGCGATTCGCACACCGCCACCCACGGCGCGTTCGGAGCTCTGGCCTTCGGCATCGGCACCAGCGAGGTGGAGATGGTGCTGGCGACCCAGACACTGCTGCAGCAACCCCTGCGGACGTACGAAGTCCGCGTCGACGGCAGGCTGGCCCCGGGGGTGACCTCCAAGGACATCATCCTCAACCTCATCTCGCGGATCGGCGTCGGTGGTGGCACCGGCCACGTCTTCGAGTTCGGCGGTGAAGGCATCAGGGCGCTGACGATGGAGCAGCGCATGACCATCTGCAACATGTCCATCGAAGGCGGGGCGCGAGCTGGACTCATCGCCCCCGACGACACCACCTTTGAATACGTCGCTGGTCGGCCGCATGCCCCGAAGGGCATCGCGTTCGATCAGGCCGTGGAGCGTTGGCGGCGCCTCCCCGGCGACGCGGGTGCCAGCTGCTCCAAGTCGATCACCATCGATGCCGACAAGCTGGAGCCGATGATCACCTACGGCACCAACCCCGGCATGGGCATGGGCATCTCCGAGCGCGTCCCGAGCCCCGCTGATGCCGGCGGCGATTCCGAACGCCGCGCGCTCGAGAAGGCTCTCGCCTACATGGACCTGCAGCCGGGTGAGCCGCTGCTGGGCCACAAGGTCGATACCGTCTTCATCGGCTCCTGCACCAATAGCCGCATCAGCGACCTGCGCCAGGCCGCGGCGCTGATCAAGGGCCGCACCTTCGCCAGCGGTATCCGCGTCATGGTCGTACCGGGCTCGCAGCCGGTCAAGGTCCAGGCCGAGCAGGAGGGCATCGCCGACATCTTCCGTGCCGCCGGCGCCGACTGGCGTGAAGCCGGCTGCTCCATGTGCATCGCCATGAACGGCGACCAGGGCGACCCCGGCGAGTACATCGTGAGCACCAGCAACCGCAACTTCGAGGGCCGGCAGGGCAAGGGTGCGCGCACCTTCCTGGCCTCGCCGTTGACGGCCGCCGCGACGGCCCTGACCGGTGTCATCAGCGACCCGCGCAGACTCGTCGACAGCGACCCCGCGATGGCGGGAGGGAATTGATCATGGCCGAACCATTCAGCACCTTCACCAGCGCTCTCATCCCGCTGCCCGCCGAGAACGTCGATACCGACCAGATCATCCCGGCGCGCTTCCTCAAGACGACCGAGAAGTCCGGCCTCGCCGACGCCTTGTTCTACGACTGGCGTTACGACGAGAAGGGTGAACCCCGCCCCGACTTCGTCATCAACGACTTCCGGATGCAGGGCCGCCAAGTGCTGCTCGCAGGCGACAACTTCGGAGCCGGGTCCTCGCGCGAACACGCCCCCTGGGCACTGGCCTCATGGGGTATCCGGGCCATCATCTCCACGAGCTTCGCCGACATCTTCCGCAACAACTCGTTGAAGAACGGCCTGCTGCCGATCGTCGTCGACGAGGATACCCATCGACAGCTCTTCGACCAGTTCGCAGCCGACCGTGATCTACGGGTCACGGTCGATCTCGAGGCACTCGTGGTGCATCTGCCCAACGATCAGGACGTGCCCTTCGACATCGACCCCTTCGCCCGAAAGATGTTGCTCGAGGGCAAGGACGAGATCGGCTGGCTCCTCGACCGCAGCTCCGCCATCGACGCCTGGGAGGCCGCCAACCCGGCCCGTATCGACACTCGCCCCATCGACGCCGCCTGATCGCGGTACCCGCCCGGAGACCGACATCATGTCCCTGCCCTACGACCAGCCAAGCGATAGCGCCAAGCGCCATTCCGCCACCCTGACCGACGGCCCCGACCGCGCTGGCGCACGCGCCATGCTCAAGGCCGTGGGCTTCACCGATGAGGACCTGGCCAAGCCCATCATCGGCGTCGCCACGACCTGGATCGAGACGATGCCCTGCAACCTCAATCAGCGTCGGCTGGCGGAGTTCGTGAAGGAAGGCGTGCGAGCGGCCGGTGGCACCCCCATGGAATTCAACACCATCGCCGTCTCCGACGGCGTGGCCATGGGCACCGAGGGCATGAAGGCATCGCTGGTCAGCCGCGAGGTCGTGGCCGATTCCATCGAACTGGTGGCACGTGGCCACCTCTTCGACGGTCTGGTCGTGCTCTGTGGCTGCGACAAGACCAATCCCGGTGCCGCCATGGCCGTGGCACGCGTCGACATCCCCAGCGTGATCCTCTACAACGGCACCATCTACCCGGGCACCTACAAGGGTGAAGCCCAGGACGTCGTCAGCGTCTACGAAGCCATCGGCGCCTACAACGCCGGCAAGATCAGTGCCCAGGAACTCTATGACATCGAGGAAGCGGCCTGCCCCGGTGCCGGCGCCTGTGGTGGCCAGTTCACCGCCAATACCATGAGCATGTGCCTCGAGTTCATGGGTCTATCGCCTGCCGGGCTCAACGGCATCCCCGCCGAGGTACCAGCCAAGGACGACGCGGCGCGGCAGTGCGGCGCGCTGGTCATGGATCTGGTGCGCCGCGATGTGCGCCCGCGCAGCTACGTCTCCCGCGAATCGATCGAAAACGCCGTGGCTGGTGTGGCGGCGACTGGTGGCTCCACCAATGCGGTGCTGCACATGCTGGCCATCGCCCGCGAGTTCGATGTCGATTTCAGCATCGACGACTTCCACGACATCGCGGCGCGCACCCCGACCATCGGCGACCTGCGACCCGGCGGTCGCTACTCGGCCGCGGACATCTACGACGCTGGCGGCATCGGCCTGGTCATCAGGGAGCTGCTCGAGCGTGACCTGATGCACGGCGAGGCGTCCACGGTCACCGGCCAGACGCTCGCTCAGATCGCCGCGTCCGTCCAGGAGACTCCCGGGCAGGATGTCATCCGCTCCATCGATGATCCCATCAAGGCCACCGGCGGTCTGGCCATCCTGCACGGCACGCTGGCGCCCGACGGCTGCGTCATCAAGCTGGCCGGGCATGAGCGGCGCCACTTCAGTGGTCCCGCCCGCGTGTACGACTCGGAGAACGCCTGTTTCGCCGCTGTCAAGGCCGGCGAGATCAAGGCCGGCGACATCGTCGTGCTCCGTTACGAGGGACCCGTCGGCGGACCCGGCATGCAGGAGATGCTGTCGGTCACGGCGGCCATCGTGGGCGAGGGCCTCGGTGCCGAGGTGGCGCTGCTTACCGACGGCCGCTTCAGCGGTGGCACGCGCGGCCTGATGATCGGCCACGTCGCTCCCGAGGCGGCGCTGGGTGGACCAATCGCCCTCGTCGAGGAAGGCGACACCATCGTCATCGACGTCGATCGCCGTGCGCTCGACCTGGAGATCGACGCCGCCGAGATGGAGTCCCGTCGCTCGCGCTGGGTGGCGCCGCGACCGCGTTACACCCGGGGCGTCATGGCGAAGTACGCCGCCCTGGTCAGCTCCGCCAGCGAAGGTGCCATCACCAACCCGCGCTGACAGCCGCCAAGCCTCGCTGAGCCGGCCTGCTGTGGCGACGATCGTGGGCCACCAAGGCGCTCTATGGCATCGTTGGCTGGTTCGCCCTGGTGCCACCCTCCGTGACGGCGATGGCGCTGGTCAAGATAGGCCGCGATGACCCCGCCGCGACCACCGGCGACAGCGTGGTGCTGATCGTGGCCACACTGATCTTCGTCGGTCTGGCGGTCGCGCTGTTCGCCCCTCTCGTCCGTCAGCCACCATTGACACGAGAAAGGCCAGCGGTGACAGGTGAAGGGCCCGGGCCGAAGTCGGCTCCGAGCCCTTCCTGATCCTGGAGGCCTGCGGGAGGGGCTAAGTCGCTACGGCTGTTCGTACTTGGCGCGCAGGGTGTCTGCCTTGGGTGCCTTGGCGTTGTTGTGCCATGCCTCCATCAGCAGCGGTGACTGGCCACTCATCTTGAGCAGTACGCCCATGCGGGCACCGTCGTTGCCGAAGGTGGTGGTGCGCCAGGTGACGCCGCCATCCATGGATTCGACCCGCTGCGGGGTGGCGCCACTCTTCTTGTTGGCACTCACCTCGAAGACGATGCGGTCGCCGACCACGTCAGCCGAGTAGACCCGGGAGGGCCGGCTAAGCGAGCCGGAACCGACCAGCTTCTTGCCCGTGTCGAACGTGACCCCGAGGTCGGAGCTGAGCTTCGCCCGGACCTTGCCGGCATCGGTGAAGGCAACGGCGACCTTGTTGGCACGGGCCGCCAGCTGCGGACCCTTGATGTCACTCTGGGCAACGACGTTGGAAGGACCAGGCTTGATGACCGAAGGATCGGCAGCGTCGATGGCGAACCGCTTGATGCGCAGGTCGCCGTCGCGGACGTAGGACACCAACGCCGCTTCGGGAGTGGCCGCGACCGCGAGGCCACCCTTGAACTCGGCAGCCCCAAGCTTGAAATTCCTGTTGATGGCGGTGTCCTTGCCCAGCGGTTCCATGCTGCGCATGACGAGACGCGCACGGAAGGTACCGGCCTTCTTCTCCAGCCAACCGATGGCCAGCAGATCCTTGCCCGCACAAGCGACCGAGACGTCACGCACGGATCGGCCATCGGATGGAGTAAGGAACGCTTGAGCTGCACCACCACCGACCGTTCGACTGGTCATGAACACACGGGATCCGCCACCCGAGGGCTCCTTGTAGGTGGAGCCGGCCCAGACGCGTCCACCGCAGACGGCGAGGGACATGCCAAGCTTGGGATCGCCCACCACTCGATACTGACGCAGCCTGCCGTTGGTGCGGCGATAGTCCTTGCCGCCGTCGAGGCTGAACGCCAGGTAGAGCTGGCCCGGGCCGCTGGACTCATGCCAGCCCACAGCCACCACCGCGCCAGCACGGGTATTGCCGTTGGCAGCGATGTCCTTGACGCGCAGCAGGCCCGCCTGGCGTAGCGGACGGGGCATCGCTTCCTTGTACGACGCCGCCATCATGGGTGCGGCAGCGGTCATCGTCAGCGTCAGGGCTGAGGCGATGGCGAGCAGGAGTCTTCGCTTGACGACCATGGCATTTCCCTCCAGCAGGGCTCGATCTTTGGCTCTCATCCCTCTCGAGTGCCACACTACAACGTGCCCGCATAGCGCGCTGACGAGCCCTCCCCGATGCACTCGCGGTCCCGCCCGGTTCAGTCCCGGCCGCTGCCACGGCGCAAGCCGCCCCGTCGTGTCACCGCGTGCTGAGCCAGCGCCGCGACACCCATCGCCACCAGCGCTCGCTCGGACATGGGCATGGGGCGCAACACGGCCAGGAACTGGTCGGCACGGGCGCGGTCGACCGCCGCCAGCAGCGCCTCACCCTCAGCGGTCAGGGCCAGCACTCGTTGTCGCCGGTCGACGACTTCCTCTCGCCGCTCCAGGTAGCCGCCCCTGACGAGTTCGGCGACCAGCCGGCTGGTCGCCGATGGCGAGCGGTCCAGCTGCTCGGCCAGGTCGCCGACGGTCAGGGTGACCGGTCCGGCCACCGCGTACAACGCGGCCAGCTGCGTGAATCCGATATCGAGCGTCCCCAGCTGGTGCGCGAAGCCGATGACAAGTTCACGCCACAGCGCGCGCCCGACCGCGATGCGGTCGGAGAGCAGACGCGGGTTCTGCAACTCGTCGCGCGCGGCCTGGACGACCGGTGAGAGCAGGTCATCATCCACGTGTGCATGATTGCATATGATATGTGAGGCGGGGGCCCATCTCCTGCTACGGTTCAAGTGACGCGCGACGGTGCGCGCATGGCGCCGCGTCCAGACGACATCGGCGTTCAGTCGACGAACACGAGGGAGCATCTACTGGTGCCTGCCTACATCTACCCGGGACAGGGCTCACAATCGGTCGGTATGGGCAAGCTGCTCGCCGGCGCATCTCGTGATGCGGCAGCCATCTGGCAGCAAGCCGACGATGCCCTCGGGGAATCGATCTCACGGCTGGCCTGGGAAGGTCCAACCACAGAGCTGGATCTGACCGTCAACGCCCAGCCGGCCCTGCTGGCCGCATCCATCGCAGCCCAGCGCGCGCTGGAAGCGACGCTCGGTGGAGCGCCTTCACGGTTCGGACCACCGGCCTACTTCGCGGGCCATTCGATGGGTCAGTACAGCGCCATGGTCGCCGCCGGCGTGCTCGACCTGGGCGACGCCATCCGGCTGCTGCGAGAACGCGGGCGCTTGATGCAAGCGTCCTCGGCCGATGGCGCCATGGCGGCCATCATCGGCCTGCCCGACGAGCGCGTCGACGAGTTGGTCGCGCTCGGTGCAGAGCACGGCATCATCACGGTGGCCAATCGCAACTCGCCCGGACAGATCGTCATCAGTGGCCAACGGGCCGCGGTCGAGGCGGCGGCGGCCGCAGCCAAGGGCCTGGGCGCGCGGCGTGGCATGGTGTTGCCGGTCAGCGTGGCCGCCCACTCGGCACTCATGGCCTCCGCGGCCGATGGCATGCTCAAGGCCCTCGCCGACATCCCCTTCCGGGCTCCGGCTGCACCGCTGCTGGCCAATGCTGATGCCATCACGCTCAGTGATGGCGACGCCTGTCGAGACGAACTGGTCGACCACCTGACCCGAGGTGTCGACTGGGTCACGGCCGTCCGGACGATGGCGGCCGCAGGCACCGACATGTTCATCGAGATCGGCCCCGGCAAGGTCCTCACAGGCCTGGTCAAGCGCATCGTCCCGGGCGCCACGACCGTCGCCATCGACGACATCACCACCGAGGGCGGCCTGCAGCTGCCCGCCTAGCGTCCCATACAGGAGAACACCCAGCAACCATGCGCCGTCCCGATTACAACCGCCGTGTCGCCATCACCGGCCTCGGCATCATCAGCCCTGTCGGCAACGACATCGCGACCGCTTGGGAGAACCTCCTGGCGGGCAACTCTGGTCTGCAGCGGATCACGCGCTGGGATCCCGAGGTGACTGATTGCCACGCTGCGGGTGAGGTCAACGACTTCGATCCCAGTGCCTGGATGAACTTCAAGGCCGTGCGTCGCACCGACAAGAACGTGGTCTTCGGCGTGGCGGCTGCCAGGCAGGCCATGTCCGATTCCGGCTTCGAGATCACCCCTGAGAACGCCGGCGAGGTGGGCGTGATCTTCGGCTCCGGCGTGGGTGGGCCGCGCCTCATGCAGGACGCCATCGAGACGTACCACAAGCGCGGCGCCAAGGCCGTCAGCCCGTTCTTCATCGCCAACATGCTGCCCGACACGGCCTCCGGCCAGATCGCCATCGAGCTCGGAGCCAAAGGCCCCAACATGTGTATCGTGACGGCTTGCTCCACGGGCACCCACAACATCGGCGAGGCGGCCGAAGGCATCCGGCGTGGCGACTACATCACCGCCATCTGTGGCTCCACGGAGACACCCCTCTACGAGGTCGCCTACGTCGGCTTCTCCAACATGCGTGGCATGGGCACCCCGCGCGAAGGTCGCCCCTTGAGCGACATCTCGCGACCCTTCGACCGCAGCCGCGATGGTTTCGTGCTGGGCGAGGGGGCTGGCGCCATGATCGTCGAGGACCTGGAGCTGGCCAAGGCCCGCGGCGCCACCATCTACGCGGAGGTGGTGGGCTACGGCAACGCCGCGGATGCCTGGGATCTCATCCAGCCGGTCGACCAGGGCGACGGCGTACGTCGAGCCATCGAGATGGCCATCGAGCGCCACGGAGTACCGCGTGACGAGATCGACATGATCAACCCGCACGGTACCTCGACGCCGCTCGGTGACCTGCGTGAGGCGCAGGCCATCAAGGCGGTCTTCCCCGACCGCTACAAGGAGGTCGGGATCAGCGGTACCAAGTCGATGACCGGCCACCTCATGGGTGCGGCCGGCGCGGTGGAAGCTGTCTTCACCACCCTCTCGGTGCATCACCAGGTCATCCCCGCGACGCAGAACTACCTGGAGCCCGACCCGGAGATCGACATCAACGTCATCAGCGGCGATGCGCGTGAGCAGGAGATCCGCTACGCCATGAGCGACAACATCGGTCTCGGTGGCCACAACGGCGCCATCATCTTCAAACGCTACCTCGGCGACTGACGCCGGGGCCAAGGGGGACTGCCGGAACGATCGCCCACCGCGTCGGCTAGGATCGGCGAGCAGCCCCGCAGCAGGAGCCCATACCACCGTGCCCAACTCTGACCCATCACGCCGCGCCGTCATCACTGGTGTCGGCGCGGTCACGCCCATCGGCAACGACCATCGGACCTTCTGGGCCAATGCCCAGGCCGGGGTGAGCGGGGGTGGGCCCATCACCCACTTCGACGCATCGGATCTCGATGTGCGCATCGCCGCCGAAGTCAAGGACTTCGACCCGGCCACCGGCATGAACCCCAAGATGGCGCGACGGATGAGTCGTTTCATCCACTTCGGCATGGCCGCCGGCAAGGAGGCCGTGACCGACTCGGGGCTGGACTTCTCCGACTGGACGCCCGAACAGCGCGACCGTGTGGCGGTCGCGCTCAACACCTCTGGGGGTGGCCTTGAGCAGGTGATCATGGGGCATGACATCAGCAACACCCGTGGTCCCCGCTTCGTCAGCCCCTTCGCCATCCCGGCGCTCTCGGGCTCCATGGCAGCCTGTCTGCTGTCGATCGAGTACGGGCTGACCGGACCGGTCATCACGCAGGTCGCAGCCTGCGCCTCGAGCGTCATCTGCTTCCTCGACGCCCTGCGCATGATCGAGCGAGGCGAAGTCGATGTCGTCATCGCCGGTGGTACGGAGGCGCCGCTGCTCAAGATGGGCTTCGCGGCCCTGTCCAACATGGGCGCGCTGTCGAAGCGCAACGACGAGCCGGAGAAGGCGTCGCGCCCCTTCGACCGTGACCGAGACGGCTTCCTCTTCGGTGAGGGCGCCGGCGTCATGGTCATCGAGACGGCCGAGCACGCCATGCGGCGAGGTGCCACCATCCACGCCGAGCTGCTGGGCGCCGCACTCACCGCCGATGCCTTCCACATCTCGGCACCCGAACCGACCGGTCGCGGTGCCACCATGGCCATGCGCAAGGCACTGGCCGATGCCGAGGTGAACGTCGAAGAGGTCGACTTCGTGGTCGCCCATGGCACCAGCACGTCACTCAACGACGCCACCGAGACCAGGGCCATCAAGGCCGCCCTGGGCGACCACGCCTACAAGGTCGCGGTCTCATCGCCAAAGTCGATGGTGGGCCACCTGCTTGGTGGTGCCGGGGCGGTGGCGGCACTGATCGGCATCGGCGCGATCCGCGACGGCGTCATCGCGCCGACCATCAACCTGGACCATCCCGACCTGCCCGAGTGCGACCTGGACTACGTGCCCAACGTGGCCCGCCAGGCCAAGGTCGATACGGTCATGGTCAACGGCTTCGGCTTCGGCGGCCAGAACGCGGTGGCCGTCTTCCGCCGCTTCGAGGCGTAGCCGAACCACCATCGGGCGGTCCGCGGAGGGCCGTCAGCTGGCCGTCGGCCGCCCCGGAAGTTCGCGGCCCTCGTATGCGGTCAGGGCGGCCAGCAGGTCGGCCGGCATCCGCATCGGGCGCCCACGCCGCAGGTCGTAGAACACCTGTACCGTCGAGCCGTCGGCGATGGTCCGCGCGGTCCCCAGTTCCGAAGCGGCGGCCTCCACGCGGTACTCGAGGTCGAATGCCGAGCGGCTGGTCCAGCCGACGCGCACGGCACAGCAGATGGGTTCGCCGAAGAAGGCTGGCTGGCGGTAGGTGATGTGTGCCTCGGCGATCACGAACGTGCGCTTGTCGGCATCGGGACCGGTCCCGAAAGGATGGCCGACCACCTCGGTGTAGTAGCCGCCCCGCGCCATCTCGAGATAGGAGAAGTAGACCGCATTGTTGACGTGACCCAAGGCGTCCGTGTCGTTGTAGCGGATCTCGATGGGATGTCGATACCGGAAGGCACCCTCGAGCGGTCGTGTTCGCGCCATCGTCCGATGCTACAGGCTCTGAGCCAGGCGCGTGGGTGGTGGTCGGCCGGCAGAGCTCTCGGCGGTGCCGTACCGTTGCGGGCGATGAAGGAGCAGCCCGAACAGACATCTGCCACGTCCATCGAGCGCGGCCGGCCCAGCTACTCCTGGCGTTACGGCCAGGACCGGCGGCTGGAGATGGTCCGCCAGTTCGTGGATCTCGAGGGGGCGCGCGTGCTTGACGTGGGCTGCGGTATCGGCACCTACGTGCGGCGCTTCCGCCAATACAGCGAGGACGTCCACGGCGTCGAGATCGAAGCGGAACGAGTGGCTGAGGCGAGCGTCCAGCTGCCCAACATCGTGCTCGCGGTGGGCGAGGACCTCCCCTACCCCGACGACCACTTCGACCTGGTCTTCTCCAACGAGGTCATCGAGCATGTCGCCAACGACCAGGCGACCGCCGTGGAGATGGTGCGCGTGACCAAGCCCGGAGGCTTCATCGTGGCCTTCGCCCCCAATCGGCTGTACCCCTTCGAGACACATGGCGCCTACTTCGGGAAGCGCTACGTCTTCGGCAACATCCCGCTCATCAACTGGCTGCCCGATCCGTTACGCGACAGGTTCGCGCCGCATGTGCGCGCGTACACCAGGAAGGGCATCGAGCGACTCTTCGTGGGACAGCCGGTGCGGCTGGTGCACCATCGGGGCATCTACCCGGGCTTCGACAACATCAGCGCACGCCATGCTCGCTTGGGCGCCTTCCTGCGACGAGCCCTGTACGTCGTGGAACACACGCCACTGCATTCGTTCGGCCTGTCCCACTTCCTGGTGCTGCGCAAGCGCGCCGAGACGGCCGACGAGACCGCGTCGCGCTAGAGGTCGGCGGGCGTCTGCATCGTGACGGATCGAGAACGTAGGCGTCGATCACCACCGGCACCGACCAGTTGCCGGCCAGATCGCGCCACTGGACGTGGATGGAGCGCGGACCATCGGCGGCTGAGCCCCCGGTCGATGCGTCGCCCAGCGGGAAGTCGATGCGGTCGACCGCCGGATAGGTGCGGCCGGTCACCAGCATGCCGTCGGCGTCGACTTCATCGGTGAGGCCGACCCGGGCCAGTGCCAGCCCACTGCCACCGGGATCGTCGCCGGCGCCGAGCAAGCGCAGCGGCGCGCTACCGACGACGATGCTGCGGCCATCGACCTCGCCTCGATCGAGCGCGTCCGGGTCGAGCGCCGGGGAGCCGAATGGTGGCGTCTCGTCGATGCGCGGTCGCAGTCGATCGCGCAGTGCCCACCACATCTCCTCGCGGCCGCCCTCCATGCCCGCTGCCCAGATGCCGACACCGGCCAGACCTTGCTCCAGGGCGAGATTGACCTTGGCGCCGAAGCTGTCGGGATCGTCGTACCAGAGCTGGCGCCAGGTCGGTGAGCAGCTGGCGCACTGCCGGCTGGCGTACGCCGTCCAGGCTGACGCCTGCGCAGCGTCGTACAGACGACCGGACCCGGCCGCGATATCCACGGCCTGCCCATAGGTCGCCTGGGTGGAGCCATCGATGCCCTCGCCGCTGCGGACAGGGGAGCCGGGTTCGTCCGTCTGCGTCGACCATGCCAGGCCGTACCAGGGCAGCCCCAGCACCAGCGACCCCGGTGCCGCCTGGGCCACGGCCGCCTCGACGCTGCGGGTGAGGTCGCCGGGACCGGCGTCGGTGAGCGGAGCCGTCGATCCGGCGACGGCCGAGGCGTTGGTTCGGTAGCCGTAGCCCATGATGACCGCCAGGTCCGCGGCATCGTCGGCGGTCAACGCGGCCAGGTCATAGTTCTCCAGGCCGGACACCACGTCGATGCTGAGGTGCAGCTCGGGGTCGACCGCGTCGAGCGCGGCACGGACTTCGCGCACGAAGTCGGTGTAGTTCTCCGAGACGCTGGCGGGCAATGGCTCGAAGTCGAGGTTGACGCCATCGAACCCACCATCGGAGACGAAGGCCGCGATGCGACCGGCCAGCGCCTGCCGCGACTTCTTCTTGCTCAACAGCGTCACCGTGCGGTCGCGCGTGCCCGCCGTCCAGCCCTGGCGAGCGATGACGGGGACGACCTTGACGCCGGCGTCCTGCAGGCTCGACTTCATCCCGGCGAAGGCATCACCCTCGAGCGTCTGCCAGCCCGGCGGGACGTCACCGGACGGCTTCTTCTTCACCAGGCGGCCATCACCGGAGGCCTCGATGCTGTGGAAGGCGGCGATGGTCACCAGATCGGTGTCGAGCGTCTGCGCCGCGTCGCCGATGAGCCAGTAGGGCATGAAGGCGACCACCTCGGCCGCCACCGGTTCAGGCGTTGGCGCAGGGGTGGGCAACGGGGTCGGGGTGGCCAGCAGGGCCATCGTCGGCGAGGTCCCCGGCGTGACCGACGCGGCTGAAGGGAGCGTCGTCCGCCCGGAGTCGCCCTCGACGGTGATACACGCGGACGAGATGAACGCCAGCAGGGTCACGAACAGGGATGTCGCGAGGAGGCGGCGGCGGATCGGGGCTCGATCGACGTTCAGCACACCACTCACCCTATCAAGTCTGCTCGCCGGGCGGGAGCAAGGGC
Source organism: uncultured Chloroflexia bacterium (assembly GCA_963778955.1). Lineage (GTDB taxonomy): Bacteria > Chloroflexota > Limnocylindria > Limnocylindrales > CSP1-4 > JAFMJV01. The sequence continues at coordinate 64,259 of CAVZWI010000004.1, forward strand.
AGGTTTCGGAGACGCAACGAGTTCGCGACCACGCTCACCGAGCTGAAGGCCATGGCGGCTGCAGCCAGGATGGGGTCGAGTCGGATACCGAAGAACGGATACAGGACGCCCATCGCCACCGGGATGAGGATCAGGTTGTAGCCGAAAGCCCAGCCGAGGTTCTGGCGGATGACGCGAAGCGTCCCCTGGGAGATGCTGATGGCCACCCCTACCAACCGGGGATCGCCACCCACCAGCGTGATGTCGGAGGCTTCCATGGCCACGTCCGTGCCGGTTCCGATGGCGATACCCACGTCGGCCTGCGCCAGCGCGGGAGCGTCATTGATGCCGTCACCGACCATGGCCACGAGGTGACCGGCACGTTGCAGGGTCTTCACGTGGGTCGCCTTGTCGCCGGGTCGGACCCCGGCGCTGACGTGTTCGATGCCGACCGTACTGGCCACGGCCTCCGCCGCGGCTTGGTTGTCGCCACTCAGCAGATGGACCACGATGCCCGCGTCCCGCAGTTGGCGCACGGCGTCGGCAGCACCGGGCTTGACGCGGTCGGCGATATCGATGGCACCGATGGCGACGCCGGCGGCCGCGACCAGGATGGTGGTGTGCGGCGTGTCGCCCATCGCGGTCGGCGTCTCGATGGCGGTCGTGGCCACGCCCGCTTCGAGCAGGAGATCGACGCTGCCCACCAGCACGTCCTCGCCGCCGACGCGGGCTCGCACGCCGCGACCCGTGACGGCCTCGAAGTCGGTGGCATCCGCTACCTCGGTGCCGCGACGCTCTGCCTCGGCCATGACCGCAGCAGCCAGCGGATGCTCGGAGCCGCGCTCGGCCGCCGCCGCCAGTGCCAGCAGGTCATGTTCGTCGGTGGTGCCGAACGTGCGCAGTGCGCGGACATCGGGGTGGCCCACGGTCAGCGTGCCGGTCTTGTCGAAGATGACCGTGTCGACCCGGCCGGCGATCTCCAGCGCCGCGCCACCGCGGATGAGTACGCCGCCCTCGGCGGCCCGCCCGGTCCCCACCATCACCGCGGTCGGGGTGGCCAGTCCCATGGCACAGGGGCAGGCGATGATGAGCACGCTGATCGCAGACACCAGCGCCAGCGTCAGCGCCGGCTCCGGCCCCAGCAGCCACCACGCCACGAACGTCACGGCCGAGAGTGCGATGACCGCGGGCACGAACCACTCGATGACGCGGTCGGCCAGACGCTGGATCGGTGCCTTGGAACCCTGGGCGTCGCGGACCATGCGCACGATCTGGCCCAGGACGGCGTCGCGGCCCACGTGCGTCGCGCGCAACACGATGGTGCCACTGCCGTTGATGGTGGCACCGATCACCTGGATCGCCCACGCCGCGGCTGACCGGCAGGGGCTCTCCGGTGAGCATGGACTCGTCGACGGCGCTGCCCCCTGAGACGACGACGCCGTCGACCGGCACCTTCTCACCGGGTCGTACGCGCACCAGGTCGCCGGGGCGGATGGCATCGATGGGCACGTCGAGCTCCGTCGTACCCTCCACTCGCCGGGCGGTACGTGCCCCCAGGCCGATCAGGGCGGCCACCGCGCCGCTCGCCTGCGACTTGGCACGGGCTTCCATCCAGCGACCGGCGAGGATGAGTCCCACGATCGATCGATGAGGAGTCGAAGTAGGTGACCGGCTCGATGCCGGCATCGACCACCAGCGACGGCAGCAGCGTGACCACGACGCTGTAGCCCCAGGCTGCCATCGTCCCAAGGGCCACCAGCGTATCCATCGAGACGGTCCCGTGGCGCCCCTGGCGGAGCGCATTGCGCATGAAGATCCCGCCGGCCCAGAACTGCACGAACGTGGCCGGGATGAGCAATAGCCAGTTGAGTTCGGTCATCGACATGCCCAGCCCACCGGGCCACAGCATCAGCGCCATGATGGCCACGGCCACCGCCACCGAGACCAGGGCCCGCAGGCCCAGGGCACGCATCTCGCGCGCGCGCAGGTCCGCATCGGGGTCGGCGTCGTCGAGTGTCAGCGCCGTCGTCTGGCCGGTCGATCGTTCCGGGCGCACGTCGTAGCCGGCGGCTTCGATGGCCGCCACGACTTCGGCACGCCCCGCGATGGTGGGGTCCAACGATACGGTGGCGCGCTCTGTCGCGAGGTTGACATTGGCCGCCGTGACACCGTCGGCGTTGCGCAGGAAGCGCTCGATCCGATTGACGCACGAGGCGCAGGTCATGCCCTCCACGCCGACCGAAAGTTCGATCGGCTCAGGGGCGGTGAAGGGAGCCGTCATGGCGATGCCGAGGCGGCCCTAGTGGCCTACCGGCTTGATCGCGTAGACACCGATGATCATGTCCACGCAGGGGTCATGGCAAAGCTCGAGTCCGACCTCTCCCCTGTCCACGAGATCGGCCAGGAAGCCGCATTCGCGAGGCGGCAGACCCGCCCAGTAGCGGCGCTCCCGCGTCTCGACGGCGAGGACGTCATCGGCTTCACCGTCGATCGCGAAACGTCGCCGCAACTCATGCATGGGGATGTAGGAGCGCGACTTGATGAAACGCCGCAACTGGGCCTGGGTGCAGCCCTGACCCGGGTTCGAGCCATTCCGGCTGCCAGTGTCGTCAGCCATGTCTTCGTCTTTCCCCGCGATCGCCGCCTTGATGGGTGTCGCGGCCGGCGCCATACGCGCCAAGGTCAGTCGTCAGGTTCAACGCGATCGCCACAAGCACGCAACGACCGGTCGGCGGATGATACACCCGACTGCGGGGGCACCCCGTTGGCCGGCGGCCCGTCAGCGACCTGTGACGACTCGCAGCTCGCGGGGCGCCGCGTTCAGCGATTCGCCGCCGTCGCGAGTGCAGACCATGGCATCCTCGATGCGCACCCCGTAGCGGCCCTCGAGGTAGATGCCCGGTTCGCAGCTGAAGGTGTTGCCGGCCACGGCAAGCTCGCCGTTGCCCTGGACGGCGTATGGCTCCTCGTGGACCTCCAGGCCGATGCCGTGACCCAACCTGTGCATGAAGTGGTCGCCATGGCCGCCGGCGGCGATGACGTCGCGAGCCGCCATATCGATGTCCTCGAAGCTGACGCCCGGTCGGACCGCAGCGCGTGCGGCGGCCTGCCCGGCTGCGGTGAGTTCGTAGATGGCCCGAAAGTCGGCGTCGGGGCCAGCGCCATCGTCGCCGGCGATCCAGACCGTACGCGTGATGTCGGAGAAGTAGCCGGCCCGGCGTCCGCCGATGTCGAGCAGCAGCGGCTCACCGGGACCGATGATGCGTCCGCCCGGCTCATGGTGCGGCGAAGCGCTGTTGGGGCCCGATGCCACGATCCAGAACTCGGCCGTATCGTGTCCCTCTTCCACCAGGGCGGCTCGGACGTCCTTGGCCACATCGGCCTCCGTGCGACCGATGAGCGGACCGGCGATGACCCGCTCGATGGCGCGATCTGCCGCCGCTGCGGCAGATCGCAGGAACTCGATCTCCTCGTCGTCCTTGATCCGTCGCATGGGTGCCAGCACCGCCGAGGCAAGGCCCCAGCCGGCATCCGGCGATACAGCCTGCAGGCCCAGCACGAAGGTGGCGCGCAAGCCATCGGAGACGAGATAGCTCCCGCGCTCGCCAGCGCTGACGAGCGGTCGCACCAGTCGGTAGGGGTCGTCGGTCTCGTCCCACATCAGCAGTCGGACCGCATCGGCCCCAAGGCCGGGGGCTTCTCGTGCCGCGGGCGCCTCCAGCCGAGGGCTGACGTAGCTGATGGGGCCGGCGGCAGGGATGACGAGCAGGTTCAGCCGTTCGTTGCCGTGCGCGGCATAGCCGGTGAGCCACTCCAGCTCAGGCCCGACCCCGATCAGGAGGGCCGCGGCCGCTGCGCCCGGGAGCGCCGCCTGGGCCGCTGCCAGCCGCTCACGGTAGCGTGCCGGGCTGATGCCATGCGGCACCCTCAGGACTCCTCTGCCCTGTCGGCCGCCAGCCAGCCCTCCAACAACCGGGTGCCGTCCTCGAAGAACTTGCGATACGAGAACACGCGTCCGGCACCAGCCGAGAGGGCGCGCTTGCGGGTGAGCTGGTCGTCGTGCTCGGCGACCGCGATGACCGGCAGTCGCGCTGCGGCCACCTGCTCGATGGCGGCGACCCCGTCAAGACGACGCGCGGCCAGGTCCACGATAGCGCCGCTGATGGTGCGAACGTCGCCGAGCTCGAAGGCCTCCAGGGCCACGGCCAGCTCGACCTCGGTGCGAAGGTTGACAGCGGTGCCTCCGGCCCGTCGCACGGCTTCGGCGATGCGCGTCGACCACATCAGGTCGTCGGCCACGACGACTACCGCAGCGCTCAGGGGACTTCCCAGGTGTCGCTGCTGAAGAGCAGATCGCGCAGCACGCCCTCACCCTTGTCGGCACGAACGAGCTCGATCTGGCCGGCCACGAGCTGATGGTGGGTGGGCTTCTTGACACGCCGGAAGACACCCACCGGAACGGGGTACTCCGGCCAGAACATGCGCGAAAGGATGAACGCGAGCGTGCCGTCCGTCTCGTCATGCACCAACAGGTCCGACTCATCGATGCCGTCGCCCAGGTCGACGACCTCCGGCTTGGTGCCGTTCATGCGGATGCCGCGATCGCGTGCCTTGCCGAAGATCATGGGCTCACCGTGCTTCAGGCGCAGCACCCGGTCGTCTCGGACGTCGCGGTCGGTGAACTCGCGCCAGGCACCGTCATTGAAGATGTTGCAGTTCTGCAGCACCTCGGTGAAGGCCGATCCCTTGTGGTGACCGGCCGCATCGAGCGTCTCCTGGAGATGCTCGGTGTAGTTGTCGATGGTCCGCGCCACGAAGGTGGCCTCCGCTGCCAGCGCCACCGACAGCGGCACGACCGGCTGGTCGACCGTGCCCTCAGGCGTGGACTTGGTGCGCTTGCCGAACTCCGAAGTGGGCGAGGCCTGGCCCTTGGTCAAGCCGTAGATGCGGTTGTTGAACATCACCACCTTGATGTCCACGTTGCGCCGCATCGAATGCAGGATGTGGTTGCCGCCGATGGAGAGCGCGTCACCATCGCCAGTGATGACCCAGACCATCAGGTCGGGCCGCGCGATCTTGAGACCGGTGGCCAGCGTCGGCGCGCGTCCGTGGATGGAGTGGAAGCCGTACGTGTTCATGTAGTACGGCATCCGGCCCGAGCAGCCGATGCCGCTGATGAACACGATGTTCTCGCGCGGATACCCGAAGTCGGGCATCACCTTCTGCGTCTGGGCCAGGATCGAGTAGTCGCCGCAGCCGGGGCACCAGCGCACTTCCTGGTCAGAGACGAAGTCCTTGCGCGTGAGCGGCAACGGCTCGGTCTCGCTGGCCGGTCCGGTGCCGGCGGGGCTGGTGATGATGTCAGTCATGTCGACCTCACTCGTCGTCGAGGAGCAGCCGCGCGGCCTTGACGACCTCGGGCACGGGGAAGGGCTTGCCGCGGACCCGGTTCAGGCCTACGGCGTCGACCAGGTAGCGGCCACGGATGAGCAACCGCAGCTGGCCGGTGTTGATCTCCGGGATGAGCACGCGTCGGTAGTGGGAGAGCACCTCGGCCGTGTTGCGCGGGAAGGGGTTGAGATGGCGCAGGTGCGCATGGGCCACCGCGTCGCCACCACGCTGCAGCCGTTCGACCGCCGTTCGCAGCGAGCCGTAGGTGCTGCCCCAGCCGAGGATGAGCAGGTCGCCTCGCTCGGGACCGAAGACCTCCAGGTCGGGGATGTCGTCGGCGATGCCGGCGATCTTGCGTGCCCGCAGGTCGGTCATGCGCTGGTGGTTGTCCGCATCGTAGGACACCTGGCCGCTGACATCAGCACCCTCCAGGCCGCCGATGCGGTGCTCCATGCCCGGTGTGCCAGGGATGGCCCAGGGTCGTGCCAGGGTGTCAGGGTCGCGGTCGTAGGGCTGGAAGGTAGCGGCGTCGGTGTGATTGGGAACCGAGATGTCCGGCAGGTCGTCCGGCTCGGGGATGCGCCAGGGCTCGGAGCCGGTGGCCAGGAAGGCATCCGACAGGTACATCACCGGCGTCATGTACTTGAGTGCCAGGCGACAGGCCTCGATGGCGTAGTCGAAGCATTCGGCCGGGGTGGCCGGTGCCACGATCGGCAGGGGCGCGTCGCCGTTGCGGCCATACATCGCCTGCAGCAGGTCGGACTGCTCGGTCTTGGTGGGCAGGCCCGTGGAGGGACCGCCTCGCTGCACGTTCACGATCACCAGCGGCAGCTCCACCATCACCGCCAGGCCCATGGCCTCACCCTTGAGCGCGATGCCGGGACCCGATGACGCCGTCAGCGCGAGCGCACCACCGAAGGACGCGCCGATCGCAGAGCCGATGGCCGCGATCTCATCCTCGGCCTGGAAGGTGCGCACGCCGAAGTGCTTGTAGGTCGAGAGCTGATGCAGGATCTCGCTGGCGGGTGTGATGGGATAGGAGCCGTAGAAGAGTTCGCGCCCGGACAGCTTGGTGGCTGCGACGAAGCCCAGTGCCGCGGCCTCATTGCCGGTGACATTGCGATAGATGCCCGACGGCAGCGTGGCCGGCTTGACGCGGTATGTGGTGTGGAAGATCTCCGTGGTCTCACCGAAGGCATAGCCGGCCTTCAGCGCCCGCAGGTTGCCCTCGGCGATGACCGGACGGGCCGCGAACTTCTTCTCGATCCACCTGATGGTCGGCTCCATCGAACGTTCGTAGAGCCAGAACATCAGCCCCAGCGCGAAGAAGTTCTTGGACATGTCGACCTGCTTGGTGGACAGGTCCAGACCCTCGAGCGCCCGCGCGTTGAGCTTGCCGACGGGGATCTCGAAGACGTTGAAGTCGCTTAGCGAGCCGTCCTCGAGTGGGTTCTCACGGTAGCCCGCCTTGGCCAGGTTCTGTTTGGTGAAGGCATCCTCGTTGACGACGATGGCACCGCCGGCGGGCATGTCCCCGACGTTGGCGCGGAGCGCCGCGGGGTTCATCGCCACCAGCACGTCCGGCGAATCGCCAGGCGTATGGATGTCAGCCGAACTGAAGCTGATCTGGAAGCCGGAGACGCCGGCGAGAGAGCCGGCGGGGGCACGGATCTCGGCGGGGAAGTCCGGCAGCGTGGCGATGTCGTTGCCGAAGACGGCCGCTGTCCGCGTGAACTGCGTGCCCGTGAGCTGCATGCCGTCGCCCGAGTCGCCGGCGAAACGGATCGTGACGCGTTCGAGCTCCTGGATGGGTAATGTGTGGTGCTGTTCTGTCTCGATGGTCACGCGGGGGGCGGGCTCCTGTTCACGACCTCGCCGACGACGCTGCTCGTCGGTGTGAACGTCAGTGTAACGCCACTGGCCGTTCGGCCCTTGACAGCCATGCCGTGCGGATGGCAACAGGCCCGCGCACGAGCGCTAGCATCGCTGCCGTGACCTCCATCGCCGCACCTGGCCGCCGCACGCCTATCACCGGGCAGGCCCTGGGCATCATCCTGGTGCTGATCTCAGCAGCCGGCTTCGGCTCGGGCGCGCTCTTCGTGCAGCCGCTCTACGACGCCGAGATGGGGCCACTCACGGTGATGTTCTGGCGCTTCGGCATCGCGGCGCTGTTCGGCTGGGGCTTCCTGCTGCTGTCATCAGGTCGGCGCCAGTCCTTGCGCTCGCTACCACGCCGGCGCGTGACCGTGCTGCTGCTGCTGGGTGGCCTCTACGTTGGCAACAGCTACGCCTTCTTCGCGGCGCTGCAGGTCGTACCCATCGCGCTGACCTCCATCATCACCTACCTCTATCCGGCCATGGTGGCGGTGATGGCGACCCGTTTCGTCCGTCGCCTGGAGGGACGACGGGCCTGGCTGGCGCTGGGCATCTCCCTGGTCGGAGTGGCGCTCACCCTGGGTGGTATCCCGAGCGGCGAGTCGCCGCCGCTGTGGGGCCTGGCGCTGGCCTTTGCCAACGGGTTGATCTATGCCATCTGGATCGTGCTGCAGGCTCGGCTGGCCGGCGAGCGACCCGATCGCTATCACGCCGGCCCGACCATCGACATCCCACCTGGCGACGCCGAGATGGCCACGCTCGAGCTGGCGGCGCCCGGGTCGGCGGCGCCCGGGTCGGCGGCGCCCGAGATGTCCACGCCCGAGTCGGCGGCGCCTGACCCCTCCCCCGCGGCAGCGATCATGACGACCGCCACGGCCATGGTCTATGCGCTCCTCCTGCTGGGCAGCGGCGGATCGGTCTCGCCCTTCGACATCCCCACCGCATCGTGGCTTCCCCTCCTGGGCCTGGGCCTGGTTTCCACCGCCATCGCCATCCAGTCGTTCTATGCCGGCGTGCGGCGTGTGGGTGGTGCCCGCGCGGCGCTCATCAGCACGGTCGAACCGGTCTACACGGTGGTGCTGGCGATGATCCTCTTCGGCGAGCGCCTGACCGCCGTACAGCTGCTCGGTGGAGTGCTCGTCATCGGTGCGGTCATCCTCGCCGAGACGGGGCGACCCGATACAGTAGACCGCAGCGACGTCTGACCCCGACCGTCACCGACTGTCACCGACTGAAACCGACACCACGACAGGAGCCACCGATGCGTCTCGTCTCATACCTCGATGCCGCCGGCGACCGCCTGGCGGTCGAGCACGCCGACGGCCGCATCTGGGCGAGCCATTCCCTGGGCGGCGGTCTGCCGGGGTCGATGGAGGAGCTGCTGAGCGGTGGCGAGGCGGCGCTGTCGGCGCTGCGCGAGGCGGCCCGTTCCGCGGATGGGGATGAACGTCCCGGTGACGTCGACCCGACCGGACGGATCGCCCCGGTGCCGCACCCAGGCAAGATCGTAGCCATCGGGCTCAACTACCACGACCACGCCGCGGAACTCGGCGTCGAGATCCCGGCGGTGCCGTTGTTGTTCGCCAAGTTCACCACCGCGGTGGTCGGGCATGGCGCCACGGTGGAATGGGACCCACGCTTGACGGACGCGGTGGACCTGGAGGTCGAGTTGGCGGTCGTCATCGGCCGGCGCGCGCGTCGAGTGAGCGAGGCCGAGGCACCTCGGCACATCCTCGGTTACACCTGCCTCAACGATGTCAGCGCGCGGGATCTGCAGTTCAGCGACGGCCAGTTCGTGCGCTCCAAGTCACTCGATACGTTCTGCCCCATCGGCCCCGCAGTGGTGACCGCCGATGAGATCGACGATCCGGGCGATCTCGCCGTTCGCAGCTACCGCAACGGCGAGATCATGCAGGACTCGAGCACCATGAACCTCATCTTCTCTGTGCCCTACCTGGTGTCGTTCTGCTCGCAGGCATTCACGCTGGAGCCCGGCGACATCATCGCCACCGGCACGCCCGGCGGCATCGGCTACTCCCGCGACCCTCGCGTCCTCATGCACGAAGGCGACGTCATGACCGTCGAGGTCGAGGGCATCGGGCGGCTGTCCAACCCCTGTCATGAGGTCCGCGCCGACTGAGCTCGACAGCGACGCCGCTACTGGGTCGCGAGCAGGGCCTCCTGGAAGATGCCCAGGGCCTCCTCGATCTCCGAGCGCTGCACGTCGAGCGGCGGGATCCAACGCACCACGTTGCCGGCCCCGCAGGTCAGCACCAGCAGGCCCCTGTCGGCAGAGGCGGTACTCAGCGCGCTGCCGAGCGCGACGGCTGGCGCGGCACCCGGGTCCTTGATCATCTCGACGCCGATCATCAGACCGGGTCCACGCACATCGCCGATGCGGGTGATCCTCGGCCGCCAGCGCCTGCAGGCCCGCGGTCAGCTCGGCACCACGTTCGGCTGCGTTGGCCACCAGCCCCTCCTCACGGATCACCTCCAGCACCGCGATACCGGCGGCGCAGGCGACGGGGTTGCCGCCGTAGGTGGAGCCGTGGGCACCCAGGCCCCAGCGCTCCTGCAGCTCGCGCGGCGACACCAACGCCGCCAACGGCATGCCGTTGGCGATGGCCTTGGCCGCCAGCACCACGTCGGGCACGATGCCGGCCTGCTCGAAGGCCCACATCTTGCCGGTGCGGCCATAGCCTGACTGCACCTCGTCGACGATGAGCAGGATGCCGTGGCGCGTGGCCAACTCGCGCAGGCCCTGCATGAAGGCGACCGGTGCGGGCAGGTAGCCGCCTTCGCCCTGCACCGGCTCGATGATGAAGGCCGCCGTGCGCGCCGGCTGGATCTGCTCGGCGAACAGGCGCTCCAGGTAGGCCAGGCTGGCGGCGCTGGCGGCGGCCTCGTCGCCGTCGAAGTCGCGATAGGCGTTTGGGAATGGCGCGATATGGATGTCCGGCACCAGCGGGTCGTAGCCACTGCGATAGTTGAGGCTGGAGCTGGTCAGACTCGTGGCCCCATAGGTGCGGCCGTGGAACGCACCGGAGAAGGCGATGATGTGCGTGCGCCCGGTCGCCCGACGCACCATCTTCATGGCGCCGTCCACGACCTCCGCGCCGGAGTTGCCGAAGTAGACCGTATCCAGCCCGTCTGGCAGCTCCTCGACCAGCATCTCCGCCAGCCGTGTGACCGGATCGAGGTGACCAAGGCCATTGCAGACGTGGATGAGCTCGTCGACCTGCTTGTGGATGGCGGCGTTCACGCGGGGGTGACCGTGGCCCAGCGAGGTCACCGCGATGCCATTGGCGAAGTCGAGGTAGGCGCGGCCGTCGCTGTCGTAGAGGCGATGACCCTCACCGCGCACCCAGGCTTGCTGGTAGTAGCGGCCGAGGATCGGCGAGAGGGTGGCAGTGGAGCGTTCCTGGATGGAACGAGTGGTATCGGTCATGTCCACAGCATACGGGCAGCGGGTAGGCCCGCGCGACTAGTAGCGTCGGCCGCGCAGCTTGTCCAGGTCGAAGCGAGCGGTATCGGCGATGGCCATCACCGCCATCGTGCCGGCCTGCACCGGGTCGCTGACGACGAGATCGGCCTCAGCCGAGACCGAACCAGCCATCGAGAGCGAGACCACCGGGATGCCGCGATCGCGCAGCTCGCGCACGGCCAGGGTGATCTCGCCACCCATCAGTGAACCGGCCAGCACCAGGATGTGCGCACGCGGCAGATCGGCCACAGCGCGGACGGCACCGGCTATCTCCTTCTCGCCCACCAGTGCCATGGTGTCGACCGAGATGCGTTCGCCGCGCAGGTTGTGACGGTCACTCTCGGAGACCGCGCCCAGCGCCACCTGGGCCACCTGTGCACCTCCGCCGATGACGATGACGCGCTTGCCGAAGATCTGCCCCAGCGTGGGCCGGGCATCGGCCGCGGACACACCCGGGACCGTGAGTGCGGCCTGGGTGGCCTCCACCGGCCCCAGGTCGCGCAACTCGATGTCGAAGACGCGCGTGACTTCGTCGCCCTCACCCTTCTTGGTGGCCGGGAACGAGTTGATGGTGACGACATCCGCACCGGCGCCGCGCAGGCGCAGCAGGATCCTCGGTCAGGTCGGCAGCGTCGGTGGCGCGCACCTCGATGGCCGAGAGGACGCTGCCGCCACTGGGGATGGAGAGGTCGGGGATGTCCTGGTCGCGGGTATCGTCGTGCGTGCTCATGGGTAGCCCAACTATCGCATAGCAGGCGCCGTCGCTCTGCGATGCGCCAACGATCCTCCTGAGGCACTCATCCCACCCTCGGACGCGCTGCATTGTATCGTCTGTCGACCATGACCCAGACCACCTCACGGGACTCCGCCAGCCCTTCCCTCGGCGGCCGCGCCACCATCCGCGTCGGCATCATCGGCGCCGCCGGCATCGCCGGTGGCGAGCTCGTTCGTCTGCTGGAGCGCCATCCGGCGGTGCATGTCGCCGGCTTGCAGGGTCGGGACCGTGAGGGTCAGCCCATCGGCCTCAGCCAACCACAGCTGGGCCGTACCGGACACCGCTTCGGATCGACCCTGCCGGAGATCGATGCGGTCTTCATGGCGCTGCCACACGGCGCCTCGGCGGCGCTGGTACCGGACTTCATCGAGCGGCGCATCGCGGTCATCGACCTGGGGTCGGACTACCGACTCAAGGATCCGGCCGATTACGAACGCTGGTACGACTACACGCATCCCTTCCCGGAGTTGCTCTCGAAGGCTGTCTACGGGCTGCCCGAGCAACATCGCGATGAACTGCTGGCGCTGCAGGGGGCCGACACCATCGTCGTCGCGTCGCCCGGCTGTTACCCCACCACGGCGCTGCTGGGTCTCTTTCCGCTGGCGCGCGCCGGCCTCATCGAGGATGTCGTGGTCGATGCCAAGAGCGGCGTCTCAGGCGCCGGTCGCTCGGTCAAGGCCGACCTGATGTTCGTGGAAGTCAATGACTCGGTGAAGGCGTACGGCGTCGGCGGGCATCGCCACACCTCGGAGCTGATCCAGGAGATCCGCGACGCCGGATCCACGCCCGAGGCCAACCCCGGCGCCGCCACCGCCGGCTTCCTGCCACACCTGGTGCCCATGAACCGCGGCATCCTCGCCTCCGGTCACGTGCGGCCGACCCGGTCGATCAGCGCTGACGAACTGCGACGACTCTACGAGGAGGCCTACGCCGACGAGTACTTCGTGGAGGTGATGGACACGCCACCGGCGACGGCGCACGTACGCGGATCCAACTTCGTGCGCGTCTTCGCCCACCTCGACGAGCGGACCGGCCGCATCACCACGGTGTCGGTCGAAGACAACCTGGTGAAAGGCGCCGCGGGCCAGGCCGTGCAGGCCTTCAACCTCGTCTTCGGCCTGCCGGAGTGGACCGGACTGCAGCAACTCCCGCTCGTCCCGTGACACCGCTGGCTCCGCTGCCCTCCGATCTGCCGCCGGACGAACGCGCTGCGCGCCTGCCCAAGGGCTTCCTGGCCTCAGGCACGAGCGCGGGCATCAAGGCCTCCGGTGCCCCGGACCTGGCGCTGTTGGTGGTCGAGGATGGGCCTGCCGCCGTGGCCGCGACCTTCACCACCAATCGCCTGCCGGCCGCGTCGGTGCTGATGAACCAGCAGCACCTGGCCGCCACCGAGCCGGCAGGTGCCGGACGCTACGGCTGGGCGGGTGCCATGATGGCCACCAGCGGCTGTGCCAACGCCGCCACCGGTGCCGCCGGTCTGGCCGACCAACGAAGCCTGGCCGCGACCCTCGCGGCGACCGTCGGGACCACCACCGAGCAAGTGCTGGCGATGTCCACCGGTCTCATCGGCACGCGCCTGCCGGTGGCGCGGATCGCGACCGCCATGGGCGCGGTCGCGGCTGCCGGACTCGATCGCGATGATGCCGCCTTCGCGGACATCGCCGAGGCACTGCGCACGACCGACTCGCACGCCAAGATGGCCGCGGTCCGACTGCGATTGCCCGCCGCGGACAGCACCCAAGTGGAGGTCACCATCAGCGGCGTAGCCAAAGGCGTGGGCATGATCCATCCCGATATGGCCACCATGCTCTGCTTCGTGCTCACCGATGCCAAGGCCGCTCCAGCGACCCTGCATGCGCTGCTGCGGCCCATCGTGACGCGAACCTGGAACGCGATGAGCATCGATGGCGACCAATCCACCAACGACACCGTCCTGCTGGCCGCCTCGGGTGCCTCAGGCGCCGTCGCGCTGGAGGACGATCCGGCTGCCACGGCGGCCTTCGCCCGAGCCTTGGAGGCCGTGGCGCGATCGCTGGCACGCCAGCAGGCCGCCGACGGCGAGGGCGCGGCCACGCTCATCACCTGTGGCGTCAGCGGCGCACGCGATGCGGCCGACGCTCGCGCCGCCGCCCGGGCCGTCGTCAGCAGCGACCTGGTCAAGGCCGCCATCCACGGTGCCGACCCCAACTGGGGCCGCATCGCCATGGCCGTGGGCAACGCCGTCACGCCGTCGGCCGCTGTGCTCGAGGCCGCCGGCCTCGACGCCGGCGAGGCGCGCGCGCGAGCCCGTCAGCCGGTGGAGGTCGACCCCGATCGGTTGCAGATCGACATCGAGGGTACGCCCGTCTTCGAAGGCCTCCCGGTGGACTTCGACAAGACCGACCTCTCCGCGCGGATGCGTGGTTCGGAGGTGCTCATCCGCGTGGACCTCGGCGTCGGTGACGGCTCGGGCGAAGCCTATGGTTGCGACCTCACCGAGCAGTACGTCATCGAGAACTCGGCTTACTCCACGTGAGCGTGAGCCGACTGCCGGTCGTCATCAAGCTCGGTGGCACCACCATCGTCGAGCAGCAGGACGTGCTGCGTGAGATCGTCGGTGAGCGCCGCGAGCGGCCCGTCGTCATCGTCCACGGTGGCGGCAAGCGCCTCACCGAGTGGCTGGTGCGACTCGGTGTCGAGAGCCGCTGGGATGCCGGCCGGCGGGTGACCGACGAAGCCACGCTCGAAGTGTTCCTGGCCGTCATCAGCGGCGTCATCAACGCCGAGTTGACCGCGGCCCTGCTGAAGCTGGGCGCGGAGGCGGTCGGGGTCCGCGGCATCGACCGTGGCATGATCACTGGCCCGCCCGCCGAAGGGCTCGATCGCGTCATCAGCGAGCCGATCGCGGATCCGACGCTGCTGGAGACCCTCCTCGAGTCCGGCCACCTGCCGGTGCTGTCGCCCATGGGCCTCGATCCCGACGGCCGCATCTGCAACGTCAACGCCGACGATGCTGCGGCGGCGGTCAGTGCCGCCCTGGGCGGCGAACTGCTGCTGCTGACCGACACCGATGGTGTCCGTGGCGCCGCTGGCGACCGGATCCCGGAGTTGACGCCGGACGAAGCCACACGCCTCATCGATGCGGGCGTCATCGCGGGGGGCATGGTGCCCAAGGTGGGCTCAGCCTTGCGGGCCATCGGTCCCGGCTCACGCGCAGAGCGCTCGGTCATCGCCGACGGCCGCACCGCCAATGCCCTGCGGCGTGCCCTGCACGAAGGCGCCGGAACGGGCTTTCACCGCGATCGGCGATAGCGCCAGGGGCCACTGGCGATGGCCGCACCGGGCCACCGGAAGGCGCTGGCGAGACGCCGGCGCCTATGCCCCGCCGGGTTCGGTCCTGAGGAAGCCACGCGCCGCGGTCGGCAGGAACATGGCACGGCGCTCAGGCGAGATGCCGTCGGAGTCTCCAGTGCCCTCGGGGGCCACCGGTCCGACCGGGATCGCGGCCGGCGCGGCATGCGCCGGCACCACCAGCCCGCTCGCCAACTGCCGCACGTCGACGAACGTCTTGTCGACCGATACCTCCGGCCGTCCCAGCAGGAACCCCTGGCCGGCACCGATGTCGAGCTCCCGGATGACCTGTAGCTGCTGCGCCGTCTCGACGCCCTCGGCCACGATGCGAGCGTCCTGGCTCAGGGCGAGGTCTCGCAACGACTGCAGCACGGCCCGCGAGCCCAGCCGGCGGACGCCGTCCTGCACCAGCGACAGGTCGATCTTGACGATGTCGAACTGCACCTGCGAGAGCAACCGCAGCCCGGCATTGCCGGCGCCGACGTCGTCGGCGGCAAGGCGCAGGCCGTACTGCTGCAGCGTCGCGAACGTGCGACGCAGGCGCACCAGGTCGTCGACCTCTTCGCGCTCCGTGAGTTCGATGATGACGCGGCTCGGTGAGATGCCGTTGCGGACCAGACTCTTCAGCAACCAGGCGGCGTCGAAATCCTTGACCTCGAGCGTGCGCGGTGACAGGTTGAGGGTGAGCAGCCGGTCGGGCCCGATGGCCCGGGCGCCGTTGACGACCGCCTCGATGCAGGCCAGGTCCAGTTCCACGGTGCGGCCGGACGCCGCGGCAGCCGCGAACAGTCGCTCGGTGTTCGGCAGCGGCCCGTTCGGGTCGAGGAACGGATCAGGCCTTCGAACCCCAGCACGCGGCCACTCCGCAGGTCCACGATGGGCTGGAAGACGGGACTGAGCATCTTGCCGGTGATGACCTCGGCCACGGCGTTGCCGGTGACCGCGTTGTACTCGTCGGGCAGGTGATCCCGATCGGCGTCGAAGACCTCGATCGAGCCGCGCCCGTGGCGCTTGGCCCAGTAGAGGGCCGCGTCAGCCTGCTGGTAGGCGAGGCCACCACTGCGCGTGAACCAGGGCACACCAGAGATACCGCCGGAGAAGGCACAGTAACGGGCGCCCTCATCCGGGCGCTTGCAGAAGTGGAGGATCCGCTCCGCCACCCCGGTGGCGTCCTCGATGTCCGCTCCTGGCAGCAACATCGCGAACTCGTCCCCACCGGTTCGGAATAGCAGGTCGTTGTCGCGCGCCTGTTCACGCATGGTTCGGGCCATCAATCGCAGCGTCTCGTCGCCCGCAGCGTGGCCCTCGCGGTCATTCACGACCTTGAGGTCATCGAGGTCGAGCAGCACGACGCTGAAGGAGATGCCACGTTCCTCGAAGGCACCGATCTGGCGTGCCAGCGCCTCCTGGAAGGCGCGGTGGTTGCCGAGGCCGGTCAGGCCGTCGGCCAGGGCATCCTCGCGCGCCTCGTGATAGAGCACCTGCAGCTCCGTTCGTGAATCGGCCAGCTCCTCGAAGGGGTTGAGGAAGTAGCGGGCGAGCAGGATGACGGCGAGGATGGCGCTGGCGAGAAGGATGACGAACGCCAGGCGCAGCTGGGACGGGATCGGCACCGAAGGGCTCGGCCACACCTGCAGCAGGCCCATGCGCGACCCGTCCCCATTGCCCCACAGCGGCAGCAGCGATGGCGCCAAGCCCATGGCTGCCAGCTGGTGTCCGGTCTCAGCGTCGCCGGTCACGATGCCCCCGACGTAGCGCGTGAGTGACTCAAGACGGCCGGCGGCACCATCGACCGGGTCCGCCATCATCGGCGATCTTGCGATGACCTCTGATGAGCCCATGTCCACGATCATCGAGGCGACCGCATCACTCGACGACGAGCGGGCCCGGTCGAACAGTGCCGGGACATCCACCTCCACCGAGAGGACGCCACCGTCACGCCCGCTCACCGAACGCAGCGGTGCCGCGAGCAGTAGTCGGCCTCCGTCGCCCCTGGCGTGCGTGACCGTATCGGCCGTGGCGGAGAGGGCCTGACTGCGCAGCCGGTCATCGGCACAGGCATCGAACCGTTCGGCGCCACGACTGCTTCCGAGGGGGATGGTCTGACCGTCCCCGGAGCGCACGATGCAGGCACCCGAGACGATGGCGCCGTCGCTGCCACGCAGCCCTTCGAGCATCCGTGCCGCGGCTTGGCGCTCCGAGGCACCACGGACACCATCGACGAGCGTACCCATCGAGGCGCTGCCGGCAGCGACCAGCAATCGGCTCTCGATGGCCTGTTCGGTCGCGAGCAGGCCCGCGGCGGCTTCTGATGTCTGGTGGGCACGCTCGAGCTGGGGTACGGGCTCAGCCTGGCCCAGCAACGATGCTGTCAGGTAGATACCTGCTGCCGTGGGGAGCAGGGCGAGGGCAAGCATCGCACCCCACAAACGCCAGCGAACGGACCTGGGCGCGTCGATGGGACGCGAACGATGAGCGACGCGCTCGGGAAAAGAGGTGGACATGGACTCTCCCTTTCGGGCCGGGGCGTCAGTCAAGCTCATGGCCCCAAAGTCCGGTAGTGACACGAAACGACTAGCCCACGACAGGACTGTGCGCCGATGCACCGGTCCGACCGGGTGCCCTGTGCCACTCGCCAGTCGCCCGGACCCCACCAGGGCCGACCCGGAGGGGTCTGCGTATCGCTGCCTCGTGTGGCACGTTCTGCATGACTATGCAATACTCAGCCTGCACGCGCATGTTAATGCAGGACAGCGAGCCTCCACAGCGCCGTGTGCATCGCACATCCTGGGGCATCCGGCGTGTGCCGGATGCCCCTCGTGCATCCACGACAGCCACAACATCGATCGCGAGCGGCGGGTTCGTTCGTACAAGAAGAAGGTTCGGAGGTACGGCGTGAAGAAGGTCGTGCTCGCCTACTCAGGCGGGCTGGATACATCGGTCGCAGTCGCCTGGCTCAAGGAGCAGTACGGCGCGGAGGTGGTCACCTTGACGGTGGACCTCGGTGGCGATTCACTGCGCGACCGTGTCATCGAGCGCGCGCTCGCCGCAGGTGCCAGCCGGGCCTACGTCATCGACGGCCGCGATCGCTTCATCCGCCAGTTCGTCTGGCCCAGCCTGCAGGCCAACGCGCTCTACCAGGGCGTCTATCCGCTGGCCACAGCGTTGGCGCGACCGCTCATCGCGCAGCTGCTGGTGGAGGTCGCCGACCGCGAACGATGTGATGCGGTCGCCCACGGTTGCACCGGCAAGGGCAACGACCAGGTGCGTTTCGACGTCGCCGTCCACGCGCTCGACCCCAAGCTGGAAGTGGTGGCACCGATGCGCGTAGGCATGGGGCTGTCCCGTGACCAGGAGATCGACTACGCCGCCGAGCGCGGCATCTTCATCCCCATCACCAAGGCCTCGCCATACTCCATCGATGTCAACCTCTGGGGGCGCTCATGCGAGACCGGTGTGCTGGAGGACCCCTGGGCCACGCCGCCGGCCGACGCCTATGAATGGACCGTGGCGCCGGGCGATGCACCGGACATCCCCACCGAGTTGACCGTCACCTTCGAGGGTGGCGTTCCGGTGGCGCTCGACGGCGAGGCCATGGCACCGGTGGAGCTGGTGCAGCGCGTGCACGACATCGGCGGCAAACACGGCATCGGCCGCATCGACCACGTCGAGGATCGCCTGGTCGGCATCAAGAGCCGCGAGATCTACGAGGCGCCGGCGGCGACCATCTTGCACACCGCGCACACCGCCCTGGAGAGCCTGACCCTGTCCAAGGAGCAGCTGCGCTTCAACCGGCTCGTCGCCGATGAGACGGCACAGGCCACCTACGACGGCATCTGGTTCAGCGCCCTCCATCGCGACCTGCGCGAGTACATGCACTCCAGCCAACGCGTCGTCAACGGCCAGGTGCGCATGCGCCTCGACCACGGCAACGCCTACGTCGTGGGGCGCCGCAGCGACGACTCGCTGTACGACCGCACGCTGGCGACCTACGATGCCGATGATGCCTATGACCACGCCGCCTCGGTCGGCTTCATCAAGATCTTCGGCATGCCCCTGCGCCGCGAGGCCGCACGCCATGAATCGGCCTGGACCTGGACCGAGCCCATGCTGGGCGACCTGCCGGTCGAGATGGCCGACGCGGTGGCCTAGCGCATGAAAGCCTGGGGTGGCCGCTTCAGCTCCCGTCCGGATGCCGATGCGGCCGCCTTCGGGCGCTCCATCGAGGTCGATGCCGAGCTGGCGATCGATGACATCGCCGGCTCGCTCGCCCACGTCGCAGGCCTGGCGCGAGCGGGCCTGCTGAGTGTGGCTGAGGCAGAGGCCATCAGCGATGGCCTGCGCTCGATCGAGGCGGACGTGCGGGACGGTTCCATCGAGTGGGACCCCGAGCACGAAGACATCCACATGAACGTGGAGATGGCGCTGACCGAACGGATCGGATCGGTGGCCGGCAAGCTCCACACCGGCCGTTCACGCAACGACCAGATCGCCACCGACCTGCGGCTGTTCCTGCGCCGCCGGATCGGGAGAGATCCACGCCGCCATCATCGGGCTGGAGCGTTCCCTTGTGGGGCTCGGCATGGCGCATCGCGATGCGGTCATGCCCGGCCACACTCACGTGCAGCCGGCCCAGCCGGTCCTGTTCGCGCATCACCTGCTGGCCTACGTGGAGATGCTGGAGCGGGACCGCGGCCGCTTCTCCGATGCGCTGGCACGGGCGTCACTGTCACCGCTGGGCTCCGGCGCGCTCGCCGGCGCCGGCTTCGCGCTCGACCGGGCGGCCACGGCGCAAGCGCTCGGCTTTGCCGGCGTCACCCGCAACTCCATCGACGCGGTGGGTGATCGCGACCCGGTGGTGGAGACCATCAGCGCGGCGGCGCTGACGATGGCGCACCTATCCCGCCTGGCTGAGGAGATCGTGTGGTGGAGCAACCCCAATTTCGGCTTCGTGCGGCCGGCGGATGCCTGGTCGACGGGCTCATCGATGATGCCCAACAAGCGCAACCCCGATCCGGCCGAGCTCATCCGTGGTCGCAGCGCACGCGTCATCGGCCATCTGGTCACCGCGCTGACCATGCTCAAGGGGCTACCCGGCGGCTATCAGCGTGACCTGCAGGAAGACAAGCCGGCGCTGATAGATGCGCTGTCGGTGCTGGAGTCGTCACTGGACGTGATGGCCGGCATGGTGGCCACGCTGCAGGTCGACGAGGCGCGCATGCTGGCCGCCGCCACGACCGGCCACACGACGGCCACGGCCGTGGCCGATACCCTCGTGGAGATGGGCGTGCCCTTCCGTGACGGCCACCACATCGTGGGTGCCCTGGTGGCGCGGGCCGAGGCGGCCGGCGTAGAACTGACCGAGCTGCCGGATGCTGACATCACTGCCGCGCTGGCCGGATCGGCTGACCCGGTCGCACGAGGGGCAGCGTCGGATCCCGAGGTGGCGGTCGAGCTACGCGCGGCTGCGCGGCTGGAGAATGCCCTTGCGCGCCCTGACGTCGTGGGCGGCACCGCGCCGGATCGCGTGCATGCCGAACTGACCGCCGCGGATGGCCGCCTCGGCATCACCAAGTAGGGGGTCCTTCCGAGCGACGATGCATCGTCTTGGGCATGTCCGCATCGTAGCTTGCGTCGGTGCGACAGGATCTACTCCGGCTCGATGCGCTCTCTTGAGACGATGACCGTCTCGCCGTCCACCACGATCTCGGCGGGGACGGGGTGCGAGAGGAACAGCGGCATCAATTCGCTGTAGCCATAGGCACCCGCATCGCGGACCGCATACAGGTCGCCGGGTTTCGGTCGCGGGGCGGCGATGGCGGAGGCCAGGATATCGATGGCGGTGCACAGCGGGCCGACGAGGTCGACCCTCGCATCAGCAACGCGGTCGGCGGCCGCACCCACGGGCACCACGCGATGGTCCTGTCCCACCAGCCTCGGGCGCAGCAGGTGGTGGATGCCGCCGTCGCTGATGGCCACGGAGCGACCACCACGTTCCTTGGTACGGATCACGCGACAGAGGTAGGCGCCGGATGGACCGGCTAGCCAGCGGCCGGGCTCGAGCAACAAACGTGTTCCGGCAAGCGCAGGACTCTCGACCCAGCTGGCGATCTCGCGGGCGAGTCCCTCCCCCAGCGCCTCGATGTCGAGCGGCTCTTCGTCGTCGGCGTAGGGGATGCCGAGGCCGCCGCCAGCGTCGAGCAACTCGACCCCGAGACCATGACGGGCAGCGATGGCCTCGGCCCGGCGAGCGAGAGAGGCGGCCCCCTCGACCAGTACCGCGGCTTCGCGCACATTCGACGCACCGAAGGCATGGAAACCTCGCAGGGTGAACTGACCGTCGGGCGCCAGCGCGCCGCTGCGATGGAGTCGATCGACCGCCTCGTTGGCCTCATCATCGGTCAGGCCGAACTTGACGTTGCCAGGGCCGCCGATGATGGGCCTGCCCTCACCGTCGCCACCGGTGGCCAGGCGCAGCATCAGACCCTGTCCGCGGCGCGCCGACGTCGCCAGCGAGATGACGACATCGAGCTCGTCGAGTGACTCGATGGTGAGGGCGCCCACGCCGGTCCGCAACGCGTCCTCCACCTCGGTATCGGTCTTTCCGGGACCGGTGAAGACGATACGCTCGGGGGCGAAGCCGGCGCGGATGACGGCCCGCAGCTCGCCGCCGGAGGCCACGTCAGCACCAAGACCGACGCCGCGGAGCACCGACAGCACAGCCAGGCGAGAGATTTGCCTTGGTGGCGAAGGCGATGTCGACCGAGGTGGGCAGTGCGTCTCGCAGCGCCGCCACCCGAGCGCGCAGCACGGCGGCGTCGTAGACATAGAGCGGGCTTCCGAAGCGAGCCACGAGCTCGTCGCCGTCGAGCCCTGCCACCGACCGGCCCAGCCCGACCGCGGGCGCTGCCGGATGCGACGGTGCGACCGGATGCGACGGTTCTAGGCGCGCCACTCGGGGCCTCCCGATGTACGGCCCATTCCCCCCGGGACTGTTGCGACCGCGGACCGACGAGTCTCAGAGCATCTGGCGCGCGAATGGCCGACGACAGGTGTCAGATCATTCCCCCGGGGACTCGAACGTCGCCGGGGGTGTCGATCCATTCCGGCGAGGAATGCATCGATCAGCTGGAACCGAATGCTCGGTCGTAGCAGTCCCGTGGGGAATAGCGGCCGCGCCGAGACAGACTCCGCGGATCGTGGTCCTGCCCCGACTCGCCGTTGCACAGCATCGATCATCGCAGCGCGTCCTCCAGTGCCACGCGGGCGTCGGTCCCCTCGTCGCGGTACTTCACGATGAGCGGCACGGTCACGGAGATGCCCTGCTGGCGCGCCCAGGCGGACCTCGCCGGACGCGTCCCCGGGACCACCACGGCTCCTGCGGGGACCACAACGGGCGACGCAGCCGTGCCGCGCAGCTCACGCTCGGTCACCAGATCGATGAGACGGCTCTGCCCGGTGATGATGGTGCCGGCCGCGATGACCGCCCCCTGGCTCACGGTGACGCCCTCATAGATGCCGACGCCACCACCGAGGAAGGCGCCATCTTCGACGATCACCGGACGTGCCCCGGCCGGCTCCAGCACGCCACCGATCTGGACCGCGGCCGAGAGGTGAACGTCGCGGCCGACCTGTGCACACGATCCGACGAGCACGTGTGAATCGATCATCGAGCCAGCGCCGACCCAGGCACCGACGTTGACGAACGACGGCGGCATGATGGCCACCCCGGGTTCCAGGTGGGCGCCGCCGCGGACTGACGAGCCGCCGGGCACGATGCGCCACGGCGCCCCTGCGGCCGAGGCTACCCGAGAGCCCGCGCTGTCGAGCAGATCCAGCGTGCCGAAGGCGGACTTGTCGCGGCCGGCCATGATGGGTCCATCACGGACCTCGGTCATGCCCGGCAACCGGAACCCCAGCAGGATGCCGGTCTTGACCCAGGCGTCGACCCGCCAACCTCCCTCGATGGTCGGATCGGGGGTGGCGGCACGAACATCGCCGACCTCGAGTGCTGCGACGAGGTCGGCCACCACGGCGCGAGCCTCGTCGACCAACTCGGCAGCTGAGGATCGCCGCCAGAGCGCCAATCGGCATCGGCCGCCAGGACCCGAGACCGCAGCGATCCCGGGTCAGCGCTCATGCGGCGGCCTCCGCGACCGGGGCGACCAGGTCGAAGATCGGCCAGGACCGCCCGCAGTCGGGAGCGGTTGGCATCGTCGAGTGGCAGCAGCGGCTGGCGCAGGACGTCGTTGATGAGGCCCATCTCCGCCAGGGCGGCCTTCACCGGCACCGGGTTGGAGGTGAGGAAGTTGGCACGGAACAGCTCCAGGTGGCGTTCGTGGATGCGACGCGCCCGATCCCAGTCGCCGGCGAGCGCGGCGGCACACAACTCCACCATCACGCCCGGGATCTCGTTCGACGCGACCGAGATGACGCCCTCGCCACCGACACCCATGATCGGCAGCGTCCAGCTGTCGTCACCCGAGAGGACCGCGAAGCCCTCCGGCCGGTCACGTGTGATGGTCATGATCTGCTCCATGTTCGCGGAGGCCTCCTTGACGGCCACGATACGAGGATGCTCGGCGAGCCGCATCAACGTGTCCGCGTTGACGTTGCCGCCGGTCCGGCCGGGCACGTTGTAGACGACGATGGGCAGGCCGCCCTCGTCGGCGATGGCTCGATAGTGCGCCTCGAGCATGCGCTGATCAGGCTTGTTGTAGTAGGGCGAGACGACCAACGCCGCGTCCGCTCCCAGGGCTGCGGCGCGTCGGGTGTAGTCGATGGCGTGCCGGGTCACATTGGACCCGGTCCCAGCCACGACGGGCGTGGTGCCTGCCACTCCACGTCGGCGCACGGTCTCGACCGTCAACTCGATGACGCGCTGGTCCTCCTCGGCCGTGAGCGTCGGCGACTCGCCCGTCGTGCCCACGGGCACCAGGCCGTTGATACCGGCATCGATCTGGCGTTCGACCAATCGGACGAGCGTGGCCTCGTCGAGCTCACCGGTCGGGGTCATGGGTGTGACCAGGGCGGTGAAGGCTCCGCGGAGTGTCAGTGTCGGGGTCATGTCGGGATGTTCCTTTCGATGTGTCAGGTGCTTGGGTCAGGCGGTCCGTTCGTGGACCAGGGTGCTGAAGTCGGTGATGCCGGTGCGGGATGGATCGCCACCAGCGTGTCTGCCGCGAGGATGGCTCCGGCCACATAGGCGGAGCGGTCACGTGCCGCGATGCGGATCCTCGAGCGACTCGCCCGGACCGTCGAAGCCGACGGTGTGCATGCCCGGGTGGCTGCCGGCTCGCAATGCCACCACCTCCAGCACGTCTGGGTCCGGCGCGCCCGACCCCGCGGGCAGGCGCGCCTCGCGCTTCGATCGGAGGTGCGGAAGGAGACGGCTGGCGACGGCCAGCGCAGTGCCCGAGGGGCGGTCCGCCTTGGCGGCTCGATGCTGCTCGAAGAGGTAGGCATCGTAGTCGTCGAAGCTGCCGAAGAGGCGGGCGGCGTACTCGGCGATGTCGCCGAAGAGGACGGCGCCGAGGCTGAACGTGGGCGCCACCACGGCTCGGGCGCCGGCATCGTCGAGACGCGAGGCAAGGGCCTGGCCAGTCGCGTCGTCGGGTCGCCAGCCGGTGGTGCCGATGATGAAGGCGCGGCAGCCCGCGGCAAGCGCGAGGTCCACGTGCTCGAGCAGCGTGGCGTCGTGGCTGAACTCGAACGCGACGTCGACGGGACCGATCTCGGCGGCGGTCGGATAGCCAGTCTCGCGGCCGGCCATGGCCACCACCTCGTCGCCCCTCGCCTGGAGCGCGGCCGCGATGGCCAGGCCCATGTTGCCCGTCCCGGTGATGAGTGCTCGCATCGTCTGTCCTCGTCGTTGGCGAGGTCGCTATGGCGTGGGCTCCGAGCAAACAAAAAGACCGCAGTCACCCTCGTCGGTGTCTGCGGCCCTCGGAGCCTTGCCCAGCGGCCCCGAGTCGGTCATCCCGAACGAAGCCGTCTAGGCCCGTGCCTCCAGGCAGGGCCGCATCGGCTTCGGCTTCAAGATGTACAGGTGTGTCATCGCGGCGCAGCATGACGGGTGAGTCGCGCCCCGTCAAGTCGGCATCCTGGCTCGTGATGGGCTCGCCCCATCAGGCGGCCGCTTCCTCCTGCGTCGTGCCCCACCACGCTTCGAAGGCTTCGAAGCTGGGTGCGATGGGGTCGGGAAGCGTCGCGGCGTCGTCACTGGCGAGCACGTCGAGCGTCTTTAGGCCGTTGCCGGTGATGACCAGGACGGTCTCCTCGTGAGGAGCGATGCGACCTGCGTCGATCGCCCGCTGCAGGGCCGCCAGCGTCACACCACCGGCGGTCTCGGTAAGGATGCCGGTGGTCTCGGCGAGCAGTCGGATGGCCGCCACGGTCTCTTCGTCGGACACACCCAGGATGTCGGCATCGCTGGCGTGGGCCTGCCTGATGGCATAGCCGCCGTCAGCCGGCGAGCCGATGGCGAGTGAACGTACGATGGTCGTCGGCTTCTCCACCGGACGCACGATGTCGGTGCCGGCGGCGAAGGCATCGGCGATGGGCGCACAACCCTGGGCTTGGCCACCGAAGAAGCGCACCGGCGCCTCGTCCAGCAGATCGACGTCGACCAGCTCACCGAAGGCGCGAGCCAGCTTGGTGTACATCGAACCCGACGCCAATGGCGCCACCAGGACGTCGGGAGCACGCCATCCCAACTGCTGGGCGATCTCGAAGGCGATGGTCTTGGAGCCTTCGGCATAGAAGGGACGCAGGTTGACGTTGAGGACGGCCCAGCCGTCAAGCTCATCGGTCAGCTCCAGGCACAGCCGATTGACGTCGTCGTAGGGCCCGTCCACTCGCACCACGGTGGCGCCGAGCGCGCGAGCCTGGGCGATCTTGGCCGGCTCCAGATCGGCCGGGATGAACACGACCGCGCGGAGCCCGTGCGCCGCAGCCGCCGCCGCCACCGCTGCCGAGAGGTTGCCGGTAGAAGCACAAGCGAGCGTGTGGTAGCCCCATTGCGCGGCGCGGGCGGCCGCCACTGCCACCGGCCGATCCTTGAACGACAGCGTGGGGTTGCGTGAGTCGTCCTTGACCCACAGCTTGTCCAGCCCGAGGCGCGCTGCCAGTCGAGGCGCGTCGGTCAGTGGCGAGGAGCCCACCTGCAGGCCGGCCGCCGGGATCTGGGTCACGGGCAGGAGCTCAGCGTAGCGCCAGATGGTGGCGTCGCGCGCATCGAGCACCTCGCGGCTGAGGCGAGCACGGAGCACGTCGAGGTCATAGACCGGCTCGAGTGGGCCGAAGCAGCGGCTGCAGACGAACACGGCACCCTCACCGCCGGCCGTGCCGCAGGCGCGGCAGCGGAGGCCGCGATACCCGGGCACGAAGTCGGCAGGAGCCTGGATGGATGCGGAGGCAGGGGCGGCGTCTGCGATCGGATGTTCGGCGAACGGATGTGCCGGGTGGAGGACGGTGTGCGTCATCAGGGAATCCTCTCGATGGGGCCGCTCGAGCAAGCCAGGCTGCTCGGCGAACCGATGGGGCTCAGGAATCACGAAGGCCGCGACCTTCGTTCGTGGTCGCGGCCCCGGGAATCCGGCCTGACGATGGGGTGCTCCTGGACGCGCCCCGAGTCAGACCCCGTCCGATCCCGGCGGGGCCTCGGGCATCGCCATGCGAGTACCGTGCGGCTTCATCGACACCGATGATGCCCGAGTCGGGCGCCAAATGCAAGCATGGCGCTGACATTATGCAGGTCGTTGTCACCTACTCGACTTGACTACGCTCGGATTCTGCATACTGATGCGGACCATCGCCGTCTGGTCTGTATAATCGTTCGCGATGGACCGACGCCCCAGCACCTCCCAGCGCGCTCCATCCCGCGCCCTCAAACGGGAGCGACAGCGACTCATCCGTGACCTGGTCGCAACTGAGGCCATCGCCAGCCAGCATGACCTCGTCGACCGCCTTGCCGAGCGCGGGTTCGAGGTCACCCAGGCCACGGTCAGCCGCGACATCGCCGAACTGGGCCTCATCAAGGTCCCGCACGAGAGCGGCCACGTCTATGCCTGGCCCGGAGACTTCACGCCGGCCGTGCCAGACGCCAGCGATGTGCGCCTCCAGCGCGTCCTGACCGACTACGACATCCGGATCGGACGCTCAGGGCTGACGTTACTGCTAGTCTCGGAGGCAGGCGTCGCCAATGCCATCGGCCAGGCCATCGACGAATCGACGTTCACCGAACAGGAAGGCACGTTGGCTGGCGATAACACCATCCTGGTGCTCTTCGCGGACGAGGGCCGGCTGGAGGCATGGCTCGAGCGCTTCGAGGCAATGCGCGCTTCGGTTCCGATGAGGGGGTACAGACGATGACGATCCTGGGTGACGAACCGGAAACCGGCGGCTCCACCGATCCACTGAAGATCCTGGTGGTCGATGACGAGCCGGCCATGGTCGGCGCCATGGGTGCGCTGCTGGGACAGGCGGGCCACCGCATCATCGCCGCCTACGACGGCGAAGAGGCGTTGCGGCGCTTCCGTGATGACGAGCCCGACCTGGTGCTGCTCGACCTGGCCATGCCCGGCATGGATGGCGCCACGGTCTGCAAGCGCATCCGGGAGGTCAGCGACGTACCCATCATCGTGGTCTCGGGTGAGCGCGACCGAACCGCCACCGTGGACCTGCTCGACTCGGGTGCGGATGACTATGTGCGCAAGCCATTCCGCGCGGACGAACTCCTGGCGCGCGTTCGGGCGGTCTCGCGGCGGGCGGCGGGCAGTCGCGGCGACCGGGGACGAGGCGACCCCTCGGGCTACGAGCTGGACCGTCGGCGACATGAGATCCGATGGCAGGGCACACCACTCCCCACCACCGTCACGGAGTTCCGGCTGCTGCGGATCATGGTCGAGCGCCTGGGTGAAGTGGTACCCCATGATGAGCTGCTGGCCGCGGGTTGGCCGGATGTGCCCGACCCCGACCCGTTGTGGCTGAAGCCCCACCTGGCACGACTTCGCGAGAAGCTCGTGGCCGCTGCTGCGCCGGTCCCCATCGCGGTGCGCGGAGTGGGCTACCGCCTCGACGCGTAGGTCGCGGCGACGCTCCCTGCGGCCTGCGAGCCCACGACGCGCGTCACCGAGTCGCAACCGAACGTGTACCACCGAGCCACCACATCCCGACCGCGCTGTCGCTGACAGCCTCCTGCTCAGTTCGTAGCGTCATCGTCGACCGCTGACGGGCGCCTCAGCCCATGCCTTCGGGCATACCTATCGCAGGAGGGACCTACTTCGATGATCGACACTGGCAACACCGCCTGGCTCTTGATGTCCACGGCGTTGGTGATGCTGATGCTGCCGGGCCTGGCCCTCTTCTATGGCGGCCTGGTACGCGCCAAGAACGTGCTCTCGACCATCATGCACAGCTTCTTCGGCCTGGCCATCGTGACGGTCGTGTGGGTCGTGGTCGGGTTCAGCCTCGCCTTCGCGCCATCGATCGGCGACCTTGGCATCGTCGGCGGTTTCGACTACGTCCTGTTCAATGGCGTGGGCATGGAGATCAGCCCCGCCTACCCCGGTGGCGACATCCCGTTCGTGCTGTTCGCCACGTTCCAAATGATGTTCGCGGCCATCACACCGGCGCTCATCAGCGGTGCCTTCGCCGAGCGCAAGCGCTTCGCCGCGTTCGTCGTCTTCACCGTCGCCTGGTCGATCCTGGTCTACTCGCCGATGGCACACATGGTCTGGGGTGGAGGCATCCTGGCGCAGTGGGGCGCGCTCGACTTCGCCGGCGGCACCGTCGTCCACATCGCCTCTGGCGTGTCGGCGCTCATCGTGGCGCTGGTCATGGGCCGTCGCGTCGCCGGGCATCACGTAGAGCCCCACGACGTGCCCATGACGGTCCTCGGTGCCGGACTGCTCTGGTTCGGCTGGTTCGGCTTCAACGCCGGCTCGGCACTGGGTGCCAACGGCCTCGCTGCACAGGCCCTGATGGTCACCACGGTCTCGGCGGCTGCCGGTACGCTCACCTGGGTCGGCGCCTCGTACCTCAAGGGCCGCAAGGTCAGTGTCGTCGGCGCGGCCGCCGGTGCCGTGGCCGGTCTCGTCGCCATCACGCCGGCGGCTGGCTTCGTCACCGTCGGTGGCGCTCTCCTCCTGGGCCTCGTCGCCGGTGCGGTCTGTTTCGGGGTCACGCTGCTGCGTGAACGCCTGGCCATCGACGACGCGCTCGATGTCTTCGCCGTCCACGGCGTCGGTGGCATCTGGGGAGCCATCGGCACGGGTGTCTTCGCGGTCGCGGCCATCGGCGGTGTGTCCGGCCTGGTCGAGGGCAACGTCGACCAGTTGCTCATCCAGATCGCGGCCGTGGCCGTCACGGTCGTCTTCTCCGGCGTGATGACGTTCATCATCATCAAGGTCATCGACGTGGTCCTGGGCCTGCGCGTCAACGAGGCGGACGAGGAAGCGGGCCTGGACATCGCCGTCCATGGCGAGACCGCCTATGTGCCCTGGGCCGGCACCAGCACGGGCGCCATCAGCGGCGCCAGCGCTGCTACGGTGCAGCCAGCCGTGGCGACGGTCACGGAGGCGGAACCCGCCTAGCTCGGCAAACCTCCCGGAATCCAGGCTGAAGGCCCGCGAGGCCTCCCGACTCGCGGGCCTTCAGCGTGTCTTGGACAGCGACGTCGGCGGGCAGGCCCGAGGCACCGCTCAGCGGGCAGGCCCGACGAAGCGCAGGCGCAGCACGAACTGTGAGCCGTAGGGCTGGCGGGGCTCGACCAGCAGCTCGCCATCCATCGAGCGCGCCAGCCGGCGGGCAGCGAAGAGGCCGATGCCCGCGCCGCGAGGCGAATCATCGAGGCGCACGAAGGGCTCGAAGATGCGCTCGCGCCAGGCCTCCGGGATGCCGGGACCGTCGTCGGTGACCGCGACGCAGGCAGCGTCCCCGTCACGCCAGCAGTAGATGTCGATGGTGCCACGTTTGGGTGCGTACTTCGACGCATTCTCAAGCAGGTACCCGAGCAATCGATGCAGCATCTCGCTCGACGCCAATGCGTTCAGGGGCTCGTCGGGAAAGCTCGTTCTGACGGTGCGGCCACGCAGCATCGGCTGCAGCTCAGCGGTGATCTGCGCGACCTCCGCGGCCAGGTCGATAGGCAATAGCTCCTCCGCTGCCGTGGGCATCACCCGGAGGCTCTCGAGGATGTTGTCGACGGTCTCGTCGAGCCGTTCCACCTGCGTGAGTGCCTCTTGCTCCCAGGCCTCGGCATCCCCACTGCCACGCTCTTGCGCCTCCTTGCCCAGCAGCTCGACATAGGCGCGTACGACCGCCAACGGCGTTCGGAGCGAATGCGTCACGACCGCCACCAACTTGGCACGCGCCTCATCGATGGCCCGCAGCTGCTCCAGTTGCGCCTCAGCTTCGGCATGCAGGCGGCTCTTCTCGACCATGCCCGCAAGCAGGCCCGCGAGTGCCTCCAGGAAACCGATGTCGGCCGGTGTGAAGTCGCGATGCTGGGCAGTCTGGACGTTGAGCACCCCCACCACCTGCTCCTCCCACACCAGCGGCACCGAGCACATCGAGGTGAAGCGCGCCTGGTCGACGCCGCGGATCCAGGCGAAATGGTCGTCCTTGTGCACGTCGGGACTGACGACGGTCGACTGCTGCTGCGCTGCGAGGCCAGTGACGCCCTCGCCCATCTTGAGGCGGGCCACACCGACCGCTTCCTGGTCGAGACCGTTGGTGGCCGCGAGTGTCAGGCCGCTGCCATCACGATCGATGAGGTAGAGCGAACAGACGTCGGCGCGCGAGGCGGCGCGGGCACGATCGATGACGGTGCCGGTCAGGTCTTCCCAGGTCCGAGCCCGCGCGGCGAGATGCGCGACATCGGCAAGGAAGGCGATCTCGTCCACGCGGGAGGCGTCCGAGTCGCGCAACGACCGGCCAGGCTTGGCGATCAGATCCGTCGTGCCCTTCATGTGCTGATGTTGCGGCCACGCCGCCGCGCGGTCAAACGCAGGCTGCGAGGCCCGGGCGCGACCGCAACGCAGGCGGGGGTAGAGGCGCGTGGTGCGCGAGCAGGTCGACTCGCGCGTCATCCATGCCGAACAGCCCGAAGCGATCGACTCATCGGCCACTTCACGGGCGCTCGACTTGGGCCAAGATGGGAGCATGCGTCGCACCACTGGATTCGACACCAAGCTGGCCCACCTCGGGCGCGCCTCAGCCGACCGTGAACGCAGCGTGAACCCACCACTGGTGCGCGCCTCCACCATCCTCTTCGACTCGCTTGGGGACCTACACGATGCTCGTAGTGGTGTGGCCTACGAAGCGCCGCGCTACGGCATCTACGGCACCAGCACGACCTTCGAGCTGCAGTCCGCCATGGCCGGGCTGTGCGGCACCGAATCGTGCATCGCCACACCCAGCGGCCTGACCGCCATCGCCGCCACGCTGGCCGCGCACGCCTCTCCGGGTAAGCGGATACCTCCTCCAGAACGATGTCTACCAGCCGGCCCGCACCTTCGCCGAGGCCGAGATCGTCAAGCACGGCGAGGTGGCCTGGTTCGACACCCCCGACGAGCTCGAGCGCCTCATCGACGAGCGCACCAGCCTGGTGTTCATCGAGGTCCCCACCTCGCTCACGATGCGCCTCATCGATGTGGGCGAGGTCGTCCGCATCGCCGCGCGCTACTGCGTCCCGGTCGCCTGCGACTCGACCTGGGGCACACCGCGCTTCTTCGACGCGCACGGCCTCGGCATCGACATTTCCATCCATGCCGCCACCAAGTACATCGGCGGCCACTCCGACTTGATGCTGGGCCTCACCACCGGCAGCTACGAGGCCCTCGCCTCCACGCGCCAGTGGTGCATCCGCTACGGCTCCACGGCCGCGCCCGATATCTGCTGGCTGGGCCTGCGCGGCCTACGTACCCTGAGCGTCCGGCTGGAGCGCCACCAGGCCAGCGCGTTCAAGGTCGCCGGCTGGTTGGAGAAGCAGCCCCAGGTCGAGCGCGTCCTCTACCCGGCCCTCCCCTCCGACCCGGATCATCGGCTCTGGCGAGAGCAATTCAGCGGCGCCCCGGGACTCTTCAGCATCGAGCTCCGCACCTGCGACGAAGCGTCACACGCCCGCTTCATCGAGTCGCTCACGCTCTTCGGCCTGGGTGCCAGCTGGGGCGGCTTCGAAATCGCTCGTCATCCCGGCGATCCCTTCGCCCGTCGCTCGCTGGACCCACAGCCGGACCACGGTCGGCTGGTGCGCCTGCACATCGGCCTCGAAGACCCCGACGACCTCATCGCCGACCTTGCCACCGCGCTGCAGACACTGTGACCCATCGCGACCGGGAGTACGACCGCTTCGGCCCGTGGGTCATCGAGATCTCTGACGAAGACCCCGCGCCACCGCTCTACGTGCCGCACCTGACCCGGCCCGAGACACCCTTGCTCGCCATCAAGATCCCGCGCAAGATCTCCCGGCGCGATGCCCACCCGGGTATGGATCTCTACGACTACCTGGTGTCGCTCTACGAAGACGACATGGTGGTCCTCGAACGCACCGAGCGGGGCGTCCGCACCACCACCATCACCTACCGCGACGTTCGGGTCCTTCGTGTTCGCGAGGACCTGCTGCGCGGCAACCTCCACCTGGGCTTGGCCCAGCGGCCGTTCGACCTGCCCTACAACACCGTCTCGGCCGATGTCATGCGCCGCCTGGTGGGCCTGATCCGCGACCGCTACCGCCTGCGCGACGGGGCGCCGCGCGAGCCGAACGAGCCGAACGAGCCGCCCGACGCGACGCCGATCGACCGGTTGAGCTTCTACTTCGAAGGCCTGCTGGCAGCGATGCGCCGCGAAGGCTCCACGTTCCGACCGCTCGCTGCGCAGCCCGACACGCCACTCGGCTCGCTCGAGACCAACGTGCTCCGCAAGGTCGTCTTCGGTGTCGTCGACAAGCGCCTGTTGGAGTCCCTGCATCTGACAGATGGTCGAGAGTTGCGGGTCATGGACCGCGGCCGACCGTACGCCTACCGCTGGCAGACCGTCTACGGCCGGGAGGAGACCTTCATCCCACTCGCCGACATCACCGCGGTCACGTGGGACGAAGAGCGGGCGGATGGCACGCTGACGACCATGTCCATCCACACCGATGGCGGCATGGCAAGCTGGGTCTTCACGGCCGACAACGCCAGCCTCGTCACCTACCGGGCCCGGCTTGACAGGCTGCCGGCTACCGGTCGGATATGAGCCGCTTCCCGTAGCTGACGACCGGGTCCCGCACATACCCGATGGCCTCGTAGAACGCCCTGGCCGGATCGTTCCCATCGCGAACCTGGAGGTTGACCTTCGGGCAACCAAGTTCCAGGAGCCGCTGCTCCACCGCCTCCATGAGTTCGCGTCCGAGGCCTCGGCCCTGATGGCTGGGGTTCACCGCGAGGTAGTTCACCCACCCCCGGTGCCCGTCGTAGCCGGCCATGACTGAGCACACCACGACGCCATCGACCTCGCCGACCAGGAAGAGGTCCGCACTGTCAGCCAACTTGCGCTCGATATCGGCATGTGGACTGTTCCAGGGTCGCGTCAGGTCACAGGCAAGCCAAAGGGCCACGACCGACTCAAGATCACCGTCGCGAAACTCGCGGATGTGCACGAGGTGGCCTACGTGGCCAGGTTGGGGGCCAGCCAGCGTTCCGCTTCGACGATCGACCAGCCCTTGCGCCGGGCATAGTCCTCGAGTTGGTCACGGTCGATGCGGCCGACACCGAAGTAGCGCGCCTGCGGATGCCAGAAGTAGAGCCCGCTGACCGACGCCGCCGGCAGCATCGCCATCGACTCGGTCAACTCGATGCCCGCCCGTGACTCGGCCTCCAGCAGCCCGAAGAGCGTGGCCTTCTCGGTATGGTCGGGACAGGCCGGGTAGCCCGGCGCCGGGCGGATGCCCTGGTAGGACTCGGCGATGAGTTCATCATTGCCCAGCGTCTCATCGGCCGCGTAGCCCCAGAACTCGCGGCGCACACGCTCATGCAGGCGCTCGGCGAAGGCCTCCGCCAGCCGGTCAGCCAGGGCCGTCAGCAGGATGGCCGAATAGTCGTCGTGGGCCGCCTCGAAGCGTGCTCGCGCTTCGGCCAACCCATGCCCCGCGGTGACAGCGAAGGCACCCACGAAGTCGGCCGCCCCGCGCCCGATCGGGGCTACGAAGTCGGCCAGGGCCAAGTCCGCTCGGCCATCCGACCGCGCCATCTGCTGCCGCAGGGTATGCAACCGGGCCAGCTCCGTGGTTCGCGCCTCATCGGCCCAGACCACGATGTCATCATCGCCGGTCGAGCCTGCCGGCCAGAAGCCGACCACACCGTCGGCACGCAGCAGGCCCTCGTCGCGGGCCCGGCGCAGCATCGCCTGCGCATCGCCAAAGAGGTCGCGCGCAGCTGGCCCCACCGTAGCGTCCGATAAGATCGCCGGATACCGTCCCTTCAGCTCCCAGGTGGCGAAGAAGGGCGTCCAGTCGATGCGCTCGATCAGCTCCTGTAGCGGATAGTCCGCCAGCGTCTGCGCACCGGTGAACGACGGCCGTGGCGGCGGCGTCGCGGCCCAGTCGATGGACAGACGACTCTCCCGCGCCTGCGCCAGCGAGACCCGACGGTCGGGCGAGGCATGCGCTTCGTGGAAACGACGCACTTCGGCGTACTCGGCTCGACGCTCGGCCATGAACACATCCCGCGACGACGGATCCATCAGCGCACCCGCCACGCCCACCGCGCGCGAGGCGTCATCCACGTGCACGACCGGTCCCGAGTAGGCCGGCTCCAGCTTCACCGCCGTGTGTGCCTTCGAGGTAGTTGCGCCACCGATGAGCAGTGGTGTGGTCATGCCCGCGCGCTCCATCTCGGTCGCGATCAGGCGCATCTCCTCCAATGACGGCGTGATGAGCCCGGACAGGCCGATGAGGTCGGCTCCGACCTCGCGCGCCGTCTCGAGAATCCTGGTCCAGGGCACCATGACACCCAGGTCGATGACCTGGTAGTCGTTGCAGCCGAGTACGACGCCGACGATGTTCTTGCCGATATCGTGCACGTCGCCCTTCACGGTGGCCATCACGATGACCCCCGCCGATCGCCGCCCGGCCGCCTCCGCGTCGCCCGAGGCCGCCCGCTCCGCCTCGATGTAGGGGATGAGATGCGCCACCGCCTGCTTCATCACACGCGCGGACTTGACCACCTGGGGCAGGAACATGCGCCCCGAGCCGAACCGATCGCCGACCACGTCCATGCCCGCCATCAACGGCCCCTCGATGACATGCAGCGGCCGATCAGCCGCCAGGCGCGCCTCCTCGGTGTCCTCCACGATCCAGTCGCTGATGCCCTCGACCAGCGCGTGCGTCAACCGCTCCCCGACCGGCAACTGGCGCCAGGAAAGGTCACGTTCGGCGCCGACGGCCGTGCTGCGCGCCTGATCGGCGATCTCAAGCAGGCGGTCGGTGGCGTCCGGTCGACGATCGAGCACCAGGTCTTCGACGCGCTCGCGCAGCTCGGGCTCCAGGTCGTCCATCACCGGCAGCGCGCCGGCATTGACGATGGCCATGTCCAGGCCGGCCTCGATGGCGTGCACCAGGAAGACGGCATGGATGGCCTCGCGCACGGGGTCGTTGCCGCGGAACGAGAAGGAGACGTTGGAGACGCCGCCGCTGGTGAGCACGCCCGGCAGCTCCGCCTTGATGCGACGGACGGTCTCGATGAAGGCGACCGCATAGCCGTTGTGCTCCGGGATGCCGGTGCCGATGGCGAAGATGTTGGGGTCGAGGATGATGTCCGCCGACGTGAACCCCACCTCCCGCGTGAGCAGGTCGTGCGCCCGATGCGCGATCTGGAGCCGCCGCTCGACGGTCTCCGCCTGGCCATCCTCGTCGAAGGCCATGACCACCACCGCGGCACCATACCGATGCGCCAGCCGAGCCTGCCGCAGGAACTCGTCCTCACCCTCCTTGAGCGAGACCGAATTGACGATGGGCCGCCCCTGGGCCGACTGCAGACCGGCCTCCAACACCGACCACTTGGACGAATCGATCATGAAGGGTACGCGAGCGATGTCCGGCTCAGCCACCAGCAGGCGGACGAAACGCGTCATGGCCGCCTCGGAGTCGAGCATGCCCTCGTCCATGTTGATGTCGATGACCTGGGCACCGTTCTCGACCTGCTGTCTGGCGACCTCTACCGCCTCGGCATAGGATCCTCGAGGATCAGCCGCGCGAACTTGCGCGAGCCGGTCACATTGGTGCGCTCGCCGATGTTGACGAAGAGCGAGTCGGGGCCGATGTCGAACGCCTCCAGGCCGGCCAGGCGGGTGCGCCGCTCGACCGTCGGGACGAGGCGCGGCTTGAGGCCCTCGATCGCCGCCTTGTTGGCCCGGACATGCTCGGGACCGGTGCCGCAACAGCCGCCGACGATATTGACGGTACCCTCGCGGGCCATGCCGGCCAGCACGGAGCAGGCGTCCTGCGGCGTTTCGTCGTAACCGCCGAAGGCATTGGGCAGACCGGCGTTGGGATAGATCGAGAGGTACGTGTCCGCGATGCGCCCGAGCTCCTCGGCATAGGGTCGCAACTGCTTGCCCCCGAGCGCGCAGTTGAGGCCGACCGCGAAGGGACGGGCATGGCGGACGGTGTTCCAGAAGGCGCCCACGGTCTGGCCGTTGAGCGTACGGCCAGAAGCGTCGGTGATGGTGCCGCTGATGAGCAGCGGCAGCCGATAGCCGAGTTCGTCCCACAGGGTCTCCAGGGCGAAGATGGCGGCCTTGGCGTTGAGCGTGTCGAAGATGGTCTCGATGGCCAGCCAGTCGGCACCACCTTCGACGAGCGCGCGCGCGGCCTCCAGGTAGGCCTCGTCCAGGTCTTCGAAGCTGACATTGCGCGCGCCGGGGTCGTTGACGTCCCGTGAGAGCGAGGCCGTCCGACTGGTCGGCCCCAGCGAACCCATGACGTAGCGCGGTAGACCGTCGGCCGCCTCTGCCTCGTCGCACATCTCCCGCGCCAGACGTGCCGACTCGCGGTTCATCTCCGCCACCCAGGGCTCCAGGGCGTAGTCCGCCATCGACAGGCGGTTGGCATTGAAGCTGTTGGTGGTGATGATGTCTGCACCGGCGGACAGGTACTGCCGGTGCATCTCGCGCACGATGTCGGGCTGCGTCAGGCAGAGCAGGTCATTGGCGCCCTTGAGGTCCCGCGCATGGTCGGCAAATCGCTGGCCACGAAAATCGGCCTCATCCAGACGATGACCCTGCAGCAGCGTGCCCGTGGCGCCGTCCTTGACCAGGATGCGTTCGATCAGGACCTGGTCCAGGCCGGCCGTTCGGGCCCGGCGCGCCTCGTTGGGGTCGATGCTGACGGCTGCGGGTCTGGCCACGTGCTTCTCTCTTCCTCTGACGATCCGCGTCCCGGCACCGTGCCACCGCAGCCTGGTCGCATGATACGGCAGCCCCTGCTACCTGAAAGGTCCATACCAATCAGACCAACCTGCTAGACTCGCGAAGTGGAGACGTGGTCGTGACTGGTGAGCCCCTGTATTCGATCGTCGCCAGCCGGGCCGAAGCGCGGATCACGTCCGGCGAGTGGCAGGAAGGCGACCGCCTGCCCCCGGAGCGCCGGCTGTGCCGGGAGTTCGACGTCTCACGCTCCACGCTGCGCCAGGCACTCGACGAGCTCGAGGAGCGCGGCCTCATCAGCCGCCACCAGGGCCGCGGCACATTCGTGACGCGCCCGCGTCTGCAGCTACCCATCGTGGGCGTCTTCTCCATCCGCGACGCCATGGAGTCGTACGGCATGCGCATGGATACCCGCGTCCTGGGCGTGGAGCTCATCGAGGCGGGCCGCCAGCTGGCCAGCGACCTCGCCTGCCTGCCCGGCGACCAGGTCGTCTATGTCGAACGGCTGCGCATCGGCGATGACGAGCCGATGGTGCTGGACACGGCGCATCTGCGCGCCGAACTCTTCCCGGGCCTCGAACAGGCCGACTTCGAGCACCGCTCGCTCTACGAGATCCTGGAGACCGACTACGGGCGCAAGGTGGCGGAGGCGCAGGAGACGCTGGAGCCGGTCATCCTGACGCCCCGCGAATGCCAGCTGCTCGAAGTCCCGCCCCACACCACGGCCCTGCTGACGCGCCGCGTCACGACCGATGCGGCCGGCGTGGTGGTGGCGCTGGGTCACGTGCTGTTGCGCGGCGACCGTTCGCGCTACATCTACAAGCGCACCGTCGAGACGACCCCGACGGAGCGCGACCATCGATCAGCCATCGACGGCAGCCTGCGGCGGTTCGCGCCGCGGAGGCCGATCACCGCCAGGAGAAGGAGAGCGCGTTGACCGCTTCGGATCGCTGGCTGGCCGCCGCTCGAGATGTGCTCGAGCAGGTGACCAGCACCCAGACATCGGCCATCGAGGAGGCCAGCACCATCTTCGCCGACACCATCGCCGGCGACCGATTGGTGCACGTCTTCGGCTCGGGCCACTCGCGCATGAACACCGAGGAGATGTTCCCGCGCATCGGCTCCTACCCGGGCTTCCACCCCATCGCCGAGCTGGCGCTCTCCAACCACGTCGGTGTCGTCGGGCCCAACGGCCTGCGGCAAGCCCTCTATCTCGAGAAGGTGCCCGGGTTCGCGCGCGTCATCCTGCAGCAGTTCAAGATTCACCCCGGCGATTCGTTCCTCATCTTCAGCTCCACCGGCATCAACGGCACGGTGGTCGAGGTGGCGTTGTTGGCGAAGGCCATGGGCCTGCCGGTGGTCGCGGTGACCTCGCTGCAGCACACCAACGCCACGCCCTCACGACACCCGTCGGGCAGGAAGCTGGCCGAGATCGCCGATATCACCATCGACAACTGCAGCCCGCCCGGTGATGCCGTCACCCAGATCGAGGGCATCCCGTTCAAGGTCGGGCCCGTCAGCTCCATCGGCGCCATCGCGGTGGTGAATGCGCTGAAGACTCGCACCGCTGAGCTGCTGGTCGAACGGGGCGTGGTCCCGACCGTGCTCACCAGTCCCCACTTCGTCGGTAGCGAGGTCGGCGAGGAGCAACTCGAGAAGGTCTACGAGGAGTATTTCCGACGCGTCAAGCAGGCGTACGACGCCGAGGGTGCCATCCCGGTGCCGGAGTCGTGGGAGGGAGTCTGACCGTGGGCGAGCGTCCCAACGCGGTCGATGGCCAGATGATCGATCAGCCCGCCCCTGATCGCCACCGCGGACGTGGTCGTGGTCGGCTCGGGCACCGCCGGGGCCAGTGCCGCCATCGCGGCGGCACGCGGTGGCGCGTCGGTCGTCCTCATCGAGAAGCAGGGCTTCATGGGCGGCACCAGCACCGCCGTGCTGGATACGTTCTACGGCTTCTACACCCCCGGGAGCCAGTCGAAGAAGATCGCCGGCGGCATCTCCGATGACGTGGTGGCCGGCCTGCGCATCCTCGGCCCCGTGCTGGAGCGTCCCAACACCTACGGTGCCGGCACCGGCGTCACCTACAACGCCGAGCACCTCAAGCTGGTCTGGGAAGGGCTTGCGGCAGGCGCCGGAGTGCGCGTGCTGCTGCATGCCTTCCTCCAGGACGCCGTCGTCCGTGATGGCCGCGTCGAGGAACTGCTGGTCGCCACCAAGGCTGGTCTGGTGCGCGTCGCCGGGCGTGTCTTCATCGATGCCAGCGGTGACGCCGACCTGTCGCACCATGCCGGCTTCGGCTATGAGCTGGCAGGTTCGGTCGACCCGGCGCAGACGCTGACCACCACCTTCAAGATGGTCAACGTGGACATGGCGGCGCGGCGCACGATCAGCACCGCAGAGATGCACGCACTGATGCGTGAGGCGGCCGACTCGGGTGCGTACGACCTGCCCCGTCGCGAGGGTTCTGACCACATCACACCCATCGAGGGCATGATCGCCACGGTGATGACGCGGCTGCCCTCGTTCCGCGGCCAGGGTGAGGAGCTGGTCAACGCCACCGACCCGGCACTGCTGGCCGAGGCTGAGATGGCGGGCCGCCGGCAGGCCCTCGAATACGCACGCTTCCTGCACGACAAGGTGCCCGGCTACGAGAACGCCTCGTTGGTGTCGCTGTCGGCGCAGATCGGTGTGCGCGAGACCCGCCGCGTCTACGGCGACTACCGCATGACGCGCGACGATGTCCTGGGCGCCCGCCGCTTCGACGACGAGATCGGCCTCTGTGGTGCGCCCATCGAGGACCACCATCCCGGTGCCGACACCAAGTGGCAATACCTGCCCGACGGCGAGGTGGTGGGTATCCCCTACCGCTCGCTGCTGGTGCGCGACTCGGCCAACACGCTCGTGGCCGGGCGCTGCTTCAGTGCCACGCACGATGCCCATGCCTCGGTGCGCTCGATGGCACAGACGATGGCCATGGGCCAGGCTGCCGGCACCGCTGCGGCCCTGGCGGTGGCAGCCGGAACCGATCCACGCGACGTCGCCACCGCTGCCCTGCGCGACCGCTTGCGACAGGACGGCACCGTCCTGGAACTCCCGGCCTAGTCGTGGCGGACCGCTGGTGGCTGGGCTTCGATGTCGGCGGCACCCGTACCAAGGCGGGTGTCGTCAGCGATGAGGGCGAGGTCCGCGGCACGCATCTCGTGGAGACCGGCCACGAACCCTTCGATCGCGTCTGGGATCGCATGCTGGCCATCGCCGACGATGCCGTCGCGACTGAAGGTGCCGGGGGACTCCAAGGTGCCGGTATCGCTGCCCCCGGCCTCATCGAGCCGGGGTTCGGCGTGCGCAACCTGCCGGGCAAGGTCCTCGGCATCGAGGACTTCCCCATGCGTGAACGGCTGCAGGAACACCTCGGCGTGCCCGTCCGCTGCATCAACGACGGTGCCGCTGCCACGCTTGCGGAGTGGCGCTTCGGTGCTGCCCGCGGCTGCCAGGATGTGGTGGGCCTGACCATCGGCACCGGCATCGGCGCCGGCGCCATCATCGACGGCCGGCCGCTGCAGACGCGCAACCTGGCCGGTGGTGTCTCCTTCGGCCACGCCACCATCGCGGTGGGTGGACGCACCTGCCTCTGCGGCAACATCGGCTGTGCTGAGACCCTGGTCAGCGCCAACGCCGTGGTCGGCCGCATGCGGGACTACGTTGCCCGCAGGGTCCCCTCCACCATCACCGACGCCTATCAGCACGACCCCGGCGGCATCACCTTCCGCACGTTGGTCGAGGGCGTCGATGCCGGCGATCGGGTGGCCCAGGAGATCATGCAGCAGTTCACCCGCGACCTCGGGGCCACCATCGTGACCGCCATCCATGCCTACGATCCGGAGGTGGTGGTCCTGTCGGGCGGCCCGCTGGCCCAGGCCGACCACTTCATCCCCCAGGTCCAGGCCTACGTCGACCGCTACGCGTTCCGCTACCCCAAGGAACGCGTCATCCCCATCCGCCGCGCCGAGCGCTCCGACCATGCCGGGGTCCTTGGCGCGGTCGCCCGTGTCATGCAGACCGTCGCCGACGCCGCCCCTGCATCTTCGACCGAAGCTCCGACCCAGCCCGAATAGGAGGCACCATGTCCTTTGCCCGAACCGTCCTCGGCGACATCGACCCCGGCGAGCTTGGCATCGTCGATGCCCACGACCATCTCGTGATCCATGGCGGCCGTCCCGTCCAGCTCTTCCCCGACTTCGATCTGACCGATGTCGACAAGACCGTGGCGGAACTGGCGCCGGTGCAGGCGATGGGCCTGCGGACCGTGGTCGATGCCATGCCTGCCGACTGCGGCCGCGACGTGCTGATGCTGGCCGAGGTCGCCCGCCGCACCGGCCTCAACGTCATCGCGCCATCCGGTCTCCACCACGAGCGCTACTACCACGACCGCCACTGGTCGGTGCGCCTGTCCACCGAGGAGATCGCCGGCCTGTTCGTGGCCGACATCGAAGAGGGCATCGACGAGCTCGACTACGACGGGCCCATCGTCAAGCGCACGCCGCACAAGGCCGGCGTGATGAAGATCGCCGGCTCGACCGATGGCCTGACCGCCCGCGACGAGAAGGTCTTTGCCGCCGCCGCCATGGCGCAGGCACAGACCGGCTGCCCCATCCTCACCCATTGCGAGGGCGGCACCGGCGCGCTGGAGCAGATCGAATGGCTGGTCAAGCAAGGCGGCGACCCCGCACACATCGTGCTCAGCCATGTCGACAAGATCGTCGATCGGCAGTACCTGCATGACATCGCCGACAGCGGCGCCCGCGTCGAGTACGACCAGGGCTTCCGTTGGGGTGAGAAGCCGAACGGCACGCTGCAGCTGCTCGAATGGGCGGCCGAGGATGGCCTCCTGGGGCACATCACGCTGGGCCTCGACGCGGCCCGCCAGAAGTACTGGACCGAGTACGGCGGCTCCCCCGGCTGGATCTACCTGCTGGGCGAGTTCGCCGACCTCATGCGCGAGCGTGGATTGGGCGACACTGAGCAACATATCCTGTTCGTCGAGGCGCCCCGCGGTGCCTTCACCTTCGGAGAGCCCGCATGACCCCACGTGAACGCATCCTCGCCGCCCTCGACCACAAGGAGAGCGACCGTATCCCGATCGACCTCGGCTCATCGATCGTGACCTCGATCACCAAGGCGGCCTACGAGCCGCTGCGCGAGCACCTCGGCCTGCCCGAGGAAGAGATCGTCGTCTACGACGAGGTGCAACAGCTGCCCTACGTCGGCGAGGACGTGCTCACCCGTTTCGGCGTGGACACGCGCATGGTGCAACTGCCACCGACCCACGTGCAGGGCGTGGAGATCGTCGACGACGGCGAGTACTGGGCCATGTGGGACCGCTGGGGCAGCAAGATGCGCATGCCCAAGGACAAGCCGCTCTACTACGACTGGGTCGACTTCCCCATCAAGGAGTTCACGCTCGAGGCGCTCGACGCCTACCAGTGGCCCGAACCCGATCCGCCCGAACTCATCGCCGGCTTGAAGGCACGTGCCGAGCACCTACGGGCGACGACCGACTACGCCCTGGTCGGCTCCGGCGTCATCGGCGGTGGCATCTTCGAGCAGCCCTGTCGCACGGTGGGCATGGAGCAGTTCATGATGTCGATGCTGACCGCGCCCGAGTTCAGCGCCAGGCTGGTCGACGGCATCACCGACATCTACATCGAATTGGTCGATCGCTACCTCTCCCAGGTCGGCGAGCTCATCGACGTCTTCACATTCTGGGATGACGTGGCCACGCAGCAGGGCTGGATGATCAACCCGCAGAGCTACATCGATGTCATCAAGCCGCGCCAGAAGCGCCTCTTCGACGCCATCAAGGCACGCACCGATGCCAAGATCTTCTACCACGGTTGCGGTGCGGTCTACGAGCTCATCCCGCACCTTATCGAGATAGGCGTGGACATCGTCAACCCGGTGCAGGTCAGCGCAGAGGGCATGGACTCCGCCCGCCTGAAGCAGGCGTACGGCAAGGATGTCGTCTTCTGGGGCGGCGGCGTGGACACCCAGAAGGTGCTGCCCTTCGGCACGCCCGACCAGGTCCGTGACGAGGTCAAGCGCCGTATCGACGATCTGGCGCCGGGTGGTGGCTTCGTCTTTGCCACGGTGCATAACATCCAGGCCTTCGTGCCGCCGGAGAACATCGAGGCTGCCTTCGACACGGCGCTGACCTACGGGGTAGGCGTGCCGTCGTAGTGAGCCAGAGCACTCGGCCGTGACGGTCGGTCGCGCCTATCTGCTGCTCATCGGCCTGGTCGTCATCTGGGGCAGCCACTGGGTCGTGGTCAAGGTCGGCCTGGAGACCATCCCGCCGTTCACCTACGGCGTGCTGCGGCTGCTCGGCGGCATCGTGGTCCTGGCCATCCTGATGGCGGCCACCGGGCGGCTCAAGCGCCCGGCACGTGCCGACTGGCTCATCATCGTCAGCTACGGGTTACTGGCGGTGGGCCTCGGCATCACGATGATGAACCTGGCCCTGCCGTATATCCCCGCCGGCCGCTCCTCGATCCTGGCCTACACCATCCCGCTGTGGGTGGTGCCGGTGATGTTCGTCGTCGCGCGCGTCCTGCCCACCCGAGCGGAGGTGGTCGGCCTCCTGCTGGGCCTGGCCGGCCTGGTGCTGCTGCTCAATCCGACCGCCATCGAATGGGGTTCGTCGGGCGCATTGCTGGGCAGCCTGTTGCTGGTCACCGGTGCCTTCGGTGGAGCCGTCGCCCTTGTCCATGTGCGCCGACATCCCTGGAAGGGCACCCCGTTCGACACGCAGATCTGGCAGCTACTGGTAGCACTGGTGCCGATGCTGCTGCTGATGCTGTGGCTGGAGCGCGACGAGCTGGGAACGGTGCAGTGGGACCTGCCGACCGCGCTGG
This sequence comes from uncultured Chloroflexia bacterium, assembly GCA_963778955.1. GTDB lineage: Bacteria > Chloroflexota > Limnocylindria > Limnocylindrales > CSP1-4 > JAFMJV01. The sequence goes on from CAVZWI010000004.1 coordinate 108,414, forward strand.
CCGTCCTGTACAGCGGACCGTTGGCCACGGCGTTCGCCTTCTGGGCCTCGCAGATGATCGTGCGCGCGCTGGGTCCGCTGACCACCGGCATCGGCTACCTGGGTGCGCCCGTGGTCGGTGTCATCGCCGGCATCCTCGTGCTGGGTGAGACGCTCACGCTCCTCGACCTGGCTGGTGTCCTCGTCACCGGCCTGGGCATCCTCATCGTGCTGTTGGCACAGCGACCACGCCCGGGCGGGAGCTCCGTCGCGGTCGAGATCGCACTGCCTGATGGCAGCGAGATGACCGAGGTATCTCGGTCGGGTTAGGCTCGCGAACACACCGCGGCTGAATTGGCGCGGCGCTAGCCGCTCCTTGGACCAGGTGCCCGCTGCTCGGGACAACGCGGGACGAACCGACCGCATCACAGGCAGGCTGGTCGATCATGCCCGCTGCGCGGGAATGCCGACCGGCTGTGGGCAGGGGTCAGCCGGTGCCACCCTGCAAGTGCCTTGCCACCAGACCCGCGACCACCTCGACCACGCGCGGCAAGGCGCCCTCGACCGCCGGGCTGAGCCCCTCCCCCAGTTCCGTGTCGGCGATGCCGATGCCGACGTGGACAGCTTCGGGTCGTTGCCCGGTCAACTCGGCCGCCAGCGCCACCAGTTCGCCACCGCCGACGTGGTGCGATGACGCTCCCGGTTCAGCGCGCGCATCGGCGTCTGAACGAGCCGCGTCAACACCGATCGACCGGACCTCGATGGACCCCGGAAGACCGCGCAGGTCGGCATCGACCAGCACCACCAGCGTAACTGCGCCGAAGTCGAGTGCCATCTCCGGCAGCAGCTGATAGGCCGCTTGCACTGAGACGCCCTCGACCCTCAGGCGCGGGTCAACCTCGAGCAACTCGGCCGCCCGCACACCTACGCCATCGTCGCGCCGCAGCGTGTTCCCGAACCCAAGGACCAGCACGCGCCGCGACGCCGCAGCCCCCGACCGCGAAGAAACGCCGCCACCATCGTTGGCAGCGGCGCTCACAGGCTCAGGACTCACGTCCGGGCCCGAACCCCTATCGCTTGACGCGATCGATGAATCTCCCCGGAGGGCGAGAGCAGCTGGATGTCCAGCGCCATGTCACCCAGGGCGTGCGTCGAGCAACTCAGGCAGGGGTCATAGCAGCGGATGACCGCCTCGACCCGGTTGAGCATGGGCTCCTGGATCCTCATCGCCCTTGACGTGATGGCGTGCCACCTGCAGCACCGAGCGGTTCATGGCCATGTTGTTGTGGCCGGTGGCGATGACCAGGTTGGCCCACTCGACGAGTCCGTCGTCGTCCACCTTGTAGTGGTGCATGAGCGTGCCGCGAGGCGCCTCCGACACACCGATGCCCTCGTTGCGGTTGATGCCCGCGGTGGCCTTGACGTGCCTGGAGAGGATGTCAGGGCTGCGCAGGATCTGCTCGATCTTCTCGACCGCGTGCAGCGTGTCGATGAGTCGGGCGTAGTGGTAGTGGAAGGACGAACCAGCCACCCGGCCCACGCGCCAGCGGAACTTCTGCAACTCCTCGTCGGCCCGCGGCGTGCCGGTCGCCTCGGCCACGTTGAGTCGCGCCAGCGGTCCCACGCGGTAGATGCCGTCGGGATAGCCCATCGGCTTGTAGTAGGTGGACTTCAGGTACGACCACGGCTCGACAGCCTCACCGATGTAGTCGTTGAACTTCTTGGGATTGACACGATCCACTAGCGCCTTGCCGTCGGCATCGACGATGCGCAGCCAGCCGCCGTAGTGGTCGACATTCCCGGCGCGATCGATGAGGCCCATGAAGGCGGAGCGGAAGTTGCCGAAGGTGGAGGCCTCCTCTTCCCATTCCATCATGTCCGTCTTGTACCAGGCGATAGCGCGCTGGAGCTGGGCGATAGCCTCAGGCACACCGGCCAGGATCTGGTCGCGGACCTCGACCTTGAGCGGGTCGGCCACCCCTCCCGGCACGATGCCACCAGGATGGATGCGCTTGCCGCCGAGCAGGGCGATGATCTCCTGGCCCCACTTGCGCAGGCCGATGCCGTCCTTGGCTAGCTGCGGGTTCTCCTGCGCCACCGCGAGGATGTGCCGCTTCGACGGATCGGCATCGAAGCCGAACAGCAGGTCCGGCGACGAGAGGTGGAAGAACGACAGCGCGTTGGACTGCACGATCTGGCCCAGGTTGATGAGCCGACGCAGATCCGCACCGGTGGGTGGCGGATCGACCGCCAGGATGTCATCGACCGCCTTGGCCGAGGCCACCAAGTGGCTGACCGGGCAGATGCCGCAGATGCGAGCCATGATGGCCGGCATCTCGTGGACCGGACGGCCCTGCACGATGCGCTCGAAGCCGCGGAACTGGGTGACGTGGAACTGGGCGTCCGTGACCTCACCCCGCTCGTCGAGCTGGATGGTGATCTTGGAGTGGCCCTCGATCCGGGTGACCGGATCGATGGTGATGGTTCTGCTCATGGGTGGGGGCTCCCTTATCGACCGAACCGGGACCCGGCCGCCTCAGGGACGCGACCGGACAGCAGGTCATCGAGCAACGTGTAGATGAGGTCCGCAGACGGCGGACACCCGGGCAGGAAGACATCGACATCGATGATCTTGTGCACGGGGACCGACATCGGCAAGAGTGCCGGCACCACCTGGTTCGGGATCTGCGCATTGACGGTGACGTTCTCGCGATAGGCGCGATCCAGCAGTGGCTCGACGCCGATGGGGTTGCGCATACCGGGCACATTGGACGTGACTGCGCAGTCGCCGAAGGCGATGACGGTCTTGGTGTGGGCACGGACCAGCTTGATCTTGTGCAGGTCATCCTCGCTGGACACGGCACCCTCGACCAGGCAGACATCCACCTCGTCGGGGTACTCCTTGTAGTCGACGAGGGGGCTGTAGACCAGGTCGGCCCGGCTGAAGATGTCGAGGATGCGCTCGTCCATGTCGATCAACGACATGTGGCACCCGGAACAACCGTCAAGCCAGACCGTCGCGACTCTTGGCTTACTCACAGGCCACGCTCCTCTCGGACCACCTTGAGCCAGGGCAGGAACGGGCGGCGGTCCTTGCTACCGGCAGCGACCGGGCGACCCTTCTCGAAGAGTGCGCCGGTGGGACAGACCTGGACGCACTTGCCACAGCTGGTGCAGGTCGTGGACTCACCCCAGGGAGCGCCCATGTCCGTCTGGACCCGGGTCTCCAGTCCTCGGTGCATGACGTCCCACGTGTGGGCGCCCTCGATCTCGTCGCAGACGCGCACGCAGCGCAGGCACAGGATGCAGCGGTTGTGATCGATGGCGAAGAACTTGTGACTGGCATCGATATCGACCTGGGGGTTGATGCGGGGCAGGTCGAAGTGCTTGATGCCCAGCTCGTCGGCCATGTCCTGGAGTTCGCAGTGGTTGTTGGCCACGCACACGGCGCAGACGTGATTGCGCTCCATGAACATCATCTCGGTGATGGCCTGGCGGTACTCCAGGAGCTTGTCCGAATGCGCGGTGATCTCCATGCCCTCGGAGATCTTGGTCATGCAGGCCGCCGCGAGCTTGGGAGAGCCCGCGATCTCGACCATGCACAGGCGGCAGGCACCACGGTCGGTGATGCCCTCCAGGTGGCACAAGCCGGGGATGTCGATGCCGTTCTCTTCGGCCACCTCCATCACGGTCTGGCCTTCGTTCCCGGCGACGTCCTTGCCGTCGATGGTCAGGGTGAAGACATCACTCATGCCACTACCTCGGCTGGCTGCTGGATCTGACAGACGCCCGCCGGACAGGTCTTGTCCACGATGTGAGCCATGTACTCATCGCGGAAGTAGCGCAGCGTGCTGAAGATGGGGTTGGGGGCGCCTTGTCCCAGGCCGCAGAGCGACATCTTCTGGACGATGCCGGCCAGTCGTTCGAGCTGAGCCAGATCGTCCTCGGTGGCGAGGCCCTTGGCGATGAGGTCGAGGAGCATCCACATCTGCGTGGTGCCGACGCGACAGGGCGTGCACTTGCCGCACGACTCGTCGCGGCAGAAGTCCTGGAAGTAGCGGGCGACATCGACCATGCAGGAGGTGTCGTCCATGACGATCATGCCGCCCGAGCCCATGAACGAGCCCAGCTCGATGAGGGTCTCGTAGCTGACCGGGGTATCGAGATGCTCGGCCGGGATGCAGCCTCCAGAGGGGCCGCCGGTCTGCACCGCCTTGAAGGGGCGGCCGTCGATGATGCCGCCACCGATGTCGAAGATGATCTCCCGCAGGGTCATGCCCATGGGCACCTCGACCATGCCGGTGTTGACGACGCGGCCGGCCAGTGCGAAGACCTTGGTGCCCTTCGACTTGCCTACGCCGATCTGAGCGTACTTCTCCGGACCATCGCGCAGGATGGCCGGGATGCTGGCCAGCGACTCGACGTTGTTGATGAGCGTGGGGCTGCCCCACAGACCGGCCACCGCGGGATACGGCGGACGCGGACGCGGGGTGCCTCGTCGCCCTTCGACCGAGGCGATGAGCGCGGTCTCCTCGCCACAGACGAAGGCACCGGCACCCAGCCGGACCTGCACGTTGAAGGCGAAGGAGGTGTCCATGATGTTGTCGCCCAGGTAGCCGGCGCGTTGCGCCAGGCGGATGGCCGATTGCAGGCGTTTGACCGCCAGCGGGTACTCCGCGCGGCAGTAGACGTAGCCCTCGTTGGCGTGGACGGCGAAGGCCGCGATGGCCATGCCCTCCAACACCCGGAAGGGGTCGCTCTCGAGCACGCTGCGATCCATGAACGCGCCAGGGTCACCCTCGTCGGCGTTGCAGATGACGTACTTCTTGTCACCGGTGGCCTTGGCGACGGTGGTCCACTTGAGACCGGTCGGGAAACCGGCGCCGCCGCGACCGCGAAGGCCGCTCTCAGAGACCTCGTCGCGGACCTCCGACGAACTCATCTCGGAGAGGACGCGGCGCAGGGCCTGGAAGCCACCCTCCGCGATGTAGTCTTCCAGGGACTCGGGGTCGACCTTCCCGAAGTTCTCCGTGGCCACGCGGACCTGCTTCTCGAAGAAGGGTCCCTGCGGCTGACGCCTGGCGTCCGGCTTGACCTTGCCCAGCGCGGTCACGAGCGAGTCGACCTCATCCGGGCTGACATGCTCGAACATCTCACCGGTCTCGGCGATCTCCACCAGCGGGCCGGCGGCACAGAGGCCCAGGCAGCCGACGCGCTTGATGACGATGTCATCCTTGCCCACGGTCAGCTCCCGCAGGCGCGCGGTGATCTCGGTGGCGTTGCCGGAGATGCAGCTGGCGGCCTCGCAGACGCGGGCCGTGGCGCGCGTGGGGCCGGCGTTCTCACCGATGGTGATGGTGCGGTGGCGCTTGGGGCGCTCCGCGGCTGCGGTGTCGATCACATCGCCTCCAATTCAGCCATGAGCTGGTCGGTCCTGGCCTTGCCTCGCATCTCGCCGTCGACGATGACCGCGGGAGCCAGGCTGCAGGCACCGATGCAGCGGGCGGTCAGCAGCGAGAGCTTGCCGTCCTCGGTGGTGCCCTTGGGCTTCACGCCGAGGTTCGACTCGAACGCGCCCAGGATGTCACCGGCGCCATTGATGTAGCAGGCGGTGCCGGTGCAGACGACGCAGGTGTGCTCGCCCTGCGGTTTGAGCGTGAAGAACGAGTAGAAGGTGGCGACGCCGAAGACGCGGGAGTGCGGGACACCCAAGGTGTCACCCACGAACTCCAGGGCGTCATCGTCGAGGTAGCCGAAAGCTTCCTGCGCGGCGTGGAGGGCCTCGATGAGCGCTTCGGGTCGGTCGCCCATGCGTCGCATGCGCGTAGCGACGATCTTCCAACGCTTGTCGTCGTTGGGCGGTGCGGGTTTGGTATACGGGATCGGCATACGCCCCTTTCGGGTTCGCTATCGGACAAGTTTCGCCCGTGGCCCAGCCGTATACACGGGAACCTGGCGGGGGCCCACAGGTCGTGCTCCTCAATCATACGGAGTCGGCCAAGCCGATCCGGGTGCCGTGCGGCCCATTTCGCACGGGCCGCGTGTACATCGACCGCCCGCGATCGGGGTGGCCGGGCAACGGTCCCCGCAATGCGGCTGACGCATTCCCGGCGCTCGGGACAACACGACCGCCCGGACCACCGACGCGCGGGTCCTTCCCGTCGTGCGGGAAGCAGTATCAGCTGTAGCGCGTTTCGCGGATGGTGTCGATCATGGCCCAGAAGTTCTCCGGCGGTGTGTCCAGCTGCACGTGGTGGGTGGGGCCGAGGATGAGTCCACCGCCGGCACCGATGGTGGCGACCCGGCGGCGGATCTCCGAGCGCACGTCGTCGGGGGTGCCGAAAGGAAGCGTCTTCTGCTCGTCGATCGAACCCCAGAAGAGCAGCCGGTCGCCATAGTCGCGCTTGAGTTCGGCTGGGTCCATGCAGGCCGGCTGCACCGGGTTCAGGATGTCGATGCCGATCTCGATCAACTCGGGGATGACGTCACGCACGTCGCCATCGGTGTGATAGGCCACCTTGACCTCGGGATCGATGGCCTTGACACGCTGGACCAGCTCGGCCATGCGCGGCTTCAGGAAGCGTCGCCAGGTGGCGGGTGCGAACAGCATGCCCTTCTGGGACCCGATGTCATCGCCGATCCAGATCTGGTCGACGCCCATGGAGGCCAGCTTCTCGGCCGCGGCGAGGTGATAGCGGAAGGGGATCTCCAGGATGCGGTCGGCCAGCTCGGGGTCCACCACCAGGTCCATCAACAGCCGCTCGTAGCCACGCAGGGCCCAGGCCGTCTCGAAGATGGTGGTGACGGTGACGCCGACGATCCAATACTCATCGCCGAACTCGCGGATGACACGCTCCGAATCGGCATAGAGTTCCGGACGCGATGGATCAGGCGGCAGGTACAAATCGATGGCCGCGTCCTCGGCCAGCGGGAAGCCCACCATCTCGGTGTAGTGCCCGGTCCCGAAGCGGGTCTCATAGGGATGCTCCTGCCACGTCACACCCCACTCGTCGGTGTACCTGCCGTGGCCGGCGTAGTAGTTGTTGGCCCAGCCGACCGAGGTCAGGATGAGGTCAGAATCGATGGCCCGCTCGAGCTCGTAGGTGTTGCCGCCACCGTGGGGGTTGTGCTCACCCCCACGTGCCACATTGAGCTCGGTCGATGACGGTTCGAGCAGGCCGCGGCCGACCATGTCAGCGCGCAGGCGGTCGGCGAACTCCGGCGTGAAGCTGATCTGCATGGGGCAGCGATCAGGCTCCTCGCGCGCGAGAGCCATCGCCACCCGGTCTCGGTGGCGCATGCCTACTTGGCCGCGGCCAGCAGCTCCTGGGCCACGTTGGCCGCGGTGGCGGCATCCTTGGCGAAGCCGTCGGCCCCGATCTCGGCGGCGAACTCGTCGGTCACCGGGGCGCCACCGACCATGATCTTGGCCTTGGGGTCGACGGCGCGGATGGCCGCGACCGCGTCCTTCATGCCCACCATGGTGGTGGTCAGGAGGGCACTGATGCCGACGATGGCAGCACCGTGTTCCACCGTGGCGTCGGCGAAGGCCTGCGGGCTGACGTTGGTGCCGAGATCCACGATGGCGAAGTTGGCGCCTTTGAGCATCATGCCCACGAGGTTCTTGCCGATGTCGTGGAGGTCACCCTGCACGGTGCCGATGACGGCGGTGTACTCGGGCTTGTGGCCACCCGCGACGAGGAGCGGCTCGAGCAGCTCGCTGCCGGCCTTCATGGCGTGGGCGCTGATGAGCATCTCGGGCACGTAGACCCCGTCGTTGCAGGCGAAGCGGCGGCCGATCTCGGTCATGGCCGTGGTCATGGCATCGAGGATCCTCGGTGGGCTCGGTGCCCGCATCGATGGCCGCCTGGGTGAGCGTCACCGCTTCAGCGCGGTTGCCGGCCTCGACGGCGGCGGTCAGTGCGGATAGGTCAGCCATGGATCGTGTCCCTCCTCGGATGTCAGATGGTCCCGTGTACAGCACAGCATCGCGCCGCGCCCGGTCCTGGGTATGGGCCGGATGGCCCGATGGCATGGTCGGACTCTCATGAGAGTCGCATCCGTACCCACCAGCGCAGCTCCTCGCCGGGCGCCAGTATTCGTTCTGCACCGCCAGCCATGGCCGCGGCCAGGTGGTCATGCATGGACGTGCAGGGTTCGAGGGCCACCTGCTCCACCGCCTCCTCACCCTCTGGCCAGCCACCGTAGGCCTGCCAGACCCGCAGGACCGGGGCGAACTCGCGCTCCCATTCGAAGCCCAGACGGGCGCCATCAGGCGCCACGATCGCCGCTCCACGGGGCGCATCGGCATAGACGACCGCGGCCCAGCCCTCCCCCGTCGTGACGCGGGAGAGATCGAGTTCTCGCCCATCGGTCGCCTTCGCCCGCGGCCAGGTCGACTCCACCGGCAGGTCGATGCCCATGGTGGTCGAAGACACCACGCGGGTAACACCGGGGAGGTCGATACGACAGCCTGGCTCCAGCGCCAGCACGCCATGCTGCGCCCAGCTCATCGGCAACGGTTCGTTAGCATGGCTCACGACCGCGTACTCAGCCAGCAAGGACTGCTCATCCTCGAACGAGAGTCGGCGGTGCATGCGGTAGTCCCAGCGCGGCACGCTCCAGGTGTGCTCCACGGCACCGCGCGCCTCATCCAGTGTCAGGTAGGCACCTCGTCCCCACTGGTCGCCGTGATCGCGCAGGTCGGGACCGCCGGGGGCGAGTGGGTCGGCGCACAGCGACGTGGTCGGCAAGCATTCGTCCCAGCCGAAGGATTCACGGCCACCGAAGACGACACTCTCCTCCGCCCACGCCATCTGCTCGAGCTCTTTGGGCGGCTGGCCCTGCAACAGCCACTCGCGGTCGCGGCGCTTGTCGCGCAGTGAGACGACGCGCGCGCCGACCTCGCCCACCACTTCCAACTCAGCGGCGTCGGTCGAGAGCTTGATGGACGGCCATTCGCCCCAGGTCGCGTGGCTGATGACCGCCTTCACCATTCGGCTACGCCTCCGTCCTCATGGAACCAACGATACTGCGGTTCGGGCTCATAGGGATGGGCCCCGGCGGCGATCTCGTCCACGTCGACACCAAGGCCCGGCGCGTCGGGCGGAGCCATGTGGCCATCGACGATGGGCGGCACGCCGGTCACGACCTCATCGCGCCAGGGCACGTCGGAGCGCATCACCTCACAGATGAGGTGGTTGGGCGTGGCCACGGCCAGGTGCAGGTTGGCCACCGTGGCGATGGGGCCCAACGGGTTGTGCGGCGCCACCGAGATGCCGTGGGCCTCAGCCATGGCCGCGATGCGCCGCACCTCGCTGATGCCGCCGGTATGGCAGACATCGGGTTGCGCCACGGCGATGGCGCCACGCTCGAAGAAAGGTCGGAAGGCCCATCGGGAGATGAGCCGCTCACCGGTGGCGATGGGGATTCCGGGCAACGCGCGTGCTACCGCCAAGTGGCCATCGACGTCCTCGGGCGGCACTGGCTCCTCGAAGAACCAGGGCTGGTATGGCGCCATCGCCAGGCCGTACTGGATGGCCATGGCGGCGGTGGTTCGTCCATGCAGGTCGACCATGATGTCCACACCCGCCCCCACCGCCTCTCGCACGGCTGCCATGACCGCAGCCGCCGCGCGCACGCGTGCCAACGAGTCGAGCGGCCGCGTCCGCGGCACCGCCAGCAGCTTCAGAGCATCGAACCCGTCGGCCACGGAGCGCAGCGCGGCCTCAGCCGCGAACACCGGCTCCATCTCCGCATAGGTCGCCTCCGGGGCACCGCCGCCCAGGTGATCATAGAAGCGCACCCGATCGCGCACGCGGCCACCCAGCAGCTGCCAGACGGGCACGCCCAGGTCCTTGCCCTTGATGTCCCAGAGTGCCTGGTCGATGCCGGAGATGGCGGACATCTCCACGGCACCCGGACGGAAGAACTGCTGTCGGTAGAGGATCTGCCAGAGGTGCTCGATGCGGCGCGGATCCTCGCCGATCACGAGCGGTGCGAAGTCCTCGATGGCGCCCAGGACGCCACGCGTCTTGACCTCCAACGAAGCTTCACCCCAGCCGATGAGTCCCGCCTGGTCGGTCTCGATGCGAACGAAGATCCAGTTGCGCCGGCCAGCGTTGACGACCTTCGCGCCGAGGGCGGTGATGCGCATGCCGGGCTGCCTCTCAGGCCACGACGGCGGTCAGGCCACGGCCGTGCGGGTGCGGGCCCGCTCGGCGCGAGCTTGGCGCCACTGCGCCAGCGCCACCGCGGCGATCAGCAGCACGCCCAGCGCCACGCGCTGGTAGAAGGTGCCCACGCCCAGCAGGTTCATGCCGTTGTTGAGCACTCCCACCAGCAGCACCGCCAGCACGGTGCCCACGATGGTGCCCTTACCACCGGTGGTGGCGGCACCGCCGAGGAACACCGCGGTGATGGCCTGCAGCTCGAAGCCGACGCCGTTGATGGGGTTGCCCGACGTCGTGCGCGCGGTCAGCAGCACACCTGCCAGGCCGGCCGTGGCGCCACACAACATGTACATGCCGATCTTCATGCGCGTGAGGTTGATACCGGCCAGGCGCGCCGCCACGTCGTTGCCGCCGATGGCGTAGACGGCTCGGCCGAAGTCGGTGTATTTCATGATGACGTGATAGATCGCCGCCACCAGGATGAAGACGAGGAAGAGGATGGGCACGCCGGTCCAGCCGCGACCGCCCAGCGCCGGCAAGGGCGCATCGGGAAAGAGCCGGCCCGTGGCCAGCCAGGTGAAGTCGGGCTGCGTGACCACGCCGACCGGCTTGCCGTCAGGCGCCACCAGGAAGGCCAGGCCGGCGAACGCGGCCAGCGTGCCGAGGGTGGCGATGATGGGGTTCACGTGCAGTTTGGTCACGATCAGGCCGTTGATGACGCCGAGGGCGACGCCGGTGAGGATGCCCACCACGATGGCTGCCGGCATCGAGCCCTGGATGAACGGCAACGGGATCTGGAAGTCGCCGGGGATGGTGATGGCGCCCATGGCGATGGCCGACGCGACCGTCACCGAGGCCACCGAGGCGATCGACCCGACCGAGATGTCGAGCATGCCGGCCACGATGACGACGGTCTCGCCGATGGCCAACAGGCCCACGATGACGATGGACTGACTGAGGCTGTTCATCAGGTTCTGCCAGCTCAGGAACAACGGCTGCAGCCAGACGATGACGGCGATGATGCCGATGAGCGCGAAGACGAGCGAGAGGTTGTCGACGCCGACGATGTTGATGATGCGACGGACGGGACTGACCCGCTCGTCGCCCGGCAGCGCGGCTGGCTTCGTCTCGCTCATTCCTTCTCCCCTCCGGCCGCTGCTGCCTCGGCGGCCGCCCGGCGTGCCTTGAGGTGCTCGTGCATGGCCAGCTCGAGCACCTGCTTCTCTGTCGCTCCTGGTCCGGGTAGCTCGCCGGTGATGCGGCCACCCTGCATGACGATGATGCGGTCGGACATGCCCAGCACCTCGGGCAGCTCCGATGAGATGAGCATGATGGCGAGACCCTCGTTGGCCAGCGCATCGATGAGCCGGTAGATCTCCGCCTTGGCGCCGACATCGATGCCGCGGGTGGGCTCGTCGAGGATGAGCACCTTGGGCTTGGCTGCCAGCCAGCGTGCCAGCACCACCTTCTGCTGGTTGCCGCCGGACAGCTTGCCCACCTCCTGGTCGAGCGAGGGTGTGCGCACGTTGAGCCGTTCCACGTAGTCGGCTGCGATCTGGCGCTCAAGACGACGCTGCACGATGCGAAAGCGGGTGAGCCGCCGCAGGATGGCCATGGTGGTGTTCTCGAGCACGCTGCGGATGAGCACCAGGCCCTCGCGCTTGCGATCCTCCGGGGCGAAGCCGATGCCCTCCGCGATGGCATTGGCAGGTTGCCCGATGTGGACCTCGCGGCCCTCGATCGAGACCGAGCCCGAGGTCATCGGCAGCTCGCCGAAGATGACCTTGGCCAGCTCGCTGCGGCCGGCGCCGATGAGGCCGGCAAAGCCGACGATCTCGCCGGCCTTGATGTCGAATGACACGCCCTTGTGCCACAGGCTCTTGATGTCCCGCACGTCAAGCACGACGCGGTCCGAGGCAGCCGGGTGGCGGTCGAACACCTCACCCAGGTCACGACCGACCATGTTGCGCACGATCTCGTCCTCGGTCAGGCCTTGGGCCGGGCTGACCATCACCAGCTTGCCGTCGCGCAGGATGGCCACCCGGTCGGCCAGCTGCAGGATCTCGTGCAACCGGTGGCTGACGTAGATGATGGCGACGCCCTCTGCCTTCAGGCGGCGTACCAGGGCGAAGAGTCGGTCGACCTCGTCGTCGGTCAGCGATGAGGTGGGCTCGTCGAGCGCCAGGATGCGCATCTTCGACTTGACCGCGCGCATGATCTCGACCAGCTGCCGCTGCGCCGAGGAGAGTTCATCGCCCATGCGCCCGCGGGGCAGCACCTTCTCGAAGCCGTACTCGGCCAGCTCCGCCGCGGTGCGTCGATTGAGCTCGCGGCGGTCGATGAAGGGGCCACGCTTGGGCAGCTCGCCGGCGAAGATGTTCTCCGCCACATCGACCCCGGGGATGATCTCCGGCTCCTGGTAGATGACACGGATGCCGGCCGCCCGAGCCTCACGTGGGTTGCTGAAGTGCAGCTCATCACCGTCGATGGTGAGCGTGCCCACATCCGGCTGGTAGTCGCCGTTGAGGATCTTCAGCAGGGTGGACTTGCCGGCGCCGTTCTCACCGAGGAAGGCGAGCACCTCACCGGGGCGAACGTCGAGCGAGACGTCGTCGAGCGCCTGCACGTTGGGAAAGGCCTTGCTGACGCTGCGGATCTCGAGGACGCCGGAACCACTGTTCGGCTCGGCTGCGGGGGCCTCGGGAGGCGCGGTCAGGGTCATGGCTTCACCACGTTGGTGGGGAGACAGGGTCGGTGGGGATACAGGTGCGCGGGGCCCGGTTCATCGCCGGACCCCGCGATCACCTGCGCCAGGTCTGGTTTCTCAGCTCTGGACTACTGCGAGCAGTTGGCCAGGGAGATCGGCGTCGAACACGTCGGCGTAGGTATCCGGTGTGACGATGGTGGTCGGAGCGACGGTGGACTCGGGGAGAGGCACGCCGTTGACGACGTTGTCGTACAGCACCTGGGCGGCGGCGGCGCCGACGTCCTGGCCGGAGATGAACAGCGCGGCCTTGAAGCCGGAGGGCTGATCGGCGGCCCAGAACTTGCAGGCCTCGTAAGCGCCGAGGCCGACACCGAGGACGTTGTCAGGGCTGACACCCTGCGTCGCGAGCGCATTGAGCGTGCCCAGGACACCCTCGTCGTTGCAGGCGAAGACGACCCAGTTGGTCACGTCCGGATGGGCGGTGATGACCGGGCCTGCCGCGTCCTGCGCCGACTGCGTCTCACCGGTGTAGGGCACCTGGAAGATGGCGTCGGCGGAAACGCCGGCGTCGAGCATGGCCTGCTTGGAGGCGTTGGTGCGGTCCTCGCACACGGACAGGGTCTGGACCTCGGTGGAGAGCACGCCGAGTACCACCGCCGGATCCTCGAGCCAACCGTCCTCGGTCAGGATGCGCGCCGCCTCGGCGCCGACCTTGCCACCCATGTCAGAGCCACTGAAGCCGACGAAGGGGACAGGGTTGCCAGCCGAGTCGACGATGCCGTCGTCAGTGGCCACGAGCGCCACGCCGGCGGCTGCTGCTGCGTCAGAGATGGCCGGGCCGATGGTCTGGTCCGGCACGGTGATGGCGATACCGGCAGCGCCGGCTGAGATGGCGTCGTTCACCAGCTGGACGCCGAGGCTCGGGTCGAGCTTGGCATCGGCCTTCAACGCGCTGCCACCGAGCTCCTCCGTCTTGGCGACGAACGAGTTCTGCAGATCGATGAAGTACTGCTGGTCGGCGCTCTTGTTGATGACGTAGAGCAGCGGACCCTCATCCTGCGCCGCGACCGGCAATGCCGATGCGGTCAGGAGGGCGGCGCCACCGACAGCCACCAGGACCTTCTTGAAGCGAGAATCAACCACGAGCTATTCCTCCATTTCCTCCGAAAGGATCGTTGGCCTTGACGGTGCTGATGTTACCGTAACCAAACACAAAGCGACACTTTTCCTGACACGTTACGTCTGGATATGGCCTCCTTCTGCTCTCGGCGAGTATTCCCCAGATAGCAGAGTGAAAGGTACGATTGGTCAGGACCAATCGGTGCACCAGCATACCGCGACCGACCGTGAACGTCTCGGGGCGCGGTCGCTCAGCGAGGAGGATCGAGCGTGGCAGGACGCGACCCACTGCGGCTACCCCAACGCCCTGACGCTCTGCGCGATCTGGCGGTCGCGGTCTGGTCGGAGCCGGTGATCATCGACACCTATCCCACTCCCGAGCCGGACCGCAACCCGCTGTTCCTCGAGCACCGGGTCTACCAGGGCTCGTCTGGCCGCGTCTATCCGGAACCTGTCACCGACCGGGTCTCCGATGTCGCCGAACCTATGTCCTGGGAGGCGCTCCACCTGGAGAACGAGTACCTGCGCGTGATGATCCTGCCGGCTCTCGGCGGCCGCATCCACGTCGTGCAGGATCGCAGGACCGGCTACGACATCTTCTATCGCCAGAACGTCATCAAGCCGGCGCTGGTCGGCCTCCTGGGACCCTGGATCTCCGGTGGCGTCGAGTTCAACTGGCCACAGCATCACCGGCCCTCGACCTATCTGCCGACCGACTGGCGGATCGAGTCACTGGCTGATGGTGGCGCGGTGGTGTGGTGCTCCGAGCACGAGCCCACCGAGCGCATGAAGGGCATGCACGGCGTGGTGCTTCGACCTGGATCAGCGGTGCTCGAACTGCAGGTTCGACTGACCAATCGCACCCCGCTGGTGCAGACCTTCCTGTGGTGGGCAAACGTGGGCGTGCGCGTCCACGACGACTACCAGGCCTTCTTCCCGCCCGACGTCACCTACGTGGCCGACCACGCCAAGCGCGCCATGTCCACGTTCCCGGTGGCGCGTGGACGCTACTACGGCGTGGACTACGGTTCACGGCCGGCGCGCGATGCCGACCTGCGCTGGTACCGCAACATCCCGGTGCCGACCTCCTACATGGTCATGGGTACAGGCAAGGATTTCTTCGGTGGCTACGACCACGCCGCCGCCGAGGGTTACGTCCACTGGGCCGACCACACCATCAGCCCCGGCAAGAAGCTGTGGACCTGGGGCGATCACGAATTCGGTCATGCCTGGGACCGCGAGCTGACGGACACCGATGGGCCGTACGTGGAACTCATGGCCGGCGTCTTCACCGACAACCAGCCCGACTTCGGCTTCCTGCTGCCGGGTGAGGTGCGCACCTTCCGGCAATCCTGGTACCCGCTCGTGGGCATCGGACCCGCGCACGAAGCCAACCTCGACCTGGCTGTCCACCTCGATCGGCATGGCCACGGGGTACGCCTTGGCGTGGCCGCGACCCGTGTCCTTGGCGGTGCTGTCGTGCGACTCGACGGGCACGGGGCGACCCTGTTCGAGCGCAGCGTGGATCCTGGCACCGGACGCGCCGCTCGTCATCGATGGGCTGGAGCTGCCCCGTGGCACGCGACTCACCGACCTGTGCCTGACGGTGGCACGCGACGGCGTCGAGCTGGTGAGCTATCGGCCGGTGGCCGTGCATCGTGGCCATCCGCCGGCGCCCGCGACCGAGCCGCCAGAGCCGGGGGCGATCGACTCGCTCGAGGAGCTCTACCTGACCGGCATGCACCTGCAGCAGTACCGCCACGCCACTCGGCGACCGGAGCCCTACTACCGCGAGGCCCTGCGACGCGACCCCGGCGACAGTCGCTGCAACACCGCCATGGGTGAGTGGCATCTGCGTCGCGGCGAGTACGCCGACGCGGAACGGCACCTGCGTACGGCGCTGGAACGCCTCTCGATCCGCAACCCCAATCCGCGCGACGGTGAGGCCAGCTACCTGCTGGGCGTGACACTACGCCTGGCGGGCCGTACCGATGACGCCGACGACGCCTTCGGCAAGGCCGGCTGGAATGGTGCCTTCACGCCGGCCTCGGACACGGCGCGCGCGGAGATCGCGGCGGCTCGAGGTGATGTGGCCGCTGCCCTGGCACTGCTCGATCGGGCCCTGGCGGCCGAAGCTGGCGAGCCCGCCGCGCTGGGGCTGAAGGCGGCGTTGCTACGCCGTTCAGGTCGTGCCGACGCAGCCCGTGCGCAGGTCTCAGCCATGCTGGCGGCGGACCCGCTCGACGTGCGCGCGCTGCACGAGCGGGCCCTGCTCGGTGACGCCGACGACACTCTGCCCGGTGGTGCCCTGCCCGGTGGTGCCCTGCCTGGTGGCGCCCAGACCGCGCTCGATATCGCCCACGACGAAGCCCGTGCCGGCCTCCTCGACGATGCCGTGGACGCGCTGGAACGGGCGCTCGCCGCCGACCCGGAACCGCGCCATCTCCCCATGCTGCACTACACCCTCGGCTGGCTGGAGGCTCGTCGTGGCGATGCGAAGGCGGCGGGACGGCATCGACGCGTCGCCCGGCATGCCATCCCCGATCGGGCCTTCCCGGCCCGGCTCGAGGAGATCGAGGTGCTCAGATGGGCCATCTCGCAGGATGCTGACGACCCGCGCGCGCCCTACTACCTGGGCAACCTGCTGTACCACAAGCGGCGCTATCGCGACGCCATCGCGCTGTGGCGACGATCGGCTCGCCTCGATCCGATGTTCCCCACCGTCCACCGCAACCTCGGCATCGCCGAGTTCAACGTGCTGGGGCGATCGGCGCGGGCGCTCACCGCCTATCGCAAAGCCCTGCGCGCCGATCCCTCGGATGCGCGGGTGCTCTACGAGCTCGATCAGCTTCGCAAACGCCTGGGTCACGCTCCCGCGGCCCGCCTCCACGACCTGGAAGCGCGGCTCGCGATCGTGCAGCAGCGTGACGACCTGACCGTCGAGTACGTGGCACTGCTTGAACGTGTCGGCCGCTACGAGGATGCTGTCTCTGTGCTACGCGGGTCGTCGCTTCCATCCCTGGGAGGGTGGCGAGGGCCTGGTGTCGGCAGAATGGGTGGCGGCGCACCGGGAGCTTGCCCGCAGAACGCTCCGCGGCGGTGACGCGGATGGCGCGGCTGTGGCAGCGGACCTGGTTCGGGCAGCGATGACGTACCCGCAGAACCTGGGTGAGGGCAGGCACCTGCTGACACCGCAGAACGAACTGCAGTATCTGATGGGGATGTGTCTGCGAGCCGGCGGTGATGAGGCCGGGGCGACCGACTGGTTCGTGCAGGCTGCCGAGCCACAGGGCGACCCTGACGTTCCGGCGGTCGATGGACCCTATTGGCAGGCGCTGGCGCTCCGAGCCCTTGGTGACGACGCTGCAGCGGATCGCCGACTTGCCGACCTGGCCGCCGCCGCGGCCGAGCAGGCTCGAGCCGAGGTGCGCATCCCCTACTTCGCCACCTCGCTGCCGACGCTGCTGCTCTTCGACGATGACCTGACGCTACGTTCGCAGCAGGAAGCGCTCTACCTCGAGGGCCTCTCGTTGCTGGGCCGAGGGCGAGTCGAAGCCGCACGGACGCGGTTCGAGACGCTGCTGGCCGCTCGGCCCGACCATCTCGACGCCGCCATCCGCTTGGCGGAGCTTGTCCGCGAGTAGCATCGGAGCGTATTCCCGCGTGGTCGGTCCCGTCGAAGGGGAAGGTCCGGCCCAACGGACCTGCTCGGGCTGTCAGGATGGTCATGTTGTCCTGCCACGCGGGAATCGCAACTGACCTTTCGCCCGAGCCCGCTCGCTAGGCTCCTTGCCTCCCAGCTTGGCACTGAGCTCACGAGCTCCCGCCAACAGTGGTCCGCGGAGCCGGTCCAGATACTCCAAGGTGAAACGGCTGTCCGGCCCCGAGCAGCTGATCCCCATGCGCACGGGCACATCGCGCTCGAAGATAGGCACGGCGATGCAGCGCATGTTCTCGTGCAGTTCGTGGTCGTCGATGGCGTAGCCACGTTCGCGCACTGGCTGCAATTCCCGCCGCAACGCAGCCGGCTCGATGATGGTATAGGCGTGAGTGCCGGCAGGCCGGCATGCGATGACCCGTTCGATGTCCGATGCATCCTGGTAGGCCAGGATGGCCTTGCCGATGGACGTGCAATGCAAGCGGCTGCGGTCACCGACCTGGAAATCGACCGCCACCAGTTGGTGCCCTTGACCCGCTGCACCAGCACCGTCTCCAACCCATCGAGGACCGCCAGGTGCACCCCCTCGCCGGTCTCCGCGGAGATCGTTCCAAAGTCTCGCGAGCCATGCGTACGACCTCATTGTCAGCCAACAGGTTGCGGCTCAGTGAGACCACTCGGTAACTCAGCGTGTAGCGGCGGGATTCGCCGTCTTGGCGAACGTAGCCGCCGGCAACGAGCGTCGCCAGCATGCGGTGCGTGGCGCTCTTGTCGAGGTCGGTCGCACGAGCGATGTCAGCAAGTGCCAAGGGTCGAGGTTCCGCCGCGACGGCTTCCAGCACGCGCAGCGCCTTCAGCGCTGTCGAGCTCACCCCACGTGCCACCGCGCCGCGAGCAGCCCTGCCATTCACGTCCGGATCGGTCCGTTTCATTTGCTGCAATCCGACATCACCATGCGCTATCTCCGGGTCCCACTACGCCTTGCCACGCCATTGACAGCGAGGCGTATGCTGTCGGTATCGTACTATTGTACATCGCATAGCAATATTTGCAGCGAGGGGACCGCGATGCGCATGCTCATCGCCAGCGAGTGGTGTGAAGCCTCCGATGGAGCCACCATCGATGTCGTCGATCCCGGGAACGGACAGTTCATCGACACGGTGCCCGATGCCACCGCAGAGGACGTCGCACGCACCATCGATGCCGCCCAGATCGGCCGTCGCGCCATGGCGGCCACGCCGGCCCATGAGCGCTCGGCGATCCTGGTGCGCACGGCCGACCGGCTGGTGGCCGAGCGGGAGGATCTCGCGCGGATGCTGGCGGAAGAGAACGGCAAGCCCATCCGGCAGACCCGTGAAGAGGCCGATGCCGCCGCGCGCATCATGCGTGGCTTCGGCGAGGAGGCCAAGCGCATCTTCGGACGGCAAGTGCCCATGGACGCGTCACCCGGGTCCGAAGACCACGTGGCCTTCACCATCCGTCAGCCGGTCGGTGTGGTCGTCGCCATCGCGCCATTCAACTACCCCCTTGAGCTGTATGCGCACAAGGTCGGCGCGGCCCTTGGGGCCGGCAACGCCGTCATCGGCAAGCCGCCTAGCAGCTGCCCACTGACGCTGCTGCGGCTGGCAGCCATCCTTGAGGAGGAAGGCTTGCCAGGGGCCGCCCACCAGATGATCAGCGGCAGCGGGGCCCGCATCGGGCCACAGCTGGCTGCCAGCCCAGGCGTCCAGATGGTGACCGTCACCGGGAGTGTCGAGACCGGGGTCGAGTTGGGCCGGATCTGTGCTGAGCAGATGAAGCCCTTCCATGCCGAGCTGGGCGGCAACGACGCCACCATCGTCTGCGCCGATGCCGACCTGGAGCGCGCCGCGACCGGCATTTCCATGGGACGACTCGCTCGTGGCAACGGTCAGATCTGCTGCTCGGTCAAGAGGGTCTTGGTGGCACGCGAAGTGGTCGATGACTTCACCCGCATCCTTGCTCGCCAGAGCGGAGAGTTGAAGGTGGAGCACCAACTCTCCGAGGAGAGCGATGTCGGCCCGCTCATCACCGAGGCGGCCGCCATCAGCGTGGTCGAACGTATCGAGGAGGCCGTGGCCGCCGGTGCGACCCTCGTGTCCGGCGGCACGCGCGATGGCGCGTTCGTGGCGCCGACCGTACTGCGGGACGTACCCGTCGACGCGCCGCTCTTCTGCGAGGAGACGTTCGGCCCGGTGGTGCCGATCGTGGCCTTCGACTCGATCGATGAGGCCATCGGACTGGCCAACGATTCGCCGTACGGCCTACAGGCGGCCGTCTTCACCAACGACATCAACACCGCCATGCGAGTGGCCTATGGCCTGCAGGTCGGCGGCGTCATCGTCAACTGGGGTTCCGCCGTGCGCTCGGAACTCTTGCCCTTCGGCGGCCTCAAACTCACCGGCCACGGTCGCGAGAGCGTGCAGGACACGATGCTGGCCATGACCGAGCAAAAGGTGATCCTGCTGCATGGTGCTTTGGCCGTCCCGACGACCGCGGGTGGAAGCCCTCAGTGATCTCGGAACTCCGGGTCGAGATGCGCCAGGTCTCCAAGATCTATGGCTCGGCGCACGCGCTTAGAGACGTCGATTTCGAAGCACGGCCCGGTGAGATCCACGCCCTGATGGGCGAGAACGGAGCTGGCAAGTCGACGCTGGTCCGAATCCTCGCCGGTGCCACCGCGAGTGATCGCGGCGAGCTTGCCATCGACGGCGCGCCCTATCGACCACGTACGCCCCACGATGCTCGCAGCCAGGGCATCCGTGCCGTCTACCAGGAGTTCAGCCTGGTGCCGCAGCTCAGTGTGGCTGAGAACCTGCTGCTGGGTGAGCTGCCCACCAGCAGGCCCGGCATCATCGACTGGCCGAAAGCGCACCGCATGGCCGCAGAGTCGCTCGATAGCCTCGGCTTCGAGGGCATCCGCACACACGAACGCGTCGATCACCTGGGCGTGTCGCAGCGGCAGATGGTGGAGATCGCCAAAGCCATGCGCGGCGATCCACGCGTGGTCATTCTTGATGAACCCTCGGCAGTGCTCTCCAATGCCGAGCTGGAGCGTCTCTTCACCGTCCTGCGAGCCTTCAAGGCCGCCGGTGGCACAGTCATCTACGTGTCGCATCGCCTCGATGAGGTACTGCAGATCTGCGACCGCATCACCGTGCTCAAGGATGGCGAGCTGGTGGGCACCGTGGCGTCCGCGGCGGTGGATGAAGCGGAACTCATCAGGATGATGGTGGGACGACCGCTGAACGAGATCTATCCGGTGCGCATACGGCCGGCCGTCGAACCCTTGCTCGTACTCGAGGGACTGCATGGACCCGGCTTCGAATCGGTCGACCTGGAGCTGGGAGCCGGCGAGATCGTGGGGGTCTTCGGCCTGGTCGGAGCGGGTAGATCAGAGCTGGCTCGCTGCATCTTCGGCGCGGCCCCGCGCAACGGGGGCCGGATGACCCTGTCGGGTGAAGCCTATGACCCGCACTCGCCGGCGGCCGCCTTGAAGGCTGGCGTGGCCATGCTCAGCGAGGAGCGCGCCAGGGACGGACTCATCCTGCCGGCCGCGATGCTGGACAACCTCACCTTGGCCTCCCTCGGACGGCTCAGTCGCCTCGGCGTGATCGACCGGTCGCGGCGTCGGGAAGTCGCTGACCGCCAGGTCGAGGAACTCGACGTCCGGCCACCCGACCTGCGACGGCGCGTGAGCATGCTCAGCGGAGGCAATCAACAGAAGGTCGTCTTCGGCAAGTGGCTCATCCACGGTGCTCGCGTCCAGATCCTCGACGAGCCGACACGGGGAGTCGATGTCGCCACCAAGGTGCAGATCTACCAGATCATCGCTGGGCTCGCAGACGAGGGGCGGGCGGTGCTGCTGATCTCGTCGGACCTGCCGGAGATCATCGGCATGAGTGACCGCATCGTGGTCATGCGCCGGGGACGCATCGCCGGCGAAGTCGCAGCTGCGGATGCGACAGAGGAACGTCTGCTGGCCATCGCCTCGGGCGTGGAGGCCTTCGCGGCGTGAGCATGCCTGACATGGGCGCCTATCGGCCATCGCGATCGGGGCTCGGACGTTGGACGTGGATGGACCTGGCCTTGCCGGTCCTCTTCCTGGCACTGCTGGTCGTAGCCGCCCTGTCTTCCGATACGTTCCTGACCCAGAACAACATCCTCAACCTGCTGCGCCAGACGGTCATCAATGGACTCATCAGCCTGGGCATGCTGGTGGTGATCCTCTCCGGTGGCATCGACCTCTCTGTTGGCGCGGTCGTCGCCTTGAGCGCCATCCTCATGGGCGTCCTCATGGAGTCCATGCCCATCCCTCTGGCCGTGGCCCTGGCCCTCGCTGCGGCCGCTGGCGTCGGGATCGTCAACGGCTTCATCGTCGCCCACTTCAGGATCCAGCCGTTCATCGTGACCCTTGGCTCGCTCTCCGCGGTACGCGGGCTGGTCTTCGTGATCTCCGAGACGCCGGTCGTCTACAGCGACGCCGGCTTCCTCGGCATCGGCTCAGCGATGCTGGGCCCCATTCCGCTGATCACCGTGCTGATGCTGCTGGCCTACCTGCTGATGAGCTTCTTCCTCAATCGCACCACGCCCGGCCGCGCCATCATCGGCATCGGCGGCAATGAGGAGGCGGTACGGCTGGCGGGCATCAACGTCCGTCTCAACACGACGCTCGCATACACCATCTGCGCCGTGCTGGCGGGTGTCGCCGGCGTGATCCTGGCATCGCGCGTCGGCATCGCCCAGCCCAGCGTCGGGATCGGCTGGGAGCTTGACGCGATCGCCGCCTGCGTCATTGGTGGTGCCATCCTCGGCGGCGGTGGCGGCAGCGTCCGAGGAACCTTTGCGGGTGTGCTGATCCTCGCGCTCATCAGCAACCTGCTGAACATGTTCAACGTGCAGTCCTACTACCAGCAGATCTTCAAGGGCGTCCTCATCGTCATGGCCGTCCTTGCTCGACGGAAGGAGCGCTGAGCATGGTGTGACGCTACCGGGTCGTCCTTTCGGGCCAACACGGCCCCACCCCGAGTCGGGCGGGCCGAGCGGCCCACCAGATCGACATCGGAGGAGGTCACAGATCGTGAAGCGAATCACTGCTGCCGCCCTGACGGCGGCCATGGCCCTGGTCAGCGTCGGAAGCGTCGCTGCCCAGGACGAAGAGCAGTCGAACATCAAGCTCGGCATGGCAAACCTGTCCTTGAGTGCACCCTACTTCATCGGCATGTCCAAGGCCGTCGAGGTCGAGGCGGACGCCTATCCCAACGTAGAAGTGTTGGTCACCAACGCCGATGGTGACGTCGAAAAGCTCACCTCGGACATCGAGGACCTCATCGCGCAGAACGTCGACGGCATCGTGGTCAGCGCAGCCTGGATCGAAGCCGCGCCGGCAGCCATGGCAGCGATCAACGCCGCCGGAATCCCGGTGGTCATGGTCGACCGGTTGCTCAAGGGCAGCGAATACACCAGCTGGATCGGCCCCGACAACTACGCCCTGGGGGTCCAGGATGGCCAGTTCATCGTCGACCAGCTCGGCGGCAGCGGAAAGCTCGGTGTCATCCGCGGAGGTCCCGCTGACAACAGCATCGGCCTCGACCGCACCAATGGCCTGCTGAGCGTCGTCGAAGGGACCGACATCGAGGTCGTGATGTACCCCGACTTCGCTGGCTGGAGCACGGACGGCGGTTTCGCCGCTGCCGAGACCCTGCTGGCACAGAACCCTGACATGGCGGCCATCTTCTGCGAGAACGATTCCATGTGTCTCGGCGCCCAGAAGGTCATCGAGGACCAGGGCCTCTCGGACCAGGTCTTCGTGGCTGGCGTCGACGGCCAGGTGGAAGCTTTGGTCGAGATCATGAAGGACGGGGTCTACAAGGCGACCGGCCTCAACAGCGCCGACCAGATCGGCCGTGCCGGCTTCAACCGCCTGATGGCCATCCTCGCCGGTGCCGTACCCGAGAAGGACACCGTCTTTCCCTCGCCGCTCATCACCATCGACAACGTAGAGCGCTTCTACAACCCCGAAGGCGTCTTCTAGCGGATCATCTGGGTAGGCCTGTCACCAGACGGGCTCCCTGTCGGGTCGTGAAGCATGACAGACCGCGGTGCCGGCGAGACCGGCACCGCGGTCTTTGAGTTGGCTCAGTCGCGCCCCGTGCCGCGGTGCGCCTTGCTGCTGGCAGCGAACGCGGGAAGGCGCTCCCGCACTCGTCGGTCCCGCCACACGGGAATCGCAAGGACGGTACCGGTCGTTGGTGCTGACGCCAGCGTTGTCGCGGTCCTACAGTGGCCGCAATCCCCACGGAGGAAGCCCGATGGAACCGATCCTTGAGCAGATCCAGCAGGTGGGCATCGTTCCGGTCGTCGTCATCGACGATCCTGCCGATGCACCCGCACTGGTCGGTGCGCTAGTGGAAGGCGGCCTGCCGATCGCAGAGATCACGTTTCGGACGCCGGCCGCCGTGGACGCCATCCGCGCTGCCACGCGGGCCTTTCCGGACGCCCTCATCGGAGCCGGCTCGGCCCTGACCCCGGAACAGGTCGATGCGGCGGTCGATGCCGGCGCCCGCTTCGTCGTCAGCCCAGGCCTGGAAGAACACGTGGTCCGACGGACCCAGGAGCGCGGAGCCGCGGCCCTTCCAGGTTGTGCCACACCCAGCGACCTCATGCTCGCCTGGCAGCTTGGATTGCCGGTGGTCAAGTTCTTCCCTTCTGAGGCCAGTGGCGGGCTGGCCATGATCAAGGCTATCGCCGCGCCCTTCCCTGGTCTGCTCTTCGTGCCCACCGGCGGCATCGACGCCGACAATCTTGAGAGCTATCTGCAGGACTCACGCATCCTGGCCGTCGGCGGATCGTGGATGGTCCAGCCGGCGCTGGTGCGGGCGCGCGACTGGCCCGGTATAGAGGCTGCCACGCGCCAGGCGATCGCCGCGGTGGAACAGGCTCGAGGCGGGCGCGACTAGGACCGCGACCGAGGCCGGCTCGAGCGCCCCTCAGCCGTTCGCGCGCCCCATCAGCGGTTCGTGCGCCCCCTCAGCGGCTCACGCGCCCGGAGGCGTCTCCGCCAGCGAGCTTCCTCACCTCAGCGACCGTCACTCGATTGAAGTCACCGGGGATGGAGTGCTTGAGACAGCTTGCCGCGATTGCGAAGTCGAGCGCCTCCGCCGCAGGCATCTTCGAGATGAACCCGTAGATCAAGGCCCCTGCGAAGGAGTCGCCACTACCGACACGATCGACGATGTCGAGGATGTCGTAGTGCTTGCCGAGATGGAACCCGGATGCATCGCGTAGGCATGCCGACCAGCCATTGATGTCCGCGCTTCGACTCTCGCGCAGGGTGATGGCCACGACCGACAGCCCCGGGAACTCGTGCATCAGCTGGTCTGTCAGGGCCTCATACGTCCGGCGATCCAGCTCGCCGGAGGTCACATCGGCCGCCGCCGTCAAGCCCAGGGACATCTGCGCGTCCTCTTCGTTGCCGATGGCGACGTCCACGAACGGCATAAGCCCTCGCATCACCTCCGGCGCCGACTTGCCGTAGCGCCACAGCTTGGCACGGTAGTTGAGGTCCAGCGAGGTCGTGGCGCCAGCCCGTTTGGCCGCTCGAAGGCCGGCCTCGGTGACCGCGGCACCCGTCTCGGAGATGGCCGGGGTGATGCCGGAGACATGGAACCAGGCCGCTCCATCGAAGATGGCGTCCCAATCGAACTCGCCAGGCTGCGCGACGGCGATAGCCGCACCGTCGCGGTCGTATACGACCGTTGATGCGCGCTGCGCAGCGCCCGCCTCGACGAAGTAGATGCCCATGCGACCGGGGCGCCGGAGGACATGGTCGGTCTCGACGTGCATGCCGCGAAGCGCCGCGACCGCCGCATCGCCCAGCGGTCCGTCCGGAAGCGCGGTGACATATCGAGCACGTAGCCCGAACCCGGCGGCCGACACCGCGACGTTGGCCTCACCACCGGAGAACGTCGCCTCCAGCGATGGTGACTGGAAGAGCCGCTCGTGGCCGGGCGACTTGAGCCGCAGCATGATCTCGCCGAGCGTGACGACGAGCTGGATGTCATTGGTGGTCATTCGTCACTCCTCGTACTCCGGTCCTCGCTGCGACGTTCCCAGCCGGGTACGAAGAGCGGCAGCATGTTGGCGCGCTCATAGGGATGCCCCGCCAATCGGTCCCAGTCGAGATCGATGCCCAGGCCCGGCCTCGTCGGCACCGGCACATAGCCATCGACCGCCAGGATGGGCTCGTCCACGATCTCCTGCGTCCAGTCGGCATTGAAGGCCTCGAACGTCTCCTGCAGGTAGAAGTTGGGGATGCACGCTCCGAGCTGGGCGGAGATGGCGGCACATACCGGCCCCTGCGCGTTGTGCGGCGCCACCACGCCGTAGTGGGCATCGACCATGGCGGCCGCCTGGCGGGTGCGCGTGATGCCGCCCAGATACAGCGGCTCCGGCTGCAGGATGTGCACGGCATCGTGCTTGAGCAGCTCAGCGAACTGCTGCAAGGAGGTGAACGACTCCCCTGTCGCCACTGGCACCGGTGAGCGGCGCCCGACTTCGACCATGGCACCGATGTTCTGGTGTGCCACGGGCTCCTCGAACCAGCCCGGCCGATGCTCCGCTAGTCGCTCGGCGATACGCAGCGCCGAGCTGACGCTGAAGCGGTCGTGCCCCTCGATGAGGATGTCGACCGCCTCGCCGACAGCCTCGCGCACAGCCGCCACGATGTCCAGCGACAGGTACCTCCTCACGGCGTTCCTGCACGCGCCAGGCGGCCCCGAAGGAATCGAACTTCAGCGCCGTGTAGCCCAGCGCCACCACCTCACGCGCCTTGGCCGCGAACGCTTCGGGGGTTCGATCGGTGCGATACCAGCCGTTGGCGTAGGCGCGTGTCCGCTCGCGCAGCCGACCGCCCATGAGCTGATGGATGGGCCGACCGACCGATTTGCCAAGGATGTCCCAGCAGGCCACCTCGATGGCCGCCACGGCCGGTCCATCGGATCCTGGCCACCCTCCGAATAGATGTCGCGCGTCATGCGCTGCATGATCAACTCGATGTCTGTCGGATCCTGGCCGATGTAGGCGTCCTCGAGCTCATGGATGGCCGACTCGACCGTGGCCGAAAAGGCGTTGAGCGTGCCCTCCCCCACGCCATACAGCCCCTCATCGGTATCGACCCGGACGAAGAGCCAGTTCTTCCAGGGGTTCCCGACCAGATACGTGTTGACGCCGCTGATGCGCATGCCGACCTCCTAATTCGACACGACGGCATTCGCCACGGCCGCCGACACCTGGCGCGCTCGCTCGGTCACACCGACCGGGTCACCATCGCCGATGAGCCAGCCGCCCATGCCCACGGCCACACCACCGGCAGCGATCCAATCCCCCGCGTCCTGGGCCGAGACACCCCCGGTGGGCACCAGGGGGATGTGGGGGAACGGCCCCGCGATCTGCTTGAGGTAGCCGACCCCGACCGCGGCCGCAGGGAAGAGCTTGACCGCGCTGGCACCGGCCGACCAGGCGGCGTGGATCTCGGTCGGTGAGAGGGCGCCCGGGAAGCAAGGCAACCCCTGCGCGGCGCACCAGGCGATCTGCGCAGGGTCGGTATGAGGCGAGACGATGAAGCGGGCACCGGCATCGACCGCTCGCTGTGCCGCCTCGATCGAGAGCACCGTGCCGGCACCCACGAGGGCGTCGAGATCATCGGCGGCGCGCGCCAACGCGGCGATGGCCGCGAGGGCGTCGGCCTCAGGCTCGTTCAAGGTCAGCTCGATGACGTGTACCCCGCCGGCCACCAGGGCCTCACCGATGCGCGAGGCCCGGGCAGCACCTACCCCCCGGCCGATGGCGATGACACGACTCGAGCGGATGAGCTCGGGGATGGGTGGTCGGTCGATCGATGTCGGCTCCAGCATTCGCGCACGATGGATGGGTGGCACCATCGTGCCAGACACCGTCCCGACGCGGTATCGGAGGATGACATGGCCCCACGCACACTCCCGGCTCCCCGGATCCTGTATCGAGCACGACGCCTTCGTCGGCGAGGGCCCCGTCTGGGACCCGCGCATCGGCAAGCTGGTCTGGGTCGATATCCCCAACAACACGGTCTTCGTCACCGATCCGGCCGACGGGAACACGACACAGCGCAAGCTGGACCTGGCGGTGGGCGTGGTGCTGCCGCGGGCCTCGGGCGGTTACGTGGCCGCCTTGCAGGATGGCTTCTACGCACTGGCCGACGAGGGCGAGCCGGAGCTCATCGCACCCATCGAAGCCAGCGACCCGGCGACCCGACTCAACGATGGCGAGATCGACCCGCAGGGCCGGTTCTGGGCGGGCACGATGGGCTGGGAGGCTGAGCCCGAAGCCGGGGCGCTCTACCGACTCGACCCCGACGGCACGGTCACCCGCATGCTCGATGGCGTCACCATCAGCAACGGCCTGGGCTGGAGCCCCGACGGCGGCAAGATGTACTACGTGGACACGCCGACGCTGCGGGTGGACAAGTTCGACTTCGACCCCGTGAGCGGTGACATCAGCAACCGCCGCGAGTTCGTCACCATCCGCCACGGCGGCGGACGGCCCGATGGCCTCACGGTCGACAGCGAGGGCGCGGTGTGGGTGGCGACATGGCCGGGCTACGGCGTGCATCGCTACCTGCCCGATGGCAGGCTCGACGCGATCATCCCGCTGCCCGTGTCCAACGTGTCCAGCATCGAGTTGGGCGGGCCCGACCTGCGCGACGCCTTCATCACCACCGCCTGGGAGTTGCTGTCTGAGGCGGAGCACGGCGCGCAGCCACTGGCGGGCAGCCTCTTCCATACGCGCGTGGAGGTGCCGGGCATCGCTCGCATCCCCTTCGCCGGATAGGGCGTTCCGCTCGCGCTGCCGCTTGCCACCGCCCTACGGCGACTCGCTGACACGGATCTCGATCATCTCCGGCCAGTCCTTGCCCGTCACCAGGAATGTCCCGGCCGCGGCATCCCAGGCGATGCCGTTGAGCACGGCACTCTGATCGGCGCTGGCGGGATGCGGCTCGATGATGCCGGTCAGGTCCAGCACTCCGGTGACGCGGCCGTCGGCGGAATCGATGCGCACGATGTCGTCGCTGTACCAGACGTTGGCCCAGACGGAGCCGTCCACGCACTCGAGCTCGTTGAGCTGCCGCAGCGGCTCACCACGCAGGCTGACGCCGACCGAGCCGGTGACCTCGAAGGTTGCCGGATCACGGAACGTCAAGCGGTCGCTGCCATCGCTCATCACCAACCGCTCGCCATCGAAGCACAGCCCCCAGCCTTCACCGTCGTACAGGTGGAACGCACGCAAGTCGAACGTGTCGGCATCTCGGCCGATGGCCACCCCGGCCTTCCACGTCAGCTGTAGCAGGTCATCGCCCACCAACGTCAGGCCCTCGGCGAACCAGTCGTGCGGCAATGCCAGCGACCGCATGACCTGCCCGCTCAGCGGGTCGATCTCTCGCAACGTGGACGTACCGTAGCCGCCGGTCAATTCGAAGAGGCGCCCCGCCGAGTCAAGCTGCAACCCCTGCGTGAAGGCCGTGTCGTCGTGGACGCGCCGAGAGATCACCTCCCAGTCGAGCTTGGGTACGGGCTCAGCGACCGCCGATGGCGCGGCAGCGACGGCGACCAGGAGCGCCAGCACCATCAGACGAACGAGCATGGCACCAGTCTGACGCAGCCGGGCGTGGGGTGAAGGGCGCCGGCCGCTCGCCTGCCTGAGCGAAACCGGCGCTTTCCAGAGGCTAGGCGCGGCGGCCGGACATGGGCATCGTCATGTCGGCGAGGTCGGCACTGGCTCTCCAGTACGGGGACCACGCCTCCGCACCACCCCCAGGCCCCCTCCCAGCACACCGCACCGACCCTGGTCATCTTGGCCGTCCTCGACCGCGGTCGCGCTTTCGACTTGAGCGGCGTCCATCGGTGGGCGATACTGCACCTGGGCGCGATCATGCCCGATGGTCCCGCGACCGGTAGGCACCAACAGGGCATCGCCACCGGGACGGAACGCGCTACATTCACGCCAAGCCTGTCACGTAGGAGGGTAATCCCGATGTCCGGACCGAAGAAAGAGACTCCCAACGACGCCCCGGTCGAACAACCACCGGTGCAGCCTGAGCCGGCGCCGACCCAGGCAGGGCCATCGCAGACCGCACAGGCGACCGCCGCCGTCGGCAGCGTGGTGAGTGATGTCCGCGCCAAGCTCGTCGCGGGTGAGCAATTCGTGCTTGCGGCCGCACTCAGCATCGTGGTCATCGTCTACCTGCTCTTCGAGTTCCTGCTCGACTATCGGATCGTCAGCGACTTCAGCGTCCTGCTCGCGGTGCTCGTCGTCCTGGCCATCTGGGTCCACCGCTGGGGCCACTACGACTTCGGCCAGGGCTACCGCATCCTGATCGCCGGCCTGGCCCTGTCGCTCACGTTGCTGGCACTGATGAACCTGCTGGCGTGGGCACGCGTGGGTGGCGGTGCGGGCGAACCCCTGCAATTCCTCGGCCGCCTCATCTACTGGGCTTCGGCCGTCGCCGCGGGCTATGGCGCCTGGCTCGTGTTCCGCATCCGCGAGGACTGACCGACCGACGGCAGGGCCGCCTCAGCGGCGCATCCGAACACTGGACCGGGTCGCATCCAACCGCGGCCCGGTCTTCAATTCTGTGGATAACTTGCCACCAAACGGCGCAGCTTCCCCTGCAATACCGTCCATGCCCTGTTAGGGTCTAGCCTCAAGTTCACTCGAACGAGGCTAACCAAAGACCCGCCGCAGCAGCGGCAGGGCTCAGGCACGCAAGACCGCCGTGGTCGAGTGTGCCGACCCACGGGTGTGTCATCCGGCTCCCCCAGGTGCTGGAGCCCCCGAAAGACGTCCCTGAGTGCGCCCCTCGCACCTGGTGACCAGACCACGAACCCCAGTTCCGGTGGTCGCATCCCCTACGTCCTGTCTCTGCGCGGTACCGCCGTTCGGGGCGCCCCAGCGTCCGCGTCCGGCCAGGAGGTACCCATGCCCACGAGATCTCGGACGGCGCCCACGCGGCGCTCAGCCACCAGACACGCCGGGGCGCATCGGCAGCCGTATTCCGGGTCGCGCTCGGCGCCATCTTCGTACTCAGCGTCGTGTCGATCCCGCCTGTTGACCTCACCCGATCCGGTCGCGGCCAGCTCGTCGTGCACCGGCTGGACCAGCAAGGCGTCCCCGCCCAAGAGCATCCGCGTCCTGCGCACGAGAAGCGGCCGTGTCGAGCAGGTCGAGTTCCGACGCTACGTGGCGGAGGTCATGGCCTCCGGCGAGTGGCCCAGCCGGCTCAACAAGGCCACGCTCGAGACCGGCGCCCTTGCCACCAAACAGTACGCCTGGTACTACGCCATGAAGGGCCACCATCGCGCGCACTACGTTCGCGGCGGCAAGTGCTACGACGTCCGCGATGACACCATGGACCAGCTCTACCGGCCCGAGCGCGCCAAGCCCACCAACAGGCAGTGGCAGGCCATCAACAAGACTTGGGACCTGACCCTGCGCAAGAACGGGCGTTTCTTCCTCACCGGTTACCGAGCCGGTGTGGTGGCCAGCTGCGCCGCCGATGCCAATGGCTGGAAGCTCTATGCCAAGAGCGTCAACAAGTGCGCCAGTAAGGGCTGGTCGAGCAAGCGCATCCTCAAGGCCTATCTCAGCCCCAACCTCGCCTTCGTGCGATCACAGAAGAGTGGCCCCATCGTGGCCGATCCCAAGATCAAGCTCACCTCCGGCAACGTCGTCTCCAGCGCCGTCACCGTGACCTGGCGGCCGTTCGGCAAGGGTGCCGATATCGCCAGCTACAAGCTCCAGCGGCAAACTGGTCGGGGCGACTGGAAGACCGTCGATGCCAACCACAAGGTCTCCAAGCGGGTGGGTGTCTGGCTCAAGTCGGGCCACAACAACCGCTTCCGCGTCAAGGCCACCGACGCCAAGGGCCACAGTGGCCCCTGGGCCTACAGCCCACGCCGCAAGGCAGTCATCCGCGGGCCCGTGGGCAGGGTCCTCTCGGGTGCCGCGGCCCAGACCGCAACTGCCCAACCCGTCAAGGCCAGGGTGCGCTTCAAGGGCCGCTCCGTCGGCTTCGTGACCCGCACCGGACCGGGCATGGGGAAGGCCAAGATCGTGGTCGGTGGCAAGCGGGTCGCCGTCGTCGACCTGGAGCGCGCCACGACCACCGACGGCAAGTTGGTGTGGACCAGGAACTGGAAGAAGGCGAAGAAGCGCACCGTCGTGGTGAAAGCCGTCGATTCCCGTGAGCGAGTCGACTTCATGGGCTTCTACATCCTGTACTAGGGGCAGGACCATCGAGCCGGTGACGCGGCGGAGGGGGCGCGGCAAAGTCACGCCATCATGTATGCGCCCACCCATCGTCCCAGCCGCCGCCTGCCATCCGCACCATTTCGCGCGCCCATCGCGCTGGCGTTGGCATCGTTCGTCCTCGCCACCGGGGCGTATGCATCGCCGGCGCCGACCGCCGCTTCATCGAACGGTTGGACGACGCCACAGCGGGTCTTTTCGCACAGTTCCGCGCCGAGCCAGCAGATGGTCGTCGATGGTGCCGGCAAGGTGCACATCGCGACCGACCGGGGCAGCGCGGGCGTCTGGTATGTGACCAACGCAGCAGGCTCGTGGGAGACGTGCCAGGTCAGCGGCGGCAATGACCGTTGGCCCAGCATCGCCATCGACGGTGGCGTGATCCATATCGCCTTCGCCCGCCTGACCGACGGCCAGAAGGGCATCTACACCGCATCGAGTGACCAGCTCGGCGAGGGCTCGGAGTGCGACTGGATCGTCACGCGACGCTCCAGCGGCGGCGCCAACGGCCCCTCGCTGGGCGCTCGCGGCGGCAGCCTGTCGATCGCCTTCGAGGCCAGCAACCGGAAGCTCCGGTTCATCAAGGGTCCGGCGTCCGCGACCGACTGGACGCTCGACGAGGTCATCGACGGCAAGTGCTGCACCAGCCCGGTCGCGCTGGCGCTCACCAACACCGGAGCCCCGCGTGTCGCCTACGGTGCCGGCACCTCCAAGGCCAAGGGCCTGAAGTACGGCGTCCGCACCGCGTCTGGCTGGAAGAAGTCGACGGCCCATGGCGGACGCGTGAAGCACGTCGCGATGGCGCTCGACCAGACGCCCGGCCTCTTCGGCCAACCGCCTTCGAATAGCCCGCACATCGCCTTCGCCGTCAAGAAGAAAGGCACCTTCCTGTCCGTCAAGGGCAGCTCCGGGGCGACTGGGCGGTGGGGAGAGCGCAAGATCTCACGGGCGGTCGGCCCACTCGACCTCACGCACTACAGCAACGTCACCTATATCGTCTACCCAGCCAAGGGCGATCTACGGTATGCCCGCACCAGCGGAGGCATCTGGACCGGTGGCTTGCTCCTTCGCGGCAGCAGCAACAGCCGGCCACAGCTTGGCGATGGCCGTCTGACGTTCACCCGACAGGGCACGCACGCCGGCATCTACTACACCAGGCCGAAGTAGGCACACGCGGAGCGACCGCGAAGAGCCGCACGGCAACCGCAAAGGAACTCGACCGCACCCCGACGAGCGGAGGCCTGCCATCCTCTTCGACAACCTGACCACACCAGGGCTCGATGGCGCGGTGTACCCTCTGGCGATCCGATCGGAGCCGCAACGCCGGAGGTCCCCCTATGTCCCGTGTCGTCCGTGGTGCGCTCGTCCAGGCTACCTGGACGGGCGACAAGGAATCGATCGATCCAGAAGCACGAGCAGCATGCCCACGATGCCGCGAAACAGGGTGCCCAGTTCATCCTGTTCCAGGAGCTCTTCTACGGGCCCTACTTCTGCCAGGTCCAGGATCCGCAGTACTACTCGTACACCGAGCTCATCCCGGACGGCCCCACGACAGCGCGCATGCAGGACCTGGCCAGGGAGACCGGCATGGTGGTCGTGGCGCCGATGTACGAGCAGGACGAGAAGGCCTCGGGTATCTACTACAACACCGCCGCCATCATCGACGCCGATGGCACGTACCTGGGCAAGTACCGCAAGACCCACATCCCGCACGTCCAGGGCTTCTGGGAGAAGTTCTACTTCCGTCCCGGCAACATGGGCTACCCGGTCTTCGAGACGGACATCGCCAAGTTCGGCCTCTACATCTGCTACGACCGTCACTTCCCCGAAGGCGCGCGCGCGCTGGGCTTGAACGGTGCCGAGATCGTGCTCATCCCCAGCGCCACCTCACGCGGTCTGTCGGAGTACCTGTGGCACATCGAGCAGCGCTCGCACGCGGTCGCCAACGGCTACTTCGTGGGCACCATCAACCGCGTCGGCATCGAGCCTTTGGGCGAGGACGACTTCTACGGGCAGTCGTACTTCTGCGACCCGCGTGGCCAGTACATCGGCGAGATCGGCGACGCCTACAAGGAAGAGCTGATCGTGCGCGATCTCGACTTCGACATGGTCAAGCAGGTGCGCGACACGTGGCAGTTCTACCGTGACCGTCGACCAGACGCCTACGAGGACCTCGTCCGACCCTGACCTCTTGGACCGGGGTGAGCCTTCGCGCTTGAACCGACCCCGTTCGGCCACCTTACTCATGGCCATCGTCTCCATCGGCCTTGGCCTCTTCTGGTTGCTCCTGCTCTTCGTGCGTTATCGCGAGGGCATGTGGATCGACGACACGTGGGTCTTTCACGACGCCGCTTGGGCGTTCGACCTGGCCGCCTACGTCAACGCGGCCCAACGCCTGGTCGACGAGGGCTCACTCTACGCCAGTGATCTGGTCGCGGGCCCGTTCGAACCCGGCCCTGCCAACCTCTTCTACTATGCCCCGCCGCTGGGGGTGGCGATGTTGCCGTTCACGGACTTGCCCCTGACCGACGGCTCCGCCATTTGGTGGGCCCTCCATGTGATCGCCATGTTCCTGGCATGTGCGATCATGCCGGTGCGTCTACTCCTACGTGCGCTGGCCTTCACGGTGCTGGCGTTCAGCCTGCCCGGGCTCAAGGATCCGGTGCTCGGCAACGTCAGCATGCCACTCATCCTCCCGATGGTGATGGCATGGCGCTGGCTGGACCGGCCAGTCGGGTCGATCGTCATGGCGGCCGCGATCTCGGTACGGCCCAGCCTTGGCATCTTCCTCCTTTGGCAGCTGTTGCGTCGGCGGTGGCGTGCCGCGATGTGGACCGTCGCGGCGGGGCTGGGGCTGGTCCTGCTCACGCTTCCGTTCGTGGGCACCACGGGCTATCTCGACTACCTCGCCGTGCTGGGCAATCTCAGCGTGCCTTTGGGCGCGTCGGAGAACCGGGACCTGGGAGCACTCGCCCTGGCGCTGGGTGGCAGCGACGGGGCCGTCTGGCTGGCACGGTGGGGAGGCGTAGCCGTAGCGACCGCCGCTCTGCTGTACAGCCTGCGCAGGGACCGCGAGATCGGCTACATGGTCATGCTCTGCGCTTCGCTCTTATTGGTGCCGCTCCTGTGGGACCACTACCTCGCCACGCTCATCGTGCCCGCCGCGTTCCTCGCCCAGCGGCTGTGGGGCCCGCTCATCCTCCTGCCACTGGTGTCGTGGCTTCCCATCGCTTCCCCGCTGCTCGTGATCGGCACGATGCTCCTGCCTTTCCTCGTCCCCCGGTCGGAGCCGGTAGCTGCCGGCGGATCGACGGTCGAGGCCGTTCCGGCATGACGATGGACCAGGCCGACGCGGCGACGTCGCCGCGCGACCGGATGCGACTGCTGGGCATCACGCTCAGCGTCGCTGGTGCTCTGTGGTTGCTGGCCGGCCTGTTCTCATTTCCGGGCGCCGAGGGCTGGGGATATGACCTCCGGGCCTATACGGATGCGGCCAGTCGACTTACCGACAGTGGCAGCCTCTATCAGTCCGAGACGCTCGATGGCGCCTATCGGCCGGGCCCCTATGGGCTCTACATGTACGCGCCGCCCCTTGGCATCGCCGTCACGCCGTTGGCCACACTCGACACCGAGCTGGCCGTGGCCCTGTGGTTCTGGCTCCATGTGGTGGCGCTGGTGGCGGCCTGTGCGCTGATGCCGGTCCCGACCACGGTGCGCTTGGCAGCTTTCGGCGTGGCGGCGC
The DNA here is from genome assembly GCA_963778955.1 of uncultured Chloroflexia bacterium. Taxonomy (GTDB): domain Bacteria; phylum Chloroflexota; class Limnocylindria; order Limnocylindrales; family CSP1-4; genus JAFMJV01. Next base: position 144,145 of record CAVZWI010000004.1, read on the forward strand.
TCAGTCTCGCCGTCACCCGGGACATCGTCCTCGGGAATGTCAGTGTGTTTCTGCTATTGCCTCTGGCCGCGGCTTGGCGCTGGCTGGAACGGCCGCTGGGGTCGATCGCCGCAGCCATCGCCATGTCGGTGCGGCCGATGCTCGGGGTCCTGCTCGTCTGGCAATTGCTGCGGCGCCAGTGGCGGGCTGTCGCATGGACGCTTGGCGCCGGCTTCGTCCTGATCCTGGCCACGCTACCGTTCGTGGGCGTCGAAGGCTATGTCGACTACCTGACGGTGCTTCGGAACCTCAGCGAGGTGACCGGGGTGGAGTTCAATTGGGACTTGGGCTCGGTCTTGCTCTCCCAAGGCACCGGGGAGGCGGTGACAAAGCTCGGCTTGGCCGCCGGGTATGCCCTCGCAGTCGTGGCCATCGTCCTCAGCCTGCGGCGGGACCGCGAAGTGGGATTCATGGTCACTATCACCGCCTCGCTTCTTCTGTCCCCGTTGCTCTGGGATCACTATTTGGCCATGCTCGTGCTACCGGCCGCGTTCATGGCCTCGCGAGGAAGACCATGGGCCTTGGCGCTACCCATGCTCTCGTGGCTGCCGGGCGAGACGCTGCCTTTCGTCGTCGTGGCCGCCGTGTTCCTGCCATTCCTCGCGCGCGATGTCGAGCCAGCGCAGACGTCGACGCTGACGCTGGCGGCCACCGGATGAGCGGCGACGTGCGTCGCATCCGTCCAGATCGGGCCACCGTCGCCGTGAGCGCCACCGCCTTCCTTTTCGGTCTGGCCTGGCTGGTCGGGGTCCTCCTCGTCTTCCGGCAGACCGAAGTCATCGATGGGCGGCTCCAGTACGTGCTGGGCGATCACTGGGGCTACGACATCGAAGCGTACGTCCGGGCCGCCGGCCGCCTCATCCACGATGGCTCGCTCTACCTGCGCCAGCAGATCGAGGCGCCGTACCTCCCCGGTGGCAAGGACTACTACCACTACTCGCCGCCACTGGGCGTGGCCCTGCTACCCCTGGCCGAGATGGCGGAACACGACAGCTCGGCGGTCTGGTACATCGTCAAGGTCGGGGCGTTGCTCGTCGCCTGCCTGATGATGCCGATCAAGCTCCCGGTGCGGGCATTGACCTTCGTCGGCGTGGCGGTCTCCTTCTGGGCCATGCGCGACCTGGTCCTGGGCAATGTCGGCGTGCTGCTGGTATTGCCACTGGTCGTCGCTTGGCGATGGCTGGACCGGCCACTGGGCTCCGTCGCACTGGCGGCTGCGATATCGGTCAGGCCCAGCCTTGGCGCGCTGCTCCTGTGGCAGCTCCTTCGACGACGGTGGAGGGTAGCGGCCTGGACGATCGGTGCCGGCATCGGGCTCATCGTGCTGACGCTGCCGTTCGTCGGCCTCGATGGCTACCGCGACTACACCAGCGTCCTGGGCAACATGGTCACGCCCGGGGCCGGTTCGGAGAACCGGGACCTGGGGGCCACGCTGGTGACGCTCGGACTCGACGCGCGCTGGATCGACCTGGTTCGCCTGGCGAGCATCGTCCTTGGCGGACTGATCACCCTGCTCAGCCTTCGTCGTGATCGCGAGCTGGGCTTCATGATCACGCTCGCCGCGTCGATGCTGCTAGTGCCGTTGATGTGGGAGTACTACCTGATCACCCTGGCGCTTCCACTCGCCCTCCTGGCCGACCGCTGGCGCCCCGTCGTGCTGCTGGTGCTCGTGCTCTCCTGGCTGCCGTCCGCATTCGCGCCAGCGCTGTTGCTGGCCACCATCGGGCTGTTGTTCGTGCTGCCTGTTCGGCGGCGCGATGTCGGCACGGAATAGCAAGGGCTATCGCTGGGGCGGCGTAGCGTGTAGGCTCCCCGCACATGGACTTCGGATTCACCCTCAAGCCCGAGCACAGCATCGAGCGCACCATCGCCCTCACCAAGCAGGCTGAGGCGGCCGGCTTCAGCTACGGCTGGCTGTTCGACTCGCACATCCTGTGGAAGGACGTCTATCCCCTGCTGACGCTGATGGCCGTCAACACCGACAGGATGCGCCTGGGCACCTGCGTCACCAACCCGGCCACGCGCGACATCACCGTGACCGCCAGCGTGCTGGCGACGCTCGATGAGATCTCCGGCGGGCGCATGGACCTGGGCATCGGCCGCGGGGACAGCGCCCAGCGCGTGCTGGGCAAGGGGCCGGTCAAGACGCGCGTGCTGGACAACGCGGTGCGCATCATCAAGGACCTCGTCGAGGGCCGCACCGCCACCTACATGGATACCCAGCTGGAGCTGACCTGGACGCCGGGTCACGAGCTGCCGGTCTGGATCGCTGGCTACGGACCGATGGTGCTGGGCATGGCCGGCCGCACCGCCGATGGCATCATCCTGCAGCTGGCTGACCCGGCGCTGATCGAGTGGCTGATCGGCATCATGCGGCAGGCGGCGACCGAGGCCGGACGTGACCCCGACGAGATCAAGGTGCAGGCGGCGGCGCCCGCCCACGTCGGTCCCATCGACGAGTGCCGCGAGCACGTTCGCTGGTTCCCGGCCCTGGTCAGCAACCACGTCGCGGACCTGGTCAACACATACCCTCGCGAGCAACTGCCCGATTCGCTCACCGGCTACATCCGGGACCGCGAGGGCTATGACTACCGCCATCATGCCGAGGTCGGCTCGGACAACGCGCAGTTCGTCAGCGATGAGGTCACCGATCGCTTCAGCATCGTGGGGCCGCCTGACGAGCAGGTGCGACGACTCCTGGAACTGCACGCAGCCGGCGTGGACCAGTTCAACGTCTATCTCATGAACGGCGAGGAGGAAGCCCAGCTGGAGGCCTACGGCCGCGAGGTCATCCCAGCCTTCCGCGCAGCCATCGGCGCGGGCTGATCGCGGCCGCCGAGCGACCCGAGCGGGGCGGCCGACGAGGTCGCGGGCACTGAGATACGTCAGCGCACCCGGATTTCGGGCGCCTGTGGCACCATCCGACCGGATGAGTGGACCGACCAGACCCCCCAGTGGCAGCGCTCCCGGCCAGCCATGGGCGCCGGAACAGGCCCCCAAGGGCGTGACCTGTCCCGCGTGCGGCCTTGCCAATGAAGCCGGGGCGCGCGTGTGCCGCAACTGCGGCCTGCCCATCGCCAGCGCCAGCGACCCGCTGCGCGGTGTCGCGCCCGGCCGGGTCGACATGCCCAGCACCAAGCGCTCGGGACTGAGCGCCACCATCGGTCTCCTACTCGTGGTCGGCTTGCTGTTGGTCGGCGGCAGCCTGGCCGTCTCGGGTGGCGGCATCCTCGGCAGTGGCGGCCGACTCGGCGCGGGCGGCGACGCCAGCCCCACGCCGGCTCCACAGGGCAGCGGTGTACCGGCAGATGGCCAAACCGTCATCGACGGCTCGCCAGGCGGACCCGGGGACGCGCAGGCGACGATCGCGCCAACGGGCACGTCCTTCGGGTACACCTGTGAAGACGCTGCCATCAAGGATGTGACCAGGCTCAAGTGGCTCCTCGGCGAAGTCCAGGCCGGCACCCGCGTCGGCGAGGACGGCGCCTTCGACGAGGTCTACTGGAAGCTCGCGCGGCAGTCCAAGACTCGCGCCAAGACGGGCACCACCGTGACGATGGAATGGAGCACACCCAAGGACGTCCAGCAGCGCTACGGCATCTCACGTGTGCAGGGCGACCGCGCCCTTGTCATCACCTTCGACGGACCCGTGAGCATCACGGCCAATCAGACCATCGAGGGTGATCAGCTGTCTGCCGAGGGCATCGACCAGATCAAGCGGATCCAACTCTTCGAAGGCCCCGATGGCAAGGTGCGCACGGCGATCGGCCTGCGCACGGAGAGCTGCGCGCGCATGGAGGCCAAGAACTGGGGCAGCAAGAAGGACAAGCCTGCCAACTCGCGCGTCATCCTCGACATCGAGAACTTCGGGACCGGCGGGTAGCGACGCCCGGTCGGACCCAGCCGGTAGGCCCGGCTATCGTGGGCCTGGCTACGGCTTCAGCAGCTCGATCGTATCGCTGAAGACGTCCGACCAATTGCCCGCCGCGTCGCGCACCTGCGCATAGACACGCCGCACGCCGGGCTTGCCAGAGCCACCGTAGGTGGTGTCGGAAAGATCCCAGGCCACCTCGTCACGGATAGGCATGCTGATGCCCTTCAGCAGCTGCGGCCCATCGCCATCGAGCCGGGGACTGCCTGAGATGCGCAGCCTGGTCACCCACGTGTCGGCGTCATCCCAGCTGAACGTCAGCGTGACGTCGGCATCGGCCGTGGTCTCAGCGCCGCCCTCGATGGAGACGGACCCCGTCGGGGCAGCGTCGTCCCGCGCGCAGGCGTAGACGCGGATGTCATCGATGTACCAGCCCCGCGCACCGACCGACCTGTCCGACGCCATGCGGAAGCGGAACCTGACCTGCGAGCCGGCGAACCTGGACAGGTCCAGGCGAGCCTGCGCCCAGCCGTGCGAGTCGCCGGTCCAGGCACGCTTCCCCTTCAGCGGGTTGCCGGAGCCCTTGGCGATGCGGCCGTTGTAGCCGCCGTGCGTGAAGAGGTTGCCGACACCGCGCCAGGGACCACCATCGACCTGGATCTGGAGGATGCCGCCGTCATAGCGGCGCTTGGCGTCCTTGTCGAAGGAGAAGCCATGGCCGAAGCGCAGGTAGGCGCCGCCGGGCAAGGCCAGCGGGACCGTCAACCGCATCACCGAGTCCATGCGGCTGCCGTAGTCGGGAGCGTAGAAGTTGAGCTTCCCGCTCGATGCCCACGTGCCGTCCCAGGCGGCCACGTTGTTGGGGTTCTGCGGGTAGTACCAGCCCTTCTTCGAGCCCGTCAGCCGTGATGGTGCCCAACGGCCTGAGCCCGGATCCTCCAGGTCATCCTGCAGGATGTCGACAGCGCTGAGGCCGGCGCTGCAGAGCGGTGCTCGCTTGGGGGCCTGGGACCTGGGTGTGCGATCCATCTGGGTGGCGCGCGTCACGTCACGGACCGACTTGCAGTGGGCGAGCGTCATGCCGTCGCTGCCCGCAAGGTCGGTACAGGCGGCCACCAGGGCGTCAGCGAGGTCGATGTAGTTGGCGGCCGGTGTCAGCCGCGTCGTGAGCGCCTGGTACCAGACGCGCGCGGTGCGGACGCGGCCGATGGCCTTGACCTTGTAGCCGCGGAAGCTGCCGCCGTCGGCCATCAGCGAGGCGGCCTTGTTGCCCACACCACTGTTGCGATGGACACCGCCGTCATCGGCCGCGCCGGTGCGCCACTTGGGGCTGCGAACGCGATCGGGATGACCGAAGCGGGTCGGGTTGCGCATGTCGCGGAAGACTCCGATGGGCGCGTCCTCGCCGATCTTCCACTTGCTCGACTTGGTGTCCGTGCCGCCGCCATAGGAGAGATCGATGAGTTCGCCGAACACGTCTGCGTACGACTCGTTGATGGCACCCGACTGATACTGGTAGAAGAGCGGAGCCTCAGCGTCGAGCACGCCGTGGGTGAACTCGTGAGCCACGATGTCGTCAGCCTTGGCCCAGCCTGACCCGAAGACAGCCTGCTGCTCGGCCCATTTCCACTCGGCATTGCGCCAGGGGCAGCCGTAGCGGGGGCAGTAGCGCACGGTGGCCTTCATGCGCGACCCGGCACCATCGATGCCATCGCGGCCGAAGTGGTCGTAGAAGTAGTCGTACGTCACGCCCATCAGGCGGTAGGCGGCATCGACATCCCGCACCCCGGTCGCCGGCTGACCCTCGCTACGTGCCGGGGAGTTGCAGGCGAACGGCGCCCCGGGCGTGTTGCGGTCGTCACAGACGCGCCGATTGGGACCCTCCGCGGAGTGGACACGGCTGATGGAAGACAGCACGCCCCCGCCGCGCGCGTCCACGAGTACCAGGCGACGGTCGCCAGGCTCCCGGCCGACGGCGGCCAGTCGGACGTCGATCTGCCACACCAGTCGTGTGCCCAGCTCGGCGAGCATGGGGTCATCCATGAGTCGTGGGTCGTACAGGCCCAAGCCCTCGGAGGTGGTGTGCACCGATGACGCCTTCCGGCCGGTCTCCCGGGCGACCCACGCCGCCGCGGTGTTGCGCGCCGATATCGGGCCGATCTCGGCGTCCGTGCGGGCCTGGCTTCCGGTCGGCAGCACCTCGCCGGCGGCCGACAACACTTCGCCCTCGGCCGAGAGCTGGACCGCGATCTCACCACCCATCACGGGCACGCCGTCTCGTACCTGCGCGAAACGCACGGTCGCATTGGGTCGGCCGGCACCGACTCGGGCGCCAAGGGTGGCTGGGGTGAGGTGGCGCTGTGTGTCCTTGACGCGCAGCTCCCGAGCAGGGTCCTGAAGGCCGAACAGCGGCCCGTAGCGCTCCACGAAGCGGCGCGCCGCCGTCCGCGTGTCGGCGGCTGAAAGCGTCCGCTTGCCGGACGCCACGCTGGGGAGTGCGGCGCTCAGCGGGTTGCCGGGCGAACCGGAGAGGAAGCGCACGCGGCCGGTTTCCGGGTGATAGCCGATCTTGCTGTGGCCCGGCAGCTTCGCGGTCAGGGCGCGGTCTCGCGCGGGGATGACGCTCTTGCCGACCTTGCGCGCCGACCAGCCCTCATCGGGGCTCGCGGACACCGCCGGTGCCACGGTGATCGGCAGCATGGGCAGCATGAGCACCACGGCCGCGACGACGGCCAGCGTGCGGCGCGGCGGGGCGTGCCGCTCCGATATCCTGAGCATGACGCCCGCTACGGTACACGGCCTCGCCGACAGGCACCCAGTCGACCCGGGAGGCGGCACCGGCCACGGCCTGCCGACGGCACCCCCGGCCGACTACCATGGCAGTGTCACGTCCCGAGACGTGCCCCGATGATGTCTTCAACTGGAGGGGATCGCATGCGAACGCTCATCACCAACGGCACCGTCGTCAATGCCGACGGCTCATTCCTCGCCGACGTGCTGATCGAGGATGAGAAGATCGCCGCCGTCGGCATGGCCGGCGATGCGTCCGACTCCGGTCAGGCGCTCGGCGCCCTGGCGCAGGTGCCGGTCGACCAGACCATCGATGCCGCCGGTCGCTGGGTCATCCCGGGTGGCATCGACCCACATACCCACATGGACCTGCCCTTCGGCGGCACGTCCTCCAAGGACGACTTCGAGACCGGCTCCCGCGCCGCGGCCTTCGGCGGCACCACCACCATCATCGACTTCGCCGTGCAGTCCAAGGGCCAGGCGCTACGGCCGGGCCTGGAGACATGGCTGGCCAAGGCCGAGGGCAAGTCGGCCATCGACTACGGCTTCCACATGATCATGGGCGATGTCAACGACGCCACCCTCAAGGAGATGGACCAGCTGGTCAAGGACGGCGTCACCGACTTCAAGCTCTTCACCGCCTACCCCGGCGTCTTCCTCTCCGACGACGGCGCCATCTTCGGCGCCATGCGCCAGACTGCCCAGAACGGCGGCCTGATCATGATGCACGCCGAGAATGGTGTGGCCATCGACATCGTCGCCAATGCCAACGCGGCGGCCGGCAACACCGATCCCTACTTCCACGGCGTCTCGCGCATGCCCGTGTTCGAGGGCGAGTGCGTCAACCGTGTCATCCGCTTCGCGGAAGCGGCAGAGGTCCCCGTCTACATCGTCCACCTCTCCTCACGCGACGCGCTCGAGGAGATCGTGCGCGGCCGCGACCGCGGCGCCATGGCCTTCGCCGAGACCTGCCCCCAGTACCTGTTCCTGGACCTGGAGATGATGGGCAACGGGTTCGAGGGCGCCAAGTACGTTTGCTCGCCGCCGTTGCGGCCAGCCGACCACCAGGAGGATCTCTGGCGCGGACTGGTCCGGGACGACCTGCAGGCGGTCGGGACCGACCATTGCCCCTTCGACTTCGTCGGCCAGAAGGACCTCGGCAAGGACGACTTCCGCAAGATCCCCAACGGCCTGCCCGGCGTAGAGGAGCGGGTCGACCTCATCTTCCAGGGCGTCGTCAGCGGACGCATGCCCAAGGAACGCTGGGTGGAGGTCTGCTCGACGGCGCCGGCCCGGATCTTCGGGCTGGCCGGTACCAAGGGCGTGGTCGCACCGGGCTACGATGCCGATCTCGTCGTATACGACCCTGACAGGAAGCACGTCCTCTCGGCTTCGACCCACCACATGAACGTCGACTACTCCTGCTACGAGGGCATGGAGGTGCAGGGCCACAGTGACATCGTGGTCTCGCGCGGCAAGGTCATCGTGGAAGATGGCCAGTGGAAGGGCGACCCCGGCCACGGCCGCTTCCTGAAGCGCGAGATCGCTCGCGAGTACCTGCGCTAGCGACCCCTCCCCAGCCCCTATGCCGGGTCGACCGGTTCCCAGCGGACCACCAGCGCATCGCCGTCGAAGCTGGCGCTGATGCTGTGCAGGCCGGCCGTGTGGTGGTCGGCCTCGCCAAGGTCGCCTCGTCGATGCGTGGTCTGGACCGCCAGCACGTTGGCACCCGCGGCCTTGCCCGCGCTGACGCCGGCCGGCGCATCCTCCACCACCAGGCAGCGGCGCGGATCCCGGCCCAGCAGTTGCGCCGCACGCAGGTAGGGATCGGGCGCGGGCTTGCCGTGCTCGATGTCGTCGACCGTCACCAACGCGGCCGGCTCGGGTAGACCGGCCTGCGCCAGCCATTGCCGCGCGATGAGGCGAAAGGCACTGGTGGCGATGGCCCAGCGATCGGGCGGCAGGCCCGCCAGCAGGGCCGCAGCACCGGGCATGGCGACGATGGCATCGTCGGCGGCGTCGGCGTCGAGCAGATCATTGAAACGGACCGACTCGGCAGTCGCATCCAGGTGCGGCGCCACCGCGCGGATGGTCTCGAGCGGCGGGCGACCGGGATGGACGTGCGCGATCTGGCTGTCGTAGTCGAGGCCGTGCTGGGCACCCCACAGGCGCCAGTGCTTGGCATAGACGTCACCCGAATCGATGACCACCCCGTCCATGTCGAAGATCATCGCGTCCACGCGCAGCTCAGGCATCAGCCTCCTCTATCGGTCGGCTCCAGCATCACGATCGGGATCTCCCGCTCGGTCGCCGCAGCGTACTTCTCGTAGTCTGCCAGCCGCTTCACGAACCGTGGCCACAGATGCGCTCGCTCATCCAGCTCAGCCGCGCGCGCACGGACCGAGAACGTGCCTGAAGGCAGGTCGATGGCAGCGTCCGGCCGCGCCTGCAGATTGAGCCACCACGCCGGTGCCTTGGCCGCACCAGCATTCGAGGCCACCACCGCATAAGCGGTTCCGGCGGGTAGGTAGTACAGCATCGATGTGCGTTCCGTTCCCGAGCGCCGCCCCATGGTGTGCAGCCGGAGCGTGCCGAGACGGTCGTCGGCCCCCACCCGAAGACCAAGCCGGCCACCGCTGATGGCATAGCCGACCCGGTGAAGTCTCCAGAGGGCACGCAAGGCCCACCTCGGCGGGATGCCGGATCGACCATCCCGCCGCTGGGTCATGCCGGCTACTTGGTGCGGGGGAAGCCCAGGTTGATCTCGGATGTCCCCGGATCGGGCCAACGCGAGGTGATGACCTTGCCCTTGGTGTAGAACCTCACCCCTTCAGGGCCGTAGATGTGCGAGTCGCCGAAGAGCGAGGAACGCCAGCCGCCGAAGGAGTAGTACGAGACCGGCACCGGGATGGGCACGTTGATGCCCACCATCCCGACGTCGATGTCGAACTGGAACTGGCGCGCCGCGCCACCGTCACGGGTGAAGATCGCGGTGCCGTTGCCGAACTCGTGGCTGTTGGTGAGCGTGACCGCTTCCTCGTAGGTCTCTACGTGAACGACCGTCAGCACGGGGCCGAAGATCTCATCCTTGTAACAGGACATCTCGGGGGTCACGTCGGTGATGAGTGAGACGCCCAGGTAGAAGCCGTCGCTGTCCTTGTAGAGCGGGTGTTCGCGACCGTCAGCCACGACGGTGGCGCCATCCTTCTTGCCACTCTCGATGTAGCCTGCGACCTTGTCCCGATGCTCCTCGGTGACGAGCGGGCCCATCATCGACGCCGGGTCGGTGCCATCACCCACGACCACCTGCGGCAGGCGTGCCTTGATGGCCTCGATGAGTGGCTCGTGCACGGCACCCACGGTGACGACCGTGGCGATGGCCATACAGCGCTCACCAGCGCTGCCGTAGCCGGCGTTGATGCAAGCGTCGGCGGTGAGATCGAGAATCCGCGTCGGGCAGGACGATCATGTGGTTCTTGGCGCCGCCCAGGGCCTGCACGCGCTTGCCGGCCTTGGAGCCGGTCTCGTAGATGCGTTTGGCCGCAGGCGTGGAGCCGACGAATGAGACGGCCGCGATGTCCGGGTGCTCGGTCAGGCCGGCGACCGCCACGCGATCGCCCTGCAGCACATTGAAGACGCCGTCGGGCAGGCCGGCTTCCTGCATCAGCTGCGCCAGGTAGATCGACACCGACGGATCGACCGTCGAGGGCTTCAGGATGAAGGTGTTGCCGGTGGCGATGGCGTTGCCGAACATCCACATCGGCACCATGGCCGGGAAGTTGAAGGGGGTGATGCCGGCCACCACGCCCAGGGGCTGACGGATGGAGTAGACATCCACACCCGTGGAGACCTGCTCGCTGAACTCGCCCTTCTGGAGTTGCGGCACACCACAGGCGTACTCGATGTTCTCGATGCCACGCGCCAGCTCGCCGGCAGCATCGCTCAGGACCTTGCCGTGCTCGGAGGTGATGAGTGCCGCGATCTCGTCGCGATGATGATCGAAGGCGTTGCGGATGCGGAACATCGTGTCCGCTCGCTTCGACAGGGAGGTCGCGCGCCAGGCCGGGAAGGCGGCCTTGGCGGCAGCGACCGCCATCTCGATCTCCTCGGGGCTCGCGACGTCGACCACCTTGGTCTGCTGGCCGGTCGCCGGGTTGAACACCGGGCGGCCCTTGCCGGACGTCGATGCGACGATCTTGCCGTCGATCCAGTGGCTGACCCGGGGGAGGGTCTGATTCTCGGCCATGCCTACCTCGTTTCCGTGAGTGAGTCGAGTAACGATAATCGATTATGTCGAGCTATTCCCCTGCCGAATGGCCCGCAGGCGCGGGAACCTCGGCGCGACTACCCCGCTGCCGGGTCGCGCAGCGCCCCCATCGCCACCAGCTTGTCGACCAGCTCCTGGACGGCGGCGGCCGAATGCTCGAATTGGGCCTGCTCCTCGTCGGTCAAGCCGATCTCGACCACGCCCTCGACACCATTGCTGCCGAGCCGCGTGGGCACGCCCACGTACAGGCCGTCGATGCCGTACTGGCCCTCGAGGTAGGCCGCACAAGGCAGCACCATGTGGCGGTTGTTGACGATGGCGTCCACCATCGATGCGACCGACGCCGCGGGTGCGTAATAGGCGCTGCCGGTCTTCAGCAGCGAGACCACCTCGGCACCGCCGTTGCGCGTGCGCTCCACCAGCGCATCGATGCGGTCGGGCGTCATGAGCTCGGTGATGGGCACGCCGCCGACGGTCGAATAGCGTGGCAGGGGCACCATGGTGTCGCCGTGGCCGCCCAGCACGAAGGCGTAGGTGTTCACGACCGACACACCCAGCTCCATGGCGATGAAGGTGCGGAAGCGGCTGGAGTCGAGGACGCCGGCCATGCCCACCACGCGGTCCGACGGCAGGTCGCTGGCTTCCAGGGCCACGTGGCACATGGCGTCGAGGGGGTTGGTTACCACGATGACGATGGCCTCTGGCGAGTACGCCACCGACTGCTCGACCACTGTCCGGACGATGGCTGCGTTCTTGACCATCAGGTCGTCACGGCTCATGCCCGGCTGGCGCGCCAGGCCGGAGGTGACGACGATGACGTCCGAGCCGGCCGTGTCGGCGTAGTCGTTGGTGCCCTGCACGACCATGTCGTGACCGGTCACGGGCGCGGCCTGGGCCAGATCGAGCGCCTTGCCCTGGGGTAGGCCCTCGACGATGTCGACCAGCCAGACATCGGCGATGCCCTGCTCGACGATGCGTTGTGCGGTCGTGGCACCGACGTTGCCGGCGCCGATGACGGTGACGAGCGGGTTGGCCATAAGGTGGTCGACTCCTGTGGTTCGTGACGTGCTCGGCGCCCCATGCTACTCCCCCTCGCATCCGCCGCGGAGAGGCGTGGGCACGCGAAGCATCGGCCCGAGAGGCGTGACCCCGGTCAGTCGGAGACGTCGGCGTCCGGGCCGCCCAGGTCTGCCGTCGGCAGCGTCACGGTGATGGTGGCGCCTTCGCCGCTCGCGGAAGCGACGTCGATGGAACCTCCGGCACCATCCACGAACTTCGCCAGCGCCGACAGCCCGTGACCACTGCCACCGCGTTCCCGCTTGGTGGTGAAGCCGATCTCGAAGAGATGCTCGAGGGCCTCTGCGCTGAAGCCGGGGCCGGTGTCCGACACGACGATGTGGACCGTTTCGCCTTCGCCCTGGCGAGTACCGATGGTCAGCCTGCCGCCGTCCGTCATGGCATCGCGCGCATTGAGCACCAGGTTCAGCACGATGCGCTCGACCCGCAGCTTGGAGATGGTGACATAGGCGCCATCGGCGCTGGTGGACATCACCAGCTCGATCGAGGGCGGCAGCAGCGCATCGATGAGTCGGCGCATCGATGACACGCTGAGATCGAGGTTGATGGCGATGAGCGAATCGGACGTGTCGTTGCCATCGAGCTGGTCGATGAGGTCGAAGAGGGTCGCGCTCACGATGACGCAGTGCGCCACATCCTCGCGGGCCGGATCGTCTGACGAAAGGCCACGCAGCGCCAGCTCGGCATGGCCGCGCACAGCCGTCAAGAGGTTGCGCATGTCGTGAGTGATCGAACGGATCGTGTCGGGACCGGGCTCCATACCCCTCCAGCATAGCGAGGACGAACGCGATGGAGCGAACGACGCTGCCATACTCGGCGGCATGGATCCGGGGAAGAGCGCCGATGCCGCGTTCAAGCGAGCATTCGGGCGCAAGCAGTCACGGCGCTTGCGAGGCCGCTTGCTGGGGAGCACCCACCTGCTCCCGGACTTCATCATCATCGGCGCCGCCCGCAGCGGCACCACGCATCTGCTGGGCCAGCTCAACGCCCATCCCAACATCCTGGAGGGGCCTGCAGAGACGCACTTCTTCGACACCCACCGCTACACCTATGGCCTCGGCTGGTACCGCCTGCGTTTCCCGGGCAACAGGCAACGCCGGGCGGCGTACAGGACCGGCCTGCACCCGGTCCTGACCGGCGAATCCAGCCCTTCGTACCTCTCGCACCCGAATGTGCCGGCGCGTGTCGCGCGCGGCGTGCCCTCAGCCAAGCTGATGGTGCTGCTCCGCGATCCTGCCCTGCGCGCCGCTTCCCATTGGGCCTGGTGCCTGCGGCAGTGTGGCGAGACCCGTTCCTTTCGCGAGGCCGTTGAGGCCGAGATCGGCCCAGTGGGCGACCACGGAGGCCTCCGCATCCCGGCCGACAAGCGCGTCGGCGACCCGCTGGTCGTACGGCGTGGCATCTACCTGCCGCAGCTGGAGCGCTGGCGCACCCACTTCCCCGATGACCAGCTGCTGGTGATCCAGAGCGAGCGCTGGTTCCGCGAGCCCACGGCAGTGATGGCCGAGGTCTGTGCCTACCTGGGCCTGCCCCCGCGCGAGCGGCTGCCGCGGGTGATGCGCAATCGGAACAAGCCCCACGAGCCCTTCGACGAGGACGTCATCGCGCGGCTGCGCGACTTCTACCGGCCCTACAACGAGGAGCTGGCCGGCTACCTCGGCCTGGAGCTCGACTGGAACGATGCCGACGGAGGCCAGGCAGACGGCTGAAGTGTGCCGGGCGGGCCAGGCGGGCCAGGCGACCGTTCGCGGAATCGTACCGCTGCGGGACTCCCATCGGCGCCGACCACGCGGCAGCGATGGCCTGCTAGGCTCAGGGACCATGAAGAGGGTCCACACGGGGCGAACCCTCGGTGTCGCCTTCCTCGCTGCCGCAGTCATGTTGCCCACGACCAGCGCACCAGTGGCGCTGGCGGCTCCGGCCAGGCAAGCCGCCGTCGGCGAATGCGTCAACGGCTGGCAGGAGCTGCAGATCCCCGAAGGCAGCCTCGGCTCGGTTCCGACCGAAGCGGTCACCTACGATGGCTCACTGGCCTGGATCCTCGGCACCACCAACGAGGGCGTGCTGTCGCTGCGCTGGAATGGCCAACGCCTGGTGCCGGTCGCGGCTGTGCCGGGTAAACGGCGCGGGCTGGCCAGCGCGATCGCGAAGAACAGGTCAGCGCTGCTCGGAGTGGGCTTCCAGCGTCCCCGTGCTCGACGGATCAGGGGGATCAGCGGGCGCCTGGCGGGCCAGAGGTGGGTCGGCCAACCACTGCCACCGCGGCACGGGGCCCAGACGACCCTCGCTGACATCGTCAAGCTCCCGTCCGGCAAGCTGTGGGCCGTCGGAGCGAGCCTCAAGGGCGGCTTCTCAGGAGCGATGGCGTTGCGCCGGCAGGATGGGACCTGGCGGAACGCTGACCCAGCCGGTGGCAAGAACGGGTCCGCGTTGCTGGGTGTCACGAGGTCGCCCGGAGGAGTGGTCTGGGCCGTGGGCTGGCGGGAGCGAGGTGGCAGGGCACGGCCGCTCATCGCCCGCCGTCGCGGCTCGAGTTGGGCACTGAGCGGGGGCGCATGGGTGCCTGGCGGGACAGCCGTCCTGACCGATCTGGCTTTCCGCTCCGGCTCTGACGGCTGGGCCGTCGGATACCTGATGCGCACGGGCAGCTCCGACTACGAACCCATCCTCGAGCGCTGGAATGGCAAGACCTGGGACCGCGTGCCGCTGTCCTGGGCGGACGGTCCGTCGAGCATCCCACGGAGTATCAGCGTGGCCAAGGACGGCTCGCTGCTGATCGGCGGTGTGCAGCTGGCCACCGACTCCCGCGAGGGCCGCGGTTTCGTGGCGCGACGTCAAGCCGGCGCAAAGGACGCCTGGCAGGTCACCCTGCTCGATACGCCTGACGACCTGGGCTCGGTGATCACGTCGGTCGCCTCCATCCAGGATGGCGCCGTCGCGGTCGGTACCGTCGGCTACACCGCCTTCGCGATGCAGACCTGCAAGCCAGGCATCGCGGTCGCGGGACGCCGAAAGATCGGCGTCAGCAAGATCAAGCGTCGGCGCACGTTCACCGGACCGCACGTGCTCGGACCTCGCGGCCCAGCCATCGATGTCGCCAACACCGGCGCTTCCGTGCGACTCAAGAGTCCGGTCGCCCCGTCCGGTTTCACCATCCGTGACGTCGCGAGCGATGTCGGCCTGCATCTGTCCACGCGTACATGGGGAGCGACGACAGGCGACTTCGATGACGACGGCTGGAAGGACGTCGATCATCTCCCGTCATTCGGGCCACAAGCTGCTCCTCGTTCGTGGCGGGCCAAGCGGTTTCACGACATCCTCGGTCGCTGCCTCGAGCTCCATCGACCGCCATGGCTGCGACAGCGCCGACGTGAACGCTGACGGTCGCCTCGATGTGCTGTGTGCTACCGGTCGAGCCAGGGGCTCAGCGGTCGGTCGACACGAGTTGACGCTGGCTCCGGGCTTCGAGGACGGCCGACTGGTCCGCGGCTCGCTGGGACTGTCCGACCCGTTCGGACGGGGACGGCGCGTCGCCTTCATCCGTCTTGACAAGGACCCCTATCCGGAGGTGTTCATCACCAACCAGCCAGAGCGTGAGGATTCGCTGCCGGCACCCAATCGCTTCTTCCGCAACGAGGGCGGACACTTCGTGCCGGCCCCTGAGGTGGGCCTCGATGTGCCCAGCGGTGGCTTTTGCGCAGATGGCACTGACGTGGACGGCGACGGAGACCAGGACCTCCTGCATTGCCAGGACTTCCCCAGCGATGGACGCCCGCCAGGCTTGCGGGTCTACCAGAACCGGAAGGGCGTGCTGGTGGACCGCTCGGTAGCCCTGGGCGTCCAGCCCATCGGCGACATCGACGTGGCCATGGCTGACGTCGATGGCGATGGACGGCGCGACCTCATCCAGCTGAGCGTTGATACGCTGCGGATCGAGCCGCGGCACCGCATCGGGGTTCAGGAGGATCTACCAGCTCAGGCTCACGAGCGCCCGAGCTGTCGCTGCTGGGGATGTCGATGGCGACGGGTTGGACGACCTCTACCTGGTCCGTTCGCATCGCAGCGACAATCTCGATGACATCCTGCTGGTCAACGACGGCAAGGGCCGCGCCTTCACCTCGGTCTCGATCCCGCAAGCTGGCCTCAAGAACGGCAAGGGTGACGATGTCGTGGCCATCGACCACGACCGGAACGGCCTGACCGATTTCCTGGTCCTCAACGGCGATGGCGACGATCCCGGGCCCATCCAGCTGCTGGCCTCGTTCCGCACCGGCAGGTGAGTCGCGCGGCGCACGCGGACCGACGCTGAGAGGGCTAGGAGGTACGTCTGGTGACCGGACGCACCGTACCAAGGAGCCGCTGCTGCGGATATGTCTGGTGCGGTCTAATCTCGGGTGTCGATGTCCTGCTTCCACCGCTGTCGGCGCGTGCTCATCACAGCGCTGACTCTCTCCCTGCTGCTTTCCGACGGCCTCGCCGTCCTGCCCGGCCATGCTGAGCTGGCCGGCCATGTCGTCGTGGCTGCCAACGATGCGACCGTGGCCGACGAGACGGCCGGTGACTCAGCCGGCGGTGACACGTTGATCTGCGCGTCCGGCTTCGACCAGGTGGACAGCAAGCTGGGCATGTCGCTCCACGGCGTCGCGCTGGTCGGCCAGGGTGCCCTCGCGGTCGGCTATGCGCGTCGCGGCGACGATGACGATTTCGGCCGTCGCACGCCGGCCACGCTCATCAACAGCAACGGGCAATGGACGCGCATCCGCACCAGCAGCCCCGGCCGTGAAGATGGCCTGATGGCCGTCGACAGTCGCACCGGTGCCGGCACCTGGGCCGTGGGCTGGACCACCATCAACGGGCGCGTGATGCCGCTCGCACTGCGCTGGACCGGCAGCGACTGGAAGACGGACCGTCCGACCCCGCATGGCGCCCTGCCCGCTGTCTTCACCGATGTCACCGTCATGGGCGACGGCAGCCCGCTCGCGGTGGGCTACCGCATGACCGCCAGCGGCAAGCGTCAGCCCATCGCCCTGCGCAAGGATGGCAGGCGCTGGAGCAATCTCCCGGTCCGCATCGGACGACGCGAGTCCGTCACCTTCACCGGCGTCACGCCGGATCGGCGTGGCGGCCTCTGGGTCGTCGGCCACGGTGGCCCCGGGGCTGAGATCCACCCGGTCATCTACCGGCGTGAGAACAAGAAGTGGCGACGGGTCTCGGTGCCACGGCTCGGGGGCGAGGCTGCGCTCACCGATATCGAGGTCGTTTCCGACCGCGGTGATGCCTGGGCGGTCGGCTACCACCATCACGGCGGTCGGTCGGATCCGTTGGTGTTGCGTTGGAACGGCAAGAGCTGGCGCGATGTCGCAGCCCCCGTCTTCGACTCGAAGGATGTCCTGCTGACGGCGGTGACGGCTGACCCGGGTGGAGGCGTATGGGTCGTCGGCGCGGCTTGGGATGATGCCCACAAGTGCTATGAAGCGGTGGCCGCCTGGTGGGACGGGCAGGCATGGAACCAGTTCGCCGGTCGCGCCGGGGGCACCGAGCTGCACGATGTCGTGGGTGCCCTCGACGGCAACGGCTGGGCCGTGGGTCGCTCGGGCCAGTCAGCGCGCGCCACCCGAGTCTGCACGCCCGCGCAGGCCGGCATCTTCGGCGGTGCACTGCCCGGCGATGAGCGAGAACCACGACCCACTCCCGGCCTGACCGCGAGCGGAGTCGACCAGGGTGCTGCCGTTGCCGCGGCGGAGGTCCCAGCGGTCGCCGAGGCACTCGCGGTCCCGGCCATCGCGGCCGGAGCGGGTACGCCAGGTGAGGCCGGCAACGGCACCGGAGGCACCGGCTCGGCTCTGCAGTCGGCGCGCAACGCCACCCCGGAGTTCATCCGCCAGGCGACCCGCAAGTCATCACGCAAGCCCAGCGCAAGACAGCGGGCACGCAGCAGGCGCGCCACCGGGATCAAGGTCGGCACACTGCCAGCGCCGAGCGCCGACAAGTCGGTCGTGGCGCGAGACGTGGCGCTCAGCACCGGGGTCTTCGAGGAGACCGGTACTTACGGGGCAGTGGTCGCCGACTTCGACGGCGACGGGGTGGACGACATCTTCCTCGGCCGGCACGGACGGCGGGGGCTGCTGTTGCTGAACCGCGACGGCCGGTTCGTCCAGCACACAGCACTCCGTATGACCTCCATCGACCGCCACGGATGCACCGCGGCCGATATCGACGGCAGCGGCCTGCCGGACCTCTACTGTGCCGTCGGCGGCAAGCGCGGATCCGGTCTCAAGTCCAACGAGTTGTGGCTCGATCCGGGTGGGCCGGATCCCGTCGAGGTGGCCGCCGATCGTGGCCTCTCCGACCCCACCGGACGCGGTCGCCTGGCCACCTTCCTGACGGCCCGGCGCCAGGATGAGGTCAACCTGGTGCTGGCCAACTCGCCCACGCGGGTCGATGGCCTCCCGTCGGTCGGGCGTGCCTTCAGCACGGACGGCGACGGCCGCTTCAAGACCCGGGTGCGTCCCGGTTTCGCCTCCCGGTTGGGGGCGCTGGCGATGCAGGCCGGCGACATCGACAACGACGGCCGTGAAGACCTGCTGCTGCTTGCCGGCGGACTCCAGGCGCCCGAGCAGGGCGGCACTCGGCTGTACCGCAACACGCGTCGCGGGCTGGTGGACGTGACGAGGAAGCTCGGTGTCCGGTCGATCGATTCGGTCGACGCCGGGCTGGTCGATGTCAACAAGGACGGCAAGCTGGACCTGGTGCAGCTGTCACCCACGATGCTGCGCGTCAGCGTCATGAAGAAGGGCAAGTTCCGCAAGGTCTACCAGCGCCGGCTGAGCTACGGCAGCGCCATCGCCAGCGGCGATGCCAACGGGGACGGCAAGAGTGACCTCTACATCGTGCGCAGCAACGGCACGCGTAACCAGCCAGACGTGATGCTGCTCAACGGCAACGGCGGTGGGCGCTGGTCATCGGTGCTGATCCCGCAGGCCACGGGCGGCGCTGGCGATGACGCCTATGCCATCGACCATGACGGTAACGGCCTCGACGACTTCCTGGTGCTCAACGGCCACAACAAGCGCGGCCCGGTGCAACTGATCGCCTTCTACCCTCGCTGAGGGCCCGTCGGTCGCGGGTGGCGCTCCCCTGCCGGACGCGAGTGGCGCCACCAGGCCGTCACGACACCGGCAGCGATGAGCACGACCCCGAGCAGCATCGCGGTGGGGATGCCGAACAGGGTCCAGTTCCAGCCTTCACGGAAGGACTCCAGCAGCAGCCGCACGCTGCCGTACCAGATCATCCAGAAGGAAGCCAGGTCGCCATCGCGCAGCCGGTCCGTGAAGCGACGCGCAAGCAGCAACGCGAGGAGGCCACCGGTGATGGTGAGGATCGACTCGTAGAAGAACAGCGGGTGGAACCCGGTCGTCTCGAACGGGTAAGCCGAGCAGGGGTACTGGGCGATCCGATGGGAGCACTCGATGGTGATGCCCCACGGCGCATCCGTCGGCGGCCCATACAGTTCCTGGTTGAAGAAGTTGCCCCAGCGCGCGATGCCCTGTGCCAGCAGCGTCCCGGGCACGACCACGTCCAGTGCGCGCCCCAGGGGGATGTCCTTGCCACGCAGGAAGACCCAGATGCCCACGGTGGCCCCGATGATGCCACCGTACAGGCCCAGGCCCGCGTAGGGCGGCAGGATGACCCGCAGTGGGTCATGGGCATACGTCGACCACTCGCCCAGGACGTGGTAGAGCCGAGCCCCCACCAGCGCGAAGATGCCGACCACGATGATGGCGTTGGTCACGAGCGCGGGGTCGTAGCCCTTGCGTCGGGCCTCCGACTGGCTGACCAGGAGCATCACCGCCAGCGCGACCACATAGCCGATGCCGTAGAAGCCGAGTGTGAGCGGTCCCAGCGCGATCCCTGGTGGGGGCGTGATGTCGATCAGGGCGAGAGGTAGCGCAAGCGGTAGCGAGGGAGGCACCGCGCGAGGATAGCCGTGATCAGCGCGAGGCGATATGCTCGGCGTGGATGATCGAAGCGTGGGGCGTTTGGCTGCTGCTCGTCGGGCTCGCCATCGGTGCTGGCACCATGGCGGTGCTGCTGGTGCGCTTGCCGCGTCAGGAAGATGACGTAGATCCACGCGAACGGCAGGTGGAAGCGGCCTGGATCGGCGGCATCATCGAGCGCCACGGCGGCATCGCGCCGACGCTGCTCGTGCAGGAGATCCTGGACCTTCACGGCGCCTATCTTCGGGTGCAGCGACCGCCCGTGCCACCGCCGGGTCGGGCCCCTGTCCCGCCGCCTACCCCGGGCTACCCGCCGCCGCTTCCTGGTTACGCGCCTCCGCCTCCGCCCGTCACGCGGCGGTGACACCGATGATGCTGCCCACGACGTAGGTGACGAGCGCCGCGGCGCCGCCGATGCTCACTTGTCGGATGCCACTGAACACCAGGTTGCGGCCGGTGAGCAGGCTCACCAGGGCGCCGACGATGAACAGCGCACTGAGTGCCAGGCCCACCGAGATGGCGATCGCGGCCAGGCCCGAGGCGAGCAGGAATGGTGCCAGCGGGATCAGCGCTCCGAGTCCGAACGTCAGGAACGAGTAGGCGGCCGCACCCCATGGTGACCCCAGCTCGTCGGGGTCGAGTCCCAGTTCCTCACGGATCTTCGTGTCGAGGGCGTGCTCGGGGTCCTGCATCAAGCGTGAGGCGACCATCTCCGCCTCTTCGTCGGACAGGCCCTTGGCTCGATAGAGGGCCGCCAACTCCCCGCGTTCCTTCTCGGGCATGAAGCGCAGCTCCTCGCGCTCCAGGTCGATCTGCCGCTGGAACAGCTCCTTCTGGCTCTGCATGCTGACGTACTCGCCGGCGGCCATGCTGAAGGCGCCCGCCAGCAGGCCTGCCACTCCCGCCAGCACGATGATGTGGTTCCCCGTGGCCGCGCCGGCGAAGCCCATGACCAGCGCAAGATTGCTCACGAGGCCGTCGTTGATGCCGAAGACGGCCGCACGCAGGGTGCCGCTCTGGCCGGCAGCCCGGTGCCATGACTCGTCGCGGATGGCGACCTCGGCCGCTGCCGCCGCTTCCGGCGTCGATGGCTCCACACCGGGCATGCCCATGTCCAGGCGCTTCCAGATGGCAGCATGCTCCCGCTCGTCGTCGGCGATGGCCTGCATCTCGGGACCGTCGAGGTTCTCGTAGATCGACAGCTCGTCACCCTCGAGTGCCTTGACCATGCCCGATACCGACCTCGTGCCGAAGAGCCGGGCGATAGCCACGACCGCGCGGACACGCCAGCGTGGCCGCACCATCGGTGGCACGTCCTCGCCACAGGCGTCGATGCGGGTGGCCCAGACGAAGGCGTGCCGACGCTCGTTGCTGGCGATGGCCGCGAAGGCATCAGCGCGGATCGGATCGTTCTCCATCTCGGCGAGCCGGTCGTACAGCTGCACGGCATCACGTTCCAGCTTCAGGTTGGCGAGGCAGTGCGCCAACTCGGAACGATCGGATAGATTGGTCGCAGCTGGTTCGGTCACACCCCAATCGTATCGGCCCGCGGCACGTCCCATGGGACGCTGTGGCGCCACTAGACTGGCAACATGGTGGTCTCTCCCCTGCGCTACCTCTCAGCGGCCGACGTACTGGCCGCCATGCCCAGCATCGCCGAGCGCCTGGCGCTTGCCGCGCGGACCATGACCGCCCTCGTGGCCGATGCCCAGCTGCCGCCCAAGATCGGCGTCGATCCGACCCCGTCCGATTCGTTCTCGCACGCCATGCCCGCCTGGGCGCGCGGTGCCGCGCCGGACGGCTCCGGGGACCTGTTGGGCGTCAAGTGGGTGGTGGGCTTTCCGGAGAACGCCACGCGCGGGCTGCCGGTGATCTCAGCCACCACCATCCTGAGCGACCCGGTCAACGGCCTGCCGCTCGCGATCCTTGACGCTGCTGGCATCACCGCGGTCCGCACCGCGGCCGTGAGCGGCGTCGCCATCTCCCGCTGGGGGCCGCCAGCGTCCAGTGTCATCGCCGTCATCGGGGCGGGCGTGCAGGCGCGGAGCCACCTGCCCATCGTGGCACACCTGCTCCCAGGTGCCGACGTGACGCTCTGCGACCGAGACCTGGCGCGCGCCGACGCCCTGGCCGACGATGTGCGAGCCGGCCTCTTCGGGCACCTCGGGAGCGTCCGCACCACCGCCGACCCGACCGCGGCCGTCGCCGGGACCGGGCTGGTGCTGACGCTGGTGTCGTTCGGGCCGCGACGGCGATCGATCCCCGAGGAGGCATTCCGGGACGACGCCACCGTCATCGCGGTCGACTACGACATGTGCGTGCCGGCCGCGTTCGCGACGTCCGCGGACCTCTTCCTCACTGACGACCGCGGTCAGTTCCTGGCCAACTGCGACGGGACCCAGTTCGTGGGCTACCCCGAGCCGGGCGCCATGATCGGCGAGGCCATCACGGCCGGCACGCCACGGCCCGCAGGACGCGTGCTGGTGGCTCACCTGGGTGTCGGGCTGGCCGACGTCGTCTTCGCGGACGCCATCCTGCGTCTCGCCGTCGAGCGCGGCATCGGCACCGTCCTGGAGCGCTGACCGACCCGCCGAGCGGGTCGAGGGCACCTATTCGTTGACGGGAATCTCTCCATCGGGAAGCTCGAGGATGATGTCATCGCCCTCGACATGCACCGGGTAGGTCACCAGCGGCAGATCCGCCGGCGGGTCGAGTGCGTCGCCACTCCCAAGGTCGAAGCGCGAGAGGTGCAGGGCGCAGGTGACCGAACCGGCTGTCAGAAAGCCCTTGTCCAGCTCGAAGTACTCGTGTGAGCACGTGCCCTGCATCGCGTAGAGACCGTCCTGGCTGACCAGGAGGATGAGGGTGCCGTCGACCTCGACCATGTGCATGGTGCCTTCTTCGAGGTCTGCGACCTTCGCCACCGGAACGTGGCGGGTGGGACGTATCTCAGGTTCCATCGACGCAATGGTAGCCGCCACGGATGGTGGCCGCCACGGATGGTAGCCGCCACGGATGGTGGCCATTAGACCAGTGCCGGTCCCTGGAAGAATGAGAACGACCGGCGCTCTTGCACCGGCCGTCCCGTTCGTCGTCGATTCGGGTCGGTCGCCGACCCAGGGCCGATCAGGCAGGCGCGCCGCCAGATGGCCCACGGCCCTGCAGGCCCGGGTTCATGTAGGACTCCTCGCGGATCGCCGCGCTCATGTCGGCGATGGTGCGGGTCTGGTAGATGGCCCCGGCGAAGGCCAGCGCGATACCGAGGATGATGCCGATCCACCCCAGGTCCCACTGGCTGTGGAGCCCGATGATGCCACCGCCGGCCTGCTGCACCGGGACCAGCCCGAGGGCAAGGGCAAGGCCGGCAAGAGTGGCAGCGGCCCCGGAGATGGCGGTCGCCACGATGACCAGCACCGCCGGCATGTGCAGCAGGATGAAGCCGACAGCAAAGATGGCACCGCCGACGAGCGCCAAGCCGAAGGAGATCCAGCCGTCAGCGTCAAAGCCGATCCACTGCAGCAGCCCGATGGTCAACTGATAGCCCAACGCGCCGCCAAGCAGGATGACGGCCGCCCAGTAGTAGAGATACGACAGCACCGCGAAGATCAGCCCCAGGAAGAAGCCGATGACCCATCCGGTGGCGGTGGCCAGGAAGGCGTCGCCGAAAAGGTACGTCACGCCCTGCGCGCCCAGCAGGAAGCCGGCGAAGAAGCCCCAGATGGGCAGCAGGATCAGGAAGACTCGGAAGCCCCAGAACGCGAAGGCCAACCCGATGGCCATGGCCAGCGCTCCGAGCAGCAGTCCTTCCATGGTGATATGAGGATCCATCGAACTCTCTCCCTCTGCTGACACGCGCGACGACAGCGTGCGGTTTGGCGACAAGCCTAGCGCGATTGCGCAGGCATGCAAGCGGTTACTGCGCGCCTACGCGGCAGCTTCCCTCGTCGCACCCCCGGCTGGCCACTTGCGTTCCAGCAGCTCACGCAAGCGATCCTGGGCGGCCGGCAACGGGATGCGCGCCACCACCGGCTCCAGGAAGCCCATCACGATCGCCTTGCGGGCTTCTTCCCGGGAAAGCCCGCGGCTCATCAGGTAGAACACCTGCGTCTCGTCGATGGGGCCGACCGAGGAGGAGTGCATGGCACGCCGGCAGTCGGGCTGGTCGATCTCCAGGCTGGGGATGGTCACCGAGCGAGCCGTACGCTCCAGCAGCATGCTGAACTCGCCCAGGAAGCTGTCCGTGCCGCGGCCGCTATGGGGGATGTCGATGAGCCCCTTGACGTAGCCGCGCGACGAGCCCGTGTAAACGCCCTTGTTCAGCAGGTCGCTGGTGGTGTCCCGGCCGATGTGGCGGGTGTAGGAGGTCTGGTCGAACAGCTGCTTGCCGTCGCCGAACCCGATCTCCACCTGCTTGACCGTGGCGCCGCGACCTTCGAGCAGGTTCTCGATGCGGCTACGCTGGAAACGACCGCCGAGGTTGGCGACGGCCCAGTGGATGGTGGCGTCTGCCCCTACTCGCGACTGGCGTGACACGAACGTGGCGGTGCCTGGTCCGAAGTCCTGCTCACCGGCGAAGTCGAGCGTGGCGCCATCGGCCACGTCGATCTCCGTGGTCCCCCACCAGATCGAAATCGGCACGTGCGCCGGCCTCAGCGGCGGCCGAAGCCGAGCGCACCTGCTCCTCGTAGACCGAGGCATGGGCGCCCTTCCCCAGCGAGATGATGGTGCGGCTGATGAGCCCGAAGCCCGGCGCACCGGCACTCCAGCGGATGACGATGGGCGCCTTCAACTCGACACCGGCCGGCACGTGGACCACCAGACCCAGCGAATGCAGTGCCCGTGCCACCTGGCCGAAGGCATCATCGGCCGGCAGCGAACCACCACCATCGATGAAGTCGCGGACCAGCTCCGGCCGATCGCGAGCGATCTCGTCCAGCGAGCCGATGACGACACCGGCCTCGCGAGCCGCGTCGGACAACGCGCAGCCCACGATGGCTCGCTCGTCGACGTGGACCAGGGCGGCCGCGCCATCGGGCAACTCGGCATCGGAGCGGCACTCGGCAGCGGGGGTCGGCGGGTAGGGCTCGACCGCGGCGAAGTCGATGGCGCGCAGGTCGAGGTAGGTCATGAACAGCTGGTTCGGCTCAGCCGGCAGCTGCGCCACCAGTTCGAGCGCGGCCAGTCGGTCGGCAGTCAGCCAGTCGGGCTCATGCAGAGCACTCGAAGTGGCTCGGACGTGGGTCGGCGTGGCCCAGCCCAGGTTCAGCGGGGCGACACTCACCCGAGCGATCCCTCCATCTCCAGCTTGACGAGGCGGTTGAACTCGATGGCGTACTCCATCGGCAGCTCCTTGGTGAAGACCTCCAGGAAGCCCTGCACGACCAGGTTCTGTGCTTCGTTCTCGGTGAGCCCGCGGCTCATCAGGTAGAAGATCTGGTCCTGGCTGACCTTGCCCACCGTGGCCTCGTGCGTGAGCGTGGTGTCGTCTTCCTGGATGTCGATGTAGGGGTAGGTGTCGCTGCGGCTGCGGTCATCCAGCATCAGCGCGTCGCAGCGGATGCTGGCGACGGCGTTGGTGGCGCCAGGTGCGACCTTGACCGAGCCGCGGTACGTGGCACGTCCGCCGTCCTTGGAGACAGACTTGCTGACGATGCGGCTGCGAGTGTCCGGCGCGAGGTGGATGGCCTTGGCGCCGGTGTCCTGGTGCTGGCCCTCGCCGGCGACCGCCACGGAGATGATGTCGGCCGTGGCGCCGCGTCCCCGCAGGTAGATGCTGGGGTACTTGACCGACTTCCGCGATCCGGTGTTGGCGTCGATCCACTCGACCCTGGCGTCCTCGTAGGCGTGGGCACGCTTGGTGACGAGGTTGTAGACATCGTTGGACCAGTTCTGGATGGTCGTGTAGCGGACCTTGGCGCCGCGCTTGGCGACGACTTCGACCACCGCCACGTGCAGTGAGTCGGTGGCGTAGATGGGGGCCGTGCAGCCCTCGATGTAGTGCACCGATGCGCCCTCATCGACGACGATGAGCGTGCGCTCGAACTGGCCGGTGTTCTCACCGTTGATGCGGAAGTAGGCCTGGAGCGGCAGCGGCACGTCCACCCCCGGCGGGACATAGACGAAGGAGCCGCCCGACCAGACCGCGCTATTGAGCGCGCTGAACTTGTTGTCCTCCGGCGGCACGATGGTGCCGAAGTGCTCCTTGAAGATCTCGGGATACTCCTTGAGCGCCTGGTCGGTACCCATGAAGACCACGCCGATCTTGGAGAGTTCCTCCTTGACCGAGTGGTAGACGACCTCCGAGTCGTACTGCGCACCGACGCCGGCGAGGAAGGCCCGCTCTGCCTCCGGGATACCGAGGCGCTCGAAGGTGTCCTTGATCTGGTCGGGGACGTCATCCCACGACTTCTCTTCCCGCTCCGAGGGCTTGCGGTAGTAGATGATGTTGCCGAAGTCGATCTTGTCGAGGCCTTCGGTCCACATGGGCATGGCGCGCTTCTCGAAGTGCTCGTAGGCGCGCAGACGGTGCTGAAGCATCCAATCGGGCTCGCCCTTGATGGCGCTGATCTCCTCCACCGTGGCGCGCGTGAGGCCACGCTTGGCTTCATGGAGGTAGACGATATCGTCGTGGAACGCGTATTCGGCGCGACGGTCCTTGATCTCTGGTGTGCTGACCATATGGCCTCCTGGAGGCGTCCGAGTCGGGTTTGCTGCTAATCCTGACCTAGTGTATCGGAATTAGCCAGTAACGCGCCAGCCCCCACTTGGCCGGGGTAAGCAAGCTCCTATCTTGTCAAGCAGCCATCGCGAGACCGTCGGCGCCATCGCGCAGCAGCCGGAACACGGTGCGGACGATCTGGCGCTTCAGTGCTCGGATCGCCTCTCGGCCGGACTTGTGCTCGGCTGCCCTTCGAGCGAGGTACTCCCTGGCCGGGGGGTGATGGACAGCCTGGACGGTGGCGATCGTGTGAAGCGCCCGGTTGAGCTGGCGGTTGCCACCGCGGTTGAGGCGCATCCGCTGGACCTGGCCCGAGCTGGCCGGGATCGGAGCGACACCGGCCAGCATCGCGAAGGCGTCCGCCGAGCGGAAGCGACGCACGTCGCCCGTCTCGGCGATGAGCTTGGCGGCGGTGAGGACGCCCACCCCCGGCAAGGCGAGTAGCGGATGGGCCCCGACGAGCTGGGCGGCACGAGCCTGGAGGGCGCGGGCCTCCACCTCGAGCGCCCGCAGGCGGGCAAGGCGGCCCCGGGCGAGCTCGGCCTGGACGCCGGCCACGCCTCGGAGGCGCCCGGCCATCGCCCGTCGGTTGTGCTCGGCGACGAGGTTCTTCGCGGTGCCCTGATAGCCCGGCAGGAGCACCACGAGATCGGCGTGGAGCCGGTTGCGGACCCTGGTCGCCTCGGCGACGACGTCCTCACGGGCGCCCATGAGCAGCCCGATCTCGTGCGCGCGATCAGGGACCCGGACCGGTGGCAGATCCGCCTCTCGGGCGGTCACCCGGGCGATCGCTAGCGCATCACCTGGGTCGCTCTTGCCGGCCCGCCTCGTCCGGATCCGCTCGCGGCGGGAAAGCTGCGGCGGGACCTCGCGGACCCTGAGCCCGTCCGAGAGCAGGGACCGGGCGGCCGCTGCGCCATAGCTCGCCGAGCCCTCCACGCCCACTATCCCAGCCGGCGCCACCTGACTGGCCCAGGCGGCGAGATCGCGGTGTCCCGCCGGATCGTTGGGGAAGGTGCGCTCAGCGACTGGTGCCCCGAGCTCGTCGATGGCGCAGGCGGCCAGGCTGGCCTTGTGGCTGTCGATCCCGATAGTGGTCATGGTGCGGCGCCTCCATGCGATCTACGATGGGCGCGGGCCGGCACGGGCAGATGTGCGTTGAGTCAGATCCACGCCCCTATGAAGCCACGGCCGGTCCGCTCGATCACGGGGACGGGGGCACTTGCTTACGAAGCCAGGCAAGGCCGGCTCATCCAAACTGAGCCACCCGTCTCCGGACCGAACCTTCTCACAGAAGGCTGGCGCAGCCTGACGCACATCCAAGTGTCTGTGCTGGTTCGGCACGCACGATGAAAGACATCGAGCGCCTGGAACGCCTCCGAGGATTGCTGACGTCGCGGACCAGCGCCGCTGGCGCCAAACTCCTGCTCTTCGGCCTGACGGGCTTCACTGCTGATGTCATCGAGCAGGCGAGCCGACGGTCAGATATCGAGTTGGTTGACCTCCAACGGATGTACGGAGGCGTCTGAGCTGGCAGGGCCGCGTGCGCGCAGGGCCGCAGACCGCTCCCGCGCCGCGCTACTCCGGGACGAGGTGCACGGGGTTGCCCGTGAGCCTGACCTCCCAGGTGGTGGTGTCGTTGCCGGCTCGAACGTCGTACTCGACCTTCCACCAACCATCTTCACCGATGCCGTCCGGGTCCAGCCCGCCCACGCCATAGTTGGGCGGGAGCACGATCTGGATGGTCAGGATGCGGTTGTTGAACTTCGCCGGTGCAGCCGTCTGGACCTGCGTGACATTCGTTCCTGACCGACCGTCGTTGGAATACCAGTCGAAACGCGCGTAGTTGTAGGAGTTGCCCTGCGGCGTGAGGAAGCGCAGATACGAGTCGCTGTTGGCCTCGCCCGGGTCGAAGAGCGTGATGACCATGGTCTTGCCCGCGTGGGCAGCTTCGATCTGGGAGAAGAAGAACTTCTGCGCACCGCCGATGCCCGTGTCGTCGAGGTTGGTGTAGGCGGCCATGCGGCCACCACCGTAGACCCGAGCACGGCCCGTGCCCTTGGTCCAGATGGCAAACAGGTTCTCAGCGCCGTGATTGGCGTTCTGGCCAAGGTTCGTATTCACGTTGAGGCGATACATGCCGGCGCTCAATCCGCTCCAACCGCTGGGCAGGACCCAGTGGTTATGGGCAGGATCGTTCTGGCAGTCGTGGGCATCTCCGCGGCCGTAGTTCTGTGGACGTGACCCGTCGCGGCTGAAGGTATCGCCGAAGTCACCCCAAGTCTCATTGCCAGGGTTGTGCGTCCAGGTGCCGATGAGCGTGTCATCCGCGGCGCTGAAGGGTGTTCCGTTGGTGTTGAAGAGCTTGAACTCGACAGACACCGGCCCGACGGTCTCGCCGCCCCCGGTGCCGTCGTTGGTCCAGTGGTCGCCGGTCCCGAGCCAGGCCCCGGAGAGGTTACGACCGACGGCGCAGAACACGGGATCGAAGAGCTGCACCTGGCCGTTGGAGCCCACCTCGATGGTGTACTCGTAGCCGTTGGGGTCATAGTCGGGGTTGGGACCGTTGTTGGTACCGTCGGGTGGGTTGTTGCCACCGATGTACAGCGGCGCGTAGCGGTCACCGTTCTCGCGCACGCCGCCGGAGGTGAAGATGGCGCCCCAGAAGCCCTGGCTGGCCAGTGGATTGCCGGTGGCCGGGTCGGGGACAGGCAGGACCTCGTACGTCGGCGGGGGCGTGGTGGTCGTTGCCAGCCCATAGTGGACTTGACCTCGATCTGGTCCACCCGCACTGGCGGTTGCTCGTCGAGCAGCCCTTGGCCGCGACCAGGCGTACCTGGAAGTTGCTGTCGGTGAAATCATCGCGGACCCAGCTGTGGCCTCCCCATGCCGCCGTGGACGTGCTCGCGCCGGAAGCCGGCAGCGTGTAGTCGGTGTCAGTGGTGCCAAGGTCGGCGTGGCGATCGTTGGACGACCAGCTGGTCCCGCCGTCCCACGACAGCCTGCACGTTGATCCGGGAATTGCTGCAGGCTGCGCTCAATCTGGCGTCGTTCAGCACGACCTCGATACCACGGATCGTGAGCGACTCGCTCGCCACTGGGGTTGGGAATGGGCGAGCCGGAAAGCTCGTGGCCAGGCCGAAGCCACCCCAGCGTTGCAGCTGGTTGTTGGTCGTCTCATAGGCATAGTCATTGTCGTTGCTGGCCACGACAGAGGTGATGTTGGCGGAGGTGGGGTTGTACTGCCCATTGGCCACCGCTCGGCGCCGATGAGGGCGACTCGGGGACCACTCGCTTCGATGGGGCCTGTGGTAGTCACCGGCACACCGGGGATGATGCCCTGGTAGAAGCCCACGCCGTAGTAGCTTTGGGGGCTGCCCATGGGCACCGGCAGCACGTAGGTCGCAGCACCCACGGCCGAGGCATCCACGGAATCCATGCTGAAGACCTTGGCGAAGTTGGTGGACACCGGACCGTCGATGTCGACGATGAGCCGGCGCGGGTCGGTGGGATCGACCCTGGGCGTGACGACGACGCCGCCGGCCCCGTCGGTGAAGCCGTTCTTGGCGGACTCGGCGCGGGCCTTGGCGAAGGCGGTGGGCCGGTCACCCGGCAGGTAGATGGCACCGGCGAGGGCGCCGGCATCGGCGGCCCGCTGCATGCGCTGCTGGTTGACCCACCACCAGGCGGCATCGGTCAGCAGGGCGGCACCGCCGAGGATGACCACGGCCATGACCGCGAAGATGGGCAGCACCTGGCCGCGCTGGAGGCGGCGGTGGTGGGGTCGCTCGATGGACAGGTGGCGGCGGAGTCGCTGCCACGGCCGGGCGCGCATGGGGACCTCCCTGGTGGTCGGATGGGTAGGGTCGATCGCTGGCATGCCGTCTTCCCTAGACGCTCGGGTTGAGTGACATCACGGTGGTCTCCTGCAGGGTCAGGCTGAGACCGCCACCGGCCATGGCGTCGAGCATGGAGGGGAAGGGCGTGACGAAGTCGTAGGTGTACCTCACGGTGACCCCGATGGAATCGGGGTTGAAGCCGCCGTTGACCCGCGCGCAGGCCGGCCAGGGGTTCGAGATCGGCGTGAAGTCGATGAGCGCTGCGCCGGGACCGGGGTCGACGTCGGTGGCGCCCGGGGAGTAGGCCCAGATGTTGACGGTGCCGGGCGTCTCGCCGCCGCTCGCGGTGGCCTTGAAGATGCGGATCTGCTGCACCTTGGGGAGATCGATGCGCGAGCTGGTGGAACTGAGGATGCGCTCCACGGCCGCGACGACGGCCACATCGACACCGGACGGGTCGGGGCCACCGGAGCAGTCATCGACGCCACCGAGCGCCAGGGCCGAGCCCACGCGGGCGCCCTCGCGGGAAGCGTAGCCGAGCGTATGGAGGTTGCCGTAGGCGAGTCCCGCCTCGGCCACGCTGGTGACGACCAGCAGGATGACCGGCACGACCAGGGCGAATTCGACGAGGCCCTGCCCGCGCTGGCGCTGGCGCCGCTTGGCTCCGCGCCGCATCACAGGGTCGGCTCGATGCGGAAGACGTTGCGCTGCTCGAAGTCCCAGCCGCCGCTGCCGCTGCCACCACCGCCGGTGCCGCCCGGGACGAGCAGGTCGAGGGCGCCGTTCAAGGGCGTGACCCAGTCGTGGCGGTAGCGGACCGTGACACCGATGTTGTCCACCGTCGAGCGCGGCGGCGTCAGGGACGGACAGCCGCCCAGCACGGTGCAGCGCTGGTCCTCCGGATAGCCCGCGCTCACGAGCGTGTAGGGCACCGGCGCGACCGTGCCGTCGGGGTGCGTGCAGTCGGTCGACCCGGCGCGCCGCCAGTGCTGCTGCATGCCACCGGGCACGTTACCGGTCAGCGGGGCGTTGTCGATGATGACCTCGGAGATGTTGGCGGTCTTGTTGGGCGCCCCCAGGTCGCGCTCGACGGCGTCGAGGACGAGGCAGTCGGTGCCGGCGATGTTGCCCGCGGTGGCGGCGATGTGCGCGCCTTCCTGCGAGGCCCGGTTGACCGCCAGCGAGGCGTTGAGCGCCAGGCCCACCTCCAGCACGGCCATCATCAGCACCATGAGCATGGGGATGACCAGGGCGAACTCGACCAGCGTCTGGCCGGATCCGCCGGAGCGGCCGGCGTCCTTCGTGTCCGTGTCGGGGAGATACATCACGATGATCGGCATCCATTGCGTCGTCGGCGGACCGTGACCGTGGGCCCGTCGGTAGACGGAGAGTAGGGACTCGTCGCGGATCGCGCTAGCGGTCTAGCGGGAATCCTATGGAAGCTCGGTGACCTGCCGCACCGACCGAAGGTACGGGGGACGGTACCCGAGCACGCTACGCGGGCGGCCGAGCCGGAGCGAGCAGCGACTGCGGCATCGCGCGCGGCCATATGTCGCCATGGGGCGCCCCCGGACAGCTGTCACCGTGGGGCGCCCCGTCAGGATGGGCTACTCCAGGACGAGGTGCACGGGGTTGCCCCGGAGCGAGACCTCCCAGGTCGTCAGGTCGGTGGAGTAGTTGCTGGTGCTGCCGCTCATGTTGTAGCGGATCTTCCACCAGCCACCCACGCTGGCGACCGAGTCCGACGACGGGAGCGGTGCCGAATAGTCGGATGGCAAGGGGATCTCGATGGTCACCCAACAACCGTTGAAGAGGCTGTTGCCGCCCGTATTCGTGGTGACCGACGAGACACCGGTACCACTGCGGCTGTTGCAGCTCGATGCCGCGTGTGAGTTGGCCTGGGCGCTGTAGTTGAAGGTCGTGGGCTGATAGCTGGTGGCGGTCGGCCGAAGGATCCTGCAGGTTGGCGGCCAGGTTGCCCGTATCGCCGGGGTCCCAGAGCTTGATGACCATCGTCTTGCCGGCGTGCTCAGCCGCGATCTGGGCGAGGTAGAACTCCGTTGACCGCCCGCCGGGAAGTCGGACATACGCTTCCATCGCACCCAGGCCATGGATCCTGGGCGTGCCACCCGTCGCCCGCGACCAGATGGCGAAGGCATTGAGGGCCGTCGTGTTGCGCTGATCGTTGGCACTTCCCGGATCGGTCGAATAGGTGTGCAACCGATAGCTGCCGGTGGCGAGACCATTGGCGATACGGACCCAGTCATTGTGCCAGGCCAGTCCGTCGCAGGGAGAGGCCGACACGGGATTGCTTGCGTCGAGCGCGGTGTCGCGGAGCTGGAGCCGACGGTAGGTGTTGCCCGAACTGTAGACGAGCGTGTCATCCGAGGTGTCGTACGGCGTCATGCGCGTGTTGTAGAGGTCGTAGAACGTGCTCACCGGGTTGAACGAGGACGAGCCGTTGGGGCTGTTGAAGGTGTAATACTCGCCGGTACCCTTGTCGGTATCGACCTCACAGAATCCGGGATCGAAGAGCCACACCTCACCGTTGCTGGCGCCCGCGGGGATCTCGATCTCGTACTGGTAGTACGCATCCGGGGAGTAGTCGTCGTTGGTACGCGATGTCCTGGTGTCGTAGTAGGTCATGTACGCGTCACCCTGGATGTTGGGTGCACCCTGGCTCTGCAGCGCACCCCAGAAACCCTGGGGAGCGAGGACGTGACCGTCGGGCGAGACGACGTCGGTCTCCTCGATGCTCGTGGTCGTGGTGGTCTGGTCGTGTCGATAGTCGACGCGGACCTCAAGGAGGTCGAGCGCCACGTCGCGCGAGCTGGGGCAGGCGGCCGTTCCATCGTGCCAGGTCAGGCGAACCTGGAAGCGGGCGTCGCTGAGGTCATCACGCACCCAGGTGTGTGCACCCCAGTCGGACGTGCTCGATGAACTGCCGGCCGTGCGGTCGCTGTTGGAGTTCGTGTTGAGTGGACCCGAGCCGACGGTGGTCGACCAGCTGGTGCCGCCGTCCCACGAGACCTCGACGTCGACCTGGCAATTGCTGGCATTGCCGCCGGTGATGTAGACGTCGGTCAGGCCGACCTGGAGGCCCTCGATGACGACGCTGGGGTCGTTGGGGATCTCCTGCTGCAGCCTGAAGTTGCGCCAGACCTGCTCACGTCCGTTGGTATCCTCGGTAGTGTACCTATCGTCATTGTTGTATGCCCGGTACGGCCTCGACCAGTCGCCACTGGCGAGGTAGTCGGTGGGAGGGTTCCAGTTGGTGTCGTCCGCCACCGTCACCGTCGTGGTGGTCGTGACGGCGTCGCGCAGGAAGCCCACGCCGTAGTAGTTCTGGGGGCTGCCCATGGGCACCGGCAGCACGTAGGTCCCGATACCCTCCACCGAGGCGTGGACGGAGTCGATGCTGAAGACCTTGGCGAAGTTGGTGGACACCGGACCGTCGATGTCGACGATGAGCCGGCGCGGGTCGGTGGGATCGACCCTGGGCGTGACGACGACGCCGCCGGCCCCGTCGGTGAAGCCGTTCTTGGCGGACTCGGCGCGGGCCTTGGCGAAGGCGGTGGGCCGGTCACCCGGCAGGTAGATGGCACCGGCGAGGGCGCCGGCATCGGCGGCCCGCTGCATGCGCTGCTGGTTGACCCACCACCAGGCGGCATCGGTCAGCAGGGCGGCACCGCCGAGGATGACCACGGCCATGACCGCGAAGATGGGCAGCACCTGGCCGCGCTGGAGGCGGCGGTGGTGGGGTCGCTCGATGGACAGGTGGCGGCGGAGTCGCTGCCACGGCCGGGCGCGCATGGGGACCTCCCTGGTGGTCGGATGGGTAGGGTCGATCGCTGGCATGCCGTCTTCCCTAGACGCTCGGGTTGAGTGACATCACGGTGGTCTCCTGCAGGGTCAGGCTGAGACCGCCACCGGCCATGGCGTCGAGCATGGAGGGGAAGGGCGTGACGAAGTCGTAGGTGTACCTCACGGTGACCCCGATGGAATCGGGGTTGAAGCCGCCGTTGACCCGCGCGCAGGCCGGCCAGGGGTTCGAGATCGGCGTGAAGTCGATGAGCGCTGCGCCGGGACCGGGGTCGGCGTCGATGGCGCCCGGGGAGTAGGCCCAGATGTTGACGGTGCCGGGCGTCTCGCCGCCGCTCGCGGTGGCCTTGAAGATGCGGATCTGCTGCACCTTGGGGAGAGCGATGCGCGAGCTGGTGGAACTGAGGATGCGCTCCACGGCCGCGACGACGGCCGCATCGACACCGGACGGGTCGGGGCCACCGCAGCAGTCATCGACGCCACCGAGCGCCAGGGCCGAGCCCACGCGGGCGCCCTCGCGGGAAGCGTAGCCGAGCGTATGGAGGTTGCCGTAGGCGAGTCCCGCCTCGGCCACGCTGGTGACGACCAGCAGGATGACCGGCACGACCAGGGCGAACTCGACGAGGCCCTGCCCGCGCTGGCGCTGGCGCCGCTTGGCTCCGCGCCGCATCACAGGGTCGGCTCGATGCGGAAGACGTTGCGCTGCTCGAAGTCCCAGCCGCCGCTGCCGCTGCCACCACCGCCGGTGCCGCCCGGGACGAGCAGGTCGAGGGCGCCGTTCAAGGGCGTGACCCAGTCATGGCGGTAGCGGACCGTGACACCGATGTTGTCCACCGTCGAGCGCGGCGGCGTCAGGGACGGACAGCCGCCCAGCACGGTGCAGCGCTGGTCCTCCGGATAGCCCGCGCTCACGAGCGTGTAGGGCACCGCCGCGACCGTGCCGTCGGGGTGCGTGCAGTCGGTCGACCCGGCGCGCCGCCAGTGCTGCTGCATGCCACCGGGCACGTTGCCGACCAGCGGGGCGTTGTCGATGATGACCTCGGAGATGTTGGCGGTCTTGTTGGGCGCCCCCAGGTCGCGCTCGACGGCGTCGAGGATGAGGCAGTCGGTGCCGGCGATGTTGCCCGCGGTGGCGGCGATGTGCGCGCCTTCCTGCGAGGCCCGGTTGACCGCCAGCGAGGCGTTGAGCGCCAGGCCCACCTCCAGCACGGCCATCATCAGCACCATGAGCATGGGGATGACCAGGGCGAACTCGACCAGCGTCTGGCCGGAATCCGCCGGAGCGGCCGGCGTCCTTCGTGTCCGTGTCGGGGAGATACATCACGATGATCGGCATCCATTGCGTCGTCGGCGGACCGTGACCGTGGGCCCGTCGGTAGACGGAGAGTAGGGACCGATTCTCGATCAGGCAAGAGGTCCGGGGGGCGACGTACCAAAGCTCGGTGACCTGCCGCACCGCCAGAAAGTACGGGGGACGGTACCCGCAGGGACTACTCGAGCGTCTCTCCCGGGCCCGCGAAGAAGCCTTCGACCGGAGCCACATCGACGGTCACCGGCACCTCCCCGCCGGCGATGGTCATCTCGAATGCGTCCGGCCCGTCGGTCAGGCGGCGGCAGAAGTCGTCGAACGGCGCCCGGGTGACGTCCTGTCCGTCGATGGCCTGCACCCGTGCCCCAAGCTCGAGGCCGGCGATGCCCGCCGGACCTTCCACGTAGGAGCCGACGACGAAGCCGTCATCCCAGGCGAGTGCGACCGACGCTGGGACCGACGGCGCGAGGTCGGCGATCGGATCGAGGTAGACCACGCCGGCGGGCCAGTCGATCGTGACCACGAAGCGCGAAAGATAGTCTGTACCGGCATCGCCCTGGCCCTGTGGCATCGACTCGCTGGCCGCGATGGGGAGCGGTTCGCCGGCGATGGCCGCCTCCACCCAGCGTGCTCGTGTGAGCACCGGACCGGCGCTGCCGGAGCCCAAGATGGCCATCGAGGGGGCGTCATCGGTGACCACGATACCGGCGTCCTCCAGGTCGGCAGGGTGCGTCGCCAGCCAGCCGTCGGAACCGGTGTCGAGGAGGAATGTCAGGCTCCCCTCCCCGGCCGGCAGCTCGACCAGGGGTGAGGGCGAGACGGCCGACGCCGGCGTGAACTCGAGCGCCGTCGCCCCGTCGATGTGATCGAGGCCGTCGACCGATGCAGCGATGGTCAGCATGTGGGTCGATCGGGTCGATCTGCCACACCGCCGAGCGCATGAGGCTGGCGCCGATGAAGCCGGCGTCGCTCAGGCAATAGAACGGATTGCCCGGATCGATGCGGTCGACCACCGCACCTACGTCGCTGAAGGTCGCGCTCCCGATGGACAGGCGCGGCAAGGCGACCACGTTGCTGGTGAGGACCTGCCCATCGAGCGAGGTGGTGGCGATCGTGCCGGCCGTATCGCCGGCGAAGACCTCGGCGATCGCCTCGCTGACGATCGTCGGGGCGCCGGTGTCGAGGATCATCGGCACCGTCCGGCTGTCCTCTCCGAAGGTGACGTCGATGACGATGGCACCCGCGACATCGCGATAGGGCACCGTCACCGGCAGGCTGGCAGGGTCCACGCTGGAGGCCGCGAGCACCGTGCCGCCCTCGTCCTGCTGCTGTTGCGCGATGAAGATGATGGCGCCGATGAGGCCGACCGCGATGGCGATGATGACGACGGGCATCAGCAGCGACGTGTGCCAGCGATCATCGGCGGGTGTCCGGTCTGCCGTGTGACCCGCTACGTCGTCAGGTTGGTCGTCCATCGGTCCAGCAGCATAGTCGCGCTGGGGCGCATCGACGCCGGACAGGTCCTTGCCGGCCAGTCTGCTCGGCGCATATCCCAGTCAGCCAAGGGGCATCGTCGAGCGTAGTCGTGGCCGATGCGGCTCGTCGGCGCCCGCGCGCTCGCAGGTCACGACCTCACGAGTCGTCGCCAACGAGTTCCAAGGAGTCGTCCGCTGGGCTGTGCGGACTTGGGTCACGCAGATCACGAGGCTCGTCGGTGTACACGTCGGCCAGCCAAGCGGCCATTCGGCGGGGTGTGCGTGGACCCAAGGGCATGCCGTCCTCGTCGAGGCGCTCCCACGCACAGGCGTGGTCGTGCGGGCAGAACGCGAGCGGAAGTCGATGGTCGAGTGCATCACCCAGCTGAACGAGCTTGATCATCCCGGCCATCGGCGCCTGGCCGCGCTCCAGCCGCGAGATCGTCGACTGGGTGACGCCAGACAGCTCCGCCAGCCGCGCCTGGCTCAAGCCGGAACGGTGACGGCATCGACGAAGGTGTGCACCGAACCGGCGCAACGCTGCGTCTGCACGGGGTGACTTCGGCCCGAGGTACGGCATTGCCCCAGCATCGCCGGTCACACTTCACCGCCCTGTATCGCCCACTGATCGTGGGCCAAACCAAGACTGATCGCCGGCTTGCCGGTCTTGATGGCCACGAACGCGATGTCCGGCGTGCCGGGACCTGTTCCATGACGTGCCATCTGGTGCATGCCCTTCGGGGCAACGGCCGCGTCCATGCTCCGGCCGGTGCCCATGCCCTGGGCCGTGTCCATGCCCCTTGGCCGACTGGGATATGCGCTGAGCAGACTGGGCGAGGGATGGCCCCTGCTCCCGGGCCCAGGTTTCGGCGAAATTCAGCCAGCCTGTTGGAACCTGTCTCGTCCGGCCGCATGCTCCAAGCGCTCACGCCGGTCGCGTCGGATATCGGGGATGACGCCGATGAGCATCGCGGGGGCGGCGAACCAGAGCACCGGCAGCGCCAGCATCGACGAGACCACCACCGTCCAGCGCCGATGGGTACGGGCTCCCCAGACGACCAGGGCCGCGGCCGCCGGCAGTCGCAACCAGAGCGGGACGGCGATGTCGGAACTCAACGGCGTCGTGCCCACGTTCCGCAGCAGCAGATCGATCCAGTCGAACCATGCCGACGGGGCGATGACGTAGGAGACGGCCGCGACGACCAGCGTGGTGCCAATGGCTATGCCCAATGGCCGCCATTCACGCCGCACCACGAACCAGAGCAAGCCGACACCAGATGTCGGTTTGGTCAGCAGCACGAACGCCCATGTCCATGGGTGCTTGAAGCCGAGCACGATCGCCGCCGCGAGCAGGATGTCGATGTTGCCGTGATACAGCTCCAGCGCCACGAATGGCACGGCGAACGCCACCAGCACCCAGCCCGGGCTACCGGCGATCCAGACGACGGTACCGACGAGGAACATCGTCCAGAACCACAGGAAGACCCACCAATCCAGGGCGCTGAACCAGTCGGCCACGAGTGCGAAGGCTGGGCTGTAGTTGAAGCTGCCCAACGCCCCGACCGGCAT
Organism: uncultured Chloroflexia bacterium; assembly: GCA_963778955.1. GTDB lineage: Bacteria > Chloroflexota > Limnocylindria > Limnocylindrales > CSP1-4 > JAFMJV01. Next base: position 182,918 of record CAVZWI010000004.1, read on the forward strand.
GGAATAGGGATCGGGCATGGTCACGTTCCAGTAGGCGAACGCGTCGAACCCGAACGTCTGCGCCTCAGGGGCGACGACCAGGAACAGGTAGGCCCCGAACAGAAGCCCTGCCACGACAAGGCCGAGGCCGACGGGGCGCGCGTAGCGGCGGGCGATGCTCACTGGCGACGTTGGTGCACGCGCTGGGTACGTCGATCAGCCCAGGCTGACGGGCTCCCCGGTCTCAGCCGACCGATACAGCGCCTCGATGGTGCGCGCCTGGCCCATGGCGTCGTCACGACCCAGGAGCGGAGCGCGCTCGCCGCGGATGGCCGCCGCCATGTCCTCCAGCTCGCACTGGTACGGGTTCCGCGCCTCCACGCTGATCTCCTCGCCATCGAGCAGCAGCACGCCCCGTAGCGAGTGCCACGGATCGGGCAGCGCCACGGTGCCGTCGCGACCGGTCACCTCCAGCGACTCGCTGAACGAATCGAAGCCGCTGTGGAAGGTCGCCACGAGGCCTGACGGGAAGCGCAGGTATCCGGTGAAGCGGCGGTCGACGCCTTCGGCCGTGGCGACCTGCTGGCCGAAGACCAGCTCGGGCTCCTCGCCGGCGATGAGCCGGGCACCGGAGACGCAGTAGCAGCCCACGTCCATCAACGAGCCGCCCCGCAGCTGTGCCGAGACACGGATGTCCGCGTCGTCCAGGAGACGGTGGCTGAAGGTGGAACGCACGTGGATGAGCTCGCCGATGCCGGCCGCCAGCTCGACCAGCTTCGCCGCCTGCGGGGTGTGGCGCCACATGAATGCCTCCATCAGCACCACACCCGCCGCCTCGGCCGCGTCCCAGGCCTCAGCGACCTCGGCCGGATAGCGGCTGTAGGGCTTCTCGCAGAGCACGTGCTTGCCGGCCTCGATGGCCTGCAATGTCCAGGGGTGGTGCAGGGCATTCGGCAAGGGGATGTAGATGGCATCCAGGTCAGGGTCGGCCAGCAAGTCCTCGTAGGATGCGTGGACCCGGTCGATGCCGTTGGCCTTCGCGAAGGCCTGCCCGGTCGCGGCCGCACGGCTGCCCACCGCGACGATCTCCGCATCGCTGGTACCGCGGGCTCCCCGGATGAGCTTCTCGTTGATGCGGGACGTGCCCATCAGTCCCCAGCGGATCGGCTCGTTCGCCATGTCTTCCTCCTGCACCGTGTCGATGGATACTCCAGGAACGTACGGTAGCGGACGGCGGCCGTGCCATACCATGCACACGACCACCCATTCCGTACCTGTGGGCACCGATGACTGACGACACTTCCACCACCGGGACCACGCCGCGGCAGGGCCGGCGCGTCCTGGCAGCCCTGTTCTGGCTGCTGGCCAGCGTGGCCATCCTCATGAGCGGCGTCAGCGTGTGGGCCCACCAGACGCTGCTGACATCGGACGGCTGGGGCGACCTTGTCGGCGAGGTGGCGGCGGATCCGGAGGTCATCGACGGCGTCAGCACGGTCCTCGTCACGCGCGTCTCTGATGCACTCGACGTCCAGAAGCGCGTGGCCGAGGCGATCCCCGGGCCGCTGGCCATCGTGGCCACCACCATCACCGCCAAGGTGGAGGAGCAGGTAGCCGGGTTGGTGGCCTCGTTCGCCGCCACGCGATGCGTTCCAGACGGCCTTCGTGGCGGCCAACAAGGCCGCCCATGACGCTGCGCTGCGGGCCATCCGCGGAGGTGGCAGTGACGCGCTCACCTCTGACGCGGGCGCCATCACGCTCAACGTCTTTCCTCTCATCGAGGGTGTGCTGCGCAGCCTGCAGGATGCCGGACTCATCAGCGCTGATCGCAACATCCCCGACCTGTCGGGCTTCGAGCCCTCGGCTGACCGCATCGCCAAGCTGGAGGCGCTCCTTGGTCGGGACCTGCCCGATGACATCGGCACCATCACGCTGGTCGAATCGGAGCGCCTGGGCGACGTCCAGACCGTGATCCGCTGGTTCGACCTGGAGACCGGCGTCCTGCTGCTGCTGGCCGTGCTCTTCGTGGCGCTCGCGCTGTGGCTCAGCTCCCGACGCATCCGCATGGTCCTCTGGCTCAGCGTCGGCGCCATCGGTGCCCTCCTGATCGCCCGCGTCCTGGTCCGGCTCACGCTCGAGGCGGTCACGCGCCGCCAGGAAGAGCCGGGCGCGCGAGTCCTGGTGGACGCCATCATCGACGCCTCGCTGGACTCGCTGCTGTGGTTCACCTTCGTCCTGATGGCGATCGCGGCCGTCGTGGCCATCGCCGCCTGGTACGTCGAAGGTCGCGAGGACAGGTCCCGCACGTCAGACGTGACGCCGCCCCAAACGCGCCGCCACTGGGTGCGTGACAACATGGCGCCCATCCTGATGGTGGGCCTCGGCCTGATCGTCATCGTCGCGCTGTGGAGCGTCAGTGGACCGGACGTCGCGCTCGTCACCGCGGCGGCGATCGGCATCCTGCTGGTCGGCGTCAAGGTGGCTGCGGGCGGGGACGACGACTCGCCGGCCCCGGATCATCCTGGGGGCTGAGCCATGTGCGGCCGCATGACCCAGACGACCGACCCCGCGGAGGTGGCGCGCATCTTCGACGCGCAGTCGACGATCGACGCGGACGATGACGGTGCGGGGCCGCGCTACAACGTGGCGCCTACCCAGCCCCTGACGGTGGTCCTGCAGCGGGCTGATGAGGGTCGGCTGGTGGAGCAGCATCGCTGGGGCCTGGTGCCGTCGTTCGCCAAGTCGATCAAGGATGGCGCCAAGCGCATCAATGCGCGAGCCGAGACGGTGGCCACGAGTCCATCCTTCCGCTCCTCGTTCCGCAAGCGTCGCTGCATCGTGCCCTCGGATGGCTTCTATGAATGGCAGCGGACCGGTGGGCCCAAGCAGCCCTATTTCCTGCATCCTCCAGAACGGGCCGTGCTGGCGATGGCGGGCGTGTGGGCGGTGTGGAAGGACCCGAGACGGGACTGTGGGTGCCCTCCGCCGCGGTCATCACCACGCAGGCCAATCGCATGATGTCACGGATCCATGACCGCATGCCGGTCTTGCTGCCTCGTGAGGCCTGGGAGGACTGGCTCGACCCGGAACTGGATGACCCGGAGTACCTGCAGTCGCTCCTGGAGCCGCCACCCGATGACGTGCTGGAGATGATCCCATCTCGACCCGCGTCAACAACGTGCGCAACGAGGGCCCGGAGCTGCTGGAGCCGGTGGCGGAGACACCCACGCTCCCGCTGGAAGTTTGACCCGGACCCAGTTCGCGAGGCAGGCACCGCGCCCATACCCGCACGCAGCGCGTCAAAATCTCGGCGCCGGAGGCGACCGCCACTTCCATCAGCCAGTCAGTGTCACCGACCGGCGTCGGCGAGATCAGAAGCTCTGCGGCCATGGCGGCCATGGTGGTGCCACCGATAGCGTCCGCCGCCGTAGCGACGACTGGCAGGCCGGGGTCTGCCCATTCACCTATCGTGACCGTACGGCTCTGCCAGTAGAGTGCACCAAGTGCACGTGACTTCGGGTCGACGACCTCAAATCAGACGTGATCGCATTTCATCCGTATCTGCTTGCCCTCTATCCGGTATTGCTCCTCTGGTCGGACAATCTTGCGGACGTTGACGCGAGAGAGGTCCTGTTGCCGGCGACCATCGCCGTGCTCGTGGCCTTCGGCCTCTTGCTTGGTCTTTCCGTCGCCTTCGGCGATCATCGGCCGCGCAGCGATAATCGTGTCGGCATTCATCATTCCGGCCATGCTCTTCGGAGCTGGTGGCCGAGGCAGTTGATCCGGCGGTTGTCCCGGGACGGTTGGTTGCGCTTCGTGGCCTCGGGGATGGCCCTGGCGATCATGGTTCTTGCGGTGAGCGTCGGCAGTCTATCTCGCGAGTCGACAGCGGCTCGTTCCCGTGTTGACCGAGGCGTTGAACCTTGCCTCAATCGTCTTGCTCATCCTGGTAGCGGTTCCGATCGTCTCCTTCGCGCTTGGCTCCGGTCCTACTGGTGGGAGCCTGGTGGGGCCAGCGAACGGCCAGTAATGCACCTCAAGCAAGATCCACCTCGCGATATCTACCACTTCGTATTTGACCGCTATGGCTCGGAGACGGCACTTAGGGTCGAACTTGGAATAGACAACAGTGAGTTCATCGATGCCCTTGAGGAGCGGGGGTTTCAGGTGGTGGAGCATGCACGCGCGAACCACCTGAAGACGACCCCTCGCTCGCGTCGACCTTGAGCCTCTCGCTGCTTGAAGACGTTGCTCGGGACATGGGGCCAAACAACGGCAGTCTCGACCCGATCCATGAGCGGATATCTCACAGCCTCGCGGGATCGCTTCTTCAAGAGCTAGGTTACCGATATACCCATGTCGGATCGTGGTGGGTCTGGACCGCGCGGGTCAGCGATAGCGGATAGCGTCCGCCACCCGGATGTATATCAGTCGTATCACGAAGTCGTTGATCGCTCGCTCGATCCTCTCCCTGGGACGATTGCACATGCTGAAGCGACGAAGAGATGGCGGCAAGCACTTGGGACTACCAGACGGGACAGCTGGACTCGATAGCGGACGAGCCCGGCCCGAAGTACGTCTTCGCCCACATCCTGCTTCCCCACCCGCCATTCATCTACTTGGGTGACGGGACCTACGCTCCAGGGAAAGCCACCTATCGTTCCCAGCTGGAGTATGTCAACACGTTCATCCTTGATTACGTGGATCGGCTTATCGATTCTCCAGAGGACGAGCAGCCGATCATCATCCTCCAAGCCGATGAGGGCCCATTTCCGGCACGCTACGACGCAAACGTGGAGGGCTTCGATTGGGCGACTGCCACCGACGACGAACTATCATGAAGTTCGGGGTCCTCGATGCAATGTACCTGCCTGGGCAGGAGGGGGCGAGCCGTTGCGCTCGGGAATGTCACTCGTGAACACGTATCCCGAGCTATTCCGGCGCTACTTCGGCGCCACGATCGATCAATCTTCCGGACAGAAGCTTCAGCTCGACCCATGATCGGCCTTACGATCTGACCGATATCACCCAGCGACTTGATGAAGCCGAAGCACGGCTACAGGCGGAGGAACCCTAAGAGGATTTCGAGTTGCCTCGTCGCTGCCCATGCCGCGGACTCCGCTCACACCGGTAGGCCGCGGGTCATGCTCACTTGATGCGCGGTTTCGGCCCCATCGGGGGTTGTACGCGATGCTGGTTACGTGATCGGTAGCGTGTCCGCGGGATGGGACATGGGAGGTTCTCCGGGTGCGCCCGCAGCTTCGTGGGGCCTCCGGCTTTGCCGCCACGGCCACAGGTATGGCTTCAGCCACATGCCGCCTTCGAGCGTGAGGAGCGCGAAGAGGACCGAGAGCCGCTGTTCCCAGATGGTCGGAATCGCCAGCACCGAAGCGACAAAGGCCAAGTGTGGTGAGTCGAACCGGATGGATGCGATGACGATGGCGGCCGCAATCGCGATTCGCAGAAGGTAGTCGGATGCTGGAGTCGGCAGGATGTGGATGATGGACGTGCCCTCGAAGGAGAGGCTGCCTTGCGCTCCGAGTACCCCGAAGTAGGCGCGCCATAGGTCCGAAGCTATGAGCGCACTGACTGCCACGATCGCGGCGGCGATGACGCCTCCGAGCACCAGTCCGCGGCGCGTCTCGGTTCGTCGCAGCCAGAGGAACGGCACCACCACGACAGCGCTGAACTTGACGAGAGTAGCTGGGAAGACACCCTCGGCTCGCCCACGGAGCGCAGCCACGGTGAGAGCCGCCACCTGGAACGTCACGTTGCCGAACGACAGCTCGTATAGGGTGCCTGGGTAGAGCCACCACAGGCCCGTCACCATCCATGACCCCGCCATGTACCGAATAGACAGGACCCCGAGGATGCGCCAAGCCCACTCGGCGACCGCCTCGGGCGCGAACGAGAAGGGCGCCCACATCTGCGCGAAGGGTGGCGGGTAGCGGTATCCACCCACTTCATCGATGGTCGTGGCCCAGTACAGCGGCTCCCCGTCGATGACATTGGCGCCCGCTAACCAGTACGCGTAGGTATCCTCTCCGAGGCCGGCCACAGGGTCACCGGGGTTCGCGAACATGGCGAGGATGTTGACCACCACGATACGGGCGAAGAGTGCCCAGCCGAGGATGGACAGCGCCAGCAGCACGACGCGCAACAGTGCCGCTCGGACGTGCGCGCTCGGCCACCTCACCGAAAGGTCTTCCGTGCCCGAGACCTGCAGAGCGATGACGTGGCCACGGTCGGCATCGCAAGTGTCACCCCGTTCGGCGAGGCACGCTGACACAGCACGGGCCTTGAGTTGCTGGCAGGCGATCTCACACGAGCCAGTGTGGCTGGCCTCGTCGATCCGGCCAATAGTGCTCTCGCGGGCGGCGGCAGGGTCGAAGGGGCTATCCACGCGGCAGTCGCCGGCGGGGAGACCGGCCTCGTCGCCGGTCAGGGCAGCACGTTCCAGGTGAAGATGTACCAGAGAAGGACCACCTGGAGCGATGCGAACAGTCCGAGGATGGCCGTCCGGCCGATGCGGGATACCCTCGTGGCGAATCCCCAGTAGGCAGGCCACGCGATGGCCAGATAGCGGGCGGCCGAAATCGAGACGACCGACGAGAAAGAGGCTGCCGATGACGACGACCACCATGAGTCGGTATGCGACGGGGAACCGCTCAGGCCCCACGTACACGAGCGTCAGCGTGTACAGGCCGATGAGCACGAAGTATCCGACCGTGACCGGACCAAGCGGCAGGCTCCCATGATCGCTCGTAGCAGCGGCACCTGCACTCGGATCCGGCGGTACGTCCCAGTAACTCTGGGCATGGAACGCTGCCATGGGATCTCCGGTCAGCCACCATAGGTACGCGTACCAAAGCAGCATCGCCACCGGCGCCAGCACGAGTGGGGCCCAGGCCCTCGTCGGCCTCCAGCCGTCCCGCTGCGCATACAGGACGGCCAGGGGCACGAGCAGGAGGATGCCGGTCGGTCGAGTGAGCGTCGCCAGCGCCACCAGGATGCCGACCACCCACGGTCGCCGGTTCTCGGCTGCCAGGAAGGCCGCCACTGCCAGGAGCAGGAACAGGCTCTCCGTGTAGGCGAGCGTGAATGCGATGGCACCGGGCGCAAGAGCGAGCAGCCACAGGCTGAACATGGCGCGCTCGCGGGTCAGGTACCGGACCGACAACGCGTACAGCGCGACCAGCGCCAGCACGAACGCGGCGTTGGACAGCACGATGGCGGCGATGCCCGTGTCGCCAAGCGTGGCGAACGACACTACACGAAGCGCCGCTGGATACAGCGGGTAGAAGGCGTAGTCGGGCCACCGCACGACCTCCGCGTGGTAGCCATCCTCGGCGATGCTCCGGTACCAGGCCCCGTCCCACGCCGTCAGCGTGGACAGGATGGGTCGATCATCAGAGAGGAGATAGGCAGGCGGCACGAGGTCCGGCTGCGTCGCCTCGACGGACACTGCCACCCCCAGGATCAACAGGCGGGTGACGAGGAAGACCAGGGCGATACGGGGCAGGGCCCAGCGCCAATCGATGTCGCCCAAGCGCGAACTAGCAGAGGCTGGCAGGCTCACGCTGACTCAGTCTACGGAAGGAGCACGCCGGAGCGAGGACCCGATGGTCATGCTCGAGATCACTGCGATACCGCGTTCACGCGGACACGTCGGTGTTCACGACGACGCAACCGGGGCTGGGCTATCGTCAGGTCGTCGCCGCCCGCCAGCTACCCCGAGGGAGACCCCATGACCAGCCCCCAGGACACCTTCGACTTCGTCATCATCGGCGCTGGAGCGGCCGGTGAAGCAGCCCTGGAGCTGGCCCGCGAGCGCGGCGCCAGCGTCGCCATCATCGAGCGCGACCTCTTCGGCGGCTCGTGCGCCTTCTGGGCCTGCATGCCCTCCAAGGCACTCCTGCACGCCGCTGCCGTCCACCATGCCGGCGGCGACTTCGGCTGGCAGCAAGCGTCCGACTTTCGCGACTACATGATCGACCGCGAGGGCACCGACTACCCCTCCGATGCCGGCCACGAGCAGCGCTATCGCGACATCGGCGCGGAGCCCATCCGTGGCGAGGCCCGGCTCGATGGCCCCGGCCGGGTCCACATCGCCCTGGCCGACGGCGGCGAACGCATAGTCACGGCTCGCGACATCATCATCGCGGTGGGATCGCACGCCCGCATCCCGGATATCCCAGGCCTCGACCAGGTCGACGCCTGGGACAATCGCCAGGGAACCGCTGCGCGAGACCTGCCGCGCTCGCTGGTCATCATGGGCGGCGGCCCCACCGGTACCGAGCTGGCGCAGGTGTTCGCCCGCTACGGCGTCCCGGTCACCTTGGTGGACTCGAACCCGCACATCCTGGGTCGCGATCATCCTCGCAACGCGGAGTACGTCCAGCGGGCGCTGGAGCGCGACGGCGTCACGGTCCGGACCGGCGTGCGGGCAGAGCGCGTCGAGCCGCGTGCGGGCGCTGACGGGGCGCATCGGGTGCGACTCTCCGACGGTTCGACGGTCGAAGGCCACGAGGTGATGGTCGCCATCGGCCGAGCCATCCCCTTCGAGGGGCTGGGGCTGGAGAGCATCGGGCTGACGGCAGACGACCGCATGCCCGCCCCGGACGAGCATCTGCGCATCGCACCGCACGTCTACGTGGTCGGCGACCCCGCGGGCCCGGAGCTCCACACGCACCTGGCCCACTACCAGGGTGAGATGGCCGTGCGCATCGCCCTGGGTGAGGACGTCACGCCCGACTACCGAGCCATCCCCCGCGCGCTCTACACGGAGCCCGAGGCAGCCTCGGTGGGCCTGCTGCTGGAGCAGGCGCGGGAGCAGGGCTATGACGCCTTCGAGGAGACGGCCGACCTGGCCAAGACGGCCAAGGGCTACACCGCGCAAGCGGAGGGGCACATCACCATCGTCGTCGATCGCGCCGCAGGCACGCTGCTGGGTGCCTTCATCGCCGGCCCCGGAGCGTCCGAGCTCATCCACGAGGCCGTGCTGGCGGTCAAGCTGCAGGTGCCCCTGGCCCAGCTGGCCGACACCATCCATGCCTTCCCCACGGTGGCTCGGGTGATGGGCAGCCTCTTCATGAAGGTGAGCCGGGAGCTGGAGAGCGGCGACCGGAACTGAACAGCCACGAGCCGGCTGACGCCCGAATCACGAAGCCGGACCAGGAGGGACTGGCCCGGCGTTCGGAGCGGCAGTGAGGCTTGCTAGCGGACGACGACCTTCAGCGGTGTCTTCCATTGGCCGCCGTTGCCCTTGTTGTCGAAGGCTCGCACCCGGAACCAATGCGTGCCCTGCGACAGGCTGGCCGTGAGCTGATGGGTCCTGGTCATCTTGCGCAGCGTTCGCCAGTCGCCGTTGGCGGTGCGATGCTGGACGTTGAAACCACGCAGGCCGGAGGTGCGGGCGGAGAGCGGTCGGTCCTTGCCCCACCATCGGATGGTCACGGCCTTGCGGCCGGTCGAGCTGGCCACCGAGATCCCGGTCGAGGCGCTGTACAGGCCCGCCTTGGGCGGCGTGTGGTCACGCTGGCTGGCGAAGACGACCGTATACGTCAGCTCGGCCCCTTCCTTGGCGATGCCGATGCCCACGTAGTTGTAGTCGCGGTACAGCATGTTGTAGCGATGCCCCGGGGAACTCTTCCACCAGTCGTGCATCCACTTGGGACCGTCCGTGAGGTCCAGGTACTTGGTCCAGCCGATGTTCTCGCCCCAGAAGCGGTGGCTGATCGAACGGCGGCGCAACAGGTCGCCGGCATCGATGCCCGCGGGCGAGGTATGGGCGAAGTAGTTCGCGTTCTTCATCGAGCGTGAACGCTGGCGCGCCACGACCCGGAGTCCGCCGGCCATGCGCAACGGCCGCAGGCCGTGGTTGGCACGGAACTCGTTCATGAGGGCCAGCACCTGCCGCTCGGCGGCCCGGATCTCTGGGGAGGCCGGGGATGCGGCGGCGGTCGTTGCGGCAGGCAGGATGGTGAGGATCATCGCCCCCGCGAGCGCTGCCGTTGCCGCTCGACGGATAAGGCTTGATCGGAATGTGGGCATGGCCCGACTCTCCCGAATCCGGGCCGGCCGCGACACTCACACACGGGTACCACCGGGGGAGCGACCACTGGGTTACCTGACCGGTACCAACCACACCAGACCGCACGATGCCGCCGATCCGGAGTGCGTGGGAGGGGTGCGAACGAGTGGGGTCCGGGGTCGCAGACGTGCCGATGGTGAGGTTCGGGGCCGATCGGGGGACGGTGGCCGAGACGGGCGACCCGCCACGAGCGGGCGATCAGCGATCGGTCAGTCGGTGGCCCCGATGCTGGGGCTGGTGGTCCCGATGCCGGGGCTGGCGGTCCCGGCGGGCACGAACGAGGGGCTGGCCACGGCGGTCGGCGTGGCTGAGGGGATCGGCGTGGCTGAGGGGATCGGCGTGGGGAATGGCGCCCGCCCTTCGAGCATGTTGCCGATGGGCTCCGCGAGGCGGCCCATGTACGAGGCCGTGAGCTGGTGGCGATCGCGGAACACGACGGTGTCGGCGACCACCGCGGGACAGCTGCGACCGGGGCACAGCACCGCGTTGATGGACAGGACGGACGCACCAGCCGCGTCAGCCGCGGCTCGCTCCAGGGCGGCGTAGCCGGCATCCACGGCCAGGCTCGAGGGGGCATCGCAGGCGGTCGGGCGAGCATCGGCCAGGCAATCCACCGGGTCGAAGTTGAGGTACGGGGTCTCCGCGAGCAGGACCACCCGGTCGGCATCGACCTCGAGTCGTTGGAGCAGCTCGGTCAGCTTCTGCTGCCAGTACGTGTGAGCCTCACCGGTGCGGATGATGCGGCCGTTGCTCCACAGGTCGAAATCGCGGGCACCACCGACGAAGACCACCTCCGGCGCGGCCCTCGCGATGCGCTTCATGACCGACTCCCGCCAGTCGCTGCACTCGTCATACGTCCGCTGCAATCGCGCATCCCAGAGCGGCACGTCAGCCACACTGCAGGCCGACTTGGTCTGGACCTCCAGCCGCCAGCCGTGGTCAGCAGCATAGGCATCGAGCGCCGGCAGCCATTGGGCAGCGCTCGAGTCGCCGATGAGGAAGGCGCTCGTGGTGCCCTCCGGGTCGCCGTAGACACAATCCCTTCTGGGCTTACTCTCCTCGTAGCTGAGATAGCAGCCATCCGCGTAGCTGCGCGGCACATCTGCGCGCACCCCGTCCAGCTTCAGATCGACGGCCGGTTCGCTCGACAACAGGTTCGTCGGAAGGCTGATGACACCAGTCGCGAACAGCACGCCGATGCCGACCATGACAGCCGCGACGATGCCCCATCTCGTCATCCTCCACAGGCGTCGCAGCACGGTGCGACGTCGATCTTCCGTGGCGGTTTGTTCGGACGTCGCGACGGGCGGTCCGGCCAGGGAATACGGACCGGGACGCAAGTGCATCGGGTACGGCACCGGTGCACCGTAGGGTGCTTGTGGCGGTGGCCCCTGTTCGTAGGCGGGCGGCGGGAAGGGTATCTGCTGCGGGGGTGCGACGGGTCCGGGCGGCGTCGCGGGGATCTCCAGTCGAGGCGGCAGCGGAGCCATCACGAACTGATCGGGCGCTGGGGTCTCGAACTCGGGGTCGGCCTCGGGTTCCGGTTCGGGCGGGGGTGCAGGCTCGGGCGGGCCGGCCTCAAGCTCAGCCTCGGGCTCCTGCTCAGGCTCAGCTTCGGGTCCAGGCCACGGCAACGGCGCCCGCCAAGGCTCGGGCGGGGGTTCGGGCGACACCTGCTCCGGTCGGGGCCAGAGTCGATCGGGGGCGTCGTCTGATCCGAGCGTTCCGTCTCGTTTGGGAGCGTGATCCTGGGTCGGCCAGTCGAGGCCCTCAGCCGTCTGCGACTCGGGCCGGGCTCGAGCAGACCCTCGCTCGGCCACTCGGGTTCGCGTTCGCTTCGGTGGGTCATCGCGGCGGTCCAGCAGGCTGGCGTGGGCAGGGCAAGACGGCACCGGGCAGGCAGTCCATGGGGCGAAAGGTGGGCCAGTCGACCCTCGCTTGGGAATAGGCCCTTCGGTTGGCAGGCACCGATACCAATTCCGGGGCCACGCCGCCGTGCGCGTCGCAGCTGCGACCATGGGGCGCCATGATAGGCAGCGACGACGCCCGTACTGAGTGGGTCAGCGACCCGCAGGAGATGATCATGGCCGACACGTCCGCCGAGTCCGCACCGTTCACCGGCTTCTCACCCGATGCGCTGCAGTTCCTGGCCGACCTGGCCGCCAACAACGATCGCAACTGGTTCAAGCCACGCAAGGCTGACTACGAACGGCTCATCAAGGCGCCGCTGGAAGCGCTGTGCGTGGCCCTGGCCGATCGCTTCGACCGGCTGCGCCTTCCGCTCGAAGCCGACCCCAGGCGCTCGCCCTTCCGCATCTATCGCGACGTGCGCTTCAGCAAGGACAAGTCTCCCTACAAGATCGCCCAGGGCGCCCAGTTCCCCTGGCGAGACTCGAGCGGCGACGAATTGCGGGCGGGCGGTGATGTCGGCGGCTACTTCCACCTGGAACCGGGCAACATCTTGGTCGGCGGTGGCATGTGGCGCCCCGACCGGGCGCGGCTGGCTGCCTTTCGCCAGAAGGTCGACCGGGACCCCAGCGTCGTCTTCAGGGCCATCGAGGAGCCGCGCTTCGTCTCGGCCTTCGGTTCGGTCAGCGGCGATTCCCTGACGCGCAACCCGAAGGGGTTCCCGGCCGACCATCCCTACGGCGAGCTGTTGCGCCTCAAGGACGTCGTCTTCAGCCGTGGTCTTGCCGACCGCGACGTCTTCTCGCCCGACCTGCCTGACATCATCGCTGCCGACCTCGACGCGGCCCGGCCGGTCTTGCTCCTGCTCGACAAGCTGGCCGGAGCACCCCAGATGGGAGCCGGCCAGTCTCGCGCGAGTCTCAGCCAGCGCTGAGTCGGCGGCCGATGGTCAGGACGTCGTCGGCCAGCATCTCCACGTGCTCAAGATCGTTGCGGGGGTTGATGAAGCAGGCGCGGATCGCGAACGCTCCGCCGACACGCGTGCTTGAAGGCAGGGATCGACCCTCACGACGCAACTCGTCGAGGATGTCCTCGTTGAGCGTGTCGATGCGCTCGCCATCCGCCCAGTCAAGGGGCCGATAGCGGAAACAGCAGATCGACAGCTGCGGCTCCGAGAGCAGCTCCAGCTCGGGCTCGCTGCGAGCACGGGCAGCCAGCAGTCGCGCGAAGTCGTTGTGCCGTCGGACTCGCTCGCGCATGCCCTCGGCACCGATCTCCTTGAGCACCGCCCACACCGCGATGCCGCGACTGGGCGTGGAGAAGTCGACCCCCCAATCGGGCGTGCCCCCGCCCAGGGCCGACCAGGGGGAGTCCGCGTCGACGACCTTCGCATCGGTAGCCTCGGCTTCGCCGGCGCTGTCGGGACCGTGCTCGGCCTCGTGACGTTCGCGGTCGTAGTCGCCGGGCTCGATGGTGAAGGCGCGTGAGAGCAACGCACCATCGCGGCAGATGGCCAGGCCCGTGCCCACCGGTGCCGCCAGCCACTTGTGCGGATCCACCGCGAACGAGTCGTACAGGCCGCGATCACCGTAGGCGGCCTCGACACGTTCATCGAGCACGCCCCAACCGCCGTACGCGCCATCGACGTGGAACCAGATGTCGTGTTCGCGGGCGACCGCCGCCATCTGCGGCAGCGGATCGACGATGCCGGTGTTGACGTCGCCGGCGTTGCCCACGATGGCCACCGGCGTCCGCCCCGCGGCGATGTCCTCGCGGATGAACGCCTCGAGCTGGCGCAGGTCGGCGCGGCGATCGCGGTCCAGCCCCACCAGGCGGATGTTGGCGCGGCCAAGGCCCAGCACGCCCATGGCACGCGTCACCACATGGTGCGTCTCCGGGCTGGCATACACGCGCGGTTGCGGCATCGCCGCCACGCCGTCGAGCGCCGGATCGATGCCCAGCTTCTCCGCCGCGTGCTGCCGCGCCGCGCCGATGCCCACCAGGTTGGCCGTGGAGCCGCCGGAGGTGAAGGTGCCGATGTAGGAGGCTGGGAAACCCAACAGCTCGATGACCCAGCGCACCGCCATCACGTCGAGGTGGTTGCCCGGCTGCAGCCACCAACGTTGCGCGCTGGCGACCGCTTGCGCCAGGTGGCCAGCGGTGGCGGTGGTCGACGGCGCCGTCGTGACCCAGGCGCTGAAGCCGGGGTGTCCGACACGCAGGCCGCGCGGGATGAGTACGTCGCGCAGGAGCGTCAGCACTGCCTCGGCCCCGGCACCAGATCGCGGCAACGGTTCGTCGAGCAGCGGCAGCCATTCGGAGAGCCGCGGCGCCCGGTCGGGACCTTCGAAGCGATTGAACCGTTCGAGCGCCGGCAGCAACGAGGCGAGTGCCTCGTCGAGGCGGTCGGTCCGGGCAGCGTCCGGTGCATCAGCCGGGCGCGCGGTGGCAAGGGGTCGCAAGTCGGTGGGGTGGTCGGTCATATCAGGGGCATTCTAGGTGTCGCGGGGCCCGCCCGAACGGGTAGGCTGAAGCGATGGAAGCGACCGCCCTCCCGATCCTGGAGCTTGGCGCGGTCTTCCTTGCTGCGGCATCGTTCGGCTTCATGGCGCGGCGCGTCGGTCTGCCGGCGGTCGTCGGCTATCTGTTGGTCGGGTTGGTGGCCTTCCAACTCCTGCCCGATGGCAGCAAGCCTGACCACGAGCAGGTGCGCCTGCTGGCCGATGTCGGCGTGGTGCTGCTGCTCTTCGAGGTCGGCATCGAGCTTGACGTGGGACGGCTGCGACGGGAGCACCGCTCGCTGCTGGTGGCCTCACCGATGCAGATCCTCACCACCACGCTGGCGGCCGGCGTGGTGCTGGCCATCCTGGGTCAACCGTTGGAGGTGGCGCTGGTGCTGGGCCTGTGCGTGGCCATGTCCTCGTCGGTGGTGGTGGTCAACATCACCCGTTCCGTCAGCCGACGCACCAACAAGCCCACGGAGACGTCCCTCCTTGGCTGGAGCCTGCTCCAGGATCTGAGCGGCGTCATCCTGGGCGCATTCCTGCTGGCGATCTGGAATGCGGAAGAGCGCGATCCGCTGGAAGCGCTCATCGGCCTGGGCCTGTTCTTCCTCATCGCCATCGTGGCGGCCCGGTTCTTCCCCGCCGTGCTGGGTCGGCTGCGTGAGTTTCCCGACCTCTTCCTGCTGGTCTCGATCGCCAGTGGTCTCATCGGCGCCGGCATCGGCTCGGTCGTCTTCGGCATCCCACTCGCGCTGGCGGCCTTCGTGGCCGGCCTGGTCATCGCCGACAGTCCCATGGCCGGGGAGGCACGTCGTCGGCTGCTTCCCTTCCGCGATGTCTTCGCGGTGCTGTTCTTCGTGTCGGTCGGTTCGCTGCTGGAACCTGAAGCGCTGCTCGGTGGCTTGCGCTGGGTATTGATCTTCGTGGCGCTGATGGTGGTGACCAAGACCGGCGTGATCTACCTCTTCGCCAACCTTGGCGGTCTGGAGCGCCCCTCGCAGATCGCCACCGGCCTCAGCCAGGTGGGGGAGTTCTCGTTCGTGCTGGTGTCAGTGGTCTACGCTGCCGGAGATGTGTCGGCCGAGCTCTATGCGGGCTTGTTGGCCACCATCACGCTGACCATCGGAGCCTCAGCCATCGCGGTGCGCCTGCCCGTGGAGGGCTGGGTGCGAGGCAGTGAAGAGGCGCACGAGGGCCAGTCGTCGGCCGCAGGGATGGCCTGATCGACTGCGTAGGAAGTCGCGTCAGAAGAGGATCAGCAGCACGACACTGACGAGGCCACCCACCACCCCCGTGGCCATGGGGTAGACGTAGGATCGACGCTGCGGTGCGGCCAGTGCCCAGCCCAGGCTGTTGGTGGAGGTATACAGCAGGCCGCCGAGTCCGACCAGCATCACCATGTCCGCGATGGCAGCGCCGGCCAGCAGGAGCACAGCGCCCGCGATGAGCAGCAGGGCCGTACCGAACTCGGCGCCCCAATGCCAGATCGATGAGGTCGTCCAAATCGGCCTCGCGCGCCTTCAGCAGCCCGTGCGGAGCATCGAACCCGTGGCCGCTCCTGATGTCGCGCGCCCAGATGCCGGCCATGGCGGCACCCATCACGCCGCCGAACAGTGCAACGAGGATCTCCAATGGTCCCCTCCTTTCCCGAGCAGCGTAGCCCCCTGCGCAGCGACCCGCGCGGGCCGCACGGTCCGGCCCGCAGGCAGGCCGGCCGGAGCTCCGCTAGTCTGCGAGCCGTGAGGTTGGCACACGGGACTGGGCGACACCGAAGGCTGCTCAAGGCGACGGCACTGGCCACGCTCGGGAGTATCGCCATGACGGGCATGACATCAGCGGCCGGCCTGCCGGCGCTGCCCGGCGATCCGCCCGCCCCGCCTGGTGAGGATCCGCGCTCGCCCGAGCCGGACATCGTCGCCATCGTGCTCGATGACATCCCGCCATTGGACGGCCGACTGTGGAAAGCGTTGCCCAACATCCGCCGCACGTTCGTGCAGCAGGGCACCCAGTTCACGAATGCGTACGTGGAGACCTCCACCTGCACACCTGGTCGGGCGGGCCTGCTGACCGGTCTGCACACACAGCATCATGGTGCCTACAAGACCGACGGCACCCTGTTCGACCCCGGTGAGACCATCGCCACGGAACTGCAGGCACATGGCTACCACACCATCGAGGTCGGCAAGTACGTCAACCTCTTCGATCGTGTCGCGGACAAGCAGCCGCCCGGCTGGGATGAGTTCCACGGCTACGGCGGCGGCTACTACGACTACAACCTCTACAGCAACGGGGTCGGCCATCACTACGGGTCGCGGCCGCGCGACTATTCCACCGACGTCATCCGGCGCCTCACGATGCAGACGCTCGACCGGGCGCCGAAGGGTGAGCCGCTCTTCGCCTGGATCACGCCATATGCGATGCACAAACCGTGGACCGTGGCACCGCGCTATCGGAACGCCAGGGGCTGCAACGTCACGCGCTGGAAGCCCCAGGGCTACATGGAGAAGAACGTCCGCGACAAGCCGGCCTATGTGCAACAACGCCGCATCAAGTCGCGCGGCGGCTACGAGTTGGGCCGGACCTGTCGCGGCTTGCTCGCGGTCGACGACCTGGTCGGTGACGTGGTGCGCAAGCTCGACAAGCTCGGCCGGCTCGACAACACCATGCTCATCCTGGCGTCCGACAACGGCATGTCCTTCGGCTCGCAGCGGATCCTGTACGACAAGAAGGCGCCCTACGGCACGCAGATCCCGCTGTTCGTGCGCTGGCCACGGGTCCTCGGGACCGTCCCCAAGACCATCGACGAGCGAGTGCAGAACATCGATCTGGCACCGACCCTCTGCGACATCGCCGGCTGCGAGCTTGGCCCCTACCCCACTGGGTCAAGCGAAGGCCGACGGGGTCTCGCTGCTGAAGCTGTTGACCGGCGATCGCGACCGCCTCGGCCGGCGAACGGTCCTGACCAGCTACCAGGAAGAGGGCGCCCGGGTGCCCAGGTACTGGAGTGTGACCAGCACTGGCTCATCGCCGTTGGCCCGGAAAGGCTGCGCGCTTGCCCGTAAGGGCGGCTGCCGCTGGATGTACACCGAGTATGAGACCGGTGAAGTGGAGCTCTACGACCTCAGCAACGGGGCCTGCTACCAGTGGAGGCGCTCGCAGAAGGGCGATCCCTGCATGCTCAAGAACCAGGCCGGGAGCAAGCGACTCGCAGCGGTCGAACGGTCGCTACGCAGCGAGCTCGCGCGGCTCAGACCAGGCTAGCGACGACCGAGGCGCGCCTGAGTGGGCATCATGTCGAGCAAGGGCGTGCCGTTGTGTCGCTGGGACCAGTACGGCCATTCATGGAGTCGGAGTCGGGAGGCGATCGAGGTGGAGCCTTCGAGCGCCGGACGCGTACGGCCCTCAAGGGTCTCTCCGGCCACCATCGGTACGCGTTGTCGATCCATGCGGATGCTGAGAGCCATGGCTTCCCTCCATGAGCAAGCGGCGATCTTCGCGACCTGACCAAGCACGGCGCTCCAAGTCGCTCACCGGTCCGTGTAATCGATCAAGTCTCAGGGGAAGTGGCTGCCGATGGGCGGGCCTTGTGGCACGGTCCCCAAGGGGCCATCGGTCATGACTGTTGCGCGGACGCACCGGCCATTCGGGCTACCGTGCCAACCCTTCGTACCAGGCTGCGCCCAGCCGAGCGTGGGATGGGCCGCCGACCGGTCGGGATGGTTGCTACCGTGGTGGACAATGCGTTGATGAACACAGAGCCAACGCCCGACGGGGCGCCGCCGATCTTCGACCAGAGCCATTCGGAACCCACCAAGAAGACGCTACGTCAGTCGGGCAGCGCGGTGGCCGTGGGCGTCGCCATCGGTGCTGCGGTCGGTGCGTCGGTCGGCGTCGTCGCGGACAACATCGGTGTCGGCCTCGGGGTGGGCATCGCCATCGGTGCTGCCGTCGGTGCCGCCATAGGGCAACGCGACTGACCGCGCTCGGCGCGTCCGATGCACCAGTACGTGGCGCTACTCCGCGGGATAAACGTGGGCGGCAAGAACAAGATTCGCATGGCGGACCTGGCTGCCTGCTTCGAGGCGCATGGTCACGCCGACGTCCGCACGTACATCCAAAGTGGCAACGTCATGTTCCGTTCACGCGAGGCTGACCGGGCGACGTTGACGGCCGGCATCGAGGAGATGCTCAGCTCGACGTTCGGCTACAGCGCCGTCGTGACCCTCCGCAGCCACGAGGAACTGCGCCTGGTGGTCGATGGGGCACCGGGCAGCTTCGGTACGGAATCCCGAGTCCTTCCTCTGCGACGTGTTGTTCCTGATGCCTCCACTCGCGCCCGCCGAAGTGCTCGAGCGCCTGGCGTTGCGTGAGGGTGTCGACCAGGCCGATCCGGGGATGGACGTGGTCTACTTCGGGCGACTTCGGGCGCGCGCCGCTCAGAGCCGGCTGTCGCGGATCGTCTCGATGCCGATGTACAAGCTGATGACGATCCGCAGCTGGAGCACCACCAGCAAGCTGCTGGCGCTCATGGACGACGGCTAGCTGGTGGATACCGGCGTTGCCAGAGTTGCCTCCACCACCACAGGTGGGCTGGAGCCAAGGGGCCGACCGTCGGCATCGAGCGCCGTCAGCACCACGACAGCCGCACCGTCGGGCAACTCGACCGCCGTCTCGAACCCGGCTCTTGGCGTGTCGCTCACCTCACCAAGTGCCTCCTCAAGGTCGCCCGCGAAGAGCCTCCACGACGTCACCCCGGTCGCGCCGTTCCAACTCACCCATGCCATCGGGTGTCCCTCGGCGTCCCGTCCGACCGATACCAGCGGATCGTCGAGCGGCAGACCCGTCCACGGCGCTCGATAGGCGCGATATGAGGAGAAGCCGGCGGGCATCGCAGCGTCGAACACGACGTTGCCATCCGCGTCGTAGCCGGTAACGAGGTTCGAGCTGCCCCAGCCGATGGTGGCGGTGCCGTCGTCTTCCAGCGCGAGATCGCCCTGGCTCGACGAATTCGTGCCTCGGGGCGGAGCCAGCTCGCGGATCAGTTCCGCGGTACCCGCGCCCTCATCGAGACGGAAGACGAGTCCTCGCGGCTGCGTCGGGTCCTTGGTGTCATCGGTGCCGTTGTCGAAGAGGGAGATGGTCCCATCCGCGTGCCATCGCGCGTCGTGCTGCCTCTGGAAGACCGCGCCGGCCGGCAGTTCGAAGTCGCTCTGCGCGCCGCCCAGTCGCCACATGATCTCTCCACTCTCGCGAGAGACCTTGTAGACGGTGTCGGTGTGGCGCCCGCTGAGGATCAGGTCGCCGTTGCCGTCGAGGGCGATGGAGTTGAGATGCAGGTAGTCCCAAGGACCGTCGTCCGGGACCTTCTCCACCGATTCATCGAGCGGGATGTGGTCCGAGGCGCGCCACTGCCACAGGCGCTTTCCGGTCCCGATGTCCAGTTCCTGGACGAGGTAGTCGTCGATGAGCCGTCCGTCGACCTCCACCCGGTCGAGCGCGAAGATATACGCGGTGTCGTCCGGCGTGAGGAGGAACTCGTGGAGGTCGCCGGAGTACGGCTCAGCCCGCAGGCGAGCGATCTCCTGGTACGACTGGTCGGCGATCACGTATTCGCCATCCCCGAGGCCGCGGTCGACCACCCCCTCCCACCAGCTGAGTGCCGGCGCCCCGTGGTAGGTGATGGGCCGCAGGCCGAGGGCGGTGCGACCGGGCACGCGACGGAGCCACAGGAGCTCACCTGAAGCATCGTAGATCGATCAGCCCCTCCCCTCCACCGCCGAAGCGAGGGGTGATGAAGAGGCTCTCGTCCCCGGCTGCGTCGGTCGCGTCGATGGCCAGGCGAGGTGGTCGCAGGTCGGGGCGGGAGTGGAAGCTGAAGACCGCCTCGGCGGGCGGCCCGCTCGGTGTCGGTGCGGGTGTCGGTGCGGGAGTCGGAGCAGTCGTCAGCGCGGGTGTCGGCGCGGGAGTGGCACGACGCGCAGATGACGGAGCGGCGGCGTTGACCGGCGCGATGGCAAGCGATGAGAGCACCAGCGCGGTTCCGAACGCGGTCGCGAGCCAGCGGCGCCAGGGCGTCGACGATGGCCGCTCGGTCGGACCATGGATCGGGGTCATCGTCTCCTCCTCGACCGTGCGGTCTTGCGATCGAACACGCCAGCCAAGGATATCGTCCCGGCAGGGCGACATCGTCCTTGGGCAGCGAACCGGGTAGGGATCCTCACGTTCAGGCTTGACTTGACCCTCATACAACCGTATGGTTGTATCTATGCAGGTGACTGGAGCGGACTACGACCAGAATCTACGGAGCGCTGTCCGACGCGACGCGACGCGACATCGTCCGCCGCGCCATCGATGGCGGGGAGGGCATCGCCGAGATCGCCGGGCACTTCGCCATGAGCTTCGCTGCCGTGCAGAAACACGTCGCGGTGCTCGAGCGAGCCGGACTCGTCACCAAACAGCGGGTCGGCCGCCGAAAGCTCGTGCGTACCAACATGGAGGGGCTCATCGTCGCACGCCGCCTCCTGGACCGGTACGAGGAGTTGTGGCGCGGCCGGGTCGACCGCATGAACGATCTCATCGCGACTGACAAGGAGAGCCAGCCATGACCGTAACCACCGTCCGCAAGGACACCGCCGCCCACTCCATGGTGCTCGACGCCGAGTTCGACGCCCCGCCTGAGCGGGTATGGCAGCTCTGGGCCGACCCGCGCCAGCTGGAGCGGTGGTGGGGTCCGCCGACGTATCCAGCCACGGTCACCTCGCACGACCTGCGAGTCGGTGGCCGCGTCCGATATCACATGACCGGTCCCGAGGGCGACCAGCCGCGCGGCTACTGGGAGATCATCGAGTGCCGGCCGCCCCACGCTCTCCGCTTCCGCGACGGCTTCGCGAACGCCGACGGCAGCCCCGACTCTGACATGCCCCTCAGCGAGACTCGGGTGACGATCGCAGACCTCGGGTCCGGCCGCTCCCGGATGTCGATCACGAGCGTCTTCCCTGACGCTGCGGCGATGGAGCAGCTGCTGGCCATGGGCATGGAGCAGGGACTGAAGGAGGCCGTCGGCCAGATCGATGCCATCCTGGCGCAAGACACGACGGCGCCGACGAGCGGCGGGTGAGGACGCCACTCACAGGCGTCGAATGGGGGCCGGACCGGACGAGCTTGGGAGCATCAGCATGACCGAGGTAGGGACGCACACACTTGATGTACCGGGGGCGACGCTGGCGTATGACGTCCGGCCCAGCGATGTGAACGATGCGCCGTTCCTGCTCATGATCGGTTCGCCGATGGGCGCGGCAGGCTTCGGGACGCTGGCCGGCTGGTTCAGGGATCGCACGGTCGTCAGCTACGACCCTCGCGGCGTGGAGCGGAGCCGTCGGACGGACGACGCCACCGAATCCACTCCGGATGAGCATGCGGACGACCTGTTCAGGGTGATCGAGGCGGTCACGGCCGCACCGGTCGATGTCTTTGCCAGCAGTGGTGGCGCCGTCAACGCGCTGGCCCTGGTGTCGCGCCATCCGGAACGCGTCCGGGCGCTGGTGGCGCACGAGCCTCCGCTGGCCGGCCTGCTGCCCGACCACGAGGCAGCGCTGGCGGCGTGCCGCGCCATCCACGAGAAGTACGAGCGTGATGGTTTCGGCCCGGCCATGGCGATGTTCATCGCGCTGGTGGGCCACAAGGGACCCGTGCCTGGCGACTGGGCGGACGGTCCTGCGCCTGATCCCGCCATGTTCGGGCTCCCGACCGAGGACGACGGCTCGCGCAACGACCCGCTGCTCGGCCAGAACATCGTCACCTCGACGCACTACGTGCTCGACTTCGCTGCGCTGCACGCAGCATCGACCCGCATCGTCATCGGCGCGGGCATCGGATCGGAGGGCGAGCTCGCCCACCGCGCGGCTGCGGCCATGGCAGATCGACTGGGAACGTCCGCGGTCGCATTCCCCGGCGACCACGGGGGCTTCCTGGGTGGAGAGTACGGGCAGACCGGTGAGCCGGAGGCGTTCGCGGCCACGCTACGAGAGGTCCTTTCCGCGCATTGAGCACCCACGTGGCGCAGGCGGACGACGCCGCGTGCCGGCCGACGATGGGGATCGACACCGTCCCGGCGGGACACTCGCCCGTCTGCCGAGTGGGCGGTGGCCGCCCCGCACGCCCGGCATCTCCCGACCGGCTCGCGCCGATGACCCCCTCTGGCTCCGACGCCGCGGAGCCTGCGGTACCCATAGCACGCTGGTGTCGCAGGCGACTGCACGCTAGCGTCGACGGCGATCATGCGCATCACTCGTTCGATCCGGCTGGCCCTGCTCGTCATCGCCACCGTGCTCGCCGTGGCAGCACCGGCGAGCGGCGCCGGCAACCCCGACGGAACGGCGCCGGTGCCGGCCGAAGCTCGCGCCGTCGACACCTCCAGGCCCGATCACGTCATCGGCAACGGGACCGCCAGGAGCTGCACCTCGAAGAAGGTCGTCAAGGCGGTCGCGAAGGGCGGCATCATCCGCTTCAAGTGCGGCCAGAAGCCCGTCACGATCAGGATGAAGGCCACGGCCAAGGTCTACAACGATCGCCCGGACGTGGTGCTCGACGGACGTGGGCGGGTGACGCTCGATGGCGGTGGCAAACGACGCATCCTCTACCTGAACACGTGCGACCAGCGGCTGGTGTGGACCACGCCCCAATGCCAGGACCAGGAGCATCCCACGCTGACACTGCAGAACCTCACCTTCCGCAACGGACGCGCACATGGCCACGAGACGATGGACGGCGGCGGTGCCGTGTTCGTGCGCGGCGGGAGGCTCAAGGTGGTCAACAGCACCTTCCTCGGTAACCGCTGTGCGTCCACTGGCCCCGACGTGGGCGGTGCCGCCCTACAGGTCTTCTCGCAGTACCACGGCCTGCCGGTCTACGTCGTCCGAAGCACCTTCGGCGGCGGGGGCGCCAAGCGGCGCAATGCCTGCTCCAACGGCGGTGCCATCTCCAGCATCGGCGTCTCCTGGACCATCCTCGACAGCCTGTTTCGCAATGACCGCGCCATCGGGCGCGGCGCCAATCCGGCGCAGCCGGGCACGCCCGGCGGCGGCAACGGCGGCGCCATCTACAACGATGGCAACACGATGACGCTCAGGCTGGAGGGCACCAAGATCGTGGACAACCGCTCCAATGGCGAGGGCGGCAGCGCCATCTTCTTCGTCAGCAACGATCGCAGCGGAGACGTCGAGATCGTCGACTCGGTCATCCGCAGGAACAGCGGCGACGGCTTCTGGACGCACCCAGGCATCTTCTTCCTGGGTCGCAGCATCACCTTCAGCGACTCTACGGTCGACTAGCAGACTGAGCAGGCCGTTCCACTACCTCATCTGCCTCAAGGTGGCCGTCGGCGCTCCAGCTGCTGATCCCGTCCAGTTCGATGCGGATCATCGGGCGATCCTCGAGCGCGTGTCCCAGGTACTGCGGGTACTTCTCACGCAGGGCCACGAGCAGGCGCCGGTGCGCAGCGGCGTCCTCGTCCGGCTCCCAGAGGGTCGCGTGGCCCCGTGCTCGCAGCCAGGCAAGCGCCGTCCAATCCTCGCTCCAGTGGTCGAACAACAGGGTCACGCGGGGACGATGGACGATGTCCCGCACGCGGGCCAGCTGGCGCACGTCGCCGCCTCGCTTGGGCTTCTCGTCCAGCGGCACGTACAAGTGGACGCCGTGCTCCACGGCATCATCGAGGACGAAACAGATCGGCAACAGCCGTGGTCGTCCCTCATGGTCCTCAGTGGCCAGGACCGCAGATCGCCGACTGTTGATGAACGTGCGCTGGGAACGGCTGGGCGCGTCAGGTCTTGGCATGGCTCATGGTCTCGCCGACCGGCCCTACGGGAGTCGCTCCGCCACGAACGCGAGGACCTCCGCCGCATGGTGAAGGCTGTTGCGTGGGACGCTGAGCACTTGGGGTTCGTCGGCGCGTTCCTGCGGAACGATCGACCAGCACAGCCGGATGCCCGGCCTCGAGGTCGAACTGGATGCGGCGCAGTCCCGTGTAGGGGATGTCGAGCCTCACATGTCCGGCACTGGTGACGAGGAGGCGTCGATCGGTCACTCGCACGTCTGCGCTCAAAGTGGCCAGGTGAAGCTCTACTCGCTCGCCGGGCTGCAGCAGGCGGATGATCTCCGCATCTTGAGCCTGTGGATCCGCATCCATGGCGGCAGTCTCGCCAAGACAGCCTGACAGGGAGGTAACCGTATCGGCTCCCGACGTTTCAGCCAGCAGACAAATCCGGGCCCACCTCGTGCCAGCCGGCTGTCGCCCCGCCGACGGTCGAGGTGCCGTCAACGGGCTTCGTCGGCGAACCAGGGGCGGTTGCCGAGGACCTTCTACGCCGTGCCCCGCGTCACGACGACGCAGCGTTCGCCGACGATCTCGTAGACCGACCCACACGCCTGGCACATCGCTTCTCCGATGCCGTCGCCCGGGTAGGGATGTCCCCTGCGGTCGCCGAGGCGATGTCCGCAGGCACACACCCAACCGATGCGACGAGCCGGGTTGCCCGCCACGAGCGCGTAGTCCGGTACCGAGCGGGTCACGATCGCGCCCGCGCCCACGGTCGCGAACTCCCCGACGTCGTTGCCCGCGACGACCACGGCGCCCGCGCCGATCGAGGCGCCCTTGTGCAGATGGATGGAGCCGATCGCCCAGTCCTCCGGCCGTGCCAGGTCACCGCTCAGGGTGATGGCGCGCGGGAAGCGATCATTGGTGAGGGTGGCGTTGGGACCGATGAACACGCCGTCATCCACCGTCACGCCGTGGTAGATGAGGGCGGCGTTCTGGATCTTGACGCGGTCGCCGATGACGACGTCCTCATCGATATAGGCGTCGCGACCCACGATGCAGTCGGCTCCGATCTGGGCGCCCCTGCGCAGCTGGGCTCGGTGCCAGACGTTGGTGCCCGGTCCGATCGAGACGTCGTCCTCAAGGTCGACGCTGGGATGCACCTGGGCGGTGGGATCGATCACGCCGCAGCGCCCTTCGAGCACTGCCTGGACGGTGCGCAGCGGGGTGTCAGGTCGCATGGGAGCGACCCACCCCGGCGGGGTCCGGCCGGAGACCACTTCCACCGGGTGTCCTCCACGGCTCCTCCTCCGCTGCCTGTCGGCGTCCTACCCCCTCGCACCCATTGTGGTCGACACGGTATACCCGTCCAAGTGGCAGATGGTCGCGGTGGTGCGCCGAGGCAACTCCCGCGTCTCCGTTCGATGACCTTGCCAGAGGGTCTTGCATGCAGTCGCATCGAGGCCGTCGACCTGCCTTGGCGGCTGACCACCGCGGGTGCCACCGGACGCCAGGTGTCAGCGCTCCGGACGCCTGAATCCGTGCCACGTCCCGGCATCGTGATCAGCCTGCAGCTGACGCCGCAGCGAGACCCGGTGAGCCTCCGGCATCTCCGGGTAGAGCCGACCGAGCACGAACATCGCTTCTTCGACCGGTGACATCGCGGGCGATCGATCGACCTGGTCCCAGACCAGGAGGAAGCCTCGCCGACGCAGCTCGGCCCCGATGCGCCGGCGCTCCTCGACGCCGGCATCGCGCAGGATGCCCTCGAGCACCTCCAGCCCCGGATCGGGCTTCACCAGGAACCTGGCTCCAGCACCTCACGGAGTAGGCTCCCCACACCGAGCGTACCGGCCCACTGCGAGAGATACTCCCGATCGATGGCATCCGCGTTCATCCGCAGCAGCATGCGACAGTCCCGCAGCTGCAGTTCAGAGGTGCCCTCGGACCACTCGAGCTTGGCCAACACGAGATCCTCAAGACTGGACACCCAGCTGGGGCCCCACGCGGGATGATCCCAAGATCGTCGGCGAGCCATCGCTTCTCGACCCCAGCTATCCATGTCGCGGACGATGAGGTCGACCTTGCCGGCACCCGAACGCTCGACCAGGGACGCCATCACCCGCGACCCGAATCGCAATGGATCGGCAAAGTAGTAGTCCCGGGCCAGTGCTGCCGCGAGCTCGCGCAGTCCGGGCTCGGTGGTGTCGACCAGCACGTCGATGTCCAGCGTCTGGCGCGGCGCACCGTATGCGGCGAGCGCCTCTGAGCCGGTGAGATACCACGCCGGAGCGTGGCGATCCAGGGCTTCGATGACGTCGCGCATGTGGTGAGCATAGGCCACGCTTGGGCGGCGGACCGAGGCCGACACCGAGTCCAGCGCGCCGTGGCGTCATGGGGCCATCGGGTGGCGTCATCGGGCGAGCCCGATAGGATAGGGTCCATGGTCGCTCGCATCCAAGCCCGCCACCGCCGGCTCACACCGGCGCCGCTCCTCGCCCTGCTACTGGCCGTCGTCGCGCTCAGCGTGGCTGCGCTCCCGGACGCCGCTGATGCCGCCCTCCCCCGCTGGCGAGGCGGGGTCGACCTCTACCGGCCGGGCGTCTTCAGCACCCAGAAGACCTGGCACTGGTGCACGGCGGCAGACGTCCAGATCATGCGCAACATCGTCCATCACAAGTCGAAGCACTCGAACGCCCAACAGCGTCGGTTCTTCGGCTACATGCGGGCGCACGACCGATACTCGATCCCGCTACGTGATGGCGTGGATCCGGTCGGCTGGACGGCCGGACTCCGCCGGTTCGTCGACCCGAGCTACCGCCTGGTCTCCAGCCGCAGCTTCAAGGCCGCGCTGCGCTCGGCGGTCCGCAACCTGCGGCTCACCGAACTGCCGGTGGCCATCACCGTGGCAGCCGGCAACCACGCCTGGGTGCTGACCGGCTTCACCGCTACCGCTGACCCGGCCACGACCGACCGCTTCAAGGTCACCAGCGTCCGCGTGACGGGGCCGCTGTGGGGCCTCCAGAGCCGCAGCTACGGCTACGACATGCGTCCGGACGAGAAGCTCACGCGCAAGCAGTTCAGGCGCTTCTTCAGCCCCTGGCACTACGCCGGGATCAGGATGGCCTGGGAGGGCCGCTGGGTCTCGGTTCAACCGATCCCTGACCAGGGGTCCCGCGCTCGGTCGCCTCGCCGGACGCTGCTCGCCAAGGCGCGTCGCCACCACGCCACCACATCGCTCTCAGACGGGCACGTCCGCATCGCCGGTGGGACGTGGGGAGTGAGAGAATGTCATCGATGGGCCCGACGGGGGAACATGAAGACCGACCCGCCCGAACGGTCGGTCTTCTGGGAGCTGTGGCCATCGGCATCGGTGGCATGGTCGGTGGCGGTATCTTCGCGGTGCTTGGAGTGGTCGCGATCCAGGCCGGAGGTGGTACGCCGCTGGCACTGCTCACGGCGGGGAGTCTCGCGATGCTCACGGCGGCAGTGAGGCAGAGCAACTGCCAGGCGATGACCGGACGGCCTCCAGGTGATCGGCGTCAGCCATGCCGCAGGAGCCGTTTGCTGACGCCGAGACTGGCTCATGGGTGCGACTCGCGACATGTAGTCTTGTGACGGATTGATCGAGGAGAGGCCAAGACCCGCGGACCCATCACTGGCGAATGATGTCAAGGGGCCGCGTGCCACGTCGGAAGTCACGGCCGACCCTCGGGGAAGGATCGCTGGCGGATCGCCAATACCTGCAGGGGTCCGTGCGGGCGGCCGCACTCCTGCCGCTTCGGTTCTTTCTGGGGTTCACGTTCGTGTTCGCGGGGCTGGACAAGCTCCTGGACCCTGCGTTCCTCGACCCCGCCTCGCCGAGCAGCATCAACGCTCAACTCGAGGCTTTCACGCACGTTTCACCCCTCGCACCACTCATCGACATGGTCGCGCTACCTGCGCCGACCGCTGTCGGCGTGCTCATGGCCCTCGGCGAGATCGCCGTTGGGCTCGGCGCCCTGAGTGGGATCCTCTACCGGCTCTCGGCAGTGGGCGGCGCCTTCATCTCCTTGACCCTGCTCCTGACGGCGTCCTGGACCGTGCGCCCCTTCTACCTTGGTAACGACCTGCCCTACCTGGCGGGGTGGATCACGCTGGCGGCGGCCGGGTCCGGCGGTGTGCTCGTGCTCGGTTCGCGGGTGGGACCGTGGCTGGGTCTGCGTCGCGATGTCCAAGCCGAGACGACGGGGACGATCGGCCCGAAGAAGCCGTCGAGTCTCCGGGGCGGCGGCTGTTCCTGGGTGCGTTGATCCTGGGTGGAGCAACACTGATCCTGGCCTCCCTGGCGAGTGGCCTGAGATGGCTGATCCCGGCGAGCACGAGCCAGGGCAACATCGGGGTGCCATCGGCGACGCCCGAGCCGGGCGTCCCGAGCGGCCCCACGGCACCCCCGCCCTCAGCCACCCCCGCCGCGAGCGACACGGCGGGCTCGACGGCATTGGGTCCGACCGTCGCCAACGTGGGCGACTTCGCTCAGACGACAGCGATCGGTTTCACCGACCCGGCGTCGGGTGATCCTGGGGCCCTCATCAAGCTCTCAGACGGGACGTTCGTGGCCTACGATCTCATCTGCACCCACGCGGGCTGCACGGTGTCCAACTGGGACAGCCAGCTGCAGTACCTGACCTGCCCCTGCCACGGAGCCACGTTCGACGCGGCACACGGCGCTCGGGTGGTGTCCGGCCCGGCCCCCAGGCCGTTGCCCGAGATCCCACTGGGCATCGATTCGAAGACCGGCGCCATCACCGTGGCGACCTGAATCTGGCAGGGCGCCGAGCTGGTGGCTGGCCCTGAGTCGAGTCGGTCCGCAACAGCTGACTCGCCCAAGACGGCGGAACGAGGCGTAAAGTCACCTGCATCATCCACATGATCGCGGCAACCGCGGGAGGCACCTCGATGCGACTACGTTCGACTCACGCAGTCCTGGCCAGCTTGCTTGTGACAGGAACGCTCGCCTCCGCAGGAAGTGTGGCGGTGGCCCAGGAGGCCGACTGTGCCCGTGCTCTATGGGCGCTGCCGATCGAGAACGTCGAGCTGCCCGAGGGATGGACCTGGTCCTCTCTCACGGTTCGGATGGATGGCGGCTGGGGCGGCAGCATCGAGATGCCCAAGCCGGAGTCTGAGATCACATCCGACTTCGACGACAAGACCTATGACATCTACTTCGATGTCGAATGCAACGCGGACCCACGAGCATTCATGGACGCCCGCAGCCGCTCTCGAGAGCCGTGGCCTGAGAAGTACAGCGACATCGATGCGATCGAGGTCGGTGACCAGAGCATGGCCTTCGAATATGCCCAGGGGGTCGCCCTGGACTGGGCACACGGCACGGCCTATGGGACCGTCTATGCGAATGACACGGCGGATCTGACTGCCGTTGAGGACTTCGCCTTGGCTCTCGACGCGCTCCTACCGTAGGCCCGGAACGGTATCAACACCAGACGACCACCAGCCACGCCAGGCGTTCACGATCGGAGCCGGCCGGGGCGCCGGGCTCGCTGCGCGTCGCAGCTGCCTCCTGCCTCAGCCTGCTACCGCGTCGCTCGCGCCGGTCGCCGCGGTCGTTGCCGCGGTGCCGACAGAGGCCAGCCGCTCACGAGCGCGGATGCGGCCCAGCCAAGCCATGCCGATCGCGCCCACCACGACACAGGTGGCGCCACCGACCGCGAGCGCCACGGCCACGCCCATGACTGAGGCGATGGCACCGCTGAGCAGGCCGCCGACAGGCGTGGAGCCCACGAACACCACGGTGTAGACGCTCATGACGCGACCGCGCAGGACGTCCGGGGTGCGCAGTTGGATGGTCGTGTTCGCCGTGGCCGCCATGGCGATGACGCCGAAGCCGACCGCAAGCATGGCCGCCAGTGCCAGCGGCATCGTGCGCGTGAACGCGGCTGCGACCTCGGCGAGGCCCATGATCACGGCACCGCCCGCGATGAGGCCCACACGCATCTCTGGCAGGGTGGCGATCCACAGCGCCGCCAGCAGGAATCCGACCCCGGTCGCCGCCATGAGCAGGCCGAAGCCGGTCGCGTCGACCCGGAGCACATCGCGGGCGAAGGCGGGGATGACGACCCCGAAGTTCATGCCCACGAGCGAGGCCACCCCGACCACGACCATGGCTAGCAGCACCAGCTCGCTGGAGCGGACGAAGCGGAATCCGTCGGCCAGCCAGGAGGCGACCGCCCTGCCGCTGCCAGGTCGCTGGGCGTGGACCGACCCTCGCAGGTCCTCGTCCCGCATCAGCCCGTAGCCCACGATGACGGCCAGGAAGGAGAGGCCGTTCACCAGGAACGCGATGCCCACGCCGGTGACGCCGATGAGCAGCCCGGCGATGGCCGGACCGACGATGCGAGCGGTGTTGAACGTCGCGGAGTTGAGCGCCACCGCGTTGGGTAGGTCCTCCCGCCCGACCATCTCCACTACGAACGCCTGGCGGGTGGGCATGTCCACCGCGTTACTGAGGCCCAGCAACAGTGCGAGCACGACGAATCTGCCAGACCTCGACGCGCCCGCTGACCGTGAGCAGGAAGAGGCTGAAGGCCAGCAGCATCTGGCTGCCCTGCGTGACGATGAGCGTGCGCCGCTTGGGCAGGGCGTCGGCGATGACGCCGCCGAACAGGCCGAAGATGAGCACGGGCAGGAACTGCATCGCCGCAACGAGCCCGAGGACGAGCGGGTCGCCGGTGAGCTCGAGGACGAGCCAAGCCTGGGCGACGGTCTGCATCCAGGTGCCGATCAGCGAGACCAGCTGGCCTCCGAAGAACAGCCGGTAGTTGCGGTGGTGGAAGACGCGGGCCGCATGCGCGAGACCCGGCCGCGACGGTGTCGCGGCGACTTCGCCGGCGGGGTCGATGGTCATCGACGTGAAGTCCCGTCGTCGTGGAGTGGGACATCCTGACCGGCCTCCAGGGCCTCGAGGCGCGCCTGGAGGCGACCGTGCCGGGCCTGGGCGTCATCGATCATCGACGTGACGCGCGCCACCTTGTCACGAAGGCTACCCACCTGCCGGTCCACCTGGCTGATCGCGGCGAGCAGGATCCTCGCGCCGCTCCGCAGGATCCGTCGTGGTCCGATAGCGGACGCGGAAGCGGGCGCGCGCAGCCTCATCCTCGAGCAGCTGACGGATCTCCGCTAGCGAGAACCCGGCGTCCTCGCGGAGGCCCTTGATGAAGCGGAGGCGCGCCATGTCCTCCGCGTCAAAGAGGCGGTAGGCCCCGTCGGAGCGGGCGGCTGGCTCCAGCAGGCCGATCTCCTCGTAGTAGCGGATGGCGCGAGGTGTGAGGCCGGTCTCGTCCGCCACCTCCGCGATCCGCTGGAGTGGTGACACCTCCACGTCGTCGTTCGTCGTCTCGTCAAGGTCGTGGGTGGTCACCGTTCGATTATAGCAAACCTTACCGTTCACGTAAAGGTGACGCGACGCGGGCAGCCAGGGCGCCAGCGGGCCGGCCGATCCTCCCGGCTCGCAGCCAGGCGCCGCAGACCATGCGGGTTACCTTTCGGTCATGGCGGCCGGGTGCATCCAGCCGGTATCGGCGTCGCCAGGGACGCTGTACAACGTCGGTAGTGCCGCCCGTTCCGGCACGCGAGTACCCTGGGAGGGGGCAGATGGATCTCGTGACATTCCTGACGCTCGCGGTGGCGACGGCCATCGTGGTCAGCGGCTATTTCCTCTTCAACGGCGCACCTGGCTTCAATGGTCGCCGGCGCCACTAGCCTGCCCGAATCGTCGTTCATACCTGATCTCGCCCCCAGCGCATACACGAGGCTCCGGCCCCCAGCCGGGGCCTCGTCCTCTACGGTCATGGCGGCGATCCGCAGGATGATGGGGCCACCTGCGAGCGCTCTGACTGCGCCGGGGCGTACGACGGGTAGAGCGGGACCGGATGGAGGATGGCCGACAGCCGCACGGTCAGGCCGCCGGGCGAGTTGAACCCGAACGGCTCTCAGACCGGCTCATTGACCACAAGTTGGCTACAGCAGGTTCACGCTGCAGTCGATGTCGTTCGTCGTCTCCACACTGACGATGATGCCGACGCCGAAGAGGCAGAGCGCAGCCATGTCCGTGCCGGATCCCCCGTTGAACCGGCCGGCCGAGAGGCCGTGGTAGAGCGTCATGCGGCGGTTGATCGAGTCGTTGCCCTTGTTGCCCTTGAAGATGCCGCCGCCCTGCGATCCCACGTTGTCCCAGCCGGGGCCACCGACGAAGCGACCCTTGGTCAGGAGATCGACCTGGTCCTTGCCATCATCACCGAAGAACACGACGCCCATCTCGACGGTCTCGACGACGCGGTCGTCCCCTGGACCACCGCGGAATTCGCCAACGCCGTACATGCCTGTGACCCAGTCGTCACCGAGCTTGCCCTCGAAGAGCCCGCTGAGCTGCGTGCTCACGAAATCGTCGCCCGACCCGCCGATGAACCTGCCGCCGCGCATCGTGTTGACCAAGTCAGGGCCACCGGCACCACGAACGACGCCACGCCACATGACATCCACCCAGTCACTGCCGGGACCGCCCTCGAAGGTGCCGCCGAAGAGCGACCCGATGCCGTCCGTGCCGGAGCCGCCACGGAAGGTGCCTGCGAACTGGTCGCGCACACCATCATTGCCGGCTCTTCCGAAGAACCGGCCACCCTTCATGGTCGTCACCATGTCGTTGCCAGGTCCGCCACAGATCGTCTGGCCGGCCGTGACTGGCACGTTGTGGGTGCCGCCCCCGTCGGGGAACTGGTGGGTGCACTTGGAAGCGGCCGCCGGTGCGGCTACGGTCGTGGCCAGCGAGGCCAACAATGTCGCGGTGGCAACCAGCGCTGCGATGCGACGTACGAGTCGTCCCTGCATCCTGACTCGACCCCTCCTCGCGTCCTCATCTCCGACGACGGACTCAAGAGCGGGACACGCTCACACCCATGCCCGAGGCCGCAGGCTAGCGACGCCCTACCACTCCGGACAAGGGCCATCGGTCCCTATGTGTCAGGAGCGCGCGCCGTTCGACCCGG
Organism: uncultured Chloroflexia bacterium; assembly: GCA_963778955.1. Lineage (GTDB taxonomy): Bacteria > Chloroflexota > Limnocylindria > Limnocylindrales > CSP1-4 > JAFMJV01. Next base: position 216,254 of record CAVZWI010000004.1, read on the forward strand.
GACCCGGGACCCGGGATCTGGCACTCGGCGCGACTACTCGGTAGGCGACTCCGGCAGTGACGGCAGTCCGCTATCGATGATCCAGCCCTCGTATTCCTGGTCCCAGGGACCGTCGGCATCGTGGTGCGGCGCAACAGCAGGTCCTCGGTTCAAGTCCGAGTGTCGGCTCCACTCCCTACGCGTGAGATCCGTGGCCGGCTCGGTCGGTAGCGCCTGATCCGACCCTGGACGAAGGCGAAGCCCAGACGTCTGCTCGGATCTCGTTGAACGGCTGACGGGAACTCTTCACAGCCTGGCGCACTTGGCGCAAGCTGCTCGACTACGACGAGGGGTCGGGATCAGGAGCCGAGTCTGCACTGAAGACATCGAGGGCCACGGCGGCGAAATCCCGCACCGTCGGCCTGCTGTCGCCGGTTCTCCATGCCACCGCGTGTTCGAGCACGCCGAGCTCAGCGATGGGGCGCCACACCAGACCTGGCCCGCCCATCTCGGCGAGAGCGCGCGAGCCGGTGTGGATGCCCAACTTCGCGCGTAGTGCCTCGACCAGCCCGTCGAGGGCATGGAACTGCGCGACGATCCGGGGCGGCCTCCCCGAGCGGAGGGCCGTGGCCATCCAGAAGTCCCGCCAGGCGCTGTCAGCAGTGGCGAAGTCGAAGGTAGGTTCGGCCAGGATCTGCTCGAGGCTGGGCTCATCGACCATCGCCAGGGGGTGGTCAGCAGCCATCACGACACCCATCGGTTCGGCGAACAGGGGACGGGTCTCGAGCCCGATACGGTCGAAGGGTCCGTAGACGAAGGCCACATCTGCCTGTCCTGACCGAAGGCCGCCCGATGGATCGGTCGCATCACCGAACCGGATCATCACCCTGGTCTCGGGAGAGCGCCGGCTGTACTCGGTGAGGACATGGGCGAAGGAGCCGTGCTCGATCGCGACGACGAAGCCGACGGTCAAGGAACGCGTGGCAACCAGGCCGGCGGTGCGCGCCGCATCGACCGCGGCCTCTGCGTCCTCGAGCAGGGCGCGAGCCTGCTGATACAGTGCGGAGCCGGCCTCGGTGAGTGTGACCCGCCTGGTATCGCGATCGAACAGGCGTGTGCCGATGCGCTCCTCCAGCTGGCGGATCTGCGCACTCAGGCCCTGCTGGGCGATGGAGAGCCGCGCTGCCGCACGGGTGAAGTTGAGTTCCTCGGCGACCGCCACGAACGCCCGCAGGTGGCGTAGCTCGATGTCCATACACCGACAGGATAGCGAGCCACCAGCGCCGCTTGTCAGTCCTACATCGAGCCGGTGTTTCACATGCCGGGTCAGGGCATGCACGCTTCCGCCATGAAGACCCTCATCCGAACCCGACTCGATCCGCTCGACCCTCGATCGCTGGCATCTCACCGGACCATCGGTCGTTCCCGGAGAACCGGCCTGGGATGCGGCTCGTCAAGCCTGGAACCTGGCCGTCGATCAGCAGCCCATAGCCGTCGTGTTCCCCCGGACCGTGGCCGACGTCACGGCGGTCGTCGAGATCGCCCGAACGACCGGGGCCAAGGTCGTGACGCAGGGCACCGGGCACGGAGCCTCGGCATATGGCTCGTTGAGAGATACCATCCTCATCCGCACCACCCAGCTTCAGGCGCTGTCCATCGGGGACGGGAGCGCCCGCGTCGGTGCCGGCACGCTGTGGGGTGATGTCGCCGAGGCGGCCGGAGCCGTCGGCCTCAGTGGTCTCGGCGGCTCGTCCCCCGATGTCGGGGTCGTCGGCTACACCCTCGGCGGTGGCATCGGTTGGCTGGCGCGCCCCTTCGGCCTAGCCTCGAACGCCGTGCGCTCGATCGACCTGGTCACCGCGGATGGGCGCCTCCAGCACACCAGCCACGAGCATCTCCCGGAGCTGTTCTGGGCCCTACGCGGAGGTGGTGGTGGTCTGGGCGTCGTGGTGGGCGTGGAGATGGACCTGTTCCCCGTGACGACGGTCGATCGGCGGGACGCTGGTCTGGGATGCGCAGCTGGCTCCACTCATCCTGCCCGCCTGGTCGGAGTGGACGGCTAGCCTCGACGACTCGATCACCTCCATCATCCGGTTCCTGAATGCGCCTGATGTACCGGGCGTGCCGGAGCCATTCCGGGGCCGCCACATGATTACGCTCGGGTTGGTCGGCGTGGGTGACCCGGACGCGATCGCAAGGTCCATCAAGGTCATGCGCACGCTAGCCACGCCCACACTCGACAGCATCGGGCCCATGCCCGCGGCCGAGCTGTGCCGGCTCCACGGAGATCCGGAGGGCCCCACGGCCGGGATGTCCCACCACACGCTGCTGGGCAGCATGGAGCAAGGTGCCATCGACGCCCTCATCGATGTCGCCGGCACTGACTCGAAGGAGCGGCTCATCTCGGTCGAGGTCAGGCATCTCGGGGGAGCCTTGGCCAGGAAGCCCAAGGGGGCTGGCGCCCTGTCCCAGATCGGTGCTCCGTACCTGCTCAGTGCGGTGGGTGCAGCCCACGACAGCGAGCAGGCCGCGCGGTCACACGACCAGCTCGGTCTCACCATCGATGCGATGCGACCCTGGGCTGCGGGCGAATACCTGAACTTCGTCGAGCGATCGACGCGCTCGGTATTCGACGAAGCCACGACCAGACGTCTGGCTGCGGTCAAGAACGCGGTCGACCCGACGAACGTGTTCCGCCTTCGCGCGGGCGTGTCGAAGTGAGCCCCAGCCGCCTGTACGGCACGACGAGGGACCCCCCTGACTGCCCCACCTCACCACTTATCGCATCCCTTGCGCGCCGCGGTCCCCACCCGACGCACATGTCATTGACGTGACGCGCGACGTCGCGCGTCCATAGGAGGAAGACCAGACTCATGGAACCGACCAGCTCTCCGCACATGCCATTCTCCTCCCACCGCACCGTGGCGGCCATCTCCCTCTTCACCATCGGCCTGCTCATGCTGGCCACGGCCGCGAGCGGAGCCAACCCGGGGCCACATGTCGGCAGCCTGCTGGTGCCGACCGCGGCAGCCGACCCCACGGTCGAGCCGGAGATGGCGGCGCCTGCCAGCAGCAAGGTCTCCCCATCCGCCCTCGCACGGCCTTGGTCCATGACCGCGCGTAAGGGTGCCGAGGCCATCGCGGCCGGGAATGGAAATCTTCGTGGCCGTCGGCCACAGGGGGAATTCCGCCGCAGGCAGCCGCATGGTGGTCGGCAGACGGCCGAGCGTGGGAGCCCGCGCGACTGACCCGAGCCTCCGTCGGCTCCGGACTCACGCAGGTGTCTGCGACCGACGACGGGTTCGTGGCGCTCGCAGTGGAATCCGGGCTCTACGGCGCGGCGAAGGAACGCGTCGAAGCCTGGTACTCGGCTGATGGCCAGACCTGGGAGCGGACGACCGTCAAGAAGCCGGCGAAGCCCGGATACCAGGCCGTCGCTTCGGGACTCGCCGACGGACCTGCCGGGTCGCTCGCTCTGGGCACGTTCATCGGCCAGGACCTCGCAGGTCAGCGGCTCTGGCGCAGAGGGGGCGACGGCACCTGGCGGCCGGCCACGCTACCCAAGGTCAGCAACCCTGTGTGGGACGCGCTCGTGTCGTATCCGAGGGGCTATCTGCTGCTCGGCCAGTCCGGGCGCGGCATGGCCTCGAACTGGAGATCGGTCGACGGGCTGACATGGAAGCGGGTGAAGGACACCCCGCGCCTGTTCGACGTGGCCGTCGGTGAGAGAGGCACCCTCGTCGGAATCGGCTACAAGCACATCTACCGGTCGCCAAAGGGGCTGCGTGCCTGGGAGAAGGCCCTCACTCGCCCGACCTCGTGGCGGGTCGGCGGCTCGAACGCGTTCTCCTTCGTCGAATGGGATGGCTCTGAGTTCGTCGTCCCGGGGAACGACTTCAGCGGTTGCGTCCCCAACACCGACGAGTGCCACACCAACCCGCTGCTCGTCTCGGTGGACGGGACGGCCTGGTCGCAAGCCGCCGGCCCGGACGGTCTGCCAGGTGCGGACGAGGCCACCTGGATCGACGGACGTCGCCTCGCTGGATGGCACCACCGCGATCCTCGGCCAGCACGAGGGCCAGACGGTCGTCTGGGTCGTCGACGAAGCGACTATGGACGACTGAGCGACCTCCCACGAGCAGGCTGCCCCGACCCCTCGTCAGCATCGACGAGGGGTCGCCCGTCGCTCCCTCGCGCGGTCATGGTCCTTGGTCCTCGTCTCATCCGGAGGTTCCGACCCGCCAGGGCCGGATCGGGAGGCAGCTTCGAGATCGGTCGCCGGCAGCAGAGCACTCGGTCGCATCCCCGATGCGACCACCTTGACCAGCGATGAGCAGAAGCCCGGGGCGGCCGACTCTTCGTCGGCTTCCAGAACGCCGCAAGCTCGAGGTTGGGCACGCCCCTACGAGTCGCTGGTCGCCGCCGGCACGCACGTCGTGGCTTTCGACGAAGGCCAGTTCGACCTGCCCCATCGAAGAGGTGGAGTAGGCGCTCTCGCCCCGTCCCATCAACGTCTGACCAATACACGCCGGGCGCGGCCCGATCAAACGCTGCCCAGCCGTGTGGCTGGGCGACCGGCCCCGTCCTTGCCGTCGTCTTTGCTCCGTACTGAATGTGGCTGTTTCGCCCTGGCTCTTGCAGAACGCGTAGCATCAGGCCCCGCATCACACTGAGCCAAGACAGGGAGACGATGACGAGACAGCCACTTCTGAGCCTGACCGCGGTGATGGTCCTGCTCCTGCTGCCCTTCGCTAGCACCGCAGCGCAGGATGACTCTCAGGCGTTCCCGCCGGATATCGTGGCGGACGTGCAAGCGCAGATGGATGATCTGACCGCCGGCGGACTCCCGCCCGGCATGGTCGTGTGGATCGACTCGCCGGAGTACCGGTTTGAGGGTGCAAGCGGATCTGCCAGCCTCGCGGACGACGTACCGATGCCGCCTGAAGGTGCGTTCCGGATCGGCAGCATCACCAAGATGTTCACCGCAGCCGTGGTCATGCAACTCGCGGAGGAGGGTGTGCTGTCGCTGGACGATCCGCTGGCGCTGTGGCTGCCGGAGGTCGCCGCTCAGCTGCCCAATGGCGACCGCATCACGCTGCGCCACCTGCTGGCACACACCTCGGGTCTGTTCAACGTCGTCGAGCACGAGGCCTACTACGCCGATCTCTTCTCCGAGATCGTCGTCGATGAGGAGGCAGGGACCGTGACGCTGGATTGCGTCCAGCGGGATCCCAACGACACGCTCGCCCGCTACGTCTATGGCAAGGACGCGCTGTTCGAACCGGGGGCACAGTGGAGCTACAGCAACACCAACTACACGCTCCTCGGCATGGTGATCGAAAAGGCCGCGGGGGTGCCGCTCGCAGAGGCGTACCGCTCGCGCATCTATGAGCCGCTCGGCATGGCGTCGACGTTCCTTGATTGCTACGAAGACCCGGTGGTCGATGTGGTTCAGGGCTATACGGGCTTCGGGGACGGCCTGACCAACTTGACGGAGCTGCATGAGTCGGTCGGGTGGTCAGCGGGTGGCATGGTTTCGACCGCACCGGACCTGATCGCCTTCGCTCGCGGGTTGTTCGGTGGGGCCCTGTTCGACGATCCGGAGTCGCTGGTCGCGATGACACCCGCCTCTGACAGTCCCTACGGTCTGGGCATCGCGAACCAGGGCGAGTACATCGGGCATGCAGGCGTGATCGCCGGGTTCCGATCGACGCTCTCTTATGCGCCTGAGCTCGATGCCGTCGTGGTGGTGCTCTACAACCACGATGCTGCCGATCCCGAAACGGGCCTGGCAGATGTGCTCGAGCCAGCACTCCCGTTGCTGCGCGCGGAGGACGAGTAGCCGCAAACCGATCCACACCAGCCGTGGATCCTGGCGCTCGCGTGGACAGGGGAGCCCGCACGGGCGTGGCTGGAAGATGTGCTCAACGGGTCGGCCCTGGTAGGCCTGACCTCACCAGCCGTGTTCGGCTACATCCGGATCGCGACGAGCGGGCGAGTGTTCACGTCGGCGATGTCGGTCGCCGACGCGACCGGTCGCCTGCGGCTGTGGCTGGCACAGCCGAACGTCAGATTCCTCGTGCCCGGTCCAAGTCACCTCGAGATCGCATTCGATCTCCTCGAGGCGATCGGGGCCGGGGCGAACCTGACGACCGATGCCCAGCTGGCGGCATACGCCATCGAGCAGGATGCCGAGCTCTGCTCCAACGACACCGACTTCGCTCGCTTTCCCGGCCTACGCTGGATCGACCCGCTGAGACAGTCTCGGACGCCAGGCGGCCCGTCGAGCTGAAGCCGCGCAGCCAGGCAGAGGCTCGCTCGTGGGTGGGAGGGCTTGTGGCCATCACTACACTCGCGCAGATGGGGGCATGCACGAGGAGGAGTGCCATGAGGATCCACCCGACGATCATCACCACAGTCACGCTGCTGATGCTGGCGCTGCCGGCGAGCGTGGCCGTGGCCCAGGAAGAATCAGCGCCGCCGGACGCGGCCACGACGCTCGCTCAGAGCGTCTTCGCAGGCGCTTTCCCCGCTGAGCTCGGCGGCGCGCCCTGGACGAGCCTCACGGTCACGACGGGCGAGGCGAGCTTCGAGACATCGAGCGAAGAGGACCGGGCCACGATGAGCGCCATCCTCGAGGAGCTGGATGCGACGATCGAGGATGTGGCGGTCCTCAACGCCCAGCAGTTCAACGAGGACTTCTCCGAGTACTCGATCGGGTCTGTCTTGCGGGTGACCGATGCCGACGCCGCTCGGCTGCTGGAACTCTTCCTTCCGGAATTCGCCGCCGACTTCGAGGATCCCATGCAGGAAGCGGGCCAGGTTTCAGGCAAGGACGTGACCATCTTGTACGACGCGACGACCGAGGGGATCTTCGGGATCGATCAGCCGTTCTACTTCTATGCGACGGGCGACACGCTCTATGTCGTCACCGCAGCCGAGCCGAAGCTCAGCGAGCTCCTCGACGCCCTGCCCTGACGGACACCTGCGTCAGGTTGCAGACGAGTCCAGTGTCAAGCGGCAGGCGGCGCCACGCCGAGCAGCTGGGCGAGGTCCGGCCTGCTGAATGGGTCGTCCTCGACGATCTTGCCGTCGGCCATGCGGTAGTAGGTGAGTCCCTGGGCGACCACCCGCTCGTCACCGTCCCGGGTCACCTCGAGGGTGAAGCGAGCGACGACGGCATCGCCTTCCGCCACCAGATCGATGCCTTCGAAGTGCCAGGCGCCCGCGGCACGCAGCTGGGTCAGGAGCCCCCGCATCCCGGCCCGGTCGACGCCCCCCATGGCGGGGTTCACGTATTCCGGGGCCAGCACCTCGTCGATGATCCCGAAGTCGCCACCTTCCAGGATCGCGGTCATCCACCGCCGGACGACGGCCTTGTTCTGCTCAGTAGACATGGCTATTTCGTCTCCTTCATCCCCCCGGGGCGGTCGTTACCAGCGGCCATCACGCCGCCGCGCGCGAACGCAAGGGACAGAATGTACTGCGCAGCGTACCCGATGTCGACCTAGATCCCACGGCCTCGTAGGGAGTAGCCATGCGCTGGTCCGCTCCCCCCGCCCGGAGAGCAACTGCCATCATCGTGTCAGGCGCCGCGCCCCCAGGAAGCCCGCCACCTCCGGTCGTCGCGTGATCCCGGGTCAAGCGACCGCCTCGATCTTGGCATCGTCGGGCTGTGCGGTCCCGGGCTCGTCCTCAGGTCGGCCCGGCGCTGCGTCCGGCAAGTCCCTGGTGAAGGCGAGCGAGGCAAGGGCGATGAGCGCTGCGGCGAGCAGCCCGGCCTTGAGCGAGCGGAGCTGGGCCGCCTCATAGTCATCGACGATGGCCGTCGTCGTGGCGGCATCGAGCCCGGCAGCACGGGACGCGGCCTCGATGTCGCCAGAGGAGACGAAGTCCACCCCGGATTCGAGTGCCACGCCCACCTGGTTCGCGACCTCGCTGGAGATCCGCTCGTCCGACTGGATGTTGGAGACGAAGGTGTTGGCCAGGCCGGCCAGCACGATGGCCCCGATGAGCGCAACACCGAGCGATGACCCAAGCTGCTGCCCGGTGTACTGCAGGCCACCCGCCTCACCCCGACCCGACGCGTCGACCGACGACTGGACCACGAGCCCGAGCTGCGACGCGATCAGGCCCATGCCCACGCCGAGGGCCGCCATGCCCAACGCGAACATCGCATCGGCGAGGTCGGGTCTGATGGTGGCGAGCAGGACGATGCAGGCCACGATGGTGATAGCGAGGCCCGCGCGTGTGATCGCGCGTACGGTGTACGTGACCGAGAGGCGCGACCCGGCGGCGGCCGCGATGAACATCGCGATCGACGCCGGCAGCATCTTGATGCCGGTCTCGAGGGCATCGAGGCCGAGCACGAGTTGGAGATACAGCGGGACCGTGAAGAAGATGCCCATGAGGATGAGGTTCTGGGTGAATAGGCCGATGAGGCCCGAGCGGAGCGGTCGGATCCGCATCAGGTCGAGGTGGACCAGCGGGTCCTTCCCGGTCCGCTCCCTGCGGTGCTGCCAGGCGACGAAGGCCCACAGCAGGCCCGCGCCGATGGCGATGACGAACGGGGTGAGCGCAAGGCCGAACGGCTCGAAAGGCGACTCCTTGGGCTCGATGATCCCCCAGGAGCTCGACTGCAGGACGCCCAGCACGATGGCCCCAAGGCCCGCGGCTGCCAGGAAGGACCCCAGGATGTCGAGGCGGGGCTTGGGACCGGTGCGGATCGCATCACCGACGTACCGGGTCATCGCCAGGATGGCCAGCACGAGGATGACCTCACCTACGAAGACCACCCGCCACGACAGCACGGTCGTGGCCCAGCCGCCGACGATGGGACCGATAGCGATACCGGCGCCCGCCACGCCGCCGATGACGGCATAGGCCGCCTTCCGCTCCTTGCCCTCGAAGTTACCGGCGATGAGCGCGGCCATCGCGGGAAGCACCAGCGCCGCGCCGATGCCCTCGAGGATCGACCACCCGAAGGCCAGCTGCGGAACCGTCTGCGACACGGCGGTGATGCCCGAGCCAGTCGCGTAGATGACGAGGCCGACCATGAAGGCGCGCCGACGGCCGATGATGTCCCCGATCTTGCCGCCGGTGAGCATCAGCATGGCCATCACCAGGCAGTACAGGGTGATGACCGACTGGATGGTGGTCACGGTCGTGTCGAAGTCCGCGACCAGTTGACTGATCGAGACATTCATGACCGACTGGTCCAGCACCATGACGAACTGGGCGCCCGCGAGCGCGACCAGCGCCCACCTCGGATTCATCGGCACGACCCTCTTGCTGTCCTGCTCAGATGACCGCCCTTGGCGATCCGGCGCGGTGTACGCGCCCGGAACTGGACTCGCGCTCGGGCGAGGTCAAAGCCCGGCCGGCTTGTCCATACGGTCGAGGCTTGGTCGCGGTCCGAGGCTGGAGCTGCCCGGGCGCACCCATCCGGGAGTGGTCGCAGGGCGCCAAGCATGCAGATGCGACCACCGGGCCCCAGCCTGACGGTCGCATCTTCAGCTGTGGCGGAACCCGATCGGTCCACCTCGAGAGGGGGGACCGACCGGTCTATGCCTACAGGAAGCGGAAGACGATGGGGCAGTTCACGATGATGCCGGTCGAGCCGAAGGCAGCACCATCGGGACCAGTGATCCAGCCCTGCTCCACGAGCCCCAGGATCTGGAACTCCTCGATGACGCGTGCTCGATAGCCGGCATCGATGGCGTCCTGGGTCCAGGCTCCGAGGTTCAGATCCACAAGGGGCTGTAGTCGGTGGCCACGGTGGGGATGCCGCCGAACACGTTGAGTGGGCTGCGACCATCCGAGAGGGCGCTGTCGAAGCCCTGACGCTGCGGGTTCTGGGCGCCGGTCGGGCCGTTGGCGACCGCGAAGATGCGCTCCACGGCGCTGAAGGCCCCATCGTCCCCACCGACCCGGATATCGGAGAGCGCGGGTGCGTAGGTCGCACCCTCCATCGCCGCCGCCATGGGGTTGTTGGCGTCAGTGCTGAGGTAGAGCACCGGCTTGGCGAAGCTGAAGCCGGGCGTCAGTGCGATGGTGACGGTGCCGCCATCCTCCTCTGCCGCGATCGATACGACCTTGTCATGGACGATCGAGTGATCGACCTCGCCGGCCGCCATCTGGAGCTTCCTGGCACCGACGTCGAAGGCGACGATGGGCGCGTCGTAGATCTCTCCTCCCGCGTTGGCCACCTTGACGATGGGGCTGTAGTCCGCGTCGCCGACGGAGCCCGGCTCGAAGGCCGTGGGTGGGAAGAACGCCGGCGCCTCACCCGGCGTGACCGAGCGCTCGGGGCTGAAGTCGACGGCTCCCGACTCGAAGACGAGGATGCCGTCCTGGCGCAGGGTGGCCGAACGCGCGCCCTTGCCGGTGTCCGCGTAGGCCAGCTTGCCGCTGACATTGAGGCCGAGTGCCGCGCCGTTGGCCTGGTCGGTCGTGTCGGTGAGCACGTACCAGACGTTGCGGCCGTCGACCAGCTCGCCGCGGTAGAGCGGCAGCGTGATGGTCCCGGCATCCTTGTCGATGGTGCCGGACTTCAGCAGTTGCACCGGCCCCACGAGCTCCTTCTGCACGCTCGAGGGCGTAGGGCCGAAGTAGGTGAGTGGGATGTCCGACCCGATCGAGGCCGGCGCCGGGGCGACCTCGTCAGACTGGGCGAGGGCGCCTGCGCCGACCCCCAGCGTCAGGGCGAGCGTGATGGGTAGCGCCGTCAGGCGGCGTGACCATGGTTGCATGAGGGATTCCTCCGAACTGCCTGGGATGGCTCATTTGGCCACCTCACTACGGAGGTTCGCGGGGGACCGTGACGCCGTCGTATCACTGCGATGTCGACCGCGTGACATCCGTGTCAGTGGTGTGACAGCACGGTCGATACCGGCATCCGGACGCCGCCCGAGGGCGATCAAGAAGATCAGCGCTGCCGATCGCAACCGCCCCTCGGCTCGGGCGCGAAGAGCGATCCCAGTGACGCTCGGGTCATCGCCGACTACCTGCGGCTGCGCGGCCTGGCCGGCTATGTCACTTGCCCGCGTACGTGAGCGTGAAGCCTCGAGCCAGCTTGCAGGTTCGACCGGCAGCCTTGAAGCTCGCCTTCATCGTGCCTTCGATCCGGCGCTCGTTGGTGAGCTCTGCGGTGTAGTCGAGGGTGAGCTTGACACCCTGCTGCCTGACGGTGACCTTGCCGGTCCAGGTCCCCGGATGAGCGCTGTCATATCCGAAGACGATGCGAGCCTTGCCGTCGTCGGTGATCCCGGTGGCGATGAGTCGCCGCCCACCCTGCTTGACCTGGATCCGACCGCGACTCCGTTGTGTCTTGGGCAGGCGCAGAGTCACGCCACCGCATCTGAGCGTGGTGGCCTCGTTGACCGCACGCCACCTGCCTGCCCTGGGTGCCGCGATAGCCGCGCCCGATCCGATGTCGCTCGGACCCTCGGTGGACGACGAGGTCCGTTCCAAGACGAACGTGCAGTCGACGTGGTGGCCGATGCCCGGGGCGAAGGCGATCGACTGGTTCTCGGGTGTGATGTCGGCGTTGATGCGCTGGTCGTCGGGCGGACGGGAGGGATCGAGGCACTCGATGTCGAGGAGGCGGAAGTCGGGCTCGGGCACGAGGGCGATGCGGTAGAGGTCGGCCCGGGCCGCCGGGTCGGTGGCCACGTCCCCCGCGAGGAGCGTCTTGGGCACCCCGTTCAGCTCGAGGGTGAACTCGGTCTCGACCGGCTCGTCACCGGCATCGATGGTGGCCGTCACGGTGGCGATGCGGCGTTCCAAGACGAACGTGCAGTCGACGTGGTGGCCGATGCCCGGGGCGAAGGCGATCGACTGGTTCTCGGGTGTGATGTCGGCGTTGATGCGCTGGTCGTCGGGCGGACGGGAGGAATCGAGGCACTCGATGTCGAGGAGGCGGAAGTCGGGCTCGGGCACGAGGGCGATGCGGTAGAGGTCGGCCCGGGCCGCCGGGTCGGTGGCCACGTCCCCCGCGAGGAGCGTCTTGGGCACCCCGTTCAGCTCGAGGGTGAACTCGGTCTCGACCGGCTCGTCACCGGCATCGATGGTGGCCGTCACGGTGGCGATGTTCGGGGCGATCGTGAAAGTACAGGTCGTCTCGGTATCGACCTCGGGAGCCAGGGTGATGGCGCCGGGCTCGTCGCCAGATATGAACGCGACCGCCTGGCCCACTGCATCGACGCAGTGGACGTCACGGAGCAGAAAGTCGGAGTTGGGGAACATCACGATGTGATAGCGGCCCGGGATGGCATCGCGGTCGGTAGCGAACTCACCGTGACCCAACGCTTTGGTCACCCCGCCCATGTCGATGTCGACCTTGCCCTCGGTGAATGGCGGTTCGGTGACGACCCGCCCGATGACCGTCGCCCTGCGTGTCTCAAGCCCGAAGGTGCACGCCACCGTGTCGCCGGCAGCCAGGGCGAGCGTCAAGGTAGCGGACTCGAGATCCGTGGTGTAGTCGGGTTCCCCCTCGAGCTCGAGGAGGCGACACGTGATGTCGACCAGCGCGTATCCGGGGCCCGGATCTGCCAACGTCACGGTGTGTTCGGCGCCTGCCTGGCCCCTGATCCGGGTAGGCACGCCGTCGATCGCTGTGATGGTGTCGCCGTCTAAGCCGACCGCGAACGAGTGCTCCTCTTCGGGACGATCGCTCGCGATAGTGATCGTCGCAGAGGCGAATGGGCGGACCAGCCGGAACTCACAAACGACCGGCTGCCCGGCATCCACCCCCACCGTGACCATGGCCGCCGAGAGGTCTCGCGTGTATGGGGACGGTTCCGCTCCGCTGACCTCTGCGCAGCCGATCGCATCGAGACGGTATCCGGTGGGTATGCCGTCGAGCTCGATGGTGGCCGGCTCACCGGCGGTGAGCTCGAACGTCTGGCCCGTCGTGCCGATGGTGGCGGGCTGCCCGGCGACGAGGAAGTCGAAGGCCGCCTCGGGATCGACCGGATCGGTGCGGACGCGCACGGTCAGTCGCTCGACCGATGGGGGCGTGGACCCGGCGGCCACGCTCAGAGCAGCCACGAGTATGGTGGCGATGGCGGCCAGGACGACCCCGACGAGCACCACGGTCCATAGCTTCATCAGGCTAGGCAGCGAACAGAGGGCTGCCGCGTCTGTTGCTTGCGCGCAGTAATCAACGGCGACCTCAGGGGTGACGGATCTCGGCTGCGTCGTCAAATGATAGCTGCCGTCCACACAGTCTGGACCACTTGGCACTCCGGGCTCCTCGCGCCAGGGCGCCCGCGTGGCGCGAGAGCGGTTCGGTTGCATCGGGGGGCCAGGCTCCGAGGAAGAGCCCCGGACGTTCGACCGAGGCCCGTTGGAGAGCGGCGCCCGCACCTCGCAGCGGCTGAACCGGGTGGTCGGCGGCGTGGTGCGGCAAGCTCGCCGAAGTCGGTGGCTGCGATGACCCCGATGCCGATCTGGCGTCAGCCGGGACGGCGAGACGGCCAGGTCGGCCACAGCTGATGAGGCTCGCCCATCGCTGGACGAGCCTCACTGTGCGAATGACGCGAGCGCCGGTCGTGCCGACGTCGCGTCGGTCCGGCTATTCCGTGGCCACGGGCTCCGCACACGAGATCGCCTGTGGCGACTCCACGAACGGGCCGAATGCGTTGAGGAGCAACTGCTCGGGCAGCTTCAGGGCTTTGCCATAGTCCCGCCACTGCTGGAGCGCCGTGACGACACCCCACGCGGACGCATACATGTTGTCGTAGCACGGGTCCGGCACCACGCTCAGCAGGTACGCTCGCGCTTGGTCCGCATACCGCGACACCCCCTTGAGCTTTCCGGCTTCGACACTCGCCTGCGGTGGCAGGAGTTCGGTCATCGCAGCATAGAACTCATCCGCCGTGGGGACGGTCACCAGCCGAAGGTGCTCACTCGACGAGGCGAGGACCGTCCCCACGATGTCGAGGCACGTGGCCACGCTGGCTTCATCGGGGGCGTTGGCCTCGCAAAGCGCGGCCAGGCCGTCGGGTGGCTGAGACGCGTCCGGCGACGGGGACGCGTCCTGCGCCACGGCGGCCGAGGCGAACCCGCTGACCGCCAGAAGCCCGATGACCAGGATGGGTGTAATGGCCGCTAGTCGGCGCATGGGATGCCCTCCTCAGGGATGACACCGGACGGCAGGTCCAGACGCCCGCCGTTCCGTTGGTGGGGCGAGGACCATGTGCTCCATTCGTGCACCTGTCAAGTGCTGATTTCGCCACCACCTGTCAGTTGGCGCCCGACCTGCTGGCGGCTCAATTCCTGCAGGCCTGCAGGCCTACCTCGCGGGTCGAGTCCCGCGGCAGAGTTCATCACCGCCCTGACGCGGTCCCCGGGACGGTGTGTGCCATCCCACCGGCCTCAGCAGCAGCCGGTGCCGCCGCAGCAACCCTGATCGGCTGCCGTCCCAAGAGCCTGTCGCGGTGCCTCGACGACCTCGCGGCTCTTGGTCGCCCGGACGATCGCGCTGTGCATACCCTCGGCGACGTCGTGCGTCGGTCTCACGCTCACGTCGAGGAGCCCGACATCTCGCAGCCCGGTCTCGAACTCCGAGAACGACAAGGCCCCTGCGATACAACCGACGTAGCTACCGCGCTCAGCGCGCTGCTCGGATGTGAGGCTGTCGTCGGCGACGATGTCGGTGATGCCCATGCGACCACCCGGGCGCAGGACGCGCGCGATCTCCCGGAACACGGCGGGCTTGTCCGCAGCCAGGTTGACCACGCAGTTGCTGATGACGACGTCGATCGATTCCGGCCGGCAGGGGGATCTCCTCGATGTTCCCCTTGAGCAGTTCCACGTTGGTGGCGCCGGCCTCGGCGATGTTGCGCCCGGCCAGGGCGAGCATCTCATCGGTCATGTCCAGCCCGAAGACCCGACCCGTGGGTCCGACCCGCTTCCCGGACAGCAACACATCGATGCCACCGCCCGAGCCGAGGTCCAAGACCCGCTCCCCCTCCTGGAGGTCAGCGACCGCGATGGGGTTGCCGCAGCCAAGTGACGCAAGCACGGCGGCGTCGGGCAGCTCGTCTCGCTCGAGGATGCTGTACAGCTCCGCCCCAATGCCCTCGCCCGGCGCGCAGCAACTGGCCGGGGAGTCGAGCACCGCGATGGCGGCTAGCGCGTATCGGTCGCGCACGAGATCGATGGATCTGGTCGGTCATGTCCGGTGGCTCCTGGCCCGTTCCGTGTATCGAATGTCGCCAATATAGCTGATGGTCGATATACTCGTCCAACCATGGCACGCACGACCGACCCCGATGTCTTGCTCCTCCAGGCCGCGGCCGACGCGACCCGGCTCGGCATCCTGCGCCAGCTAACGACAGGCGGGCCGGTGTGCGCATGCGACCTGACCGGGGGCGCCGACATCAGCCAGCCGACCGTCTCGCACCACCTCAAGGTGCTCCGCGAAGCCGGCTGGATCAGCGGTGAGCGGCGAGGCACGTGGATCTGGTACTCGCTCCGGGCCGACGCGGTGGAGCGGTTCCGTCGGCTGGCGGCGATGATCGAGCCCGCGGCCGTCCGGCCAGCTGGCACGCTCAGGCCCGCGCCTCGGCGCCTCACCGTGCTCGATACGATGCCGACGCGACCGTAGTCTTTCCGTTCGAGGAGCCGAATATCCGTGTGCCCACTTGCTTGACGCAGCGGGCTGGTTCGACGCGGGCGCACGAGCGGGAGTATGAGAAGATGCGTGCCGCCCGGCTGGCGCTGCTCACCGGACGCGGCCGCCGCGGTGGAGACGTGCCGACGAACGGGCCCTGCCGTGATATGCACCAATAGACACTTGCGCGAATAGGGTTTCCCCTAGGATTCGGCGATGCGATGCCGAAGTTGTGGCCGAGCACTGGACGACGATGCCCGCTTCTGTCCGGGCTGTGGAGTGGGTGGCCGACATAGGCGAGCAGCGTCGTGTAGTCGAGGGAGGCCGTCGTCAGGGGGCGCCCGTCAGTGGCCAGCCAGGTGCACAGGTCGCGGAGCTCCGCGCGGTACTTGGCGTTCGTCTTGGGCTTCCAGTACGACTCGAAGGTCGCGAGGTACTCGGCGATGGCCGCGTCGATGGGCTCACCGAAGGTCTGCTGGGACATCGATCCGGGGCTCCTTGCCCCTGGTCCGGTGGCGCTTTCCCGGCCGGCTGGTGCCGACGCTCGAGGGTCCCCGGGCCTGGTCCTCGGGAAGCAATTCGGGTCAGGCAGAATGCCGCGTGCCGCTCAGCTGGGCCGCAAGCAGGATGTCGCCGGCTCCGTTTCGTCCCTCGGACCGGGCCATCCAGGGTTGGACCCGCACCTTGTCAAGCTGCGTGCTTCCGGACGACCCACGCGTGCAGCGACATCCTGCCTGCGGTCGAAAGGGAGGAAGTTGGAGCGGGAGACGGGACTCGAACCCGCGACATTCTGCTTGGGAAGCAGACACTCTACCAACTGAGTTACTCCCGCTCGGGACCGTCCCAAGTATATCGAGGGCGGAGCCGCGGCAAGGGCATCGAGTCGCCGGTTCCAGTTTCTCGCCCCCACGGGAGGAAGGGCAAACCAACTGGACCTGCCCACTTGCCAGCGGGACTGGCACCTCCCATACTCCGCCCACCGATCGGAGGCGTGGAGCCCCTGACAGGGCTCCGACAGCGCGACTCCCCCCACGGTCGCCCACCGTCGCGCTGTGCCAATGGCGAGACCGACCTCTCGGCGCGAGGATCCGCATGGACCCGGACGGAGGTCTCCATGCCGGACCGACGGGCGATACGCGCCCCCATCCCTTCGACCCTGGCCCCGGGCCTACAGCGGAGCGGATGCTCATCCGCAGCGCGACATCACCGCGCAAGCATCATGGCGGTCCTCCTCGGCTGCGGCCTTACTGTCAGTTGCCGTCGCTGCGCCGATGTCTGCGCACGTGGGCAGTGGCCAGTACAAGCTTCGGACGACCGACTTGACGGCAGGCTTCGGCCAGAGCGTGGGTGGCTACCTCGCCTGCCCGAAAGGCAAGCGCATCGTCACCGGCGGTGCATTTTGGCATCGACCGGGCGAGGGACCCGATGCACAGCTGGCCGGATACCTCACCTCGTCCACGCCGACCACGAATGGCAAGGGCTGGTACGCCTCCGGGCTGAACGGCGACGGCACCCAGCTGCAGCTCCGGATCGTAGCCCTGTGTCTGCCCAAGGCCAAGGTGGGCAAGTACACCGTGAAGACCCAGGACCTCGGGGCGGCCGATGGCACGAATGTGGGCAACTACCTCTCCTGTCCGTCAGGCAAGCGCATCGTCGCTGGCGGGGCGTTCTGGCATCGACCCGGCGAGGGACCCGATGCACAGTTGACCGCGTTCCTGAAATCATCCACGTCGACGACGGATGGCAAGGGCTGGTATGCCTCTGGGCGGAACAGCGACGGCTTCCAGCTCCGGCTCCGGATCGTAGCCCAATGTCTGCCCAAGGCCAAGGTGGGCAAGTACGCTGTGCGAACGACCGACCTGACGGCGGCCGTCGGCGAGAGTGTAGGCAACTACCTCTCCTGTCCGTCAGGCAAGCGCATCGTCAGTGGCGGAGCGTTCTGGCATCGACCAGGCGAGGGACCTGATGCACAGTTGGGCGGGGACCTTGGCTCATCGACCGCGACGACGAACGGCAAGGGCTGGTATGCGAGCGGCCTGAACGTCTACGACGTGGCGCTTCAGCTCCGGCTGGTGGCGCTGTGTATCAAGCGTCGGTGAGGACATCCGATACATCCTGCGCCCCTCGATGAACGCTGGAGGCATAAACCGTTGATGGGGGTGTTGCCGCCGCCGACCCGTATGCTGCCGCCCGTCGGTCGCGGGGTCGTGGCGGACCTACTTACTGATCCTCTGCGGGCAGGGCCAGGGAGACGTGCTTGCCGGAAGCCACCACGACCGCTTCGAAGCGGACCGTGGGGTCCGTCAGCGCAACCACGCTGTACGTCCCCGGCGGCAGCTTCACGGCCGCGCCGCCGACCGTGCCGGCGGCGACCTCGTTGCCGTTGGCGTCAAGGACCCTGAACGGAGCGCTCACCGCGGACGCGATGGCGCGAGCGAGCTGGGTACTGTCGCGTGCGTCGAAGTAGGTGCCGTTTCCCTGGCGCGCCCAGCCCTGCATCGACTTCTTGAGGCGCTTGTCTGAAAGACCGAAGCCCACGATGTTGATGCGAGCGTCGATGCCCTTCGCCTTCAGTGCCCGAACAGCGGCCACTGGATCGCCGCCGCACGTCTCCTGGCCATCGGTGATGAGCACGATGATGCGCGTTCCGGTCGCGTCCGCCAGATCATCAGGGACCTTGCGCAGAGCGGCACCGATGGGCGTGTCAGTCGCCTGCACCACGTCCAGCGACGCGATCCCGGCAGAGAGCGAACCCGGGTCCAGCGGCGACAACGGCACGGCGAGCGACGTCCCGCAGGTGTCAGCCCCGGCGCCGAAGATGCGCAGCGCGACCGGTGCGCCCGCGGGCAGCCGCTTCGTGACCAGGTCGGTGAGGACCTTGCGTGCGACGTCGATCTTGCGCCTTGGACCGAGGCGCTCGAGCATGCTCCCCGACGTGTCCAGGATGATCTCGGTGCTGATGCCCCGCGAGGCCACGCCGCTCGACGCCGCACCGGACGGGGCCGCGGCGGCCCGGTCGGTGATGGCGATCGAACCGGGCTTCTTGTCGACCTTGGCAGGCTTCTCGAAGCTTGCCGTCCAGGTCAGCCCATAGCTGGCCGGGCGTCGTAGTCGCGTGGCGAGCCGGTCGAACGCCCGGTCCATCTCACCGTGGGTCCGCGTGTACTGGTAGAAGCCACCGGCCGAGGCCGTCCAGTCACGCATGGAGTCGCCCGGTAGCCGATCGACCAGTCCATCGGGTCCCGGCGATGTCGCGCCCACGTGGACCGCGAAGATGAGCGGACGCACCGATGCGAGCACCGTCCAGAGCCGTGGCGTATCCGGATAGGACGTGGTCTCGGCGTCGGTGACGAGCAGGATGGCTCGTGCCCCTTCCCGCGCGGACAGGGCGGTCGAGGCGTCGATGAGTGCCGTTTCCGCGCTGCTCGAGCCGTCTCCGATGGCATAGGCACGTACGGCGTTCTGGAGCACGTATGGCTGGTCGCTCCAGTCGGGCAACAGCGGCTTCTCCTCGAATGGCTTGATGAGCACGGCCTCCTGGCCCGGCGTCACGCCATCAGCGAAGGTCCGCAGGGCCTGCAGGACGAACGAGAGGTAGTTGCCCATGCTGCCGCTCGTGTCGAAGGCAAAGACGATCGAGGAGGGTGGCTGCGCGACCTCCACGTAGTAGGTCGCGCCCGGTTCCACCGCGGCCCGGTAGCTCACCGTCCCGGGGTCGTCACCAGGGGAGAACACCATCGGCACGTCCGCGCCCGACGCATCAGCCAACGTCAGGCCCACGCCGATGGTCGGCCGACCCGACACGCCGAGCTCCAGCGTGTTCTGCCCCGCCGGCACCGTGAGCGAGTACCAGTCGACGTCCTCGGCGGTGTGCACCCGGCCGCTGACGCGCTCGCCGGCAGGCAGGGGGTCAGCCAGCTCCAGCACGTCGTTGTGGTCGGCCAGGTCGGGAGCCAGGACATCCAGTGGTCGCAGCCACTCGTAGGGGCCGTCAGGGCTGTCGGCTCCCCATTCACCCATGACCGTCCGATACTCGGCATCCGAAGCGCGTTCGATGACCCGCAATGTGGCCGGCATGTCCCACATGTAGCCCGACTTGCCACCGCCGACCGCGGAGAAGCGAAGGTAGCGCGCCCAGACCGGCTCTGGCAGGGCCATCGGGGCGACCGCGCCGTCCGAACCTCGCTCCAGCTGCCACGTCCCGAGGTCCTGCCACGGCCCGAAGGGTCCCGCCTCGCTGGCTGCGATGTCGACGCGATCGAAGCGTGACTTGGGATCGAAATCGGGGCCATCGACCCACTGCAGCTCGGTGACCTGCGCCGCGCGATCGGCGCGGAAGGCGACCATCCACTCGACCGATGTGCGCTTCTCGAGCGATATCCGCGTGTTGCCGGGATCCTCGTCCAGCAGTCCCTCCGCGAAGGCGGGGTCGCCAAGCTGTGGCTGCATCCAGACCACGTGGCCACCGCGCAGCGGGTCGGCGATGTTGAAGCCCGTCGCGATAGGGGCCGTTCCCGGACTCGCCACCACCTTCCATTCCCCGAGAGCGACCTCGTCGTTCGTGGATCCGTAGCTCGAGAGGATGACGAGCTGCGCCCAGCGTGCTTCGACGGGCTCGCTGAGGACGAAGGGCTGATCCAGCATGAGTGGCTGGAGGGTGCCCTGGAGCACGGTCTGGTAGTCGGTGCCGTCCAGCGAGAGGCGGAGCTCGAAATCGCGAGGTGTCGCCGCGAGCGAGGCTTCCCTGGCCAGGGGGTCGAGGATCGTGCCGACCACCGGCACGGGGTCGTCGCCGGCGAGATCGACGGTGAGCGTGACGGGCAGCGCGGCAGCGTCGGTGACGAAGCCCAGGTCGACCCGCGTCGTGCCATCGTGCAACTGCATCTCCCCCGCCAGATCGACCGAACCCGTCGGCGAGCCCCCCATGGCGAGGGACGCGACATCGAGGCCACCCAGGAGTCCTTCGGGGACAGGCCAGCCCTGATACGCGCCGACGGCCGGCACGTCGCCGATCCGGGGTCACGTCGGCTGCCGCGGTCACCTGCGCCCCCTCGGCATCGCGGGCGCGCACGGTCACATGGACGGGGATGTCCGCCCACGCGTCCGGAGCAACCTCGATGGTGGCTGCTACCTCGAGCCTGGCCCCGGCCGGGACATTCACCTCGGCCTGGTCGAAGCTCACCGACCAGCCGAAGGAGCTGGTCTGGGCATCGAGCCTCAGGTCCAGGGCATCGCCACCCTCGTTGGCGAGGATCGATCTTGGCGGGGACTCTCTGGCCGACCTGCTCATAGGCCGCGACGGTGGCGGATGCAGGCACCAAAGACAGGTCGACGGGCAGCTCGCCGGGCGGGGCCGCGGCCTCGAGGGCTGCTGCCGAGAGCTGCAGCTGGTAGTCGCCGGTGGCCACCAGGCGGACGAAGAGCGGGGCATCCGACGAAAGCGGCTCGCTCGTGAGCCTGCCGGCCTCAGGGTCGTCCGACGCAGGAATGTCGGCTGCGCCGTCGCTCAGGCGCACGCCACTCAGGGAGCCAGCGTATCGCAGCGTCAGGCTTTCGCCAGCCGTGAAAGCCGGCAGGCGATACCAGTCCTCGTCGCCTTCGGGCGTGCCCGTTCCCTCGAGCCTGAGACTTGCCGGGAAGGGGCGAGCGATGCCGGCGCTGTCGTCGGGCTCCTGGTCGGCCTTGAGGGCGAACGGGTCGAGCCGGGAGATCGACAGGTGGTAGCGCCCGCTGCTCGCGACACCGGGTCGCAGGGTCACGAGGTAATCGCCGGGCAGGAGTGCCGCGTCGTACGAGATCGCTTCGCCGATCGCCGGTGCTCGTCGCTCCAACAGCGTCGTATTGCCGTTGGCGAGCCGGAACGCGATAGCGCCATCGTCTGGCGGCTCGAGCTGGATGAGGACGTGCTCGGCAGCGGCGAGCGAGAAGCGGTAGATGTCCGCATCGGCCGCGAGGGGCAGACGGCCGCTCCGCCCATCACCCACGAGCATCACCTCGGCGTGCGATTCGTCGTCATTCGGCTCTCGCTCGGCATCGGGATCAGGTGGGCCCAACGGCGTCAGGGCCAGCGAGTACTCGCCCCCTCGCCCGGCGATGCGGAAGCGGTGTTCACCGGGCTCCAGGTACATGTCGCTGATGGCGGCGCGGGTGTGGTCCGAGGAGGTGGTTCCGCTGGCCAGAGCCACGCCATCGCCCTGGACCCAGGTCAGCAGGTCGATGAGGCTGCCGGTGACGTCGACTTGCCAGAGCTGCGGATCCCCCGCGACCGTGACGCGGTAGTAATCATCGTCACCAGGTGACGACCGTCCGCGCATCACGGTTCCGGCCTCGAGCGGGGTAGCCGTGGTGGACAGGTCGTTTGGTTCCAGCTCGAAGTCGACCACGGGCGTGGTCGTCGGCTCGAGGCGCACGGCATAGGATGCGGCGGGGTCAGCATCGCCGCTGACCGTGAGGTAGTAGTCAGCCGGCGAGAGGACCAGGTTCGGCAGCGAAACGGCTCCGTACGCGCTGCGACACTGCAGACGCACCCCCTCCGCGTCGAGGAGGCACAGCTCATGGCTGAGCTCGGGCCGTCGCGACAGCAGCCGGACGTCGAGTTGCCGAACGGCGAGCGCCTCGTCGATCGTGAGTCGGTACCAATCGACATCGCCGGCTCGATCCAGGCTTCCCGTTACCCGCCCTGTCGCCATGTCGAAGGGGAGTGCGATGACCTGGTTGTCGTTGGGCTCGGGGTCGGCCGTTCCGAGCGGGACCTGGGATGCGCTCAGCACATACGCCTGCGGCTGGTCCGTGGGGTAGGAGATGGTCAGCAGGTAGTCGCCGGCCGGCAACACGAGGTCGGGGATGGAGAGCCGTCCAGCGTCATCGGTGGTCATCGATACCAGCGGCGTCCCATCGCCAGTGGTCAGCGAGATCTCGGTATCCACGCCCAACCCGGTGACGAGGTCTAGCGTCCACCCCTGGGCCGCGTCGTCGGCCCCGATGCGCCAGCGGTACAAGTCGGCCGATGCGCCCATGTCCGCACTCAGCGCGAAGCTATCCGCGACCGGCGTGGCGTGCTTGGCGTCATCGTTCGGTTCGTGCTCGCCGATGGCCGGCAGATCGGAGCCGGGCTCGATGGTCACCGCATAGCTGGTGTCCGAAGGGGCTGAGGAATCCGGCGCCGTCGTCCGGGCGACGCCGACGAGATAGCGCCCAGCCGGCACGAGCACGTCGGAACGTCGGACGGGGTCGATGTCAGCAGGGGAATATGAGAGCTCGAGGATGGGCGCACCGAATTCGGGTGGAGTCACGCCCGGATCCGAGGTGACAGGCACCAGGGTCAGCGTCGTCAGAGACGCCACCGGCCCCGCCAGGGATATCGTCAAGCGCCTGGCTGCGCCCGTGTCGGAGACGTCCCACGTCCAGATGTCCTGGTCGCCATCCGGGATGGCCCCGGCCACACATCCGGGGGCGGCCAGAGCCGCAGCGTTCTCCGGAGCGTCGTTGGGCTCCACTTCCTGCACACAGGCCGGCGTCTGCGCCTGTACCGGTCCGGCACCGGGGGCGGCGAGGGCGACCACAGCCAGGAGTGTCGAGATGGCCGCGAAGCGCAGGCCTGAAGACCAGCGCGACAACGAGAACGTGGGGGGTGTCGGGCGCCGAGGCAGCTCCACACTCATGCTCCCGCTAGGGCGACCGTACGCCGGGGGTCTGGCGCCGCTGATCGGCTTCGTACTATACGCTCGGGTGGTGCCTGGCAGGGCCGACGCGAAGGCAGCATGCGTGCAAGCTGGAGAGGTCAGGCGAGTCCCATCGATCGGCCGTATCGATCAGCGTCAGGCGTATGGTTTAATCCGTGACGTGACGCGCTCCCCCCGTCCGTCTCCGCACGTGCTGGTGGTCTTGACCGTGCTGCTGGTGCTGTCCGGGAACGCCGGCTGGAGCACCCCGGCAGCCTTCGCTCAGCCACCCGTCGCCGATTTCGCCATACCGGTCGACGATCAGATCGCGGGCGACGCCGATCTCACCGTGTCAGATGTTCCGCCGACCGCGGATGAGCTACCCACGTTGTCCCAGATCCGCGACGACACGTGGGCCCAGGTCGGTCTCCTGCCGGAGTCGGAGTGGTCGATCGCGGCACTGGCGGAGGCCCTGCACTACGACCCCCAGGCGGCCTTCACCTTCGTCCGTGACAGCATCGCCTTCGACCCTTACGCGGGTGTGCTGCGGGGCGCTCAGGGCACCCTCGCGGCCCGTGCCGGCAACTCGCACGACCGCGCGCTGCTTCTGGGCGCCCTGCTGGACGCCATGAGCGTGCCGTACCGCTTCGCCTTCGCCGACCTGTCTGACGAGGATGCCGCCGCCGTGCTGGCTCGCGCCTCCCGGACACCGACCGCGCCGCTGGGAACAGCCGGCATCGCGCTGACCACGACCATCGATGCGGTCGCCCTCGATCAGCGAGCGCGGCGTGACTATGCTCGACTGCTGATGGCACTGGACGGAGCCCTCGACGACACACCATCTGGCGTTCCCGGGCCGGCCCTGGAAGCCGTGCGGCACCACGCCTGGATCGAGGCCGCCTTCGGCAGCGAATGGCAGGATCTGGACCCGACCTTCGAGGACGCCGTCGCCGGCTCTACCTTCGCTCCAGCCGCGTCCACGGCAGACAGCTTGCCGATGGCGGCGATGCAGAACGTGGACCTTCGCATGGTCGCCGAATCGCTCAGCAACGGCGTCCTGTCCGAGCAGGTGGTACTCGAGCGAAGCTTCGACGCCGCCACGGCAGCCTCGAGCACGATCTTCCTCTACTTCCAGCCGGATGCCACAGGCCTGGGTGCGACCATCACCGATGTCCTGTCGGGCGATGTCTCGTGGGTCCCGGTCCTGATGGTCGACAGGGTCACCCAGACCGGAAGCGCATTCCATGTCGGTGGCCGCGGGTCGGATGTCTTCGGCACCGCCACCGATGCACCGGAGCTGGCATCGCTGCGCCTGGAGGTCGAGACGTCAGGCCCGGGTCTACCGCCCATCACGGGCGAGCGTATCCTGCTCGACCGCGTGCCCGACGAGCTGCGGGGTACGGATACCATCGATGTGGCGCGGTTGCAGCCGCTGCCCGAGGATGATGCCGGACCCTTCATCATGGGCCAGTTCCACCACCTGATGGTCTCGACGGGCGGTGCCGACCGCCGTGATCACGCCTTGCAGCGCAGTGCTTCCGCGGACTTCATCGGACGGCTTCTGGAGCGTGAGGACCTCTGGGACGCCTTCGCATTGCCTGACCTGCTGTGGCCGGTGGCTGCCACCGATGAAGAACTCGTCGTCGCTTCCGAGACGGCGCTCGTCCCAGCGCTCGGCGCCGACGGAGACTTTCGCGCGTTCGTGGCGCGACCGCGTGCGACGCTCACGACCTTTGGTCGTGATTCGGTCGATCCGGCTGCCATGGCCTTTGCCACGGACCTCATGATCGACGGCGTCGCCGTGCTGCCCAGGGGCGAAGCCGAGCCGGGGGAGGCAGCTCGCCGCCGACTCTGGTACGGCAGCCTGGAAACCGCGCTCGAGACGCAGTTCGCACTCGGGCACGCCGTACTCCTCGACCCCAACGATCGCAGCAGCTCGGGGGCCAGCCTCGCTGATGTCGGAGCGCTGACACTGCTGCGACCCGAGGACGCCGGTACGGTGCCGGACGGCACGTCACCGGTCTTGCGGCGTGCCCTCGAGGACGGCTTGCTCGTCATGACCTCCGGGGATCCCGCCGGGGCGACAGCGTGGTGGACGGTCGATCCGGCCACCGGGGAGACGCGATCGATCCTCGATCCGGGCCTGGGCGGTATCGTGCCCTCAGGCCGCCCGAGCCCCACGCTCCGTACCTTCGACAGCAGCTACACGCACGGTGGCGGCGCACGATTGCCCCAGCGACCCCCCATGCAGCGTCCCCCGGGCGGGTACGGTGGTGGTTCCGGAGGGGCGGCCACCCCCAGCACCTGCACCAGCGGCGACTCGACGGGTTACATCGCGCTCACCTCATGCATCTCGATCCCCGTCAGCCTGGCTCGCTGGTTGCTGTTCTCGGAGGTTGCCACGATCATCACCTTCATCGCCTACTTCGCCCTCCGGTAAGGCGCGCGCGAGGCCGCCAGGGCCAAAGTGGCCACGGGCGCTGACGCGCTGCTTCCTGTCGTGGCCCGTGGAGCATGACAAAGGCACACTCGTTAAGTAATCATTACTTGACCTGCACCACAGCGATACCCGACAGTCAGCGCGCTTGATCCCCGAACGGCGACGGGCTTGTCGGCCGGTACCTGGAGTCACTATGAGAACCGATACTCTCCACAGTCACCGTCGTCAGGGAGCGGGCCGGCTGCTCGTGGCGATGGGGGTCGTCGTCGATCGCCCTGCTCACCAGCGCATCACCGCTGCTGGCCGCGGGCAGCACTCCGTACGGCAAGAACCTGGTCAAGAATGCCGGCGCGCAGAGCGGTCTCACGCGCTGGCAGACCTTTCCTCCAGCCGATTTCAAGACCCATGCCTATGGCAAGCCCGGCTACGGCTTCCCCTCCAAGGCGGCCGCCAGGGCCATCGGTGGCGGCACCAGGTTCTTCTACGCCGGGCTCTATGACGACAGCTACGGCACCTGTGGGGACGCCCAGCAGCAGTGGAAGCTCAAGGGCCTCGGCTCGGCCATCGACCATGGTGATGTCAAGGTCAAGCTCAAGGGCTACGCCGGCACCAATGGTTCGCCCCTCATCACCGCTCATCTCGACCTCTACTTCCGGGACGCCCAGAACCACACGGTGGCCAAGAACGGCATCACCCGAGCCGCGAGTGGGACCAACGAGCAGTACCAGCGACTCCAGGGCGCGACGGTGCTTCCCGAACGGACACGGATCCTGCGCCTGCACCTCTGGGCCGACGGTGACGGCACCGTCTCGTCCGGCGACTGCCAGGCCTTCTGGGACAATCTCTCGGTCGTCGTCAAGCACGTCTAGAGTGCACGCGCTGCGCATGGTATGATAACGCTCTATCATACCATGCTATGATACTTGCATGAAACACGTGACACCGATGGACCTACGGCGCTCCCTGGGGCGCATCCTGGACGAGGCGTCGGCGGGTGAGCGCTTCCTCGTCGAACGAGACCACAAGCCATTGGCCGTCCTGGTCTCGGTCGAGGACGCTGCCCGGCTCGAGCAGGACCCAGATGAGTTGCGTGCCCAGCGCAAGGCGGCCGTCGAGGCGCTCGATGAATGGGCGCAGCGCTACCGCGCCTCCCTGCCCCCTGGGCTGGAGCGACCAAACGCCGCTGAGTGGATCCGCCAAGATCGTGATGAACACACGAGGCGTGATCTGAGCCGAGTCCCTCGTAAGGCGAGTCGGTAGGTACGCATGAGGAACGCGATCATCGATGCCTCGGTGATCATCGCGCGGTTGATGGCAGAGCCCCGGCCATCCTGGGTCGATGCGCTCATCGCGGACGCGGTGGCTAGCCGGACCACCCTGGCTGCTCCATCGTTGCTGTGGCTCGAAGTCGGCAACCGGCTGGCTCGAGCGAGCGAGATCACCGATGAACGGGCCGTCGAGGGGATGCTTCAGATGGACGCCCTGGGCATCGTATCGGTCGACGTGGGACCTCCCCTCCGACTACGGGCTCTGCAACTCGCACGTGACCATGGCTTGACCGTGTATGACGCCACGTACCTTGCGGTCGCCGAGGCAACGAAGGCGCCGCTGTTCACGCTCGACCAACCCCTTGAGCGTGCCTCGGTCGCCATCGGGCTTGGCCGCGAAGGCGGCATCGGCCGGATATCGGAGCCCGATGCTCGCTACGACGCGACGGATCCTGACCTGACGTCACTGGCTGCCATCGGCGCGGCTCTTGCAGAGATGCGCAAGCAGTACTCGACGAGCTAGGAGGTCGAACGTCAGCCGCGTGCCATCCGCAGGGCTGCCTGTGCCACCTCGCAGAGCACCGGAGGAACGCCATCCGGGCCGCGCTCGTCGGCGTCCGCCAGGATCTCCAGCGCCATGCCCGGCTTGGAGATGCGCTCCAAGGCGGCATGGATGAGACGGCCCTCGTCGCCTCGACCCCGCACCCCCGACGCCTTCTTGATCACCGAGGCATAGCCGGTTCGAAAGAGATAGTGCTCGATATCCTTCGCCGGCAGCACCATGATGGCGCCATCCACTGATCCGCTTGTCTGCTGATGGCCCCGGGCCGCTCGCGCGTAGCCCTGACCGGCCGAGTCGCCATCGACCATGAGCACCCAGCCGATGCCCAGGTCGTCGGCCAGCTTGAGCAGCGGCGGCAGGCCCGCCTGCGCAAACTCGATGGCCCGGATGCCCTCCACGGGGAACTCGACGCCGGCGATGAGCGCGAACTCGGGCACCAGCCAGGCCTCGGTCTCACCCTCGACGAGCACCCAGCAGCGGGCGAAGAACGAGTTGCTCCGATTGAGTCGAACGTGGAACGTGAGCCGACGCAACTCATCGACCGAGTAGCGTGGTGTCTGCACGGCCCGCGCCTCGATAGCACCATCCCGCCGCACGAGGCGGCGCAGCGAGGTCAGCGGCACCCA
The DNA here is from genome assembly GCA_963778955.1 of uncultured Chloroflexia bacterium. Lineage (GTDB taxonomy): Bacteria > Chloroflexota > Limnocylindria > Limnocylindrales > CSP1-4 > JAFMJV01. The sequence continues at coordinate 244,409 of CAVZWI010000004.1, forward strand.
CGCCAGCACCTCTGGCGAGTGCGTCGCCACGATCTGCTGGAAGGGCAGGTTCAGCGCCACCGCGCAGAGCGCCGCGAGCCAGGTCGGGTGCAGGTTGGCCTCGATGTCATCGAAGAGCAGGATCGGATCCGCCTCTGCTGCGAGGCCCTCTGCCGGCATGGCATCCAACACCGACACCAGGAGCCACAGCGCAGCGATGCGTCGCTGCGGCCCGGCGCCTTCGGCGAGCGCGGAGCCGAGGTCGGTCACCAGTGGCCGCGGCGTGTCGGTCATGGCCAGCACCGAACGGGGTCGGTCGGGTGCCGGACCCAGTTGCCGAGCCAGTCGGCCGCCGGCCTGGAGCAGGTCTTCGCGCACATCGCCAAGCTCGTCCCACGTCTGAGGCGCATGCGGCTGCGCGGCACCAAGGAGTGCCGACCGGAGTCGGTGACCGCCCGCGGGCTGCGGGTCGGGCTTGCCGATCGACGGTCGCGGGCCACCCACGATGACGGCCGGATGGCGGCGGCGCAGCCTGGCCAGCACGGTCGGACCATCGAGGTCGTCACGCGGCACCCCGGCGCGATCGAGAACATCGATGCTGGTCACGGGCTCGCCGGTCTCAGCCCGCTGGGCCAGGACGCGGATGCTGACACCGCCGTCCTCGAGTCCGGGCAGCAGTCCGGACTCGTCGACATCCCCTTCGAGATCGTCATCGGAGCGGAGCCCGAGCGTGATCGAGAGCGTCGTGACTCGTCCGGACTCGTCGTCCGTGGGTCGATGGAAGTCGGCCGCACTGAAGCTCGGCGGGACGTCCGGTTCACGCGGATCAAGGACACGAGCGATGCCGCGAAGAAGTGAACTCTTGCCGAACTGGTGCTCGCCGATGACGGTCGTGAGCAGGTCAAGGTCGATCGACAACCGGTCGATGGCGCGGAAGCCCTCGATCTGCACCCGGTCGATGCGCATGCACCCATGCTACGCGGGTGCCGCGGTCCGGCGGCGCACGCCGGTGCGAACCTCGGGGTGCTACTCCCGACCCGGCGCCACCAGCATGTCAGTGGCCGAGAAGTCGGAACCCGTGCAGAGGACCACTCCCTCGGTCGAGTCGGCCAGTGCGTATGCGAAGAGATCACCGAAATCCAAGGCAGCCGGGTGCCGTCCTCGCCCGAAACGCCGCCAGCCCTCGAGCGCCCGGTCGACCATGGTCCGGTCGACCGGCACGACGTCCACCGAGGCATCGCGCAGGAACCGCTCGATGACGCCCTGGGCGGCGGGTCCGATCCGTGCCTCGAGGACGATGCCGAGCTCGATGAGGGTCCCTGCCGACATCGACCGGCGGTCGGCCGTAGTGAGCGCGTGCGTCAGTTCGTCTGCAGCCGGCTCACCCGTGAGGATCGCGACCACAGCCAAGGTGTCGACCACAAGCTGTGTCACCTGGGCAACCCTCGTTCGTCGTAGTCGAGGACCTCATCAGCGCTCCGAGCATCGAGGACCGGTAGCGCTCGCACCTCATCGGCCAGCCGGACGAGTCGCCGAACGGTCGCTTCCACGCCGGCCGCACGCTCGCGCGCCAGACGCTCCCGAAGGGCGACCGTGACCGCGTGGGTCAGCGTCTCTCCAGTCACGCTAGCCAACTCTCGTGCGATGCGATCGGCCTCTTCACTCTTGATGCTCAGCGCCATAGGCGCAGGTATAGAACTTGAGGCAGAGTTCTGGAACCTGCTGGTCGGCTACTCGACGACCACGCGATTCCCGACCACGATGTCGCAGTCGCTGACGGCAAAGACGTCCACCGGTGAACCTTCTTCGAGAAGCGTGCCCGGCATCGGGTCCTGGCCCCAAACTCGACCTTTGTCGACGAAGCCGCTCTCCTCTTCGACGCAGTCGCCCACGGTGAGCCCTGCATCCAGGATGGCTTGGCGCGCCTGGGTCGCGGTCAGGTACCCGGGGTTCGTCTGGCCGTAGACGCGCGACCAGTTCTCGCCGAACAGCTTCGGCACCGGCACACGAGGCACCGGCGTGCCGCCGGGATCAGTGCCCAGCTCGACCGGCACCAGGTCCACGCTCCAGTCGCAAGCTGGCGCGCTCACCTCCCAGTAGTAGTGGCCGGGTTGGATGCGATAGAGGTACTGGCGGATACCACTCAGCTCGATGCTGTTGTTCGCATCACGGGCATCTCGCAGCGTCCCGCTCCAGGTGCTGCAGCCGACCGCGTCCACTTGCGCCAGCCACGTCTGTGCGTCCATCTCGAACGGTGCGCTGATGGCGTCACCGAAGCCACTCGTCCGTGCCGCCGCTCCGACCTCGTCCGGCTGCGCCAGGGGCCGGGCCTCGAAGTCATCCGGCAACAGTGACGCCAATGACTCCGGCACGACCGGGCTGCGCCGCGCCCACCCGGCGAGCGTGTCGCCCTCGGGTGGGTCGGTCCGGAAAGCGCCGATGATGGCGGCGCAGTCGGCCAGCGTTGCCTCATCCGAGGCCGGCTGGAAGGCAGCACCCCGCGCCCGCTTCTGCTTCTTCGACTGATCGATGAGGCCGGCGAATGTGAGCTCCTGGTCCCCCCACAAGGCGCCCATCAGGAACCGGCAGTAGGCCTCGTCGCCAAGCACGATGGTGCCGTCAGACCGGGTGTAGCCATCAAGCGGCACCTCGGAGCCGGGCTGCGGGAACTGCTCCGACTGCTGTGCTGCCGCAGGCGCGGCGGCGCCCAAGATGGCCACCATCACCAGACTCGCCACCGATGTCATCGCCTTGCTCATGCGCACGTGTGCCTCCTTTCGTTCGATCGGATGCGGGCATCGTCGTAGCCGAAACGCCTCGTGTCGAGGGGCCTGATGGACCAGCCCGACCCGGGACCCTGGACCTGCGTCACCAGGAGTCATGCGGCCTGCACGTCCGTTTGGCCGAAGTCGTCGCCCTTGTACAGGAGCGGCTCACCCACTGCCTTGGCCAGAGCGTAAGAGAAGCAGTCTCCGAAGTTCAGCCCAGCCCGATGTCCCGAACCCTTGCCGAAGTCACGGTAGGCCGCGCGCGCGGTGATGGCCTGCTCGACCGTCACCGGCTCGATGACCGCTTCGGCGATCTCCAGGAGGTCTGCCAGGCGTCGACTGACCACCGGATCGCGTGCCTGATCGATGACCGCCCCGACTTCAACGTACGTCGCCGCCGAGATGCGCACGCGCTCAGCCCGCTCGATGGCCAGGGCGTAGCGTTCTGCATCCTCTTCCATGCGCAGGATCGCGATGAGCGCTGACGAATTCGACGATCACCGGGGCAGCCCGCGCTCATCGAAGAGCACGTCTGCCGGGTCACCGATGCGCTGGTCCGGGGGCAGACGCCCGGCGACATCACGCCCGACGGCAAGCAGCGCAGCCGCCACGCCCTGGCGCCGCTCGGCATGGAGGCGGTCAAGGCGTTCGCGAAGGGAACGGGTCACGGCTCCGGTGACGCTCTCGCCGGTCGCGGCGGCCACTTCGCGAGCGAGCCGGTGCGCCTCCGGGTTCTTGATGTTCATGCCCATGGCTACCATTCTACCATGTGACGGTAGCTATCTACCACTGGCGCCAAGCGGGTGTGCCCGGGTGTGGCCTCGGTGGCTGCGTTGGTGCCGGTAGGGCGGTCTCGGTTGCTCGGACACGGGAAGGGTCGATCCCGGCGGCGATCCGCTCGAAGCGCGCCGCTGCAGTCATATCGATGGCGTACCAGATGTGTCTGCCGCGCCGCTGGCGTTCGACCCAGCCCGCCTGGTGGAGCACCTTGAGGTGGTGAGAGATCGTCGGTTGGCTCAGGTCGACACAGCATCGTTCCAGTGCTCCAGCGGGAGATGGACCTTGGGTCGAAAGCTGACGCAGGATGGCCAGGCGGACGGGATCCGCAGCGGCCTCCAGGAGCAGGATGTCGGCATCGTGAGACTTCGTCATGTCTGCATCATATCAAGCGCCATCGATATCATGACAACACATCGATAATCGTCGATGCATACACGACCTGACGGTGATGCCCTGGGGCTTCGCACACCCCCGAACCACCAGCGCGCGCCTGCGTGATACCGTGCCGGCATGGACCTCAAGGTCGATTGGCTCGGTCAGATGGGATATCGCGAGGCGTGGGAACGGCAGCGAAGCGTGCATGCCGCGCGGGACGCGGGCGAAATCACAGATACGGTGCTGCTGGTCGAACACACCCCGGTGCTGACGCTTGGCCGCCACGCGAGTGACGAGCACGTCCTCGCCTCCCCTGCGGAACTTGATCGGCGCGGCATCGAGGTCATCCGCGTCGAACGCGGCGGCGAGGTGACCTACCACGGCCCCGGCCAACTGGTGGCATACCCCATCGTGCATCTGCGCGAACTGCAGGTGCTGCTGCGACCCTTCGTGCACGCCCTGGAGTCGAGCATGGGCGACCTGGCCGCTCGCTACGGCGTCCGGGCGACGCCACGTCCGGGCTACCCTGGAGCCTGGGTCGGTGCCGAGGGTGTCGCCCCGCGCAAGCTCGGAGCCCTGGGTGTGCGCGTCGAACGGGGCATCACCTACCACGGCATCGCACTCAACATCACCACCAACCTTGCGGACTTCAGCCTCATCGACCCCTGCGGGATGGCCGGCCTGGATGTCACCTCCATCGCTCGGGAGTTGGGCTGGCAGGGCGCGGATGCCGAACCCTCGACCGAAGGGGTACGAGAAGCCGGCGACTGGTTCGCCGAGGCCTTCGCCGACCGCCTCGACGACGCTGTCACCGAATCGGCCGAACAGCGCGCACGCATGGCTGGGATCTTCCAGCGCTTCCCCGTCGGCGACCCCGTCGGCGACCCCGGCCACGGTGCTGTAACCATGGCCGGGGGGCTCTTCGAGCTGAGGCGTGATGACATCACCGGTTGGTGGGTAGCGGTGGTGGTGGACCGCGAATTCGACCGCGCCCGCTTCGCCCGGGAGGCGGCTCCGGTGCATGACCTGGGTGGCCGTTGCCAGAATTGCCGCCCTGCGCCGCATGACGGCACGCGGCTGCGGACGCTCAAGCCAAAGGCGTTCACGGTCGCGGGCAGCGAACTCGATCAGCGCCGCCATGAAGAGCGGCGCCATGAAGACAGTGACGAAGAAGGCGGCCAGGAGGAAAGTCTGCGCCTGGGTCTGCTGGGCGACGCCGGCTCGTGGGAGACCATCGTGGCGCCCCTGGAACACCACGCCCCGCTGGGCCGAGAGCGCGAGAGTATCGTCATCGAGATGCTCCGCCTGGGCCGCGATCGCATCCGGCGCGCTCGCGACGAAGGCGGCACCGAGTACCTCCAGATCGTGCAGAACTGGGGCAAGCAGGCTGGCGCCATGACCAACCACCTCTGCTTCGACGTCTACGACCTGCCGCAGATCCCCCATCGCATCGGCGAGGAGCTCGGCGGTGCGGCGCGCTATGTCATCAAGGAAGGTGCCTGCCCCTGGTGCCGGATGGTCCGCGATGAGGTCGTGCGCCGTGACCGGCTAGTCTTCGACGATGCCGCCAGCGTCTGCTTCGCTCCATATGCGTCGCGCTCGCCCTTCGAGTTGTGGGTCGTGCCCCGCCATCACGAGGCCGATTTCGCCAGTGCCAGCGACGAGCAGCTCACCGCGTCAGCAGAGGCCTTGCAGAAGGTGATCCGCCTGCTGGACATCCTCGACGGGCCACCCTACAACCTGGTGCTGCACACCGCGCCACTCCACGAGAACGTGCGCGAGACCTACCACTGGCACTGGGAGATCCATCCCAGACTGCGAGACATCGCCGGCCTGGAGCTGGGTACCGGCCTGCCCGTGAATCCCATCAGTCCCGAGGAAGCGGTAGATGAGTTGCTGGCAGCCACGCGAGCCGCGTCGGGCGAGTCGGCGCCCCATGACGAGCCTGACTCGGGCCGCTCCTGGGACGAATTTCCTCGACCCGGAGGTGCTCGATGAGCGAGCGGCGGATCATGGCGGCCGATGAACTGCGGCGGGCGCTGGTGCGCATCGGGCATGAGATCGTGGAACGACACGGTGGCGCGTCGGGGCTGGTGCTGGTGGGCATCGAGCGGCGCGGTCCGGTGCTCGCGGCGCGCATCGCCACGGCCATCGAAGAGCGGGAAGGTCTGCGACCCACGGTCATCGGGCTCGATGTGACTCCCTATCGCGACGACCGCGATGGCGCCTTCGATGCCGACGCGGCGTCGGCGATCCCGGCCATCTCGCTCGGTCCCCGGACCCTCGCGGCGAACACCCTGGTGTTGGTCGATGACGTGCTCTTCACCGGCCGCACCGTCCGCGCCGCACTCGATGCACTGACACATCGCGGCCGACCGGCGGCGGTTCGGCTGGCGGTACTCATCGACCGCGGTCATCGCGAACTCCCCATCCGGGCCGACCACGTGGGCAAGAACATCCCCACCGCGCGTAGCGAACGTGTGGAGATGCGGCTACAGGAGGATGGCGCGGAGGTCGACGAGGTCCTGCTGCTCGGCTAGCTCAGCCGGACCTGGTGCATCCTCAACGGATCTGGCGGGTGTACAGCAGTTCTTCCACCTGGGTCTCACCGCAATCCTCCATCCGGGTCGTGCCTTCGGTGCGGAAACCGACGAACTCGGCGAATTGACGCATGGTGCTGTCAGCAGCCAGGATCCAGAAGATGACACGGTCGAAACCGTGTTGCTGCAAGTCACGCGCGACGTGCTCGATGAGGTTGGTGCGGATGCCCTTCTCCCAGCACTCAGGATCCACGAACAACTGGTAGATCTCGCCGGTCCCACGCTGGACATCGTCGTCCCGCGCGATGCCGCCGCTGGCGAAGCCGATCACGCGCTCATCGAGGAGCGCCACCCACGGCTTCCGATCGGCGGCCCCGACCTGCAACTCGTGTCGCCAGAACTCCTCGCGACCGCGCGAACTCATGCACGCGATGTATATCAGTGGCAGCAACCCTTCGTGGGCACGTTGCCAGCCATCGACATGGACCTGGGCGATTCCGGCCGCGTCTTCGATGGTTGCGCGGCGCAGATGAACGGGACCTTCGCAGGGCATCGACCCCTCCCCAGTGCGGCTTGCCTGCCTGCCATCATCCACCCCTGCCGGAACGAGCGTCCAGAGCCGTGGTGACCAGCACGCCGGGCCATCTGACCCGCGACGATCTCGCCGCGCACGTTGACGATCTCGCGCACCTCACGGACAGCGGTCACAGGCGCGCCCTAAGATGGCAGGCGTGCCCGACCTCACTGACGTCCGCTTGCCCCAGCGGTGCGCCCGCACCGCATGAGCGCCCCGAAGGAACCGCCGCTCTACAAGGGGGAGCCGCTCGATTCCGATCGCGGCCCCGGACTGGGCTGCTTCTGGATCCAGATCGCGCTGCTGACGTTCTTCCTCATCCTCACACCGCTGACGGTCACGTGGGCGTGGATTTCCGCGGATCAGTGCCATCCTGCTCATCTTCACCCTCATCCTGTTGCTGTTCAGCGGCCAGACGATCATCTTCCTGCTGCGACTGGTGGCGGCCGACCGACGGACACGGCGGACCCCACTCGATCCATCGGCCAAGCCGACCGTAGGCCAGATGGAGGATGTATCACCCGCTAACGCCGAGGCACCGGAGGCGGCGGAGGCGGCGGAGGATCCGGCCGACGAGGGGTCACGCGACGATGGCTGACGCGCCGTCTCGTGCTCGGGTGAGCGCCGGGATCCTCCTGTATCGCCACACCGATAGCGGCATCGAGGTGCTGCTGGGCCATCCCGGCGGGCCCTACTTCCGCGACAAGGATGCCGGCACCTGGTCGATCCCCAAGGGCCAGGCCGAGAGCGGCGAGGCGTTGCTAGCCGTGGCCAAGCGCGAGTTCGGTGAGGAGACCGGCCACGTAGTCGGCAGCGATGCCCGCATGATCGACCTGGGCAGCATCCGCCAGCTTGGCGGCAAGACCGTGCACGCCTGGGCCGTCGAAGGCGACATGGATCCGGCCGAGGCCTGGTCGAACACCTTCGCCATGGAGTGGCCGCCGCGCTCGGGCATCTTCATCGACGTACCTGAGCTCGACCGCGTGGCCTGGTTCACCCCGGATGAAGCCAGAGTCGTGATGAACCCGGCTCAGGTCGCACTCGTCGACGTGCTCCTGGGCGCACTCGTTCACTGAAGTCCCCTGCTCGGTTCGGGCGTTGAGGGCGTCGGCTGGGTGACCCGAGCGGGGTGCGTGCCGACCTATTCCCTGCGGGACTGTTGCGACCGCCGGCCTGACAGCCGCGACCACCCTCGCGCCCACCGCGTGCCGGATCGCAGGCTGTCATGCCCCGTGGGGTATGTGACGGTGGCCCCGAGCCCGCGTTTCAGTCCCCCGGGGAATGACGCGACGGACCTGCGGCGCCGTACCAGTCCCCGGGGGAATGGCCTCACCATCGGCCGGGACCTGCGGCGCCGTACCAGTCCCCGGGGGAATGGCCTCACCTCGGCCGTGACCGACTGCGGCGCCGTACCAGTCTCCAGGGGAATGGATCGAGCCCGGACGATGCGTCCGACCGCCCTCTGCCGGGCTCGCGCTGCATGCGACAATGCATCCCACTCGCAAGTGGAGACAACGTGCCGGTCCTGGCAACCTTCTTCTCGGTTCGCCGTGGTCGCGATTCCTTCTTCAAGTTCTTCATGCAGAAGCTCTTCCCCAAGCAGGTCGAGCGCTATGAGAAGGACTTCGGGATGCGCTTCCTGGGCTGGTACAACGTGGCCTATGGCTGGGACTTCGACAACGTCATGCTCCTCGAGATCCCAGACTACGAGACGATCGACAAGCTCGAGGGCGACCCACGCTCGCGCGCCATCGGCCATCGGGCCGGTGAGTGGATGTTCGAGCGGCACCACGTGATGATCCTGCGCGAACGCATGACCACGGACCTGGAATTCATCCCTTAGCGCACGACCACGAGGAGCGAACGATGGACGAGCAGCAACGCGCCATCCTGTTGGGAGAGATCGCCACCGAGGCTGGCCAAGAGCGTGAGGCCTTCCTCAACGATGCCGAACGCCAATTCATGGCCTTCCTCGACGCCAATCGTGATCGGCTCAGAGAATTGGGCGGCATGGTGCTCATCGACGACGATCCCGAGTACCTCTCGGTGACCGAGGAGGGCACCTTCCGTTCGCGGACGCGCTATCAGGACGATTCGGGCGAATGGGTCAGCGAGACCGAGGAGATCGAGAGTGGCGCCGAGCTGATCGAAATCTACAACCCGGCGGACATCTACGCCGCCTTCGGCGATGCCGCGCGCGAGGAAGCCGGACTCGATGCGCACCTGCGCGAAGACGAGTTGCCCGACGAAGCTGACCGCGGCGACGTCGAGACCGCGGCAGATGGGGACGACGAGGCCGATGGGGCCGATGGGGCCGACACATCCGATGACGATTGGATCTACAACGTGCCCACGCCGAAGGACAAGCCTGACGCCGCGCGACTCCTCTACGACCTGGCACTGACGTTCCAGGAGCGCAGCCAGGTCGACCAGGCGCAACTCCTCGACGACTTCCAGGATGTCGCCCAGAACGTGGCGGACGTGTTGGGCGACAGCAAGGTCCTCGAGGATGAGGATGAACGCCTCTGGTTCCGGGGCACCGGCGCCTTCGAGGGAGAGGTGGTGCCCGAGCGTGACGATGACGCCGAGGGCGAGCCCGAATGGCGAGCGTTGACCACGCCCGAGGACCTCGTCCAGTACTACGACCCCACCGACCTCTTCGGCGACCTGGCCGAGGCCATCGCGGAGGCCTGGCCCGAGGTCGCGCCGGAGCTCGACGACACGGAAGGCGGCTCGACGGACGAACCCGCCGACCTGGACGCTGGCGGCGGTGTTGCCGGCGGCGATGGCGCTCCGGCCGGTCAGCGCGACGACGTCTGAACCAGGCGAGGAGGTCCGCCTCCTCGAGACTCGCGAGTTCCTGCCCGGCCGACACTGGCTTCGATGGTCGGCGGCCGGCATCGCACGGCGGGTGCGACCTGGCCAGTTCGTGCACGTCATGGCGCCGCGGGCGGAAGGCCTGTTGTTGCCGGCGGTCCCGGTAGCCGGCTTCGATCGCGCGGCGGAGCAGATCACGCTGTTGTCGTCGATCGACAGCGGCGGCGCGTTGCTGGCGCTGCGGCCCGGAGACGTGGCGCGCTTCGACGGCCCCCTGGGGCGAGGCTTCGAGGTCGATCCGCGCAGCCGCTTCCTGTTGGTCGTGACCGACACCGATGGTCTCGCGCGGGTGCGCGCCTGTGTCGACGAAGCGGTCGCCACAGCGCGCCAGGTCGCGCTGCTGCTCGGAGCGCGGACCGTCGCCGAGGTGCCTCCCTCATCGCTGCTGCCGGACGAAGTCGAGTATGTGATCGCCACAGAGGACGGCTCGCTGGGGCAGCGAGGCGGGATCGCGGAGCTCGTGGCCGGCTATGAAGCCTGGGCCGACCAGTGCTTCGTCGCGGGTTCCGAGGACTTGGTGGCAGGCGTGGCCAGGCTGGCAGCCGGGCGAGATGCGCGCATGGGTGTGGCGCGGTTGGGGCGCAAGCGTGGACGCCGCCCGGTCCGAGGTGCCAGCCCACTGCGCCGCCTCGCCTGGCTGCAGGTGGCACTGCCACACGAAGTCGGCTGCGCCCTCGGCGTCTGCCTCGGTTGCGTGGTGCGCGGCGTCGAGGGGCAGTTGCGCGCGTGCCGCGAAGGACCGGCATTCGCCGCACCCGAACTCCGTTGGGAGCTGGATCGATGACGCTGGATCCTGGGCCAGTGACGGTCGAGCTGGCACCGCACCGACCCGGTCGACTGCGATTGCGCCACCCAGTGCTGGTGGCAGCCGGTGGTGCGGGCTACGGCAACGAGCTGATCGAGGCCGTGGCAGAACGGAGGCCCTCGGCCATCATCACCCGCAGCGTCACCCGGGAAGCGCAGACCGGCAACCGACCGCCTCGGATGGCGGGGCTAGCCGATGGTCTGCTGAGCTCGATCGGACTGCAGAACCCGGGGCTTGAGGCGGTGTTGCACCGTCAGGCGCCCCGCTGGGCCACGTCAGATGTACCCATCATCGTCAGCATCTGCGCCGACAACGCCGACGACATCAGTGCCCTGGCTCGGACGCTGGACATGCGGCCGGACGCGTCCGGGCTGGAGCTGAACCTGGCTTGCCCCGACCGAGGGCGACATGGTGAGCCCATCGGCCTCGATGTGGCGGCGGCCGAGACCGCCACCGTGGCTGCCCGTGCCGTCACCGACCTGCCGCTCATCGTCAAGCTCAGTGCCGGTGCGTCGGATGTCCGCATCATCGCGCGAGCCGTGGCCGCCGCGGGTGCCGATGCCATCAGCGCCATCGGCCCCGTGGCCGCATTGGCTCTCGATCGTGACCGCACCGCCGCGCGCCTGGGTACCTCCTACGGCGGGCTTTCGGGCCCCGCCATCAAGCCCATCGGGCTGCGAGTCGTCTACGAGATCGCCCAGGTCGTCTCGATCCCCGTCATCGGCATCGGCGGGATCGCCTGCCTCGACGACGTCCTCGACTACCTCGCTGCTGGTGCGACCGCGGTCGGGCTGGCGACCGCGGCCCTCGCCGACCCATGGCTGCCCGGGCGCCTTGGCGAGGAGCTGGCCGCCTGGTGCGACGAGCATGGCGTCAGCGACGCGGGCCAGCTGACGGGCCCGGCGCTCCCCGCCGCAAGGACCGTGGCAGCCTGCGGATGGGCCCCTTCGGCCGCTGATCGCCCACCCGCCTTCGCAGGGAACGCGGTCAGGCGGCGAGCACGTCGGCGATGGCCGCCCGCAACTCGTCGCCGCCGACGATGCCCTCGAACTTGGCGAAGATCTTGCCCTGAGCATCGACTACGAAGAGGTACGGCTCGACCGGGATGCCGTAATCGAGGGCGGCTTGCACGGGCTGCAGCTGGCCCGCCTCATCGAGCAGCGGCTGCAGACCGTTATCGGTCACCTGGAGCGCATAGGGCTCGACGTTCACGAATTCGATGGCACCCTCGTACTCACGCACCACCGACTTGACCAACTCCACGGTCGGACCACAGAAGCCCGTCCGGCAGAAGGCCGGCGTGGCGAAGAACACCAGCGACGGCTTGCCGGACGTGACGCTTTCCGCCACCGTCTTGTCGTAGGCCGCCAGATAGGGGTGGGGATCTGTGGAGATGCGCGCGACCTCTGCGGCGCTGTCGCCGGTGGGGCTGTCCGAGAGTGGCGCGGCTTGGCCGATGGCGGGCGTTGGTCCCTGTGGGTAGACGGCGAACCGGATGCGCTGGCTGACCTCCGACCCGTCCGAAAGCTGGATGGAGATCTTCCGCACCCCATTCGCCCACGCAGTCGAATTCGGTCGTGGCGCGATACAGCCCACGTCCCAGTCCCGAACTGAGATAGCTCGCATCGACGCGCTGGGTCGGTGACTCGGGGTCGCGTTCCAACGCGTAGAAAGCGACCGAACTGGCGATGCCGGGTGCCGCCAGCTGCCGATACGTTGGGTCCAGCACGTTGTAGAGGAAGCGATCGGATCCGGCGGTGACCAGTGACGACATCAGCACCGGCAGGAACTGCACGTCCCCGCCGCCGACGAGCGGCCAGCCGGGGATGTCACCGGCCATACCGTCGCCCTCCGCACAACGGGGAGCTTCTGCCGACACGAGCTCAGCACCCACGGTCGAGGCAGTACTGGTCTGGCTGCCGGGCGTGGCGCCCTCCTCCGAGGCGCAGGCAGCAGCCACCAGGAGGGCGGCGACGACGAGCGCGACCGGACGCGCGGATGGTGCGTGCATCACCGCCAAGGTACCGTTCTTCGGCACAAGGCGCGCACGAGCGGGGTCGCCGGCCACGATCGAGCCCGAGGCTTGCTACGATCACAGGTGCTCATGAACCTCCGACTCACCGGTTTCCAGAAGCTGGCGCTCGCGTCCGTGGTCGCGACCTGGATCATGGTCGTGATCGGTGTCATCGTGCGAAGTACCGGATCGGGCATGGGCTGTCCGGATTGGCCGCTCTGCAACGGACAGGTCATCCCCGAGATCGGCGACTCGGCCGCGTGGCTCGAATCGATCCATCGCTGGTGGGGTGTCATCATCGGCTTCCTGGTCCTGGGGCTGGTCATCTCCGCGTTCCGTACCCAACGTGCGACGCGGTCGGTGGTGGTGGGGTCGTTGGTAGCGCTGGGCATCGTCGGTTTCCAGGCCTACCTGGGCAAGGTCACCGTGGACATGAACAACTCGGCCGAGACCGTGCTGGCGCACTTGGCCACGGCGATGATCCTGCTGGGCACCTTTCTGTTCGTGCTCATCCGCTCGAGCTTCCCGGCCCAGCTGCCGGCTCGAGGGGCGTCACTGCGGATTCCTCTGCTGGTCGGCTTCGCGGCCATATCCGTATTCACGGTCCTGCTGTTCGGGGCGGAGACCACCTGCCCCGGCGTCGATCGCGGAGCTGCCGGCTGTGCCGCACTGATCTTCCCTGACTGGCCGCTGTTCGATGGCCAGCTCGTGCCGGCATTCTCCGAGTACGCCGCCGTCGCCGACCTGCAGATGCGCCAGTTCTCTCATCGCATCGTGGCTGCCATCGCCGGCATCATCGTGCTGATCACGACCATCGTCGTGTGGCGTGCCGTGCGCCGTCGTGAGGTCGATGGCGAGGTACCCGGCGCAGAGGTCATGCTGGGTCTCGTGGGCACGGCCGCGACGCTGTTCGCGGTGCAAGTCGTCGTCGGCGCACTCCAGATCTGGACCGCGCTGGAACCCTGGGCGGTGTCGCTGCACCTGTCACTGGGCTCGCTCATCTGGGCGCTGATGCTGAGTGCCGCGATCTATGGCTGGTACAGCGCACGTGTCGCCGTAGCCACTGCCAGCGCATCGCCTGTCCCAGATGCGGTGCCATCACCGACGGTCGAAGCCGGCGCTTCGACCACTCTGCACGCGACGGGCCGGCGCGACAAGGTGCGTGCCTACGTGGCGCTCACCAAACCGCGCATCATCGAGTTGCTGCTCGTGACGACGGTGCCGGCGATGGTGCTGGCGTGGCGCTTCACGGCTGACCTGGACCCTGCGCACTTCACCTGGCTGGTGATCGCCACGCTCATCGGAGGCTCACTCGCGGCCGGTGCCGCCAACGCCATCAACAACTACATCGATCGTGACATCGACCAGCTGATGATCCGCACCCAGCGACGGCCCCTCCCGGCGCACTCCATCGCGCCCGAGGACGCACTCATGTTCGGGCTTGCGCTGACGGTCATCTCGTTCGCCTGGCTGGCATTCACCACCAATCTCGTGGCGGCATACCTGACGCTGCTGGCGGTGGCCTTCTACGTCGTCATCTACACCTTGGTGCTGAAACGCACGACGCCACAGAACATCGTCATCGGTGGCGCTGCGGGCGCACTCCCGCCACTCATCGGCTGGGCCGCGGTCACCGGCGACATCTCGCTGCCGGCGCTGTTCCTGTTCGCCATCGTCTTCTACTGGACGCCGCCGCACTTCTGGGCGCTGGCCCTGCGCATCCGGGGCGACTACGCGGCTGCCAACGTGCCCATGCTGCCGGTGACCCACGGCGTCCGCGAGACCACCCACCAGATCGCGCTCTATACGGTGTTGATGGTGGCCATCACACTGGTCTTCTTCGCGGTCGCGAAGATGGGCCTGCTGTTCCTCGCCGGCGCGTTGGTGCTGGGCGGCATGTTCCTGTTCCAGGCCTTCGCCATGGCGCGTGAGGGCACCGACGCCCGCGCCGTGCGCATCTACAAGTTCTCGATCACCTATCTGACCGCGCTCTTCGCGCTGATCATCCTCGACGTCGCCGTCTTCATCCCGCTGTAGTGGCGCTGGGGGGCGGCGGTCGGCGCTTCTTCGACGCAGTCGTGCTGACGATGCTCATGGCGACCCTGTCGTTCTCCGTGGTGGCCTGTCAGCCGACGCTGCGGCAGCAGACGGGAATCGTGATCGGTGTCGACTCACCCGGCCTGGGCCGAGTGGACAGCTTCCGCTTGCTCACCAGCGGCGGCGAGACCTTGACGTTCGACACCTCCTCGCTGGAGTTCCGCTCCGAGTTTCCGGCGCCTCACCTTGCCGAGCACCAGATCATCGGTGACCGCATCGTCGTCACCTACAAGTCGGACGGAGGTCGGCTGGTCGTGACGCAGCTCGACGATGCCGGCGGCCCTGGCCACTGACCCGACCCTTGCCGATGACGCGAGGATGACGCGATGGCCACCTGCTTTCCGGCCACCTCGCTGCTACACCGACTCCCGGGACATGACCAGGGACGGTACCCTGCCGATCACCCATCCACCGGCGTCTCCACAAGCGCATCCTCTCGCACGGGTTTGCATCGAATGCAAGATCTCGACGTATCGGCACCGTGATCTGCCGATGCTTTGCGTTGGATGCACGTGCTTGACAGTCCTGTGCATCGGCTGCAAGGAACCTACACATCCGGCGGTCAACGTGTCGAGATGTTGCATCAGATGCAAAGCGGTCCGGTGCCGGAGCGGCCCGGGGTGGGAGTGGCCCGGGGTGGGAGTGGCCCGGGGCGGGATGCAAAGCGGCCCGGTGCCGGACCGGCCCGAGGTGGGAGTGGCCCGGGGTGGGAGTGGCCCGGCGGGGATCAGTCGGCGCTGTCCCCTGGCCCGCTGCCCCCGGCCGTCGCGGTCGCTTCTCGGAGGGCTTTGGCACGTGCCAGCCGCGCATCCTCACGAACCAATTCGCGCTCCTCGTGCCGGAGCCAGGCGCCAACGGTCAACAGCAACGCCACCACGAACGCGGCATCGCCGCCGCCCCACATGATGCCCCCGGCCAGCTGCTGGTCCGCCAGCGGCGAGGGGCCCCAATCACGCACCAGCGTGGCGTAGTGGGGGTACAGGACGGCCGAGGCAGAGAAGATGACGAGGCCCAGGAACGATGACAGCGGCATGCCCACTGCGAGGTACAGGATGCGGCCACCGAATCCGATCCGGTGCGGACTGGGATCGGCACCGATGACCGGCCACCAGAAGAGCATCGCCGAGCCCAGGAAGAGCGCGTGCTCCAGCCGGTGCAGCGTGAAATCATCGAGGGCAGCGTCGAAGAGTGGCGAGAAGTGGGTGAACCACATGACGCCGGCGAAGAGCACCCAGGCCACCACCGGCTGCGAGATGGTCTTCACGATGCGCGAGTTCAAGACCGGCAGGATCCAACGCCGACGGGCCTCGGGTGACGACACGCGCAGCAGCAACGTGATGGGCGCCGCCAGCACCAGCAGCGGCGCCGCCACGAACGCGAGCAGCAGGTGCTGGACCATGTGGACCGAGAAAAGCGTGGTGTCGTAGAACTCGATCGGGGACGCCAGCGCCAGGATGATGGCACCCAGTCCAGCCAGCCACGCCCAAAGTCGGAAGCGGGGCACGGGGTTGCCCGGGTGGCGCCGGTCGACCATGTTGCGCGCCTGCCAGTAGACCAACGCCAGCAGGATGACCGGCAGCCACACGTCGACCAGGAACGACCAGCCTTCGATAAGGATGGCAGGCGTGGGCTCCACCGGCGCCTGCCCATGCGCAGAGGCTGCCATGGGCGCCAGCGGAACGGCCGCCGAGGCCAGCAGCGGCGCGAGGAGTCGGGTTCCGAGACGGGGGGTCTCTCGGTGCGCCCCGTGACCATTCGGCTGGGTCCCGATCGGGCGCACGCAAATGTGCATTGGGCAGCTATAGTATATCGGTCCTGAAGAGGGAGCAATGACAGGGGGAGATTCCTTGCGCATCCCGGCGTCCGGCGGCTGGCGAGGCCGTCTAGCCAAGCTTGCGATGGTCCCTGCAGCCGGTCTGATACTGGCCGCCTGCGGGGAGCGGGCCAACAACAATGCGACCAGCGACGCGGTCGGCCCCAGCCTGTTCGGCGAGACCGCCAACGGCATCGGCTTTCCACACGACGTGGTCACCACTGAGGGCATAGCCTCAGCTGGTCTGTACCTGCCCATCTTCATCATCGCGGTCGTCATCTTCGTCCTCGTCGAAGGCCTGCTGCTCTATACAGCTTGGCGATTTCGGCGCAAGGACAAGGGCCAGGCGGGCGAGTTGCCAGAGCAGGTCCACGGCAACAACAAGCTGGAGTTCATCTGGACCGCTATCCCGGCGCTCATCGTGACGGTGCTCTTCATCGGCTCTGCGGTCGTCCTGGCCGACATCCAGACGGAAAGCGACGATCCCGCCGTCGTCCTGGACATCGAGGCCTATCAGTTCGGCTGGACCTTCAAGTATATGGACCCCGCCAGCTACGACCCGACCACGCAGAAGTATGCCGAGACCGGCATCGTCATCCCCTTCAGCCCTTCGCTGGCTTCTACGCCCGACCCTGACCCGGCGGGTCCCCCGCCGCCGCCGAAGCAGGAGGCGGTCCTGCCGGTGAACGTGCCCATCCGCTTCCGGTTGCAGGCGCTCGATGTCATCCATTCGTTCTACGTGCCCGCGTTCTTCTTCAAGCGCGATGCGTTCCCCGGCCGCATCAACGAGTTCGAGTTGACCATCGAGGAGCCGGGCGTGTATGGCGGCCAGTGTGCGGAGTTCTGCGGCCTCAACCATGGACGCATGTTCTTCACCATCCGCGCCGTCGAGCAAGCCGAATATGACGCCTGGGTCGCGGAGCAGACCGGTGCCACGCCGGCGACTGCCGGGGCCGATGGCACCGCGGTCGTGGCCGCGGCTAGCCCTGGCGTGGCCGCGGCCAGCCCTGGCGTGGTCGCCGCCAGCCCGATCGTGGCGGCCGCCGCCAGCCCGATCGTGGTCGCCGCCAGCCCTGACGTTGCGCAACCCGCGACCGATGCAGGCGCTTCCGCGACCCCGGGCGTGACCGACCAGTCGACCGAGGAGGCAGCCTGATGGGCACCGCCACCGCCCACGCGGGCACCTACAGAAGTCGCCGCTCCACCGTGCTCGAGTGGCTGACCACGACCGACCACAAGAAGATCGGGGTGATGTACATCGTCACCGCCTTCAGCTTCTTCATGCTCGGCGGCGTGCTGGCACTTGGCATCCGCTCCGAGCTGGCCGTGCCCGGCCTGCAGTTCATCGACGAGGCCACGTACAACCAACTCTTCGGCATGCACGCGGTGATGATGATCTTCCTCTTCGTCATGCCCATGACCACGGGTCTGGCCAACTACATCGTGCCGCTGCAGTTGGGTGCAGCCGACATGGCCTTCCCGCGCATCAACGCCCTCTCGTTCTGGATGCTCGTCACCGGTGCCCTGTTGATCCTCAGCGCCTTCGCCTTCGGTGGCGCGCCCACGGGCTGGACGCTGTACGTGCCGCTCTCGGTGAAGGTCCAGGCCACCGGCGTGGACCTGTTGCTGCTGGGCCTGGTGGTGCTGGGCTTCAGCTCCATCTTCGGCGCCATCAACTTCATGGTCACCATCTTCAAGATGCGCGCGCCGGGCATGGGCCTGTTGCGCATGCCCATGTTCACCTGGGCCACCCTGGTGACGGCCGTCCTGCTGCTCTTCTCGCTGCCGGTCGTGGCCGCCGGCCTGATCATGATCTTCATCGACCGCAACTACGGTGGCGGCTTCTTCGACCCGGCCGCCGGTGGCAGCCCCATCCTGTGGCAGCACGTCTTCTGGTTCTTCGGCCACCCTGAGGTCTACATCCTGATCCTGCCCGCCTTCGGCGTCATCAGCGAGGTCCTGCCGGTCTTCAGCCGCAAGCCGTTGTTCGGCTACAAGGCCTTCATCATCGCCACCGCCTCGATCGGCGCCCTCGGCTTCACCGTCTGGGCCCACCACATGTTCACCACCGGACAGGTGTTCCTGCCCTTCTTCAGTTTCTTCACCTTCCTCATCGCCGTCCCCACCGGCGTCAAGTTCTTCAACTGGCTGGCGACCATGTGGGGCGGCCACCTGCGCTTCGATACGCCGATGCTCTTCGCGGTCGGCTTCATCGCGCTCTTCCTCATCGGTGGCCTTGATGGCGCCTTCCTCGCGGTCGTGCCCTTCGACTTCATGGTGCAGGACACCTACTGGGTGGTCTCGCACATCCACTACGTGCTCGTGGCCGGCGCGGTATTCGCCATCTTCGCGGCGCTGTACTTCTGGTTCCCCAAGATGGCCGGACGCCGCCTCGGCGAGGGTCTGGGGAAACTCCAGTTCGTGCTCCTGTTCGTGGGCACCAACGTGGCCTTCTTCCCGCAGCACATGCTGGGCCTCGACGGCATGGTCCGTCGCATCCCCGACTATTCGGGCAACGCCGGCTGGACGGAACTGAACTTCATCTCCACCATCGGTGCCTTCCTCATCGCCACGAGCGTGCTGCCGTTCCTGTGGAACGTCTTCACCACGCTGCGCAAGCCCATGGAGCACGAGAGCGACCCCTGGGACGCCAACTCGCTCGAGTGGGCCACCACCAGCCCGCCGCCGCCGTGGAACTTCGACTCGCTGCCGGAGATCCACTCGGAGCGACCCTGGTTCGACGAGAAGTATCCGGGCGTCGGCCACGGGCCAACGCCTGAACCGGCACCGCAGATCGAGGGAGCCTCATCATGACGGCCGATACTGACGCCATGGAGCCACGCGCCCAGCAGAACATCTCCGGCCCGGAGGATGTCTCCGGCCACGACGCCAAGCGCGGCGGCATGGACCCGGCGCTGCTGGGGATGATGCTGTTCATCGCCAGCGAGGTGATGTTCTTCGCCGCGCTGTTCGCGGCCTACTTCAATGCCAAGGCGACGCTGCCGCTCTTCCCGCCCGAAGGCGCCGAGTTCATCAACGCCTTCAAGTTCCCCTTCCTGCCGGTGTTCATGACGATCATCCTGATCACCAGCTCCCTGACGATGCAGTGGGCGACGATACGCATCCGGCGCGGCGATCGAACCGGCATGAACCGAGCCATCGCGCTGACGTTCCTGCTGGGTGTGAGCTTCCTGGTGTTGTGGGCCTCGGAGTACGCACTGCTGCTATCCGAGCACGACTTCGGCATCGACAGCGGCATCTACGGAACGCTGTTCTACACGCTCACCGGCTTCCATGGCGCCCACGTCATCGGCGGTGTCATCGGTCTGGCGGTGATCCTCTCGCGTGGCCTGGCCGGGCAGTTCACCCGCCAGCACCACGTGGCCGTGGAGGCCGTGCACTACTACTGGCACTTCGTGGACGTGGTGTGGGTGGTGCTCTTCCTCACCATCTACATCCTCAAGTAGGAGGGCGGCATGAGTGGAACCCGCGGTGCGCTGATCCTTGGTGCAGTTCCCATCACCATCGCGCTCATCTATGTCATCTGGCCCACGATCACGACCGGCGCTGCCTCGGAGGAGGCAGCGGGCTTCGTCCTGCTGCTCGCCCTTGGGCTGGCGATGGGCTTCGGCATGCTCGTCATCCTGCGTGGCGCGCGCGACCTGTAGGGCGGGCAGTAGGATTGCTGCTGCGACCCTGCCCTAGCGGACGGACCAGCCGATGCTGAACGAGCTCTGGAGCGCCATCCTCGAGGTCATCGCCCAGATCATCATCCCGGTCTGGAATGACCTGATCCAATACCTCCCGCTGCTGCTCGTCATGGGCCTCATGGGCATCGTGGGCCTGGTGGCCTGGATGTGGATGCGCAACGCCGAGGGCAACCGCTCACGCGTCCCGAGACCCATCCCGGCTGGTCGCAAACCGGACGAAATGCACCTGCCCGGCCCATCGGCGTGGCCGTTGGTGGCACCGGCCGGCCTGCTGTTGATCGTGTTCAGCCTGGCCATCGGGCCATTCGGATCGGTGGCCAGCACGGTCATCCTCGGGCTCGGGCTGGCGATCGCGGTGGTCGGGATCATGGGCTGGTACTTCGACGCCAACCGTGAATACGTCCAGGTCGAGGCTGGCGGGCATGGGGGCGGCGACGAGGCCACCGCAGAGTTGCCTGGCTGGGCCTTGAAGCCGCCGGCCGGCATGCACCTGCCGGGTCCGTCAGCGTGGCCGATGCTGGCGCCGGCCGGCCTGCTGTTCCTCGCCTCGGGGCTCATCTTCGGCGCAGCGATGTTCATCGGCGGCGCCATCATGGCCACCATCGCCATCGTCGGCTGGCTGCTCGATGCCAACAGGGAACTCGCCGATGTCGAGGCGCACGGTCACCCGTCCCAGGCCGACCGTGACCCGGAGAATGCCTGGCCCCACCGCCTCATCCCGGTCTACTTCGTCGTGGGCAGCGTCGCCATCCTGCTGACGCTGCTCCCGTGGCTCCTCTCACTGTTGCCGGGCAGCGGTGGCTGAAGCGGCCGACCGTCGGCCACAGCGGACGATCC
This sequence comes from uncultured Chloroflexia bacterium, assembly GCA_963778955.1. GTDB lineage: Bacteria > Chloroflexota > Limnocylindria > Limnocylindrales > CSP1-4 > JAFMJV01. The sequence goes on from CAVZWI010000004.1 coordinate 265,578, forward strand.
TGCTCGTGGGGGTCGTCGTCGTGGCCATCCTTGCGGTCTCGCTGCTCCTGATCGGGCAGCTCGGTGGCGGTGGTGGCGATGGGGGCGACGACTCAGTGGTCGTGGGTGGTCATCCGCTGTTCGGGCAGCCGGCACCAGAGATCGACCTGGTCTCACTCGATGGTGAGCAGGTGACGCTTTCGTCATTGCGCGGCCGACCAGTGCTGGTCAACTTCTGGGCCACCTGGTGCGGTCCCTGTCGCGACGAGTTCCCGCTGATGGTCGATGCCTACTCGGAGCACGCCGATGCAGGGTTGGAGATCCTCGGTGTGCTCCACAACGATGCGGCCGAAGGCGCGCGCACATTCGCCGCCGACAAGGGCGCTACCTGGCCGTTGTTGACCGATCCCGACAACGTCGCCTGGAACGACTACCTCGGCGTGGCGACGCCGATGTCGTTCTTCATCGACGCGCATGGGATCGTGCGCGCCTTCAGCCTGGGTGGCTTCACCGAGGCTGGTCTGGCGGCTCAGCTGGCGACGATCCTGCCTGGGGCGTAGCACGGCGGGAGCTGGAGTCCGTCGCGGGGGCTGGAGTGCGTCTCCGTGGGACCCGACCGATGTCGACCGAAGTCGACCGATGTCGAACGAAGTCGACCGATTTCGACCAATTCCCAGATAGACCGAACACGCCGCGCCCGATCGACCCACTTGCCGTCGTGTGGTGCTCGATCGACATGGTGGTTCGTCGCGGCCGATGCCCGCGGGGGCATATCCGGGCCCGGTGGCGGGGTCGAGACGGTGGGGGTCAGGGGTCGAGATGGCCGCTGGGCGCTGCAAGGGCGACATCCGTTCGTTCTATGTGGGATTCGGGCCGGCTCCATGCCTCGGCGGTACTGGCTCGGTCCCTCCGCGCCGCCAGTGCTGCCCGCCACTCCGCCACGGCGGCCGGCCACCAGCGTTCGATGATCTCGGCATCGCCATACCAGGGTCCATATAGCAGCCCGTGGAGCACATCGTCGAACTCAAGATGGCGGGCGCCCCGGAGCCGGCAGCGATCGCTGCCGACGAGACCGTCTCCGGCGACACCGGGCGTCTCCCCGACGAGCGCGCGCAGCAGCCCATCGAGCCCGGCCAGCATCGAGCCAGCTGCCGCCCGCCGAGATGGCGGCACCAGCGTCGAGCCCACCGTCAGGTAGCTCGTGGTGGGAGCGAAGAAGGCCCCCGGGCTGACGCGATCGAGGTGCTCTGCCGCCCGCTGTGCAGCGTGGCCTGGCCAGAGCCGCGGGTCGAAACGATGCGGTGTGCCCAACGTCACCAGGCAACCCACGTCGTCGGCCACGCCTGCCCAGCGTCCGTCCAGCGGCTGAGGCGACATCGCCAGCCGCGCGATGATGCCGCCCATCGAGTGACCCACCACGATGACCGGGGCGGACGACCGACGCCGGGCCTCACGGATGGCACGCGCACCGCGCAACAGGAGCGGACCCATGCCGGCAACGCCCATCACCGCCCAGTCAGGCAGGTGGATGGGCGCGATGGTGACACGGGCCGCGCCCTGCGCCAACAGGGCCGCCCGCATCGGGCCGTATTGCGCGGCCTCGGTGATGAAGCCGCCGATGATGACGACGTGCGGGCGCGAGGGCACAGGCATCGCCCAGAGCGTAGCCCAGTTGCGCCACACTGCGCCCATGACCACGACCGATGATGAGCCCACCGGGACCACGGCAAGCTCGGTGGCCGGCAACATCAGCCACTGGACGCGCATCAACCGCGAGTACGGGGACGCCACCGCTGAATCGACATGGAAGAGCGAAGCCATCACCTGGGGTCAGTTCGGGGTAGCTGACGAAGCCATCGGCTCGCCACTCGGCGATGTCAGTGGCAAGGACGTGCTGGAGCTGGGTTGCGGTGTGGCGTACTTCAGCGCCTGGCTGGCCAAGCGCGGCGCACGACCTGTGGCCCTTGATCCCACCCCGGCCCAGCTCGCGACTGCCCGTCGGCTGCAGGGCATCACGGGCCTCGACTTCCCGCTGCTGGAAGCGACAGCGGAGCAGGTGCCGCTGCCCGACGACTCCTTCGACATCATCCTGTCCGAGTACGGCGCATCCCTCTGGGCCGATCCGCAGCTCTGGATCCCGGAGGCCGCACGACTGCTGCGCCCCGCAGGCAAGCTGGTATTCCTGACGAACTCGGTGCTGGTGTACCTCTGTCTCCCCGATGTCGGTCGCGTCACCGAGCACCTCGAGCGCCCGCAGTTCGGCATGGGCCGTATCCAGTGGCCGGGCGACGAGGGTACCGAGTACAACCTCGCCCACGGCGACTGGATCCGCTTGCTGCGCCGCCACGGTTTCGATGTCGAAGACCTCATCGAGCCGCAGGTGCCATCCACCGCAGACAGGCACGAGTACTATGACTTCATCAGCGCCGAATGGGCCCGTCAGTGGCCGGCAGAGGAAGATCTGGGTGGCGCGACTTCGCCGATCAGGCGCCAGACAACGCATGACGCGCCGCCGACGGTGGTAGCGCGCAGAGGAGGAACACCATGTCCGACTACAAGCCGATCCCGGCCGACAAGTTCAGCTTCGGGCTGTGGACCGTCGGATACCAGGCGCGCGATCCCTTCGGTGACGCCACCCGTGCACCGCTGGATCCCGTCGAGGCCGTCTACCGGCTCGCCGAGCTGGGCGCCTGGGGGGTCACCTTCCACGACGACGACCTGATCCCCTTCGGTTCCGAGGAATCCGCCCGCGAGGAGCACATCCGGCGCTTCAAGGACGCGCTCGACAAGACCGGCATGGTCGCGCCGATGTTGACGACCAACCTCTTCACCCATCCCGTGTTCAAGGACGGCGCCTTCACCGCCAACGACCGTGAGGTGCGACGTTTCGCCCTCCAGAAGGTGATGCGCAACCTGGACCTGGCCGCCGAGCTGGGCGCCAACACCTACGTCTTCTGGGGCGGCCGCGAGGGCGCCGAAGTCGATGGCAGCAAGGACCTCAAGGCCGCGCTCGACCGCTTCAAGGAAGCCTTCGACATCCTCTGCCAGTACGCCATCGACCAGGGCTACGATATCCGCTTCGCGCTGGAACCCAAGCCCAACGAGCCCCGCGGCGACATGTTCCTGCCGACCATCGGCCATGCCATGGCCTTCATCGAGACGCTCGAGCACAGTGAGATGGTGGGCTTGAACCCGGAAGTCGGCCACGAGCAGATGGCGGGACTGAACTTCGTCCATGGCGTGGCTCAGGCGCTGTGGCAGGGCAAGCTCTTCCACATCGATCTAAACGGCCAGCACGGCATCAAGTACGACCAGGACCTCGTCTTCGGCCACGGCGACCTGCAAAGCGCGTTCTACCTGGTCGACCTGCTGGAGAACGGCGGCTACGAGGGCCCGCGACACTTCGACTACAAGCCACTGCGAACCGAGATCGGCGACGACGTCTGGGTCACGGCTGAGGCCAACATGCGCACCTACCTGATCCTGCGCGATCGGGCAGCATGCGTTCCGCGCGGACCCGGAGGTCCAGGAGGCTCTGAAGGCCGCCCGCGTGGATGAACTCAACACGCCCACCATGAGCGACGGCGAGACGATCGAGGCGCTGCGTGCCGAGCAGATCGACGCGGTCTCCGCGGGCAAGCGCTCGATGTCCTTCGGGCGTATCGACCAGCTGGCCATCGAGCATATCCTCGGCGCCCGCTAGCGCCCCTTCACGCCACCATCAGGGAGACGGCCCGTTCGGTAGCGGACAGGCCGTCTTCAGGCGAGCCGTCCCTCGTGTAGGCCGTCCGCGTGTGGACCGTCCGCGTATGTCAGCGGGTCGACAGCGCGAAGGCGACGCCGATCGCCAAGCCGCCGGCCAGTGAAGCGGCGTGGATACGAAGGGCCTGACGGCGATCCGCGGCGCGTGCCTGGGAATCCGCGACCGGTTCCGCCTCACCCAGCGCGCCCAGGTTGCGCAGGCCGGCCATGCCGTAGCCAGCGCAGAAATGCAGCCGCGCCTGGATGAAGCCCTCCAGACCGGCCGCTGCCGGAGCCGCCACGAGCAGACGCGCCACGGCCGGCGCATCGACCGCCAGCAGCACGCCGCCCAAGGCGACGGTCGCGGCGATCCCGAGATAGCCGAACTGGCGGCGACGTTGGATCTCGGCGGGCCCGATGTTGCAGACACCCGGCTGATAGCCGTCGACTGGCGTGTCCGTGTATTCGATCATCCGTCCCGTATCAGGCACGCAGCAACTCCAGTGCGTTGGGACCGCCGCGAACACTGGTCTGGACCAGCACGATGGCGTCGTCGGGCTGCAGACCCAGCGCGCCCCGACCGGCCTTCAGCGCGGCGATGACCGCCCCGCTGATCGACACCGGGTCATCGGGCTCCACCTCCATCACGATCGGATGCACGCCGCGTTGGAGGGTCAGGCTGCGGGCACAGGCCGCGGTGGGTGTGAAGGCTGCGATGGTCATGCCCGGTCGCAGCGATGACAGCCGGCGGGGAGTCCGTCCCGAATGGGTGTAGCAGGCGAAGCCCACCACATCCGGGTCCGAGTCGGCCATCGCCACCGCTGCCACAGCCAGCGCACGCGCGTCGATGTCGGGGCCGAATGAGGGCGTCCCGAGCGCTGGTCGAGTCGGCGCCTTGTAAGCGTCGGTGCGCGAAGCGATGCGGACCGCGGCGCGCAGCGATTCGAGGGGGAAATCACCGACCGCCGTCTCGCCCGAGAGCATCACCGCATCGGCGCCGTCGATGATGGCATTGGCCACATCGCTGGCCTCGGCGCGTGTCGGCCGAGGGGCTTTGGTCATGGACTCGAGCATCTGCGTGGCCACGATGCTGGGTTTGCCTGCCTTCAGGGCAGCGCCAACCAGGTCCTTCTGCGCCAGCGGCACCTGTTCGAAGGGCAGCTCCACGCCAAGGTCGCCGCGTGCCACCATGATGGCGTCGGCCGACTCGAGGATGGCTTCGATGTCATCGAGCGCCGGTCGTGTCTCGATCTTGGCCACGATGCGGATGTCGTCCGGCAGCCGCGCGCGCAAGGTGCGCACGTCGCGCGCCGAACGGATGAACGACTGGCCGGCAAAATCGGGATGGATTTCCAGCAGGTGCGGGATGACCGCCTCGTCGGCTCGCCCCAACGCGTCTGCGACCATGCGTTCGGCAGGCACATTGACACCCTGTCGCGATCTCACTTGACCACCTCGCACGACCTCCGTGATGGCCGCGTCGTGGCCGGAGCCGATGACCCGAAGCTCAGCGACGCCATCGGCGAGCAGGACGCGATCCCCGATCCGCAGCCGCGCTGCGACGGCTCCGTCGAGCAACGGCAGCGATGTATCACTGGCGGCGACGGCAGGCCCCGTCAACGTCACTTTCGCGCCCGGCTCCAGCACGACGGGCTCGATATGCAACCGAGCCAGACGGAGCTTGGGGCCGGGCAGATCGACAAGGATCCCGACCTGCCGCCCTGCCGCCGCGGCCGCGGTGCGCACGACTTCGGCGGCGCGAAGGTGATCGTCGTCACTGCCGTGTGAGAAGTTGATGCGGGCGATGTCCAGGCCGGCCTCGACGAGACGGTCGACGATGCCGATGCTGGCCGGGCCGATGGTGGCCACGATCTTGGTCCGTCGGACCGAGCGCGCGGCGGTTGTGGTCGTCATGTCCAGATGATGCCCGTGTCGAGCGACCCGATACAGGCGTTCCGGCCCCGCGGCCGCGGGCCGGTCGGCTCATGCGCGCGTGACCGATGGCCCGGACATTGGGTTACAGCCACAGATCGACGGAGCCGTAGAGGAGGGAGATGCGAGTGGATCCGACAGCCACGCAAACCGAAGAGGTCAGCGACGTGCCGCCGGGTGCGGCAGGACCCGAATCGGCCGATGGCAAACACTGGTCGCCGTTCAGCACCAGGGCCGCCAAGTGGTCGTGGGGCCTGATGGCCGTGTTCACGGCTATCTACTTCATCGTCGCCATCTTCACCTCGAAGGAGTTCGCCTCCGTCGCGGCGACCATGGTCTTCGGCCTGCCACTCGGGTTCCTCCTCGGCATCGGCATGATCATCGCGGGGCTGGTCATCACGCGCATCTACCTGTCCAAGGTCGAGGCCTAGATCGTGGACAACATCGTCGCCATCTCCATCTTGGCGGTGGGCATGGCCACCTTCTTCTTCATCGGCATCTATAGCCGCCGCTGGACCAGGAGCACCGCCGAGTTCTACGTCGCCGGCGGTCAGATCCCCTGGAAGCTGAACGGCGTGGCCATGTTCAGCAACTACGCCAGCGCGGCCAGCTTCCTCGGCGTCGCCGGCGCCATCGCCCTCTTCGGCATCGACAACTGGTGGCTGGCGCTGGGCTTCTTCGCGGCCTGGGTCGTGGTCGTACTGATCCTCGCCAGCCCACTTCGACGCTCAGGCAAGTACACCGTTGCCGATGCGCTCTACGAGCGCTTCTCCGGTCGGGAGAATCCGGCTGCTGACGATCATCGCCGGGATCATCATCGGCACGCTGTACCTGGTGCCACAACTGGTCGGGGCCGGGCACTTGTTCAACCTGCTGGTGCCGGAACTCGACTACTTCATCTGGGTCGGCATCGCCGGTGGCTTCACCGCCATCATCGTGGTCATGGGCGGCATGCGCGGCACGTCCTACAACCAGGCTTTCCAAGGCATCATCATCTTCGCCGCCATGACCATCCTGCTGGTGCTCGCCGTGGTCATGTACTTCAACTGGAACCCGCTGACCATCCTGACCGAGTCGGATTCGGTGGTGACCCCGACGCAGGTGGTGAACAACGAGGCCGCCGCCCAGATCCTCGCCCAGTACCCCATCGATAGCAACGGGGATGCGGGCATGGCCGCAGCCAGGTCCTCGATGGAGATCCTGCCCGAAGAGCCCAGCGCCCTGACGCCGGGAGTCGACGTCAAGGATATGCTCAACCAGCTCAGCCTGGTCCTGGGCCTCTTCCTGGGGGTCGTCGGCCTACCCCACGTCCTCATCCGCCTGTACACGGTCAAGGACGCGGTGGCGGCCCGCAAGTCCACCGAACTGACCATCGTCAGCCTGGCCATCTTCTACACCATGACCCTGTTCGTGGGCCTGGCCGCGATGATGCTGCTGTATCCGCTGCTCACCGACCTCATCAACCAGGGTGAGATCGGCAAGGCCACCAACACGGCGGTCGCCGAACTGGGCAGGTTGCTCGGCGGCGAGGTGCTGCTGGGCATCGTCCTGGCCGGTGCCATGGCCGCCATCCTGAGCTCGGCCGTCGGCTTGCTCATCCAGATGACGACGACGGTGGCCCACGACGGCTACACCATCCTGCTGCGCCCGGAGTCTTCCGAGGCGCAGCGCGTCCGCGTGGCCCAGATCACCGGCATCGTGCTGACCGTCATCGCGGTCGGGCTGTCGATCGTGCTGAAGGAGGAGAACGTGGCCCAGCTGGTGGGCCTCACCTTCGGCATCGCCGCCAGCACCTTCGCGCCGGTCCTGCTGATGACCGTGTGGTGGACGCGCTACACCCGCCAGGGCGTCGTGGTGACCTTCGTGGTGGGCCTGATCGTGTCGCTGGTGTTCACGTTCGCCAAGTACTCCGGCGTGGAGGACATCCTTGGCATCCCGGTGCTGGTGAACCCGGCGCTGTACGGTGTGCCGGCAGCCTTCGCCGCGGGCATCATCGCCAGCCTGCTGACCAGAGACGTCGGCCGCGTCGATCACTTCATGCACCTGGCGCACGACCGTGACGGTCTCGAGCGCAACGGAGGCAAGAAGCCGGCCGCGAGTTGACCCTGCCCTTGACCCCGGCGTTGACGCCGGCCTGACCCTGACCGACCCCGCCGTACACAAGACCCTCGGGTGGACTCCGAGGGTCTTGTCGTGCGGCAGGGGGGCGGCGGACATCGCCGTGGTAGAGCGTGGGCCAGGTAGCCATGGCGGGGACGGTAGGCGTGGCAAGGGCGGTAGGCGTGGGCGGCCCTGACGTAGGCGTGGGCGGCCCTGACGTAGGCGGCCCGTCACCTCGGCGCGGCAGTTGGCCGGATGTCAGCCCCCGTAGCGTGAGACCGGGTATCAGGCGTCTCGGGCAGGCATGAGCCGCCTTCCACGAGAGCCACCCGCGCGATCCACGCTTGCCCCAAGCTCACTGCCGGGAAGCGCCAGCGCGGCCAAGACACCGGCCGTCAACGAAGTGAAGGTGCCTCGCGGCTGCTCCGATTGGCGTTTGGCAAGGTCACTCCGTCGTGCCGTGGCGTCCTGCGGGAGCGTCCTGCGTTGCGGTCGGGACATCGCGCCGCGCTTCCGGCGCCTCCGCCATCCCACGCAACCGACCCGTCGCCGGATCATAGGCGCCGGCCAGCTCATCGGGCGCCGTGCCCGGGGCGAGCGGTGCACCCGTGAGATACGCCGCCCGGCCGATGACATGGGCGGCAACGGGCGCGGTCAGGAACAGGAACACCACCACCAGCAAGGCGCGGACGGTGACGCTGATGTCACCGAAGTGTGCTGCCACACCCAGCATCAGCAGGGCGATGCCCAGCGACGAGGCCTTGCTCGCGACCTGCAGGCGGATGTAGACATCAGGCATCCGCAGGATGCCAACGGCACTCAGGACCCCCAGCGTGGTCCCCAGCACGACCGCGACAGTGGCGATGATGGCGCTCACGGCCGCACCGACCGCTCGGCGTAGCGCGCGAAGGCCACTGCGCCAAGGAACGCCACCAACGCCAGGGCGATAGCGACATCGATGATCGCCGGCTCATCGGTGCCGATGGCATAGACCGCCACGATGCCGGCCACGAGGCTCGCGATGAGCTCCAACGCCACCACACGGTCGACCAGGTCGGGCCCTCGCACCAGTCGCACGAAGGTCAGCAGCAACGCGATCGCCAGCGCCAGCAGCGCCAACTCGACGACCAGGTCGGGCACACCACTCGCCGGCGCGCTCATCGCAGCCATCGGCGCGCTCATCGCAGCAACTCCAGCACGCGCCGCTCCAGGTCATCTTTGATGCTGCGCCGCAATGCCTCCGGATCGTCCACGAACATCGAATGCACGTAGATGACGCTGCGATCGTCGGCGACATCGATGGCCAGCGAGCCCGGCGTCATGGTGATCAGGCTGGCGAGGAGCGTGATCTCAGCGTCGGTGCGGGCATCGAGTGGCACCGCCACGATGCCCGGCTGGGCGTGCGACGCCGGCGTCGCCACGTCGACTGCGACGCGGATGTTGGAGCGAACGACCTCGAGGAGGAAGAAGCCAGTGAAGCGTACTAGCACGGCCGACTTGTGGAAGTACGACGAGCTACCCACCACACGCTGCAGGAGCAGCATGACCAGGTAGCCGAAGGCGAAGCCGAGTAACAGGTTCAATACCTCGAAGTGGCCGCTCATGGCTACCCACAGCAGCGCCAGGGTGAGGTTGGCCGCGAACATCACGGCCGCCGAGAGTCCACGTCCACGGGGCGCCGAAGGGTCCAGCACTGGTTCGCTCACGGCGCACCACCAAGCACAGCTTCGATGTAGCCGGCCGGTTCCATCAGTTGTCGGGCCGCCGCATCGACCAGATCGAAAGCCGGCCCGGCGGCGACCGCCAGCGCCAGCGAGCACCCGACCAGCAGCACGATGGGTGCCACCATCGCCAATGCCAGCTTGGTGCTGGCCAGGCCCTCAGCCGTCAAAGCGGTCAGCGCGGTCGCCCCATCGGCCGTCCGCACCGGGTCGGTCGGCAGCGGCTTCCAGAAGGCCGCGTTCCAGATCTTGAGCATCGAGTACAGCGTCAGCAGGCTCACCCCGAGTGCGACCAGCACGATGAGCACGTGGTCCACCTCCAGGCCGGCCTCGATGAGCGCCAACTTGGCCAGGAAGCCGCTGAAGGGCGGGATGCCCGCTAGTGACATGGCAGCGATGCCGAAGAGCGCGGCCAGACCGGGCTTCAGCGCCCACAGGCCGCCGGTCCTGGCCAGCTCGAAGGAGCCGGTGAGCTGCTTCACCGACCCGGCCACCAGGAAGAGAGCGGACTTGGCTAGCGCCACGTGCACCAGGAAGTAGATGAGTCCTGCCATCGAGGAGACGGTGAACAACGCCAGGCCCATCACCAGGTAGCCGATCTGGCTGATGATGTGGAACGAGAGCAGCCGACGCATCTCGTGTTGCGCCACCGCCCCGAGCACGCCGATGACCATGGTCAGCGCCGCCACCCCCAACAGCAGCGGCTGGAGGTCGGCCGCCTGCTCGGCGAAGAGCAACGTGAAGACACGCACCAGGGCATAGATGCCGACCTTGGTCAGCAGGCCGCTGAACAGCGCCGAGACCGCGACCGGAGGTGTGTGGTACGAGGCCGGCAGCCAGAAGAACAGTGGCACCAGCGCGGCCTTGATGCCGAAGGCGATGAGCAACATGGCGGCGATGGCCATCACCAGGCCGTCCGGCGAGAGTTCGGCCATGCGCAGCGAGAGGTCGGCCAGGTTGACCGTGCCGGTGAGGCCGTAGACGACACCGATGCTGACCAGCAGCGTGGCCGAGGCCACGAGGTTGAGCGCCACGTACTTCAGCGCGCCCTCGAGCTGTGCCCGCTCGCCACCCAGCGCCAGCAGCACGAACGACGCGATCAGCAGCACCTCGAACCAGACGTACAGGTTGAAGAGGTCGCCGGTCAGGAAGGTGCCGGCCACGCCCGCCAGCAGCATCATCGTCAGCGGGTAATAGGCGAAGTGCTCACGCCCACGGTCGATGGTGGCGGTCGAGTAGACGACGATGGCCACGGACAGCACACCGGTCAGCACGATGAGGATGGCGCTGAAAAGGTCGGCCACCATGGTGATGCCGAAGGGCGCCACCCAGCCACCGACCTGGAGCGCCTGGATACCGTCTCGCTCGACCACGATGAGCAGGACGATGCCGACAGCCAGCAGCACGCCCGAGCCGCCCAGCGCGATGAGCCGTTGGGCCCGACCCGAACGCCACGCCAGCAGGCCCAGCGCGGCAGCCAGCAGTGGCACCAGCACCGGCAGCAGCACGATGCCGCTCATTGGATGTCCGCCTCGGAGAGGTCATCGACGTCGTCGGAGCCACCCTCCTGGTAGACCCGATGCATCAAGGTGAGGGTGAAGGCGAGCACGCTGAAGCCGATGACGATGGCCGTCAGCACCATGGCCTGGGGCAGTGGGTCGGCCGCACCGACCGGCGGGGCTGTCGCTCCCTCCGCCACCAGTGGCGGCTCACCCCGCGTCAGCCCCGCCGCCACGAAGATGACCAGGTTCGCGGCGTTGGCCAGCAGCGACAATCCCAGCGCCAGCTTCAGCACCGAACGGCGCAGCATCAGGTAGATGGCCGCGGCGAAGAGCAGGCCGGCCACGACCGCCAACAGGACGGTCACGTCCCCTCCTCCTCGAGCGCGAACACGATGAGCAGGATGGTGCCGGCCACGCCGAGGTAGACGCCGATGTCGAAGAGCAGCGGTGTCCCCAGCGAGACATCGAAGCCACCCACCGGGACCGTCCACCAGTGCGCCGTCAGGTAGGGCTCGCCATAGAGCAGCGGCGCCACCATGCCGCTCACCAGCATGGACAGCAGGCCGGCGCCCACCATCGTTCGTGGGTCGACGGCCAATGCCCGTCGTGCCACCTCGACCCCACTGGCGATCGACAGCAGCACGAAGGCCGCTGCTGCCACCAGGCCACCGGCGAAACCGCCGCCCGGCTCGTTGTGACCACGCAGCAGCAGGAACAGTGAGAACAGCAGGAGCACGGGCATGAGGTAGGCAGCGGCGGTGGGCAGGATCAGGCCTCTCACGCGGCCTCCTCCTCATCACGTCGACGCGCACGCAGCTTCAGCAAGGCCAGGACGCCGAAGCCGGCGACGGCCAGCACCGCCACCTCGGCAAGCGTGTCGAGCGAGCGGAAGTCCACGATGATGGTGTTGACCACGTTCTGGCCCTTGGCCAGCGGCAGGCTGTTGTCGAGGAAGAAGGTCGAGATGGGTTCGGTCGGTGTGCTCGTGGCGGCCAGCACGAAGAGTGTCATCAGGACCCCAGCGGCGATGGCGATGGCCCCGTCACGCAGGCGCGAGGCAGGCGCGGTATCGGCTCCGAAGGCGGGCATGTGATAGAAGACCAGCACGAACAGGAGTACCGTCAGCGTCTCGACCAGGATCTGGGCGATGGCCAGGTCGGGCGCGCTGAAGAGCAGGTACACCAGCGCGATGCCGTAGCCCACCACGCCCAGGGCCGTGACGGCGCCGAGGCGTGAGTGTGAGGTGACCGCCACCGCGGCGCCGGCGGCGATGAGGGCCGCGATGATGGCCTCCCAGGGGTAGAGGTCCCACGACGACTCGACCGTCGGGATACCACCGGCGAGTATCAGGATGAGCCAAACCAGGGTCGCCAGCGTGGCCACCACGGTCAGCAGGTACAGCCGCAGGTGCCCGTTCTGCAGCAATGCCGTCAGGCGCCTGGCGGATTCCAGCATCGCCCGCTCCAGCAGCACATAGCCCTTCTCCGGGCCGATGCGATGGCCAGCATCGACGCGGCCGACGAGGCGGCGCACATCGACCCGTCGCCAGAAGACCAGTGCGCCTGCGGCGATGCTGAGCACACTCAGGGCCAGCGCGAGGTCGATACCGTACCAGGGCTCTACCCCGTACTTGGCGTGGCCGTCCCCGATGGCGCCGCCGGCCGCCGCGACCAGCGGACCTGCGCCCAGCGCCGGCAGCAGCCCGGCTGCCACACCCACGGCGCCGAGTGCGATGGGCCCTAGCCACATGGCCCAGTCGGGATCGTGCCCTCCGTCCCGCGCGGTGCGCAAGCGGCCACCGAACGGCCCCAGGCTCGCCATCGCCGCGACCGCGACCGTGGCTGCACCGGCGATCACCAACGCGGCGGTGACGACGACCGGCGCGTCGGCCGCAGCGAGGCCCGACTTCAGGCCCAGCTCCTTGGCCGCGAAACCGATCAGCGGTGGGATGCCGGCCATCGAGAGGGCACCGAGGGCCGCTGCGGCGGCGGTGATGGGCATGATGCGCGTGAGGCCGCTGAAGCGATCGAAGCTCGCGTGTGCCCATCTCGTGATCGACGATGCCGGTGACCAGGAAGAGTCCGCCCTTGTAAAGCGCGTGCGCCAGCAGCAGCGCCATGGCCGCCACGAACGCCGCATCCGAGCCCAGACCCAGCAGCAGGACCATGGTGCCCAGGGCGCCGACCGTGGAGTAGGCGAGCACCAGCTTCAGATCATGCTGGCGCAAGGCCAGGATGTTGCCGATGAGCATCGTCAGCCCGCCGCTGGCGATCAGCAGCAGCGTCCACTCGTCGCTGCCGCCGAGCGTCGGCGTCAGGCGTGAGATGAGGTAGACGCCGGCCGTGACCATGGTGGCCGAGTGAAGGTAGGCGCTCACCGGCGTCGGTGCTGCCATGGCGTTGGGCAGCCAGAAATGGAAGGGGAACTGCGCCGACTTGCTGAGCGCGCCCAGCAGGACCAGCACCACCATGAGTCCGTAGCTGCCGTCGGCCCGCACCAGCTCCCCGGCGGCCCCCAGCTCGGAGATGGTGAAGGTGCCGGCCACGAGCCCCAGCAGCACCAGGCCGGCCAGCATCGCCAGTTCGCCTGCGACCGTCACGATGAGCGCCTGCTGTGCCGACAGCCGGGACGTGCCGATGGTGTGCTCGAAGCCGATGAGCAGGTAGGAGGTGACGCCGGTCAGGCCCCAGAACACGACCAGCAGCAGCAGATTGTCGGCCAGCACCAGGCCCAGCATGGAGGCCATGAAGGCCAGCGTCAGGGCATGGAAACGGTCGATCTCGGGGTGCCCGTGGAGGTAGCGCTCGGCATAGAGGATGACGGCCGCGCCGACGCCGCTGATGAGGAGCGCGAAGAGTAGCGAGAGACCATCGAGCGAGAAGGCCAGTGCCAGGCCCAGCTGTGGCACCCATTCCGTCTGCCAGCGCAACGGCCTGCCGTCGACGACACTCGCGGCGAGGCTTGCCAGCAGCAGCAGCAGCCCTGCCGGCAACGCCACGAACACGACGATGGCATAGCCGCCGAGCAGTCGGCGCACGAGCGGAACCAGCAGTGCCAGGGCGAAGCCTGACACCACCGCGAGAGGTAGCAGCACGGCCAAAGGTTATCGCGTCACGACGACGGGATGACGACGACCCGCCCCCGAGGCATCCCCCGACAGCTCTGGAGGACTCCGCTATCATCCGCCAGCGACGGGGGTCGGCCACCAGCGACAGGTAAGCGACATGGCGATGATCGAAGCCGAGGACCTCGTCAAGATCTACCGCTCCCGCAAGAACGAGGTGCGGGCACTCGACGGGCTGGACCTCACTGTGCCCGAAGGGTCCGTACTGGGGCTGCTAGGTCCCAACGGCGCGGGCAAGACCACCACGGTCCGTGTCATCGCCACCCTGCTGCGGCCCGATTCCGGTCGCGCCACGGTAGCCGGCTACGACGTGATCAAGCAGGCCCAGCAGCTGCGCCACGTCATCGGACTGTCGGGCCAGTACGCGGCGGTCGACGAGAACCTCACCGGCCGCGAGAACCTGTGGCTCTTCGGGCGGCTCTACCAGCTGTCGTCGAAGGAGGCCCACGACCGTGCCGCCGAGCTGCTCGAACAGTTCGACCTCGTCGACGCTGCCGATCGCGTCGTGAAGACGTACTCGGGCGGGATGCGCCGACGGCTCGACCTCGGGAGCGCCATCATCGGGCGGCCTCGGTTGCTCATCCTCGATGAGCCCACCACCGGCCTCGATCCGCGCAGCCGGCTGTCCATGTGGGACGTCATCCGCGGCCTCGTCCGTGACGGCACCACGCTGTTGCTGACCACGCAATACCTCGAGGAGGCAGACGCACTGGCGCAGGATATCGTGGTCATCAACCACGGCAAAGTCATCGCCCACGGCACCGCCGACGAGCTCAAGCGGCAGGTCGGCGGCGAGCGCATCGAGGTCCACGTCAACAAGGCCGATGACCTCGCCTTCGTGCAGCAGGTACTCGCCAGGCACGGTGAGGGCGAGGTCCAGGTGGAGGTCGGCACGCGCCATCTCAGCGTCGCTGCGGGCAAGGGCTCGCAGAAGCTCTTCAGCGTCTTCCGCGAGCTCGACGAGGGTGGCATCAACGTCGACGACATCGGCATGCGCCGTCCCACGCTCGATGACGTCTTCCTCTCGCTGACCGGCCACGTGGCCAAGGATGCGAGCGATGAGGCGGCCGAGGAAACCGAGGAGGCCCGGGCATGAACGCCCCCGCACCGGCGGCCGAACGGGGTCTGCGCGGCGCCATCGACGATGGCCTGATGCTGACGTGGCGCTACCTCAAGCGCATCCCGCGCATCCCCGAGCTGGCCATCTTTGCCATCGTCCAGTCGATCATGTTCGTGCTGCTGTTCTCGGTGGTATTCGGCGGCGCCATCCCCCTGCCCGGCGGCGCCAGCTACACCGAGTACCTGATGCCCGGCATCTTCGTGCAGACGCTCACGTTCGCCTCGGCCACGACCGCGATCGGCATGACCGAGGACCTGCACAAGGGCATCATCGACCGCTTCCGTTCGCTGCCGATGGCACGCTCGGCCGTGCTCTTCGGACGCTCCGTGTCTGACGTCATCTACAACGGCGGCATCCTCATCGTGCTCATGATCTCGGGCTTCGTGGTGGGCTGGACCGTGAACACCGGCATCGTCGGGCTCCTGCTCGGCATCGGTGGCTGCCTGGCCTACGCCTTCGTGATGTCGTGGGTCGGCGTATGGCTCGGGCTACGGCTGCCGTCCGTGGAGGTCGCGCAGCAGGTCTCGTTCATCGTCATCCTGCCGCTGACCTTCGTCTCGAACGTGTTCGTGCCCATCGGCACGCTGCCCGACTGGCTCCAGCCGATCGCCGCCTGGAACCCGGTGAGCACGCTGACCGCGTCGCTGCGCGAGTTGTGGGGCAACCCCAATCCCTTCCCCTCGGAGGGCATCCCGGCCGACTTCCCCGTCCTGGTGACGATGGGCTGGATGGTCGTGATCCTGGCGATCTTTGCGCCGCTGGGGGTGCGCAGCTACCGCTCCATCAGCCGCTAGTTTCGTACCGGTCCGTCAGCCACTGTCGGAGCCCATCCGGGCGGGTCTCAGGACTCACCGCTGACGGCTCAGTGTGCGGCAGCCCGCCCAGCCAGCAGCCTGCTCGTTTCCCGCGTGTCGGGACAACGCGACCGCCGAGCGTATCGATCTGCAACGATCTCCCGCGAATCGGAAAAGCGTGTCAACAGTTCACGCGATACGGGACAAGCACGTCGGAAGCCACGGTCCTGACATCGTCGTGGTCGCGTTGGCACGCATGGCAGGAACGGCCGGTGACATCGCACGGCCTGGCCCCCTGCGTCGGCCCGTGGCTGCCTCGCTGACACGCCTCCGACCGGCAGCCCGATAAGTGTTGACAGCAGGTATATGCTGTTGGCATATGGAGACGATCGACAGGCCCGCACCGGATGGTCTCGGCTGGAGCACCCGGGGCCACCATCACGGGGCCCACCACGGCTCCAGACGCGGACGCTGGATCGAGCCCTTCGTGCTGCTGCTGGTGGCGCAGGGGCCGACCTACGGGTACAAGCTCATCGGCGAGTTGAACGAACTCGGTGTGGCGCCGGAGGGGATCGATGCGGGCATGGTGTACCGCACCCTGCGGAGCATGGACGCTGAAGGGCTCGTGACCACCACGTGGGGGCCGGAGAGCGATCAGCCACGTCGCGAGTACCGGCTCACCGATGAGGGCGCCTGTGCACTCGCGGACTGGATGGACGTCATGAGCGAACGGAAACGCCTGATCGAGCACTTCCTCGATCGCGGCAAGGACATCACACGCCAGCAGGAGGCATGACATGAGCTGCTATCACCGCTACTACCCACACGGCTGCGACTGGCCGGCCCCCCCGGCAGAGTGGTACGACACGTACGGCTACCGACCGCGCCGCTATCGCGACGAGGTGGTGGTCCTGCGAGACGATGATCTCGAGGATGAAGAAGAATGGCCGCGGCGGCGCGCTCAGGGCCGTAGCCAGCGGCGGCGCGCGACCTACGACCAGACCACGGAGGAGGTGACTGCGGCCTCCCTGCAGTCACGGGCCGAGGCGCTTCGCGAGGAGCTCGTCAGGATCGAGGAGGACCTGAAGAAGCTCTCCGCAAGGCCCGGTCCGTCATCGACGACCTGATCGCTGACGACCACACGAAGGACCCCCGGTGCATCCCCGGGGGTCTTTCGCGCTCAGGAGCTGGCGGCTGTCGCGGAGTGGGCGCTACCCCTGCCAGCTCGCAGTCGCTGCCAGGCGGCCCAGCCCCGCCCACTGCTGACCCACAGCAGCGACACCATCACGATGGCGGAGGTGATGCACCACATGCAGGTAGCGCCGATGACGAACGGTTCCAGGAACGTCAGCCAGGCCGAGAAGAGCGTGCCTGCGAACGCACCCGCAGCCATCAGCACCCAGGCCCCGTCCGCGAGCCCACCGTGCGCGACGCGCGCGATGACCCACAAGCCGCCGATGAACAGATAGCCCATCACCCCGAGGACGCCGATGGGGATGCCGAAGAGTTCGGCATATTCGCTCTCCTGGACCGCGTTGCAGTCGCCCACTGGCCCGCACACCGCCTCGCTGCCGCTGGTCTCGATGCTGGCAAGGTAGGCGGCCACACCGAGTCCGACAGCCGCCAGCGCGATGACCAGCCACGAAGGGAACAGGGGCAGGGAACCGCGCACGGCCAGCAGCGGCACCGCGACGAGGCTGCCCAGCAAGCCAAGCAGCACGATGATGGAGATGCCGTTGCCGAGCGGGTCGCGACCGAACTTGTCCAGTGGTCCGTCCTCGCCGCCGACCGGCAGCACCACGGCCGCGCCGTTCTGGTCAGCCTCGGGCAGATCGCCAGCTGCGACACTACCGTCCCGGATGAACGGTGCGATGGCGGCGTCGATGCCTGGCGCCGGCGGCCAGGTGATGCCGTCACCCGCGAGACCGGCCTTGACGATGCCCGGCAGGTTGTCCGGGATATCCCCGGAGCCCAGGTACCAATCGTCGCCGATGTGCAGCAACGGCACACCCGGCGGCTGGTCGAATCCGAGCAGCGCGACGTCGGCCTCGTACATGGCGTTGCCACCCTCCTGGGTCGTGTCCACCATCAGCAGTTGCAGCCGACCGTTGCTCATGAGGTAGAAGGAAGGCGGCTGGTCCACGAGCGACTGGTCGTAGGTGATCGTGTACTCACCGCCGTTGTCGAGGAAGAGCCCGGGCAACACCTCCGTGATGACGTAGTGGCAGTGCCCACAGCTGGGCGAGAAGTAGAAGACCGCCTGCACTGCTGGGCCGCCAGCCGCCGGGATGGCCGCGGGCAGCGGTCGGGACGACGCTGTCGGCGCTGGACTCGCCTCCGATGCGGGGCTGGCGGCGCCTGCGGTCGTGGCCGCTGGTACAAGCGTGGCCGCTGGTGCGGGCGTGGCGCCATCCTGAGCGGACACAGGCAGGGCCAGCAGGAAGAGCAGGGCAGACAGGATCGGCAGGATGGTGGTGGTGCGTCTCATCGTCCCTAGAGAGTACGACCGCCTTCGTTCCCCCGCAGGGCACGAACCACCATCTGCCGTTCGTCAGGCACGCGGTCGAGGGTCAGGGGCCTTCGTAGCGCGCCTGCAAGGTGTCACCGTGACTGCCGTCGTCGTGGAGCACCTCCTTGAGTCGTGACTCGCTATCGGAGATCTTCTCCAGCGCGCCAAGACGGACGCCATCGTTGCCGAAGACGAGCCCGGTCCAGGTCGAACCCAGGTCGGTCGACTCGATGCGAGCCGGGACTCGCTGGCGGCCACTGCGGTCGATGGCCTCGACCACCAAACGCGTGCCACTCAGCGAGATCGATCGCGCCCGTGACGGTGCGCGCGTGGTCCCATCAGCCAGGCGTTCGGCATTGCCGAACGAGGCGCCGAAATCATCACTAAGCCTGAGCTTGAGCGTGCCGGCGTCGCTGTACGCGACAGCCACCTTGCGGCCTCGTGCCGCGAGGACGGGCTGCTCGACATCACTCCAGGCCAGTCCGCGGGCGAACCCACGCTCGAAGCGAGACTTCTTCTTGTTCTTGACCGCGAAACGCTCGTACCGGAGGTGGTGCTTGTCGTTCTTGGTCCAGACGACGTGGATGGCATCGGGGGTCGCGGCCACGGCGATGCCGCCGTTCATCACCGCCGGACCGAGGTTGATCTTCCGCACCGACTCCGATCGGCCGGCCTCGGTGAGACGCCGGATGGCGAGTCGCCCACGAGTGCGGCCATCCTTCTTCTCCAGCCAGGCGATGGCGAGATGGTGGTCGCCGACGCACGCCACATCGGCGTCGCGTACCTGGCGCTTGGCGCTTGGCGAGGTGATGAAGAGCTGTACGGCATCGTTGGCGGGGCGATCGAGGCTTCGGCGTGTCAGCAGCACATCGGACTCACCGGCGCGGTCGGTCCGCGCTCGATACGCGGTCACGGCCCAGAAGGAGCGGTCCGAACGCGGTCCGCAGATCTCCAGCGAGAGTCCGCGTCCAGCCAATCCGACCAGGCCGAACCTGCGTAGCTTGCCGCTGCCCTTCTGGTAGGTCTCGCCGCCGTCGCGACTCAGCGCCATCCAGAGGCGGTCCGGCTTGCCGCCCTCCCGCCAGCCGAGGACGACCACATCACCGCGCGCGGTGATGTCCTGCGCCCGCAGCTTCTTGGCGCTTCGCAGCGGCTCTGGTGCGGCCTGCTCATAGGCGGCCGATGCGGGCAGCGCCACGGTCAACACCAGAAGCGAGGTCAACAGGGCCGACAAACTCGGCCGGGGTCCTCCAAGGATGCTCGCGCGGCGCGGAAGACGAGTATCGATTCGTGGCATAGGCTCCTCCAGGTGTGGTTCGGGGCGAGGCGGCTGCTGGTCGGCGTGACCAGCGGTGCTACCTCGACGGGTCGCTTGGCATCTCCTTCTCTCGTCTGATCAACTGATCAACTGCGACTCGAGCGGCTCTGAAACGGGGACCTCGGTCCGAGGACCGCCGTCGGCTGGGCTGGCCGGCTCCACGTCCAACAGATAGCCGATGCCCTGCAGCGTCTTGATGCGTCCGGGCTCGCCCGGCGCTGCTCCCAGCTTGCGGCGCACGCGACTGATCCACACCCGCAAGTACTGCAAGTCATCGCGGTATTCCGGCCCCCAGACCTTGGTCAGCAGCTCGGTGTGCAGGACGACCTTACCGGCATTCGCCGCCAGGTGCTGAAGCAGCAGCCACTCGGTGCGGCTGAACTGGACCATCTCGCCATCGCGGCGGACGATACGCCGCTCCAGGTCGATCTCGACATCGTCGAACGCCAGCACGCCCGTGCTGGGGGAGGCGCCCGAGGCCCGACGCAGCACAGCTCGGATGCGAGCCGCCAACTCGTCGGGATGGAACGGCTTGGCCACATAGTCGTCCGCGCCAAGGTCAAGGCCCTGCGCCTTGTCGGCCGTGGATCCGCGAGCCGTCAGCAGGATCACCGGCACGGGTCGGCGTTCCTGGAGCTCACGCATGACCTCTATACCGTCGAGGTCGGGCATGACGATGTCCAGAACGACCACGTCGGGGCGATACTCCTCGGCCTTCTGCAGGGCGTCCTTGCCACCCTCGGCAACGACCACTCGGAATCCCTGGTCTCGCAAGGCAAGCGAGACCAGCTTGGTGATGCGGACCTCGTCATCGGCGACGAGGACGAGTGGTTCAGTCGACACGGGGAACCTCCTGGTTGGACGAGGGGATGATGGGTCTGGATGCGACATCGTCGCAGCGCAGCGCCGTCGTCGGGTTCAAGGTCATATGGCGGCAGCCAGAAGCCGAACTCACTACCGCCGCCGGGGCGCTGGCGTGCCCACATGTGACCGCCCATCGCCTCCACCAAGCGCCGGCAGACATACAGACCGATCCCGGCACCACCGGAAGCCCGAGAGGTTCGAGCCGAGCGGAAGAATGGCCTGAACAGCGCCTCACCCTCCGCCGGCGCCACCCCGGGGCCGCGATCGAGCACGCGCACGATGGCGCCGGGTTCCTCCTCGCTGGCCTGGATCCGGACGAGGACGGGCTGGGCGAGGCCGTACTTGGCAGCGTTGGAGATGAGGTTGCGTGCGACCTGCTGCACGCTGGTCTCGTCGCCGGTGACCACCGGAAGCCCGCTTCCGATCTCCAGCTCGATGTCGATCCCGGGCCAACGAAGGCGCTCTCGCTCCACCACGATGGGGATGACGCGCTGGAGCAAACTGGGTTCCCCGATGAGGTCGATACCTTCGTCGAAATGGGCCAGCACGAGCAGGTCGTCGACGAGTCGGAGCAAATGCTCGGCCTCCTCCGCGATGTCATCGACCAGCTCGGCCCGCTCACCATCCGACAACGGGGATGAACGAGGCCCCAGCAGTCCTGAGGCGGCGTAGATGCTGGTCACCGGTGTCCGAAGCTCGTGCGACAGCATGCCGATGAATGCCTCACGCAGACCCTGGCTCTGCCGTGCCCGGGTGACGTCACGTAGCACGACGACCTCACCGACCGGGTCGGGCCCTGCCGAGACAGCGGCGCCCGCGAAGCGTGACACTTGCAGCCAGCGGTCCGGCAGCCACAGCACCTGCAGCTCGGTCGTCTCGAGGTGTCCGGCCGTCGCGTCGGGCGGACCATGCCTGCCCAATGGCCCGAGGATGTCGCGCAGGTCGGCCACCTCGCCCTTCAGGATCCGCGTAGCCGCGTCGTTCTGGGAGCGGACGCGACCGGTCGGATCAGTGACGATGACGCCCGCGTCGACCGCAGCCAACACTGCGGCCAACACGGCGCCAGCTGCCGGCTCGGCGCCTGCTGCCGGCTCGGCGACCGGGACCAGCTCGTGTCGCTCGCGACCGCGCAAATCATCGAGCATGGTGGAACTCACCGGACCAGTATCAGCCCGGCCGTCCAGCCTGTGCCTCGCGGGGGCGATGCGCCGCCGACGATGGACCTTGCAGTTCCATTGCAGAGCCTCCTGATGGTCGCCTGCGAGACGGCCGCAGGCCCACGCTGGGTCAACGCGACGCACCATGCCAACGTCGCAAGCAGCGCGACAGGAGGAGATCGATGCGCCTGTACCACTGGTCTGATCGGCAGGAGATGGAACGCATGCCGACGAGGGCACACCATCCGGGTTCCTGCGGCGAGAGTTCCGGGCGCACCTTCACCGTGGTGCTGCTATCGGTCGATCCGCCGCGGGCCGTTCCCGAGACAGCCACCGAGGTCGCCATCCCGCGTGGGATCGTGGAGCCGTTCCGCGTCCGCGAGGGACGCTACCTGGTGCCCGCGAGCGTGGTGCGAGCCTACCGCGCGCTTCGTGAGGATGGCTGAGACGGGGATGCCCGGAGAAAAGGAAAACCCCGGGGGCGGGACCCGGGGTTCTCACGTCAGTGTTCGTTGGTTGCGAGGGACGGATTCGAACCGCCGACCTTCGGGTTATGAGCCCGATGAGCTACCACTGCTCCACCTCGCCGTAAGACTATAGCAAAGGATGCGAGTCCTCGCCCAGATCCACGCCACCGGGCGGATCGACACCGGCTTACTCGGCGCTTACACGGCACGCTGGCCCGACGTCACGGTTGGGCTCATCGTTCATGTCGCCGTGCCGACAGGACGGCCGATGCCCCTGAGCCGGCGTCGATACCCCACAACGAGGTGACTCTGAATGCACTCCAACAAGACCCGCTGGACCACGATCTCCGGCGCGACCCTCGCGCTCGTGCTCGCCGCCACCGCCAGCGTCGCGGCGGCCGGCCCACGCAACGACGATCCAGGCTTCGGTCCAGGTGGGCGCGGCATGGAACGAGGCATGGGCATGCGCGACATGGGCCCCATGGGCTCCATGTGGGGCGACGCATCAGACTTCGAGCGGCGTGAGGTCACGCTCCAAACTGCGGACAGCGTGACCGTCGATCGTGTGGAGAACGGCGTCGTTGACTCCGTGACCGACACGAGCCTGGACTTCTCGCTGGGCAGCGGGGAGGCCGTCAGCGTGACCGTCGATGACACGACCCAGGTTGTGGCCTTCGACGAGACCACCGTGCAGCGCGGTGGTTGGAGCCGTCAGCGCCTGGTGCCCACGGAGATCGCCCTGGCAGATATCGCGGCCGGCGCCGCCGTCACGGTCTGGTCGGAATCCCAGGATGGCGGCGCCTTCGTGGCCCAGCGCATCGTGGTCCAGCCGGCGACCAATTCGGCCACCACAGCCACCGATGGGTCCGCGTCCTCGACCGACGAGTCGAGTGGCGCAGCGGATGCCACGACGGCCCCCGAAGCGAGTCCTGTCGCTGACGCGTAGCGCAACGAACTCCCCCCTCCCCCTCCCTCGCGACCGCCGGATCTCCCTCCCGGCGGTCGCTTCCATGTGGCGTGGATGCTAGAGGCCGTCGACCACGAGCGGCGCGAAGTCGTCGGCCAACTCGAAGCCGAAGACCTGCGCATAGAACGATAGCTCCGCCTCCAGTGCCCGCCGCTGGTTCGCGGCCTGGCGGAAGCCGTGGCCCTCGCCCTCGAACAGGATGTAGGCGTGCGGCAGCCCGTTCTTGCGGAGTGCCGCCACGATGCCCTCCGCTTGCGAGGGCGGCACGATCTTGTCATCCGCGCCCTGCATCACCAGCACCGGACAGGAGGATCCGGTCGGCGTGGTCGTTGGGCGAACGCTCGCGATACCGCTCGGCCTCCTCTGGATACGGCCCCACCAGGTAGCGGTCGTACTGCGACTCGAACTTGTGGGTGACGGCCCCAAAACCGGCCAGGTCACCCAACCCATAGAACGAGGTCCCGGCAGCGAAGACGTCCTTGAAGCACAGCGCCGCCAGCGTGGTGTAGCCGCCGGCGCTGCCGCCGCGGATGGCCATCCGCTCCTTGTCCGCCAACCCCTGCTCAGCCAGGAACAGAGCCGCGTTGGTGCAGTCGTCGACATCGACCACGCCCCAGCTCTCACGCAGCTGGTCGCGGAACGCCCGTCCGTAGCCGGTGGAGCCGCCGTAGTCGACATCCACGACCGCGAAACCGCGGCTACTGAACGCCTGTCGCACCAGGCTGAGCGAGGTGCTGGCCTTGCTGGTGGGGCCGCCGTGCGACATCACCACCAGCGGCGGGAGCTCGTCGGACGGCGCGACCACGTCCGGGTTGGTCGGCGGGTAGTACCAGGCATAGGCCGTCCGCCCACCGGAGGTCGGGAACGCCACGAACTGCGGCGTGGACAGATAGGTCGGATCGACGTCGAGCTGGCTGGTCTCGCGAAGACGTTCCTCCAGGCCGCTCGCGGGGTCGAGTCGTATCAAGGCCGTGGGGCGAGTGGGGCTGCCGGCGATGGCGCTGAGCCCGCCGCTCCCGACCCGCAGGTAGGCCAGGCCAGCCTCATCGAACGGCACGTCGACAGCCTGTTCGTCGGTCGGGAACCGCAGCAGCCTGGCGCCGCCGGGTCCACTGGCAAACGCGACGACCGTGCCGTCGCGCTCGATGTCGTAATCGGAGAGCCCCAGCACCCACTGCGGACCACCGATCTCCGACTCGGTCGCGGCCAGGGACGTCGCTTGGGCCGCACCGGCTCGCCAGCGATAGAGGTTCCACCAGTCGCTGCGATCGGAGATGAAGAGCAACGATCCGTCGGGCGCCCACTTGGGCTGCAGGATGGATTCCGTGGTGCCGCCCGCCACGTGCTGCGGAGCGCCCAGCGAGCCATCCGACTCGAAGGCGGCGACCCACAGGTCAGTGCCATCCCAGGGCATCTGCGGGAAGTCCCAGGTCACCCAGGCCAGGTGCCGGCCGTCGGGGCTCAGGACCGGGTCGGAGTAGAAGTCATGGCCTGTGGCCAGGTCGTTCATCGTTCCGTCGGCGAAGGAGACCGCCACCAACAGGTTGCGCGCCTTCAAGGCCGACTCGCGCTGGTCCTCCAGCACCGCGATGACACGATCTCGCGCAGGGTCGATGAGCATCTCGGCGAAGCGCAGCATCGGATCGGTCACCAGTTCCTCGATCGGCGCATCAGGGGCGCGCTTCCACAGCAGCCGGTTGTCGGCGAACTCGGAAAGGACGATGACGCCGCCACGGACCGCATAGGCGCCGCCGCCGTATTCGTGGACCCGCGTGCGCACGTTCAGCCCCGGTGCCATGTCAGTGACGCTGCCATCGGGTGCGCGGCGCAGCAGCGCCACCCGGCCGGCTTCGTCGGGCCGTGACTCAAGGAGATAGATGTCATCCCCATCGGGACGTGGCTCCGACAGGCCGCGTGCGGACCCCACGGCCATGTCGACGCTGATGGGAGACGGCCAGGAGCCGTATGGGAGGGTCTGTGGGCTGTTCATCTGTCGATGGTACGGCGCGATGGCGCGATACTGGTGGCCGAATGACAAAATTCGTCATCGCCGAGGAACCCGCGGACAGTCCTGCTGTGCGATGGTGCTTCGGCCAGTACGCGCAGGAGCTCGGCGAGCTCTTCGGCTACGTGGTCGATGAGGCTCTGCCTTTGGGATTCGACGCGCTGACGCCACCGCATGGGTTGGTGCTCATCGCCAGAGCGGATGGCGAGGCCGTCGGTTGTGGGGCCGTCAAGCTGCGAGAGCCGGGATCCGCTGAGATCAAGCGCATGTGGGTGGCGCCGCGGGTGCGTGGTCGCGGCCTCGGTCGACGTCTGTTGGAGACGCTGGAGGCGCGAGCCATAGAGGCCGGCAAGTCGGTCGCGCGACTCGACAGCAACGAGCGACTCGAGGGCGCCCTCGCGATGTATCGCTCCGCCGGCTACCACGACGTGGAGCCGTTCAACGACGAGCCGTTCGCCACCCATTGGCTCGAAAAGGACCTCGATCAAGGCCCGCAGATGTGAAGCGCCTGGTGCGACTGGGGCTGTTTTCAGGCGCGGTCGTGGCGATCCTGCTAGTCGGTGCATGGATCCTCCGCGAGCCACTCCTGGGGCTGGTGGGCATCAGCTTCGACCGCGGTCCAGCTGGCCAGACGACGTTGGAGTTGCCTGACGGCTATGGGGCCGGTGTCTACGCCTCCGGTCTGGACCACCCACGGTTCATGGCCATCGGCCCTGACGGCACGCTGTTCGTGGCGGAGCAGGGTGCCAACCGTGTGCTCGCGCTTCCCGACCGTGATGGAGATGGGCGCGCGGACGAGACGGTAGTCGTGGGCGATGGCTACGACGTGGCTCACTCGCTCGCCTTCGCCGATGACGGCTCGCTGCTGGTGGCCGGGAGCGGCGCGCTGTTTCGGGTGACACTCGACGAGGCGTTGGAGGAGGTCGGGCGAGAGGTCATCCTGACCTACCCGTCCGGTGGCCAGCACTCGACCCGGACGGTCGTCGTCGTGCCGGATGGCGCGCTCCTGGTCAGCATCGGCTCCAGCTGCAACGTCTGCTGGGAGGATGGCGAGGAGCGCGCCAGCATCATCGTCGCGCCTTCCGACGGCAGCAACTCGAGCGTGCTCATGCGCGGTCTGCGCAACGCCGTCGGCATGGCAGTGGACCCGGCCACCGGCGAGGTCTGGGCGACCAACAATGGGCGTGACATGCTGGGCGACGACCTTCCGCCGGAGACGGTCTACCGCGTCGTCGACGGCGCCGACGCCGGTTGGCCACGATGCCATGCCGGGGACATCCTCGACCCCGAGTTCGGGGAACAGCCAGACCCGCGCACAGGCCTGATGGGCTGCGAGGGAGTGACCATGCCGGCGCTGACCTACCAGGCACATGCAGCGCCGCTGGGCATCACCTTCTGGCAGGACCGGGCGGTCATCGCCTTCCATGGCTCGTGGAACCGAGCCGAAAAGGTGGGCTATGAGGTGGTGTCGGTGCCCTGGCAGGACGGGCCTGCCGGACCGCCGGAGGTGCTCGTCGGTGGCTTCCTCGACGCCGATAGTGGTGACGCCAGCGGGCGCCCGGCCGGCGTCATCGTTGGGGCCGACGAGGCGCTGTACGTCTCCGACGACAAGGGCGGCTTCATCTACCGCATCGTGTCAGGCGGCTGACGAGGACCGGTATCGCACTGAGGGTCGCGACACGCCTCAGTCGGCCTCCAGCGGCGCCTCGTAGTCGAAATCCGAACGGTCGCGCCGCCAGTACCCGGTGACCTTGACGGTGTCATCGGAGAGTCCCGGCTTGTCCAGCAGGATGCGGCGCACCTCGCGCATCGCCAGCGCCTCGCCAGCGACCCACGCCCAGGTATCGGATCCGTAGAGCTCCAGCGTCGCCAGCGCCCAGGGCAGCTGGTCGGCTTCCGGATAGCCACCCTCGGTCAGCCAGCGCACCGAGATGGGCTGTGCGCAGCGCAGCTCGATGACATCGTCCTCGCTCCCCGCGGCGATGAACACTTGCGCGGTGGCATCGTCGGGCAGTTCGGAGAGCCAGCGCGAGATAGCCGGCACCGCGGTCAAGTCGCCGGCCAGCAGGTAGTTGGCATAGCCGTCGGGCATCACCTTCGAGACGAGCGGCCCCACGATACCGACGCGATCGCCGGGCTTGGCGCTTGCCGCCCAGCCGGAGACAGGGCCGCCGCCGTGCATCAGGAAGCGCACGTCCAGCTCCGCGGTGGCGCGGTCGTATCGGCGCACGGTGTACTCGCGCATGGGAGGGCGCGAGGTCGGCCAGCGGAGGCGCCCATCGGCCAACTCGGGCAGGACCAGCTCGCCGCCGGACGGCGGGATGATACCGACGTGGTCGGTCGGACTCGCCGTCACGAAGTCGGACAGATCCTCGCCTGCGAGCGTGATCAGTCGATAACGAGGTGCGGGATGGACGATGCGCCGGACCTCCAGCACCCGGACTCGTGGCGCGTACTTGATCAACTCGATCGATCGGCTCGGCATATCCCCTCCTCCATACCCCGAAGCATAGCCAGAGCGGTGTACGCTCGGAGGCCACCACCACCCGAGGAGCACACATGGACGTCGGCCGACCCACCATCCACGACCTGCGCGAAACCGTCGAGGTCCCTGCCGACGGCATCCTTAGCCGTGCTATCCACAGTGACGACGATGCCCGGGTGGTGCTGTTCTCGTTCGCGACTGGCCAGCAGCTCTCCGATCACACCGCGGCCATGCCGGTGACGCTGGAGATCGTCGCGGGCGAGGCCGACATCACGCTCGGCTCCGATGCGGTCGAGGGACGGCCGGGAACCTGGATCCACCTGCCCGCCAACCTGCCCCACAGCGTGGTGGCACGAACACCGGTGACGATGCTACTGACGCTGCTCAAGCGCGGCCGCTGAGCGAGGCGTAGTCGACCGGCGGCTCCACGCGGGGCAGGTCGGCGGCCATCGCCTCGACGTACTTCTGGGCCGCGCCGGTGTTGAAGACGACCACCTGTTCGTCGCGCCGCACGTCGCCGGACTCGACCAGGCGCGCGAGCACATCGAGGCAGGCAGCCGACTCCGGACACAGCGCGATGCCCTCGAGCCTGCTCGCCAGGCGCATCCACTCGATCAAGCGGTCTTCGCGGGCGGTCAGGGCAGCGCCGCCCGACTCGCGCACCGCATCGAGGATCATGAAGTCGCCCACCGCGGCGGGGACGCGGATACCCGAGGCAAGGGTGTGGGCATCGAGAGCCGGCTCGGCGAAGCGCTCTCCTACCGCCCAGGCGTCGGCGATGGGTGCGCAACCATCCGACTGGCAGGCATAGAGGCGCGGCTTGCCCGGCGCCTCGAGCCAACCCAGCGCTTCGAGTTCGCCGAAGGCCTTCCACATGCCGATGAGGCCGGTGCCGCCGCCGGTCGGATAGAGGACGACATCCGGCAGTCGCCAGTCGAGTTGGTCGGCTAACTCCAAGCCCATCGTCTTCTTGCCCTCGATGCGATAGGGCTCCTTCAGCGTGCTCATGTCGAACCAGCCCATGGCGTCTGCCCCGTCCCGGACGATGGCGCCACAGTCGTTGATGAGGCCGTCGACGAGGTAGGCGTGGGCGCCGTAGAGCGCCGTTTCGTAGCGGTTCACCATGGGCGTATCGGCAGGCATGAAGACCCAGGCATCCATCCCGGCACGGGCGGCGTAGGCGGCCAGCGCACCGCCGGCATTGCCTGCCGTGGGGGCGGCCACGCGACGGATCCCGAGTTCGTGCGCCATCGACACGGCCATGGCCATGCCGCGCGCCTTGAAGGAGCCGGTCGGAAGGCGCAATTCGTCCTTGATACGTAGGTCGGTCAGGCCCAGGTGGCCGCCCAGGCGTGGGGCGTGGAGCAGCGGTGTCATCGTCTCGCCCAGGGAGATCCGGTGGCCCTGGTCGGCCAGCGGTAGCAGCTCGCGATGGCGCCACATGTCTGCGGGGCGTTGGCGCAGTGCATCACGATCGACCGAGGCGCGGACGGCATCGAGGTCGTAGCGCACCCAGATCGGCCGCCCCGCGTGCGTGGTCTGCAAGGTGCCGGCCGGCAGCACCTTGCCATCGATCGCCGCCTCGAGGTGGCTGACGTAGTTGGTGGGGCGATCGTCCGACATGCCACCCAGTATCGCCCGCCTGCTCTACCGCAGTCGGTCCCCGCTGGAGCGCCGCACGACCAGCTCGGTCGGCAGGACGATCTCCTGTCGCTCGCCGTCGGGATCGGCCAGACGGGCGATAAGCAGAGCCACGGCGCGACGCCCCATCTCGACGGCTGGCTGTGCGGCCACGGTGAGGAAGGGGAAGGTGACCATGGCCTGCGGCAGGTCATCGAATCCGACCACGGCCACGTCCTGCGGAACCCGCAGTCCCAACTCGCCGAGTGCGTGCAGCACGCCGATGGCGATGAAGTTGTTGGCCGCGAAGATGGCCGTCGGCCGCGGTTCGCGTCGCATCACGGCCAAGGCCATCTCATGTCCGCTGTCGATGGTGTAGGCGCCATAGGTCACATCGGGCGTCGGCAGGTCGGCCTCGTCGAACGCCTGCCCGAAGCCTGACACGCGGTCGGTCGCGGTGGGCACCGATGACGGCCCGGTAAGCACGGCCATGCGGCGATGGCCGAGGCCCAGGAGCAATCGGCCAAGCTCGAGTGCGCCGGCCTCCGAGTCGGCCCGCACCACGTCCACGTCGGAAACCTCCGGACGCCGGTCCACGACCACCAGCGGCACGCCCTGTTCCCGACAGCGCCGGGCGATCTCGGCACAACCGCCGGCGGGGATGATGAGCAGACCGTCCACCTGACGCTGCAGCAGCATCGGCACCAGGCGGCGCTCCTCGTCCTCGCGCTCGTCGCTGTTGGCCAGCAGCAGGGAGATGCCGGCCTCACGCGCAGCGGTCTCCACGCCCTGGGCCAGCAACGTGAAGAACGGGTTGGTCATGTCCGGGATGAGCAAGGCGATGGTGTCGGTGCGCCGGGCGCGGAGATTGCGGGCGACGATGTTGGGCACGTAGCCGGTCTCGGCCAGGGCCTGCTCGACGCGGCTGCGCAACGCGGGGCTGACCGGGCCGGAATCGTTGACCACGCGCGACACGGTCATGGGTGAGACGCCGGCTTGCCGGGCGACGTCTCGCAAGGTGGGCACGATCGTCACCCGAGCCTCGTCCGCACGTCAGAAGCCACGCAGATCGGTGCTGGAACGGGCGGGCAGGCCCGCGTGCGGGACCCGCTGCAGGACGACGTACTCGATGCCGTGCACCTCGCAGAAGGCACGTTTCTCCGGCTTGTCGCCGTCTTCGTTGACGACGTAGTAGGCCGGCCGGATGTCGTCGATCTCGGGCTCGGCATCCATCCAGCCGGATCCGGATGACACCAGGCAGACGTGGACGGTGCGCATGGCGCCGATCATGTAGCGACGCTCCTCCTCGCGCTGCAGTGGGTGGCCGGCGCCCTTGAGGAGGGACACGTTGCGGTCACTACCGACCACGACGTAGAGCGCACCGTATGCTGCTGCGTCCATGAAGAAGCGAATGTGACCCGAGTGTAGCCAGTCGAAGCAACCGGTGACGATGACCCGGGGGGTGTCGGCCGGTGGCGGCGCCGGATCCCAGAGCGGAAACCCGGCTCGAGCCGCGGGTGAGACGACCGCGACGGGCACACCGGCTGCACGCGCCTGTTCACGCAGCTCGTCTCCGGCGTCCTCCTCTCGAAGGACCAGGGTGGTGTCGCCCGCGCTCAGTTCGCCCAGGTCTGCCAGCCACGGGCGTTCCACCACCGCGGCGCTCTCCACCCAGCGGATCGACTGCGCCAGGAACAGCCGCTCGACGTCGGGAAAGTCGGGTGCCGCACCGGTCAGCTCGGCCACCAGGTCGTCCGAGGGAACGCGGACGTGGAGTGGCCCCAGGCGGGCTGCTTCCTGGAGGAAGCGCACGTCGTCGGAACGCAGATCGTCGAGGCTGGCCTCGACCACCACGGGATTCGGACCCGTCATGCGCGTTCGTCGCTCATGCGCGTCTCATCGGTCAGACGCGCACGGAGATGCGTGTGGAGCCCGGCGGCGGTCCATCGGAGGCCACGATGACATACCCGCCACCGCAGCCCGAGTACATGGCACCGGCGTAGGCCGCGGCATAGCCCGCCAGCAGGCCCCGCAGGTCGATGGTGATGGCGGGGTGATCGTAGATGTCCGGCAGGATCGCGGACCAGGCGCGCGAGCACTCGTTGAGCGACTCACCCAGCGCCTCCAGATCCATGCCCACGATGGCGTCGTAACAGTCCCGCCCACTGGCTCCCAAGCGCGCCACCCACCCCGGTTCGAGGTGCTTGGCGCCCAGCGGGTCGTAGCCCGGTGGACGCCCGCCCACGGGGACCAGGTGGACGACCCGCTCCAGCCAGGCCACCACATCGGGGTCGGTCGTGGTCTCCACGTGCGAGGGGAACCAGCCGCCCTCCACGTCCGCGTCATAGTCGAGACGACTGACTCCCGGATAGACCATGCCGCACATGTCCTGCGAGCCTGAGGGGTCGGCGCGACCCTCGTTCTCAGCCTGGTACAGCTCGTGCACCAAGGTCGCCGGAGGGCGGTCGGGCAGCTCGTCGCCCCACAACTCGCGTGCCACCACGCGTGTGCCGGTGGCCATGCCACTCCGGTCCATGTAGCGGACCGTCGGCCGCAGCGAGACCACCACCATGGAGCCGGGCGGCTCAGGGTTGTGCTCGGAGACGAACGGCTGGTCGATCCAGCCGCCGGCCATCTGCAATCGATAGGGAAGCCGGCCGATGGCGCCCTGCAACGTCGCTGTCAACGTCGCCGGCGCCGAAGCCGCGTCGGTCATCGGCGTCAGCCCTCGACGACGCGCTTGCCAGCCTTGCGATCGGCGAACTGCTGCGCGATCCAGGCGTAGGTCTCGGCCATGCCTTCCCGAAGGGGCTTCCGGGGCTCCCAGCCCAGGACCTCCTCGATGAAGGTGTTGTCACTGTTGCGACCGGCCACGCCCTTGGGCGCATCGAGCTTGTACTCGCGCTCCAGCTTGACGCCGGCGATGTCCTCGACGATGTCGACCAGCGTGTTGATGGAGACCAGCTCGCTGGACCCCAGGTTGATGGGTGTGGCGATGAGATCGGGACTGTGCATGATCCTATCGATGCCGTGGAGGCAGTCATCGATGTAGCAGAACGAGCGGGTCTGCTCACCATCGCCCCAGATCTCGATGCGCATGTCACCACTGTCCTGCGCCTCGAGCACCTTGCGGCACATCGCCGCCGGCGCCTTCTCGCGACCACCGAACCAGGTGCCGTTGGGGCCGTAGATATTGTGGAAACGGGCGATGTGCGTCTCCAGGCCCCGCTCCGCCCAGTACTCCTGGCAGAACATCTCGCTGATGAGCTTCTCCCAGCCGTAACCGCGCTCGGCCATGGCCGGGTAGGCATCCAATTCCTTGAGCGCGATGACCTCGGGCGACTTCTGCAGGTCGGTGTTGTAGGCGCAGGCCGATGAGCTGAAGAAGTAGCGCTTGACACCGGCGCGATAGGACGCCTCGGTCAGGTGGGTGTTGACCAGGATGCTGCGCAGGCACTCCACGCGGAAGTTCTCGATGAAGCCCATGCCGCCCATGTCCGCGGCAAGGTTGTAGACCTCGGTCGCTCCCCTGACGGCCTCGATGGCGTTCTGCTCGACGCTGAGGTCGGCACAGATCGATTCCACGCCGGGCACGCGCAGGTACCAGTCGGGCAGCGGCTTGCGGTCGATGGCACGGATGTTGGTGTAGCCCTGCTCGGCGAAGTAGCGAGTCAGCGACCCGGCGATGAAGCCACCGGCGCCGGCGATGACGATCAGGTCATCCTTGTCCAGGCCTCGTTTGACGTCGGTGCCGGGGATGGTGTCGTTGAAGGCCTGGGGCATCGTGAGCTTCCTCTCTGGTTGGCGACGGAGCACGTGGCGGATGGTTGTTGCTGGTAACGTTACCACACCTGTCAAGCATCGTCGTGCGTGCTTGTGCGGCGTAGCTCGACCAAGGTCGCCGCGAGAGCCCTGTCACACGGGAGCGTGCTTCCCGGGCTCGCGGGCGTTGACGATGTAGCTTCTTGAGGCTACATTGAGGCGATGAGAGCGGTCGGCCTCCGGGTCCTCAAGAACAGGCTCAGCGAGTACGTACGCCTGGCGGCGTCTGGCGAGACCATCCTGGTGACCGACCGGGAACGGGTCGTGGCTGAGCTCAGCGCACCACGCGATGGCCGTGCCGCCACCGTCAACGACGCGCTGCTCGCGGAGGCCGTCCGGAAGGGCTGGCTCACACCGGCGGTCGGCCCCACGACGGGGCAGCCCCCACGACGCCCGGTGACGCGGCTCCAGACGCTGCTCTCTGAGCTGGACGCCGACCGCTCCGAGGGCGCGGAGCGCCCTGAGCACCCCGGGCACCCCGCACGGTGATCTACGTCGACACCTCGGTGGTGCTCGCGCAGCTCTTGGCAGAGGATCGCTGCCCGCAGCCATCGTTCTGGGACGGCGGTCCTCTCGTTTCGAGTCGGCTCCTCGAATACGAGGTGTGGAACAGCGTCAACGGCCGACGACTGACCGACAGCCACGGCGACGATGCCCGGACGCTCCTGGCGCGACTCGGGTTCCTGGAGCTCGTGGCGCCCGTTCTGGCGCGTGCGCTGGAACCTTTCCCGGTTCGCGTCCGCACGCTTGATGCACTGCACCTGGCATCGGTCGAGTTCCTGCGCGGCCTGGGCCAACCGCCGGTCCTCGCGACCTACGACCGAAGACTGGCCGATGTGGCCGAGGCCATGGGGATCGCCCTCGTCGACCTCTAGCCGACCCGACGACCCGCCCGACCCGACGACCCGCCGGCGTCATTACCATGTCGGCATGCTCGCTGTCCATGCCATCTGGTCTGCCGACTCACTCCACGTGTGGGCCGAGGATGGCCAGATCGATGGCACACGGACGAGCGCGCGAGCCAAGCCCGGGAGTCATCCGTTCGCGACGCCCCTCCTCCGCCTGCGCGAGGCACTCGGGGGCATGGGCGATGCCGGCATCGTGTCTGACCTGCGTCTATTCCTGCCCACGAGCCGCGGACGGCCCCGGCCATCGCCGAGCATCTTGCCAGCACGCCGCTCGCGCCCGGTACTTCGTACGACCCCACGGCTGGCCCCGTGGCGGGTGCCGTCGCTGGCATTCGGGCCGGAGCACGCCGTCGGCCTGCTGCTCACACTCGCACACGATGCGCCTCGCCGCGACGTCGCGGTGGGCACGTCCGTGCCAGCGTTCGCCGAGGTCGTCGAACTGTCCCTCGACCTGGTCGCCAGGGGCCGGGTGCTTCCCGCGATCGTCCGCGATGAAGATGGCCGAGCTGCTGCCCGCTGGCTGCCGGTTCCCGACGCCGATGATGGCGACCGTATCGTCCGTTTGGCACGGGCGCTGCCTCCGCTCTGCCGCGCTGAGTGGCGACCGCCGCACGACGGGATCCCCACCAAGTCAGCTCTCGAGATCGTCGGGGGACGCGACCCCAGCGAGACCATCCGCGAGATGGTTGCGGCCATCGTCGATCAGGTCGCGCGCGCCGGCGTCCGTGGCCAACGGCTCGTGCCCCCAGCACGGCCACGGCGGCCGGCATCGCGCTCCACCAATGAGGCCTTCTTAGCCGCGCTAACGACTCCGGATCCCAGCCTGACCACGGACGCCGCTGAGATCGCGGTGCTGGCGGGGAAGCTATCGATGTGGCACGCCTCGGGCATCGAACAGCTGGGTCTGGTTCGGACCACGTTCCGCCTCGTGCCGCCGACCATCCTGCTCGATGGCGACGCCGATCTGGCCGACGACCCGGATATGGTGAGTGGCCCCGATCCGGAACTCGACCGCTGGCGCGTCGAGTTCCTGCTCCAGTCCCGCCAGGAACCCAGCTTGATGGTGCCCGCCGAGCGCATCTGGCGAACGCGCGGGCGGGCAGCGGTGCTGGCCGGCATGGTCGAGGACCCGCGACAGCACCTGCTGACCGACCTGGGGCACGCCAGCCGCCTGTACCCCGAGCTCGAGCAGGCGCTCGACGGTGCCAAGCCGGAGGCCCTCGTGACCGATACCGCGGGCGCTTACCATTTCCTCGCCCAGGCCGCGCCGCTTCTCGAGGCGGCAGGCTTCGGTGTGCTCGTCCCACCCTGGTGGCGCTCGCAGCGAGCCCGACTCGGCCTTCGTGTGCACGCTCGTACCGCGAAGGCCGGGGGTTCCGACGCCACGGGGCAGCTGGGATTGGAGACACTCGCCGATTACCACCACGAGGTGGCGCTCGGAGAGACCACCCTGTCGGAGGCAGAGCTGCGGCGGCTGGCCGAGATGAAGGTCCCCCTCGTGCGCGTGCGTGGACAGTGGGTCGAGTTGCGTGCCGACGAGATCGACGCTGCGTTGCGTTCGCTCGAACGCGGTTCCGCTGGCACACGGGCGACCGTGGCGGAACTCCTGCAGATGGGACTCGGGCTGCAGCCCTCGCCGGCCGACCTGCCGGTGCTGGCCGTTCTCGCGGATGGCTGGCTGGGCGAGCTGCTGGCGACCGACCGGCGCCTCGAGCCGATGGTGGCACCGGCCGGCTTCGAGGGCGACACTTCGACCGTACCAGGAGCGCGGGCTGAGCTGGCTGGCGTTCATGGACCGCGCTGGCCTCGGTGCCTGCCTAGCCGATGACATGGGCTTGGGCAAGACCATCCAGCTGCTGGCGCTGTTGCTCGCCGAGCGCCGGCCTGACAGCACGCGTGCCAGGCGACACCGACCGACCCTGCTGATCTGCCCGATGTCGGTGGTGGGCAACTGGCAACGCGAGGCCGGTCGCTTTGCCGCGGGGCTGCGCGTCCATGTCCACCACGGTGGGGAGCGGTCGGCAGGGCTGGCGTTCGCGAGAGCGGCCAGGACGTCCGACCTCGTCATCACCACGTTCGGCCTGGCCGCCCGGGACGACTGATCTGCTGAAGTCGGTGCGCTGGGGACGGATCGTCGTGGACGAGGCCCAGAACATCAAGAACGCCGAGACCAGGCAGAGCCGAGCCGTGCGGGCGCTGCCCACCGCCGGTCGCATCGCACTGACCGGGACGCCCGTGGAGAACCGCCTCGCCGAGCTGTGGTCGATCATGGAGTTCTGCAACCCCGGGCTGCTGGGCTCGGCGCGCGCCTTCCGCGAACACTATGCCGTGCCCATCGAGCGCTATGGCGACGTTGAGGCCGCGGCCCGGCTCAGGCGCATCGTGGGACCGTTCCTGCTACGGCGGTTGAAGACCGACCGGACCATCATCTCAGACCTGCCGGCCAAGAACGAGATGAAGGCCTACTGCAACCTCACGCGCGAGCAGGCCGCGTTGTACCAGGCCGTCGTGGATGACATGCTCGCCCGGGTCGAGGCCAGCAAGGGCATCGAGCGGCGCGGCCTGGTGCTGGCCACGATGATGAAGCTCAAGCAGGTCTGTAATCATCCGGCCCATCTGCTCGGCGACGGCTCCGGCTGGATGGTCGGTCCGGCAAGCTGGCGCGGCTGGACGGCATCCTCGAAGAGGCGCTGGCCGAGGGTGACCGGGCGCATCTGCTTCACCCAGTTCACCGAGATGGGCTATCTGCTGCGCGACCACCTCCAGGCGTGGTTGGGGGTCGAGGTCCCGTTCCTGCACGGAGCGGTACGCAAACGCCCCCGCGACGAGATGGTCGCCGCCTTCCAGGCTGAGGACGGGCCGCCAGTCCTGCTGCTCTCGCTCAAGGCCGGCGGTGTGGGCCTGAACCTGACCGCCGCCAACCACGTGGTTCACTTCGATCGGTGGTGGAACCCGGCGGTCGAGGACCAAGCCACCGACCGGGCCTTCCGCATCGGCCAACGTCGTGATGTGCAAGTGCGCAAAATGGTCTGCGTGGGGACGCTGGAGGAGCGCATCGACAAGATGATCGAGGACAAGCGGGCACTGGCCGAACGGATCGTGGGCAGCGGAGAGGGCTGGCTGGCCGAGCTGTCGACCTCACAGCTTCGTGAGCTGGTCGCGCTGTCGGCCGACGCGGTCGCCGAGGCGTAGGCCAGGCAGGACACGATGGTCGACCGACGACCCCAGAGCCCAAGACGACCCGCGAGCCCGAGCCCTTCGTACGGTTGGTACCCGACCCGCGAAGCCGCCCCTGCCCGCCGATGGCATCCGCGCACGCAGCCGCCGTGGCGATATCGGTGAGACCTGGTGGTCGCGCCGCTTCATCGAAGATGCCTGGAGTCTTTCGAGATGGAGACACGCCTGGCTCGCGGTCGTCGCTACGCACGCGCCGGACAAGTGCTCGACCTCGAGGTCCGACCGGGAGAGGTGACGGCGCGCGTCCAGGGCTCGCGACGGCAGCCGTATCGGGTGCACGTGGGCACGCTCACCATCCCGCCTGATGACTGGCAGCGCGTCGAGCAGGCCATGGCCGGCACGGGCGGCCTTCCTGGCCAAGCTGCTGGCGGGTGAGATGCCACGCGATATCGAGGAAGCCTTCGCCGAGGTCCAGTTGTCGCTGTTCCCCCGCTCGGGTCACGACCTTTCGCGCCGACTGCTCCTGTCCTGACTGGGCCAACCCCTGCAAGCACATCGCGGCGACCTACTACCTGCTCGCCGAGGCCTTCGATGACGACCCCTTCCTCATCCTCCGCTGGCGCGGCCGTGACCGCGATGAGCTCCTCAGCGACCTCCTGGGCCTCCCCCGCGGAGACGGGGACGACGCCGGCGCGGTGGGCGGCACGTACGACCTCTGGGAGGTACCGGTGGCCGATGTTCCGCCGCTGGCGGATGTCATCGACGGCTTCTGGGAGGCTGGCGAAGCGGTCGTCCGCAGCATGACGCGACCACGGGCGGCCGTCGTCGCCGACGCCATCCTGCGCGGGCTGGAGCCAGGCATCATCGACGTGGCGGGCAAGCCACTGGCGGAGGTGCTGGCACCGGCCTACCCGGCCATCGCCGCTGCCGCCGAGGAGGCGGCGTTGCGCAAGGAGGTGTGATGATCCCCGCGGCGATGAAGGATGGACCGGCGGCAAAGAGCCTGGCTCGGCCTGTGCCGCTGTCAGTGGCGCTGCCCCGGACTCGGGACGCGCTGGTGGTCGTGGTCGGCGGCACGGTCGGCTTCGGCGGGCTGATGGCTCTCGTCCGTCGGAAGCGGCTGGAGGCGCTCGACCTCGCGGTCACGATGCGCCTGCAGGTTCTCCGCCATCGCTCCCTGGAGCGGGCATCGACGGCCGTTTCCTGGTTCGGGTTCCCGCCACAGAGTCGACTGCTGCCGCCGGTCGCCATCACGGCGCTCTGGCTGGGTCGGTTCCGCCTCGAGGCCGCATTCCAGCTCGCCGCCTGGGGCAGCGCACTCCTCTCGAGCGCCGTCAAGTGGTTCATGCAGCGACCTCGGCCGGTCGCAGGGTCCGACCTTCGGGTGGCGGCGGCTGAGCTGGGCGGATCGAGCTTCCCCAGTGGCCACGTGCTCACCTACGTCGTCACGTACGGGTGGCTGGCCATCCTCGCCAACATGCTCATCCGGCCGATCTTGCCACGCGGCCTCGCGGTCGCCGCGCTCACGGCCCTCATCGCGGCCGTCGGCCCCAGCCGGATCCACCTGGGGCACCACTGGCCGACCGATGTGGCGGCGTCGTACCTGTTGGGCTCCAGCTATCTCGCGGCGCTCATCATCGTCTACCGGCGGCTCAAGCCCGGACCGGCGACCCGATGACCAGCGAGCGGATCGAGATGGGCGCCGCCCGCATCCGGGTCCTCTGGAACCCCTCGTCCGGCCAGAAGGGCGGCATCCCCACCAGCCAGACGTCGCGCGACGCGATCCTTGAGTTGATGGCGCGGTATGGGCTGGGGGATGAGCTGCGCGAGACGAGATCGGAAGAGGAGGCGATCGAGGGGACGCAGGACGCTGTCTCTGGTGGGTATGACATCGTCGTCGCGGCCGGTGGCGACGGAAGCATCGGCCTGGTCGCGCAGCACCTCCTTGAGACGCCGACCGCCCTCGGGATCCTTCCGCTCGGAAGCGTCATGAACATCCCGCGGATGCTGGGCCTGCCACGGGACCTGGAGGAAGCCGCACAAGTCCTGGGTAGCGGCCACGTGCGAACGATCGATGTCGGTCGGTCTGGAAACACCATCTTCTACGAGGCCGGCTCCGTCGGGCTGCATGCCGCCGTGTCCCGTGACATCGCGGAAGTCGACGAAGGCGACTACGCGGCCATCTTCCGGTCCATCGTGACCGCGTTCCGCTATCGACCATCGCGGATGACTATCGAGCTCGACGGTGAACGGATGGTCGAACGGCGCATGCTGCTGGCGGTGGTCGCTAACGGCCCGTACATGGGTGCCGGCTTCACCGTCGCACCGGAAGCGTCGCTCGACGATGGGCTCTTCGATGTCTGTGTCTTCCTGCACTATTCCAAGCGCGAGCTGATCCGCCACTTCGCGAGCATCGCCTTCGGCCGTCGGGCGTATCAGCCGCACACATTGATGGAGCGGGCGAGCCATGTCCGGATCTCCGGTGCCGGATCCCTTCCGGCGCGCGCCGACAGCCACGACCTGGGGACGACACCGGTCGATCTTCGAGATCAGGCCGGGCGTCCTGCGGGTGATCGTCCCGGAGCCCTCGACCGAAGGCGACTGACGCACCACGACTCGCCCCGAGCCGCCAACTTGGTGCGCCTCGGCCGGGCCTTCGTGACCTTCGGCTCTCGGCTGTAGCCTATGGCACGTATATGCTAATGGCATACAGCGGCGACCCGCTTCCTCGAGACGAAGATGCCGAGCACGTTGCGGCTCGCACGCCAGGCCGGCGCTGCCGGCCCGCAGTTGGAGGATCGTCATGAACTCGCCCGCGAAGACCGACCTGGCGGCCACGGCTCTCGCCCTCGTCGCACCCG
Source organism: uncultured Chloroflexia bacterium (assembly GCA_963778955.1). Lineage (GTDB taxonomy): Bacteria > Chloroflexota > Limnocylindria > Limnocylindrales > CSP1-4 > JAFMJV01. The sequence goes on from CAVZWI010000004.1 coordinate 305,751, forward strand.
GCAAGGGCATCCTGGCGGCAGACGAATTCGAGCCCCACCATCGAGAAGCGCTTCCGCTCCATCAGCGTCGAGTCGACGGAGGCCAACCGGCAGGCCTATCGGGAGTTGCTCTTCACCGCGACTGGGATCGAGGACTGCATCAGCGGCGTCATCCTGTATGACGAGACCATCAGGCAGTCGTCGAGCGAAGGGACCCCCTTTGCTCGACTGCTCGCCGCGCGCGGGATCATCCCCGGCATCAAGGTCGACCTGGGAGCCAAGCCGCTCGCGGATCGGCCGCAAGAGAAGATCGACCGATGGGCTCGATGGGCTGCGCGAGCGGCTCGCCGACTACCAGGGACTGGGTGCCCGGTTCACCAAGTGGCGAGGCGTCATCGTCATCGGGCCCGAGGCCCCCAGCGACTATGCCATCCGCGTCAACGCGCAGGCACTGGCCCGCTTCGCGGCACTGTCGCAAGAGGCTGGACTGGTCCCCATCGTCGAACCCGAGGTCCTCATGGATGGCAGACACACCGTCGAGCAGAGCCTAGAGGCAACGGCACGCACCCTACATGCCGTGTTCGATGAGCTGTACCACCAGCACGTCCGACTTGAGGAGGCGTTGCTGAAGCCGAACATGGTGCTGCCGGGCTACGACTGCACCGAGCAAGCAACGCACGACGAGATTGCCCAGTGGACGCTGCGGTGCCTGCGACGCCACGTGCCGGCAGCGCTGCCCGGCATCGTCTTCCTGTCCGGCGGCCAGAGCGACGAGGACGCGACCGCCAACCTGAGCGCGCTCAACCAGCATGAACCGCAGCCGTGGCAGCTGTCGTTCTCATTCGGTCGCGCGCTCCAGGCAGCGGCGCTCAAGGCGTGGTCGGGTTCAGCTGAGAACGTCGGCGCGGCACAGCACGCCTTCAGGCATCGGGCCGCCATGAACGGCGCAGCACGATCTGGTTCGTACTCACTGGAGATGGAATCCCGGGGGCGCTAGCACAAAGGCGCTGACACGAGCGACCGTATCAGTGCAGGCGCCCGACCTCGTCGGCGAGGTGGCCGGCCGCACACGCCACGGCCGCCTCATCGATGTCGGAGAGTGACGTGACGAGGGGGCGGAGACCGGCCGCGATGGCGTGGTCGTGTGCGCCCTTGCCCATGCCGCCGGCGATCATCACCTCACAGTCGCTGATCGACGCGAACATCTGGAGATGCTTGGCCTGGTCAGCATGACCCTCCCCGTGCGCACCGTCCGATTCCTTCTCGCTCTCCGCTGGACCGCCAGCCTGGCCATGTGGTGAGAATTTGTCTCGCAGTTCACGGGACGTCGAGTCCTGCCACCCTCCACCGTCAGCACGGCATAGGTCCTGGCTCGGCCGAAGTGCCGGCTGATGGTCTGCCCGTCATCGGTCGCGAGCGCGATCTTCACGGAGTCGTCCTCTCTGTTCCTGGCCGCGGTCGATCGACCCCAGCGATGCGGTGTCAGGCACCGGGGTGCCCCTGGACAGCATGCTATCGGAGGAACGCATCGGTCGCTGCGTCCGGAACGCCGTCGTAGAAACGCTCCAGCACCTGACGGTACAGCGGCTCCTCCGGCGCGGCTCTCAGGAAGAGGGTCATCGACGAGCGCAGCTTGCGGGCATCGATGCGACCGACGATCACCTCCGCGTCGTGCCCGCCAGTCGCAAGGAGGAGCCCGGCGCACTCGCGCAGGCGAGCGCCGAGCAGCGGATGGGCGAGGTAGGCACGCGCCTCGTCGAGCGAACCGATGGCATATCGCTGAGACATCGCACTGGACCCCAGGCCAGCCACCTGCGGGAAGATGAACCACATCCAATGGCTGGTCTTGTGACCCCGGCGAAGCTCATCGAGCACGCGCTGGTAGATGCCGGCTTGGGCCGCGACGAAGCGGTCGAGGTCGTAGGGCATCGAGGGCCTCACGCGGCCGCCCCTTCCGGGTCAAGAGCCTGGCGCGCTTCCACCCCATGGAACCAGCGCCAGTACAGCCAGGTCGCGACGCTGTAGAGCACGATGACGGTCGCGAAGTTGACCGCGTAGCCGGCGTCGAAGCCGAGCGTCGCCTGCAGGATGCTGTACCAGGGTCCGGCGATGACCCAGCCCAGCGACCAAAGCAGGCTGGCCGTGGCCGCATACGTGGCTCGATCCGCCGGCCGCAGCTGCTCCATGGCGAAGGCATTGGCGATGGGATTGCCAGCGTTCATCAGCGAGTTGCGCACGGCCATCGCCAGGATCACCGACCAGAGGATGGGGCTGAAGCCGAGCACGAGCAGGAACGGGATGCTTACACCCTGCACCAGCACCACCGAGCCCACCTTGCCCAGCCGCCGGGCCAGGGCCGGTTGGAGCATGATCGCGACCGCAGTACCGAGGCTGGTGACCGCGAAGATCACGTTGAGCGAGGCCAGATCAAGGTCGAACTTGCTCTCGACGAAGACGTTGAGGTACGGGATCACCTGGCCGGCCCCGAGAGCGATGAGGAAGCCCGGGATCAGCAGGCGCCAGAAGGTGACGGATCGGCCGGGCGAGGGATGGCCAGCCGCACGCGGCGCATGAGCGGTGGGCGCTCTGAGCGGGACTCGATCGGCTCCTCCACCGACGCATCGAACGGCGCCGACGGCAGTGTCTGCCCGGGTCGGGGTCGGTCGTCTCGCAGCGCGAAGATGCTGACGGTCGCAGCACCGGCGGCGATGGCCATGACCAACAGCAGCACCCGGAACACCGCGGGGTCACCGGAGGCGACACCCGCCACGCTCCCGACGATGAGCGCGATGGCGCTACCCAGGAGCGCAGCACCGACGTTGGTGATGGGCATGACCGCGGACTGCAGCGAGAAGAGCTCACTGCGGTTCTCGGCTTGACTGTGTTCCATGAGGAACGGCGACTGCAGCACGAAGAACGTCTGGCTCCCGGCGCCCATCGCGGCCGCCAGGGCAAGGATGGCGAGCGGCGAGGTGACGACGATGAGACCGGCGATGGCGAACGTGGAGCCGGCGGCCCCGACCGCCAGGATGATGCGGCGTCCCAGCCGATCCGAGAGGATGCTGGCCGGGAAGGCCACCAGCACGCCGGCCGCCGAGCCCACGGTGCCGCTGATGCCGATGAACGCGGGATCGAAGCCGAGCGCCGTCAGGTACAGGTTGAAGTCGACCCACCAGAGGCTGAGGGCGATGCCGTAGATGAGCGTCGTGACCAGGAAGATGCGGGCATCGCGTTCGAAGCCGGTGAAGCTCTGCGCGTAGCGCCAGACCGCCGCCACACCTCCCCTGGGGGAGCGGGTCACGAGATGGAGGCAGGGCCAACGCTACTGACCGCCCCGAAGGCACTCCGGGCGGCATCAGGCGGCGTGGGCTCCTTCATGCTGGTGATGGTACGCCGGACCCGGCTGGCGACGTGACGAAGTCGGGAGGGTATCCTCCGGAAGGCGCCAGGCTCCCGGCTCGGGTGCCATCTCCGTGAGGCGCCCTCGCATCAGGTGGCCAGTCTCGATGAACATGATCCTGCGATGACGGAGGTCAGCCAGGTGCTTGAGGCGTTCTTCGACGGCTCGGAAGGGCGCGTCTTCTACCGACGCTGGGACTCGGATGGCCCGACCGACCGGATCGTACTCATCGTCCACGGCTATGCCGAGCATGGGGGCCGCTACGCTCACGTGGCCGCGGCGTTGACCCGGCGGGGATCCGTGGTCTATGCCGATGACCACCTGGGCCATGGTCGCTCCGATGGCGAGCGGGCCCTTATCACCGACTTCGAGCACGTCGTCGCAGATCTCCACACGCTCGCAGCGATCGCCCGCGCCGAGCAACCCGGGATCTCCCTGGTACTGGTCGGGCACTCGATGGGTGGCCTGCTCATCGGGCGGTTCGCCCAGCGCTGGCCCGACGAGGTCGCCGGGTTGGCGTTCTGCGGCTCGGTCATCGGCGATTGGCAGTGGGCGCGTGACGTCTTGCGAGCAGCCGGAACTACCGTACATCGCCTTCGACCCGGAGGCGATCTCCCGCGATCCGCGGGCTGGCGCCGAGTACGCCGCCGACCCGCTCGTCTACCACGGCCAGTACAAGCGCGGACTGCTCGAGGCAGAGGTGAAGGCGCTTGACCGCTTCGATGAAGACGTCGACCGACTCAGCATGCCGGTGCTGTTCCTGCATGGGACCGACGATCCCTTCGTGCCGTACGAGCGGTCGCTCGCCGCGGTGCGGCAGATGCCGACGCAGGACCTGACGGTCCATGTGTACGAGGGCGCGCGTCATGAGGTGCTGAACGAAACAAATCGTGACGAGGTCATCGGCCACCTCTGCGACTGGCTCGACCGGATCAGGTAACGACCCGGGATGCATGCCGCCGACAGCCACGACCTGATCCGCGTCCAGGGAGCGCGCGTCCACAACCTGAAGGACGTGAGCGTCGAGATCCCCAAGCGGCGGCTGACGGTGTTCACCGGCGTCTCTGGGTCGGGCAAGAGTTCGCTGGTGTTCGCCACCATCGCCGCCGAATCGCAGCGGCTCATCAACGAGACCTACAGCGCCTTCATCCAGGGCTTCATGCCCACGCTGGCCCGGCCCGAGGTCGACCTGCTCGACGGACTGACGACGGCCATCATCGTGGACCAGGAGCGGATGGGCGCCAATCCGCGTTCCACCGTGGGCACCGCGACCGATGCCAACGCCCTGCTGCGCATCCTCTTCAGCCGGCTGGGGCAACCGCACATCGGCTCGCCCAACGCGTACTCGTTCAACGTCCCCTCGGCCAGCGGGACGGGCGCCATCACCATCGATCGCGGCCCTGGCCGGACCATCGCGGAGAAGGCCACCTTCAGCGTCCTGGGCGGCATGTGTCCGCGCTGCGAGGGCATGGGCAGTGCGACCGACTTCGATCTGTCCGCGCTGTTCGACGACACCAAGTCGTTGAACGAGGGTGCGCTGACCATCCCGGGCTACAGCATGGACGGCTGGTACGGCCGCATCTACCGCGGCTGCGGCTTCTTCGCACCGGACAAGCCCATCCGCGAGTTCACCAAGCGCGAGCGGCACGACCTGCTCTACCGGGAGCCCACCAGGATCAGGATCGACGGCATCAACCTCACATACGAAGGCCTGATCCCGAAGATCCAGAAGTCGTTCCTGTCCAAGGATGTCGACGCCATGCAGCCGCACATCCGCGCCTTCGTAGAGCGCGCGGTCACGTTCACCACCTGTCCCGAATGCGATGGCACGCGCCTGGCCGAACAGGCCCGCTCGTCGAAGATCAAGGGCCAGAACATCGCCGACGTCTGCTCGATGCAGATCAGCGACCTGGCCGACTGGGTCCGCGGGCTCGATGAGCCGTCGGTGGCCCCGCTGCTCGCGGGCCTCCAGCACCTCCTCAATTCGTTCGTCGAGATCGGCCTGGGCTACCTCTCGCTGGACCGGCCCTCGGGCACGCTCTCCGGCGGCGAGGCCCAGCGCACCAAGATGATCCGCCATCTGGGCTCCTCGCTCACCGACGTCACCTACGTGTTCGACGAGCCCACCATCGGCCTGCATCCGCACGACGTCGAGCGCATGAACGACCTGCTGCTGCGATTGCGCGACAAGGGCAACACGGTGCTCGTCGTGGAGCATGAGCCGGAGACCATCGCCATCGCTGACCACGTCGTCGATCTTGGCCCCGGGGCCGGCGCGCAGGGCGGCAGCGTCTGCTTCGAGGGTACAGTCGATGGACTGCGGGCCAGCGACACGCTGACCGGCCACCATCTCGATGACCGGGCGGCCCTCAAGCCAGCATGGCGGACGCCCAGCGGCGCCCTGGAGGTGCGCGGGGCGACGACGAACAACCTGCAGGAGGTCGATGTCGACATCCCGCTCGGGGTCCTCGTCGTCATCACCGGCGTCGCCGGCTCCGGAAAGAGCTCGCTCGTGCGCGGGTCGATCCCGGCGAGCGCGGGCGTGGTGTACATCGACCAGGCTGCGATCAGAGGCTCTCGACGGAGCAATCCGGCGACCTACACGGGCCTCCTCGACCCCATCCGCAAAGCCTTCGCCAAGGCCAACGGCGTGAAGCCGGCGCTGTTCAGCGCCAACTCGGAGGGCGCTTGCCCCAGCTGCAATGGCGCCGGCGTCATCTTCACCGAGCTTGGCGTCATGGCCACCATCGAATCCACCTGCGAGGAGTGCGGGGGCAAGCGCTTCGGGGCCGCCGTGCTGGAGTACCACTTCGGCGGCCTCGATATCAGCCAGGTGCTGGCCATGTCGGTCGCCGAGGCGGAGGCGTTCTTCGGGGCCGGGCAAGCTCGTGTCGCTGCCGCGCACACCATCCTGGCGCGGCTGGCGGATGTCGGACTCGGCTATCTCAGCCTCGGCCAGCCGCTCACCACGCTCTCGGGCGGTGAGCGGCAGCGCCTCAAGCTGGCCACCCACCTCGGCGAGAAGGGCGGCGTCTACGTGCTCGACGAGCCGACCACCGGCCTCCATCTGGCCGATGTCGAACAGCTCCTCGGGCTGCTGGACCGGCTCGTAGACTCGGGCAAATCGGTCATCGTCACCGAACACCACCTGGCGGTGATGGCGCACGCCGACTGGATCATCGACCTCGGTCCCGGCGCCGGCCACGATGGCGGCCGCATCGTCTTACTGGGCACACCTGGCGCCCTGGTTGCCGGCCCGTCAACGCTTACTGGCCGGCACCTGGCAGCCTACGTCGGCTGACACGGCAGGGTCTGGATCGAGCAACCGATCGGCCAGGCGACGATCGATCATGCGCGGGAGCGTAACGACGTGCGGCCGTGGTCCCGCCGCCCGGCGCAGTGCCTGGGGACCCATCCGGATCGGCCTGATCGGCCCATGCCGTGGCGAGCCCTGGTAGTCATCGTTCAGGGTGCTGTGTCGACGCCACCGATGAAAGGTCTGTCCAGCTTGGTGCCGGTCGCGGTAGGCATCGTCATCATCTGTGCCGTCACGTCGTTCCTGCTCACGAACGGTTGGGCAGCGGGCCCCTGGCTGCTGGCCCTGCTCCTCTTCGCCCACGGCTGGGTGCACCTCGTGTTCCTCTTCCCTCAGCCCCAGCCGGCCGCCGCTGCCTCGAACGGCCTTGCCTATCCGTTCGACATGGGTCGCTCCTGGCTCATCAGCCGCCGGGGCTTCGACGCCGGCCGCGTCCGGGTCGCGGGCATCGTCATGATGACCATCGTCTTCGCCGCCTCGCTACTGGCGGCGCTCGCCACGGTCGGACTCGTGGTGCCGACGTCGTGGTGGTCCGGGCTGGTGGTCGTCTCCGCGCTCTCTTCGATGGTCATGTTGACGGCCTTCTTCGCGCCCGCCCTGCTGCTTGGCTACGCCATCGACCTGGCACTACTGTGGCTCGTCTTCGGTTCGGTCTGGAGCCCCGTCGCTACTCCGTAGCCCATTCGCCACGCCGTAGCCCATTCGCCCACGCCGCAGGCGATCGCCGGTGCCTGTCCGTTCGCCCGCTCCCGCTCTCCCAATGAGGGGTCAGCGCGGCCGACCCTCGCTGAGCGCCGCCACCTGCTTCTGGATGCGCCGTTGACGCGTCTCGGCCGACTTGGCGCCCTCGATGGACGAGACATGCCAGCCCTTGTTGCTCGGGGACAGCGCATCGAAGGTCCGCTTGGCCCCTGGGTCCTTGCCGAGTGCCGCCGCGAAGTCGTCCGGCAGCTCGACCGTCCTGGGAGCGACGTCCAGCTCCAGCTCGATGTCATGGGTCTCACCGCAGGCCACGCCAGCGGCCTGGCGATTTGCCGCGCTGACACCGATCAGGTAGCGGCCGCCCATCGGCGCCACGGTGCTGCGACGCCCATCCGGGTCGCACTCGTGGATGACCATGCCGTCGTGCGTCGAGGGCTGCGCACGTTCTCCGAGCAGACGCCCGACATCGAGGTGGTGGCGCGGATGCCTATCGAAGGACGATGGGCGAATCTCGGCGCGCCCTACGAGGACCTTCATCGGCGATGTTGGTGAGGTCGGGTTCACGGCGAGGCTGGGACGCAGGCGGGGGATGGACGCGATGGTCGATCAGGCGGGACAGGCATCACTGCGGGAGGTCTCGGCTCGCGTGACCGCGAAGTGGCCCAAGACGACCTTCGTCGAGAGCGTCGAGGAAGCCATCACGACTGCGAAGGAGCTGGCCGGCAATTCCGATGTCAGCATCGCCAGCACCACGATCATCCACCAGGCGCTCGACCTGGGCCTTGTGGACGAGGTCGCAGTGAGCCTCGTCCCGGTGCTGTTCGGCGAGGGAAAGTCCTACTTCGGCGACCTTCGTGACGGTCACCTGATGCTGGAGGACCCCGCCGTGGTCGAGGGTCGGCGCGCCCTCCATCTGCGGTTCAAGGTTCGACGGTAAGACAGTCGCCTTCCCGCAGGGGCTCTCGATATCCGAAATTACATCTCGGCTGCGGTCGCGGCGGAGAAGTGTGAGGCCATCCTCGCAAACGTCCTACGACGGCGTGGTCGTCAACTTGGCTGTCAGACCCACAGAGAACCGATCCCATCAACGCACAAATACCTAGGAAGACTGGTGAGCCGGCTGGGATTCGAACCCGGGCACGAGGACGCGGTACGGCAGCGTGTCGGGCACAAGGTCCATGTTCCACCGATGATACCCGTTTCGTTGTTATGGAACATGACCATCACATGTGGAACATACGGTATTGACCCACGCTCTTGTTCCACTTTATAGTAGTGTTCCACCAAAAGCGGAACAGATATGAAGAGTGAAACACCACCCGCCGACGAACGCGAGCCCTCGATACCCTCCAGCGACTCCTTGCCGAGCGTCTGCCGGCCGACTGGGCCATCAGAGTGGAGCGAGGTCCCCTCCCCGACCTCCGCAGCCTCGGGGTGCGCCCCGATGCCTGGTTGACGGTCGCCCCGCCAACAAGCCTGCCCGCGAGGTTCCTCGTCGAGGCGAAGCTGACCCTCTACCCGAAGGACGCGTCGGCCCGCTTCGGGAGCGCGTGGGCGCAAATCATCGGGGCAGCGGAACCGCAACGACGAAACCCCCGGTGCCGCTGCGTTCCTCGTCGTCAGCCGGTTCCTGGCGCCGAGCACCCGGGACATCCTGCGCCAATCGGGGATGGCGGTACGCGGATGCGACCGGCAACCTGCGTCTCGAGAGCCGAGACCCGGCCCTCTTGGTGGAGAGGTCGGGCGCGACCAGCGACCCATGGAAGTCTGAACGTCCCCTCACGTCGTTGAAGGGCCCCGGTACGGCCCGCATCGTACGTGCGCTGTTCGACTACCGACCGCCATACACGCTCCGGGACCTCGCCCAGTCAGCCGACCTGCCCCTGGCCACCGCCTCCCGGGTGGTGAGCTACCTCGTCGAGGAGGCAATCGTGTCGCGTGATGGCCGGGGGCCCATGAAGAGCGTGGCGTGGCGACAGCTGCTGCGACGGTGGGCGACCGAGTACCCACTCCTGACCGCCAATCAGGCAGAGTTCTTCCTCGAACCCCGCGGGCCTCGAGCCCTCCTCGTTCGCCTCGGCGAGGTCGACCTCGAGTACACGGTCACGGGGAGCCTCGCCGCCGAGAGCAGAAGGTCCGGTTCGCACCGGCGGCGCTCGCGAGCGTCTATGTCCGTGACATCCGACGCGCGGCCGAGACCCTCGGCCTGCGGCCCGCGCCGAGCGGCGGGAACGTGGTCCTCGTCGAAGCGGCATCCAAGGTCGCTTTCGACTGGACCTGGTCCGATGGGTCGACGACGTACCCCGCGCTGGGCGGCGCGCAGTGGACCTGCTCGCCTCGCCGGGTCGGGCCCCCAGTGAAGCCGAGGCGCTCATCGAATGGATGGAAGGGAACGAGGATGCCTGGCGACGCACCTGACCCCATCACGGTCGAGTCGCGACGGATGCTCCTCGACGCGCTCGCGGTCCTCGCGCCGCATGTCGAGCACATCGTGCTCGTGGGGGGCCCATGCCATCTACCTCCAAAACTCAGAGACGTCGTCACCGGTGTGGCGCTCTTCACGAAGGACGCGGACCTGGCCCTCGGTGCCGCCGCTCGATCAGACCCCTGACATCGACCAGATGATGCGAGCAGCGGGGTTCTCGGAAGGCCAGCAGCCGGGCATCTGGGTGCTTGCGGGAGAGCAGGTGGACCTCCTGGTCCCGGAGGCACTCGCCAGCCCGGCCGGGCGTCGCGCGGCTCGCCTCCCCGGGCATGGCAGACCTACCGCACGCAAGGTCTGTGGGTCCGAGGGTGCGGTCGTCGACAACGAGATGCGGACCGTCAGGGCGCTCGAATTCCACCACGACCTCCGCAGCATCCGGATCCGGGTCGCGGGGCCGGGTGCCCTACTCATCTCGAAGGCCTTCGAGCGCGCCGAGCACGTAGAGGAGCGAGGTCAGGACCGCCTCGCCGACAAGGACGCCTTCGATGCCTACCGACGGGGGAGTACCGACCGGAGGAGTTGGCCAGAGGCATCAGGCAGATGCTCGACGACGAACGCACACGCCCGACCGGCGAGGTCGGCATCGAGTACATCCGGCAAGCTTTTCGCCTCCACCGAGGCGACTGGCAGCCGGATGGCGGGTCGGTCGGTCGAGAATGTGGGCGAACCAGAGACCGTCCGCCTCGCCACCGCCGCGCTGGCCGAGGAGCTGCCTACGGAGTACGTCGCGACCTGACGCACTGCCACCCTCGAGCCGGTGCAGTGGCCAGTGGGGTTTCGCGACCTCCGTGGCGCAGCGTGGGGGCTCGACGCAGGGATGGCGAAGGTCTCGGTTGACTCGTCGACCTCCATTGAAGCACCGAGCCGCTGGAGTCCTTCCGTCGGCTTGGGTTACGAACCCCGCGGACCATCGTGACCAATGACGAGGACGTCGCATCATCGTTCGTTCAGGATGTCGGCTCGGCCGTGGCAAAGCCGGTCCGATATGGCCTCGTGGCCGCTAGTCCCGCTCCATGATGGCTTGGGTACGGCGGGTCGAACAGGATCAGCACTTCGACTAGGGTGTGCCCCTAATTCTTCAGGAGCGAGTAGAAGCAGCAGCACACTATCGAGTTGTTACCGTGAGCACGCAGTGTTTCGCATCCCGGCTGGAGAAACGGATTGGCGAGTTCTGGCGGATGACGACTAGGCGTGGCATCGGTGTGCTCCCGACCTCGGCCAAGATCGAACAGCAATCCACCGACATCGCGAGGAAGTCGCCCTCTGGGACTGAACCCGAACGGTCACCGTGTGCGTTCGCCGTGGCTGGCAACGTGGCTGGCAGCCGTGGCGAAAGACCTCGCAGCCAGAGAGAAACACCGCATCCTGCGCACGGATACCTAGACAAGGTGGTGAGCCGGCTGGGATCGAACCCAGGACACGAGGATTAAAAGTCTGCCCGGTCGCCGTGCATGGCGTCGTCCCGAGGCACACCCATACACCCACGCGCGGTCGTCCGTCCACCGCATCCACCCTGCGGATTCCACGGCAATCCGATCGCCGGTTCCACGGCAATGCGATACAGCCGTTCCACGGGTTTCCGATCACCCCACGGTGAGGCCATCACAGGGCTGACCTGAGGGCTCCCATCTTCGGCATCGTGGCTCGAACAACCATCCGTTCGAGGACGACACCGGTGCCACGGCCCCGTTCCGCCATGCGCGAGAATTAGGTGAACTGTCTCCTCCCCACCGGGCCAGGCCTCAGTCGCCGCCAGGCTGCCATCGCGGCAGGCATGCCCTATGCCACCGCGGCCGATCACCTCGCCCGAGCCGAGCGAGCCGGCCTGGGCTGGCCGCTGCCCCCGGACCTCAGTGAGTGCCGAGCTCGAGGCGCGCCTGTTCGTGCCGCCGTCAGCCCGGCCACCGACCGACCTGCGCCCGGTGCCCGACTGGGCGACGGTCCACCTCGAGCTGCGCCGCAAGGGCGTGACCCTGGTCCTCTTGTGGCTCGAGTATCGAGAGCGCCGCCCCGACGGCTTCGGCTACTCCTGGTTCTGTCAGACCTACCGACTCTCGGCAGGGCCGGCTCGACCTCGTCATGCGGCAGGTGCACCATGCCGGCGAGAAGCTCTTCGTCGACTTCGCGGGCATGACCATCCCCATCACCGACCCTGACACCGGCGAGGTCTCGGGGGCGCGACTGTTCGTGGCCATGCTCGGCGCCACAACTACACCTATGCCGAGGCCCTCGCCAGCCAGGCGTTACCGCACTGGAACGACGCCCACGTCCATGCCTTCCTCTTCCTCGGGGCCTGTCCCGCCATCCTCGTGCCCGACAACTTGCGCTCGGGCGTCACCCGACCCCATCGTTACGAGCCCGAGATCAACCCGACGTACCTGGAGATGGCCGAGCGCTTCGGCTGCGCGGTCATCCCCGCGAGGTCCGGGAAACCTCGGGACAAGGCGAAGGTCGAGAACGGTGTGCTCCAGGCCGAGCACTGGGTGTTGGCCGGCTTGCGGGACCGCACGTTCTTCGGTCTACGCCGAGGCCAACCTGGCCAT